>CBDAUT010000014.1:0-3954429 GCA_965200515.1 Granulicella sp. | reverse complement strand
CCTGGCTTACTTCACCGGGCGCGAGTTGAAGACCGATCCCCAAACGTTCGCTGTCCTGGGAGACAAAGAAGCAGAAGCGATGACGGGTCGCACCTACGCCAAGGGCTGGGAGCCGAAGGTCTAGCAAGCAGAATTCTGAACACGTTGTGAACAAGGAGCAGCACTCATTGAACTCACGTAACTCACGTCGATCATTCCTACAGGCCGCAGCAGTCACGGCTGGTGCGTTGGCGTTGCAACCAGCAAGCTATGCCGCAGAAAGATCTCCGCAGCCACCAACGAAATCAACAATCGAGCTCGGCATTGCGAGCTACACGTTTCGTAATTTCGATCGCGCGCAGTTGATCAAGTTCATGCAGCAACTGAAGAACGCGCACCTCAACGCGAAAGATGTGAAGGACCATTTACCGATGGAACCTGCTGCCGAAGCCGCTGCGATCGAAGCCTACAAAGCTGACGGCATCAGCGTTCATGCGGTGGGTGCTGTGTACTTCCAGAAAGATGAAGACGCCGACATTCGCGCGAAGTTTGAATACGCCAAGCGCGCCGGTGTTTCGGTCATCGTCGCCGGTGATCCAACGCCGCAAACACTGCCACGCGTTGAGCGATTCGCGAAGGAGTACGACATCCGCATCGCCATCCACAATCACGGCCCGGAAGATAAGGTATGGCCGTCGCCGCTCGACGTTTTGAAAGCCGTGAGCAAGATGGATGCGCGCATCGGTTGCTGCATCGACGTTGGTCACTGCGAGCGCGCCGGAACCGATGTGGTGACAGCAATTCACGCGGTAGGTCCGCGCCTCTTCAACATCCACATGAAGGACCTGACTGACTTCACAGAGAAGCAGAGCCAGGTAGCGGTTGGTGAAGGCAAGATGCCGGTTCGCGCGATCTTTCAAGCGCTCGTCAACGTGCAGTACCGCGGCTTCGTCGATCTCGAATACGAGGTGCACGCGGACGATCCAATGCCGGGTGTCATCGAAAGCATGGCGTACATGCGTGGAGTTCTCGCGGGCATGGGGCTGCACGCGTAGTTGCTATTTCGAACAGCAGCGTTGAAGAGGGAGAAGAAATGAACTTGATATCGAGACGGCAGTTCGTCAAAGCAGCAGGTGCGACATCGATTGCCGCCACTCTTCAGCGAAGCGCTTTTGCGGCAAGCTCGCCCTTCAAGGTCGGCGTTATCTCGGATGAGATTTCGCAGGATTTCGACCACGCCTGCAGCGTTATCGCGCATGACTTCGGTCTGCACTACGTAGAGCTGCGGGAAATGTGGGGAAAGAACTTGCAGCAGTCTACCGATGCTGAGCTGATCGAGGCGGAGAAGATACTCGCGAAGTACAGCCTGCAAGTGACGGATATCGCCAGCCCGCTCTTCAAAGTGAACTGGCCGGAAGCGCCAGTTTCGCAATACAGCTCTGCGGGTGATACGCACGGCGCGACGGATTCCGACTACAAGAAGCAGGATGCGGTCCTGGAGCGTTCGCTGGCATTAGCAAAGCGCTTCAAGACGAACAAGGTGCGGTGCTTCGACTTCTGGCGCCTGAACGATGCGAAGCCGTACCGAGCCGCGATCAATGAGCGGCTTCGACAAGCTGCGGACGTGGCAGCAAAGCAGAAAGTGCTGCTCGTTCTAGAGAATGAGTTTGCCTGCAACACGGCGACCGGGCGCGAAGCCGGCGCAACGCTGGCCGGCATTCAGCACCGCAACCTTGCTCTCAACTGGGATCCAGGAAATGCGGTCATGCGCGGCGAACTCGATGCTTTCCCAGGTGGATGGGACGCGATCCCGAAAGAGCGCATCCACCACTGCCACGTAAAGAATGCCATCAAGGACGCGAGCGGCAAGATCGTCTGGGCACCGGTAGATAAGGGGTTCGTAGACTGGGCGGCACAGTTCCGCGCGCTAAAGGCGGTCGGCTATTCGGACGCAGTGAGTCTCGAAACGCATTGGCGTGGTGACGGAACACCGGAAGCATCCACGCGAACGAGCTGGGCCGGAATGAAGACGCGGCTGCAGGAGGCAGGCGTGCGTGTCTAGAGCGCTTTGCAGCGAGTCTCAGCCCGCCTTTTATTTTGATGCACGGCCAGTAATCATTTCGAAGTCGCCGGTTACGGTTGGATAACTGACTCGATGAACTACGAGATCGAATTCGGGCGGGAAGACGACGGCCAATGGATCGCGGAGATTTCAGCACTTCCCGGTGTGATGGCGTATGGACTATCGAAATCTGAAGCGGAATCAAAGGTGGAAGTGATGGCTTTGCGAGTCATCGCGGACCGGATCGAACGTGACCATAGCACTACACGCCACGTGAGGTTTCTCGCTGCATGAACCAGTCCACAATAGAGTTTCACCGCGCGGTTGTCATCGGCTTCGTGATCTCGCTGAGATAATCCGGTGTGCCTTCGACTCGCTCCAGTCGCGGGTAGCGCTCACCGCCGTTGTACGCAACCGAGACACTCGTCACTTTATCTTCATCGCGCACGCGGCGTTCTGGGCTAAACGAATCACGGAGTGAGCCTCAGCATCACTACATCACACTCCCAAAGGCCTGCGTGAGTAGAGAAGGAATGAACTCAATCACAAAAAGTCATCGGAGATGAGTTCGAGTTCTTCGACATCGGCGAGATCCCGCAATCGCCCAACCTGTCGCTTATTTGCAATGAGGTCAGCCTTGGAAATGAAGGGAACTAGAATGCCCTGAACGTTCCTCTCAATGCGATTGCTCCACACCTCGTCGAACTGCATTTCTCCGATGGACGAGAGAATGTCCACATGGTCTTCCTGCGGACCGAAGCGAACATTCTCTTCGTCATTGAGGAGGTCGGTTGCTTCCATGCCCTCTAGTGGAACGTTGAAGTCACGCAGCGCACCGAACGCAAGTTGTGCATTCCCAACTGTGGGCCGGATAAAGAGATCCAGATCGAACGTCGCTCGCGCGTAGCCGTGCATGTTCACAGCCACTCCACCCACAACTGCAAACTCAACGTTGGCGGCGAGGAACGCGGCTAACAGTCCAATCTGTCTTGAGTTCATCGATATCGATTCCGCGCATCGCACACATGCGTCGTGTGAGTTCAGTCATTGCAGCCAGGCGTTCCGCAGGCGTTCTCTTCGCCCAGTAGCGGCGCTGCTCAGCACGCGCTTCTTCGTGCGTGAGTTTTCGAGGCGTGTCGTCAGCGTCGCTCCACATGGTTACACTCTACCGTTTACGTGCCAATCTGGGCCCGTCCCGCAACCTCGCTGAACGTATCCGCCGTCTAAAACATCACACATGAGAATCAAGCACGTTCTCTCCTGCCTTGCGGTCTCCGCTGTTTTTACGTCGACGCTCCTCGCCGATGACCCCGCACGCTTTGACCTTACCGGCCCGAAGATCGATGTGCGCGTCACGCGTGGTGGCACAACGCTACCGATCGCGCAGGTGCCGAATCTGCTCGGTGGCGACAAGATCTGGGTCAAAGCAGACCTGCCCGACACGCAGTCGAACCACCTGCTGTTGATCGTGGCATTCCTGCGGGGCACCACGAACGAGCCGCCGGATGAGTGGTTCACCGAGATCGACACCTGGGACAAAAAGTCAGTTGAGGGAACCCTCATCACGGTGCCGAATGATGCGCAACAAGCCATCATGTTCGTCGCGCCGGAGACCGGAGGCGACTTCAAGACACTGCGCTCGGCCGTGAAGGGCAAGCCCGGTCTTTTCATCCGCGCGGATGTCGACCTGAACGAGGCGTCATTCGAGCAGCAGCGTATTGAGCGCTACCTCGCGCAAATGAAAACCGTTCCTGCCACTGATGCAGACGCAATCAAAGACCACTCCACCAAGCTCGCGTCAACGCTCTCGTTGAAGCCAGATGACAAGTGCCTCAAGCTACCGGTAGATCAGCAGGTGAACTGCCTCACGCAGTCGAGTGCGCCCGTGCTGCTGAACGATGGTCACGGCAAGTCGATTGCGGAAGCAGTATCGTCCGGCCCGGGTTCTGACTTCATCAACACTGCCTCGTTGACGCAGTCTGCGGGTGGCGGGCTCTATTCCGCATACGTTGGCGCTGTAGTGGATTTGGTACACATCGTGTCCATGCTGAAGACGGCGCAGTACCAGTACATTCCGGCCATCAGCTTTCCGCAGGACGCCACGCTGAACCTGAAGCTCAACGCGCCGCCCTCATTTCATAACCCGATGACGGTCATCGTAATCGGCCTTCCCGCGATTCAGAAGGCCGTTCCGCCGCCGATGCACGCTGCCGACGCGAAACACATTACCTGCCTTCCGCAACCGAAGTGGACGCTGCAAATTGCGGGTGCGCCGCTGGTGTTCAGCACTGCGTACGCGCACGATCTTGTGCTTCACCTAAACCGCACTGGCGACGCTGCCGACATTCCACTCACGCCGAACGCCTATGAAGGTGGCCTGACCGAAGCGCCCGAAGGTCAGCACAAGCCGATCGCCGCGCTGAAGTTTCAACAGGCGGGCGATGGTTTGAAGAAGGCGGAAGTCAAAGACGCTTCTCCCTCCGACCTGACGGTCACCGGCACGGTGCGCGGCTACTGGGGCTTCGACGCATTCGAAGGCCCGACGCTGACCTTGCAGCAGAACGCAAGCAAAGAGTGGAATGCCGTGGGCGACACGCAACTGCTCGCCGGGCAGGACAATCACCTAACGCTGAAGAGTGACGGGATCGCCTGCGTGGAGAAGATCGCGCTTTCCAGCGACAAGGGCAAAGATGTGGAGGTAGCCTTCACTGCTCCGGGAAGCAAACCCGCGGCAGCGCCGAAGGGTGGCAAGGGGACGAAGGACGACAAGGACAACAAGGACAAGAAGAGCGATGCGGACAAGAAAGAAGCAAAGTCCGCGGAGGCGAAGAAGCCCGCGCCCGCTGCAAAGTCCGCGGACAAAGACGATCCCGCGGCGAAGAATGAACTCGCGCTCGATGTCCCTCTGAAGACTGTGGAGCCGGGCAGCTACTCTCTCGCGATCAAACAATACGGTGCGAGCGATGTGCAGAAGGTTCCGCTCACCGCATACAACAGTGGCGTCGACCTCGGAGACATCAAGATTCACAAAGGTGATAACGAGACTGTGTTGACAGGCAAAGACCTCAGCAACGTCGTGTCCGTTCAGATGGGCGGTCAGACCTTTACGCCCGCAGGGGAGGGGAACAGCGACACGCAAATTCATCTGGCTTCAAAGTCGGGTGTAACGCCGGAAGATGGCTCCGATGCAGTTGTGAAGCTGAAAGACGGCCGGACGATGACCGTGAATGTTTCTGCGGAAGCAGCGCGTCCGGGCCTCAAATTGGTCTCAATGAAAGCCGAACCAACGAAGGAAGACGGCACGCTTCCGGTAACGCTGGGCGCGAAAGAAGACATCGCGCTCAACAGTAAACTGACGTTCGTCGTGGCAACGGAAGACGCGTTCCCACGCACGCAGACAATTGAAGTGGCGACGGCAGGCGAAGCGCTAAAGACGAAGCTTGCGCTTGCTGACAATACGCTCGTGCTGCAAGACGAGCACACCGCGGTGGCGACGCTCGATCCGCTGAAGGCTTTTGGCCAATCGGCATTCGGCAAACTGCAGATGCGTCCCGTTGCTGCGGACGGGACAACGGGCGAGTGGACACCTCTCGGTGTGCTTGTTCGAGCGCCGGCGATTTCGTCTGTGGACTGTTCCGATAAAGCTGCCGGCATGTGCACTGTGACGGGCAAGAACCTGTTCCTGGTGCAGACCTTCGGCAACGCGAAGGACTTCGCAAAGAAGACGGACACGCCAACCGGCTTTGCGGACAGCTCGATCAAGGTACCCGCGCCGACAGACGGCGCAACGCTCTACCTTAAGCTGCGCGACGATGCGGGCAACCTGGCTTCCATATCTTTGCCAACGACGCCTTCGGCCCCGCAGGCCCCGGCTGCACCTACAGCACCCTCGACCCCGCAAGCGACTAGCGCACCATCTGCTCCATCCGCACTAGAAGCTCCTGCAGCCCCAGAAGCTCCTGCACCAAAAGCTACTGCAGCACCAACTGCGCCCAGCGCTCCGCAGACACCGGAAGTTATAAGCCCGCCACCTGCCCCACAGCCGCAGTAGAGTACGTGTGAAGAGCCGCGACTATGCAACTCTTAGGCCGCTGCACCAATACTTGCTACTCATTGTGGGCACGGTAGCAGTGGGGCTGCTTGTGCGTTTCGCCCACCTTGGTCTGCCATTTGCGATCGTGAAGTACGGCGGCTCGGCGCTTTGGGCGCTGACGATCTACTGGATCGTTTCTGCGGCATTGCCAGCTAGGCGCGTCGTCACAGCCGCTTTGCTCTCTGGGGCTGTGGCTGCCGCAGTCGAGTTCGCCAAGCTGTACCATTCACCCGCGATGGATGCATTCCGGCTTACGCTGCCGGGCATTCTGCTGCTGGGACGCTTCTTTTCTGTGTGGGACCTTGTCGCCTACTGCGCCGGGATCGCCGGTGGCGCGTTCGTCGATAGCCAATTGCGGAACCACGCACGAACGGGAAAGTCGCCGCACTTAGGAGCGACGCCTTTACCTTGGAGATCCGTGCAGTTGCCGCGAAAGGCTGATCAAATCAACCGGCACAACGCGGATGATGCCGCCGCGCGGGCTATCGATGTCCGAAACCAGAAAGAATGACACCGAGATCAGCAACGGGAGCACCAGGAGCAGGAGATTACCGGAGCGCGATGGCTTCGTGGCGTAGCCCATCAACAGGTTTGCGAACAGGGCGATGGTGATCATCAGGCCCCAGGCGGAGGTCGGGATTCTGTTCCACCACGCGTATTGCGTGTAGCCCTGCCGGTTCAGTACATCATTCATGCCGGAAACAACAAGTGCAGTGAGGGGCGTCGGTTGTGCGGCAGCTTGCGGGGGCATAAGCGTCCAAAGCTGCGATTGCAGCGCGGCAGTCTTGTTGTCGACCCCCTGGAGGATCTGCCCATAATCCGTTTGGTAGAACGCTACGCGCAAGTCGAGATATTCCAGCAGCTTCGCCTTCACTGAAACTGCTGCTGGCCCGGGCAGCAGGTCTGCGCGTAGATATTCCGTGCCAATTGCGTTGGCTTCTTCTTCTTCGAACAACCGGCGTTGATCGTAGCGAGTGGCTGCCATGGAGAAGGTAAAGCCGATGATCAGTCCGAGCAAGGTCAACGTTGCCGACAGAACCACGGTGAGGTTGTCCTTGTCCTCCTGCGGGGGAACCCGCAGGGAGCGACGGATCCACAAGCCTAGTCGCGCCATGAACCACATCAGGGCGAGGCAGACGATTACCAGGATCCTGGGGTGGTTAATCATGTACTTCAGCATGTCATAGCTCGCGGACGGAGTTTCACTACTAACGCGGTTGTTGCGGCGCTGGTTCGGTTTGTACTCGAATCGGCGGCAGGCCTACGATCTCATACGTTCCGGAGGCGATACCAATTCCCGCAGCATCGAGGTTATCGATGATCTCGCGGCTCATACGATCTTTCAATCCGCGGATGTCGTGATCCTTGCAAAGAAATCGGATACTCAGCTCAACCCAGTTATCCGTGAGGCGCAAAAATACCTGGGGCTTCAGCTTGGCTGGCTCAACCAGGAACCGTTGTTGCAGCATCTTGATGGATGACTCGGCCATCTCGGCGATGGTCACGGTCTCTTTTTCCGCGGCGGCCAGCAGGATGCGCTCTGCTGCATAGCGGTCGTCCTTGTACGAGATGGGTATGTGCATCTCTTCCCAGATATAAGGGAAGTCGCGCGTGTAGTTGTAGACGGGCTCATCGAAGATCTTCGAGTTCGTTACCGTCACAATCCGCCCGGAATACTGCCGCGACTGCACCCACATGCCCGGGTCCGACGCTTGTACGCTGGGTGGCTGGCCAATCTCCATGATCACTGTCTGGATGAAGTTGAGCGCGATCACGTCACCGCGCACGCCGCCCATGGTGATGCGGTCGCCAACATTGAACGTTTTACCACGCAGGATGACAAAGTAACCGGCAAAGCTGGTGATCACCTTTTGCAGGGCGAAGGCCAGACCCGCGCCAACCAGGCCAACGCCAGTCGCGAGGCGCGTCGGATTGTCGAACCAGATAGAGACGAACCCCAGGCCGCCAGCTAGGAAGGTGATGAGACTGATGCCCTGGCGTGTCCAGAACGTGAATCGATGCCCCGCAGCCTCGTCGCGGGATTCGCGATAGGTGGTGTGCGCAATGGCGCGGAGACCCTTACCAAGGAGGTAGAGCACGGCGAAGAACACAACTGTAAACAGCAGCTTGCGTCCGTTTTGCGCATCAATGCCGAGAAGCTTGATGCCGTAGACCTGAAGATTGTGCTCAGGGCCGACGAACTGCACGATGGAACTATTCATGTTCCGTAGGATGCGCGCAGCAAGGAATGCCACATTGTGTGGCATTCGGCTGTGCGCGCATAACTACGTCAAACCGCGTTGGATCTACAGGCCGCTGCGCCCGCGCCCAAATACCAGGTAAAGAATCACGAGCAGGATAATGAGGTCGAGCCCGCCACCGCCGTAGTAGCCAAGACCCGGACCCATCGCAAAGCCGCCGCCGCCGACAACTAGAAGAAGAACAATAAGAATGATTAGGAGCATGTGCGGAAGTCTAGCAGTGTTCAAGCCGCACTGTTTCTGTTGCGGCAAAAAATCGCAGGTCGCCACTGCCCACCGCTCCTACTCTGTCATCCTGAGCGGAGGGCAGCGAAGTCGAAGGATCCCAAGAAGGCCTGCAGTGGCGCAGTTGCATGTAGCTTCGGCAGACGATCTTCACCTGAAAGCTAGAAGCGTAGCCGGACGCATGAGACCAGCGGCGTCCTTCGACTTCGGCAGAAGGCGCTACGGCTCAGGATGACAGAATGTGGGTGTCCAGAAGATTGATTCAGTTACGCGTTGCTGCCGCTTCGCACCTTGGTCGTTGGCTTCGCCTTCTTCTTAGCGCCCGGCCAGCAGTAAGAACTGTGCGTCACACTCTGAAAGATTTCACAGGCCGCGCGAATACCCGACTCCACCGCGCCTTCTATCCAGCCGTGCTTCAGCGATGTATGCTCGCCCGCAAGATGAATCCCCTTCTGCGGCTGCCACATGGCGTCGAACAACTCTGTCTCCTGATGGGGCTCGAAGATAGAAAACGCACCGAAGTTGTGCTCGTCCTCGGCCCAGCTATGCGTCATGCCTCCGACCAGCAGGCGCTCGCATTCTTCGATTTCCATATCGTGGAGACTGGCGATGTCGCGCAGCGCAAAGCGAATGCGGTCTTCGTTCGACAGCGAACTCCAGCGTAGCGAGTCCTCGCCCCATGTGTAGCTTGCCAGCAGAATTCCACGTTCGGTTTCCTGCGCGTAGATGCTCGACGAAGGATAGTACGTCCACCGGATTGGCAGGTCGGTAAAGCTCTTGCCGCCGTGGATGTGGCAGCGCGTTTCCCAGAAGCGCTCGGAGAACTCCAACACTATCTTGGTTGCCGTCTCATAGTGCAGGTTACGAATCGCATGCAGTTGTCGTGAGCCGAGTACGCCATCGAAACGCACATGCGTCAATGCGGAAAACGGCGCGGCCAGTACAACATAGTCGAAGCGATCAGGCTGTGTGCGCCGGTGCGTGATGGTGTGTTCAAAGCCCACACGGAAACGGCCCTCGTTGCGGGATACATTTGTCACGCGCGCGTTGAACGTAATTAGCGGCAGCAGCTTATCGGCTAGTCGAATTGGCAATTGGTCCATGCCGCCCTTGATCCCGTACTTGCCGGAAAGCTGATTGATGATCTCGTGATCGCGGATCGCTTCCTGCAACGACACACGCAGATCGGACGCACCGAACTCCAGCCCGATGAGGTCAATGTCGGCCTGCGTCAGCCGCGCTTTCTTCATCGGCTTCTGCGTTACAGGGTTAAGGCTGTTCGGAAACGTGAACGCGCGCAGGTACTCGCCAAGCGAGATGTGATCGAGCAACTCGCGCTCTTTGCCCCTCAGCCTATTCAGGCCATCCAGTGCAAGGTCGAGCGCCTGCGTCGCCGTGCGTCCGGTCGTATATGGCTCGCCAAAGTGCGCACCGCCGCGGCTGTACACCGACATCTTCTCGCGCCGGCCATTCACCAAGACCCAGGTATTTTCGTCCGCTTCCGGGAAGGGAATTGTTGTGAGATTCGCGCGCTTGCAGAGGTGTTCCGTCAGTTTGTGCTGAATAGGAAGTCGCATCGCGCCTGCCTCAGCGTGCAGGCCCTGCGAGAAGCCCTCGCGCAGCGTCTTGATGCGCCCACCGACACGCTGGCTCGCCTCATACAGCCGCACCTGAAATCCGGCCTCGCTGAGCAGCAGCGCCGACGTGAGACCAGCCATGCCTGCACCCACGATCGCAACACTGCGTTGCGAGCCTGAGTGCTGTGGAAGACCGTTCTCTAAAACGTGGAGGTAGTCGCGCTCAGTGATCGTGCGCGGATCGCGAAAACGTGGAGGCATACCTCATCAGAATAGTTGTTCTGTATGAATGCAATCTGACAGGTTGCGACGCTGGCATTCCTGCTCCGCAGCCGCGGCAAACATGGTCCAAGCACCCTGCCATCGACCCTCCACCTGGCGCATGGTGCGCGCGTGCTGCAGCCATAACAGCAACTGTTCGTCGCTGTCCTGGAAGAACATGCTTGGTTGTTGTGGAAGAGAAGAAAGCAGCTCAGCGGATCTCATGCAATGGAGCGTATCCGACGAGGTGGTATTACCCGCAATGCAACAGGCGTAACCGCACTTGATGCCAAGCGGGTATGAACAAGGGTGGGTGATATCGCGGCTGCTATCGAAAGCTGTGCCGCGTGCAAAAACACCGCTAGTTTGTCTGAGTACCAAGGGTACCAAGCTCTTCTACGTGCAAGCAGAGCGAAGTTATGGGGCTTTCCCGAAGTCGCTGGACAGCAAGTGTGCTGTGCGATGCATCATGGGTTCTGTGGGTACACACTTTCAACCTGAAGCTTTGAAGTTTCTGCGCGGCCTCGCGCGCCACAACGACCGGGAATGGTTTGAAGCGCGCCGGGAAGTCTACGAGAATCAGATAAAGGTACCTATGCTGGCGCTGATTGAAGAGGTGAACGGGGAGATGATCCATTTCGCTCCCGACCATGTGCGCACGCCGGCAAAGACGATGATGCGCATCTACCGTGACACACGCTTTTCCAGCGACAAGCGGCCTTACAAGAAGCATGTTGCTGCTTGGTTCGGACGTAAGAGTTCCGTACGCACAACAGGTGCAGGTTTCTATCTACACGTGTCGGCGAGCGAAGTGCATTTTGGCGCTGGCGTCTTCGTGCCGCTACCAGAGCAACTGCTCGCCGTCCGGCAATGGATGGCAGAAAACCACACCGGCTTTGCGTCCGTACTGAAGCGCGTGACGAAAGCCCGAAAGGGCGAGCAGCTTCTCCAAGTGGCAAATAGTAATTCGCTCGCCCGTATGCCGAAGGGCTTTGCCGCCGACCACCCGGCTGGCGAACTGCTGCGCGCTCGCCGGTGGGGAGTCGTCTTCAGCGGCCCTTCTTCCGCTGCCCTCGACGAGGGTTTCAGCGACTGGCTGGTAGGAAGTCTGAAGACTTCCGCGCCCGTGGTTTCTGCTTTGGATGAGGCCATCCACAGCTCACCGTCCCCTAGAGCAAATCAATTCCGGAGGCCCATGTTTTAGCTGCTTTTCTCGTATAGATCGCAGAAAAGAACCAGAACGCAGACAAAAACCAAAGAAAACCGCAAATAACCTGTGGAAACGGAAGTTTTGCCGTTGACTTTCCCTTCAGGAAGGTTGATGTTGATTTCGGCGCGGTTTTCTCCGCACCCGCATGAACACTGGAGATTCCTCCATTGCTCAAAGGGAAATGGGTGCAATACCCATGCTTACTCAACAAAGATTTCGATAAGGAGCAAGACAAATGGCAAAGGGAATGACAAAGACAGCGCTGATCCGCGCGATGGCAGAAAAGATGGAGCTCAGCAGCAAGCAGGTCAGCAGCTTCTTCACCATGCTTGCGGACACCGCCGTGAAGGAAACCAAGAAGAACGGCGAGTTCACGATCCCTGGCATCGGTAAGCTCGTCAAGGCAGAGCGCAAGGCACGCCTCGGCCGCAACCCCCAGACCGGCGAGCAGATCAAGATCAAAGCAAAGACCGTCGTCAAGTTCCGCGTTGCCAAGGTAGCGAAGGACACCATCGCTCCACCCAAGAAGTAGTCTGTTTCGCAACATCAAGGGCCGGAGCAATGCTTCGGCCCTTTTGCATTGAAGTGAGCGAATCGTCATGCCGACACTCAGCAGCTTCTACGGAATCGAGATACGGATGTACTGGGCCGATCATCCGCCTCCGCACTTCCATGCGTTTTACGCAGGCTCTCAGGCTGTGATCAACATCGACCAACTCGCCCTAAGGAACGGTCAAATGCCTAGAGGGGCGCTCCTCCTTGTCCTAGAATGGGCAAGAGAGCATCAAGAGGAATTGCTGGAGGCCTTCGATCTATGTTCCCAACGCATGCCGCCGCCGAGGATTCAACCGCTACCCTAACTGCTCCTGAGCCATGGCGCGTTGTGGAGCTAAGGGTGTTGCCGAACTACGAGCTTTTCCAGCGGTTTGCGGACGGCACAGAGGGGCATACCGAAATGCGTGAACTCATTTTCAGCCCAACCGCAGGTGTCTTCTCATCTTTGCGCGATCCTGCTGTTTTCGCGGAGGCGACTATCGATTCAAACTTTGGCTCAGTCTCATGGAGCAACGGTTTGGACATCGCTCCCGACGCGACATATGAGGACTTCAAGCGCTTTGGTAAGCAGGTCCTAAGCTAACTGCTTGCGGGCTTCGGCAAAAACGCCCGCACCACCATCGACACACCCAACGAAATCAGCACGCCGCGTATCAGCGTGTTCACGTTAAAGCTCCAGCCGAAGCCAGCGAGCGTGATAGCGACGCCAATCATGTAGATCTCGCCCAGCGCTGATTGGCTCCAGCGCGGAGCCACGCCTGCAGCGGGAACGCGCGGCGAAAGCGCAGGGATGAACCGCGGCACACGTGCTTTGTAGAGCACATAGGGTTCGCCGAACTTTGCAGTGAGAAACGGCTCTTCAGCGTGAGCAAGCCGAAGCTGAAAAATCCAAATCAGAACTACGCAAAGAATCGCGCCACTCCACGGCATGATGAGCGCTACACCAAACGTGTGCAGCAGGGTGCCGAGATATAGCGGATTCCGTGTCCTTCGGTATGGTCCATCCGCGAGCAGCGTGCCACCATGCATCAACGAAGAGTGCACTACGCTTGAGCCGACATAGGCCGAGCCCCACACCCGCAGCAGCGCACCAAGCACGGCGCACACTGTGGCGACACTCAGCAACAGGATCGCCGCTGCGTTGAAAGACATCCATCCGTGGCTGGCGAAGGCATTCATGCCTGCTTGCCACGTATATTCGCGCCGCATGTTCAACGGCCCGAGCCACGGAGCCCAGAAGCCAAGCGCGTAGATCACACCATGCAGTGCGTAGCGAAAGCGGTATTCAAATCGCGAGGCGCCCATTAGAACTCGGCTCCCGCAGCACCAGCAGCACCCATGGATGCAGGGCTGTCCGGAAATCCACCAATCGTTGAGCGCGGCTTGTCCGTGCCTGCTGCTGTGGCTTCGTTCTTGTAGATCACGCCGGCCTTCATCACGAACGGTACCTGCTGCAGCAGCTTGATGTCTTTCAGCGGATCACCCTTCACCGCAATCACGTCGGCCCACTTGCCCGCGTCGAGCGAACCCGTGTTCTTCGTCCAGCCCATCAGGTCGGCTGCGTTCAATGTGGCGGTTTGTAGTGACTGCAGCGGAGACATGCCATATGCCGTGACGTACACCTCGAGCTCGCGCGCATTGAGACCATGCGGATATACCGCAGCGTCCGTGCCCATCGCGACCTTTACGCCCGCGTCAATGGCACGCTTATGGTTCGCCCGCGCGACTGCAGTGGTGTCGAACATCTTCTGCTTGTAGAACACCGGCAAGTTGCCATACTGCTTCATCCAGTCGTACAGGTAACTCGTGGGCACGAGGTACGTTCCGTTCTTCTTCATCATCGCAATCGACGCATCGTCGATATAGCTGCCGTGCTCAATGGAGTCGACGCCCGCCTGCGAAGCCCAAAGAATTGCCTGCGCTCCGTGTGCATGCGCCGCGACCTTGCGACCCAAACGGTGTGCATCCGCTACGATCGCCTGCATCTCTTCCAGCGTGTATTGCGATGCCTTTGGATCGTCGCCCTTAGAGAGCACGCCGCCCGATGCGCCAATCTTGATCAGGTCCGCGCCGTATTTTATGTTCTCGCGCACCTTGTGCTGGACCTCGGCAATACCGTCCGCAACACCCTCGCCCTGCACGTGATACTGCTGCGGCAGCAGGTTCTCATCCATGTGTCCGCCGGTAATACCGAGTGCTGGCCCCGAGGCCTGCATGTGCGGCCCGGGCACGTGGCCCTCGTTGATCTCGTCACGCAGTGCCACATCGGTAAACCCGTTCGCACCCACGTTGCGCACAGAGGTAAATCCGGCTTCCAGCGTAGTCTTCGCGTTCTCCACGCCAATAATTGCTTCCTTGCCCGGCGTCATCGAGAGCTCGAAGTACGGATCGAAGTTCGTCTCCATCGTCAGGTGCGTGTGTACGTCGATCAACCCCGGCAGAAGTGTGTAGCCGGTGAGATCCACTTCGCGATCGCCAGCCTGTGCGGTCGTCGACGATGTCGGCGCAATGGAGGCGATGCGCTCACCGATGATGACCAATGTTTCGTTAGGAAGCTCCTTGCCCGTGTGCACATCGACGATATGCCCCGCGCGGAGCAGCGTCCGGCCGCTTGCCGGCTGATACCTGGGCTGTTGGGCTGTTGCACACGCGCACAGCAAAGCGACGCAGCACAGCAAGAATGTCGAACGCATGGCACACCTCAAAAGTTTCTGGAACACAAGTCAGGGGATGTGCACTAGCTTACGACGAACACGCTGTGTACTGTCGGAGACATCATGCAAGCCGAAGCAAAGCAACGATGTGCCTGGGCCAACAGCAGCCCACTGATGCAGCACTACCATGACACCGAGTGGGGCGTGCCGCAGCATGACAGCCGCATGCTTTGGGTGATGCTGATGCTCGAAGGCTTTCAGGCAGGGCTTTCGTGGAGCATCATCTTCAATCGCCGCGAGGGTTTTCGCAAAGCCTTCAAGAACTTCGATCCGGCCAAGGTTGCAAAGTTCACCGAGCGGGACGTCGAACGCCTGCTACAGGACGAGGGCATCATCCGTTCACGAGCCAAGATAGAAGCCACTATCAGCGGCGCGAAAATCTACCTTGCCATGACAGAGGACGGCCAAGACTTCAGTCAGTGGATTTGGACAATTGCCGGTGGCAAACCCATCCAGAACGCGGGCCCTGTTCCGGTGAAGACAGAACTCTCCGAATCCATCTCCAAAGAACTGCGCAAGCGCGGCTTCAAATTCGTCGGACCCGTGATCGTCTACGCCTGGATGCAAGCCTGCGGCATTGTCAACGACCATGTGCCGGACTGCTTCCGCAGACAGGCAGTCGCTAAGGTGCGATCCAAGGGTTGATGACGTTCACCCCCGTGTTTACAAAGTCATCGACGTTCCGCGTAACAACGCTGAAGCCGTGCACGTATGCTGTCGCCGCGATCAGATTGTCTAGTCTGGGTGGAGTCTTTCTGACTTCTAACTGCGCGGCGCGAATGGCGACGGCAGTGTCTACGGCAAGTATGCGGTGCCGAAAGTTTCTTAGGACGAATTCATTCATCCAGCGACGCAGGACCGCTCCTTTCGGAGCATCTTTGCGTTCCGCACACAAAATGCCGATTTCCAGTTCCTGGATCGTAATCGCGCTGAGAAACAACGCATCTTCCTGCACATTGGCGAACCATGTAGCTACGTTGCGATCGCCGCGAGACGTCCTTGCCTTTCGAGCCTCAGAGATCGCGTTGGTGTCGAGCAAATACATCTCAATCAAGATCTACTTCGCGGGGATGGTAATCCCGCGAAGGCAGATCGATCTCGATGTCATCTTCTTCCGGCATGGCTAACGCCTCGAGGCCTGATAAAACCTTCCGTTGGGATCGTTCGTACTCGTCAAATGTAGTGAGCACATACGCGGGTCGTCCGCGATCCGTAACTATAACCGGACCCTTGTCTGCTGCTCGTTTTGCACGAGCGAGATCCTGATTGAACTCCCGACTTGAGAACGTAGTTTCCTGCACGGCAGCCTCTATGTAGCAATGTTACTACGAAGCCGCAGGGCTCCTCACCAACTCAGTTGGATTATGAATGTGTCTTAGTACCGCCTCTCTCCAAGTGCCGTTATTATCGAGTCGAAATCCTCCACACCTGAGTACTCGATAATTACCTTCCCCTTGCCCTTCTTATCCTCGATCGTCACCTTCAGCCCCAGCGACCGCCGCAACTGGTCCTGCGCATCTTTCACATTCGCGTCCACCGGCACCGCCGCCTTCGGCTCCTTCTGCTTCAACTCAGGATTCAGCAGGCCCTGCACGTAGTGTTCAGTTCCTCGCACGGACAGGTGCAGCGCGATTACCTTCTGCGCCGCAGCGGTTATTGCCTCCGGGGACTCCAGTGCCAGCAGCGCGCGCGCATGCCCAAAGCTCAGCTCGCCACCTTCTACCTGCTTCTGCGTAGCCTCCGGTAGTTTAAGCAGGCGCAGGAAGTTCCCGACCGATGCACGGTCTTTTCCCGTGCGTGTGGCCATTTGTTCCTGCGTCATCTTGAAATCCTGGCTCAGCCGCAGGAAGGCGCGTGCCTGCTCCATTGGGTTCAGGTCGGCACGCTGTAGATTTTCGACGATGGTCATCTCCATCGCCTGCGTGTCGGATACCTCACGCACGATGGCCGGGATCGTCTCCTTCCCCGCTTGCTTACTCGCTAGCCAGCGACGTTCGCCAGTGATCAGCGTGTACTTTGCTCCTTTGCCCTTCCGAACAACGATGGGCTGGACCACGCCGGAAGCGGTGATGGATGCTGCTAATTCCGTCAGCTTCGCTTCATCAAAATGCGTGCGGGTCTGAAATGGGTTGCGCTCGATTGCGTCGACCGAGATTTCAAGTGGACGTCCCTCAGGCGCCGCTTCTGCCTGAATGTTCACTGTGGGCGGTGCGGCCGGCTTGCCGGGCAGAAGAGACTCCAGCCCCTTGCCTAACGCCCGGCGTTTCGATTCGTTACCTGTTGTCATTCCTGGTTCCCTTACTTGTTCGATTTGCCGCTCAACCAGGCACTTAGCTTGCCCTTCGGTTTGCCCGCATCTGGCTTGGCTACCGAAATTCCATTCTTCTGCAGCAGCTCATCCGCCAATTCGATGTAGGCCTCTGCACCACGGCTCTTTGGGTCGTAGACAACTGCCGGCAACCCATGGCTCGGGGCCTCTGCCAAGCGGACATTGCGTGGGATTGAAGTGGCGAAGAGCTTTTCTTTGAAGAAGCTCTGTAGGTTTTCCCGAACCTGCTGCGCCAGGTTCATGCGCTCGTCAAACATCGAAAGCATTACGCCCTCGAGTGCCAGGTCTTTATTGAATGCGGCTGCCACCTTGTCGAGCGTAGAGATCAGCTCCGAAATACCTTCCAGCGCGAAATACTCCGCCTGCATAGGAACCAGCAGACCATCTGCAGCTACAAGAGCATTGAGAGTCAGCAGATCAAGGGCCGGTGGGCAATCGAGCAGGATGAAGGTGTACTCCTCGCGCAGGGTTTGTAACTTCTCTCGGAGTCGATATTCCCGGCGCTCCTGCTGCACCAGCTCGATGTTGGCTCCAGCCAGATTCTTGCTGCCGGGCAAAAGATCCAGCATTGCTGTTCCAGTTGGCTGGATTGCTTCCCTCGCTGGTGTTTCGTCGAGAAGAACGTCATAGACAGAGAGCCGCTCTTCGTCTCTTGGAAAGCCTAGCCCTCCAGTGGTATTTGCCTGTGGGTCGAAGTCAACAAGTAGAGTTTTTACACCGCGAAGAGCAAGAGCCGCGCCCAGGTTGATGGCCGTGGTCGTCTTGCCTACCCCGCCTTTTTGATTCACGATGGCGAGGACTTTATGCAGAGTTGGGTGGCTCGGTTCTGGCATTGCGAACGCTAGGCTAGCAGATTACCCGTTCAGAAAGATTGTGGGAACAAGTGTTCCACGTGGAACATTACCTATTCTTCAATGATTTCTTTGACGACAGGCCGGGATACGCTGCTTTGTCGAATGCGCTCCTGCACCACGACGTCAGGCATGCGGTGGAGAATGCGAGGCTCAGGCCTTTCAGGAAGCTTTTTGCGTGGGGTCGGAACGACCGCGTAAATTGCAAGGGTAATACCAAGAGCGAAGATGAGCCAGATGAAAGGAATACCGAAACCCCTTCGAGACTCTGCCGAAATCGTCTGCGAAGAGATTGTCGGGTCTATCTCGGGTCGTGGCGCGTGCTCCACCTCAGCGAGCGCTTCCTGAACACAAGGCATACGCTTCGCCACTCCATCCCTCGTGACCGGGAGATGACGCATCCACCCGGATGTCAATTGCCAACCGCCACCCATGGGTAGAAAGTGCAGGACGACATCGTCTGGATAGAAGAAGTCTTCGGTGAACTCATTTGTGACAGGGCTCAAAGCCTTGTTGGTGCTTAGTGGCGCGCCACAGTGCCGAACAACCGCCGAGTCATCCGACGCTGACGCGAAGGCAGACAGACTGATTGTTGCCACGGCGAACAAGGCGAGCAGGCCACGCATCTTCATGGGAGAGATTGTAACTCCGCAAGGTTGCCGGATAAGAGTGTCTGACGCGGGACATGAGGGATTTGCGAATCTGCAATGTTCCACGTGGAACATCTTGAGCATCCGGTCGAAGTATTGTATGTAGTAAGGCGACCCGGCAAAGTTCACTCGTATAGCCTGCTAACGGTTCTCTGACCTCGTCGCGAAGCGCCTACTAGCAGGTTACGAAACTCTGCTCGCCAGATGAACAAATCTTGCCTCAGCATTTGGAATGCGATACCGCTCTTTGAGGCTCCAATTCTGCGGTAGCTGAATCCCATTCCCCGTGAGCAACACGAGCAAACCATCCTCACTCACCCGATCTGTGGCCGCCGAAACCGCTGCGTCCATCCGGTCTACTGCCCGCAATGTCACGATATTGAATCGGCGTTCCCAAGGCATGGTCTCCACACGTGCTGCCCACACCTCCGCAGTCACACCCAGCGAGCGAGCGACTTCTCTCAGAAAAGAAGCCTTCTTGCCCTGAGATTCTGCCAATGTGACCTGGAGTTGCGGAAGAAAAATGTGAATCGGAACCCCAGGAAAACCTGCTCCTGAGCCGAGATCCAGCAGCGAATCTCCGGCGGCTACCCGCGACGCAAGAATTTTAGCGGCAAAGACACTTTCTCCGAAGTGCCGCTGAACAATATCCTCGGGTTCCCGAACTGAGGTGAGATTCGTCCGCGCGTTCCAGCGTAAAAGCAACTCCAAGTAGCTGGAGAATTGGGCAAGAACCTGTGGCGTGAGTAGCGACGCGTTCGCTACAAAGGGCGTGAGCAGCTCTGCCATGCGAGCATCGGAAAGAGTGGGCACGTTCAGGAAACCAACTTCACCGCAGCAGAAGCGCCGACGAAACCACCAAAAATTGCCCGAGAGCCAGCGCTGCTCTCAAAACTACGCTCCGGGTGCCATTGCACGCCGAGAAGCCATTGCCGCTCCACGGGCATCCCCTCCGGGCTCAGGTATTGAGGATCGTTCTCAACCGCCTCGATTACCCCGTCTTCCGGGCACCGGGCCGCGATGCGCAGTCCGTCGCCCGGCACGCCAAGCGCCTGATGATGGCTGGTGTTGATCGGCAGCCGCAAGTAGCTGCCATCGCGAGAAGCTTCTGACGCAGCAGCCAAGTCGGTGAGCAGAATCTCGCCCAGAAACGACGCCTCGGGAATCAGCGCACTATGCGCGATTGCGACGCTGCTGCCCGCCGAGTGGTTCACTGGCATCGGCAGGAGATCCTGCACCAGCGTCCCGCCACGCCACACGTTGAGAGATTGCAAGCCAAAACAAATCGCCAACACCGGCTTCGCAGTCTTTTGCGCATGTTCCAGCCAAAAGAAGTCGTTTGCCTCGCGCGCGGGGTCCGCGGGTGACGTCGCCGGCTCGACTTCCCCACCCCAGTACGCCGGATTTACGTCCGCTGGACTACCGGGCAGGCAGACTCCGTGAATAGTCTGGGCAATCTGTTGTAGTTCTGCTGCAGCCAGACCAAGCGGTAGCTCGACCGGCTCACCGCCTGAGCGCTCTATTGCCGCCGCATACATCGGCCACGAGCGCTGGTTGTAGGCCTGATCAGCAGTGGTGGGAATCGGAACAGCTATGCGTGGCTTCACCATTCCATTTTCCCACCCAAAATCGAATCTTTATCGGGAGCCAGTCCACAGCAACGGCAAGATATTCATAACAAAAGACTTATACCGCTTGCTGTGCCTGCTAACGTCCAGCAAGACCGCTATGATTCGGGTTGCCAGACAATCCAGCTCCTACTCGTACCGAAGAGCCTCGATTGGGTTCAGGTTCGCCGCTTTCCATGCCGGATAGATGCCGAAGATCAGACCGATGGCGCATGACGAAGCCAGTGCCGCAGCCATCCAGAGAACGCTGATCTCGCTGGAAAGCAGGAAGTGTAGCGCGAAGCCGATGATCGCGCCCAGGGTCACGCCGATGATGCCACCGATCGCGCAGAGCACAACGGCTTCCAACGTGAACTGAAACAGTATTGTCTGCTTATTCGCACCGATTGCTTTGCGGATGCCGATCTCGCGTGTGCGTTCTGTCACGCTGACCAGCATGATGTTCATCACGCCAACACCGCCAACCATCAGGCCCACAGCACTGAGCCCAAACATCAGCAGGAAAAGACTGCCGGTAATTTGCGTCCAAAGGCGCGTGATGGAATCGGAGCCGAATATCGCGAAATTGTCGTCAGCTTCGTTGCGCACTTTGCGGCGGCGGCGCAGCAGGTCGCGGATTTCATCTTCAACGAGCGGCTTGTTCTTCTGGTCGTCGAATTTGGCGCTAATCCAGTAGTCGAGGATTTCCGGATGAAGCTTCCGGAACGTGGTGATGGGGACGCGAACCATGTTGTCCTCAGGATTACGACCACCTCCGCCAAAGGCCGATTTCACCTTGTCCTGAACACCCACGACGGTGAAGATTCTGCCCTCCAGGTTCACTTCCTTGCCAAGTGCGCTCTCGCCGGCAAAGAGATCGTTGGCTGTATCCGCGCCAAGCACAACAACATTGGCCGTGCGTTCCTGCTCGTTCTGCGTGAACCAGCGTCCCGCCTTCATGTCGAAGTTGTACACACTCGGATTACTGGCGGTGCTGCCTTCTTCCGAAACGTTCTCCGACTTCTGCTTGCCGTACTTCACCGTGACGCTTCCGGCATTGAACTGAAAGTTCTGATACCGGAGGGAAGGCACCACATCGACAACATGCGGCAGGTCCTTCATAGCTTCCGCATCGTCGTAGGTGAGTTGTTTGCGCGCGAGCATCTCGCTGGTGGGCCGGACGCCGATCACCGGAAAGCGAAAAACCCAAAGCACATTCGTCCCCATGGACTCGACCATGCCGGAGACCGAGGAGTTCAGGCCGTTGATCACCGACGAGATGGCGATCACCGTCATCACGCCGATGACAATGCCAAGAATCGTGAGCCCGGAGCGCAGCTTGTTAGCGCGCAGGGTTTCCAGTGCCATGCGGACGGTTTCGCGTTGGTCGGCTAGTCGCATGGGGTGATCCAGACAGTAGACGGTAGACAGGAAGACAGATAAGAGTTCATTTTGCGTTTGCTGCCTTGTTGGCGCATCGTTGAGATCGCTGCGTTCAGAATTTTCAAGACCTCTTCTGCCAGAGCATACGCGCCATCGAGTTCCTCTTCATTACCGAAACCTTCCATCGCTGCTAGCTCAAGTTGAGTCTGCACCTCTAACACGGAACCTCGAGCGATTCCAAGGAACTGAATCAATTCGCCCTGTGAAATGCGCCCCTTGCCTTCGGCTATGTTGCTCGGGACGGAGACAGCCGCTCGACGAAGTTGGTTTGTAAGTCCGAAGCGTTCATCGCAGGGAAAGCTTCGAGTCGCATTGTAAACCGCGCGGACGAGGTGCATCGCTTTCTGCCAACCACCGATTCGCGATACTTACCGCCAGCCATGCTGAGGCTTTTCACTGTCTACTCTCTACTGTCTTCCTGTCTCGCCTCACCTAAAACTCACTCCTTAGTGCCACTATCGGATCAAGCTGAGCCGCTTTTCGTGCAGGGTAGACGCCGAAGAAAATGCCCGTGGACGTCGCGACGAACAGGCCGGCAAAGATGCTCCAGATGGCGAGGCTTGAAGGAAAGCCGAGCAGCACGGTAACGGCTTGCGCAACTCCGACACCGCAGGCTACGCCGAGTGCACCGCCGATCAGCGCCATCGTTCCGCTTTCGAGCAGGAATTGCATCAGGATGTCTGACGGCCTCGCGCCGAGTGCTTTGCGCACTCCGATTTCGCGGGTGCGTTCGGTCACACTGACGAGCATGATGTTCATAATGACGATGCCTCCGACCACGAGCGAAATCGCTGCAATGGCTACGGCAACGGCCTCAAAGCCGCCGCTAATCTGCTTCCAAAGGCCCACTAGCGTGTCGCTGGTTTCAAGCGTGAAGCTGTCGGGCGCGCCAGGAGCGTCGTGGCGCCGACTCCGCATGATCTGTCGAGCTTCATCGCTCGCCAGCTCCAAAGATGCGCCGCTACCGCCTTTGGAATAGATCGTCACCGTTTTTGCCGTGCCGTATGTTTTCTGGAAAGCGGTGATTGGCACGGCGACCCAGTTGTCCTGGCTCTGACCGAGGGTCTTGCCTTGTTTTTCGCCGAGACCGACGACGGTATAGGGAACGCCGTCCACGCGAATTTCCTTGCCGATGGGGTCTTCACCGCGCAACAGGTTCTCTTCAATATCGGAACCGATGATCGCAACGTGCGAGCTGTGGTCTTCGTCCGCTTGAGTCAGATCACGGCCTTCGATGATGGGCAGGTTCTGCATCTCAGCCATGGCTGAGGTGTAGCCGCGCACGGTGGTGTCCGTGCTCGACTGCGTCCCATAAACGATTTTCCCAGTAGAGGCCTGCAAGGCACCAACCTGCAGGCAATGCTTGCACTCGGTTTGAATTGCCCGGTAGTCGTCGAGGCTCAGGATCTTACGTTTCTGGTACTTCAAGTATTCCGCATAGCTTGCAGTAAAAGCCGGCTGCTTGGAGATGGTGAAGACGTCTGCGCCGTACACGTTTACTTTCGAGGCCACGTATACGTTGGCGCCGTTCACCAGCGTGACCACCGCGATCACCGAAGCAACGCCGATCACAACACCAAGAAGCGTGAGGACGGAGCGCAGCTTATTCGCCCAAAGCGATTGCACGGCGAGAAGAAAGGCTTCTTTGGTTTCCATGGTGAAAGGAGGCTGCTCTAAGTCTATCTTGCCCTTGCCATGTGGCTAGAAGCGGATGACGACTTCAAGAACAGTACGACGCCTGACGATGGCTGGTTCCATTGTGGGGACGTCGACTGTTTCTGGACTTTCGATGAGCGCTGTTTCGACGCACACAGGTTTTCTTCGTTGCTCCTATGCGGAAACACACTAGACCCTAATCCCTCAACCCTATACCCTTGTTCTTGCAGGCGGCCGGGCGATCGCTGCCGCGCACTCGTTGCGCGGGGGAGGAAAGTCCGAACTCCGCAGGGTAGTGTGCCGGATAACGTCCGGGACGCGAGCTTCAAAGCTCGTGGACGGCCAGTGCAACAGAAAGCAAACCGCCTCAGACTGTTGGCTCGTTCGCGAGAACGTGCCATGTACGCGGTCTGCGGTAAGGGTGAAAGGGTGGGGTAAGAGCCCACCGCGGGGGCAGCAATGTCCACGGCACGGTAAACCCCACACGGAGCAAGACCAAATAGGCAGGGAGACCAGCGCCACTCTTCGGGCGAGGTCACGCATCGGCCCGATGCGTTTGAGGTCGAAGAGCTTGCGTGCAGCGATGCACGTGCCGGAACTTGCGGGTAGGTTGCTGGAGCGGCGTAGCGATGCGTCGCCTAGAGGAATGATCGCCTAAAACAGAATTCGGCTTACGGGCCGCCTGCAAATTTCTCCACGCGTAAGTTGGATGAGCTTACTTTCACACGCTGACGGTTCGCGAGGGGATAAATACCGTGAACACCGTTCCGGTGTGGCCCGCGCGCTGACTGCTCCTGACCAGCAGCTTTCCGCGATGACGGTCCAAAATTTCCTTGCTGATCCAGAGACCAAGCCCTGTTCCGCCGATACCTTTCGTGGTGTAGAAGGCCTCGAAAATTTTTGTGGAGGTCTGTGCCGACATTCCGCTTCCGGTGTCGGCCACTGTAAGAACCATCCCTGATTCGCCCGTCTTCCAGTTCTTTCCGTCCCTGCCGCGCAGATACAGCGTGCCGCCGTGAGCGAGCATGGAGTCAATGGCGTTGCTAATCAGGTTATTGAGGACCTGACGAATCTCGCCCTCGAGACAGAGGATAGGCTGGCTGGTTCTGTCGCGCTCCTTGATACGCACCCCGGAGTTCGTGAGCCGACTCTGTTGACCTGTGAAGATTCCTTTCACTAGATCTGCAAACGTAACGGACGTTGGACGCGTGGACTGCCGGTGGAAGCGAAGCGTCTGGTTGGTGATTGCCGACACGCGGCGCAATTCCATGTCAGCACTGTTGAGGTAGGGTCTCGCCTCCTGAACGCTTTCTGAATGGCGAGCCAGGTAGAGCAGATTGGTGATTGCTTCAAGCGGGTTGTTGATCTCGTGTGCTATCGACGAAGCAAGCCTTCCGACCGCCGCCAACTTCTCGTTCTGCAGCACGGCGGCGGCGGCGTGTTTCAGCTTGGTGATGTCCCGTGAAAAGGTGACGATACCGTCTTTGCTCGGGTAAACCTCGAGGCCAATGGTGAAGTTCAAAGGTTCGCCATACTCAGCCTCGAAGCTGCCGCCGAGCCCCTCATCCATGGCGCGGTGGTAATGCTCAACAAAAGGCGATCCGGGATAGACCGTGTCAGGAAAGGCCTCCCAGAGGTTACGTCCCACCAGCTTCGCGGCAGATCCATAGAGGGTCTCCGCCACAGGATTCATGTACGTCAACACCCAGTCACGATTCACGCTCACAACCGCATCGGTCGTCGCGTTCATCACCTGGTTCAGGCCTGCCTCACTCTTCTCCAGGGCAAGTTGAACTTTCTGCAGCGCATCCACTTCAATGTTGGTACCGAACCACTGCTTGATACCTCCAGCCTCGTCCCGGACCGGTTCGACACGCGTCAAGAACTGACGAAACTCGCCATCGGCTCCCTTCAATGGAAAAATCATTTCGAACGGCTCGCCCGTGCGTATGGAAGCGGACCAACGCTCCAATACAAACGGCAGCATTTCAGGGTCGTGGATAGATTGCCATCCCCAACCTTCCATCTGCTGCGGTGTGGTGCCGGTGTATTCATACCAGCGGCGGTTGTACCAGTAGATCCAGCCATCTGCATTAGCCGTCCACGCCAGGGCGGGAAGCCGATTCACAAAAATCTGGAGACGCTGCTCGGAATCCTGAATCACTCGCTCTGCAAGCCTTGCTTCGCGCGCGGTCTTCTCCAGGGTGTCGATCGCCTTCCGCTGCTCCAGCAAGACCACCACCTGGCGGGCGAGAGCTTCTAGCGCGGACAACTGCTTTTCGCTCAAAACGCGCGGCTTGGTATCGATGACACACACCGTGCCGAGGACGTGGCCACCCTTTTCAACGATAGGTGCGCCCGCATAGAAACGAATGTTTGGGTCGCCCAGGACCAGCGGATTTTCCCGAAAGCGCGGGTCGGTCGTTGCATCGGACACGACGAGCGTTTCTTTAGGCTGAATGGTATGGGCACAGAAGCTCTGCGAACGCGGCGTTTCTGTCGCCGCCAAGCCCACGTGTGATTTGAACCACTGCCGGTCTTCGTCCACCAGCGAAACAAGCGAGATCGGCGTGCCACAGATAAAAGCAGCCAGCTCAGTGATGTCGTCATAGCCCTGCTCGGGTGCGGAATCGAGCACGCCATATTCCCGCAAGATCGTAAGGCGGTTCTTTTCAGTTGCGGTCGTGCTTTGTTGCAGAGATGACACAACAGAATGGTCTCACGGTTGGTACAAAACTTCCGCGAAGGAGGAGTCTGTTGAGCTTCCAAAAGGATCGTACGCAACAGCCATCCGCTTCGACGGCCTTCGCTCTTCGTGTGAGGGCTATAACTTGGCTTGTTCTTCCGCTTCCGCTTGGATGGCTGCGTCATCGCGTTCTCGGAACGTCCTCTGCTCTACGTCGAGCTCCACCCGCGCCGCTTTTGCGGCCACTACAGGATTCGCAATAATCCGCCCGCCACGTACCGTAGCGCCGACGATGATGCCGGACGTGATCAGGACAAGATTCTTGATGATGTACTGTCCTTCAAACGTAGGAACGAGCGGGAAGTGAGCCCACGTCTCCTGCCGAAGAAGGATGAGAGGTGTAAACGTGCCGAGCATTTGAAAGAAGAGCAGAGCTACCGTCAGGTGCAGAAATCGCTTCGTGAGTAGCCCTATGCCGATGAGGCACTCAAACGCCGCCAGCACGTGAAGACATGTTTCAGCTCGGAACAGATGGAATGTAAGTGTGGTGAGAGTCTTCTCTGCAAGCTGGTCGATGGGAAGAACGACCGGCAGGAACTTCATCGCCCCAAACCAGAGAAAGATGATGCCGAGCGCGATGCGTGAAACGAAAAGTCCGCTGTGTGCCAGACGGCGAACGATCCACTGTTCTGCGTGGTTCACCGCAAAGATTGGGCTCAGGGAAAAGAGCCGCCGTAGTCGCACAAGAGAACTGAAACTTGGAACGATTGGGTCGATCGCAGCAGGTACGACTGGCGAGCCTTTCGTGTCTTCCATCGAAATGCCCCAATGCCTGTTGGCTTCATCATGTTGACGTTGTGGAGCGCCTGTTGGATTGGCCAAGGAAGACGGTTCTGCGGGCTCTAGCTCTAAGGAGCAGGCCCTCACACCCGATCTTGTCTTAGGTCCAGTAGAGAATGCGCGCGCACGGCAACAGGTCCGCAATTGTGTTCTCAAAGAACGCCTTCATCTCGCCCATTGCATCCTTCGGATACACGTACTTGAAGCCGCCGAACTTTGTTCGCTTCTCGTCACGAGCATCTTCGCGGAGGTCGAGCGTGGTCTTCGGGTACCAGCCGAGCAGGACTTCTTTTGATCCTGGCGTAAAGCGATGTGTAATCAACTCCGCCGTCATATCCAGATGCTCAACGCCTTCTACGGCTTGTGCAACGGAAGTCAGCAACTCCGTGTATTCGCGCTTCCACTCCGGCACCGGCATGATGGGCGCGATGGTCAGGCCTACCGGGTAGCCGGCGAGGGCCATTGTCCGTAAGGCTTGTAGCCGCTGTTTGCCGTTTGCAGTGCCGCCTTCGAAGTCACGCGAAACAGTAGCTGCGTTGATAGAGAAGCGCACGCGGCTGCGACCGCGATGATTGAGCTTCGTAAGCGCATCCACCGCATCGAACTTCGTCGTCCAGCGCAGTTGCACGGGCGCGTCCCACTCACCGAAGAAGCGGATTGCTGCTTCAAGCCCTCCGGTGAGGTGCTCGATGCCGAGCGGGTCGGTATAGCAGGAGGCTTCGAACGTGGTGCCCTCGGATGCGCGCTTGCGCGACTTCGACGTGATCTGCCCCTGACCCACATACGGTCGCAGACCTTCGAGAATCTCCGGCAGGTTGGCATACGCGCGTGTCACCGGTGGCCCGCTTAGCGAGCCTGCCAGGTAGCAGTACTGGCAATGCGCGGGGCAGCCCTGCGCGAGGTGAAACTGCCAGTCTGCCGAAGGTGGAATCGGCTGCAGCTTGCGCTGGCCGGGCGGCGACACCACGACCGCAAAGGTGGTCTTCGCCATCGCGTACTTCTTCTGTTCCGTGTCGCCTGTGACGGGCGGCAGGCGCTTGCTGCTGAGGCGCGTGACGACGGCACCAAGCGCCTCGGCTCGCTCCACCATCATCCGGCCATGCGGAAGCGCCCAAGCATCTGGCGTAACCAGAACACGACGCGGCCTCCAAAGTTTGCCTTGGCGGGCAAACTCAGGTGCCAGCGGTAGCGCAGGTATTTCGCGCGCTGGAGTTGAGTATGAAAGGTGAGGCGCGGATAAAACGTCGGACACAAAAGATTGGAAGCTGCACACGCACGAGGAGATGTGCCGCCCGCCGGTCACATCCGCGTGTGTTTTGCGATAGCCCACGTGCAGTGCTGTATGTTTGCTTCAAGCAAATCCAAGCACGGCTAGAAGGAAGACACATGAGCAAATCACGCTGGCTCGCGATTCCGTTTGCGGTTTTCACCGCGTTCACCACGTATGGCACCAATGCGCAAAATGCGCTCACGTACCAGAAGCCACCGGAACCGATTCAGCGCCTGTTGGACGCTCCCGTCACGCCGATTGCGCAGGTATCACCGGATCGCAAACTGCTCTTCGTTGAGCAACCCGCATCCTTTCCGACCATTGCCGATCTCGCCAGCCCGCGTTTCCGGCTGGCTGGGCTGCGCTTCGATCCGGCTACGAACGGCCCGAGCCGCCAGGCGTACTTCATCCGGCTCGCCATCCAGCCCGTAAGCGGGGGTCCTGAAAAAGCTGTCACTGGCTTACCGGCGAAGCTGAAAGCGTCTTCGGTGATGTGGTCTCCCGATGGCAAATATGTTGCGTTTACGCAGCGGACTGACGCCACAGCTGCTGCGGTTGCAAAGGCACCAGCCTCTCAAAAGGACGTTGCCGCTGGCGGTGCCGGACTGGAGCTTTGGCTGGTCGACATTGCAACGGCACACGCGCGCCAGCTCGGACGGCCAAGACTCAATGCGGTGCTCGGGCCAGCATGCTCCTGGATGCCCGACTCCAGCGCGCTGCTGTGCAAGACTGTGCCCGCTGGACGCGGTGCCTCTCCCAAAGCGAACGACACACCTACCGGCCCGAACGTCGAGGAGAACCTTGGCAAGGTGACGCCTGCGCGCACCTACGAAGATCTGCTGAAGACGCCTTCAGACGAGGCAATCTTCAGCTTCTACGCGACCTCACAGCTTTCTCTGGTGTCGCTCACTGGAACCGCAAAGTCCGTTGGCATCAAGGGCATAATCGAAGCTGCCGATCCGTCGCCCGACGGTCGCTATGCTCTCGTGAGTCAGTTGCACAAGCCGTTCAGCTACTCGTTGCCTGAGGAGATGTTTCCCCTGCGCACGGAAGTGTTGACGCTGAAGACCGGCGCTACGAAGGTCCTGTTCGACCGACCACTGGTCGACAACATGCCGATCGCGTTCGACGCTGTTCCTGAAGGGCCGCGTAGTTACGACTGGCGATCCGATGCGCCTGCGACACTTGCATGGATCGAAGCAACGGATGGTGGTGACCCGAAGAAAAACATGCCCTTGCATGACAAGCTGATGTCACTCGCCGCGCCGTTCGTGGGCCAGCCGATAACGCTGCTGGAATCTTCAATGCGCATCCGTTCCAACATCAATTGGAGCGACGATCATCTTGCCGTTGTGACGGAGGCACGCTGGAGCGATCGTCGTGCTGCCATCGTCGCCTTCGATCCGACGCAGGGCAGCGGAGCTAAGCCAATCGTGCTGTACGAGGGATCGTCGCAGGACCGCTACCACAACCCCGGGCAGCCGGTGACGATGGCCAATGCAGCCGGCCAGCGCGTGCTGCAGCTCACGCCGGACCGGAAGGCGATCTACTTTATAGGTGAAGGTGCATCGCCACAGGGCGACCATCCATTCGTGGCAACCATTCCTGTCGCGGGGGGTGGTAAGACTGTGCTGTTCCAGTCCAAGGATCCGAACTACACGCAACCGGTGGCGCTGCTTGCGGGCGACAGGGTTCTTGTACGTCAGGAATCTGCGAAAGTCTCGCCCAACTATTTCGTTGCGTCGCTTACGCGAGCAGGCGAGGCTACCGCAGTCACGCACTTTGCCTCTCCGTATGCGGGTATTGCATTGCCCACAAAACAGCTTCTCCATTACAAACGTGCGGACGGGCTCGACCTCACTGCGACGCTCTGGCTTCCGGCTGGTTATGACAAGAGCAAAGGTCCGCTGCCCACGCTGATGGAAGCTTACCCCGCTGAGTTCAAAACCCGAGCGGCTGCGGGCCAGGTTGCCGGTTCGCAGAACCGCTTTCCGCGGATTAGCTGGGCATCGCCCGCGTTCTTCACGTCCACTGGCTATGCGGTGCTCGAGAGCGCGAGCATTCCCATTGTCGGCGAAGGCAATGCGCAGCCGAACGATACTTATGTGGAACAGCTTGTAGCCGGAGCAAAGGCCGCCATCGACTATGGTGCATCACTCGGTGCGGTGGATGCGAAGCGTGTAGCTGTGATGGGGCATAGCTACGGCGCGTTCATGACAGCGAACCTGCTTGCGCACTCTGACATGTTCCGCGCCGGCATCGCGCGCTCCGGTGCCTACAACCGTACGCTCACGCCGTATGGTTTCCAGGCCGAAGAGCGCACCTACTGGCAGGCACCGGATGTGTACAACAAGATGTCCCCATTCAGCTATGCCGACAAGATCAAGACACCGATCCTGCTGATCCACGGCGAAGCGGATGACAACCAGGGGACTTTCCCCATCCAGAGCGAACGATTCTATGCAGCACTGAAAGGCCAAGGTGCGACCGTGCGGCTGGTGTATCTGCCACTTGAGGCACACTCCTACGCCGCGCGCGAAAGCCTGCAACACATGTTGTGGGAGATGAGCCGCTGGCTGGACACCTACGTGAAGCCAGAAACAATTCCGGTGGCTGCACCTGCGAACGGAAAGTAGGGAGTGCATTCAGGAGAGCTGAACACGAGCTCTCCTGAATCACATCTTCTCTTTCAGCCCAACGCCGATTAGCACGCGATTCATCGGGTAGCTCGTTGCGAACCCGCAGATCATGCCGAATTGCATGCTCAACCAGTACACAGGGTTGAACGGTGTCAGTTGTGGCGCGAGCTTGAAGTGCACAAGCGCCATCCAGGCGTACATACCCACCTGGAAAGCGAGAATGCTCAATGTGTCGGCTTTGACTGCGGCAAGAACTACACCGAGAGTGGTCAGATCTTTGCGCATCGGCCTGATCGCAAAGTACTGAAACACGATCCCGAGCAACCAGGCCGCGGCAAAGTCGATGGCGTACTCTGCCCAAAGCACCGAACCGAGCAATGTGATGCCCGCTGCCGCAATGCTGAACTCGCTGACCACATCAGCGATCATGCAGCCAGCGCCGCAGTGGCTCGTTCCCACGGCGACCTGTGCAGGCGACGGTGGCGTGTCCTTGTCACCGCCCATCTGCATGGAGCTGTGACGCATAGCTGACCGCGTGTGCTTTCGACCGAGCGTGAAGTAAGCCCACACGGCGAAGACACTGAAGTACAGCGCTGTCACCGGCCACACGATGTTCATCACGGCCATCGCTTGCGGGTGCCGCAGTTCATCCACCAGAATGACGGCACTACACAGCGCAGCAATACCTATGGATATCCACGCAAGGGTTTGTAGGTCCAAGAATGCTTCTCCTGCACAGCTTGGATGCGTAGAAACCATCGGCATGTTGCGATTCAGATGAGATGCGGTACGCAACTCGGAGTTGCGGCTTGTCCGTGGTGCGTAGCTCGGCGGGATGCAAAAAGGGCTAACACCAGGGGCGGGGAGAGCAGCGTCCGGGCCCTTCGAGCCGGGGTGCGGGTGATGTCAGTAGGCGGCGCTGCGTACGTCCATCACGACGAGATTGCTTACGTGGCGAGCCGGCATTTTGTCGCCGTTGTTGAAAAGAGCAATTTCGCCGATTGGCCCAAGCGGCTGGCCATCGCGCTTGATGGCGACGATATTCGCGATCCCGGAGAACTGCTCGATCAACTCGCCAGCGGACTCCACGACCATGTAGCCGTCGCTACCCGTAACAACAACATAACGGTGGAGGATGTCGCGCTCGGAATCGTGGCTGAACGGCAGACCCGCAGCGGCGAATACGGTGCTGACGGAGGGGCCGCTCCACACCATGTTTCGGTTGGCCTTCTTGTCGAAGACGGTGACGTCCTGCTGCGGCATTGCTTTGAGATCGGCGAGAGTGAACAGCTTGGCTTTGCCGTCGATGGTGACGGTGAGGGTTGTGGAGGGTGCGCCGAGTTTGTGGACGTGTCCGTCGGGGTGCGGCTTCGGCATGTTCTGCGCAAGGGCAACGGTTGCGAGGATGCTCGCTGCCAACAATACCGCGACCGCCATACCCTTTGACGCCATGCGCTTGCCTCCAGACTCGTGAGCGAGTCTGAAGAAAGTATGGCACGACGATATATCGCGGTCGGCTTTGTGTGGCGCAGTGCCGTCTAACTTCCTGTGTTCTGCCTATGGCGCTCCGGCGCGTGCTGCGTTGCTGTTCTGACCACAACAAGTTTGCTGCCCGTGTGCGGTGCGCAAACGGTGCGGGCTTCCGCGCCTGCCTCTTTCGAACTGCTGCGTAACCGCATGGATGTGGACGTGGATGGCGCGCCTACCGCATATGGTCCTCGTGGGAAGAAGACGCTGGACTACCCGCTCAGCGCGCATTCGCAGCGCAACCCTCATGCGGAGATCGTTGGCTACCTTACGGACGACGATCATCCCAACAGGCCTGTAGTGCAAGGACCGCATGATCCCGCTCCCGGCTACTATATTTCGCAAACAGCTTTCACAGATCCCGCACGAACGAATGAGCGAGATGTGACGCGCTATGTGGATGCATCGAAGATCAACTACGTGGTACTCGGCGAGAAGGCGCGCAAGATGGGCGCGCGTGTCGGCGACTTCGTCGCGGTCCATTCCTTCCGCACGGGAAAGAGCGTGTTCGCAATCGTGGGCGACACTGGGAATCCGAGCGGTGATGAGGGTTCGCTGCATCTGCTGCAGGAGCTCGGGTATCCATTTCATGATGGCAAGCGTGAGTCGGTGGAGCATGCGGAGGTGGTGGTTCGCTACTATCCAAACTCAAATCGGCAGCGGGAGTTCTTTCGTGCGCAGGCGGCGTTACGTGCCGCAGCACTGAGGCGGGGACTGAGCCTTACATTTCCCGCGACGCTCCAGGAGTGGAAGCATCCAACTGGCAGTAAGCGATAGAGCAGAGCTTTACTAGTGACTCACTGTTGCCAACTTCCCACCGCTCTCACTAGCCACTCACCACTAGTCACCAACCACTTGAGGAATCCTTCATGGAATATCGTTTTCTTGGCCGCTCCGGCTTTCAGGTACCAGAGCTTTGCTTTGGCACGGGGACCTTTGGCGCAGGCAATGAGTTTTTCGCGTCGTGGGGCAACACGCAGGACGAAGAGGCGCGCAAGCTGATCGACGTCTGCATGGAAGCGGGCTGCAACTTCTTCGACACCGCAGATGTTTACTCCGCCGGCAAAAGCGAAACTGTTCTGGGCAAAGCGGTCGCCCATCTCAAGCGCGAAGACATTCTGATTTCGACGAAGGCCACGTTTCAGTTTGGGCCGGAGCTGAACAATGTAGGCAGCTCGCGCTTTCACCTCACACGTTCGCTGCATGACTCGTTCAAGCGCCTGAACACAGATTATGTGGACGTGTACCACATGCATGCGTTCGACGCGAAGACGCCGGTCGAAGAGACACTGCGCACGCTGGACGACTTCGTGCAGCAGGGCAAGGTGCGTTACATCGCGTGCTCGAATTATTCCGGCTGGCAGTTGATGAAGGCGTTGTCTGTTTCTGAACGTTACGGCTGGTCGCGCTTTGTTGGACATCAGGTGTACTACTCGCTGATTGGCCGCGATTACGAGTGGGAGTTGATGCCGCTCGCACAGGATCAGGGCGTGGGTGCGCTGGTTTGGTCGCCGCTTGGCTGGGGTCGCCTTACGGGCAAGATACGCCGTGGACAGCCGCTCCCCGAGGGTAGCCGCCTGCAAAACAAGCAGGTGACGGACGCGGGCCCGCTACCCGATGACGAGTACGTGTACAAAGTCGTCGATGCGCTTGACGAGGTCGCTGCGGAAACAGGCAAAACCGTTCCGCAGATCGCGCTGAACTGGCTGCTGCGTCAGCCAACGATTTCTACGCTGGTGATTGGTGCGCGCGACGAGAAGCAGCTTCGCGCCAACCTGGCGTCTGTTGGCTGGGAGCTTACGCCGGAGCAGATTGAAAAGCTCGATAAGGCAAGTCAACGGCCACTTGCGTACCCGTACTGGCATCAGGTGCAGTTTGCGGACCGCAACCCGTTCCCGGTGCCGCAGACACACAGCTAGGTGTGACTCGCATAAGCTGAAAGGACGGCTGGGCGTATGCCCACCGTCCTTTTCCTTTGCACTATTTTGTCGGTACGGCGGGCTGGACTCTCCCGAAGCAACACGCGCATCACTTCCCGGCAGAGGGCTCGCACCTGCAGCGCTGCGCGGCGGGGCTATCTTGCGTGGAGATCAACTCCAGTTTCTATCGCGCCCACATGCGGAAGACGTGGGAGCGTTGGGCCGCTTCGACTCCTGACACGTTTCGATTTGCCGTGAAGATGCCGAAGGCAATCACGCACACGGCAAAGCTGATTAATACGGGCGGGCTGCTGCAGACGTTTCTCGATGAAGCACAAGGGCTAAATGCAGGGGCCATGGAAAAGCTTGGACCGCTGCTCGTGCAGCTACCGCCGAAGCTTGCCTTCGACGAAGGTGTCGCCCATGAGTTCTTCACGACCTTGCGTGAGCTGCATGCCGGATCTGTGGTGTGCGAGCCGCGTCATGCGTCCTGGTTTGCTGCACCGGTGGATCGCTTGCTGCGTGACTTCCAAATCGCCCGTGTGGCTGCCGATCCCTCGAAGGGTTCGCCGTTGGCAGCAAAGCCGGGCGGATGGACGGGGTTGCGCTATTGGCGGATGCACGGTGCGCCGCGCACGTATTACTCGCCGTATTCGTCGGAGGACATAAAGCGTGTCGCAGCGGAGATACAGAACTCTGCAAGGAAAGCGGCGGAGACATGGGTGATCTTCGACAACACTGCCCTCGGTCATGCCACAGAAAACGCATTGGCAATGCAGCGTCTGCTTAGAGCTTGAGGCCCTTTGACCGGGAGCATCGAGGAGCCTAGTCTCGTGGTGTTATGCGTGTACAGCTATCCTTCGCACTTGTGATTTCCAGCGTCGCCGCCGGGTCTGCCGTTACCGGATGCGCAAGACCTTCACAGGCGGATTCCGCATGCACGACCACGCCTTTCATCTCGCCGACCAGCGTGACGCTCGATCACGCAGCTGGCAGCACGAACGTGCAGCACTTCAGCACAGGGACGAACTACAGCGGAAAGAGCTGTGTCGTATCGGCAATTGCGATTGCGTACCACTGGGCCGTGTCTGATCCGGTGACGGCAACGGTCGCTGAAGATGGAGGCGTGAGTTGCGTCGCTGCATCTCTCGCTCCGATCACGGTGAGTTCGCAAACCGCCACCTACGACCTCGCGACCGGGAAAGCGACTTACGTGCCCACTAACCTGCCAACAGCAACACTCACCTGCAAGTAGAAAAGGTGCGCCTCCTGAGGAAGCGCACCTTGGCACGTTGGAATGCGACTGCAAGTTAGTGCCCGGCACTCGCGGAAGCGTTTTTCGGCGGACGCGGAATGAAGAACAGCAGCGGGATCATGCAGGCGCAGAAGACCGTCAGGTACTCGATGATGTCCACGTAGGCCAGCGTTGCGGCCTGTCTATGGAGCTGGTTGTAGACGAACGCCTGCGCCTGATGAACGGAACCAAAGCTTGCCCCCCCGTAGGCGCCACCTTTGATTCCCGCACCATGCCCGGCCTTGAATAGTCCGGCCATAGCCGTGATCTGTGCTTTGAAGGCGTCGCTCGCATTTGTGAGATAGCGAATCATCATGCTTTCGTGGGCGGCCTCGCGGCGGACGAGCATCGTTGCCATGAACGCCGTTCCGCACGAGCCCCCAATGTTGCGGGCAAGGTTGGTGAGGCCGGAGACATCGTTGTTCTCACTCTGCTTTACGCCGACATACGCAATGGTGTTGATCGGAATAAACAGAAACGCGAGTCCCGATGCCTGAAACATACGCATGAAGACCAGTTGGCCGTAGCTGAGGTTCAGGTTCAGCTTGCTCATGTAGAGCAGGCTAAGCGTCAGCATGGTGAAGCCGTAGCCGATAAGCTTGCGCGGATCGACCTTGCCCGAAAGCACACCGACCACCGGCATCATCGCCATCATCATGAAGCCTGCCGGTGACAGCACCTTACCGGCAAGCTCGGCGGTATAGCCCAGCAGCGTCTGCGTGAACTGCGGAATAAGAATCGTCGTTCCGTAGAGCGAGAAGCCGAGCACAAACATCAGCATGAAGCTGATCGCGAACTGTGGTCGAGTAAACAACGTCAGGTTCAGCAGCGGCTTCTTGCCGCTGCGAAGCATGCGCAGTTCCCACCAGATGAGCAGAACAAACGCCACCACCATCGTTATTGCAAAGAAGGTGATGAGGTGCGAAGAGAACCAGTCGTCTTCCTGGCCCTTATCGAGAATGAATTCAAGAGAGCCGAACGTCAGGCCAACGAGACCGAAACCGAGGAAGTCCAGGTTCAGTCCACCCTGCTTGTTCTTCTTCACTTCCTTCTCAACCCACGGTGGATCTTCCACGATACGAGAGGTCAGGAACAGCGAGAGCAGGCAAATGGGAATGTTGAGATAAAAAATCCAGCGCCAGTCGAAGTTGTCGGTGATGTATCCGCCAAGTGTTGGCCCAATAGCCGGCGCGACCACGACGGCGAGGCCGTACATCGCGAACGCCTGCCCACGTTTTTCGGGCGGGAAGGTGTCGGCCAGAATGGCCTGCTCACTTGGAGCAAGACCGCCGCCGCCGATGCCCTGCAGAATTCGGAAAAAGACCAGTAGTGGAAGCGTCGGAGCGATACCGCAAAGCGCGGAGCTGATGCCGAACAGCGCTACGCAGATCATGTAGAACTTTTTGCGCCCGATGAACGTGGTCATGTAGGCACCCGCAGGCAGAATCACCGCGTTGGCCACGAGGTAAGCCGTGAGCACCCAGGTAGCTTCGTCCTGCGTTGCGCCAAGGCCGCCCGCAATGTGCGGCAGTGCCACGTTAGCGATGGAACTGTCCAGCACTTCCATGAAGGTGGCCAGCGTCACGGTCATCGCGACAATCCAGGGATTTACGCTCGGACGCCAGGGGACGGCTACGGGAAGGGTTGCTGCTGCGGCTGCCATAGAGGGATACTCTTGGAAGAGATTCTATCTGGACGCCCTTGGATGCAATTTCTGCTTAGGGAGTGCAGCAAACTTGCCGCCGCCAGTTTTGGCAAGGTGCAAGGAGCTTACGCGACGGTGAACACGACGCGCGGCTGACCACTCGCGGTTTCCCATACACCTTCGACCTGGCCTAAGGGCACAACCTTCGTTGCAACGGTCAGGCCTGCTGGTGAAACCGCTTCGAAGACGCTGCGTATGGATTGCACCAGACCTTTGCGGCTCACACTTCCGATACCGCTGCCCATGAGCGTGATGGCCGAGGAGCGCAACGCGGCTGCAGGCAGATCGATGGTGGCTTCCCCGCCTGCACTCCCGACCTGTACAAAGCGCATGGCGCGATCTTCGATCGTATTCGCGACGGCGTTGATGATGCTCTTGGCGCTCCCGCCCCAAAGGTAGTCGAGGACGACATCGATGCCGTTTGCAAAGGTGTCGGCGAGAGCTGTCTCAAAGTCGCGCGCGCCAGATGGGTCCGCAGCGTTCAGAACAAACGGGATAGCTATATCTGCGCCGATCTGCTTCAAAGCTTCGAGCTCGGCGGCATTACGACCGGTGACAATGACCTTGTCAGCTCCCAGATATTTGGCCAGTTGAACCGCCACTCGCCCTGCGGTCCCCGTTGCGCCGTTCACCAGCACGGTTTCACCTGACACGAGTTTCGCGCGCTCCATCAGACCAGCCCATGCTGACATGCCCGGGTTTGCAATAGCGGCAGCGGTGATTTCATCGAGCGAGTCTGGAATGTCTACAGTGCGGCGTGAGTTGATGGGGCAGAACTCAGCGAGCGAGCCATATGGAGCTTCCGGCATGGCGAAGTACACACGGCGTCCGTCTGGCGCAATGCCAACGCCATCTGTTCCGGCGACCGCCGGAAACACGCCGGCAGAACTGTAATGTGCACCGGACGCCCGCATCTTTGTCAGGTTGCTGAGCGCGGCGGCACGCACTGCGATTAGCTCCTCACCTTCCCTCACATTGGGTGTCTCGAAGTCTGCAAAAACTGGCGTCTTGCCTGCGGCGGTGACCACGGCTGCTTTCAAAGTAGTTCTCCCCTGATGGTTGCTTCTACGCTGAATCCCTTTCATGAAATTAGTCCTACTGCGCAGTGCTGTCGACGAGACGGCTTCCGGATGGGAGGAAAAGGTCGCGCCCGCTGAGTGGTCACGTTCTTGCCTCAGCCGCGGCAAGTCTCTACCCTCTAACTCACTGCTTATGAACGCTGCGCTCGAACAACTCATCACCCTGCAAGCCATTGACCTCGATCTGAAGCGCCTTCGCGATCAACTGCTGGAAGCGCCGCGCCGTGTGGCTGCTGCCGAATCGGCGAAGAAGGCTGCCGAGGGGAAGGTAGCGGCCACGCAGGACGCGCTTGCAAAGGAAGATGCGCTACGCCGGCGGCATGAGTCTGACATTGCCGACCATCGCAACAAGATCGGCCGGCTGAAACGGCAGTTGGATGCAGCGACATCGACACAACAGGTTGCTGCTTATGAGCGCGAGATCGCGTTCGGTGATGAGTCGATTGCAAAGCTCGAAGATGCCGAGCTCGCTTCCATGGAGCTCACGGAAACGCTCGAAAGTGAGCTGGCGACCAACAGGCTGGGGCTCGAGTCTGCTGACGCCACCCTGGTTCGTACGCGTGGCAATGCGACGACGTTGAAAGAACGCAACACTCCATCCATTGCCGCACTCGAGGCCGAGCGTTCCGGATTGCGTAGCGCGCTTGCAACTTCAGATGAGAATGCACCAACGCTGGCGACCTATGATCGCATTGCAAAGTCGAGAGGCAGTGGTGTGTCAGAAGCGGTGGACCACAAGTGTTCGGCTTGCCAGATGATGGTGCGGCCGCAGCGCTGGAATGACCTGACTGGGAGGGAGCACGCTAACGACCTTTACACCTGTGAGACATGTGGACGGCTGCTCTTCTGGGATCCACGGCGCGATGCGCCGGGGTCATGGCCACCGGGCGAACGCCTCGCGCAGGCACACGCTGCACAGACGGCGTAGAAGAACCGCCGCATGAGCGTTTGGTCGCCGGGCGACCTTAATCACTCCTGCTGAAGCGAATGGTTGCCTTCTCTCGTGAAGAGAGCAGGTAACTGTTGCTTCATCCGTCCAAAATTTCAGAGATTTGAGTGCCGTACGAGGACCTTCCAAGAAGGTCTCAGAGCCGCACGTGTTCTTGCTGAGTCTGCACAATGCAAACATCTGAACACACGCGAATGACAGCGTCGCGGTGGCTGTCATGGCTTCCCGTGATGGTCGTTATCGTGCTGCTCTGCGGAGTGGATGCAGTGGTTCTGCACCGGGACACGCCGACCGCTTCCGGCATCGGCTACCTGTTCGATGGCCTTGCGCTGCTGCTGCCGCACACGTCTCCTCACGACGCGGCGGTGCTGGCCGAACAACTGCGGGCGGCATTCGCGTCGCACCGTTTCCGGGAAGGCGATTCAGGAGCCACGTTGAGCGTTGGTGTCGCAACGCACGAAGCAGGCGAGCACACGTCGCTCGATGACCTGATCGCGACCGCCGCCGACGCGCTATATCAGGCCAAAATGCAAGGACGCAACTGCCTCGCCGCAGCCTGATTGTTACAAGTGAGCCATTACCGGAGCCAGCCGTTTGCAGTAGCAGTTACCATAACGGCGTGAACCGGAAGATTATTGCCGTCGACATGGATGAAGTCATCGCCGACGCACTCGCTGAACACCTGACCCGATATAACCGCGACTTTGGAACAAAGATCACCACAGACGATCTGCGTGGGCGTTGGCTTTGGGATTATGTGCCGCCCGCTCATCAGGACACACTGGTGCAGTACATGCTGTCTGAGGACTTCTTCTCTTGCCTCGAAGTCATGCCGCACGCCCAGCGTGTGCTCGCCGCGTTGCAGTCTCGCTATGACGTGTTCATTGCGAGCGCGGCGATGGAAGTGCCGTCCAGCTTCAATGCCAAGTACAAGTGGCTGGCGAAGCATTTCCCATTCATTCCGACATCCCGCATCGTGTTCTGCGGTGACAAATCGATTTTGCAGGCGGACTACCTGATTGACGACAACCCGCGGCAACTTCGGCTTTTTCGTGGTGAAGGCATCATGTTCACCAGTCCAGCAAATGCCCTCGTGACAGGCTTTCGCCGCGTAGACGACTGGCTGGATGTGGAGAAAATGTTCCTGTCGGATCGTTAGCGACAGGGCTACTTCTTCGGCCTTCCCTTGATGGGTAAATTGGAACCAGTGGGATTGCCACGCATACCCTCCGGCATGGTGACGATGAGCACCTTGCACGCACCTGCGCCGGCACACTCATAACTGTGGGTTATGGTGGCGTCGAAATAGAGGGCATCCCCTTCCTCAAAAGTGTCGGCCTTACCGTCGTGCACCAGCTTGAGATGGCCCTCGAGAACATACAAAAACTCCATGCCCGAGTGGCGATGCGCGCGCGGCTGGCGCGTTTCGGAGGCCGCCAAAAACTCAGCTATGTACGGCGTGATGCGTTTGCCGGACTCTCCACGCGCAAATCCCGGAACATGGCCGAGACTTTCAAAAAAGTAGCCAGGATCATCCACGCCAGTCTGCGGCTGGCGATGGCGATCTGCGGCGCGAGTTATACGGAACAGCTCGGGCTTTTCCGGCTCGAAAAAGAAGCTCATGTCCTTGGAAAACACCATGGCTATGCGCGCCAGATTGCGCAACGTGGGAACAACGCGGCCTGTCTCAAGCTGGCTGAGAAAGCTGGCGGAAAGCCCAGTGTGACGCCCTAGCTCGACCAGACCCATCTGCTTGCGCTGACGGAGGTACTTAATGCGTTCGCCAATGCGTTTATTTTCGATTGCACTTTCGACATCCTCAGCGGCGACGCCCACGTCGCTGACGTCGAGAGTGCTGTCGGTGCCCGTTGCGGACGCGTCTTCTACCGGCAGTTCGGCGCCACCAATCGGATGCAACTCCTCCGTGATTTCCTGTTCGGCTTCCAGCAGCGCTTCTGGCATCGCAATCTCCTCAAGTCCGGGGCGGTAGGGTTTGTAGCCCTACGAAATTCTTTTCAGTCCTATGGAGGATGCGGGGCGCCGAATTGCTAGTTGCTTGCCGCAACAGGTTTCCGTCAATAGGCCGTAGAGCATGGCAAGATCGCTGCGCTGTGCAGGGCGAATCGACGGCTGCCTTCTTAGGGTTCGGGATGGATTCGCTTTCGTGTCTCTCCAACGGGAAAGCTGAGACGAGCGCAATGCTAGGCTCATTTTTGATGACGTTCTTTTCACGCTCGGCCGCACTGCTGCTTACCGCTTGCGCTTCCTTGCTGGTTGGCTGTGCGAACCCCGGGCCGCCGAAACCGCCGTCACTACAGATTCCAGCTGCGGTGACGAATCTAAGTGCGGAAAGGCGTGGCAACCTGGTGGAGTTGCACTTCACGTTGCCGCTGCGCACTTCCGATGGGCTCACGCAAAAGCCCGGGCTGATTTCTGCACGCGTGTGCCGTGCGGTTGGAACGGGAATTTGTAAACCAGTGGCCGGCATGAGTGGAAGCTTTATGGTTCCGGGTTCCTCGAAGACGCAATCGGCTCTGCAGGATGCTTTGGCAAACGATCTCAGTAGCGGCCCGCCCCGGCTGCTGACGTACCGGTTGGAGCTGTTCAGCGCGTCGGGCAAGAGTGCCGGTTATTCCAATCCAGCCTTTGCCGCAGCGGGACGTTCGCCGCAGACGGTGGAAGGATTGCACGCCGAGGGTTCTCGGCTGGGAGTTGTGCTGCGCTGGCAAGCTGCCGATCCGCAGGCTGAAGTGCTGCTGGTGCGCGAGGACTTGAAGACAAACAGTGGCTCAGCGTCAGGGCAGACCGGCACAGAGCGCAAACCTGGCAAATTCGATTTCGATGGCATCAGGAAGGTAAAGTTGCCGCCTGCAGTAGTCACACTCAGCGCCAACTCCAAAGAGAATTCCGGTGCAGCAAACCGTGCGCTCGCAAGTGCAACCCTCGATACCAGCGCGATAACCGAGGAACCCTATCGCTACACGGCAGAGCGAAAGCAAACCGTCGATCTGGACGGACACAAGCTAGAGCTTTGGAGTGTTGCGTCTCCCGCAGTCGCGTTCATGCTGCGCGACAACTTCCCGCCGCCGCCGCCAACGAATCTTTCTGTGGCCGGGTTCCATGAATCTTTCACGCAGGGTAAAAGCTTGACTTATGCGGTTGATCTGATCTGGGAGTCGGTGCAGGATGATCAACTCGCCGGCTACAGGGTTTATCGCGCGGACCTGTCACTCGCAATCAGCGGACGTGGTTCTCTGCTGACAAGTGTGCCGGTTACGCTGCCTGCCTTCCACGACATAACAGCTAGCGGCTCCATACGCTATCGGTATAGCGTCACTTCGATCGACCTGAAAGGGAACGAGAGTGAAGCTATAACGGCAGTGCTGGAGCCGCAGATGTTTTAAAACGATCTACTTGCGTGAACCGGCCGGTTTTGGTGTGTCGTCGCCGCCGAACTGGCGCACGGCGTCATCTACCAGCGCGAACAGCAGTTGATCCGTGTCCTTCTTTGCTGCTTCCTTGATGGACTCGCCTACTTTGCGGCCAGCGGCCTCGGTCTGCGGAAGCTGGATGCCACGGTTGCTGGCAGAGATCTCCGCAAGCTGCGAAACCATGTCAAAGAAGGTCGCTTCGTTCTTTCCACTCAGCAGCCATGCCTGGTGGACTGTGGAGGTGAGCAACTGCTCCTTCGACCAGTTCTGCGCGCCCGCTACCTGCTTCTGCGCGGAGCGCGGTGCGATGGGCGCATTCTGCGCAAAAGTTGTGGAGGAGCTAAAGGCAAGTCCAAGAGCAATACTTCCGGCAATCGCAATACGTTGCATCATGTTCATCGATCCTTTCGTGCATAGGTCTAAAATCTGGGATTCTGATATGCGGAGCAGGTCACGATTGTCTCGAGGGCCTGTCCGACTCAACTCTAATGGTGAGGAACGTAGTAGCCCCGGTCACGGTAGTATTCGTGCCGCTCGTGCGTCTGGTGTTTATGCCCAGCGATTGCACCGATGCCTGCGCCAAGGCCGCCACCGATCAATGCGCCCTTCAGTCCTCCGCCAAACAGTGCGCCAAGCGCCGCACCGCCAACGCCGCCGATAGCCGCCCCTGATCCTGTGCCGATGCCATGGCCGTGGTACCGGTCGTCACGGTTATCGTAGTAGCCTCCGCGGCCGCCGTTATAGGCTCCATTGCGGAAGTCGCCATGACGGTCGTGGCCGTAGTACTGTGCCTGCGCCAGCGGTGCAGTGACAGCAAGCGCTCCAGCAATCATCAGAGTGGAAATGCCCTTCTTTATAAGCTTCTTCATGTGTCTTCCCTTTCATCACTCACTCGGAACAGATAGAAGCAGATGAGAAACGCTTCCATAGGTAATGACCCAGATTTGTGATGCGGGTTGCGCGAGGCGTGGAGGCCTACGACCTGAGACGTTTCCCCGGGGATTGCCTCTAATAGAGTGGTGAACCTCGACAAACAATTACCTGAACCTTTACGAGAACGTGGCGGAGCTGCCCTGCAATGGGAAGCGCTCCGCGAACGTGTGGCTGCAGGCGCGCGGTCTTTGCTTGGTCGCGAACGCGTTGTTGCGCTTGAGCCGACGGCAGAGCTGCCGTGGATCGAAAGCCAGCAGGGGCGCACTGCAGAGATGCGGCGCTTGGTCGCTGGCGGAAATGGGTTTGATTTTCGAGGCATCTTCAGCATCTCCGGACTGCTGGAGCAGGCGCGAATCGAAGGCGTTGCTCTGGAAGCAGAAGAGTTGTTGCGAGCTTTGGAGCATGCGGAGCGGGTGCAGGCCTGGCGCGAAGTCATACTCGCCCCGCCGGATTCTGTGCGCAATCAGTGGCCACTCATGGAGCAGCTTTCAGCTCCTCTCCGGGATAGCGATCTCGAAAATCTGCTCCGCTTTCTACGCGGCAAGATCGAAGCAGACGGTTCGTTGAGTGATGATGCTTCGCCGGAGTTGCGGCGAATACGTCGGGCAATGGAGCGGCAGCATCGGGCTATAGAAGACAGTTTGCGGCGAGCGCTTTCCAAGCTTGCGGAGGCGGGTAGCACCCAGGACGACCTGATCACCGTGCGCGGCGAGCGCTTCGTGATTCCGGTGAAGGCTGAGTACAAGCGGCGCGTCGGCGGTGTGGTACACGGCTCAAGTTCCAGCGGGCAGACGGTTTTCGTGGAGCCGCTGGAAACCATCGAGCAGAACAACGAACTTGTGCGACTGCTGGATGAGGAGCAGGCCGAGGTGCATCGCATTCTGGTAGCGATGACGCGTGCTCTCGCAAATCAGGCGGAAGCATTGTTGCTTGGAGCGGAGGTGCTTGCAGAGGCCGACGCCCATCAGGCTGCTGCACTGTTCGCGCAGAAGCTGGATTGCGTGCGACCGGTCCTCTCCGAACGCGAGACGGAGTTCTCCTTAGGAGCGGCACGGCATCCATTGCTCGAGATGCACCTGCGTGACACGGGTGCAAACATCGTGCCGCTTACGATTGCGCTGCCGAGTGCTCCTGAGGCAAAGCGACAAATGATCATCAGCGGTCCGAACACCGGCGGCAAAACGGTAGCGCTAAAGACAACCGGGCTGCTGGCGATTATGGCTCAGGCTGGGCTGCCTGTTCCTGCGGCGAGCGCACGGCTGCCGCTGTTTACAGCTATCTACGCAGATATCGGCGACGCACAGTCCATCGAGCAGAACCTGTCGACGTTCTCGGCGCATGTGGTGAATGTCGATCGCATCGCTCGCGTCGCAGACGACCGCTCGTTGGTGCTCCTCGATGAGCTGGGATCCGCGACGGATCCGGAGGAAGGCGCAGCGCTTGCGGTCGCCGTGGCCGAGCACTTTCTCGCCCGCAATGCTTGGTCGATCATCACGACGCACCTTACGTCGTTGAAGGTGTACGCCGCAAAGCACTCGGGCGTGTTGAACGCTGCGGTGGGCTTTGATGAAGAGCGACTCGCACCCACTTATGATTTGCGGCTCGGTGTGCCGGGTGCGTCGGCGGGACTCAACATTGCCGCGCGTTTGGGGCTCGACCGAGCGATTGTTGACAACGCGCGCTCACAGCTCACCACCCAGCAAATCGATATAGGCCGCTTCCTGGATGAACTCCACTCTCAACTCACAGCCGCTGCAACCGAACGCGGTGTTCTTGCCGAAACGCAGCGCAAACTGAACAGTGAACGCCTGCACGTTCAGCAGGAAGGACGCGCAGAGCAGAAGGCACGCACGCGCGAGCTTGAGCGGCAATTGGAAGCTCTGATCAAGGACTTCGAATCGCAGATCAAGGACACGGTCAAGGCGATCGACGACAAGACTGTCGCGCAGAAGATCGCACGCGAATCTGCCCTGCGCATGGCGCGGCTGCGGCGCGAGTTTTCCGAGCAGTTCCAAACAACGGTGCTCGCGCACAACACGAGCGAAAATCCGACGGAGACAAAGCCTGCCGACCGTCGCCGCAATCCGCAGCTTGGCGATCTGGTGCGACTGAAATCGCTCGGTCGTGAAGGCCGCATTACACGCGTAGTTGATAAGAAAACGCTGGAAGTGACGGTCGGCGCAATGAAGACGCGCGTGCCCATAACCGATGTGGTCGAGGTGATCGCAGGGGCGGTTGAGCCACCGGTGCCAAAGCTGCGTCGTGGCGCAGGCATCACGGTCTCATCAGGTGCGGATGACAGCGACTACATGACCTCGGAGATCAATGTGATTGGTCGCACCGCGGGTGAAGCGGAGTCCGAGGTCGATCGCTTTGTCGAGCGCGCTTACCTGGCCGGACTGCCGAGCATTCGCGTAGTCCATGGAGTTGGAATGGGGATTCTTCGACGCACGCTCCGCGACTTCCTCCGTCAGCACCCTCACGTTACGTCCGTCACAGAGCCGCCCTACAACGAGGGCGGGCAGGGCGCTACGCTTGTCACTTTGCGGGAGTAGGTCACCCACTCCCGCGGAATAGTCGAAGCACTTTCCGCCGGAGTTTCGCTATAAGAGCACGAACAAATTGTTCGCAGAAGGTACAAAGGGTGGATCGCGTTCAATACAACGCCAAGATCTTGGGAGTCTGGAAGAAGCAAGGAATGGTAGCTGGAAGTGTGTGCTGACACCTCGAACTCAAACATGCCCGCAGCAGGCTAACTTCGCGGACGTTTAACGCCCAGTGCTTCCACGCGAACCGAGCGATGCGCGCACAACTCCTGCGCTTCGCGTCGCCTCGAAATACACACCGCAAGCGCTCACCACAATGCGATTCGGCCCCGCAAGCAGTACTGAGTCGCCCGGTACTTCAGTGGTCGCTCCAGTGATGTCCATGTCTTCATGCTGCAGGTTGATCTCCAGCACGCGAGGCGAACGAATACCCAATTGCACAAACGTTGCTGGTGCGTCGTTACCGGAGTTCTCTTTTTGGAAATCAGAAGCAGAAACCGTCCGCGTGTAGATGTCCTGCAGCGGCACTGAGCCATCACGCCAGCGCATCGCGCTTTCGCGGTAGGTAAGTGTGCTGCCAATCAAGGCCCGGGCGTGCTCGGCGTCCCAGCAGGCCACGTTGCTGGTGGGGAGGATGCGCGTGATTCGCCAGCTTCCAGCCAGCGTGCCGGGGAGGGGGTCGGCACATGCGGGGAGAGCGGTCACGAGCAAAGCAGCGGAACAGAACAGCACGTGGCGGAGGCTGCGTAGAAACACGACGAACTCCTCTAGAAACACGAAAGTTTCGGGAAACATTGCCCTACAGCATGGTGGGTGACGAGTGTGATGCGCCTCTGCGCAAAAAATGTTGGCTCTGCACCGCAAGTGTGATTCGAATTGCTTGTTCGTTTCTGCGCTCGTCGCCGACAATAAAGATGTGGATGTGGACAGGCTCCGCGCGGAAACGCGCCCAGAACACGAAGCGACAGAAGCGACACTTCCGTTGATGTCAGCGGATCTGACGCTCTCGCAGTATGTGAATGCGCTCCAAAGCCTTGGCAGCGTGCTCAGTGGTTGGGAAGCTTGGGCCACAAAACACGCTCCCGAGGCGTACTGCGATCTTCTGGCTGCGCGCCGGCGCAGTCTGCTCATTCAGGCAGACCTCAAGAACCTGAGCGCTGCCCCTATCTCCAGCGGCAGTATCGAAGAGCAGCTCACGGCGGTCTTTCTTGCAGGCGAAGCAACAAGCGCTTTGTCGCCCGCGCGCTTTTTAGGCGCGATGTACGTGGTCGAAGGCTCCACGCTCGGCGGACAATACATCGCCAAGCACGTGGAAGAGAAATTTGGTTTTGCCGACGGAAACGGCAACACATACTTCCGCGGCTACGGCGAACACACGGGCAGTATGTGGCGCAGCTTCAAAGACGAGTTGATCGCGCTTCCCGAAACGGACGCCGACGAAGTAATCGCTGCTGCCCGCTCCATGTTTGGGATATTCGCAGAAGCGATGCACGAGCGCGAAAGCATCTCCTGAGTCCAGCAGCCATGCTGATATCAAATAGACGAGTGGCAGTAGACGAATGGCAGGTGATGGCGAGACGCGCGCGTATCGCCCAGACACACGCGAGACACCTAACCGCGTTGCCCAGGCATCCACCTATATGGAAGGTCTAGCGTGAATGTTGCAAGCGGGCTCCAAGCCAGCGAACTGATTGCGGAACTGGATTGCGCCGAAGAGCCGATTCGCCTTCCAGGCAGCGTACAGCAGCACGGCTTCTTTCTGCTGATCGACAACGCTTTCGGTCAAATTTTGGTCGCCAGCGACAATGCCGCTCGATACCTTCAAATCCCTCTCAAGCTCATACTCGGCGAAAGCATCGAGACAATTCTTCCACGGGAAATCGTGAACGCTGTGCGTTTGCAGAAGGTTGTGGGCGACCCAGTGGAAACACCGGAAGGCATGGTCAGCTTTCTCGGAACATTCCGCTCCGGCGAAGAGATGTTCAGCGTCGTGACGCACTGCGTTGGTGAATACCACGCGCTGGAATTTGAGCGGCAGGACCGTCTTGTCGGCCCTGAGTTGATGAATGCGGTCATCACAAATTTCGTATCTACGCTTGGCGGCCTCCGCAACGAGCAGGAGCTTTGCGACGCACTCGCGCGACAGGTTGCAGAACTCACGGGCTTCGACCGGGTGATGCTTTATCGCTTCAACGATGCGGGCGCTGGCACTGTTCTCTCCGAAGTGAGTAACGGTCGTTTGCCAAGCTATCTTCACCTCCGATTTCCGAGCACAGACATACCACGCCAGGCGCGCGAGCTGTATGTGCTGAACACAACGCGCATCATCCCGAACGCCGACTACACGCCCTCTCCGCTGGTGGGGGTGGAGGGTATGGCCGCTCGGGGACTCGATCTTTCGCGCTCAACACTGCGCAGTGTTTCTCCCATTCATCTGGAATACATGCGCAACATGGGGACCATCTCATCGATGTCGGTCTCCATCGTGAATGAGGGTCGACTGTGGGGGCTCATCGGTGGGCACCACGCGGAGGCGAAACTTGTGCCGTATCTGGTGCGCAGCGCGTGCGACATGCTGACGCGCATGGCAAGCACACAGCTCAATGCATTTCACACCGCCGCCCGTCTGCAGCAGATGCTTCACTTCCACGCTGTGCAGCGCAACGTGCTCACCGAGCTTGCTTCCGAGCCACACTACCTGAACGGTCTTGCCGCACAGCTGCCTACGATCTGCGGCATTACCAACGCGGAGGGCGTAGCGCTTGTCCTGGAGAGCAGCTATTCGCGCTATGGCGAGTTGCCAAAGGAAGCTGATCTGGATCGCCTTGTTGTATGGCTGAACAAACTCCCCGACTTCGAGGTTTACCACTCCTCGCATCTTGCGTCAGAAATGCAGGATGGAGAGCAGTTTCGTGATGTTGGCAGTGGTTTGATCGCAATCCGTATCTCTTCTGTGCAGAAACGCTACCTGCTTTGGTTCCGGCCCGAGGTCGTACGCACCGTTCGATGGGCCGGTGAGCCGGGTAAGGGTGTGGACGCAAGTGGTCAACTGCATCCCCGCACTTCGTTTGACGAGTGGAAAGAAACTGTTCGTGGCCGCAGTGCGCCATGGACCGCCATGGAGATCGATTCGGCACGCGACTTCCGAGCCGCGCTCACCACGATAGGTCTGCGACGCGCCGAAGAAGCGATCGAGTTGGGCGAAGTACGGTTCCAGCAGCTCACGCAATCGCTGCCGGCAAAGATATTTACCGTCGACGATGAAGGTCGACTGACCTACGTGAACGAGCGCTGGGTGAGGCAAGGGATGCATCGCGAAGGGCGCTGGTATGACGAGCCGGAAATTCTGCGTGAAGACGCAGAACGTTGTGCAGCACTTTGGAAAGAATGTGTCGTGAATGGCAGTCAGTTTGAGGCAGAGATTCGCCTCCAGGGTGCAACCGGAGAGGCCGAGCGCTGGAATCTTGTGCGCATCACGCCATTTCAGCGTGTTGGCGCGCGTCGCGCCGGATGGATTGGCACACTCGTTGACCTTACCGAAAGCAAGGAGCGGGAGATGGCGCTCCGCATGACAGAAAAACTGGCGTTAACCGGTCGTATGACCAGCGTGATTGCACATGAGATTAATAATCCTCTCGAGGCAATCACCAACCTGATGTACCTGCTGCGCACGGAAATGCCAGGTGAAGGACCCGCTGGCAGCTACATCGGCATGGTGGAAAGTGAGCTCGAGCGCATCTCCGGCATCACCAAGCAGACGCTGCGCTGGAATCGCGAAACATCCGATCTCGCAGAAACATTCCAGGCGGGTCCGATGGTGGAAGATGTTTTGCGACTATTTGCGGGAAAAATTCGAAACCGGCAAATCACCGTGCGAGTCGAAGGTCCCCACAATCTCGTAATGTGCGGCATTACTGGCCAGATTCGCCAGGTGCTCGCGAATTTCACGTCGAACGCGATCGACGCCTCGCCACTCGGAAGCCGCGTACTGGTTTCGATTGTCGAGTCGCCTGCGGAGACTGGCTTCTCTGTCCATGACAACGGCAAGGGCATTCCCGAGAAGCTGAAGCAGCAGCTTTTTCAGCCGTTCATCAGCACGAAAGGCGACCTTGGCAACGGTCTAGGGCTCTACATTTCGAAGGAGATTGTCGACCGTCATAAGGGTCACATTGAGGTGGACTCCACGCCCGAGCAGGGAACCACGATGACAGTCTGGCTGCCACGTCCTTCCTAGCGCTTCATGCCGGAGCGTCGATCCGGTATTCGTCCATCGGCTCTCCCCCTAAGTTGCCGCCCCTTTTTGCTCCTTCGCCGCAGGCGAGGGAGCTACTTTCTATTCGGCGGTGATCTCTCGCTGCGATCGTGTCGCAGGTATACGCTGGTACGCGTGAGCCTTCCTGTAGCCTCTCCAATCCTTCCCATGCTCGCGAAGCGGGTCGACGTCATCCCTGCAGGTGACACGTGGCTGTTCGAACCGAAGTGGGACGGCTTTCGCGCTATTGTCTTTCGCAACGGTGATGATGTGCTCATTCAAAGCCGCGACACGAAATCGCTAAACCGCTATTTTCCTGAGCTCGTGGAGACACTGAAGGCACAACTCCCGGAGCAGTGCGTCTTGGATGGGGAAGTAGTGATTGCGCGCAACGGCACACTCGATTTCGACGCGTTGCAGCTGCGCATTCATCCTGCGGCATCACGCGTGAAGCTGCTCGCGGAGCAAACACCCGCGTCCGTTGTCTTCTTCGACGTGCTCTCCATCGCTGACCGCGATTTGCGCGAGACTCCCTTCAGCGAACGGCGCGCAGAGTTGGAGAAGCTGCTCGCGCATACGAAAGCGCCGCTGCACATCACGCCAGCAACGGAAAACCACGCCACCGCAGAGGACTGGTTCCAGCGCTTTGAAGGTGCAGGCTTCGACGGCGTCATTGCCAAGCCGAAGAGCGGAACCTATCAGCCCGACAAACGCGCGATGCTGAAGATCAAACACGAACGTGATTGTGACTGCGTCGTCGCTGGCTTCCGTTGGCACAAGAACGGTGAGAACTCACTCATCGGTTCACTGCTACTTGGCCTGTACGACGATGCTGGCGCATTGCAGCACGTTGGTACGTGCGCGAGCTTCACGGCAAAAAAGCGCGAAGAACTAGTCGAGTTCCTCGCCCCGTACCGCGAAAATGCGAACGCAAATCATCCATGGGCGCGATGGGCGGAAGCCGAAGCACACGCCGATAGCCGCATGCCCGGTGGCAAGAGCCGATGGACAGGCGGTAAAGACCTCTCATGGAACCTGCTGCGTCCTGAGCTAGTCGTCGAGGTCGCTTATGAACATATGCAGGGCGACCGCTTCCGACACCTAGCGCACTTTCGCCGCTGGCGCACGGACAAGCAGCCCAGTGAGTGTACTTATGCGCAGCTTGAGGTCGTGGCTCCGCAGGAGCTTGCGACGATATTTGCCGGTGAGCATGAACGTCTTCCGTCAGTCGAACGCTAGTCCAGGTCTACCTCGCTGCTGGCTCATGCATCGCGTGTTCGGGCACAGCCGTTGAAAGATGTCCGTTCCATTTGCTCCGTAGTCCTTCTGGCAGTGCTCGCACCGAAGAACATAAATTCGTTGCCCGTGATCAGTACCAGTCTTGTCAGTCTTGCTCATTACTCTTTGCTGGTTGCGATTCACGTAGCCGACCGCGGTCGTTCCCTTACTAGTCCTCATTGGCCCCGCCTTCCACATTCGTAGTTTCTTCAGAGGGAGCCACTGGTTGCGGCGCTTCGCGCCACTTACGCGTGGGATCGTCGTCCGGCTCGGGCGTTTCCTGCATAGGACGAATATCTTCGGGCACGTTGCGTAGGTTCACGCGGATGCGATACCAGATGTAGGCGCTGCCGCGCTGGCGATCGACCAGCACATCGTCAATCGCCAGATGCTGCGCAGCTTCCGGGTACTTAGCCTTCCAGCGCTCGAGGCCGGCCATGGCCGCTTCTTTATCAGACGAGTGCGCAATGATCAGCAGTGGAAACTTTGAAGCGCGGCCACGCTTCGGCTTTGGCGCGATGTCTGCCGCTGTCGCGGCATCACTTTCTGCCGCAATCCCTGTGCTGATCGCGGACTCCGATTTCGCCTTTACCTTCGCAGACTGCTTGCGGAAACGGTGCGCACCGAAGCCTTCGTTCATCTGCTCGTCAAAGCTCTTATCGCTCTTCGCCTTGGACGGCTGCACACGCTTCGGTTCGCCTGCCTGCTTCGTAAAGTGCGGGGGCCATGGCGCGTCGCCAAGACCTTCGGCTTCGTCGCGCGAGGCGAGATCGAGCAGCGCATCGAGCGAGCAAACGTGCTGGTCCATGTCTGCGTGCGGGTCGCCGATCTTCTCAAACCGTGCCGGCATGGTGAGGACAGTGAAGTCGCCCGGTTCGCATGCGGTTACCTCGTCCCAGCGCAATGGAGCAGACACACGCGCATCCGGCAGCGGACGTACGGAATAGGCAGAGGCGGTAGTGCGGTCTTTGGCGTTCTGGTTGTAGTCGAGAAAGACACCGTGTCGCTCTTCCTTCCACCACTTCGAGCTGGCAAGCGAAGGTGCACGGCGCTCGACGGCGCGTGACAGAGCCAGCGCGGCGCGGCGGACTTCCGTGAAGCTCCACTTCTGCTCGATGCGAACATTGATGTGAATGCCGCGCGAGCCGCTGGTCTTCACAAACGGCACAAGGCCAAGCTCTTCCAGCAACGCTCTTACTTCCAGCGCGACAGCACGAACGTCATTCCATCCAACGCCTGGCCCAGGGTCAAGATCGACGCGCAGCTCGTCCGGATGATCCAGATCGGCACTGCGTACCGGATGGGGATGCAGCTCCATGCAGCCGAGGTTAACGATCCACGCGAGCCCGGCTTCGTCGTCCACGACCACTTCTTCTGCCGTGCGGCCTGACGGAAATGAAAGCGTCACGGTGCGCAGCCACTCGGGCCGGTTGTCGGGTGCACGCTTCTGGTAGAACGGCTCTGCGTGCGCTCCGTTCACAAACCGCTTCAGGACTATAGGGCGGTCGCGGATACCCTGCAGCGCCCCGGGCGCGACCGCAAGATAATAGCGGACGAGGTCCAGCTTGCTGACTTGCGCCTGTTGCGAGAAGTAGAGCTTCGTGGGATTCGAGACTCGCACCTCGTGCCCATTCAGCGTCAGGATTTCTGAGTCATCCGGTTTCGCCACGCAACAAGCCTACACCGCTACTAGGACGGCACCCCATCGCTTCAAGCAGAGGAAGTGGTCGGGAGCGATGCATCGGCTGTCCTGCAACCCTGCTCTTCTTGCTCGCGCATCGGCTACGCGCCGCCCTACACTCGTAAGAGTGTCTCTGATTGCCACAGCATGTGAATGGCTCGCAGTGCTCCTTACGTTAAGCGGCATCGCCTATGGCCTGCTTGCACTTTGGGGTGCCCGTGATTTCGCGCGTGCCTCACGAGTGATTCCTTCAGGTGCCTACGCACCTGGCATTTCCATCCTCAAGCCGCTCAAAGGTTCAGATCCTCGCATGTACGCTGGCTTTGCGAGCCACTGCCAGCAAAACTACGCCAGCGAATGGGAGCTGCTGTTCGGCGTGTCATCGCTCGACGATCCCTCCGTTGCTGAGGTAGCTCGCCTGCGCGTTGATTTTCCCAACATCGCGCTTCAGCTTATCGTCTGCGAACATCGGCTCGGCACAAACGGCAAGGTTTCTTCACTCACGCAACTATTGCCTCACGCTCGCTTCGAGCACATTCTCGTGAACGACAGCGACATCCTCGTATCGCCAACCTACCTGACGGGTGTGACCGCACCGTTTGCAGACGAGCAGGTCGGACTCGTTACCGTGCCGTATGTTGGCGAAGCGTCCCGCGGCCTGTGGTCGAGGCTGGAAGCCCTTGGTATCAGTACAGACTTTATGCCCGGTGTTCTCACCGCGCGCAAGCTCGAAGGCGGCATACGCTTTGGCCTGGGCTCAACCCTGGCGACGACGAAGGCTGCTCTCGCGAGGATAGGCGGCTTTGAGGCGCTGCTGGAACAGCTCGCTGATGATTACGAGCTTGGTGCCCGCCTTGCTGCTGCCGGCTACAAAGTGCAGCTTGTTTCAGAAGTGGTGTCGACGACGGTGCCAGCATATTCGTTAAGAGGCTTTTGCGAGCACCAGTTGCGCTGGGCCCGCTCCACGCGTGACTCGCGACGTGCGGGCTACTTCGGCCTCGCGGTAACGTATGTTTTGCCATGGTCACTCCTCACGATTCTGGCCAGCGGTGGAGCCATCTGGTCGTTCTCGCTCCTAAGCCTCGCGCTGCTGGTGCGCGTCGCCGTCGCGCTCACCGTGGGTGTCGGCATCCTGCGGGACGGGCAGGTTCTCCGCGACGTCCTGCTGCTTCCATTGCGCGATGCATTCGGCCTTTTCTTCTGGGCGTGGAGCTACGCTGGCGACACAATTGTGTGGCGCGGCGAACGCTTCCGCCTGAAGAATGGCAAACTTGAGAACGCTTGCGTTCGGTAGCCCCCGCTCCACTGATATCGCCAATGAGCGCGACCGTACATCGATAGCGTTATCGTGCGCCAAAAGTGGAATCGATCCCTCCCAACACTGTCGCTACTGTGAGTGCAGACGTTGGTAATCACAAAAAAGTAATGAGGGTTTGCCGGGTGTTCCCATTTCGTTTTCTTGCACTAATCGGTTTGGCTGGTCTCGCATCGTTTGCACACGCAGCACCTTCCGGCGGTGAAAAGAGCACCACCGCTGTTCCGGAAACGCTTACAAGTACGATTACCAACGAAGCATTACCCGCCTGGTCCAGTTCCGCTGCTCTGCCGGAAGCGCCTGAACCGATGTTCGCGCCGGCACCAGCAGCCGGAGCAATGGGGTACGGGCAAGCCACACGCACCGTCAGCACGCGTCCGCTGTCTGCACTGGCAGTCGCGGTCAAGGTGGGTCTTGAAGGGGTTGGCTTCGATGTAGCCACTCCTCTTTCGCGTCGTCTGAACCTGCGTGGCGGCGCGAGCTTCTTCAGCTACACGCACCAGCTCACCGAGGACGGCATCGTCATCAACCCGGACATCAAGTTCCGCAAGGCGGCTGCGTATCTCGACATCTATCCCTTCGCCGGATCGTTCCGCATCAGCCCCGGATACGTCTTCTATAACGGCAACCATGCAACAGCGAACGCGATGGTCCCCGGCGGTCAGACGTTTACGCTGAACGACAACACCTACACCAGCAGCGCGACGGACCCGGTGCGCGGCAGCGCGGAAGTGACCTTCGGCCGCAAAGAAGCCCCGAGCATCACCGTTGGCTGGGGCAATATGATTCCGCGCCATGGCGGACACTTCAGCGTTCCATTTGAAATCGGTATGGAATACATCGGCGCACCAAAGTTCACCTACAACCTGGCTGGTAGCGCCTGCTATCAACTCGTTTGCGCTCCAGTGCAGAGTGATCCGCAAACGCAGGCCGATATCAAGGCTGAACAAAACGATCTCAACGACGACCTCTACAACCTGCGCTTCTATCCCATCGTTTCCATCGGTGTCAGCTACAAATTCTAAGGTTCTTCTGTGAATTAGGCAGGCTGTTGTTTGCTTCGAAGGAGGTAAGCGACAGCCTCCTCGTTTGGAGTCAACAAGTTGCAAATCAGCGAGCGACTGGTGGCCAATTGAGTACGTATCGGACAGAATTTGTCGCACTTACGATCATGCCTCGGACTCATTTCGTCGCAGTTTACGCGGCTTTTCTTTTCACGTTAGTGTTGGGAACAACTTAGCGACAGCAGGCAACGTGAGGGTGTTGTTGCGAGTCGCATAGAGTGAAACAGATTCAGAGGAGCGACAGCCATGCAGCCAGTTCAAGACGGACAATGCGGTCTTTGCACACACTTCGGAGAGCACCATAAGACGGACGCTCTCGTGAGCATCATCTTCAGCCACAAAGCCGATCTGGCTGTGCTCGATGAATGCGGCCACCCCAAGCACGCAGCACTGCACCTGAAGGTCACTCCTATCTCCGGTTGTGACGGTTATGTACCCGCAGCACAAGCGTAACTACACACAGCAAGCTGACGAGAAGGGCCGCGCAAGCGGCCCTTTCTTATTCGTCGTTCTGATTCTCTTCGTCTTCGAGCAAGTTCCTTAGATCTGTCGTCTGCTGTCGCCGCCCATAGACAAACAGACTGATAAGAGCGATCAACGGGAAGCCTACGATTCCTGCTCCCCACACTAGGCGATCGGTGTAGATAAGAAACGCGCCAATGGAGATCACGAAGAGCGCCAAAAGGAACGCCAGCACCAGCCCTGCTTTCTGGCTGAACACATCGCTTTGAATAATCATGCGGCGTGACTCGCGCTCATGGCGCTCGTTCTCGTGCCGCGAGCGGCTCTCCGCCTCTGCCATGGAGACGATGCGTTCTGCACAACCGGGAAAAGCCCTGTTGTACTCGCTCAGCATGGACGGCGGCGGAAGTGGTCCTGTCCACCGAGCAGCTAGAACTGTTTCGTACGCCTCGATGGGAGGTTGTTCGGTTGTTTCTTCTGCAGGTAGCAGTTCGTCATCCGCCATAAATTCCGGCCAAGACTACCGCTGCTGTTGCGAGGAGTAAACGTTCCACGCGTTCTTGAGATCGCTTCCCACCACTTCCCAATCCCCGGAGAGGCCGTTGGAAGGGGGTTGCGGAACACGCTGTAGAGCATATCGGGTGTAAATGCCGCCCAGATCAACAAGGCGTGCCGCTCCACTTATCCAGGAAGGGCGAGCAACACGGAGAACGCTTCCAGCGCGTCGCGTCCTTTTGCTCGACATTTCTCGCACCATCTAAACCCTCCTCCACCTATCTTATAGCGGGTGTCAACTACGGATAAATCCGATTTAGCGTCCGCGCGAACGGAATGGTTTCCCGCACATGCTCCAGGCCGCAGATCCACGCGACGCAGCGCTCGATGCCCATGCCGAAGCCTGAGTGCGGCACGCTGCCGTATTTACGGAGATCTAGATACCACTGGAAAGCGCTGAGTGGCAGATCGTGTTGCTCGATTCGGCTCTTCAGCAGATCGTAGTCGTCCACACGTTGTGAGCCGCCGATAATCTCGCCGTAGCCTTCCGGTGCGAGCACGTCCACGCACAGCGCTTTGGTCGGATCCTTAGGGTCGGGCTGCATGTAGAAGGCCTTCACCTCGGCCGGGTAGCGATGCACCATGACCGGCTTGTCAAACTGCGAGCTGATGTATGTCTCATCGGGCGAGCCGAAATCATCCCCGTAGGTATGCGGGTTTTCTATCTTCCCGGCTTTGAATGCATCATCCAGCATCGCGTGCGCTTCGTCATACGTTAGGCGTGGAAATGGGCTGCTGGTCTTCGCGTGATGCGCCGGAACCGAGTCGCCTGTTGTGGCACCTTCGCCGGAAAGTTCTGTAGCTCCGCCGGGACCGATGACCGCTTCCAACTTCACCAGGTCGCGACCAATCACCACCAGGTCAGCGCGATGCGTTTCCAGCACGCGCTTAACAATGTGAATCAGAAATCCTTCCGCCAATCCCATCAGGCCATCGAGGTCGAGATACGCCACCTCCGGCTCGATCATCCAAAATTCCGTGAGGTGACGTCGGGTCTTCGACTTTTCTGCGCGGAACGTTGGTCCAAAGCTATACACCTTGCCTAGCGCGAGTGCTGTGGCTTCGATGTAAAGCTGCCCGCTCTGCGTGAGATACGCCATCTCCTCGTCGAAATACTTCATCTCGAAAAGTTCACTCGTTCCCTCACACGCGTTCGGCGTAAGGATGGGCGGGTCTGTGCGAATGAAGTCGTTGGTGTCGAAGTACTCCGCCGCCGCGCGCATGATGGTCGCGCGAACACGCAGGATTGCCGACTGCCGCGGCGTGCGAATCCAGAGGTGGCGGTTTTCCATCAGGAAATCGACACCGTGCTCTTTGCGAGAGATCGGATAGGGAGTTTCTTCGGAGATGCGTTGCGTGACCTGCACACCCGTGACGTCGAGCTCAACACCTGACGGTGCACGCTCGTCTTCACGCACGGTCCCTGTGACCACCAGACTCGACTCCAGCGTCAGGCCCTTCAGCGTGGCGAATGTTTCTTCCGACACCGCCGCCTTCGGCACGATGCCCTGCACGGTTCCGCTACCGTCGCGAAATGTTGGAAACAGCAGCTTGCCGGAAGAGCGCAGGTTATAGAGCCATCCACGCAAGGTGACGGCCTCGCCGATGTGCTGCTTCAGACTTGCACTGTTGGTAAGGGTAGGTGCGGCTGAGATTGCTTCACTCATAACTCTTCAAGTGTAAGCCGCACGGTAGTTGGCTAGCAGGCTCACGCTGTCCGCTTCACGATGAGCACGGTCTTGTCGTCGATCAGATTTTCTTCGCCCAGCTTCCGAAGCGGCTCATCATTCCTCACCGCGAACCCCATCAGCGCATTGCAGATGTCTCGCGCAGATTCCCTGTGACACTTGCGCAGAACCTCTTCCAACTGCCCACGTACGAGCGCGTCCCTGCCGTCGTATACACCGTCGCTGTACAGCACAAGCAGATCGCCCGGATGCATCAGCGTGATCTCACCGACGTCTTCCGGTGTGAACACACGTTTTCGCAGATTGAGCGCGAAGTATTTGCGCCGGTCAGGATGGTCCGCAGGCAATTCCAGACCCAACGGAAGAAACTGTGCCATGTGGCCTTCATCCACCTTCAACAGCTTGCAGGGGCCGGCCGCGAAGACCAGAGGAGGAGGGTGACCAAAGTTCGCGAAGCGGAACGTGCCGCCGGGCCGGACTTCGCAGTACACCATCGTGGCCATTTCACGTGAATTCTCGAACTCTCCAACACCCAGAGCGTTGCGCGCTGTGAGCGAGTGCGCGAGTCGCAGGTTCAAATTCTCGAAGAGTTCCGGCGTGGTTTTCCCGTAGCGATCCAGGTCGGCCAGCATCAGCGCGTGGAACGTGTCGTGCACGGTGGAGGCGATCTTCGCCGAGATAATGTCGTGTCCTTGTGCATCGACAACGAGCACGCCGGCTGTAGTCTTCAGCTCTTCCAGATCCGCTGCAACTCTCTGCTGCCCGGAACTCCTCGCGAAGCGGTACCAGGTTTCCATCTCCGGCTGGTAGCCCGGAGTGCTCTTCATCCACTCAACGTGATCATCTACGGTATTGCGCACCGGCGCCTCAGGCGGCAGCGGCTGCAGATACTCCTTTGCAAGCCGATTTGCCCGGGCAATCCGCGCGCCGAGGTCATAGCGCTGCTCGAAGTTGATGTACTCGAACAGGTCGCCACCGACCGTTTGCGCGGGTACCGAGGAGCCGAACATATCAATGCCTGCGAGGTGCGGAATGGCACCCTCGACTGGCATAAGCCGGTCGCGAAGATAGGCATCGATGCTGATAAGTGTGTCAGTCGCCATGCAACTTCCTGAAGGCTCGCCGCCGTGTAATGAAGGCGGCGGATAAGTGGCTTACATATCGGTGGTTCTGGAGGCCGGAGATCGCGAGCTACACGCGTCCGGAGAACTCGCGAGTTTCTGTCACAATCTTGATCTTCTCGCCTTCTTTCACGAATAGCGGCACGCGCACTTCGGCACCTGTCTCCAGCTTGGCGGCTTTGGTTACGCTGCCGGAGGAGGTGTCGCCGCGCACGGCGGGTTCGGTGTACTGGACCGTGAGCTCTACGTGCTGCGGCAGCTCCAGGCCGATGGGGTTGCCGTTGTACTTCTGGATCTGCACGATGGTGCCTTCGAGCAACATGTCGAGCGCGTCGCCCATCATCTGCTGATCAAGTGTGTGCGTTTCAAACGTGGTCTGGTCGAGGAAGTAGGAGCCCTCTCCGTCGGAGTAGAGGTAGGAGGCGGGTACGGCTTCTAAGTCGGGCTCTTTGAACTTGTCTTCGGCCTTGAAGGTCTTGTCCTGCACCGCACCGGTAAGCATGTTGCGCATCTTCAGGCGAACCAGCGTCTGGCCGCCGCGAGCGGTGGGCGTGGAGATGTCTTTATCCAGGCAGCGGTACGGTGTGCTCTCCAGCTCAAAGTACATTTTGCGTTTCACGTCGATTGCTGCGATCAGTTCTGCCATGGTGTTCCTTCTGTACGGGTGTGGTGCCCACCCCCCGTACTTTTCTACGTAAAGTCTCCAAACGGCGTGAGATAGGAACGAGCAAAGTATGCCCGTAAGTCCCACCTGACGTGCGAAAGCCCGGCTGCTGCCGGGCGCGTTTGCTCAATAACTATTGTATCTGCGGTGTCAACACTCCCTACCCCTTCCGAGCGGGTGAGCCGGATCTTCAGCCGCGGATTTCCAGTCCGGAAACTGGTTGTAATCCGGTGCTTCAGGTCAGAACTTGAAGCGGCACGTGTCACGGTTGCATAGCTCCCTGACGCCAGAGGAGCTCCGTCTGGATATCGCTTTCCGGCTGTAATCCACTTGTCGCCAAGGCGATGGCCGCCGGTGATGCTTTCGGTGTCCTATCCGCGTAGAGCAGACCATTGATTTCCTGATAGGTGTCCGTGAACTGCGTGTAGCAAAACCCGGCGAGCGCAGGGAGAGAACGCACCGTTTCCAGCAGCAGGGAATATTGCTTGAGAAAGTCCGCCGCGTGCGCGGAGACCGAGTATCCCCAAGCGGCGGGAGTTGCAGCATCGCGTTCCGAAGAGCCAGGGCTCATGACGTCCTCCGCTGTTTTTATGGGCGGGGCGGTCTCCGCGGCGGATGGGGACGCGGGACGCGAGAGTGCAATGCCGCCGAACTCGGTAAGCACAATCGGCAAAGCACCCTTATGGTGGCGTTCAAAGCGGAGTACCCTGCCGCCGGGGCGTTCGCGCTCAAACAATCCGCTTTCCACGTGTTGCATGCCATAGCGGACGCCGAGTCGTTCCGGCACATTGTCGTAGTCGTGTATGCCGACGATGTCTGTGGCAACTATCTCCCAGCCGTCGTTTCCAATCACGGGCCGGGTTGGGTCCAGAGCCTTGGTGAGTTCATAGAGCGCGCGCACGTAGTGGCGCTGATCCGGAACCAGGGGCAGATCGGGCACGCCCCAGCTTTCATTGAATGGTACCCAGGTCACGATGCAGGGATGGCTGCGGTCCCGGTCAAGAACTTCCAGCCATTCGCGCGTGACCCGCTGAATGGATTGCGGTGTGTAGCGGTAGGCCGACGGCATTTCCTCCCACACGAGGAGGCCAAGATGGTCGGCCCAGTAGAGGAAACGGGCGGATTCGATCTTCTGGTGTTTGCGGACGCCGTTGAAGCCCAGAGACTTGGCAAGAAGAATGTCACGGGCAAAGGCGGTGTCGTCAGGAGCGGTGAGGCCGCTTTGCGGCCAGTACCCCTGATCGAGCACGAGACGAAGCTGGAGCGGCTTCCCGTTCAGCAGGAAGCGGTCGCCTTTGGCGGAAACGTTGCGAAGAGCGGTGTAGCTGTGAACGGTGTCGAGAACAACGCCGTCGTGTGTCTTGAGTTCCAGCACAGCATCGATGATGACCGGAGATGCCGGACTCCAAAGGAGCGCGTTGCGTGAATCGTCGATTCCGGGATCGGAAAGAGCAACGCGCCGATGAACCTCATCGGCGATGACGGCGTAGCTGTCGTCTGCCAACACCTGCTCGTCCGTTGTGAGCCGGACAGCCAGTTGCAGGTGCTGTGAGGCGTTGCCCGAGTCCGCGGAAGGGGAATCGTCGCAATGTATTTCTGCTTCCAGCCCAACTTCCCAACGCTCCAGATTGGAGCTCCAGTGTAGCGACTTGATGCGAGTGGAGGGGACCGTTTCCAGCCATACGCTTTGCCAGATGCCGGTAGTCCGTGGATACCAGATGGAGTGTGATTCGAGCTTCCAATCCTGCTTTCCACGCGGTTTGGCCAGGTCGGCAGGATCGTCGTCGGCGCAAACGATCACCTCCTGCACTTCGCCCGGGACCAGCGCGTCCGTGATGTCTGCGGAGAACGGTGTGTAGCCGCCTTCGTGCTGGCACACCCGCCTGCCATTCACCCAGACAATGGCACGCCAATCCACCGCCTCAAAATGCAGCAGAAGACGCTGGCCCGCTTGTAACGGAGTGGCATTCCAAGTACGGCGATACCAGACGGACTCGTAGAAGCCTGTATCCCCGACTCCGGAAGCGCTCGTCTCAGGACTGAACGGCACCTCGATCTTGCCGTTCCAACGCACCTCTGCCGGATTGGTGGCAAGCTTGTCCCGATTGTCGGAAAATTCCCACTCGCCATTAAGTGAGGTCCAGACCTTACGGCGCATCAGCGGGCGAGGGAAAAGATCGTCCATCACATGCGACGGGTAGGAAGGTGCAGATAGATCCAAGTCGACTCCCGGTTTTTCTCAACCTGTTGAGATGCCTCGCAAGGGTAGAAGTGAGCGGGACTTGTGAATGCAAAAGGCGGGCCTTCCGAAGTCGTGTATCTGATATTGCTTTGTGTCGCAAAGTCGGCTTTTCGTTAGCAGCCCACATCCGATGAGAAGTGCGTGTAGCAGGATCGACGGCTCCTGATTCACGAGTGATATTCACCAAAGAATCCGAACGACCAACAGACTAGTCTATTCATGGTGATGAGCAAGCAAACGACACGCGAGCATTTGATCAAGGTGGGATTAGAGCTGATTCGATCCTCGGGTTACACAGCCACCGGCATCAATCAGATTCTTCAAGCGGCTGAGGTCCCAAAAGGGTCCTTCTACCACCATTTCTTCACCAAGGACGAATTTGTGATGGAGGTGATTCGGCGGTACGCGACTGGCGAACAGGAACGCGCCGAGAGGCTGCTTGGTGACACCAGCGTATCGCCGCTGAAAAGCCTCCGGCGATACTTCAAAGATCTCATCGCCACCTACGGTCGCCAAGGCGGACCCATGATTTCAGGGTGCCTGCTTGGTAATCTGAGTCTTGAAGTCGCTGGGCAGAACGCCGAGATCAGGGGCCTGCTGAAGCAGGCATTCGATGGATGGCAAAGCGCTCTGGCAGATTCGATCCGTGCGGCCATCGTTAAGCAAGAGCTTCCAAAAACGGCCATGGCGGACGATTTGGCTGCGCTGCTTGTAAATGGCTGGGAAGGCGCACAAGTGCGAGCGAAGTCGGAGCAAAGCGACAAGCCGCTGACGCTTTTTTTTGACAACGCTTTTAACGTCTTACTGAAGAGCTGAGCCTGAGGAAAGATAATTGTTCTTTCTGTGAATCTTAGAACAGACTGGTCTAATCTATTCTCCTGTGACCGCCGAAGCGGCCTAAATCAAAAGAGGTAACTGAAATGTCGAACACGAACTCAAAAGGAACTGCAGTAATCACAGGCGCATCGGGCGGCATCGGAGCTGTCTACGCTGACCGTCTTGCTCAACGCGGCTATGATCTTCTCCTTGTCGCCCGCGACGGAAATCGTCTACGCTCCGTAGCCGACAGTCTGTCCAATAAGCACGGCGTTCAGGTCGAATCGCTAGTGGCCGACCTCACCGACAGATCCGCCTTGCGCGGCCTCGAAGCACGGCTGAGCTCTGACAACGGCGTCTCCTTGCTCGTGAACAACGCAGGTTTCGGTGGTACAAAGTCGCTAGTCGACTCTGACGTGGATGAACTGGAGAACATGATTTTGCTTAACGTAACTTCTCTCACTCGCCTCACGTCCGCAGTACTCCCCAATCTGATTGCGAAGAATACCGGTGCTGTCATCAACGTCTCCTCTGTAGTTGCCGTGAACCCCGACGCCCTGAATGGCACTTACAGCGGATCGAAGGCCTACGTATTGAACTTCACCCAGTCACTCTTCAAAAGCCTGAAGAACACGGGTGTGCAGGTGCAGGCGGTTCTGCCCGGCGCTACACGCACTGACTTCTGGGACCGGGCCGGCCTTCCGGTGCACAATCTCCCGGAGAAGAACGTGATGAGTGCCGAGGACTGCGTTGACGCCGCGTTGGTGGCGTTCGACGAAAAGGAGTTGGTTACGATTCCTGCCCTCCCCGACGTCGAGGTGTGGAACCGCTACGAGCAGTCGAGACTTGCGCTGTATCCCTTCCTGTCGAGCAAGGACGCCGCGCCGCGCTACAGCCGTAACGCGTGATGCGAACAGGTATGGCAGCGGTGGTCCTGCGTGGCTCTCGCTGCCCGCCGACTGAAGCAATTCAAAGGAGGCTGCAATGAAGAATGAAAAGCTCTATCTCCTGGCGGAGATTCTGGTAAAGCCGGAAGCATTGGAGGAAACCAAGGCCATATTTGCCAAGCTGCTTCCTACCGTCCTGCAGGAGCCCGGGTGTGAGGAGATGTATATGACCATCGTCGACGGCGAACCAACCAAACTGATTTTCTTTGAGATCTTTTCTTCTGAGGAAGCTCACAGGTTCCACATGGCGCAAGCGTACACGCATCGACTAGGCGCCGATCTGGAAGGCAAGCTACTTGAACCAATGAAGATGACGAGGCTGAATGCCTTTTGATGTCAGGCCCGACAGGCCGGCTTCTCGCAAGTGATCCGGAAATGACGATGAGGGCGTTTCTAGGGACTAATCTGGCCAGCTTCCTGACACCTCATGCAGTAAATGTCATCTAGGATGACTGCATGCCGCGGTACGAACCCATCAATTCATCGGTCACGTTCAAGGTAAGCGCCAGCGATCTCGCTGAATTTAACTGGAACACAAACGGGATCCAAGCCACTTTCGTAATCCCCGGCGACGATCAGCGATCTCTCACCGTCATCTTCGATCGACAGTGCATAGTTCGCATACTCGATGAAATGGCACTAAGCACGGAACTGGACGGCACCCCGGCGGAGGGGTTGGTACCTGAGCACTTCGCTTACATCGTGCACGGCTCTCCGTTCTTTCAAATGCAATCGGAGGCCTGGAGGAGTGGTTGGGCGAGCGTCGGTCATTACAGATTCATCACCGGCTGGGCATGCCTTGACGTCATCTCTTCTGCATATCCAAGGTTCGAGCTGCGCAATACACAGACGGCTGACGACTAGTACCTACAAGTCGGCTTGTCGTCAGTAGCTAGCAACTAAATAGCCCATTCGGCGAAAAGAGTAATTGAGTAACTAGCGGTTGTTCTACCCAAGCATTTGTTTAGAACCTTGCCTAATGCAGCGAAGCAGTAGGGTGCAAGTAGATAGTGACCTACATACAGATAAGCCTCCCGAAAATACAGACCGGTGACGCGGCTTCGAGAACGAGTTCCGGCTTGAGTAAATTGCCGTAGTTGGTGACGCCGAGCAGTTGAGCAGGGGAATAGTAAGCATGATGGTGAAGAAGCCCTATGACGACCAGCATGGTCAAACCGTTGGCGAAGAGACATGTGCGTTGTAGGCGATGAGTGCGACGAGGCGCGCCTGTTGAGCAAAGCGTCTGGTGCCCATGCATCGGACCAGCCCTAGCCGATGAGGCGTGCAGCGATGGCCGCGCCGCCAACCTTGCCGATGATCGCGATGCAGGGATAAGCAGCGTCCATAGCCAGGAACGCGGACCGGTAGAGAGATCAAGCCGTATGCGCATGCCGGTGAGTGCGGAGAAAAGCCGCAGCAGCAGAGCGGAGACAAACGCGTCGAGCGGTGAGCGCACGTTTGCCTACCAGCGCGGTATGTGCGGGAATCAGACGCCTGCGAGCAAAGCACTGAACAGGGAATGCCCGGCGATGGCTTATGTGGCTGCGGCAGACAGCTATACGAGGATGGTGATGAAGCCAAGGACCTCTTAAAACAGGTTGTGTTCCTCACCACAACGAGCAGTGAGCTTGCTGATTGGCAATCTGATCGTTTCCGTGAGTGATTACAAGGAGAACGCGGGCGCACCGCAGGACGCGGTGCGGAAGGAGAGCAATGCATCCTTGGTCCTCATGAAGAGGAGCAGCCAACCCGCTTAGTGCGCTGTGGGTCTACTCAGACTGAGGTGTTATGGATATCGAAATCTTCAAAGCGCAGCCGGATGACAGCACAGCGAAGCAGGTTGGTCGATTGCTGATGGGTACGGCTATGGTGTTTGCCGGTATTTCCCATCTGACTTTCGCGCGCCGCGCGTTCCGCAAGCAGGTTCCTCGATTTGCTACAGAACTCTCTCCGCTCACTGTCGATCAGATTGTGGTTTGGTCGGGCGTGGTCGAGATCACAATGGGAGCAGCCCTGATACTGTTGCCGAGGCAGCGGCGGGTGATCGGATGGATTCTGGCAGGCTTCTACGTTGCCATCTTTCCTGGGAACATTGCGCAGTGGAAGCACAACCGGAGCGCCTTTGGGCTGGACACCGATGAGAAGCGATTCCTCAGATTATTTGCGCAACCGCTTCTGATCGGTGGTGCTCTCTGGTCGACCGGAGCGCTGGACGACGTGCGGCCGGTGCAGATCGAAGGCTGATGCGGGCGAAAATTACAGCCCTGGGCTTTGGCGCATCACTGCCGGTTTTCCGTCACTCCGAAACCGACCAACAAAGCTACGACGGCGAACCCGCAAAGTAGCATTGCGACAGCGCCGACGACCCATTCATTCCACCCGGTGGAAGCAAACATCGTCAGTAATCCTGACCACTCAAGCTTCTTTGAGGCGAAGACTAGAACGACCAGCAGCGTCACTACGCTCGCAGTGATCGTGACTGCCGGTATGGTTATTGCGGGACGTTCCAGGCGTTCCATGGCTTCGTGCCGGCGACGCAGTTGCGCTTGCCACCACAGCAGTCCGGGGTTTCCCGGGGGCGTAACGAGCATTGAAAAGCTTCGTGCAATGGTGAACGCGGAAAGCATCTGCGCTTCATCCGCGCAGATCGCGCAGGCGGTTACGTGCTCGCGCAACTCCGTTGGGCATGCCTGCGGCCATTGGCCTGCACGGACCAGTTGCGCTACTTCTCTGGTTTGTGTGCAGGCTTTCATCGCGAGCCCTCCATCAGTTTGCGCATGCGCTTCCTTGCGCGGAAGAGCAGCAGTCGCACGCTTGCCGTGGCGAGTCCGGTGATTTCGGCAATCTCCTGATGCGAGTAGTTTTCCGCGTGCGCCAGCCAAAGGATCTGGCGATCGCGTGATCGCATCTGCGACATAGCGCGCGCAAGCTGTTGTTGCACGGCCATCTCGTCCGCGCTGGTGCATGTGGCGAAGAAGCTTTCCGGCAGGTCGTCCAGTGAGGACGGCTGCGGGCGGCGCCAGTGATCGCGCAGGAGGTTGGTGGCGATGCGAAACAGGTACTTGCGAGCGGCGACTTCCGCATCGGCTGGTTGGGTGGCGCCGAGAAAGCGAACGTAGGCTTCCTGCATCAGGTCTTCCGCAAGCGCAGGCTCACCGGAGCAGCGCAGCAGATAAGCCCAGAGCTGGCGCGCGGACCGCCCATAGAACGCCGCAAACTCCGCGCTATCCATGGCGGGCGCCGCGGCGTCCGCGGGACCGACAGCTACACCCGCTGCCGGTTTTCCGAGAAGAATGGCTCCGTTCCAGTTCATCGTGACGTCCTGTTCCTTTTCCTTCCCGTAACGTCGGCGGGGCCAACTCACTGCTCGTTCCGCGTTGCCGTCGGCATCAAGCCAAGCCGCTGGGCCAGAAACCATGTGATCGTCGCGGCGATAATACAGCCAAGCCCCGGCATCAACGCGACGATACCGAACAGTAGCAGAGCTGTCTCCCCGCCGCTCACGCTGTGCCGCATCATCAGCAAGCCCGCGCCCAGCAACGTAAGAACAATGCCTGCGGTTAGCGGCATAAGAATGCGCTGCAGCACGGCAGGCCAGCGCTCTTCTCCCTGCTGCATCTCCACGGAAATCGGTCCAGCTTCAAGGAAGCGCTTGCCAGCGTCCGTCTGCATATAGGTGAGCACTTCCTGGCTCGAGCCGAAGCGGTCGATGAGTTTGCCGTGCACTTCCGTCTGCAAGCGAAAGACGCGGTTCCAGCGCCGGTTGATCAGCAGCACTTTGATGAGCCATGCAAATGCGCCGATGACGGCGAACCCTACCAGCATCGGGACAATCTGGTCGACGATACGATATGCGGAGTCGTTGCGCTCGGGCTCAGCCTCGCCGGTCCACACACGTCGCTGCAATGCTTCCACGCGATTAGGACAGCGCGAGTGGATGTCGGCAAACAGGTAAAAGTCGGGGCTGCGGGCGACCTCTGGATGCTGCGCGAGCAGCTTGCCAAGCTCGGGGTTTGCTTTGGCGATGTAGTCCTGATTTGCGAGCAGCGATGGGTCAGACGCGAGCACAGCGGTGAGCGTGGGGCTTACACGGAGGAGCGTGAGCAACTGCTCGCGTGTTGATTCAGCGGACGCTGCATCCGGAGCGCTCGGCTGAGGCGGCGGTGGTGCCGTTTGTGAGCGCATGCTCGCCAGCGGCAGAAAGCATGCAACTATGGCTGCGAGTGTGTAACGGCGCACCTGTTTGGTCATCATGGTGGAACTCCTCTTTCGTTTTCATCAGGCCTGTATCCGATACAACGAAGGAGCGGTGCACTTGGTTAACACGAATAAGAATTTCTTCCGCGCGTGGTTCAGCGGCAGGGTCGTCGAGGAAACGAATGTTAGACCATAAAACACTGATTGAGCAGGTCTACGGCGCATTCAACCGTCGGGATATCAATGGCGCGCTGGCGCTCATGGCAACAGAGGTGAGCTGGCCAAAGGCATCGGAGGGCGGCACGGTCCTCGGCAAAGATGCCATCCGGGCTTACTGGACGCGACAGTGGAGCGAGTTCGATCCGCGCGTCGAGCCGCTGGAGATAAGCGACGAAGGTCCGGGTAAGACTCTTGTCAGAGTGCATCAGTTGGTACGGGACCTGGCTGGAAAGCTGTTGTCCGACAGCGAGGTGACACACGTTTATACGATTACAGATGGCCTGATTACGCGAATGGAATTAGGCGGTAGCGACGGTGCAGCAGGGGAGACGAAGTCGTCTGCCTTTGTGCGCCGCGCGTAGTGGTGCGTGAGTGTGCAGCGGCTTGTACGCGAGAAGCTCCGCGCAGGGCGGAGATGCGATGCGAAGGAATTGGAGAACACAGAACCATTCTTGAGCAGGCATACGCCGCAATCGCCGTGACGTCGACGCGACGCTGGCGCTGATGGCAACGGACGTGAGCTGGCCACAGGTATCGGAGGGCGGAACGGGTCGTCGGTAAAGACGCCATTCGAGCGTGTTGGAGAGGCGGTGGAGCGAGTTCGATCCGCGCGTTGAGCCGTTTGAGTTGAGCGACGAAGGTCTGAGTAAGACTATTGTGAGAGTGCATTCATTGGCGAGACCTGGCTCGTAACAGCAAGGGCATAGCGGAAGACAAGGACACAAATATGAGCCGACTCCTGATTTTCGCAATCACGCTCATCCTCGGTGCTGCGTTAAACGCGCAACCGAGAAGCGCGCAGGTTAGGAAGGACGTACCGGCTGGTTTGGCTCTTGAAGAAACGATCGATGGCAAGCCTGTATTCAGAACAGGTGGCGATGTAAGCAGTCCAGAGGTTATGAGTGCAGCGGAGCCGGAGTACTCTCCCGTACAAAAGGAGCTGAAGGCCTCGGGCGAGGTCGCCGTACGAATCATCGTGGACGAAACAGGTACACCGAGACACGCACGGGTTCTGCACGGGATGGAGTACACGTTGGATCTAATAGCAGTTGACACGGTGATGAAGTACAAATTCAAGCCAGCACGTAAAGACGGGAAACCCGTAGCGACGCTGGTGGACATTTCGCTCTGGTTTGAGAAGCGATGACCCTTCGCTACAGCTGAAGATGTAGCGAAGGGTCAGGCTGTAGAAGCGAGACGAGTTCTCTCGAAAAGTGCGCCGAGCTCTCCACCGACCTCGCTCAAGGTGAAACAACCGCTATTGCGACTACCTCTTTACCACTTCTACTCGTCTGTTTTGAGAGCGGCCTAGTTCGGTGTCGTTGCTGGCGACCGGTTTCGTTGCGCCGTAGCCGTGCGTTGTCATTCTCCCGGCGTCGACGCCTGCTGCTACGAGATAGGCTTTGACGGATACAGCACGCTTATCGGAGAGTGTCTGGTTGTGAGCATCGCCACCGACGTTATCGGTGTGGCCTTCGATCTCGAAGTTCCGTTTCGGATTGGACTTTGCCACAGAGACGAGTGCGTCCAGGGTCGTCTTCGATTCCGGTTTGAGATGGTCTGAGTCGGTGTCAAACAAAATGCCATAAAGGCGGACGCGGCCCTCCTTGTTTAGCTGGCTTTCAAGGCTGTTGCCCTTGGGGTCCCAGTTGTAGCACTTGCCGATATCTTTTGAAACGAACTTACCAGCCCAGATTCCGCGGGGTGCGCCGTCGCTCTTTTCCGTGAACCAGTGACCGAGGAAAGACTTGCCGTCATCACTAAACACGAGCACCGCAGAACCGCTGTCGCGGCTTGCAGGAGTCGTGCCTTCCGTCCAGATGACGTGCATGACTCGACCGTCGATGCCGCCATCGGTGAGCAGACCGTGGCCGGACTCATAGCAGCCGCTGACCGCTGAGCCCTGCTGCTGGATGTGGAACTTTCCGTACGACGCGGTGTAGGTCCCCGAGTGATCCGAGAAGGGATACTTGTTCAACTGCTTCCCGTATGCGGCGAACTCCATCAGCTCGGTGTTTTGTGCGTCGCCGTAGTTGTTGAGGACCGTGAGGCGGATGTACTGGCCAGTTGCCGACGCTTTCAACGCAAACCTCTGCCGGCCTTTGCCTTGCGCCAGCGTCGGCGTGGCGATTACGGTGAACGGGCCGCCCTCGCTGTCGCCGATTTCGACCTTCACGTCCTTAGCAGATGTAGCAGCGCGTTCCACTTTGGCGCTGTCGACGCCGAGGCTGGAGATCGCACTTTTCTCAGCGAGTTTGAAGACGAAAGTCTTGGGCGTCAGGTCCTTGTTTCGCGTCGCCCAGCCTGTTGCGAGCTGCTCGTCGATGAGCGCATCGGGTGACCAGTTGTAGGCGGTGTTGTACGAGGCAGGCGTAACAACGGTTTGTGCGCCAGCGCCGAGGGCGAGCAGATTCTGTTCCCCTGAGGCTGTGGGAGCCTGCGCGGACAGTACCTGAGACGAGGCAACGCCTGCACAAAGCAGCGCAGCCCAGACAAATTTCCTGGTTATGTTCATTATTTTCCTCGGAAACGAGGAGTTTAGAGTGGCAAGGTCGCTCGGTCAATCAAGATTTTCCCTTAGCGGCAACAGAACGGCCCGCGCATGAATGCGCGAGCCGTTCTGTTCCAGTCGGGACTAGTCTCTAGTAGTGGTGGTGGTAACGCCGGCGTGAGTTGTAGCTATGCTGCTCACGGTAGTGGCGATGGTGCACCTGGGCATTATGGTTTCCGACGAGTGCGCCGCCACCCGCTCCGAGTGCACCGCCAATCAGGGCACCTTTGCCGCCACCGAGCAGCGCACCTACGCCCGCTCCTCCTGCGCCACCGATCAACGCACCCTTGCCGGTACCGATCCCGTGATGTTTGTATGTGTCGTCGTCGTGATGTTGCGCAACCGCCGGCGCAAACGATATAGCCAGCAACGCTGACGAGAGCATGAAGTTCCTCAGAGTCATCTTTTCGTTCCAATCCCGGTCGATGCTCTTCTCGCATGACCGACCACTTCAACAGAGCCGACTATTTTTCATAGCGACAGGGTGTTGGATGCAGCTTTCCCACAAATGAGTTCTCGCTTTTGAGAGCACAAAGGTAACGTGCGTCCTTGATCGTTCCCGTGTGAAGCGACGATGCTGTGTCTCGCCCCTTACGGGTACTATTCTTGGGTGATGGTGCGGCGTTGTTGCGTCGAACGGGAGAGTAGACGAAATGGGACTCAGGAAAGAGAGTGGAAATGGAGTGGGAATGAACCGCCGCAAAGTTATCAAGAGCGGTTTGCTGGCAGCTACCGGTATTGCGGTGAGCAGGACGGCTCCCGCGTTCGCGGCTGCGGCGCAGATCCCGACCGTCCGCCTGAACAACGGCGTGATCATGCCAATGCTTGGCTTCGGCACCTATAGCCTGCGCGGGAACCTGTGTACAGAAAGCGTCGCGGACGCAATCTCGGTCGGCTACCGGCTGATCGACACGGCGAAGGTGTACGAGAACGAGGAAGCTGTAGGCGCAGGTATTAAGAAGAGCGGTGTAGACCGCAAACGGCTGTTTGTTACTTCCAAAATCTGGGTAGATGACTCCGGTTACGAGCCGGCGAAGCGCGCCTTTCAGGAGACCCTGGACAAGCTGCAGCTGGAGTACCTCGATCTTTACCTAATCCACCGTCCGCGCGGCGATGTGCAGGGTTCGTGGCGGGCGATGGAGGAGTTGAACGCCGCCGGGAAGATCAAGGCCATCGGAGTGAGCAATTTCGATCAGGCGCAGCTTGCGAACCTCGTGGCTGACGCGAAGACGAAGCCAGCGGTGAATCAGGTGGAGACACATCCGTTCTTGCAGCGAGGAGAGGAGCTGGCAGCAGCACGCGCCGCCGGTATGCAGTTAGAGGCGTGGGCACCGTTTGCCGAAGGACGCAATGGGCTGTTCACGAATGCTGTGCTCGAGGAGATTGGGAAGAAGCACGGGAAGTCTGTGGCTCAGGTAGTACTGCGATGGCATTACCAGCGGCAGGTGATCGCAATACCGCGCTCCTCGAACCCAGCGCACCGGCGAGAGAACCTGCAGATCTTCGACTTCAGCCTTGCTGCGGATGACATGCGGAAGATCGCTGCGCTCGACCTGAACAAGTCACAGTTTCCGGAGTGGACGTAGATGTGCCTTGGTGAACAGATGAATATGGTAAAGAATAAGCCCGATCCTCTCGGCAGAGTTCTTATGCTTAGCCTCCTCCCGTAATGTTCGATAACGGCTGTCCTGAATGAGGTGATGCTTTATGAAGATGCTCCTTCCATTCATCGTCTTTGCGCTACTCCTACAATCGCCTTTCGTTGGTGCACAACAGCAGGAAGACACGAGCAACAGCAGGGCAAATTCGGTCTCGTCGTTCGACTTGGAGCGAGTGAGAAACAGGCCGCTCACGCTCGCAACGAAAGGCACCGCAACGCTTATTGATGTGAGAAGCGGGAAACCAATCCAACGTCGCACGAGCGAGCTCTGGGCGAGGGACAGTGAAAGTCGTGTCTTTCGAGAGGTACGTTCGTGGGTGCCGCTCGACTCAAAGGAGACGCCGAAACTCGAGGGATTCCAGATCCTCGATCCCGTTACGGAGAAGTTCACATTCTGCAATCTCGCTGACAAGCATTGCTTCGTGACTTGGCTCAATCCACCTGGCCAGAAGTCCTGCAGCACACTGCCGAACCCAGAAGAAGGTGTTGCAGTTTCCTGGGTAAGCTTGGGAGAGGAGCTTGTTGATGGCTTTGCCGTGAAGCACACGCGGGAAGTGTGCAACCACATTCAACACGGCTTGGTCAGTGCTGTGGACTTCTGGATTAGCCCAGACGCTGGCATTTCTTTCGAGCTATCCAGCATGCACCCCAATAAGAACTTCGTCACGTCCGCATGGAGGTTGATGGATCGGTCATTCACCGAACCCTCTGCAGAGCTTTTCACTATCCCAGCCGATTTCAGTGTTGTGCCGTCGAGATGACGATCGCTCACCCGGCGACTCTCCAAGAAGTTGCGGGAGCCTACCGAGGTGGCAATCTAGCGCAATGTAAAGCCCGACGCATATTGGGAATCAGCGTCGGGCTTAGGTGTTTGTTGCTGCTTAGACGGTGTGGATGATGTCGAAGCGATCAAGGTTCATCACCTTGTGCCAGGCCTGCACGAAGTCGTTGACGAACTTCGCGTGAGAATCGGCGCAGGCGTAAACCTCAGACACAGCGCGCAACTGCGCGTTCGAGCCGAAGATGAGATCGGCGCGGGTGGCCTTCCACTTCACTTCTTCGGAACCGCGCTCGCGGCCTTCGAAGGTGTTCTTCGCCTTGTCTGACGGCTTCCACGTGTACTTCATGTCGAGCAGGTTGACGAAGAAGTCGTTGGTCAGCGTACCGGGCTTTTCGGTAAACACACCAAAGGTTTCGCCACCGTAGTTGGCGTTCAACGCGCGCAGCCCGCCGATAAGTACGGTGAGTTCCGGTGCCGTAAGGCGAAGGAGTTGTGCCTTATCGATCAGCGCCACCTCTGCCGGCTCTTCGTCGTTATAGCCGTACGAGCGGAAGCCATCGACCTTTGGTTCAAGCCAGGCGAAGGATTCTACCTCTGTCTGCTCCTGTGAGGCATCGGTGCGGCCCGGTGTGAATGGAACAGTGGTATCGATGCCGGCGTCCTTGGCTGCTTTCTCCACGGCGGCAGCGCCGGCGAGGATGATGAGATCGGCGAGAGAGATCTTCTTGCCGTCCTGCGCGGATCCGTTGAATTCGCCTTGAATTTGCTCCAGCTTCGCTAGCACCTTCGCCAACTGCTCGGGCTGATTGATCTTCCAGTTCTTCTGCGGCTCCAGACGGATGCGTGCACCGTTGGCGCCGCCACGCTTGTCTGAACCGCGGAAGCTGGAAGCCGAAGCCCAGGCAGTGGAGACGAGCTCAGAAACCGAGAGGCCCGAGGCTAGCACCTTCTCCTTCAGCGCCTTTACATCCGCGTCGTCCACCAGTGCGTGATCGACTGCGGGAACAACGTCCTGCCAGAGCAGGTCTTCCTGCGGAACTTCGGGACCCACGTAGCGGGCCTTTGGACCCATGTCGCGGTGCGTGAGCTTGAACCATGCGCGGGCAAAGGCGTCGGCGAACTTGTCCGGGTTTTCGTAGAACTCGCGTGAAATCTTCTCGTAGGCTGGGTCGGCGATCATGCTGATGTCCGTAGTCAGCATGCCGGGCTGGTGCATTTTTCCGTTGTCGTGAGCGTCCGGCACGGTGTTGGCAGCCGCATCACCCTTCGGCTTCCACTGGTGTGCACCGCCGGGACTCTTGGTCAGCTCCCACTCGTATTTGAAAAGGTTCTCGAAATACAGATTCGTCCAGCGCGTGGGGGCCTGCGTCCAGGTAACTTCCAGGCCGCTGGTGATGGCGTCACCGGCGATGCCGGTCTTGTAGGCGCTCGACCAGCCGAGGCCCTGGTTTTCAATCGGCGAACCTTCCGGCTCGTGGGCAAGATGATGGCCCGCGCCAGCGCCATGCGTTTTGCCGAAGGTGTGGCCGCCGGCGATGAGTGCCACGGTTTCTTCATCGTTCATGGCCATGCGGCCGAAGGTGACGCGGATGTCTCGCGCGGCGGCCTTTGGATCGGGCACGCCTTCCGGACCTTCGGGGTTCACGTAGATCAATCCCATGGTGGTGGCACCGAGATGGCTGGCGAGTTCGCGATCGCCGGTGAAGCGCTTGTCGGTACCCATCCAGGCGGCCTCTGCGCCGAAGTCCACGTCCTGGTCTGGCTCCCACACGTCGGGGCGTCCGCCTGCAAAGCCGAAGGTCTTGAAGCCCATAGTCTCAAGAGCTACATTGCCCGAAAGGATCAGGAGGTCAGCCCACGAGATTTGCTTGCCGTACTTCTGCTTCACCGGCCACAACAGGCGGCGCGCGCGGTCGAGGTTCACGTTATCTGGCCAGCTATTCAGCGGAGCAAAGCGCTGCTGTCCACGGCCACCACCTCCGCGACCATCGAAGGTACGGTACGTACCAGCGGAGTGCCAGGCCATGCGGATCATGAGCGGACCGTAGTGGCCGAAGTCGGCGGGCCACCACTCCTGGGAGTCGGTCATGACCGCAGCGAGGTCTTTCTTCAACTGCCAGTAGTCCAGTTTCTTGAACTCCTCGGCGTAGTTGAATTCTTCTTCCATCGGATTGGACAGGCGCGAGTGTTGCGCCAGCAGATCGAGCCGCAGATGATTGGGCCACCAGTCGCGGTTGGTGATGCCTGCGGGACGCCCGGATACGGGGCTTTCTGGCTTCGCGGCGGCAGTGTGATCAAAGGGGCATCCGGCCTGGCCGGCAACCTGCGCGTTTTCTTCAGACTTTGCTGGAGCTGTGTAGTCGGTCTGCTGATCAGACATGAGTCTCTCCTTGCGGTGCTTACTGTTATGAGGAAGGGTCGCGGCACGAATTTATGCCATCGCATTCGACTCTACAACCCGCCAAGCCATAGTTCAAATATGGAAAGACCATGCTAGGTATAGTCTCTACCTATATGGAATTGAGCCAGCTTCGGTACGTTTGCGCCATCGATGACACCGGCAGCTTTAGCCGCGCGGCGGAGCGTTGCCAGGTTGCGCAGCCATCGCTTTCGCAACAGGTGCTCAAGTTGGAAGAAGACCTTGGGACGAAGCTGTTCGATCGGCTTGGCCGGGGTGTGCGGCTCACGGAGCCGGGCCGTGCCTTTCTGCCGCACGCGCGCGCCATCCTGGAAGAAGTGAACCGTGCGCGGGCAAGCGTCGCCGCGAACGCGCAGGATGTCTCGGGCTCAGTGAGCGTTGGCGCTATTCCGACCATCGCGCCGTACCTGGTGCCTCCGTTTATGGCGTCGTTCACCAAACATCATCCGGAGGCGAGTGTGCGGATCGTGGAGGAGACTACGCCGGTGCTCATCGAGAGCCTGCGGAACTTTGCGATTGACTTCGCCCTGCTCGCGCTTCCGCTTCGCCACAAGGATCTTGCGTTGTTTCCGGTGCGCACGGAAGCGCTTCTGGCCGCTCTTCCAGAGAAGCACCCGCTGGCCGGACAGAAGTCGGTCTCGCTCGCTGAACTGCGTGGCGAATCATTCGTGATGTTGCGCGACGGCCACTGCTTCCGCGACCTGAGTCTTTCGGTGTGTGGCAGCGCTCGCGTTAAGCCGAATATTGTGTTTGAAAGCGGGCAGTTCAGCAGCGTGCTCGGCATGGTCGCGGCTGGCATCGGGGTGACGATTGTCCCCAAGATGGCTGTCGACCGAAGTATTGCCTGTCGCTACGTTCGTATTCGCGAAGCAGGCGCTGTGCGAAAGATTGTGCTGGCGTCGCTGCGCGGAAGGCACTTCAATCGTGCGCAGGAAGAGGTGGCGGCCTGGTTCGGGAAAGGCGGTAAGAAGCGTCGCGAGGGCGATGCTCAGGAGTAGGATGGAGCACATCGGAGGCGCAGCACACAATGGCGACCGCAGCCCTCATTCCGGTAAGTGAATATCTCGAGACTACGTATCGCCCTGATTGCGACTTTCTCGAAGGCGAAGTAGTGGAGCGGAACATGGGCGAGTTTTGGCATGGCAGATTACAAACATTCTTTGGCTTCATCTTTCGCCTGAATGAGAAGAACTGGAAGGTTCTTGCTGCTACGGAGCTGCGCGTTCAGGTCAGGGAAGAGCGCTTCCGCATTCCTGATGTCTGCGTAATCCGAAGCGAAAACTCAGGTGAGCAGATCGTGCGCACGCCACCACTTATTTGCATAGAGGTGCTCTCCAAGAAGGACACGCTCGGCGAGTTGCAGGAACGCGTGAATGACTACCAAGCGATGGGTGTACAGAATATCTGGGCTGTCGATCCATGGAAGCGTTTGGCATACTACTGCAGTGCTAAAGGGTTTCAGCAACCTGAGGGCGGGTACTTCCGCGTAGAAGGAACACCAATTGCAGTTTCTCTTGCGGATGTGTTCGCGGAATTAGATAGCGCCAGAATCTCAGAGTAGCAGGCCCGGGTAAAGCGCCGGACCTGCCTGAATTCCCCTCAGTGCTGGATGGTGAGCGCGAAGAAATGCACGTCTGACGCGCTGCTGCCCTGGTTATAGTTACCGGCTTTGAAGTAGCTTCGCGGCGCGTTGAGTGAGTACGTGCTCAGTGTCTTGAAGTTGCCGTTGACCGCTACCTTAAGCTGATTTTGGTAGTACTCGATCTCATAGCTGAACTGCTTCCCTACGGGCACATTGCCAAGATAGGTAAAGACTTCGTTGCCGCCGGAGCGAGTCTGCTCGACGCCGATGTTCAGGTCGCCGCTGCTGTTGTAGTACAGCTCGCATACGGGTTTGGTGGAGACACTGTCATCGATGTGTATCTGCCCGATCACTGTGCCGTAGTTGCTATTATCGGCCTGTGTCACAGCCAATGTGGCCTTGAGGCGGTTGGTAGCAGCGTTCGGGTCCCAGCTTGTCGGGCTGCCGGTACTTGGATTCACTTCACGCAGTTCCGTGCGGCAGTGCAGCGAGTTGGGTGTGGTAACGCAGCCGGCGGAACTTGGGGAACCGGGCACCTTCATGACCATGGCTCCGTCTCCACTTTCAGTGAAGAAGTAGTGGTGGCCGGAGTCCTCGTACCCGTTTGCTCCTTGAAGCTTCGAACTCGAGATGGTGTCGGGATGCCCTGTTGTGCCTGTAGGAAGCTGAAGCTCCCAATATTCCATGTCGAAGTTGCCGCCGGGAGCGTAGCTGGCATTGAGCGCCCAGATTGTGAGTGGGGTTGCGATGGTTACTGCAGCTACAGCGAGAGCCCAGCGTATTTTGTTGGTGCGGACAGCTTTCTTTATGCCTTCACGGGTAATGGATTGCGACATCGTGGCCCTCCTTGGGCGCGTACCTTGTGAGTTGGTGAAGCTGCCCCGCACACAGGAGCTGCAGGCATCCCGTTTGCGAAGCGGGACAACAGTACTCCCCAAAAGGTGAACCGTGCAACCGTTCAAGCGCTTTTATAAAGGGATCATGCGTTCTGGTACCTAGATTGAAGAAGGGCGAGCAGGCATTAGAAGGGTCCCTTGCGCCTCCGATTCACTGAAGATTTGACGGTGGCTCTCTGCTACTCTTTCTTCACTCATGACAACTCAGCGTTTCGCCACAGCCTTTCTGCTTGCCGCGTTCGTTTCTTCACCAGCCGCGTTTGCGCGTGCGCCGAAGACCTCGTCTGTAGCTGACCGTCTCGCCGCCCAGAAGGCGCTCTTTGAGGAGTCGTGGCAGACAAGCTTGAAGATGAACCCAGGGCTCGCGACCGCCGTTGGGGACTACCGCTATAACGACCAGCTTGGCGACAACTCGCTTGCCGACGTGGTGAAGCGGCACGAAGTGAATGCGGCGTTTCTGGCGCGCATCAAGGCCATCGACCCGACCGGGTTTTCGGAAGAGGAACGCACATCGCACGATCTGTTCCTGCGCAACCTGCAGGAGGGCATGAACGATTACGACCTAAAGGATTACGAGATGCCAGTGAATGCGCAGGGCGGCATTCACACGTCGCTTGCGGATATGCCGCTCTCGATGCCGTTCGATTCGGTGAAGCATTACGAGGACTACATCTCGCGTTTGCACCAGATTCCACGCGCGTTGACGCAGACCGAAGACGTGATGCGCGCAGGCATCAAGGATCACCTTGTCATCGTGAAGTTTCTGGCGGAGAAGATTCCGGCACAGTGCAATGGCATCATCGCGGCTAATCCGTTTCTGATACCCACGAAGAAGTTCCCAGCGTCGTTCAGTGAGGCGGACAAGAAGCGGCTAACGGACGCCATCACGAGCGCTGTGAACACTGAGGTGTTCCCGGCTTACAAGCAGTTCGCCGCGTTCATCACAACGGACTATGTGCCGAACGGACGCAGCACGCTTTCTATCGAGTCGCTACCGGATGGCAAGCGGCGCTACCAGGCGGCGATTCATCGTCTGACCACGACGAACTACACGCCTGCTGAGATTCATGCGATCGGCCTTAAGGAGTACGACCGCATCGTCGGTGAGATGACCGCGCTTGCGAAGGCAAACGACTACGCCGATCTCGCCAGCTTCCGCGATCATGTGGAGAACGATCCGAAGTACAAGCCTTCGTCCGAACAGGCCATCGTTGACGACTTCGATAAGTACATCAAGCAGATGCGTCCGATGCTGCCGAAGCTGTTTACCGTGATTCCATCCGCGCCGGTCACGGTGGAAGCGATCCCGGACTTCCAGAAAGCCGCGGCAACGCACTACCAGACGGGAACGCCCGACGGGAAGCGTCCCGGGCGAGTTTCGGTTGCCGTGTCTGACTACGAGAAGCGTTCGTTCATCAACGATGAGGCTGTGGCATATCACGAGGGTATCCCCGGTCACCACATGCAGCTTTCCGTGCAGCAGACGCTGCCCGGGCTGCCGGAGTTCCGCAAGCATGGCGGCAACTCTGCCTATACCGAAGGCTGGGCACTGTATGCCGAGCAGCTCGGCAAGGAAGTCGGTTTCTATCAGGATCCTGGCAGCGACTACGGTCGCTTGCGTTCGGAACTGTTCCGCGCAGTGCGGCTTGTCGTCGATACGGGCATTCACGACATGGGATGGAGTCGCGACCAGGTCGTCGACTTCATGCGCAAGTCGCACGCGGTGGACGAACCAACAATCCAAGCCGAGACCGACCGCTACATTTCGTGGCCGGCACAGGCATGTTCCTACAAGCTGGGGCAGTTGAAGATTCGCGAGCTCCGTGCACGAGCAACAGCACAACTCGGCGCGAAGTTCGATGAACGCACGTTTCATGACGAGGTTCTCAGCGGCGGCTCGCTTCCGCTGGATGTGCTGGATGCGCGGGTAACACGATGGATTGCCGCACAAGGAACCAAGACCGCTCAGCGATAACCCGGTTCATTTGTTAATTTATTTCGGTGTGCTTCAACACCATGGGTGTGGACGTTTACAGTAACGCCTACACCCATGTCCTTTCTTGATCGCGACCGTTCCGTAGCCCACCCCGGATTTTCTCGTTGGCTTGTGCCTCCGGCTGCGTTGGCCATACACCTGTCGATCGGGCAGGTGTATTCCTTCTCTGTCTTCAAGAATCCACTGCTCGCACTGCACGGCGCCGACGGAGCGGTGTGGTCGTTGAAAGAAGTCGGATACATCTTCTCGATTGCGATTGCGGTGCTGGGCATTTCTGCCGCGCTGTTTGGCGCATGGCTGGAGAAGGCAGGCCCGCGGCGTGCGATGGTTTACGCGGCTATCTGCTTCGGCCTCGGCTTCATCATCGCGAGTTTCGGGGCGGCGCACCATTCGCTGCCGCTGATCTACCTTGGTTATGGGGTCGTGGGCGGTATTGGCCTCGGTCTTGGCTATATCTCGCCTGTGTCCACGCTGATCAAGTGGTTTCCGGATCGTCCGGGACTGGCGACGGGGCTTGCCATCATGGGCTTTGGCGGCGGGGCACTGATCGGCGCGCCGCTCGGCAACGAGCTGATGGCTCACTTCAAGGCGCACGGACAGGCAAACCCCATTCCGGCATCCTGGGTCACGATGGGCATCCTCTACTTCCTGTTCATGTTGTACGGCGCGTTTACCATTCGCGTACCCGCGACCGACTGGAAGCCCGAAGGCTATGTGCCCTCGACCAAGCAGAATGCGCTAATCAGCACGCACAATGTCTCGGTCACGCAGGCATGGAAAACACCGCAGTTCTGGCTGCTGTGGATTGTGCTCTGCACGAATGTGACGGCAGGTATCGGAATCCTCGAGCAGGCGTCGCCGATGATTCAGGACTTCTTCAAAGGCCACATCGGCGTGGCAGCCGCTACCGGCTTCGTGGGCCTGCTGAGTCTGTTCAATATGGCGGGACGTTTTCTGTGGGCCAGCGTATCGGATTTCATCGGCCGCAAGGCGACTTACTTCGTGTTCTTCATCATTGGCCCGCTGCTTTACTTCGTGATGCCGTTTCTCGGCTCTAACCACAGCAACTCAGTGCCACTGTTTGTGTCCGTCGCGTGCATCGCGCTGACGTTCTATGGCGGCGGTTTCGCGACGATTCCGGCCTACCTGAAGGACTTGTTCGGCGGGTATAACGTCTCAGCCATTCACGGACGTTTGCTGACTGCGTGGTCTACGGCAGGTATTGTCGGACCGTTGATCGTGAACGGCGTACTGGATCATTACAAGGCTGCGGGGCTGAATCGTCTCGATGGCTACCGCGTGGTGTTGCACATCATGGTCGGCTTGCTGATTGTGGGCTTTATTGCAAACCTGCTGGTGCGTCCGGTTGCGGAGCGCTTCTGGATGAAGGATGTGCCTACGGGTGATTACTCCGGCGCAGCGCATTGAAGGTGCGAGTGGTTAGTGACCAGTGGCGAGTGCTTCTCGCTCAGTTATCGAGTGTTTAGAGGCGGAGGATTTTGGATGACGGTTGAAACGAAGGGTTCGTCTGCGGCCTTGGTTGGATTGGCGTGGCTGCTGGTTGGTGTGCCGCTTGGCTGGGGCATTTATCGTTCGGGGTTGAATGCGGTGAAGCTGTTCCAGCCGCCGCCAGCAGTTGCGTCACCGGCGGTTCCGCCTGCCGCGCCCGCGAAGTAGTTCGCTCCCGCGAATGCCAATCAATGCATCACAAGCAGTATGAGAGGCTGGCGTGAGTAAGCCGTCGTTGGAGCGCTTCGTCGAGGCGCAGCGTGACGTTTACCCGCAGGTTGTTCGCGAACTGCGCGCGGGTGAGAAGCGTTCCCACTGGATGTGGTTCATCTTCCCGCAGATCGCGGGTCTCGGCATGAGTTCCATTTCGCAGAGGTTTGCCATCGCGTCTTTGCAGGAAGCGACCGAGTACCTAGCCCACGCAACGCTTGGACCGCGTCTGCTGGAATGCACAGGGTTCGTGCTCGAGACTGCCGGCAAAACAGCGGACGAGATCTTTGGCTACGTCGACGCGCTGAAGTTCCGCTCCTGCATGACCCTGTTCAGCCAGGTGGATGGTGCGCCGGACGCGTTCCAACAGGCACTCATGCGGTTCTACGGTGGTAGGCCCGATGCTGCCACGTTGGGGAAACTGGGCTGAAGCTCAGCAGATGCTGCTTCAGCGGCGCCGCAGCAGGAAGAACAAAACCAGCAGGACAACGAACAGGCCGAGGCCGCCAGGCCAAAGGAAAAATCCGCCGCGACTGGATGCACCCATGACGATGCAGCCGCACAGCGGCAGCGTTGCCACTGTCATAGCGATCAAAAGAGCCAATCGTCCAGAACTGCTGTTTGTGTGGTGTTTGATCATGGCCGGTTAGATGCGAGTGCAGGCTATGTCTCCTCGCGCGTTATAAGCGAAGACCCGTGTGCATCAGCAGGCTATCGTCGAAGTGGTCCAGCAGGTCCGCGACGCTCTCGTACACGGCCACACATCCAGCCGCATACAGATCATCTCGTGACCAGCCACCCGTTTCCACGCCGATGGTGCGGATGCCGGCCTTTCCGGCAGCCTCTGCGTCGTACGGTGTGTCACCGAGGGCCATGCACTTCTTTGCGGGAAGCCCAAGCCGTTTGAGCGCTGCCTGGAAGATGTCCGGGTTTGGCTTGGCTTTGCTTGTGTCCGATGCGGAAGTCTCTTCGTCGATGAGGTCTTCCACCCCAAGGATGCGCTTGTAAATCTGCATGTCGTCCTTATCCGCAGAGCTTGCAAGGGCTGGGCGAATACCTGCTTCTGTCAGCCGCACGATGAATTCACGCGCCATCGGCAACGGTTCGACCTTCGACAAAAAATCCTGCTGAAAGACGAGCTTTCGAAAGTCTTTGAGCGGTTCCGCTACGTGCTCCCGTTTCCACCAGGGCACGTAAACCGGTATCAGTTCATCGCCGCCTTTGCCGATCTGCCGACGCAACTCTTCCAGTTCGAGGTGAATGCCCATGGCACCCAACGCGACCTGCCAGGCTTCCGCGTGTAGCCAGTTGCTTTGCACCAGCGTTCCATCTATGTCGCACATAAGCGCTTCAATCACGGCCCATACTCCCAAGAGCATCACGAACTTCGCTCGATTAATTTCCTGAACCGTAAGATGCCGCGGTTACACTCAGTGCAAATGCAGACCCGCAATCAAACCGTAGATCAGTTGAACAACCTGTATGCCGTGCCCGACGTGCTGAGCTTTGAGGAGATTCCGGGCGGCCTGACGATTGCTCGCGTAACCAGCGAGCTGTGTGACGCAACCATCTTCCTGCAGGGTGCGCACCTTGTGCACTGGCAGCCTGTTGGCCAGGAACCGGTTCTTTACCTCAGCCCAAAATCAGAGCTCAAGGCAGGCAAGGCGATTCGAGGTGGCGTGCCAGTTGTCTTCCCGTGGTTCGGCGAGCGCACAGGGGAACGCACGGATGGTCCAAAGCATGGCTTTGCGCGTACCTCGCTGTGGGAACTTGCGTTTGCGGCAGTGGCCGATGGTGACGTCCACCTGACGTTCCTTCTCACGCCGAATGAGAGCACGCGCTCGCTTGGGTATGACAGCTTTCGGCTGGCCTACGAAATGATCCTCAGCACCAATCTCACGCTGCGCCTCAGTGTGGCGAACGAGGGCGATGCGCCGTTCCACTTCGAAGAAGCCTTCCACAGCTACTTCCAGGTGGGCGATGCCGAGCAGGTGCAGATTACCGGGCTCGGAGGGACAGAGTATCTCGACAAGACCGAGAACAACGCACGCAAGCGGCAGGAAGAAGAGGTGCTTACGCTGCGTGGCGAAACAGACCGGCCGTATCTCAACACACCAGCCACAGTCGGCTTGCTGGACAAGGCGATGAATCGGCAGATTGCGATTGCAAAGCGCTCCTCGATGACAACGGTTGTCTGGAATCCATGGAAGGAAGCAGGAGCGAAACTCGCTGACCTTCCCGAGGATGGATGGAAGCAGTTCGTAGCTGTTGAAACGGCGAACGCGTTGGAAAGCAGCATCACGCTGCGTCCGCGCGAAGTACACGCGATGGAAGCGCACATTTTTTTGGTGGAAGAAGAAGAGACCGGTGCCTGATGCTGCTGGTTCTCGCATCGGCGTCGCCGCGGCGTAAGGAGCTTCTCGCGCAGGCGGGCTACGAGTTCGAAGTACACGCTGCGGCGATCGAAGAGACGCGCCGGGATGACGAAGAACCGGCGGCCTATGTGCGGCGTCTCGCGCTGGAAAAAGCGCAGGCTGTTGCACGGCAGTTCCCGGATGCGACCGTTATCGGCGCGGACACCACGGTCGCTTTCCAGCATCACGTTCTGGAAAAGCCGAAGGACGGCGCCGATGCAAAGCGCATGCTGCGCCTGCTTTCCGGCCAAACACACCAGGTACACACGGGCATCGCTGTCGTTCACGGTGGATACGCAGAGGCGCACGTTGAAACGACAGATGTTGTGTTCCGTGCGATCGAAGAGGCGGAGCTGCAAACCTATCTCGACTCGGGGGACCCGATGGATAAAGCTGGGGCGTACGGGATACAGGGCTACGCCGCGCGCTGGATTCCGCGCATTCAGGGTGACTACTTCAATGTCGTCGGCTTACCTATTGCCGCGCTGGTGAAGCTGCTCGCCGACATCTAATTCGCAGCATGCCTTCGAGCGTTATTTCCGTGATGATCTATGACGCTGCGTCGCATTTGCTGCAAGTGGTATTCCGCTCGACGGGAGAAACGTACCAGTATAGAAACGTCCCGCTCGAAGAATGGCAGCGCTTCGTCTGCGCTCCTTCCAAAGGTACCTACCTCAATCAAGCGTTCAAAGAAAAGAACTTCGCCTTTGAGCACTTTGCTCGAGGGAAGGCTCCGCGTATGCCGCACGGCAGTTCACGATGGCCGACTGTTTGAAATCGCCACGGTAGTTCATTGCGTCGTGCGCGGTTTACGAAGCGCCGCAGGAAAGTCCATCGCAACACCGATTTGTCCACCGATGCGTGGGCTTGCTTCATACTTGCCGCCCAGTGCGGCGAAGGTAAAACTCACGCCGTTGCGCAGTTGGTACGATCCACCACCAAGTGCCTGCAACTGGTTCCTGCCGAGCCCGTCTGTGTCGGCGAGTCCGCCGTAAAGCTCGCCACCAAGCGTCAACCGAGGTGTGAAGTCGTGTGTTAGCGATAAGCCTGCAGTAAAAACGTGGCCACGTGTGGTCTGAATGCCGAGAACGCCCGTACTGGAGTTACCGGCGAAGAGATAGCCGAAGTTGCCGGTCATGCGGGTCTTGTCACTGAATGGCTCCTGCGCGATGCTGTTCAGCCAATAATCTGCGATGCCGGAACCAAGCTGTTGGGCTACGTTGCCCGTCGGCAACTCGACGTAGAACGAAGAAGCTAGGGCAGGGCGGTGGGATCCCTTGCGGCTATCGAGAAATCTCCACTTAATCCCAAGGTTGGTGTCGCCGCCGCCCGAGGAGCTTGGCATCGTTGGGGAGCGATCAATCGCGAGGTAAGGAATATCGAAGTCAACTTCAAGGTTGTGCGGCAGCCCGTAGTTGACTTTAAAGTTCGCGGAGTTCTGGTTCAGGTTGGGGTATTGCGAAGACTGCAGACCATCGAACTCGTTGAAGATCTCAAGGTGGAGAACACGCGCCCCGGTAATTCCAGTGTCATCCGTATAGAACGGCATCTGTGCGCCTGCTCTCGTCGCGTAGGCAACGCAGCACGCGACAAGGCAAAGCAGCCGACGAAGGCTGAGCAACGAGCTACTTTTACTGAGCGATCGTTTCACTGTGTGTAGGGATGGTAGAGCGAATCTTTGAATTCCAGAAGACTTCGCCTGCCCGTTGGGCCAATTTCCTGCAGCGTCCGTGTCTGCCAGCGCCAGCCTTGCCGTACGCGCGGCCAGCATCGGGCAGGGCAGCATCAATCCCGCTCGCCGCTCCGGTAAGCACCACCACGCGTCCTTTTAGATCGAGCCACAAAGCCTGCCAGCCCTCCATTGACGTTGTCTCACACTTCGAGCGACCGTTCCTCAGGTTAAGAGAACGCTTCCGGTTCGTTGCGTCGAGAGAAGAAGTGAACCCGCCGGCAAGCTAACGATTTCACTGCCAGACAGCAGGGCGTGGCAGATATAGTGGCAGTCATTCGACAGCATGAGCCAGGTAAGTACTCACATAATCCGTAAGGAGGAGCCATGTCTACAGCTACATTGTCCGAAACAGAAAAGCGGCTTTACCGAATTGTGAGCGCTGCACCACCGCCGACCATCGCTGACGTGATTGAGCGCATGGAAGCCATCGATGCGCTGCTTCCTGCGGAGGATGGCCTGAAGTGGTTTAACCGCCTCTACCTCATGGTGACGCAAGAGGTCGATCTCCGCCCGCCGAACGGTGCGTGGCAGAGTCCCGTCTGGCTCACGCGTCTGGATGTTGTCTTCGCAGACTTGTACTCACGAGCCGTTGCAGGCTTTCTTGCCGGAGAACCAATCCCGCAATCATGGTCAGCACTTTTCGAGTCGCGCATGCTGGCCGGAACCGATCGCATCCAGTTTGCGATGGCCGGCATGAATGCGCACATCAACCATGATCTTGCGCTCGCCCTGATCGCCACGAATGAAGACCTGAAGCTGCATCCCGGAACAGGTAGTCGTGAGCTCGCTGACTACAACTCCGTGAACAATCTGTTGAACACGGTGATGCCATCCGCACTCACCATGCTCGCTGTCGATACGCTGGGAGTCCTTGCGCAGGATACCGGCAAGGTCGGTCGGGTGCTTGCCTTTTGGGACATGTGCCGAGCGCGCGAACTCGCGTGGGATTTCGCGAATCACCTCAGCGCGATCTCCGGACTGCATCGCAAAGCTGCACTCACCGCGCAGGATTCTCTCACCGGGGTCATTGGTCGGGCTCTGCTCGCGATCGCGTAGCGTAACGCCGCCGCCCTAGTGGCGTTGGAGCTGCTGTAAAAAGAAGATTGCCATCAGCTCGTGCGCTTCACGCGTTTCCGGTAATTGCGGCGTGTTCCAGAATGCGTGCGGCAGCGCCTCAAAGACCACCAATCGAGCATCCACTCCGGCGCGCAGGTAGGCCCGATGCAGAATCGTTGTGCCACTCAGCAGCAGGTCGCGTCCGCTGGTGATGAAAAGCGTCGGTGGCATGCCGTGCAGGTCGGCATAGACAGGCGAGAGCACAGGATCCTGCAGGTTGGTCGATCCTGCGTACTCATCGATGCCTGTTGTCGCAGGCTTCGGCGGATCGAGGTGGCCGGAGAACCCATTCAGCGCGTACAGCGCGAGTGAATCGCCAGTTTTGCTGAAGTCTCCTTCGCCAGAGAAGATGCCTAATGCGGCAGGCAGCGGCAGGTTGAGTTGCTTCAGCTTTACCGCCACTTCAGCCGTAAGAATCGCGCCAGCGGATGTGCCATAGATCACCACCTGCGATGGCTTGTGTGTCTTCAGCAGCTCTTTGTACACCGCGACTGCATCGTCCACCGCAGCGGGAAATTTGTTCTCCGGCGACAGGCGGTACAGCACAGCCACAACACGCGTCTTCGTCATTGCGGCCATTGGGACAGTCTCGGTCAGCGAGCCAGAGTCTACCTTGAACCCACCGCCATGCAGGTTGAGGAGCACCCAGTTACGGTGCTCTGCAGGTATCTCCGGTGGTGTGATCTCGCGAACAGGAACGCCCGCGATGGTGCTCGCCTTCACTTCAACGGGATACATCTTGCGAAACGCTTCGCCTGCGCCTGCCTGCCAGGCGTCGACTCCACGCCGTTGGTCCGCGATGCTTGGCTCCGGTCCGGCTTTATCGGATACCTGAGTCGCAAGCCATTTCTGTGCCTCGGGGCTGACGGTTTTCGGCACAGGCACGATGCGCGTGACGTACGCGGTGCCATCGGGGCCGATGGTGCTGCTGTTGGCTGGCATCGATGTTTGACCACTTGCAGTGAATGAGAGTGTTGCGAAGAGCAGGCTGACAACGATGGACCGCATGCAAGCCAGTGTAGACAACTGTCCGCTGCCCATCAAAACCGAATCAGGTAACTTCCCTTCACAAAGAATTGCCGGCCATCATTCAGAAATCCTGACCCTCGGGCAAGGATCGGCTGGTTCGGATCGCATCGCCGCGTCACCGCGCTCGCGCTGCATAACTGGTGGTTCAGGTTCTGCAAGTCATTGTTATAACCGACATAAATCACTGTGCCCGGATGCGGCAGCCAGGTCAGCAAGGCCTGTGTCTGTACCTGCTTGGTGCGCGTGAGTGCAGTCTGCAGTGGGTTGGCGAGAGTCGAGTCGTACTCCACAATCACACGGGCAGAAAACGCACGGGTGAATTGATAGTTCAACTTCGTGCGAAGCACCTGGTTTTCATACACGAAGGCACCGTCTCGCGCTGAGTGGTCCCGATCCAACAGGTAAGTGTTGTCGGCGGTGAGGTGGCGGACAGGATTTATTGTCACCAGCGCCTGGATCGTTTCTGCGTTCAACAGAAACGGGGTCTGCCCTGCTGCAGGGTTGTAGTTCACATTGCCGCTCTTAAGCGCCTGCAACCTGAAGCTGAATTGCGAGTTCGGCTGACCGCGCAGCACGAGCCCCCCGAAGTTTTCTGTGAAGTTGCGACTTGAGGCGAGCGCATACCCATTCTGCGGGCCTATCGTGTCGGAGTTCTGGCCAAAGATCGGAGCGATCACGGTGTTGCCGGCAAGCAGAAAGAAAGGGTCGAACGTGGAATAGTGATAGACGCGATTATTGGCGTGGTCGAACGCGATGTCCTGGTTCGTCTCCAGTCCGAAACTCTGTAGCTTGCTGTGCTTTGGATACCACTGGTATTCCGAGTGCAGATGATCGCCGCGGATGTTCGCGGTCTGCAGGAAGCCGCTCTGCGTCGTGAAACCACGGCTCACGTCCTGATATTCATTGTTCAGATTGAATGCATGGCCGCTGCGCTGAAACTGCACGTCGGTTGCAGGCCCCGCGCTGTAGTTCGGTGGGAACACGAACACATTGCTGTCCGCTCGTGATTGCTTTGTTGCACTCTCGACACTTTGACCGAGCAGCGTCCAGTGGTCGTTCACACGCCAATTGAAATCCGCTCCGCCAACGCGATTGAAGCCACCGCCAAACTCCTCGTCCGTGTAAATGACTCCGATGTTCGAAGCCTTGCCGAGATCACGCGAGACGCGACCGACGAAGAAGCCAGCCCTTCGCTGATACAGCGGGTCGCTCTGCTGAACGGTCTGGCCCGGCTCACGGTCGTCGATAGCCAGCAGGCCGACGTTGGTGTGGCCGACTGTCCCGGTCACACGAACGCCGAACTCCGGCCTGACGATGTTGCGCGTATAGAGCAATGTGAGCGGCGTCGCGAAGTAGCTCGCGTTCTCCAGAAAGAACGGTCGCAATTCTGGAAAGAACACTGGGTAGCGTTGATTCACGGTGAACTGCGGCTGATCGCTTTCCACATCGGAGAAGTCCGGGTTCACTGTGGCGTCGATCACAATGGAATCTTTCAGCACGGCTTTCACTTCGCCGCCTGCCGTGCCTTCCAGATGGCGCGTGGAGAAGAACGGATTGTTCGGGTCAAGCGTTTGCAGCGAGTGCTCATTCTGCGCCAGTGCGTACGGATTCAATTGCACATTGTGTGAGCCGGTAATCCCTCCAAGCTCACCCATGTGTAGTGTGCCTTCCTGCGGAAGTTGCCCACTGATATTCGCCGCTACGCGCGGCCAGTAGTCTTGTTCACTATTGCGCGGGAAATTACGCACCAGCAGCACGCCCCAGTTATCGCTGTTACGCGGAAAACGCAGGCTGCGAAAGGGAAGCACGATCAATGCCATCCATCCCTTCGGCGTTACCTTGCCTTCCGAATCCCAAACCTGGTCATAACTGTAGTCCGGCCCGTTGGCTTCGGTGTAGGAAGCATCCGCCTGCACACCATAGGGATTCACCTTGAACTCCACACTGCGCTGGCGGTTCTGAAATGAGTCGAGGTTTACCGTGACGTAGTCGTCAGTAAGAATATTTTCGCGGCGCGCAAGATGACTGCGAAGGAGCTTCGGATGCTTATCAAAGCAAAGGAACACAATGTACAGCGCCGAGCTGGTGCGGCCAAGGTAGGCCTCCGTCGCTTCGGTTCCGGGAGCTCCGTCTACTGGTGCGTTTTGGATGAACCGGTCGACGTGTCCAAGCTTGTCTTTCAACTCCGGTCGAGCTTCCATGTTCGCGAAATCAGCAAGCGTCAGCGGACGGTCAAGCAGCGGCACCTTTACATCGGAATGCGGCTGCAATGCCGGCGGACGCACCTGGCTCACGACGCTCGGCTGCGCCTGCCCAGGTGCCTGACCGGCAACCTGCGCTTGCGCCGTCACAGGAGAAAGCAGCGCCGCTGCGCACGCCATCAGCGGCACAAGATATCTTTTGGCCCGGAAACTCACTCGATCGTGCTCCTGCAATGCCGTTCGGTGAGGAGGCCCATGCTTCAACGCCGACAGTTGTCTCTACGAAGAAAAGGAGCCGCCGGTTCCAGTCCAGTTGCTGCAATTTGCCGGTAAGACGCTGCTAACTAATCTTTTGGTAGCTCGTCAAACAATATGGAACGATGCCACCGAAACGCTCCATCACGCTTACCGAAGCCGAACTCAGGCTGATGCGTGTGCTCTGGCTACGCGGCGAGTCTCTGGTGGCCGATCTGGTGGAAGCCGTCGCCGACGAGACGCCGCTGGCGTACACTTCCGTGCTCACGACGGTGCGCATCCTGGAGAAGAAGGGCTACGTCGAGCATCGGCAGGAAGGCCGTGCCTTTCTCTACAGCCCTTGTGTGGCCGAGCACGAAGCGAGCCGTTCCGAAGTGAAGCACATGTTGCAACGCTTTTTCGGCAACTCACGCGAACGCCTGCTGCTGTCGCTGCTGGGGGATGACGAAATTACGCCGCAGGAACTCGCGCGGTTGAAGAAGGCCATAGCCGAAACCCGCGACGACACACCGGGTTCAGAGAAGAGGAAAGCATGAGCCCTCTTCTCCATCACGGCGCTTGTACTCTGCGGGAGCTCTTTGCGAATGCCGCTCCTCTTGCCGCGGGCGCGCTGATCAGCGCGATCTGGCGAGGACTTCTGCTGGCGCTTGTTGTCGCTGCCATCCTCCGACTGCTGCCCCGACTTTCCGCTGCGGTACGCTCCGCGATTTGGTTGTTCGTGCTGCTGGCGCTTGTGGCGCTGCCTTTCTCTTCGTTGGTTCCTCCAACTGCAAATGGCCCCACCGCGCACAGCGCATTTCACGTTGATCAGCGCTGGAGTTATGTGCTGCTGGCTGTCTGGATTTCCTGCTCGTTCCTGTGGCTGTTGCAGTTGGCTGCAAGCGCGTGGCAACTGCGCCAGCTCGCCGTGAGATCGGTTCCGCTCGCATCAGGCAAAGGCATGCAGCGACTACTCGGGAGATCATCACGCCGCGTGCGGCTCTGCGTTTCCGCAGATGTGGATCGGCCCAGCGTCGTCGGCTTCTTCAGACCACGCATCCTGATCCCACTCGACTTGCTCTCCAATGTTTCCGAGACGGACCTCGAACAGATCGTCCTGCACGAGCTCGAACACCTTCGCCGTCACGATGATTGGACAAACCTGTTGCAGAAGCTCAGCCTCGCGCTGATGCCGCTGCACCCCGTCGTTTTCTGGCTTGATCGCCGTCTTTGCGTCGAGCGTGAACTTGCCTGCGACGATGGCGTCCTCCAGGCAACAGAATCCCGCAAGAGCTACGCCGCCTGCCTTACCAATCTTGCGGAGCGCTCGCTGTTCCGTCGTGGGCTTTCGCTTGCACTCGGAGCCGTAGGTACTGTCGGGATGTGGAAGCCGCGCTCCGAGATCGCGAAGCGCGTCTGCCGCATTCTCACCGCTCCGCAGGCGTCCATGAGTCCGCTGCAATCGCGCGTTGCCGCGGGCACGCTGCTCGCCGGAGTCCTGACAGGAGCACTCGCCCTGGCGCACACGCCGCACCTCGTCAGCTTCACACCAGACGCATCCACCGCGATCGCGACTACAGCGTCCAGCGTGCCTGTTCTTTCCTTCGCAATTGCGAACCCGCAGCGCAGCGCGAGCACCATGGCTCCGCACGCCACACTCGCCATGGAAATAGCTGGCCCACATGCCTCGTTCGCGAAAGCGATCACCATGCCACGAGCGACAAACAACATGCCACGCGCCACAAACGCCGCTCTCCACATCACCGCGCACAAGCCTGTGTTGAAGCGCCTTCAGCAACAGCGGCGTATCGCCCAGGCTGCGCAACCATCGCTGCCACTTTCGCTCGCACCAGCCTTCCGCCTGGCGGCCTGGCAAGACAGCGAGTTCCCCTCGCCGCGCTTCGCCCTGGCCATTCAGCAGGATCCGCAGTTCACCTATGCCGCCGTTCCCGTACGGGGCGGCTGGCTCATTTTTCAGATCTAACTTCAACCCAAACCACAGGAGCAGCCCCTTCCCATGTCTCTATCAACTAAACAATTAGTCTCAACTGCACGCCGCTTCATCGCACCCGCAGTCGTCGCTTCTGCCGTCGCATTCGGCAGCGTTGCACTGGTCAACCACACTGGAGTCCACGCTGCCGCCATCTCGGCATCACCGCTTGACGACAACAGCGTCTCCGCGCTCACCGCTCTCGATAGCGCGATGGAAGCACTCGCCTCGCGCGTGTCGCCCGCGGTGGTCAACATTGCAGTCACCTCCACTCCTTCAGCCGAAGACGAAGACGGCGGCAACTCCGCGAACTCTGGACAGTCCGGCCGCGGCGAACAGGGCATACCTCCCGGTATGGAACAGTTCTTCGGCCCCGGCGGCCCTTTCAGCGGCATGGGCGGCGGGGGCCATATGCAGCGTCCGCAGCAGCAACAGTTGCAGCACGGCATCGGCAGCGGCGTCATTATTTCGGCTGATGGCTACATCGTCACCAACAACCACGTCGTTGAAGGCGCCAAGGACATCAAGGTCACGCTGCATGACCGTCGCGTGCTGAACGGCAAGGTGGTCGGTACGGACAAGTTCACCGACATCGCCGTCGTGAAAGTCAACGCGCGCGATCTTCCAGCCATCTCCTGGGGCGATTCCGCGAAGCTCACGCCCGGGCAGACGGTGCTGGCGTTCGGCAGCCCCTTCGGCTACTTCCAGGACAGCGTAACGCGCGGCATTGTCAGCGCGGTCAATCGCCAGAACCCGTTCTCCGGCGATGCGCGCAAGCCCGGCGGCTTCATCCAGACCGACGCCGCCATCAACCCTGGTAACTCCGGTGGCGCGCTCGTCAACGCACACGGTGAGCTCGTCGGAATCAACACCTGGATCGTCTCCGATAACGGCTCGTTCGCCGGTGCCAGCTTCGCCATTCCCGCGCAGATCGCCAAGGCGACTGCCGCACAGCTCATCGCGCACGGCAAGGTGGAGCACGGCTACATCGGCATCAGCATGAACGATGTCACGCCGGACAACGCGCAGTTCTTCAACCTGAAGGACGCGACCGGCGCAATCGTCGCGCAGGTCTCGCCCAACTCACCCGCCAGCCGCGCAGGGCTCAAGCAGGGCGACGTAATCACTGCCATCAACGGCTCGCACGTGACCAACAGCGGCTACCTGCAAATCGCCGTCAGCGGTATCGAGCCAGGCAAGAGCCTCTCGCTCGGCATCCTGCGCGACGGTAAGCCCGAAACTGTAAACCTCACCGTCGGCAACTTCGACGCAAAAAACCAGCAGGTCGCGGGCAACGACGGCGGCGACGGCGCGCAACAGAACAACGGCAAGCTCGGTGTCGCTGTTGGCGACGTCACCGCCGACGTTCGGCAGCAGCTCAATCTGCCTTCGAACGTCAACGGTGCCGTTATCGAAAACGTCCGCCCGGCCAGCCCCGCGGAAGACGCCGCGCTGCAGCCGGGCGATGTCGTCCTCGAAGTCAACCGTAAACCTGTCACCTCTGCCACCGGCTTCGTGAGCGCCGTGCGCAGCAACCCCACCGACCGCGACATTCTGCTTCTCGTCTGGTCCAAGGGCAACGCCAGCTACCGCACCGTGCGGCCGCAGGCAGATGGTTCCAACGGCTAAACTACCGGCACTTCACCAGCAAAAGAAGCCGCGACGCAAACAGCGTCGCGGCCTCTTTGTTATTGAAGTGCAGTCCCGGAACCTGGCCTGTCTTCGCCCGCAGCTATGTATTCCCGAAGCATGGAGACAAAGCGAATCGCAAATCCCACTTTCGTTTCGCAGATTGTGCCCGCCGGTAACTGATCGATATTGCTCGTGGCTCCGATAAGCACGAAGCTGTAGGCCTTAGGTTTGCCCGCGTGCAGCGAACGTCAGATTTGTGGATTGCCGAGACTTGCCGACCGATGACTTCTGAGCAGGCGCCAGAACTAAAACCTTTCTTGTATGCGGTCGTGCTCGTTGCAGCTGCGCACGTCCTGGTCGTTTCCGTGGGCAGGTCTCTGCTGGCTTCGAATGTTATTCAGCTTGCTTCATCCCTGCTGCCAGTTCTCATCAGCGTCACGATCGCATGTCATAAGCGCGATGCCTATGTTCGAAACGTGTGGATCACACTGGCGCTGGCCTTTCTCATTTGGAGCGTCGCTCAGTCTTACTTCGTAGCTGTGCTGTTTCACACGCACGCCGCTCCCGTTTTCCCGTCACCGGCAGATTTCCTGTGGTTGTCGTTCGCGTTTCCCATCTTGTTGCTCACAGTGGTCAGACGCAGCTGGAAGCGGACCGAATGGGTTACATGGCTAGACTGCGCACAAGCTTGTTTGTGCTTCGTTCTTCTCTATGCCTTGACGTTTGAACGTCCTGCGGCGATTACCGTTTCAGAAGCTTATGACGTACAAAGCGCCGTGCTCCTTCTGGCGTGTGCTCTGCGTTACTCCAGCACACGTTCCGAAGCGGAGCGAACGTTCTTTCGCAACCTCGGTATTTACCTGCTCATCTATGCCGGTTGTTCCTCTGTAAGTAATCGTCTGCACGCTTCCGGCCTGGCTGGCGGAAGATGGATCGACTTGTTCTGGAGCGCTCCGCACCTCATCTTCTGCCTCGTCGTGATCTGCTCCAAACTGGATTTTGCGCCCGTCAACCGGAGAATCAACAAGGCTGAGGCCAAAGCTCCTAAGTACCTGCGTGGTGTAAGTGCGGCCGGGCTCTCTGTGATGTCTGCCTGCGGAGCACTCGTCCTGCATTCCAGGCATGATTTCGCCGGCATCGGAATGTTTCTGGTTGCATTCGCCATCTTCACCATGCGAACGATTGCGCGCGAAAGCCAACTCACCGAAGCTCAGAGCAGGCTGGAGCAGGCAGTTGTCCACGACTCGCTGACGGGCCTGTCGAATCGAGACTCACTCCTCAGTGAACTAAGGATGACCCTGCTGGAGCGGGATCCGGAGGTTTGCAAGGTCGCGCTCCTGTACATCGATTTCGATCGCTTCAAAGCGGTAAACGACAGCCTCGGGCATCAATTTGGAGATCAGGTACTGGTCAAACTGGCTGGCATGCTCGAAGCGCAACTCGGAAAAAACGATTGCGTCGCAAGACTCGGAGGGGATGAATTCGCAGTCCTTCTGGAATACACGAGCCCATCTGAGACTCGTGCTTTCGCCCGGAAAATTGTCACACTTTTCCAGCAGCCCATTAGTTTGTACGGTCGCCTGCTGTACCTTACGGCCAGCGTGGGAGTGTCTCTCTGCACGCCCGACATTACAGCCGAAGAGATGCTTCGTGGAGCGGATTGCGCAATGTACACCGCCAAGAAGAAAGGGAAGAACCAGGAGCAGAACTTCGATCGGCGCATGATGGAAAGGCTCAACACGTCTCTTGAACTCGAGACGGATCTTCGCATAGCTCTGGAAGAAAAAGCGCTCGAGGTTCACTATCAGCCGATCTACTCCACGGAGACCAATGAGATAGCCGGCTTTGAAGCGTTATCGCGGTGGCGTCACCCTCAAAGAGGGATGATCCCACCGGTTGATTTCATCCCTCTTGCGGAAGAGACCGGTCTCATTATGGAACTGGGTGCCCAGGTACTGCTCGCAGCCTGTCGTCAGGTCAAGGAGTGGAACACGACCTTCGGCTCGCGGTTCTTCGTCAGCGTGAACATTTCCGCGCCGCAGTTCGTGGATCCGCAGCTCGCGGATCAGATCCTTGAGGTGCTGAGCGATGTGGGCTTATCGCCCGAGCTCCTCAAGCTGGAAGTAACCGAGTCTGTTCTTTTGAGCGGCGTGGATACCGTGGAGGCAGTCCTCACCAAACTCCGGCGACGCGGCGTGAAGATTGCATTGGACGATTTCGGGACGGGCTACTCGTCACTGTCCTACTTGCTCGGACTTCCATTCGACGTCGTGAAGATCGACCGCAGTTTCGTTAGAGACTTCACAGAAGACGTAAAGCGAGAACAAATCCTTCGTACGATCATTCGATTGGTCACCACTCTTGAGAAGCAGGTTGTCGCAGAAGGCGTTGAAACGGCCCTGGAGAAGTTCGGACTGCAGGAGATGGGATGTGATTTCCTGCAGGGCTACTACATGGCGAAACCTCTGCCACCTGACCAGATTCCCGCTCTGGTGAAAGCGGCGCAGTGGACGGGCCAAACGCAGAGTGCCCCTCTACAGCTCGCAGCATCACGCTAAAGCGTAGGCACGTGCAATTTCTGATGACCGGGCGTTCTCAACCTGACCACCGGTCCCTGTAGACGTGCTTCCCCACGAGTCAACGGAATGCGGCACGCACAAGCCTGCGGTAGAGGCAGGAAAACAAAACTTCTCTTTGGTTCGTGTGGTGATTGCGTCCGCACGCTTATAGTGGTCTGGCAGTTCGCTGCGAACGTCCGACCCGGAGCGCCCGAGGGAAGCATTGGCAACAGCAGCACCGATTCCGCACCCGAACGAAGTTCTGACTGACATTCCGCCACGCCTCGACCGCCTCCCCTGGAGCAGCTGGCACCTGCGCATCGTCTTCGCTCTGGGCATCACGTTTCTGCTCGATGGTCTTGAGGGTGGCGTGGGCGGCTCGCTTTCCGGCGCGCTGAAGAGTTCGCAGGCGCTGGGGTTTACGGATGCGCAGCTTGGCCTCGCTTCAACCGGCTATCTGCTCGGCACGGTGCTCGGCGCGCTTGGCTTCGGATACCTTGCCGACCGCTTCGGGCGTCGCACACTCTTCACGTGGACACTGGTTTTCTACGTGTGCGCGACCGCGCTCACGGGCCTGGCGTGGAACCTGCCGACTTTTTTTCTGTGCCGCATGATGACGGGCGCTGGTATTGGCGGCGAGTATACCGCCATCAACTCGGCCATTGATGAGCTGATCCCCGCGCGGGTTCGCGGGCGAGTAAACCTGTTCATCGGTTCAAGCTTCTGGGTTGGCGTCATTCTTGGCTCGCTGGTCGCGGTGTACTTTCTTTCCGACCATGTGTTCGGCCTGCGCCTCGGCTGGCGGCTAGCGTTTCTGTCTGGACTACCAATTGCCGCTGTTGTGCTTTACCTCCGCCGTCACATTCCGGAAAGCCCGCGTTGGCTGCTTATCCAATCGCGCGACGCCGAAGCCGCGGAAGTGATCGACGAAATTGAGCGTGAAGTGGAGTCCGGTGTGCGAGGCACTCTGCCACCAGCGCACACCACTTTCCTCCAGCGCCGCACGGGCGACCCCGTGCGCAACCTGCGCCTGCTGTTTCTGCCGCGTTACCGTGGGCGCGCCGCGCTGTGCATGGTGCTGGTGATGGCGCAGTCATTCTTCTATAACTCTGTGTTCTTTTCGTCGTCGCTGATCCTGCTGCGCTTCTATGGTGTGTCGGCGGCAAACGCGGGTGTGCTTTTTCTTCCGCTCGCATTGACGAATTTTGCAGGTCCACTGGTGCTGGGTCGCTTTGTCGACACACTGGGTCGTCGCGCAACGATTGCGATCAACTTCGTTCTGGCGGGCTCTGCGCTGCTTGTGTCGAACCTGCTTTTCCTGCACGGCCAGCTCAGCCTCGTGAGTCAGGTAGCGTGGTGGGCCGCGGCGTTCTTCTTCGCGGCGAATGCGGGCGGCTCTGCATACCTTTCCACCAGCGAGTTGTTTCCACAGCAGATTCGCGCTACTTCCATCGCCGTGTTCTACGGGTTGGGTACGCTGCTTGCCGGAGTGTTCGGGCCGACGATTTTCGGCGCGTTGCTCAACCGGGGCCATCGTCAACCTATCTTCTACGGCTTCATGGCATCCGCCGGAGCCATGATCATCGCGGGAATCGCGCAGGCGATCTGGGGTGTCGCGGCGGAGCGCAAAGCGTTGGAGGACATTCTCTGACTGTTCAGGGTTCAGCGAGGCCAAAGTGCCGGGTCGGCCTTCGTCGAGTGCGTGGCCAACTTCGTTGTGCGACACGAAAGCATTATTGGAGAGTTGAGCCTGTAAGGCCGCAGAGCCGCTATGCTCAAATGATGGACAAAATCACGCCCATAGACCGAATCGACACTGGCGTTAGCGGTCTCAACGACATCCTCTCTGGCGGTCTGCCGAGCGGGCAGATGTACCTGCTCGAGGGTATTCCCGGTACTGGCAAAACAACGCTGGCGCTGCAATTTATACGTACTGCCATCCTTGCTGGAGAGAGCGCACTCTACATCACGCTCTCGGAATCGAAGCGCGAACTCGAGTCGTCTGCCCGTTCGCACGGCTGGAAGGACACCGACTTCGAGATTGCCGAGTTCGTTCCGGAAGAGGCGATTCTTAGCCCCGAGCACCAATACACCGTGTTTCATCCAAGCGAAGTGGAACTCGCGGGCACGATTACGAAGCTCATCGAACTGATCGAGAAAGTGAAGCCCACGCGTCTCGTCATCGATTCGCTTTCGGAGCTTCGCCTCCTGGCAGCGGATACTATGCGTTACCGGCGTCAATTGCTTGCACTGAAGCAGTTTTTTGCGGGCCGCGCGACTACTGTTTTGCTCCTCGACGATCGCTCGGCAGACGGTAGCGATATGCAACTGCAAAGCATCGCCCATGGGGTCATTCGGCTCGATCGAGTAGCTCGCAGCTATGGAACGAATCGCCGCCAGATCGAAATCCTGAAGCTACGTGGCAGCTCTTTCCGTGAGGGTTCGCACGACTACACGATTGAGACTGGCGGGATCTGCATCTATGCGCGCCTCGTTGCGAGCGAACACGCGAGCGATTTCAAAACTGAAAGAGTGAAGAGCGGCGTCGCCGGGCTTGATCAGATGTTTGGCGGCGGCATCAACCGCGGTTCCTCCACGCTGCTGATCGGGCCTACAGGCTCAGGCAAATCGACCCTGGCTATTCAGTATGCGTATGCGGCCACCCAGCGTGGTGATCGTGCGATCGTTTACTCCTTCGACGAAGTTCTCCGCACCGCCGTGGAGCGTGCAGAGAACATTGGTATTCGCGTCAGAGATGCACTCGCAGCGGGCACTCTCTCTATGTCGCAGATCGACCCAGCAGAACTGTCCCCTGGTGAATTCGTTTCGCAGATACGGGATGACGTTGAGAAGAGAGACACACGAGTCGTCATCATCGATAGTCTGAACGGCTTCCTCAACGCAATGCCTGGTGAGCGCGACCTTCTACTTCAGCTTCACGAACTGATCGCCTTTCTGAACCAAAAGGGTGTCATCACGTTCATGATCCTGACGCAGCACGGCCTCATCGGCAACATGCATACCGAAATCGATGTCAGCTATCTCGCGGATACCGTGCTGCTGCTGCGCTATTTCGAAGCTGAAGGCGAGATAAAACAGGTTGTCTCCGTGCTGAAGCAGAGGGTCGGCCGACACGAGCGCACCCTACGTGAGTTTGCGGTCGAAGACACGGGCATCACGGTGGGAGAACCCCTGAAAGGATTTCGTGGCGTTCTGACTGGTGTGCCGGACATCATTCCGAACAAGGATGAAGGGGAGAAGGGTGCCTGAGGGTGAGCCTGTCTGTTCGCGTCATCGCGCCTTTCGGGCGTGATTCAGAGCTCATCGTAGGAGTACTGCAGCAGCATGCCCTGCCGGCGGTGGTCAGCACGGTGGAGGAGATCGTTGCAAAGACGGAGCGGCAGGAAGTTTTTGGACCACTGCTGATTGCGGAGGAAGCACTCAATCCCGCAGCAGTTGAGAAGCTGAGTCAGTACCTGTACAACCAGCCATCCTGGTCAGATCTCCCCATCCTTGTTCTGACCGGAGGAGGCAAGGAAACGCGGCGCAGTTCTCAACTGGACGCGGCGCGGCTGCCGCTTGGATCACCTGTTTTGCTGGAACGTCCCATTCGGACGAGTACGCTCATCAGCAGCGTTAAGGCCGCCCTGCGTGCACGGACGCGGCAATACGAGATCCGCGATGTTCTTTCGGAGTTGGCAGAAGAACGAGAACTCCTGGAAGCAATGCTCGACAGCCTGCCGGTTGGCATTGTCTTCGCCAAAGCCTCGGGACAGATCGTCCGGGGGAACCGGCGTTTGGAAGCCATTATCCGCCATCCTTTGCTCCCGACCAGCAAGGCGGATCATAGCCAATGGATAGCGTTTCATTCCGACGGGAGGCGGGTGGATGCGCACGAGTTTCCGTTGCAACGTGCTATTGAAACTGGCCTCTCGGTTCCCACCGAGGAATATCTCTACCAGCGTGGTGATGGAACCAAAGCATGGGTAAGCCTGACGGCTTCTCCCGTGACAAGTGAATCAGGTGATGTTACGGGTGGTGTTGTAGTTATTGCCGATATCGATCAGCAGAAGCGTGCGGAGTCCGCCCTGATTCAAAATGAAAAGCTGGCCGCCGTTGGACGGCTCGCTGCTTCTATTTCACACGAGATCAACAATCCGCTTGAAGCGGTAACGAACCTCCTCTATCTCGCTCGACAGGACACTGAGGTATCGTCGCAGGCAAAAGGCTTTCTTGATTTAGCCGACCAGGAGCTGGGGCGTGTTTCACAGATCGTCAGCCACACGCTTCAGTTCCATAGGCAGGCCACAAAGCCGCGAGCCATCACAGTTGAGAAGCTACTTGGACCAACGCTGGGTCTTTATACGGGAAGACTCATCAATGCGAACATTGCGTTGGAGCAGCAGCATAAACTTACTGAGCCAATCACCTGCTACGACGGCGAAATTCGCCAGGTGCTCAACAATCTAGTTGGAAATGCAATTGAATCGATGAAGCTGGGTGGCCGCCTCTTCGTTCGATCTCGCGCGGCGACCTCCTGGAAGACCGGCGCACGCGGTGTGCGAATCACTATCGCCGACACAGGGCATGGCATGGAGTCTGCCGTGGCGGCTCGTGTGTTTGAAGCTTTCTACACAACAAAGGGCATCAACGGCACGGGTCTCGGGCTCTGGATCTCCAAGGGCATCGTGGATAAGCACCACGGTTGCATTCACGCGAAGTCCTCCCCTTCGCCAGCTCATAGCGGGACGGTCTTCACTTTGTTCCTGCCAACCAATCCGTTCTAGAGCTATCGCAAAACAAAGCAGACGAGCCGAAGCTCGTCCGCTCGTCTTTGTGCGACCTGCAGCGATTTAGCGATCAATCAGCCGTTGGTGAGTCGCCGGATAGCGATCACCCTCTACCTTGATAGCGGAAGACGCTTCATCGAGCGCACGCACATCGTCGGCGCTCAACTGAACGCTTGTTGCTCCGAGGTTCTCTTCCAGTCGCGACACCTTCGTTGTGCCTGGGATCGGCACAATCCACGTCTTCTTCGCCGATAGCCAGGCCAATGCAATCTGCGCCGGGGTGACTTTCTTCTGGTCCGCGAAGCTCTTCACCATATCCACGCTTTTCTGGTTCGCCTTGCGGTTTTCTTCTGTGAAGCGCGGCACGACTGCGCGGAAGTCCGTGCTGTCGAACTTTGTGGATGAGTCGATCTTGCCCGTGAGGAAACCCTTACCCAGTGGGCTGAACGGAACGAAGCCGATACCAAGCTCTTCCAACGTCGGTATGACGGATTGCTCCGGCTCGCGCCAGAACAGAGAATACTCACTCTGAAGGGCGGTAACACGCTGCACGGCATGTGCGCGGCGGATTGTGTTCGCGCCTGCTTCTGAAAGCCCGAAGTGCTTCACCTTGCCCTCCTGAATCAGATCCTTTACCGCTCCCGCCGTTTCTTCGATCGGCGTGTTCGGGTCTACACGATGCTGGTAGAGCAGGTCGATGCTGTCCGTCCTCAAGCGCTTCAGCGAAGCTTCTACCACCTGCTTGATGTGTCCCGGCTTGCTGTTGGGCGCGGTCCACTTGCCTTCGTTTGCAGGATCGGCCTCAAAGCCGAACTTGGTTGCAATTACCACTTCCTCGCGGAACGGCGCGAGCGCCTCTCCCACAACTTCTTCGTTGGTAAACGGGCCGTATACTTCTGCCGTGTCATAGAACGTGACCCCACGCTCATACGCTGCCCGAATCAACTGGATGGCTTCTGACTTCTCTGTTGCCGGGCCAAGTCCAAAGCTCAGGCCCATGCAACCGAGCCCGAGTGCTGATACTTCAAGGCCGCTCTCTCCTAATGTGCGTTTTTCCATAACTGCTCCCCTTAGTGCTGTCGAACTGATCTCACTTTCCAAGTTTATGGATTTACGACCTATCGCACTAGACACAGGAACGTTGTCATAGTGATGAGATAAATTCATGAATCATGAAGAACGAATTGGGTGATCTTTCCGCGTTTTCCGTAGTTGCTTCGGAGCGAAGCTTCACGCGTGCCGCGTCGCATCTGGGAGTTTCGCAGTCCGCGTTGAGTCATTCTGTACGAGGGCTGGAGAAGAGGCTCGGCCTTCAATTGCTCGCGCGCACAACTCGGAGTGTGTCGCCAACTGTGGCCGGCACATCGTTGCTCCTGGAGCTGGCGCCCGCACTCGAACGCATCGAGCGCGCACTCGCGGAGGCAAAGAACCAAAAGGAAACGCCCTCCGGTCGCATTCGCCTCATCATCCCACGTACCGCGACCAAGGCAGTGATCCTCCCGAAGCTCGCCCGCTTTGCACGCAAGTACCCGGATATCGTGCTGGAGGTGACTTCGTCGAACGATCCGGTAGACCTCGTAGCCGGAGAATACGACGCTGGCGTGCAACTTGGTGAGTTCATTCAACGGGACATGATTGCAGTCCGCGTAACAGGGGAGATGCGTCTCGCAGTCGTTGGTTCGCCGCAATATTTCAAGCATCATGAAATTCCTACCCGGCCGCAGCAACTCAAGGATCATGCCTGTATCGGTTTCCGTTTTAGCAACGGACTCTATCGCTGGGAATTCGAGAAGGGGCGCAAAACCATCACCGTCAGTCCGCAAGGGCCGGCGTCGTTCGACGATCCAGAGCTTGTCATTCAGGCTGTTCTGGAAGGTGTTGGCATCGGAACCTCGATGGAGCACACCCTAAGTGAAATGATTCACAGCGGGCGACTGGTTCAGGTGCTTAAAGATTGGTGCCCTTCGTTCCCCGGCTATTTTCTATACTACCCAAGCCGCCGCAATCAGCCCGCAGCGCTCGCGGCTCTGATTGAGTCGTTGCGCATAAATTGAGTTCCCGGTCTTGTTACTGCACCAGCACAGCCTGCAGCCGATTGATCGGAGACCCTGCACTCAGTGTGGAGTAGTCATTCCCGAACGTCGCACCCACAGCTACCGCAAAGTAAACGTCCTTGGCCACAATAATGTTGTAGTTCGAGGCCACAGCACTTACCGCATAAGTAAGCGGCGCGTTCGGAATGTAATAAGCACCTTCGATTTTTGAGGCGCTGAGCAAATTGGCCGTGAAGCTGGCAGGAAAAGTATTCGAGGGATCCTGCATGAAAAGTACACCGGCATAGTCGCCCGATGTGGGCGCAGTCAGCGACACATTGCTCAGCCCCAGCGGACTGGCCGCAGCCACGGAGTAGCCGCCGATTGTTCCAGCGTTGTAAAACGTCACGCCGTTGCCGGTGATGTTGGCAAGCGCACTCAGGGTGATGTTCAAACCGCCTGTCGGAAGACCCAGCGTGCCCGGGCCAGTTTTCAGGATGTACACGCCGGGATTGAAGGTGATGTTCGCCGCGACAGACGCAGTAATGGAGATGCCCCCGCAGTACACGCCGGGATTGAAGGTGTAGGTCCCTCCCAGCGCAATCGTCACATTGGAAGAAGACCCATAGTAGGTGTTTCCAGAGCTATACCCGCAGCTTCCGATCGCAGGTGTTGGCAGGTAGTTCAGCGGGTCCGTGGGTTGAGGTCGCGGGCTGTTTACCTTGAGATTCGGGATGCCGCACAGCAGCCCAGCGGCACCGCCTGTCACCTTTACGGAGGGGGCAGAGATTCCCAGCCCGACCAGACAGGTCAGCGCCGCGGACGAATCGGACTCATCTATCAGACCGCAGTTGAAATTTACCGCCACACCAGCCACAAACGAGATTGCTCCGGCCCCGTGCGGATCCAGCGCGTAAACACACGGCGGATTCGTCGGGCGCGCAGCCTCAGCACGAACGGTCACGGTGGTCAGATTGAACCCTGCAAGCTTCGCAAACGAAAGCGGCACCGGGCCGGAGATCACAACCTCCGCGGCTGTTTGCTTCCCGGAGTTTGGGTCGGAGCTTCCGAGCGCACAAGGCGGATTGTTGACTGTTAGAGACACTTGCGTCGTCGACCCCGGTGTTCCGCAGTTTGTATTTACCGTTACTGAGGTGTAGCCGTTCTCCTGCAGCGAACTAAGCGCCGCAGTCTGCATCGCTGGGCAGTTCGCCGTCCCCGCGCATTGGCTTATCTCCAGCCCCGCTGCTATCGCGGCGGCATCTGCTGCGGACTGCAGCCGAACCTTGGACATGCGCATGCTTCCAACATCCAGCACCAGCCCCAAAAACAGCAGCAGCACGATCATGCATACGGCCACCAGTACGGTCGCCTGTCCGCTATCAGCAGACGCAAACGCGCGGAGGCACGAGCGTAGTTGTGCGGGATTTATGCGACGCCGAAGGCCGGTTCTGCAACCGGGGCGTCCCTGTGTCGAACGATGCATTGCTTCTTCTCGCGAAACGGCTCAGCGGCTTAAAGAGGCGGAAATGTCTCCGCACCAAAAGTCTACCGAAGCGTTGCCTCGACTCGGACACCGCTTTTGGGTGAGAGCAATAGCCGAAAAGTGATGCAGCATCGAATTACTTCGGAAAGGGCTGGTCCAGAACAGCGCAGCAGGCACCTGCACGTGGATCACAGTGAATGCTGCCTGACGCCTGTGTATTCTTCACAATTCGCTTGTGTAGGCCCTTGGCACCCGACTAATCTCCTCCGAACAACACTTTTCCGAGGTGAAAACGATGGGCGATGAAGTCAAAGTACGCATTCCAATACTTGAGTCTGCGGCGGTTGCAGGAGCCACGCTGGCGACCGGATCGATGCGATACCTGGTTACGGTTGAGAAGAAAATGCTGTCCGACATCTTCGGGCAATCTGTGAATCTAGACAAGATCCGCCTCGTGTCATCCAACCTTGGCGGACGCGCATGCACGTTGGGCAATGTGATCCGTGTGCCCGGCGGATTGACGCTCGATGCGCCGACACTGGTGCATGAAACAACGCACATCTGGCAGTACCAGACACGTGGCACAGGGTACATCTCAGATTCGGTGTACCACCAGGTCGTGCAGGGTACCGATGAGGCCTACGACGTGAAGATTGTTCCCGGGCAGTCGTTCTACAAGTACCCTGCTGAGAAGGAAGCGATGATCATCCAGAAATACTTCGAGGACAGCCCCAAGGGCTGGCGAACGAACCCGGATGTTCTGCGCATGCTGGGCGAAGTGCGTGCCGCACGCCCACTTTCTCAAATGCAGATTCAGCAGGAAACCTGGTTTGGGGCTGCGAACGCAGCTGCCATGCAGCGGGATCTGTTCTCCACGAACTCGGGGCCGGACATGGGCAAGCCAGGAACGGTGCCGCTCATCCGCATCGAGTTCTAAGCTGGAACTCTTTCCTATAGCGAAGAAGAAAGGGCGGTGAAGCTGTCGCTTCACCGCCCTGAATTGTTATCCGCACTACTTACTTCGTGGCCGGTGAGTTCGCTTCCACCTGCTTTGCGGCGACAGGTGCCTGTGCGCTTCCCACCTTCACTTCAATTTGCTTTGGCTTCGACTCCGGCTTCTTCGCCAGGCTGACGCTCAGCACGCCGTCAGCGGATGTAGCGTCGATGTTCTCGGTTTCTACTGTCTGTGGCAGAGTGAAGGCCCGTGTGAAGGTGCCGAAGCGGCGCTCGATGCGGTGGAAGTTCTCTTCCTTCTCTTCGGCCTGGAACTTACGCTCGCCTCGAACCGTGAGGGTGCGACCTTCCACGTTGATCTTCAGGTCCTCAGAGCGGATGCCGGGTACTTCCAGTTTCAGAACGAGCTTGTGAGCGTCCTCATATATATCGACAGCGGGTACGAAGTTTCCCATCGCCAGGCTTTCGGAACTGCCCTCAGTGTTTGGGCGGGCGAAGTCGTTGAAGATGGAGTTCAGCCGGTTCTGCAGCACCGTCACGTCGCTCAACGCGGTGCCAAACGGAGCAAATCGAGTCAGTGTCATGGTGTTTCTCTCCTTTGGTTCGGATTCAGAGTTTTGGGGCCTCATCATCAGCCCAGTGTCAGTATAGACGCAATCTGCTGTAAAGCGTTGCATAAATAATGAGTGCAAGACACTCATATACGAGCAAGGATTAGATCGGCCAGCCCGAAACTCCCGTTGCTAGACTGGCAGGCATGCGTCCCGTGCGTTTTGCGCTTCTACTCCTCGTTGCTTCTTTGCCAGCAAGTGAATCCGTCCTTACGGCGCAAACCGGAAGTCAGGCCCCAACTGATCCGATTTCCGACCCTGCGGCCGTTGTTACGGCGGGCCACGCTCGTTTTTCAGTGCTAACACCCCAACTCATCGCATGGAATGGGCCAGCGACGAACATTTCGAGGATCACGCTTCCTTCGTTTTCCTGAACCGGCATTTGCCGGTACCGCGGTTCACACAGCATCGTTCCGGCAGTGGCGTGAAGATTGAGACGGATGCTCTGCGGCTCAACTTCCATCCGTCTGCCAGTGACCAAGGGTTCACTGCAAAGAACCTGTCCGTTACCTTGCAACTCGAAGGCAAGACGGTGACCTGGGTGCCCGGCATGCCGGACACCGGCAATCTGCAGGGCACAACGCGGACGTTGGATGGCGCACTTGGCGCGAAGGACCTTAAGGAGCCAATCGGAAAGGGCATCGTCTCCCGCGACGGCTGGGTGGTGGTGGACGACAGTGGACCGTTGTTCGATTCGGCAAATTTCAATCCACATAACGCCACCGCACTGACGCAGCCCTGGGTGTTATCGCGGCCCGCAGGACAGCGGCAGGACCTTTACTTCTTCGGCTACGGCCATGACTACAAGCAGGCGCTCGGCGATTACGTGAAGGTGGCTGGGCGCATTCCGCTGCCGCCGCGTTATGCATTCGGTACATGGTGGTCGCGCTACTGGGCCTACTCCGATCAGGAACTTCGTGATCTGGTCACTGGCTTTCAGCAGAACAACGTGCCGCTCGACGTCTTCGTTATCGACATGGACTGGCACAAGACCTTTGGCCGCACCTTCCCGCGGGACGCCTCCGGCAACGGCAAAGGATGGAGCGGATACACCTGGGACAACGCTCTGTTCCCCGACCCGAAAGACTTCCTCACCGAGCTGCATAACAACGGCCTGAAGCTCACGCTGAATCTCCATCCTGCCAGCGGCGTGCAGCCGTGGGAAGATGCGTATCCGCAGTTCGCAAAGAACATGGGCATTGACCCCGCGACGCAGCGATACGTTCCGTTCAACATTACCGATCGCAAATACGCGTTCAACTACTTTGACCTGCTGCACAAGCCGCTCGAGAAGCAGGGCATCGACTTCTGGTGGCTGGACTGGCAGCAGCAGGGCAATACAAGCATCGCTGGCGTAAACCCAACGTGGTGGCTCAACTACCTGCATTTCACCAATCAGGAGCAGGAAGGCAAACGGCCGCTGCTGTTTCATCGCTGGGGCGGGCTGGGAAATCACCGCTACCAGATTGGCTTTTCCGGGGACACTTTTTCCGTGTGGGACTCACTCGCGTTTCAGCCGTGGTTCACCGCAACCGCGGCCAACGTTGGCTACGCCTACTGGTCGCACGATATCGGCGGACATCAGCCGGGCGCCGTGGATCCTGAGCTGATTACTCGGTGGATTCAGTTCGGTGCCTACAGCCCGATTCTGCGCACACACACCACCAAGAACCCGGAAGCGGAGCGCCGCATCTGGGCATACCCGGAGCCGTACAGCGACATCATGCGTGCAACGTTCCAGTTGCGCTATCGCATGCAGCCATACCTCTACACCGAAGGTCGCCATACCTATGACACGGGTGTCGCTTTCCTTCGCCCGCTCTACTACGACTATCCCGAAGCCTCGGAGGCGTACACCTTCAAGAACGAATACCTCTTCGGCTCGCAGTTTCTGGTGGCACCCGTTGTAAAGCCGGTGGACGCCGCATCAGGTCTCGCGACAGAGCAGGTATGGCTACCCAAAGGCGAATGGATGGAGCAGGCCACCGGCAAGCATTTCACCGGGCCTGTGTCCGTGGATCGCTCCTACGCGATCGATCAGATTCCGGTGTTTGTGCGAGCCGGCGCGATCCTTCCTGAAGAGCCACCCATGCTTTACACAGGGCAGAAGCCCGTAGACCCGCTGATGTTTGAGATCTATCCACTTGCCGATGGGCAAACTTCTACCTACAAGGTGTACGAGGACTCCGGCCACTCCGAGGACTACCAACAGAACGTTGGAACAGCCTGGACGACGGTGACTGCGCATCAGGCAGGCGACACGCTCACCGTTAGCATCGCGCCAGTCGAGGGCGACTACCCGAACATGCCGCAGACCCGCGGCTTCGAGCTTCATCTGCCGGCCGACTTCCCGCCCGCCTCAGTCACTGCGAACGGTACAGAGCTCGGCTTCACGCTCGACGCGTCGAAGCCAGGCTGGCATTTTGAAGGCAATGCTCTCAGCACCGTCATCCCGGTTGCTTCGGCAAACATTCACACCGCAACAACGGTAACGGTTCACCGAGCTTCGGGATCGCTGGCCGCACGCGCACAGCTTGATGGCTTCACCGGCAAGGTGCAGCGCCTGAAAGAAGCCTACGAGCAGATTTCCAACGACTTCCCCGCCGTACCCGCAACACCCGACGACCTCACCATCGCGATGCAGACCGGCAACCGCATCGGCTACCATCCCGCATCCGCACGCGACGAAGTCGCCGCGTTCGCAAAGCGCTACGCGGCAGCACTGACTGCCGTGCAGCAGCTGCAAACGGGTCCGGGCTCCTCACCAACTACAGTCGCAGATGCAGAGCGGAGCAAGAAATCAGGTGAGCGCATCGCGCATGCGCTTGCAGATCTTCAGGACGGAAGCCGCTAGGCGGAGCCGACGCAACTGCGGAAAGTTATTGACTGGAAGCCTCGGGGTAGCGTAGCTTTGCATTGCAAAGTGGATCCATCATGAACGACCTCTACAAAGCGTTGGGTGACATTAGCAGCATTCGCAGGCAGGTGGCGAATGCCACGGAGTTCCGCGGCTATGGTCCCGCGACGATTGCCTCCACTGGCGTGCTGGCGTTGGCCGCGGCTTTAGCTCAGCATGCGCTTGTACCTGCTCCGACTGCGTATGCGGGTAAATATCTCGTTATATGGGCCACCACAGCACTCTGTTGTGCAGGGATTACTTCTTGGCAGGTGTACACCCGCTCGCGACGCATGCATTCGCAACTTTCCGAAGAGATGATTCACATGGCGGCCCAGCAATTCCTGCCAGCGTTGCTTGCAGGCTTGCTGCTCACGGCGACCATTGTGCTCTATGCGCCGGTGATCGTGTGGACGCTGCCAGGTCTCTGGCAGATCGTCTTCAGTCTCGGCGTGTTTTCTTCCTGCCGCTTCCTTCCGAAGGGGATGCTCGCGGCTGCCATCTGGTATCTGCTCACGGGCCTAAGCTGCCTTGCGCTCGGTGACACGCGCGCTCTGTCGCCCTGGATGATGGGTGTTCCGTTCGGCATCGGGCAGCTTCTGGTCGCGCTTGTCCTCTTTCTCCGTTCCTCAGATACACCGGAGGACGCTGATGAAGTCTAAGCAAACCTCTATCGAAGGCCGGTTCGCTTACGCAGGTCTCGACCGCGTTATTCATGAGCGCGCGAGACTCAGTCTGCTCACCGCGCTGCTGACCCATCCCAAGGGGCAGACTTTCAACGAGCTCAAGCAACTGTGCGCGCTCACTGATGGCAATCTGAACCGTCATCTCGAAGTGCTCGAAAAAGAAGGATTCGTTCAGATCCGCAAGGGGCAGGACGGCAACCGTCCGCAGACTTCGTGCCGCATCACGGCAGGGGGCCGCACGCGCTACCTCGAATACCTTTCAACGCTGGAACAAGTGCTGCTCGATGCGGCAACAAAGAGTGATAGCGAATCCAGCAGTAAAGTCGGTGCCAGCTTGAAACAGGCACCCGCCTAATTTTTTTACGCAATTACTTTGCAATACAAAGTACAGAAATGTAACGAGGAGAACGATGTCCATATCAATACCGCAGCCCATCATGCAGCAGGTCAACGCCAGATCTCGTTCCTTCGGACTTAAGCTCCTCGTCGTCTGCGCCCTTACCTTCGTCATGGGGATTCCGGCACTCTTCGTGAACAGCCTTGTGGAGGAGCGCACGCAGCGCGAAAGCGAGGTCAAGAATGAGATCAGCTCACACGTAGGTGGACCGCAGACTTTTCTGGGGCCAACGCTTGCTATTCCTTACGTCATTCCGCGAAGCACGCCAGCAGGCTTTGATGTCCACGACGTTTACTTTGTGTTCCCGCAGAAAGGCGACGCGGATCTTGCAACGACGACGGAAGAGCGCCACCGCTCCTTGTTCCGTGTGCCTGTATTCCGTGCCGACCTAAGGATGACCGGCACGTTCGATCTCCCCGGCGTGCCAGCGAATCTTCCACCAGGTGCGCAGATGGACTGGGGCCGCGCCGAAATCGTTGTCGGTGTAAGCGACGCGCGTGGCGCATTGGCAGACGCGACCCTGACGACGGATGCAAACACGGTTACTCTCACGCCTTCGAGTGTCATTGAAAGCTGGACTGCACCTAACGACTCGAAGGGTCCGCTAAAACTAACCCTGTTCGGCTCCCGCATCTCGCTTCCAAACGCGAATGGGAAGTTCACCACTACTGCAAATCTTCGGTTCAGCGGAGCCGAACGCGTGGCCGTTCTCGCGTACGCGAAAACGACTCACCTGACAGCGAAGGGCGACTGGCGCAATCCGGGCTTTGACGGTGGCATCCTTCCGCTAAGCCACTCAATCAACGATCACGGTTTTACGGCGGAATGGGAGGTGCCGTTCATCGCACGCGGTGTTCGCGCGGAAGGCGCTGCGTCGGATTTTCCAACGCTCAACTCGACCTCGCTTGGCACATCGTTCATCGAAGTCGCAGACCCATACCAGTCCGTCACACGCGCTCTAAAGTATGTCCTGCTTTTTCTCGGTCTCGTGTTCCTCTGCTACTTCGTCTTCGAGGTCACCACTGGCAAGCGCGTCCACCCGGCACAGTACATTCTGATCGGTGTAGCGCAGATCATCTTCTATCTGCTGCTGCTGTCGCTTGCGGAGCGCGTTGGCTTCAACGTCGCCTTCCTGCTTGGAGGCGGTGCCACCGTGTCGCTACTTTCAGTAAACGCCGGCTGGATCTTCGCGAGCCGATTGCAGGCCGCGCGCGCGGGCGTAGTGTTCACCCTGCTGTACATCTTCATTTACCTGCTGCTTCGTTTGGAAGATAACGCGCTTCTGATTGGTGCCGTCGCCAGCTTCGTCGTCGTCGCAGCGGTGATGTACTTTACGCGCAACCTTGACTGGTACAGCTCGCTGACAGGCGCGGGCAGACAGCCGCCGCAATCAACACCAACACCGCCGACGCCAATACCTGCGGTTCGGTACGAGTCGCTTCTCGATCCGCTCTGAGGAGGAGGGAGTGACATGCTCTCTTCCTTTGGTGTCCAAGCGTTCGCTTACTTATCCGTGCAGTAAACCTGGCAGATGGTATGCGCCACGTATCCAGCAGCCGTGGCGAAGGCTCTCCCAGAGTAGACGGCCCCGGTGGATGGATATAGACCCTCCGCGACGATGCCACCGTCCCACGGGCTTTCACGCATGATCTTGAGCGCGCGTTCTTTGCCGCGCTTCAGCAGAAGGTGATCGGCGATCTCCCACGCGGTGGAGCTATCGACGCGATAGCTGCCGGGCACGCCAAAGGTCTGGTCATAGTAAGACCACTTGTAGTGCGGCGAGTGCAACCACGCATAGGTGCGCTGGAAAACAGGATCATCTTCGGAGACGAAGCCGAGCGCCGGAAGACGCATCAGCGAGCCGGGTGGGATTTCTACAAAGAGCGGTGACGACCCATCGGTGGCAGCGGCAAACATGGTGCCGCCCGAACCTTCGGGGCCGGTAACTACTGTATGTTGCAGGATCGCGTTCTTCAGTGCTGCAGCCTTCGTTTGTAAATCTCGCGCCTGCTCAGGCTGGTCCAGCTTGTCGAACAGCGTGCTCAGGTCGAGCAGCGCTTTCCATGTGAGCGCGTTATCGAAGGTAAGGAACTGCCGCTTCTGGTACTCGTCCTGCGAATCCTGCAATGAGGTGTAAAGGCCGGTCGCTGCATCGAAGCGGCTTTGCAGCCGGTCGCGCAGGAACGTGACCGCATCCGCATGGCTGCGCAGGAAATTAACATCATCGGTATTTGCGACGTACTCCGCGAGCGCTATGATCGGCGCGCACGCCTCGTCGAGTTGGAAGCCGTCTTCGAGTACGCCACCAGTGATAAAGCGGCTGTGCGTTCCCGTGTTGCGGAGTTGAATCGTGAGCGCGTACTCCAGCGCGTCGCGCGCGTTGGCCGTATCCGTGTCGAGTAGTGCAGGAAAGCTCCACAGCATGGCGTCGCGATCCCAGTACGCGGCGCTGACGTAGTAGCGTGGCGTGCGCGCCGTTACGCCGACGAACTGCTCGGTATCCAGCGTGCGGCCCCATGCGAACAACGTGGAGAAAAGCAGGTTGCGATTCATCAGCAGATTCAGTTTCGGGTCATCGACATGGCGCGTGTGCTTTGCGCACCACGCCGCAGTCTCTGCAATCAGCGCGTCCGCGCCTTCGCGGTCCAGCAGTTCGCGAAGAGCTTTAGCCGCATGCGCTGCGGCAAACTCTTCGACGCCCGCACCCAGTACATACATGGCTTCCATCCGCTCGCCCGGTGCCAACGTCTGTGTGCGCGTAGCCTGCACCTCTGGCGCGATGCTTACGGGCGGAAGCGAAATCGCGCCTTGCGAGCCGGGATGCACGATCGACCACGCGAAATCCGTATCGCTGCTGGCGGAGCTAAACACTGCACCATCCGGTACCCACGGCGCGAGTCCCGCAGTATGTGTGCCGTTGAATAAAACAGGGTTGTAGGTCACTCGGTACAGTGCGCCAAAGCTTGCATGCACTCCCAGCGATGCCTTAGCCGGTACAGCGCGACGGTTCGTCATCGTGAGCCGCAGAAACGCTCCGCGCGAATCCGGTGGCGCGCACCAGGTAAGCGTCAGCTCGATGCCGTCAACTACTTGCTGAGCCACTGGCGTCCAGTACTCAATCAAACTCCATTCGGGATTGTGCAGCGATAAGGGTTTGCCATCTACGGAGAAAGTGGCGCTGATGACAGGCGCGCCACTCGAACCCGCGACCTGCAGCAGACCGCGATGCTGCATCGAGAGCACATTGAATGTGCTGAGCGAACCAGTCTCGGCGCTGATGTCCGGCAGTGAGACCCACTGGTTGCCGGTGGGAATCACGTCGGCGGGTTGCAGATGCAGCGGCGAGACCGTTGCTGCGGATGGTGATGCGAAACCGCAGCAGCCTGGAAACAGCAGAGCGAGCGCGAGTAGAGAACGAGTGGTTGCTTTCATCTGTGTGCCCGTGGCGAGAGCTTCGCAACAACGAGCGTACATCCACCTTCATCTGTCGAACTACTCGCGAAATGCGCGGAGACGAATGCGCTGTATTCCTTGCGATGTGTGTGTGATCGCCTGCTTACTCGAAGCAGCCTACTTTCCGATACAAAAGGCCGAGAAGATGCGCCCAAGGATGTCATCGGTCGTCGTAACACCGGTCAGCGCATCCAGCGCCCGCAAAGCGGCGTGCAGATCCATCAGCAACACTTCGTGCGGAAGCCCATGTGCGTTGGCGAGTTCTGCGGCGGTAAGTGCATCAAGCGCCGCGATTACAGCCTCCTGTTGACGCAGGTTGTTCAATGCGCCTGATTCTGTGAGCGCGCCTTCAGCCTGGAGCTCGCTCAGAATCGCCGTGCGGAGCACGTCGAGCCCTTCGCCCGTAATTGCAGACGTGAAAACCTTACACCCGCCAAGTTGCGAGAAGGGCGTTGCAAGCAGGTCGATCTTGTTGCGCACGACCACGTGTGGTCGGCTCGCAAGTTCCTGTAGCAGCGCCTGCTCTTCTTCACTGAGCTCCTGTGTCGCATCATGAATCAGCAACACCAGGTCCGCGTCGGCCAGCGCCTCGCGTGAGCGGGCTATTCCTTGCGCTTCGGCCTCATCTGCAGGAGCTTCGCTCGTGCCGCGCAGCCCCGCCGTATCGATCAGTCGAATGGGAATGCCGCTCAGGCTTAGCGTCTCTTCTACCGTGTCGCGCGTCGTGCCCGCGATCGGCGTGACGATCGCGCGCGATCTATCAAGCAGCCGGTTGAACAGCGAGCTCTTTCCCGCATTCGGCCGACCCACCAGCGCGAGCGCCGCACCGGAGCGCAGAAGTTGCCCGCCACGAAAGCTGCGTGCGAGTGCCTCGAGAGGCTCGCGGGTAAGCTGAATCTCCTCAGCAATCTGCTCAGCCGGATAGACATCGACATCGTCGAGTTCGCCGGAAGCAAAATCCATTCCTGCTTCCAGAAATGCAATCAGGTGGAGTAGCTGTTCCTTTGCCGGAGCAATGCGTCTGCTTAATGCGCCGCCGAGTTGTTGGGCTGCGGTTCGCGCCTGTCCGAGCGTCTGCGCGGCGATAAGATCGTGCACGGCCTCGGCTTGCGTCAGATCAAGCCGACCGGAAAGAAACGCGCGCTGCGTAAACTCTCCCGGCGCCGCAAGCCGCGCACCCGAGGCAAGCGCTCCCCGCACAATTGCCTCCAGCACTACTGGCGAGCCATGGGCGGCAATCTCGACCAGGTCGTCACCGGTGTAGGAGCGTGGCGCATGAAAGGCAGTGACCACGGCCTCATCGATCGCGGCAGCATCCGGGTTCGTCGCATCCACAACCCGCGTAAACCGCGCCCTCGCGTGTTCCAGCGGCTCATGCGTTTCGATCAGCTTCGCGGCGATTGCAAAGGCCTGAGGTCCGGCAAGCCGAACGATGCCAATGCCGCCGCGACCGGGAGGCGTAGAAATAGCCACAATGGTGTCGACTGCCGCCTCCGGCGAAGTGACGGGCTCGTGCCGGGCCGCGTCTCCTGACCCGAAAGTGATATTGCCGGCCATAGCTACTCCTCATCGAGAATACGGCAGGGGTGTGAACCAACTATGCACTACCCGGCAGCGGCAAATCGGGTATTCTCGGCATGGACGCAGAGACAGCAGCAGGACCGCGTCCCGCTAACGCCGCGGCACCGTCGGCAACCGGCTGACATTCAGGAGAGCAACACCATGAACGCACGCAACGGATCGAACCTCGGGAACACGGTGATGCACCGCCTGAGAAGCCTCCACAACTTCACCGTGGAAAAGAACGACGACTGGGAAGCGAAGAACATGATCGACTTCGTCGTGTTCTACATCCCGAACCTGCAGCGCATCCAGTCCACCGGCGTGTGCATCACGTCGAAGCTCGACGACTCCTCGCGCGCGAACGAATTCGTGGAAGCCAACAGTGGCGAAGGCCGCCTCGTCGACCGCATCCTCTACATCGAAATCGACCCTGCCCTGCAACTCGATGGCCCCGGTGGCGACCTCGTTTCCTTCGTCATCCGCCAGTTCCAGATGGACCGCTCCTGGCAGAGCCTCGATGCCGCTGGCGCACGCCTGTTCGGCAACATGACCTACGAGCTCTTCAGCCTCCGCGAAGGCAACCAAGGCGGACGCAAGCGCGATACCGCCACCATGCCTGCAGTGCAGAGCAGTTCCGCTTCGGCCTCGGGTAGCAGCGCTTCCACTCCAGCAGCGCAGCCGGCCGGCGGCGACGCCTCGGACCTGGTTCGCGCGCTTCAACACCGCCGCACCCAAATCGGCGGCTAGGCCAACAGGCAGTCAAGCAAACGTGAGGGCGGGAGCGAAAGCTCCCGCCTTTTTGCATAGCAGTTAAGGCTTCTCTTTGTAGTTCGCATCTAGCTGCGAAACTCATCTTGTAGCCGCTTGCTCTTGAAGCAAGCTGAGCCTTATCCGTCTTAGAACTCGATACCGCGCTGCGCCAGGATTCCCTTCTGGTAAGCGTGCTTCACTTCGCGCATCTCGGTGACTGTGTCTGCCAGTTCCACCAGCGACGGGTGTGCGTTGCGCCCGGTCAGGATAACGTGCAGCATCTCCGGTTTAGCGCGCAGAGCTGCCGCCACGGTTTCCGCGTCGAGCATCTTGTACCCAATGGCGTAGTTGATCTCGTCGAGGACGATCAGGTCCCACTCGCCGGACTGCATGGCAGCCAAAGCCTCAGCCCAGGCCGCGTCGACCATGCGCTGGTCTTCGGGGTCAGTTTCCGCCCCACCGACCTTCACAAACCCGCGCCCCATCTGCCGCATGACGTAGGTAAAGCCGTCCTCGCGGGTCAGCGCCTCTGCCGAATCCAGCTCGCCATAATGCCACGAACCCTTTAGAAATTGCAGCACCAGCACCCGCATGCCATTGCCCGCCGCCCGAAACGCCGTCCCAAGCGCCGCCGTCGTCTTGCCTTTACCCGGTCCCGTGTTAATCAGGATCAGCCCCCGCCTGCTTTCTACATCGTCCATATTCCTCACCCGTCGCGTTTATCTAAAACCTACGTAATTCCATAGAGTTGCATCCCTGAACACGTATAGCCAGTCGCTTGTCGTTCTAAGACAAATCTCTTTGTATATTGCGCTTTTCTTTCGGTCCAGTACGGACTGGGTGGAGTGGAGGCGGCCCAAACATCTCTGACATCATATCTCCGGCGTCCTGCGTTGAATAGCTAAGCTCAAGTCGGTAAACAACTTAGAGTTGTAGAAATGTTTGGCACTAAAGGTGCAACGCAATAACCAACCCACTAATGAGTCCGTTAGGTTTCGATAACTAAACGGTCATCACAGCTTTGCCAGGAGCAGTTTTTGATGCGCAACTTGTTCGCCAAGCTTTCGCTGTTAGCACTTTTACTCGCCGCCCCTAGTGCCCTGCTCTCGCAGGACAATTCTGCTATGACGGGCGTTGTTACAGATGCGAGCGGAGCGGTCCTGCCGAATACCGTGGTTACCCTAACGAATCCCTCCCGTGGCACGAAGATCACGCAGACCACCAACAGCGAAGGTCTCTACCGCTTTGCGAACGTTCCACCCGCTCCAGGGTATAAGGCTACCTTTACGCATGCAGGGTTTTCTGATGTCAGCTATACCGACCTCAGTCTGCTAGTCGGAATCACACGGACCCAGAATGCTGCACTAGCCGTCGGAGCTGCACAGGAAGTAGAGGTCTCGGCGGGCAGCAACACTGTCACGCTGAACACAACAGACGCTTCGATTGGCAACAACTTTGATCTTAAGCAGGTCGTTGACCTGCCGATCCAGAACCGTTCCTCGGTAAATGCGTTGTTCTCCATTCAACCGGGCGTTGCGAACAGTTCCTTCACGGGGGCACGAACTGACCAAAGCTCCGTAACCTTGGACGGTATGGATGCGAACGACATTGCTGCTGGTGCTGTGTACGGCGGCGTTGGCGGCTCCGGCGCTATCGTAGGTGGCGCTCCAGTTGATTCCATTCAGGAATTCCGAGGGCTTGTGGGCGGACTGCCACCCGTAAACGGAACCGGTAGCGGCGGGCAATTCCAGCTCGTCACAAAAAGCGGAACGAACCGTTTTCACGGCAATCTGAACGAATATCACCGCGACACATCTACATCTGCTAACAGCTGGTTCAACAATAACGCTGGGATCGGACGCCCTGCCCTCATTCGCAATCAGTTTGGCGGGGCAATCGGTGGTCCAATCAAGCGCGACAAGCTTTTCTTCTTCTTCGACTTCAACAATTCCCGCATTATCCAGTCGGCTAATGTAGAGCGCGTTGTACCGCTGGACAGCTACCGCAATGGAACGATCTCATATATACGGAATGTCAGTTCGACTTCCGGCAACACATGCACCGCAGCAAGTCGTCAGAACACAACCCCGGACTGTATCGGCCAGCTGACACCAGCCCAGGTTGCCGCTCTGGATCCTCAGAAGCTTGGCGAAAGCGCTGCTCTATTTAGCTTCATAAATGCGAATTATCCGCACGCCAACGACCTGGCATATTCCAGCGCCGACGGCATTAACACGGGCGGTTATCGCTTCAACTTTGCGCAGCCTGACTTTCTGTACAACTACGTTGGCCGTGTGGACTACAATTTCACGCCCAAGCAGCGGATATTTGCTCGCTTCAGTATCGCGCGTGAAGACGCGGTCCAAAGCGCAAATGCCTTCCCAAGTGGAAGCGTTAACGGTCAGGGAACCGGAACCACGAACCCTTTCCAGGATCGTTCCTACAGTTTTGTAGTCAGTCATATCTGGCAGGTCGGCGCGAACAAAGTCAACCAGTTCTACTACGGGGACACCGTTCAGAAATACAACTTCCCAAGCTTGAATTACCCGCTTGGAACTACGACGTTGGGCCTTGGAGGTTCCACGGCATCAGGTGTCAATCTTTTCGGACCCTTCAACAGCCCGAGCTCACAGAAGCGCCGCGTACCCATTCCGGAGATTCGGGACGACTTCAACTGGCAGCTGGGTGCTCACAATCTTGGCTTCGGTGGCACCTTCAAATTCATCAAGACGAACTCTCAACTAGTGAACGACTTCAACGGCGTAACCCTCGGCATCGGTGGCAATAATCTAAGCCTGGATTCTTCCGTCCGACCAACAGTCGCGAATGGTTATGGAACTGCCGCAATCAGGACGGCAGGTACTACCTCGTCAGCGGTTTATGATGAAGCCTTTGCGCTGGCCCTTGGTCGCATCGCATCAATCGGCAGCAGCTACAACTACGACGCGAATGGCAAGCAGACTCCACAGGGTCAAGGAACTATCCGCGCCTATCGTTTCTTCCAGACGGAGCTTTATGTCGGCGACACCTGGAAGGTCACCCGCGGGCTGACACTTACCTATGGCTTGCGGTACCAGCTTTACTCCGTTCCGTACGAAACGCACGGTGAACAATCAGTTCAGAATGTGACCTTCGATCAGTATTTTGCAGCGCGCGAGAAGCAGAGCGCCGCCGGCGTTTCAGGTGCAAATGCAGTACCGTTCATTACCTACACAACAGGCGGCAAAGCAAACAACGGAGCCCCCCTTTACCAACCGAGTTACAAGGATTTCGCACCGCGGTTTGCTTTCGCCTACAACCCGGCATATTCACCTAAGACAGTCATCAACGGCTCTGTTGGTCTGGTGTATGACCGTACGGTGATCAATGCAGTGAATTTCATTCAGGATCAGAGCTCCTATCTGTTCCAGAACAGTGCAAACACGCAGTATGGAGGTAGTGGTGCCGTGGCTGGTCTTGGCCCAACGAATCCGCGGCTTGGCACGGGGCTAACGTTCACAAATCCGAATGTTGCACCAACTATCACGAAGCCGTACACGCCCTGGGTAACGGCGAGCGGAGTCCCTTACGGTCTAACCAACAATGAATTCAACACGATCGTCGATCCTACCCTGAAAGATCCTTACTCAATCGTGTTCAATGCAGGAGTGCAGCAGGAGCTGCCAGGCAACTTTCTGCTCAAACTGAACTATGCTGGCCGTCTTGGCCGTCGACTTCTCGCGCAGACCGACGCTTCGCAACTAGTTGACTTCCGTGACCCAGCATCTGGTCAGACGATGGCGCAGGCTTTCGCAACCCTTACACAGCAGGGACGCTCCGGTGCTCCCTACACAGCACAACCCTTCTTCGAGAGTCAGGGAGGGGCAGGGACGACTGCAAATTTTGTGTCGGGCCAGGATAGTCTCATCAAACAAGGCGACTTTGCAGATGCTATTCAAGCAGCTGCTGTGAACGGATACATAAAGCCTAACGTTGGCATGGCGTCGCAGTTCGCCGAAAACACGTTTCTTACAAACAAAGGATTCTCCAGCTACAACGGCATGTTGGTAACCCTTGCGAAGAACTTCTCGCAGGGCGTCCAGTTTGACCTCAACTACACCTGGTCGCACTCGATAGACAACACGTCTCCCAACGCCAACTACATCGCGTTTAGTGGCAACACGGGAAGCGGCAGCACGGGTTTCATCTGTGATGCGACTCAGCCACGTGAGTGCCGCGCAAACTCGGACTTCGACACCACCAACGTCATCAATGGTGACTTCACTTACCTGTTGCCTGTCGGTCGTGGTCGTACTTTCGGGTCGCACATGAACACGTTCCTCAACGAGATCATTGGAGGTTGGCAGGTATCCGGCCTACCAACTTACAGGAGCGGTTACGCACTCAGCACGCAGGCGAACGCCTACGTTGCTGGATACGCAAGCAACGCGCCAGCTATCTTCGTCGGCAATCGGTCGGATGTTGCTGCTCACCCGCACAAGGATGCTGCCTCGAACACTGTTCTGCTCTTCGGGAAAACAGCTGCGGATGCGGTGAACATCGCGCAGACCGAGTTCGTAGGCCCAATCGGACTGCAGCTTGGCCAGCGAAACAATCTCCGTGGCCCGTCCGCGTTCTATCTTGATTCTGGGCTACTGAAGGTTTTCGCTCTTCTTCCTAACGAGCGTCTCAACTTGAAGTTCCGCGCTGACTTCTTCAACGTTCTCAATCATCCGGTCTTTGCTCTTCCGAATACAGACATTACTTCGGGTAGCTTCGGCCAAATCACCTCCACAGCCAGCACAGCTCGTGTTGGTCAGTTTGCGCTCCGCCTGGAGTTCTAATTGCCCTGCAACATAGAAGGCCGACCCTTGGGTCGGCCTTCTATGTTAATGCCCAGCGTGATACGGGTGTCCTACCCGGATTGCCAGGGCGCGGTAAATCTGCTCCGCAGCGATTACCTGGGCCAATTCGTGCGGCAATGTGATGCGACCGAAGGCGATGAGTAGATTTGCTCTGGCGAGCGCTGCCTTCGACCAGCCGTCTGCCGGCCCAATGGCGAACATCACCTGCTGAACGCCTGCATCCTGTTCCTTGCCGATGACCGCTGATAGCTCCTCGGACGAGAGCTGCTTGCCATGGCTATCGGTGAGGATCAGGAAAGGTGTCGTTCGAGAACCTTCGCCTTGCACGAATTGCAACAGCGCAACTTCCGTCGTGAAGTTTCGAGCCTCACAGGGAATGTACCTGCTTGCCCGCTGCACGTATCGCTCGATGAGTTGCATTTCTGGCGAGTTCGCGGGTGTTTTGCGTGGCTTCACAGAGAGCAGGTGAATTCGCATAACTCTCTTGTAACAACCGAAACCGCTGCTTACACGCTCTTCTTGGAAGCGGTCTTCTTGCTCGCAGATTTCTTTATGGGGGCCGCGCTCTTCTTAGCTGTTGCCTTCTTGGGAGCTGCAGCTTTCGCGCTCGAAGACTTCATCGCCGCCTTATCCGGAGCTTCGCTTGCTACGGCCTTCTTTGCAGCAGTCTTCTTCGTCGCTGGTGCCGATTTCGGATCCTTCACCGCCGCCTTCTTGCGCGTGCTTTTCACGGCGTTCTTGATCTCGGTGTTCAAGTCATCAACGCTGATCGAAGTCGCTGACTTACGCAGACGCTCCAGGCCGTAGAACGCGCGCTTCTCGGGTGAGAACACATGGACGATGAAGTCCACGTAGTCCATCAGCACCCACTCACCCTGACGCCTGCCTTCCACTGAATTCGGATACATACCAAATTCGCGCTTGAGCCGGATTTCAATCTCGTCCGTAATGGCGACGTTCTGACGATCGTTGGTGCCGTTGCAGATCAGGAAGTAATCCGTCAGTCCGCTTTCCGAAGGATCCAGCGCCAAAATGCGGATGTCTTCGGCTTTTTTATCCTCGCAGGCTGCGGCCGCAGCGGCCAGCATCCGGTTCACTTCAGTGGTCGCCATGCAACTCCTTCTACTGGGTTAATCCTAGCGCAGCGACGGAAGCTCCGCGCAGCCATCTTCACGCTCTCGTTCTGTACAGATGGTGCGCCCGGATGTAGCCAAGAACAGCCTCAGGAACCAGCCCTTCACACTCCTCACCATTGCGCAGCCTTTGACGGATTTCGGTTGCGCTTACCGGCACAGCCACTCCGCCCAGCAGATGAACCTTGCCCCGCTGCGCCGCCGTGAGCTGCAGCCGATCCAGATCGCTCAGAGCGAAACCAGGCCGGTTCACCACGATCCACTCCGCTAGCCCGAGAAGCGCGTCCGGCTCGCGCCACCGCCAGAGGTCGAGAAAAGCATCCGCGCCAACAATGACAAAGATCTCGTCTGAATTCCCGAGCCGTGCCCGCAAGCTGCGCAGCGAATCAATGGTGTAGTTGGCGGAGCCATCCTCGCGAGGCGCATCCAAAGCAGACCCCTCTAACCCTGGGCTGCCTTGGCACAGCAGCTCCACCATAGCGAGTCGATCTTCAAACCCCGCGCCCGGCGGCGCTGCCTTCAGCGGCTGACGTCCCGTAGGCGCAACAAGCACCCGGCTCAACTGAAACTCTGCCGCAGCGGCACGCGCCACCGCGAGATGCCCCTCATGCGGCGGGTCAAACGTGCCGCCGAACCAACCTACACGCACGCGCGCCCGTCGACGTTCATCGTTCAGCGCCGCCATCTTTTATTGCACGTTTGTTCTTTGCTGGCTTCCTGGTTTTAGCTTTCGACTGTGCGCTGCTTTGAAAGCCCGCCAGCTCCGCACGAAACTTCTCGAGCGTATTCACACGAAACGTCAGAAACTCCCCCGACAAAGTGTGCTTCTTTCCTAACTCACGCCGTGCCGCAGCGGTCAGATCCAGCCAGTCGTGCCACTCACCCCCAAGCTCCTGCAGATGCTCGTAGCGCTTTGCGGCCGCCGCCGCCTTTGCTGTGCCAGCATTCTCTGCCAGATACCTCGCCTGCTTTGCAGCCTTGCGCACTGTGTGGAGGTCATCCGCAGATGGCTTGCGGAGCCGAAGCGCCGGCATGCGTTCAAACCCCCGCTCTGCGATCGCCAGCAACTCCGCACTCGGCAGCATTCTGCGCGCAGCATGCTTCAAAGCCGCGTTCAGCTTCTCAAACGCCGTTGCGACTTTCACCTGCCGCGCCCGAATCTCAACTGCCAACGCTTCCGCCGCATGCACCCGCCGCTCAGCCCGTTTCGCCAGCATCTGCTCCAGATCGGTCAGAGCCTGCTGCTTCGCTTCTTCCGGCAGCGCACTCGCGCGAGTCTTCTTCGCATGCTTCTCCAGATGCTCCGTCTGCACGTCGAGGTCACGCACTCGGCCTGCGGCCTGTCGCAGCTTCTTTATCTGCCACAGCGCTTTTTCCGCTTCCGGACGAAACGGCGGCAAGCCACGCACAGCTTTGAGCAGCGCAATCTGGGCCTCCAGCCGACGGCTTTCCGTACGCAGCTTGTGTACTGCCTTCACCCTCGACTCGGCGAGACATACCGCGAGCGCAGCCTCGAAACTGGTGCTGTGGTCGCGAAGAGTCTGAACGGGATGTGCAGTCTGTGTCGGCACTTCCATCTATGATGCGACGGATCGCAGCAATGTGGAGCCAACGGTCGTACACAGCGAATCTCGCGCCATCATCCTTGTAAACACTCCTCCGCACCCTTCCATGGGTGCGAAAGTCCGCGGGAGGAATCCGCAGCACACCATTCCCGTTGCCCGAGGTGCCGCATGTGCATCGCCGTCACGCCGCTCTTCTTGCCGCTCAACCTCTGAAGAGACCGCCACGCAACCGACGGGCATAGCAGAGGAAACACGAACCGTGCTTCCCCTGCTTCCCTGTGCCTGAGATCGCCTTGCTCAAAGGCCGCCGCTTACCAGAATGTTGGCACCCGTTACCCAGCGGGCGTCATCCCCCGCGAGGAATGTAACCACCGAGGCAATGTCTGCGGGCTCGCCGATCCGACCCAGCGGTGTCATGCCGATGATCATCTTCATCTGCTCGGAATCGCCGCCTCCCATGTTGCGCGAGGTCTCTGTGTCGACAGGACCGGGCAGCACGCAGTTTACGCAGATTTTCTTCGGCCCAAGCTCCTTGCTCAATACACGCGAAATGCTCTCGACCGCCGCCTCCCTTCCGGCGTACACAGAAGAGGTTGGCATCGTCATCTGCGTGATGTTCGAGTCAACGTTGATGATGCTGCCTCCGTCGCTCATACGCGTCGCAGCCGCCTGGGTGGTGAGCAGCACGCCAAGCGCGTTGGTGTCGAAGAGTCACTTCGCGCTTGCTGGGCGGAAGGAGTGCAGAGCCGATCTGACCGCAAGGCATGGCTCGCTCGCTGCTCTGTAAAATCAAAACAGTAAATGGCTTCAACCCGGGTTCCCAGAAACGAATCTCCCACAGCGGTTGGTGCTGAAGTCGCCGCTCCGCCTCTCCAGCCGCTCGAACCCACCGCCTTCCGCGAACATCTCCACCTCTGGTATAGCAAGCACGCGCGCAAGCTGCCGTGGCGCGGCATTCGCAACCCATACGCCACGTGGCTTTCGGAAATCATGCTGCAGCAAACGCGTGTCGCTGCGGTGATTGATCGCTACAACGCTTTCCTCGAGCGCTTTCCATCGCTTCAGGCACTGGCTATGGCGAAAGAAGAAGAGGTGCTCGCGCTGTGGAGCGGCCTCGGCTACTATCGCCGCGCGCGCATGCTGCATCGCGCCGCGCAATTCGTCACGCGCGAACTCGGCGGCAAGCTGCCGCACAATTCGCTGGAGCTACGTTCGCTGCCAGGAGTGGGTGATTACACCGCCGCTGCCATTGCCAGCATCGCGTTTGGTGAAAGCATCGCCGTGGTCGATGGCAATGTGGAGCGCGTGCTGCTGCGCATTCTTGGCCAGCCTGAAAACGGCACCGCAGCGCAGCGCACCCTGCTCAAGAGGACCGCTCAGTCGCTCGTGCCGGAGGCGGCGAAGTCGCGTGTTCGCGCTAACCCCCCGGGCACGCACAATCAGGCCATGATGGAACTTGGCGCAACCATTTGCCTGCCGAAGCAGCCGCTCTGCCTGCAGTGCCCCGTGCTCGACTTCTGCCGTACGCGCGGCGAGCACATCACACCCAAGCGCCAGCCGCAAAAGAGCCGCGTCGTCGCCCACCTGCTCGCGCTACGTGTCGTGGGCACTGCGACGGAAGTCCTGCTGGAACAGCGCGCTGCGGAAGCCTCCCTGATGCCGGGAATGTACGAGCTTCCGCCCCTTCCGCTCGATGCGGTTGCAGCGCTTGAACCTGTGCTGCGGGTGCGACACGCCATCACCAACACCAACTACTACGTCGAGGTCTACACGCCCCTTGGTGCAGAGCAGCCCTCGCCAGGTTCGCGTCCGCATCTCCGGATTGCGAACTCTGATGTACAGGATTCACCCGTCCCGGTGACAGGCGGTTCGCATGACGACGCGCTGCTCGAAGCCATACCTGCAGCAAAGACTGACCTCCGCTGGACACCCGCCACACGCCTGCCCGAGCTGCCGCTCACGGGCCTCGCGCGCAAGGTGCTGCAACGCCTTCGTATCATGCGCGTGGAAACACCAGAGCTCAGTTGAGTAGCGCTACGTCGTCCACCGGGAATTTGATGGCAACGAACGATTCGCTTGAGCCGCTGGGATGCAGGTTCCGCACGGGGTGGAGCGTTATCCCGGAGGCTGAAGCCTCTCCTCTCAAAATCTCCAGGCGCTGAGGGCGCGACTTATAAGGCCTGCGATACCCTCAGAGGAAACGCCACGACCTCCAGGAGAACCGGCATGAGTCCGTACGGAAAAACATTGGGTGCTCTCGCGCTCGCATCAGCATTCGTCCTCACCATGCACGCGCAGGAAACACCCATCGCCAAAGCGGAAGGGATGATCAGCCCTGAACGCATGCGCGAGCAGGTGAAGTTCATCTCCGACGACGACTTTGAAGGCCGCTACCCCGGTCTGCGCGGAGGCGAACTCGCGGCCAAGTACATCGCCTCGCAGTTTGCGATGTACGGCCTGCAGCCCGCGGGCGACAACGGCACCTTTCTGCAACAGGTGAACTTCGTTGGCATGAAGGCGATTCCTGCGGAGACGAGTTTCACGCTTGACCCGGTTAAGGGCCACTCGCTTGCGCTGAAGTTCGGTGATGACTTCGTTGTGTCGAACCAGACACTCACGCCAACCGCATCTTTCGATGCGCCCATCGTCTTCGTCGGCTACGGTGCCACCGCGCCCGAGTTCCAGTGGAATGACTACGCCGGTGTAGACGTAAAGGGCAAGGTCATCCTTTGCATCGTCGGCGACCCGCCATCGACTGACCCGAAGTTCTTCGGCGGCGACGCGCTCACCTACTACGGCCGCTGGACCTATAAGTTTGAGCAGGCCGCGCGCATGGGCGCTGTCGGCGCGCTCATCATCCATCGCACCGACCTCGCCAGCTACGGCTGGAGCGTTGTCGAGAACTCCAACGCCTCCGAGCGTACCTTCCTGCGCGACGACGCCAACCCACGCCTCAAAGCAGCAAGCTGGATTCAGCTCGACGTTGCGAAGAAGCTCTTCGCGATGAGCGGCATGGACCTCGACAAAGAGTTCGCGGCCGCGGGCCAGCGTGGCTTCAAGGCTGTCGAACTGCCCGTGCATCTGAAGGCGACCGTGACCAGCACGGTGCGTCCATTCCAGAGCCCGAATGTGGTCGGTAAACTCGGCGGCAAGCTCTCTCCAGACTGTTCTTATGTGAAAGGACAGTTGGTTGGGAAGTGTGCGGCAAAGGATCAAGCTGTTCTCTATACCGCCCATTACGACCACCTCGGCATGAAACCCGGCATGCCCGGCGACAACATCTACAACGGCGCGGCAGACAACGGCACCGGCATCGGCATCCTTCTCGAACTGGCTCGCGCATGGTCAACCGCGGTGCACGACCAGAAACTCCAACTTGCGCACTCGGTCATCTTTGGCGCGGTTACTGCGGAAGAGCAGGGTTTGCTCGGGTCGGAATACCTCGGCCAACACCCGCCAATCCCAGCCTCGCAGATCTCGCTCGACATCAACTACGACATGCTGCTGCCTATCGGCGTGCAGCAGGAAATCAACGTCAACGGAGCACAGCGCACCACGTTCTTCCCTGAGGTGCAGGCGACCGCGAAGAAGTTCAACCTCGCCATCGTGCCTGACCCGCGCCCCTCAGCCGGCAGCTACTACCGCTCCGACCACTTCAGCCTTTCACGCGTTGGCATCCCGTCCTTCAGCGTCGATTCCGGCATGCTCTACCAGGGCCACGACGAAGCCTGGGGCCGCGCCCACGAGAAGGAATTCAACGAGAACCACTACCACAACTTCTCTGACAACTTCGATCCCGCCTGGGACTTCAAGGGCAACGCAAACCTCGCCCGCTTCGGCATGGACCTCGGCTGGAAGGTGATCCACGCCAAAGCGCCCGTCGAATGGAAGAGCGGCGACGAGTTCGAAGCCGCCCGAAAGGCCAGCGAAGGAGCAGCCAAGTAGCGTTGGCTACCCTGCCATTCGAATCGACCGCTGGGGCCTTAGCCGCGCGTCGTCCAGCCGCCAAAGCCCGGACCAGCTCTCCGCCACTACGATGCTGTCGCCGGGATTGTGTGCGTCATACCGCACCTGCAACGGCTGGTCGATTCGGTACCCCTTCACCAACTCCGGCAACAGGGAGACATCCTGCGCACAGTTGTAGGTCACACCGGCGGAACGATAGCTATAGACCAGCACCTCCGGCGTTTCGGAAACGCTCTCTTCGCCAGCGAGCGACCGCGCATCGAGCAGATGCCCGTCCGTAATGCGCCCGATCGCCACTAGCCGCTCCCGCCGCCTGCGTTCCAGCTCCTCCGGGGTAGGCCGGTTGCGCCGAACGAGCCAACAAACCAGCAGGCCAAGCAGCAACACACCTGCAGCAACGCCACCGGTTATGCGCGGGTCAAAGCCGCGCAACACGTGCACGAGATGGCGGAAGAACTGGTTCACAGGCCTGGACGATATCAGCATATAGCACCATGCACGGTGCACTGGCGCAGGGGTGTCCAGATGGATGCGGCGATATACTTTCCTGTGCGCACATGTAAAAAGCAAGCAACGCAGCAGTCGCGACCAGCGATGTTGAATCCCGACCAACCGCTCGATCTGGCGGAAGGACGTCGCGTCCGCTCCACCACCGTTCTCTGTGTCCGGCGTGGCGACTCGGTGGTGATGGCCGCCGATGGACAGGTGACTCTGGGTGCCACGGTAATGAAGCAGTCCGCACGCAAAATCCGCCGACTCTACAACGAGAAGATTCTCGCGGGCTTCGCCGGCTCCACGGCTGACGCCTTCTCACTCTTCTCGCGCTTTGAAGCCAAGCTCGAACAGTACAGCGGCAATCTCGGCCGAGCCGCCGTGGAGCTTGCCAAGGACTGGCGCACCGACAAGCTGCTTCGTCAGCTAGAAGCGTTACTCATCGTCGCCGACACAAAAGGCATGTTCCTGCTCAGCGGTGACGGCGACGTGATCGAGCCCGATATGACAAAGGACAGCGTGGTCGCAACGATTGGCTCCGGCGGCAACTACGCGCTGGCTTCCGCAACCGCGCTCATTGAAAACACGGAGCTGAGTGCGCGCGAGATTGTGGAGCGCAGCATGAGGATAGCGGCGGACATCTGTATTTACTCGAATCACAATGTGTTGATCGAGGAATTGAAGGTCAGTCTTTAGAAGACTCCCGGGCCTGCGCCAATGCCCGCGCATACACGGTAAAATAGGATTTGCGATGGCAGATAACGTGAGCGTACATCCCAGCCGGCAAATCAGGTTCGTCCGCAGCTTCGAGGACCAGGAGCAGGAAACCATACGCTACTGGAAGACTCAGAATTTCAGTGCGAAAATGCTTGCTGTTCAGGAGCTAAATGAGTACTGGGCTCGAATGCACGGGGTAGATGTCGATGCTGAAGGACCAAAGAGAACTACTCGAGTTGTTCCGCGCGTTCGGAGTTGAATATGTACTGATTGGGGCACATGCAGTAGGTGCTTACACGGAGCCGCGGAGCACAAAGGACATCGACCTCCTCATACGCGACACACCTGAAAATGCGGAACGCGTGTACCGTGCCCTTGCTGCTTTCGGTGCACCAATGTCGCAATATCAGCCATCAGATTTTTGCGGTAACCCTGGGAACATCATCCAATTTGGCGTACCGCCAGCGCGAATAGATATTCTGCAGGCGCTTGAGGGCGTTACAGCCGAAGAGGCATGGCAGCGGCGGGTAAAAGATTTCGATCTCGACGGCACCATGATCGACATCATCTCAGTCGAAGATCTCATCAACAATAAGCGCGCGGTCGGTCGTTTTCAAGATTTGGCCGATGTCGAGAAACTGGAGCGGTACAAGTAAGACGATGGCAATTTACCTTCCAGGAACCTCCGAAGACCAGCCGCTCTCACTCGAAGAGCTGACGCCGCGCGAAATCGTCGCCGAGCTCGACAAGTATGTCGTCGGACAGGCGGACGCGAAGCGTGCAGTCGCCATCGCCTTGCGCAATCGTCAGCGCCGTCAGAAGCTTCCGCCAGACATTGCAGAAGAAATCATGCCGAAAAACATCCTGATGATCGGCTCTACGGGTGTCGGCAAAACAGAGATTGCACGCAGGCTGGCAAAGCTGACGAATTCGCCATTTCTCAAGGTAGAGGCCTCGAAATTTACCGAGGTCGGCTACGTTGGGCGCGATGTGGAATCGATGGTGCGCGATCTTGTCGAGACCGCGATCGACATGGTGCGTGAGGAGAAGCTGGAAGAGATAGAAGATCGCGCGGAACTCGCTGCGGAAGAGCGTCTGCTCGACCTCTTGGTAGCACAGACAAACGTGCCAACGGAAGCCAGCCTGGAGCCGCACGTGCGCGTGGTTAGTGAAATGCCGGAGTTCGCGGGGCACCCTGATCTACAGGTGATTGAAGGTGGTGCGTCTCCCATTGCTCCTCCGGCTCAACCCGCCCTCGTCGTTGTGTCGAAAAACGAGCCAGAGCGTGCGCGGGAACGCGATCGGCTGCGGCAGCAGTTTCGCGAGGGGCGGCTGGATGACCGGACCGTCGAACTGGACACACGCGATCGCAACCAGCCGCAGGTAGAGATCATCAGCAACCAGCCGCCGGACGAGGCGGACCAGAGCGGCATTCGCGACATGATCTCCGGCATGTTCGGCGGACGTACGCGCAAGCGCCCGATGAAGGTCGCCGACGCGTTCGACTATCTGGTGCAGGAAGAAGAAGGCCGCATGCTCGACATGGACTTCGTCACGCGCACAGCGATCGAGCGCGTGGAAGAGTCCGGCATGGTCTTCCTTGACGAGATTGACAAGATTGCCGGTCGCGAAGGCGGCCACGGGCCAGACATCAGCCGCGAAGGCGTGCAGCGTGACATCCTGCCGATTGTGGAAGGCACCACCGTCAGTACCAAGTATGGTTTCGTCTCGACAGATCACATTCTCTTCATCGCCGCTGGCGCATTCCACGTATCCAAGCCAAGCGATCTCATCCCCGAACTGCAGGGCCGCTTTCCAATTCGTGTCGAACTAAAGCCGCTCACGATGGAAGACTTCCTGCGCATCCTGACAGAGCCGCGGGCTTCGCTGGTGAAGCAGGCTGTCGTTCTGCTGGAAACAGAGGGTCTGATTCTGGAGTTCGCACCAGAAGCTCTCGAGGAGATGGCGAGCTTCGCGTTTCGTGTGAACGAAACGACGGAGAACATCGGTGCTCGCCGGCTGAACACCATCATGGAGCGCGTGCTGGACGAGATCAGTTTCCAGGCACCGGACATCGTGAAAGCTGCGCAGAGCGGACCGGAAACGATGGCCTTGTTCCCAGGTGCGAGTGCAAAACCACTGCCGCAACTCACCGAACGTCAGGGAAGCAAGGGTGTGGAACACGTTTTGCGTATTGAGCGCGAGTACGTGCTGCAGCAGGTTGCCGACATCGTGAAGAACGAAGACCTTAGCAGGTATATTCTCTAGCGAACGCAAATTGCAGTTCATTGTGTAAGGAGATTTCCATGCTTCCGCCAGCACGTAAACCTTCCGCCGCATTCATCGGCGCCTCATGGGTCGCGCTTTTTGCCGGCGGGCTGACGTTCATGATCGGTCTCTGGAACTCAGGGCTTCCGCTGCTCGCGAAGGGCTACTTCTTCACGCTGCTCATGTACGGGCTCTTCTCGGCGGTGTCAGTGCAGAAGAGCGTGCGCGATCGCCTGGAAGGCATTCCAGTTACGACCATCTACTACGGCCTGAGCTGGTTTTCCATCATGCTCTGCATCCTGCTCATGAGCATCGGTTTGTGGAACGCCGAACTGACGCTGTCGGAGAAGGGCTTCTACAGCATGGCCTATCTGCTCAGCCTGTTCGCGGCAATCACCGTGCAGAAAAACACGCGCGACAGCGTAGGCACGGACCAGCCTGCGCTATACACAACGGAAACAGACGTCACGCTGAGACCCTGATTCGGCGAGCGCTCATTTCGGGTATTGGGTTGTCGTCACGCCTGCCAAAGAGACTTCAAAGTTGGCCGCATGGAACAGCACATGGACCTCGGCGGAGTTCGGATTCCACCACCACTGCGTAGGACGATTCGTCCCAGCGGCTTTGCTGTAGGTCGGCAATGGCTTGCCATTAAGCATCACATTCGTCGGCGCAAGCTTCGTCCGAACGACGACCTCGTAATCACGTTGCTGCTTGCTCGTGCCTCGCACGGCAGCCGTTCCGGCATGTTGCTGAAAGTGAGCGGAGGTGCCGTCCGGCAGATGGAACTCTCCCGACGCATCATCGTTCGCTGAAAGATACGCACGCCACACGAGCGGACCTTCCAATAAGTGCGGGTCTTCCCAATTCAGGCGCGCGGTATCCTGGTCCGGCAAGAACGGCAGCACAGAGCCTGCTCGAATCATGATCGGAATCTGCCATGTGGGCGCGGGAACCGTGATAGCCGTCCCACCCTGGTACGTACTGCCGTCCCAGAAGCTTACCCACTCCCCAGCGGGAGCGTAGAGGGTGCGCACGCCGCTTGGCTCGACCACCGGCGCGACCAGCATTTCGCGGCCAAGAAAATACTGGTACTCGGCGGTGGCGCTCTGCGGATCGTTCGGAAACTCAAGCGCCGTATGACGCATGATCGGCACGCCGGTGCGATGGGCCTCCGCGGCATAGGTTGCGAAATACGGCAGCAGCGAGCTGTGCAGAATGGCATAGTTGCGGAAGTGAGCCGTTGCGTCCGCGTCGCTCCACACATGAATCGCGCGAACGGGTTTGTCCCACACGTGGTCGCGCATGATTGGCGTGAGCGCGCCGAACTCAACCCAGCGCATCCACAGCTCGCGCGAGTCACCCGTGCTGTTGATGTCTGGTCCCCAGGTGGAGAAGCCCGACATACCCGCCGTGATGCCCGCCGTCACGACCGAAGGCAGCCCATAATCGCGACTCCAGTTCGCGGATTGATCGCCGCCCCACAGTGCAGGGCTAAACGCCTGCGTACCCGGCGCGCCGGAACGTGAAAACGCCACAACTTCGGAATTGTAGCGATGAGCCACTCGATCCGTGACCTTGTGATAGAGCAGCGGGTACAGCATGGAAAGTGTTTTGCCGCTGGCATTGGCCCCGTGGTCCGAGTCGGCGACCCACTCGCCGAAGTCTTCCATCCAGCCGTCGAAACCCTGGTCGCGCACAGCGCTGGTAATCATCCCGGACCACCAGTCGACGGCACTTGGATCGGTGAAATCGACGTTGCCGGTCGCGATGTTCTCAAAGCGAGGACCAGCGGGTTTGCCATCAGCTCCGGTGACGAGCAGCTTGTCTCTTACGCCCTTATCAAAGAGTGAGTTCGTGGAGGTGTACGGCAGGTTTTTCTCGCGCACATACGGGTGCACATACGAAAGCACCTTGAACCCCTGGCCATGCAGAAGATCGGTGAACTCGCGCGGCGAGCCGTAATAGCTGCCAAACCAGAATGGCCAGCCAAGGTTGCTCTGCTCATCCAGCTCATCGAATACCCAAAGCGCGCTCGCGGGCATGCCTTCATTGCGGATGCGGCTGGCGATATCCAGCACCGGTCCCTTGCCCTGGAGAGCCGTAATCCAGGGACCGAAAGTCCAGTAAGGAACATCCGCCGGTCGGCCAGTGATGCCCGTGTAAGCGGTAAGTACGGCTTTGGGGTCCGACTCTGAGAACAGATAAAAAGTGACCGGCTGACTTGCTACTTTCAACTCGAAACCGCTGCCCGCATCTGAGCCGGAGAACTTGCTGGCGAACGACGTGTCCGCGTACATACCGAGGCCACCTGTGGAGTACACCAGGGGAATGGCCACATAGGTCCAGGTATGACCTGGCTCACCGTAATGGTCCTGCGGGCGCACGTCCAGCTTGGTTCCGGCCAGCGACGCCTGCCAGAAGCGCTCACCCAGCCCGAACACTGGTTCGCTTCCCTGTACCTTCACACCCAGTTCGCCAGGCGTGGCACTCGAGGCTGTGAGGCTTGCCAGCGCATCGGACAGTGCCGAGAAGGTGTAAGTCGGTCCCGTGCATCCGGCCGCTGGAACCATCGTCCAGACATTTCCCTTGCGACTGATTGTTGGACCGGCCATGCTGCCCGCTGGACATGCAGGTTGCGGTAGGTACACCGTCCATGCAGCCTTCGATCTGAGATTTTGCCATTGCAGCGAAGAACCTGCTTCATTCCAGGTGAACTCCGCATCTGCCGTGCTGATGATTAGTTTTCCAGCATCGTCCTTCACAGACGGTGCAAGTCGCACATCAGCTTCGGGCAGATGGCCTGTGGCGATCAACGCCGGTGAAGGTGCAGGGCGACGAACCTCGTCGAGCATCTGCTTATATTCCGGCGTGCTGGCGTAAGACGATGCGTTCGTCTGCGAGTAACCGTGCCCGGCGAAAGTCAGGAGTGTAAGGAGAAGAGTGCTTCGAGGGTGCATCGAATGACCTTGATTTCTGGGAAGCTGGGGTACTCACCAAAGAACACCCAATGGCATGTATACGCCGGAGCGAGGAACACACGCTACAAGGTTCGCTTGAGAGTCTGCTGCAAGCAAAGGGCGAGCCCGGAAGCTCGCCCTTGTGTTTCGATTTGCTGCAAAATCAGTTTGCGCTATCTTTCTTCAACTCACTTACTCGCTTGGCAAGCAGCTTCTCAAGATCTTCCAGCGCCTTTGTGAAGCCTTCAATGCCCTCCTTCAACTTGTCATGGGCCATGCGGTTCTCCTCATGCATCTTGTCGAAGGTAGCTTTATCCACTGTCAGCTTCTCGATGTTCTCGTTCTTCGCCTTTGCCGGGTCCAGCTTGCGCTCGAGTGTTCCTTCGGTATCCTGCAATTCCTTCAGCAGCTTGGGTGCGATCGTGAGTAAGTCGCAACCCGCAAGCTCGACGATCTCACCAATATTGCGGAAGCTCGCGCCCATAACAACTGTCTTAATATCGAACTTCTTGTAGTAGTCGTAAATCTCGGTGACAGACTGCACGCCGGGATCGTCCTGACCCTTGTAGTCTTTGCCGGTGTCGTTCTTGTACCAATCGAGAATGCGGCCAACGAACGGCGAAATCAGTGTCACTTTCGCGTCGGCACAAGCTACGGCCTGATGTATGCCGAACAGCAGGGTCAGATTGCAGTGGATGCCTTCCTTCTCGAGGACTTCCGCAGCGCGAATGCCTTCCCATGTGGAAGCAAGCTTGATAAGCACGCGCTCACGACCTATGCCGGCATCTTCATACTGCTTGATGATGTCTCGTGCGGCTTCCAGCGACTTATCCGTGTCGTAGCTCAGGCGTGCGTCGACTTCGGTAGATACGCGCCCTGGAACGATCTCCAGAATTTTGCGTCCAAAGGCTACCGCCAATGTTTTGAATGCGGCAGCAGCCACGTCCTTGTCGTCCGCATTATCGCCTAGACCCTTACGCGCTGTTTGCAGCACATCGTCCACAATCGACTGGTATTCCGGCATGCCCGCTGCGGTAGCAATCAGCGACGGATTGGTAGTGGAGTCCGTGGGCTTGTACGCCTTGATGGAGTTGATGTCTCCTGAGTCGGAAACAACGGTGGTCATTGACTTAAGTTGGTCCAGCAGATTGGCCATGACGAAAAACTCCTGAGGGGGAAGGGTTGGTGCCAGTTCCTCGCAAACGAGAACTTACGTGACACCTGATTATAGGATGCGCAACGTGCGAGTCCGGTGCGGCGCAGGCCGCATGCCGCGCCTATGTATTGCGCTTCAGTGACTCATATAACGCAATCGTCTGGTCGGCGATTGCCGTCCAGGAAAAGGTCTCTTCGACGCGCTTCCTGCCCGCATCTCCCATGCGTTTTGCCTTTGGAGAATCCGCAAGGAGGTCGGCAACGGGTGCGGCGAGCGCGCGAGCAAATGCGTCCTCGTCGGTAGGAAAACCTGTGGTCGGGTCCGGTGTGAACGGCACCAGATGGCCAGTTTCGCCTTCGACCACGACTTCCAGAATCCCGCCGGTTGCACTGGCCACTACCGGAGCGCGGCATGCCATCGCCTCCAGATTGATGATGCCGAATGGCTCATAGACGCTGGGGCAGCAGAAGACCGCGCAGTGCGAATAAAGCTGGATCGCTTCAGCCTTCGTCACCATCTTTTCGATCCAGACGATATTGCCGCCGGCGGCGCGAGCTTCTTCCACCTTCCCACGCATCTCAGCGGCAATTTCGGGTGTGTCGGGAGCACCGGCACACAGCACCACCTGCGTTCCCGCAGGCAGATACTTCACCGCGTCCACAAGGTGGGTAACGCCCTTTTGCCGCGTGATGCGCCCAACGAAGAGCACATACGGCTTCAAGTCGTCCACGCCGTAAGCGCGAAGCGCAGTCTTGTCTGCCGTGTACTGGTACTGCTGCAGATCAATGCCGTTGTAGATCACGTGAATCCGTGACGGATCGACGTCAGGATACGCGCGCTCAATGTCGGCTTTCGTGCCATTCGATACAGCGATAATCGCATCCGCGTCGAGGATTGCCGTTCGCTCCATCCACGAGCTCAGTGCGTAGCCCGAGCCGAGTTGCTCGGCCTTCCAGGCGCGCAGTGGTTCGAGGGAATGCGTGGTGAGTACGAAGGGAATGTTGTAGAGCTTCTTCGCCAGGAAGCCGGCCATCGACACATACCAGGTGTGCGTGTGAATGACATCGAGCTTGTCGAGGTGCAGTTGCTCCAGCAGGTTGAGCGAAAGAGCTTCCAGCGCTCCCTTGAACTTCGCCTGCGTGCCGTTAGAGATGGCGTCCCAGGGCTTTTCGAAGAAGACCTCGAGATTAGGATTTGCCGGCTGCTCCGTTTCCTGCGGCTCGTTCACAGGCGCAGGTGGGTCGCCCCAGGCATGCACCTCCACTTCGATCTTCTTCGCTAGCTCGCGCGACAGGTACTCTACGTGGACACCCGCGCCGCCGTACACATAGGGCGGGTACTCACGGGTCATCAGGCCAACACGCATTCGGAACTCCTTCTTCTGCAGCCGCAACAGTCTAGCTTGCGGCGCGCGCTGTGTGCTCCACGCCGTTAGAATCGCAGTCACGTTCTCAGGTGATGCGATGCGAGTTGCGGTACTAGCGGTGGTTTGTTTCGGGAGCCTGAGCGGCGTTTCACAGGTCGCTACACCAGCCGTCATCGCGGCAGATAACGCGTTCCGTGCGGTCTACATGGCAGACGATGCCTGGCGTCACTCTCAGTACGGCTCGGAAACAAAGGAAGAGGAAGCCGCGCACCTGAGTCCTGCACATCTACCGCACGTGGACGCTGCGATTCAGGCCGCAGAACTGAAGCATTGGAATGATGTTCTTGCGCAGCTCGACAAACTGGACACGAAGTCGCTCTCAGCCGACGAGCACCTGAACTGGGAGGTCTATCGCGCACAGATTATCGTTGCTCGCAACGCGCAGCAGTACCGCGAATACGAGCGCCCTGCGAACTCCGACTCCAGCTTCTGGAGCTACCTTGCTCCACTCGACGCACGAGGTTTCCGCAACGCGGAGCAAGCACGCCGGTATGTCTCGCGCCTCCGAGACATACCGCAGTTCTTTACTGAAAACATCGCCAACATGCGCGCGGGACTGTCACGGGGCTTTACGCCACCGCAGGTAACGCTCGCTGGCCGTGACCAATCCATCCGGCTGATAGCCGACGCGAAGACCGCAGAAGACACGGCGTTCTGGAAGCCATTCACCGCAGCGATGCCCCGCGACATGAGCGCCGAGGAGCAGACCGCACTCCGCGCACAGGCGAAGACCATCATCGAGCAGCAGGTCATTCCCGCCTACAAAAAGCTGCTGACGTTCTGGACGACCGACTACGTTCCGCACGCGCAGAAGGCGCTTGCGGCAACGGAGCTGCCCGACGGCAAAGCCTACTACCAGTCGCTGATCCTGGAATACGCCACTGTGACCGAAACGCCAGAGCAGATTCACGTGCTGGGGTTGAAGGAAATGGATGGCATCCACACGGAAATGCTCGCAACGATGAAGCAGGTTGGCTTCGTTGGCGGGCTTCCTGCGTTTTTGAAGTTTCTCCGCAGCGATCCGCAGTTTTACGTGAAGACGCCGCAGGACCTGCTCGATCATGCTGCGTGGATCGCGAAGGAATTCGACGCCGTGTCGTCTCGTTATTTCGGCTATCAGCCGCGTGGTCGATTCGGCATCGTTCCCGTTCCGCCGGAGATCGCACCCTTCTACACAGCGGGTCGAGGCGGCGAATCCTCCTACCTGCTGAACACCTACGATCTTCCATCCCGCCCGTTGTACGCGCTTCCGGCGCTTACCTTGCACGAGTCGGCACCGGGGCATTCATGGCAGCAGGCCATCAGTGAAGAGCAGGCACGCGGGCGAAAGCTGCCGGACTTCCGTCGCCAATACATCTCGGCCTACGGAGAAGGCTGGGCGCTGTACTGCGAACGTCTTGGAGATGAGATGGGCATCTATAAAACGCCGTACGAGCGCTTCGGCATGTTGAGCTACCAGGCTTGGCGCGCGGCGCGGTTGGTGGTCGACACTGGCATACACGCGCAGGGATGGACTCGGGAGCAGGCGCAGCAATACTTTCGCGAGAACACCGCATTGAGCGACCACGAGATCGAGACGGAGGTAGACCGCTACATCTCCTGGCCGGGCCAGGCGCTGAGCTACTACCTGGGCGAACTCGCCATCCAGCGCGCACGCCACAAAGCTGAAGCTGCGTTAGGCGCGAAGTTCAACCTGCGCGCCTTCCATGATGAGGTGCTGTCCCTCGGCAGTGTCCCGCTGCCTGTCTTGGAAGAGCAGATCGACCTTTTCATCGCCCGTGGCGGCATTGGTCCCTACCCTGACATGGAGCGGTAAGAGCTGGTATTCCGACCCTCACGAACGGATGTAACAATGTCACTGAGGTTGAAACGCTATGAGTTCCGTGCAGGAGATTGAAGCCGCAATCGTTTCACTTTCGCCTCGCGAACAGCAAGTCTTGCATAAGTGGATGGATGAACGCATAGCGCGCGCAATCGACGGCAGCCTCGAGGAAGCCTTGACGGACGGCGCATTTGACGCGCAAATCCAGCAGGCACTTGCCGACTACGAAGCCGGCAACACGCGCCTGCTCTAACGCGCATGATCCATCGTGCGAACGCGAACTTCTGGAAGCTCTACGACCAGCTTCCAGCGGACATTAGATCTCGCGCTGACAAGCAGTACGCCTTGTTGCGGGCAAATCCCCAGCACCCGTCTCTGCACTTGAAGAAAGTTACGGTGCGGGATGGTCATGAAATTTGGTCAGTTCGCATCACGCAAAAGTACCGTGCTCTGGCAGTGCGCCTTCCAACTGACTACCTGTGGTTCTGGATTGGCGAGCACGGCGAATATGAACAACGCCTCTCTCAATCGTGACCGGCACACGGTGTTTCGTCGCATAAGCTGAGACACAGAGCGATGATGCTCGTCTACACTTGCCGTACCGAAACAATTTTTCAGGAGACTCACCCCTTTGTCCCTGCTTCGCAGCAAGCTCATCCCTGCCGTTCTTCTTGTGTCTACTCTTACTGCTGTTGCTCAGCGGAAGAATGACGCGTCCGCTCAAAAGACAACCACGACCACGACGGTTTCCACCGAGCCTGCAGCCGACAAGAAAATGCCGGAGCTTCCCGCAGACGCGACTTCGGAGGCAACCGTGCAGCTCACGGGCGGAAAAAGCCTCGCGTACAAGGCTGTCGCCGGCATGATCACCGTCGGCTCCAACGACGTGCAGGACGCCATGATTGGCCTCGATGGCAAACTGCTGCCCGATGCCGGTGTGGAGCTTGCACCGAAGCAGGAGGACCGCCCGGCAACGGCGCGTATGTTCTACACGGCCTACTTTGCCAAGGGTGTGGAGTCCGCGACGCGACCGGTGATGTTCTTCTACAACGGTGGCCCCGGCTCCGCCACGATGTACCTGCGCATGGCCAGCCTCGGCCCGGTGAAGGTCGATATCCCGGACGTGCAGCACCAGTTCGGCGGCCCTTATAAAGTGCGGCCCAACCCGTACACGCTTCTCGACGCAACGGACATCGTCTTCATCGACGCACCCGGAACCGGCTACAGCCGCGTGCAGGGCCAGAACGCGCAGAAGGCGTTCTACGGCGTCGATCAGGATGCCGCCGCGTTCGACCGCTTCATCCGCCGCTTTCTGTCCAAGTACAACCGCTGGACTTCGCCGCGCTTTCTCTTTGGAGAAAGCTACGGCACGACGCGCGATGCTGTGCTTTCCGCTCAACTGCAGCGCAGCGGCGTGGACCTGAACGGTGTTGTGTTCCTCAGCCAGATTCTCAGCTTCAATAACTCTGCCGATGGCTCAGACGGCAACCCCGGCACGGATAACGGCTTCTTCCTCGCGCTACCCAGCTTCGCCGCAACCGCGTGGTACCACCACAAGGTGGCGAACGCACCTGCCTCACTGGAGACTTTCTTGCACGAGGTCGAGCAGTTTTCCCTCGGTGAATACGCCAGTGCGCTGCTGCAAGGTGCTGACCTGGACGCGGGTAAGAAGGCTGCAATCGCTGGAAAGCTGGAGTCCTACACCGGTGTTCCCGCCGCAACCTGGATTAAGGCGAACCTTCGCCTGACTGGCGGACAGTTCTCCAAGCTGCTGCAGGAAAATGCAGACATCACCACCGGACGTCTTGATTCGCGCTACGAGGGTCCAGCAATGAACCCGCTTGCCAGCGACGCCGACTATGACCCGTTCACCGAGTCTGTCGACTCCGCGATCCTGGCCGCTATGAATGAGTACGCGCACGGCACCCTGCACTTCGGCGAGAACATGACCTACAAGCCAAGCGCGCGCGAGCCAGGCTTCAACTGGGACATGCAGCATCGTGGACCCGGCGGCGGCTGGCCGGGCTCCTTCCTCAACGTGTCCGGCGACATCGCCTACACGATGAAGGTGAACCCCAAAATGCACATCCTGCTGATGGGCGGATACTACGATCTCGGCACATTGTACTTCGGCGCAACCTACGAGATGAAGCATCTGCAGCTTCCCGCCAGCCTGCAGAAGAACATCGAGTACAAGTTCTTCCCGACAGGCCACATGGTGTACGTGAACGAACAGGCACTGCATGACCTGCACGACCGCACGGCCCAGTTCATTCGCGAAAACCAGAACGCACAGTAGAAGCGATTGCAGCAGCGACAAAGGCCGAGCTCACAGCTCGGCCTTTGTTGTTCCGCTTCGGTTTGTCATGCTCGCCGAAGCAGCTACTTTGGCGTCTCCACAGCAGGCTTCGCCGTATCTCCCTGTGAGGTGTCCGGCGTAGCTGGCGGCGGAGCGTCTTCCTTCGACGAGGGTCCGCTCTTCACCACTGTTCCCGCAGCCTGCCCCAGCGGCAGGTCCGCTGTGCCCATGCGGCCCGTGGCATCTACACGGACAACGAAGCGAGCGCGTACGGCCTTTGGTGACGTTTTGAACGTGTAGGGGATGTCGGCAGGGATGTCCAGGCGACCTGTACTGGGAGCGCTCGCCGGAGCACTGAGGTTGAGTGCCTTGGCGTCAACGTCGAGACGCTTGCCTTTCTTATCGAATGTGCTGGCCAGCACAACGATCTTCGTAGTGCGGCGGTCGCCGGGGTTTCGGGGGTAGTACCAGACAAGACCCCGAGGCTCAACGTGAATCTTGTACGTGTCCGGCGTCGTTGTGTTCTGTACGGTGAACGGAACAGCGTCGTAAACCATATTGCTGGTGCCCGCCCCGTACAGTTCCGTGGCGAGCCGACGGCTCACCTCACCTTGATTTCCGATGCGTGCAGGACGCCGCTCGAGAAAGTAGCCCTGCCGAGTCACCACCGAGTCGCCGGGGCGGTCGACCGTTACCTTGATACGGCGAAACTTGTCGCGATCCCGCAATGTGTCGGTAGGCCGGTAGGTGAGTGTGTAGATACTTGCGCCATCGCGGATTGACTTGCCGATTTGCGCGTCGACATCGTTACGTCCGTGCAGGCTGCGACCACCGGTGGCCTTGGCGAGGTTCTCAAAATCCGGGTCGCCACCGAACGGAGAGAACAGCGCGGCATCTGAGCCATAGTTGCTCGGGTCGACCATCACGCCTGCGGGGTCAATGGTGTACAGCGTCACACGCGCATCGCGCAGCTCGTTGATGGTCTGCTGCACAACCGAATTCAGGCGTGTCTCGTCATCGACGGAAAACCGCGTGCGATTTGTGGGAAACCCACGGCCAATCCAGATCATGTTCTTGTGGCCCGGATGGCCTATGGTCGCTTCCGCCACCCGCCGCAGCGTGAGGAACGCCGTCGCATAGCGCTCGGCGATCCAGGAGAAATTGTGCGCCTGCCACGGGTAGCCAACGAAGTGATGGTCGAGCGACGAAAGAATCGCAGCTTTGTCCTGCGTGTAGTCGTGCAGCACCTCGAAGTTGGTGAGGCTCACAGCAACCAGCATCGTCGGCGTGGCCAGCTTGTCAGGCTGAGACTTCAGCCATTTCTGTAACGAGTAGCGCGCAAAGGCCATGTCTTCGAAGCGCGTATTGAACTCATCCAGCAGCACGATGTTGACGGGCGCGCGCGGTGCCACGCGATCAAGATCAGCAGTCGAGTTGACAGTCTCGCTGGCATCGATCTTGTACTTACCTGGCGGATCAAAGTTCCGGATATCTTGCGCTTCGTTATCTTCGGTGACGTGGAAGTTCTCGCGAGTGAGGTCGGTGACTGCGTTGCCCTTGCCATCCACCACCACCATGTCCAGCACCACCAGGCGCACGTTACGCGTGATGGTATTGGTTGCGGATGGTGGGGCGACCGCAGGAGTCTGCTGACCTGCTGGTGAGGCACCTTGCGGGGTATCTGCGCTTGCAGCAGAGGTCGCCGTGATGGAACTGCTTTGCGAGGCCGGAACGGGCGCAGTTGTCGCCGTGGGGGTCGACTGCGAAAAGACAGGAAGTCCCAGGAACGCGCATACCAGGACGGCGCAACAAGCTCGCATTGCAATACCTCCGAGACGGCAACTTCAAGGTATATACGTTTGCCACCGCAAGGGAGTCGAATCTTTTTACGGAATGGTCCCCACGTTTGGTCTGGGATCAAGAGCCGTGGTTCGGTGTCCCGTCCCAAAGTTGCGTTGCACCGTGATGAAATGCGCTAGCATTGGGCCGGGCCTCCGGCCTCTCGTTTCTGAGGTCAGAAAAAATCTGGAGGAAACATGCGCATTGAAAACACAACCGAACTGATTGACGCTGTTCACGATGATCTGTCGAAGTCCAGCTTCCACGATGTCAACCTGTCCGGCTCCACTTTCAACAACTGCAACCTGGACCGCACTGCTTACGAGTCGGTTTCATTCATCGGAGCGAAGCTGAAGGATGTGACGTGTATCGGGATGAGCTTCACGGACGCCAATATGGCGGAAGTGACCATCACGGGCGCGAACCTTGCCGGCATGACGATCGATGGCGTGCTGGTGACGGAGCTATTCGAGTGCTACCGGAACTCCGGTAAGGCATAACGAAGGCGCTCCGTTTGCAACTGGGTGAGATGCATTTTTAGAATGGAAGCGATATGCCGTTTCCAATCAGAACATGCGTGAAGTGTGGAGAAGAGTTCGAGCTGAAACCCGACAAGCCCGGATTTGCGAACCGCTGTGTCGAGTGCAGCGCCGAAGACGCGGAAGAAGAACGCGAAAAACAGGGCCTGAGCAGCGGTGATCGCGAGCTGGACGCCGCGCGTCGGGCCACCATGCGCGACATGTTGTACCGCGGGGACAGCTAGGCGCATCGCGGCTGTCATGGACACAACATGCTGTCATCCTGAGCGAAGCAGCGGCGTGACGCCGAGGCGCAGTCGAAGGATCGCGAGGATTTCGGTGTGTGTATGCCGTCCGCACCTCCCGGGCGAACACCGCGGGTTAGAAGGTTCGGGCCGTAGTTACTGGTGAAGACCCTCGGGGTTCTTCGACTCGCTATGCTCGCTCGGAAGACAGCTTTTTGTGTCGGAGGCCGCGCGGACTGGTAAGACCGCTTGGTCAAGCGGTCTTTGTTCGTCGTTGGAGAACTAACGGAGGCTGATCGTTCCGCCCTCCGCATCGAACGGTAGCGTCACGCCCCAGCGCTCATTCACCTGAGTTGCGTTCACGCTCTTGCCATTGATGGCGGCGTGCCCCTTTGTTGGTGCCCAGCCAACTACCTCAACCCGGTACTCATGCCACCATGGCTTCCATGTGCCTTCCTGCTTCGCGAGCGTGAGGCCATAGGAGCCGTCTGCATTTGCAGCGCACGTAAAGCGAACGCGCGCGAATATTCCCTTGCGGTAGTCGAGCGAGTGGCCGTCGTCGGTGTAGACCGAACCTTCGCACGGCTCGCCCGGATTCGGCGGAAAAATGCGCAGCGTGAGTGGTCCGTTGGGCGTTTCCTGCGTGCTCTGTGTCAGCGGAGCGATTGGGATGATGCTGCCGCCGCGCACATATACGGGCAACGCTTCCAGCTTCGGCGTTATCTCCAGCGGCTTGTTGGCCTGTACTTTATCGCGTTGCTCCAGGTCCTGCTTTGCGGTGGCGCTGTAGCGGATGATCTTCTCACCGGTCCAGTAGTCGTACCAGACGCCTCCTGGAAGCGTCACTTGATAGGGCGCTACTTCTTCCGGCGATGGGTTTGGAGCGATAAGTACGCGGCTGCCGAGCAGGAACTCCGCACCGCCGGTGGTCAGATCGAACGGCGTTCCATCGGCAGTGGCGTGTGGAAATTCAAGAAACAGCGGACGGTTGATCGGCAGTCCCGAGCTCGATGACTCCTCCGCGACGGTATAGAGGTAAGGCATCAGCTTGTAGCGCTCTTCGATGAAGCGGCGGCGGATCGCTTCCTGCTCCGGGCCGTCGACCCAAACCTCGTGCATGCGCGTGCCTTTGGCGGAGTGGTCGCGGTCAATGGGTTGGAAGGCGGAGACTTCGATCCACTTGGTCAATAGGTCAGGCGGTGGCGACCCTGCAAAGCCGCCCACATCCGCACCCGCAAGTGAGAAGCCGCTCAGCCCGAGGTTTACCAGTTGCGGAACTGTCTGGCGCAGGTGGTTCCATGTGGCGCTGTTGTCGCCGGTCCATGTAGCGGCATACTTCTGGCCACCCGCATAGCTGGCGCGCGTCATAGTGAAGGGTCGTTCGTTCGGGCGCAAGGCAAGCTGACCCTCAAAGGTGCCGCGTGTGTTCTCCATGCCGAAAACGTTGTGTATCTCGAGATGCGTGGCGTTGCGCTTTGCGAAGCCGGGTTCGTCGATGCGGTGCTGCACGTTGTCCGGCATGGTTTTGCTGGGCACGTTGAAGACCGAAGGCTCGTTCATATCGTTCCAGAAGCCCGCAACACCATCAGCAATGAAGTCTTTGTAAAGCGAGCCCCACCACTCGCGTGTACGAGCCTGTGTGAAGTCGGGGAACACCGATGGGCCGGGCCACACGGTGCCCACGAAGGTTGAGCCGTCCGGGTTCTTCACGAAGTGATCGCCGGCTACGCCGGAGTCATATGGTTTGTAACCGACGCCGGGCTGTTTCGCCACATGCAGATCGGTGATGACGACGAGTTTGAAGTTTTCGTTTTGCAGGTCTTTCACCATGCCCGCAAAATTCGGATAGTTTTTTTCATCCACGGTGAAGGGCCAGTTGTCGTGCTGGAAGTCGATATCCAGCCAAAGCACATCGCTGGGAATGCGGTCCTTGCGCAGGCGGTCGGCAATCTCGCGCAATTGCGATCCCGGGAAATAGCTGTAGCGCGACTGCTGAAAGCCAAGCGACCAGAGCGGCGGTAGCGGAGTCTTGCCCGTAAGCCACGCCCATGTTTCGACTACATGCTTCGGCTCGGGACCGTAGATCAGGTAGTAGTCCACCGGCCCGTTCAGCGAGCCGAAGGTGTAGCGCGAATCGTCCGCGCGACCAAAATCGAAGTTCGTGCGCCACGTGTTATCGAGAAACACGCCAAGCGCACGGTCGTGGTTGACGTCGATGAAGTACGGAACGCTTTTGTAAATAGGATCAGTGGATTCCTGCCAACCGAACGCATCTGTGTTCCACATGGTGAACGCCTGCCCACCACGATCGAGCGGTCCCGGCTTGTCGCCGAGCCCGAAGAAGTGGTCATCGAACGTGCGCCGCTTGCTCACGGTGAATCGCGTGCCGTCCCACTGCATCGGTGCGGCGTCCTTCTGCAGAATGTTCCCCTGAAGATCGCTGACGGTGAGTTCGAGCCTTGGACCGACGCTAACGCGCAACGCTTTGGTGGCAAACCCCTGGGCGGCTTTCGTCACCGGCACCGCGCTGGTGCGTGCTTCGGGCAGCACGGCCCAGGATGCGTCCTCTGGCTTGTTCCTGCCGCGCCAGGCTCTCACACGCAACACGTCATCACGCAACGCAGTCACCTCCAGGGTGGTGCCGTCCGCAGTAGCCGTGAAGCCGTTGCTGGGTGAAACGGCGCGTTGGCCCAAAAGGCACGTGCTGAAAACGATGAGGAAACCATGTGCAGCGAGTGGTCGCAGGAGTTTTTTCATTGCGGGCATTTTATGCCGGACGATGTTCCGGTGGCTCGCCATCGGCAAGCTTGTTCTTCCATCTCGACACAATGCGGTGGCACAATGACGGCATCTCACGCCGGAAGACCTGGAGTAAGGTCGGATCTATGAGTGCCGTCAAAGCAAGCCGGTTGATGCTCTGGCTGCGGGTGCCGCCCGACAACAAGCCAAGAATCTACCGGCACGTGTATGCCGGCGCGGAGCTGAGCAACGTCAGCTACTGGCTGGAGATCATGTTTTCCGCTGGCATCGCGACGCTTGGGCTCATTTTGAACAGCCCCGCGGTCATTATTGGAGCCATGCTGATCTCGCCTCTGATGGAACCAATCATGGCCACCGGTATGGCCACAGCAGCAGGCGATGTGTATCTCGCGGGAAAGGCACTTCTCAAGCTGACGAGCAGCATTCTGCTGGCGATGGCGCTTTCCGCAGGGCTGGTATGGCTGCTGCCTTTCCACTCGGCTACCGGCGAGATACTTTCCAGAACCACGCCGACGCTGCTCGACCTGATGATCGCTCTGCTTTCCGGCCTGGCCGGATCGGTTGCGGTGAGCCGGTCAGCGGGCAGTGCCGACGGCATGACCACGCTGCCGGGCGTTGCCATCGCTGTGGCTTTGATGCCGCCTCTCTGCACCGTTGGCTTCGGCATCGGCAGCGGCTTCCGGTCGGAAATCATGCGTGGTGCGGGGCTCCTGTTCGTCACCAACATCGTCGCCATTGTGTTCAGCGCATTCCTTGTCTTCCTGCTGGTCGGCATGGATTCCGCCGATGTGCGCGAAGAGATTCATCGCAGCCATCAGCAGGAGCCGATGGCTATTCTCATGGAGCGGAGCAGATCCCGGAATCTGTTGAGCGGCGGGCAGCTTCGCTGGCGCGTGCTCATTCTGCTCGCGATGCTGGTAGCCGTCGCATGGCCATTGCAGCAGGCTCTGCGCCAGTTGACCGGTGAGGCGCGGACCCGTGAAGCCGTACATGTTGCCATTGAGAAGCTGCTTCCAAAGAACGAACTCGTTTCAGAGCAGACCGAGGTCGGTCGCGAGAATGTTGTGGTGCACGTTGTGACCACCGGTGTCGTCAGTCCGGCCAAGGTGAAGGAAGAGCAGGAAGACATTCGAACGCATTCCGGTCGTGCCGCCAGCCTTACGGTGGAAAGCGTTGCCAGCCAGAGCGAACTGGCAAAGCTGGTCGAGCGGATGGAAAGCAAGTCGGCTGTGCTCGCCGTACCGCCCTCGCCTCCAACGCCACCTTCCGTGGACGAAGAAGCGGCTCATTTGGCCGACCGTGTCGTTCCTGTAGTGAAGTCCGCGTGGCCACCAGACATCCCGCTGCAGAGTGTCGGCCTTTCCTTTCAGCAGGGACATCTGGTTGTAGAGGCGACTTATACCGCAACGAAAGCGCTGGACCCGGTTGCGCTGGAGGTCATCACTCAGTCTCTACAGGGGAAGCTGGAAACACCCACTCTGACTGTTCAGGCACAACGTGTCTCGCCACCGTCCCGCAGGGAGGCCGCTCGCAGGCGGCGGAGTTCGCCCTCCAGCAGGAACCGATGAACCCTTCCCGTCGCGGTGAGTGGCTTTGCAAGCAGGTGCCGGACTCGCAGGTAGCATAGGAAAGCATGCCGACGCGCGTTCGTTCTTTCTGCAAAGTCAATCTGGGGCTCGCTGTGGGGCCGCCGCGCCAGGATGGGTTCCACGCGCTGACAACGCTGTACCAGACGCTCGGACTGCACGACATTGTGACGGTGCGTGCGAAGCGTGCACCGCAGACGAAGGTCACGCTGAAAGCAAACCACAGAGGTGTTCCGTGTTCCGCCGCCGGGAACGCCGAAAAGAACACGGCATACAAGATGATCGCGGGCGCGTTCGCGCGGATGCGTGTGACTGCTGAAGTCGAAATCGACATCAACAAACGCCTGCCGGTGCAGGGCGGCCTGGGGGCCGGGTCGGCAAACGCAGTGGCGGCACTGCTGGGCGTGGAACGCGAGTTGGGCATAGCGCTTTCGGGTGCGGAGCGGCTGGCGCTAGCTGCGGAAGTCGGCTCGGATGTGCCGCTGTTTCTGCTTGGTGGGACGGTGCTGGGGTATGACCGTGGGCAGTTAGTCGCCCCCGTGCCAGACTTTCCCGGGATGCATTGTGTGGTAGCGGTGCCATCGGTCGGGGTGAGCACGGCGCAGGCTTTCAAGGATCTCGATAGAAGGGGCCAACGACCATCGACCGGGCAACAAACGCGCCGTGACGGCGGAGGGTCGACCGGCTCGCCTTTGACTTTTGCACAGCCCACCGATAGACTCGAAGAGTTGAGCCGCGCCTTTGCCGGTGTCTTTGCGACATCCGGTATTGAGCCTGGCGTTCTTGAAACTTCTACGGGAAGTCTCAGGGGCACAACCGGTATCGCTGGCAGTACCAGTGATCTCGCGGGGAATCCACTTCTCACGCTTGTCCGCACCGGGATTGAGAACGACTTTGAAGAAGTCGCCTTCTCGCAGCATCCCTCCTTGCGTTCAATCAAGCGTGATTTAGCGGGTGAAGGTCCTTCAAGTGCGCTTTATGCGTCGCTTTCAGGGTCGGGTTCAGCGTTGTTCGGACTTTACCGGTCCGAATCCGACGCTCTCGCAGCTCAACAGCGTGTTCAGTCCGCCAGCACGCAGGCTCTTTTGACAAAGACCCTGCCACGACCGGAGTACTGGGCAAGCATGTTCGCAGAGTAAGACGTTTACTGGGCGATCGACTAACGGTAGGTCATCTGCCTTTGACGCAGACAGTCCAGGTTCGAATCCTGGTCGCCCAACCACAAGGTCGGTCGCAAAGCGGCAAACGTCATAGCGAACAGCCTGGCTTGAGACGGCATAGTGCGCCGCCTGAGTAGGCAAAGGGAACTTCAGATTTTGAGCGGCAACACAAGTTTGCCGTCAGAGATTTTGGCAATGCCCGCAGAGTTTCATCACATGCGGGAGCAGCAGAAGTTAGAAGAACGCGGCACCGAGTCATCGAGGCCGATAGTTCAGAAGGACCGCAGTCGCAACACGCTTTACCCGGTGCACAAAACCTCACCGGTTGCCAATCCGAGCAGGACGCAGAGAACTCAACAACAGGTCAACCAGCCTTTGGAGGTTCAGTAGTGAGCGAAACGAAGTCGACGGGTTCTTCCCCGAGTTTGAATACAAATGGTTCCGGTACGGCCCAGGCCGTTTCCCTCGAGGAAGACCAGGAATCTCTGCGGCGGCCGCCGGAGTTTGCATTGACTCCCGCGCCCGCCGCAGTCGCAAAGCAGGCAGGGGATAAAAAACGCCCCAGCAAGCTGAGCGAAGATAAGCACTTCAAGATCTTCTCCGGCTCGGCAAACCGGCCGCTGGCGGAGGAGATCTGCAAATTTTTAGGGGTGAGCATCGGCGAAACGCGCTTGCAGCGCTTTTCAGATGGCGAAGTTCACTTCCAGCTCCTTGAAAACGTGCGCGGCTCCGATGTCTTTGTCATCCAGCCCACCTGCTTTCCGGTCGACCAGAACCTTGTCGAACTGCTGATCATGATGGACGCGCTGCGGCGCGCTTCCGCAGGCCGCATCACCGTCGTCGTTCCTTACTACGGCTACGCGCGGCAGGACCGCAAAGATCGCCCGCGTGTGGCGATCACCTCAAAGCTCGTTGCCGACCTGCTGGTCACCGCCGGTGCAAGCCGGGCGTTGTTTGTCGACCTGCATGCAGCGCAGATTCAAGGGTTCTTCAATATCCCGGTCGACCACCTCTTCGCTTCGCCGGTCCTAGTCGGCTACTTCCGTGATTTGCAGCTTCCGAACCTTACCGTGGTCAGTCCGGATGCGGGCGGCGTGGAGCGTGCGAGGTTCTTCGCAAAGAAGCTCGAAGTTCCGCTCGCCATCGTCGACAAGCGGCGGACAGACATCAACGTCACTGAAGTGATGAATGTCATCGGCGACGTGAAGGGGCGAACCTGTCTGATACTCGACGACATTGTGGATACAGCAGGAACGCTGGTGAAGACGGCAGAAGCCCTGATGGATCAGGGAGCAATCCAGGTTTACGCATGCGCTTCGCATGCCGTGCTTTCCGGCCCGGCAGTGGAACGCATCAAGAATTCACGCCTCACGGAACTCGTCGTTAGCAACACGATTCCGCTGACGCAGGCCGCGCAAGAGCTTGAAAAGATCAGAGTGCTTTCGATCGCAGGCCTTCTGGGCCGCGCGATAGAAAGCATTCATATGGAGACGAGTGTTTCCACGTTGTTTAACTAATTTGAGTTAACAGCGAACGGTTAACAGCGAACAGTATTTGTGTTCGTTGCGAGATTTAGGAAATTCAGCAGCGGCAAAAGTCGCAAAGGGAGTAGGGCAGTAGTTCAGTGCGGCAAACGGTTCTGTCAACTGTTCGCTTGTAACTGTTCGCTGGCTTCTTCGCCCGAAAGGAAGATCATGGCAGACAAGAAAACAATCGAAGCAGTAGTCGCAACCCCTCGTACCGGCACCTTTAATAAGAATCACGCTCGTCGCGTGCGCGTGTCGGGCCTCATTCCCGCAGTCGTTTACGGCGCAGGGCAGCCGTCCGTTGCCGTTACCGTGGACCCCAAGGTCATCACTAAAATCCTTTACTCCGAATCCGGTCACAACACCATTTTTGATCTCACGATGGAAGGCTCCGGCCCGGCAAAGGCGATGATCGTTGACTGGCAGAATGAGCCCATCAAGGGCAAGCTGCTGCACATCGACCTCAAGCGCATCGCGATGGACAAGATGATGCGAGTTTCTGTTCCCGTTCAGCTTGTGGGCACCTCAATCGGCGTCAAGAATGGCGGCGGCGTGATGAACCAGGTCATGCACGAAGTCGAAATCGAGTGCTTGCCAACCAACATTCCGAGCCACATCGACGTGAACATCGATGATCTCGAATTGAATGGATACATTCACATTTCGGACCTTCCACACAACGAGACGATGAAGTTCATCGGCGAGGAAAACGCAGTCGTGGCGCACGTTGCTCTGCCGCGCGAAGAGGCTGAAACCGAGCCTGTTGTTGCCGCCGAACCTGAAGTAGCGAAGAAGGGCAAGCAGGATGCGGCCGTGCCGGATGCAGGCGCAGCGAAGAAGTAGTCGTGCAGGCGCGGTAGTGGTTAGTGACTAGTGGCTAGGTAGTGAGCAGTGAATAGTGAATAAGGCAAACGCAACAAAATTCATTGAAGACACTAAACCCACTTTTCCCTATTCACTAATAACGAATTACTCAAAGCAGTTCGTCGCAGGTGAATTGCTTTGAAGCTCATCGTCGGTCTCGGAAACCCCGGGCCGGAATACGCAGGTACACCGCACAACGCGGGCTTCCTGGCGATAAGTCGAATTGCCGAAATCTGCGATGTGCAGGTTTCTAACTTTCGCGGCAAAGCAATGACCGCGAAGGCAAGATTGATGGGGCATGAAGTTCTGCTGGCGCAGCCGGCAACCTTCATGAACCTGAGTGGGCTTTCAGTGAAGGCGCTGCTTGATGAGTTGGAGCTCGAAGTAAAGGATTTGATTGTCCTCTACGACGAGTTGGCGTTTCCGCTGGGAACGATGCGTTTGGCGCAACGTGGTTCAGCAAACGGGCACAACGGGGTGAAGTCCATCTCCGCTGTGCTTGGAACAGAAGAATGGATGCGTGTTCGGATCGGCGTTGGCAAACCGGCGCTATCCGAAGGCCGGGAAATCAAGGCAGGTGGCAAGGATTACCTGCTGGCTCCCATGCGAAAGGCCGAGCTCGCAACCTTAGGCGATGCATTAGACAGCGCAGTACGCGCTGTCGAGCGGTGGTTAGCCGATGGGCCGGCTGCCGCGATGAATGAATTCAACCGGAAGGCAGACGGTAGAGAGTAGACAGGAAGACAGCAAAGCGGTTTTAGCTGTCTCACTGTCTACCGTCTACTGTCTGCCCTCTTCCAAACCGAGCTCAGGCATCCTTCGCTGAACCGGTGCGGGCAGAACCCGCAGAAAGAAGTAGCAAATGGATTCCATTAGTCGTAGTTACGAAATCATGTTCATCGTGCGTCCAGACGTCGATGAAGCCGAAATTGAAAAGATCATCGAGACCTTCTCGGGCTATGTCACCAATGGTGGCGGCACTGTAAAGAATGTCGAGAAGATGGGCCGCCGCCGTCTCGCATATACCGTTCGCAAGTTCAACGACGGCATCTACATCCTGCTCATCGTCGACTCGCCAGCATCGTTGATTTCCGAAATCGAACGCCGCCTCCGCGTCAGCGAACAGGTGATCAAGTTCCTCACCGTACGTACGGACGAGGAAGAAAAGCGCGTTGCCAAGATCAAGAAGCACCGCGACGCTCACGTGAAGCGTAGCGCCCTGCCGCAGGCAAGTGCTGAGAGCGCAGACGCGCCGACACCGGCGCCCGCTGCTCAGCAGGAAGTTGCCGCAGTTCCGGCACAGGCTGAAGCAGGCGAGCCCGTTCCCGCAGCACAGGCGTAGAGACAGACAGTAGACGGCAGAGGGTAGACAGTGGATGTCCGCTCTCCTCAGGACAATCGCAACGCTGCATGCACTTCCAACGGCTTCGAGAGAGGTCTAAGTCCAGAGGCTCCCAAGCGAGTCTGGAGTGCAGGCGGCAGAACAGGCGAAACGCTCGAAGCGCATCGCACCGAAGGATGAATCAACATGGCTGACGAAACACAGAATCAAGCTCCCGCATCAGCAGCAGCGGCTCCATCACCAGCACCGGCAACGTCCGGTCCGTCTGGCTCCTCTGACCGCGGTCCCCGCCCCGGCGGCCCACGTCCCCCGCGCACCGGTGGTCCTGGTGGACCTGGCGGCTCAGGTGGCCGCAAGTTCTTCCGCCGCAAGAAGGTTTGCAAGTTCACGGTAGAGAAGATCGACACAATCAGCTACCGCGATGTGCGCCTCTTGCAGCAGTTCGTGTCCGACCGCGGCAAGATCATTCCGCGCCGCCTGACCGGCACCAGCGCGCCATTTCAGCGCAAGCTGACCCGCGCTATCAAGCAGGCTCGCGCCATCGCTCTGCTGCCCTACGCCGCCAAGTACTAGTGCCGATCAAGGTTCGCGATCTCATCAGGATGGTCGAGCGTGACGGCTGGCAACTGGTTCGTACCACAGGAAGCCACCGCCACTTTCACCATCCAGCAAAGCCGGGAACAGTAACTATTCCCGGGGGAGCATCCGATGACCTCGCAATCGGCACAGAGCGTAGCATTTTGAAGCAAGCAGGATTGGAGAAACGGAAATGAGCGAGTACGTGGTGATCTACGAAAAAACAGCCACAGGATATAGCGCGTATGTTCCCGATCTCCCCGGATGTATCACGACCGGCCCAACGCTTCAGAAGACGCACACGAACATGCAGGAAGCGATATCGGGGCATCTGTCCGTTATGCGCGAATACGGCGATCCAATCCCCGAACCGACCACTATCGCGGAAAGCATGGCCATCTCGGCCTAGCCCACCAAACTTTCGCCGCTGACGCGGCACGCAATCTTGGAGACACATCATGGAAGTCATTCTCAAAGAAGACATCAACAAGCTGGGCCACCGCGGCGACGTGGTGAAGGTTGCTGACGGTTACGGCCGCAACTACCTGCTGCCCACCAAACTGGCAATCGAAGCCACCTTGGCGAACAAAGTCGTCATCGAGCAGATGAAGTCGTCGGCCATCCGCAAATCTGCAGGTGAAAAGGCTGGGGCTGACGAACTCGGCGCAAAGCTCAACGAGGTCGTCATCACAATCGAGCGCAAGGCCGGCGACAGCGGCCAGCTCTTCGGTTCGGTCACCTCGGCAGACATCGCGCATGCGCTCGAAGCACAGGGCTTCACCATCGACCGTCGCAAGATCCACCTGGAAGAGCCGCTCAAGACCGTCGGCGAATTCCATGTGCCGATCAAGATTCATCGCGAAGTCACCAGCCGCGTGCAGGTGAACGTAAAGAGCGATGCACCGGAACGCACCGAGCAGGCGCTCGCCGACGACGACACCGTCTTCAAGTCCACCTACACCGGTGAGCTCGACGGCGACGACCGCTACTAACTCAAATCTCAGCTGCAAAAGCCCTCACTCCGGTGAGGGCTTTTGCATTGCCTTCTTTCTGTCATTCCAGAAGGGAATCTGCTTCTCTGCGAGCAACTACATCGCGCGGTCGTAGAACGCCGGCGGTTCGATGCCCAGCGACCGTAGGTAAACATACCCCTGCCCGCGATGATGCACCTCGTTCTCAATTACATAGAACAGCAACTGAAACCCCTTCATCTCCCACTGCCCAAACGCCTTCATCGACTCGTCGAACCGCTCGGCAGGAATCAGCGGAAACTCCGCATCGAGCTTCGCCGTCTGTGCGTCCCATTCGGCCAGCAGTTCCTGCTTGTTGGTGGGCTTGGCGAATTCGAACTTCTCCCACTCACCGGTCGTCATGCCGCGCACCGTGGGCAGTGCCATACCTAAAAACTCATTGCCAAGCTCACCGAAAGTCCGCATGCCGCCGATGCTGTACGAGAACAGCTTGTCGTCGGGAAAGGCTTCGAACATCTTGCGTGTCAGGGCTCGATGTCCCTGCCAGTGTGCCAGCAAATCCTTCGCCGTAATAACGCTTGCCTGTGTGTGATTCACTTCGTTTGCCATGCTGCTCCTCCAGCCCTGATGGGCACAAAAACCAAACTATCCGGTATTCACGACAGTCTCTGTCGTAAATTCGAGGCACACTAAAACACATGCAAGACCCGGTCATGCGCGTGCTCATGGCGCTCGAGATTCTTCAGGCGCGCGACAGCGTCACGGGCGCGGAACTTGCGCAGCGGCTTGGGGTCGATCTGCGCACAGTGCAGCGCTACATCGTGCGACTGAAAGATCTCAGCGTGCCTATTGAATCGACTCCCGGCGTGGGCGGAGCTTACCGCCTCCGCCCCGGCTTCCGCCTGCCGCCGCTGCTGCTCACCAATGAAGAAGCCTTTGCGCTCTCACTCGGCCTCCGTGCCCTGCGTCAGATTGGGCTGGAGGCCTTCGCTCCCGCTACGGAAAGCGCGCTTGCCAAGCTCCAGCGCGTTCTTCCACTGGCTCTTCGCGAAAGCCTGCGAACCGTCGAAGACACCGTAGCTCTCGTGCCAAGCACATGGGCGATTCCCACCTCCGTAACCAGCCTCATCGCGGCAGCGTCCGCAATACGCGCAGGCAAGCGCATCCGCTTCAGCTACGAGTCGCACGCAAGGGACGTCTCCGCGCGTGAAGTTGAGCCCTACGCCGTCCTTCATATCGACGATCGCTGGTATCTCATCGGCCGCTGCCTCACACGCAAAGCAATGCGGACCTTCCGCCTGGACCGCGTGACCAATCTCCGGCCCGGCAACAGGACATTTCTGCGCCCGCAGAACTTCGACCCGCGCGAGTACATTGCGCAGTCCCTGCCTTTTGTACAGTCTCGTTATCAGGTCGATGTCTGGGTCGAGATGACCGCGGAAGAAGCTCGGCAAAGCTTCGCGCTCTGGCGCGTCACGATGGAGCCGCAAAACAACGGCGTGCGCCTGCGCTGCGGTCGCGATGACCTCAACATGTTCGCAGCCATGCTACTCACACTCAACCGGCGTATCCACGTACACAGCCCCAACGAACTGCGCGAGACCTTCCGCCAACTCGGCAAACGCGGTGCCGCGGCAGCAGAGGCTTTGCTCAAAGAAAGCTAGCAAGCAACGAAGAGTGGCGACGCTAAATGACCATTAGCCAACATATCGTTACCAATCAGTACGATGAGCGCTCCACCACCCTCCGTGTTGCGATTTTGCGCTTTCGATCTTTCAATGTGCCTAGTGTTGCTTCTTCCCGAGGGCGACCCGAGCTCAACTCACCAGCCCGGAGCAAAAACTTTTTAAGCAAAGGTGAGATATTCGACTTGCTGTATCCCATCACAAGATCGATGGTAGGAACCTTGCCGTACAAAGGCCTAGCGACTACCGAAGGGAGCAGCGAATTTTGCACATAGATTGGCACCAGTGTGAAACCACCGGTGGATGCCACGAGCGACATCCCAGCCGATAAAGTTTCGGCATCGTAGGTCTGCTTCAATTTGATGCCAATCGTCGCCGCGTACTCTTCGATCACCTGCCTTAGCACGGGGGCGGCACCTGCTGTACTGATAAAGTCTTCGCGACAGATGTCCTCCGGCTTCACTGCCTTATGCCGGGCCAGGCGGTGGCGAGAAGGCAGGATTGCGATCAGAGGCTCCTTAGCAAGAAATCTAAAGTCAAGACCAGCGGTCCGCGTCTCGCGCCTCATCAGAGCCACATCGATTTCGCCCTGCATCAGTGCGTTGGCGAGTTCAGGTGAGGATTTTGTCATGATCGTGACGCCGACATCAGATGCCTCCTCTCGCACAATTCGTAGTGCTTCTGACAACCAGATAACTTCCTGTCCAGGCAAGAAGCCCAGACCGAAACCCGGCTTGTGAGGCCGCTCAGTGTTTCGCGCAGCTTCGCACGCTACCTCTATCTGCATCAACGCCAGCCGTGCATGATCGAGAAACACTCGCCCTGCTACGGTGAGTTCAATGCCTCGCGCTTTTCGCTCCAATAGCTTCACGCCCAGTTCCAGCTCAAGATCGCGAATCTGGCGAACTGAGTGACGGTTGGGCCGTGTGAAGTCGCCGCTCGGCGGCGTGCAGAAGGCTGCCTTCCTCGGCAACCGCAATAAAGTAACGGAGATGACGAAGTTCCATTCCAGCCCCCTTATCTATGCTTCATGAGCATAGCTCAAACAATCAAAGTCTTTGTGCAAGCCTGTGATGTGAAGGAACCTATCGCTAACGGATAGCGCTTGTGCGGCGTCCGAATTCAAATACTAGGAGTACATTCACATGTCATCACAACCCAAACTAACTATTGTTTTCTGTCACGGTATCTGGGCTGACGGCTCATGCTTCAACAAGGTCATCCCTGCATTGCAGGCTGATGGGCACGAAGTGATCGCAGTTCAGTACGGTCTGGACTCGTTCGAAGAGGACGTGGCCACCGTGAAACGCACGCTCAACCGCGTCGGTAGCCCTGTACTTCTCGTGGGCCATTCCTACGGCGGGGCCACCATTACGGCTGCAGGTGTCGATGATCGTGTAGCTGGACTCGTCTACATCGGAGCGGTTGCCCCGGACGTAGGCGAAACCGTACAGCAGCAACTCGACAAGTATCCGTCGGATATCTTCTCTCGCGTCGAGGTCGCGGACGGGCGCGCCTGGATGCTTCCGAACGGCACTGAGTTCTTCTGCGGAGACTTGCCCGAGGAGGAGCAGAAGCTGGTGTGGGCAACCCATTATGCCCCTGTCTATGATCTGTTCCATCAACAGCAAATCAAGAGCACACCTTGGAAGTCGAAACCAAGCTGGTACATTCTGACCACGCAAGACCACACCGTACATCCCGACCTCCAGCGATGGGTCTCGAAGCGTATGGGAGCGACTGTGACTGAGGTAGAAAGCAGCCATGTTCCGATGCTCTCAAAGCCGGATGTAGTCATCGAGGTGATCCGTAAGGCCGCGAACGCAATTCAGGAAAGTATGACAGCCTAGTTAGGCCGCGAGGCTTCTCATCTTTCGACAGACTGTCGTGAGACGGTCTGTCGAAAGATGAGCGGCGACACGAATTCAAGTGCAACCGGGATATTAGATCAGTCCGACGCACTCATTCATTTTTAGAGCGTTTGAGGTTTAGTCCCGATAAACGCGCTTCTCGGAAGTTATCTAGGTATCCCGCATCACTTCCGCGACACCGACTTACTATCGCCACGAAAGCCAATCTAGTTTCGCGACGCAGGCGGCTGCGAGTAAGCTGCGACGTTCACTCGTACTTGAGCGTCGTCACCGGATCGAGCTTTGCCGCTCTCTTTGCAGGCAGCACCCCGAAGATCACGCCTACCAGCACCGAAGTGGATAGCGAAATGACTGCGCTCCAGATTGTGATCGGAATGGCGATGTTGGTGAACAGCCGCAGACTAAGCGGGAGGGCCAGCCCAAGGACTGTGCCGATCATTCCTCCGCTGAGAGAGATGAACACAGCTTCCGTGAGGAACTGCATCAGGATTTCGCGGCGAGTTGCGCCCATCGCTTTGCGGATCCCAATTTCACGTATCCGTGACTGCACGTTAGCAAGCATGGAATTCATGATGCCCACGCCGGAGACGACAAGCGTGATTGCCGAGGCAAGTGTTAGCACAATGGTCAGCATGGTTGCGATAACGCCCATCACGCCCAGTACCTGTGTCAGCGTGAACGCTGTGAACACGCTCGTTGAACGATGGCGCAGCGCGATGATTTTGCTGATTCGTCGAGACGCGGGATCCACGTCTGCGGAGCCGGCTACAGTGAAGAAGATTTGTTTCACCGAGTTCGTGCCGGTGAAGTAGCGGGCCACAGCGTAGGGCACGAGCAGCGTCTGGTCGGAAACTTCGGACATGCCGAAAGTCTCAATGCTTTCCTTGAACACGCCGATCACAGTAAAGGGAATGCCCTTGATGCTTATCGTCTTATCGATCGCGTCGGAGTAGGTGCCGTACAGCGCAAGAGCAAGTGGCGCGACGATCACGGCTACCTTCGCGTGAGTGGATGCGTCCTCGTCATCGAAGAAGCGCCCGGCGAGCACCTTCAGGTTGCGCACCTGCTTATACTGCGGGCTCACGCCGAGCAGGATCGCGTTTTTCGTAATGCCACCCGGCATGGAAAGACTCTCGTGGTCTTCCAGCATGGGCGAGCTGGCGATGATGCCCGGCACCTGCTCGAGCACAGCGTCCATATCTTCGCGCGTCATCCAGTCCGGCGTGCTCACGTTATCGGGACCGGGCGTGCTGCCGCCGACGTACTGCATCTCGATCATGTTCGGACCGATGCTGGCAATCTGGCTCAGCGCAAATTGCCGACCCGTTAGACCAAGCGTCGCAACCAGGATGACCGAAGCCGATCCAATGACCATGCCGAGCATCGTGAGCAGGAACCGGCCCTTGCTGGCGCGAAAGCTGTCGAGCGCCTGCTGAACGATCTCGCTGAACGCCAGCGAAGTTCCCGCACTGCGAAGCGTGCTTTCGAAGGTCTTACCGCTCGGACGCCCGACGATGGCTGGACGTACTGCGTTGGCCGGATTGGGAATCGTTGTCGACAAGCTCTGTTTCTATTCTAGGGCGTTGCTTCGTGGATACGGTTCAGGCTCTCCTTTAGATGGCTTCAAACGGCGGTTGGGCGCAGATTCATCTCTGCGCCCAACATTGCTTCTGCGGTTTCAGGAGTACTGCGATCGGTAGATTACTTCGATACGACTTTGTCCCCTACCTTTACGTTCGTGCCTGAGAAGTTCCCGGTAGCCGATCCAGCATCCACGGTAGTGATCACGACTGTCCCTACCACCGAGTCCATAGAGCGTAACGGCTTTCCAGTTGCGGGATCCTTGATCACGCGACCAGCGTGCATGACGTTCAGTACGTCGCCGGTTTGCACGCCATTGTTGGCACCAACGTTGAGCACCAGATCGCTGCCGGAAACATCGGCAACAAGGCCCGACACGGCCACGCGCGGCGTTTCGTTCTTCGGAAGCATAGAAGCCCTGGCATCGAGCAAACCACCAAGCTGCGTCACCGCACCTCGCACGGCTTCGCCGATAATGGTCTGGCCAAAGTTCGAGCTGCCCATGCTGGCTCCTCCAGCGCCGCCGCTATAGCCACTTCCACCACCACCGAGCAGGTTAGAGCCGGTGCGCTGCGAACTTCCAGTACCGGTTACGGAAGCGAGCACCTCACCGGTGTTCACATCCACCAGACGAGAAGTGATGGCTACAGTGGCCTTCGCCTTCGAAATGCCGATCTGCCCGAGTCCATAGCGTCCCAGCGAGGAGCCGATGCCGCCGGCACCCTTGTTGCTGTCATCACGGCCAAACTGCGTGATGTCGCCGATGATGATGGCGTCAACGCCAAGCAGCTTGCCGATCTTCGCGGCGGAACTTGTGTCGGCACGGTTGGAGTTGGAGAAGTTCTGCTCCGCGAGCAGCTTGCTCATCGCCTGCCGCTCAATCACGCGATAAGTGCCGTCATTGACGAGCTTGTCGATGAGGAGATCGCTGATGCCCTTACCGATGTCCTGATTCGTTCCGAAGATCGACTGCACGCTGCTGTAAACGGTCGCGTAATTGAAATCGAGAACGGCTACTTTGCGGCGAGCCGCAAACGGAACCGAAGGGGGTGGAGGCGGTGCAACAACGGCGGTCTGCTTCTGTGCGGGGGCGGGCACATTGAGGGCAAACAGAATGGATAGAACAGCAACTGCGTGACGCATAACTTCTAGCTCCTGAGGGTGTTTGGCCGAATGTCTGCTGCGTTGTCGAACTTACTTAGTGACCGAGGAATTTCTCCAGTGTAGAGAGTTCCGTTTCAGCTTTATCGAGGTTGCGGGTTGCACCGGCAGCGTCGCCGCGCCCCACGCTGTTGTTCGCAGCATTGAGGTAGCCGTCCATGCGCACCTCTGCCGATTCTATGTCCCCGCGTAGGCCAAGACCGGATGCTTCCTGATCGCGACGGATTTGCCCCACACCGCGTTTCGCAGCGGTTGCACGTGCGTTGGTCTGCATCAGCCGCTCATCAGCTTGCTCCAGTTCCGCGCTGGATGCAGAGGGCGCAGCGGCTGCGTTGTTGGACGGTGCGGGTGCGCCGGGCGTACCCGCGTTCGAGGCAACAAGCGGATCGGAATGCCCGACAGGAGCATGGTTGTGTGGAGCATTCGTTGTGCCTGCTGCAGGTGATGCGCCAGCAACATTCGTATTGGCAACACCAGTTGGGTCAGGCTGTGGAACAGATGCCGTAGACGGAGTTTGCGTCGTTGGGATGTTAGTGGCAGTCGTACTTACCGTCGTATCGGGCTTAGTCGTGCCTGCTGCGGGCACAGGGGTGCTTGCGGCATGTGTACCCATGAAGCGTGGAATTGCGAATGCAATGCCGGCAAGTGCCAGAACTCCGGCCACCGCGCCGGTTGCGATCCAGAGGCCCTTGCCGCCGGAACGTCGTTGCTGCATTGCAGCCGGGTACTGCTGTTGTGGATAGCCTTGCTGGGGCGGCGGCATGTGCGGCTGTGGCACAGGCTGAAAGCCCTGCTGAGGTATGGCTTGCGGAACCGGGTTCGGCACCGGCATTGGCTGCGTCATCGCCGGCATAACCTCATGACCAGCGGGCGAATTTACAAATGGTTTCAGCGCGGAGCGAAAGTCCTCTGCGGTCTGGAAGCGAGCAGCCGGGTCTTTTTCCAGTGCGCGCAGAATGATGTCGTTCATTGCCCGTGGGAGCGATGGATTGACTTCGATCGGTGGCTGAGGGGGCGTGTTGAGCTGCTGGTTCAGAATGCTGAAAGTTGTGTCCGCTTCGAACGGACGCCGCCCTGCAAGCAGTTCGTAAAGAACGATGCCCATGGAGTAGATGTCCGAGCGGCCATCCACGCCTGATCCGCGTACCTGCTCTGGAGACATGTAGTAGAGCGAGCCCATGGTGGTGCCAGGTTTGGTTTGGGCGTGGTCTTCCGTGTTCGATTTCGCGATCCCGAAGTCCATGAGCTTGAGCACGCCATGGCTTGTCACCATCAGGTTTGCTGGCTTGATGTCGCGATGTATGACGCCGTGTTCGTGCGCATATCCGAGCGCGGAAAGCGATTGGGAAATGAAGCCGGAAACTTCTTGAATGGTGAGCTTCCGTCGCCCTGCCAACTCTTCCAGCGTGTATCCCTCAACGAACTCCATCATCATGATGAGTTGGTTGTCGGCCTGGAGCGCTGTGTGAAGCTGCGCAATATTTGGGTGGTCGAAACTCGCAAGCGTACGAATCTCCGAGATGAAGCGCATGGCAAGCTCTGGCTCAGCCGACAGATCCGGCAGCAGCACTTTCATCGCTTCACTACGGTTGGAAATGATGTTGCGCACGCGATAGACGTGGCCCATGCCACCCGCGCCGAGCAGTTTTACGACTTCGTAATCACCGACACGTTGACCCGGTTCAAACGGCATTCGCGTAACTCCAGTTGGAGAAAGTTGTGGCCCAGGAAACCAGTGGTACATCACTGGCGCGCCAAGTTTAGCACGCGGAATCGGCTCTTAATGGGGATTTATTGTCGTTTGGATGTCGTGTCGAGTCGTGTCACGACATCGAGTCGCTGCCAGCCAGCATCACTCGACTAACTCGCCAGCCAACGTTCGTACATGGCAACGAAGGCTTCCTGCACCGCACGTGTCAGACCACGCGCGTCGCAAAGGTCAGAGGCGGCCATCTGCGTCCGCTGTGTAGCGCGCAGGTGTTTGCGAAGTTCGACATTCCGCGCCAGCGCACAAACAATAGCGGCGTACTCGTAAGCGGTCTTTGCTATCCACTCCGGCCTACCGAGCGACGACAGCACGGAAGCTCCCATGCGACCGCCAATCGTGTGTCCTTCGAGTGCGACGAGCGGAACTCCCATCCAGAGTGCGTCGAATGCTGTGGTTCCGCTGTTGAATGGAACGGTGTCGAGCGCGATATCGAGCTGGTTGTAAAGCGACATGTGGCGCTCATGGCCGGGTGCATAGGGGATGAACTCTACGCGTTCGCCGCTGATGCCGTGAGCTGCGAGGCCACTGACAATGCGCTCATGCGACTCTTCATCGGCGGAGCCGCGGTCTTCCAGCAGCAGGTTTGCTTCGGGAAGTGCGTGCAGCACTTTCGCCCAGAGCGCGAAAGTTTCTTCGCGCATTTTGCCGTATTTGTTAAACGAGCCAAGCCGTATTTTGCCGGATGGTTCTGGTCGCCACTCGGTGTGGGTAAGGGCGTGATCGCCGCGATAGCTCACAGCGATGCGTGGCAGTCTCCACAAGCCTTCGCTGAAGCCAGACTGCACAGCCGCGGGTGCGTGCGGATCGGAAAGGAACCAATCCATTTCGGTGAGGCCTGTGGTGCTCCAGTAACCAATGTAGGTGCATTGCACCGGTGCTGCGCGGCGCGCAAAGATGCCGAGTCGATTCGAAGCCGTGTGGCCGGATGTATCCATCAGCACGTCGATCTTGTGCTGCCGGATCAGCTCAGTGGATGCCTCGTCCGTCAGTCCCTTGAGTGAGATGAAGTCGTCAGCAAGCGAGCGAAGATGCGCAGCTCGCTGGCCATGGTGCGGAACAGTGGAGAACAGCGTCAGGTGGAAGCGCCCGCGATCCATCGTTTCTACTAGCGGCTGAAGGAATTCCGCAACGGCGTGTGAACCGATTTCGGCGGAGACGATTCCGATGCGCAGTTTTCGCCCCGCAAGCGGTGAGGGGTGAAACACTCCGCCGCGCGGGCTGCTTGCCTTTCGTGCGGCATCTCGCTCGTCAGCAGTGAGAGCCGCTTCTTCCCATTTGCGAGCGACCGCAAGCTCTTCTTGGGGAGTGATGTCGCGAGCAAAGGCGTGCAGGTAAAGCAGGTTGCTGTATGCGATGGTGAAGCCCGGACAAACCTCAAGTGCCTTGCGATACATGTCGGCTGCCGCAGGTATGTCGGCGAGGTCGCGCAACGTGTCGCCGATGTTGGTGTAGGCGCGCGGCTCGGTTGGATGCAACCGGATGGCTTCTTCATACACGGCGACTGCCGGGCGAAGTTCACCAGCTTCTTTGAAGGCGTTGCCAAGATTGATCAGCGCTTCGAGATTTGTGGGTTGGAGTGTCAGTGCAAGCTTGGAAACCTGTTTGGACTCGTCGTATTGACCCTGGCGCACGAGCACAGCTCCAAGGTTCACCATCGCGTCAACGAAGTCAGGTTGCAGGCTCAGCGCCTGCCGCAGACTCGATGCTGCGTCGTCGAGTAGGCCCATAGACATCAACGAACGGCCGAGATTGCTGTGTGCAGGTGCGAAGCCGGGCTTGAGCGAGATCGCTTTGCGATAGCAGACAATCGCGCGCTCATGGCTGCCCTGCCGCACGATGCATACGCCGAGCGAATTGATCGCTTCGGCAGACTGCGGCTGCAAGCGAATGGCCTCCACAAGACTGGCCATCGCATCGAGGTTAGCCCCTGCTTGTGCAAGCGCGGATCCAAGATTGAAGTGCGCCTCAAACTGGTTAGGGTCAAGGTTGAGCGAATGCCGCAGCAGCGGAATGGCGCGTTCCGGCTGTCCCGACTCTTTCAGAACAAGGCCGAGATTTACAAAATAGGTGGCGTTCTGCGGTGAGGCAAGGATGGACTTCTCCAGCAGCGAAAGCGCAGTCTGCAGGTCGCCTTGGCGATGTGCAACGAGGCCGAGAAAGTGCAGCGCGTCGGCGTTCTTGCCGTCAAAACGTAGCGCGAGTTGCAGCAGTTCGCTGGCGCGACCGAGGCGGTCTGCAACCAGATTGCGGCGAGCCTCTTCGATGAGCGCGAAAACAGAATGTGGCGAAAGAACCGGTACCGCCGCTTGAGCGAGGCAGCAATGCTTGTACTTCTTGCCACTGCCGCAGAAGCATGGCTCATTGCGGCCAGGAAGGACCGGTGCTGTGCGCGTTTGCGGAGTGGTCTGGATCATGCCTCAAGAACCCACCGAAGGCATGGGCTTCCACCAGCTTGGAGGGGCACGTTACCTCCGGCAATCGCACGGAAGTGGGACGTGCCCGAGCTGAATGGACCTAGGCGATGAGTTCTTCGAACGACACGGGAGCAGGTTCATTCCCCGCGTCGTAACGCAGCAGAATGCAGGTCACGTTGTCCGCTCCACCGGCGTCCTTGGCGGCATCGATGAGGCGCTGGCAGGAACCTCCCAGATCGGAAACCGTGATCAGCTCAGGCAGAAGGGCAACGTCGATGTAGCGCGTCAGGCCGTCACTGGCGAGAAGCACTGCGTCGCCGCTCTTCATCTCGACATGAAAGAAGTCCGGCTCGACGTCCTTGGCAGCGCCAATTGCCCGGGTGATCACAGACTCGTAGCCGCGCAGGTCAAGATGGGGAATATCTTCCACCTTCACCGAGCCCATGCGAACGAGCTCGTTGATGTAGGAGTGATCTACCGTGAGCTGCATGCACGCGCCGTTTTGCAGCATATAGGCGCGGCTATCACCGACATTGCCGACGAGCAGCTTATTTCCCTGCACCGCCGCGCAGACGAGCGTCGTGCCCATTCCCTTGCGTTCGGCGTCCTGCGCGGAGCGAACGACAGCATCGTTGGCAGCGTGGATTGCCAGCGCAAGACGCGTTTCGACAGCGGTTTCGGTGGGTTGTGCGGTGAACGTCTGTATCGCCGTGCTGCATGCAATGGAGCTGGCAACTTCGCCGGCTGCCATGCCACCCATGCCATCGCAGACTACGTAGATGCCGTTGCCCTGGTCGTAGCCGAAGTTGTCCTCGTTGTTGGTGCGCACGCACCCCACGTCGCTGAGCGCCGCTACCGAGATATTGGATTGCATGGCGAAGCCTCCGTGATGGGTGAAAACGAACGAGGAACGGGCGCGAGCGTATGGTGCACGCAGAACAGATTAGGCAAAGAGGTGGCGTTTCTCATTGTGCCACCTTTGACACGCAACGCAAGCTCCGCATGTAAGCCGGATTCAACAATTGCGCATTTGGTCCGCTTACATCGAATTTGTAGTCCAGCGGCACGCCTTTGTCATTGGTGGTGGTGTGGCCGTTTACCTGGAAGAGGAACTCCAGCTTGTTCGGTGCAGGGTGCTTCGCGAAGTCGTAGGTGAAGTGGAACAGCGACCAGGGTCCGCTTGCGGGCATGTTGGAGCCGCCGGAAGCGTTGAGGTGAATCTGGCTGGATGGCGCAGACACCCACGAGAACGACTTTGTGGTTCCTGCGGCCGCCAGCGTGGCACCATCGATGGTCAGCGTTGCGGGCGGAAGATTCGGGGTGGCTTCCTGGATCAGCGAGAAGTCAACCTTCGGCTGTCCTGCTGCTGGGAAGAAGGCCGCACCGAAGGCTGCTGCGCGATTGAGGAACGAGAGGAAGCCAGAGCTGACGGTGACTGCAGAGCCGGGTGTCTGGATGTACTGATTGCCCACCTGCGTGACCAGCTTGTTTTGTGTCTGCGCATACTGTGCCACTGCACCCTGCGGGCCGAAGGCAGCCTTCAGTTCGTCCATCGTGGCGTCTTCGCGGGAGTCAGGATTCAGCGGGAACTTGCTGAAGATCGGGGCAAGCTGTGAGCACAGCGTCTTTGCTCCGCCACCTGCTGCCGCTCCGGGCGCTGCCTTGGCAAGTGCTTCCGTCGTCCGGATAGGGGCGAGCAACAGCGCTTCCGAGGTGGAGTCCATGCCGCCGACCGGATCGGGTGGAGTGAACCCACCGCGCACCGTGTTGACGGCGTTCTCTGCCGCGCTGGCGGCGGTGATCACCGGGCCTGCCGCTGTCGGATCGCTCAGGCTGCCTGGTGTCAGCAGCAGATTACCGATTGCGCCTTCCAGGCTCGAGAGACCGGCGAGGTAAGGATCGGGAAGCGTGGTCTTGCTCGGAGGCACAACCGTCTGTGGAGCCTGGAAGGCCGCCTTGATTGCCTTATTGTCCACGTCGGTGTTCTGCGAGATGAGCATGAAAAGCTCACCGAGCGCAGACGACGGGCTGTCGAGCTGGTGAAGCTTTTCTTTCGACTCAGCCCACGCGCCGCCGGGAACAACATGCGCGGTCTTCAGGTAAGTGCGCCATGTTTTGAGGAAGTCATCCTGGTAGCGCGGAGGAAGCTGGCCTTTGACGGCGTCGATATCAATGGGATGGCCGGTTTGTGCGCCGAGCACCCACTCTTCGCCGCTGGTGTATTCACGAGGGTCGGCAAAGGCCTTCTGCATGAACGCGTAGCCGTCCTTGGTAAAGGCACCTTCGACCTCGTAGTTGTCGACTACATAGCGCACGCTGCCGGGGAACTTGTCATTGAAGCGGATGCTCGGGAACCGCTTGTTCGCGGCTGCCTTCATGCTCAGGTACACCTGCTCGATGCCCTGAAAATGACCGAGGTAGCCGCGAGCTTGTCCGACGGGTACCATGTGCGGCGCGCCGCCGAGTGAGCCCATGCAGGAGCCCTTTTCCTGCAGCGCTTCTGCGTAGGTAACGAACTGCTCATGCGTCAAGTCGCTGACTTCGGAAGGAACCGTGCGCGTGCCGTTCCATGCCGTTTGCATGGCGTCCGGCAGGAAATCCGTTGTGCTCTTTTCCGGATTGGAAGTGGTGATCAGGTAAGCCCGCAGCGGACGATAGGTCGCCGTGTACTCATCCGTCGGTGCGGGAGCTGATGGCAGGCCGGCGAGCTTGGCTAGAATGTTCGCCTGGGTAGGCGAAAGCAGCAGCGTACGAAAGTGCGATCCGTAGGCCTGGCAGGCGGTCTGGTACAGCTTCTCGCCTGGGTACAGGCCCCAGCGATAGCTCAGCGGAGCGCCATCCTTGCGGTAGCCGGAGATTTGCGCGAACACAACCCGCAGCTCTTCCAGGCTTTGCAGGTCGTTCAGAGAGGCAGGCTGTCCGCCCGCAACAGACTGCATTGGCTTGGCCGCTGCCGCTTTGAGGCGGTCTTCCAGTGCGGAATTATGGAAGTACGAGACCGTCAGCATGATGAAGTAAAGCGCCAGGCAGGCTGCGACGGCGGCAATCAGGATGCGCTTGACGCCACTCACCTTCGTGCTCGCGCGGCTTGTGTCGAGCGCCGTACGGTCGTTCAGAATGACGTTTGGAAAGAGGTACGGCAGGAAGCACCACTGCGGAACGCGGCGCGACGTGCGCACAGCGGGTGCGTTCGCGGCTGCCTGCTGCTGCATTGCATTGAACGAGAAGATGCGTGTTGCGCCAGCGTCCGCTGGAGGTGCTGCCTGCGCCGCGGCCTGAGCAGGAGCACTGGTGTCTTCCACCACGCGTGCGCGCATGCCGACGAAGTAGAAGCCACGCAGGAAGGGATTGACCGCAAGCTGGCTGGGGCGGCCCACATCGACCAGCATGTCGACCACTGTTTGGCGCAGCTTGCGCAGTTCGCGCGGAAACTCGTATGCCTTGGCGAGCTTATCGGCCTGTCCGCCGCGACTCAGCACTTCCAGGCGGTACTCCGAAAGGGAATAGCAGAGCTCGTCAAAGCGCTGCGCAGCCTGTGCTGCTGCCTGCTCGGCGTACATCCCGCTGGAGGCGTCCACGGGAACGAGTGAGGCACCAAGCGGCTGGCGAACCTCTTCTTCCGTCAGGTTCGCGACATAGTCTGCGAACGAGGGAATGCTGTCGAGCTTGGTGAAAACGACATATATCGGGAGCGAGATGCCGAGTGTTTGTGACAGCAGGCGGAGACGCTCGTTCAGCATCTGCGCAAGCGCCTTCACGCTCTCCGGCGAATTGTTCGCGAGGATTCGCTCCACACTCACGCACAGCACAGCGGCGCGGGTCGGCTGAAGCGCGCCCTTGGAAACGGCGGTGCTGTATTTGTTCGGCTGCGTGGAGCGCACGAGCCGCTGCCACAGGCCAGGCTGCTTCAGCATCGTTCCGCCGGCTTCAACGAACGCGGCCTGCGAAGTAAACCAGAGGTTGGCGAGCTGTGTCGGCGCGACCATGCCGTCGCGGTGCACTTCGCCGGCAAGCAGCTCGGCTTCGAGGCCGGACTGCAGAATGGTCTGCGTCTTACCGGAGTTGTCGTCGCCGAGCAGATAGATGAGCGGCATCGCTGCAAGCGATTTTGTTGCTCCGGGTGAGTTCTTCAGGCGACCGTCAGCAGCTTTTACAAGCTGTGCGAGTGCGTCAGACTCGATCGCGCTCGCGTCGAGCGTTGGTCCCTGGGCGGCAAGCTGGCGCTTCTTGAAAATCAGAAACACAGCAAGCGCAGCCGCGCCGATGAGGCCCAGGATGACGCAGAACAGGATGAAGCGCGTGCCGGTCAGGTGTACGAGAAAGCCGATACCAACGATCAGCGCAAGGTACAGAACGAAAATAAGAATGGAAAGCCAGACAATCTTCTTCATCGCGCGATACCCCCGGCGAGAGCGGCAAGGTTTTCCGCCATGTGCATGGAGCTAAACGATGGAACGAACATGGCAGTGGAGCGGATCGAGCCGAGGGTGTTGCTGAGGAACATGGTGTATCCCGCAAATCCCAGCAGCACCACAAGCAGCATGACAGCGGTGATGATGACCAGACGGCGAACCCACGCGTCACCGGTCTTCTGCGCAGCGACTTCGGGCGCAGCGGCCACACGACAAAGCACGTGTTGTCCGCGGATGCGAGCAATCTTCTCGCGAATGCGGCGGATGATCTGTGCAATCTCTCCGTTGTCGCCGAAGGCGTACTTGCCGCGATAGCCGAGCAGCAGGCAGACTGCGTGCAATTCAAGCGCGTCGGCCACTTCCGCCGAGTCAGGCTGATTCAGTAGGTCGTCTGTGTGCTTGAAGAAGTACTCGCCGGCGAAGTGGCCGCCAAACATTTCTTCCTGCAGCGGACGCCGTGACCATTCCTGAAACACCGGGTCACCGGAGTTCAGCACGCTTTCGTCGAGAAATCCAACGATTGCATACAGAGCCATTTGCGTTGTGGCGTCACTGTAACCGAGCCTGCGGCCTTCCTGTGCTGCCGTGGCAATCATGGTGCGGATGCTGGTGCGGAAACCGTTCGCGTCGGCAACGCGTTGCGTGCGATAGCGCACGCGCAGAACGACCGTGATGACGTCCTGAAAGGCGAGCGAAAGATTGTTGGCACGAAGGGGAGGAGGTGCCGCTTGGGCGATCATGAGGTGGCCTCAGTAATAACAATGATTTCGAAAACTGCCTGGCCAAGCTCGCCGGGCACGTAGATGCCCACTTGCTTGGTCGCGAGAATGTGTTCCCAGCAGGGCCCGGCCATACCAACGGAAAAATATTGGGTGTCTGCCTGCGGATCGATGACCGCTGGTGGTTGCGGCATGTGAACAAGTTCCAGGCCAGGCAGCGCACGTTTCAGCAGGCTTGCCACACCCTGCGCCGAGCACACTTTCACCAGAGTGGGCGTCATGCGCATGATGTTTGAAGCAGGGACGTTCGAGCGCATGCTCAGCACCCAAACAGAACGCCGCAGTGCGCGTTCATCTTTCACCTGCGCATAGTGCACGTAGGGAATCTCTGGTGCGGGCGCGAACTCAAGCACAACGGTGTTCGTTGGGATGATCAGTTCCAGGTGGCGCATGATGTGCGCTTCCAGATCGCCGATGACGCGGTTCAGCTCGAGATGATCGTATTCCGGCAGCGTTGCGGGCGTGGATTCCATCACGAACGTGCAGAGTGACCCCGCGAGTTCGGACAGTACCTGAAACATCTCTTCCGGATGCCCATTACGTGTTGAAAGCTGATGCCGCATGGCGGGCAGTGCGGAGCAGAGTGCATGTAGGAACCAGTGCTCGCGCACCTGCAGCGGGCTGATCGTGACTTCCATTCCGGTGGAAGCGCGCTTGCCCTGCCGCGTCACAGTGATTTTTTCTTCCACCGTGTCTGCGAGCCGCTTCATGCGCAGCAGGAGGTCTTCGCTTACTCCAATTCGAAGTAGCGGCGGAAGGAAGGTTGGATCGGAAACGAATGAGCCTTTGCCATCGCGGCGGATACGCGCAACAGGAAATGATGTGTAGTTCGGCTTGAGCTGCGCGGTGCTGCACAGGATGATGTTCTTCCTGCCGAGTGAGACAGGGTATTCATCCTCGGAAATTGTTTCGTCCTTCAGAATGCGCTCGAAAGTGCCGAACCGAGATGAGCCGCTGTTGGTGAGATCGGTGTCGCTGCCCTGGTTTCCCCGGGCAGGAACGGCAAGGTGCAGGAGGATTTCGCTGTCCGTCGCGGTGAAGATGTCGCGCAGATGCAGTGGCGCAGGCGCGGGATCGCTGTCTGGAATCTCAAAGGCGAGGCCGTCAGGAAAAATGCCCGATGCGTGGCGCAGTACAGCAAGACCATTCTTCACTGCATCGGCGTCGATGGAAATACTAAGCAGACCCCAGGGATGGTTGCGCAGACTGCCATTCAGAAACCACAGCGAGTCCTCGAAATACCGGCTCTGCATCTGGAAGTGTTGAGGACTTAGGTGCATGCCCTCTGACCAGACAACACGAGACAGGAATTTCATTCGGTCGACCTACTGACACGGCTAGACATCCCGGCGGTGAGATGTGGGTTGGAATTTGGTGTGGCGGTGCGGCTCTTGCTCTGGGGCCAATAATACTGTTCGATCACGGCAAAGCACGCGAAAAACAACGAATGCAGGAACTTTGCGTTTGACTGATAGCGGCTATGCTAGGAACAATACGGGCGGCTGTCAAGCAAATGCGGAGAGCGTTTCCGCTTGTAGTTTCAAGCATTTCAGCGGCTTTAGGTGGGGCGAGGCGATGAGCGATTTCGAAAAGAAGGACCGCGAGTGGAGCGGGTCCAACGCAGATAGCGGTAGCGGTGGAGCGACGGGGATCTTCGGCACGGTTCCGGAACAATCGAGTTCTTCGTCACCATCTGTCGAGGAAACTGCGGCACCACCTGTTACTCCTGTGGTTCCCGCAACGGAGCCGCAGAAGTCCCCTAATGTCCACGAGATCGTTTTTCACGCGCCTGGGAGCGGAACTCCGGGTCATACGGACTCGCTCAGGCGCATTCTCGAGTCCTCCCCGCCACCGGCAGTCGCGCCCCAGGTAACGGTACCCTCCGCGCCGGGCGGCGCCGGATTTACCCAATTGCTGCGAGCGCTCACCCCCGCCGATCTCGCCGCGAAAGCGCCACCGTCTTCACCATCAGCAGCGCCGCCCCAACCGACTTTCAGCGCGCCTCAGAACTCAGAAGTACCTCAAGCGTTCACGCCGCCCGCTTCCGCGACACCAGCTCCTTCATCGTCCCCCAGTCCGACACCATCGTTCACGCAGGTGTTTTCAGCTATCGAAAGCCCAGCGCCAAAGAGTGCTCCGGCAACGACTCCTGCTCCACAGGCACCCGAAGCCAAGGCTTCATCATCGTTTACTCAGATGTTTGCTGCCATCAGCGAACCCCAGGCAAATGCGGCGAGTGCCGTTCCCAATCCACAGGTCGCGGAGGCCTTCACACCACCGCCTCAGCGGTCTGCTCCGCCTCCAATGGCTCCCACGTCCGCGCCATCGTCCTCTCCCGGCGGCTTTACGCAGATGTTTCAGGCGCTCGATCCGAAGGCTTCGAACCCGGCACTGGCAAGCGAGGAACCACAGGGGTTCCAACCGGCGGAACCCGCACCGCTTCCTCCTGCGCCGGCACCTACTTCGCAAGCTGTGGGCGGAGGTTTCACGCAAATGTTTCAGGCGCTTGATCCAGCGCCGAAGCCTTCGGCAACTACGGCTCCACCTGTAGCACCGACACCTGCCGCAAAAGCGACGCCTGCACCGGCTCCGTCAGCCGGCATCACGCAACTGCTGAAGGCGTTCGACGGCGGTACTTCTTCAAAGCCGGAGCCGTCACCAACGATCCCTGCAGAAGTGATCGATCTCGGGGAGATAAAGCCACTGGCAGCAACGCCGAAACCCGCTGTCACGCAGGATCCCGGTTCGTTCACCCAGATCTTTCAGGCAAGCCCGAGCGCTCCGAAGGCGACTCCGTCATCCATTCCGTCAGCCCCTCCCGCACCGCCCGTGAGCAGCTCCCCAGCGCCCGCCAGCGGCGGTTCTTTTACGCAGTTGTTTTCAACGCTGGACAAGGGCTATTCGCCAACGTCCGCGGCCAACCAGATGCCAGCGGATGTTGACCCCTTTGCGCGAAACGCGTCTCCAGGCGCGCAAGCTTCCCCGCATGCACCGTCGCAAGGGATTGGAAGCACACCAGCAGGTAGCAGTCCGGGCAGCTTCACGCAAATCTTTTCCGCGTCGAGCATGCAGCCAAAGGGGCCCACGAACCAGGCAGACAACTTCCCGCCGGTTGCTCCCGCAGGACACACACCAGGGTCCTTTACTCCGGAAGGTATGCCGCCTGGTTTTAGCACTCCCCAGGCGCCACTCGGCTCCGGCTTTGGCGCGAGCTCTTCCCCGTCGTTTAGCTCCTCGTCTCCAGCGACTTCGACGCCAAGTGCATCGCCGAGCGGTGGAGGTCTCACGCAGTTGCTGCGCACACTGGATGCTCCGGGCGCGCCACTGACGGCTACAAAGGCTCCAGAAGCGGCCAATGCGTTTAGCGGAAGCGGTGCAGCCCCTTCGGCTTACGGTGCAGTGACACCGGCGGCTACTGGCCCGGCGAGCGCGCCGCAATCGCTGACGCAGCAATTCAGTGCGATGAATGCGGCGCCACCTCCGGCTGCAGCCTCACCTCAGACGCAATTCGGCGCGCCGGGAATGACTCCAAACAGTGCGCCCGCCGGGGCGACAACTGCTTTCAAAATTCCTCCTGCGGCTCAAACTACGCCTCCCCCGCCGCAACAATCCGGGCCTGGGGAGTATACGCGCATCATTCAAGCCTCGCAGTTCCGCGAAAGCGCTGCGCAGGGCGGGTCCCACGGCGGCATGCCGCCAGCTGGAGGAGCACCAGCCAGCGGCGGTGGTATGAAGTCGCCGATCCAGTTCACCCCGGGCTCTGTGTCGATGCCGCAGATGGGCGGTGGAAGCATTGGTGGCGGTTCGCTTGGCGGCGGCTCGATGGGTGGCGGTTCACTCGGTGGCGGCTCGATGGGCGGTGGCAGCATGGGCGGCATGAACATGGGCAGTGCCAGCGCACCTCATATGGGAATGCCCGGGATGGGTATGCCATCCGTTGGCCTGCCGTCTGCACAGATACCATCCGCGCAACTGAAGATGCCACCCATGGGCGGCTCGCCACAACCTCCGGCCGCACCCGGAGCAGCCCCCAAGAGTTCCATGACGATGATCATCATCATCATCGCGCTGGTGCTCGTTGTGGCCATTCTGCTGGCTGTTTTGCTACTAAAGAAATAGGCGGGAGGGGGGTAGCTTGTGCCCTCCCATCTCTACTGCGGCGCGTTCGGCAACAGGATTACCAGCTCCATGGTGGGGTTGATGAAGTCTGACGGCGCGTACACCGCAAAATTGCGCGCGCGCACGACGGAATCCCACGCCTGTCCGGCTTGTTCCAGCGCGAAATAGTGGTAACGCAACTTGACCGGAAGGGCGCGAGGCGGGTTTGCCACGTGCGCCAGACGCATGCCCGGCAGAGCATGCCGAATCAGATTCTCGATGTGCGTGGCTGAGCAGACCTTCATCAGCTTGGGTGCTTTGTCGATCAAATCTGGGTCGCGCACATCCGCCGAAACAGCGAGGTAAAAACGCGTGTTTTCGAGATACGAATCCTTGTCGATTGAAGTGGCATAGATGGTGTCGCGCACATGCTTCAATGCCAAGGAAACGAAGTTGCTCGGCACCACGGTCTCGAGCATGATGCGGATTAATTCGTCGAGCTGCTTGAAGCATGGGCCGGGGTCTTCGTGGACGTACTGCGGCAAGTCGCGGGGGTCGATCTTAAAAGAAAACGATGTAAGCGAACCAGCCAGGTCGGACATTTCATCCCAGAGCTTCTGTGGCGAAATATTCGCTGACTGCAACAGGTGGCGCAGCCCCGGGAGCCTTGTGTTGATGGTGTAAAGCAGCCAGAAGTTTGCCACGTCGGAAGCAGTGAAATCCGCAAGAGACTGGTTCTTCTGGCGGCGCGTCCCTGCGAGTTCGTTTCCGCGTGTGACAAGCATCTCAACCAGCGAGCGCAACATGCTGACGATGCCTTCGGCAGAGTGAATGTTCAGCAGCGGCGGAACAAATGCGGGGTCGGCAAGGAAGGTGCCTGCCTCGGTGCGCAATACTCGCGCACACGGCAGAAGAACCGAGCCTTCCATGTTCTCGTTTTCCGAAAGGAGTTGCATATTCTTTGCCGCGACCTGCACCGGTTTTTCGCGTGTGCCTCCGTTCTCATCGCGAGCCATCTGCAGGTTTGCCGTAAAGCGCGTGCTGACGCGTCCACGGCCGATAGACACATTCACGCCACCGCGCCGGTATTCAGGAATCGCAAGGTAGAACGTACAGCTTTGCTGGTCTGGTTGGAAGCATTCCTCGAGCGACCGACCCCGTGGAGGAGCGTCGGAAAGCGGAATTTCAAATGGCAGCGAATCGGGAAAAACACCGCTCGCTGACGCAAGGGAAAGCTGTCCGTCGGAAAGCGCTTGGGCGTCGAGTTGAAGCGCCAAAAAGCCCCACGAATTCGTGCCCAGCGACTCCAGGTAAAAGCGAACGGAGTCTTCGACAAACCGTTCCTGCGCCTGCATGTGTTGGGGCGAAAGAAACGTGCCTTTGGACCAGATAACTGGTTGAAGTTGGCGCATATTGTGTCAAAACTCCCAAAGGCAGGCTACAGGCAAGCAGAGCACCCGTTTGGGTGATGGTACTGCCTCTGCACTTGCGCGCGGATGCTTCCGGATTCTCGGTCAAGCAGCAGAAACTTGCAAGAGCACAACATTCGCCAAGTTTTTACACTGCTGTGAAGTGGAACCTATTTGGGTGAGCAGATAACACCTTTGTGCACAAGATTAAGTGCAAAACAAAAGCAACCGCATTTTTCCCCTTGCCATCGCGTTTTGGCGTGTGGTCTCTTTGGTTCAAGATTTTCCGGGCGCGTTTCAACACATCTGAAGGGATTTATATGGCAAGGGAAAGCACACAACACAAGCTGGATCGGGTTCGTTCACCACGAGTCCAGATCACATATGACGTAGAAGTTGGCAACGCGATCGAGAACAAGGAACTGCCCTTCGTGATGGGTGTTCTGGGCGATCTGACCGGCCAACCGGAAAAGCCGCTAGCAGCGCTGAAGGATCGCAAGTTCGTCGAAATCAATCCCGACAACTTCGACACGGTTTTGAAGGGCATGCAGCCGCACCTCGCGTTTTCCGTCGACAATAAGCTGAGCGATGACCCCAATGCCGGTCAGGTCAAGGTCAACCTCAATTTCGACAGCATGGACGACTTCTCGCCCGAGAACGTTGCCAAGCAGGTAAAGCCGCTCAAGGAGCTCCTCGATCTCCGCACCCGCCTTTCGGATCTGCGTGGTTCGCTACAGGGTAACGACCAGCTTGATGCGATGTTGTTTGACGCCGTATCCAATACCGAAGCGCGCGAGAAGCTGAAGTCAGAGATGGCAGCAAAGGGAGATGAATAATGAGCGCCTCAACCAGCCCACTCGGAGCAGCGGCAGAAACAACAACAGAAGAAGGGCAACAGGAAGGCTCTCTTCTTGACTCAATCATTGGCGCGGGCCGATTCGACCGCGACGCCAACAGCATGGAACGCGGTCGCGACATGGTCAAGGAGTTCGTGAGCCAGGTGCTCGAGGGCCAGATGACCCTCAGCAAGGACGCGGAAGCCACCATCACCGCCCGCCTCGCGCAGATCGACCGCCTTATCTCGCTGCAACTCAACGAGGTGCTGCACCACCCGGCGTTCCAGAAGCTGGAAGGCACATGGCGTGGCATCAAGCACCTCATGGACCAGAGCGAAACGAACGACCAGCTCAAGATCAAGGTTCTCAACGTTTCCAAGAAGGAATTGCTGCGCGACCTGCAGCGCGCTCCTGAATTCGACCAGAGCCAGCTCTTCAAGAAGGCATACGAAGAAGAGTTCGGCGTGTTCGGCGGCGCTCCCTTCGCGGCTATGGTTGGCGACTACGAGTTCGGCCGTGGACCGGAAGACATGGAATTGCTCGAGCGCGTTTCTCAGGTTGCTTCCGCGGCTCACGCACCATTCCTCTCAGCCGCTTCACCTGAGCTGATGAATCTGAGTGACTACACCCAGCTAAGCGCACCGCGCGACATGTCGAAGATCTTCGACAGCACGGAATACGCGAAGTGGAAGAGCTTCCGCGCTTCCGACGATTCGCGCTACGTGGCGCTTACCCTGCCACACGTGCTGATGCGTGAGCCGTACGGTCGCGACAGCAAATCAATCGAGGCCTTTGATTACGAAGAGGGCGTTGATGGACGCGACCACTCAAAGTATCTTTGGGGCAACGCAGCTTACGCGCTTGCGGCTCGTATGACGCAGTCGCATGCGAAGTTCGGCTGGGCTGCCTCCATTCGCGGCGTGGAAAACGGTGGCCTTGTCGAAGGGCTCGTCGCCCACAACTTCAAGACGGACGAAGGCGATGTTGCCCTCAAGTGCCCGACCGAAGTTTCCATCACGGATCGCCGTGAAAAAGAGCTTGCCGATCAGGGTTTTGTTCCCCTGGTGCATTGCAAGGGCACGGACTACGCTGCGTTTTTCAGCGTTCAAACGTGCAACAAGCCGAAGACTTACGACAAGGATGCAGCGAATGCCAATGCACGGCTTTCGGCGCAACTTCCGTACATCATGGCGATGTCCCGCTTTGCTCATTATCTGAAGGCGATGATGCGCGACAAGCTGGGCAGCACCATGAGCCGGTCTCAGGCGGAGCAGTTCCTGAACCAATGGGTGTCACAATACGTAGTCGCCAACGACAATGCTTCCGCTGCTGCGAAAGCAGAAAAGCCGCTGCGCGAAGCACGTATCGAAGTGATGGAAGTTCCGGGAAAAGCGGGTGCCCTCCGGGCCGTCGCTTTTATGAAGCCCCACTTCCAACTGGACGAACTCACGGTTTCGCTACGCCTTGTAGCGGACCTCCCATCCCCAGCCAAATAAATAAGTTCGCATGATTCATGTCGACGCACCTCTCGCTGCCAGCGAGAACAGGAGAGGTGCGCCCTAACCTTCCCGCGGCCCGTCCGCCCAAACCGCAGTAATGGACTAATAAAGGAGAAACACCATGGCAACTAATTTTTATCTCAAGTCAGATGATTTCAAGGGCGAATGCCAAGACAAGGGCTTTGAGAACACCATCAAGCTCCACTCGTGGAGCTGGGGATCTTCCAACACTGCCTCCATCGGCGGCTCGGAAGGACTCTCGGGCGGTACGGTCAGCCTTGCTGATCTCAGCGTGATGAAGGACTTCGATATGTCCAGCCCTGAAATCTTCAAACACATCACGATGGGCACCTCGATCGCGAAGGCAACTCTCCAGGCGACGAAGTCGACCGGCAAGGGATCGCCAGAAATCTTCCTCGAGATCACTCTGGACAAGGTCTACTTCACCAGCCAGCAGCTGAGCGCATCCAGCGAAATCCCGGTTGAATCGGTTTCGCTCGCATTTGGCCAGGCAAAGGTCGAGTATAAGAAGCAGAACGAAGCAGGCGGTTCGCTCACCAGCACCGGCGCAGTCACCTACAACATGATCACCAAGGTCACTTCGTAAGAGGGAAAATGACTCCACAGGAGCTGTACAAAGCTGGGGAGTTGGATCAGGCAATCAAGGCGCTTGGCGAAGAGCTACGGGGAAACCCGCTCGACGCCAAGCGTCGTACTTTCCTGTTCGAGCTTCTTTCGTTCGCCGGGCAATGGGACCGCGCGGAAAAGCATCTGGACGTACTTGCCAATCAGGATCCGAAGAATGCACCGGGGCTGATGCTCTACCGTAGCGCGCTCTACGCGGAACGCACTCGTGAAGAGATGTTCCGCAACAAGACGTTTCCTGTAAAGGAAAAGCCAGAGTCCGTTCCTGGCGGAAGCTGGAACGACGAGGAGTTCGAGCGCCTGGCCGATGCGGACACGACCATCGGCGATCATCTCGAAGTTTTCATTGCCGGCACCTATGTCTGGGTACCGACGAAATTTATTGTTCGCCTGGAAATCGACGCCCCCACGGATCTTCGTGATCTGATCTGGGCGCGTGCACGCATCCAGGCAAGTCCTAAGTTCCGTCTGCAGGATCTTGGCGAAGTTCTTCTCCCTGTACTTGCACCGCTCACCTTCACCAGCGCCAACGACGAAGCTCGCCTCGGCCGCACCAGCGTATGGGAGGACAAGGACGGCGAGGAAATGCTTGTTGGTCAGAAGCTGCTCAATGTAGATGGCGAAGAGGTACCCTTGCTGGAGTTCAGAAGCATCGTCTGGAACTCGACCGACGAACCTGAGCCGGAGCCTGTGAATGCCGCTGCGTGACGACCTGCTGACGCCGATTGCCGGTGACAATCCTTCCGGAACAAACCTTCAGTATGACGTCAAGGTCTTCGAGGTCATCAAAGAGGCGCGCCTCGAAGACGACGAGTCGATACCCACTGGCAATTGGGGCTCTGCTCCCAAAAAAGCTGACAGGCCGCTCGTCATCAAGCTGGCGGGAGACTCGCTCGCGACACGTAGTAAGGACCTGCGGCTGGCAGGCTGGTACTTTGAATCACTCCTTCGCCGCGAAGGTTTTGGAATTCTCGCGCCAGCGTTAGAAACACTGCAAAAGCTGGAAGAAGAGTTTTGGGAGACCATCTACCCGGAAAAGGACCCAGACGACGGCAGCCTTGACCTCCGCATCGGTGCCATCGAGGGTGCCGCGTCCATGCTGGGTGCCCAAATCAGACTGCTCCCGATTACGAAGAGCGGAATGAATTACATCGTCTATCAGGATGCCAAGTCGCTCGGACTGGAGAGCGATCCCCGCAGCGATGAAAAGAAGGAGATCCGCAAAGATGCCATCGCACGCGGACGCCTGGTCGGTGAAGACGTTATTACCGCGGTCGAGGGCACAACCAAAGCCTTCTACCGAGAAACCGACGATCAGCTTGCGTCGGGCCTTGAATCTCTCGACAATTTTGACCGGCTCAATGAAGAGAAGTTCGGAGACGACTACCCAAGTCTGAGCAAGCTGAAGTCAGCAATCGAAGACGTCAAGAAGGTTGTCAGCGTCCTGCTCGCAGAGAAGCGGCTAAAGGATCCCGATCCGGTAGAGTTGCCGCCGGAACCTGAACCAGCGGAAGCCGTGGAAGGCGCGGAAGAGTCTGCGAATGCATCCCCGGCAGCCAGTGTGTCAACGCCAAGGGCAGCCGCCGGTGTGCCCGTAGGCCTTCCGACTACGAAGGAGGCCGCCTATGCGCAGGTTGCCGCATGCGCTGAATTTCTTCGGACCGTAAGCCCCAGTGCCGCAGTGCCCTACCTGCTCTGCACGGCGTTGCGCCTTGGTGAGACACGGACTGCCGACCTCACCAACTTCAGCTTCGCTGTCGCTCCCGCGACAGAAGTAAGGCAGGCGATGCGGCGTCTGGCAAACGAAAATAAGTGGGACGAGCTGATGCGCCTTTGCATTCGTACGCTCCCTGAGCCGTGCGGCAGGGTATGGCTTGATTTGCAGCGCTACGTTTGGAGCGCGGCACAGGGCCTCGGAAACGAGAGCCTCGCAGAGATTGTTGCCAGCACCGTAAAGTCGTTGCTCACGGATGTGCCCTCGGTGCGCATGATGACACTTGATGACGACACTTCTGCTGCAAACACTGAAACGCAGATTTGGATCGATACGGAAGTTTTGAAGGCCTAGCAGCCAACACTTAGGAAAGGAGCGCTGTGACAAGTAGAAAAGCGGAAACTCTCGTTGTGCAGTCGCTTCTGGATCGTCTTACGAATTACGAAGACTGGCCAACAACGCGCAACTCAACGTTGGCGATGTACCGTGATGGTATTAAGCGCGACGTGGAATGGTTGCTGAATTCTCGCCGGCCATTTATCCCTGATTTGGAGAACTACACGGAAGCCGCCAATTCGGTCATGAACTTCGGCCTGCCCGATTTGTCACAGTTTGGCGGTGTGAAGCACGCACCTGAAGCGCTGGCCAAGAGCATTACCGACACGCTTCGCCGCTTTGAGCCTCGCATTCGCGATCCGCTGGTAAGCGTGACGCGCACCGATGACATTGCGCGTAGTGTGCGCTTCCACGTCGATGGGCAATTGATTTTTGAAAACGCTGATGAAGACATCAGCTTTGACACGCTGCTGGAGATTACCAGTGGCGAGTATGCCGTGAAGTAAAGGAACAATGCGCGAAGAACTGCTTGAATATTATGAGCGTGAACTCACTCACCTGCGGCAGTTGAGCGGTGAGTTCGCGCGCAAGCACCCGCGCATTGCCAGCCGCCTGCAGCTTACCGATGAAGGTAGCGCGGATCCGCATGTAGAGCGCCTGCTGGAAGGTTTTGCCTACATGGCAGCCCGCGTTCACCTGCGTTTGAACGATGACTTTCCGCAGCTCAGCGAGGGCTTGCTGAACCTGCTTTATCCCACGTACCTACGACCGATTCCGCCGATGACCATCGTGGAATGCCAGGCCGACCCAGAAGCGGGGAAGAAGACTGCTGGACTGGTGATTCCGCGGGGAACACTGCTCAAAAGTAAAGGGACCATCAACAACGTTCCGGTACGTTTCCGGTCGATGTATGACGTGACTTTGTGGCCCATTTCCATCGCTGAAGCAGAGTGGCGTCAGCCGGAACGCTTGCAACGTCCTGCGCGCGCGACCACCGGACAGCAGGCGGCGGCGGCTGCACGCTTGCGTTTGCGCTGCTTTCCGGATGTACAGTTCGCGGGCATGGGACTGGACCAACTGCGGCTCCATCTTTCCGGCGATTCTGCGGTAGCGTACGCCGTGTATGAACTGATGTGCGCCAATTGCATTGAAATCCAATTGCAGGAGCCAGGCGGCAAGAAGCGCATTGTTAGCCTTGGCCCGGAACACATTACCGCTGTTGGGTTTGAACCCACGGAAAACGTTCTGCCGTACGATCGTCGCTCTGCGGATGGGCACCGCATCCTACAGGAATATTTCACTTTGCCGGAGAAGTTTCTGTTCTTCGATATCAGCGGCCTTGAGGCGCTGGAAGACGGCTTCGGCACTGAAGTCGATCTTGTTTTCCTCTTCTCGCGGTTTGAAAGACCTGAGCGGCAGCAGGTTCTTGAGCTAGGCGTCAACGAGCGCACATTCCGACCGGGCTGCACGCCGATCATCAACCTTTTTCAGCAAACCGCAGAGCCGATACAACTGTCGCAGGCAAGGGCCACCTATACAGTTGTGCCTGATGCTCGACAGGCCGATGTTATCGAGGTTTACTCGATCGATGAAGTGCTGGCCACCAATCCCAAGATGCGCGAGACCATTGCGCTGGAGCCGATGTTCAGCTACCGCCACCAGACGCGTGATTCCAAAGAAACGACCTTCTGGAGTGCAACGCGCAAGATGAACGAGTTGGGCGAGCGGCTGCCTTCGACAATGAGTATTTCTGTCGTTGACGTTAACGGCAAGCTGAAGGATCCTCACGCTGACACGCTGACCGTCCGCTGCACCTGTACGAACTTCGACCTCCCATCCAAGCTCGCTTTCGGTTCCAGCGAAGGCGACTTCGAGATGACCGGCTTTCCCGGCTTGAAGTACGTGACGGCTCTTCGCAAGCCGTCGAAGTCGTTCGACCCGCCAGATGCGGCAGGGCAGTTGTGGCGCCTGATTTCGCTTCTCTCATTGAACTACCTGTCGCTGAGCGAAGAAGGACGCGGTGCCCTGCAGGAAATCCTGAGGCTGCACAATTTTACTGATTCCACTTACCACGAGAACCAGGTGGGAGCGATTACCAAGCTGCAAACAGCCCCGCACTTCGCCATGGTGGCTTCGGACTACGGCCTTTCACCGGCTCGGGGAACAGCAGTAGAGATCGAGCTGGACGAGCAGCAGTTCACAGGCGGAAGCGCTTACCTGTTCGGAGCCGTGATCGATCGCTTTCTTGGCGGCTACGCTTCCATGAACAGCTTCGCGCAGCTTACCGCACGCACAAATCTAAGAAAGGAGCCGATGTATACATGGCCACCGAGAGCTGGACTCCAGGTTCTGTTATAGACAACGATAATGCTCCTTTTGCGCTCGCAGCAGAAGCTGCCGAGTATGCGCGCGAAGACGAGTTTGAAGGCATTCGCAAGCTGCTGAACGAAGAAGTATTCCGCGTGGAATTTTTCCAGGCAGTGCGTCTATTGCAGCGCATTGAGAAAGGGCGCGGCGCTGTCGGCTACTTTCTTTCGCCAAGCAGCGAGGCAGTGCGGTTTGAGTCGCTGCCGTCGCTTTCCTTTCCGCCAAGCCAGCTCTACGACCTGAAGCGTGACGACAGCGGCCAACTGCATCTTCGTGTGCAGTTCATGGGACTCGCCGCGTCGATCTCGATCTTGCCGCACACCTACACGGAATACCTGATTGGAAGATTGCGCGACAAAGATCCGGTGATGGCCGAGTTCTTTGACATCTTCAATCACCGGCTGATTTCACTGTTTTACCGAGGATGGGCGAAGTACCGCTTCTTCATCGGTTACGAAAGCGGCGATAAAGACACCATCACGCCGCGCATGCTGGATTTCCTGGGCCTTGGTACCGAGCGCCTGCGGGATCGCAGTAGCATCCCGGATCGCGCGTATATCTCCTACGCCGGTTTGCTGAGCAAGCACACGCGAACCGCCGCAGGCCTGAAGCAGATTCTTGAAGACTATTTCGATGTTCCGGTTACAATTCACCAGTTCGCCGGAGCCTGGCGTTCCCTGCCGTCTACCAACCAATCCACTTTGTCCGGCTTCAATCGCGCAAGCGAAAGGCTTGGCATCGGCACGGTTGTAGGCAACGAAGTCTGGGACCACCACGGGCGTATCCGCATCTCCATTGGGCCCATGTCGTTTGATCAATACGTCGAGTTTCTGCCCGGATACAGTGCTCATCGCGATCTGGAAGCGTGGGTGAAGTATTACTCCAACGGGCAGTATGAAGCAGAAGTGCAGTTGATTTTGAAGAAGGAAGAAGCGCCATCCTGTGAGCTGGGATCGCGTGGCAAGTTTGAGCCGCGACTGGGACTCGCAAGCTGGATGAAGACGAAGCCGCTGAAGAAAGATCCCGGCGACGCGATTTTTTTGCTGACGTAAGACCTCGCCGGCCACGAAGATGGTGCGGCAGAGCAAACAAGAGATTGCAAACAAAGAACCTGGAAGGACGAGAAAGCCCCGATGAGTCTGAACCTGAAATCACTGATTGCGAAGCTGAACGACACAACCCGCAGCGCTCTGGAAGGCGCAGCCGGACTCGCCGTTTCGCGCGCGCACTACGACATTGAGATCGAGCACTACCTGCTCAAAACGCTGGAATCCAGCGACAACGACGTTTCCGCGATCCTGCGCCATTTCGGCATCGATAAATCGCGCCTCACTGCCGATCTGCAGCGGTCACTCGATAAGCTGAAGGCAGGAAATGCACGGTCGCCGAGCTTCTCGCCTACTGTCGTGAAGATGCTTGCCGAAGCATGGACGCTGGCGTCGATCGAATTCGATGCGGGCACGGTGCGCACAGGTCTGACGCTGCTTGCATTGATGTCGAACGAAGAGCTGACGCGCCTGGTGAAGGAAATCACCAACGAGCTGCGCAAGTTCGATGCCGAAGAACTGCGTTCGAAGTTTTATGACATCGTTTCCAACTCGCGTGAACGCCAAAGCCCGTTAGGAGCTGGCGGCGCTGCTGGAGGGGTGAGCGCGCCCGGTGGTGGTGCATCTTCCGGCACTGCGGAAGGCGGCAAGTCGCCCTCTGGCGGCAAGACGCCGTACCTCGATCAGTACACGGTAAATCTGACCGCGCGTGCCAAAGAAGGCAAGCTCGATCCAGTGCTGGGCCGCGACGCGGAAGTGCGCCAGATGATCGACATCCTGATGCGCCGCCGCCAGAACAATCCCATCCTTACGGGTGAAGCAGGCGTTGGTAAGACGGCTGTGGTGGAAGGCTTCGCGAACCGCGTTGCTGAAGGCGATGTTCCTCCTTCGCTGCTGGGCGCGCAGATTCACTCCCTCGACATGGCGCTGTTGCAGGCGGGCGCGAGCGTGAAGGGCGAGTTCGAAAACCGGCTCAAAGGCCTTGTCAACGAAGTGAAGTCCTCGACCGAGAAGATCATTCTCTTCATCGACGAAGCGCACACAATGATTGGCGCCGGCGGACAGGCTGGACAGAACGACGCAGCCAATATTTTGAAGCCGGCACTGGCGCGCGGCGAACTGCGCACCATTGCTGCAACCACGTGGGCGGAGTTCAAGAAGTTCTTCGAAAAAGACCCCGCTCTGTCACGCCGTTTCCAGGTTGTGAAGGTGGAGGAGCCAACCGAAGAAGTGGCCTGCACGATGTTGCGCGGCATTGTTGGCGCGTTGGAAAAGCACCACAATCTGCGCATCCTCGACGAAGCCATCGTGTCGACCGTTGCTCTGTCACACCGCTACATCGCAGGCCGCCAGCTTCCAGACAAGGCCGTCAGCGTGCTCGATACAGCATGTGCGCGTCTCGCTCTTGGACAGAATTCGCAGCCGGAGTCGCTCGAAAATGTGCAGCGCCTCATCGACAGCCTCAACGTGCAGAAGCGCATTCTTGAGCGCGAAGTGGCTGTGGGTGCCGATCACTCGGATCGCATCGCCGGTATCGACCGCGACATTGAGAAGGCCAACGAAGACCTGAAGACGATGAATGAGCGCTGGGAAAAAGAGAAGGGCATTGTCTCTGAAATTCGCGCGCTACAGACCCAGCTCGAAGAAGCAAAGGAAAAGAAGGAAGAAACACCCGCAGGCGTCCGAGAGAAGCTCGGCTCGCTGGAAAAGGAACTGATCGACATGCAGGGCGAAAAGGGCCTGATGCGCGTAGCGGTCGATTCCCAGGTTGTGGGCGAAGTCATCTCCGGCTGGACAGGTATTCCGCTGGGCAAGATGGTGAAGGACGAAATCAACACCGTGCTCACGCTTGCCGACCAACTCAAAAAGCGCGTCATCGGGCAGGACCATGCGCAGGAAGCCATCACAACGCGCATCATCACATCGCGCGCCAACATGGACGATCCGGTCAAGCCAGTCGGCGTCTTCATGCTCGTTGGACCTTCCGGTGTAGGTAAGACGGAGACAGCGATCAGCCTCGCTGACTTGTTGTACGGCGGTGAGAAAAACATGATTACCATCGCCATGTCCGAGTTCCAGGAGGCGCACACAGTGTCGACGCTGAAGGGCTCGCCCGCAGGCTACGTCGGCTACGGTGAAGGTGGCGTGCTGACAGAAGCTGTTCGCCGTCGCCCGTATTCCGTCGTGCTGCTGGACGAAGTAGAGAAGGCCCACCCTGATGTGCTCGAGCTCTTCTTCCAGGTATTCGATAAGGGCCGCATGGACGATGCAGAAGGCCGCGAAATTGACTTCCGCAACACCATCATCATCCTCACCAGCAATGCGGCAACCGAGACGCTGATGAAGCTCACGGCTGATCCGGAAACAATGCCGAACGATGAGGGTCTTCTGAAGGCAATGAAGCCGGAGCTCGACAAGATCTTCAAGCCGGCATTCCTTGGCCGCATGATGATCGTGCCGTTCTTCCCAATTCGCGATGAGAATCTCAAGAAGATTGTGAAGCTGAAGATGAACAAGATCGTCAAGCGTCTGCGTGAAACGCACCACGTGGAGATGATCTACGGCGACGATCTGCTTACCGAGATCGCAGGCCGCTGCACGGAAGTTGAGAGCGGCGCTCGTAACGTGGACAACATTCTTTCCAACACAATGCTGCCGGAAATCAGCCGCCAAATGCTCGGCAATATGGCCGAAGGCAAAACGGTGGACAAGCTTACGGTCACAGTGAAGGACAGCAAGATCAACTACGAATGGCACAGCGCGGACGCGGCTATCGCGGCCGACTGAACCCGAAAGTAAAGAGGAGGCTCTCGCATGGCCAGCTTTAAGCAGGCAGGCAGGCTTATTCAATTCAGCAGCCCGGCAGGACAGGATGTTCTGTTGGCCAATTCGATGGACGGCGTGGAAGGAGTTTCACGCCTGTATTCCTTCGATGTCGAGCTGCTTGCAACGCATGATGTCACGATTGACCCGATGACGCTGGTGGGCAACAAGGCGACGTTGTCGTTGGAGTTGCTGGGCGCAAAAGGCTCACGCTACTTCAACGGACTGGTCGCGTCGTTCGAGCACAATCCTGGCTTCGATGGCTTCGACAGCTACACGGCGCGGCTGGTGCCGTCGCTTTGGCAGCTCACGTTGGCGACCAACTGCCGCACCTTCCAAAACAAGACCGTGATGGAGATCATCAAAGAGGTCATCAGTCCTTACGCATTGAGCGTTGGAGATGTGACTACGTTCAGCTATAAGCCGCTGGATTACGCCACGCAATTCAATGAGACAGACTTCAACTTCATCAGCCGTCTCGCGGAACAGTTCGGCATCTTCTACTGGTTTGAGCACACGGCGAGCGATAACAAGGTAATCTTCGGCGACTCGACTTCGGCCTATGGCACAGTACCGGTTCTGTCTGAATTTCGCTATGTCCCGAAGGACAGAACGAGTGAGTCGATCTTTGCCAATCGCGTGAGCGACATTCGCACCAGTTCAACGATGATCACAGGCAAGCACACGGCCTACAACTACGATTTCCGTACGGCACAACTCAACAAGACGCCCTCAACGACGAGCGGGCAGCCTTCGGGAAAGAACGCGATTGAGCGATACAGTTGGCCTTCCGGTGATGCTGGCTTCACGAAGCTGACGGACAAGCAAGTGGGAACGCCCGATCATGCGGCACCTATCGTCACGGCTAAGGGCAACTCGCACGATGTACACGCACAAATTTTTCACGGCAGCTCTGACGCACGCTCGCTAACGCCTGGGTACACTTTTTCGCTCACCGATCATCCTAAAGATGACTGGAGCCGGCTCTACTATCTGAGCGAAGTCGCCCATCGTGTGGTGCAATCGCCCGCGTATGGCGAAGAGGGCACGTCGGAGAGCGATCCGTACTCCAATCGCTTTGTTGCGATTCAGAGCGATCGTGTCTACCGTCCGGAAAACCGTACGCCGAAGCCCAAGATGATCGGGCCGCAGAACGCGATTGTTGTCACGCCGGATGGTGAGGACAACTACATCGACAAGTATGGCCGGGTAAACGTCCGCATGCTGTGGGACCGCACCATGAGTGCGCACGGTACGGACAACACCTGGGTACGCGTGGCGCAGCCCTGGGCCGGCCCAAAGACAGGCGCCTACTTCTGGCCGCGTCTTGGTGACGAAGTTCTGATTCAGTTCGTCGACGGCGACCCGGACGATCCGATCCTGATGGGGTCTGTATATAACGCCAGCGCGATGCCAAAGTACGCGTTGCCGGACATGAGCACACGTACCGGCATCTTTACGCGCAGTTTGAAAGCCGGTGGCGCAGACAACGCCAACGAACTCCGCTTCGAAGATAAAGCGGGCAGCGAACAGATCTTTATCAACGCCGAAAAAGATCTTGATTTGATGGTCGAAAACGATCGCCGCACCCACGTCAAAGGACAGGATTCGCTTATCGTCGACAAAGACCAACTGGAGACAATTACCGGTAATTACAACCGGCAGATTAAGGGTAACCAGGTTGAGGCAATTACCGGAACACAAGACATTGCCGTGACAGGCGCTGTGTCGCAAAAGTACAGCGCTGCGCACGGCGTGGATGTGGGCGGAGATTCGCTTTCGAAAATTGGCGGCAAACAGGGTGTCAAGGTCGCGGGCGCTGTATCGCACGAGTACGACGACAGCCTCTCGTTGAAGATCGGCATGAACCACGGTGAGAAGGTGGGCATGAACTATGCCGTTGACGCCGGAATGGGCGCCTATCTGAAAGCTGGAATATCGATGGTGCTAGAAGCGGGTGTGGAGCTCACCCTGAAAGCTGGTGCCGGTTTCATTACCATCGGTCCAACCGGCGTCATGATTTCAGGCCCCATGGTCATGATCAACAGCGGTGGAGCGGCCGGTGCAGGAAGTCCCCCCACCATTGTTCCGCCTGACGCCCCAACCGCTCCGGCCGCACCGAAGGATCCGGACAAGGCGGACGACGGTACCAAGGGCGGAAAGATGTAAGTCCGTACGGACTAGGAAGCAACGAATAAGCACGCACGCTGTGAACTCAGGAAGCGATGGAGAATGGAAGCCAACCCGGTGCTGTCTGGACCTACCCCCACGTGGGCCGGTGGGGTATCACTGCGCTTCCTGAGGGCTGGATGCTGGTGCCGGGGTTTGGCGCGCGTCAGATCGGCGACAACACGCAATACCTCATCGCAAACATCGCTCTTTCCTTCGATCCGCTTCCCGAGGACAAAACGCTTGCGGAATACATTGAGAAGCAGCGCGCAATGATTTCGGCCAAGTATCCAGACGCGAAATTCGCGGGGCCACAGCCCGCCCCGTTTCAGGGAGCTGAAGAAGCGATGATGCTTCTTATCAGGCATTCTGGGAAAGACCAAACCGTGGAGATGCTGCACGTGCAGCATTATGTTCGTGTCGGCACCTGGGTCGGGATTGTGACATTTACCGCACCAGAGCAATATCTACGTGCCGTACGTCCAGCCCATGAACTGTTTCTGAAGGGTTTGCACATCCTCTTGCCGGAGCAGGTTCCCGTGGAAGCTGACCCCGGTATGGAAGGCCAAGGGTAGAAAGGAGAACTATGCCGCCTGCAGCTCGAATTACCGATATGCACGCCTGTCCGATGGTGACCGGGATTGTGCCGCATGTGGGCGGACCCATTCTCCCCCCTGGCGCGCCTACAGTTCTGATCGGCTTTTTGCCGGCAGCAACCGTGACCAACATGTGCACCTGTGTAGGACCACCGGACGTCATTATCAAGGGTTCGACGGGAGTGTTGATCAATTTTTTACCTGCTGCCCGCATGGGCGATTCGACTGCGCATGGTGGGGTGATTGTGCTGGGGTTTCCCACCGTCATCATCGGCGAAGTTGGCGGCGGTGGGGGCGGCGCAGGCGGCGGTGGAGGTGCGGGCGGAGCGGCTGGCGTAGCCGCTGGCATGGCAACGAGCGGTGCTAACGACACACCCATTAGCGAGAACACGTCCGAGTATTCGTCGAACGCCGCCGCAGCGAGTGGTGGGGCAGCGCCGGCGCCGGCTGTGGACCCGACCAATCCAATCACCCCTAGTCTGCAGGCCGATATAGACAAATCACCTACGCTCAAAGCGCAAGTGCAGGATCTGAAAGACAAAGGCTGGACCTTCAAGTACGGCGAGGCGGGTAAGGGGACCTTCGCGGATCGGAGCAACAAGACGATCGTGATGGATCCGAACATGGCGACGGACAATTCGAGTTCGCTCACCTATCTGTCTCACGAAGTGGGCCATGCGGAACGCGATGCTCCTGTGGAAGTGCCGATGGCCGGTCTGACTAAAGATCAGTATGTCGATCAGAACACCCACGGCAATCTGCAGGATGAAGCAGACGCGACGATTAACAACATCAAGGTGCAGGAAGAGCTGCAGCAAAACGGCGGCCCTAACATTGGAATTGCGGGCGCACAGGCTTCCCAGTACAAGCAGATGTATGACTCCGATCCTTCCACGGCGCGCGAAAACATAGCGAATGCGTTTGGAAATGGGGAACATCCAAGCACGGATACGAGTAAAACCTACACGGATTATTACGGGCAGTATTGGAAAGACAAGTACGACGCTGCAAACGGCGCAGGCCATTGAGAATGTTGACACGAGTTGTGCTTTCCTCTGCTTTGTTGTTGCTCTGCCTTGGCGGCGTGCCTGTACGCCACATCGGGGCTGCGGAGCGCGTGAAGGCTCAGACTCCATCGGTGAGGAAAATGCTCGATACGTTGGAACAAATCGATAAGGCAACTGCACTGTCGCCTGACAAGGCTCGCGAAATATTTGGTGCGAAACTGAAGCCAAGCGCTAACTCAGGGAACACTCACCTGCATACCTTTGTCGGTGAAACGGATGAATGGAAACAGATCGAGCTTCGCTTTCCAGCAGGGGGCGATGGAAGCAAGTTCGTGCTCGTGTTGGAGCCCGCCACGCCGTTACCAATGAAAGATGTGCAGGCGCGGTTCGGAAAAGAAACTGCGATGGAGCCACCGAGCCCGTCCATGCCAAAAGACAAGGCGCTGATTGGCTACGTGTACAACAGGCCGGTCGGAAAGCTTCGTTTTGCTTTCCCAAGTTTCCAGGATTTCAATGCCCGCGTTGTGCTTGTTGATCGCATGTGAGGAGCGGTTCCGACTCGGGGATCAAGTCGGGTCCGAAGTTATCGCAAGCACGCCACGGGTAGGGAACCGAAGATGGCAACTGAAAATCGCACGCCCGGTTCCTACGCGATAAGTTTTCACTTCAGAATAGACATTCCATGAATCTTGAACTTGTCATCCTCGAGGGGCCCGAAGCAGGAAGGCGCATACCTGTTCCCGTGGCTCCAACTACGCTCGGCCGCGCACCCGCCGCTGCCATGGCCTTTCCGGATGACGGCTTTATCTCCAGCGTCCACCTCAGCATGCAATCTGAAGGCGAAGGTGTTCGCATCACCGACCTTCGCAGCACCAATGGGACGTTTCTGAACGACGAGCGTGTGACATTCGCCCTTGCGGAAGTGGGCGACACTATCCAGATCGGCACAATGAGGATGCAGGTGGCGCGCATGCGCCCAGCAGCGCCGGTTCAGCCTGTCGGGTATTCCGCTCCGGTCGCAAGTGCCGCTCTGCGTTTCGAGCCTCCGGTAGCGAACGAACTCCCGCGGATGGAAGTTCCTGCACCTCCGCCATTCGTACCTGGCATTGCGGCAACTACCACTATCCCGCGAATTCTGATAGATGGAGCAGAGACGTTCCGCCGGAATGACGCCAAGAAGCCGGAAGCGCAATCTCTTTCGGGCGCGCTGCGAGATCAGTTGGGTTCTGTCTCAGTGCCATTCTTTCTGATGGTGAATGCCGCCGCAGACGAAAGCATTACGGCCAGGCTGGCTATGGCGGACATTGACCTGGCCAAACATAGCCTTTGGAAGGAAGATGCCTCTTCTGCACCGGCTCGTTGGGCACCATACCTCGTTCCTATCTCAGTGGGTGCGCCACTCTTTAGCGTTCTGGTGGACAGCGGCTGGGGTAAAGGCTGGCTGAGCCTGTTGGCCTCGTCTGCAGCGGTGGATGACCTGATTGCGCACTTCCGCAAGTTTCTCAAGGTGCAGATGGATGGCACGGGCGGCATCTACTTCCGCTTCTATGATCCGCAGGTGCTCCGCGAGTTTTTATCTTCGGGCAGTGCCGCTGAAGTCGAAATGTTCTTCGGCCCGGTCACAGAGTGGTTCCTTGAGGGTGAAACAGGCTCCGGGCTGGTGCACGCTTTGCACGGTGCCGATGGTCTGCGCGTGAAGAAGCTTGCCCTGCCGGAGGCCCAAGCCTAGGCGGTCCGCTCCTGCTTTTCCCGCTATAACAGTCTCCAAAACAGGCCGTTTGCAGATGCAATTACCCGTTTAGGGGATGCTTTAAGTTCATTGACTCGCCCCAAGGCGTCCCGGTATCATCACGGTGCTTTCTCTCAACATTTCAACGCTGCCTTTGGGAAGCCTTCGTGCTCCTCGTCAGCAGTATGAATCTCCGTTTCCAAGGACACCTATGTCTCGCCTTTTGTCTTCCCGGCTGGCTTTTCTCGCTTTTGCTGCCTATTTTGTAAACAGCGCTGTCTGCGCCGCTGCTGAAAGCAATTCCAAGGTGAAGGCTGCCGATGTTCCCAAGGCTGCAGTCGTGGGCAAGGCGAGGTTGGCTGCTTCGGGTGCGGGAAGCGCTCTTCCATTAGTTTTTGAAGAAAATGTTGGTCAGCTTCCAGCGGGTACGGCCTTCGCTGGGCGCACGGCAAACTACACGGTACAGGTGCTTCCTTCGGAGTTGCGTTTCGGTTTACCGGGCAATAAATCCTCGCAAACGATCACGATCGACTTCACGGGAAGCGACAAAGCGAAGGCAGTTGGAAAGTCCGAAGCAGCCTTCCGCACGAACTTCTATGTGGGAAGCGATCCGCGTGGATGGCACACCGGAGTACGCAATTACAACCGTGTTGCTCTTCGTGCGCTGTACCCGGGCATCGACGCAGAGTTCTACTCAACCGGCAACGACATCGAGCACGACTTCTTTATCGCGCCCGGCTCTGATGCTTCCAGGTTGGCGATGCACCTGGCCGGAGCGAAGATGACCACGCTCTCTTCGACGGGCGATGTGGTCCTCGCTGCTGACGAAGGTGCCCTTAAGCTTCGCAAGCCGACCGCTTACCAGGTGATGGCAGATGGAACGCGTAAACCGGTTCCCGCGGAATTTGTGCTCGTCGCCAATGGCGACAGTTCCGACCTGAGCTTCAAACTCGGCGAATACGACCACGCGCGCGAACTGGTGATCGACCCAGTCATCACCTATGCCACCTATGTTGCCGGTAACACTGGCTCGACGCCCACCGCCGTTGCTTCCGATGTAGATGGCAACGTGTACATCACGGGATCAACGACGTCGACGATTACCACTTATGGCGCTTCCGGAACGAACAGCTATGGTGCGCTGACGGATCCCCCGGCAGCCGGCAGCACCGTCACCTTCATCGCGCGTGTTTCGCGTGCAACGACCGCGTCCACCCCGGGCTACGTCAACGGCTCGCAAATAGCCTGGCTCACCTACTACGGCGACGGTACAACGGCCAACAGCAGCGTTGTGGCAAATGCCATTGGCGTGGTTCCCGGAGTTTCCAGCCCGGCGCTCTATATCGCCGGACAAACGAACTCAAAGGCGCTGCCAGGTTTGGCTGCTGCTGATACCGGCCTGTCAACGGGCGCAAGCACCTATGGCTTCATCGCGCAGTTCAACTCCGCAAACGGAAGCGCAACCGGTACCTACACTTCCTACGTGGATGGTGGCCATCTGATTCCGGGTATCAATATCCTTGGGACCGATGTCTTGCCAACGCCCGCCCAGGCCGCCCAGGCAACGACACTCAACGCCCTTTCCGTTGAGGCTGGAGCGATTTCGGTTGCTGGGAGCTCCACCGGCACGCAGTACAACGGCACATCCACCCTTACAGGACCCAGCGTTCCAAGCGACTTCTGTGGTTCCGGCCTGGCGGGGACACGGCCCAAGGGTCTGCTCGCTACATTTACCTCGATTGCGAATGCTCCAACCTACAGCACCTATGTGTGCGGCTCGAATGCGGGCGGAAACACGAACGTGGGTACAGCACTCACGGGCATCTCGGCTTCGACCGCCACCGCGAATGTCGACACCTACATTCTCGCCGGTTCGACCGACCTGGACTTCCCGATGGGAGGAGCCTACGGAACGAATGGATACTTCACACCCGGCGCATTGAATACGCTTAACGCACTGGCTGCCTCCATCACGCACGACGCAACGACCGCCACGCCGGCGAACAATGTGAACTGGAGCTATTGGAGCCATGGAAACAAAGCCGACGCGGCGCTTGGCCTGACGGTCGACCCAACTGGAATCCCAAACGTCCTTGTGTTCGGTTATGCGAACAGCCCGGCGTTTGCCAGCTCCTCGGAAGTCTCGACCAACAGCACTCCAGCTACTCCCGCCGCTGCCAACACCACGGCGGGGTACAACACCTATAACGGCAGCGGTCAGCAAGTTGGCTTTGCGGTTTCGCTCAGCCAGGCCACCGGAGCTTTCAACGGCCTCAGTTTGCTCGCCGGAACCGGCACAAGCAAGACGAGCATCGCCGCAGGTACTGCGGACGGCGTGGGTAATGTGCTGCTCACGGGGTCCACCAATGGAACCAAGGCTTCGTTCCCGCTTGTATCTACTGTCAATGGGGCGAACGTAGTTACGGGCAGTGCCGCTCGTCCGTCCACTGTATCGACACTTTCGGCGCTGGAAGATAGGAGCCTCGACCCTGCTGCCGCAGGCGGCACCTATACAGACGGATTCCTCGTCCGCATGCCGTCGTCGCTCGTTTCCGCCGATTATGTAGCCTTCTTCGGACCTGCTTCGGCAAGCGGAGCATCCGCCGGCGTTGGTGTCGCGGTCGACGCCGTTGCGGCCGATAGCCCGACCGTTCCGGGAATTCTGACCACACCGCCAGCGTACGTTCTCTTGAACGAAACGCCCGGTGGCTCCAGCTCTTTCACGAATTCAGCAGCTGAAGAGCAGGTTCCGCAGGCTGGCGCGACGCACGCTGCGTACCTCGCTCAGGTTGGGTTCGTTGCTCCAACGGGCACGGCCTCACTCACATACCCCGCCGGTGGCGGCACCTACACTCCCCATAACCCGGTCACTTACTCCACGGCAGGTTCCACGCACTTCACGTTGAGCTGGACGCTGAACGTGGGAACCGCCGGTACAAGCCAGTTGACTTTCAACCTGCCGCAGAGCAGGTTCCTAGCCACCTACACTGCCGGGCAGATTTCGGCCACGGTAAACGGCAACGAAGTTGGTAATACAAGCTGCACGCTCGGGCAGACCAATCCTCCAGCGAATCCCGCTGCGAGCGCCACTGCTCCGGGGCCGGGCTTCACCTGCGTGATCCCAATCGTTGCACCGAACATGAGCGGCAGCACGGTTGTGTTCAGCCTCACGAACGCTGTTGTGACGAGCGCCATTACTCCCGGATCGCCCTTTTCTGTAGCCGCCGCCGCTTATGACGCTACCGGCGTCGGGATCGATTTGACCCAGTCTGTTGCAACCACGGGTGTTCCGGTCCTGACGGTAAACGTTGCGTCTACCCCGGCCTTGGTTGATGCGGCTGCCAGCGCAACGCAGGCCGATGCGGCGGGCTATCCGGTAAAGGTCACCTACACCTATACCGTGACCAACTCCAGCGACTATGATTCACCGCAGACCAAGCTGGTCACGAACCTGAACACAACTACTCCCGGCACGACGCTTTTGAGCGGCGCGACCTTCACGCCGACACCGGCGGGTTGCGACCCAACCACTGCCGCGAATGGATGCGATGTTCCTGCGCATGGCTCCCTGAAGTACGTTGTCACAGGCGTTTACCTGGATCAGAACTTTGTCGGTGTGACAGCTTTTCCGTACACCGTAACGCAGGGCGTTCCCACGGTTGCTTACTCGTCGCCATCGACCGATGCTCCTCCCGTCGCCTCGACGGACGCCGCGCCTTCTGTGCAGGTGAACGGCACAACAACCGTCACTGCGAACGCCATCACCACGAACACGCCGACCTACGCGAATGGCACTAGCTTCCAGCTTGGCGATGGCAACGTGCAACTCATTGCATCGTTCACGAACTCTGGCAACAATCTTGCCACTTCGTATAAAGCCAGCGTTCTTTTGCCGAAGGGTTACACGGCAGCATCAAGTTCCTGTGCAGCGCCCACTGGGCTGACCACATGCACCTTTAGCAATATCCCCGCAGGCCAAACGGTGTCGTTCACCATCACGGGAAGCTTCAACGACACAGGAACGACGAGCGATGCTGTCGCTCCGCCTGCGACGGCCTCTGACCCGCTCACCAATGCGAAGGCGTCGGCAAGCTCGGGAACGGTCACAGCAAAGCTCGACATGCTGAACACGGGCCTGATGGGATCGACGTACGTCACCAGCTCGGCTGCCCCACCCGACACCAGCATCAAGGTGACGCGCGTCAATGCGCTGACATATTCCATCACCGCCAAAACGCCGCTGGCTTCCAGCACCGTGAATGAATTCAGCCCGGTCCACTCCGCAACGACGAACGATCAGTTGGCGTACACGGTCAACGTCCGAAACGGCGGCATTTCGGCTGCACGCGGACTCTACTTCAGCATTCCGGTTCCGAACGCTCCATCCGGGACTGTTCCTACACTCACACTCGGTACACCCACATCTTCAGCTGCAGCGAACGCAAACCTTCTTACCTGCGCGCTCACCGCCGGTGCCAGCCCTGTTGTTTGCTACACGAACGACCTGAAGACGACGCCCGCTGCTTCCACCGCTACGACGATTCCGCAGACCTACAGTCTTAACTTCACCGTCAGCTACAACGAAGCCGCTGTGCCCCAAACCGTAAAAACAACGCAGATCACGCAGGGTAACGGCACCATCTTTGCGGCTGCTGATACTTACAACCCAGCGAACGGTCTCGGGATCCCGGCTTCAGTCACTCTTCCTGACAACACAAACGCTGGCTCAAACGTGATCACGATTCAGCGCGCCACGAACGTGACGTCTACCGTCAGCGTGTCGGCTGTAGGATCCGCTGCTGCAACGTCCTATGCCGATAAAACGCACATTACGCTTGACTCGAACGTCAGCCCGAACAACAACCTCCCGGGCGTCTTTGACACCGCCATCTTCCAATCGGCTACCTCAAACACAGGCATTAACGATGCTGCCGGCCTGACGATTACCTTCGCTATCCCTGGCCTTTCTCGCGTGGCGGTGCCGCAGTACTGCACACTGAACGGCGTGACGGGCCCGACCACCACGCTGCTCTCGGTCGCAAGCGCAACCACGATGACCTGCACCACGCCGGCGACCACCACTCCTGCAGGCGGGCAGACGCAGCAGTTGCGCACATCCGCGGCTGCTTGCGCAGCGGCTCCAGTGCCAACCGGCGGTGCGCTCTCCGCAGTGAGCTTTGACACTGCCGCTGGTAATTGCTTCCAGGTGGCCTTTTACCTCAAGTACGTGGATTCGCCGACCATAGCAACGGTCGTCGGTGCAAACACGACTGGGGCCGTTACCTACTCGGGCGCAATTGTCGTTGAGAACGATATCGACACGCCGAGCACTCCCGCCGCCACGGCGACGGCTGCCGTGCTCACCGTGCAACGCGCTGCTCACCTCAGGCTGATGAATGCGATCGCGGCACCCACCTACACAACCGGTGCTGCCCTGACCTTGGACGCCAGCGGTGTGGCTCAGGCTGCCGAGGCCGCACAGCACATGGATCCGGTTACACGGCTGGCGACGTCCGGAAAGGTGTTCAACTGCCTGCGCTATACGTTGAACGTACAGAACGAAGGCCCGAACTACGTCCTGTCGCCAAGCTTCGGCTACAAGGAAACACCAACCACATTCGTACCGACGCAGTACAGCGTTGGTACAGCGGCTGCTGATGCAAACTACGTGAACTGCTCCACGAAGACGACGACTACTGGCAGCACGCTTCCAGCGCTTGCACCATATATCACGCAGAACGCCTTCATCGATGGCTACTACGACCTGAACAGCTTTGCCGCACCAAACAACTCCGGCAGTGCTACGTTCTCCACAACGGGCGTTGCGGTTTCCGGATATCTCGACAGCGACACAACCGGTACTGCAGCGGGAGACTTCATCGGTTCCCGTCAGATCACGCTGGTCAACACTCCTGCCAATACTGGTGACACGTCGGCGTTCGGTATCATCGCCTACGGCACCACGCCACAGGCATCGCTGGTATTCAGCAATGTGTCCTCCGCGGGTATCACCAGCGCGTTCACGGCCAGCACCGTGAACTGTACCGCGCCAGCTTATGATTCGACACATCCTGCGCCGCCGTCCAACGTGAACATCTGCTTCCCGTATGGCAACTCTCCCGTGCCGAAGGACGCAAACCCCACGCGCAACCTGTATCAGCCCGGCGCGAAGCCACAGTACTACCAGTTGCCAACAACTGCCACTGTGCCTGCTTCGACGGCGAACAATACAAGCATCTGCTTCACAATGACCGCCAGCCCCTTTCTGGACACCTTCGTAAAGCCTGAACGCGTGCTTCTCTGGGTGATGTCGAACAGTGGTTCCTCCACGAAATACAACACATTCCCGGCTGGCTACTCCGGCTTCACATCTCCACTCGCGGCACAGGCCGGTGATGTGACCACGCTAGTCACGCCGTACCTTGCCAGCGGAGCAGCGGGTTCTTACACGGTCGCTCCCGCTTCCTACACCTTCCCGCAGATTCCGCAGTCGCAGCCGCTCCAGGTTTGCGGTGCAGTCAACGGCCTCACCACCACAAAGAGTGCCGCGGTTGACTCCGTCGCGAGCGCGGAAACCTTCGGCGTACTTGAGCCGGTGAATTTCCCGCCAGTGGCCATCGCTGGTTCTATCGCTGCGTCATCTGCCGTCAGCAAGGGCAGCACGTCCGCTCTGCTGGATATCTACCTGCAGCGCGCGGTGGGCTCCACGCTGAACTCTTATGACTACGACGACCGCGACCCCTGCTACACCCTGAACACGACGACAAATGCGATCACCCGTCAGCAGTGCGACGACAACCCATATCTGTATGAGGTGACGTTCCTTGGCCGCGACAGCACCATCGGTGCGGTGCAGACACCACTTCGGGTCAGCACGCTTCAGCCTGAAAACGTCGCAGGCGCCCCATCGGGTTCGTACCACCTCGCGTCAAACATTAACCTCAGCGCAACCACGAACATCTTCGTTGCTATCGCCGATCAGGCGACGGGTGCGGATGCTTACAGCACGGACATTGGCAACGCAACGCTGACGCCCAACTACGGCGGCAACAATCCTTTCCAGCATCAGGGCGATTTCCTTTCGGCGATGTATAGCATAGCCAGCGGCACCCAGGCACCTGTTTGCGACCCTGGCAACTCGTTCGTCGGCGGCTATAACCCGCTGCCAACACAGTGCAACACCGTTGGCGGAACCACCAGCGGAGTAGAAGGCTATGTTCTCGGCGGATCGAAGACGACCGCGGCCGTGAACTACAAGGCCACGCCAGACCTGTCCGGAAACTACTACCTGCTTGGCAATGTGGGTGACCAGTCCGTTACCGCCAGCAGCCTCGCTGGCAGCGGCTTGATTCCTCTGCCGTACCCCGGTGCCGATCCTACGACGCCCAATCCGCCGAACGCGGCCAGCCCGGCAACAGCCAATATCAGCGCGGGCCAAACTGCCGGTTTCGCGTGGCTCTATCTCTCAGGCGTCAGTCATCTGGCCGTCGCCAACGGATCATATCCGGGAGACCAGTACAAGCTGAGCTGCTTTCAGGTGGATGCGGCCACGCAGAACACTGCTATCGCGTTCTCCACTGGCGTAACCTGCAGCATTACCACCACCACGCTCGCACCGCCGAACGATCCGTCGATTTACACCTTTGCGGACAGCAACGGAAACAACGGATCGTCCTACCCCACAATCTATGTGACGACCAGTTCAAAGACATTCGCCGGAGTGACGTACCCTGCCTGGAGGCGTGTCGCCGAGGGCATATCGTTGGCGATGCTCTTTCCGGTCTTCTTCCTCCGTAGGCGTCTTGGCCGCGCGGCGATGCTCGCCACGTTGCTAGTGACGCTCGCCGCCAGCTCGTTGCTCACGGGCTGCGGCTCGGGCGGCCCGGCAAACGGTGGCTCGAACGCGCCGCAAACCGCAGCCGGTCGCATCTATCTCCGCGTGAAGGCAACACCGCTCACGACCACCAACAATGAGCAGCCAATCGTTTCTGCACCCTTCATCGTGAGCGTTCAGTAACCTCTTTCGGGGCTCACGAACTGGCAAAGTTCGTGAGCCCCATTTACCATCGGCGATAACAAGTCCGCCTAAGTTGAAGCAGTGTCATGGATCCCGCGAAACCTGTAACTCAGATTGGGAAATACGAAGTTCTCGCCGAACTCGGTCGCGGCGGCATGGGCGTCGTGTACCGCGCGGAAGACAAGTTCATTGGTCGTGAAGTAGCGATCAAGCAACTTCTCGACGCCACCCCGGAGCTGCGGCAGCGCTTCCTGGTTGAAGCAAGATCCGGTGTTCTGAACCACCAGAACATCGTTACGGTGTACGACTTCGGCGAACAGGACGGCAATCCGTTCATTGTCATGGAGTTCCTCCGTGGCGAGTCGCTGGAAAATCGACTCAAGGGCGATCCCATGCCCATGGTCGAGAAGCTGGACATTGTTCGCCAGGTCTGCGACGGCCTCGCCTACGCGCACTCCAAGGGAGTGGTTCACCGCGACATCAAGCCCGCCAACGTCATGGTGCAGCCAGATGGCCGCCCCAAGATCGTGGACTTCGGCATTGCGCGGCTGGAAAGCTCATCCGGGCATACTCAGACCGGTGCCGTCATCGGTACGTTCCACTACATTTCGCCGGAGCGCCTGAAGGGCGAACCAGCCGACGGGCGCGCGGATGTATGGGCGTGCGGCATCATGCTTTACCAGATGCTCACCGGGCATCTGCCTTTTCAGGGCGAAGACATTTCGGCGCTCCACAAAGTCGTCAATGAGCCCTTCGACCCTCTGGGCAAGTACCTGGTCGAATATCCGCCGCAGCTCGACGCTCTATTCGAGCGCGCCCTGGCCAAGAATCCAGATGATCGCTACGTTGCTGAAGAGATGGCGTCCGACCTGGAGTCGCTTGGCGAACAACTGCGCCGTGCGCAGGTAGGCGAGCAGCTCGTCAAGGTGAAGGCGATGCTCAATGACGAGCAGTTCGCGCCAGCACGCCCCATGCTGCTGGACCTGCAGCGCCTCGACCCGCAGAACACAGAAGTGCGCCGCCTGCTGCGTGAAGTGCAGGACAGGCTTTCGCGCCAGCAAAAGTCGGAGTCTATTCGTCAGGTAGTGCTTCAGGCGGAGCAGGCGTTCAGCGAGCAGAAGTACGATGCCGCGCTGGAGTCCTACAAGCAGGCGCAGCGCCTCGACCCAACGAACCAGGGCTTCACCAGCAAGGTCAACCAGATTCGCGAGCTCAAAGAGCGCGCGGAACGCGTGGAAGCGCTGAAGAAAGAAGCCCGAGAAGCACGTCACCGTCAGGACTTCCAGGCCGCTGCGAACTACATAGGGCAGGCAATCGGTCTGGATGCGAACAACACTGATCTTCGCAACGAGCAGGTCCGCATTCTTCAGGAGCAGGAGCGCCTCGCCAAGGAAGGCACTCGCCGCAAGCTGAAGGATGTTGGCAAAGGGCTCCTCGCTGGCCGCGAATACACCCAGGCGATCCAGAATCTCCGCGAAGCACTCGCCATCGATCCAACCGATGCCGAAGCGCAGGCGATGTTCCAGGAAGCGGTCGCAAAGCAGGAAGAAGACCGCCGCCGCAAAATAATTGACCAGATTGTCTCGGAGATTCAGGATCAGGTCTTCCGAAATCAGCTTGAGCGAGCGTTAGAACTTATCAATCGCGCTCTTGAACGCTTGCCCGGGGAACCGGTTCTCGTAAAGCTCCGGGCCGACACCCAAAAGAAGTTTGAAGAAGAATCAGCGCAGAAGCTGGTTGAGGAAACATCTGCGCAGGTTCAAAACCTGTTCTTCAGCAATCCGGAAGAGGCGCTGACCCTTGTTCAGGATGCGCTTGGCAAAATGCCTGGCGAAGAGCGGCTGCTGACTCTGCAGGATCGCCTCGTCACGCACCTGAAGAAGACGAAGGTTGAGGGACTTCGTGCGCAGTATCTGAAGCAAGCTCAGGCCTCTGTCGATGCGAAAGACTACGACGCGGCAATCGGCAAGCTCGAAACTGCGGTGCTGGACACGGGCGAAAGCCCGGAGATTCAGTCCCTGCTTGACTACGCTCGCGCGCAGAAGGCAGAAGCCGAGCAGCGCAGGGTATCTGGCGAGATAAGCCAGCAGGCGCAGAAGCTGATTGGCGAGGGCGAACTCGAGCAGGCCATCGACCTGCTGAAGCGCACGTTGCGTGATCACAAAGACGCTGCGCTCGAGCAGCTGCTTCGGCAGACGCAGGAGCGCTTCGACGAGGTCGGTCGCCGCGTTGAGCAGGTCATCGCTCGTATCCAAACGGTCAGCGAGACGGACCCTGCACAAGCGCTGCAGCTTTTGCAGCAGCAGGCACAGGCTATTCAGCAGCACCCGCAGATGCGCGCCCTGCGTGCCAAGCTCGATTCGCGCGGCGAGCAGGAGCGGGCCGCACGCGAAGCTATCCAGAAGTCTCAGGCGCAGCTCGGCGAAGGCAAGCTGCGCGAAGGCATGGAAACGCTGGAGGCCGTCAAGCAGGCGTACGGCGACTTCCCGCAAATTGCCAACGCGATCAACGACTACAAGGCACGCCGTACGCCGGCAGCCAACGCTTCTCTCACCGCTGCGATGGCGGAAGCGCGTCGTCTCACGGTGGCGCAGGAGCCTGCCAAGGCACTCGAAGCTCTGCGGAAATCCTCACCTGCGGTCGAATTTGGCGATCCGAATCTGCAGGCAGACTGGAAGCGCCTCGCGGATGAAGTAACCAAAGCTGCCGGTGTGAAGCGCGGCTCTGCCGACACGCTGCCAATCGTGGTGCAAGGCAGCAAGGTCAGCGCAAAGCTCATCATCGGCATTGCCGTTGCCGTCGTGGCGATCGTTGTCGCAGCAATCTTCATCTTCAAGCCGAAGCCGCAGGTCATCACAGGCGCCATGCAACTGAATGCCTCGCCTTACGGTACGGTATTGAGCATCACGCCGGAAGGTGGCGAGGCCATTAAGCTCGCCCCTGGCTTGCATGAGACGCCGATGCGCCTCGACGTTCCTGAAGGGAGCTACGCCGTAGTATTCCAAGGCACCGGCGGTGCCAAGCAAACGGCGAATTGCAAGGTGGTCGCTACCTCCGACACAAACTCCTGCACCGCCGAGCTCACACCAATCACAGACGCTGACATCCAGGCCATTGTTGACGGAGGAAAGCACTAATGAATTTCCTCTACAAGGCAGTAGCCATCGTGAGCGCGTTGGTAATCTCCACCACCGTCTTTGTCCAAAGCAGCGCTGCACAGGATCCGAAGGCGTTGATGGATCAAGCGTTGGTGGAAGGAAATAGCTGCAAAAAGGTGCAGCTCGCCTGCCAGGCAGCAGCTATCAGCAAGAAGAAAGATTTTCAGGAAACGTGCGACCGCTTCAAGTCTGCGACGAATGCATCCGATGAGAAGTTCCGGCTCCGTGTTCTGGACATGATCGGCAAGAACGACCTTGGCGGAGCTGCCAGGTTTGCCAACAACACCGTTTGCGATGCGGGCGTGAAAGCAAATCTGATTAGCCAGATTGACGACGCGAAGAAAGCTTCTGCACCGGTGGTTGCCGCTACCCCGACCGCGCCAGCCCCGAAAGCAGACCAAAGCCCCACGTACCTCGGTGAAGCACGAACCTCCTTCTCCGAGGGCAAGCTGGATGCGGCTGTTTCTTTTGCAAAGCAGGTCACTGATCCCAACCTGAAGCCGTATGCCGATGAGATCGTCAGCAAGGTAGGTGCCTACCGATCCGCAGTGAGCGCGGCTCGCTCAAGTGAGGCAAGCAGGGACTACCAGGGTGCCATCAATAACTGGCACACTGCGCAGGCAATCAATGGAAGCGGCCCAGAATCGCCATCGTCCAACATTGCCCGTCTTGAGCCGCTGGCCCGTCCGGCAGCGCCGACGGCGCAGCCGCAGGCTCCTACGCAGGTTGCAACCAAGGCACCCACGCCGACTAATGCGGCAAAACAGCCGGCTCCGCCACCGGTAGACATCAACGTCCAGGTTGGCAAGCTGCTTGACGAGGCCAACAAGGCGGCAGCCGCTAACCAGTTACAAACCGCTCTGCATGGTTACGAGAACGTTCTTCGCCTGCAGGCCAGTAATGGCGCTGCACAGGCTGGCAAGGCTGACATCGAGAAGAAGATCAACAGCGATCCCGCCGAGCAGGCGAAGTCGCTGGCCGCCGCGATTCGTGACTTCTATGCTTCGAAGTTCCCTGACGCGGAAGACGCGTTGCGGTCTTATCTCGACGCACCTTCAGCCAAATCGAAGGGTGCAGCTTACTTCTATCTTGGTGCGACTCGTTTGTACGAAAAGATCCTGAGCAGCTCTACGCAAAAGGTGGATATCGCTCTCGCCAGCGCTGAGGTACAACGTCCTTTCAAGGATGCACACACTGCGGGTTACCAACCCGTGGAGCGTTTGGTTTCACCTGTTGTGCTGCGCGCCTGGCGAGCCGCCCAGTAGGTATTGCGGAAGAAGAAACACGCGTCTTCGTACCCCGATGTTTTTGTTCAGGGGCGAATGCCCGTGTGGTATTACTGACGGGACTCTCAAAAGCATTTTGCAGGGCTCTGTCTGGTTGAAGCAGCGGTCTGGGCCACTGATCTGGCTGTTCGCGATAGGCGTTTCCACGCGAAGCCTCGGAGAAAAGTAATGATGACGATACGTGTTGGTGTGGGTTTCTGTGTTGCGCTGGCGATGTGTTCGCTCCCAGCCCTGAGTGCTGGTCAGGCAGCCGCTCCGTCAACCAGTCAGGACACAGAGGGCGGCATCGTTATCGGTCGCGTTGTTAACGGCAACGGCGCGAAACCCGTCGTTGGATACACCGTCCATCTTGTTAACAAGAACCTTGCTCCTGGCGTCGATCGCACTGCTGTCACCGGTGACGATGGTGGCTACGAATTCGATGGTGTTAGGGCAGCCGACAAATACGCGGTCGCCGTGTATGACGCGACGGGCAAACTGGTCGGCACCGATCCTTCGTTCCCGGTTGCACAGGATAGCGCGCACACGGCCGTTCCCGACCTCGACATCTCGCGCGGTCTCACGGCCGAACTGACAGTCAAGGCCGGTGGTCTCATCCAGCTCGACAAGGGTATTTCTCCGGGCTCAAACGTCGGCAACGAACAGGTGCGTTTGCTTCCACTGTTCAACAGAAACTTCCTGAACCTCGGACTCATTCAGCCTGGTGTTCACGATGTTCCGCAAGGGTCACCGCTCCAGGGAGCGGCCTTCAGCATCGCCGGCTCACGTGCTACTTCCACTTATTTCCTGCTGGATGGTGTCGACAACGTCGCATCCGACACGAACCAAGCGATTCCATTCCAGATTAACGAAGCCGTCCGTGAATTCCGTGTCACCTACGCCAATCCTGATCTCCGCTATGGACAGGGAAGTGGTGGGATCGTCGACGTCATCACGAGCAGTGGTGATTTCGGCGATAACAAGCTGCACGGGTCGCTCTTTGGATATTTCAACAACGACGCGCTAAACGCCGGGACTCCACTCTCCGCGTACGCGAACACGGGCTTCTCGCGTGCCGCATCGTTTGCCAATGTTTCCAGTTCGCTGGCCAACAGCGTCATCTATATTGACCCGGCGTACGATCCAACCGCGCCCGGCGCGACGCCTCCAGCCGACTGCTCCAGCGTAAGCGGAGCAAACAACACGCGCTATTGCGGCTACAGCCCGCAGTCTTACAACGCGCTCTTTAGTCTCCTTTCACCCTCAACCGGTGGTTCGGTCAGCGCGAGCGGCAGTTGCAACACAACCTTCTGCGCCGCGGGTGCTTTCAATCCTGCAGGCCTCCTTTCGGGGCAGGACAGCCATACGCAGCCATTCACCCAGAAGCAGTTCGGCGGCAGCGTCGGTAAGGCGGTTGGCAAACGCGCGTTCCTGTTTGGCAGCTATGAAGGCACGCTGATCGATAATGCGACGCCCACATTCGAGCGCGTCCCAACTTTCCTCGACCGCGCACCTGTAGCCACGGCAGCTTCGGCTGATCGCGCCATCGCCTCTGGCTTGCTCGCACTTTACCCCCAGGCTAATGTTGGCCAGACAGGTAATGCTCTGATTGCTAACTCGGGAGCTGGCATCTTCGGTTTCTACCGCGGCCTTGCTCCCAACTACACCCATGTGCACGGCGTACAGTTCCGCCCGGATATCAAGCTCGGCTCGCTCGGTAGCGTTACGTTGCGCTACACCGGCCAGCTTTTGGATCAGTTGCACGATGACACCCTGCCTGCAAGCTCCGCCTACCCAGGCAACGGTGCGAACCGCAAAGCGCAGAACCAGAGCGCCAGCCTTTCTTACAATCTGCCCTTCGGCAAGAAGAGTGAGAACGCCAACCTGCTTACGATCGCCTTCACGCAGTACCGCGTGGACGAAGTTGCTCAGGATCGGTTCTTCAACGTATCCAGCACCGGTCTCAACATGTCGTCCATGCCATCAGTGATCGTTAGCGGGATTGACCCGCTGACCACAGTCGCGGGTTCGAATGTCACCCCCGGAACGCTTGGTCAGGGTTATGTCGGCGGCTGGTATGACTCTTTCTGGCAGACATGTGCTGCCAGTTCGGACGTTGCTTCTGGCTGTGGTGGCCGCGGCGGCAACAGCGCACAATCGCCATCACCCATCACTCCTTCGCTCGACGGCGACTTTCCACTGGCCCGTCTCGGCGCTCCGCTCTCTGCGCCTTCCAAGCGACGCGATTCGGAAGCGTTCCTTTCCGACGTGCTGGAACTTCACCTTGGCTCGAAGAACAATCTGTTCCTCGGCGGCGACTACCGTTATCAGCAGAATTACAGCTATGACGGCGGCCTCGCGCGCGGCTTGATCGTGTCCAACAACATCGGCGAGTTCACGCACGACTCCGAAACATGTGTAAGCTGCGTGCCTCGTGCGGCCTTCTCGCACCCGTCGTTCGACTACGAACTGCGTCAGCCTATCGGTTACACCGGCGATCTGCGCAGCAATGTTTTCGGCGGCTTTGTGCAGGACCAGTTTCACCTCGCCAGCGGACTGACGCTTGTCGCCGGTGCTCGCTACGATTACTTCGGCCAACCGCTGGACACCGGCAACCGTCAGTGGAACTACAGCTTTGCGAATCAGGGTCTTAATCAGCAGGGCCGTTACGGCACCTTCGACGCGTTCGCCTATCCGTGCGGCGGCGGCACTACGTTCTTCGACGCGGTGTATGGTCCACTGCGCGCCAGCACGCCCGCAGGCAAGACGCTCTGCAGCAACGGCTCCTACCAGTTGCCAACAGACAAGACCAATGCCACCGGATTGCTCGGTGTCTCGTTTGCCCCAGGCAGCGGACGCACCGTGGTCCGCGGAGCCATCGGCGCGTATTACGATCACGCTCCGGCGAGCTATAACCAGAAGCTCCTGCTCAACCGTCCAAGCCCGTACAACGTCACCAACCCAAGCGCAATCTACGGCCAGAACTTCGGCTCGCAGTACCAATCCGCAAACTGCCAGTCCATGACGCAGTGCGCGTTCGGTCTCAGCACGCTTAACTTCAGTGGTCTCACTGGCGCACAGACTGCCAGCTTCCAGAACTATCAGGCTGCCAGCGGTGCCAACGTTCTCTATGCTCGCGATGTGAACGCGCTGAAGACGCCTTACCTGATCCAGATCAGCACTGGTGTGCAACACCAGTTCGGCAAGTCCTTCGCGGCTGAAGTTGGTTACGTCGGTTCGATCGGTCAACGTCTGCCGCTGGTGTATGACAGCAATTTCACCAACGAGTTCTATTGCCAGACCAACGGCTTTTGCAGCAACAACACTTACTTTCCGGTATTCACGCAGTCTGATATTGGCAACTCGAACTACAACTCAGTGGTGGCGCAGCTTTCGTCAAGCCAGTACCACGGCCTCTCGTTCCACGCCTCGTACACCTACGCCAAGTCGCTGGACAACGTTGCCGCGAGCGATTTCCCGAATACAACGGACTCGCTCTTCAGCCAGCTCTACGGTCGCCAACTCTACGGTCTCGGCAACCCAGCTGTTTTCGCGTTGCAGCAGTCGCAAGCAGGATTTGGCAGCAACGGCTTCCTGCGTGGATCACAGCTCGGCACGCAGAACGCTCGTACCGCTGTTCTGCAGTCTGCAAACATCCCGTCGTTCACTGCCATTCAGTCGGCCCTAACGACGACCGGCAGCCGCGCCATCAACACCACCAGCTACACGCTTCCGCAGAACCCGCTTGCCTTCAGCTCTGCTGGTGCAACGCATGGTGCGGATTATGGTCCGTCTGATTTTGACGTGCGCCACCGCGCGGTTGTTGACTTCGTCTACCGCCCCGCATTCAAGGCGAAGTTTGCTCGTAACTTCGTGGTCTCCGGCATCACAACGGTTCAGAGCGGCCAGCCGTTCACCATCTTTTCCGGCCCGGCTTACGGCCAGATCAGCCAGTTGGTGAACGTCAGCAGTACAAGCCCCATCAAGATGACGGGCAATGCAAATGGCTACATCTCCGGCATCACCCGGTCAAACTTACCATCACTGAATTCTGTAGGCTGCCCGACGTTGTACGCGCAGCCCAGCCTGTACAAAGCGAGCTCGACTCCGGCAGCCTGCGTTGGTAACAGCGGACGCAATGCCTTCACCGGCCCCGCGTATTTCAGCCAGGACGCTGCGATCCAGCGCGACATGCACCTCAAGGAGCGCAAGACTCTGGTGCTTCGCGCAGAAGGCTATAACCTCTTCAATCGCGCCAACTACTACAACCCAATCAGCGAAGTATCGGCTGATGGAGTGCACCTCAATCCTGAGTTCGGACAGATTCGCTCTTCGCACGATGCGCGTCAGTTCCAGTTCGCGGCCCGCTTCGACTTCTAAGCGCGTGCATTCATTATTCGAAAGCGCCCGCTTACTGCGGGCGCTTTTCTTATGTCCGCGCCGAAGTGGAACGGAACAGGTACACCGCAAGGATTGCGATCAGCGGCTCGATTGGATGCCGGAATCGTGCCTGCACGGTAACAAGGTAGTAGGGCAGCGGCATCAGCAGGAACGCCCATGCAGAGAGCCACGCTCCGGGCACACGTCTGCGCAACGCCAAGGCTAAGCCCAGCAGGCCAGCCACACTGAGCACGCTGTAGTTCAGCGTGCGGGTAACCTCGTCGGCAACTCTGCCTTCGGATGGATGCGGCACACCAAACCAGAAGAAATAAACGCGGTACGCCGTATTGCGTGCGAGCAAGCCTGGATGGGCGCGTAACGTCCGCATCGCTTCCGCGCCTTTTTCATGAGCGTACGGCAACTCTCCGAGCTTCACATACTGCCTGAACTCAGGGTCGCCAGGCCACAGCGGCATCGCCGTCCCCCAGGGAAAGCCGCGCCAATAAAAGTGTGAGCTTTGCCAGAGTTCGACACCGAAGTTCGAGCGTGCAGGCACAAATGCATGCAGCGTTCGCTCATTTCGAATAATCCAAGGAGCCATCGTTGCGATAAATACGAGACACGCGAGAACAGCTCTGGTAAGTTGAGCGCGCAGTCTTATGGCGGCGTTTGAAGCGCGTACCACCGGCCATAGAATCCAAAGCAGTGATGCTGGAAAGACCAGCATCAGCGTTGTATTCGACAGAGCCGTCAGGCCCCAAAGCAGACCGAACAAGATCCACTGCCATAAAGCTTGCTGCGGCTCTGCGGATGGATCGCTCTCCTCACCAGTGCCACGCAGGCGAAGCGCGAATACCAGTGCCCATGTGAAGAGGCAGGTTGAAAGCGACATCTCCCAAATCCAGTGGATCGCATATTGCAGCGCCGCCGGGTACACCGCCCACACCCAGGCAGACCACAACGCAACAGGCTCCGCATGTTTTGAAACGCGGCGTGCGATTCCTCTGGCGTCGAAGCAACGCGCTGCAATCTCGTATACCGCAGGCGCGATCGCCGCAGAGAATAAGCTGTTGCACGCGAGCACGAAGAATGCGGCTCCGCGCGTGTACACGCCGAAAAGCTTGAACGCGAGTGCCATCAACAGCGGATACAGCGGCGGTAGCCATGCGCTTGGACCGGAGACACCGTTGAAGGGATTGCCGTAGCCGTGTCCTTCTACCAGCGAACGCGCGATGCGTCCTGCTTCAAAGCCAAAATAGAAGTTCGCGTCACCGGACTTGATCCGATAGGTGTGGCCAATCACGATGCAAGCAACGCGCAGCCCGAACGCGATCCAGAAGATGCTGCGTGGCGCGCGAAACCGCGCTCGGGAAGAAGTGAATTTAGACATTCTGCTGCTTCGATTCTATGGCGCTATCTCCAGTGATATCGAAACAGCCTAGTAACACCGCTGACGGGTAAGTGCTTGCTTCCCTTGTGGGATAACCGTTCGCATCACCCTCTCCGTATGTTGAAACGAGCCGAACAACGGAGAGCTGTACATGTTCGCAACACCATTTCATTCACGCTTTTCACCGACGTGCGCTCGCGTTCGTTTGCTCAAGCGGCTGCGACGTTTCTTCAACGATCGCGAAGAGCAGGGTTCCTCAGTTATTGAGACGGCAGTGTCGCTGCCGGTCCTGCTGCTTGTCGTTACCGGCATTCTCAGCTTCGGCATCGCCATCAACAACTACATCACGCTCACCGACGCGACGAATGTTGCTGCGCGTCAACTCGCCATCAATCGTGGCCAGACGACTGATCCCTGTTCGCTGGTTGCGAATGCGGTATACGCGGCAGCACCCATCCTGAATAAAGCGAACTTCACCTTTAACTTCGTCCTCAATGGCACGCCATACACGGGCTCATCGTGCAGCAGTCTCAGCACGTCCACCGGCGCAGCCGGCAATCTCGTGCAGGGCGGTACGGCCGTGGTGACGGTGAGCTACCCGTGCACATTGAAAGCCTACGGCGCGAACTTTGCACCAAACTGCAATCTCACAGCACAAACTGCAGAGCTGGTGCAATGAGACGGAACATCGTTTGGCAAAGGCTCACCCGTTTGCGCCGCGATGAGCGCGGACAAACGCTTCCCATCGTTGCATTCATGCTCATGTGCCTGCTCGGTATGACGGGCTATGTTGTCGACATCGGCCGTGGCATGTACACGTACCGCCAGCTACAGGCCAGCACCGATGCCGCTGCTTTGGCGGGCGCATCCGCGCTGCCCTCCAGCAACGCGAAAGATGTAGCAACGCAGTTCAGTTCAGTTGCAGGCAATTTGAATGCGAAGCCAAGTCTGCCGGGTGTCTCCATGGTCAGTGGCTATCCTCAGGTGCGCTGCTTGAGCTCACTCACAGCACAAGGCATGGCCTGCATCACGCCTTCCAACGGCAACGCAATCACCGTGAAGCAGCAGATGGCTCTGCCGATGTACTTCATGCGTATCCTCGGCAAGAGCACGCTGACAATCACCACGACCGCCACGTCCGCAATGCGCGGGGCGAGTCCGGTCCCCTACAACGTGGCGATCATAGTCGACACAACACTTTCCATGAACGGCCTCGACGTCGACAGCAGTTGCCTTGATACGCGCCTGAACTGCGCGAATGTTGGTGTGCAGACGCTGCTGCACATGATGTCACCGTGCCAGAATAGCCTGAGCACCTGCGGAACGATTACCAACGCCAACGTTGCCAATCCTGTAGATCTGGTCAGCTTGTACACGTTTCCCGGCTTCACTTCGACAGGCCAAGCGGCCAAGGACTACGACTGCAGCACATCCTCTTCGCCGACCATTTCGAAGTACACCGATCCATACAAACCGGTGTATCAGGTGGTGGACTATTCCAGTGACTACCGTACGTCCGATACAAACCCCAACCTGAACACCTCCTCGAATTTGGTAAGGGCGGTCGGTGGCAAGCTTGGCTGCACTGGTTTGCAAGCCGTAGGTATTTACGGCACCTACTATGCCGGTGCCATCTATCAGGCGCAAGCTGACTTGGTGGAGCAGGCGAACGCTCATCCAAATTCTCAAAACGTGATGATTATCCTCACGGATGGGGATGCTAATGAGTACCTGCAGGCCTACATGCCCTATGGATCGCCGAACTCAGGTGTGTACGCGTCGTTGAAGAACGAGTGCAGGCAGGGTGTTGTTGCCGCGCAGGCCGCGGCGGCTGCCGGCACCAAGGTGTACACCGTGGCGTACGGCGCAACGCAGACTGGCTGTGTTACGGACACCTCTGGCATTACGCCTTGCCAGGCTGCTCAGCAGATGGCATCTTCGCCGGATAACTTCTTTTCCGACTACACGGCAACGGGGGGCTCCAGCTCGTGTGTCTCTTCCGCACAACCAACGACCAGCTTGAAGCAGATTTTTCAGCAGATCGGAAATAGTCTGACTGTCGGCCGCCTAATTTCAGATGGGACGAGTTGAAGTCCCAAGCTATTAAGGCCAGTCCGCGCTAATGTTTGCTCGCGAGGATCGGACAGTTCGCCTCATGCCAGGTGAGCGCTTCGTCTTCTGCGAGGAATCGATGGCCCCGATCATAGTCCCAGACGTAGACAGCTTCTTCGTTGGCCGGGATGAGAAGAATGTGGCCACAGGATTCATCCTGTGAGATCCAAAGTGTGCCATCAGGTTCACGTCCGTCGAGTGCCACAGTTTGTCCTCGCTTGGCCGCCACGTTGCAGCCCTTCTTTCGAGCACGATCTTTATAGCAGTAGATTATTGCGACGACGGCGATTAGTGGAACGGGATGAAAGCATCTCCAAGGTTGCTGCTGTAGCTTTTCGATGACTTCATTAGGCGCGCCCTTCACGTGTGTTGCGTTCTGGGATTCTCGCATAGTCTTTTACATTGTGCCTCGATACACGCCGACAAGCCTTATCCCGGCCAGTCCGAGGCAGTAAACCGCTTGACCATTGACGCTGGTGGGTGCCCCTTGCGACGATGCAGTTTTTCGTTGACGACACCACCTTCGGGTACTACTCTCTGGTAACTATTTCCTGTTACTTAGGTGAGCGGTGCTCCCCCGCTCGCCTTAAACCCGGCGCAAGTCAACCGTTCGTTGTGTGTTTCTGGAGCCGTCGCCAATGCACTCTTCGTTTCTGAAATTCGTTCCGTTCGTTTCTGCCGCTGCAGTTTTCGCGGCGACGGTGGCGGGCGCGTCCGCGCAGCAGATGCTGCACGGTAACCACGTTCCGCAGCTTGTAAGTTCCGGCGAGGCGAAGAGCCTTGGCGCGGTAGCGGGTGCCCAACATTTGAAGCTTGCGATCACGCTGCCGCTGCGCAATGAAGCTCAGCTCGACTCATTGTTGAGCGACATCTATAACCCAGCCAGCCCCAGCTTTCACCATTACCTGACGAACGAGCAGTTCACTGCGCAGTTTGCGCCGTCGCAGGCAGACTACGACAAGGCCGTGACGTGGGCGAAGAGCCAAGGACTGACGGTGACGGCAACGACGGCAAACCGACGCATCATCGACGTGGACGGATCCGTTGACGTGATCCGTAGCGCGTTCCATGTTGGCCTGAACACCTACTCGGACGATGAGAGAGGACGCACATTTCATGCGCCCGACCGCGAGCCGAGCGTGGATGCGCCAGTAGCGATTTACGCGGTGGCCGGACTGAGCGATGCTCACCTGAAGCACCCGCACTATCACAAGGGTGGCAATCTCTCGTTAGGGCTAGGCGCAGGCAACGGCAATGTCGTTGCGCCGAACGCGCAGGTAGCAGGGCAGGCGATTGCGCACATCAGCGGCTCCGGCCCGAGCAACACTTATCTGCCAAGTGACATGCGCAAAGCGTATTACCCAACCGGGACGCTGACCGGCGCAGGTCAGAGCGTAGGAATTTTCTCCTTCGACGGGTACAAGGCAGCCGACCTGACGCTGTTCTATTCGAAGACTGGCATGGCAAACTCGGTGCCGGTGAAAAACGTGCTGGTAGCTGGCTATAACGGCGCTTGCTTCGGATTCAACACCAACGGCACCATCAACAACAACACCTGCGACGACGGCGAACAGATTCTCGACATCGTGAATGTCATTGGCATGGCACCGGGCCTTTCGCAGGTGCTCTTTTATGAAGGCGACAGCGCAACCGATGTGCTGAACCAGATGGCGACCGACAACACTGCCAAGGTGCTGAGCAGCTCCTGGGGAGGCGGCGACTTTGGCACGGCCTCCGACCCAATCTTCAAGCAGTTCCAGGCGCAGGGCCAAAGCTACCTAAACGCAACCGGCGACTCCGGCCAGTTCAACAGCTCAACATACGACCCACCATCGGTGGACGCGAACATCACGCAAGTTGGCGGTACCGATCTCGTGACGACTGGCGCGGGCGGCCCGTGGGCGTCTGAAACCGGCTGGCCTGACAGTGGTGGCGGGTACTACACCGGCACGGCGATTCCCAGCTATCAACAGCTCTCGGGTGTAATCAATTCATCGAACAAAGGGTCGACGACGTTGCGCAATGCGCCGGATGTAGCGATGGAAGCGGACTTCGACAACTCTACTGTTTCGAACGGTAGCTTTGAAACCGGATACGGCGGGACGAGCTATGCGACACCGCGTTGGGCTGGCTTCATCGCGCTGGCGAACCAGCAGGCCGTGGCTGCTGGCAAGGGTACTCTCGGCTTTCTCAATCCGACGATCTATAACATCGGCGTGAGTTCAACCTACAAGTCGAACTTTCACGACATTGTGAGCGGGAACAACAAGCCTTCGGCTGGAAGCGGAAGCGGCTTCAACGCGGTGACTGGCTATGACCTGGTGACCGGATGGGGCAGCCCTACCGGGCAGACGCTGATCAACACCTTGACCGGCAGCACCACCGCACCCACTGCGGACTTCGGTCTGTCGGCCTCGCCGAACAGCCTGAGCGTGACGCAGGCGAAGACGGGTACGAGCACCATCTCGGTTGGCGCACTCAACGGCTTTACGGGTTCCGTTGCACTGAGTGCGAGCGGTCTGCCTGCGGGTGTCACGGCAAGCTTCAGCCCGGCGAGCACTACAACCAGCAGCACGCTGACGTTTACGGCTTCGAGCGCCGCAACGGTCGGCACGTCTACGGTGACGATCACTGGTACATCCGGCAGCCTGACGCACGCGGTCACGATCGCGCTGACGATTGCGTCATCCAGCACGGCTTCACAGCTCATCGTTAATGGTGGCTTTGAAACGGGTGCGGCAACACCGTGGACACTCTCTTCGGGAACGCTCTGCACGACTGCCGCATGCGGTTCGAGCGAAGCACCGCACGCCGGCAGCTACTTCGTGTGGCTTGACGGATACGGCTCGACGCACACCGATACCGCCAGCCAGCAGGTTGCGATTCCGAGCGGCAAAACGTCCGCAACGTTCGCGTTCTACCTGCACATCGACACGGCAGAAACCACGAAGACTGCCGCGTATGACACCCTTACCGTGCAAGTGCTCAACACATCCGGTACGGTTCTCGGCACGCTCGCAACATTCAGCAATTTGAATGCGGCGACGGGCTATCAACAGCACTCGTACAGCCTGGCTTCTTACATCGGCAAAACCATTGTGCTGAAGTTTACGGGCAAGGAAGACTCGTCGAAGCAGACGTCGTTCACGTTGGATGATGCGACGCTGAACGTGCAGTAGATCGCACGCGAGCTAAAGGGCCGCCTTCGGGCGGCCCTTTTCTTTCATGCTCCTGCCGTAGTTGCTACCGCGTATTGCCGTCTTCATGATCAGCACTCGACGAGTGTTTAGTGCTGTGCGGTGCCTGCGTAAGCTATATTGCTCTGCATCATGAAGAGTCCTGTTTTGTGTGCTGTTTCCCTATTTACATTTCTGTCGCTTGCCCCTGCGTCGCTTCTTCACTCCCAAAACAAAGGGAAGGATGCGGAGCCTGTTGTCTTTGGCGTGATGAGCGGCAACACTGGCTGCGTGATCTTTGCTGAGGGGCGCAAGACGAGCGGTCGCTTTTACGGCATCGCTGCCACAACGAAAACGCAGGGCAAGCTTACATTTGTGGAAGCGCAGAACTACACCTTCGAGCAAAAAGAGATACTCGAGACACAGGAGAACATCGACGACCTGATGCGCAGAGCGCAGAAGGATCACGTGAAGTTCGTCAAAATTCCTGAGAAGTATTCACCCGAGCTGCTGGAGAAGGCCCGTGCGGCGTGCAAGAGTGAAAGCCAGTAGCTTCGAATGCCAGGAGACGAACGATGCGTGTGATGGTCTTTGTGAAGGCGACCGCAGATAGCGAGCAAGGCACGCTGCCAACGACCGAACTGCTCGGAGCAATGAGCAAGTTCAATGAAGAGCTGATGAAGGCCGGCGTCATGAAAGAAGCTGCCGGTCTGAAGCCTACGTTTCAAGGCAAGCGCGTAGCATTTGAGGGCACCGACCGCATCGTGAAAGACGGGCCTTTCAGCGCAACGAGCGAGATTGTTGCGGGCTTCTGGATCTGGGAAGTTGAGGATATGGACGAGGCGGTCGCGTGGGTGAAGAAGTGTCCTAACCCAATGCCAGGGCCGAGCGAGATTGAGATTCGGCCATTCTACGAAATGGCTGACTTGCAGTAGACCCTATTTCTGCGAAGACATGATGGTCAGCTCCGACGAGCTGTGTACGACGGTGAAGATAACGCTCTTACCGTCGGGGAGAACCCCGATGGAGAACGTAGCACCGGCGGGCTGTTTGCCAAGCTTCATCAGCGGCCTCGAGGCGTGCCTATCGATGCTGTACAGCCTGAGGCTCGGCAACTGCGGATGGGTGTAGTCGATATACACAAGGCCTTCTTTGCCAACGTCCCAGTCCGTGCCCGGTGATGGGCCAAGAATGGAAGCGATTGGGTGCTTTTCTGCTTCGGCCCATTCCCCTGGTGTACCTGGAACCGGAAGCACGACCAACCCGCCTGATGGACGGTCTGCCGCGACGAAGAGCCATTTTCCATCCCATGACTCGACTGCTTTGTTGGCCCCCTCGTACGTCATTTGCGTAACTGTTTGCGTAGGGAGATCCATGCGGAAGATGTTCTCCTTGCCCCTTTCCGGAGAAGTGAAGTAAACGGTTCGTGCATCCCGTGACCAACTGGGATGGTACCGAACCCGGGGTTCGCCCGTAAGCTCGACGAGATGAGTGCCGTCTGCGTCCACCAGGCACACGCGTGAATTTTCGTGGATGGTGCATTGCAGAATGATGCGTTTGCCATCGGGAGACCATTGCGGTGCCGACGCGGAGACTGAGCCAACGGGCAGCAGGGCTCGCGAGTCGCTGCCGTCCGCGTTGCTGATCCAGACCTCCGACCTCCCACTGCGATCGCTGCCGTACAGCAGATGCCTGCCATCAGGAGACATGGATGGTTTGGTGTTATTGCTCTGATTGTCCAAAAGCTCCGTGAGCCGGCCCTCCGCTGCTCGCCAAAGTGGCGCTGCTGTCCTGTATTGGGTGAAGGCGATCTCGGTGCCGTTTGGGGCAGGGGAAGGAAAGCTTGGCTCGGAAAGGCCCTCGGTAAGTGATCGCGGTGCTCCACCATCGAGTTGGAAGCGCCACAGGTGACGTGCTCCACCATCGCGGCTCGAAGCAACAATCAGGGCTTTGCCGTCGGGTGTCCAGTTGTGCCCCAGGAGATCGGTGCTGTCGAATGTGAGCCGATGAGCTTCGCCACCGTTCGTGCTTACAGTAAAGATGTCGGACTTGCCCATCTCAAAGCCGCGTAGAAAGGCAAGCGTGGTGCCGTCCGGTGAGACAGCGGGTTCCAAGTCGTTGAACGGACCGCCGACCGGAGTGATTGGATGTATGTTCCCGGTGGCGATGTTGATTTCGACTAAGCCGCAGCCTGAAGCACGCCCGGAGCTGGAGCTCGTATAAATCGCCGTTCCATCGCGGCTCCAGGCCACGCGTGGGATTTGGCACAGCCAGGAACCAACTCCGTCCAGTTCCGCTAAAACAACTTCCTCCCCAGAGTCGAGCGTGTACAGAACGATCTGTTCTTTGCCGTTTGACTCCGGTCTGAGAAAAGCGAGGCGCTTGCCATCGGAAGACCACGCGGGTCGCAGGCCGGGGGCGATGCGATGTACTTCCTCTGATGCGGCGGCCTGGATGTAAATGGTTTTTGTCTCGTCGTGGGTGGTTGTGGAGTCGAAAGCGATTTGCGTGCCGTCCGGCGAGAAGGCAGCGAATGCCTGGGAGCCGCCGAGACGCGCGAAAGGACGCAACTTCCAGGCTCGTCCGTCATTGGCTACCGTGTCGGCTGTTGATGCATGGTGATGCCTGACCCATACCAGCGCACAAATGAGCACAAGGATCGTAAGAGCAGAGAGGATTGGGAACACATGCGAATGCAGGTTCCAGCCAATTCGCTGCGGAGCCATGTCCCGCTGCGTCGAATCAGGTTTGTGTTCACTAACCACCGTAGGCTCTAAAATCGCGACTGCATCTTCCGCGGGTTCCTTGATCTCAAGGAAGGGAACGTAGGAGCCTTTCGGCAGCACGATTTGCAAGCGCTGATTGGGATTGGCGCGATAGTGATCTTCCAGGCGGACTCGCAAGCGGTTGGCGCTGACGCGGACTACGGAATCTAGCTTGGGGTCATAGCTCGCTGGCCGCTCGTAGAGCTCGTGGCCGATGACGGATTCTTTGAGGGTGGCGGCTTCGCCGGCGAGTGTGCGTTCGACGAGGAAAGTAAGCAGGCGTCCGAGGGCCGGTGAGCGCTGAAATATGTCTCCCGCGAGCACATCCTTCAGCGCGCTTCGGAACTGTTCTACCTGTTGGGGATCCACGCAGCCTCGGCATGAGGTATTCGCCTGCCGCTGCGACCTTACCTCGGTGTTACACGATAACTTGTTCAGGGCCCGCTACTTAGCTCAAAGATACATGATCGCATTACACCCCCTGCGAAGCCGGCAGAAACCCCATGTATCACCCGTCCTGCGGAATTTGTGCCACGTTTGGGTGAACACACGGCCTCAAGCGGTAAGCTCTCTCGGCTGCTGCTGCCATTTCCTGACAGGAGTTCCCATGCCTCTCCCCGTCCTCAAAGCCGGCGACGTTGTAATGACCGTAGATGCCCGCAAGACAGTGACCCATATTGCCATTGCTGCCGCTCAGCGCGTCGGGGGAGCGTTCGGAGGGGGTCATGCCAACACCATTCATCCCGCGATTGCCACCGGCCGCGGAACCAACGTGATCGAGTCAGCGGGCTCGGGAATCCGTGAAGTCGCGTTGCATTCCGGGAGATACCGGGTTTTCCGCTACGGCGGCCCTGATAAGTACAAGGTTCGCGAATTCGCCGCACAGGTTGCGGAAAGCCACCTGAAACAGCGCGACTTCACACCCGACTACAGCGCCTACAACCATGCAAAGGCGTTTATTTCTCCGTACCGAAAGCCGGGCTCACAGACCGCCTTCCGGAACAAGAACCGGCAGTTCGGTGCAGAGGGACATCATCATTCGACGTTCTACTGCTCGAACTTCATCATCCGGTGCTACCACGCTGCAGCCGAGATTATGGGATTGCTTGAACTTCCCATTCCCACCGGCAATACCCAGCTTTCTCCGCGCGGCCTGGAGGAAGTGCTGGAAAGAAGTCTACGGTGGGACGCATACCAGGACGGCCATTCTGTGACGCATGTTGCATGAGGCTCAGTACGAACTGAGAACTCTCGCGCACGAATGCTCCTAACTTGCCCCCACCGGGCATTACTTTTCGAAAGGCAACGACATGGCTACAACACCTCTCTGGATGGGATCCAAACCCACCGCGAAACCAGTTCTCGATCAGCCAGCCAACGTGCAGATGGTGCAGGCACGCATGGTGCAGCACCATTACGTACGCGCGCAGGTGCGCACCCTCAACGGGATGGAAAAGCTGCTGCGCATGGAAACGATGAACGCACTGGCGAAATACCATTCGAACGGTCGCGCGGCAAGCAGAGAACATCTCGAATACGCGTTCGACGACATGACCAAGAAGCTGCAAGCGTTCGATCTGACAATCAACTTCGACGCGTGGGGTTTTTTTTCGCAGCCGAACTCTTCAGATTCTTACCAGCAGATGTATGAGCGAGCAACGAAGGTCAACTCGCGTGTGCAGCTCGTGTCCACCGCGTTGAATCCCGCTGGAATGCGCGTCGGAGCGGATAACACAGCCACCTTCACAGAAAAGCATGCAGCCGAAGGTTGGAGTGGCGTGCAGCGCTCCATGAATCCGCTGCACGCCGGCTTCACCAAAACGCAGGGACCAAATGGAGCGTCGGTGACACAGGCCACCGACAAAATTATGGACCTCAGTACTGGTGGATTATCGGACCAGGTTACGACATTCAAAAACCCATTCTTCAACCCGAAAACCAAGCAGGTGTTCGCTGCATTGAATTATGGAAGATCACCACACGGTCCCGCAGCAATGTATGGCTTCAGCTACTTCGTTCTTGATAAGAAGTTCAAGAAGAACGCGCTTTACTTCGCAGGCGATACTTTTTCCAACATGGCTGTAGGTATGGGCGGATCTTCTCACGACCAAGTACCCTACGACCTGCTCGGTGCTCTATATGGAAAGGTGGGCACAAACAATCTTGCGCTACGTTCACTTCTGGAATCCGTACTTTTCTTCAATCAGAGACTGGGTGACAACCAGGTCTATTCGCCGTCTTCGCTTGTGGAAGCTCATCTGTTCGAGCCGCTATTTTTCAAAGGGGGTATCACGGAGATTTACCTCTCGCAAGAGTTCATGGGCGACACTGACTTTGGCATGAGAAAGAAACCTCTCAGCGAAGAAGCGTGGACCCTGCTTCAAAAGAATGCGAAGCTTTTCGCAAAGCGTACCGGTGCCAAGCTGCGCCTTATCAAGCAGGCCAAATAAAGCAGCGGCACCTCGCTCAATGTCTGGATGAAAATGGTGTAACCGAGGGACTTATGGACAACGCCGCTGCGTGGTCGGAACGGTAGCCGACGTTTGCGTCAGGTGTTTACGGGTGATCCGTAATTTGGCGGTTCGTCTATGCGTGGATCGCAGAGCATTCGAAGCTCGATCGGGACGATGGAGGTGCAGCAAAACGAATCTTGGCGGCGTGGATATGCGGAACTCGGCGAAAGACCAGGTTCCTTATCATCTGCTCGCAGCACTGTACGGAAAAGCGGGATGCACCCGAAGCTCCCGAAAGCGCTTTCCGCATGCGCCCTGGACGGCCAGGTCCTTGGCAAGCAGTTGAAAACTAATTGTGAATACTTCATCGTGGAAGCACACCTGTTTGAGCCCCTGGATTCTCCGGCGAAATCAAAGAAATACATCTACGTCGCAGGATCAGCGCGGATGACAAAGCCGAGTTCGATCCGAAGACCTGGGGAAAGATTCAGAAGAATGCGAAAGCACTCGCACAACGAACTTGCGCGAAGCTCCTTGTGATGTCGGGCTGTCGCTTTGGCTTGAAGCTCATGAGCGACCGCGATGCGCCGAACCGCAGAGCTGCATCGAAGAGTGGTTGACCCGGTACTTGATAGCGGGATTGGAGACAGGAAGCGCGTAATGCCATTCATGGAGCAGGACTACAGCAATCGCCTCAACGGGACTATTGCGCAAATCTGCGAGATGTGTCCAGCGAAAGAACAAGCCACGATACGGCAGTTCCTGCTGCACTGGATAGCGCAGTACTCCAGGCTAGACAGGCAACAGTTCTTTGCGACGTTTATGACGAAAGGCTTTCTCAAAGCGGGGACGGAGAAAGAACGTGCGGACCGGCGTATTCTGGCGCTCATCAACACGAACATGATGGGTGTGGACTGCCCTTCCGCAGTCGATCTGAACTGGGTGAGGTTCTCGACTGGGGCTGCCATCGCCCACAAGTTGGAATTTTTCCCGCTTCGGCTGTTTGCACTTCAGCAGCAGAAAGATATGTCTCTGCTGAAAAGCGAGCTACAGGAGTTACTGCGCGATCCTGAATTGTTTCTTCACACGAGGACTCTGGTCTGCCAACCGCACGGCATACCCCCGGCGGGAGTTCATGAGTACCTCTTTTATTTCGACTATGAGCAACAGCAGTTCACCATATCGCCCGTGGGCGTCCCTGGGCCGGTGTGGTTCCGAGGCACGGGAATACGGCTCAAGGCGCTGAATGTGCCAAGGTTGAACCTCGCCGAGGTGCCACAGATGGAAGGAGCCGACATTCTGCTCACGTGCGCAGAATCCGGCCGTAAGGCCGCCGAACAATTCGGCGCCAGATCGCCGAAATCCGTGATTGGTTTCCGCCGCGCCGGTGTGTGGGAAATGTACGCGCAGACGATTCTGCCGGGCGGATGGAACGAAGTAACGGCAATAGAACTCGGTGAGCCAGCAGTTCTGCCGCTCACTGCGGAAAAGTCGGCTGCATAGCAGCGACGCGTGTGAAGACCAACAAGTGAGGTTTAACCTTTGAACCTGAACTCCCAGAATGCCTTCACGATTCGTCTTGTGCCCCAGCGTGGTTCGGGAGAACTGCAGGTGGCGATGACAGCCGTTCCGGATGGAACGAAGTCCGTGTTCGCATCACCTGCGGAGTCTTGGGATGACTGCTATCACCAGTTGCGAGAAATCGTCGGAATCAGTGCGGACTTGCTAAACGATGCGGCAGGCCGGCTGCGCAGCGGCATCGCAACCAAGCTGATTGCGACCTGCTTCGTCACCGAAATTCTCCAGGCTGGCTTCACACTCATGCAGAAGTAGAGCGCGCTGAGTCATCCGGCATGTGCGAGGTGTGGTCGCACGTCCATCGCCTGCATCCCCGCTGATCGAGCAGCCTCTAAACCTTCGTCGGAATCTTCGAGCACGGTGCATCGTTGTGGCTGTATGCCCAGGCGCCGTGCTGCTTCAAGATAGATGTCCGGTGCGGGCTTGCCGCGCGCAACGTCTTCGACGGTGACCACCGTCTCGAAGTACGGGAAGAGGCCAACAGCTTTCAGGCTTCCTGTGACGTTGGGATACTGACCGTTCGAAGCAACAGCCATCGGCACAACGCCATGCAGCGAGCGCACGATGTCAGCCACGAGAGTGATTTCCTCAAGCGTGTGTAGGTTCTCCTGAAACAGGCGCGTCACTTCGCCCGTGAGGAAGGTGTTGTCTTTCGGTATGGCGTGCAGTTCGCGGCGATAGACCTCAAGCAGCTCGTTCGGTGTGAGGCCCGTGCGTGCGAAGTACCAATCTCTTTCAAACGGTAGGCCGAGCGCCGCGAACACCGACTGCAGCGAGCGGCAATACAGCGCGCCGGAGTCGACCAGCGTGCCGTCGCAGTCGCAGATGAGCGCGTCGAAATTTGCGCGATTGAGGTGAAGGGCCATCGTTTTGTAAGGGTAGCGGGAAAGGTGCGGCCTAGAGCGCAAGGGGCGGACCGTAGGAAATGCGCTAGAGTTCACCAGCCAAGTCGCCGATATCGCGGTCTAGTTGGAACGTGAAGAGCAGTTGTTGCCTTGCTGCTTTCCCTGCGGATTCGATCGTGTATTTGCCAGACGGGAGGTATTGAAAACAGAACGTGCCGTCGCTGTTTGTGGTGGTGTCGCGTGATGCAATCGCCGGCTCACCCGAGGACTGCAATCGGAGCGATCCTTCGTATGGTTGATGTGTGTTTCTGCGCAGGACAGTCCCGCATGCCTGGTGCAGTGTTGTTGTATCAATCACCACATCTACATCGCCACGCATAGCGGTGGAGCTTAGTTCGACGGAACGTGCCGCCTTTAGTGAGTGAGCATTTCCGTAATAGGTCCTGAGTGCAGCCCCCGTAGCGACCTTCACGTTCAGGTGAGCAGATTGAGAAAGCGATGAAGGCGACATCAGAGCCGTCGGAAGAGCTACTTCCACTGTGTACTCTCCTGCGGGTAGCCCCGCGACCCGATATGTGCCTCCGTCATCTGTGTTCGTTGTGGTGCCGCCCATGGAACTGAATAGGCCGGAGGAGCTTATCGCTGCATTCTGCCATTCGCCCGTTCCTGCTTTCTTCAGGATGCGAATGTTTAGATTGCCCGCACCGCTTCCATCGTCGTACCGCACCACACCGGAAAGGGTTGCGCCGCGCCGAAGAACCACCTGTATGTCTGTAGTCGCGTCGGCTGAAACGGTGATTGTTGGAAACAGTGTGTCCAACTCTGGCGTCGCTGCCGTCGATGGCGATGCGAGTTCCGCAGGCGAATAGAGAGAAGTAGGAGATAAGTAGCCTGAAAGCTCCCCGAAGACCCGGTATTGTCCAGGAGGCAAACTTGTGAGCACGAACGCGCCGTCGAGGTCGGCAACAGTACTACTCGTCTGCGAGCTGCTGCCAGTAGTCGTGATCTGCTCGGCGATGATTGCGGCAAACCTGCATGGCTTCTTCGTGTCCTCGCAGAAGGCATGCCCTGTGATGCTGCCTCGTTGCGCTGTAAGCGAATGGCAGAGGGATGAGGTTAGAAATACTGCCGCCATGGTCGCGCGAAAAGATCTCATGTGATTGTGAACACACTGCCAGAAGCATGACCGCACTGCAAGAAAGATTTTGACGCAGCTGTTTTCTTGGGGATTCCGCAACTAGTCGAGGGCTTCATCGCGTCATGCAGCAACGCCCTCCAGGCCACTTGGAATGCCGACTGCCGGAACGCGGGATCGCTTTCTGCGCCGGGCCTCGGCTGCCATGCAAGTGAGTAGTACTTCACGCGAATCGCGAGCCCATGAATCGATGGCGTTGATCACGGGATCTAGCTCGGGTTTGAGCTCGGGAATGTTGCGCAGCAGCACGCGCTTCAGCGGCGAGACCGGTTGTTGATGGCCGTTCGGCGAGCCCTTTTCCACTTGTTCTGGTGCTGCTTACTCATGGCAGTGAGGGTTTACCCTTTCGCTTGCCACGTCAAGATAAATCTTTGTTGCTGAGTGAGATTTGCCGATTCGCCGCTCACGCCGATATCAGGACTGCGGTTGAGCAAGGCTAGCCTGCGCGGCAGCGCGCTTGCCGCTGAGTGCGGCCAGCACTGACGAACCCGATTCATAGTTGCTCGAAGAGGGACTGAGAGCTGCATTCACGTCCGTGACGGACAGGCCGAGCTTCGCCGCGATCTCGGTCGGCGAGGCTCCGCGCTGTTTCAGCGCAATGATCTGCGACTGAGCGGAGATCTTCACTGTGTCTTTGGGAATCGCTTTTGTGGGATCGTCCTGCGCGAGTTTATGCTGCGACTGCTTTGCTGCAGCGCGGATCGATGAGGTTTCAGAGACGGAGTTCACCTGCAGGGTGTCCAACGGTTGTACCGAGTTAGGCATATGTCTCTCCTTTCGAGAGAGAAGGAGATGCCCTATCGGCAGGATTAAGCACGACGTTCAGTGGGAAAGTCCGAAAGAACAAGAGCTGCTGCGCACGATGGTGTGATTACCTTCGTGCGCAGCTCTTGCCTGCTTCGATTCGTGTTGCCGCTACTTTGGTGCTGGCCCATCTTCCTGCGGCACTTCCTTGCCCTCGCCAGGGAAGGGCCACTTGCGATTCAGCGGCTGCGTCTCTTCGCGTACTGTCTTCGGCACCTTGTTCACCAACAGGTTTTCGTAGACGTGTACGCCGAGCTTGCCAGCGCTGGCTATGTCCATGTCGCCATCTTTGTCGAAGTCAGCCGCGACGAACTGCGTGCCTGCCGTGGCGGTGCCGTTTACAGAAAGCGGAAAACGTTCCCACACGGGATCGTTTTCTGGGTCAGCCAGTGTGACGAGCTCGCCAACGCGCATGCCTTGCGGTGCAGTTTCTGACTTGTGCGATTCGTTTTTCAGACTGCGCAGCGCGGCAGGGGTCGGCAGCTTGTAGGCGTACACCACCAGTGGATCGTACGAGCCTGGGTCGCCGCCGGAGTGGCCACGGTAGCGCTTGCCGGTGATCAGCTCGGGCGTGCCGTCACCATCCACATCCACCATCGCGAGCGCGTGCGATTGCGAGAAGGATTCATCAATCGTGTGGCGCACCCACTTGCGATGATCGTCGGAGCCGGTGCGCTCCAGCCAGTAAAGCCCGTAGCCGTGCCCCTGGCCGAAAATGATGTCCATCTTGCCGTCGTGGTTTACGTCATAGCCGATGATCGGAAATCCAGTGTCGCCGAGTTCCCAGTCGGGGTGCCAGTTCCATTTGCCGGCATTCGCATCGATCTGTTCAAACCAGCCGTGTGTGGTGAGGATGTCCGCCTTGCCGTCCCCGTTGATGTCGGCAACGCCGACGCCGTGGCCATCCTCAGCACTGTCGCCGAGCTTATGGATTTTCGTGATCGCACCGCTGAAATCAATCCAAAGAAGGCCCGACTGGTTGTAATGCGCGAGGATCAGGTCCGGCTGGCCGTCCCCGTTGATGTCGGCGAACGCTCCGCCTTCGGTATCGAAGCTGTCGGAGAGCTTACCGCTCTTCCACATCGCGCCCGCGGCAGTGGCCTTCGGACCGGGGTTCTTGAACCACCAAACGCCGTTGCTGATCCATCCTGTGGTGACGAGGTCAGGCAGACCGTCATGGTCCACGTCGACCACCCACTCACCGCAATCTGATACGAACTCGTTGTGGAAGCCGACTGTGCGGAACTGGTGCTGCTTCCACTCGCCGCCATCCGCGCCAGGATTCTCATACCAGTACGCACCGCTCAGCAGGTCAGGAAAGCCGTCGCCGTTCATGTCGATGACAGAAATACCTTCTGCGTGGTCGCTGCCAAGGCGATGCGTAAGGAACGCCATACGTGCCGCACCCCCCGGCCCATTGCCGGGTGTAGGCAATCGAAACTCCTTCGCGTGCGCAGGATCCTGCGCGCGGAGAGCTGGAGGGAAAGCGAACGGGACTGCAGCAATGGCTGCGATTAGACCTGCGACTGTACCTGCACCAAGGGCGAGCTTCATTAGGCCTTCTCCACCTGCATCGTTTCGGGGTTCCAGTGAATGATCGCGTCTTTTTCGACGCTAAGGTTGCTGAGCAGCGCAGCACCCGCGGCGCGGAAGCCGAAGGTCGCGTCCTCTACAGGCTGCTTGTGGTTGCGCACGGAGTCGAAGAAGTTGTGAAAGTGATCGTAGCTGTCGAGGTAGCCCGGCGATGCGGAGAACTTCTCGATGGTGTTCACGGGCGCGCCTTGGGGATGCGATACGGGATACTTCTGCCGATACGCTTCGAGCGTCTTCTTCTGCATGTCTTCGGCGAAAGTCATCACGGTGTAGCCGGGCTCGCTGGGCTGCGCCGTACGCGTTACGGTTACGGTGTTGTTAGCGATCTCCATCAGGCCTTCGGAGCCCGTGAAGAGGAAGCCTTCGCTTTCGTCGCCGCCATCCACGAAATTCACACGCAGGCTCAAATTGAAGCCCTGCGGGTAGTCGAAGGTGGCAAGCAGAACATCGAGTGCGTCGCGGCCATCCTTCCAGTAGCGCAAGCCGCCGGTGGCCATGGCACGCGTGGGCCCATGGCTGCCGGTGATGAAGTGCGTTCCGCTGAAGAGATGCACGAAGAGATCGCCTGCCACGCCCGAACCGTAGTCGTTCCACTTGCGCCACTGGAAGAAGCGCTCGGCGGAGAAAGGATGCTTCGGCGCGGAGCCCTCGAAGCGAGGCCAGTCACAGGTCTGCTGCGAGGCATCGAGCGGAACGGTGTAGTTCCATGCGCCGATGGAGGAGTTGCGGTCCCAGTGCGCCGACACCATGTTCAGCTTGCCGATCGCGCCTGCCGCGAGAAGCTCCTTTGCTTTCGCATACACAACAGAGCTGACGCGCTGGCTACCGACCTGCAGAATGCGATTCGTTTCCTGCGCGGTCTTGATGATCTTGGGCCCGTCCGGGTAGATGTGGATCATCGGCTTTTCGAGATACACGTCCTTGCCCGCGCGCATGGCATCCACCGCAGCCTGCATGTGCCAATGGTCGGGCGTCGCGATCAGCACCGCGTCTACGTCGCTGCGCTTGAGGATTTCGCCGTAGTCGCGTGTGGTGAAAACGTCCGCGCCCCACAACTCTTTTGCATGCGTAAGGCGACCGTCGTAGCAGTCGGCAACGGCAACCAGCTTTACACCGGGAACCTGCAGCGCGGTCTTCGTGTCGAACTGTCCCTGGATGCCCGCGCCGATCAGCGCGAGATTGATGTTGTCATTCGGCGACTTCGGCTTAGGAATCTGCGCGAGCAGTGGGTGCAACATCTGTGCACCGGCCATCGCTGCGGCAGACTTGCCGGCATTGCTCAAGAAAGCGCGACGGCTAACAGAGGAAAGCCTCGACTTCAAAACGGACATCATGAGTCTCCTGGGTTGGGCAAAATATACAGGAGCGTTGTCACGAACGTCGCGCGCGCGAGGCAAGACTAAGTGTGTTTGCCGCGCCGAATCTGCACGACCAAATAGATCACCACAGCGAGGTTAATCAGCAGCACGACGACCTTCATTGCGGAGGGGTGCTCGTGCAGTTCGTAGATTTCGAGCGGCACCAGCGACGCGGTGATGATTACCGTGAACCACTCGGCCCAGCGCTTCTTCAGCCACAATCCAGTGCCTTCCGTGCAAAACAACGCAGCATAAACGAAGCTGCCGAACCCGATGTCTCTGAGCTTGTCCGGCTGGATGCTCGCGACTTTGCCGATGGCGTGATCGACATAGCGACCGTCCGGGTTCAAGCCGAGGCGCTCGACGAAATGATTCAGTCCATTCTCTGGGCCGACGTGGATCAGCTTGAGCGCGGCGAGCCCTATCGCAATGAGCGATGCCGCTTTCAGCAGCTTGAAGACGGCGATCAGTCGAAGGATGCGGCCTGAGGACTGATTCATACATTGATTTTGCGCCCGAAGAGCATGTTAGGCGAGCGCGGCAAACCTGCGGTCGGCGGTGGGCTGACCGCGTTCAAGGATCACTCTTGCCTTATAGCCGGGATGCATCCCCATTCTGCAGAACACCAGAGGCGGCCCGAACGAGGACACCTCTTCTTTTGCTCTGCAATACCTAACAAGCTGTTACACGGTGGGCCGGCTTTCATTGACCTCTCGCTCGGCTTTCCGGTACACTCACATAGTTTGGCGAAGTAGCCGATTTGTCTTCATTGGCAGGTGGCTGCGTGACCGGTTCGGCTGGCGGCTTAAGGCTGCGGGGCTGGAAAGATCGGTAGGGCAGGTGCCCTCCTCAAGCAAAAGTTTAGGAATTCCTGTGGAAAGCAACGCGCGACAGACTGCGCCTTGCGGACCAGATGAGGCTGATATGTACGCAGTAATTCGCACCGGTGGTAAGCAGTATCGTGTGGCTCCAGGCGAGACCCTGAAGATTGAGACCAGCGCGCACGACGATGGCAAGCTTGAGTTTTCTGACGTTCTCGCAGTCAGTGGCGAAGAAGGCAAGTTTGAGCAGGAACTCGGCGGCGCAAAGGTGTTGGCTCAGGTTGTCGGCGAAGGCCGCGGTGAGAAAATCCTCGTATTCCACTACAAGCGCAAGAAGCAGTACAAAAAGCTGCAGGGGCATCGCCAGAACTTCGTTGAAGTAAAGATCAACGAGATTCAGGTCGGCGGCAAGAGCTTCACGGCGTAACAATTCCGGCTGCGCTTGCGGCCATGAGCAAAGGTTAGGACAAAGCAATGGCACATAAAAAAGGTCTTGGAAGTTCAAAGAATGGCCGTGATTCAAACGCGCAGCGTCTCGGCGTAAAGCGCTTTGGCGGTGAAACCGTAACCGGCGGCTCGATCCTCGTTCGCCAGCGTGGCACACCACTGAAGGCCGGACTCAATGTCGGTCGCGGCAGCGACGATACTCTGTTCGCCAAGGTGAGCGGCATCGTGAAGTTCCAGGACAAGGGCCAAAAAGGCCGCTTCGTTTCTATCGAACCGACGATCGCAGCTTAGTTTCTCCCGCGTAAGCGGAACAAAGCCCTGCTCATTGAGCAGGGCTTTTCCTTGTTTGAAGTCCAACCATACATCGTCGGCTTGATCGAAGCGTAGCGACGTGGAGAGACCCGCAGTCTTCACAGGCTCCTGCTTCCCGAACCTACTTAGCGCACGACGAGCGTGTTGCCTTTGAGGGCGCTCGACACGGTGGCAAGCACCGATCCAGCATCGTGCGACGTTCCCGAAACCGCAATAACCTGCGTGCCGTTTGGCAGTTTCATGTCAGCAGTCCTGCCGGGTGCGATGGTGGTTTCGTTCTCTCCGGCTTTCAGTTTCACTTCACTGGCAGAGTCGTTGCGAACGGTGAATTTGATCAGATCGCTCTTTGCGCCGAAGAATGCGTTCACTGGTGCATGCAGTGACGCGGTGGATGCAAAGGCAGAAGACGTGGACAACAGGGAAGCAGCAACCAGCAAAGTGCTGGCAACGAGACGACGATTCATGATGGATCTCCGGCGTGCTGAAAGTAGATCGGTCGTGCCTGCCTAGGTTCAGGTAGCCGGTCGCAGTAAGAGATACGCAGGAAATTTCGTTTGGTTCCGCAATTCTAGTAATCGATGGCGAATGATTCGAGACTAGCCATACGCGTCGGTGTCGAGCATCTGCCCGGGCTTCGTTACAGAGCCGATTTCTTTTCTGTCATTCCCGAAGGAATCTGCTGCCTGTTCACTTGGCCTAAAAGAAGTATGAGCAGCTCAGTTCGCTGCCGCACGCTCATTACACTCTTGCATGTGATGAACCCTACAGGACGCTTGCAATGAAATCAGGTCCGAACGCCGTCGCGCTTACCAGGTGCTGCTGAAACGCAGCAGCTACTACAGCTTCGCGAGCCTTGCGAGCACTCGCATCCTGCAGCAGATGTGAAACCGCAGAAGCAAACTCCGCCGCATCATCGGTTACGTCGACGACACGTGGTGCCCACTCTTCTACACCCTGCACGCCTGTTGACGTAGACACAACGGCCTTGCCGAAGCTCAACGCTTCGATGAGCTTGATCTTAATGCCGCTGCCGATGAGCAACGGCACGACGCACACACAGGCGCGCGCATATTCGTTGTCAATCGTAGGCACAACGTTTAGCTTCAGCACTCCCGGAAGGCCGTCTTCTACAAACGAGCAGATGCTGCCGACCAGCGCAAGTGTCGCATTAGAATTTGCCGTTCTCACGCGCGGCCACACTTCGTCCAGGAACCACCGAATGCCCGTTTGGTTTGGCGGAATGTTCGCGCCGACGAACAAGCAGGTTTCAGGAGCAGGTTCGCCGCTAAGTTTCTTCGCCGTGTAAGGCAGCGGCGCTACCAGCACGGGAACACTGATCTGCTTGCGAATGTATTCTGCTTCGCGCGGTTGTGCGGCTAGCACCAGGTCAGCAGAAGATAACCACTGCATTTCCTCTGCCTCGCCAACGTGCGGGCTGTCGAGCGGTGTCCCTGCCTCAAGAAAAGCTCGTGTGCGCGCGGATAGCAGGTCGTGCATCACGATGACGCGTTTGCGTCCTGAACCTGCAAGCTCCTGCAACAACGGAGCCCAGAAGTCATAGTTCACAATGACGGTCGTTGCGTTGTGCCGCTCAACAGCTCGTTTCGCCGCGGCTTTCTCTTTGCGTGTCGGCGGCGTCAGATCCCATGCGTTGGTGTAGAGCCCTCCGCCGAACAGCCTCTCCACGAACTTCGCAAGGGGCCGCATCGCAGGAAAACGCACACCAACCCGGCTGAAGGCACGCGCCCATGCGCCGGCAGAAAATAGATTCAGATAAAGCTTGCCAAAGCGCACAAAGCCCGGAGCTTCCAGCGTAACGTCAGCGGGCAGCGGAGCAGCCGCACGAAACCACAGCAGCGGCGAGCAGCTATAAGCGTTTGTGGTGAGGATCGATACATCCGCGCCCTTGGCTTTCAGCGCGGCAATGATGCCGAGCGCATACGTGGTACTTCCGCCGAGCTGATGGATCAGAGGCTCGCGCGAAACATACACAATGCGGCTTGTTGTTACCCGTGAAAAGGTTAAGTCTCCCAACTCGATACGAGTGTCCTTGTATAGCTTATGTGTCCGCGGAACGCTACGCCAGCACGAGAGGCACACTCTTTAGAGACGCGTGTTTACCCTTTGGGGTTCAGCCTGCGCCCCTGATTCACACAGTCGCAAGCCGATAAAATAGGTGTTGTGCCTGACCTTCTCGCAAACATGAATCCGCAACAGCGTGAAGGCATCGTTTCCGTGGATGGCGCGGTGCTTCTTCTCGCCGGCGCCGGCTCCGGCAAGACGCGCGTCATCACGCATCGCATCGCGTACCTCATCCAGGAACGCGGCGTTTCGCCCGACAGCATACTTGCCGTCACCTTCACCAACAAAGCGGCGAAGGAGATGGAAGAACGCGTCACCAAAATTCTTGGCCACTCCACGCTCGCGAAGCCAACGCTCGCCACCTTTCACAGCTTCTGCGTACGCGTGCTGCGGCGCGACATTGAAGCGCTGCGGGTTGGCGGCAAAGGTCTGACGAAGACCTTTGCGATTTACGACGAAACCGACCAGCAGGCCGTGGTGAAGCAGGCACTCAAGCGGCTGGGCGTGGATGACAAGCAGTTGAAACCGCGCGTGGCGCTTGGCCGCATCTCCTGGGCAAAGAACCACATGATCGATCCGCAGGAGTACTTCCTTGCCTCGACCAATCCGCTGGAAGAAAAGATCGCGCACATCTTCAAGATTTACCGCGATGAACTTTTCAAAGCGAACGCGCTCGACTTCGACGACTTGCTGCTCGAAACGGTGCGCCTGCTGAAAACATCCAGCGAAGTGCGCGAGCGCTATAACCGCAAGTACAAGTACCTGCTCATTGACGAATACCAGGACACCAACCGTCCGCAGTACGAACTGATGCGCCTGCTCGGCAAGCACGGCAACGTGTGCGTCGTTGGCGATGAAGACCAGAGCATCTACTCGTGGCGCGGCGCGGACATCAAGAACATCCTCGACTTCGAGAAGGATTTCGATAACGCGAAAACAATTCGCCTCGAACAGAATTACCGCTCCACGCAGGTGATTCTGGAAGGCGCCAGCGCTGTCGTCGCGCAGAACGTACAGCGTAAAGGCAAGAACCTGTGGACCTCGCGCGAGGGCGGCAGCCTCATTGGCTACTACGAAGCGCCGGACGGGGAAAATGAAGCACTGTTCATTGCCGACCGCATCCAGAAGTACATGCGAGAAGCTGGTGCGCAGGAAGACCTGCCGCGCTGCGCCGTGCTGTATCGCACCAACTCGCAATCGCGCCTGGTGGAAGAAGCGCTGCGCCGCTACGGCATCCAGTACCACATGGTCGGCGGCTTCAGCTTCTACGACCGCTCGGAAGTGAAAGACCTCCTCAGCTACCTGAAGCTTGTGCAGAACCCGCATGACTCGATTGCGCTTGGACGCGTGGTGAACTCGCCGCCGCGGGGAATTGGAAAGACCACCATGGATACACTGGAGCGCATGGCGCTCGGCACTGGCCTAAGCACGTGGGACGCGATTAGCCGTGCCATCGAAGACAAGCTGTTGCCCGCACGTGCGCTCACTGCGCTCGCTGGTTTTCGGAAGCTGATCAAAGATGCGCGCGCGATGCTTGGCCCGGATTTCGTAGGCGCTCTGATTGCGGATGCGGGTGGTGCAGCGGATGGCGGTTCGCCGTCGATTACAAGCAGCGATGCGTCAGAAGATGAGAGCTTCGACACCGCCGCATATGCAGGAAATGAGTCAGGCGAATCCGATGACAGCTTCGACTTTGGGTTTGCGGAAGAAACGCCTGCTCCGCCAACCGTCACCGCCAACGATGGTGGTAGCGAGTTCGATACCAGCTTCAACTTCGGTTTCGACTTCGGCCCAAGCGAAGAGATCAGCACGCTAACTCCGGAAAATGCCTCGCAAGGCGCAGGCGAAGCAGATTCCTCCGCTGCGCTACGGAACGACAACCAAGGGGCGGTTGATCGCTCAATTTCGATGGAGGCCGAATCGCCATTCACGCCTGCTTCGATGAAGCCTCCGAAGGGCGGAAAGAGCCGCTTTGGCAAAGACGTTATCCCCGAGGACGCGAGCGCGAGCGTCAAGCCAAGCTTTTTAGCCGCTGCAAAATCCAGCTACAACCCGTTCGCTCCCATGCCTCTCAGCGAAGAAGAGAATGAGGATGAGCGCAAAAAGAACCAGGCAAGAATCACGCGTATCGTTGAAGCGCAGGGCGGCGACGCGGAACAGGCCAACGAGGCCGACGCACGAGCTTTCCGCAAGCCGGGTGATCCGGCAACGCTGCCCGAGCTCATCAAGTTCCTCAACGACCGCTCGGGCTACATTCGCGCTCTCGAAGAAGAAGGCACACCCGAGTCCTTCAGCCGAATTGAAAACCTGAAGGAACTAGCCAACGCCGCGCAGGACGCCACGTCGCGCGGCGAAACCCTTGCTGAGTTCCTCGATCACGCCGCGCTTGTCAGTGATGCGGATCAGTATTCCGCTGAAGCGCGCGTGACGTTGATGACGTTGCACGCGGCAAAAGGCCTGGAGTTCCCCCTCGTCTTTCTCGCGGGCATGGAGGAAGGCCTCTTTCCGCACTCGCGCACGTTGCAGGACCCCACGCAGATGGAAGAAGAGCGTCGTCTTTGCTACGTCGGCATGACGCGCGCGATGGACACGCTGCTGATGACGCGTGCACGCTATCGACGTCGCTACGGCAACGACATGCCCGAAGCCAGCGTCGCCTCACGCTTCCTGGAAGAGGTGCCATCGAAGCTGGTCGAAGACCTGTCGCCGCCGCGCTTCAACGACAGCAGCTACGGCGGCGCGTATGCCACGCCCTATCCGCAGCGCGGACGCTTCCGTCCGGGCGGAGAAGACGACGGTGGCGAACGTCACTACAGCTACGAAGACGAGAGCCAGGAGAGCGGTGCGCGCGGTTCAGCGAAGTCCTACGTGGCCGGCCGCTTTAGCCGGGGCAGCGGCTCGGGCCCGCTCGACAACACTGCCGCCTTCTTCGGCAAGGGCGGCGCCGGTGCCGGGTACAAATTCGGAGATAAGAAGTACCCTGCTCGGCCGAAGATGGACGTCGCCGCCCCGTCCGGTCGCACCGGCCTGGGCAAAGGCGCGCGCGTGCGGCATCCCAAGTATGGCGAGGGCGCGATCGTGGCCAGAGAGGGTGACGGAGACGACGCGAAGATTACAGTACAATTTACAGGTCACGGTGTTAAGAAGCTGGTAGAGAAATTCGCCCAGCTGGAGCGGCTATAAAAGTTCGCTCGCGGGCGCCGGAAAGAGCTTCGTAACAGGAACTCTGGACTGTAAAGAGTTCCACACAAATTTCAGGAACAAGGAAGATTACTCATGGCAGATACAAGCAAGCTGGAACCGGAAGAGCGTAAGAAAGCCAAACGCGCAGCGCGCAAGGCAGCTCCCGCAAAGGGACCGCGCACAGGCGCGCGCGGCGAAAACAAGCAGAAGGTTAAGAAGGCAGCCCGCGGTACATCGAAGCGGTAAGTCGATGCGCGACATTAGAAGGGCGGAGCTTTGGCTCCGCCCTTCTGCTTTAGGGAATGAGGTATAGCTTGCCCTGCGTTTCGCGCCCCTCGATGTCTCGATGAGCCTGAGCTGCATCCGCCAGTTTGTACTCCTTACCCTTTCCAAAGGTTAGCCAGCCCTGGTCGATTCCCTCGAGGACAGCCTTGCAGCGCTGCTGCATTTCCGCATCATCTGCAATGTAGGCAGTGATGCTTGCACCCTCTAGTCGTTTTGCCGGATCGACCAATTTCGATGGCTCAATAGGATCGGCCGGGCCAGAAGCAAAGCCAAACGTGACTGCGGAGCCTCGCGTTGCCAGAGCTTCTATCGTTTTCGCCAGCGTGGCTTTTCCGACGGAGTCAAAAGCAAGGTTTACGCCTTTGCCATTGGTGATCTCCATGACTCCCGCGAGGAAGTCCTCGTCTTTGTAGTTGATGAGGTGGTCCGCGCCCAGAGCGCGCACAGTCTCAAGTTTGTCGGTGGACGAGGCTGTCGCAATCACGGTTCCACCCAGATGCTTCACCCACTGCACCAGCAACTGCCCGACGCCACCCGCTGCTGCATGTACCAGCACGGTCGTCCCTGGCTGAATCTGGCTGTACTCCGCAATGAGATATTGGGCAGTAACCGCCTGAAAGAGCAGACCTTCATAGTCTTTGAGTCCTTTCGGGAGCTTGACGCATTTCGCTGAGGGCAAGGATAGGTGCGACGCATATGATCCAGGTACATTGATCCAGGCAACGCGATCACCGATAACGAAGTTCTTTGCATTGTTGCCGATGGCGATAACTTCGCCGACTCCCTCTAGTCCCGGCGTGAAGGGTTTCGGCATTTCATACACGCCCTTACGTTGGTATACGTCGAGAAAGTTCAGTCCCGCTGCCGCAACGCTCACCTGCAACTCATCGGGCTCTAACCTTGGCTCTTCCGCTTCGATAAGCCGCAAGACTTCTGGGCCACCGTTCTGCTCCATCACAATTTTCTGCATACGGTTGAGAGCCGCAGGCTGTTGGTTGGGTTGCAGAGCTTCTCGGCTCTCCGCTTACAATCGTGACAATCCCATAAATCCATGTGCGACGGAGAACCAGCACCCTGGCCCGACAAATCTTCGCCACCAAATCCATTGACAAGCTGATCGCTGAATCGGAACGCCCGGAACACGCGCTCAAGAAAACGCTCGGGCCGGTGTCGCTTACGGCGCTTGGCATCGGCGCGGTGATTGGCTCAGGCATCTTCACGGTCATCGGCACAGCTATTGGTGGCAACCCGTCGAAAGTTGCAGATTGGAAAGCCTCGCCGATCATCGACCTCATCCTGCACCACGGTGCAGTCGCAGGTCGTCCCGGCGCTGGCCCGGCGCTGGTGTTGTCACTGGTGCTGGTGGCGATTGTTTGTGGACTGACAGGCCTTTGCTATGCCGAGCTGAGTTCCATGATCCCGATTGCAGGCTCGGCGTATACCTACACCTACGCGACGCTCGGCGAGCTCATCGCGTGGATCATCGGCTGGGATCTCATTCTCGAATACGCCTTCTCCAACATGAGCGTGTCTGTCGGCTTTGCCGCGCACATCGTCGATCTACTCGACTGGCTGAACATCAAGCTCGATCCAAAGTGGCTTTCCCCTGCCTATTTACCGCTCGGCCTGCAGGATCTTTCCGGCAAAGACATCTTTCAGCCCGGCTGGCATTTCGGTTTCGATATCCCCGCGTTCATCGTGGTGCTTCTGCTCACGGTCATTCTGGTGCGCGGCATTCGCGAATCAGCGCGAACGAACAACGTCATGGTGCTCATCAAAATTTGCGCCATCCTGCTCTTCATCGGCTTCGGAACGAGCTTCATCAAGCACGGCAATTACGTGCCCTTTTCGCCGAACGGCTTTTCCGGTGTACTTGCTGGCGGCTCCATCATCTTCTTCACCTACATTGGCTTCGACTCGGTTTCAACCGCAAGCGAAGAATGCCGCCAGCCGCGCAGGGACGTACCAATTGGCATTATTGCCACGCTAGTCGTCTGCACCGTGCTCTACATCGGCGTGGCTGCGGTGCTCACGGGCATGGTGCCCTGGCAATCCATCGCAGGCGACGGCGCTCCGGTCGTCACCGCGCTCAAACGCCTGTCACTGACACCCGGAGGACATCACCTGCACTGGGTGCGGCTCGCCGTATTGATTGGTGCCATCCTCGGGATGGTGTCGTCGATTCTCGTGTTCCAACTCGGCCAGGCGCGCGTGTGGTTCGCCATGTCGCGTGATCGCCTACTGCCTGACGTGTTCTCATCGCTGCATCCGAAATTCCGCACACCAGCATTCGCCACGATATTTGCAGGCATCCTTGTGGCGATTCCCTCGGGGCTGTTCGATGTTGGCACGTTCGCCGAAATGTCGAACATCGGGACGCTCTTCGCGTTCGTGCTCGTCTCCATCGGCGTTATCGTCCTGCGCTACAAAGACCCCAACCGACGCCGCGGTTTCCGCGTTCCCTTCGGCCCGGTCATCCCAGTGCTCAGCACGGTCTTTTGCATCCTGCTGATGGCAGGCCTACCCGCGATTACCTGGGTGCGCTTCTTCGTTTGGCTGATCATCGGTTTGAGCGTCTACTACTTCTACAGCCGCAAGCGGAGTGAGTTTTACACGAGGTAAGCCGGTCCACCCAGTCTTGCTCTCACCTGCTTCTCTTTGTCATTCCCGCAGGGAAGCTGCTTTGTTCAGACAAACACTCCGGAAGACTTCTGAAACTAACGAGCACTAAACAGACGGCGGTTCGTCGCCCTTGTACATACGCTCGTCAAAGGCAAATTTTCTGCTCTGCAGAACACGCAGTTTTGAAAATTCCGGGTGAAGCGGATTCAGCAGAATGTTCCATTCCACATCAATAACAGCGGAAGGAACGAACAAGACCGGAGACCCCGCAGACTTGATCCAGTCGTCTCCTATTCGTTGTGTTAGAGCCAAGTCGTAGCTCCAGCCGGAAGGCAGGCCATTCTTCATCTCTTCGCGCTTCGTCTCAAACCCACCGCTGTTGAGCGGCAGTTCAGCTTCGATTGCGACAAGATCCTTTGGCCTCTGACGTCCTGTGTGAACAAACAGTTCTATCGCAGCTAAGGACAAGTGTTCAGACGCATATGCGACTGCTGCTCCCGGCTTATTCCATCGTCCGCCAGCGAGTCTTGCGCCTTCACCTGAGAACGCGCTCGCTGCATAAGGTTCGCGGCAAATGCGCCAGAACTTCATTAGCTATAAACGCCATAATCGATACGCAGGAGAATCGCCTCAACGGATTTGCTCCCGGCATCCGTATCCAACAGGTTCAATGGCACTTCGTCACCAAGAGCAAGGTTGGGTGACTGCAGCCAGCGTGAGGCTTCCTCTTCTGTTCCAAAAGTATCTACAGCCTTTGCAAAAACCCGCGCCACACGCATCGTGCGATCACTTTCCTCTGCTGACAATCTGGAGTGATTCGCTAGTCTTCGACTGAGCGTCCGGTCGCTGATACCAACGACTTTGGCGAGTGTCTTTCGTTCGATGGAAAGACTTTCTGCGAGCGCAGGAAGTGTGCCCACGGGCAGGCCCTCACGCGTAAGTCTGCGGAGGTCCACGTCGGTCCCGATGCTTCGCTTGAAAATTTTCCGACCACCCAAAGCTTCCGAGATCGCCGCTGCTGTCATGCGCCAATTGTCTTCTTCTGCTCGCCATTTGGCAACGCCGCTGATTGCGGCGAAGCAGATCTGACGATCACACCATTAGTCGCCTGGATGGTATGTCTTCTCCGTGTGACCCTTGAGCTGGTCGGGGTAGAAGTACACCTCGCGCAGATTGCCCGTCGCGTAGCGCTCGGCCTCATCATTGAAATGCTTGGAAGCGGGGTCGCCACTTTCGCCACCGGCAGTCACTGCCACTGCGTGAATGCGTGGCCCGAACTCAATCACCGCGACGAAGCTGTTGCCGTTGCTGCCGTAGCGCAGCTTGGTGCCGGGGTAGGTGCGCGACTGGAACGACGCGAGTGAACCCCACTGCGATGGCGTGAACGCCACCGGAATGCTTGGGCCACTGTCGGAGAAGTTGGGCGAGATGTCATCGTTCAGGCGCTGAAAGCGGTTGTATTTGCCCCACGGCACCTTCCAGGTGCCAAAATCCTTTGTCAGCCGGTCGGAGACATCTTCCAACGCACGCAGCATCGTCGTCCCATCCACATGCTGCACCACATAGTCTTCCCAAAGCACGCCATCGCGGCGGGCTTCTGCTTCCACGGGGTTGCCGATTGCTTCTGCCCACATCACAGCCAGGGTGGTCGGGATGGAATCAGCGGCCCATCGCCGGTCCCATGTGCGCAGCAGGCCGATCTGGAGCGCGTATCGTGACTTCTCCGCGTCCGTCGCAGGCAGTGCGTCCCACGCCGCGATCAGCGATGGCAAGGTGCGCTGGAACCAGGGTAGGTAGCTGTCATAAGCAAGGGCTCGCAGCGAATCGACCGAAAGCCCGTGCCGTGAAGCGAGCAGCATGGACGCATGCACGCCGCGCGATGTTTCCGTCCCCTGTTCGACGTAACTGGGGTAGTCACCGCGTTGTAACGAACTCTCGCCGGCCCCGTGCCACGGTGGGTTGTTCACATTGAAGAGGTAACCACTTGTCGGGTTGAGCAGATGAGGCACCTCATCCAGGGACATCAGGTCGCCCCACTCTGTCGCAGGATCGCTCCCATCCACAGGTTTGGTGAAGTCGAACTTCGTGTTGCGCTTAGGAATGAAGTTGCCGTGCCAGTAGGCGATGTCGCCGTCGGCGTCCGCAAAGATGGTGTTATTGGAGGAGTTCGCCTTCAACTCCATCGTTTTCTTGTATTCGGCGTAGCTACGAGCCTTAGTGCGCAAAAAGCTCTGCTCGAGCGCCGCTACCGGCTTGTTCATCAACCGGATCGTGATCCACTTACCTGCTTCTAAGCGAACTACCGGGCCATGGTGGCTGTAGCAGACGTCGAACGTACGCTGCTTCACTGCCCCATCTGCCCTATAGCTTAGCGTGATTTGCTTCTGCTGGAACGGGCGTGTTCCGCCAGCGTATTTATAGCTCCGCTTGGCGGGGTCGTTCGACGGAACAAGGGTTTCTGCATATTCATCCACGGCGTCGACGTTGCTGGTGGTGTGCATCCAGCCGGCGCGGTCGTTGAAGCCCTGGTAAATGAAGAACTGTCCCCATGTGGCTGCCCCATACGCGTTCAGGCCCTCGTCGCTGGTAACCTGCAGTTCAGACCGAAAGAAGAACGATGTGTGCGGATTGATCAGCAGTAGCGAGTGGTGCGTTGCACTGTCAGACGGGCCAATGGCAATACCGTTGGAGCCTGCATCCACATTGCCGATTTCATCCAAAAGAGACAACACGGGCGAATCGTTTAGAGGCGGCTGCTGAAGTGAGGCCGCATTCGGCTGAGTCTGCTTTTCGTTATAGAAATTGCGCAGTTTCGTGAGGTCGATCTTCTCCTGAATGTCCCCGCCGATGCTGCCTTCGGTAAAGGAAAGCGCCATCCAAGGTTCCCAGTGCGTGATGACGCGCGGATGTACGGCAGGATGTTGGGCGAGATAGAAGTTGATACCGTCAGCCCATGAATTCATCAGCCGTTTCAACCAATCAGGGCTGCTTGCGTATTGCGCTTTCAGGTCTTCGGGGTCGACAAACAGGCGCTGACGCAGGTCCTGCCAGATGCGCGCTTCGCCTTCTGCTTCTGAAAGCCTGCCAAGCGAAACAAGGTAGCTCGTCTCCACACGATTGAAGTCGTCTTCGCATTGCGCGTAAATCATGCCGAAGACGGCGTCGGCATCGGTTCTCCCGTGCACGTGCGCAATGCCCCAATCGTCGCGGGTGATCGTGACAGCCTTTGCCAGTTGCTTTGAAGAGTGTGCCTGCTCAGTCGTTTGTGCTGCTGCAGAAACACTGAGGAGGAGCAGAATGGCGCGGACAAACAACTTCGTCATACACACAAGACCTTTTCATTAGGAATGTGTACGAGTGTACTTCGCGCTACACGATGCTGACTTAGCGTAGAACAGCAACGCCCCCGGATGACCGGAGGCGATGCACATTATCTAACGATGATGCTGGAACTATTCAGCGACCTGCTGATTGCGGCGCGGACGGCGATTGGCTTGCAGCACCTTTTTGCGAAGGCGCAGCGACTTCGGCGTGACCTCCACCAGTTCGTCTTCCGCGATGAACTCAATGGATTGCTCCAGCGTGAGCACCTTGAACGGAACGAGGCGGACCGCATCGTCGGAGCCGGAAGCGCGCATGTTAGTCAGCTTCTTTTCGCGGACGCAGTTCACGTCGAGATCGTTGTCGCGCGAGTGCTCGCCGATGATCATGCCTTCGTAGGTTTCTACGCCATCGCCGAGGAAGAGAATGCCGCGATCCTGAATGCCATCCAGCGCGTACAGCGTGGTCGTACCCTGGCGATCGGAGATCAAGGCACCGCTCATGCGTTGCGGAATATCGCCCGTGTAGGGAATGTATTCGCCTGCGATGGAGTTCATCACGATCGTGCCGCGGGTTTCGGTGAGCATTTCGTTGCGCAAGCCGATCAGTCCGCGTGATGGCACCGTGAACTCCATGCGAACGCGGCCGGAGCCATGGTTCGACATTTTGGTCATCTCGCCTTTCCGCGGTCCGAGCTTCTGGATCACCGTGCCGGCGAACTCTTCAGGAACGTCGATGGTCATGATCTCGGACGGCTCCATGAGCTTGTCGTCGACGCGCTTGGTGACGATCGTTGGACGCGACACCATCAGCTCGAAGCCTTCGCGACGCATCATTTCGATCAGCACGGAAAGCTGCAGCTCTCCACGGCCAAGCACCTTGAAGTTGTCCGGTGTTCCGGTGTCTTCCACGCGAATGGAAACGTTGGTGAGCAGTTCGCGTTCGAGGCGCTCCTTGATGTTGCGCGACGTGACGAGCTTGCCTTCACGTCCAGCGAACGGTCCGTTGTTCACCGAGAACACGATCGCAATCGTCGGCTCGTCAATAGCGATGATCGGAAGTGGCTTTGGGTTCTCTAACGCGCAAAAGCTTTCACCAATGGTGATGCCCGGGATGCCGGCGACGGCAATGATGTCGCCAACAGTGGTTTCTTCCGTGTCGATGCGCTTTAGGCCGTCGAAGGTGAACAGCTTCGTCACTTTAACGGTCTGGAGTGAGCCATCAATGCGCGACAGGTTCACTTCCTGTCCCATCCTCAACTTGCCATTGAAGACGCGCCCGATGGCGAGCCGGCCAAGGTAATCGGAGTAGTCCAGGTTTGTGACCAGAATCTGGAGTTCGCCGTCCTCAGTACCCGGGGCAGCCGGGATCGTTTTGAAAATGAGCTCAAACAGCGGCTGCAGATCGGTACCGGGTTGGTCCAGATCCATGGTCGCTGTACCGGCCTTGCCGTTGGTGTAAATCACGGGGAACTCAAGAACGCTTTCATCGGCATCAAGGTCGATGAAGAGGTCATAGACTTCGTTCAAGACTTCCTGCGGACGCGCATCCGGGCGATCGATCTTGTTGATAACAAGAATCGGCGTGAGCTTTGCTTCCAGCGCTTTCGAAAGCACGTAGCGTGTTTGTGGCAGAGGGCCTTCGCTGGCGTCGACGAGAAGAACAACACCGTCAACCATCTTCAGTGCGCGTTCCACTTCGCCGCCAAAGTCGGCGTGGCCCGGTGTGTCCACGATGTTGATCTTGGAATCTTTGTAGTGAATCGCCGTATTTTTCGCGAGGATGGTGATGCCGCGCTCTTTTTCCAGATCGTTGGAATCCATCACGCGCTCGACAACTGCCTCATTCGAGCGGAAGGTCCCGGACTGGCGCAGCATGGCGTCAACGAGAGTGGTTTTGCCGTGATCAACGTGCGCGATAATGGCGATATTGCGGATGGGCTGGGCTGAAGTGCTCATGCTTTAGGGGAGATCCTGTCTTGCTTGAATGGGTATGGGTTCAGGGGCGCGTCGGCGCGGAAAGAACGCAACCTTTCAAGTTTACCGTATTCGCAGCTTCTGGACGCCTCTTGTTGCATTTTGAAGTGTAACGAACCCGTGAAAACGCACTCCTTCACTAGGAAAGTTTCCCTTGATCGGATTCTTATGTGTCGTCGATCAGTACACTGCAAGGCACGGTCGAGAGTTGAGCGGCATGAGTCGCCTTGCGCCGTCTCATGCCAACTCGGCAGAGGCAGCAGAGGTAACTAGGTGCGGGACTTCGTAGCGTGCTTTCGTGCGGTCGCCGCTGCGGACGTGTTGCTCACAAATTGCTTGCCGCGCTTAGAGCCTGCCACCTTCTTTTTGTCTGTCGCTTTCTTCTCTTCGGAAGAAAGCTCATCCCAGGCCTTATCGGGAAGATAGCGATGGGTGGTGTCACCCTGGATTGCCTGTTTGCCGTCCGCAGTGTGCCACTTCTCCTCGCCCCATGTTTTCAGTGACTTCTGAGCAGCGGTGCGAGCGTGCTTGTAGCCGCCGCCCTCCGCTTCGTACTCGTGAGCCACGAGCTGCGCTTTGCGCGCGCTCCACTGGCCCGGGCGACCGCCCTTGTCGCCCGCAACGATCTTTGCCTTCACCTTCTCGCGTAACTCAGGTTTCGTATAGTTCTCAGCAGCCTTCGCTGATTTCTTCGTAGTCTGCTTCTTTGCGGCTGCTGGCTTCTTTGCTGCCGCTTCCGTAGTCGCTGTTTTCTTCACCGCTGCCCTTTTCGTTGCCATACGGCTGCCCTCACAAAAGAAAGATGCCGCCGAACGACGAGGCGAACGGCGGCAGATTCATGCAATGGAAGTTAAGCGGAGCGTGTGAGCCCTAGTCGAAGCAGAGCGAGCTAATTGGCCGTCCCTGCAGTGCTGTCGGCGGTCAGCCCGCGCTGCTTCAGTAGCGGCGCGACATTTGGTTTCCCTCCAAGCCAGCGCTCGAACATTGGTTCCAGCGGCTCTGTGTTCCCGCGCGAAAGTATCATCTGCCGGAAGCGGTCACCGTTTGCGCGTGTGAGCCCGCCATGATCGAGGAACCACTGGTAGGCGTTGTCGTCGAGGTTCTCGCTCCAGAGATAGGCGTAGTAACCGGCTGCGTAGCCATTACTCCAGATGTGCAGGAAATAGCTCGAGCGGTAACGCGGCGGCACCTGCGGCAGAGCGAGGCCCACCTTCTCGATAGCCTGCTTCTCGAATGCGTCCACATCTTCGAGCTTCGCGTCGGCCGGCAGAAGATGCCACTGCATGTCGAGTTCCTGCGCCGCGAGAGTTTCTACCGACCCATATCCCTTGTTGAACTCCTGCGCCTTCTTCAGCTTCTGAAACAGCGCATCCGGCATCGGCTCTCCTGTCTTGTAGTTCACCGCGTAGTGGTGAAAGATTGCCGGGTAAGTCGCCCAGTGCTCGTTGAATTGCGAAGGAAACTCAACATAGTCGCGCGCCGTATTAGCGCCAGACAGGCCGGGGTAGATGGTGTTTGCGAAAATGCCGTGCAGTCCGTGGCCGAACTCGTGAAACATGGTAACCGCGTCTTCGAAGCTGATCAGTGCAGGCTGGCCCGCTGCCGGCTTTTGAAAATTACCAACGTTGTAGATGACCGGAATAGTGCCGAGCAGCGTGGACTGATTGACGAAGTTGCTCATCCACGCGCCACCATTTTTGTTGTCGCGCTTCCAGTAGTCGAAGTAGACAAGCGCGAGTGTCTTGCCGTTGGAGTCAATGCACTCGAACGTGCGAACATCTGGGTCGTACACCGGCAGATCATGCCGCTCTTTGAAGGTGACACCGTAGAGCTGGTTGGCAGCGTAAAACACGCCATCCTGCAGCACGCGGCTGATTTCGAAGTACGGTTTCAGCTCGTCGTTGTTCAGGTCGTATTTCGCCTTGCGTACCTGCTCGGCATAGAAATTCCAGTCGGAGGCTTCAAGCTGAAATCCGCCGTGCTGTTGGTCAATGAGAGCCTGTATGTCTTTCGCTTCTGCACGAGCTTTGGCGGTCGCAGCGGGAACAAGAGCATCCATAAAATCGATGGCTGCTTTCGGTGTTTGCGCCATCTGATCCTGCAGCGCCCAGGAAGCGTAATTCGGAAACCCGAGCAGCGCTGCTTTCTGCGCACGCAACTGGGCAAGGCGTGAGACCGTCGCACGCGTGTCGTTTGCATCGCCACGCTCCGCGCGCATCAACGAGTGCTCCAGCAGCGCTTTACGCATGCTGCGATCTGACAAGTTCGTCAGGTCCGGCTGCTGCGTCGTGTTCTGCAGTGCGATGGTGTAGCCCGGCTCCTTGCGCTGTTCAGCGGCACGTTTTGCTGCGTCAAGCTGTTCTGCGGATAAGCCCGCTAGTGTGGCTTGGTCTTTTGTGTTGACGGCACCGGCTTTGGTTGCGGCGAGCAGCTTGTTGGTGAAGGCGGTTTGGAGAACGGACTCTTCTTCGTTCAGCTTTTTCAGCTTTGCCTGGTCCGCCGCATTGAGACGGGCACCAGCCTTCACGAACTGCAGATAGTCCCACTCGATGAGGTGCATGGATTCAGGATCGAGGTGCAGGGACGCACGCTGGTTGTAGACAGCTTCCACGCGCGCGAACAGTTTCGGATTGAGATAGAGGTAATCGTTCTGCGCAGCAAGCGGTGCGGCAACCGCTTCCTGAATGCTCTGCAGTGTCGGATTGTTATTAGCCGAAGTCACGGCATTGAACACGAGCATCACGCGCGTAAGCAGTTGGCCGGAGCGTTCCATCGCCACAAAGGTGTTTTCAAATGTCGGAGCAGCGGAACTACTCGCGATGGCATCGATTTCCTTTCGCTGCTCCGCCATGCCAGCTTCGAGCGCGGGTTGGTAGTCCGCGTCCTTGATTTTGTTGAATGGCGGTGCATGGTAGGGCAGAGTGCTTGGTGCGAAGAACGGATTGGTCGGGCCAAAGACATGGTTTTGCGTAGGGCCGGTTGCATGCATGCTGGTCGTGAATCCTCCACAAAGTAGGGCGGCTACTGCGAGTTCTGCCGGAAAGCTCTTCATTTGGTCTGGTTTCTCCTGCAGGGAATATCGTACTCAGACAGGCGCCTCTTTGCCGTTTTAGCTGCCGGCCAGTCCGGAAAAGGCTTAAATCTGTTGACACCCGCTCTGCAGCGGTAGAGACTCGTGGTGTTTCCGGCCCCTTGCACAATTCTGAATAGATTTTTGGGCACGATGCTGAGTCGCGCGTAGAAGCCGTGCTCACCGGAAGGAAATAATGGTCATTCGTGTGGTTCCGGTTCCAGCGACGCTGGCGTGGGCGCTTTTCACACCCGTCGATTCCCTCGATGACGGAGAAGATGCGCACACCAAAATGAAGTACACCATCCAAAATGCACAGGTGAAACACGCGAATGGCGTGTACTCCATTAGAAGCGCAACCCTTACAGTCGCACCGATAGTAACTGTGCTGAAGACGGCGAATAAGACTCCCGACCTTCTTGCGCATGAGCAGGGTCACTACAACATCGGCATCCTTATAGGCCGTGCGATGGCGCAGGAGCTGGAAGGTCTCACCGGTACCGATCGGGACAGCATGAAAACTGCGATGGACGATGTTTTCGACAAGCACAGCACGACGTTAATGGCACCGATTCAGAAGCTCTATGACAAAGAAGCTGACGGCAGCCACAATGCGGCAGGTCAAGGCCGCTGGAATGCAATGATCGCTTCCGCATTAGGCTCGGCAACGCCGTTGACACGTTGAACTCGCTCCCCCTCTGAAACGGGAAGGTACCAGCGTCTGCCGGGCAACACACGCCAGGCATATGGCGCGTGTGCACCAGCATGTATCTACTGATTTCCAAGTTGGCCAGGGCAGCCCTTTCGGGCGTCTGACCTATACTGACCGTTCATGGCAAACACAGCGTCAGAAGCACCACTCAGACCTTCCGAGTTGGAGTCTTTGTCGGGGTACATCCTCGACGGAGCTTACGACGAAATGTTTCAAGAGCGGCATTCGCTTCATGAGCATTACGAGCCGCTGCTGGAGCATTTTGCGGCGCTGCCGGCCGAAGAAATACAACGTCGTAAGCAGGCGGCTGATCTCAGCTTCCTCAATCAGGGCATCACTTTTACGGTGTACGGGCGTGAAGAGGGCACCGAGCGCATCTTTCCCTACGACATGCTGCCGCGCATTATCACGGCGGCCGAGTGGGCGAAGGTCGAAGAGGGGCTTACCCAGCGAATCACCGCGCTCAATCTTTTCCTGAAGGACATTTATAACGAAGGCCGCATTCTGCACGACGGCGTCGTGCCGCGGGAACTGGTGTACTCGTGTCCTCAATTCCGTAGGCAGATGCAGGGTCTGCAGGTTCCGCGCAATGTTTATGTCGCCATCTGCGGAACGGACCTGATTCGCTTGGAGAATGGCGATTTCGTGGTGCTGGAAGACAATCTGCGCGTGCCCTCGGGTGTGAGCTACATGCTTACAAATCGACGCGTAATGAAGCGCATTTTCCCGCAGCTCTTCCGCGGCTACAACGTGCGTCCGATCGAGCATTACACGCAGGCGCTGCTGGGCACGCTTCGGTCGCTCGCGCCCGAAGGCAGGCCGGAGCCCAACATTGTTTTGCTTTCGCCTGGTGTCTTCAATTCCGCCTACTTCGAGCATGCGTACCTTGCGCGGCAAATGGGTATTGAGCTGGTGGAAGGACGCGACATGGTGGTGCATGACAACATCTGCTACATGCGCACCACCAGCGGACTACGCCGCGTCGATGTGATTTACCGGCGGGTGGATGATGACTTTATCGACCCGCTTTCATTCCGGCCCGATTCCATCCTCGGCGTTGCGGGGCTCTTCAATGCCTACCGGGCTGGAAACGTCACGCTCGCCAATGCGTTCGGAACTGGTGTGGCAGATGACAAGGCAATGTATGCGTATGTGCCCGACATCATTCGCTACTACCTGAAGCAGGATCCGATTCTCAAGAGCGTGGAAACCTTCCTCTGCATGCGAGATAAAGATCGTCAGCATGTGCTCGCCAACCTGGACAAGCTGGTGGTGAAGGCGGTGGGCGAAAGCGGTGGCTACGGCATGCTCATTGGTCCTCACGCAACACCGGAGCAGCGCGAAGCCTTTGCGGAAAAGATCAGGGCGAACCCGCGCAACTACATCGCGCAGCCGACCATCAGCTTTTCCCGTGCACCGTGCCTTGTCGGTGACAAGCTCGAGCCGCGTCACGTCGACTTGCGACCGTATGTGCTCTACGGCGATAAGGTGACGATTGTGCCGGGTGGCCTCACGCGCGTAGCTCTAACGAAGGGATCGCTGGTTGTGAATAGCTCGCAGGGCGGAGGCAGTAAGGACACCTGGGTGCTCAGCTAGCGGAGAGTTTTGGGGCGAATGATTTACTTCGAGTGGGACGAGAAGAAAGAGTCGCGTAACCTCCGCGTGCACGGCATCAGCTTCAACACTGCATCACTCGTGTTTGAAGATCCTTTTCGCTTAACGGAGGATGATTCCGTTGTCGAAGGGGAACGTCGTTTGCGTACCACTGGTCTGATCGGCGGGACGCTCGTGCTGATCGTTATTCACTTAGAACTCGATGATGATGACGACATCTTTGTGCGTATTATGTCAGCTAGAAAGGCAACCGCAGCTGAAAGGAAGCTCTATGAACAGAATCATCAGACGAAAGCAGGGTGATCCAATCAGTTCCGAGTCGATGGAAGAAATTCGTCGTCTCACCGAAATGCCAGACGAACTGATCAACACAGATGACATTCCTGAGCGCCCCGTCGGTGCAGCTAAGCGCGTCTATTTGCATCAGAAGCTCCAAAGCAGTGTCTCTGCACAGCGTAAGGCTAGCTAAATCGCGCTCAAACCTTACTTCACACCATTGGATGGATTCCAAGAACCCTGTAATTTCCGCACGTAGAGAATCTGTCCGGTGTGGTACGCATTGTGCGTTGCAATGTTGGCCAGAGTTGGTGCCCACTTCGCGAGGTCCGCGTCCGATGCGTGGGCAACTAAGTCTTCGAGCGACGACATCACCTGATCAAGGTCATGCACGGTTTTGGACCACGAAGCGACGTCAAACTCGTTGAATGTCTCGTCGTTATTGCCGGGAGCCTGTGGAACTGTCTCATTCTTGAATTTGGCGAGGGCGCGCGCGTCCCAAAACCACAAATGATAGGTGAGCATGCCCACGGAATGGTTCGCATTGGGTTGAGTGCTGCCTGCTTTATTCGATGGCACCCACTTCGCTTGTTCCGCTGTGAGGCCAGCCACCGCAGTGTTTACCGGGACGAACCACTCTGCTTTGTCATGCGAGGCATGGAGCTCGGCGAGAAGTATTGAACGGAGGGTGGCTGGTCGAGCATTTTGAGCCGACGCAGCAAACACGGTAGCAAACGAAAGCAGCAGAAGTGTGCGAAGTGCCACGGCGATCTCCAATACTAAGGCAGAACGGAAGAAATTTACCAGAGACCAAGTGGCCTGTACAGCACTTCGATACGGAAGACTCAAGCGCAGCAAGCAAGCGACCGTTCAAAGCACAGGCGAGCTGTCGTGCAGCATGCCCTTGCGGATGATCTTGATGGGTGCCGGTCCTTGCCGCATCAGGTCGTCGTGAAACTTCAGCAGCGAAAATGACGTGCCTTGCTGCTTCCGTACGTCTTCGCGGAGCTTCATGATTTGCAGCTTACCCAGCGTGTAATAGAGGTAGAGAGCGTCGGAAGTTCCGCGCTTTGTTTCCATGGTGCCAATCGACTTCGATTGATAGCCATCGGTGACGAAGAAGTTCACGGCTTCATCGAATGTCATGGGTCCGCCCACACCGGTGTGCATGCGAATCACAACAATAAAGCGCGCATCCCGCAACAACGCGTCTTGCAGTTGGCCGAGCCGAATCAGCTTTGCCTCCCGTGCATCCTTCGCTCCTGTGCCTGGCTGGCCGTAGCCTTCGTCCAGCATCATCTGCTCACAGTAGTGAGCCCATCCTTCGATGTTGGTGCTGGAGCCAATTAGCTTGCGCACCTTGGATGGGAACTGATCCTGCCAGAGGAACTGGACGTAGTGGCCTGGGTAAGCCTCGTGTACACCGGTGGAGACGAGCGTTCCCACATTGAAAGCAGCCATGTGCTCTGCAACACGCTCTTTCGACCAGCCAGCCTCTGGCAAGGTCACATTGAAAAGCGCCTTCTTGGATCCCTTCTCGAAGGGGCCGGGAGCATCCATGGAGGCCTGCGTGGTAGCACGCATGAACGGTGGCGTTTCCTCGAGCGTCGGCTGCACATCGCTGGGAATGGTGATGATGTTGTGCGAGCGGATGAAGGAGATCAGCGAATCGAATTCGTCGTGGAATGCGCTAAGCAGTTGGTCTGGCGCAGGATGGATCGTAGCGAGTTCGGCAAGCTCTTCTTGCGGAGTCTTTGACGGGTCAATTTCCTTCGCGACGCGTGCGAACTCAGCCTGGTTGCGGTGCAGGTCGGCATAGCCGATCTCCAACAAGCGATCGAGCGGCGTGTCGACCATTTCCTGGTAGAGCAGCGCCTTGCGGTAGGTGTCTGCAGCGTAGCGGAAATCGCCGTTAGAACGCGGCAACAGGTCGCTCTTCATCCACGCGCCGTAGGCGGTGAGCGCATTGACGACAGCAGCATTCGTCTTCGCGAATTCTGCTTTCGCCTTCGCGTCATCCGCAGCGGAAAAAGCGCTGGGAACATCGTTTTTGAAGAAGCTCACGAGACCGTCGATCTGCTCGAGGGCGATCTCTGTGTACACCCGCGGTGGGTTCTTCAGGTTCTTTCGGGCTTCCGCAAACACCTGCGGAATCTGCCGCTCACGCGCTATCGCAGCACGCAAGCGTGTGTTTGCAGGCGCATAAGGACGCGACATGACGACGAAAATGGATCCGGTGACACCGCTGGAGTAGCTGTCAGGATTCTTTTCCCATCCACGAATGACTTGTAGCTGCAAAAGAGAGCTGCGGATGCTGTTCAGCAGCATTTCGCGGTCGGCCGCAGGTTCAGCGTCAAGCGCTGCGGCATCGATCGCGGAAATCTTCTTCTCCCATCCCTGCAATGCAGCAGTCTGCTTCTGGATGCCGGCAGCAGAATAGTCCTCGAGCTGCGTGTCGTATTGGTGCAGCCCCGCTTGCGTTCCTGCGGTGGGCGAGAACTTGAAGTAAACCTGATCGAAGTACTGGTCCGCGAGGTAGGTGAACGTCTGATCGGCACCATCCGCAGAAACTTTCTGCGCAGCGGCGTTGCTCATTGAAAGCGATCCAGCGAGCACGAGAGGAAGGGCGAGTCCGGCAGCAAAACGCATGCGCCGAGTCTACCGGAGCATCTCTGCCTCATGCCAAGTCTCGCGAGCGCCTCGTTACGAAGCAGACACGTCCAACCCCGCGAGCAGATCGCGCGTTTCGCGAATCACATCTTCGCCTTGTGCGCTCGTCAGCGGCCAGCGAAGCACGCCCTGAGGAGTGAGCTGCGCGCCTTGTTTAGCGTTCCGTGCCACCAGCTTCATCAGCGAGCCGACATGCACGCCCTTGCCGGGATCCGACGGTGCTGCATGGAGCTTGTCGCTGAAGGTGACATAGAGCATGTCGCGCATCGCCTTCATCTGCCCTGCTTTGGACGTGGTGGCATCGACAGCTTTGGTCGCGACTGCTTCGCGAACCGCGCGTGTGGCGTTGGTCTCAGTCCGATTCAGGGCAGCGCGGCTGGAGAACTGAAGTGAAGCAGTTTGTGGTGCTTGTCCGTGACGACCGGCCAGCGGAAACCTCGGCGATGCAGGTGCCCAGCGGGAGGGCACAGTTCGCGCTGGTGCAGCCTTCGGGGACGGAGCCGCAGCTTTCTTTGGCTCTTCGGCAGCTACGCGCTTACGCTCGATCTGCGCAATGCCAAGCCGCTCGCAAAGCATACGGATTTCGCCGACGGCAAGCAGATGAAGCACCGGCTCCGGCGGCTTGCCGTACCGATCTTCCAACTCCGCGCGCACATCGGTGAGTACCGAATCGTTCTCTGCCCCGGCTATGCGCTTGTACATCCGGAGCCGCTGGTTCTCCTCGGGAATGTAGCTCTCGTCGATGCGCAGAGAAACGCCGAGGTTCACGACAACGGATGGCCGCTCCTCGCGGCCCTCGCCCTTGAGGCGGCTTACCGCCTCTTCGAGCATGGACGTGTACATCTCAAAACCGATCGCTTCGATGTGTCCGCTCTGCTCACCGCCGAGCATGTTACCGGCACCGCGCAGTTCGAGATCGAGAGCGGCAATTTTGAACCCTGCGCCAAGGTCCGAGAACTCTTTGAGCGCTGCGAGTCTGCGGCGTGCGATCTCGGTGAGTTGCTGTTCTGGAGGAATAAGCAAATACGCATAGGCCCGGCGATTGGACCGCCCAACGCGTCCGCGAAGCTGGTAAAGCTCACTGAGACCGTGACGGTCTGCACGATTGATGATGATGGTGTTTGCACGCGGAACATCAAGGCCGTTTTCAACGATGCTGGTCGCGCAAAGCACATCGAACCGCCCGTTCATAAAGCCCAGCATTACGTCTTCCAGTTCAGATTCCGGCATCTGTCCGTGGCCGACGGAGACCCGCGCTTGCGGTACAAGCTCTCGGATCTTTGCGGCGAACTCGTAAATAGTCTCCACACGGTTGGAGACAAAGTAGATTTGGCCTCCGCGTTCCAGCTCTACCTCGATTGCCGTGCGCACAAGCTTCTCGTCGAACTTCGCCACGACCGTCTGGATCGCCATGCGGTCTTTGGGCGGTGTTTCGATGACACTCATATCGCGCAGCCCGACCAGCGACATGTGCAACGTGCGCGGAATCGGCGTAGCGGACATGCTGAGCACGTCAATCGCCGCGCGCATTTGCTTCAAGCGTTCCTTGTGGCGCACGCCGAAGCGCTGCTCTTCATCAACCACCAGCAAGCCGAGATCCTGAAAGCGAACACCCTGCGCAAGGATCGCGTGCGTGCCGATCAGGATGTCGACCTTGCCTGCTTCCGTACGCTCCAGCACGTCCTTCTTTTCTTTCGCAGTGCGAAAGCGCGAGATCATTTCGACCGTCACCGGAAAATTTGCAAAGCGTTTTTTGAAGCTTTCGAAATGCTGGAAGCAGAGGATCGTTGTCGGCGTCAGGACGGCAACCTGCTTGCCGTCCTGCACGGCCTTGAACGCCGCACGCATGGCAACTTCGGTTTTGCCGTAGCCGACATCGCCGCAAAGCAGCCGGTCCATCGGCTGCGTCGACTCCATATCAGCCTTGATGTCCTTCACGGCGTTGAGCTGGTCTTCGGTCTCGTTGTAGTCGAAGGCGTCTTCGAATTCGCGCAACATGGCGGAGTCCGGTGAGAAAGCGGTTCCTACTGCAGCTTTGCGTTCCGCATAGAGCTTTAGAAGCTCCTCGGCCATATTCTCCATGGCCTTCTTCACGCGGGCCTTGGTTTTGGACCACGCCTGATTGCTCAACTTGTTCAGCTCAGGCGGCGGACCGGTTTCGCTGGAGCGGTATTTCTGAATCAAGTCGAGACGCGTCAGCGGAACGTACAGCGTCGTGTCCGCAAACTGCAACATCATCATTTCGAGCGGTGGTCCGACCGGCTGGTCGAAAGAGCGAAGCCCTTCGTAGCGCGCGATGCCGTGCTCGACGTGGACCACATAGTCGCCGACAGCCAGGTCGCGAAAATCTGAAACGAAGGCTGCGGTTTTCGATTTGCGCGCAACGGGACGAGCATTCACATCGGCATCGTCATTCAGATCATTCGCGCCAACCACGACAATTTGTCTTGCCGTGGCGCGCTCCAGATCGAGTACCTGTACGCCGTTCGCGATGGCAGCACGCACGATGACCGGTGTGCGCAGGTCTCCGGCAAGATAGCTCGATTCGGAATACACGGAGTTGGACACTGCCTGCTCGGAGCGCCATCCGATGCGGTAGGGAACGCCGTATTCCTGCAGCAGCCCTGCAAGCCGCTCGACTTCGCCCTGATTTGGCGCGGCGACGAGTACACGCGCCTCGCTTTCCATCAGCTTGCGAATCTCATCGACCATAGCCGGGATCGAGCCGTGAAAACGCATGGTCGGTCGCGTGGCGAACTCGATTTCGCTTCCGGAGCTGCGGTCGCTTTCGAGCACATCCACAGCGCCAAGTTGATCCAGCTCCACGCCTGGACAGCGGCTGATTCTGTCCTGGAGGTCCCACGGCGAGAGGTACAGGTCCTCCGCGCGTACAAGGGAGCCGATGCCGGAGCGCTCATGCTTCTGCTCTACCTTGTTCCACCAACGTTCACCCTGGTTCGTTACCATGGCGGGCTCTTCGACGAAGACGCGTGTCTGCACACCCATCAGTTCCAGCAGGGTCGATTTCGCACCAGCTACAGGAGCATAGAACTCCCACCCTGGGAAAATGGTCGCTTCGCCCGTGCGCGTCGCAACGTGCGTCTGCAACTCACGCGGGATCTCGCCGCCGTCCAGCTCCGCGCCTGCTGCGGTGCCGCTTCGTGTCAGCCGTGCATTGATGGCTTCCAAAAGCTTTTCTGTCGCGGGCGTTTCCGTCAGCGGAAGCAGCAATGCTTCGTCGAGTTGCGTGCTGGAACGCTGCGACTCGGGATCGAACTTGCGGATGGATTCGATCTCGTCGCCGAAGAAATCGATGCGCACCGGGCGGTCCATCTCCGGTGAATACACATCGAGAATGCCGCCGCGCACGGTGACCTGCCCATGCATCTCCACGACATCGACGCGGGTGTACCCGACTGAGACGAGGTGCTCCACGAGCATCTCGGGAATGTGCTCTTCGCCTTTGCGAAGTCGTAATGCGAGTGCCGCATAATAGTCGCGCTGGAAGAGGCGCATGCAAGCCGCTTCAACTGGAGCGATCACCAGCTTCGCCTGCCCACCGGCAATCTTCCACAGCGCCGACGCGCGCTGCTCCTGAATTTCAGGATGCGGAGAAAGATTTTCAAAAGGCAGCACATCGTGCGCCGGCAGCCGCAGCACTTCTTCGCACTTCAGCACGCCAGTCAGCTCACACGCGGCAAGCACTGCAGTGTGCAATGCTTCCGCAGCCTTGTTGTCCGGTACAAGGACAAGTGAAGGAGCCTGACCCGCTTGAACAAAATAAGGCAGGTAGAGTGCGCGCGCCGTTGCGGTTAGCCCGGACACACGTCTCCGCCCCGTGCCGCCCGCAAGGTGTCGACGCGCACGCTCAAAGGCGGAAGAGCTTTCCAGGTCCGCCATCATCTCGCGGACAAAAGGAAGAATCATTGAAGTATCAGTTTAGCGTGGAGTGGCTCTTCACTTCGCCGCTGCCGCAGCTTCCTTGGTTTCCGCTTCCAGAGATAGTCCAGCCATCGCCTGACCGTATTCCAGCAGCGTAACCATCAGCACGCCGCCGCATATATTCCCCAGCACCGCGAACAGCAGCCAGTGCGGATAGGCTGTCCAGAAAATCTGTCCAGTCAGAACGGCCGAAAGAATTTCGCCTGAAGTTGCAATGCAGTGGGCGAAGCTGCCGAGGCCGACGACAAAGGTCAGCACCCAAATGATCATCACGGAGCCGGTGATTGAGTGCGATCCCGAAACGAGCCACGCGGTCGTCGCGATGATCCATCCACCCATCACGCCGCTCCAAAAAATCGTTGAGGCGGGTGTGTTCGCCGCTTCCACTCCGAGATGAGCTACCGCGTTTAAGACAGCGTGAGGGAGCGCAGGTGTGAGTGAAATGAGCGCGGCGAAAAGCAGGGCACCGAACACATTGGAAGGCAGCACGATGCACCACAGCCGTAACGTGTTCCAAAGTTGGCGCTTTTCCGCCAAAACCAGAGCCACCGGGTACAGCGTGTTTTCCGTAAAGAGCTGCGAGCGCCCGAGAATGACCACGATAAAACCGAGTGGATAAAACATGCGCGACAAAATGAATGTGTGCGGCGTAGTGCCGAGCACTGCCAGAACGATGCCCACGCCAAGCGCAGACAACCCCATGAACATGCCACCGGTTACGCCAGAGATCGCCAGTGAAAGACTTGTGCGCTTCAACTCAGCTTCAGCGTTACGCGCTACCTGCTGATAAATCTCCTCCGCGCTTGGACGCTCGAGGTTCTTCTGCGCGCCCTGAGGTTCGGATGTGGCTTCTTCCTGCTGCTCGCCACCATCAGCACTGCTCGGGACTCCTTCAGCATCGCCATGAATGCTGTTCTGGTCATGCGTCGGTTCGTGATCATGAGAGTCGGTTGGCATGCTTCGTGTGTCCCCGGTGGTAATGGTGAGATGCATGCAGGCGGGTCATATTCCCCCGGTTGGTAAAATCTCTTCTATGCCCGCCGTTGCTGCGCTTTCCCCTGAGGTGCTCGCCAAGTACCAGCCCGTGATTGGGCTGGAAGTTCATGTGCAGTTGCTAACGAAATCGAAGGCCTTCTGCGGCTGCATCAACGAATACGGCGGTGAGCCCAACACGCACACCTGCCCCACCTGCCTGGGCCTTCCGGGCGCGCTTCCTGTGCTGAACAAGCAGGCGGTGGAGTTTGCCGTGCTCGCCGCAAAAGCGATTGGCTGCGAGATTCGCGAGAGGAGTGTCTTCTCGCGCAAGAACTATTTCTATCCAGATTCTCCAAAGGGCTATCAGATTTCGCAGTTCGATAAGCCCATTGCGGAGAACGGCGCGATCATCGTCCCCGATGCCGATGGCAATCCCAAACGCATTGGCGTTACGCGCCTGCACATGGAAGAAGACGCGGGCAAGAGCCTGCATGACGGCTTCGCGGATTCCGCATCGCGCACCTATATCGACTTGAACCGCTGCGGAACGCCGCTGGTGGAGATCGTCAGCGAACCTGATCTCCGCACACCGGAAGAGGCGTTTGAATACCTCACACGGATCAAGGAAATCCTGCTCTACACCGGCGTAAGCGACTGCAACATGGAAGAAGGCTCGCTGCGTTGTGATGCCAATGTCAGCGTGATGCTGAAGACCGACAAGGAGTACGGCACCAAGGCGGAAGTGAAGAATGTGAACTCCTTCCGCTATATTCGTGCGGCACTGGAGTACGAGATCGAGCGGCAGATCGGCGTACTGGAAGACGGCGGACGCGTAGTTCAGGAATCGCGTCTCTGGAACAACGCCGAGGGTCGCACCTACTCGATGCGCTCGAAAGAGCAGGCGCACGACTACCGTTATTTCCCCGAGCCTGACCTTCCCGCACTGGTAGTTGGGGCAGAGTGGCAACGGCAGATCTTAGCGGAAATGCCGGAGTTGCCGGAAGCGCGCAGAGAGCGACTCGCGACCGAATACGGTCTTGCAGCACAGGATGCGGCCACGCTCACCACAGATCGTGCACTCGGAGATATGTTTCAGCTCGCCGCACAGCGGGCGAAGAGCCCGAAACGTGTAGCAGGCATTCTGCTTTCTGAGATCACGATGCGTCTGCGCGTCGGTAATCTCTCACTCGACAAGTCACCAATCACGCTCGATGGATTGATACTCGCTGCCGACCTCACCGAAGCAGGCGAGATCAGTTCCAAGCAGTTGAAGCAGTTGCTCGATACCTGCTTTACCGAAGGGCAGGATTTCGCCCACATCTACTCGCGCGAAAAACCGCAGCAGATTACCGACACATCCGCCATCGAACAGATGATTGATGAGGCGATCGCGGCAAACCCGCGTCAGATGGAGCAGTATCGCGGCGGTAAGAAAACGGTGAGCGCATTCTTTGTTGGTCAGGTGATGAAGGCGAGCAAAGGACAGGCGAATCCGGCGTTGCTGAACGAGTTGGTTGTAAAGAAACTCGACGCGGCAGTGTGAAGATGCATCCAGAACAATCCGTTACGCGTCTGCTGGTTATAGTGATAGTGCGGCCCTAAAAAGGGCAGATTGGTTCCTTTGTCCATTTCAAGCAAAAACTCGGTGTCCTTCCGGCTTGGAAACGTAAAGCTGCGGCCTAACGAAGAAGTCGTTGGCTTTGAACTCGAGGTCACCGATGGTGGCTTTGAGGGCGTATCGTCATTGCCGAAGGGCTGGCACCTGAACGTCGATAACAGGTCGGCTTCGCATACCAAACTTACGGCCGATCTGGAATTCGGTACCGAACGCATGAGCGCAAAAGATCTCGATGGGATCATGTTGACGGTAACTGAGTTCGACGGGAATGCAGCAAAGCTAAAGGGCCACCTCGTCGTGACAAATACGGCAAGCGAACGCTTTTACCCGATGAATGGCCAGAATTTTCTTCGTCAGTGAACACAGGCAATAGATAAAGTTGCGTGCATCCTAAGCACATGCGCCCTGTACGAAATGTTGCTGCGCTTGCTCTATTGCTGCTTGCGTCCGGCTGTCGTAAAACTTACGTCGTGCCCGAATCGCCAATGCCGCCGAACACGGTGCTGTTGTCGCAGATGATGCGTGAGCTGTCGGCACAGCCCGGCTTCACCGAAGCACTCATTCGTCAACTCGACAAGGGAGGCAAGAAGGGCCCCGCACTTCTTACGCCTGACCTCATTGATGAGCTGCGCAAGCGCATCTTCGGCAAGGACTGGGAAGGCCTGGACCGCTTTCCGGGCTGGACTATGCGTGAGATTAATCCGACAGTGCGCGTGGCTGGGCATATCGCCGGAAAGAGTCCGTCGCTGGAAGGGATGGCGGCAGTACATCCTGGCTCGGCCACCGCTTCGATGAGCGAAGAACAAGCGCGGCAGTTCCTGGACCTCGGACCATATGCGTTGAACAAAGCGGAAACGGTTTCGCTGGATGAGCCCTCGACGTTTCCGCCGTTCAATGTGGCGGCATCGCAGACGAAGCTCAGTGCTGATGTACTTCGTGGCGACGGACCGAATGCGCTTGCGCCGACGCAGCCTGAATCGCAGAGGTTGGCGGATGTTTTGAATCGGCTAGCAGCAAACAAGGTGGACGGAGCGAAGCAGTTCGTTGTGTCGCCCGAAGGATTTGAGTTCCTTCTCGGTGGAATCACCTCTACCGGTGGCGTGGCGCAGGCGGAACGTGAGGCTCACTTCAATGCACCAGAAGATCTCATTTCAGCACTACAGCGTTCTGGCCACACCGTCACTGTCACCGACTCGCGCTACTTCGCCAACTTCGGCCACCTGCACTACAAGGGCCAGGACGTGATGATGCCGTTCTGGATCAACACGCAGATCGCTGTGCCAGACACGGGCAGCTTCTTCTCGCGACCACGCGCACTGCTCGTGCCTGTTTCGCATGCGGAGTTGGAGTGGCACATCCGCGGACCGCATGTGAACGCCGACGTCAGCTACTACTTCGGCATCGATGGCAAAAGCGAATGGCGCACCATGGACACGCTCGATCAGGCGTGGGTTCTGAAGCGTGACGCGCATACCTACACCGGGGAGCAGGCTGTTGAAGTCACAAGGCTTGTTGGTGCGCTCACCGTGGCTTACATGCATCAGCATGCCAGGCGTCCGCAGCTTCCTTTCGGCGGCTACTACGCGCTGGGCGTTTGTCAGGACGGCGTGTCTGCGATTGAACACAAGATGACGGGGAAATCGACGCTCTTTCCAAATACCGCCGACAGCTCACTTTTCGACGACCCACGAGATACGGAGGTCAATGCCCTTATCAGCGCAATCCCGAAGGACCGCGCCGGTGCGAAGCCGCAGCCGGAGCGGGTTTTCGGTTCACTACCCACAGCGAACTTCAACGACATTACTATCCCCGGTCTTGCTGATGATCTGAACGCAACCTATGCCGCATGGCGCGCGGGAAAAATCGACCGCACACATGGCACGTTGTTTTACATTGCGACAAAGACCGCAGTTGCGCTCATGGGCGCCGCCATTGTGTTCGCGTTCGCCACGCGTTTGCGGCGACAGTAGAGGTCGCGCTCAAAGGCAGGCGGTGCAACGCAAGGATCGCAACTCCGCCTCAAAAGACACGGGAGGTTCCATTCACATGGCAACCGCAAAAAAGGTAACGAAGAGGTCTTCGGCAAAGAAGAGTTCTTCCCCGAAGAAGGCAGCACCTACGAAAGCAGCAAGCAAGAAGGCCGCGAGCGCGAAGAAGTCATCGACAGCAAAGAAGACGACCGCAGCAAAATCCGGCGCACAGAAGATGCCGGCCAAGAAGTCGGCCGGCACGAAAACTCCTGCGAAGAAGAGCCCCGCAAAGAAGTCGAGTGCGAAGAAAAGCAGCTCAGGCCGCAAGTACGATCGATCCGTCGGCAAGCGTGTAGAACGCGAGATGCATGAAATGCATCAGGGCAAGCTTACGAGCGGACGCAGCAACAAGAAAGTCACGAATCCGAAACAGGCCATCGCCATTGCACTTTCCGAGAAGCGACGCGAAGGAGCAAAGGTCCCGCCGAATCCGAACAAGAAGAAATAGATCCCTGCGAAAACAAAAGCGGCTGCCAACATGGCAGCCGCTTTTCAACACCCTCACAGAACTAGCGATCAGAGTCGGAATCCAACGGCAGATTGGTAGTTGCCGTTGCCGGTAAAGCACGTGCCTGTGCAACCTGCATTGCCGGGCGGCGCGACACAGGCATGTACGAGCGGTACACGCTGATGTGGAAGCAGGCCTGCTGAAACTCTTCTTCCACATCGACCTTGCCGGCATCAATGAACGGAAGCAGGTAGGTGCGCATCCAGCCAATTTCATTGGCGGTCATACCGCGCTTACCGAGATCGATTGCCTGTCCGGTCAGGTGCGGTGAAGCGCCTTCGCCACGCGTTGCTGCAGCATTGCCATTCACACGCTGCAGTCGAAGCTGGTAGGAAACGGTACGCACCGCCGAGGTGACGGTGATCGGCTCACCGAAGCGTGAGTAGAACGCGCGGGCAAGGTCTCCCGCGAACTTGACTGTCCAGGGACGCGCCACGCGGCGATTGTCCGGCAACGCCTCATTCACTCGCAGGCTTGATGACTCGGGGAAGCCCACCAGCTCGCGGTCAGCTCGCAGGCGATTCAGTTCCCGGTCATCATGGATGCGTTCGAGCCCATCGTGGTCGGCCATAAGGTTCTGGTGAACCAGGATCTCGTGCGAGCCACGCAGCGGTGTTGGCATCATCAGGTTGCCGTCACGCGAATACATGGGCGTTACCAGCGGCTGTGTTGCATCGTTCGCGAGCGTTCGTGCAGAAGGCAGCGCGTCCGCTGCAAGATCTTCGCCCAGGTCCTGCGCCTCGGTAGCGAGAACACCACCCGGGGGAAGATTTCGAGCATTGGACGACGGCAGTGGTGCGACTTCCGCACCGAAGCCATTCACCACACGCGGCTGGTAATGCTGAGCGGGCATGGGTGCATCGCTCGCGGAAATCTGCGCGGGAGGCGCCGGGTGACGCACCACCACGGAGGATCGTCGTGCCTGTTCGGCTACGGGGTCACTCGCGGGCTGCGTGGTCTGCCGCCCCGCAGCAGCTCCATCCCTGGAGTCGGAATGTAGCGCGCTGCCAATCTTTGTGTCTTGCGTGTCCTTACTATGGCGCGTGAAAGCGTTCGGGCGAGCGGCTTGGTCTACACCGCGACGCACGTTGGCAAAGCTCGCGGTGAACTCGCGCGAGTCATAGCGTGCGCTGTCCGTATCGGGTTCGTGAACAGCAACGGGCTGTGACGCCGGAATCATTGCGACATGAGCTGCATGCGCACGTTGTGCTTCGTGTGCGGACTCATAACGAGCCTGTTGCGCTGCTTGGTACCGAGCCTCTTGAGCTGCTTCGCGCCGGTCTTGTGCGAGCTCCTGTTCGCGCTCGTGGCGTGTCAGCTTGCGGCCATGCACCTTTGCGCGGTGCATGACGACAGGCTCGTCGGCGTATTCGGGCTCGCGGTGCTTGCCGCGTGATTCTTTCGCGTGCGATTTGGAAGCCGCTGGAGCGGATTTACTTGCACCGGAATTTTTGCCGCGCTTCGGAGCGCGTTCTTCCGCGTACGCATAGCGAGCGGCATGGTGACCATGTTCGCGCGCGCTTTCACGCGGGTACGCGTGAGCTGCGACAACGTGTCCCGCAGGACGCGCGGCAGCGTGGAGTCGTGGGGCCCGGTTCATCGCGACCGCTGGCACAGAGGCCATGGTGGCAACGGCAAAGAGGGCGAGGGTACGCTGCTTCACATACGTGCGCAGGTACTGCGTTGGAATGATCATCGAACGCCTGATTTGTAGGAAGCCGCGGAAACGGCCAGAGCTTTCACAGGCTAGCGTGGAGTCGGCGAGCATTCCAGTAGCAATGCGGGTTCGTTTGCTTTCAGTCAACAGGCGCACCTTTTCGCGGTACATTGTGTCTAGCTGATTCAGGAGAGAACGTAGCGCGATGCGCACCACAAGACCCATCCAGATGTTCACGCTTGCTGTCGCTGCCGTGGGGCTTGGTTCTGCCGCTGTTTTGTGGCGTCCGGTAACGGTACAAGCGTCACCCAAAGCATGGCAGCCTGACTCGGCGGAGTTCTATACCACCAAAGTCCAGCCCATCCTCCAAACGAATTGCTACCGCTGCCACGGCGGCCTGAATCATCGCGGTGGCCTCGTGCTCGACAGCAGAGCAGGCATGATGAAGGGCGGCCATGATGGCGCTGTTCTCGTACCCGGCCACCCAGAACAGTCACTACTAATCAAGCTAATCCGTCACGAAGGGCCAGCCGACGACCCAATGCCCATGCCGCCAAAGAGCAAGCTCTCTGACGCGGATATAGCCACGGTGACGCAGTGGGTGCAGGCGGGGGCAGTGTTTCCGAGCAATTAGTGGTCGGTAATTGATGATTAGTGGTCAGCCAATAGCCACTAATACGCCCTCTGATACATCCGGGAGATCCGGTCGTGCCAGCCGAGGCGCTCTTCATCCAGAAATGCCCATGCCAGACCCAGCGCAAGCGGCGAAGCGGCAAGCAGCATCGCACCGATCCTGCGGCGCATAGCTTTTCGCGTCGGGTTGTCGTCGGCGAAGGTGCACAGCGCGATGCGCGCATAGCGCATCCCGGGGGTCGACTCCGCAAGTGTGAAGAACAGCATTTGGAACGCAAGGAAAAGCACAGCGAACACAACTGCTGCGGAGACAGCAAGCATCGGCTTCGGGAGATCGCGCAGGCTGCTTCCACACATTTCTGCGACGATGCTGCCGAACACCATGAAAGCTCCCAGCAGGCAAGCGCCGTCCACAGCACTTGCCATAAGGCGAAGCTCCATTGGCGCCGTCTGCGGCTGCATGGTGAAATGCGCCTGCGCGTGCGCGGGAGCGTCGGGCACTCGCATCGGATTGCCATCGAGCATCAGCGTTTGCCACTCGGCTACTGCTGCGGGTTCGATCGCCGCAGCAGCGGGTGCGGGCTCCGACGAAATCTGTTCTGCTTCTACCTCGAAGATCCGTAGCTGGGGCTCGGGAGCGGAATCTTCGCGCAGCGGCCCCTCTGCCAAACGAGGGCGAGCCTTACGCGGCGCGATGAGCTGGCGCGGAAACTCGAGCACATTCCCAGGGATCGCGGTGGTCTCGATCACGTGTGGTTGAAATTCCGGGGCGCGCCGGAACTCAATCTCGTCTTCCAGATCGCTAAGATCGAAGCCTCCTTCGCCGAGGGACTTGCTGTGTTTGCCGAGGTGAAGATCCGTCGTCTTCAAGCGCGACCCGCTAATCTGCTCAAACAGACGCACTGTCAGGCCTGCGGCAGAAACTTCATTGACCGGCTTGTCTTTCGTGGCGGCTTGCTCCGCCGGAAGCACGCGCGGTGCAGCGTTCACGTTGACTGGCTCAGAAATTAGCTCGCGAGCGCCGAGTGCGATATCGGCAAGAGCATGTGCGAGCTCGCCCCGAGCCTCTGCGCGCTGCTCTTCCTTTACCACCTCGCGCGGCCCCGGCTCAGGCGCTTCCCACTGTTCAAGTTCTTCCAGCAGCTTCATCTGCGCTTCTGCGATAGCCTTCGCATTACGCTGGGCGACTTCTGCTTCCGCTTCGGCCTGTGCAATCGCGCGTTCGGCTTCCGAGGCAAGGTACTCACGGTAGCTCTGGCTTGCCTGAAAGCGGGCGGCCACAGCATCGCGAACGCGTGAAGAACCACCACGGCGGGCCTCGACACGATCAAGAACTGCAGCGGCAGCTTGCTGCGCCTGGCGGGCACGCTCTACGGACGCCCGACGACGGTGCGCGGCAAGCCGCTCGGCAGCAACGTCACGCAGGGCGGGCGAGCTATTCGTTCCGTCTGCCTCTAAATCGAACAAGTCGGCCATTTCTTCGCGTTGTGCGGCACTGCTCATGCTGTTGCTAACCTCTGGCCCGGCATCGGGCAAACGTCGTGAAGCGTTGTGCTTCCGAAATCGTCTAATCTCAATCCTGTGGACGGCCGAACTCAAGCTTTGCCTGTGACCGCGCTACGGCGCGGAAGGCTTCGACGCATAAAACGGCTGATCCTGACTCTCATAACTATCATCGCCGCTCGGTCGCCTCATCCACATTTGCATGCACAAGAGGTAACGAAAAAGACACCTCCTCCTGTTACCAAGTCGTCAACAGCAGATCTGCCGTCCGAACCGACCCCACAGCAGGCAAACCAGCCTCTCGATCTCGACAGCATTCCGCGCGCGAAAGTGATTGGAACAGGCAAGCCAATTCCGCAAAGCTCCAGCGATTCGGACAATCTCACGATCGAAGATGGCGTGAAGAGGCTCTCCGGCCACGTGAAGGTCACCTACGGGGACCGCATCTTTACTGCGGACACCATCAGCTACAACGAGGACACCGGTGACGTGACTGCGGAAGGACACGTGCGCTTGGCAGGCGGAGCTAATGGCGAGTACATCGAAGCAGCGCGCGGCACCTACAACGTGCAAACGCAGCTTGGCCGTTTCTACGACGTTTCCGGATCGGTGGGCCTGCACACGGCGGTGCAAACCGCCTACAGTAATGCGAATCCGGTTCTGTTTTCGGGTCGCATGGTGGTTAAAACCGGCCCAGTGAATTACGAAGTGTATGACGGTGCGGTAACCTCCTGCACGCTGCCGCGCCCGGACTGGCAACTGTTCTCGCGCAAGTTCTCGCTCAACGGGCAGGAAGCCAGCGCGAAGAACTCCACGTTCAAGCTGATCGGCATTCCGGTGCTTTTTCTGCCATACGTCACGCATCCGGTGGACGCGCAGCGCCGTCAATCGGGCGTGCTGATTCCGGTGGTCAGCCAGTCAAATACGAAAGGCTTCATCTTTGGCGAAAGCGCCTATTTTGTTCTGGGCCGCTCTGCGGATTTGACCGCTGGCTTTGAATATTTCTCCTCACGCGGCTTTTCTGAGTCAGGCACATTCCGTTATCGCGGCAACGGTGACGACTTCTTCAGCGCTCATTTTTCCGCGCTGCAGGACCGCGGATTCATCGATGCGAACACAAACCTCTATACCAATCAGGGTGGCGAGGACATAACTGCCTCATTCCGCCGCCAACTCACACCGACCACCCGCGCGGTTGGAGACGCAGAGTACTTAAGCTCGTACGTTTATCGCGAGGCGTTCACAGAGAATTTCAACCAGGCTGTCAGCTCGGACATCAACTCCGTTGCCTATGTGGTGCGTCAGAACAACGGCTACTCCATGGACGCGCGCATAGATCGCTACCAGGGTCTGAAGCGTGTGCCTATTGGCGCCATTCCGGGCCAGCAGGTGCGTATCTTCCATGCGCCGGCGATTGATTTCGACGCCGTGGACCACCACATCGGCAACTCGCCATTCTTGTGGAGCCTTACCGGATCTGCGGCTGGATTGAAGCGCACGCAGCCGAACTTTACGTCATCCGGCATTGTTGAGCGCGTCGACGTGAAGCCGGAGCTTTCGCTTCCGCTATCTGGTGGCGGCTGGCACACGATGACCAGTGTCGGTGTTCGCGAGACGTTCTACTCGCGTTCACGGCAAGCGCAGGGCGTGGTACCCGTTGAGTCAAGAAACGAGCTGAATCGCGCCGCGGTCGACCTGAACATCGGCATCAATCCTCCATCGATTGAGCGCACTTTCGCGGTGCCGCCCTCGATGCGCCGCTTATTCGGAACCGAAGTTCGCCATACCGTGGAACCCGAGATCACGTATCGCAATGTGCATGGAGTAGACCGCTTCCTGAACACTCTGCGTTTCGACGACAACGATCTGTACAGCGATACGAACCAGCTTGAGTATGGCGTCACGCAGCACCTGTATTTCAAGAAACCAGCATCGCTGACCAAACCGGTTCCGCCGGGCTGCCCGGCGCAACCGGGACAGAGCGCTTACGACTCCCGGACGACGCTCGACTCCGGTGCCGCTCCGCCTGACAATGCGACGTCGGACGCGCTCGACCCCTCGGCTGACTCGTCTACCGATGCCAACGGCATCCCAAGCGCTTCCGCCGCCGCGCCGGACGTACCCCTGCGAAGCCATGCGCATCACCGGGATCCCTGCGCAGTGGTGGCGACCCCGTACCAGCAGAAGGAATGGTTCAGTTGGAAGCTGGCGCAGCGTCACTTCTTCAATCCCACATTTGGCGGAGCAGTGGTTCAAAACCGCCGCAATCTTTTCGACAGCACGCTTTCGCTATCAGGTATTGCCTTCCTTACAGAGCCACGCAGCATTTCGCCGCTGGTATCGCGCATGCGCTTTCGCACGTCGAGCCATACAGACGTAGAGTGGGACTTCGATCTCGACACCGGAGCCGGAAAGTTCACAAGCTCCAACATCTTTATCGACGCGCATGAAGGACCGATCTTCAGCGGGCTGTCGTTTGCACAGATCAATGCGCCAGGACGCTTCTTCACAGAAACGATCGATAACAACGGCATCGCGCGGCTCGTTGGTTCGCCAACTTCGAGCTTTTCGCAGATGCGTGTGCTGCTTGGCTATGGCATGCCAACCAAACCTGGTCTTTCGGCTGCAGCCAACGCCGGCATCGACCTTAATATTGGTGGCCTGCAATACGGCTCTGTGCAGGCCAGCTACAACTGGAACTGTTGCGGTTTCTCCGTGGAGTACCGCAAATACGAGCTTGGCTCGGTGCGCAACGAAGGCGTGGAGCGCTTCAACTTCACGCTCGTGAACATTGGCACCGCAGGCAATCTTCGTCGCGCAGAACGCCTGTTCTAGTCTGTCGCTCCATGAGGAAGCATGACGTTCACAGCGGTGTTCCGTCTCATCGGTAGCCTGCGCCTCTGCGATAATAGAAGGTACCGTGTCCGTCGCTTTCCGTCCTTTTTCCCTACTCCTTGCCGCCTCCCTTACCCTTGGTTGCCACGCTCAAAAGCCTGCGTCGCCTTCCAGTGCCGCACCGGCTGCTCCGGTAGCAGGCAAGCCGCTTCCGCCTGAGCTTTCTCACCGCGTCGAGGTGCTTCTACGCCAGAAGGCGAACCTGCCGCCCGGCTCGACCATGAATATCACCGGACCGACTGCCTCGGACGTTGCCGGCTACGGTCTGCTGACCATCACGTTTACCACGGACGGCAAGACCTCGCACCCGATCAACTTCCTGCTCTCAAACGACGGCAAGACGCTGGCGCAGTTCAACAAGTACGACATTTCGGCAAACCCGCGTGATTTGGTTTCCGCAGACGGACGCCCGGCACGTGGCGGTCCGGCTACGGCACCGGTGTTGATCGTCGGCTTTGACGATCTGGAGTGCCCCTACTGCGCACGTCTGCACGAGACTATCTTTCCCGCGATTACCACGCGTTACGGCAATCAGGTTCGCGTGGTCTACAAGGACTTCCCTATTGAGCAGCACCCGTGGGCAATGCGTGCCGCAGTGGACGTGAACTGCATCGGTGAGCAGTCCACGCCGGGCTACTGGAACGCGGTCGACTACATTCACGCGCATGCTTCTGAAATTGGTGAAGGCGACGACAAGGCCAAGGAGAAGACCTTGCCGAAGGCGAACGAGCAGCTCGACAAGGTCGTGCGGCAGCAGGGCGAGTTTCAGAAGGTCGACATGCCCAAGCTGAACGCCTGCATCACCAAGCAGGACACCAAGGCAGTGGAAGCATCGCGCGAAATGGGTATTGGCCTGGGCATCGACTCCACCCCAACGTTGTTCATCAACGGCGACAAGATCAACGGTGCGCTACCAGTTCAATTCATTTTCGGCATCATCGACGACGCTCTGCGCGCGGCTGGACAGGTTCCGCCGCCGCCGTTTGTTGCTCCCGCATCGCCTTCTGAACCAGCCAAAGCCACTCCCGGCCAGTAGCGCCAAACCCTTTGCCGGAGCAGTAAGATGAACGTTGCCATGACCCGCCGCTCGACATTCCTTCGCACTACCGCAGCAGCCGTTTTGACGCTGTCCGCTGCTACATTGCTCCACGCGCAGAGCGTTCCCGCATCGGCCTCGCCGACGCAAACACCTGCGCCGCAGCAGACTGCACCGCAGACGCCCGCTTCCGATAAAGCTGCCACACCCGCAAATGCTGCAGCGGCTCCGTCGCAAAGCGAGCAGCCGACCGCGCCGACCATCACCGTGTACTCGCGCGAAGTCAACCAGGTGTTTACCGTCACGGATCGCCACGGTCATTTCGTCACTGGCCTGCAGCAGCAGAACTTTGGCCTGCTGGACGACGGTCGTCCTCCGTTGCGTGTGGTGCGCTTTACGCAGCAGACCAACCTGCCGCTGCGCGTTGGCTTGATGCTGGATACCTCGAGCTCCATCCGTCAGCGCTTCCAGTTCGAGCAGCAGGCAGCTACTGACTTCCTGCTCCAGGTGTTGCATCCGGCCGATCGTGCCTTCGTTGAGGGCTTCGACGTGTCGACGGATATTTCGCAGGACTACACCAATCGTATCGACCTGCTCGACACGGGCATTCGCAAGCTGCGTCCCGGTGGCGGCACGTCGCTGTTCGACGCCTTATACAAGACCTGCCGTGACCAGATGCTGACCCTCCGCCAGACCGATCCGGTCCGTCGCGCGATCGTGCTGGTTTCTGACGGCGACGATGACTATAGCCGTGTTCTCGAAAGCGAAGCCATCAAGGAATGCCAACGCGCCGAAACGATCATCTATGCTATCAGCACCAACGTGGGGCCAAGTAAGGACAAGGGCGACGACGTTCTGAAGCAGATCTCCGAAGCCACGGGTGGCCAGGCCTTTTTCCCGACCAGGATCGAAGATGTAAGCCTCGGCTTCAAGAGCATTGAGGAAGAGCTTCGCAGCCAGTACCTGCTGGTGTATGTGCCTTCGGATTTCCGCCAGGATGGGTCGTTCCGCACGGTTTACCTGCAGTCACTTGACCAGCGCTACTCCGTGCGCACCCGTAAGGGCTACTTCGCTCCCAAAGCCGAATAGGGACGCTGCGGAACTTTCTGCTGCAGCGCGCGTCTACGCTAGAGCGAGGTTTTCCGCGATGCGTTTCCGTGTGTCTGCCGCCCTTCTTGCTTTTGGTTTAGCCGTTTCGCCGCTGCTGCACGCGCAGCAGATGCAACCACCCGGGGCGGGTGATGCGTTGATGGGGTTGGCCTCGCAGCCAGCCACACACACTGCCGTCGTCTTCGATCGCGACATGATTCAGGGCCTGATGGGCGCGCAGCCACTCGCGGCCCTGAGCAGCATCACGTTCGACAGCTATCGCTATCGCGAACCTGCGTTCTATGTACCTGAGGCTATGGCCGCGCTGAACCTTTCCTACGACGCAGCCGGTTGGCACCATCTGGTGAACGCGAACGCGACTCCCCGCGACTCTGCCGCACCACCCAAGCCGATCACGGATATGTGGATCCACTTCCAGGGGATGAACGTTGACGGATGTACCGTCGTCATCCGCGCGCCCAGGCAGATGAATGTGATCTCCGTATCTGGTCTGTTTCGTCCGCTGGATCTTCTCAAGCTGAGCGGCCATCTCGGCATCCCTCAGATCGATCCAGGTGCGGTGATGGTCCCGGCCCCGCCACCACCGGGACGGTAACATTGGATTTCAATCGTAACGTATAGGTTATGATTGCGTGATGATCGATGTTCGCGAGTACGTCGACTCCGCAGGACGAAGTCCCTTCGGAAGATGGTTCGACTTGCTCAACATCACAGCAGCAGCAAAGGTGACCACGGCTCTCGAGCGGCTCGCGAGCGGACAAAAAGGTTCACTCAAGTCTCTCGGAGACGGCGTGTCGGAGTACAAGATCGACTTCGGTCCGGGCTATCGAATCTACTTCGGTCGCGAGGGCCAAACTGTAGTCATACTTCTCGCTGGCGGCTCAAAAAAGCAGCAAGCGCGTGACATAAATGGAGTGTCTACAAGGCTAGCAAGAAAGGAAATTGAATGGCTTTAACAAAGGATTTCCGAGAAACCGTTCGAGCACGTGCACAGCGGCAGCCCGCCTTCAGAAAAGCCCTTTTGCGAGAGAGCCTCGATTTGATCTACAACGGAGACTTTGCGACCGGTCGAGCGATACTGCGTAACTACATTCACGCGACGATTGGCTTTCCCGAACTGTCACGGGCCACAAACATTCCATCCCCAAGTCTGCAACGCATGTTCGGACCCACGGGCAATCCTCGCGCTGAAAACCTTTTCGCAGTAATTGCTCATTTGCAGAAGCAGGAAGGTGTCCATGTGACTTTGCGGGTCCAGTCCGCCTCGCACTGACATCATCACTACCAGCCGTAGCGTTCGACTTCACCCAGCAGCGCCAGCTTCTTCTCCGGCGCAAGAAAGCTCGCCTCAACCGAGTTCGCAGCTAGTTCGCGCATCTGTTCGAGTGAGAACTCGAAGTCGCGGTGCGCCAGCTCGTATTCGTCCAGCAGCGTCGCTCCGAAGAATGGCGGGTCGTCAGAGTTCAGCGTGACCATCAGGCCTTCTTCGAAGTAACGCCTAACTGGGTGCTCCTGCAGGGCAGGGCAGCAGCCGGTGCGCAGGTTGCTGGTGATGTTCAGTTCCAGCGGAATCTGCTTCCGTGCGAGCACCTCGATGAGCTCGGGGTCTTCCTGCGCGGTGAGCGCGTGGCCGATACGTTCCGCACCAATGTTGATCGCTCCCCAGATGCTCTGCGGCCCGGTGGATTCGCCCGCGTGACAGGTGAGGTGCAGGCCGTTGTCCTTTGCTTCCTGAAAGAGGTCGCGAAACTCATGCGCCGGACCGCGTGCTTCGTCGCCGCCGATACCGATACCAACGATGCTCGGATATGTCTTCTTCAGTTCCGCAGTCTTGCGGAACACGCGTGCGCATTCTTCCAGACCAAAGTGGCGCACGGCGTCGATAATCCACAGCAACGAGACGCCAAAATCCTTTTCCGCCCTCTCCCGCCCGCGTTCGGCGGCTTCGATGACAGCGTCTACATGGAGCCGATCGAAGCGGTACAGTATGCCGACGGAAAGGTAAGCCTCTGCGTGACGAACACCCTGCGCGGCAAGGTCGCGCACCATGTTGTAGGTGATCGTTTCGTAATCGTCGGCGGTCTTCAGGCGTTCGGTGACGGCCTTGAAGCTCATCAGGAAGCTGAGAAAGTCTTCGTATTTGTAGATGACTCGGGCATGTTCGAGCGTCATCGGCTCTGCATCGTTTTTGCGCGAAAGCTCGACCAGCGTTTCCGGTGTGACGGAGCCTTCCAGATGCAGGTGCAATTCCGCTTTCGGGAGGCCGCGCAGCCATGCGCGCGTGTCTGCAACATTTGTATTTTGTGCTCTTCGAGCCATCAGGCTAGTTTATCTAGAAATCGCACAGGCCCGGCCTGAGCCGGGCCTGCACAAGCGAAAACCTCTAGCTCCAACTGCGGTCGCGTCGACCGTTACCGTTGCCGAAGATCTGCAGCAGCGCCAGGAAGATGTTCAACGCATCCAGATAGATGGAAAGCGCCATCTGCACAGGAGCGTACATGCGACCCTCGTTCTTCAGCCGCATGAAGTCAACCAGGAGAAGCACGCTGAAGATGGCGAGCGAGAGCCAGGCATATACCCCTGGACTAACAAAGTGCACGAACATGGACACGAGCCCAAGCACAATTAGCCCAAGCAGCGCGCCAATCGCATAGTTGCCGACGCGGCGATAGTCGAAGCGTGCGATCTGCGCGACCATCGCCATGGCAGCCATGCCGACCATGGTCGTCAGGGCCGCTTCAAAGACGATATTGGTTCCGTTTGGCAGATGAAGATAGGCCTTGAGCAGCGGGCCAATCTCGACGCCCATCAGTAGCGTGAGCCCGTAAAACATGACGAGCGCCAGGCCGGGCGAGCGGCGCGAAGTGATGTTCACGGCAAACACCAAGCCAAACGTGACAAGCATCAGAAAGCCGTAGCTGAGGCCGCCAAGCAAGGCGGGCGCAATGTATGCGCCGAGTGCTGTGAAAAGAAATCCGACAGTTGTGATCCAGAGCACCTTGCTGAGCAGGCTCGCGGATTCGCGACTGTCCAGGATGCGTACGCCTTGTGTTGCGTCGATGGTTCTCATTGCTACGGGTTCCTACCTTCGGTATTCACTCTGTTAGACGCAGATTTTCGCTGTCGGTCGCGCGATCAACGTACCCTGCCGCCCCATCGAATCTCCACTGGCGCGCCTTCGGCGAGAAGAACATGAGTCGGTATGCGCTGTGTCAGAGTGGCGAAGGAACTGCCGTATAGCGACTCGAAGTCGGCGCTTACCGCAGACGAGAGCATGGGGTACACCTGCCAACGCGGATGTCGCACTTCGTATTCCGTCGCACCGCCGTCGCGGCGCTTGCTGTAGCCCCAATAATGTTCGGTGATGAACTCCTCCATGCTGCCAGGCGTTATCGTCTTCAGCTCGAGACTGGCTCCGGCGCGCATCGACTGCCACGCGCCGTTATGCTTCCAGTCATAGTTCACATGCAGCTCGCGATTATCCGAGATCCACGTGTGCCGCGTCGGCGCAGTTGAGTAGGCCTCGCCATAGAGCGAGTTCGCGATGAGGGTAATAGCCGGCTTCGGAACGATCTCGCTGAGGAAGATTACGCCGCGTCGATAACTTCCATCCGGCATCGGCCTGCGCACATAGAACCGGAGGTTCACCTCTTCGAAGCGGGTGTGTCCCGGTACTGGAATGCGCAACAAGCGCACACAGTCAAAAAGAAAGCCGACCAGCGAAACAAAGCAGCGGCCCTCGTACAGATCGAGCTGCAGACCCTCGGGTAGGTAAGGCAGAAGGATCTCGGGCGCGACCTCGTACTGCGCCATGATGAGCTTGCGCCACTCCGCGGTAAGAAACGTGAAAGCCACAATTGTGAGATGCCGTTACTGCGGCAGCTTGCCGCGAATTGCGTCGTCGAGCTCGATGTTGTTCTTTTCCAGCAAATCGCCCGAAGCGCGATCAAGTTCGATCTGTGCCTTCTTCCAATTGCTCCGTGCGGCCACTTCGGTTGAGCGTGCCTGTGCGAGGAATGCTTCGTTCTGCAGCACGAGCAGGTCGGTTGACTGGCCAACGGACAACTTGTCGCGCTCCGCATCGAGTAGCTGCTGTTGATAGTCGCGGCTCTTTGTCGCGGCTCGGTAAGCCGACTCTGCCGTTTCCAGCGCCACCACGGCTGTCTCGACATCCTGCCGTACCTGCTGGGAAAGCTTCTCGCTGCGCGCCTGCGACTGACGCAACTGCACGGAATCTCTCGCTGCATCCGATTGCGCAATGCGGTTCCGGAGCGGCAGCGTGAGTTGAATGCCTCCCTGGTAAATGGTGGAGGTACGCAAACCGCCGAGCGCGAGGTTCTGCGGCAGCGTGGGCGCACCGGTACCCGGCGAGCCGAGCGTCTCGAATGCCTGCTCGCTGGAGCCGCGTACCTCGACGTTAGCGTAGGCGTTCAGCAGCGGAAGCGCGGCGTTACGGCTGGATTTTGCGCTGATTTCCCCAGCCTTCACCTGCAAATCAGCCTGGGCAAGGTCGGGGCGACGGGCGAGCGCATCGGTGATGAGCGCTGGCACGTCGAGCTGCGGGAATGATTCGGGGACGACAATCTTGTCGGTAGGAACGATCTCGTCGAACTGCGCTGTGAATACAGGCGAGGCCGTGCGCAGCAACTGTGTCTTAACGATGACTTCCTGTTGGCGGAAGAGGCCCTGTGCCTGGATGAGATCGAACTCGCTCGAGCTACGCTGCGCTTCCGCACGCGTGAGATCGATGGGCGCAAGCGTACCAAGCTTCTCCTGTTCGAGATCGTCGTCGCGCTGCTTGGTAGCGGCCTTTAACGCTTCCTGCTTCACGAGCACGTTTTCGCCTAGCGCAACAAGATCGAAGTACAAGCGCGAGGTGCCGTAGATGGTCTCGAGCACCTGCTGCTCAAAGAGCAGGCGCGAGATCTTATTGTCGAGTCGCGCGATGCGCAGATAGCGAAGGTTCACTTCGCGCCCGCGGCCACGCAGCAAAGGCTGCGTAACGGTGACGGAGGTGCTCGGCGCGTGGAATGGGTTGTATTCCGAGTGGTCAGCGTAGATGACCTGCGAGTCGTTGTTTACCGTTGCCTCCAACTGCGTGCCGGGCGAGAAGCCTTGAAGGTAGGCGACGTTCAGCTCGGTGTAGGTAAGCGGCTGCGGCTCATCGGCAAGTGCGCCCGTTCCTGTGCCTGTACTGCCTGTCGTTCCGGTGGTACTGGTCAGGCTCTGCGTATTTGAACGGCGAAAGTAGCCAGCCTCACCGATCAGTTGCGGATCGAAGAGCGGGACGTTAGGCCCAGGTGCATATTGAAAACCTGCCGCGAGCTGTGAGAGCGATTGCTGTTGCTGTGTCGTTGCGTTCAGCGAGGTTAGGTCTGTGACGGTGGGAGTCGTCGGGTTGGTAGACGTGGTAGCGGCGTTGAGCAGCGGCGAACCGGGGCCGCCGACGCCGTTTGGCGGCAACTGAATCCCGTAGTCGATACCACGCAATGTACCTCCGCCCGCGGCGCGCACTTCGTCGGTGTGCGCCAGCACCAGGTTGTAGCGCTGCACTTCCACGTCGAGATTGTTTTCCAGTGCGAGTGCGATGGCATCGTTGAGCGTGAGGAATAACTTGTTGTCGCGGATGAGCGACTGCATACGCGTTGCGTTGCCGGGAAAGAGCGGCGGAACGGTCGGGCGGTGAAACGGCCCGAGGAAGCCGAGGAAATGCGGCGAAAGATTCGCGTTGAACTCGCGGATCGGCGCAGTTGTGTTGCCTGCGGTGCGCGCTATCGCCGCGTCCGGTGCGGGTGTGGCGACTGAGGGCGAGATGGGCGGCACCGCAGGTGCGTCGGGAACAGTAACGTTGCCGCGCTTCTGCTCGGGCTGGTAGGTCTGCTGCAACTGTCCGGAGCGAAGGTGCTGCGTGTCCTGCGGTGTCGCGGGCGTGATCACTCGTTGCGGTTGCTGTGGGTCGGGAGGAAGCGGTGCGGGTGGTTGCGGCGCGTTCTGCTGCGGAGCAGGCACGGGTGTCCTCTGCTGCGCCACGGCACCGAGCGCGAACGCCAGGAAACCCCCGAGAGCTACGCGCCGGTAGAAACAATGGGCCCGCATTATGGCTTGCTCCCGGAGTTCTCCGGCTTGGGTGCGCCCTTGCCGTTGCCCTTCTCGTTCTGCTTGCCCTGCTGGCCGTTCAGATTGCGGTCAGTGATGCTCTGATCGCCATACTGCGAAGATCCACCGGGAGGCGTGGTCTGCGATGGTGGCTGCGTCGGCGTTTGCTCAGGTGAGGGCGAGGTGTGCAGGCGGATTGGAGCTCCGTCCACCACATCATCCGTAACGTTGGTCACGACAATGTCGCCTTCTTTGAGGCCATGAAGAATTTCTACAGCAGTGCCAAAATCGCGACCGATCACGACAGGCACGAGATGGACCTTGCCGGTTTTGTATTGCTGCTTGTTATCGCTGTCTTCCTTGCCGCTGCTGTCCGCGCTTTTGTCGGAGGCCTTGCTGCTGTTGCTATCGTCCCCGCTGTTGCTTGCGTTGTTGTTATTGTCGGGTTCCACCACGGCAACCATCGAGGTGTCATGTCGCACCGAAATCGCATCGCCAGTGATGAGCAGCGGCGCTTCGGCACCGGGTGTTGGCGGAAAAGTCGCGACGGTGTACATGCCGGGAACGAGCTTGTTTTGCGAGTTGTCCACCTGAAGTTCTACGAGCATGGTGCGCGTGTTGGGGTCGACGGAACCGGCGGTGCGCGTCACGTCACCAAAGACGGGAACGCCTGCATATTCCTGAAAGGCGAGCTGCGCGTGGACGCCGGTGTGGATGACGGGTGCGTAGCCCTCGGGGACGGAAACGAGGATGCGAAGCCGCTCTACCTGCGCCAGTGCAAATAGCGGCCCGCCCTGGCCGGGCGTTTGCGCGGAAGTGGCCGCAGTGCTCGGGCTGGCAGAGGTGCCACCGGTGTTGGACTGCGCGGCCTGTGATGTTCCACCGGAAGAGGATGTCTGGCCCTGCGGCGCGGGTCCACTCATCGCGCCGGAACTGGTCCCACTCGCAGAAATCAGCGCACCGATATCTACGTTGCGCTGCGTGACAACGCCAGCAAATGGCGCACGCACGTACTCATAGCTTCGCAGCGCGATTGTGCGATCAAGGTTTGCCTTGAACGCCTGCACATTACGTTGCGCGGCCGCAACCTGTGCCACCTGCGACGCATAGTTGGCTTCCTCCTGATCGCCTTGCTGGCGCGAGAAAACTCCCTTGGCGACGAGCACGCGGTAGCGCTCTACAGTCACAGTGTTCAGTGCAAGTTGTGAGCGCTGCAGCTCAAGTTGAGCCTGTGCCTGGCGAAGCTGTTCGCGTGCCTGGTCCACCTGCGCATCGAGATCGGGCGCATCGATCACGGCAAGCAGTTGACCCTTGCGCACGTGATCGCCGATATCGACGTAGCGCGCCTTGAGGTAGCCGTTTGCGCGGGCGTATACATAAGCCTCCGTGAGAGGAATGGTCGTGCCCGGCACTACAAGTCCAGCACCGCTCTTAGCGCGCTCCACCTTTGCAACGTCGATCAGCGGTTTCTCGTTCTTCTCGCGGTCAGCATCCTTCTTCGTCGCATCGTTGTCGCCGCGCCGCATCAGCCAGCCAAATAAGAGCGCAACGACCACGAAGATCAGCAGTGCGGCAAGAATCCAGAAGAGCGGCTTGCGGTTCTTTGGTGGGTGAATGCGATCTTTGAGCGGCGGTGCGTGCTTCTTGCCGCTGAAGTTCGTGTCTTCGAAGCTTTTGCCGATGCGGCCATCATCTGCGGAGTTCGGATCGGCGAACGAGTTTCCGAGCGTCTTCTCATCGGCGTAGTTTGCATTAGCAAAGTTGCGGCCGAGGTCGAACTGTGAAGCTTCGCTTGATCGCTCGAAGCTACTGCCAAGATCGCGGCCCTCGCGTGGTGCGGGTCGCCCGATGCTGTCGCCGAGACGCGCGGGGTCGCTCTCATCCGGCCATGGGAGCTGATGGTCCGGCCGGCTTTCCGGCGAGCCGGCAAGTTCACGGTCGGGGCGGTCATGGAAGCGGTTGCGCGGGTCTTGTGGGTCGTTTGGGTCGTTCGCCATTACGCGGGCTGCTCCTGGCCGTTCGGCTGCGGGCCTTCGTCGGGGTTGTAGGTTCCAAGGCGGCGCTGTTCTGCAACGGTTGCGCCGTCGTTGGCTTCCTTGTTGATGCGCCCGGTGTAATCCACGGGAGCGTTCTTTTTCAGCAGCGAATACACCGTGGGTACGAGGAACAGCGTGCCGAGCGTCGCAAACAGCAGCCCACCGATAACGGCGCGACCGAGTGGAGCATTTTGCTCGCCGCCTTCACCAAAGGCCAGCGCCATCGGCAACATGCCGATAATCATCGCGAGCGCAGTCATCAGCACCGGACGCAAGCGTGTGTGGCCCGCGTTGAGCGCGGCTTCGACACGGTTCTTGCCTGCGGTTCGCTCATCATTGGCGAACACGACCAGCAGAATAGAGTTCGCGGTCGCGACACCGATGGTCATAATCGCACCCATCAGCGATGGCACGCTGAACGTGGTGTGCGTCAGGAAAAGCATCCACAAAATGCCGGAAAACGCGCACGGAATTGCCATCAGAATAATCAGCGGGTCGAGCCAACTCTGGAAGTTCACCGCCATCAGCAGGTACACCAGCCCGATGGCAAAGACGATGCCGATCCCTAGGCGTGTGAACGAATCATTCATCGTTGCGACTTCACCGCGCAGTGCCAGGGTGGTGGTTTTCGGCAGCGTCTTCTCCGTTTCATGCATGATTTTTTCGATCCGCGAGGAGACAGCACCAAGGTCGGTCCGGTCTACGTCCGCGTAAATGTCAAACACCGGCTGAATGTTGTAATGGTCGACGATGATCGGCGATTGATCGCGACGGAATTCCGCGAGGTTGCCGAGCAGTTGCGAAGCGCTGCCGGATGGATTGGTGATCGGTGTGCGCGCAAGTTCCTGCGGCGATGCAATCCGGTACTGCGGTGTCTGCGTCACAATCTGGTAGTTCACGCCCGTTACCGGATTCAACCATTCGTTTGGAGCTGTTTGTCCAGTGCCGGAAAGGGACACGAGCATCGACTGCGATACGTTGCTCTGCGTGAGGCCAATCTGCTGTGCCTTGGTGCGATCGACGTTGACCTGCATGGTTGGGTACTGCACCTGCTGATGAACGTGCACATCAACGGCACCGGGAATCTCCGAGATCTGCCTTGCCAGTTTTCTCGCAAGTTCATAATTGCCCTTGCCGTGCCCGGAGACCTGTAGATCGATGGGGGCCGGCAGACCGAAGTCGAGAATCTGGTTCGTAATGTTTGCCGGAGCAAAGAAGAAGTCAGCGTCAGGAAATTTCAGGCGCAAATCTTGGCGCAGCAGGCGTGTGTACTTCTGCGTGTCCTTTGGGCCTGGCTTGAGCGCAATCTGAATGTCGCCGTCTGAGTTGGAGATGGTCGTGTTGTTGCCGAAGGCGAGATTGATACCGCTGCCGGGCAGGCCAATATTGTCGAGGATGAGCTCGATGCGGTCGGCGGGAATGACCTGCCGAATTTCTTTCTCCACCTTTGCGAAGTACTGCTCGGAATCTTCAATGCGCATACCCTGCGGCGGACTGACGTGCAGCTTCATCTGCCCGGAGTCGACGTACGGAAAGAAGTCGCGACCGATGAAGAAGATGACGGGCAGCGACAGCAGCACGAGCAGCCCGAACAGCATCACCGTAATGCCAGCGCTTTCGAGGCACCACTCCAATGCGGCTTTGTAATGGTGCTGCATCTTTTCAAACTGGCGGTCGAACTTCGAATGCCAGCGCCAGACGAAGTTGCGCTTCTCCTCGCGCTCCGCCTCACCCGGATCCTGGTAGAGACCAATCTCCGAGCCGAGCATGAAGTGCATCATCGTTGGCAGCAGCGTGCGCGAAAGGAAGTAGCTTGCCATCATGGCAAAGGCAACAGCCATCGCCAAGGGGGTGAAAAGAAACTTCGCAGCACCCGTCAGCAGCACCACCGGCGTGAACACGATGCAAATTGACAGCGTGGAGACAAATGCCGGTGCGGCTACCTGTTGGGCCGAATGCAAAATGGCGCGCGTTAGCGGCAGACCTTCGGCCATGTTGCGATGTGTGTTTTCGATTTCTACCGTTGCGTCGTCGACAAGGATGCCAACAGCCAGCGCGAGACCGCCAAGCGTCATGACGTTAATCGTCTCTCCAAGTGCCGTAAGGATGATCAGCGATGTCGCGATGGAGAGCGGGATCGATATACAAACGATGACTGTCGACCGCCACGACCCAAGGAACAACAGGATCATCAGGCCTGTAAGCGCGGCAGCGATGGAGGCTTCGCGAACGACCTCGTTGATAGAGCTACGAACGAATAGGGACTGATCGAACAGCGGCGTAATCTTCAGCGTTCCCAAACCAGCAGAAAGCCGCGGCACAATCTTCTTCGTGTCGGAAACGATATCGAGCGTAGAAGTTTGCCCATTCTTCAGAATCGTCAGCAGGGCGGAACGTTTGCCATTCTGGCGCACGATGTTCGTCTGCACGGCGTAGCCCATGTGTACGGATGCCACGTCCTTCACGTACACCACCGCACCGTTTGCAGCTCGGATCGGCAGGTCATTCAGTGCGGCCAGGTCGAGCGGACTGGAGTTCGTGCGAACGATAAACTCCCGATCGCCCATGCGCGCGGTACCGGCGGGGAGGATCAGGTTCTGCTGATTGAATGCCGTGGAAACATCGCTCGCGGAAAGGTGGTGTGCATACATCAGGTTAGGGTCGGTGTCGACCATTACCTGCTTCACTTTGCCGCCCAGCGGTAGCGGGACGCTGGCACCCTTCACGTTCGCGAGGCGCGGGCGAATGAACTGTAGGCCATCGTCATAGAGATCGGCTTCGCTGAGACCTTGTCCGCTTAGTGCGAGCTGCAGAATCGGCACAGAAGAGGCATCGTATTTGATGATGAACGGCGGGAAGCTGCCCGGCGGCAGGACACGCAGAATTGTCTGCACAATCGATGTAACCTGCGCCTGCGCAACTGCGATCTGCACTTGCGGCTGGAAGAATACCTTGATGACCGCGATGCCCTGGTAGCTTTCGCTTTCGGTGTGCTCCATGTCGTTCACGGTGGTGGTGAGCGCGCGTTCGCAGACCGTGACGACGCGTCCTTCCATCTCAGCCGGCGTTAGCCCGGCGTATGTCCAGACAATGGTGATAACAGGGATGTTGATGTACGGAAAGATGTCCTTCGGCGTTTCAATTGCGGACCCGATGCCAAGCAGTGCAATCAGCAGCGACAACACAACGAATGTGTAGGGACGCCGAAGCGCCAGCCTGACAATCCACATGGAGCCTCCAAAAGCAGAACGCGATACGGATAGGACGTGAGGTGTTCGATGAAAGACTCTTTTGCGCGGCTATCGCACAAAGCCGAGACTTCACTCGCCTTGTGCCTAGTAATGGGGCGGTTGCTTTATCCGAAGCATACCTGTGGGGTTCGAGACGCAGACGTGAAAAAGCCGCTCGTATTGAGCGGCTTTCCGTTTTGCTGGGGACCGGTCTAGCTCTTCTGGGCCTGATCGAAGCGCTTGTTCACTTCTTCCCAGTTCACGGTGTTCCACCATGCAGCAAGGTAGTCGGGACGTTTGTTCTGGTACTTCAGGTAATAGGCGTGTTCCCAGACGTCGTTGCCAAGGATCGGGTACAGGCCCTGTGAGAGCGGATTGTCCTGGTTCGGCGTGGTCACAATCGCGAGCTTGCCTTCCTTGAACACCAGCCAGCCCCAACCTGCACCGAACTGCTTTGCCGTGGTCTCGTTGAAAGTCTTCTTGAAATCCTCGAAAGACCCAAAGTCAGTCGTGATCTGCCCGGCAATGTTGCCCGTCGGCTCGCCGCCGCCACCTGGCTTCATGATCTGCCAAAACATGGTGTGATTAACATGGCCGCCACCGTTGTTACGAACAACCAGGCGTACGTCATCAGGAACGCTGTCGAGGTTCTTGACAAGCTCCTCCGGTGTCTTCTTGCCGAGATCGGGGTGCTTCTCTACCGCACCATTCAGGTTGGTCACATAGGTCTGGTGATGCTTATCGTGGTGCAACTTCATCGTCGCTTCGTCAATGTGCGGTTCCAAAGCGGCGTAGTCGTACGGGAGGGGAGGAAGTTCGAATGCCACGTGCGTGCTCCTTCAGGGAGGTAGATGTGAGCTGGATTGCCCGACCTGGAGTTGGATGCCGAGTTGTTCGACGGCGGCTCAGAAAGAGTGACTACGCCAAAGAAGCCGGACGTTTCGGCTCCACATGCGGCACTTTGCGGTCTAATAGCGTGCATGAGCATCGTTGGTGGAAATTACAACTGGCTGGATGATGACGGCGCAGCATTTGGCGCGCCAGGTCTCGAACCGCGCTGGACTTCAAGCAGAAAAGATGCGGTTGCGACCGCGTATGCGGCTTCCAGCAGAATCTGGTTCACGCTTTCGCACGGCACATTGAACGAGATCTATTACCCCACCATCGACCGCCCACAGACGCGCGACATGGAACTGCTCTTCACGGACGAGGAGACGTTCTTTCACGAGGAGAAACGCGATTTCTCCTATGACTTCGAGTACATAGATCCCAAAGCCCTGGCCGTACGCGTATCTGCGACCGATCCGGGCAAGCGCTACAAGGTGACCAAGGAGTTCATCTCCGATCCGCACCATCCAGTAGTGCTGGTGAACGTGAAGATCGAAGGCGAAGAAGAAGTGCTGAAGCGGCTGAAGTGCTATGCGCTGCTGGCTCCGCATCTCGATGGCGGTGGCGCGGGAAACAGTGCGCGCTCGGTGCAGGTTGCGGGGGCGCGCTGCATACTCGCGTGGAAGAACGACGTTTCGCTGTGCTTCGGTGCGAGCTGCGGTTTCAGCCGCTCCAGCTGCGGTTACGTCGGAAAGAGCGATGGTTTTCAGGACCTCGCCGCACACATGCGCATGACGTGGAACTTCGGCCAGGCGATGGACGGCAACCTGGCGCTCATGGGCGAAGTGGAAGTGGATCGTCAACGCGAGTTCACGATCGCCATCGCGCTTGGCCAGGGACACCACTCTTCGGTGGCAGGCATGATGCAGACGCTGGCTACGCCATATTCTGCGCACCGTGACCGCTTCATCAACCAGTGGCAACGCGCTGCATTTCCAGACAAGCTTGCCGCCGGCTCCACGGACGGTGGCAACCTGATGCGGATCTCTCAAAGCGTAATTCTCGCTCATGAGGACAAGACATACTCCGGCGCGTTCATCGCCTCGGCATCGATTCCGTGGGGTGCGGCCAAATCCGACGACGATCTCGGTGGCTACCATCTTGTGTGGACCCGTGACATGGTGCAGTCTGCTACGGCGATGCTCGCCTGCGGACGCAACGAAACGGCTCTCCGTGCGCTGGTTTACCTTGCCTGCGCGCAGCATGCCGACGGCGGCTTCGCGCAGAACTTCTGGATCGACGGAACACCTTACTGGTCGGGCATCCAGCTGGACGAAGTCGCGTTCCCTATCATCCTCGCTTGGCGCTTGTGGAAGCTGAACGCGCTTGGCAACTTCGACATCTTCGCGTTTGTCGCATCGGCAGCAGCATTCCTCGTCCGCTATGCGCCGGTTACACAGCAGGAACGCTGGGAAGAGAACGCCGGCTATTCGCCGTCGACGCTGGCAGCGGTTATTTCAGCGCTGATCTGCGCGGGCGACATCCTGCGTGAGCGCGGCTCGGCAGAACTCGGTACGTTTCTCGAAGATTACGCTGACTGGATCGAGGCGCACCTCGATGAGTGGACGACGACAAAGCAGGGCGTCTTGCTGCCGGACGTGCCGTACCACTACATGCGCATCCGTCCGCCGGCGGAAGGCGAGCCATTCCACAATCCGGCTGTACCGGTGGGTGAGATTCACATCAGCAATCGCGAACCCGATGAGAAATTCAACTTTCAAGCGCGAGAGATCATCGACGGAGGTTTCCTCGAGTTGGTGCGCTATGGCATTCGCCGCGCTGACGATCCACTGATGATCGACTCGCTGAAGGTGGTGGACGCTGTGCTGAAGCGCGACACGCCAAACGGACCATGCTGGCGTCGCTACAACCATGATGGCTACGGCCAGCGTAAAGATGGCGGCCCGTTTATCGGCTTCGGCCAGGGACGCGCTTGGCCCATTCTTACCGGGGAGCGCGCGCACTATGAGCTTGCCGCCGGGCACGATGTGGCTGCGTACGTCGCTGCGCTGGAAGCGTTCAGTTCTGTCGGTGGCATGCTGCCGGAGCAGGTATGGGATTTTGAAGATCTCCCGTCAGAAGGCATGTATTTTGGCCAGTCTGCCGGATCGGCGCAGCCGCTGGTGTGGGCGCACGCGGAGTACATCAAGCTTTTGCGTTCCATCGTGGACAAGCAGGTCTTTGATCGCATACCCATTGTGGCGGAACGCTATGCGGTCAAGGCGGAAGAACGTACCTTCCAAAGCCGCATGGAAATTTTCCAGACCGGGCGGCCCATCTCCGCGATGACGCAGGGCGGCAAGTTGCGCATCGTGGACCGGGAGCGCTTCCGGGTGGTGTGGACAATCGACAACTGGGCAACCACGCAAACCACGGACGCAAAGAGCGTCGGGCGTCCAGGCTGGTTCGTCGACATAGATACCGTCGCCGACCAGACTGGTACCGTCACTTTCACGATGCACTGGCCAGTGAATGACCGTTGGCTCGGCCGCAACTATAACGTCGCGGTGAATGAGGACAAACCGTCCCAGGGAAATGCAGCAACCAAGCCGAAGTCATAGGCGAACACAAAGGGCCCAACCTGGCCCGCAGGCTACATCTGCGGACCGGGTACACTTACCATCCAGCCGACACCGAACCTGTCGGTGAACATGCAGAACAGCGGTGTCCAGAAGGTGGGCGCGGGCTGCATCATCACGCTGCCGCCTTCGCTCAGTTCCGCGAATATGCGCTTCACTTCCGCCTCCTCTGGCATGTCGACCGAAATCTGAAAGCCTCCAAGTGGCGACTGTGGTCCAGTTGGGGGCGCATCGCAGCCCATCAGCGTCATGCTGCCTAAAGGCATGGAGGTGTGCATCACCATATCCGCGGCACCTTCGGGCACCGGGGTACCGGGAGGTGCGTCGCCGAATTTCATGCTGAAGGAGCGCTTGGTTCCGAACACCTTTTCATAAAAGCTGAAGGCTTCATTGCAGGTTCCTGCAAGAACGAGGTGTAGGTTTGTATTCATTGCAAGCTCCTCTGCTGTGGTCTCCAGCACGCAATGGCAGCGTAGCCAAGCGTTTTCAGAGAGTCAATCAGAAATAATTCGCGTGCTGAACAAAACGTAGAGTGATATCGCGGAAAGACAAAAACATTACTGTAACGCTGCGGAAAGTGTCCGGTACCGGACAGACCTTGACATGCCCGGTTCCCTAGTCTTGCCAATGGACGAACAGTCCGGAAAGACGGTACGACAATGGAACGACTCAAGGGGAAAGTGGTCTGGTTCAACAATGCAAAGGGCTTTGGCTTCCTCAGCAGCCCTTCAGGACCGGATGTTTTCGTACATTACAGCAGCATTCAGAACGATGGGTACAAGTCGCTCAAAGAGGGTGATGATGTGGAGTTTGCAATCGTTCAGGGCACCAAAGGGCCGCAGGCAGACAGTGTCACGCTCATGAACGGGGCGTTCTAGGGGCGTCCGAAGCTCAGGTAGCGGAAGTTTCAGCGATTGTTTCGAGGCTTGCATAACGCTGCCTCTGGACAATCGCTTTCATTTTTAATACGGTCATTCCACATCAAGTAGTTATCGGTTGCACGTTGCCGAGTACGCCTGACGATCGGCAGGGCGAGAGAGGACGGGCACGGACATTGCACAAACCGACAGATAATCTCTTCCTGAAAGCACTTTCCCAGCCCAACCGGGATCTGCTGGTCAAAGCCAGCCAGCCTCTGGATATGCCGCTGTGTACGCCTCTCTTCGACTACGGCGAAAATCCGCGCTACGCGTATTTCGTCACATCCGGCATCGTGTCGTTTGTCTTTACATCGAAGCACGGCAACAGCATCGAGCTCGCCACACTCGGCTGCGAGTCGGTGGTGGGAGCTATTTTCCTGCTCGGAAATTGCGAGCCGATCGGCCGCGCCGAAATGCAGCTTGCAGGTACAGCTCTACGCATTCCTCTGGAGGTTTTGCAGCGCGAATTCGACAGCAATGACGAGATTAAGGCGCGCATCCTGGATTTTGTTCAGATGCAGTGGAACCTGTCTTATCAGATCACCGCATGTAATCGTCTGCATCAGGCGGAGGCGCGCTTTTCGCGCTGGATGCTGATGGTGCAGGACCGTGCCGGAACCAACGTCATTCCGATGACGCAGGAGTTCCTCGCCGACATGCTCGGCACGCGCCGCACGACTGTGGCCGAAGTCGCGGGAAGACTGCAGCGTGCCGGGTGCATCAAGTACAAGCGCGGCGTTGTCACCATCGTCGATCGTGAGCTGCTGCAGCAGCATGCGTGCGAATGCTACAGCCTGCTAAAAGGTCGATACGACAAGCTCTACAAAGACCCTTACCCGCCAAAGCGCAAGCTCCCTCCCGCCGCAAAGTAGAAGGCCGTTCTCTTGACCGCTGTACACTAGGTGGCGAACGCCGCGCGCTTTTGGCTCCGGCGGCCTGCACTGTCAGGCCATCCTCCGGGTGCCGCGCCCCGTCTTATTCCAAACCAGTAAGGAAGAGGAAACCGCACTCGCATGAGCGAACAGGAAAACAAACAGGACATCACGCAACTCGCGATCAACACGCTGCGCCTTCTCGCCGTTGACCAGGTACAAAAGGCCAACAGCGGTCACCCCGGCGCCCCGCTCGGCTGCGCTCCCATCGCCTACCTGCTGTACCACAAGTTCATGAAGTACAACCCGCACGACCCGCTTTGGTCGGACCGGGATCGCTTCGTTCTATCGAATGGCCACGCTTCCGCCTTGCTGTACGGCGTGTTGCACCTCACCGGTTATGACCTGCCGCTCGAACAGTTGAAGCAGTTCCGTCAGTGGGGATCGCACACCGCTGGACACCCGGAATATGGAGAGACACCGGGCGTTGAAGTGACAACGGGTCCTCTTGGTCAGGGTTTCGCAGAAGCCGTCGGTCTCGCAATTGCGGAAAAGCATCTCGGCGGGCAATACAACAATGACGCCTACAAGATCGTCGATCATTACACCTACGTGCTTTGCGGTGACGGCGATCTGATGGAAGGTATCTCACACGAGGCTTCGTCGCTTGCAGGTACGCTGCAACTCGGCAAACTGATTGTGCTGTACGACGACAACCTCATCTCACTCGACGGCCCCACTGACCTCAGCTACACCGAAGATGTCACCAAGCGCTTCGAGGGCTATGACTGGCACGTACAGTTCGTCTCCGACGGAAACAATCTCGAAGAGATCGACAAGGCCATCGAAGCCGCCAAAATGGAAAAGCTTAAGCCCAGCCTCATCCGGGTGCGCACAGTCATCGGGTACGGCGCTCCTAAGGCGGGCACCAAGTCCGTTCACGGCGAAGCGCTCGGGCCGGAAGGCACGAAAGAAACAAAGCGCTTCTTCGGCTTCGATCCCGACCAGACCTTTGTCATTCCAGAGGAGGCGCTTTCCCACTGGCGTGAAGCCGTCGACAAGGGTAAGAAGGAACAGGACCAGTGGCACAACCGCTTCGACGCCTACAAAAAAGAATTCCCGGAGCTCGCCACGCAGTACACCCGAACGACGGAAATGAAGCTCCCGGACGGATGGGAAAAGGCGCTGCCTACGTTCCCGACCGACAAGCCGGTCGCAACGCGCAACGCTGGCCAGGTTGCGCTCAATAATTTAGGCAAAGTTCTGCCGGAACTGTTCGGTGGCGCAGCCGACCTCACCAGCTCCACCAAGACGATCTTCAAGGATGGCGGCAACTTCCACGAAGACGCGAAGGGCCGCAACGTCTACTTCGGTGTGCGTGAGTTCGGAATGATGGCAGCGGTGAATGGCATTGCCGCACACGGCGGTCTGCTGCCGTTTGGCTCCACCTTTTTCACGTTCTCCGACTACTGCCGCTCGGCGCTGCGCATGGGCGCGCTGCAGAGCTCGCATTCGATGTACATTTTCACGCACGATTCGATCGGCCTCGGCGAAGACGGCCCGACCCACCAACCAGTCGAGCATCTGATGGCACTGCGCGCGATTCCGCAGCTCACCGATTTCCGTCCCGCGGACGCCAACGAAACCTCAGCATGCTGGGGTCTCATGGTGGAGCGCAAGTCGGCCAGCTTCATGGCGCTTTCGCGGCAGGATCTTCCCGTGCTCGACAAGGACAAGTACAAGGTCTTTGAAGGCGCGCGAAAGGGCGCGTACGTGCTCGAGGAATACGGCAAGGACGTCATCCTCGTCGCAACAGGCTCGGAAGTCTCGCTGATCGTGGAAGCCGGTGCGAAGCTGAAGGAAGAAGGCATCAACGCAACGCTTGTCTCAATGCCAAGCTTCAAGATTTTCGAAGAGCAGGACGAGGCCTACAAGATGTCGATCTTCCCGCACGGTGTGCCGAAGATCTCGGTGGAAGCCGGTGCCACGATGGGCTGGTGGAAATACATCGGACGCGACGGCATTGCCATCGGCATCGATCGCTTTGGCGCTTCCGCTCCTGGACCGACGGTACTGGAGAAGTTTGGCTTCTCTGTAGCCAATGTCGTCGAAAAGGCAAAGTCGCTCGTCAAAAAGTAGTTGTAACAACTCAATGAGAGAGGCCGGGCAACTCGCCCGGCCTTTTTCTTTTCTGACTTAGAGTTCCTCTCCCGCCGAAGAAAGATCCCATGATCGACATCCAGACCTTCAAGTGCAGCGAAGATTTCAAGAATCTACGTGTGCTTGTTGGCGAATACAGCTTCACCGTTTTCGGTCTGAAAACGGTTCGCGTGAAAATCTGGTTCAACCGGGAAGGCCACGGCGGCGAGCACTACAGCTACACGCAAAGTCATTGCTTTGGTGCTGCGCCCGAACCCGACTCCACCTACGCCAGCACGGAAGAACTTGCCCTGCGCAAAGCGATGACCACCATGACGACCTACTTTCCTCCCGAAAACCCCTCGCCCGAGGAGCCTACGGGCGGCTACACGGAAAACCAGGATTTCTGAGATTCGGCGTTGTCTCTGCGAACATGGGAACATGCTGTGTATGACACAGACGGAAGCAAAAGAGCTGGTAGGCAAGCGAGCGGTTGATTTTGTGCAGGACGGCATGGCCCTCGGGCTCGGAACCGGAAGCACCGCAACCATGTTCATCAGGGCCCTGGGCGAGAAGGTCAAGCAGGGCCTTCGCGTACGCTGCGTCGCGTCTTCTGACGCCAGCCATGATCTCGCCGTGCAACTCGGCATCCCGATGACAAACTTCACCGACACTCCCGAGCTGGATCTCGCAATCGACGGAGCAGACGAAGTTGGCCCGGGACTCACGCTGATCAAGGGCGGCGGAGGAGCGATGCTCCGCGAAAAGATTGTCATCAGTGCCGCAAAGCAGTACATCGTGGTCGTCGACTCAACCAAGGTGGTGAAGCAGCTTGGCAAATTTCCGCTGCCCGTCGAGGTTATTGAGATGGCACTGCCTATAGTCCAGCGAAAACTCGCCGAGCTCGGCCTCAATCCGTCACAGCGCCATCATCCGGACGGCTCGGTCTACATTACAGACGAAGGTAATTTCATTCTTGACTGTGCCTGTCGCGAGATCGCCGACGCCGCCCGGACAGCCGAAGACGTTCGCCACATCGTGGGCGTAGTGGAACACGGTCTTTTTCTCAACATGGCCACACTCGCGCTGGTTGCAGGTGAAAACGGTGTGGAAGAGCTTCACCGCTAAACGGACTACTGGGCGAAGAGTGGCTGGGCTCGGGCTGTTCGCTTTGCTGCTGCTCCCCGTACGCTTGTCAGCGCAGCAGGATGACCCGCGCGACGGGCAGATACCTGTCGCGCAAACGGAAACCCTTCACGTCAGCGCGCAACTCGTGCTAATCGACGCTTCTGTTACGGACAGGAATACTGGGCGTGCGCTCTCAGGTCTCACGCCCGCGGACTTCGTTCTGGCCGAAGATGGCGAGCCGCAGACAATCACTTCGCTCAGTCAGAGCACGCTTCGACTATCGATTCTTCTGCTCTTCGATGCGACCGATACCGTTCGCCCGGTGTTGTTTCCCCTTGCGCTTGGCGCCCGGCGTCTGCTCACGCATCTACACGAGGACGATGAAGTGGCCGTAGCAACGTTCTCCACGCATGTCACTTTGCTGCAGCGCTTCACGACCGCTCGCCCGCCCGTAGTTTTTGCGTTGGGCGATGCCTCAGGCGCGATCGACAAGAATAAAGCGACGTTCATCTATGAAGACATCTTCGAAGCAACGGAACTCATGCAGGGGGCCAGGGCGAAGGACAGCCGCAAGGTGCAGGTTTGGCTCACCGACGGCTCTTCCAACCACGAGGATTCGGAGATGATCAGATCTCACGGCGAAGGAGCACCCACTACCTTGCACACGCAGGCACAGGCAGCAGACTCGCTGGGCCGGAGCGGTGCCGTGGTGAGCGCGCTCATCGAAACTAGCCCGCTTACCGCAGCTGAACGAGCGCGCCCGGAACATGGACGATTCGGTGACATCGAAGCATTCGCCAGGGGAACCGGTGGCCCCGTGCAGTATGCAACGGAGAACGACATCGTCGATAAATTCGCTGCTCTTCTGGACACGCTCCGTGAGCGCTATACGCTCGGCTATCGTCCGTCGCGCAGCAAGCCCGCTGGTACCGCCTGCAAGCTACAACTAGCACTCAGTCCGGCTTTCTTCGCGCAACACCATGGACTTCGTCCGAAGGATGTCATCGTGCGCACGCGGCAAAGCTACATTCGCTGACTCGTCAACTGCGCGCTTCGCTCCTTCGAACGCCCCTCTGTTTCAAGGAGACAGCTTCTGCCGCATTCGTTCTCTTGCTTATTTTCTGTGCACGCTTTGAGTTCGTCCGGCGCTGATTTGAAGCGTTCATTAGGTTTGGTAGAAATGCCCGCAAATCCACATGAAACCTGAGTGCAAGCGCGCTTGCGTTGCTGATGGTGAGACTCCTTTGACCTGAAAGAATCATCGAGATATTCGAAATCGAACCCAACTCGTGCCGAAGGTCCTGTTGAAGAAGCCCGTTTCCAGCCATAAGGTACTTCAGAACGGTGACAGGGTCTGCGTCTGGCAAACGGTCTTTTGACTCGTAATCTTCGATGAGCAATGTAAGCAGGTCTATGGTTTCCTGCTCTGCATGCGTTGCTTTTTTCTTTGCAGTCAAACGAAAAAGCGTCTGGGTATACAGGTCTAGCTGCGCATCAGTGTGAATGCGGTGAGGTGCGCCCTGCTCGATGAGAGCCACCGGGTCCGCTGCCAGTTTCTGGATCATAGTCGTACCAGCATCTGCGATACCGCTATTTATTCTGCGCATAAGGATCCCATTTTCCTTTGTTGTTGTACTCTGCGTGCGTCAGGAAAGAGCGCACATACACGTGCCCTTGTGTCTTATTCGGGCTGTCCTGTGCGTAGTGGATGACCGTGATCAAGCGATATCGATTGTGACGAATGTTGAATATCACGTAGCCATCAACAGCGTCGGCATCCCGAATGGTTTCGCGGAGTTCCACAAAGCTCCGCCAACGCGCGCTCTCAGTGATGATCTGCCACGCTCCTAGCTCCCTCGCGGCGTCCGGAAATTTTCCAGCAGCTTCACTGATGTGCCTGCGTGTGACAATGTGCACTCAATCAATATACTTCACAATTTGTGAAGTTGTTAGGATGCATAACGAAAGTGGTTTGCAAATTGCCGAAGCAGCTTGCATCGCGAAAGCCGCTGTTCGCGTCCATGTTCGTATGGCAACTACAGCGAACGGTTCTCAAGAAGGTAAAGTCTGGTTCATCACGGGCAGCTCGTCCGGATTCGGGCGCTTGCTTGCGCAGCATGTGCTCTCGCTCGGTGGCAGCGTCGTTGCAACGGCTCGCAAGCCGGAGACGCTGGAAGACCTTACCAGGACATTCCCAGCAACGGCACAGGTGTTACAACTCGATGTCACGAACGAAGGCCAGGTAGACGGCGCTGTAAAGGACGCGCTCGCGCGCTTCGGTCACATCGATGTGCTTGTGAACAATGCCGGGTATGGCGTGACGGGCGCGGTCGAAGAAGTCACGGAAAAGGAATACGAGCCGATGTTCAGCACCAACATCTTCGGCCTGATCAAAGTGACAAAAGCACTGCTGCCGCACTTTCGTGAGCGCCGCAGCGGCAACATACTGAACCTTTCTTCGATCGGAGGTCTGGTTGGCCTTCCCGGCTGGGGTTATTACAACGCTACGAAATTTGCAGTGGAAGGCCTTTCCGAAGCGCTTGCCGAGGAAGTCGGCCCGCTGGGCATTCACGTCACCATCGTCGAGCCAGGACCCTTTCGCACAGAATTTCTTGGGACCTCAGGCAAGGAAGCAAAAGCGCAAATAGCCGACTACGCGAAGACGGCTGGCAAAACGCGCGAATACCTGCAAACACAATCCGGCAAGCAGGTCGGCGATCCCCAGAAGGCTGTTGAGGCGATGATCGCCGCCGTCGAAGCGCCGAAGCCACCACGTCATCTGCTGCTGGGAAAGCTTGCGCTGGACCGTTATCGCGCCAAGCAGAAACAGTTCGATGTCGACATCGCTACCTGGGAGCAGGTCACACTGGGCGCTGATTTTCCGTCAAATAATCAGCCAAAAGGATAAAGACCCGCCCAAACCGGAAAACGCCCTACATCCGCGCGGACGGGGATGGGATTACTCTCTAAGAGGCACGAACGAACCGGGCGTCAGATTTCTGTTCGTTCATCCCGTATCCGGCGCGTCCAGACCGCCGGTTGGGTCATCCGATATTGCGAAGGAGCAAGTTCTATGGCGAATGAAGTATCGAGCGGCGCGGGTCAGTCTCTCACCGCAGGGGAACCAATTGACACCAAGAAGGGCGAGCGCGTCCCTGATGCATGCATTGTCGTGATCTTTGGTGCCTCGGGTGATTTGACCAAGCGCAAGCTGCTGCCCGCACTGTTCCACCTTGAGCAGCAGAAGCTGCTGCCAAAAGACTTCTCCGTAGTGGGCGTGGCCCGCCGTGACCTGTCCGCGACCTTTGCGCCCGATATGCAGGATGGCATCCTCAAGGGTGGCGGCGTCGACGCCGGTGATTCCACGCTCAAGCCGTTCGTCGACCGCATCCGGTACTTCGCCACTGAGTTCGACAACGACGAGGGCTTCGAAAAGCTGAAAGCCTTCCTCGCCGAGATCGACAAGCAGGCCGGCACCAAAGGCAATCGCCTGTTCTACCTCGCTGTAGCGCCGGAATTCTTTGCCGACATTGCACAGCGCCTCGAAAAGCATGGCATGACGAAGGCGACCGAACCGGGCCAGTGGATCAACGTCATCATCGAAAAACCCTTCGGAACGGATCTCGAATCAGCGCGCACGCTGAACGCGGAGCTCAACAAGGTTCTCAGCGAAGACCAGATTTTCCGCATCGATCACTACCTAGGCAAAGAGACCGTGCAGAACATTCTGGTGTTCCGCTTCGGCAACGGCATTTTCGAGCCCGTGTGGAATCGCAACTTCATTGATCACGTGGAGATCACCGCAGCAGAATCCATCGGTATCGAAGGCCGCGGTCCGTTCTACGAGAAGGCCGGCGCGCTGCGCGACGTGCTACAGAACCACGTCATGGAAGTGCTTAGCTTCGTTGCGATGGAGCCACCGGACAGCTTTGCATCGGATGCCGTGCGCACAGAAAAGCTAAAGGTCTGGAAAGCGATCGATCCCATTCCTGAAAGTGACACTGTACGCGGCCAGTATGCCGCAGGAAGCATTGACGGCCAGAAAGTGATTGGCTACCGGCAGGAAGATCGTGTCAACGCTGAGTCGACGACGGAAACCTACGCCGCGATGAAGCTTGAAATCGAGAATTGGCGCTGGGCTGGCGTGCCGTTCTACATCCGCGCAGGTAAGCGCCTCGCAGAACGCGTCACCGAAGTCACCGTCGTCTTCAAGCAACCGCCGTTGCACCTCTTCAAAGGCAACGACGCAAACACCACTGTTAGCCCGAACGTGTTGAAGATTCGCATTCAGCCGGACGAAGGCATCACGCTGCAGTTCGGTGCAAAGATTCCAGGCCCGACGACCAACGTCAAGCCCGTAGAAATGCACTTCAGCTATGCTGACGCTTTCGGCAAGAGCTCGGCCAACGGCTACGAGCGCTTGCTGCTGGACGCCATGCTTGGTGACGGCACTCTCTTCGCCGAGCGTGAAGGCGTAGAAACAACATGGGCGCTCATGACGCCGATCCTCGAAGCATGGGCAAAGAACCCGCCAAAGGACTTCCCCAACTACGAAGCAGGAACATGGGGTCCAAAGTGCGCGGATGAACTCCTCGCGAAGGACGGTCGGAGCTGGACAAAGCTCTAGAGGCCACTTAGCAGCGAACAGTCATAGATTGACCTTTGATGTTCGCTGCCAGCTTCCTCACCATGCTCCCTGCATTTTCCTGTTCACTCGTTAACTGTTCGCTGTTAGCTGCATCGGAGCCTTTATGCCTCGCACCATCGCCGTTACCTACCAAGTCTGGCCTGACGCTGCCGCTGTAGCTAGAGCTTCCGCTAAGCTCTTTGCCATCAAAGTGGAAGAAGCTGTTGCTAAACGTGGTGTTGCGCGCATCGCCATCTCCGGTGGCTCAACACCGCAGGCGTCTTTCAAGCTCCTTGCTGATCCCGCCGGTCCATACACAAACACCATCCCATGGGATAAGCTCCAGCTCTTCTGGGTAGATGAGCGCTGCGTTCCGCCCGACAACGCTGAATCGAACTTCGGTGTCTGTAAGAAGCTGTTGCTCGACGATGTCAGCATCCCGCCCGCGAACGTCTTTCGCATGGAAGGCGAACTCGACCCGGAAGAAGCGGCATCGCGTTACGAAAGCGCCATGCGCAATGCCATGCGCCTCGAAGGTGCGGAATCACCGACGTTTGATTTGCTCTTTCTCGGCATGGGAGACGACGGTCACACCGCGTCGCTTTTCCCGCACACCGAAGGTTTGAACGAGTTCGGTCGTCTCACCATTGCCAACCACGTTCCGCAGAAAGATACGTGGCGCATCACGCTCACTGGCACGGTTATCAATCAGGCCAGCGAAGTGGTTTTCGAGATCGCAGGTCCCGCGAAAACTGATGTGCTCGCAGAAGTGCTCACCGGGCCACGCGACCCCGAGCGCCTGCCTTCACAACTGATACGGCCCTCAAATGGTAAGCTTCTCTTTCTGCTGGATGAGGCCGCGGCGGCGAAGTTGCCGCCGGGCATCGCGGTCGCGGGAGCGGAACCGCACAAGTTGGGTACGCTCGAGATTTAAAGCTGCATCCCACGTCCACTGGTACAAACAAAGGTTGAGAGCTCATTCATGATTCTGGCTGGAGATGTCGGCGGCACCAAGGTTCATCTTTCTCTGTACAACTTCGCTGATGGCAAGCTTGTGCCCGTCCGCGATAAGAAGTTTCCTGCCGCCAACTATGCCACCCTCGACGATGTCGTCAAAGAGTTCCTTGCTGATGACGAAAGCCTCAAGCAACAAATCGTCGCTTCGTGTTTCGGCTGCCCGGGCCCGGTTCGCGATGGTCGCCTCAAGCTCACCAACTTGCCGTGGGAACTTGACGCCCGTGCGTTGCAGAAGTCGCTCGGCATCGAACACATCTTCCTGATCAACGATCTTGAAGCGAATGGTTATGGCATCCCTGAATTGTCATCCGACATGATCTTTACGCTGCACGAAGGTGACAAGTCAGCAGTAGGGCATCGCGGGTTGGTCTCCGCAGGGACGGGCCTTGGCGAGTGTCTGCTCATTTGGGACGGCCAACGTCGCCGGCACACACCGGTTCCGTCCGAAGGCGGACACGCTGATTTTTCTGCCCGCACCGAGCGCGAAATCGCCCTGCTGAACTACCTCCGCCGCACGCTCAACGGTCGTGTCAGCGCTGAACGTGTTGTCTCCGGCCTCGGCTTGAAAAACGTATACGCGTTCCTCCGCGACGATCAGAAAATGGAAGAGCCGGAGTGGCTCCGCGAGCGCATGCAGAACGAAGACCAGAGCGCCGTCATCGGCACGTTGGCAGAAGAAGGCACCAGCGACATCTGTGTGGAAGCCATGAACATCTTCGCGGGTGCGTTTGGCGCAGAAGCCGGGAACATGGGTCTGCGAGTACTCGCGCACGGCGGAATTTATCTTGGTGGCGGCATTGCACCCAAGGCGCTGAAGGTTCTGCAAAACGGCTCGTTTACGAAGGCATTCCTTGATAAGGGCCGTCTATCGCCTGTGCTGGAAACAGTTCCCGTCCGCGTCATCCTAGACGATACCTGCGCTCTGCTTGGTGCCGCGGCCTATGCAGAAGCACGTGCTTCAGAACTCTCTGGCCACTCCGAACGCGCAGCCTCGGCGGTATAGCTGCGGTGCTCCTCAGTGAGGGCGCGCCGGTCAATTGAGTCGAAAACGATCCTGCATCAGCCGCTGAAAACGTGGCTTCCAGATCAGGTCGTACGCAAGCTCTTTGCCAGGAAACATCGCCAGTGCGGCACCGCGCGCATCCGCAATCATCTGCGAAGCGTCATCGACAGAGAGCGATCGATCCTGAGCGATCGTGCTCATCACCAGATTCATCATCATTTGCAATCGGCGCAACAAGCGCTGCTCTTCGCGCTCTTCGTCAGTGAGCACGCGTTTAAGCGTAGTAACGACATCGGATTCAGTTATAGGCACGAGGTCCTCAGCTTGCTCGTCATGCATGGTTGGACCCCCTCCCGCTGGTCAGTTAGACGCGGCACCTGTTGCCACGATTCCGCCGTCGGGTTTCAGCAGGAATGTTTCCACCCCCGCGCGGTCTGTTCGATAGGTCTGCACGCTAGCCGCTTCTAATCGCTCCAGCACCTCAAAACGCGGGTGGCCGAACGTGTTCCGTCGTCCAACGCTGACCACCGCCTCGCGAGGCGCAACGGCAGCGAGAAAGTCCGGAGTCGTCGAGGTCTTGCTGCCGTGATGCCCTACCTTCAGTAGCGTGACAGACTGCAATTTGCCGCTTGCCACCATCGCCGCCTCACTCTTGGCTTCCGCATCGCCTTCCAGCAGTACGCTCGCCTTCCCATAGCTCACGCGCACTACAAGTGAATCATCGTTGCTCGCAGCACCGGCGTTTGTATAGTCGCGCGTTGGCGAAAGAACCTCTGCATCCAAGCCGCCCCACTGTACCGAATCACCTGCACGAAGCCACCGTACTGTTGTTCCAACGCGCGCTGCTTCCGCTAGCAGTTGCTGCAGCCCCGGTGCTTTGCCCGGCTGCACACTCAGCCACAACTCACGAGGCCGAAAGTCCCGCAGGATTGCTGGCATCCCGCCCATATGATCGCTGTGAGCATGCGTCAGCAGCACAGCATCCAGGCGGCGAACACGCCGAGACCACAGATAAGGCGCAACAACTTCCTCGCCAACATCCCATTCACTTTTCGATGCGCCGCTAATCGGCGCACGGCCCACCGGTCCGCCCGCATCAATCAGCATGGTGTGTCCGTCCGGTGAAACCATCAGCAGGGAATCGCCCTGCCCAACATCGAGTGCCGTCACCTCAAGCGACCCGAGATGGAGCAAAGGTTTCGCTGGCCACAACACAAGCACGGGCACAAGCCCCGCCGCACACAACCCTGCGACCAGCACCGCACGTCCTCTCGCCCGCAACCCATAGAGGCAGAAGGCGATCAACACGCACGCTATTACCAGGCTAATAACCGCAGGTTGCGGCACGCGCATGTCGGCTACAGCAAAGCTTCCCGCCTTCGCCACAAAGCCGCGCACAATATGCAACAGCAGCGCAGTGATCGCACCCGGCAACGCAGCCGCCGTTACACTCAGCAACGACACGCAAAACGTGGCGATCCCCGCAGTCAGCAGCACTGCGACCAGCGGAATGCAAACAGCATTCACCGGCAGAGCCGCCCAGGTCGCGCGATGGAAGTACACCGCCATCGGCAACATCATGCAAATCTCAGCGACGAATCCAATCAGCACCGCTGCCAGCACAGTGTGAGCACACCGCAAGGCAAGCAGCGGGAGCGATTTCACCCATTGACCAAGCACCTCTGCCAGCAGTGAACTCCACATCCGCAGTCGCACACGTAATTGCGCGGTTCGCGGCGGCAGCGACGCATCCAGCCGAAGGCTCCAAAGCTCACGCGCCGCTCCTCGCCAACGCGCGAACAGCCGCTCTTCCAGTGGTACTCCGAGACCCGCAATCGCAACGATCACCATCGCAGTCATCTGGAAACTGCTCTCAAACAGCGCTCGCGGGTCGAGCACAAGTATTGCCAGCGCCGCGCCGCCAAGCGCATTCAGCGCATTGCGCTCGCGGCTTAGTAACTGCGCCAGCAGGTACGCCACACTCATCGCAAGTGCCCGCTGCACCGGCGCACCGAATCCGGTCAGCACCGCGTACGAAGTGGTCACCGCTATGGTCACGAACGTCGCCCAGATCTCCGGCATGCGCATGCGCCTGAGTAGCCAGAGCAACCCACCGGCAACCAGCGCGACGTGCAGCCCCGAAACGACGAACAGGTGAAAAGTTCCCGTGCGCTCGAAACCCGCACGTAGCGGTCGCGTCAACATTGTGCGGTCTCCGAATAACATCGCGCGGAGCATCGCACCGTCTTCTTCGTTCAATCGCAGCACAGAGGGCATATGACGGTTGGTGCGTGAAGCGACAACGCGCTCCAGCCGCACGGATGCCCAGCTCTGAGCGGCATACACACGGCAACGCCAGCTCGGCGTGGGGTCGGCCACTTGTGTGATGTTCGTCGCCTTTGCACTCGCCTGTACGCTCAGGCCTTGCCTCAGCAATTCATCTGCGTAGGACCACGCGCCGGGATCGCGGTATATTTCTGGCACACGCATCCGCAGCGGCACCTCGATCAACTCGCCACACGCAAGCTCCGGTTGCCCACTCTGAATTGCTACTCGCACGCCCCCAGCGATCGGGCGCATTGTCGAGACATCCGGCGTGACATCCTCAACTTGCTCGACCTGCAGATCCACAGACTCGAGCGTTGGCGTAGGGTCCTGTTCCCAGGCACCTGGCTCCATGCGCCACGGCTCGTTTGTCTGCTGTGGAGCAGAGGAATCCGCCTCCGAAGCTCGAATGTGCCGCACACGCACAACGCGTCCGCGTACGGCGCGACTCAGCCCGTCGGCGTATCGCACCAGTTCACCCTGTGTGGGCACCGGCACCTGCATCTGCGCGCACCAGCAGCCGACGGCTACCCACAGTGCGAACACCGCCACAGATGCGGAACGCAAGCCTCTGCGTATCGCGAATACTGACAAGCCAATCAGCAGCACCGTAGACCACAGCATCTGCCAGGGCTCATGCCATTGCCGCGCGAGCAAATCGCCGCCCGCAAAGCACAGCGACGCAATAAGCAGCGGAACCCGCCGCAGGCGTAGCGGCTCAACAGCCGGAGCTCCATCCATCCAGAAACGTGCAGCGCCCAAAGTCCTCATCGCAGGGAAGAAGCTAGTGTGCCACTATCTGCGCCGGAGCGTCACCACGGTCTCCATGTGGAACGTCTGTGGGAATAGGTCCACCAGCGTCATCGCGGTCACCTCATATCCACCCTGCAGCACCGCAAGATCACGCGCCAGCGTCGTTGGATCGCACGATACATAAACAATTTCGCGCGCGCCCACCCGCAGCAGCAACTCGCAAACCTCAACACCCGCCCCGGCTCGCGGCGGATCGAGCACAACGAACTCCGGCTGTTCACGCTGCACCAGCGCCTCACGCAAGAATGCCAGCGTGCTCTGCTCAACAGCTCGGTACGTCGCACCCATCTTTGCGAACGCGCCGCGGAGGTCCTTCACCGCAATCGGATTCGCCTCGACCGCAGTCACAGCGTGGAAGCGCCGCGCCAATGGGCGCGAGAACAGACCAACTCCCGCATACAAATCCCACGCAAGGTTGCCACTGCGCTCCGCACACACCAGCTCCACGAGTTTTGGCGTGAGGAACCGGTTCACCTGAAAGAACCCGCCGCGGCTTACCCAATGGGTCTCATCGGCTACACGGTATGCGAGCCCATTAGCGCCCCACGTCGCCAGCACGCGCCCGGTGGGGCCAGTGCGGGGATCCAGCGCAATCGCAGCCGCTCCCACGACCTGCGCCGCTCCCGCGCTCACTGCCTGCATCATCTGCGCAAAGCTCGTCTGGCTCAGTTTCGTGCGCGGCGCACATCCCAGCGTGATCTGCATCTTCGCGAGGGCATCATCCGCGAAAATCTCGACCTCGCTTGCAGCTTCCAGCCATTGTGCGGTCTCCGTGTTTGTCTTCGCCACATGCAGCAGCACCTCTGCGATGTGCCATAACGGCGGTGCCGCAATCGGACACATCATGATTGGGAGGAACTGTGTTGTGCCACGCGCGTTATACCCAAAGCGCAGTTCACCATGCACTCGCTCTACACGCAGCCGGATGCGGTTGCGATACTCGTACGCATCCGCATTGATCACCGGAATGTCCATCGGTGTCGATACATCCGCGTCTGCTAGCAGGCCCTGAAGTATTGTCCGCTTGTCTGAAAGCTGAGCCTCAGGCTGCTGCATCTGGTAATGGCATCCACCGCATTTGCCGAAGTGCACACACCGTGGCTGCACACGCTCCACAGCCGTTTCGACGATGCGCAGCAGCGCTCCCGCTTCATCGATTGCCACAGCTTCCTTGCGTAACACAAACGGCAGCCGCACTCGCCCGTCCAGGGACTCCACGTCTCCGCCATAAAGCGGACGGAACATGCGCACGGCCCCATCAGGGAGTACGTCATTCTCCGAAAACATCAGCTTGAGTTCAGGCAGATCGCTCATCCAAGGCCCATGTAGAAGAGGCTTAGCCGCGGCAGCCCACGTGCTTCCAGCAGACGCTTCTGGAGGAACTGTGTTTGCACCTGCTTGATCTGCACGGCTCCCATGCGACCACGGTACGGCGCAAGCTCACGATCCGCCTGCTCGCGGAGCCCAACCAATTCTGTCTCGCTCGCTGCGCTCATCACAGCAGCAAACAGACGTTCTTCCAACATCGTCAGTGTGCGATCAAGCTCATCCAACGGCATCGGCTCTGCATCACGCATCTGCAGCGCGAGCGCATGCAGCCGCTGCGCCGTCTCTTCCCGAATGTGGTCTGCACCCGATAGCGCAAGCTCCGTGCCCGCTACAGCCACGGCGTTCGCTTCAAGATACTGCGCCACGCGCTCTGTTTCGAAGCCGCTCTCGCGCGGCTCACGCTGCGCGGTTGAACCGGCAGCACCGGTCGCTGCTTTTGCCATGTCTTCCGTCGCCTGCATCACGGCCTGCGCGCACCATGCCAGACCGTTTACCTTGCGCAGCTTGCCCTTCGCACGCGTGTTCCGCGTCTCATATTTATCGAACGCATCATCGATCCCGCGCAGCACCGCCGCGAGCGGTACACCCGCCTCACGCCAGGTCTCGATCAACGCCCAATCCAGGGTGGACAACAATAGCAACGATCCGCGCCGCGCATTGAAGCGCTCTTCAATTTCAGAGAAATATTCGAAATAATTCATGGGGAAGACAGACAGTGGACAGGGAGACAGCAAGACAGAAGGCCTGGAAGCAGCCGCTCTCTATCTTCCTGTCTACACTCTACTGTCTGGAGCCGCGTCTAGCGGCGACGCCTTTCCTGATTGCGTTCCCAAATCAATCGCAGCCCAGTCAGCGTCAGCGTCTCATCCACGGTGTGGATGTACTTGCATCCGCCCGCGATCAGCTTCGCGAGGCCGCCCGTCGCAATCGTCTTTGTTTCCGGGCCAAGCTCCGCGATGAAGCGCTCCAGGATCCCATCCACCAGCCCGATATAGCCGTAATAAAGCCCTATTTGGATATTGTCCGTGGTGCTTGTACCTATCACCTTGCTTGGCTTCTTGATCTCCACGCGCGTCAGCCGCGCAGCGCGAGCAAACAACGCTTCCGCGGAGATGCCAATGCCCGGAGCGATCGCTCCACCAAGGAACTCGCCCTTCTTCGAAACCACATCGAACGTAGTAGCAGTGCCCATATCGACAACCACGGCAGGCCCGCCCACGAGTTCATACGCTGCCACGCAATTCACCACGCGATCCGCGCCCACCTCGCTCGGATTGTCGGTCAGCACTGGTAAACCGGTCTTCACGCCAGGCTCGATGAACAGCGGCTTCAGATGGAAATAGTTCTCGCACACCTTTCGGAGCGTTGCATCCAGCGGGGGCACCACGGACGAGATAGCCACGCCTGTCACGTCACTCGCCTTGAAGCCGCGCATCGTGAACAGCGTCTGCAGCAGTACGCCCACTTCATCGGCGGTTTGCTTGTAAGGAGTGGTGACACGCCAGTCAGCCACCTGCGCGGCGGGCGTTGTCTCGGTCGCCAGGCGAAACATCCCCAGCACGGTGTTGGAATTACCTACATCGAGTGCCAGTAGCATCTGCGCCTTCTCGCCTCGTCTCCAGTTTTTCTAAAGCTCCCGCACACCACCCGAAAGCACTGTGCGTTGCACGCCATCGTCGCTGTCCACGAGCAGAAATCCGTGCTCGTTCAACCCGGCGGTCGTCCCAGTATAGCCGCCCTGTTCGGGCACCTGAACGCGCTTGCCGCTCACCCAACTTGACGCAACGGTGAAGCGTTGCAGCAGCGCCTGCGCACCACCCGCGTACTCCAGCGTGCTCATTTCCAAATCAAGTTTGCGCAGAAGATTCAGCAGAACGGCACCTCGGCTTTGCTCGCGCGCGGTCTCAATGCGCAATGAGGTCGCAAGCCCAGCAAGCTCCTCCGGAAACTCCGCATGGTTGATGTTGATGCCCACGCCAATCACCGCATAGCGAAGCCGCGAAGGCCTCTCGGCGTCCACGACACTTTCCACCAGAATGCCGCCGCATTTGCGTGTACCCACCAGCAAATCATTGGGCCACCGCAGATCCAATACCAGCCCACATGCCTCACGCACCGCAGCCTGTGCCGCAAGCCCCGTCGCCAGTGAAATAAGGAGTGCTTCGCTCAGCGGCAACTCGGGTTTAATCAGCGCGCTTACATACAGTCCGTCTCCGGGTGTCGAGTGCCATGTATGCCCTCCGCGGCCGCGGCCTGCGGTCTGCTCATCGGCAACGTACACATTTCCTTCCGGCGCCCCGTTCGCCGCGTCTTCCAGCAGTAATGCGTTCGTGGAACCTACCGTAGCGAAGTGTTGCAGCCTTCTTGCGAAGCGTGTTCCCACCAGCGACGCGTTGATTGTGGTCGCGTGGAACACCTGTTCTTGAGTCGAACCCATCCCGTCATGCTATCGCGCATCCAATCACAAGCAGCGCTGCTGTGACCAATATGCCTCAGAGCCTTGACACCCCGCTCCTGCACCAACTCGGCGTTCTTCTTCTGCTTGCAGTACCGATTGCCTGTGCGGCATGGACGGTGACACACGAAGAAGTCTTCCGCGAGCCACGCGAGTTTTGCAAGCGCAAAAGCCAGGACTGCGCTTCACTTCCCAAGCGCAAGTTCTTCTACCTGTTCACATGCGAGTACTGCTTCTCACACTATGTGGCCGCACTTGCCCTGTTTCTGTTCCGCTTCCAGCTCCTTTACGCTGGCTGGCGTGGCTACGTCATCGCTTGGTTCGCGCTGGTGTGGATTGCCAACGTCTATATGAGCGCTTTTAACCGTCTCCGTCTCGATATCAAGCATGAGAACGTCAGCATCGCCGTTGAGCAAACAGCCTTGCCGCCCGAAGCCCGTCCCAAATAAGTCATCGCTCTTCTGTTGAGGTGCGATCTTTCGCTTGTCATACTCTCGCTTCTGGCTCGTCATCCTCCCGTCACTCGTTGTCGTCCTCCCTTTCTTCTTGTCATCGTTCCGCGCAGCGGAGGATCCGCTTTTTGCACCTGAGCTACGTCCCCGCACTGGCTAACGCCATCCACTATCGAGCCATCTCACCTAACCGAGGTGCTCATGGCACAGGAAACCGACAAGAAGGACCAGCACGAAGAGCCACGCGGCTTTGGTGAACACGCGCGCGGCCTCTCTGCCGAGTACGCCCACGAGCAGGGTTGGGGACTCGAAGAGGAACAGCGCGCTAAGCTCGCGACGGCCCAACAAAGCACAGACGGCGGCACAGATTACGAATACGGCGCACGCGACTTCGGCGATGAGCCAGTGAACACCAAGCTTGCCCCGGATGCGGGCGGCCCCACACAACACAAAGCAGACAAGAAGGAGTAGTAGCGATGTCGCACACAGACGAAAAGAACAGCGCAATTCCGCACGCAGAAAATGGTGGCCACGATAAATCAGCCGCCGCTCACCTCAACGATCATTCCAACATTCACGACAACAAGAACGCTGTGCAGCACCACGTTCCTTCCAACAAGCTGAATGAGCCGCCACAGGAAGTCTCACGCAACGGCAAAGATCATCGCGGCCAATAACGCTGCTTATTGCGCAAACGAAAGGCGACGCACTCCGCGTCGCCTCTCGTTCGTTAGCAGCATTCTTGGTTGTCATCCCGCAGCAAAGCGGAGGGATCTGCTTTCCCATCCTCGCCACAGTGGCTCATCAAGCTGCCGGCAAACCACTTAGCGCCGCCTCCGCCTTCTCCTTCAGCGACTTCGTCTCCGCCTCCTGCTTTCGCAAACCCTCCACAATGTGCGCCGGGGCTTTACCCATAAACGCCTCATTACCAAGCTGCCGCTCCGCTGCCTGCAGCCCCTTGTCAAACTTCGCGATCTCCTTAAGCAGTCGCTCCCGCTCGGCGGCCACATCGATCTGCCGCTCATACACCACGGCTACATCGTACTGTTGATTCGCCGTTCGAGCGTTTAGTAGCTTCAGTTCCACGTCATGTTCGGCAATCGAGGACACGCGTGCCATGCGCATGATGATGTCCTTGTTTCCACGGATCGCTTCTTGGGCACTAGCGAACTTATCGTGGGGATTAGGCATTCGAGCGTATGGACTGTAAAGCAGGATTTCAGCTCCTTCCTTCTCCGGCACGCCAAGCTCTTTGCGCAATACGCGCACCGTCACGATAAGCTCCTGCAGCGTGGTCATGGCACTTACACTCGCAGCATCGTTCACAAATTCACCAGCCAGCGGATAGCGCGTAAGCGCAATCGACTTCGCTGGCACCGGCGCCCCGATCTGTGCGTACAAAGCATGCCAAAGCTCTTCCGTGATGAATGGCATGAACGGTGAAAGCAGCCGCAGCGCCGCTTCGAAGACACTCACCAGCGCGTTCAGCGTTGCCGCAGTCGTGGCGTTCTTTTCTACGCCGAAGTCGAGTCGCAGCTTAACAAGCTCCACATACCAGTCGCAGAACTCGCCCCAGAAGAACTGGTACACCGCATTCGCCGCTTCATCAAAACGATAGTCAGCAAGCGCGCGTTCCACCTCGGCACACACAGCGCTCAGTCGCGAAACTATCCAGCGCGTCTCCAACTGCACGGCGTCGCTCGCGATCGCTCCCATCTCAACGCTGTACCCGGCCTCTCGTCCACGCTCAATGTTCATCGCGATAAACCGCGCCGCGTTCCATATCTTGTTGGCAAACGCCCGATAGCCTTCGGTGCGGCCCTCGTTGAACGCAATGTCCGTTCCCGGCGAAGCCTGCGATGCCAGCGTGAAACGCACAGCATCCGTGCCGTACTTGGTCACAGTCTCGATTGGGTCAATCACGTTGCCCTTGGTCTTCGACATCTTCTGCCGATCCGCGTCGCGCACCAGCGCATGGATATATACCTCGCGAAACGGCACCGTTTCCGAAAGCGGCCGCTCGCTTCCATCTGGCATCGGCACATCGCTCATAAAGTGGCAGCCCAGCATGATCATGCGCGCCACCCAGAAGAACAAGATGTCGAAGCCCGTCACCAGCACCTGCGTCGGATAAAACGCCGCAAGATCCGCAGTCAGCGCATCCGTACTGCTCTTTTCATTGTCATTCCGCAGCGCAGCGGAGGACTCTGCTTTTTCCTCACCCCACCCGAACACCGTAAACGGCAACAGCCCGGAGCTGAACCATGTGTCCAGCACATCCGTCTCCTGCTTGATGTCCGTGATCCCGCAGCCATGGCACGCTTCCGGCGCATCCTTGGTCACCGTGATCTTGCCGCACGCTTCGCAGTGCCACGCGGGAATGCGATGCCCCCACCACAGTTGCCGCGAGATGCACCAGTCGTGAATGTTGCGCATCCACTCGTCGTACGTCTTCTTATAGTTTTCCGGCGTGAACTTGATGTGGCCCTTATCGACTGCCTCAATCGCCTTATCGGCCAGCGGCTGAATCTTCAGGAACCACTGCATCGAAAGCCGCGGCTCAATCACCACACCTGTGCGCTGGCTCAAGGCAATGGCATGCGTGTGGTCCTTGATGTCAACCAGCGCGCCGCTCGTTCGCAGGTCCTCAACGATCTTTTCGCGCGCCGCAAAACGCTCCATGCCGTCATACGGTGAACCCGCGAGCGCAATATGGCCGCGCATGTCCATCACTGAAAGCTGCGGCAGATTGTGCCGCTGGCCAATCGCAAAATCGTTCGGATCGTGCGCCGGTGTCACCTTCACCGCACCGGTGCCAAACTCCGGGTTCGCCCACTCATCGGCGACCACCGGTATTTCTCTTCCAACGAGCGGCAGCACCAGCATTTTGCCTACAAACCGGGTGTAGCGCTCGTCGGCGGGATTTACCGCCACAGCAACATCGCCGAGCATCGTCTCCGGACGAGTCGTCGCAATCACAATCGATCCGCTGCCGTCAGCAAGTGGGTAACGCACGTGATACAGCTTGCCCGCGCGTTCCTCATGCACCACTTCCAGGTCGCTTACGGCAGTCTGTATCTGCGGGTCCCAATTCACGATGTACGCGCCGCGATAGATGAGCCCCTGCTCGTACAGCTTCACAAATGCCTGCTTCACCGCGCGGCTCAAACGCTCGTCCATGGTGAAGTACTCGCGAGACCAATCCACGCTCGCGCCCAGCCGCCGCATCTGCTCCGTGATCGCGCCGCCGTACTGCGCTTTCCATTCCCATACGCGCTCGGTAAACGCCTCACGCCCAAGCTCCTGCCGCGTAGGCCCACCCTGCGCAGCAAGCTGCCGCTCCACCATCATCTGCGTCGCTATACCCGCATGATCCGTGCCCGGCACCCAAACGGAAGTTTCACCAAGCATGCGATGCCACCGCGCCAGTACGTCCATCTCCGTCTGGTTCAGCATGTGGCCCATGTGCAACCGCCCCGTTACATTCGGCGGCGGCAGCAACTGCACAAAGCTCTTCTTGGCTTCACCCTGGGTCGGCGTTGCGACATCGAACAGCCGCTCGTCCACCCAGTACTTCGCCCACTTTTCTTCGATCGCGGAAGGATCGTATGCCTTCGGTAGTTCGGAACTCATAGAGACATTAGACAGTAGACGGTAGACAGAAACAAAGCACCACAGCGGCGCATCGATCATCATGGCAAACAGAAAGGCGGAAGCTTCGCGCCTCCGCCTGCTGGCTACTCAGTACCGTCTACAGTCTGCCTTAGAAGGGGTTGATCTTATCTATACCCTTCTTCTTCTGGTGCTTGCTGGAGCTTTCATCGTTTTTATCGAAAGCTGGCTTCGGATTTTTCTTCTTGTTCGGATCCTTCGTCTCTGCCGGCGGCTGCGCTTTACCCTGCGCATCATTCACCTGGTCAGGAGCCGCTGCGGGTGCTTCTGCTGCGGGCAGTTCACCCAGCTTGTCTCCGCGGACGGCATTCAGCCCAAACTTCGGATCTGGCGCTCCCGTAGCCGCCGGTAAATCGCTTGCAGCTCCGCTGCCTGTCCGAACGCTGGGCGTCAGTACTTCTACGCCAACCGCGGCACCGGTGCGTCCACCAGCAGGCGCGGTGCTTACGGTACCCACGCTGCTATCAGAAGAGCCATTGCCTGCACTTGGCACATCCTGGAACGCCAATGGCTGCGCTGGGAGTGCTGGTACGCCTGGGCTCGCCGGAGTCTCAGGCTGCGAGTTCGCCGCAGGTTCATTCGCGTTTGCAGCAGGTGCCGCCATAGCTGCGTTCGGATTAAACGCGCCGGTGTAGCTCGCCATAATCTGGTTCACGATCGTTGGTGCTGTCGTTACCGGCTTATCTTCCAGGACAGGGTCGCCCACTCGAGCCACAGCTACGACGTTTGGCTTGCGCATCACCAGCAACTCAAGGCGGCTGCGCAAGCTGTACTGCGCACGGCTACCTTCCAGCGCTTCGCTGGCCGCAGCCTGCTCCGCGGTGGGAGTTGGCACCGGCAAGTTCATCGCTGCAAGTCGTTCCTTCGCGTCTTCCACATGCGGTGCAGCCGAGTGATCCAGCACCACCTTGCGGTAATAGCCGGCAGCTTTTCCGTCGTACTCTTCCAGCAGCTTCGCCTTGGGTCCTTCTGGCATGTTCACTTGCGTGCGAACACCGCGTGATTGCGCGGAATACGCATCGCCAATGCCGATCAGCACGTCGTCCATGTGGCTATAGAGCGGGTAGTTGTCCGCGACTGTCATGTAGCGCGCAATAGATGCCGCCCAGTTCTCGCGCGAGGCATAGAACGCACCCAAATCAGCTTCACGTGTCGCCAGCACTTCTTGCACTTCACGCAGCTTCTGCTTGGCCTCGGAAACTACCTTCGCGGGAGCGTCAGGATACTGCTTCAGCATCGTACGGTACGCATCCTGCGCCTTCAGTGCCTTCGCATAATCGCGGTCCGGCACATCCATCTGCTTCATGTAAATGTCGCCGATGCGCATCTGCGCTTCGCTCGACTCCGGCGCGTTCGGGAAGAAGGTAATGAAATCGCTGTATTCCTGCTCGGCCTGCGCCAGCGATGCGCTTCCGCCTTCGCGATACCACGAGTCTGCCACCGCCAGCTTTGCGCGCATTTGGTACTGCGAATCGGGGTAGGTGCTGAGCAGGGTATTCAGATCCAGCCGGGCCACATCGAAATGTCCGCGCTTCGCTTGGTCCTGCGCTTTGTCGTACAGCACCTTGTCGGGCAGGGTGCTGTCCTTACCGACGAGAGGGTTGTACTTGTTCTCTTTCTTTACCGCAGCTTTGGTGTCCTTCGACTGCTTTACGCGGTCTTCCTTGGCCACCTTCGGCTGCTTCTTCTTTTTCGATGTGTTGATGCTGATGGTGGAATTCTGCTGTGTCTCACCCTTCGCGTCGGTCGTTGTGGTGGTGCTTCCCGTCACCTGCGCGCTCGCCGTGCCGGCGCTCGCCAGCACCAGCGCGCAAACGGCTGCTCCGGCTACGAAGGCGGCCCGGCTGGAAATGAAGAACGACTTCGCTGAAGAAAAGAAAGGAGACTGCCTCGTCATGAAAACCCCGTCCGCTATCCGGGGCGCAAGCGCACGGGTAGCCACTGCTTATTCTACTGGCTGGAACACGCTTTCGGCTTCCGTGCAATCCCCGAAAGACACTGCTCGGCTAGGCCTTGTGTTGCGCTGCCGACCGGGCAATCTGAAGAAAGCTCTTCGCGTTTTCTTCCGTTTTGCCCGGTTGAAAGACCGCCGACCCGGCCACAAGCATGTCCGCTCCTGCTTCGACGACGCTCGCCACCGTGTCGTGAGCAACGCCCCCATCCACCTCGATCCGGAAGTTCAGCCCCATCTCCTGCCGCAACCGGCGCAGATGCGCAATCCGCTCCACCGATCGTGGCAGAAACTTCTGCCCACCGAAACCCGGATTGACGCTCATCACCAGCACATGGTGCACCATCGGCAGCACCTCGATAAGGAAATTGACCGGAGTCGCGGGATTGATCACCACCGCCGGCTTCACGCCATGGTCAGCTATCAATTGCAGCGTGCGATTCAAGTGCGGGCAAGCCTCCCACTGCACGGCAATCATGTCCGCCCCGGCTGCCGCAAAGTCCGGAATGAACTTGTCCGGATTCTCGATCATCAGGTGGCAATCAAGCGGCAGCTTCGTCACCGCACGCACCGCCTTCACCACCGGCGGCCCAAACGTAATGTTCGGCACAAAATGACCGTCCATCACGTCCACATGGACAATCGTCCCGCCACCGCGCTCCGCCGTGGCAATCTCATCGGCCAGGTGCGCAAAGTCGGCGGCAAGTATTGAAAATGCAAGCTCAATCATGGAATTTCAGTCTAGCAAGCGAAACATGCTGCTCCCGGGCGGAGGTAAACGTTAACCGCGGCGGGGGTATCTTGGGTGCAGGAATAAACATGTCGGAGCCGCTTACGTCACGGGATTCATCGCACCTGGAGCAGGAAGTCACAGCCGCGCAGACCTCGGCCAACCGCCTGCGTCAGCAATTGGAATCGCTGGAAGCGCGCTCCTCATCGAAGCGTGTGCTTGTTCAGGATTACCGCCCGCTGCACGCGACGATCGAGAACACCCTGTCACGCCGCTACTGGGCGGAAGCAGGTGTGATGCCGTTCATCGAAGATCAGGTCCCTTTCTCGATTAACAATGACGGCACACTGTCTATGAAGGCCGCGAAGATTCTCTTCGCCCACTGCCTCGAGACAAAGCCCGATGCAAGCATATCCATTCTTGAGATTGGAGCGGGATTGGGTTTGCACGCACGCTATCTGCTCGATGAATTCCAACGCTTATGCATGGAAGAGGAAAGGGACTTCTACGACCGCCTGACCTTTTTCGTCACCGATGGATCGCCTTCGACGGTACGCGATTGGCAGCAATTCCGCATTTTCCAACAGCATGGCCAACACGCCGTTCTCGCGGTCATGGACGCATCTGATCTCGGCACAGCCGTCGACCTGAATGGCGACGCTATCTCGCTTCCACCTCTTCACGCCATATTCGCCAACTATATTCTCGACATTCTGCCGACCACCGTCGTCCGGCGAGTGCAGGACGCTTGGGAAGAATTGCAGGTGCGTACCTGGCTGGACCGCACCATCGTTCAGGAAAGCGATCAGGATCTTCACGCGTCGTTGAGCTCTCCGGAAATGCTTGCCCCCGAACAGCAAAAGCGGATTGCAGAGTGGATGAACTCGTTCGAGTTCGAGACCAGCTTCATTCCGCTCGAGCTCCCTCCAAGGTTTTCGGAGTATGTTCCTGAGTCCCAGGTGAGCCCCGTCTTGATACAGTTCGGCGCATTCGACTGCCTGTACATGTGCTTGAAGCAGCTTGCACCGAACGGCTTCTTCCTGATGAACGACTACAGCCTGCCCGCGGAACAGCCGGCGGAGTCGGTTCCAGGTTCGGATCGATTCGGTCTTACACTCGCCTACGGAATCAACTTCCCGCTCCTCGAAAAGGTGGTCACCGCAAATGGCTGGCAGGTTCTCGCACCTGCGGACGAAGAAGGCGTGCCGATTTATACTCGGCTTTTTTCTGCCGATCGGTTCGAAAAGACGGCGGATGTCTTCGAGGCGTCCTTCAATGCCGAAAGTTACCGCCAATCCGCAAAGGCAATCCTGCAGGCGCGGCGCGATTTGCAGGTGGGCGCTGCGTCGGCCGCGCTGGCCAGCTATGCATCCGTCCTCAGAAAGCGACCTCTTGATTGGCAACTGATAGGTGAATTCGCTGAGTTGCTGGCGTCTACGTTCGGCGACTATGCGGCTTCTCTCGAGTTTGCGCAGTCCGCGATCGCAATCAACCCGTGGTTCAGCCCCTCACTGTGGAATATTGTCGGCGACGCCTATTTCGGGCTTGGACAAAACGCGGAAGCACATGAGGCTTTTAAGGAAGCGTTGAAGCTGTCTCCCCGTGACCCACGCACGCACTTCAACCTGTCTTTCACGTACGTGGGCATGGGCAAGCAGGACGAGGCTCTGCGCTCGCTCGCATCTTCCCTGTATTTTGACCGTCGCGGCGTTTATCGCGAGCGTATCATCTCCAAGCAGGCAGAAATACTGGATGCGCTCGCACGGGAACAGGCGCGATCGGCGGCTGTTGCGGTACGTCGCAACCACCTGCTAAATGGCCTTCGTACGCTGTAACTCTGGAAAAAGGAAGAGATAAGCATGCCGCAGGTGTCCTATTTCGTTGCCCGGGTAAACAACTATTCGATCACTGGAAGTGACGCGATCGACCTGATCATGCAATCTACCGTGACTCATGATCCGGGCGTGGGCGGCCCTACGCCGAAAGCGCATCCGCCGCATTCGCATGCCCACATCAGCAAAGAAGGCTTTGAATCGACGCCCATTGTTCCGCTTTCTGCGACGGAAAAGCTCACCTACGCTGCCCTGCAAGCGAAACCTGCCATCAAGATGACCGGCGGCGAAAAGGATAAGCTCGCTGAATTAGACCGGCGTTCAAACAATCTGAATCCCTTCGCCAAAGAAGGTATGCATCTTGACCCAGCGACTCGTGGCGGCTACGCCAACAAAATGCAAGAAGTTGTTGACGGTGGGACCCTTTATATTGACCGCAAACTCCATTCACAGTTTGAGGATTCGGAAGTTGCGGCGATGGCTCTGGTTTACGCGCTGAACACTCCAGCAGGCAAAGACGCATTGAGCCACTTGAAGGTGGCTGGCGACCGCGTTGTCATGCATTCCATAAGTGCGGCGAACTCCCTCAATGCGGGACCTGTGGCGATGCAGAATCCTCCGGCAGCTCCATCGGCGCACCCACTCAGGAACAAAACAACAGAGGTGGTCCTGCGCGGAAAAGGTGTAGCTGGCGCCGCCGTACCCGCCGTTCAGGCGAAGGCTGTTCTGCCGGCCACCATGGCCGTTGCTGCCACAACACTGGTTCTCCAGAATGAAAACGGCGCGGATCTCAGCATCGTCACCCACTATCCTTCTCACCAGCTTCCGAGCGCCTGCTACAAGAACGGTGGTGCCTGGGTCGCAGTCACAAAGAAGGGCGCGCCGGCTAAATCGCCGATCGTCATGGACACGGTGGAGTTCTCCACGGGTGGTGCTTTGGTCGATGGGAAAACCTATGCCGCGGTCAAAGGCGCTGCCAAGATGACCTGGCAAATCGCAGCGCCAAAGCTGGACCTGCACTTTACAAAGGTGAACGGCGTGAACTCCTCCGGGCTAGCCTGCGTAACCTGCGGACAAATCCACGGCGCTACACCCAGCCTCTTCAACAAATGGTTCCAATGCAACAAATGTGGCTCGGCGTACTGCCCGACTCACGTGGCAACATTGAACGCCGTAGTTGGCGGAAACAAACAGTGCAAGTCAAGCTCCTGTGCGGGCGGAGTTGCTTCCTGGATTTACTAGGAAAACACTGCGAGCGTTCCGTCACGCATCATTTACATCCGCAGGCGTAACACTCTTTCGTGCCCTGCTGCGCTTCGGCAGTACCGGCACCACGCGCTCCACATCTGGCCTGCCCTAATGGAGCACGCGCGTCTTCATGGCCTTCGCGGCTTCCCGGTCCACAGGGGCTGCTTCTTTTGGTGGCCCAAGTGCCACGCGCGCCGCAGCGTTCAACACACGCCGCACGGGCCAGCTACCATCTGCATTCGGCAGAATAACTTCACCCGCACGCTGCTTCACCGGACGGTAGTACCAACGTCGGAACAACGCCAGGTAGTCGCCCATTTCCATGCTTTCGGGCGGCGCATCGCGCTGCGCACGCGCGGTCAGGTTCGCAACCACATCACGCGCGCGGTCCTCAGGCGAGAGCATTGTTCCCAAAGCAACTTCAGTGTGCCCCACATCTCGATTCTGAGATGTGGGCGGTGTGCCACCGAACTCAACCTCCGGCACCGCAGCCAGCATCAGTGGCTGCGCAAATAGCGAACTCCCCACAGCAGTCTGCTCGCGCACGGCCCGCACACCGAGCGTGGATAGCCGCTCTGGCCCCACGACGCGCCCCCGCTCCAACAGAAACAATGCAGCCTCTTCGAGCTTCTCGCCGCCATCACGTGGCGCACTTTCCTGTACAAGCAGTGCTCGCAACTCTCCGACGGGGCGCACGACTTCATCCGCCAATTGCGCGGCCGCCTTCACGCGCTCCCACTGTTTATGCAGCGAAGCCGCCGCTTCGAAATCCATGTCTTCACTGGCAGCTTCGCGCTTCGCCGCAACCTCAGTAAGCAACGACTCACCGCCTGTCGCAAAAAACGCGAGTGACGCCTTCGATTCCGTCACGTATTCCTCAGCGGTGCAGGCGACCTTGCACGGAGCCATGCACTTTCCCATCTCGCCATACACGCATCCCGGATGCTCAGCATGCACCTGCAAATCCTCATGGCAACGACGAAGCCGGAACAAATCAAGCACCGCATCCGCATACCGTTCCGCCGCCGCGCGGGAAGGAAACGGCCCAAAGCTCTCCCCGACAGAACGCTTGCTCATTCGGTTGGTCACATACACGCGCGGATGCTGGTGTGCCATCGTCACGCGCACACAATAAGGCGGATACAGCCGCAGCCGCTTGCGTGCCCGCTCCTCACCAAACGCCTGAAGCGAAGCGCAGTAGAGCACCAGCACTGACTCGAACTCAGAACCCGTGCTCGTCCATTCAATCCACCGCACACGCTCGCGCAGATTCAGCCGCTTCGAAAGCACGGGCCGCCCCTGCTCATCCACCGCTTCCGGTGGCGCTAACAGGCGGCGCAACCGTCGCCGCATATCCGCTGCACGCGTCAGATAGGGCTCATCTACCTCCCGCTCACCACGCAGCGCAAACACTCCAGGAGCCGCCGGCACGCCACGCAGGATTTCCTCAGCCTCATCCGGTCGAAACTCCGCACGCCGCGCAAACTGAAACGCCCCACTCACACCGAAGATTTTAGCTCCCAACGCTAGGTCGTCTCGCAGGATGCCATCTCTACTGCTGATGTATGATGCGTGATGCAGGAAGTGCCCTAATGCGAACTACTCTTGCTATCGATGACGACATCCTGGCGGCGGCTCGAGAATTAGCCATGTCCCAACAAAAGAGCGTCGGTGAAGTTATTTCTTCTCTTGCACGGCGTGCCTTGAGGCCTCCCACGCCAACTCGTAAATTGCGGAATGGCATTCCGTTGCTGCCCGTCAAATTGAAAGCGCAGCGTGTTACGTCAGAACTCGTTCGTCGGCTGCAAGAGGAACTGCCCTGACTCGTTACTTGCTAGACGTCAACATACTCATTGCTCTCATTGACCCCTCACACATGAAGCACGACAGCGCACACGAGTGGTTTGCCAGAACGGGCAAAAGAGCGTGGGCGACCTGTCCGCTCACGCAGAACGGTGTTGTGCGAATCGTTGGGAACGTACGGTATCCCAGCTCGCCGGGAACTCCTGCCGCCGTCGCGGAACTGTTGGGGCCTCTTCTGAAGCATTCAGGACATGAATTCTGGCCAGACGACATCAGTCTCCTGGATCCCAGCAAGGTTCGCCCTGCGCGTCTCCTGGATTCTTCTCAGGTAACGGACACTTACCTGCTCGCTCTTGCGGTGAGCCACAGCGGCAAACTTGCAACATTCGACAAGCAGATTGTCACGGATGCGGTTATCGGTGGATCAGGCGCTCTACTTGTAATCTAGTCAACTCGGAAGCAGGGTAATTCCACCGCGCCACTCGCCAGATCAATGCTTCAACTGCTCCACGCTCGGCTGCTGCCCAAGCTTCGTCCGTAGCGCTTTCGGCACAGGCTTCCGCTTATGCTTCGCGGATACAGCCGTCTCTGCCGGATCCAGCCGGTACAGAATCAGCAGGTTCCTGTCGGAGTCATCCATCGCCGGGAACTCCGCCACCCGCACCGGCTTGAACAGCGGGCTGATCGCATCCATCTTGTCGTCGTCCAACTCATTCCACGCGGCGAACCAGCCCGGCTTGTACTGCTTCACGCGCTCATCAAGCGTCAGTGTGCCGAAGTCATCATCGATCGACGGCAGTCCAGTCATCAGCGTCAGATCCGAACCGGAAATCGAGAGCAGCAGGTGTGAGTGCCCGGGGTCGTTCATCACAAGGCGTTTGACCCCCTCCGCAGCCTCACGAAACGTGTACTCAGGATGCGCAACGAAACCAGCCTGCGTCATGGCATCCGGCACAACGACCGCCAGCAAGACCAGTGCCGCACCTGCACGCGCAAACCAGCGCTCTCGCCCACTCGCGTGCTGAAAGTCGTCCAGCCCAAGCGCCGACAGCGCGGTCAGCGGCACTGCGACAACGGTGTAGTACCGAGGCTGCAAATTGAAGTGATAGCCGATGAACGCCAAGTATCCGGCAGCCCACAGCAGCATTGACGGAAACAGTGGATTTGCAAACAGCCTTGGCCGCCAAAGCACTGCCAGCGCAATCACCGCAAACGCGCAGACGTAAGCCACGACGCCCATCCAGGCACCGCTCGCCAACGTCTTCACCAACAGCAACTGCAGTGGCTCCGTCCCCGCGCCCGTATACGCATTGGCTGAAAAAAGGTAGCGATAATCCTCCATATAGTGAGGTCGCACAAAACCGAAAAAGTACGCGCACCAGAGGACAGCCCCAATAGCGCACGACAGCCAAACCAGCCGCAACGCAGACCGCACACGGTACCCAGCTCGTGCCCACGCCATGTAGAAAACAGCCGGCATCAGAAACAGCGCGGTAGTCTTCGTCAGGACCATTGCGGGCAGCAAAACACCCAGAGCAACACCGGCCAGCACCGATCGGATCCGCTCGCGCCGCAGCCGCGAAATGGGGTCGCTCCCGGGCGGGCCAACAGAGAAGCTCACGCCGCGAACTACCCGCGGGCTAGCCTCGAACTCGCGTCGCCGGCGCTTAGATAGATACGGAAATTCCCGCAGATGCGATGCCACCAACAGCGCCAGCGCGGTCAGCGCAATCAGCAACGGCTCCACAATCGCCATCCGTTCAAACGCATAAAGGAAGGCGCTGCAACACAGCATCAGCACGCACATTGCAGCCGCTAATGGAGGCGCACTCTCACGCTCGCGCACCCGCGTATGCCGCTCAATCAAAAAGTAAAGTGTAACGAGCGTCACACCGAACATCAGCAGCGCCAGCGCCCGTGCCGAGTAGGTCGACACACCCGCAAAGCGGAACCACACCCACTCCACTGCAGGCCACATGGGTAGCGCCACCGCTGGGTTGAAATCGCCCTTCCAGTACCAGTGCCCGGTCAGGTAGTGGCGAATCGCCGCATCCCCATACCAGCCCTCGTCGGTGTATTTTGACCAGTCCACCCAGGGCGAGTGGTTCGGAAAGTCCGCGTCCAGATGCAGAAAGTGCAGCAGGTAAAACACTGCTGCCACCCCGAGCATCGCCCACCGCAACCACACGGCAAACCGCCGCGCAGTAAACGCAGACCCTGCATTCTTCTCAGCCGAGCGGTGCGCACCCATCGTGAAACAAACTTACCGCAAGCGCTCTCCGCGCTACTCGCCCCTACTCGTACGACAGCGCGTCGATCGGATCTTTCCGGGCTGCCTTCATCGCCGGGTACAACGCACCGAACAGCGCACCCAGCAATGCAATGGCAACAGCGAGGCCAACCCACTCCGGCGTCATCTGGAACGTCTGCGTCGGAAACTTGGCGTGCAGTACGGTTTTCAGCAGAAACGTCGCGCCCACACCCAGCGCGACGCCGACAACTGCCAGCAGCCCCGTCTCACGCAGCACCACGGAAACGATGTTCATCTGCCCCGCGCCCATCGATTTCAAAATCCCGATCTCGCGCGTGCGTTCCATCACCGCCGTATACATCGACTGAAAAATCACGAGGAACCCAATCACAATCGCGATCCCGATCACGACGCGCAGCCCTATGTTGAAGCCCGGCAAATGTTCCGGAGTCAGCGCGGAAAGCATTTCCTGTGCAGTCTGCACGCTCCAGTCCTGCATGCCGTCGGTGCCCAGAATTTCCTTACGCACGGTCTCCTGGTACTTCGGCACATCTTCGGTCTTCAGGTAAAACAGCGCCGCTTTGCCCGTCGTTCCGTCCAACTGGTTCAGCGTCTCCAGCGGAACAAATTTGCGTCCACCTTTGCCGTGCTGCACGATGCCGCATACCCGAAACTCGTGATTGAACGCTTTGACGGCGTCACCTACATGCGTTCCCTTGCCGCTGTTAGCTTGCAGGTCGTCGATGATGATGTCGAATGGATGCTCAAACGGCCCGCCAGTTAGAAATACGAAAGGCTTTAGGTCGTTGTAGCTCTTGTAGTCGATGGCAAGAATGTTCTCTACAGACTTTCCGATTGTCAGCTTCACCGTGGCCGGCGACACTACCTGCACATGCGGCAGCGTGCGCAAAACATTCGCAATCCGCACATCTGCTGCGGCAGCGCTCAGGTTGGTCAGCACACCGCCAGCACCCGGTCGTACCACCAGGTCCATGCCGATGCCCGTGGTCTGCGTTCGACTGTTATTCAGCATGCCCAGCATGATGCCTGCAATAGACAGGATCATCACCACTTCGATCGCCACTGCAAACACACTAATCACCGACCGCAGAGGACGGTGTACAAGATTACCGAGAACCAGCTTATTCATAAGAAGGGGGAACGTCTCCTTCCATTATCACCTCTGCCCGGCTCCTGGCTTCCAACTGCGCACTTCACTGTCACCCTGAGCGAAGCGGCGTAGCCGCGCAGTCCAAGAACCCGCAGATCTCAAACCAGCGACGGATCGACGGCACCTTTCAGCCACAAACCTTCGCCTCGCCGTCGAGCCACGAAACCACTAGTCATTTCATTCCACTCGCCCGAACCAAAATCCTCACCCTCGTTATGCTCTGAATACTCGCACTCGATAAGCACCGACACATCAGCAGCTTGCATGCAATGCTGTTGAGGCTACGTCCACACAGCCTCCCCGCTCGTCTTTACTACTGAGCACATGCAAACGCATGCAGGCGTGGACCCGAAGGGAAGCGCACAAGTGGAGAGGGCTTTGGCTTTCGGCAGAGAGCTGCAACGCGAACGCGAACGCCGCGGCATCTCGCTGGACGCGATTGCTGACGGCACTAAAGTCGCGCCGCGCTATCTTCGCGCGTTGGAAAGCGACGACGTTCGCAACCTCCCCGGCGGTATCTTCAACAAGGGATTCGTCCGCAGTTATTGCCGTTTCCTCGGCCTCAATGAAGACGATTGGCTGCAGCGATTCGCCCGCACCGCTCCCGCTCCCGCCGACGACGCAGACTGGGCCGAATTTGCCGAAAACGTAAAGCGCACCCGCATCCAAACCCCGCCCGCCATGCGCCGCCGCTGGTGGGGAGTCGCCGCTATGCTCCTCGCTCTCGGCACCACCGCCTGGGCGCTCTGGCACTACGTGCTCCAGAATCGTCTCGCACGGGAAGAGATTCCGGTCCGCGCCATCCAACCGGCGGCATCGCCTTCCTATGCGCCAGGCGGCACACTTGCGGCTCCCGGTCCAGTTGCACACAAGCTTCACCGCTCCCTGCACAGCACCGCGTCACACAAACCTTTGCCTTCGCCCCCAGCCGAGCCTCAGCCGTCGACCACTCCGTAGCAGAATCCACGCTCTGCTTTTCATCCTTTCGCAAAGTGTTGGGAATGCTGTTTTTCCTAGCTGCGTGCGGGCGCGCAGCGCTGCACGATTTCACTCGTCACCCGACACGAAAGCAGCGAAACAGATCGCATTCCGAAGCAGATCCTATTGCTGTTCGCAGGTTTCCGGCAAACCCCAGCCACTTCATTGACTCTCTCTGCTCATCGCGCTCAGAATGTCTCGCCAACCGTGCAATGTTCATCGCATAATAGCGTTCAGCTTCAGCAAACCTGTCCGCATCACCCGCTGTTTGGGCCTACCGCATTCCTGCATGGGATTGCGCGCTGCGCTCCTCCCGGTGATCGTTGCTTGAGCTGATGAAGGGCCAGCAGACTCCGCACCGAGGGGCTGCTAGGACCACTTTACGAGCGTGGTTATGCGCTCGTTTGCACTTTCCAACATTCACGGAGGCATGCTTTACATGGCATTTTTAAAACGCAGTAAAACGCTTGCAGCAGCGCTGGTACTTGTCAGCGCAATGGGCGTTGCAAAGGCTCAGGAAGTTTCAGGCAGCATCAGCGGTACCGTCGCAGACGCCAGTGGTGCCGCCATCAAAGGCGCACACGTCACCTTCACCAACGTAGAGCGCGGACTGGTCGTTCGCGAAGTGAATACAAATTCCGCTGGCTTCTACACCGCGACCTCGCTCCCGCTGGGAACCTACCGGATTGCCATCACGGACGCCGGCTTCGGCGGACAGAACCTTGAGAATGTTGCGCTGCACGCGAACGACGCTCTAACCGTGAACGGCAGCCTCAAGGCTGGCGCCACGGAAACCGTCAGCGTAGAGGCAAGTGCGCTCGCCGTGAACACGGAGAACGCCGCGCAGCAGACACTCATCGACGGCACGCAGGTCCGCGAGCTCGTCCTGTCTACCCGCAACTACGAGCAGCTCGTCGGTTTGCAGCCTGGCGTCGCATACACCGGTGGTGACCAGATCTACATTGGCAACTCAAATCCCGTCGGCGCGACCAACGTGGTCAACTTCTCAGTGAACGGCGCGCGTACCAGCGGCAACAACTGGACCGTTGACGGTGCAGACAACGTTGATCGTGGATCGAACTTCACGCTGCTCACCTATCCTTCTGTCGATGCGATCGCTGAATTCAAAACTCTGCGCGGAACCTATAGCGCCGAATACGGTCGCAGCGCCAGCGGCGCGATCAACGTCATTACCAAGTCCGGCACAAAGGATTTTCACGGCAGCGTGTACGAGTTTGTCCGCAACGATCTATTCAATGCGAACGCCACTCTGAACAAACTCACAACAACTCCCGCCGGTGCGACCAAGACCACCAGCCCTCGCAGCAAGCTCCGTTACAACGATTTCGGTGGAACATTCGGCGGTCCCGTCTGGATTCCTCACGTTTACGATGGCCGCAAGCATGGCACTTTCTTCTTCTACTCACAGGAACTGCGCCGGGTCATTCTGTATAACCCGATCACCCTTACCGGCGTTCCGAGCCTGAACGAGAGAAATGGAATTTTCACCTCCCCGGTTTGTACCTACCAGAGCACCTTTCTTCCAGGTCAGCCGGACACCACGGCGGCCAACCTTGGCAAGTGCCGTACAGGCGGCGCGACCACCACGGTGGCAATCACTAGTCCGCTCGCACAGGCTTACCTCAAAGACATCTACGCCGGTGTCGGCCAGCCTGACGCAACAGGAACTCTTGTACTTGCACCACAGCGCAGCATCTACAATGGCAATCAGCAGATCGGTCGTATCGACCAACAGTTCGGCACCAAACTGAGTGCCTTCTTCCGCATCATCAACGACAGCATTCCTACCATCGAGCCGGGCGGCCTGTTCCAGGGCTCCGGCTATCCCGGTGTGAACACCACGTCGAGCAATGCTCCAGGTCGTATTTACCTGGGACACGCAACGTACGTCATTTCACCCAAGTTCCTGATCGAGGGTGGATACGCGCTCTCTAAGGGCGCCCTGATCAGTGACCCAATTGGTACCGCACTCAACGCAAACTCGCCGGACGTCAAGCCGACCCTGCCGTACGCCAGCAGCCTGCCACGCGTGCCGACGCTGACCTTCAGCAGCGCGCCATCGATCGTCACCTACGGCCCCTACCGCGACTACAACACGAATCACAATGTTTTCGCGGATATCACTCGAGTCTTCGGAACACACACACTCAAGGTCGGAATCGACTACAACCACTACAACAAGCGGGAAAACAACGCTAGCGCCAATGCGGGAAGCTTCGCCTTTACCAATGGCAACCTGCCAACAGGTTCTGCTGCCCAGCCGTTTCAGCAGGCGTTTGCCAACTTCCTGAGCGGCTACGTCACTACGTTCTCGCAAGCCTCCGTCGACGTAACCCCGAGCGTGACCGCGCAGCAGATCGAAGCGTTCGTTCAGGATGACTGGAAAGTGACTCCACGGCTCACCGTCAATGCTGGCCTGCGCTACTCACGTTTCGGACAGCCGACGGACGCCAACCACCAGCTCACCACCTTCGATCCTTCGCTCTACAATCCAGCGAACGCTCCCACCGTCGATAGAAATGGTTTGCTTTGCGTGGTGGGCGCACCCTGCACGGGCGTCACTCCCAACGGCACACTCACCTATCGCCAGGCAATCACCAACGGCGTCAGCGTGAATGGCAAGTTGGTAGGCGGCACGGCGAATGGCACGACCGTCCTCGGTACCAACTCGCCCTACGGCGACAAAGTCGGCAAAACAGACAATCTGAACTTCGCTCCCCGTTTGGGTTTTGCGTATGACGTTTTCGGCAACGGCAGAACATCTCTTCGCGGTGGCTACGGTCTGGCATATGACTCGGCCCTGTTCGGTACCTACGAACAGAACATTTTCCAGAACCCACCATTCATCCTTACGCCCAGCATTTCGAATACGAACTTCGACAACCCAGCTGCAGTCTCTGCAAACGTGAGCTACGCGGCGCAGCTCATTCGCGCAACTTCACCTAAGTTCCACACACCGTACGATCAGCAGTACTCGCTGAGCTTACAGAACCAGCTTCCGGGCAAAATCTTCTCGGAGCTCGCATATGTCGGTAGCACGCAGGTACACCTGCTCGGCCTCATCGACATCAACGAAGTTCCCGTTGGTGCCTATGCCACAGCAGTCGGCGCTGCCAACAACACAGCAGTCACTTCGACGAACACAGTTGTCCTGAATGCCTACCGCCCTTACAAGGGCTACCAGGCCATCAACTCCGTCAACCCAATCTTCTCCGGTAATTACAACTCCTTGCAGCTAGCGTTGAAGCGCCAGTTTTCGCACGGTTCGCAGGTCGGCGTGAATTACACCTTTTCCAAAGCGCTCACCAATTCAAACGCTGATCGCACCGGCGCTCCTCAGAACTCTGCAAACATCGCGGCGGAATATGGCCGCGCCGCAGCAGATCGCCGCAACATGTTCAACATGAACGCGGTGTATGTAGTTCCGTTCATGATTCAACAACACGGCATCGTCGGTCGCATCCTTGGCGGCTGGGAAGTTTCCGGCCTCGCTTTCGTGAACAGCGGCCTCCCACTCAATGCAACCACCACCGGCCTTGATCCTGCTGGCGTCGGCTTCCTTGGCTCCAGCGCTGCAGGTGGCCGTCCTGACCGTGTTGCCGACCCCAACGCGGACGGTGCTGCCTATAAGATCCACACCCGTCAGCACTGGTACAACGTGAATGCCTTCACCGCAGTCCCGGTCGGCCAGTTCCGTCCCGGCAACAATCAACGCAACGATATCGAAGGCCCGGGCTGGTGGCGTGCGGACGTAGGTGCGTTCAAGAACCTCACCATTTTCGAGCGCGTTCACCTGCAGTTCCGTGGCGAAGCGTACAACGTTTTCAACCACACCAACCCGGATGGCATTACGACAGGCAGCATCGTGTCTGGCATCAATGCGACCACCGGTGCAACAACCTACAGCAGCACCGCAGGCAACGTCACCAGCTATCGCGACAAACGCATCCTCCAACTCGGCGCGAAGCTCGTCTTCTAAGACTTCAACAAGCAATAGCAAAACGGCGTCCGCTTCGCGGATGCCGTTTGCTTTGTGCAGCGCAAAGTGTCACTTGTGTGCCACGCCACCTGAATGGCGGAAAAGATTGCAAAGCTTCGTCGCAAACACGATGGGGTTCCATCTACGCCATCGTACTGCGAAGAATCACTCGCATTCCGAGCAAATTCATCGCATAATAATGTCAACTTCAGCCAACTTGGTCTTGCACCGCTCCGGTAACGGGGAGGGAAGCGCTTTCCTCTAGCGACGAATGCGCCCCTTTTGCTACTCAGCAGCGGCAGCTTCCTCGTAACTGATGCAAAGAACCAGCGGACTTCTCTCTGCGAAGCCATTAGGTTCCTCTTCTGCGAGAGCCGCAGCCAGCGCTCGCATGCGTCGTTTCACTCTTTATGGAGGCTTTGTACATGGCACGTTTCATCACCCGTTTCAAAGGCGCGTTCGCGGTAGCAGCTTGCTGTCTCGCACTGTCTGCGGCTCACGCACAGGAAACTACCGGAAGCATCAGCGGTACTGTCACCGATAAATCGGGTGCCTCCATCAAGGGCGCAACCGTTGTCATCACGAATACCGACCGTGGGCAGGATATTCGCACCCTTACGACGAACGGATCGGGTTTCTATACGGCGACCTCGCTTCCGCTTGGTACCTACACCGTGAAGGTCGCGGACAACGGCTTCAAAACCGAACAAGTTACGGGTCTTGTTCTGCACGTGAATGATGCGCTCACGATCAACAGGTCGCTTGTTCCAGGTGGCGCAGGCGAAACGATCAGTGTTCAAGCCGACAATGTACAACTGAACTTCGAGAACGCAACATCAGCCGGTCTCATTAGCGGCGAGCAGGCGCGGGAACTGGTTCTAAATAACAGGAACTACGAGCAGCTTATTCAGTTGCAGCCCGGCGTCGCCTATGGTGGTGCGAACGACCAGTTGTATGTCGGTGCGACAGTTCCAGCCGGTAGCTCGAACACGGTGAACTTCTCCGTAAACGGTGGCCGCAACACCTCCAATAACTGGACTGTGGACGGTGCAGATAACGTCGACCGCGGTTCCGGTCTCACACTGCTCGTCTACCCCAGCGTCGACGCCATCGCAGAATTCAAAACCCTCCGCGGACAGTACACCGCAGAATTCGGGCGTGGAGCGTCTGGACAGATCAACGTCGTCACCAAATCGGGCACAAACTCCATTCACGGCTCGGCCTATGAGTTCTTCCGCAACGATTACCTGAACGCCAATGGCTTCTTCAACAACCTGAACCGCATCAAGCGCTCTGCGAGCCCCTTACGTTACAACGACTTCGGCGGCACCATTGGTGGACCGCTTTTCATTCCGAAGCTCTACAACGGAAGGGACAAGACTTTCCTTTTCTTTTCATACGAAGGTCGTCGCGTAGTCCAATACGCCACGGGTTCGGCTTTGGTACCAACGGCTGCAGAGCGCACCGGCGACTTCAGCAATGACTACTACTTTCAGACGCCCACTGGTGGTACCGGGAGCTATGTTCAAGGCCCCGTTTCCGTCTGCACGGCATACAACACCACGACCGGCGCCTGCACTGCCTATGGCAACAAGGTGACGAACATCTCGCCGACCGCCGCTGCTTACGTCAAGGATCTCTACAGCATCGTTCCGCTGCCGAACAGTGCGCAGGATATTGCTAATGGTTTTGATCCGCACACACTGTTTTCGTCCGTCAGCAACCGCTTCTCGGACGATCAATACATCTTCCGCGTGGATCAGGCAATCGGTTCCAAGCTGAACGTGTTCTATCGCTACATCCATGACACATTACCCGTCATTTCGGGCACAGGCACCTTCACCACCGTGCCGTTGCCCGGTGTTGCTACTACCAACACCAAACAGCCCGGTACGACGCACATGGGCCACGGCACTTATGCGTTCTCTCCCTCGCTGCTCCTTGACATGGGGTATGCGTATTCGTCTGGTTCGATATTTACCGATCCAGTCGGCGCTCTCACAACTGCGAACTCGCCCGATGTCCGACCCACGTTGCCTTACACAAACACTCTCGGCGTGATCCCGACGCTGGGCTTTAACGGTTATCTCACTGCCCTTGGCAGCACCGGCATCTACCGCGACTACAACATCAATCACAACGCCTTTGGCAGCATCACGAAGACGCTCAAGTCGCATACGTTCATCGTTGGCGTCAGCTACGACCATTACCAGAAGCGTGAAAATGCTACCGGCGGCAACCAGGGTGGTTTCAACTTCGGCAACACCACGGCAACGGCTGCAAATCCCCTTCCTACCGGTGTCAGTCAGACCAGCTTGAACACGGCGCAGTCATTCGCAAACTTCCTGCTCGGTAACGCGAATGGTGGCACCACGAACGGCTTCAGCCAAACCTCACTGGCGATCACTCCTGATATTCAGGAGAACGTCCTGGAGGCTTACATCCAGGACAACTGGAAGATCACCCCAAGACTCACCTTGAATCTTGGTGTTCGGTACAGCTTCTACGGTCAGCCGATCGACGCGAACGGGCGCCTCAGCAACTTTGATCCCACGACCTACAGCGCCAGCAAGGCTCCGACAATCGACAGCAAGGGTCTTATTTGTGTCACGGCTACCTGCGCCAACACAGATGGCCTGAATACCGGCACTTCCAACACCGGAGCTGACTTCCTTGGTGTGAACTACATCAATGGCCTGATCTTCGGTTCCGGAAACATTGCCGGACATAACTCTCGCTTCGGCAGCAATGTTGGACCCAACGACAAGCTCAACTTCGCTCCTCGCCTGGGTTTCGCTTATGACTTGTTCGGTGACGGAAAAACGGCGCTTCGCGGTGGCTACGGCTGGTCCTTCGATGAGTCGGCTGTCAGTTACTACGAGACCGGCGTCTTCAACAACCCACCTGCGGTGAGCACCTACACCGTCGGCACCGCTAATCTGGACAATCCGGCTGGTGGGACAGCAACTGCTTCCACCATCTCAACCACGCCGGGGCGCATCGTTGCTTCGCCGGTAGATGGCTACCAGTTGCCGTACATTCAGCAGTACTCACTCGACCTGCAGCAGGCAATCACCCCAACCTTCATGTTGGATATTGGCTACTTCGGAACCTACTCCAACACCCTGCTCGGTCTGCTGGACATCAACGAAAGCCGTCCCGGTTCCTTCTTGAATGCGAACGGCTCACGGCGCGTCAACCCCATTCTGTCGAATCCCGGCACAGCAACGGCCACGTCAGCTTGCGCTTACCCTGGAACTTACGTCACCGGTCAACCCACCAGCGGAGTTCCAACCTTCCTGAGCACGACTTGTGATCGTACGCTCAATCAGATCCGTCCGTACCTCGGCTACTTCGCCGTTGATGCGGTTCGATCTGGTTTCAGTTCCAACTACAACTCTCTACAGGTGAAGGCCACGAAGTACTGGGGCAAGAGCCTGTTCGACGTGAACTACACATGGTCGCGCGACCTCACCAATTCGCAGAACGACTACAGCACGCCTCCGCAGAACACTTACGACATCAACGCGGATTACGGTCGTGCCGCAATCGACAGAACGAATATCCTCACGCTCGATTCCATCGTTTACCTTCCGTTCTTCAAGGACCAGAAAGGTCTCACTGGTCACCTTCTCGGCGGATGGCAACTGAGCGGCATCTTCGCGTTGAATTCAGGCTTGCCCCTCACGCCATCAGCGTCCACGGGAACGCAGGTCTTCTACGGCTACACGAGTGCCATCAACGGCAAGACCGCCGGAAACTACGTCAACGATTCAGCCGGTATCGGCATCAGTGGCAACACAAATGCTGGTTTCCGTCCGGACCGGATCGCGAATCCGAATAACGGGTACGGGCGGAACATCCATAACAGGTTGGAATGGTTCTACCGTGGCGCGTTTGATACGCCACTGCCTCAGGAGGTTCGCGTTGGTAATGCACATCGCGGCATCATTGAGGGACCAGGATTCAACCGCCTTGATGTGGGTATCTTCCGCAACTTCAAGATCTATGAAAACCTCACTTTCCAGCTTCGCGGTGAAGCATTCAACGTCGCGAACCATACGAACTGGCAGGGTGTGACAACCAGCGCCACTTCCACTGGCTTCGGTCAGGTCACATCAACGCGTGACCCCCGCATCCTGCAGGTGGCCGGCAAGATCACCTTCTAAACGCTCGAACGTAAAAGGCACCCGCAAAAGCGGGTGCCTTTCTTTTGCCTAAAATTCTTGTCAAGCATTTGGATCTGTGCAAATCACGGAAGACCCGCATGAACACTGGCAAAGTGAGTTGCATAAAGTTTGGCATTAAATTCAGTGCGTTTGGCTAAACTGGAAATTGCGATCCTGTCGCAGAGGAATTTAGTCTTGCCCGTGGCATGAGGCTCGACTAGCGTCCTCCACGTTGCAAAGTCCAACCCTAACTCGCGCAGTTTGCAAGACTTTGCGCGGAGCAGTACCGGGGGTGTGTACCACCTCCTGCTCCATCCCTCGAAAGCGGCAGGGAACAGGTAGAATAAAAGCGTTCCACCACCGATCCAATCGGATTGGCGGAACGACCGGAGTCTTCCAAGTCTGCTCGAGCATCTGTGGTGGACGCGTGTGCGGAAGAATCAACCGGTCGTCGGGTCCTTCGACTCCGCTCAGGACAAGCTACGCGGCTACGCAAGCGCTGACCCCTGCAACGCGTCGATGGATGTCCGGCTATCTCGCTAAGGAGCAGTACACATCTTGTCTACATCCGATCTCGCCAAGCAATCCGCGGATTCGCGGTTCCTCTTCACCAGTGAGTCTGTCACCGAAGGCCATCCCGACAAGATTGCCGACCAGATCTCCGACGCCATCCTCGACGCCTGCCTGGCGCAGGATCCGACAAGCCGCGTAGCCTGCGAAACCCTCACCTGCACCGGCTTGGTCGTCGTCGCAGGCGAAATCACCACCAAGGCCTACGTCGACTTTCAGAGTGTGGTTCGCGAGACCGTCCGTGAGATTGGCTACGACGATGCCCTCAAGGGCTTCGACTGCGATACGTGCGGCGTCATCTCCACGATCAACCGCCAGTCGCCCGACATCGCGCAGGGCGTGGACACCGGCGGTGCCGGTGACCAGGGCATGATGTTCGGCTACGCCACCAATGAGACACCCGAGTTGATGCCGACACCGATCTCGCTCGCGCACCGCCTCGCCGAGAAGCTGACCGAAGTGCGCAAGTCCGGCAAGATGGGATACCTCCGCCCCGACGGCAAGAGCCAGGTCACGGTTGAATACGATGCGAACCACAAGCCAGTCCGCGTGGATGCCGTCGTTATCTCCACGCAGCACGCCGAGTTCAGCGACCGTGACAAGAACAGCACGCTCACAAACGAGCAGTTGCATGCTGATGTCATGGAGCACGTTATTCAGGCCGTCATCCCGGCCGAGCTCCTGGACGCTGATACCAAGTACCACATCAACCCAACCGGTCGCTTCGTCATCGGCGGACCAATGGGCGACTCTGGTCTCACCGGTCGCAAGATCATCGTCGACACCTATGGCGGCATGGGCCGTCATGGTGGCGGCGCCTTCTCCGGCAAGGACTCCACCAAGGTAGACCGCTCCGCTGCGTACATGGCGCGCTACATCGCGAAGAACATCGTAGCCGCTGGCCTCGCTGACCGCTGTGAAGTACAGCTCGCTTACGCCATCGGCGTCGCTGAACCCGTGTCCATACGCGTCGACACCTTCGGCACTGGTAAGACCAGCGAAGCTCGCCTGATCGAGCTCGTGCGCGAGAACTTCAAGCTCACGCCGAAGGGAATCATCGAAAGCCTCAACCTGCGCCGCCCCGTCTTCAAAAAGACCGCCGCCTACGGCCACTTTGGCCGCACCGGCGACACCTTCACCTGGGAGCACACCGACAAGGCCGACGCGCTGAAGTCAGGCGCACAGGCGGAACTCGCAGCGAAGTAAGTCGTGTCAGACAGAAGATAGGAAGACAGAAGGCGAGTCCATGTGGACTCGCCTTCTGTGTTTGTTTCTTGTTGTCATCTCCGCAGGGAATCTGATTTCCTGCTTACGGAGCCACTCATGCCGGAACGCCGCCACACCCTCACCGCCATCCTGCCTTGCAACGATGTTGCAAAGAGCAGAGCCTTTTATGAGCGCCTCGACTTCCGAGTGACCGCCGACTATGACGGAGCCTACGTCATCCTCGACGATGGCAAGGGCGGCGAAGTGCACCTCCAGCAGGTTGAAGCCGGCTGGCTTGAGCCAAAGCGCAATCCGTGTGGCGTGTACCTTTACGCCGAAAACGTCGATGAACTGGCGTCACGCTTTCCCGGCGAAATCCTCGGCAAGGTGAAACAGCCAGAAGAAAAGCCGTGGGGCATGTACGAGTTCGCCCTATCCGATCCTGACGAAACGCTGATCCGCATCGGCTGGCCAAGCCGTCTCAAGCAGTGAGTGCCAATGGCAAATGCTCTATCTGAAGACTTGATAGATCGAGTCGGCTGGATGCATGCTGGATGTCGAAACCGACTATGTGTCCGTTCGCATCGAAGTCAACGACAAAGCCGTCAGAAATCTCGCGCGAATCCGCACTGGCCGCGTTCACAAGATCGATATATAGCGAGTCTGTTTCCTGATCGTAATGCAGCTTCATCGTTCGCTTGTCTCCATTCGTCGCGGCATGCCGCTATCTGGAAAGGCGTTATGCAGCGTCTCGCCGTCTTCTAGAGTAACAACACGTAACGCCTTTCCTTCCAGTTCTGGTGGATAGCCCCAGAAGCGGTGTCTGCCGTCGCTCTGCAACTCATGTGATTCGAAGTGGCGCACAACGTCTTCGCACCATTCCACGCGAAGGTACGGGCGCTTCCGCAAGACCTGTTCGCGAAAATAGTTGGTGGTCTTCAATCGGTGTGCGCCCGCCGCTCCATCTCCAGCAGCTGCTTCTTACGCTCAAGCCCCCAGCGAAAGCCGTGCAGCTTGCCGTCGCTGCCAATCGCACGATGGCAAGGCACGAGGACGGCGATCGGGTTCGCGCCGCAGGCTGCGCCAACTGCACGCACGGCTTTGGGGGAGCCAATCTTCTCCGCTATCTGACCGTAGGTGAGTGTCTCGCCGCGTGGGATGTCGGTGAGGGCCTTCCACACACGCTGCTGAAACGCGGTCGCGCGCACGTGAAACGGAAGCTTCACCGCGCTGGTGTTCTCACGGATGTGCTTCAGAACCTCGCGCACTTCGGTTCCAAGCCCGTTGTCATCGCGTCGCAGCACAGCCTGCGGGAAGTATTCCCGCAGATCAACTTCAGCCTCGGCGTCTGTGTCATTGAACTGCACACGGCACAAACCTTTGTCCGTTGCTCCAACCAACATTTTTCCGAGCGGTGAATCAGTGATTGCGTAACGGATCGTCTCACCGGCTCCGCCAGCTTTCATCGCAGAGGGAGCCATGCCCAGCATCGCATCCACTCCTTCGTACACGCGGCTCGACGACCCAAAGCCGGCGGCGTACACAGCATCAGTTACCGTCGGCGAAGAAGTGTCGCGCGCAGGGCTAAGCTCATCGCGAAAGCGCTCCTTGCGCTGTGCTCGAGCGTATTCGCCGGGCGTCACCCCGAGCACGCGCTTGAACCCGCGCTGCACCGCGAAGCGACCTAGGCCGGACGCCTCCGCAAGATCGTCCAACGAGGTGCGTTCGCCAGCGCGCTCGCGCAGGAACTCCGTCGCGGCAGCGATCGCGTCCGACTGTGAATCTGCCTTTGGTGAGGTGCGCTGCGGCTCGCAGCGTTGGCACGCGCGAAACCCCTCTGCTTCAGCGATCGCCGGGTTCGGAAAGAACTTCACGTTCTTGCGGTCGGGCCTGCGGCTCGGACAGCTCGGCTTGCAGTAGATGCCGGTTGACTTTACCGCGTAGACGAACTGACCGTCGGCGGATGCGTCGCGTGACAACACCTGCTGCCAGGCTTTACCTGCAAAGTGGGAGGGCGGCTGAGGTGATTGCTTCGCTGGACTCATCGTTATAGCTAATGTGCTCATGAACAGTATCGTGCAATGCGCGAGACGTGTGCAGCACTCCGTAGATTGCGGGCAAAGCGAAAGAGCTGAAGGTAGAGAGTAGACGAGAAGACGGCACGACAGTGTTCCGATAGCTACGCGGTGGCGGTTCCGCTCCTGACGGGCTGTGCCCGTCCGCTTCCGCCCCAAACCCGGATGACAACCAGCATCACCGTTCCTGTGATCAGGCTGAAGGCGGCATCTGTTAGCAGGAGACCGCGTGCGGCAGCGCGGTTGTAGCCCCACTGGTCTCCCTTGATGACTGTCTCGATGGCCAGATTGCAGCCTGCCATCAACATCGCATACTGGGTCGCCGAAAGTGGATTGTCCACTCCCATGATGTCGAATGCGACAGCGCTGGCCGCGGCGTAGTTGATGCCTGCGAGCAGGTAGTAGAAGGTCGTTCCCGCGAAGAACACGGTGCTTGTTCGTGCGCCAAACGCCATGCCCAGGGACGCAAATGCCGCCAATACACCTGCCCCCACGAACATAGAGCGCCTGTCCATCCTGCTCGCGAGCCAGCCGCCCAGCATCGCACCGACTGAGCAAAGAATCGCGCTGCCCCATCCAGTGATGAATGTCGTTGCCGAATCGCTCGCATGAAAATCGCGACCCAGACCAGAGAACGAATTTTGTGCGGCGAAGGTCGCAGAGGGCGTCACGAAGATGAGCAGCCCAATGAGCGCCGCGCGCGTGCGGCTCACGGCTCGCAAATCGGGCAGAAGCCGGCGCATCGTTTCCATGGCTGCGCGCGGAACTCGCAACTCTCCGCCAGCAAGTAGCAAGAGCAGGGAAGGTGCGAAGACAATCAGCCCGAGGACGGGTGCCGCTGCTGCGAGCCCAAGTTTTGGTACGAGGATGCTGCCGAGCCAGCCGCCAATGCCCGTCCCGCCAAGGTACGCCGTGTTTAGCCAGGCGCTCACGACGCCTGTCTGCTCCTCTGCGACAAGATTCGGAACCATGCCACCCAACGCGCTGGAAAACATCTGCGCGGAAAGGTACCCAACCAAGAGCACACTTGCGAGCAGAGGTGCGTTCGGCTGAGCGGCCTGCGGCAAGAGCAGGACGCCGCCCCATAAGCAGAGGCCAGCGATCGCAGCGCACAGGATTGCCCACGCACGACGGCTAATGCCGCAGTCCACCAGCGGCGTGATGAGAAAGCTGAGAAAACTTGGCAGCAGAATGGTGAACTGCAGCCCGAGTACGCGATCCAGCGGCACACCGCGTGCGGTGAGCAGGAAAGGCAGTGCGATTGCAATAAAGCCGTTGTAGAGGCCGAAGGGAATGTAGGCGATGCCGACTAACGAGGCCGGTGCGTGCCGCTGCATGCATGAAGTCTAGCTCTGTCCCAGAGGTAACGCGATACAGTTACACAAGTCGTACGTTTCGTGAAACACTGTCCGAACTAAGCAAGCCACCTTTTCCGTTTTCCATCTGCCCAGTCGCGGAACGGCGAGGCTGTCTGCTGAGCTTTTGGCCCCGAGCGTTCCATGCGGTTCCTGATCAAAGTGCGATTCGCGTTGCTCCTGTTCTGCGTGAGCATGACGCTTTGTCTTGTGGGGCAACAGCCTTCGGGCGCGGTGGTGTTGTCGGGAGTCGTGGCGGACCAGAGTGCCGCAAAAATTGTGAACGCGCAGATACACCTGAAAGGCGCGGGTCGTGAGCGCGACGCTTCTACCGATGTTCGCGGAAGATTCAGCGTAGGCCTTGAGCCCGGTGTCTATGAGCTCACAATCTCGTCCATTGGATTTCAGCCGTTCGTACGCGATGCGATTGTGTTGAAGACCGGGCAGGACGTCAATCTCAAAATCGTCCTGAACATAGCCACTCATGAAGAAGAGTTGAACGTGCGGTCTGATGGCGCGAGTTCCGCAACAGACCCGAATAATAATCTCGGTGCGTTTCGTTTTCAGGAAGAGCAACTCAACGTCTTTTCGGACAATGACGAGATTTTTCAGCAGCAGCTCGCCGCGATCGTTGGCACCGATGCAATCAATCCTGCGCAACTCTACGTGGATGGTTTCAGTGGTGGCCGTATTCCTCCGAAGAGGGCGTTACGCGAAGTGCGCATCAATCAGAATCCGCTGTCTACGCAGTTTGATCGCTTCGGGCTGGATCGCATCGAGGTTTTTACCAAGCCGGGACTCACGGCTTTTCACGGGGACTTCTCTGTTGAGTTCAACAATCAGGACTTGAATGCGAAGAACCCTTTCGCTGCCACGGCACAGCCTGCGTACCACACGGTGATTGAGGACGGCAGCGTCACCGGCCCTCTGAACAGCAAGACTTCGTTTTTTCTTGCAGGCAACCGCACGGACCATCAGAACCAGTCGATCGTGAATGCAGTCGTTCTCGATAGCGATAACCTGCCGACACCGTTTTCCCAGGCTGTGCCAAACCCGCAGAACAGCAACACGTGGTCCGTGCGGCTGGACCGGCAACTCACGCCGAGCGATGTGTTCGTTGCACGTTACGAGTTCTTCAGCAGCGATGTGCGCAATGGGAGCCTAACCGCGCTCGTGCTGCCCTCGGAGGCGACGAACTTCTCACTGACCACGCAAAGCATTCAGGCCGGTGACACGCACATCATTTCAACCAAAGCAGTCAGCGAAACGCGGTTCCAGTACACGCGAAACCGCTCACGCCGGGACCCGGTTGATACGTCGGCTGCAATTGTGGTGCAGGGCTATTTCAGGGGCGGTGGCAATCCGAATCAGGCGTTCCACGATAGCGATGACCGCTTCGAATTCCAGCAGTATTTTTCAAAGTCGGCAGGGAAACATCTGCTCCGCTTTGGAGGGCGCTACCGTGTGGACCGCGAAGCGAATCTTGCGAGCGCCGGGTTCAATGGACAATATATTTTTCCTGACCTCAGCACATATGCAATCACCGTTGCCGGCGCACAGCAGGGATTGAGCGGTACAGCCATACGGGCCATGGGTGGCGGAGCCTCGCAGTTCAACGTTTCACTTGGGAATCCGAGCGCGGCAATCGTCTCCGGAGATCTCGGCATCTACGCGGAAGATACGTGGCAGATCCACAAGAACCTTAGCCTTATCGCGGGAATGCGCTTTGAGAGCCAGTTTGCGGTTCCCGATCACTTTGATCCAGCGCCGCGCGTCGGCGTCGGCTGGGCAATTCAGCGGAAGAAGGACAAGACGCCACTGCTGGTGCTAAGGCCGGGCTTCGGCATTTTCTACGACCGGATTGGGCAGCGCGATCTGCTCCAGTCCGTTCGCCAGAACGGTGTAACCGAGCAGCTTTACTTTGTTTCCAATCCAGACTTCTACCCGGCCGTTCCCACACAAGGAACGCTGGGCAATCCAAGCTTCGCTCCTTTGTCCACGTACCAGCCGAGCGTCACGCGCGTGAACTCTTCGCTACGAACGGCGTATGACCTTGTGGGCACCATTTCCGTCGAGCATTCCTTTGGCCGCTTCGGCTCGTTGAGCGCAACCTACTCCGCTTTGAAGGGGGTGCATCAGTACCTGACCCGCAATGCAAACGCACCGCTGCCAGGCACCTATGACTCCGCAGACCCGGCGAGCGGCAGCCGTCCGCTGGGAGTGGAAAAGAACATTTATGAGTACGAGTCGAGCGGGAATGCGAATCGCCGCTTTTTTTCGCTCAATTTCAGCGCCTACCCCACACGCAAACTTTTTCTTTCAGGCTATTACGCTGCACAGCGCTTCCTTACGGACTCAGAGGGCGCTTCTGCTTCCGTAACAAATTCGTACAACGTGCATGCTGACTATGGTCGCTCAGGCATCGATCTTGAGAAGCACTTCGTGCTCGCAAGTCAGTGGCAGCTTCCGTTCAATTTCAATTTCGTCTCTCTGCTGAATTACCACACGGGTTTGCCGTACAACATCACGATCGGCGATGACCTGAATGGCGACACCTTCTTCAACGAGCGTCCCGCATTCGCTACAGATCTAGCGAGGCCATCGGTGCGGCGCACGCCGTTGGGTAATTTCGACACTGCTCCTATTGCCGGGCAGACAATCATTCCTTACGATTACGGCCACTCGCCGGACTACCTATCGTGGAGTCCGGAGCTGGACGCGATTGTGCGGCTTGGTCCGCGGGCGGCACCAACCAAAGCTGCTCCCGGGCCAGGAGCACGACCATTTCAGCTGGGCGTCTCGTTTAGAGCGGAGAATGCCTTCAATCGTACCAATGCCGCGATTCCTGTTGGCGTGTTAAGCCCATGCGATCAGTCGGTCGCAAGTTGTCAGACGACCGGCGGCTACAACCCGCTGTTCGGCCACTCCATTTCGTTGGCGGGTGGTTCAAGTACGACCGCGGCGAATCGCAATATCAGCCTTCGTGTTTTTTTTACGTTCTAATTAGTCGCAGTTTGTGGCACTGGAGCGGGAGCGACGGGTTTCAACGGTAATGGCACAGGCTTTCCTTCCGCGTCGATTTCATTCGACTCGACGTAGAAGCGCTTTAGGTCTGCGCGGCCAAAGCTCGTTGTGATAGCAACGTCGGCAGCATCGCGGCCTGTGGCCATCAGTATGCGTCCGCGTCGTGGCTCGTTGTGGCGTGCGTCCATGTCCCACCACTTGCCGTCGAGCCACACCTGGTACCAGGCGCTGAAGTCTCCAACCGCGCTGTACGGAATGCGAATGTCGCCAAGCTGACCAGTTACGTAGCGGGCTGGAATGTTCATGCAACGGGTGAGCGTCACCGCGAGATGCTGAAAGTCACGGCATACGCCAACGCGTTCCGTGAACACATCCATTGCGGTCTTGGTAGGCCGCGCGGTCATGTAGTCGAAGCGCACCTTGTCGTGCACCCAGTCGCGAATCGCTGCAGCGCGCTCCCACCCTGCAGTGAAGTGGCCGAACATGTCCTGCGCGATTCCGCCGAACTGATCTACTTCGCAGTAGCGACTCGCAAGCAAAAACTGCAGTGTCTCCGCGGGAAGGTGCTCGACAGGCGTTTGGGGAATCCCTACGCCTTGTGGGTCGAATGTCTCAGGCGCTTCAAGGACGTTTGCTCCAGTGAGCCGGATGTTTCCCGCGGGCGAGTTGAAGCGCGAGCATCGATTCCCGAAGCTGTCGATGTACTCCTCGACCACGAGTTGCTGCGCCACCGCGCTGTCGTCTGAGCCAGGCACAGTGTGCTCTACCGTCAGCGTGTCGGGCGTTGTCAATGTCGCATCAAGGCTGGGGTGCACGTGCAGCAGCGCGATCATCGGTGTGGGGTTCGGAAGAAAAAAGCGGATGTCGTACTCGGATTTGATGAGCATCAGGTCGTACCTTTATGGCACCGCAGACCGCACGGGCGCGTATATGGGTTAGGTGTCAGATGCGGGAAAGATGGCTCGCGCCCCGGGAAAGACGCGCCTCACCTGTACGCAACTAGCATTCTGTACCATTCTGCACCAGAGTCATTCTGCACCACGTCGCCCGGCGCGGTTCCATGCGCAGACACTTTGCGCGCTCCTGCTGCATCGATAGCGCTTTTGAGAAGCGCACGAATTCCGGGATACATGTACCGTTTTGTTGCTTAAAGGCGTCTACTAAAGCGAGTCCATCCGCGCTGTATTTGGAGCCTGCATTGATCCTCATCAAGGCGCTCGTTGCCGTCATCCACGCCTGCCTCAAGGCGGTGGCGGCCGTCGCGCTGGCAATGGGAACATTCTTCGCTGCGGCCGTTGTGGTGGTTATTATCGCCTTTGGTGTGCTGGTGTTCTTTGGGTTCACCAGCGTTGGTACGATCCGCTTCGCACGGAACCGCCGCAAGGGAAGCTCCAGCCCGGGCGACCTGTAGCGCATGCGCCGCAGCCATTCTGAGTTGCTTTGGTATCCTTGCTGTGGCCCAAATTGAAGGAGACGTTATGTCAGCAAGTGCAACACTGGAGCAGGTTTCAGCGGACTCCGCAGAGAAAACACTGTCGTACAAAGTCGCGGATATTTCACTCGCCGACTGGGGCCGCAAAGAGATCACCATCGCGGAACAGGAGATGCCCGGCCTCATGTCGATCCGCCGCAAGTACGCTCCCGGCAAGCCGCTCAAGGGTGTGCGCGTTACTGGCTCGCTGCACATGACCATCCAGACGGCTGTGCTGATTGAGACACTCGTCGAGCTTGGCGCCACAGTGCGCTGGGCAAGTTGCAACATCTTCTCCACGCAAGACCATGCCGCAGCGGCGATTGCCGCCGCAGGTGTTCCCGTGTTCGCGTGGAAAGGCGAAACGCTCGAGGAATACTGGTGGTGCACCGACCAGGCCCTGCGCCACGAAGATGGCACCGGGCCTCAGCTTGTGGTCGATGACGGCGGCGACGTGACACTGCTCATCCATAAGGGATATGAGCTTGAAGCGGGTGAACGCGAGTGGGTGGATGCGGAAGCGCACTCCACTGAAGAAGCCGTCATCAAAAAGCTGCTGAAGGCCGTTCACGACGAAGACTCTGATCGCTGGCACCGTGTCGTAAAAGACTGGCGCGGCGTTTCGGAAGAGACGACCACAGGTGTTCACCGCTTGTACAAGATGCTGGAACAGGGCAAGCTCCTTGTGCCTGCCATCAACGTCAATGACTCTGTGACGAAATCGAAGTTCGATAACCTGTACGGCTGTCGTGAGTCGCTCGTCGACGGCATCAAGCGCGCAACTGACGTGATGGTGGCCGGCAAGGTCGCTGTAGTGTGCGGGTATGGTGACGTGGGCAAAGGTTCTGCAGCATCACTTCGCGGGCTCGGTGCGCGTGTGATTGTGACAGAGATCGATCCGATCAACGCGCTGCAAGCGGCAATGGAAGGGTACGAGGTTACGACAATCGAGGAAACACTCGGACGCGGCGACATCTACGTCACGTGCACGGGCAACGTAGACGTGATCACGCTCGACCACATGCGCGCGATGAAAGATCAGGCCATCGTCTGCAACATTGGTCACTTCGACAACGAGATTCAAATGGCAGAACTTGACGGCTCAGATGCCGTGAAGCTCAACATCAAGCCGCAGGTTGACCAGTACAGCTTTCCCGGCGGCACCACAATTTTCATCCTCGCTGAAGGCCGTCTCGTGAATCTCGGCTGCGCGACTGGTCATCCGAGCTTCGTGATGTCCAACAGTTTCGCGAACCAGACTCTAGCGCAGCTCGACCTTTGGGCTAATAAGGACACCTACAAGATAGGCGTTTATGTCCTTCCCAAGAAGCTGGATGAAGAAGTTGCCCGCTTGCACCTGGAGAAAATTGGCGTGAAGCTGACCACGCTTTCGAAGAAGCAGGCCGAGTACCTCGGGGTGGCGTCGGATGGACCGTACAAGGCGGATCACTACCGGTACTAAGTAGCTTCTAAATGAAGTCGCTCCCTTCGAACAGCTGTCATCCTGAGCGCAGCGAAGGACCTCAGTATTCCTTCGCTGCGCCAGAGATTTAACGCGCAAGCCCATGTACGAATTCGCTTATGTCTACATCCTCGCAAGTAAGTTAAAGCGTCTCTACACAGGCGTGACCAGCAAGCTTGACGTTCGCGTGTTGCAGCACACGACTAAATTCCATCCAGAGTCCTTCACCGCGAAATACAACATTGATCAGCTTGTCTATTTCGAGCGCTTCACTTCGATCACATCTGCCATAGCGCGTGAGAAAGAGATCAAAGGCTGGCTGCGTGTGAAGAAGATTGCGTTGATCGTGGGTACTAATCCGACATGGCGCGATTTGAGCTTAGATTGGGGGAAGCCGACGGAGCCATTTCGCGAAGAGAACATGCGCCCTTCCGCTAACTTCGGTGGTAGTGACGCAAAATACTGAGGTCCTTCGCTCCGCTCAGGATGACGGTTTGAAAAACTAGGGGTGCGCAGTTTTGATCTACCCCAGCCGCTTGTCCAGCAACTCCCGTCCCACCGCATCCAGAACTCCATTCACGAAATTTACGCTCTCCGGGCCTGAATAGCGTCGTGCAATCTCCAACGTTTCATTGATCACTACTGCGGTAGGTGTTTTTGGGAAGCCAAGCATCTCCGCAACCGCGGTGCGCAGAAGGTTTCGGTCGACGACGGGCATACGCTCCAGACGCCAGTTCTGCGCGTGCTTCTGGATGAGGGCGTCGACTTCGTCTTCACGCGTCGTTGCGAGACGATGAAGATCGTCGGCGAAGCCGCGCGTGTCGTCGTCCACGTCGTCGCGTGACTCCCAGAAGAGCTTTTCTACTTCGTCGGGTTTCTGCTTGCCCAGGTCGCCCTGGAAAAGCATTTGCATGGCAAGCTCACGGCTCTTGCGTCGGGTTCCCATTAGCTTCTCGCTCCCGCCGACGGCATCGTCATCTTCGGGCCAAGCGACGCCATTTCGATCGCTGCAATCCCTGCCTCGAAACCCTTGTTGCCGGCCTTCAGGCCAGCGCGATCGAGTGCCTGCTCGAGCGTCTCGCAGGTGAGCACACCGAATGCGTGCGGCACGCCGGTTTCTTGCTGTGATTGACCGATGCCGCGCGCGACCTCGGTATAGATGGCTTCATAGTGGGCGGTTTCGCCGCGCAGCAAAACGCCAAGTGTGATGATGGCGTGGAAGCGTTTCGTCTCAGCCAACGTGCGCGCGGCGGAGGGAACTTCCCAGGCACCGGGGACGCGGACGATCTCGACATCGGACTTCGCCGCACCGCTGCGATACAGCGCATCGAGCGAACCCTGCAGGAGGCGGTCGGTAATGACGGCGTTCCAGCGGGCGACCACGATCGCGAAGCGCTTATCCGCCGCGGAAAGGTCCCCTTCGACGGCAATCGGCTTTCCATGGAGCGCATTTTCGGATTCCCAAAAACCAAGGCGCAAGCCTGGTGCGAGCTCCGCGGTGAACATCAGCGAGTTCCAATGGGTAAGTTCTACCGGGCTGAGCCTGGCAGCGATCTCCTGGCCATGCGCATGCTCTTCCATCCACGCGCGAACCACGCCGTGCGCTGCGGCGACCTGCGTCAACTCCACGAGCAGCGTGGGAGTGGCGGGCATTTTGCCGGAAACGAGTTCGAGATTGCCAAGCGGCGCGAGGAACGGGGCACCTCGGCCATCGGCCTGTTCCCACCCTTTACCCTGCTCAAATCCAAGTGCGCGAAACAGGCTGCCGAGCTTCTCATACGCCTCGATGGAGGCGATGCTGGCTACTGCTGTAAATCCCTTGATCATCGTCTCTGATTGTAAAGGGCAGGGTTGGTGAAGTTTTGATGCGACTGCTATGCGCGCGGACGGGGCCGTGCATCTCACCTGCTGAACGCAAGGAGTGCTTATGGGATTGATGGACATGGTGACCAACGCCGCGCAGCAGTTTGGTGGTGGCGGTGGTGATCACGCACAGGTTGCGGGCGGGCTGATGGAAGAGGTGCAGCAGCAGGGTGGCATCGGCAGCATCTTCCAGTCGTTTCAGCAAAACGGGATGGGCGGTCTTGTGCAGCAGTGGGCAGGCGGGCAGACACAACCGGCAGCGCCCGATCAAATCGAACAGGGGCTTGCCGGAACAGGCATGATCGACAACATTGCACAGCGGACTGGTATGTCGCCGGGCATGGTAAAGATGAGCCTCGCGGTGCTGGTGCCGATCATCATTCACCATTTCGTGTCCAACGGACACGTAACGGCGGATGGACAATCCACCGGAACTCCTCCCCCTGAAACAGGCGGCCTGCTCCAGTCGGTACTGAGCCGTCTTCTTTAAACGCAACTAAACAGCAACAGAGGTGATTTTTGGCAGACCTGGAACAATTGAAACAAAAGTATGCGCCCGTCCTCGAACTCTTCCCGAAATTTGAGTCGTACGGTGCCAAGTTGGAAACGGTCGATCTGGATGGCGAGAAGCTCCACATCAAGGGCACAGTGCCGAGTACCGTTGTGGCGAATCGTGTGTGGGACGTTATCAAGCGTGTCGATCCGCAATTCGGCGATCTGCACCATGAGATTGCGACAAACGGGCCGGAGGAGCAGCCGTACACCATCAAGCATGGCGACACGCTGAGCGCGGTTTGCCTGCTGTTCTACGGCAATGCAAACAAGTACCCAAAGGTAGCCGAAGCGAACGGCGTGGATGCAAACAACATCCCGGTTGGTAAAACGATACAGCTTCCTGTGCTTTCGTAAGAGCAAATTGCTTGTGGGGCGCGTCGTGGAGAAATCCTCGTCGCGCCCTCAATTGTTTCTCAGCTGCCGCACTCCGCTTGGTAAACTTTTCGGGTGAATGTTCGGCCTGCTCTACTGCTTATCTCTCTTGCCTTCGCTCCCGCATTTGCGGGATGCCACGGGCACTCTCTACCCACTGCGGTCACGAGGGAAGTGCTGGCAAACCGGCGCGCCGTCCTCAATACAGAGCGTGAACAGCTCTCGCAGATTCCGCCGCCCTCGAAGAGCCGCTACATGGCTGTACATAGTTTCGAGCAGTGGGAGAATCCGTACATCACTGTGCAGCCCGACATGCTGACGCTGCATGTCCTGATGGCGGACGGGAACACAACTGGCATCGGAACGGGCGGCATGTTTCGCCCAATCGGTGCGCGGCGTCAGGAAATTAGCATTGGTTTGGAAAAGCTCGCGGATGCGATGACCTCGATCCCGCAGGGTTCCTGGCCATACGGTCGCGTGATCGCGATTGAGGAAGCTCACAAAACGCCGGCTGCGGTAGCTCCGATGATGCGGCGCAATATGGAAGCTGCCGTGGCGGGGCTTAGCGATCTCGGTGTGATGGTGTACGACCTCAACGAAGGAAGTCTCCGCTAGTTTGGCGTTGTTCTCAGATTCGTAGTCTCCCTGCTAGCATGGGCACCACTCCTCAACCATGACTCTGCACCCGATTGCGCTTGCTGTTTTCTGTTTGCTGTTCCTTCTCGTTACAGCGGCGGGATTCTGGGCTGTTCGGTGGCGGCGACCGGCGGCGGGCATGCACACGCTGGAAGAGTGGGGGCTTGCGGGGCGCAGCTTCGGCACCTGGGTCACATGGTTTCTGATTGGCGGCGACCTTTACACCGCATACACCGTCATTGCGGTTCCGGCAGCGCTGTATGGCGCGGGCTCGATGGGCTTCTTCGCGCTGCCGTATGCAGTACTCGCGTATCCGTACATGATGGTGGTGATGCCTCGGCTGTGGCGCGTGTGCCACCGACACGGTTATGTCACGTTGGCTGATTTCGTGCGCGGGCGTTACGGCAATCGATGGCTGGCTGTGGCGATTGCAGTCACCGGCATTCTTGCGCTGATGCCATACATTGCGCTGCAACTCGTTGGGCTCCGCGTTGTGCTCGCGGCTATGGGGCTCACCGGGGAGATCCCACTCACCGTCGCTTTCGTTATCCTCGCGGCTTACACCTATTCCAGCGGGCTTCGTGCTCCAGCGGTCATTGCGATCGTGAAGGACACGATGACCTACATCATGGTCGCTGCGGCAGTCATTATTCTTCCGTGGAAGCTCGGTGGCTACGCACACATCTTCGCAGTCGCGAACCAGCAGCTTGCGCATCACACACCCCCGGGATCGATCATGCTGCAACCGAAGCAGTTCCTCGGCTATTCCACGCTCGCGGTCGGAAGCGCTGTTGCGCTGATGTTGTATCCGCACACGGCCACCGCAGTGCTGAGCGCAAAGGATGGCAATGTTGTTCGACGCAATGCAGCGCTGCTTCCGGCCTACAGCTTGCTTCTCGGATTGATCGCGCTGCTTGGCTATTTCGCGCTCACCGCAGGCATCACGACGAAGGACACCAGCGCCGCGGTGCCGCTGCTGTTCCTGAAAATGTTTCCGGAGTGGTTCGCCGGCTTCTGCCTCGCGGCGATTGCTGTTGGTGCGCTGGTTCCCGCTGCGATCATGTCCATTGCCGCAGCGAATCTGTTTACGCGCAATCTGCTCGGCGAGTTCCGTCACACGCCGCTGACGCCACAAGGTGAGTCGTCGGTGGCGAAGATTGTCAGTCTCGTGGTGAAGTTTGGCGCGCTGGTGTTTGTGCTCGGGCTTCCCACGCCCTATGCCATCGAGATGCAACTGCTTGGTGGAATATGGATTGCGCAGCTCTTTCCCTCGGTGGTGATCGGCGCATTCACGCGCTGGATGAATCCATGGGCGCTACTTACTGGATGGGCCGCCGGCATGGCGACGGGCACATGGATGGCCGCGTCTCTGTCGCTGAAGTCTTCGGTGTATCCGCTCCATCTATTCGGTGGGGTTTACCCGATGTACGCAGCCGTGCCAGCACTGCTGTTGAACCTGCTAGTCAGCATCGTCGTCACGCTTCTGCTGCGTCGGGTGCGGAGTTCGCAGGGAAGTGATGCAACGCTCGCTGAGGATTATGCCTGACAGTCAATGCTACAAAACCTGCAGGCCGCTCCACTGCGCGCCTTTGGCGCTCCGGTCGAGATGACAATATCGAGATTCTCGGTCAGCTTGGTCGCCCGCGAAACTTTGGTCACACCTGCCTCGTATGTTGCATTATCGTTACATCCCAAAATCCAGCCGCGCGCCAGCACGTCTACGCGGCGGAAGTTTGTTTTCTCAGGAGTCTCATGCGTCTGCTTGTTAGTGCTTCGCTGCTCGCTCTCGCTTCGCCTTTGTGCGTTGCGCAGAGTCTTGTGTTGGATATGCCCTCAGGGCCCACGTCCGTTCCGAAGAAGCCGATCAGCTTCGACGTGAACTCGCTCGATAAATCCGTCGATCCCTGCAACGACTTCTACCAGTACGCCTGCGGCAATTGGAACAAGAACAACCCGATCCCTTCGGATCAGGTGCGCTGGGGCCGCTTCAACGAGCTCGCCGACCGCAACAACTACCTTCTCTACTCAGATCTGAAGAAGGCTGCAGAAGCGCCGAAAACGCCGTTGCAGAAGCAGTACGGTGATTACTTTGCTTCCTGCATGAATACCGATCTGGTTAATTCGCTTGGGCCGAAGCCGCTCCAGCCTGATCTTGACGCGATCGCCGCGCTCACGGACGTTAAGCAGCTAGCTGCGTTCAACGCGAAGCAGGACCGTCGCGGCGGTGGCGCCTTCTTTGGTGTAGGTGTTGGTCAGGACCAGAAGGACAGCTCGAAGCAGATCGCGCAGACCGGCCAGGGCGGCCTGACGCTTCCCGATCGTGACTACTACCTGAATCCTGACAAGCGCTTTGCCACCATCCGTGAGCAGTACGTCGCTCACGTGACGAAGATGTTCACCCTGATCGGCGACACACCCGAACAGGCCGCGGCGGAAGCCGCTGACGTGATGCGTATTGAAACCGCACTCGCCAAGGGTTCCATGGACCGCGTGGAAATGCGCGACCCCGCCAAGCGTTACCACATGATGACCCTCGCCGAAGTCGACAAGCTCAGCCCCGATTTCGATTGGAAGGTCTACATGACCGGCATCGGCCTGCCGCAGGCGACCGACCTGAACGTTTCCAGCCCACAGTACGTTACGACCGTTGAAACGGTGATGGAAACCGAAAAGCTTGAGGCCATCAAGCACTACATGCGCTGGCACCAAGTCCACGGCACCGCTGCGCTTCTCTCGAAGCCGTTTGAAGACGAGAACTTTGCCTTCTTCTCGCAAACGCTTCAGGGCCAGAAGGAACAGCAGCCCCGCTGGAAACGCTGCACGCGCTTGACAGACGGCGCACTTGGCGAGGCAGTTGGTCAGGATTGGGTAAAGCAAAACTTCCCACCCACAGCGAAAGCCAACATGGAGAAGTTGATCAAGGCGCTCGAGACGGCAATGTCAGAAGATTTAAAGACACTGCCCTGGATGTCTGACGCCACCAAGGTCGAGGCCCAGAAGAAGCTCGACACGATCGCGGACAAAATCGGCTACCCCGATCACTGGAAGGACTACTCCTCCATCGTCGTCAAACGTGACGACCTGGTTGGGAACGTGAATCGTGCAGGCCAGTTCGAGCGCAAGCGCAACATCGCGAAGTACGGCAAGCCTGTCGATCCGACCGAGTGGGGCATGACGCCGCCGACCGTCAATGCGTACTACAACCCGCCGCAGAACAACATCAACTTCCCAGCCGGAATCTTGCAGCCGCCGTTCTACGACGACAAGCTCGATGCTGCAGTCAACTTCGGTGGCATCGGCGTGGTTATCGGCCATGAAATGACGCACGGATTCGACGACCAGGGCGCTAAGTATGACCTCCACGGCAATGTTCGCCAGTGGTGGACAGATGAGGACTTTGCCAAGTTCAAGGAGCGCACCGAATGCACCGCCAAGGAATACGACGGCTTCCAGGTCGCTCCGGGGCAGAACCTGAATGGTCATCTCACGCTGGGTGAAAACACCGCCGACAATGGCGGTATCCGCATCGCGTTCCGCGCACTGCAGGACACCATTGCCAAAGAGGGTCTGAAGAATGCGGAACCGGGAATAGCCGGTGGCAAGCTCGACAGCTTTACCCCGGAACAGCGCTTCTTCATCGGCTTTGCGCAGGTCTGGTGCCAGAATGCGACGGAGCAGTCCGCCCGCGTGCTGGCCAAAACTGATCCGCACTCTTCCGGTGAATGGCGCGTGAAGGGTACCGTGCAGAACTTCGACGAGTTCGGCAAGGCGTTCGGCTGCAAGGTCGGCGCGCCGATGATGCCAACTTCTGGTGGTTGCCGCACCTGGTAAGCCGTTCTCACAAGTAGCACTCGCAGAAAGGGGCTCAGAAGCTGAGCCCCTTTCTGCTGCCCCTTGCGAACCTGCTCACCTTTGCCAGCCGTAAGGCGTCGAAATGGGAGCCCTCCAGAAGCCAGATCTGCTTATTACTTGTGCGCTAGCAGTTTGTCTCCCGAAAGTGGCAGAAACATCCGCGGTTCTCTACAATAAAGGGAAGAAGATTTGCGTCTCCCGCGAGACAGGATCCGGTTCCGCTGCCCAGTCAGGGTCAGCGAGGCGAGAGATTGAGGACGAGCATGAAGTTGAGTTTTTTTGGCCGCATGGCACTGGCCCTGGTGGCTTCTGTGGCATTGGGCCTGGGTATGACCGCCTGTGGCGGTGGCACCATCGCCTACATTTGGGTTACCGGATCGCAATTCAATCAGGTTGCAGGTTTCAAAGTTGATGACTACACCGGCAATCTCACGCAGATTCCCGGATCTCCTTTCTCCGCAAGCGGAGCGAATCCGGTCAGCATCCTGCTCCGTCCCGGCAGCCGATACCTTTATGTACTGAATCAGGGTTCCGGCGGGTCGCAGGGCGTGCGAGGTTCTTCCAGCGGTATCTCCGTTTTCGCGATTGGCGGCGACGGCACCCTGACTTACCAGGTTGGGTACCAGAGTCAAGGATTTGTACCGGTTTATATGCAGTTCGACAGCACCGGAAATTTCCTTTACGTGCTGGACCGTTACTCGCCTAGTGCGGATGGAAATGGCTCTATTACAGCATTCCAGGTCGACCCAAACACCGGTCGTCTAACGCTCGTAACGAACTCACAGACTCAACTCAACGGAGTCAACACGGCGTACTTTGAAGTGGGTGCGAGTCCCGTGATGCTGAAGTCCACCGGTAGCTGCATCTTTACGGTGAACGGCGCAGCAAGCGCAACCGGGCAGTCGATCACGCCGTATGGAATTAACGGTGCGAATGGGCAGCTCACTGTGGCCACCAATGGCACCATCCCCGTTTCCGCAACAAGCGTCACGTCAATCAACGGCTCGAATAACCAGATCTTCCTCACCGCTACGGACAATCTCCCAGGCAGCACCGGTACGGCCGCCGGTCAGGGTAGCATCCTGCCGTACACAGTTGGCGGTGGATGCAATTTGACCTCCTTCACGGGCGGTGCGGTAGCGAATATCGCGGGTACTTCAAACCCGGTTTACTCGTTCCTGGATAACAGCGGCAAATACCTCTACGTGCTGAACCAAGGCACGGGTTCAACCACCACGCCGAACAGCACGATATCCGGATACACGCTGATTGGAAGCAATCAGCAGTTGACTCCAATCGCAGGCGCGCCATATCCCGTCGGTTCAGGGCCGGTGTGCATGGTTGAAGATCTGAGCAATCGGTATGTGTACATTTCCAATCACAACGATGGCACGGTGACCGGTAAAGTAATCGACCCCAACACAGGTCGCCTGTCGGATCTATCTCGCGGCTCAAGTTTCGCCGCAACGGGTCAGGCCGGTTGTTTGGTTCTTAGCGGAAGCGTCAGCAACTAGTTTCTGGCGCATCCGCCAATGAGGTGGATGCGCTCGTTCCACAAAGTTTGGTCGGACCGCACCCCACGCCAACATCAGGGTTCCGGCACCGCGTAAGGGAAATTCATGAAGGCTGGAAATCTCCTCCGGGCAGCACTGGCGACCGGAACCTCGATAGCACTTGCGTTCGGCACTACTTCCTGTAGCCGCGACTATACAAGCGGGTACGTCTACATCACGTCTGCGCAGAACGCCACTGTTTCTGCTTACGGTGTGGACTACCAGTCCGGTGTACTGACGCAGATTGCTGGCTCGCCATTTTCTGCAGGCTTCGGTCGTAATCCGGTGACGGAGGTCGCAGCACCGAACGGGAAGTACCTGTATGTCATCAGCCACGATGACAGTCTTGTGACTGTGGCTGGAATTGGCACAGACGGCAAGCTGTTTAGCACCAAGAACTACAACACCACCGGAACCTTACCGGTAGCCGCTGCTATCGACTCCACCGGAAAGTTCCTGTACGTGGCGTACACATTGCAAACCGGTTTTACCCCCACGAGCGGCGGCCCCGGTGGCATCAACATCTTTCCGATTAACCAGACGGACGGTTCCCTTGGCACACCGACTAACGTGAACGTCGGCGTAAATCCGGTCGCGCTCGCAGTCTCACGACCCGCAGCAACCGGCGCTACGGCGGGCAACGTCTTCGTGTACGTTGTTGACCAGGAAGGTGGCACAACAGGCGGAACGACGCCGTTCGTCATTGGCTTCAGCCAGAACACTTCCAGCGGCGCTCTCACGCTGCTTTCCGGTTCCACCTGCACGTCTACGGTACCTACGGTTTGCACCGGAATTCGCGCCGGTGTACTTCCCAGTTCGATTGCGATCGATCCGACCACAGCGTACGTCTACGTTACCGACAAGAGTACCAATCAGATTCTCGGTTACCGCATTCAGAATTCCAGCTCAACGGCTGGTCTCAACGGTTCGTTGACGTCGCTGACAAGCAGCCCCTTCACGACTGGCCTGTACCCAACCAGCATCGTTATCGATCCGCGCGGCAAGTACGTTCTAACGACGAACTACAACGCCAACACCGTTTCTTCGTTCTCGCTGAATCTTTCTGACGGTTCACTTGGTGGGACTGCTTCGGCTGGCTCTGCACAGGTAGCTACCGGACCCACCTGCGTCACCATTGAGCCGGCACTTGGCAAGTACGTCTACACGTCCAATTCGATTGATAACTCGGTCTCGGCTTTGCAACTGAACGCGAACACGGGCGCGCTGAGCAGCGTTCCGAACACGCCATATCCGTCGGGCGCGCTTCCATCCTGCGCCGTCTCTGTGGCAAATGGCGATCACGCACAGTCGATCGTGAATCCGTAACCTTGGTATGCAGAACAAAGCGGGGGCTTCGGCTCCCGCTTTTTCGTGCTCACTGCTACGCAAATGACGCATCTTGAAATCAAGGAGTTCCCATGGAAATCAAGCGCAATGGAGGCCAGCCCTCTACAGTTGGTCCGGCTGAATGGTTCACAGGAGCGGTCCGCATCGATCCGTTGTTTCAAACACCGGATCCGGCGCTGATGCAATGCGCTCAGGTCACGTTTGAACCTGGCGCGCGTACAGCTTGGCACACACATCCGCTTGGACAGACTTTGATCGTGACCTCCGGACTCGGCTGGGCACAGAAGGATGGCGAAGCTGTACAGGAGATCGCGCCCGGTGATGTTGTGTGGTTTGCCCCGGGAGAGAAGCATTGGCATGGAGCTTCGCCCAACAAAGCGATGACACACATCGCAATTCAGGAGAAACTCGACGGCAAAGTCGTTGAGTGGATGGAGCACGTGACCGAGGAGCAATACAGCGGCAGCTAATCGGCGCGCCCTATGCTCCAATAAAACGGTGAGTCATACCCTGAAATTCGAACTTGGCGACCTGTCCATCGGCGGGAGCAAACTCTTTCTCATTGCAGGACCTTGTGTTCTGGAATCGGAAGCGCATGCGCGCGGCCTGGCAGACGCGATTCAGCGCATCACCTCTGACCTCGGCGTGCCGTACATTTTCAAGGCGAGCTACGACAAAGCCAATCGCACCAGCATTCACAGCTACCGTGGACCTGGGCTGCAAGAAGGCTGCCGCGTTCTTCGAGCCATTGCCAAAGATAACGGTGTGCCTGTGCTCACCGATGTCCATTCCGAAGAGCAGTGCCGCGCGGCAAGCGATGCGCTTAGCGATGCGGAAGCAATGTTGCAGATCCCGGCGTTCCTTTGTCGCCAGACTGATCTGCTGATTGCTGCCGCGCAAACTGGCCGGCCGGTAAACGTGAAGAAGGGACAGTTTGTTGCGCCCGGCGACATGCGCCATGCCGTCACCAAGGTGCGTGAAAGCGGCAACGCGCGGGTCTGTCTTACCGAACGCGGTGCCAGCTTCGGTTACAACAACCTGGTCGTGGACATGCGCTCGCTGCCGACTATGCGCGAGTTTGCCCCAGTCATCTTCGATGGCACACACTCGGTGCAGACGCCAAGCGCGGCCAACGGTGTAAGCGGCGGACAGCCGGAGTTCATCCCGGTGCTGGCACGGGCGGCAGTTGCGGCTGGAATCGATGGCATCTTTCTCGAAGTACATGACAACCCATCGCAGGCGAAGAGCGATGGAGCCAACGCGCTGCACCTGAACCATCTCAGAGCCGTGCTTGAGACGCTGTTGGCGATCCAGGCGGCCATCGCATAAAAAAGGGCCCTCCGTAGAGGGCCAATCTGCCTTGGATTCTCTCTATTTGGGGGAGAGCTACAGTGTTTACGTCGTGCCACGTTGAATGGATTGGGGATTTATTTCGTTGTTACGCGAATCAGGCGAATCGCAGGCGGCTGATTGTTCCAGGCCGGATCGACGCCCTCGAAGATGAGGCGAAAGTCAGCCTCTCCGCCTGGCGCAAGCGGTGCAGCACTTACCGGCTCCGTGTCGATGTAGGGTTCCCGCATGCGGATGAGGTTTACCGGGACAACTAGCATCTGCGGTGCCGTGCCTCCATCGTTTGGGAACGACACTTGGGCCGTGAGCGCCGTGACTGTGCTCGGTCCATGGTTTGCGAGATGGCCGTCCACGTAAGTGACCTTGCCCCCGGAAATGCTTTCGGACTCGCTCAACTGGAGATTGCTGAGCGTGACGTTCTGCGCGTAGGGCGCAGCAGCCTGCGGCACGCTTGCGTCCGTGTCGGCTCCGCCCTTGCGATGGCCGAGCAACAGTAGAACCGCCACAAGAATGACAATGGCTGCGCTGGCAATCGCAACAGCAGTAGTAGGAAAGCGCTTTTCCTGCGGCGGTTCGGCAAACATGCCGCTGCTGCGTTCCGCGCTCGGGGAAGTGTGTTCCAGGTCGGTCATACCTCGCGATTCTACGCTTCGAGCTCTAGGCCAACCGAGCCGTTATACGATGGAAGGCTCAAGCAAGGAGAGAAGATGAACGTCGTTCTGAAAGCGGCTTCCCTGGCGTGTGCCGGTGTACTGGGTGTTTGCAATATTTTGGCGCAAAGCGCGCCGCAGCCACTTACCGCTATGCCGTACTCGCCGTCTCTCGATTTGACGAGCCTCGACCGCTCGGCCAGTCCCTGTAACGACTTCTACAAGTTCTCCTGCGGCGGATGGATTAAGAACAATCCGATCCCCGCCGACCAGGCCTCGTGGAGCGTTTACGGTAAGCTCGGAAACGCTAACCAGCAGTTCCTTTGGGGCATTCTCACCGAAGACGCGAAGCCGAGCGCCTCACGCAATGCCGTCCAGCAGAAGGTTGGCGACTTCTTTGGGGCCTGCATGAACACGCAGGCAATCGATGCGGCAGGTGTCACGCCCATTCAGACGGCCATTGTTTCCCTCAATGGCCTGCGCACACGGCAGGAGTTGATCTCGTCGTTGACGAACCTGCATCACCTGTATCCCGGCAGCCTGTTCTTTCGCTCTGGCACCGATCAGGATGCAATCGACTCATCCGTAATCATTGTTGCGGTCGATGCGGCTGGTCTCGGTCTCCCGGATCGCGATTACTACCTAAAGACCGACGCGAAGAGCGTCACCTTGCGCGAGCAGTACGTGGAATTCATTCAGTCTCTGCTTTCCCTAGAGGGCGAGGCCCCGGAGCAAGCCAAGGGCGACGCAGATGCCATTCTCCGCATTGAGACAGCGCTGGCGAAGGGCTCGTTGACGCGTGTGGAGCGGCGCGATCCGCACAAGATCTACCACATGATGACGCTGGACGAGCTTGGTACGCTTGCACCGAGCATCGAGTGGCCGCGCTACTTCCGCGTGCAGGGCGCGCCGGGCGTTAAGAAGCTGAATGTGTCGCAGCCGGAGTTCATGAAGGCTGTGCAGGCTGAGTTGACTACGGAGCCGGTCGATGCCCTGCGTGCGTACATGCGCTTCCACCTGCTGACCGCTGCGGCACCGTACCTTGCAAAGCCGTTTGAGCAGGCAAACTTCGACTTCTACTCGAAGACGTTGCGTGGCGTGAAGCAAATGCCGCCGCGATGGAAAACCTGCGTGCGTCTCACCGATCGCATGCTCGGCGAAGCACTTGGCCAGGAGTTTGTTGCGCGCACCTTCACCGCCGACACCAAAGCCAAGACGCAGCTTATGACTGAGCAGATCGAAACAGCCATGGGGCAGGAGATTCAGGGCCTCACATGGATGAGCCCGGAGACCAAAGCCGAAGCGCTGCGTAAGCTGCATGCGATCCGCAACAAGATCGGCTATCCGGAAACGTGGCGCGACTACACCGCACTCACCGTGAAGCCTAATGATTTTTTCAACGATGTTGTGAACGCGCACAAATTCGAAGACGCTCGACAATGGAACAAGCTCGGCAAACCTGTGGACCTGAATGAGTGGGGCATGACGCCGCCGACGGTGAACGCCTACTTCAATCCACAAATGAATGACATCAATTTCCCTGCAGGCGTTCTGCAAGCGCCCTTGTACGACCCCAAGCTGGATGACGCGCCCAACTACGGCAACACCGGCGCAACCATCGGCCACGAACTCACGCACGCGTTCGACGATGAAGGCCGCCAGTTCGACTCGAAGGGTAATCTGCGCGACTGGTGGACTCCTGCTGACGCGAAGGGCTTTGAGGACCGCATCAACTGCGTGCGCAATCAGTACGCCGGCTACGTGGTGGTTGATGACATCCACATCAACTCCAAGCTGACCAGTGGCGAAGATGTCGCCGACCTCGGCGGCACGCTGCTCGCCTACATGGCGTGGAAGAAGCAAACCGAAACGCAGCGGCTCATGCCAGTCGACGGCTTTACGCCGGATCAACGCTTCTTCATCGGCATGGCGCAGTGGGCATGCGAAGATCAGCGCTCCGAGAACCTGCGCCTGAGCGCGGCAACGAACGAGCATTCGCCCGGCTTCGCTCGTATCAACGGTGTCGTCTCCAACCTGCCTGAGTTCCAACGGGCATTTGGTTGCAAGGTGGGTCAGCCGATGGTGCATCAGCCGACTTGCAAGGTCTGGTAGCGAGCGGCGCCTACGCAATGACATGAGCGGGCGCCCTACGACCGCTCATGTTTATTTGGCTCAGCAGAAGAATTCTGCACCCAAACCTACTAGTTGGTAGTCTCATGCTGTATGCAAGGTGAGACAGCAGAGCGCATTCTGAAAACAGCCAACGATCTTCTAGTAGAACGCGGATACTCAGCGTTTAGCTATGCAGATATTGCGGACGCTGTGAAGATCCGCAAGGCGAGTATTCACCACCACTTCCCGACGAAAGCCGGGCTTGTTGTCGCTGTTCTCAGAAATCACCGCGCCGCCATCACGAAGGGTATGCAGGCGCTCGACGAGGGCATTGCTAGCCCGTTGATGCGCATTGCAGCGTACTTCAAGTACTGGGAGGGCTGCATCGAGGGCGAAAGTATTTCGTTTTGTATAGGGGCGCTCCTGGCAGCAGAGATGCCGACCCTCCCAGCAGATGTTCAGGCTGAAGTGCGCTCGCACTTTCAAATGCTAGCGGAGTGGTTTGAGCGCCAACTCGAGTCTGGTTTCAGCGCGCATGACATTCAACTGCAGAGTTCCGTTCCGGACGAAGCACAGACATTGATCGCCATCTTGCATGGGGCGATGCTCTCCGCACGTGCGCTTGGCAACTGTGGAGTCTTTCGGACCACGACGGAAGCTGCATTGAAACGCCTTACCCCGGCAAAGAGTTAGCCCACCTGACTTGGACCACGTACAAGCGCGCAACCAAACCTACCAACTAGAAGATAGCGAGAAGCCATGAACTCTATACCATTCGATTCCGTATGCTCCCTCCGCAACCTGTATTTCGTTCGCACCGCTTTCCAGATCGTGTGGGCGGCAAGCGTGATCACAACCGCACGCACGCAGCCGCAGTTTGCTGCTGTGCTCTTCCTTCTCTACCCGTTGTGGGACGTCGCATGCACCATATTTGATCTAAGGACGTCCAACCCGTCGGGCATCACACGCACGTCGCAGGTTGCCAATGCCATCTTTGGCGTCGCGGCTGCAGCCGGCATTCTTGCTACGGTGTTTCGCCAGCCGATGTACGCGGTTGCGACCTTCGGTGTGTGGGCATTTGGGGCAGGTTTGCTCCAGCTAGCCGTGGGGCTAGTTCGCCGGAAGCAGCTAGGCGGTGGGCAATGGGCGATGATCCTGAGCGGAGCGCAGTCGGCCGTCGCAGGCGTCGCTTTCTTCCTGGGAGGTCTCTGGAATAAGCGTCACATTAGCGATGTGGGTGGCTACGCTATCTTTGGAGCAATCTACTTTCTGATCGGCGGCATTCTGCTCACACGCCAGCTTTCCAAGTTCGAAACGGTCAAAGCTCAGTAGCATTGGGTTCCTTCGCAGTTAGCTAGAGACTCACGCAATGTGACATGCAGTGAGCCGTGTTCAAGTGGAGTTGCGATGGCAAAGTTCGCTCGCGGTAAATTGATGTTCGAGGCGCACCTGCTGGAATGGGAGTGGAACACACAGACGTGAACGAAGAAACGCATGAGGCGGCCATACTGCGAGCACGTTCGTATTCGAATCGCTCGATTGCAAAGCGCAACTTACTCGGCGTCGCCGACTCGCTGGCCGAGGATTACGTCGGCATCGTTGGCGACGGCAGCTTCGTTCCCACACGTGCCAAGTACCTGCGCTTGTTCAAGGAAGGCTTCGACAGTCCCAGACAGAGCGTGACGTATGTGCGAACGCCTGCAAGCGTTACCGTGTCGCAGGATCAACGACTCGCTGCTGAGAACGGTAGCTGGACTGCAACCCTTCCATCTGGCTCTTTGGCATTCAACGGCACGTATGCTGCAATGTGGCGTCGCACGCCGACCGGCTGGAAGATACGTTCCGAAATATTCGTTACGCTTACGAGCTAGTGGCAGACTCAGGGTCGTCGATTTAGATCGCCATCGGCGACGCGAGTCCGGTGTTGCTCGTGAGCATCAAAAACAAGTCACCCATTTGAATCAAGAGGACAGGCTTTGAACCATACAGGCAACACCATTCTCATCACTGGCGGCGGCAGCGGCATTGGACGCGGGCTGGCGGAGGCTTTTCATGCGCAGGGCAATCAGGTCGTGATCGCAGGACGTCGCAAGGACGTTCTCGAAGAAACTGTCAACGCCAATCCCGGCATGCGCTTTCTTACGGTCGACGTGGAGAGCCTCGAGGATGTGAAGCGTTTTGCTGCCGAGCTTACGACGGAGTTCCCGAAGCTGAACGTGCTGCTCAACAACGCAGGCATTATGAAAACGGAAGACCTCACGTCGGGGATAGATCAGCTTGAGATCGCAGAGCAAACGGTAGCGATCAATGTGCTCGGCACATTTCGCATGACCGCTGCATTGATGCCGTTGCTATTGCAGCAGCTGCAAGCAACGATCATGAACGTTACTTCCGGCCTTGCCTTCATGCCAATCTTCACCAACCCGTCTTACTGCGCGACTAAGGCGGCGATCCACTCCTGGACGCAGTCGCTACGCTACCAACTGCGCGATAAGCAGATCGAGGTGCTGGAGATTGTGCCGCCATATGTGCAGACGGAGCTTACAGGCAAGTTCCAGTCAAACGATCCGAATGCTATGCCGTTAGCGGATTACATTCAGGAGACAATGACGCTCCTCGCAAACCCACCCGCCAACGGCGAGATCCTTGTTGAGCGCGTGCATTCGCGCCGCTTTGCTGAGCAGCAGGGCAAGTATGACGAGCAGTACGCACAGTGGAATGAGTATTCTGCGAAGCGCGAGATTGAGAAGGCTAAAGCTGCAGGCAAGATAGCTGCGGTGAAATGCTGTAGTCGGGTCAGCTTCGACATCTAGGCAAAGCTTGCGCGCTTCACGCTCTGGCGGAAGTCTTCGCCATTCATCTCTACAACGACGCACATTTCCTGAAGTCGCGACCGCATGCGCTCTCCGATGCGGTCGCCAAGGCTTTCTTCTCGCACTGCGGCGCGAGGGCCAGAAATCTCTCCGCCAAGCGGAGCCAAGTTGGCATAGTTCGTAGTGATGATTGTCGTTCGGCGATCGTTGTAGCGCGTGTTGAGAATGTGCGCGACGGTGTCCCACACCCAGTCAGTAGGTTTGTTCGCGCCAAGCTCATCCAGCACCAGAACTTCTGCGTCAAACACTGGTTGCAGAACCTCTAGCTCTGTGACCCCGGCGCTGCGGTTGTAGCTGTTCTGCACCTGCTTCAGCAGATCACGGTAGTCGTAGAAGAGTCCCTTGGCGCCCCGCTCAGCGACCAGCGCCTGCAGCATGCCGACCGCAAGGTGCGTTTTGCCCACACCGATCGAACCCGTGAGCAGCAGGCCATTTCCACCGGTGTCGAACGGGTAAGCCTTCACAAAATTGCGAGCCTGCAACAGCGCCGAATTCAGCGTGCGGTTATTACCTGCATAGTTCGGCACATAATCATCCAGCGTGCAGTGCACGTAACGCTGCGGGATGCGCGCCTGCTCCACTAACTTGTCCACACGCTTCTGCGCGCGGCATACGCACTCCTGTGCGACCCGCGAACCGTCCGTGCGTTCCACCAGCCGGAGACCGGCACCTTCACAGATTGGGCAAAGCTCAGCCATGGCAGCCAATCCAGTATCTCAGCCTCCGGCTGGACAGCGGATTGTGCGAATGTGGACAGCCGATGAAGGTTGTTACCAACCCATAGTTCCGGGTGCACCTTTGAAGGGACCCTTGATCCACGACGTAATCCAGCCGCCGTAGAAGTCACCCGGCTGTGCTTCGACGCGTTCGCCATCTACGGTGCACTCGTCTACCTTGCTGGCGTAAAACGCAAGATGATTTCGGATCGGTGCGAAAGCAGAAGTCGGGTGGGCGTAACTCCACGCTGCATCAGGCACTACGATTCGTTCGGGCGTTTCACTCGCACCGGTTATGTCGATCGACCAGTAGGTCGCTACACCCTTGAACTCGCAGAAGCTGCCGCGACGCGGAGATTGCTTGATGTACTGCATCGCGGTGTCGTCCTGAGGAATGTAGTAGACCGGCGGGTGGCTTGTTTCGAGCACGCGGAACGCTTTGGTGGTGTCTGCAATCAAAATCGCGCCGTGCACCACGTGAATACGGTCGGATGTGGGCTCAAGTCGTGGCGGGCGTGGGTAGTCCCACACTGATTCTGCGGGGTGTTCTTTCAGCATAGGTAATGCCTCTCGTGCTCACAGCATAGACTTCTCGCACGTGCGATTTGGCTCGCCGAAGACCTTTGGAGAAAACCGTATGAACGCGGCAGACAAGAAATTGAACGAGATGAACAGGCTCTCCGACATGGCGCATTTTCCGCCACTGGTGAATGCCGGCGCGACGGCAAACGTACTCCTCACCATCACGGTGACCTGGTTTCTGGTGCCACGTTTTCCGCAGGTCGCCGCGCCGGTGCTTTGGCTCGCGCTGGTTCTGTTCGTGAACTTGCTTCCTGTCGTGCTTCTCCGGCTTACGCTCAAGCCTGGTACGGTTTACCGTACATTGCGGACCATGGACTTCGTGCAGGATCAGCACAAGTTTTCTGATTGGGTTTACGTGGCAGCGTCGGCAAACATGGCGTTCTGGGTGCTGTCATCCTGGGCGTTCTTCTCCTGGGGACGTAGCGTGCAAACGCTCGCCGCAATGCTGCTGCTCGCGTTCCTATGTACTTTTTCTCCGGTGCTGCTAAGAGGCTCTCGCGAGCGACGGCGCGGGAGGTGACGTGTGCCTCGTCCACACCAAACAACATCACGCGGAGGTGCGCTGACAATGACCACGACAACGTCCGCCTCGCACATTCGGGGTAGAGAAAACATGCTGGCTCTGCGGCAAACTCGTGGAGGCTTCGCTCCTTTGGGGCCTTTATGGAGGGCATCATCGCTGCCGCACGCATGGAGCTTGGGACGCTGCTTGTCCGCGCCAACCTCATCACCACCGAACAGCTGAACGATGCGCTTGAGCGTCAGGTGGGTCAGGGCGGACGTCTTGGCGATCATCTCGTCGCCGCTGGGCACCTCACCGAAAAGCAGCTCGCCGGTTTCCTTAATAAGTTTCCGGTAGAGCCCGAAACGATCGAGGCAACAGGGCTGGACGAGACCGAACTGCTGGCGCTGATGGTCAAGCAGATCTACAGCTCTCGGCTCCAGTCCACGCGCGAATTTTCTGACGCAATCAAGCTGCCTTCCCACATTATTTTGAAACTCGTGCGAACGGCGGTCGATCGCAAACTGCTCTACGCAAAAGGCGTGCGCCCGGACAACAGCACGGTTATGACCTATGACCTCACGGACGAAGGTCGCCGCTGGGCTGTGGATGCGCTTGCCCGCTCGCAGTACACCGGTCCCGCTCCGGTAACGCTTGAGCAATTCAACGAGCGTGTGAACCTGCAAAAAATTACCAACGAACTGATCACCTTCGACAAGGTAAAAGAACACCTGAGCGATCTTGCGATGGATGTAGGTCAGATCGAGCAGGCGGGTCCGGCACTGAACTCCGGACGCGCGATATTGCTGTACGGGCCTCCAGGTAACGGCAAAACGACATTCGCTCTGCGGCTGGTGAATGTATTTGCGGACATGATTTATGTACCCTACGCCGTCGTTGTGGAAGGGCAGATCATTCGCATGTTCGACCCCAGCGTGCACATTCAGATCACGCCCAAGGAAGGCACGCCTGGAGCCTCATCGTTGCTTCGCGGACAGTCCGTGGACGGGCGATGGATTCCGTGCAAGCGGCCATTTGTTGTCGCAGGTGGCGAACTTACACTCGAAATGCTCGACCTGCGCTACGACCCCACGTCGAAGCTCTACGAGGCGCCGCTGCACATGAAGGCGCTCGGCGGCTGCTTCGTTATTGATGATTTTGGACGGCAGCTTGTCAGTCCGACGAACCTGCTCAACCGGTGGATTGTGCCGCTTGAAAGCCGCATCGACTACTTGAAGCTGCATACGGGAAAGAGCTTCAGCATTCCGTTCGATGAGTTGGTAATTTTCTCGACCAATCTCGAGCCGGAAGACCTGATGGATCCCGCGTTTCTTCGACGGCTGCCGTACAAGATCGAGATCGGCTCGCCCGCCGTCGACATCTACAAGCGTATCTTCCGCAAAGAATGCCAGAAGCACGGCATCGATCTTGCCGATGAAGTGTTCTATGCCATCGTGCAGACAATTCGTGAAGATAAGGGATTGGAACTCGCAGCCTATCAGCCAAAGTTCCTTCTCGATCAGGTGGTTGCGAGCTGCCGATTCATGGAAGAACCTATCGGCTTGAATGCGCGCTTTCTCAGTTACGCCATAGACAACCTGCGTGTGAAAAAGGCCGCCTGAACACGTGAGGCAAAGAAAGCCCTCCCGATCAAGGAGGGCTTTTGCGTGAGCGTGGAATAAACTACATCTTCTTCTTCAGGTCGTAGGCCATGTTCTTGTGCGCGGCGACGGCAGTCTTGCCCTTGATCACGGTCGCCCGGAACTTCAAGTCTTTCGTGTCCTTGGCTTCTGTGGTGAAGGCATCGAGCGCCTTGGCATGATCCGACACCATTTCATCGATGTATTCCTTGTCGAAGTCCTTACCAGACAAGCCGTTCAGCTTGTTCAACTCTTTCTGGTGGTCGGCATCAGGACCGGAGGCGGGTGTGAGCCCCCATGCGTCCGCGAACGGCTTCATCGACGCGCTCATCTTGGTGTGCTCCACGATCATCTTCTTCGCAAAAGCCGTAACGGCAGGGTTTGTGCCCTTGGTTTCTGCCAGCTTGCTGAGAGCGATTTCGTTCTGGTCAGACTGCGAAGCCATCGCTAGAAACTTCTTATCATCGTCTGTTGCTGCTTTCGCGCTTACTGTGAAAGCCAGGGCAGCCATACCGAGCACGGCACAGCAGGTCATCTGCATCTTCTTGTTCATCGTGATCTCCCAAGGGGGGCGGCAAGTGCCGCACGAAAAGTAGGAGTTTGCGGACACAATCCGCGTTGTATGCGTGTGCTGAGTCCAAACGCGAGAATGGTAATCTAACAGAAAGCGCCTGAGACCCCGGGAGTCGGGGTTCAAGCATGCAGCGCGACAGGAACATCGATGTGTTGAGCTCCAGGAGAGACAGCGCAAGCGAAACCGTTCTGCGGCGGGAAAGCTAAGCAAGCTCTGCTTGCAAAAGGAAAAGACAATGCCGAAAGAGGGAATTCACCCTAGCTACGCTGAGACAAACGTGAAGTGCGCCTGCGGAAACAATTTTCAGACACGCTCCACCCACAAGGGCGACATCGTCGTCGAAATCTGCAACGCCTGCCACCCGTTCTTTACCGGTAAGCAGAAGCTGGTCGACACCGCAGGCCGTATTGAACGCTTCCGCCGCAAATTCGCAGCAACGGATGCAAAGAAGAGCGAAGCTGCAGCCAAGTAAGCACGAAGCACAGCAACAAGAAAAGCTTCCGCACCGCGGAGGCTTTTCTGTTGCAGATCGCTTACTCGGCTGTACTCGAGTACCAAGTGAGGAATGTCCTGATGCCTTCTGGAAGGCAATCAGGACCCATAAAAGCTTCAAACTTCTGCTCGGCAACCCTGTAATGAATCCAATCACTTTCGCTCCGTTCGATTTTCACGTGCGCAAGCGATCTATGTTCGGCATCGGTTCCGGCCAGATCGACCGTCAATTTCCAGCCGGGATTGTCTAGGGTTTCGATACTTATCCCGTAGCTGTGCTCCCAGTCTCCGTCGCATTGCACCACGTACCAGTTCTGTAGCAACTGCAGCTCGCCCATGATTTGTATTGTGGGGCAAGGCAACGGAAGGGGTCATCTTCAGATGGATTCTCGATAGCACTAAAAGAAAAAGCTGGCGACTCTAGTCGCCAGCTTTTTCACACTCTGAAAGCACCTAATAACCGCGGTAATACCGCGGACGAGCATACGGATACACATACACCGGCGGCGGTGGCGGCGGATACATCACGGGCTGCTGATACACCACCGGCTGCTGCTGCTGCACGATCACCGGTGCCGGCTGCTGAATAATGTACACCGAGGGTGCCTGCTGCTGCACAGGAGCATATTGCATGGGCTGGTACTGCTGTTGCGGCTGGTACTGCTGTGGCTGTGGAGCATACTGCTGCTGCACTGGCTGCGCGTAGCTGCGTTCCACCGGTGCGGGCTCGCGGTAGCTCTGGTAGGTGGGCTCGTCGGGCGTGGTGCGTGAAACCAGTGCGGGCGTGCGCACTGCGTTTTCCATTGGTGTCGGGATGCCGAAGTCATCGAGAACCTTGAGCGTCAGCTTGGTTTCTGCCGGCAGCACCGGCGTCGGCCCGCGGCGCGGCAGGTTGATAAGATCGATGGGCCAAAGCACAGGGATCAGCCATTCGATCGTGTCGCGGGTGGGGTGACCGGTTCCGTGGATGCGGCCTTCCTTATCGACGGGGTACTTGGAGGTGGTCGCCACGACGCGTGCTGAGATCGGCACATTGGTGTCCGGCTGGACGACCAGACGATCGAATTTCAGCTCCATCCATCCCTTACCAACGAAGTGGCCTGGATCTTTGTACTCAGCAAACTGGCCAATGAGATAGCTGCCGTAGGGAAAGCTGTTGCGGCCGAACTTCTCTGTGTGGCCAAGTTGGCACATCACCGGGTCGCCGACGTTCTGCGTCTTGGACGAGATTTTGCCCTCAGCAATGGTGCAGGTGATAACAGACCCAGCCGGCACGAGCTGGTCCGCAAGGGCAGCGACTGGTGCGGCTAGAAGCAGAAGTGAACAAAGCAGTTTGCCCTTCAAGGGGACCCCCGTAAAACCAAGCGACTCGTTGATGGAGCCGGTCTGAACAGCACTGAAACGCGCAACACCCAACCGCGAGTGTCGCTCGGCTGCGGCGGGGGAGCGCCATGGCCTAGAGACTCGAAGAATTTCAGCTTCGCCGCTCATCACCGAACCGTCTATCACCAGCCTGTGTTAGCGCTGATTACGCCGGCGATATCACTGCGAATCCATTGCAAACGACACGACCGCAGTCATGCCGAGTTGCAGCTTTGCAAACGTACGAAAGGCCCGACTTCTGAATCTTGCTATTGGTAAACAGGAAAAACACGGGCGTTTCGCGGAAGTTGCGCGCTTTCAAGAAAATTCTTTTGGCGGCTTGTAACAGAGCACGGAAGCTACTGCGAGGGCGTTCCCGCGCTTGCTGCTAACAGATAGAGCGAGACCTGTTCTGTAACACAGCCGAATCGATCCGTGATCATCTCATCTCGGTCGAGCCGCAGCTCGGCGGTCCAGAGAAGTTTCGCGCCGGGGAGTAGCGCCAGCATCGCCTCGTACCTGGGATAGGTGTAGAGCAAATAAAGGGGTTCCATTCGCTCGCGGAGCGCAAACGCAAGCGTCTGCACCCAAAGGCGGAAGAGATCCCCTTCGAATGGGTTGTACATGTAAAGCAGTGTTGGCTCAGGCGGCAGCGCAAATGCAAGTACATCCCCGGTGAGCACCTCGATCTGCTTGCAGGCTCTTGGTCGCTCTCGCCACTGTCTGATGTTCTCGCGAGCGCTGCTGGCGACCTTCGCGTTCAACTCCAAACCGACGACCCGGCGAAAAGGAAATTCCGAGGCGAGCATGAGCACACGTCCCTTGCCGCAGCCAATATCGACGAAAGTGAACTCCTCAACGGATTTCGCTGAGCGGATGATGGCAGCGCGCCACCGCTCCAGGCCGCCACGAAATATCGAGGGCTGCGTGCCGTGGTACGCCGTCGTGTGTAGATCGTGATCATGTCCTGTTTCGAGTTCGATCTGCGTGAGTAGCCCGCCAGTCGCAACACCATGCGCTGCGTCGAACGGATGTGGTGGCTCCCAGTTGCGGAACACTTGACGCCGCAGCACGAAGAGAAAGCGTCGTATTGCACCGACGAAGCCGCGTCGGACGATTTGAGAGCGCACCCTCGCAGCAACCGAAAGTGGCAGATCGATCTCCTGCTGCGAAGTGTCTTCCATTGCTAGTCCCGTGGTAACGCCCTGCTATACTCATTTCTGTAGTTCAATCGTAGTTCTTCAGCAGGAACCCCAATGCCAAAATTGAAAACCCACTCGGGAGCGGCAAAGCGCTTCAAAAAGACTGCTTCGGGCAAGTTTAAGCGCGGCCAGTCCAAGATGCGCCATATCCTGACCTCGAAGGAGTCCAAGACCAAGAGCAAGCTCGGCCGTATCGTGCTTGTGTCTGTGGCGGACACCCCGAAGGTCGCCCGCATGCTTCCTTACGCCTAGGCGTAGGTGGTGTGAACAGAGTTTTCTGGACGAGCCTTTCCGGCAGGAATAACGGGTCAGCAAGCGTCACGGCCCCTCGGTAACGCAGCAGCGAAGCCGATATCAGTCCCGAAGTAGAAGCGAGTGAAGAGGCCACCTTGCCTCCAGCCGCGCAAACGAACGACGCAAAAGGAGATACACGATGCCTCGTGTAAAACGCAGTACCAAGCGCAACGACCGCCGCAAGAAAATTCTCAAGCGCGCAAGCGGCTATTTTCTCACCAAATCCAAGCTCTACCAGGCAGCCCAGGAAGCCGTTGAACGCGGCCTGAAGTTTGCCTACATTGGCCGCAAGCAGAAGAAGCGCCAGTACCGCTCGCTCTGGATTGTGCGCATCGGTGCCGCAGCCAAGTTGAACGGCATGAGCTATTCCACTTTCATCAATGGCCTGAAGAAGGCCGGGGTTGGCCTTGATCGCAAGATCCTCGCCGACATCGCAGCGAACGACGCCGCAGGTTTTACCGCACTCGCCACACAGGCAAAGGGCGCGTTGCAGCAGCGAAAAGCTGCGTAGAAGACCACACCGTTGCGAACAAAGGGCGTGGCTTCGGCCACGCCCTTCGTCTCGCCATTGCGTAGCGAAGCATCGTTAGCTAATATGGGTTAGCAGGTTATATGACGGCCACGGTGTTCGAAGCAAAGACAAATCTTTCTGAGCTCATCAAGCGGGCGCAGGCGGGCGAGAAGGTGGTGATCACCATGGGGCGTAGCAAGACTCCAATCGCGGAAATCGCCCCGATCGCCCGAAAGGAGTTCAAGCGGCTCGGAGCGCTGGAGACCATTGGTTTCGAGCTTGGAACCGCTTTCGACGAGCCTCTTCCTGCGGAATGGTCCGGCGAGCTGAGTGATGACTTATCTGCTTGATACGCAAGCGCTCATCTGGGCTGTTCTCTCAAATGCGAAGCTCAGTCGGGCCGCGGCAGAAGCCATCCGAAACGAAGATAACCGGATCCTTGTCTCTGCTGCCTCTGCTTGGGAGATTGCGACGAAAGTTCGCATCGGCAAGCTGCCGGAAGCGGAAAGTTTTGAACGGAACTTCCTCGCGGTAGTTACTGAGGCAGCAGGCTATGAGCTTTTAGCGATAAGCACTGAGACTGCTTTGCGGGCTGGACGACTGGTCGGTGAGCACGGCGACCCGTTTGACAGAATGATCGCGGCGCAGGCGCTGGCCAACGATATTCCGGTGATCAGCAAGGATGCGAAGCTCGATACTTTTGGCGTCCGTCGCATTTGGTAGCTGGCTTTTCAGAGCGAAATCCATCCAGCGCGGATTGCCAGCAGCGACGCGGAGCCCATCACAACCCACAGCACAACTCCTTGCAGCAGTGGACGCCACCCGAGGTTGCGTAGCGTTTCCCGCGAAAGCCCGGTTCCGATCAGGAACAGTACGGTAGTGAGTCCGGTCTTACCAAGCGTATTGAGCTTCGCCCAGACCATCGGGTCAGCGCGCAGGTAAGTGCGGCAGACTGCTGCCAGAATGAACAATCCGATGAACCATGGAACTGCGATTCGGGCACCGGCGGCTTCTGTATGGAGGCGCTTCTTTCTTTGCCGAACGATGGCGGCTATTGCCAACGCGACCGGAACGATCCAAAGTGCTCGGACGAGCTTGACTGTTGTGCCGATCTCCAGCGCCTGCGGACCGTACTTCGCGGTCGCACCAACAACAGAACTCGTGTCATGAACAGCAAGCGCGGACCAGAGACCAAACTGCGTCTGGGACATGTGCAGCGCTAAGCCGATTGCCGGAAACAGCAGGAGGGCGACCGCGTTCAGGGTGAAGACCGTGCCGAGCGAGACCGCGATTTCATCTTCGCTTGCTTCCGATACTGGCGCGATTGCCGCAATCGCACTGCCGCCGCATATCGCGGTGCCACATGTAATGAGCAGCGACCCGCCGGGACAAACTCGCAGCACCCGACCGAGCAGCAGCCCCAGCGCAATGGTCAAACCTATGCTGATTGCGGTGTAGCCAAAGCCCGAGCGCCCGGCACGTAGCACCTCGCTGAGATTCATGCCAAAGCCCAGCAAAACCACCGAAACCTGCAACAGCACCCGGGCTACGTCGCGGCTCTGCTTTGCGAGCGGATGTTGCAGGGTGAAGCCGAATAGCAGCCCTGCAAGGAGCGCCAGTGGCGGAGAGAGCAGCCCACTCGCCGAAAGGATAACGCCACAGAAGAAGATCGTTGTTGGATTCATCAGACCTGTACTGAGTCTGTAGTCCGGGAGCCTCCACGTCTAATCACAAATGGTTCTGGGTGATAATCATTGCTTATCGGTGCTGTTGACTCGGATCGCTATGTTCGCTGTCGTTCCACCTTCACCTTACGCGCGAACAGCTTCAAGGTATCCGCAAATGCGGCGGCTGGACCTCGCAACTCCGGTGTACGAAGCCGCGCGAGACTGAGCGTTCGTCGTACTCGCAAACCCTGCACCTTCACAATTGCCAGTGTGCCAAGCCGCAACTGCCGCTGAACAGCGAACCGCGAAGCGAAGCCCACGCCGAGACCTGCTTCGATGCAGGCCAGAAGCGCTTCCGTGGAGCTGAGTTCCATGTGCGCTCGACCGCGAGTGAACGGAGCAGCGACCGCGGCGAGAGCCTCTTCCAGAACTTCGCGCGTGCCGGAACCGCTTTCCCGTAGCAGCAGGTTTGCCTCTGACAAATCCGTCGGGCGGATTTTCTTCTCCGCCCACTCGTGCCCCGGCGGAACAACCAAAACGAGTTCGTCCCGTAGCCATTCTGATACGTGCAACTGGGTCCGATGCGCCGGCCCTTCTATCAGCCCCAGCGTCACGTCACCCTCAAGTACCCTCTGCACTACCGTAGCTGTGTTCGCGCTCTCCAGTGCGAGGTCCACGGAGCCGTGTTGTCTCAGGAAATCGCCAAGTACGCCGGGCAATATGTACTGCGCGATCGTGGTGGAGGCAGCCAGTCGAAGCGTTCCACTCACCTCACCGCGCAAGGCTGAAATGTCTTCTGCGGCCTGACTCAGCAGCTTTTCGGATTCTTCCGCACGGCGTAACAGTGCTTCTCCCGCGGAGGTCAGCCGCACGCCAGTGGTGCCGCGATCGAACAGCGCCGTCTGCAGCTCGCTTTCGAGAGCCTTGATGTGCTGCGTCACCGCAGGCTGGGTGATGAACAGCGCTTCCGCAGCTCTGCGAAAGTTGCGACGGAGCGCAACCTCGCGAAAAACGCGCAAGCGAAAATTTTCCAGCACGGTGTCAGACTACCCGCTCTGCGGGCAGAACCGGTTGAACCGATGCGTTCCCACGCGGCATATGCGTGGTACAAGAAAACATGGTTCGCTCTATCTTCTTCCTCTCCGCGAGCGCACTGCTTGCGTGCAGCACCCTTAGTGCGCAGCAAGCGCCTGGCGATCACGCATCTTCTGACGTCGCAAAGGCTCCGCAGACCGTTGCGCAACGCACTGCATCCATGCAGCGCATGCCAGGTTTGCTGGCGCTGGATTGGGATGCCAAGGCGGGCAAGGTTTACCTGGAAGTTCCGATGAGCAGCGATGCAGCGCACACGCGCTCTGCGGATCTGATTTATGCACTGAGTCTCGCGCACGGTGCTGGTTCGAATGATCTTGGCCTTGATCGCGGACAGATTGGTGGCGTCGGTGAAGGTGGCTCGAGCACGCTAGTTTATTTCCAGCGCAGCGGCCCGAAGGTGTTGCTGGTGCAACCGAACGGCCGCTTCCGCAGTTCAGCAAGCGATCCAGCGGAGCAGGCGAGCGTTCACGAAAGCTTTGCCGAAAGCGTGACCTGGGGCTTTAAAGTGGAGGCCGAGTCACCGGATGGAACAGTGCTGCTCGATGCAACCGACTTCTTCGTGCGCGATGCGCGCGGCGTGGCTGATGTGCTCACACGTATGCAGCAGGGAAGCTATAAGTTCGACGCGAGCCGCTCGGCAATCGTGCCGAATCAGATCAAGAGCTTTCCAAAGAACATTGCTGTTGAGTCGACAATCACGGTGACAACCGACGGCCCTGTGAAGGGCCGCTATGTGCGTGAAGTGACTCCTGACCCGCGCTCAGTCACCGTACACGAGCGACAGATGTTTGTTGCGCTTCCCGAAGCGGGTTACACGCCGCGCCGCTACTCGCCCCGCTCCGGCTACTTTCCGGACGCGACTTATCGCGACTACAGTGTGCCGCTTGGGCAAACGATGGAGCAGAACTTCATTGCTCGTCACCGCCTCATCAAGAAGGACGCGAACTGCAAAACAAGCTGCGAGGCTGTGCAGCCGATTCAGTACTACGTCGATCGCGGAGCGCCAGAGCCCATTCGTTCCGCGCTGGTCGAAGGTGCGCGCTGGTGGGACCAGGCGTTCCAGGCCGCAGGTTGGGCTCCTCACACCTTCAAGGTGGATGTGCTGCCTGAGGGTGCGGACCCGATGGATGTTCGCTACAACATCATCCAGTGGGTGCATCGGTACAGCCGCGGATGGAGTTATGGAGCCTTCATTGCAGATCCGCGCACGGGTGAAATCATCAAAGGGCAGGTCACGCTCGGCAGCTTGCGTGGACGGCAGGATTACCTGATTGCCGAAGCTTTGCTTTCACCTTATGTCTCGGGCAAAGCAGACCCGCGCAAAGACCCGAAGAACGACCGCGCACTGCAGATGGTGTTACAGCGCATACGCCAGTTAGCCGCGCACGAGACAGGTCACACCCTCGGGCTCGCACATAATTTCGCAGCGTCGAGCTTTCCGCACGATCCAGATACAACAGTCTCCGTTATGGACTACCCACACCCCTATGTGACGCTCGGCGCGGACGGAGTTCCGGATGTGAGCCACGCGTACGGCGTAGGCATCGGACTCTGGGACAAGGTAGCCATCGACTACGGATACCGCGAGTTCGACGCGCACGGCAAAGCCAGTGAAGATCCTGCTGCGCTGGATGCAATCCTGACTGCATCGGAAAAGCGCGGCCTGGTCTTCATCACGGATGAAGATGCACGCCCACTTGGATCCGCGCATCCGCACGCACATCTGTGGGACAACGGCACTGATCCAGCCGACGAGCTGAATCGTGTGCTAACGATTCGGTCTGCGGCCCTCGCGCGGTTCGGTGAGAATGCTATCCCGACAGGCACGCCGCTCGCGCAACTGGAAGACACGCTCGTCCCGCTGTACCTCTTCCATCGTTACCAAACAGAAGCTGCAGCGAAGCAGATCGGTGGCCTTGATTACCGCTACAGCCTTCGTGGCGATGGCCAGTTCCTACCTGATATCGTTGCGCCAACGGAGCAGAAGAAAGCGCTTGCGGCGGTGTTGAAGACGCTGTCACCGGAGACGCTTACGCTTCCCGAGACTTTGCTGAAGGTGCTGCCACCGCGTCCGCCCGAGTTGCCGCGGACGCAGGAGAGCCTGGCGTCCCAAACGGGCTTGACATTCGATCCAATCGCAAGCGCTGAAGCGGCCGCGGACCTGACCCTGGCGCTCCTTGTGGAACCGGAGCGGGCGTCGCGACTGGTGCAGTACCACATGCGCGTTCCCGCCTCTCCATCGCTGCGAGGAGTGTTGGAAAGCATTTCGAAAGCTGTTGCCGAGCGCCCCGAAGGCGGTCACAGCATGTCATCAGAAGTCGAGCGCGCGGTTGAGGCGCGCGCATACGAAGCCATGTTCACGCTTGCTGCTAATCCCGCTGCCTCCAGTCAGGCACGCGCGATTGCGCGGTCTCATCTTCTGGATGTGCTGAAAGAGTGGCAATCTGCCGATCCGCTGAAGGACACTGCCGAAGCGATCCACCGTGCAGCATTGGTTGCGCGCATCGGGCAATTCGAACGTGAGCCCGAGAAGTTCGTTCCAGCGAAACCGCTGGAGGCACCACCAGGAATGCCTATCGGTGATGACGAGGACTAGGCATGAAGCTTTCCATCGTCGTGGTCGCAGCAGTCGTGCTGGTTTCCCATTTTGCACCCGGACAGAACGCCGCAATTCCCGCGACGCCATCTTCACCGCTGCACGTCGCCTTCACCTTTGACGACCTGCCCGCGCATGGTCCACTGCCACCCGGTCTGGCGCGGCCTGCTGTGGTGAAGAGCATTCTTGCCACGCTGAAGAGCGAGAACATGCCGCCGGTCTACGGCTTCATCAACGGCTTCCGCGTGCAGCAGTACCCGTACCAGGAACACATACTTCGCGCGTGGGTGGCGGCGGGCAATCCGCTGGGCAATCACACGTGGTCGCATCCTGAACTCGACAAGCTGTCCGCAGTCGCATACGAGCGGAACATCGCGCGAAATGAATCGCTGCTGCGAAAGGTTGACCCGCACGGTGGGTGGCACTGGTTCCGCTACCCATTTCTTGAAGAAGGAAACACAGTGGAGAAGCGCGAAGCTGTGCGTGGCTGGCTGACAGACCACGGGTACCGCATCGCCGAAGTCTCTATGGACTTCCAGGACTATCTCTGGAATGAGCCGTACGCGCGCTGTATGGCGAAGCACAACAACACAGCCGTGCAGTCTCTGCATGACAGCTATCTTGCTTCGGCAGATGAATCGATTCGCGTGTATCGCTCGCTTGCGCAGACACTCTACCAACGCGATGTGCCTTACGTTCTGCTCATGCACGTCGGTGCGTTCGATGCGCACATGCTGCCCGAACTACTTGCGCTGTTTCGCTCGCGCGGCTTCTCATTCGTGACGCTACCGGAGGCAATGTCCGACCCAATTTATGACTACGACCCAAAGGTGACGGAAAGCGGAGGCACTACGTTCAACGAGTTCGTAGCCACGGCGCGCAAGGTGGAAGCGCCTGCCGTCACGGACCGCTCCAAAGAACTCGACGCGGTGTGTCGTTAGTCACCAGCACCTGCCCTAGCACGACCGGGGTTCGGCTATCCTTAACAGATGCCCGCTTCCACGGACGCCACTTCCGCAGCACAACAGCCGCACAACGCTTCAGACAACGCAAAAAGCAAGCCTGACTTCGAATCCTGGGGACGCTTTCCCGCCTACGACGGAGAAGTAAGGGAGCTGCACTGGCAGACCGACTTCCCGCGTGTAATCGAAGGTGTGCATAATGGCGCACTGCCCGTTGGAATGGGCCGTAGCTACGGTGATAGTTGCCTGCTTAAAGACGGCACGCTGCTTCGTACCACTGGCATGGACCGCCTGCTGGCATTCGATCCGGCAACCGGCCTGCTGACAGCCGAAGCCGGCATCACCTTCGCGCAAATTCTGGACTTTGCTGTTCCGCGCGGCTTCTTCTTGCCAGTCACTCCCGGCACAAAGTACGTAACGCTCGGCGGCGCGATAGCCAACGACATTCATGGCAAGAACCACGAACTAGCGGCCTCCTTTGGCAATCACGTTACACAGTTTGAGCTTGTCCGTTCGGATGGTGCACACATGCTATGCACGCCAACGGAGAACCCGGACTTCTTCGCCGCAACCATCGGTGGCATGGGCCTAACTGGCGTCATCTCGTGGGCGCAGTTCCGCCTCAAGCCCATCGTCAGCCGCGTCATTGACTACGAAGGAATTCAGTTCCACGGCATGGATGAATTCCTCGACCTCAAAGAGCGCTATAAGCACGTGGAATACACGGTGAGCTGGCTCGACTGCGTGTCCACAGGAAAGAACTTCATGCGCGGCATATTCATGCTTGGCGACCACTCCGCCGAGCCGGCTGAAAGAAAGATCTCACCGAAGCCCAAGCTCGTTTTCCCCATTGAGGCACCCGGCTGGATGCTGAACAAAGCTTCCATTAGCCTCTTCAACACCGCGTTCTTTCACAAGCAGATCAAGGCGCATGTCAAAACGAAACAGGACTACGAGCCGTTCTTTTACCCGCTGGATGCAGTGCTGCGCTGGAACCGCATGTATGGCAAACGCGGACTCGTGCAGTTTCAATATGCACTGCCATGGGAGACGGCGAAAGAGGGAACCGTCGCCATTCTTCGTGAGATCACGAATTCCGGCCTCGCAAGCTTTCTCGCTGTGCTCAAAACATTCGGAGATATTCCTTCCGTCGGCATGATGAGCTTCCCCATGCCGGGCATTATGTTCGCGCTCGATTTTCCTGTGAAGCCGAACACCACGTTCCCGTTGATGCAGCGACTCGGCGACATGACCCGCGATTTAGGCGGCCGGCTTTACCCAGCCAAGGACGCCTGCATGACTCCAGGCCAGTTCCAGGCCTACTACCCGCAGTGGCAGCGTTTCGCACGGTACAAAGACCGCGCCATCACGTCCAGTTTCTGGGAGCGTGTCACCGAAGGCGAAGGTGATCGCTAGTGTCTGCCACAAGCTTCAGCGCAAGCGACAACCTCACGGCAATGAGCGGCGAACCCACGTTGCCATTGCGCCGCAACGCTCTCGCTCCTGTGAACACGGGTACAGAAGCAGCGGGAAGCCTCTCGAAGCGCATTCTTGTTCTTGGCGCAACATCCGGCATTGCGGAAGCGTGTTGCCGCCTTTGGGCCGAGCGCGGTGAAACGCTCTATCTTGTCGCGCGTGACGCAAACAAACTGGCGTCCGTTGCCGCAGACCTGCGCACGCGGGGCGCAGCCTTCGTTGAATCTGCGGTGGCGGATCTGGACGACACCGCAGCGCATCCTGAACTACTTGCGCACGCCATCAACGCACTCGGCGGACTCGACATTGCTTACGTCAGTCTCGGCGTGTTGGGCGAGCAGCCCAAAGCCGAGCGCAACTTCAACGACGCCGCCCAGATTATCCATACGAACTACGTCGCCGTCGTAAGCCTGCTCACCTGGCTCGCAAACTACTGCGCCCAGCGCCACGCTGGCACGCTGGCCGTGTTGTCGAGCGTCGCAGGCGACCGGGGACGCAAATCGAATTACGTCTACGGCTCCGCCAAAGCCGGCCTCAGTGCCTTCCTCTCCGGCCTCCGCAACCGCATCGACCGTGAAGGCGTCCGCGTGATGACCATTAAGCCCGGCCCGGTAAAGACCGCCATGACCGCAGGCATGAAGGGCCACGAAAAATTTGCCGACGTGAGCAAAGTCGCCGCCATCATCGTGAAGGGCATCGACCGCGGCGACGACATCCTCTACGTCCCCGGCATCTGGCGCGTGATTATGCTCGTGATCCGAGCAATACCCGAACGTATCTTTAAGAAGACAAATCTGTAACCCGAGCAGCGTTTTCACATTTTGAATGCCGTGTTACGAGCCTTCTTTATTTTTCATCGACCGTCGTAAAGCGATAAGACGGAAACACCGGAATGGCCTGCAAAAGCGGGAAGCGCGATCCATGATTTATTTGGCACTCGGATTGCAATAACCCTTTCGCGACACCTACTACTTCTTTCCGGGGAATCGATGAAAAAGGTTTTGCTGCCTTTGGCGGCCGTTGTTCTGATTGCTCTCTCTTCCTTCCATGCGTCTGCCCAGTCTGCTCGCGGTGTTATCACCGGTGTTGTGTTGGACCCAACCGGGGCAGCGCTTCCGGGCGCGCAGGTCACTCTGACCTCGCCTTCGCAGGGCACATCTACCGTTCACACCACCAATTCAGCCGGTATCTATCGCTTTGAGAGCGTCAATCCTGGCGACTACGTTGTGACAGCTTCGGTCAGCGGCTTCAGCAAGCTGGAAGCGCCTGCAACGGTAAACGTCGGCGACACAGTCGGTCGTGACTTCAACATGAAGGTCGGTTCTTCGTCCGACACAGTGGAAGTAAGCACCAGCACCTTGGAGCTGCAAACGGAAGATGCGGTTCGCGGAAGCACGCTAACTACGAAGGAACTTGCTGAACTCCCCCTCGCCGGCCTCAACTCGCTGAATCTCATTCTCACCAACCCCGGTGTGGCGCGCTCCAATCAGGGTGGCTCGCTTGATAGCGGCATCGGCTCTGTCAACGGCGCGCGTGCGCGGTCGAACAACTTCCTTATTGACGGCCTCCAGAACAACGACATCTCGGTTGCTGGTCCGCAACTCACAATCACCAACAACGATGAGTTGTCAGAGGTGAATTTTCAGACTTCGAACTTTAGCCCGGAGTTCGGTCGTGCTGGTGGAGCGGTAGTTTCGCAGATCACGCGCTCCGGCACCAATCAGATTCACGGCACACTGGCTACGGAATATCGCAGCGAGTACTTCAACGCCAGCACCCAGACGCAGCGTAATGCGTATGTGAGCAATCTCGCAACGTACAACACAGCTATCGCCGCAGGCAATCCGAACTTCCCCGTTCCGCTGCTAAAGAACAAGTTCCACGAGCTTCTTCCCGCCGCCACAATCGGTGGTCCCCTGCGGATTCCTCACCTTTATGACGGCCGTGATCGCACCTTCATTTTCGGTGGTGGTCAGCTCGACCGCCAGGTGTCCAACTCTCTCGCAACCTTCTCGAATGTGCCTACCGATGCTGGTGTTGCAACACTACAGCCGTTAGCAGCAACCTGCCCGAACGTTGCGTTCTACCTGAACACTTTGCAAGCTGCTGGCAATCCTCGTGGTTCCGCCACTGGTGTAGGCGTCAGCAACTACAGCATCGCAGTTCCCACGAGCACGCTTGCAGCCGCTCCCACATGCAACGGCACCGCTCGTACAGGACAGGTTGTGCAGGTTGGTCAGTATTACCGCTTCGCGCGTGATGTTTATCAGAACGACAATTTTCTGATTCGCCTCGATCACAAAGTTTCAGGCAAACAGGACATGATGTTCCGTTACCTGTTCGATGACACCAACGAAACTCTCGGTGGGTCGGAAGGAATCGGTCCGCAGTTCGATATTCCATACCGCGGCCGCACGCAGGGCGCGGCCTTCACTGACATTTACCAGATCCGCAACAATCTCGTGAACGAGTTCCGTTTCGGCTATGTTCGCGGTAATTATCGCTTCGACATTCCCGGCAACCAAACTCTCGCCCTCACGCTGCCCGCCTATGGCTTCTCCGGCGCAGGTGTAGTCAACATCCCATCCGCAAGCTCGTCCTTCAATCAGGGCCGAATCTCGAACAACTTCGAATACGAAGATGTAGTTACTTACATCAAGGGCCACCACGCTTTCAAGGTAGGCGCAGAGATCCAGCGCCAGCTCGCCATCCAGCAGGCCCCCTTCAATAGCCGCGGTACCATCACTTACACAGCCTGCACGGCTACCAGCTGCGCTGGTAACGGTTCACCTACAACCACTCCCATTACCGCGCTCGCCAATTTCATCGACAACTACGCTGGCCCAAGCACTGGACCAGTCGCCAAGCTGTTCGATCAGGTAAGCCCACAGCAGCCTGGCAAGTACCGCCCAAACTTGTTCTCTACGTCGTTCTTCGTACAGGACACCTTCAAGGCCACCCCAGACCTGAGCATCGTGTACGGCCTGCGCTATGAGAACTTCGGCCAGCCAGCAAACGGAACCTTCACGCATCCAGCGTTTGTCGGTTTCGGTGCAACGGATTACCTGGGTACGTCCAAAGTGAATAAAGACAACAACAACTTTGGGCCGACCTTTGGCTTCTCCTACCAGCCGCATTATGGAAACGGCTTGTTGAACGGACGCACTGTTATTCGCGGCGGATACCAGATCACCTATGACACCTTCTTCAACAATCTGCTTTCCAACATGAAGGCTGCCTCGCCAAACTCTCCGGCAAACCTACCGGTTCCGAGCACGCCGAGTTTAGCGACCCCACGCGGCCTCAACAACGCACCCACCCTGCTTGCTACTGCAACGCCGGTTCTTACTCCGTACACCGCGGAGTCTTCGGACTTCAAGAAGGATTTGCGCAATCCGTACTACCATCACTTCTCGCTCGGCGTTCAGGAAGAGCTGCCGGGCAGAATGATTGTGGATATGGCTTACGTTGGTAGTCTCGGACGTCAGCTCTTCTACACCAACCCGCTCAATCCTGCTGTCCCAAACGCAACGTTCACACAGACGGCCGTTCAGGCGACGTCGCTCTACAACACGCAGACTCTTCGCGTTGATCCATCTCGTGGAGTCATCCAGCTCCGTTCCGGCGGTCTAACCTCGAACTACCACTCGGCACAGGTTCAGTTCCGCCACCGGGGTCTGGACACACCAGCGGGGCACATCTACTTCAGCAGCTCGTACACGTTCTCGAAGAGCCTCGACGTTCTTTCAGAAACGTTCGCGACGAACTCGTCGCCGCAGAACCCGTCGCGTTCCCCCGTGGTCGCGGACATCCGCTCGCTGGACTACGGTCCATCCGACAACGATCGTCGCCACATCTGGACAACAGTGATCAATTACCAGATTCGTGGACCGCGCGGCGGCGTTCTGGAGCGCGTGCTGGGTGGCTGGTCGATCGCTCCGATTCTTACGGTGCAAAGCGGAACACCGTTTACCGTCGCTGACGGAGCTGACCGCGATCTTGATGGGTCAACAATCGGCGATCGTGCGGACATCGGTAATAAGAATGCCCGGTTCGATTCGCGTGCGCTTACCACAACGACGAATAGCATCACTCCTGCTAACAATTGCGCGAGTGGCCTTTACAACGGTGCCGCAGTAATTTCCGGTACCAATCCCATCTCGGCAAACTGCACCACGCGCGACCAGGTGCGCTTCGTACAGGTAACGGCCTACAACACAAACCAAACCCAGAGCCGTAACTCGCAATACACAACCCGGTATCTGGACCTCGACACAAACGTGCTGAAGAAAATCTCCATCACGGAACACGTCAAGGCGGAGGTTCGTGCAACAGCGATCAACCTCACGAACAACCAGAACTTTGACACCCCGTCCGCTTACACAAACCTGACGCTTTACGGCGGAACGGTGAACTTCCTCAATCAGTCCCTGGCAAACGGTGGCAGCCGCACCATGCGCTTAGGAGCGAAGATCATCTTCTAAGCTTTACCGCCTCATCAATAGCAAAGGCCATCCCTCGGGGTGGCCTTTGCTGTTTGTTCTTGAAGTCAAAATGCGTCATGAAGATAAGCATTTCGCGTCGCATCACGACACTCGTCACCAGGCATTCCCACTCGACACATTTCTGATTTCTCGACATTTCTTCGTAATTTCATAGAGCGCTTGCCGTATTTTTGCCAACCGATTGACTAGAACCCTTTGTTTGCCGCGTGCGGGCCCAAATTACACTTTGGTCATTGGATTGCACATAGGGAGGTACACCGCTACTTCTTTCGTGCGTTCCTTTTCTGAGGTTCGTGACTTGTTTGCAGCTCTTGTTCGTGCAGGTGCTGCCCATATCCCAGGGAGATCCACCATTCAGATGCGTAGCTTACTCACCAAGGCCGTCATTGTTGCGGCCCTGATTTCCGCACCCATGATGAAGGCGCAGAACAGCTCTGCGCTGACTGGCGAGGTTACTGATGCTTCAGGCGCGGCCGTCCCCAACGCTCTCGTTGTATTGACAAACCCCAGTACTGGCGTCAAGTACACCCAGCAAACGGACAGCAAAGGCTCTTACCGCTTTCAGGCCGTTCCACCGCAGCAAGGCTATGTGGTCACGGTCACGCACGAAGGCTTCAACGCTGCCATTGTCAAAGACATGACGCTCCAGGTAGCCATCACGCGCACACAGGATGTAAGCCTTGCGGCAGGCTCTAGTCAGAAGGTAGATGTCTCCGCCAGCTCGCAGGAAGTAACGCTGAACACGACAGATGCGACGATCGGCAACAACTTTGATGTGCAGCAGCTAAATGAATTGCCAGTTCAGAACCGCGCATCCATTGGTGTTCTATTTCAGCTTCAGCCGGGTGTGAACTATCAGGGTTCCGTGACAGGCGCGCGTACCGATCAGACTCAGGTAACTCTCGATGGTATGGACGTCAACGACATTTCTACTGGCTCCAACGTTTCATTCACTGGTTCAGGCAGCCAGGTTGGAGCTCCCGTCGATGCTATTCAGGAGTTCCGTGGCACAGTTGCAGGGCAACCTCCCGCAAACGTTAGTGGCGGCGGCGGTGTGTTCCAGCTTGTCACAAAAAGTGGCACAAACCAATTCCATGGCAACCTGAACGAATACCATCGCGATCCTTCCACCCAGGCCAACACTTGGTTCAACAACAATCAGGCGGCTGGCATTGTGGTTCCGAAAGCAAAGCTTGTTGAAAACCAGTTTGGTGGCAACATCGGTGGCCCGATTCGAATTCCGAAGCTCTTCAATGGACGGGATCGAGCGTTCTTCTTCTTCAACTTCAACAATGGTCGCCGCGCCCAAACGGCACAGGCTACCCGTACGGTTCCGCTGGACTCTTTCCGCAGCGGTCAGATCGGCTACACCAATAACACCGCTGGCTGCGGGACTGCATCCCGCGCAACGACTGCACCACAGTGCATCTCGTATCTAACTCCGGCGCAGGTTGCGGCTATCGATCCCCTAGCCACAACCAACCCTGCAGCAGCTGGCGAAGACCAGTCCCTGTTCGCTTATGTAAATGCACGCTATCCGCATGCGAACAACTTATCGACGGGAGACGGCGTCAACACTGGCGGCTACTTCTTCACCCAGAAGTACCTCCGTAATGAATACAACTATGTAGGTCGTGTCGATTTCAACCTCACTCCCAAGCAGCGGATATTTATCCGTGGCATTCAGGACCGTGTGGATGGACTTCAGGCACTCAACCAATTCGACGTCGATCCGTTGTCCTATCCGAACCAGACGCGGAGCTATGGATATGTTGCCAGCCACATCTGGCAGATCGGTTCCAATAAAGTTAATCAGTTCTACTATGGCGACACCGTGACCATACTCAGTTTCCCGGTAAATTATCGCCCAACCGGTGTCTCCAGCTTCACCTTTGGTCCACTGACCGCACCTAACGGCAGCCTTAGCTCACAGGGCCGTCGCGTGCCGATTCCTGAGATTCGCGACGACTACAACTGGCAGGTGAAGAGCCACACAATTCAGCTCGGCGGTACCTTCAAGTTCATCAAAACCCATAGCAATCTCACGAACGATTACAACTTTGTCGGAATAGGCATTGGAGGTAATACCGCCGCTCTCTCCGCTGCTCTTCGTCCAGGCAACATCAATGCAAGCACAACCATAGCGAGCCGGTATGATAGCGCTCTTGCGTTCTCATTAGGCCGTGTTGCTTCGCAGAGCCGTAACTACAACTATGACGCAGCAGGCAACGCGCTAGCTGCTGGTACCGGGTCGAACCGCGCCTACCGGTCGTACCAGACTGAACTTTATCTAGCCGACACTTGGAAGGCTTCTCCTTCGCTTACCTTGACATATGGTCTGCGTTGGCAGCTCTACACAACTCCTTACGAGGTGCTCGGACGTCAAACGAACCAGAACTTTGGTTTCGATGATTACTTCGCTGCACGCCTTACACAGAGCGCAGGTTCTGCTTCCGGCAACGCAGCAGTTCCATTCATTACGTATTCGCTAGGTGGCAAGGCAAATAACGCCGCTCCCGCTTTCAACCAGAGTTATAAAGATTTCTCGCCCCGCTTTGGATTCTCCTTCAACCCGCAGGCGCATCCCAGCACGGTTCTCAACGGAAGCTTCGGCTTGGTATTCGACCGCACGGTCTATAACGCTCTCAACTTCGTGCAAGACCAACTCTCGTATTTCTTCGCAAATAACCAAGCCGTCAATTACGGTAATGCAGACCCTTCCGTTGCCTTGGCTACTGATCCTCGCGTTACGGTGACTAGCGCGGGCAATACATTCACCTCCAGCAGCAATCCAGGCACAGCAACTTTTGCAATTCCTGCTGCACCCGCCCCCGTTGCGATATCACGTTCAGCGCCGTACACGCCATACGTAACAGGTGGTGTGCCCGTTGGCATCACAGCTGGGCAGACGAACTATGCTATCGATAAGAATTTCAAGTCGCCTTACAACTTGAACTTCAACCTCGGAATGCAGCAGAAGATTCCCGGTGGTTTCATCGCCAGCGCAAGCTACGTGGGACATCTCGGTCGCCGCCTCATTGGTCAGGCTGATGCGTCCCAGTTGCTTGACTACCGTGACCCGGCTTCGGGCCAGTATCTCTCGCAAGCCTTCGCTCAACTATCTAATCAGCTTCGGCACGGCGTTACCGCTGCCAATGTCACTCCGCAGCCGTGGTTCGAAGATCAGATCGCGAGCAGAGGAACGGCACCTAACAAGACTGCTCGTCTTGCAACTAATGCCGGCAGCACCGTGGCGATCGGTGATTTTGCAGATACCGTCCAGTATCTGCAGGCGACGGGGTACATCGCCAAGAATATCGGCCTCGCGGGTCAGTTTGGTGCGGATACTTTCATAACCAACAAGGGCTGGTCTTCTTATCATGGCGGTCTCTTCACACTCACGAAGAATCCTAGCCATGGTCTACAGTTCCAACTCAATTACACGCTTGCTCACTCTACGGACAATGTCTCGGCTGTTGCGAATTCTATCGGCATCAGTTCAGGTTTAGGTCAGATTTGCGACGCTACGAACACCGGTGCTTGCTACGGCAACTCGGACTTTGACGTAAAGCACACGATCACGTCGAACTTCGTTTACGACTTGCCCTTTGGTCGCGGACGCACCTTCGCGAACCATGTCAATCGGTTCGTCGATGCCGCTATAGGCGGTTGGAGTGTTTCCGGTATTCCGGCGTGGCGCAGCGGCCTTGCGTGGGGTACGACCACCGGAGCGTATCTCGCTGGTTATGCAAACAACGTTCCTGCGGTATTCAGCGGCAATACCTCGCTCATCCACAAGAACCTTCACAAAAAGGCAAACGGTGCGGCTGCTGGTCAATTGGTACTCTTCGACGATGCAGTAGCGAACAATGCCACTGATGTGAATAGTGGTGCTACCGGTGCTTTCCGTAACCCGCTTGGATTCGAATATGGAAGCCGCAACAATCTGCGCGGACCTACGGCCTTCACGTTCGATGCAGGACTGGGCAAGCGTTTTCAGATCGTTGAGAACAAGGTTAGCTTCCAGATTCGCGGAGACGCCTTCAACGTGCTCAACCATCCGGTTTTCAGCACACCTTCCGTAACGAACATCAACTCGGCACCGTTTGGGCAGATAACCGCTCAGAGCGGTGTCACTGCAAACAGCGGTGCTCGCCTTATCCAGGTCTCTGGACGTATCGAGTTCTAACCTATTCAGCTACAAACAACAGAAGCCCACCGCGTTGCGGTGGGCTTCTTCCTTTCAGAGCTATTTCGACATTCACCGCTGCTTCGGAGCTGAAGTTGTATTGACGGATCCAGACTTCTACTGCTGTGCCTGCTGCGCCTGCCGCGTCATCGGACCTGGCTGCTCTGGCAGCGCTTGTGCCTTCTCCACCAGGATCACCCAGTCGTCCGGCACCGGCAGTTCTCGGTCCAGTGACGGCACGCCTTCTGTTGGTGTCACGCGCACGGCTACACTCAACTCGCTCTTGGTACGCCCACGGAAGATGCCGTGTGTTGGCGGTACGTCGCAGTAGTCTCGACCGATAGCTGTGCGGATGTGGCGGTCGCCGGCGACCAGGTTGTTCGTCGGGTCGAAGCCTACCCAGCCGAGCTCAGGTAAGAACGCCTCGATCCACGCGTGGGTGGCGGAACTTTCTGAACGGTCCTGGAACTGCTTTCCGTGGTGCAGATATCCACTCACGTATCGGCAAGGAATACCCAACCGCGAGCGCACCATGGCAATCATGACGTGGGAAAAGTCCTGGCAAACACCTGCTTTTGTCGACAATGCGAGATCGATTGGCGAATCGGCTTTGGTGGAAAGTGGTTTGTAAGAGAAGTAGTCATACAACTGCGTATTCAGTCGCTGCAGCACGCTAAGTGGATCAGGGCCACGATGGACGCCAAGTTGATCTGCAAGCGCATTCATCGCTGCTGTTGGCGTCGCAAACTCGCTCGGCAGCATCATTTCCCAGAAGTCGCCCTGCTCCACCAGCCGGTCCAGCTCATCCCATGATCCGGACGGCAGTGAGGCAGGTACCTCAATATGCGGCTGCATCTCCACAAGAGACTCGGCGACGATGACTAGCTGACCGTGCTGACCGGGAATGTCGAAGTGGTGCACGTGATTGGCAAGGTGATCGCGAAAGCTGAATACCCGGCAACGCGGGCTCACCGAAAGATGAAACGTCAGGCAGCGCTGGTTCGCATCGGAACGCGGGTGCATGCGAATCTCCATGATGCTTTCGCTGACCGGCGTCTTGTACAGGAACTTCGTAAGGTGGCGAATCGAGTAATACATGCTGGTCCCTTGCTCCCTTACCCTGCGAGCGCCGCTTGAATGGAATAGTCCACATAGAGGTGGTAGACCATTTCGTGAATGCGTTGGCACTGTTGCCGGATATCACGCAGGTAGGCCACAACTTTGCCGGAGAGAATTTCATCGACACTTGCAAATGCCAGCGACGCACTTAATCGACCCGCAAGGCGATGCAGATCATCGGCGCGGGACTTGCCCGCAGTGCGCTGCAAAGACTCGAGCGCTGTTTGCAGTGCGTCGATGGAAAACCGGAGTGAGTGCGGGAAATCAGGGTCGAGCAGCAGAAATTCGAGTATGCGCTCTGGCGTGAGGTCGGCTGTGTAGACCTTGCAGTATGCCTCAAATGCAGTCGCGGATCGAAGCAGCCCCATCCACTCCAGATACTCGTTGCCCTCCGCGGCTCGACTTGAGTTCTTCGCCCAGAGATCCTCGTTATAGGCCTCAAGCAGGATCGCGGTCGCCGTGGCACGTTCAAGAAAACGTCCCACTTGGATAAACTGCCAGCCTTCACCATGGCTCATCGTGGAATCGGTCACGCCCTGAAATTGATGCACTGATTCCATCACGTGTTGGAGAAAGGCGGCGGAGTTCGCCGTTCCGCCATTCAGTCCTTCTGCCTGCATCGTCTGCTGAAACTCCGGTCGCGTCACTTCGAGATACAGCGAGTTCAGGCGATGCCATTGCTCGGTTGAAATCTGCTCACGGACATGGCGCGAGTTCTCGCGGGCGTGCAGGATGCAGGACAACACCGAAGACTTATTTTCCGTGTCGAACGTGAGGCTGCGCGAGAAGGCATAGGGGTCGCCGGACCACCGTACTTTCCGCGGCCTCCCCAGCGCCTGTAGCACCCGTAACCAGCGATGGTCGGAGCTGGTGGAGCTCTCATCCAACATTAAGTTCAGGTTCACGTCGATCAGGCGCGTCGTGTGTTCCGCACGCTCCAGGTAGCGCGACATCCAGTACAGTGAATCGGCAACGCGGGACAGCATCGAGAAACTCCTGCGGTTTGCGAGAACAAAAGCTACTACGCGGAAACGTCAGCAGCAGGGTGTCACTGTTTTCTTCGGTGTACATGCAGTGTAAGCGAACAACCCGCATCGTGAGCGCGCGGCCCTCTGCAGAATGCTTCAGACGAATTCTGCGTCTAAATACTGCGGAGAGAATGCCTTGAAGTACGCCTCTCAAAATCGGGTGAGTCGCAGCATGCGCAACGTGTCTCTGGTGTTTTGTTGCGTTGCTGCATTCACTGTCGTCACGGAAGCTCAGCATCGCCCTTTGGATGTGCCGGACAGCGGATATGCCGTGCCAACGGGCCGTGTCCGTCTTTATCTGAAGGACGGCAGCTATCAGCAGGTCTTCAGCTACAAAGTGGTTGGCGACCGCGTCCGCTTTCGTAGTGCAGAACGCAATGGTGCAACAGAAGAGATTCCGCTCGCACTGATCGATATAGCCGCAACAGAAAAGTGGGAGCACGATCGCGATCCCGCAGTGCGTGCGCAGCAGCAAGAGCATCCGGTGCTGACGCCCGAACTGCAGAAAGAAGAGGCTCGACGCGCTGCACGTACGCCGGAGGTCGCTCCCAACCTGCAGCTTCCAGAAGAAGACAGCGTTCTTGTACTCGACACGTATAACGGCACGCCCGAGTTGGTGCCTCTGCCGCAGCAGGGCGGCGACCTCAATCACGAGACCGCGCACAATGTTTTGAAACTTGCTATCAATCCCGCCTCGAGCGCGCACCGCATACTGGACGTTCCCGGGCTGAAAGCTGACGTTCAGCTTCACATCCCCGACCCAACATTTTTCGTTCGCGTAGGTTCTGACGACGTAGACGATGCTGCCACCGGTGGGTCAGTTACCGTGGACACGCATGGTGCCTCAGGTCGAGCCACACCATCTGGCGGCGATGCACGAAGCCACTATGTCATCGAACGCCTGGATGTGCGCCGCGATGCGCGCGAACTGGCCAGCTTTCGCATCCGCGAGCTCGGAAGCAAAGCGCAGGCCGATGTTTTCGAAGTGAAGAGTACGGTGTTGCCCGGCGATCACTGGCTAAAACTGGAACCAATACAGCCGCTCGAGTTTGGGGAATACGCGCTTGTGGAAGTACTGAATGAGCGAGAGGTGAATCTAGGTGTGTGGGACTTCGGAGTGCATCCGCCCGCACCCGAAAATGTAGAAGCAATCCGCCCGGAAGTACGCCGGCCCGTCACGCTCGAAAGGCGTCGTCCGCAATAGCTTCAAGCGTGCCGCGAAGTCTTCGGAGACGGAAGCTCTGTACGTGTTCCTGCATCCGCAACGGCCACCCTATTGCGTCCTTGTGCCTTCGCGACATACATCATGGCATCGGCAGATCGCACGATGCTCTGCAATGTGTCGCCGTCTTCCGGAAATGTTGCCAGGCCGAAGCTCGCCGAAACGGAAAGCGCAAGATCATCGTCCGTTCCGGTGATGAAACGAGCTGCCAGTAAATTTTCGCGCAGCTCCCGTGCGAGTTCCGTTGCTCGCTGCTTGTCCAACCCACGCAACAGTGCGACAAACTCATCACCGCCGTAGCGGAATCCTGCATGATCGGGCCCAAGAGAACGTTTAACAAGATTGCCAATCTCCGCCAGCAGCCGGGAGCCCACGAGATGCCCATGGGTATCGTTCACACTCTTGAAATGGTCAAGGTCGAAAAATAGCAAACTGAATTGCGGACGAATCGAGACCACGCGTGAGTTCCGAGCCTCCGCGATCTCAGCTTCGAGCAGCGTATAAAGGTGGCGTGAGTTGAACAGACCAGTGCAGTCGTCGGTGATACTGAGGTGTTGAATCAAATCCACGTGCCGCGAGTTCTGCAGTGCGATCGCTGCATAATCGCAGAGCACCCGCAAAAAGGCGATAGAAGAATCCGGCAGCAAATCGAGTTTGCTGTTGTGTAGTTGAAGAACACCAAGCGTCCGTCCGCCGTGGCGAATCGGCAGGCAGGCGATTGATTGCAGATGAAGTTCTGGATGCTGCTGCGCAAATCGCGCCCAGTCAAGGTCGGCGTAGACATCCGGGATGACGAGGGGATTGCCGCTCTTTGCGACATAACCAGCGATGCCCTCGCCCATCCGAATACGCTTCTTATTTGCATTGGGCTCAGACTCGCTCGCCGATAGCGCGTAGTAGAGTTCATCCGTGCTCTCGTCCACCATCAGCAGAGACCAACCCTCAGGGCCGAAGAACTCTTCCATTTTGCTCAGGATGGCGCGCAGAAGCGGTTTTAGTTCCAAATTGGACGTAAGGACGCGCGCTACTTCGTGAAACACGCGCAGATTGTCCATCTGGCGGCTATCAGAAACAACGAGTTGGCGCTTCTCTTTTCCCAATGCAAGCTCGCGGCGGGTGCGTCCACTGCTCTCAACAGGTACGTTAGTGTGCCGATGTTAGTTCAATTTGAACGGAATGCAAATAACGCGATAAGTGCAAATCCATTAACCGCCGATGTGCACCATGCTGCGCGAAGGCTTTAGGAAACCCTCTTCACCGATGTGGTGTCGAGCTTCCTTACGCAGGATGAAGCTTCGACACAATGCACGCAGATCATCGTCGCTCGCTCCGCGATGCATGGGACCGATGAGGTCATAGTCGCTCTGCGAAAACAGGCACGTGCGCACTTTGCCATCCGACGTCACCCGTACGCGGCTGCAGTGGCCGCAGAATGGCTGCGAGACCGGAGCTATGATTCCGATTTCACCCACACCATCTTCAAATGTGAAGCGCCGCGCTGTTTCGCTGGCGTGGTTCGGTGGAAGCGCAACCAGGGGCCGCACACGATTGATTCGCTCAACGATTTCGCTCATCGGAACGACGGTATCCGGTGACCACACGCGGTCTTCTTCCAACGGCATGAACTCGATAAAGCGCAGGATCACGCTCTCGGTACGAGCAAATTCGGCGAACGCTTCTATCTGCGTGTCGTTGAATCCGCGCAACAGAACACAGTTCACCTTCACGGGCCCCAGACCTGCCTCCTGAGCTGCGCGTATACCATCGCGCACGCGCTCGAAGCTACCAGGAACACGTGTAATGCGTGTAAAGGTCTCTGGGTCCACAGCATCCATGCTGACAGTGATACGGTTCAGTCCGGCATCATGCAGCGGCTTTGCCATTGCTGCGAGCAGGTGACCATTTGTTGTTAGCGCAATGTCGAGCTTACTTTCCGGCGCAAACTCTGGACGCATTTGCGCAGCTTCAGCGACAAGCTCTAGTAGACCCCGGCGGAGCAACGGCTCACCACCAGTAAGACGAATCTTCTCAATACCCAGCGACACAAATACCCGCAGGATGCGTGCATAGTCTGAAATGGGAAGCTCGGAAAATTGCGCGCCTTCATTCCCTGTCCGGCAATAGACACAGCGGTAGTTGCAGCGATCGGTTACGGAAAGCCGCAGATCGGTGATGGCTCTTCCGTGGCTATCGCGTAGTCTCGCGTCGCCGTTCTGATCCGCGACAGAAGTACCGTTACCAAGGTGACCTGGTGCGGTAACTGATTGATCTAAAACGGTTAATGCTGCTGAGGCCATCGGCGAGTATCTCAATATTTCTGATGCTTTAGTTGTTGCGCAGGGCGCAGGGCGTGGCATACTTGGCTTGCCCTCAGCGCGTACAACTTAGTTGGGATGACCTTGGGAAATCGGGTGATCCACGAGGGCTATTCCCATTTCGTATAGCCGAGGAGTTCCACATGGGCACCCCCGAAAATTTGTCTATCTTGCTGCGCGAACAAGCATGGCCGATCATGATTGGCCTGATCTGCGTAGGTTTAGTGTACGTCTTGCTGAGGCTTTCCGCGGACAGGCGACTACACCGCCTCTCACAGGAGCGCAAAGATGTAACGGAAAGCACATTTGCCGCGCATCTGGAGCGCTACGGCTTTGACCCGCTTATCACGCGGTCGACGTATCGTTACCTGCAAGAGGTCCAGCAGGTTCAATTCCCGATTCTTCCTGGTGACCAACTGGACGAGGACCTTGGCCTTGGGTCGGAAGATGTCGATCAGTCCGTACGCGAGCTCTCCGCTGCGCTCCATCGGGAATACACTCCCGGTCTTCGCTTTGCTCCGATTGTGACCGTGGAAGATTTGGTGCGTCTCATCCAGGCGTCTCCGCGCATGTCGCAACGTCGCGAGCGCGTCGCCGCATAACGGCGTACAGATTAAGAAGGCCGGAGGCGCTTGGCGCTTCCGGCTTTTTTGTTTCCTGAATAAGTTGCAGCTAGATGCCGACGCCGAACTCAACATCTGGCGTCTGGTCGCCGGAATGAGCATAAAAATCGTAGGGCGTGCGTCGCGTGAACTTGTACCGTTGGCGCAGTTCGCGGCCAAGGACGACACCAACCGCCAACACGCCGACACCTGCTGAAACTAAACCGATGTTCCGCAGAACTACGCGAGTGCCCGAAGGGCGGGCTAAGTCAGCAACTTCTTGTTCCAATCGGCGGAGCGAACGACGCAACTTCATGCACGCATATTATCTCAGCCAGCGCTTGGTTGTGTAACGAGTACGTAATACGTAAGCAGCAAAGGTTGCTACCACTTACGTACGCAAGCCCTCAACTCTTCGCAGGAGCTGCAGGTGAGCTCGGAGCCGCCATGCTTGGAGCTGCCGGCGTGCTTGGTGCAGTTGGTGCCGCGGCTGCTGGGGCACCTTCCGAACTCCCGTTCCCGCTAGCCGTTGGTGCGGCATTGTCACCTCCACCGTCCCCGGTTTTCGCAGCGGCCGGCTTGGCCGAGGAATAAAGATCCTTGTACCAACCGCCTCCCGCAAAGTGTACTGCGGGGGCTGTCAGCGTACGCTCCAGTGGTCCCTTGCAGAACGGGCAAACAGTCAACTCGGGGTCGGAGAACTTCTGGATCTTTTCGGTTCTCCGGTGACACTCACTGCATTCGTATTCGTAAAGCGGCATGGTTCAACTCGTTTCTGCAAATGGCTCTCTCACAGAATACAAAACGCTTCTCCGCGATTCCGAGAGCCGGAGTATGCTGTACCCGCGTAGACTTGTCGCGATGGTGACAAGGGCCGCCCTGCTTGCATGTCTTGTTCTAGCGCCGGTCGCGCTCGCCCAGCTGGCTTGGGGCACACGCCCGGACGGTACTGCTGTGACCCAGCTCGGTGCGCCGGGTGCGAAAGCAGTTGCACTCTTCTTCGTGGCTTCGGACTGCCCTGTATCCAATCGAACATTCCCGGAGATGCAGCATCTTCGCGAAGAGTTCACAAAGGCGGGCGTTACCTTCTGGTACGTCTACCCGAATGAGAACGAAAAAGCCGGAGAAGTCATGGCGCATCAGGGGAGCTTCGATCCTTCCGGCGCGCCGATGCTCTCGCCAGGCCCTGACCTCGTGCGACTCACCCACGCGGTAGCCACACCAGAGGTCTCCATCCTTCGCCGAGATCGCGACGGCTGGGTTCCCGCATACACAGGGCGCATTGATAATCGCTATGTCCGCTTCGGCAAGGAACGCACGCAAGTGACCGAGCATTACGCGAAGCGGGCGATTGAAGCGGTACTCGCAGGCAAAACACCTGCCGCACCGGTGGGCTCACCGGTGGGTTGCGCAATTATGAACCCCGGAGCACGCAGCAGGTGAACGCACGCGCGCGCAGCGGCAGTTCTGCAGCACTCATTGCAGCCTGTGGCGTGCTCGCGGTGATGTCGACTGTGCCTCCCGGACCACACCATGTTCATGCCGCGAACCAGCCAGTCACCTGGCGAGGGCAGATCGCACCCATCGTCTACAGGAACTGCACGAGCTGCCACCACGTCGGCGGTTCCGGTCCGTTCGAGCTGCTGACCTACGCGCAGGCGAAGCGCTGGGCCACGCAGATGGAAACCGTCACAGCCAGCCGCTATATGCCGCCGTGGCTGCCCTCACCCAGCCACGGCGAGTTTGCGGGCGATCGCCGTCTGCCCGCAACTGACATTGAGCAAATCGCCGCGTGGGCAAGAGCGGGTGCGCCGGAAGGCGAAGGCACGATTCCGGTGCCGCCGACCTATGCGGCTGACTGGCAGCTCGGCAAACCGGACCTCGTGCTCACCATGCCGTTACCAGTCAGCGTTTCAGCTTCAGGCAGCGATGTCTTTGAGAACTTCGTTCTACCAACCGACTTGAAGAGCACGCGCTGGGTCCGCGCCATGGAGATCAAGCCGGGGCCTCCGCAACTGACACACCACGCCAACGTCATTCTGGACAGAACCGAATCGCTGCGCCGCGCCCATCCCGCTGACTGGCAAAAAGGCGTTCCGGGCATGGACCTCACCGTTGACTCTGGCGACGCCTTCGATCCTGACAGCCACTTCCTCTTCTGGAAGCCGGATTCAACCGCGCTAATCGAGCCCAAAGGTATGCCATGGCGGCTCGACCCCGGCGACGATCTGGTGTTGAACATGCACCTGAAGCCAACGGGCAAACCCGAAACCGTGCAGGCCAGCATCGGCCTCTACTTCGCAGACCAGCCCGCCACCGAGCACCCCATGCTGCTGCAGCTTGAGCGCGATGACAAGCTTGCGATTCCCGCGGGTGACGCAAACTTTGTCGTCACCGACGAACTTGCGCTGCCAATGTCTGTCGACGCTCTCGGTATTTATCCGCACGCGCACTATCTCGGCAAGCGTATGGAAGCCTGGGCGACGCTGCCGAGCGGGGAGCGTCGCTGGCTTGTCCTCATCGAGGACTGGGACATTGACCGCCAGTCCGTCTATCGCTTTGCGCATCCCGTGCCGCTGCCAAAAGGCTCGGTGCTCCACATGCGCTATGTGTACGACAACTCGACTGCGAACGTGCACAACCCACATACCCCGCCTGTGCCGGTGCACGCAGGCAACAACTCGATGGACGAGATGGCACACCTTTGGCTGCAGGTGCTGCCCCGCCCGGAGCGCGATGGAAAGCAAAGCGCTGCCGCAAAAGGGGAAGACCCGCGCGTAATTCTGGAAGCAGCCTGGATGGAGGCGAAGCTCCGCAAGGATCCCGGCGATCCTCTCGCAATTTACAACCTCGCATCAGCCGAACTCGCACAGGGTCGCATAGAAAAAGCTCTCGCGCTCTACCGCGAGCTGCTCGCGCAAGCGCCGGATGACGTTCGCGCACGCACGGCACTCGGCTCGGCGTTGGTGAGCGCGGGTGACGATGCGCGCGCAGCGCAGGAGTTCCGCACCGTGCTCGCGAAGAACCCCGGCTACGCTGACGCAGAGTTCGATCTTGCTTCGCTCTCGCTGCGCACCGGCGATCTTGCGGAAGCGGAAAAAGGCTTTGCACATCTCGTTGCTATCCAGCCCTCCGACCTCGGCTCGCAACTCGGCCTCGCCAACACCCTTCTTGCAGAGAACAGAAGCGCCGATGCACGCGCACACTTCACAGCTGCTGCCGCAGTCGATCCAAGCAGCCTGGAAGCGCAACAGGGAATTGCGCAGGCAGCTCTACAGGCTGGCGATACAGCATCTGCCGAAGCAGCGCTGCAGCGTGCTGCCGCTATTCGTGACGACGGTGCCAACCACCGGCTCCGCGCGATGACCTACGCCGCAGAGAACCGGCCCGATGCTGCGCTTGACGAGTTGCACGCGTGGGCGAAGCTGAATCCCGATCAGCCAGACCCGCACCGCGCGCTCGCGCAGCTTCTTGGCGCACTGGCCGACTTCAAAGCCGCCCTGGAAGAACAGCATCGCGTGCTTGCCTTGGCACCAACCAACGCAGACGACTGGAACGATCTTGGCGTACTGGAAGCGCGCTCTGGTCAGAAGCTGGAGGCCCGCCGCGACCTGGAACACGCACTCAGGCTCGACCCTGCGAACACGCAGGCGAAGAATAATCTCTCAAAGCTTCCTTGACTCTGCGAAGAGAGCTCAAGCGACAGTTGGCTCCCTTACTCTCTACTGTCTGCTTTCCTAACGCATTTGGGTTACAGCCCTCCTCCCTCCACGATTCGTAAACTTCTCTCCAGATGGTCGAAACATGCGACGTCGGAGCTTCAAGGGTTCTGCCATCTGCGGCAGCCGCACCGACAGGCTTGCTCGCACGCATCTTCAGCTTTCCCGTCGTGCTGCTGATGAGTCTTGCTTTGGCGATGACTTTGTTCGCCTCCACCGCCGGCCCCGGCCGAGACGTCACCGACCCCGACATTTGGTGGCACCTTGCAAATGCTCGGCTGCTCTTCACCACTGGCCATTTCATTCACCAGGATGTCTTCAGCTTCACCGTCGCGGGCCAGCCATGGATCAATTTCGAGTGGCTTAGTGAGTTGCCTTTCTACGCAGGATGGAAGGTGCTTGGCTTGCACGGCGTCTTTCTCGTATCGCTCCTGCTGAACGAGGCCATAGTGCTTGTCGCATACGGCCTCTGCTTCATGCGCTCTCGCGATGTGAAGGCTTCGTTCCTCGCCAGCGGCATTGCCATCTTTTTCGCAAGCGTTTCTCTGGGCCCGCGCACGCTTCTGTGCGGCTGGCTGTGTCTCGCGCTTGAGGTGGGAATTATTTGGGCGTATCAGCAGGGGCGCGATTATTTTTGGGCATTGCCACCGCTGTTCCTCCTTTGGGTGAACGCACATGGGACCTGGCTCATCGGCTTCGGCATTCTGGGGATGTTCGTCGCCACCACCTTCGTAAGGGGCTCCTGGGGAGCGGTAGAAGCGAAGGCGTATTCCACCGCCGTGCGTAAGAAGCTGCTTCCCGTACTCGCCGTCACCACCGCCGCACTCTTCGCGAATCCTTACGGCTGGAGGCTTGTCCTTTACCCGCTCGATTTCGCGGTAAACCAGCAGTTCAACCTGAACTCCGTCGACGAGTGGGCCAGCCTCAATTTTCACGGCACGCTAGGCCGAACAGCGCTGATCACGGTAGTGTTTCTAGGTGTCACCACACTAGTGCGCAGACGCACATGGCAAGTGTTCGATCTGCTGCTCGTGCTTCTCGTTGTTTACAGCGGCTTCACGTATTCGCGATTCATCTTCATGACTGGCATTGTGCTCGCACCGTTCGCGGCAGTCGAGCTACGCGGACTGCTTGGCCCTTATGAGCGGGAACTGGAGCGTCCCTGGGTGAATGCGGTTGCAATGGCAGTGCTGGCCGCAATCCTTATGTGGCGCATTCCCTCGCAGCAAACTCTGGAACAGCACCGCGCCGAAACGTTTCCGCTCGGAGCGCTCGCCCGCCTGCAGCAACTCCCTGCCGGACACACCTTCAACGCTTACGAGTGGGGCGGCTACATGCAGTTCTACACGCCGCAATTTCCGACCTTCGTCGACTCACGCACCGACATCTTCATCCAGCACGGCATCCTTCCCGAGTACCTCGACGCCATGAGAGGTGGGAACACCTTTGAGACGCTGGATAAGTACAGCATCCGCTATACGCTGCTGCCACCGAACACCGCTATGACCTACCTGCTCGCGCACAATAGTGGGTGGCGCAAGGATTACAGCGACAGTCATTCGATTTTGTTTGCCCGCAACGAGAGACAGTAGACGGTAGACAGGAAGACAGATGGGGCTTGCGCTGCTTATCTGTCTCTCACTACTGTCCACTGTCTCGCTACCGGCTGGGTCCCTTGCTCACACTCGCCTTTCGCCTTATCCTCGCCTGAGTGGCTTCCGGCTTCAATCCGAACAATCCGTTCACAGGCAAAAAGAAGCATGACCTGAACGACTCCGCGCGGCACGCTAGCGACGCAGAACGACTCGTGTCCGCTGGCAAAGTTGAAGAAGACGACGTTGTTGAGCTGAAACTGAGGCCCAAGCAGTTGGCTGAGTTCATCGGTCAGTCCAAGGTGAAGGAGCAGCTTGCCATTGCGCTGGAAGCCGCGCGTTCTCGCGGTGAAGCGCTCGACCACGTGCTGCTCTTCGGTCCGCCCGGTTTGGGTAAAACCACGCTGGCCACCATCATCGCCAATGAACTCAACGTCGGCTTCCAGCAGACCAGCGGCCCCGCGCTACAGATTGCCGGCGATCTCACCGCGATCCTTACCAACCTGCGCGAAAAGCAGGTGCTGTTCCTGGATGAGATTCATCGCATGCAGCCGGTGCTGGAAGAAAAGCTCTACACCGTGCTTGAGGACTACCAGATGGACATCATCATCGGTCAGGGCCCGAGCGCGCGCACACACACGCTGGAAATCAGGCCGTTCACCTTTGTCGCCGCAACTACGCGACCCGGCCTGCTGAGCTCGCCGCTGCGCTCGCGTTTCGGCATTCTGCTTCGCCTGGAGTTCTACACCGACGATGAACTGCGCTTCATCGTGGAGCGCTCCGCGGAGGTGCTTGGCGTTCCTATTGACCGCGATGGCGCTGCCGAGATCGCCATGCGCTCACGCGGCACACCACGCATCGCCAACCGCCTGCTGCGCCGTGTGCGCGACTATGCGCAGGTGCGTGCCGGTGGTGTGATTGACCGTGCAACAGCAATGGCCGCGCTCACCATTCTCGAAGTGGACGCGCATGGCTTCGATGAGTTGGATCGTCGCCTCCTACGCACCATCATTGAGAAGTACGATGGCGGTCCCGTGGGCCTAAATACGCTCGCCGCCGCTCTTGCAGAAGAGCAGGACGCACTGGAAGAGGTGTATGAACCGTTCCTCATTCAGATTGGGTTCATACATCGGACGCCGCGAGGTCGTATCGCCACGCGGCTCGCGTACGAGCATCTCGGCATCCCATTTCCAGGAACGCGACCCACTCTCTTCGAATAATTCCCGAACAGCTATCCCACAAAAGTTACGTGACCTCAGTGCCCACGGATGCGACTCTTTTGGGGTGATATCACGTCTGACTTATCAGTAACGCCTGGCGATTACCCGGCAGTAGACCCGCTGAGAAGTACTGCGCTGTAAAGGAAATCAATTCAACGCATGATTCACGCTCAGACACTGTTCCTCATCGCTTACGTGCTGCAGTTTGCCTTCGCTGTCACGATGGCGTTGCTCACGTGGTCCGACCGCCGTTCGCGTGGTATGGATTGGCTCGCCGCCGCCGGCGGCCTGCAGCTCTTCGCTTCATCGGTGCGCTACATGCTTCCCGCGCACTGGGAACACGCCTCACAAGCGATTGGCGCGTCCCTGCTGATCCTTGTTTTCTTTTGGGTCTATCTTGGCATGCGCTGGTTCGCGCTGCGCCGTCCACTCTATGAACAATGGCCCGCCGCAGTCATCTCCGGCTCCATGGCACTGGAGCTGGGTTTCGCCATCATGAGCGGCGCGCACTGGCGTTTTGCGTTCCTTTTCTCGCGGCTCATCACCATGGCCATCATGGCCATCACCATGCGCATGCTGTGGCGAACAGCCATCAAGGGCATACTCAACGCTGCCCGCTTTTGCGCGATTCAGATCGGCGTCGTGATGGCAGTCTTCATCTTTCGCTTGACGGTTGATCTAGCGATGCATGGCCACATGCACGACGTTCTGATGAGCGCCGCACGCCTCGCCCTGCTCATCAGCGTTTCCATCCTGTCGTTCTCATTCATCTCGCTATGGGTCGCGGAAAGTAAACGCCGCCTGCACGAAGAAACGCGCATGGACACCCTCACAGGTCTATGCAATCGCCTTGCCATGGAAGAATTCGCAGCGGATGAAATCCGTATCGCCGAAAACAACGAAACACCGCTAGCGTTGCTGATGCTCGACCTCGATAAGTTCAAAGTGTTGAACGACACCTACGGCCACTGGACCGGCGATCGCGCCCTCAAAGCGTTAGGCGCAGCCATGCTCCAAACAGTTGGGCCGCGTGACATCACCGCGCGTGTCGGTGGCGAAGAATTTGCTGTAATGCTTCCCGGGCGCGATCTAAGTGGAGCAGAAATGCTTGCTGAACAGCTTCGCCGTGCCGTTGAGAAGATCTGCCTTGAGGAAGGGGACTGCATCATCCGGATGACGGTGAGCATTGGTGTCAGCACGCGCCGTCCTGGAGAACGCACCTGGGCAGACACACTACGTCGCGCTGATAAGGCGCTTTATCAAGCCAAGCGTGGTGGTCGCAACCGTGTGATCGTCTACAACGACCGCTCCGCAGGTACAGACGGTATGCATGCGGGCCGTCGCGCCGCCGCGAAGGCTTTGCTAATTGACACAGCCACCGGCTGGCAGCGGGTGAAAGCAGACAGTAGACGGTAGACAGAAAGACAAGTGGAAGAACGACAGTAGACAAATGTTCGTAGTTTCTGCCGACTATTCCCGCTTTACTTCAGCGCCTTCGCCAACACACCGCCCGCTGCATCCAGTTTTTGCTGAGCGCCTTCGCGATCCAGCCCGAGCGCACCCATCGCAATCGCCAGCTTCACGTTGCTTCCGGACTGTTTCAACAACTCCGTAGCCCGGGCGCGATCGCACCTCGTCGCCGCAGCGATGATCCGCTCCGCACGATCGACCAGTTTCTCGTTCGTCGGGCGCACGTTAATCATCAGGTTGCCGTAGGTCGCGCCGGTGCGCACCATCACGCCCGTGGAAAGCATGTTCAGCACAAGCTTCGTTGCCGTGCCGGCTTTCATGCGGGTGCTGCCTGTCACCACTTCAGGGCCAGTCGCCGGCGTAATCGCAATCTGCGCCGCTTGCTCCACGAGTGATCCAGGCACACAACTCAGCCCAATCACCAGCGCGCCTTCGTTCTTCGCAAAGTCCATTGCGCCAAGCACGTATGGCGTACGTCCACTTGCTGCGATGCCCACCAGCGTGTCCGGCCTTCCATTTTCCGCGAAACCAGTCTCCGCTAAATCGCGCGCTCCCTCATCACGCGAATCTTCTGAGTGTTCACTCGAAAGCCGCAACGCACGATCGCCGCCTGCGATCATTCCCTGCACAAGCTCTGCGGGAACAGAAAACGTCGGCGGGCACTCGCTTGCATCGAGCACGCCTAGCCTGCCACTCGTCCCCGCACCCACATAGAACAATCGGCCACCACGTTGGAACCGCTCCGCAATAGCGTCGACAGCCGCAGCAATGTGAGGCAACTCCGCACGCACAGCAGCGGCGATCTTGGCGTCCTCATCGTTAATTACGGCAAGCATGTCGAGCGTGGAAAGTTCATCCAAATGCTCGCTAACAGGGTTGCGCGTTTCCGTCAGTAACGAGCCAAGCTGGGATTGATCGGGTGCAGTCATCGACATCATCATAAGGTACGCACACTTCCGGTTCGCGACACATGTGTCAGCATAGAAAGAGCATGGATGATGGGGAACATCGGCCTCACAAGGTCGCTGCTTGGAAGCATCGTGAGTTTCGCGTCTACTCAGCCGCCCGCTTTCTTGGCGTTGTCGGGGCGGAAGCGCAGGCAATCGCGGTAGCGTGGCAGATATATCAAATTACCGGATCTGCTCTTGCTCTCGGCTACACGGGCCTGGCACTCTTTCTTCCCGGCGTGTTGTTCGTTCTCATCGCAGGCCACGCCGCGGACCTCTACGATCGCCGGGCGATTGTGCTCGCCTGTTATTCGCTGCAGTCGATTGCCACCGCGCTTCTGCTTTCCATTTCGATTAGCGGTAGCCACAACGTTTGGCTCTTCTACGGGGTGCTGTTTCTCATCGGCATTGGACGCTGCTTCAGCGGCCCTGCCATGAGTTCGCTGCTCCCCGCACTCGTTCCAAAGGAACACTTCGTGAACGCCGTCACGTGGGGCGCGACCATCTTCCAGATTTCCAATGCAATCGGCCCTATGGTCGGTGGCCTTTTGTTTACCGTTCCGCTTCTGAAGTGGTTCCCGGGCACGCGGTTCGGCAGCCTGCAGGGTGGCTCGATTGTTTACTGTTTCACTCTGCTTTGCCTGCTGCTCTACCTTGCGCTCTTCAGCTCCATCCACGCCCGTCCCGCGGCAGAGCGAAAAGGTTTTACCGTCCGCACCATGCTTGCGGGTCTCGAATATGTCGCGCATACACGCCTGCTGCTCGGCTCCATTTCGCTGGATCTTTTCGCCGTCCTCTTCGGCGGCGCTGTGGCACTGCTGCCCATCTTTGCGAAAGAGGTGTTGCACACAGGGCCACACGGCCTTGGTCTTCTACGTGCGATGCCGAGCTTCGGCGCATTACTGGTCTCACTCACACTGGTCGTGGTGCCCATCAAGCGCAACGCGGGGCGAACGATGTTGTTCTGCGTCGCAGGCTTCGCCGCAGCCACCATCGTCTTCGGCCTCAGCCGCAACATCTGGCTAAGCTGCTTTGCGCTTTTCATTACCGGCGCGACCGACATGATCAGTGTCGTCGTGCGCTCCAGCATCCTGCAACTCGCCACGCCACCTGAAATGCGTGGCCGCGTTTCCAGCGTGAACTGGCTTTTCCTCGGTGCTAGTAACGAGTTCGGCGAATACGAAAGCGGCCTCACCGCGCACTGGTTTGGCGCAGTACGCGCCGTCGTTCTCGGCGGCATCGCGAGCATGACTATTACCGGCCTGTGGGCGGTCTTCTTCCCGGCCTTGCGCCGCGCCGACAAACTTACCGCCGAAGACCTGATCGCCGCAGAAAAGGAACTCAGCACCGCAGAGCCGATTGGCTAGCCCGTTCCGGTCAGCTCACTCCCTCTTAGGTTGTCATCCTGCGCAAAGCGAAGGATCTGCTTTCCTGGCCCGACCAGTGCTCTCCGTGTGAGTCCACAACAGACCACACTTAGTACTGTCCGTACCGTCCCTTCGCAGAATCCAGCAACTTCTGCGAGTCATACCCGACACCATCTTTGAACACAATCTCCGTGTTCTCGATGTCGCTGATGTGCTGGCTCGGGTCGCCCCTCACCACAACGAGATCGGCGTTCTTGCCGGATGCGATCGTCCCGATGCTCGCCGCTCGCCCGAGGTATGTCGCTCCATTCAGCGTTGCAATCTTGATTGCTTCTACTGGAGAGAAGCCCGCCTCCACCAGCAATTCAATCTCGCGCTGATCGCCAAATCCTGGCAGCACTCCGCCGTCGCCGGTCGGGTCTGGCCCTGCGAGTAGCAGGCCGCCCGCCGCAACAAACGCTCGCTCCATGGCGATGTCATTCGCGTAAATCTGCGCACGTTGCGCGGCGTTTTTTTCAGAAGCAGCCGCGCGAGTCATTTCCATGTTGCGCGTGTACAGGTATGCCTCACGCGACGCAGGAGACATCGTCTGCAGCACGCGCTCTTGCGGATGCACATGGCGAGGATCGTCGGCTTCAAACACCGGCAGCGTTGATGTCACCGCAACATGCTTGCTCACCAGGAGCTTGATCAGTGCTGCGCCTTCCGCTGAGTCGGGCGTCATCTTCGCCATCGTTGGATTGCCGACTGTCGGCGGACAAACATCCGGCTGCTTGCCCGGATCAAGCTGTGTGTTCACGAAGAAGCCATGCTCGAGGTTATCGATGCCAAGCTCCGCCGCTTCCGGGTAGGTGACCGCACACAGGTGTCCGGTCACCTTAGTTCCATGCTTGTGCGCTTCGTCGATCGCCGCCTTCAATTGCGCGCGCGTGATGTTCATGTAGGCTTTGAAGCTCGTCGCACCCTGCTCTGCCCAGAAGTCCACCGTTCTGCGCGCATCGTTCTCGTCCGCTAGCTGGTGCATCTGGATGAACGGCGAATGAGGTCCTTCCAGATACGGCGCGGTCACATCCATGTGCGGCCCGGCCAGATTGCCCGCATCGATTTCCTTGCGAAGATTCAAGTCGGTGTATGGCTCGACGGAGCCCGTCGTGCGCAGCGTAGTCACCCCTGCTCCGAGGTACAGGTGCGGTGAGGTGAACGTCATCTGCGGCACCACCAGTGGCGGTTCAGAGTGGCCCGTCGCGTCCAGGTTCGGCCGCGCGATGTAATACATGTGGTCATGCATGCCGACGATGCCGGGGAACACGGTGCGTCCGCTCAGGTCGAGCACCACCGCTCCTTTAGGCGTCATCTGGTCATACGCCTGCTCTTTTACGTACTCGATCTTGCCGTTGTGCAGCAGAACCATCTGGTTCTCGCGTGCAGGGGAGCCGGTGCCATCAATCACGCGCACCTTTTCGAGCAGAATGTACTCTGCCGCCGGCACCTTGATGTAGCGAGAGACTGCAGCAGGCGTTTCGCGTGGCGGTGCAGGCACCGTTCTCGGCACAGGTGCCTTTTGTCCGAAAGCAGCGGAGGTAGCAAACACAAGCAAAGCGAAAGCAGGGATGCGCAAGGCGAACCTCTGAAAGGAGTGTGTCCGTGATAATAGCGTAGCGGGTGAACCACTCAAAGAACGCGGCTGGAGAGAAGCATGGAATCAAAAGGGAAGCTGATCGGAATCGTTGTTGCGCTTGTAGTGCTCGCCATCGGGGGCGAACTGCTATACCTCCATCACCGCAACGTGGTCGAAGAAAACGCGGTAGTTCCCCAACGGGCCACCTTTGAAAAAGGCAAGCTCTCGGAAGATGACACCGTTTTCGTCCGCAAGCAGCGCCCTGACTCGCTGAAAGATGAACGTGCGCTCATCGGCAAAACCATCTGGGTCAGCGCCGGGGGTCAACTCGACTACTACAAAGTTGCCAGCCACCATGCCGACTACGCCCATTCTGTCGGAACGCTGTACGGCGCGGAACCCATGTTGATCAAAGATGTCTTTGAACAGGTGGCACCGCATACCCGTGCCGCCACAGCGCGCATTGCGGCAGGTGAGAAGCACGTTCTGCTCGCCTTCACGCTGCCGAGCTCACCGGATCCAAACGCTTTGTACGCCACACCTGTTGGGAATTTTGAGAACGGCAACTACACCTTCCTCAGCGATGACATCTTCTTCTACGACGACCCGCACACGCTCTACAAGCACTGGGCACCAGACGTCTGGGCACACATCGACAAGCACGAAGCCGCGCCCGGCATGAGCGAAAATCAGGCCATGATGGCGCTGGGCGAAGTCATCGAACCTCACGGCGACAAAATCGGAGATCGCAGCGTGACTTATCACGTCGGCGACAAGACCGAGACGATTGAATTCGTCGACAACAAAGCAGTAAAAATTTCACCGCTGAGCTAGACATTTCCTGCATCGGCGACAAAAAGAGCCGGCCGTTGAGGCTGGCTCTTTGTCTTTGCCGGTAGCACCTATGAGTGCTTGCCGTAATCGAAATTGAACATCCAGCTCACACCGAACTTGTCCGTCACAATTCCGAATCGGGCGCCCCAGAATGTGTCCTGTAACGCCATCGTCACCGTGCCACCCTCTTTCAGCGCCGCGAACAATTTCTCCTGTTCCTCCGTGCTCTCGCAATCAATTGAAAGCGAAAAGTTGGTTCCGAATTTCGCCGGCTCACCTTGCATCACATCCGATGCCAGGACCATCGACGACCCCTTGCGCATCATGGCGTGCAGCACAAGCTCCTTTTTGTCATCGGGTGTGTTAGGTGCCTGCTCGCCGTCCATGATGTGCAGATCGGCATCCATCGCATCGGTGTAGAAGTTCATCGCCTCGCGGCAGTTCCCGTTGAACATCAGGTAGGGCTGTATCGCTTTCACAATCGTCTCCTCGGAAGTGTTGTTCAGGCACGCTTACTTGCGAAACAACAGCGGCGCAAAGTTCAGCAGGTTGTCCCGCCACACCAGCCATGTGTGCGCACCCGGCGTCTCGATTGCTGTTACCGGTAGTCCCTTTGCCTTTGCAGAAGCGATGAAAGCTCGATTGCCAACGATCAGGCGATCGTCTGTTCCGCATGCAATCCACAGCAACTTCAGGTCGGCTTTCTTGGCGTCCAGCAGCGGCATGCCTGTCTCGAAGGTCTTCTCGCCGACCGCTGAACTGAATCCCCCAACGTACGCAAAATCAGCAGTGTGGTTCAGGCCGATCGTGAGGCTTTCCAGCCCACCCATCGACAAGCCCGCAATCGCGTGGTTCTCGCGTCCCTTCGCTGTGTTGTAGTCGCGATCAATCGCGGGTATCACCTCACCCTGCAGCATCTGGCTGTAGAGCTGAACATTTTCGCGCACCGCATCTGGCATGCTCCATCCGCCAAAGCCGTTGGTCAGGAACTTGAAATTTCCGTAGCCCAGTGGCATCACCACAATCATCGGTACGGCCTTGCCGCTGTCGATCAGGCCGTCAAGGATAAGGTTCGCGCGACCTACCTGCGTCCATCCATCTTCCGCATCCGTATAGCCGTGCAGCAGATAAAGGACGGGATAGCCGCCCTTGTGCTTCGGGTCATACCCGGGTGGCGTGTACACCACATAGGCGCTCTGGTTCTGCGGAAGGTTCGTTGCGATCTTAGTCGTGAACACATGCCGCGAAACCACGCCATGTGGGATGTCCTGCAGCTCCCACGGTTGAGGCACATCGCCTTTCACCGTCACTTCGTCGGAGGGAAACGCTAAGTTGTGGCGAATGTCGCCGTTGCGTGGATCAAGCATCGGCATGCCGTCCACCATGAACGTATAGCCGTAAATTTCCGGCTTCAGCGGTCCAGTGACACCGCTCCACATTCCGTTGCTACCGCGCTCCAAAGTCAGCGGCCTAAGCGCGGCATCGGTTTGCACTTCAACCTTGCTCGCACTTGGATCGTGATAGCGGAAAGTGATGCTCTTGTCCGCATTCACCTCATGCGTAGAAGGCGGCATCGCGGGCCTGGCAGGTGCAGCCTGGAATCCATACATCCGACCTGCAAACAAAGCAACTCCAACAGCCACGAAAGACACTACAGCAAGCGTACGCATCATGGCCGCAAGTGTATCGCAAAGGTCGAGTGATGAGTGGCGAGTGATGAGCGGACGGTGATTATTGGCCAAGAGCCGAGTCGCACGTCATGTGACAAATCATCAGTCAGGATCGGATCACTCGTTCGTCGCTTGCAAGCGATTGGGCTCCAGCTCAGTCATGTACCAGGCCAGGTAAGTGCGTTCGCTCGTTGCTGTGAAGGGGCTGGGCTTCAGCCCAGCCATCTACCGCGCAAACGGAACGTGGCTTCAGCCCCTTAGGGGATCACTCGCCACTAAACACTCGCACTAGCATTCACCCTGTATTCCTCAACCCCGCGCTGATTCCGTTAATCGTCGCCGTAATCGCACGGTCGAGTTCTTCGCTTTGCTCACCACCACGCTTCCGGCGCAATAACTCTACCTGCAACAAACTTATTGGATCCACATATGGGTTGCGCAGGCGAATGGAGGTGGAGAGAACGGCATTCCGCTCCAGCAACTCCGTCTGCTCGGTCACCGCGAGCACCATGCGCCGTGTGCGCTCAAACTCCTCATGCAACGTCGCATACACGCGTTCGCGCAGAGCAGCATCTTCCACGAGCGAAGCGTACAAGCGCGCGATGCCGAAGTCCGCCTTTGCCAGCGCCATCTCCACATTGCGCATCATGTCGAGAAACAGCGGGAAGCTACGCATCATCTCGCGCAGCGTAGTCAGGCCTTCAGGATGCGCACTGGCATAGGTCTCCAGCGCATGTCCGACGCCAAAGTATGCCGGCACAACATGCCGCGACTGCATCCACCCAAACACCCACGGAATCGCGCGCAGGTCGGCCATGCTGCGCTTCTTCGTTGCGCTCGCGTCCGCGCGTTTTGCCGGTCGCGACCCGATGCGAGCATGCTCCAACTCTGCGACGGGCGTGGCCTGCTCGAAATAGGTGAAGACCTCCGGATCATCCACGATGCACTGCTTGTAGAACGCAAACGAACTCGCACTCAGCTCATCCAGCGCGCTTTCCCATGTGGGCAGAATCGCGCCCGTCAGATGCGAGCCTGACTCGCTCGTCTTCAGGTCAGGACGCGTTACTGCATCCAGTGACGCGGCGATCATCAGCTCCAGATTGCGTTCTGCCAGCACCACGTCGGAGTACTTCCAGTTCAGCACTTCGCCCTGCTCAGTAATCCGCAACTCGCCGGTAAAACTATCGAGTGGCTGCGCATAGATGGCACGATGCGTCGGTCCGCCACCACGGCCAACCGTTCCTCCACGGCCGTGAAAGAGCCGCAGCTTCACACCGCATTCGCGAGCCACGTCATGTAGCGCCCGGTGCGCCTTCCATATCTCCCACGTGCTGGCAATCATGCCGCCGTCTTTATTGGAATCGGAGTAACCAAGCATTACTTCCTGCTGACGTCCCCAGACCTTCAGCAGAGGCTTGTACGCCTCGCTCGACCAGAGTTCGCGGCAGATCGTCGCAGCGTTCTGCAGATCTTCAATCGACTCAAATAACGGCACAGGCTGCAGTCCTGGGTCGTGCTCTCCGTTTGCTCCCGCGCCGCCTTCCACGGCCACGCCACCAACTCGTGCCAGCCACAGCACGCGCAGAGCGTCGGTCGCGGAGGCGGCACCGGAAATCACATAGCGCGCGATGACTGCAGGCGCATTCCGCTTCGCCTCGGCAATGCCGCGAAACGTCGCGAGCACTTCTTCCGTTTCCTTCGAAGGCGCTGCAGGAAGCGTCAGTGCCGCGCCCTCGCGCCATGCATCGAGCTCCTGTACCGCAGCCTCATGCACCCGCGCATGCTGCCGCACATCCAGCGTCTGCAGGCTCAGCCCGAAGGAGCGCGCCTGTATCAGCAGCGGCTCGAGGAACATTTCAGCAAGCCGCCCCCCCTGGTTCGCCGCCACGGAGTCACGCACACACTGCAAGTCGCTCAGAAACTCTGTAGCGGAAACATACAGCGGCAACTTCGCCTCTTCGCTTATCGCAAGATTGCGCCTCATCGTAGGCGGCAATTCTCCTCCTAGCCGCAAACTGATGCAGGCAATGGCGAGCCGCACCGCTTCGAGAGGCAAATGTGGTTCAGCATCATCACGATCACGCGTACTCACCTGCAACTGCGCCAGGTAGTCCTTCAGCAGATCCTGCAAAGCCGGGGAAATCGCAGCTTGGTTCGTCGATGAGCCAACCTGCTCGAAGATGTTGTTCAATTGACCCAGGTAGTACGCAAACAGCAGAGCGCGCGACATCGCGAGCGACTCCGCCGTAGTTTCTGCTGTAACGAATGGATTCCCGTCACGGTCTCCGCCAATCCAGGACCCAAAGCGCACAACCAGCGGCAACTTTGATAGCGGAGTACGTTCCGCAGATTCGTCCGCGAATTCTGCATCGAGCGCGCTCCCAATCTCCGCATACAGCACCGGCACCGTCGCGAAGATGGAGGCCTCGTAGTAGTCGAGCGCCAGGCGAATCTCGTCCTTCACCGTCGGCCGAGCATTTCGCACATCATCCGTCTGCCAGAGCGCCGTAATCTCCGCGGCCATCGCGCGTTCCAGCTCGTTGAGCTGTGCTTCTGAAAGCGGAATCGCATCCAGCTTTTCCAGCAGGTCTGCGATCCTGCGCCGCTTGAACATCACGCTGCGCCGCGCAACCTCGGTGGGGTGTGCCGTAAACACCGGCATGATGCAGATGTTCGTAAGCTCCCGCAGCGCGGCTCCGCGATCGTAGCCCGCCTGCTTCATGCGCCGCAGCGTTCCGCGCAGACTGCCGCGTTGCGGCGCAGCATCCGCATTCAACTGGCCTGCACCGCGCCTGCGCTTGCGATGATTCGTTTCTGCAAGATTGATCAGTTCGAAGTAAGTCGCGAAAGCTCGCGCCAAACGATAGGCGGCCTGCGGATCGTCCGCAGCCATGTACGCCACGGCACGCGCGTCCTGCAGATGCTCACCCGCCCCCTTCGCATCGTCCGCAGCTTCGGCCTCGCGTCGAGCGATTGCGGTGCGGCGAAGTGACTCCACGGTGTCGAACAGCGCGTCATCAGCCTGCTCGCGCAGCACCTGCCCCAGCAGGATTCCAAGCGAGCGAATGTCGCGCCGCAACGGTGCCTGCTTTTCATCACTGTCGCGTGCTTCCAGTTCGGCGAGCCGCGCACGCCAGTCCATCGGTGTCCAAAGCGATGCCATAGCTGATGATGCCACGCCTGACAGTCGTAGATAGGGTCTCGAAGGTGCGTCGGACAGAGATGTATCTCCCTGCGCATAGAGGAGCTTTGAAAGGCCGGGCTTCAGCCCGGCCACTAAGAGCATAACGCCGGGGCTTTAGCCCCTGAGGGCGAACACAGCCAACCTACTCCGCGAGCGCCCCCATATACACGCCCAGGTTCGCAAGCGTTACTCGCAACAAAGGCGCGGCGATCCCATGCTTCTCTGCACGTCGCAGCATGTCGCCGACAATCTGATCCGATTCCACCGGCGAACCCTTTTTCAAATCCCTGTACATCGAGGCCGTCAGCGGCGAGCCAGCCGCAGTCAACCGTGACGTGATCGTCGCCAGGAACTCCGCAGATTGCGGGTACCCCTCAGCCGCCGCCACCGCCGAAGTTTCCGCAATCAACCCTTTCACCACATCCACGCCACCCGATGCAGCCGCAATCTCTCCAATCGCTCCGCGCATAAGGCAAGTTGAAGACGCGAGCGAGCAAAGCAGCACCCACTTCTGCCACATAAACGCGAGCACGTCCGGCGACTGCATGTCATCGAACCCAGCACCGTGCAGCGTCGCCGCAATCGCCTCCAGGCGTGGAGTAATGCTTCGATCGCGCTCGCCGAAGACCAGGTCTTGGAGCCGCTCCATGTTCAGTACGCGGCCGTAGGAATCCAGGTCGGCAACAATCCGCGTCGACCCGCCAAGCACCCGCGCTGCACCGAAACGGGCATCAAGTACATCGAGGTGCCGCATGCCGTTCAGCAGTGGCAGAATTGCCGTGTTCTCGCCAACAGCAGGAGCAAAATCCTCCATAGCTGCTTCCAACGAGTACGCCTTTGTGCTCAACAGAATCAGGTCGAAGGCCTCGGGCGTCTCGCGCAGCTCGCTGGCGAGCAGCAGCCTTGGCTGCACCGTCACATCCCCATAGGGACTCACCACCTGCAGCCCGGTACGTCGCAACTGCTCGGCACGTCGCTCACGGACGAGGAATGTAACGTCGCGTCCCGCAGCCTGCAGACGTGCGCCAAAGTATCCACCGACTGCACCAGCACCAATGATAAGAATGCGCATACGTTACAGCTCGTCTTCGAGCGCTTTTGCCGCGCATGGCAGAAAAATGGAAAGCCGCGTCTTCGTCATGATCTCGCGCTCGCCCATACGCACCGTCTGGAAGCGCCACACCGATCCTGGCGGCGGTGTTGCGGGAGCCCGCAACTCTGGTGGAAACGGCGCCTCGTGCCCGGCCAGGCGCGCTTCTGGCAGCGAAGGGATGAACTCCACGACAATTGGCTGCCGATTGAAGTAGATCATCCGCCGCACCGGGCCGTTGTAAATCTTGTCGTAGATTGCCTGTGTCGTGTCGCTGGCCGGCTGGCCACATGCATCCACCACGCGCTGCGCATCGTCGACTACAGAAATATGGCTGGGGGGCGGCGCTATCCGGTCTGCTCTATCGGCACGGCCCTGTTGAGCTACTTCGCGCCTTGACGGTGAGTCTTCGATCCGGCATCCAACGCAACTTACCGCTAACAAGCACATCAGCACAGCAAAACTTCGGATAGCCATGGCAGCAGATTATATTTGCAAGGGCGTCCTCAGCGGCAGCAAAATGAGCAGCCTGCTCAAAGCGATGTGGATTGCCTAAGCCGTAAGCTGCTCTTCCAGTTGCATCGCCAGCTCTTCCCACTCCGCTGACCGGGTCACCTGCTGTTCGCGCAACAAGTCCAGCTCCGCCGCGATCTTCTTCGCCGCTTCTGCAGTCGTGTAGTTCGCCTGCTGCTGCTCGGCGGTCGCAATGCGCACATCCAGGTCACTCAACTCACGTTCCACCGCCGTCACACGATCTTCCATCTGCTTCAGCTTGATCGGATTCAACTTCTTCGCCGCGATCTTCGGAGCCGCCGTTACAGGTGCAAGCGATCCTTCCAGCTCATGCGTCGAGTCGCTGTTCGGGTCGCCTTCCATAAAGACTGTCGGAGACTCGACTACCTCCGGCTCTTTCAAGCCGACCTGCTTCACCGCTCGGAACATTCCGGTCGCCGGATCGATGCTGCCCCCAGTGGACTCGTCCTGCCCCAGCTTCGCCGCAAGCTCTCCCGTATTCGTCGGTATCCCACCTGACTTACGGAATGTGTAGTCTTCGTAATTTCCCGGATAGATATGGACACGCTTCTCTTCCACTTCAAACACACGTGTCGCCAGCCCATCAATGAAGTAGCGATCGTGTGACACGAAGAGCACGGTGCCGCTGAAGTTGCGAATCGCATCCAGCAGAACGTCCTTCGCCCGCATGTCGAGATGGTTGGTCGGCTCATCCAGCAGCAAGAAGTTTGCCGGAGACACCAGCATCTTGGCCAGCGCATATCGATTGCGTTCTCCACCGGAAAGCACGCCCAGCTTCTTGAACACGTCGTCGCCGGAAAACATAAAGCAGCCCAGCAGCGAGCGCAGCGTCACCACGTCCACGCGCGGGTTCGCTCCAGTAATGTCCCCGAGCATCTCCGCCGCGCCGTCCAGCACCTTGTACTGGTCCTGCGCAAAAAAGTCGGAAAGCACATTGTGGCCCGCCTTGATCTCACCGGCAGTCGGCGCTTCCTGCCCGCTCAGCATGCGCAGCAGCGTCGACTTACCCGCACCGTTCACGCCCACCAGCGCAATGCGGTCGCCACGGTCAATCGTGAAGCTCACGTCCTCGAGAATCACCTTGGGACTGCCGTCTCGATTGGTGTAGTGCTTCGTCAGATTGCGAACATCCAGCACCGTGCGCCCGGAAGCAGGCGGCTGCGGGAATGTGAAGTGAATTGTCGCCTCTTCGTCCGGTATCTCAATGCGCTCGATCTTCTCGAGCTCCTTGATACGAGACTGCACCTGCTTAGCCTTCGTCGCCTGCGCACGGAATCGGTTGATGAACGCTTCCAGCGCCTCGATGCGCTCGCGCTGGTTCTTGTATGCCGAAATCAATTGCGTGCGACGCTCGTCCTTCAGCGTCAGGTACTTCGAGTAGTTGCCGTGATACACGTGCATCCGCTTGTTCCAGACTTCCACGGTCTTGTTCACCGTCTGGTCCAGAAAATAGCGGTCGTGCGAAATCAGAATGAAGGCGTTCTCATAGGTGCCGAGGTACTCTTCCAGCCAGTTGCGGCTTTCCAGGTCAAGATGGTTCGTCGGCTCATCCAGCAACAGCACGGAAGGCTTCTGCAGCAGCAGCTTGGCGAGTGCGATACGCATCTGCCATCCACCGGAAAACTCCTCTGTCCGGCGCTCCCAGTCTTCCTTGCTAAAGCCCAACCCCCCGAGCACTGCACCCACTTGCGAGTCCAGTGAGTAGATGTCGTGCGCATGCAACAGATCGGCGATCTCGGAATATCGGTCCGCGGCCTGCGCATATTCCTTCGACTTCGGATCGGCGTCGGAAAGCACATGGGTCAGCCGCTCCGACTCGCGCTCCATCTCGTGCAACTCATCAAACACGCTCAGGCATTCGTCGAACACGCTGCGCCCGGAAAGCGCCAGCCCATCCTGTGGCAGGTAGCCAATCGTGGTGCCTTTGATCAGCGTGCGCTGGCCGTAGTCCAGCCCTTCCACGCCTGCAATCATCTTCAGCAGCGTCGATTTGCCGGTACCGTTGCCGCCTACGAGCCCCGTGCGCTCGTTCGGCGTAATCAGCCAGCTCAGTTCATCAAATAGGAGTTTTTGGCCGAAGCGTTTCCCGGCACCTGAAAGTTGCAGCATCAGGTTCTATTTTCGCATCGCTGGCAGCATAGGTGAGACTGCGCCTGCCCGCGTGGCATCCTAAGCGCATTGGAGTATTTTGCCGGTGAACGTAATTGAGTTCAGAGGCGCTGGTTCGACACTGCCTGCATACAAACCACCACCACCAAAATGGTGGCGACGCCGCTGGTTCAAGGTTGTCCTTTGGCTCACCATCGTCTGCTGCTTCGTCTTCGTAGTCTCTGCGGAATACATCATCCGCAACGCCGAGCCGTTCCTTCGTAAGCGCGTCATCCAAACGCTATCTGCGGAGTTCACCGCGCCGGTTGAACTCGACGAACTGCACATCTCGCTCGCTAAGGGGGTTGAGGTTCAGGGCAAAGGTCTCCGCATCGCTCACTTCAACGGCGCACAGACGGATAACGAGCCCGGCCCCGCACCGCAGGCCATGCTTTCGGTGCAGACCTTCAGCTTTCACACCGCGTTACGCAAGCTCTTTCACTCGCCCACGCGCATCGGTACCGTCACGCTTACCGGCATGGAGCTGCACGTTCCTCCACCTGGTCAACGCTCGAAGCTGCTCAGCCCGAAGCAGAACGAGCCAACGCCTGATCTCGAAGACACGTACACCCGTCCGAATATTTCGCTCATTGTCGATCAGTTCAAGTGTTCAGACGCGAAGCTCTTCATCGGTTCGTCTGAGCCCGGCAAAGACCCACTGGAACTCGACATTCAGGACCTGCACCTGCAGAATCTCGGTGCCCACCGCCCGTTCACGTATCAGGCTGAACTCATCAATCCCAAGCCCGTCGGCAACATTCACGCCTCTGGCCACCTCGGGTCGTGGGATGCTGACAACCCCGCCGCCACGCCACTCGATGGCAATTACGAAATCAGTCATTCCGACCCTAGTCGAGATGGCGGCAGCATGCGCTCGTCCACTCGCCACTTCAACGGCGTTCTCAACCAACTCGCCAGAGACGTAGATGGCCTCGAAATCAAAGATTTGGCCCGCACCGATGCCCCGGTCCCGCAAATCAGCAACGCAAAAAATGGGCTGCTCCAACCCGTTGACCACGTACGCGAGAACGGCCGCGCGACCTCGCGGCTTTTAGCTCCCGCCGCCAACATGCGCGGCGATATGCCCACCGGCTTCCATTCTCCGGGCGCTGCAAACGGAATCCCACGCGTGACAACCACCGACCCCAAGACAACGAAACAGACCGCTCCACCGACTGTTCTCGGAGTGATAAAAGCGCAACCTGAAAGCGAGAAAACCAAGAAGCAGCAGGAGAAGGCTGCCCACGCTGCATCCGACCTACGCGAAAAGGCTCAACGCAAAGCGCAGAAGGAAGAAGAAAAAGCCGAGCGCCGTGCCGCTGCGGAAGCCTCCCGCCATTCGCAGTAACCGATGGAGCGGCGACATCCCACACCGCACCCTGCTAACGTAAAAAGGATGTCGTCGAAGCAAGGCGAGCTCTTTTCCGAGGCTCATCACAACACGGGCACTCCACCACCCGTAACGCAGAAGGCTGTTTCTGACCCAGCCCCCGTCTGGCTGCAGCGCGCCAGCCTCGGCGTCTTCGTCATCTTCTGCTTTTATATCGGAGGCCTGCTGGCGTGGCTTCCCTGGTGGGGCCGCTACTGGCAGCAGAACGGCTGGATGCTGGCGCACCCCGCCATCTTCAATCTCCTCCAGCAGGGCTGGGTTCGCGGCCTGATCACTGGCCTCGGCCTGCTCGACGTCTGGATCGGCGTCAGCGAAATCATCCACTACCGCGACTTCCGCCCCTAAGCTTCACCCGCGATACTGTCATCCTGAGCGCAGCGAAGGATCTGCTTTCAGCTGGAGGGGTCACCGGCATTACCCAAATAACCTGTCATCTCGACCGAAGCGCTCGAAGAGCGCGCAGTGGAGAGACCCCCGTATTTGCAAGTGCGAGTGCCAAGGCACGAGCGTGTTCAAAGCCGCACTCGCCACTCGCCACCAACCCGCGCGACAATAGACTCCCTATGCCGAACCAGCCGAACGACACTGTTACTCCGCGCCTCGAACCAGCCGAACTCCCCGCCGCTCCACTCGCCTACGAAAACGAAGACTTCCTCAACTCACCCGATGCCCGCATGCTCCGCATCATGGCCGAGTACTACGAGCCCATGACGAAGTTCCGCCGTGAGCGCATTCAGGACACTGTGGTCTTCTTTGGTTCTGCCCGCTTCCACGGTATGGACTGGGCCAATCAGCAGCTTGAACTCCTTGAAAACACGGGGTCGACCACGCCCGCGCCGCCGGAAGAGCAGCCCGCCAAAGGCCATGAAATCGCCAGCGGTGAAGCTTCCGACATGAAGCTCAAGCGAGCGGAAGCTGCTGTTGAGATGGCTCGCTACTACGAAGATGCCCGCAAACTCGCTAACATGCTCGCTACATGGTCGAAGAAGCTGCCCGGTCGGCGTCATCGCTTCGTTGTCACTTCAGGCGGAGGCCCCGGCATCATGGAAGCCGCGAACCGTGGCGCTTACGAAGCCGGTGCCAAAACCATCGGTCTGAACATCAAGCTGCCCTTTGAGCAGATGCCGAACCCCTACGTCACACCCGCGCTCAACCTCAACTTCCACTACTTCTTCATGCGCAAATACTGGTTCGCCTACCTTGCCAAGGCGCTGGTTGTTTTTCCCGGCGGCTTTGGCACGCTCGACGAAATGTTTGAGCTCCTGACCCTTGACCAGACACATAAGCTCGCAAAAAAGATCACCATCGTGATCTACGGTTCAGACTATTGGAAGCAGGTGATCAACCTCGACGTCCTCGCCGAAAAGGGTGCGATTGCGGTCAAGGACAAGGATCTGTTTCAATTTGCCGACACGCCCGAAGCCGCGTTTGCCATTCTCAAAGACGGCCTGACCCGCAACTACCTGGATGGGGAGAACGCCCATCACCGTATCGAAGATCCGATACCGGAAGAGCCCGCGGAAAGCGCACAGGAAGCCCTCGGCCCGGACATTACGAAGACTCGCTGACTGGGTTCGCACCGAAGGAGGGGACATGGCGATTGTGCTTGCCGTGCTTTTGCAACAATGGGAAGAATGCGCAAATCCCTTTTCGCACTCGCCGTAGCGGCATTCGGCATTGGTACGTCCGAGTTCATCATCATGGGCTTGCTGCCGGACTTGGCGCGAAGCTTCTCCATCACCATTCCAAAAGCGGGCGTGCTGGTTTCCGCCTACGCTCTCAGCGTCACCTTCGGCTCGCCGCTCATCGCTCTACTGCTCACGCGCACGGAGCGCAAGCGTGCGTTGCTCATATTGATGGGCATTTTCATTTGCGGTAATCTCCTCTGCGCGATCGCGCCGACCTACGAACTTTTGTTGTGTGCGCGCGTTCTCACGGCGCTATGCCACGGTGCGTTCTTCGGCATCGGCAGCATCGTTGCGGTGAACCTCGTGCCGACAAACCAGCGAACGCAGGCTGTGACGCTGATGTTCAGCGGACTCACTATCGCCAACGTACTCGGCGTGCCCGCAGGCACCGCACTCGGTCAGGCGTTCGGATGGCGAGCAGCCTTCCTTGCGCTCATCCCCGTCGGTCTCCTCGCGCTCGCGGCACTCTACCGCATGGTGCCGGAGCAGGCATCTGAAGCTGTCGAGCTCAGAAGCGAGTTTCGCGCCGTCATCCGTCCACAGGTGCAACTCGTGCTCAGCCTCAGCACCATTTCGTCGGTGTCACTGTTCTGCGTGTTCACGTACATCGCACCCATGCTCGAAACCATCACGCATCTCAGCCCGCATGCTGTCACTTGGGTTCTTGTCCTCTTCGGAGTCAGCCTCACCGTTGGAAACTATCTCGGTGGTCGTCTTGGCGACTGGAGGCCGATGCCGCTCCTCATCACCGGTCTCGTACTTCTCATCGCAATCTTTTTCGCCATGCCGTCAGCGATGCCACATCTGGTTCCCGCAGTCATCCTCATTTTTATCTGGGGCATGGTGCATTTCTGCGCCATAGCGCCCCTGCAGGCTCGGATCGTGGAGCAGGCCAAAGGCGCACCAAACCTCGCGTCCACTCTCAATCAGGGAGCTTTCAATCTGGGCAATGCATTGGGCGCAAGTCTAGGCGGTCTTGTGCTCACTGCTGGCTACGGCTACCTCAAGCTGCCAATGGCCAGCGCTGCGGTGGCGGGATTGTGCCTCATCGTGGCGGTCGTTACCGTGTTGGTCGAGAGGAGGGAAATCCGCGGCGCGAAGACGCTCACAGTTTCGCGGACCGCATGACATTCTTCTGGCCATACTTGATACCTAACTATCATCTACGAGGAGAGAGAGACGCGAACCCTTGAAACTGGTGACTATGGGACTGAGCGCAACAGCGCTTCTTTTGTCCGGTTGTTCCGGACCCAGTAAATTGAAAATTGCAACTGTGTCCATGTATTGGGAATGCGGATTGCCCCATGGATTTGAGCCTGGACCTTTTTACAAATTGAATCCAGGCAATAAGCCGGTCACCCTTCACTTCGTCCGTTACCCAAACATAGCGCAAATTGAAGACGAGCCCGGCTTATGTGATGCGCTGAAGGCTGCAGGCAAGCCCGTGGTTCAAGTTGTGTTTGTAGGAACTGCCGATTGGCTGAGCGGAAGAATCTCTGGCTACACAACACGTTCCGTAAACGGGTATGTCATTGATCACTCCGGCCCAAACATGAATCTTGGCGGTCGTGCTCCCACGTTGAACGAGCTCTTGCAATAACTGCTCCTGTACTCATTTCGCTAGAGGCTCGCTCTCCCCGTCAGCTGCTCCCAGTTGCGATTTGCAAACAGCTCTTTGTCTTCTGCTGAGAGCCCAACGCTCTCGAGAAATTTTCTCGGTCCACCACCCGGTCGATATTGGTAGGGGTAGTCGGTTGAGAAGAGAAGACGCTCTGGACCAACTATCTTCACTGCGCGTTGCATGTAGTCCTCGCTCCACATCCCACTTGCGGTCACATAGAGATTCTGCTTGAAGTATTCGGCAACATCGTTCTTGAGTGGTGCCACACGCTTCAGCGACTGCAAGCGTTCCAGATAGAACAGCACCACTTCGCCCCAGTGCCCGAGAATGATTTGCAGCTCCGGAAACTTGTCGAACACACCTGCCAGCATCAGCCGCACAAACTGGATTCCTGCTTCGTAGTGCCAACCCAAGCCGAACGCGGCAAACGCCGTGTCGATCTGTTCGCCGAAGCCGGAGTACAAAGCATCTCGCACCGCACGCTGCGGAATCTGTGGATGAATGAACAGCGGCACGCGCAGCCGTGCGGCGGCCTCAAACATCGGCAGAAAATCCGGATGATCGAGGTTCTTCTCGCGCGTTCTTCCGCAAAGCATGGAGCCCTTCAACCCAAGCTCACGCACGCCTCGCTCCAACTCGAGTGCAGCCTCGGACGGTGCGGCAGTGGGCAGCGTGGCGAATCCCTGAAACCGATCTGGGTTCTTAGCCACCGTCGCCGCCACAAGGTCGTTCGTCCGCCGCGCCAGCGCAACACTCTCTTGCGGCTCAAGGTTATGCAACGCCGGTGTTGTCACCGAAAGCACCTGCATATCCACGCCGCTCTCATCCATCAGCGCAATACGTCCCGCGCCGAGATCATCCAACCGCTCCTCGATCTCGCCGCGATCGAACGACGACGTTCCTTCGGATCCGATGGCAGACGCAGCCCACGCTGTACGAATGTCCGGGGTCAGAAAATGTTCTTCAATCGCAATTAGCTTCACGCGCGCACCTCACAGCTTCGATGCGTCGCTCGAACTTGTTGGTGCCATCGTGGCCGGGTTGCTGTTCTGTAGGTTGGTGTCAAGCCCCGATACTCGTAAGCTGCACAAAACGCTGCCTTTGCGGCGTGCGTAGAATTCCGCTCAGGTTGGTAAAATGGAGACAAGAAGAGCCGGAGCGCATCCTGTCGCAGTTTGCGAGCGACGCTCGCAGTCCGCAGCTAACTGCAATGATTTGAAGACTTTGAGTTCTAAAGTACGGGTCGGTAAGCTGATCCCGTTACCCGACTCAGCCCCGGAGCTGTTCGGCGCACCGTTCCAGCGCGCTGTATCATCTAACCAACGAGGACATTCCTATGGCATACAGTGACAAAGTTGTTGACCACTACGAGAACCCGCGCAACGTTGGCACCCTCGACAAAGCTTCCGCCGAGGTAGGCACCGGCTTGGTCGGCGCGCCCGAGTGCGGCGACGTGATGCGCCTGCAGATCAAAGTGAATCCTGACACGCAGGTCATCGAGGATGCAAAGTTCAAGACCTTCGGCTGCGGTTCGGCAATCGCCAGCTCCTCACTCGCCACCGAGTGGGTCAAGGGTAAGACCGTCTCCGAAGCATTGCAGATTTCGAACACCGACATTGTGAAAGAGCTCGCTCTTCCTCCGGTGAAGATTCACTGCTCGGTGCTGGCAGAAGATGCAATCCGCGCCGCCATCGGCGACTGGAAAAAGAAGAACAATGTCGCAGAAGAAGCTGGCGTAGCTGTAGCCGCTCACTAGCTGCTAATGAAATAGCAGGCTGGCACGCGTCTAGCGTTGCCAGCTTTGCTTTTGCAGTTTTCTTCTGTTGTTTAGAGCGAATCTTTCACGTGCGTGAGTAGAAGTCGAAACCTATGGCAACCAGTCTCCTCCAACCCGGAACCGCAGCACCGGCACCGGGCGCATCTGCCGCAGCCAAGGACCCGCTCGCGGGCATGACGATGCTTACTGCAGAGGGTCAGCAGCCACGTGCGAAAGCAGCCGTCGAGATCACCAAAAATGCCCTCAAGCGCATTCGCGTTGCGATGGCGAAGGAAGGTATTTCGCCCGAAGCCGGCGGCTTGCGTCTCGGCGTACAGGGTGGTGGATGCTCCGGTCTTAGCTACAACATCCGATTCGACACAAAGCCACGAGAGCGTGACCGCACCTTCATATTTGGCGAAGGCATCGAGACACCAAACGATCCCAGCGGCGGCAAGCCTGTGAAACTCTTCGTCGACCCGAAGAGCTTCCTCTACCTTGCTGGCATGGTGCTCGATTTTGAGGAGACCCTGATGCGACAGGGTTTCAACTTCATCAACCCAAACTCCACCAAGAGCTGCGGCTGCGGCTCAAGCTTCTCAGCCTAAGAGATAAAGCCAATCAGTTGTGATCTACCCAGATGTAGCTGGGCGGATTCTGCAGGTTCAGCACCTTGTGTACGTCCGCGTCATCGTGCAGATCGTCGGCTGAATGCGTATGTGCAGGCATGGCTTTGCTGGCAACATCCAAATGCTCTCGCCAGTACCGCTGCGTGAGCCATCCCGCTGACGTGTCGGTACTGTAATCACTCGCGAGCTTCGTCTCGCGCGCGGCGCCTGCTTTATCTCCCAACGCCGCCAGCACGGGCCCAAGCCAACGATGGGTGACTGGATCGTCCGGGTCGATCAGCAGTACGGCCTGGTACTGCGCTTTTGACTCCGCAAACCGCCGCTGCAGCATATAAATATAGCCAAGCTCCTGGTGCACCTGCCGGAAGCGCGGATAGCGATCCGCAACAGGCTTCAGCGCATCGACGGCCTCGTCGTATTTCGTCTGCCATCGCAGGTCCAGGCCCCGGTAGTACATCGCTCGCGCGTCCTGCGGGACCATCTTCGCCGCTTTGTCGAGCCACCGCAGTGACTCCACATAGCGTCCCCGCGAATACTCCGCAATGGCGACATTCACATATCCGGCCTCATAGCGCGGATCAGCCTGTACGACGTGGTGAAACGCGTCGACGGCCTCGGCGAACTGCTGGCGATCCAACATGCCTATGCCGTAGTTGTTCCAGCGCAGCGCCTCCGTCATGTCGGAAGCGAGTGTCGCCTCACCCTTCGCATCGTTCAGTCCTGCAGCGAAGTGGAAGCGGCCTTCCGCCATCGTCACCGTTGGGAAGCGGTCCGGCGCGTTGGGCTTGTCTCCGAATACCCAGTCAGTGAAGCTGCGCCGGAAGCGTCGGTACCGGACAGTGGCACTCACGCTGAATCCAGTCGCCTCAGCCGGAACCCGGAATCGGTAGCGCACGACGTCAGAACGGCCCGGAGCGACTGTCGCGTCGTATGCCTTCACGTAGGTTTTCCAGACCTGATGGCGATCCAGGTTTTGGCCTTCGAGTGAAGCCATCTGGAGGGTGTAGCTGCGTGCCTTAGGATCCAGGATGTGGTTTTCGTCCATAGCCCCAGAGCGGTAGATGGTGTTCCCGGCGTCGTCCTTGGCCTCGAAGTCGAGCCAACTCTCGTAGAAATCGCGCAACTCTGGTACGAGGGTGTGGCCAATGCCTTTGTTCCGCACGACCACATCGACCCGCACCCAATCGCCCGGCAGCAGGCGAAATGAGCGGCTGCCGAGAGGAGCAATTAGGGTGCCAGGGACAAAGGTGTTGCCGCCGGAAGCAGCCGTGTGCTCCACCGTGACAGCAAAGATGTCGACCTCAAGCTGGTCCTTACGGAGGAAGTCGACGATACGCTTCGCCTGCTCGTCGAAGCCGTATTGCGCTGGTACGGCGGTGTTTGCTCCCAGCCAGCGGTGCGAAGCAGCCATTCCGTCGTGGGCGGCTGGGTCGCTGGCCGGTTCGCGCAACATGTGGCAGGTCTGGCAGGTGGAAGCAGCAGGCTTCTTGTAGAAGGAGAGTGGTGTTTCCGTCGACCACGACGATTGTTGCCACTCGTCATAGGTGCTGAACATGCGCAGCCATTTATAACCATTCAGCATTTTGGGCATCGCCGCCTTGTGGCAGGCGGCACAGTACTCGGCTGACTTGTAGAAGGGCTGCATGACCGCGCGCTTGTGCCAGTCCAGGTGCTTCAGGACCTCGGAATCGCTGGGCAAACCGGAGATTGGTTTGCCTCCATCGTCGACCAGAACCGCGGGTTTGCCGAGCACGTAGCTGCCAATGCCGCGTGTGTTGTCGATTCGGCGGACGGAGTGGCACACCATGCAGGTGACTCCATCCTCGTCGTTGGGACGGGCGACAGTGCTTCCTGGAGTCAGCGCACCGGTGAAGAGCGCTGTGGAGTTATGGCAACTCTCGCAGTGACGGCTAAATGCCACGCCCTTGCTGTCAATCATCTCCTGGACGTTCTTCAGGTACCACGGCGTACGGAACGAATTGGCGTGGGCCGACTGCCTCCACTGGTTATGGAGGTCGGTATGACAGTGCCCGCAGTAGGCTGCCGACGGTATCTCTTCCGGCTTTAGGAAACCGGTAAAGTCGGCTTGAGCTTCGCTGGGCAGGTAAGGATTGCTGCCGAATTGGAGGTCGTAGGCTGACGCCCGAATGAGTTCGCTCGTAGATTGGCTCGCGCTTTGTTTGCCCGGGGCGTTCCCCGCCGATGCCCGCCCAGATGGGTCCGGTTGATGAGCGGTTTGGGCCGCCATCGGACCGAGATGAAGCGGTAGGTTGCCGCAAAACACTGCTGCCGCAATGAGCAGTAGTTGAGAGCTACGGGAACCACGATGGGCGCTTGGTTTCATTGCCGCAACTTAACTGTAGGCGTTGCTCCCACCTGAAAAGGCCACAAGTGCCCAGTTTCCAACATCATGCCGTCATTTGCCGTGTTCTGCCGTACATAGTCTGTTGCGCATAGGGTGTCGCTGCGGGAGACTCGTTTCACACAAGCGACCGCAACAACTAGTTCATCGCGGCACGAGGCAATCAGAGTCATGTGCTTGTCCGCGAGTACCTGTAGCCAGCCTGTATGTAGGGAACATAGAGCGTGATAAGAACTTGGAGCCGACTCGTACGAGTCTCCCCAGAACTCCCGCGCCTCGGCCACTCAGCCGGGCATTACCTTTGCGCGGGTCCTTACGTACTTGAGGGCAAGTCACGCCGCTTGCCAGAACACGCGGCTACGCGCGCATTGGCAGTACTCGTTTTTCTTCTTTCGCTTTACGGATGTGGCGGCACACCGGTTACCAGCCCCCCAGTCTCGAACCCTGTAGGTACGCTGACTGCTCCTGCCGGGCAAACATTCCAGAGCGGCGCACCTGCTACCGTCATTCTTTCCAGCAGCGTGGCGAGACCCAGCGCCTCCTCGGTGACTATCTCTCTGCAGCCTGTTTCCGGCGGAACCGGATATACCAGCCTGCCAGTCACAGCGGTAGGCGATGGTGGCAATGGCACCTCGACCCTAACCTTCACGATCCCGGCACTAACGATTACGGCTCCTGCACAATTTGTGATTACGGCAGCGGGCGGCTCCGGCTCCTCGGCCTTCACGACCAGTCCAGGCCTGCAGGTCACCATTCAACCGGGAGCGCTCATCTCCGCCCTGACCCCTACGAGCGCCACAGCGGGCGCGACGCTGGATGTTACGATCACTGGCTCTGCGACGACATGGGTTAGTGGCACAACAACCGCATCGTTCGGAGCCGGCATTTCTGTCGGTGGCGGCGCAGTTGGCGCGGCTGGGCCCGTCCAGGTTACGAGCGCCACCTCTGCTACGGCTCACCTGGTGATTGCTGCCAACGCGGTCACCGGGACGCGCGATGTGGTCGTGACAACTGGGACACAAGTAGTCACGCTTACCGCTGGATTTGCGATAAAAGCCGCCCCTCTTCCGCCGACCGCTAGCGCGGGTGGGCCCTACACCGCCACGACGGGTCAGCCAGTCACACTGTCGGCAGCCGCGTCGACCGATCCTGCAGGTCTCGCACTGACATATAGCTGGACGTTCGGCGACGGCGGGACTGGCACAGGTGTCAGTCCCGCCCACACTTACTCTGCAGCGGCAAAGTTCACTGCGACGGTTACTGTTACGAATTCGGCTGGCGCATCGGCCACGGCCAATGCGGTTGTCACTGTTTCCGACGCAGCTCTACCGCCGGTCGCGAGCGCTGGAGGACCATATACCGGCACAGCGGGGACGGCTGTCAACTTCAGCGCCGCTGGCTCCACCGATCCGAAGGGAGAGGCCCTTACCTTTGCATGGACTTTTGGCGACGGTGGCACAGCGAGTGGTGTCAGCCCGACACACACTTACGCAACTGCTGGTACCTACACTGTCACGCTGAAGGCGACAAACACCGATAACCTCAGCGCTACCTCGACAACAACCGCCTCGATTGCGACAGCACAGCAGCCACCGATCGCGAATGCAGGTGGACCTTACACAGGTACGGTTAACACCCCGGTCGCCTTCAGCGCGAGTGGGTCTACGGATCCTAAGGGCGAGGCGCTCTCCTATACCTGGAATTTCGGCGATAACACCACCGGCTCCGGCGCGACCACGACACACACCTACACCGCTGCGGGTACCTACACCGCCACGGTGAAGGTCGCCAATACAGACAACCTGAGTTCTTCTGCGAGTGCGACAGTCACCATCGCAGCTGCTCCGCAGCCACCGATTGCGAACGCTGGTGGACCCTACACCGGCACCGCTGGCACAGCTGTCACGTTCAATGGCGCGTCCTCAACCGACCCCAAAGGGGAAACGCTTACTTACATCTGGAACTTTGGTGACAGCACATCCGGTTCAGGAGCTAACCCTGACCACACCTATGCGCAGGCCGGAACCTACACCGTCACGCTCAAGCTTACCAATACCGACAACCTGAATGCCTCGGCGACAACCACGGCAACCATCGCTGCGGCACCGCAACCCCCCACTGCAATCGTAGGCGGGCCTTATACCGGCACGGCTGGCACTGCAGTTACGTTCAACGCCACAGCTTCAAGCGATCCCAAAGGCGAAACACTCACCTACGTTTGGAACTTTGGCGACAACACGACGGGCTCCGGTGCGACGACAACCCACACCTACGCGGCGGCCGGCACATACACCGTCACGCTCAAGGTCACTAACACTGACAATCAAAGTGCGACGGCCACGATTACCGCTACCATTGCAGCGGCAAAGCAGTCTCCCGCGGCGAATGCCGGCGGTTCCTACAGCGGAACGGCAAACACTGCCATAAGCTTCAACGGATCCGGTTCGACCGACCCGAAGAATGAAACGCTGACGTACGCTTGGGACTTTGGTGATAAGTCGACTGGCACCGGTGCGAACCCAACGCATGCCTATGCGGCTGGCGGCACCTACACGGTTACGCTAACCGTTTCTAATACCGACAACCTGAGCGCAACCGCTACAACGACTGCGACCATTGCTGCTGCGCCGCAACCACCGATAGCAGATGCTGGCGGACCTTACACCGGAACCGCGGGCACAGCAGTCACTTTCAGTGGAGCGGCGTCTACCGATCCAAAGAACGAAACGCTTACGTACTCGTGGAGCTTTGCTGATAATTCGACGGGGACGGGTGCAAACCCAACTCATACCTACGCGAGCAATGGCATCTACACGGTTTCGCTTACTGTCACCAACACAGACAACTTAACCGCCACCGCGAGCACGACTGCAACGATCGCCGCAGCCCCGCAGGCGCCGGTGGCCAACTCTGGTGGACCCTACACCGGCACTGCTGGCACGGCGATCACCTTCAACGGCGCGGGTTCAAGTGATCCGAAGAACGAGGTTCTCACGTACGCCTGGACGTTTGGCGACGGAACTACCGGCACCGGTGTATCGCCTTCGCACACCTATGCTGCAAGCGGCACGTTCAGTGTCTCGCTAACGGTCACCAACACCGACAATCTGAGCGCGACGTCGAGTACCACAGCGACCATTGCTGCTGCCGCTCAACCGCCGGTCGCGAATGCAGGAGGCCCGTACAGCGGCACCGCTGGTACTGCGGTGAGCTTCAATGGTTCTGCGTCCACAGATCCTCAAGGCGAGAACCTAACTTACACCTGGGCTTTCGGAGATGGCACAAGCGGTGCTGGTGTCGATCCGACTCACACCTACGCGGCTTCCGGTACTTACGTCGTCACGCTAACGGTCGTAAACACCGATCATCTTTCTGCAATGGCGAGCACAACAGCGGTCATAGCTTCCAGTGCGTCGCAGGTACCTATCGCCAACGCGGGTGGACCCTACACCGGGACAGTCAACGTTGGCTTGAGCTTTGATGGAACGAACTCCTACGATCCCGCAAACCAGAGCGCGCGGTCGTTCGCGTTGACGTTCATGTGGAACTTCGGCGATGGCACCAGCGGCGTCGGAGCGTCTCCGGTTCACGCCTATGCGCAAGCTGGCACCTATAACGTCAGCCTCACCGTGCAGACCGCGACTGGCCTGACCGCAACTGCTACCTCGACTGCAGTTATCTCCGCTTCCACATCGCAGGGCAGCACGCCAAAACCACTTCCGGGTGGCCCATACACGGGTACCACTAGCAGTGCAGTGAGCTTCAGCGGTACCGGATCGTCGGACCCCAACAATGCAACGCTGAGCTATCACTGGGTATTCGGCGACGGCTTCTCCGCAGATGGCGCAACCGTCAGCCACACCTACGGAACTGCCGGAACATTCTCGGTGGAGCTCTCCGTCTTCAACGGCACGAACTCGAACTCCGCGACAACGACGGCAACGATCACTGCCGCCGCCGCCCCCGTGCTGGTCGTAAATGCGGGTGGCCCGTACATGGTGTCGGTCAATCAGCCTCTGGTGGTGGATGGCACACAGACCAACAATCCTGGCAATCACCAGCAGACCTTCACCTGGAACTTCGGCGATGGCGGAAGCGCCGCCGGCTCACACGCTTCGCATGTTTACACGACGCAAGGCTCATTCACGCTGACGCTCACGGCAAGCGATTCTTCCGGCCTGAGCGGCAGCGCCACAACGACCGTTACAGTGGGTCCCCCGCCTGCCGAGGCAGTCACTGCATCCGCGGGCGGCCCTTACACCGACGTTACCGGTCACTCCGTCACCTTTGACGCAAGCGGTAGCTCTGACAATCTAAGCAATCCACTTACCTACACGTGGAACTTCGGTGACGGCGCGACCGGCACAGGAATCAACGCCACCCACGCCTACACGACGAAGGGCACATTTACCGCGACGGTCACAGCAACAGGAGCCACGGCCAGCGCGCAGGCAAGTTCCACAGTAATCATTACTAATGCGCTGCAGGTGACCATCACGTCACCCACAGCGAACGCGCTCTTCGGCACAACAACCACGACCGTGTCCGGAACGCTGAGTGCTCCGAACTTCGCCGTCATCGTCAACAACATTGCAGCGCAGGTTTCCGGCACCAGCTTCACCGCCAGCGGTGTGTCACTGAGAGAAGGTGTCAACCTGATCTCTGCCATGGCATCGGATGGCGCGGGTGGCGTGGGCACCGGCACTGTTTCCGTGATCATGGACGCAACCGCACCAACGATCTCCATTACATCGCCCGCGGATGGCACAACTGTTACAACCTCCACCATCGCTGTTGCCGGTTTGGTGAATGACATCGTGACTGGCACGGTCGGAAGCAATGACGTGACCGTGACCGTCAATGGCCTCGCCGCGCAGGTGTCCAACCGCAGCTTCATGCTGCCGAGCCTGCTGCTTGCACCGGGTGCAAATACGCTCACGGTGCAAGTCACGGACAAGGTCGGCAATACCAGCAAAACGACCGCGACTGTGAATTACATGCCACCGACGCGGCAGCTTTCGTTGAATGCATTCAGTGGCAACGGCCAGACCGGCCCTGTACACGCGCTGCTGTCCAGTCCTCTCGTCGTGCAACTCCTCTCTTCTGATGGCACGCCTGTTGCTGGTCGCCCAGTCACCTTCACGGTCACGCGCAGTGATGGCATGGTTGAGGTGCTGCCACACATTGCGCAAAGCGTTTACGTCGTCACCGACGTCAGCGGTAAGGCGAGCGCACTTTTCCAGCTTGGCTCACGCAATGGTCTTGGCATCAATCAAGTCACGGCGAGCACGCCGGGAGCCGCCGGCACAGTGCTCTTTGTGGCGACGTCGACTGCCGGACCGGCTGCGCAGATTCACGCCATCCACGGTGAAAACCAGCGCGGTCTGCTTGGCGAGCCGCTGCCAGAAGCGCTGCAGGTTTACGTTCAGGACGCTTACAACAATCCCGTGCCTGGCGCTACAGTTACCTACACCGTGACGGCTGGGGATGGCACACTCAACAACGCGACCGCAGTCACTGACGGAAATGGACGCGCACAGGCATCGTTGACTCTGGGCCAGCAGGAGGGTGCCGGCAACTATCTTGTCACGGCGCAGATTCCAAACAGCACGAACCAGCCCGTCACCTTCGCGGCGTCAGGCTACGCGGCTGGGCCGGTGTCGAACACCAGCGTGAGTGGTGTCGTGCTCGACAACGCGAACACTCCCATACCCGGCGCGACCGCGCGCTTGCTGGGAACTACCCTTTCAGCCACATCCGACACCAACGGCCACTTCACGATCAGCGGCGCGCCGGTGGGCACGGTCACGCTCTCGGTAGATGGCTCCACCAGCACGCGCACAGAGACGTTCCCGTTCCTCTCGTTCGTGCTGCAGGATCTTCCCGGCCAGAACAACACGCTCAACAAACCTATCTATCTCCCGACGATCCAGGCGGACAACGCGCAGACAGTCGGCGGCGACGATCCTGTCACGCTGACAATGGCGAACGTTCCCGGTGTGGCATTCACTATCGCGCCGCATTCGGTCACCTTCCCGGATGGTTCCACTGTCGGCAAGATGTCACTCTCGCAGGTCAAGAGCGACATGGTGCCCATGGCACCGGCTGCCGGTAGCGCGCCAGATCTGATCTGGACATTGCAGCCCGCCGGCGCACGCTTCTCCGTACCAGTGCAGATTACGTTGCCAAATACGCAGGGTCTCGCACCGGGTAAAGTTACTGAGTTTTACCAGTACGACCACGATCTCGAGCAGTTCGTCTCAGCCGGCACAGCACACGTCAGCGCAGACGGATCGGTGATCGTGAGCGATCCGGGTTTCGGCATCACCAAGGCGGGCTGGGGTCACGACCTCGACGACAACGAACCAGACGATTGCCCCGAGTCCTGCGACGATCACAACGAATGTACTGACGATCACGCACTGATCTGTGGCTGCAGTAATACGCCCAGAAATGGCGCCTGTGGCAGCGACAAGCCGGGTACATGCCAGAAGGCAGGTATGTGCGTTGGTGGCTACTGCAACGGGCCACGCCTGAATCCGGGCGCTCCCTGCGATGACGGGGTGTTCTGCACGGAGAACGACGTCTGCCAGGCTGGCACAGGAACCTGCAAGGGAACGCCGAAGCCCTCCATCACAGGTCTGCACACGCCTACGCCGGATGCCATCACCTTTGAAGCGGCGTACGAAAAGGGTGTGAAGCCACTCGTCCTCTTCCTGGACAAGCTGGCCATCGGCGTCAAAATTGACCCCATCTTCAACGTTGAATTCAACCAAAGTAAGGCTTGTTGCGAAGCGAAGAAGCTCGACGATGCTCTGAAATATCAAATCAAAGTCACGGGCGGTTTGAAGGTAGCCACATTCCCGATCCCTATACCCGGCGCTGCATACGGTGTCCCTGGCGTGGGAAGCGTATACCTCTACGTTCAGGCCGGTGTCGCTGTTAGCGCCAACGTTTCACGCAGCCAGGATGACTGCGACGGAAGCGTTTGCTGGTCTGGCGGCGGTGGTGTACAGGCAACGCTGGAACTTGGGCTAAGAGCCGAGGCAATCGGTTTCTCCGTGAGCGGCGGCGGACAGGGTGGCGTGAGTGCGGCTATCCAGTTGGGTTGCTATCACGGTCCTGGGCAGGCCATCTTCTCCATCGGTTCTACAGACCTGAAAGGTGTTTTCTCGATTGGAGCGCCCGGCGGCAGAACCTACGGTTTCGAAAAAGTAGTTGTCTCGGCGCAGGATCTCGGCCAGGCCAGTCTGCCGTTGAACTAGGAAAGGAAACGAAGTGGCAACTTTGGCAACGACACGGACCTACAGCAGAATGCGATCCGGCATGCTTCAGGCGCTCGCCGTTTCTTTGGCGTGCTATGCCACTGGGCGTGCGCAAAGCGCTCCGGCGAACCCTAACGCGACGCAGCCCATTCCGAAGCCAGCGATTGGACAGGCTCTGCCGGACGGGAACGCCGCCGCACCTGGTTCACTTACACCACGCGTTTCCACTGATATCGCCAAGCGTCCCTATACCTCTGCGCTGCCCGCGCCGCTTTACCCGTCCACGCCCCGGAAGCAGTCTCAGTTCACCGTGCAGTACATCTACAACTACGCGCAATCTTCCTACTCTCCGCCGGTTGTGCTGCCACTTCTCTCACGAGGCGCGGGAAAGCACGATACGCCTGAAAGTACACTCGCCGCCTACTACTCCGCGATGCGTTCAGGCGACTACGAAGGTTGGCTGCAGTGCTGGGATGAGCCTTCGCGCAAAGCGTTGGAGGCGAGAACCAAGCAGCAGAAAAACGGCGCTGAGTACTGGCGCGCGCTTTGGAGACAGTACTTTGCGAACAAGCGGTTTGTGCTCAAAGACCGGCTGGAGACAGTGAACTACATCATCCTAGACACGGACATAGAAGACCCGGCCCATCCTGGCGCGAAGCAGCCTGACTCCGAAGTGCTGACAAGCAAACTCGGCCAGTGGTACCTGACCAACGAGTTCACCGACGACGGACTGGTGATGAACTTCGACCCGAGTGCTCCGACAGCAAAAGCGGTCAAACAATTCGAGATTGCACCAATAAGCCAGCTTGTCGGCCCTGCGACTCTTTCCGGACAAGCGCAAAAGGATTTCTTTGCCCGTCACACCGTCTCGTCGTCACTTACGAGAACGATGGAGTAGGCCGTAGCAAACAGGATTTTGCCCACATGAACCCGGCCCAGCGCGACGAACAACACGAGGCAACAATGAAGCACAACGCACTTCAACCCGGCAGCAACGCTGCAAACCTCGCGCTTCGCGGTGGTATGCGCCGGGCCGCGCGCCGCGTGCTCGGCGTTCTTCTTCCACTCGCCTTCCTTGTGCAGCAACGTAGCGTTCCGATCCACGCGCAGCAATACGCTGGCAGCAACTGTGTGGCGACCATGGAAAATCGTTCTGTGCCCGTCGCTGCGAATGGAACCTTTGTCATTCCCAACGTTCCAGTGAACCCAGGCCAATACCGCGCACGCGTCATCTGTACGCAGCCGGACGGCAAGGTGCTTGGGTACACATCTCCGTACACAGCGCTCACAGCCAACGGCAGCACTGCTTTGCCTTCGTCACAACTCGGCAGCCTTAGTTCCCAGCCGAGCATGTTGAAGGTCCTGGTAATCAGTGGGGCGCTTTCGAGCGTCGGCGCAACCGTGCAGTTGGAAGCGCAGTCCATTGACCCGACTGCGTTTGCCTACGACGCAACACCGATCACAACAGGAACCACATGGAGCTCGAGCAATCCGGCTGTCGCAACCGTCGACGGAAACGGTCTTGTGACGGCGACAGGGCCTGGCACAGTGATCGTCACCGCGCGTAATGATGGCCTGGCCTCCACCATTTCACTCACGTCGTTCGGTTTACTGGATTCTGACGGCGACGGTCTGCCCGATGTGTATGAACTGGCCAACGGCCTGAATCCTTACGACCCAACGGACGCCAATCTCGACTTCGACAACGATGGCCTCACCAACCTGCAGGAGTTTCAGCTCGGCACAAATCCGCGCGCGGCCGATACAGATGGTGACGGCCTGACCGATGGCGACGAAATCAAGCGTGGCACGAATCCGCTTGTCGCCGACACGGACAATGACGGTCTCACCGATGGCGATGAAGTGCGGCTCGGGACCAATCCGCTTGTCGCGGACACTGATGGTGACGGCATCCCCGATGGCGTTGAAGTGAAGATTGGCACAAACCCGCTCGTAGCCGACGCGACGACCACGGTTACGGGGCACGTGACGAATTCTGATGGCAAGCCCTACACTGGCGCGTCCGTCTCCGTGTTCACCTACTTCACGACGCTCACCGATACGACGGGTGCCTTCTCCCTCGTGAGCGTTCCGGTCACGCTCGGCAATCTCGTTGTTTCCGCGCGCGCGGTCGTTGGTACGACTGTGTACAACGGTGCATCGCCATCAACCCCACCGAACAATGGCGCTGCGACAGATGTCGGCACGATCCAGCTCGGGCAAAGTCCGGGGCAGGTAAGCGGCACCGTGTACAGCCCAGACAACAAACCAGTCGCGGGCGCGCTGCTCACGGTAGCGCAGGGTTCGGACACGCGCACCTCGATCACAGACGGTGCTGGTCTCTATGTTGTTACGGGGCTCCAACCCGGCGCAGTCAGCGTCGCAGCATTCGATCCGCTCACATCATTGCGTGGACAAGCCACAGGCATGCTCACCGGAAACGCACTCACCCTGAACGTCACACTGGGTGGCTTCGGTACGGTTTCCGGTACGGTGCGCAATGCGGCGGGCACTCCAGTTCCGGCGGGTGTACCGGTGGTTATTTCAGGCGCGCTGAATGCCTCCACTATTACGGACACGCTTGGGCATTACACTTTCGCCTTTGTTCCACTGGGCGCTTATATCGTCGATGCCACAGACAGCAATGGCAATCACGGACGTACAGCCGGCACCATTACTGCCACTGCCATGACGAACCGCGCGGACGTTCAGTTTCTTGGCCGTGGCACCGTCAGCGGAGTTGTTGCCGACGCGCAAGGGAATCCGGTTGCGGGCGCTGTCATCAATCTGCGAAACGCCGGGTTATTCGATCAGCGGCTCACGGCCACCACGAACAGCCTTGGCCAATACAGCATCGCAGGCGTGTTTGTCGGAACGGTCAACGTTGCGGCCACTGTTGCGGCGAGCAATATCGGCAGCAGCGGCACAGGTAACGTCACGGCCGACGGCCAGACAGTCACCGTCAACCTGACCCTGCAGCCCACCGCAAATCTGACTGGCACGATCTTTCGCAAAGACGGTACCACTCCCGTCTCCAATGCTAGTGTCTCCCTAAGTAACAGCGCGTTTACCGCTACGGCCAATGCGGCGGGTCAGTACTCGATTGCGAACATTCCGCTCGGCACGTACACCGTGATGGCCTCAGATCCATCGAGCGGTGATCGCGGCAGCGCCTCCGCCGCGCTTTCGACCGCAGGCCAGGCAGCCATCACCAACGTCAACATGGTCGGCGTGGGCACAGTCGTTGTTACGGTGCTGGACGCCTCTGGTGCGACCGTTTCTGGTGCAACCGTAGAAGTAGACGGAACCTCGCCTTACAACCAGGTGCAGAACGGTGTTACCAGCAGCGCGGGTGTGGCCACGTTCAACCAGCAGCTCTCCGGTGCTGTAACAGTCAAGGCCACGAATCCATCTGCTGGCCTTAGTGGCACGGCGTCGGCAACCGTAACCGCTGGAAGCTCTGTTTCAGTTACGGTGAATTTGCAGCCCTCCGGAACGATCAGCGGCACAGTCTTCAAGCACGATGCAGTTACGCCCCTCGCGAGCGCGACACTGCTTCTCGATAATGGTGAGCGGATACTTGCCGACGCGAACGGACTCTACTCCTTCGCAGGTGTGCCCTCCGGAACTCACACCGTTCAGGTGGTCGACAGCATCGGCAACCTCCTTGCTTACAACGGCAACATTGTCATCTCAACGCAGGGCCAGGTTGTCACAGCGAATTTCGTCATCGTCGCGCGCGGCACCGTTACCGGCCACATCACCTTCAGTGACGGCTCTGTTGCTGCCGGAGCATCTGTGCAGGTCACCAGTTCCGCTTCGGGCGCGAACAGGCCGCTCGGCGGACAGTCGAACGCCAGCGGTATATACACAACCGCGAACGTTCCTGTGGGTAGCTACACGGTCGCAGCGCAACTGCGCATTTATACCTATGCCTGCATCGATCCTCGTACAAACCAGAGTGTCGGTGTCTCGAACGACCTCTACAGCAACATAAGTTGTCCTGCTCCCGACTACGTTGTCACCGTTAGTGAGAAGGATTACTACGGTTCGGGCTCCGGCGCGCTCTCTACCGATGGCCAGACAGTCACGACCGACATTCAGATTTCGCAGCAGATCGTTCCATCGACCACAACCTACACCGACGCGAACGGCTTCACTTACCCGCTACACCAGAACGGGGGCATCTACGATGGCTCGTTTGGCGTCTTCAAGGGCGATGGTGCCACCCATGAAGGTGGTTCACTGCTGAGCCTTGTCCAGAACGGCGTCTCGACTGCATTCACCGGTTCTCCTTTGGCAACGGGTGGAGGTATCGAGCAGGACGGCCTCGATGGGCTGAATGTCACGCGCAAGATATATGTGCCGAGCGATGGCTATTTTGCTCGCTACCTTGAGTTACTCAGTAATCCTGGCAGCACGGACATTACTGTTGGTGTGCAGTTGAACTCATACCTTCGTAGTGCCACGGAAGACTTCAAAGACAACAGTGGTGCAACCCAGGCGTTCACGGATGTTCCGCACATTTTGCTTACGTCTTCGGGTGATACAACGCTTGACGTCGCCAACCCGACGACACCGGACAACTGGGTCACGCTTGGCGGCCCAGCCGATCGCGACCCCTTCTTCCAAGACCAATTCGCGGACACACCTATCCCGGCTATCGCAGAAGTCTTCAGTGGCCCGGGCGCTCCGATGCGTCTCACATCGGCAACAATCACCCGAGATACTGGCGGCGCATTCGCCACACTCGCGGAAAGCTATGCGACTGTTCGTGTACCTGCGGGCGGCACAATCGGTCTGCTTCATTTTGTGGTGCAGGAAAACGAGTATTCCGCCGCAAACGCCAGCGCTGCGCGTCTTGTGCAACTACCAAAAGAAGCGTTGCTGGGTTTGACGCCAACTGATACATCAACCATCTCTAATTTCGTTGTGCCCACTGCTGGAACCAGCACGGTACCTGACCTTCCGACCATGAACAATCAGGTCACGGGCTTTGTGTACGCCTCCGACACAACAACCAAGGTTCCCGCAGCTCCGGTCTATCTCCAAAGCACAGATCCCATCTTCGCGCGCACCTATGTTGCCGCAGCCGACGCAAACGGCGCGTACAGCTTCCAGGGCCAAACGAGTGGTCTTGTGATCACGCCAGAAAAGTACAACGTCTACGCAAGTCATCCGGTTACATCTTCGCCACTTACCGCTGCCTGCGCACAGAGCGGACACTTCACCGGTAACGGTTGCGCTATCGACTCGCCTACCTTCTCCGGTACGTTCGACACGAACGCGACGCAGTCGTCCACGGACATCACCTTCAGCAACACCGGTATCCTGCGCGGAACAGTTTCCCGTGGGCCCACCGTGTTGAACGTAGCTGGAACGGTGACTGTTAATGGCAGCGCGCTGACGCCGATCACCATCCCACTTCAATCCGACGGCACTTATTTTCTGACTGGTGTGCTTCCGGGCAGCTACACCATTACTGCAGCCGTGACGAACACCCTGCTACAGGGCCAGACCAGCGCCACGGTCACGGCAGGTTCCACCACAACGGCCAACATCACCATCATCGAGGCCGGTGCGATCCAGGGAACTGTGACCCGCTCCGACGGCACACTTCCTGTCGGCGACACGGTCAATCTCCGCACCAGCAGCGTCACTCTGCAAACCAGCACCGATACCTCAGGACACTACGCATTCACTGATGTTCCCATCGGCACCTACACGGTGGATGTGTATGACTCGCTGAGCAACTCAGCCGCTACCGCCACGGCCGTGGTCACCTCCAACGCGACCACGACAACTAATCTCGCGTTGCAAAGCTCCGGCACGGTGAACGGAACCGTCAGCGTGAACGATGGCAGTTCTGTGAGCGGCCTCACGGTCACACTGCTCAGTACAACCAGCAGCGGAACGCAGAGCCTTTCGACGACGACAGATGCAAATGGCCACTTCACCTTCACCTCCGTGAAGCCGGGCACGATCGCGGTACACACCGCCACGGCTGCAGGTCTGCAAGGCACAGGGAACGGCTCGCTTCCGCTGGCGGGTCAGACCGTCACCATCAACATCTCGCTTGTCTCTGCAGGCAATGTTACCGGGACTGTCTTCCAGGGTGATGGCACGACAAAGGCCGTAGGCGTCCAGGTGACTATCAGCCCCGCGCCTCTCACGGGAAGCGCCACCGTGAACACCGATGCGAATGGTACGTATCTCTTCTCTAACGAGCCATTCGGCGGCTTCACCGTAACGGCTACTAACTCGGCCAATGGTGACACAGGCTCTGCAAGTGGACAGATACAAGCGAACGGCCAGCTACGCACGGTGAACATCACACTGAACGGCTTTGGAACTCTTGTTGTTAGAGTTGTGGATGGAAATTCGAGCGCAGTGCCCAATGCTTCGGTTTCCATCAACAATTTCAGCGTCGGTACAAAGTACAGTGGCAAGACCGACAGCACGGGCACCGCCACGTTCAGCAACATCGCCGCTGGTCCATTCAGCGCCTCGGCAACGGATCCAGTCACTGGCCTCTTGGCCCAGCAGAATGGGACACTCGCGTCCGGCGCAACACAGAACATCACAGTGACGCTCCAGTCCACGGGGACAATCCAGGGCGTCGTATACCTGCCCAATGGCACATCACCGGCCGCGGGTGCCACCGTACAACTGAACACGCCATATGGTCCCACTACGACCACGGCAGCCGACGGTAGCTACACCTTTACCTCGCAATCGGTAGGTGGTGCCTACGCAGTCCAGGCGCGCGACGCCAGCGGCCTTGTGCGTGCCAACGCACCCAGTCAGCAACTCACGTCCACTGGGCAAGTTATTACCCAGAACCTGACCTTCGTGGGTGTTGGCAGCATTTCAGGTACCGTGCTCAACGCCGACGGCTCGCGAGCTGAAAACCAGACGCTCTCCATTCAAGGAAAGAACTCTTCCGCTCCCAGCACGCAGACCACAACGACCGGCGGGGATGGGACATACAGCGTCGCGGAAGTTCCTGTCGGCGCATTTACCGTGACCGTCACCGGGCTGCCCTCAAATCTTGCGGGCTTCACCTCAGGCAGCATCGCCAATGACGGCGACCACCAGACTGCGGACATCCAGATACAAAGCAGTTCCGTTCAATTGCCCATCACGCTTACGGATGCCGATGGCTTCAGCTACCCAATCAACGCGAACGGGACGTACGGCGTCGCTATCTATAACTTCTTTGGCTATTCGCCGTTTTACTACGCGCAACAACTTGCTCTGACGGTGAATAGCGCGACGTCGAGCTTCGCCGATGGCAGCTCACCACTTACGTCGTTGCAGTCGCTCAGCGGACAACAAATTGAAATCAATCAGCCCGCATTGGCAGGGCTGAGCGTCACCCGCAAAATCTATGTGCCAACGGATGGCTACTTCGCGCGCCGTCTTGAAGTGTTGCAGAACCCGACGAGCTCTCCCATCACCGTTTCGCTCGCACTCAGTGGCACAGACCGGTATTCCACGCTTTCTCCAACCGTCATCTCCACATCAAACGGCACAACGACGGTAGACAACACAATCCTGTGGGCAGTTGATGACGATGACGCGGGTGCCTCACCTTACCCTGCATCGCAACCAGCGCACGCCAACGTGTTCGCCGGTGCTGGAGCGCCCACCGGTCTGTCCGCCGTCACACGGTCGACCAACACGATCATCGGCTTCGGCAACAATCCCACTTACACTGCGCAAACCTGGAACTACACCTACAAGTCGGTCACCATTCCGGCCAGCGGAAAGGTGAGCTTCCTCTTCTTCACCGCGCAGGAATCTGCCTCCACCACCGCGAAGTCAGCCGCGCAGCGACTGGTTCAACTTCCCGGAGAAGCTCTCACCGGGCTCAGCTCCGACGACCTCGCGAGCGTAGTCAACTTCGTGGTGCCCTCCGCACCGCTTGCCGCACTCCATCCGCCTGCGATCACCGCTTCCCTCAATGGCATGGTGAAGACCGGCGACGGCTCGCTGCCCATTCCCAACGCGGTAGTCTATGCGCAAAGCACGGACCCCGAGTACGGCGGTGGCGTCACTGCCACAGCAGATAGCAATGGTGCATATGCCACACCAGCCCTGAACGGCGCCTCCTATGCCGTTGAAGCAACAGATCCATCCACAACTTCGAAATCACCAGTCGTCAGCGGAACGTTCCTAACGGGCACCTCCAGTCAAGCGCAGGACATTCTGTTCACCAACACGGGGGTCGTTGCTGGTGTGGTGAAAGCCACGGGTACGGGCAATATCGGCACTGGCACGATCTACATGGCGTTCTACTGCGCCGCGCCTTCTTCACAAACCACTGGTGGATCCGTCGTTCCTGCCAACGCGGCTGCCCGCTTCAAAGCACATATCGCTTCCGCACAGGCTGCGGCGGCTGAGCCCAGCATCAGCGGCGGTACAACGTACTGCGGAAGTGCAAGCCAGAACTACGCGGCCGACGGCACCTTCCGGTTCCTCACCATTCCGGCAGGGAATCAACAGATCGAAGCCAGCATCTATACGCCCACTGGAACGTACATCTACCTGCCGCAGGGTTCGGGGAGCTATTCCATTGACGTTGCTGCCGCGCAGACCACGAATTTCACCTTCACGATTCCGGCCAGTGGCACGATCAACGGCAAGGTAACGAACGCGGACGGCACACCAGCGGTAGGTGTGCAGGTGAGCGCCGTGCCTTCGAACTACAACAAGGGCACCAGTGACAGCGTAAAGACTGCCGCCGACGGCACCTACACCATGAGTACTCTACTGCTGGATACCTACACCGTCACCGCGTACGATTCGACGACTGCCACCAGCGTTTTCGGCACGACGACACTGACGCAGGACTCGGTCAACACAGTCAACCTGACGTTCCTCGGGAAGGGAACTGTGGTTGCCACGGTCCACTACGCGAACGGCAACATCCCGCAGGGTGCTTTCCTCAGCATTGCTTCCTCGGTATCGGCTAACTACGCGGCAAGCGGAACAGCCGACGCAAATGGGCAGTACACATTTGCGAACGTGCCTTCTGGTCGTTTCACCATCAAAGCCTACTACCCTGGCCAGAACTTCTTCTCCACAACTACGGGAACCCTCACGGGTACGGGAAGCACGCAACAGGTGGCCGTCACACTGACACCTGTGGGTACGATCAGTGGAACGGTGACCTTCGCGGACGGCTCACCCGCCGCCGCCCAATACGTTTCGGTAAGCGATGGGCTCAACATATACGGTGCCAACGCGCAGACTGACTCCGCCGGTAACTACGCGTTGTTCCCCGTGCCTGCGGATCGACCGCTGACTGTTAGCAGCAGCTTCTACGACAGCAAAACGGGAAAGACGTTCCCTGTAAAAGCGACAAATCAGATGGTTCCCGGAGACGCACAAACACTCACCGTTAATCTGCGCTACCCCGGTTTGGCCAATGTAAAAGTCTCCGTGCTCAACCTGGACAACACACCCGCACCATCTGTGTCCGTCTCCCTCAGGAGCAGCGACGGCGTGCAGAGGTTCACACAGACCACAGGTTCTGACGGCAGCACCACCTTCAACGATGTGGAGGAAGCATCGTTTGTCGCCTATGCGAACAACGCATCGAGCAACTTCAATCTCGGTTCCACAAAGTTCACGGTTGGCCCATCTGACGACGGCACCACCGTTCAGGTGACTATTCACACCACTCCGGTTGGGACCGTGCAAGGGCAGGTGTACGCTTCTGACGGCACAACCATCATCCGCGACGGCTATGACGTGTACATCACTGATGTGGACGCTGGCAGTTCCAATTACAACTACCCGAGCAACGGCGAAGGCTACAGCTTCACCAATGTGCAAGTTGGCGCTGGTGGTTATTCGCTCACAGCCGAGCACGGCCCTATCAAACAAACGGTGACGGGCAACATTACAACGCAGGGCCAGACGATTACCCAGAATTTCACGCTGCCCATTTCATCGATCAGCGGAACGGTGTTCCTCCATGACGGTGTTACGCCGGTACCCTACGCAAACGTACTATTCAGCCAATCGGCAAACGGCTCGAGTAGCACTTACTTCGAGACGAATGCTGATGCAAACGGCACCTATCAAATAAGCGGTGCCGTTGCTGGAATGGTCACGGTGCAGGCGCAGGACGATAACGATGTGAGTGCGTCGGTGCCGGTCACGCTTTCCAGTGACACGGCCATCGTCAGTGGCGTCAACATCACCCTGCCCGCAACTGGTACGGTGCTTGGGACTGTCTACAACAACAACGGGCAGATCATTCCGAACGCATACGTCAACATCGAGTCCAGCGGCAACAACGGCGGTTTTTCCAGCTCGGTGCAAGCGGACGACTTCGGTAATTACACCGCCAGCGATATTCCCGTCGGAAACATCACAGTCTCCGTCTACGACGACACTTCACAGACCAGCCTTACAGGCAGTGGTGTGCTGATCAATGATGGTGACAGCGTCACGATCGACGTAGGCAACGCACCCGCAATGGCAGGGGGGCGCATCTTCGGCACCGTCTACGACGCCAACGGAGATCCGAGTCCCGCCGCAACGGTGACGATCAAGCCATCGGCCGATCCCAACACGGTGTTGACAGCGACGACGGACAGCGACGGGATGTATGCCAGCAGCGGTCTCGCGCTCGGCGACGTGACCGTGTCCGCTGTCCTCAGCGACGGAACCAACCTTGATCCTGTCACCGGTACCGTGCCAGACACGACGACCGCTGTCGAGATTGACCTGGGCCTGCAAAATGCCGGGAATGTCAGCGGCATCGTGACAGACAACGCGGGTAACCCGTTGGCGGGTTACGACATCAACGCAGCAAGTACAGGCGACACCAGCACGAGCTACGGCGAAGGCACTGGATCCGGTGGTGTCTTCTACTTTTCCGGCATCGCACCCGGCACAGTCACCCTCACCGTAACCGACCAGAACGGGAATGTCATAGGCACAAACACAGGCGTTCTTCCGTATGGCGGCAATCTCACTCTCAACGTGAAAACGAGCATCGTGCTTTCTGCCGGGCGAAGGGAGTCTGATCATCCTGGCGCTCAGCCACTGCTGGCGGAGCAGAAACGTTTGCTGTTGCATCCACATGTCATTCAAGTCGATTGGCTGCGCGAGTCTCCGTCAGCAACGCCCGCTCAAGCAGACAGATCGCGAGGCGCAGCAGCGGGTGTCGTCGCCGAATCGCAACGGGATGTCAGCCTGCTGCGGGCACCGTTCCTGTTCAGCGTATCCAGTCCGATGGACGCTCGCAAAGGAGCCCAGCAATGAAGCCATCGTCGCTAAAACAAGTGATCGCGTTTGCCGGTGTCCTCTTGTGCGGAGTTGCTTGTGCCGCGTCACAGGTGAACTCGACTGCAACGGCCCAAAATTCGCATCCACATGCTCCCGCCAAGCGTGTCATGGCGCCTCCACCGGATACCCGCGCTGCCGTCAAGCTGCGTCCCAGCAGTTCTGAAGCCGGTCTTTCACGCACTGCAAAGCCCCCCTTGAAAGTGCTGCCCGCTATAACTGGCATAACAACGGCCAGAGCGGGAGGCAACGCTGCTTCTTCGCAACGCACTGGTCATTGGCTATTGCTTTACCGCACAGAATCTTGCGTGCCCTGCGACCGCCTCACCAATGTTCTCGCCGCAAGTGACAGCACGGACCTGCGCAATGGTGTGCCGTACACCATTATCGTCGGCGGGTCCTCGTCCGCGTCGCTGGGCTTGTTGCGTGCGAAGTACAACACGCTGGCAGATGCAAGCTGGGTGGCCGACCCCGACCGCACTGCGTCTAAATCGCTTCAAACTCGCGGCGCGCCCGAGCTCTTCGCCATGGACGGAAACCGCATTGCCTGGAAGATATCCGGAAACTTCGGAAATCCGCAGCAGGTCCTGCATATAGCTGACTCGTGGATCGCCGGAACAGCCGCAGCGGATGCCGCTGCGAGAGAAAAAGCCAACGCTGTCGGCAAGGCTTCTGCTGTCGTTGTATCTGCCGCACCTGTGAAACGATGAGTTTGAGGGACAAAGTACGCATGCGCTTCACCTCGGTTCTAGGTGCTTTCACGCGCTCACGCTTCACCATGCTTGCGCTCCTGGGGCTCTTCCTATCTCTTTCAGGAACACTCCGTGCTCAGGCACCAGCAAAGAAAGAAGCTCCCGTCCCCGTTGTCGTATTTTCAGACTTCGAGTGCACCTTCTCATCGAAGCAGTACTTCATACTCCAGAAGCTTCAGGCGAAGTACCCAGGTCGTTTTCGCGTCGTTTACAAAGCCAGCCCGCTTCCCATTCATCCCGGGGCTCCGCTCGCGCATCGCGCAGCGTTCGCGGCTGCACGTCAAGGCAAATACGACGCGATGGCACAGCTTCTCTATGCGAGTCAGCGAGAGCAAAGCCGCGCCGCTCTTATTGCAGACGCGCGTCGCCTGCAGTTGGACATTCCGCGATTCACGCGTGACCTCGACTCCGCCAGCATCGCGCAGGAGCTCGCCACAGATGCAGCAGAGCGCGACGCGCTTGCCGTGGTTCAGACACCTACTCTCTTCGTTGCAGGACACAGGCTCACCGGCCTGCAGAGCGAGGCAGACCTCGCGCCGCTCGTGATGGGTTCAGCGCAACCGGCAGCCGCTTTGCCATCTGCCGCAGGTCCGGTGATCGAGCCTACGCTACTCACGGAGATCCAAACTCGACCAACTGCTTCGCTCGGGGCTACAGACGCTCCGCTGACACTGGTAGAGTTCACGGACTTCCAGTGTCCCTTTTGCCGTGCTGCGGTCGAACCCATGGAGAAGCTCCTGACCGAGCGCGGACAGCAGGTTCGCTGGGAGTTCCGCGCCTTTCCACTGGACTTCCATCCCGACGCCGAACTCGCCGCTGAGGCTGCACTTGCCGCTGGCGATCAGGGCAAATTCTGGCCCATGCACGACCTCCTCTTCGCACACCAGAATGCACTCAAGCTCGCCGATCTCCACGGCTACGCTGAGCAGCTCAACCTAAACACCGCAATCTTTGACGAAGCGCTCGCGACTCACCGCTTCGCGCCGCAGGTGGCAGCGGATCGTGCGCTTGGCCTTCGGGCGGGCGTCAACGGTACGCCAAGCTTCATCATCGATGGTCACGTGGTCACCGGCGCTCGCACATTGCCGGAGCTGGAACAACTCGCCGAAGCGCACCTCAATCTACACACCAACCCGGCCGCCCCGGTGGTGTCCGGCTTACCCTCAGCGGGTTCTGTCGACCACATTGTCACGCAATCCACCTCCGCCAACCCGATCACGCTGACGTGGTTCACAGATGTGCGCAGCACACTGGCGGCACGGCAGGCCGAGCTTCTACGCAGCCTGTCTGCGCGGTATGGAGACCGCCTGCGCGTCGTCTACAAGGCATATCCCACATCAGCCCACCCTGACGGCACCATGGCCGCTGCCGCGCTCCTGGCGGCACATCAGCAGGGTTATTTCTGGCCAATGTTCGACGCTCTCGCGGAGCGTCGCGACACTCTCGACGAAGCGAAGCTGATTAGTCTCGCGCAAGCGCTTCATCTCGAAACGGAGGCATTTCGCAAGGCAATCATCGCTGCCCGGGATGAGGTTTCAGCCGACCGTTCCGAAGCAGCGCGCCGCGGAATACAGGGCGCTCCGGTGATCTTTATCGATGCGCAACGCGTTGATGGGCTGCAGCCTGTGGCCGCTTACACCGCCATTCTCGACTCAACGGCGGGAGCGAAGACGACCCAATCGGCAGCAATAAGAAAGTGACTTAGCGAAGTGGCGGACGCGCGTGAACCGCTAGTCGGCGTGCTCTTTGATCGTGAGCACCTGGTCTGCGCGCACGTTGATCAATGTTTGTCTTACTCCTGTCGGCCATTGCAGCTCAATTTTTTGAACGACCTGCGCATCGCCCAGACCGAAATACACGCGCTTGTCGCTCGATGAGTTATAGCCAACGGCTGTCGTCGCGACGTTGTACTGGCTCCCATGATTTGTAGTGATCTTCACCTTCGTGCCGAGCCCGTCGCGGTTGTCGCGCACACCTACTAAATTCAAAGTGATCCAGTGGTTTGCATTCGCCGTGCGGTTCATCAGAAGTTCGGGAGCGCCGTTCAACACGGTAACTGCAATATCGACCTTCCCGTCGTTGTTGAAGTCGCCGAAAGCCGCTCCACGATGAGGAGCCGGAATGCTAAACGATGCGCCAGCACGTGCGCTGGCATCCTGAAACGTGAGCTTTCCAAGATTGCGGTAGATGCTGTTCGGTAGCGGAAACGGACGATGCTCGACTTCCATGGAGTTATCAAGAATCGCCGCATTCGCGGTGAACAGATCCTTCAGTCCATCGTTGTCGAAGTCGTAGGCACCTGTACCCCACCCTGTGTTCTTCACGGTGGGAAGCGCAAGGCCGGAAGCACTGGTGCTGTCTTCGAATTGCTTGCCGCCCAGGTTTTTGTACAGCGGGAACGCGTCTCCAAACATCGCTGTGTGAAAGATGTCCGGTAAGCCATCATTGTCCAGGTCGCGAAAATCCGTACCCATACCCGCGACTGTTTTGCCCATCTCGTTGTAGGCGACACCGGCGTTCATCGCTTCGTCGGTGAACGTCCCGTCACCGTTGTTGTGCAGCAGCAAATTAGGGAAGGTGTCGTTGGATACAAAGACGTCCATCTTGCCGTCGCCGTCGTAGTCGGCGAAGGCCACGCCCATTCCCTTGCCGACATACTGGCCGATGTGTGATTCTGCGGAAACATCGGTGAAAGTTCCATCGCCGTTATTGCGATACAGAATGTTTGGCAAGCCTTTGAAATCGCTGGGCGAGCAATATGTCTGTATCTTGTGAGTGCTGCAAACGGCCGCAGTTTTCAGGTCATAGTCCAGGTAATTGATTACCAGCAGGTCAAGCAGCCCGTCGTTGTTGTAGTCGAACCATCCGGCTGTCACGGCCCATGCCTTACCGGTCGTGGGTATCACTCCTGTCACGTGGGCCTTCGCGGTCACGTCGGTAAACGTGCCGTTGCCGTTGTTATGGAAGAGTTGGTTCTGATTGACGCCGGTGACGTAGAGATCTTCGAAGCCGTCATTGTCATAATCGCCGGCGGACGCACCCATCGAGTAACCGACGCCAGCTAGGCCCGCCTTCGCGGTCACGTCGGTAAAAGTTCCATCTCCGTTGTTGTGGAACAGACGATTCGAAAAGCTGGCATCAGTTTTCTGCAAAGAAGGAATCTGGGCCCCATTGGTGAAGAACAAATCGAGCAGCCCATCGTTGTCGTAATCAAAGGCCGCAACGCCTCCCGCCATCGTCTCAATGGAGTAGTGATGCGCAGTCGCGCTGCTGTTTAGCCTGAAACTTATGCCGGAGTGCTGGACTACATTCTCAAACTGGATGGGAGCGGCAGGGGCAGCAGCAAGCGGACTTAGCTTAACTGTTTGTTGAGCCGACAACGTACTCGCGCATGCGAGAAACGTGACGGCCAGCAAACCACCTAACTGTGCTTTCCAGATTTCAGGCATTGACTCTCCAGGTACGAGGATAATCTCCGCAAAAAAGGACAGCGGCCCACAGGCTTTCATCCAGCGCAACAAAACAGTGGCGCGAAATCGCTGCTATCTCGTTCTGCCGCAATGACTAACTCGCCTGGGTCTGCTTTGGCTCAGTGCTAGGCCAGCGTGGCTTCTGCCCACGTCACTCGCAGAAATATTTCCGCAATTGCACCTGAACCGATTCATGTAAAGGATTACCCATGAAAGCGAGGCAACCCGACGCTTGACATACGATTACCACTTCAGCTTTGATGTATGAGCCGTATACAAGACAAACGTTTGTTCGACAACGTAAGTAGGGCCCTTGAGGCGTTTTGCCTCGAGGTGTGTTTTTGGGAGGAAGTACCAGATGAAGCAAATTTTTCAAAAGTTAGCGCTTGTAGCCGCTGTCTGCGGCTCGGCACTCAGCATGCAGGGCCAGGCGACAAATTCTGGTGATATCCGTGGAACCGCAGTCGATAACAGCGGCGCGCTCATTCCGGACGTCACCGTAACCGTGAAGAACCTCGCCACAGGCGTGGTGAAGCAGCTCAAAACGAACAAAGATGGACTGTATGATACGTCCTCTATCGTTGTAGGTACGTACAGTGTGAAGTTCGAGAAGCCAGGATTTCAGAGCTTCGAACGTAGCGGAGTCACGCTTCAGGTCGGCATTTCGACCATCAACGCGAAAATGCAGGTCGGTTCGGTTGCGCAGGAAGTTGTTGTAACAACCGACATTCCCCTGCTGACAACCGAGAGCGGCGAACAGTCCACGACCTTCGAAGCCAAGTCAATGGCTCAACTGCCGAACGTCGGAGGTGGCACCGGCCCGGACTGGCAGAATTTCACTATCCTGCTTCCGGGCAGCGCTGGTACTCCCCAGCAATCAAACAGCAGCACAAACCCCGGTCAGGTAGTCGCGATCAACGGAAATCTGCCTTACAGCAATGTGCTGGCGGACGGTGTGTCTACTACCCTTTCACACAGCGCTAATGCGGACGTCAACACCTTTGAGACTATTGCTGAGCTGCAGGTAAATACATCCGCCTTTTCCGCGCAGTATGGCATTGGCGGCGTTGTTTTCAACCAGATCAGCAAGGGCGGTACGAACCAATACCACGGAACGCTTTACGATTACTTTCAGACTGATAAGCTGAACGCCTATAACTACCAATTCGGTCTAACGCCCGCACAGGGCGCGAAGAAGAACCGCCTCCATTACAACGATTTCGGTGGCTCTATCGGTGGCCCAGTAGTCATACCGAAGATCTTCAATGGTCGTGACAAAGCATTCTTCTATTTCAACTATGACCAGATCATCAACAACGGCACTGGTCCAAGTAATGTTTACAACGATGTTCCTACGGAAACCGTTAAAGCTGGAGACTTCGCAGGCCAAGTGACTTTGTACGATCCGACGACGCAGACGATCGGAATCGACTCGGCCGGCAATCCATACCCCATTCGGAAGAGTTTCATTAGCGAATACGGAACAAATGCTATTCCACAAGCATTGATTGATAAGGTTTCGGCGAACTACCAGAAGCTCTTCCCTAGCCCTACCAACCACATTGCCGGGGGAACTTTTGTCACTGGGCAGGTGAATGCTCGCGGCGTAGTGCAGCACAACTTTGTAGCTAGTTTGCCGCAATCGAATCCATACAAACGTTATTTCGGCCGGTTCGATTACAACATCTCAGCGTCCAACCGTTTGTCAATGACAGATCAACAGCGTGACACACCGGTCGTCTTTCCTAGTTCACTTACCGCATGCCCGGTTGGCTGCCAGAACGGTGACGTGGATAGCAACACCGCACAGATCACTGACGTTCATACCTTCAACTCAAGGACGATCAACGAAGCACGATTTGGCTACACATATCAAGGAAACTTCTATGCTGACCAGACCCTAGGCGCGGGTTACCCGGCGAGCTTAGGTTTGCAGTTTGCAAAAGCAGATAGCTTGCCAACTGTTCGCTTTACCGGCAACTATCCGTATGCATGGATCGCGCCTTCTGCTAACGCGGTTTACAAAGAACATGTCTTCGATCCCTCTGATGTGGTTACTCTTATTCGTGGTAAGCACGTACTGCACTTTGGAGGTGAGTTTCTTATCTACCAAGACAATTCGACGGCGTGGGGCAACACTAACTCAGCAACATTAGACTTCAATGGCTCTTTCACCCGTCAGTGGATCTTGGATCCTGATAAAAATCACAAGGCCGGTACGTACATTCCAGATACGACAAGCGGAGCGGACTACGCTGATTTCCTTCTTGGACTCTCCAATAATTGGTATGCCGGTGTGTCGCCGGAATACGCTGGGCGTCTGAAGAGCCCTCAAGTCTTCGCCCAAGACGATATAAAGATCCGTCCGAATCTGACCATCAACGTAGGTTTGCGCTACCAGATCCGTCGTGGCTGGACCGAAACGCACGGTAATGAAGCGACCTTTGATCCCACAGTCCAAAATCCAGCCACTGGCACACCAGGCGCGTTCTGGTATGGCACTACAAAAGCGAACGGAAGGAATTCGCTCCAAGCACCTGAATATAAGACGTTCCTGCCTCGGGTGGGCTTTTCGTGGCTGCCGAAGCAGGCGATGACGATACGAGGCGGTTTCGGTATCTATGCTTACAACTTGAGCCTCGATACATACGGCGATGGTATGGGCGCCTTGGTCAGTGCTTCTGGCGGCGTCGCAGATCAGACGAACGGAATCACACCCATCACTAAATTCGGAGGAACTGGAACGAACCTCCAAACAGGCGCTGCACTGCCGTACACGGCCGCTTCAAGCGACCCTGCCCGCTTCAATGGCAATGGCGTTAGCTTCAACCAATACCACACGCCTACGCCGATGATTTACCAATACAACATGGCGATGCAGAATGCGCTGGGTTCCAACATGGTGTTTGAACTTGCTTATGTTGGAAGCCATGCAAACAACCTGAACTACGGCACCGATCTGAATGCGATTCCGCTGAATCACCTCTCGTTGAACAACAACCAGTTCCGGCCGTACTCGCAATACCAAGGCATAACTGGTAGCAGTAACAACGGAATTTCTAATTACAACTCGTTGCAAGCATCCATGCAGCGTCGTCTCAGTCATGGATTGAGCTTCGATGTCAATTACACGTGGGCACACTTCCTCGATTCACAGGACTCTTCTTCTTGGGGAAGCAGGTCGGGAAATACTCCTTACCAAATAGCCAACGATCCAGCGGATAACTACAGCGCCTCGAACTTCGACGTACGTAATGCCTTCAAAGGTAGAGCCGTCTACCAGCTTCCTTTTGGGCGTGGTCGGGCGTTCATGAACCGTAGTTGGATACTCGACGAGCTTCTGGGGGGCTACCAAATTTCCACTACCACTATCTTCCAGAGCGGTAATCCATTCAGCGTTCAGGTAGGCGGCTCCAACCGTACGTATCAACAAGCGGGAACTCAGTTCCCGAATTATGTCGGCTCCTCGCCGTACCCTGCGAAGAGAACTTACAATCAGTGGCTTGATCCGACGGCGTTCACTCTTACCCCGGTTGGTACTTTCGGCAACGTCCGTAGAAACCAGTTCTACGGGCCGGGTGTCGAACTTGTGAACATGTCGGTGGGCAAGACCTTTGATGTACATGAACAGATGAAGCTGCAGCTTCGCATCGATGCAGTAAATGCCTTCAACCATGCGAACCTCGGTTTGCCGGGTGGTGGTCTGCTGACTTTGAATGGTACCCAAGCAGATGGCCAGCGATTCACCAGCGCCGCTACAACACAACAAATCAGCGGTGTCACAAATGGAGGCAGGACCGTTCAACTGGCGGCTCACTTCGAGTTCTAAAAGACTACTCTGCAGCGAGTCGGCAGCTTCGGCTGTCGACTCGCTGTTTAAACGCATTCAAACCTGCCTGCAATCATAGGAGGTGCGGATTATAGTAGGCACTGATGCTTCTCAAAGTTCTCCGGCGGGCTTTAATCGTTACCTGCCCAATGCTATTTGCACTCGCAATGTCTGCCCAGAGCTCCGACATTGCTCAGCATGAGCAAAAGGCGCAGGAATACCTACGCAGTCGTCAGCCAGAACTTGCACTGCAGGAATTCGCAGCGATTGTGGCGGCCGATCCAGGTAATCTCAATGCACAGGCGAATCTCGGCGTCCTTCTATTCTTCGCGGGCAAAGTGCAGGAAGCGGAGCCACACTTACGCTCGGCGCTGACGCTTGATCCGAAGCAGCCTAAGCTGCGGGCGCTACTTGGATTCTGCGAGCGGCGGGACGGAAAGCTCGTTGAGGCTCGAAATGACCTGCATGCAGCTTTGCCCGGTCTAACGGAGCCGAAAGTACAGAAGCAAGCTGGTCTGGAGCTTGTGGAATTGGACACAGCCGCGAATGATCTGCCCGCTGCTGCGGCAGTCCTCTCTTCCTTGAAAGCCGCACTGCCCACTGACCCCGAAGTTCTCTACGCGTCATATCGGGTATATACGGATCTTGCCGGTGAGTCGATGCTGGAACTATCGCTCGCCGCGCCGGATTCTGCGCAAATGCATCAGGCAATTGCCCATGAACTTGTGCGGGAGCGCGACAACCCTTCTGCGATCGCGAATCTACGCAAAGCTCTGGTTATCGATCCACACCTTCCAGGCGCACACTTCGAACTCGCGGACCTGTTGAACTCGTCGTCTGAACCCGCACTCAAAGCGGAAGCTGCGGGTCAGTATAAGTTGGCCTTGGCGGAAAATCCACGCGACGACAAGACACTCGTCAAGCTGGGGGACAGCGCGGCGGAAGGCGGTGATCACATTGGTGCCTCGAGCCGTTACAAGGAGGCGCTCGCAATCCAGCCGGAAAATGCAGACGCGTTGATTGGTCTTGCGCACGAACTGACCGAAACGGGGCATCCTGACGGCGCTCTGCCGGTGTTGCTGCAGGTCGTGAAGAACGATCCCACGAACGTCCTTGCGCATTTCAGGCTTAGCGTTGTTTACCGTCGCCTGCATCGGCCGGAAGACGCGAAACACGAAGTTGCGGAATACGAACGATTGAAAGCTACCAAAGAGAAGCTGCACACGGTCTATGACTCATTGCGCATGAAGAACTCACAGGCCACCGATGCGAAGGAGTAAGTACGATCTCTGGCTTACGATTGTGTTGGTATGCCTCGCGTTCCGCGGATCGGGCAGTCAGACCGCAGCCGCATCGCAGCAGGATAAGAATCAGATCCCGCAACTCGTGGACATCACAAAATCCACGGGAATCCACTTCAACCACACGGCAAGCCCAGAGCAGAAATACATCGTTGAATCCATGAGCGGTGGCGTTGCGCTCCTCGACTTCGATGGTGATGGCTGGCTGGATATCTACTTCACCAATGCGCCGAGTGTCAGCATGGCACTTGCGGGCACAAAGGCACGCAGCGCGCTGTATCGAAATAATCACGATGGCACATTCACTGACGTTAGCGAGAAAGCTGGCGTTGCTCATCCGTGCTGGGCGATGGGTGCAGCAGTTGGAGATATCGACAATGACGGCTGGCCCGACCTGGCGGTAAGTTGTTTTGGCGGGGTGGTTCTTTACCGAAATAATCACGACGGAACATTTACGGATGTAACTCAGCATTCAGGGCTCGCGAAAGATACAGGTTGGGCTACTGGTATTTCTTTCGGGGATTATGATGGCGACGGCTTCGTTGATTTATTTGTGCCACATTATGTTGATCTCGACTTACAGCATCTTCCCAGCTTTGGCGCACAGAAGACCTGTACGTATCACCAGATTGCGGTGCAATGCGGTCCGAGGGGTTTGAAGGGCTCGCCGGATACGCTGTACCACAACAAGGGCGACGGCACATTCACAGAGGTAAGCCGCGCCGCGGGAGTAGACGATCCGCACGGCTACTTCGGACTACAGTCGGTGTGGTCTGACTTTGATGATGACGGCAAACTGGACCTGCTTGTCGCCAACGATGGCGAGCCGAACTTCCTGTATCACAATGAAGGCGATGGGCACTTCACTGAAGTTGCTAACGATGCTGGGGTGGCACTAAGTGAAAGTGGTCTGGAGCAGGCCAACATGGGTATCGCGCTAGGCGATTACACACGTACCGGACGCGAAAGCATCGCCATCTCGCACTTCAGCGAGGATTATGCGGTTCTATACCGTAATGACGGCAAGCTGAACTTCACGGACGTAGCTCACACGGCAAATATTGCGCAGGCAACTAAACCATACGTTGGCTGGGGTGATGCGTTTCTCGATACCGCGAATCGAGGCTTGCTGGACTTATTTGTAGTGAACGGCCACGTTTACCCTCAGGTTGATAGCGCAAAGCTTGGCACGGCGTACCGCGAACCGAAGTTATTGTTCTGGAACAACGGGGATGGCACGTTTCGTGACGAGTCAGGGCACGCAGGTTCTGCGTTGCAGGTTCCTCAAGTCAGTCGTGGACTCGCGGTCGGAGATCTGTTCAACACCGGAAAGCTAAATATTGTTGTAGAAAACCTGACGGGCGAGCCGATGATCTTAGAGGCGAGAAGCCCGGTCGCTAATCACTGGGTGAGTTTTCAACTGACGGGTACCAGCTCCAACAAATTGGCTCTCAATGCCAGAGTGTATGTTCGCGCAGCAGGCGCGCAACAAATGAGTGAAGTTCTTAGTGGCGGAAGCTACTTGTCACAAAGCGATTTGCGGCAGCACTTTGGCTTGGGAAAAAGTATTCGCATGGATGAGGTCAGAATTGTCTGGCCGAATGGAAAGCAGCAAAGCTTTCAGAATGTCTCGGCAGACCATTTCTACCGTATCGTCGAAGGCGGAGTGCTTACTAGGGAAGCCGCCGGAACAGAACGCAAGCAATAAGCGAGTCGCAATGCAGTGCTCGCGGCAGTTACAAGGTTATTTGGGATTATTCGTGAGCTTGCTTAACTATTTAGGTCGTGTGAAGAGAGCGTCGTTACTTCTTGCGATCATGGCAGTCTCAGGGCCTATGCTGTCACAGAAGCCGCAACCCAGACCGTCAACTATAGCTCCGCCTGCGATGCGCGAAGCTATACGTTCTGCAGAACAAGGAGACCTCGCGAAGGCGTATACGCTCACGCAAGAGTTGCTGAGAAGCAATCCGAGATACGAGCCGGCGGTCCGGCTTGAGGGGCTGATTCTCGAACAGTCTGGAAGAACAGCAGAGGCCGCTGAAGCTTATCAGCAGGCACTGACATTAGCTCCCGGAGACTCTGAAGTCGCGATGAAGCTTGGAGTCATCCGACTCGTTTCGGGCGATACCGATGTAGCCGTTCATCTCCTCAAGCAAAGAACCACATCGTCGCCGCAGGATGGGGATGCCTTCTACTATCTTGCACAGGCTTACCATCTCAAAGGGGACAACGATGCTGCGGTTCAAGCTATTCAGAAAAGCGTGAAAGACGAACCGAATAACGTATCTGTTTGGCAGAAATACGGGGAGCTGTTATGTAGCACGGGCGAAAACGAGAAAGGAATTGAGTGGCTCAAGAAGTCCCAGCAGGCCGACTCTTCCTTGGAGCGCCTCAACTTCGATCTGGCAGTTGCTTATTACAACAGTCAGGATCTTGAGAATGCGAGCCAGTACGCACTGAAAGCTGTTGCTGAACACTCTGAAGACCTACAGGCTCTTGCCCTACTAGGTGCCATTGACGTGAAGCTCAGCCAATGGGAAAACGGAAAAGTGGTCTTTGAGAAACTGCTTGCCATCAAAAGCGATGATGCAGCGTCACTGCTTGGTCTTGGCCATTGTGAATTGTCTCTCAAAAACTATTCGGCGGCTGTAACTCCGCTGGAAAAACTACTACACAACGATCCCACAATGATCCTGGCGCACTTCTACCTTTCTCGGGCTTACTCAGGCCTGGGGCGTACCGCAGAAGCGGAACATGAGGCGGCTGTACACAGGAAGCTGCTGGAGGACGCTGCAACACCGAGCGATGGCGCGCAGAGCGCTGCCGAGGGACAGACGCGCGAACAAGCAGGAAAGCTGCTGGCTGCAGGTAAAGAATCTGACGCTGTCGAACTGTTTCGCACCCAGGCGGGTGGTGAGTTTGCCACACCTGGTTCACCCTACCTGCTTACCGGAACACTTTATCTTTCTCTGGATCGACCGGAGGATGCGGTAAGGCTGCTGCGTAAGGCGCTTTCGACGGAGCCTGCAATTCACCAAGCTCACACTTACCTTGCAATCATTTTTCTGCAGCAGAACAAGCTATCGGAAGCGGAAAGTGAGCTGAAGGCAGAGTTGTCCTCATCTCCACAAGACCCTTTCGCCACAGCGGAACTAGGCGCTGTACGCTTTCGGCAGGGCCGATGGGAAGAAGCTGCAGACCTGCTATCCAAATCGAAAACGGTTGCTCCAATATCGCTATACATGCTTGCCGACGCTGATTTCCGATTAGGCAGAATAAAGGACGCGGATGTTGCCGCTGAGTTAGCTGCGGGTTACAGCAAAGGTGACGGGAAGCTGAGGCAAGCAGTTCTCGACTTACTTTCTAGAAACCAGCAAACCGAGCTAGTGCAAAAACTGTCTAGCCGCTAAGTTGTCATTGGCTACTTCGGAAACTCATTTCTGCTTCGGACGATGCGAATGAAATGGTCAGTGAAGTCACCATGCATGCTGGCCACTTCGACCTTCGGCATGTGACAGCTTGTGCAGTCCTTGGTGGACTTAGGACACGTCTTTGGTGATCCTTCTGCCCCGACCGTGGTAGCTCCTGGTGCGGCATGTGGAGAGTGGCAACTGAGGCAGCGTTTGTCGTAAGCAAAAGAATCATGGCTTAGCGGACCATGCGGATTGTGGCAGCTTACGCAAGTGAGCTTCTCGGACTGCGTTGCGCGCCAGCACTTACTCTCTTCCAGACGATAAGGCTGAAACCGTACTGCTGCCGTACTCTGTTGTCCTCCCAGAGAGAGTGCGGCGTCTGCAAACGTCCGGTGGCACGAGCCGCAAAAATCGATTGAATCCGCGGGAGAAAGCTTGGCTGGGTTGAATACTCCTGCAACGTGCGCACTGCCCGGCTTGCCGTGAGCCGTGGCATTGGCAGCATGCGCCTGCGCTGGTCCATGGCAGGCTTCGCATCCAAGGCCTACTTCTGCATGCGCTGGATCGAACCCTGCCGACGTGGTGGGGTGAACCGTGTGGCAGCCGAAGCAAGCGCGTGCATCACTTGGCGACAAAGCTGTTCCAAGCGCGGCAGACAGACCAGCGTTGGAATCGAATGGAAGTCCCGTGGTGATATCCAGTGCGGAAATATGCGTGTAGTAGGTCGCTTGGCTCTGGTACCAACGGTGATCGCTTTCGTACAGGAAAGTGCGACCGAGTTCGCCTGCACCCATCACCCAGTCCAGGCGACGATTCAGCTTTCCTGTTTCGTTCGATACGGAATATTCCAAGCCCTCGGGAGTTCCGCTCAGTTCGTATGTCAGCGGCTTTGGTGAGAAGCTTGCCTTTCCAGTCTGCAGAAACTTCGCACTTGGGGATCTAGTGGCTGCGCGCTGCATGGAAGTGGAGCTACCACTCTCCTCCGTATGGCAGCTAACACAAGAGTCCGAGCCTGCAAACGCCTTCAAGGGGAAAGTAGCTTTAGTAGGCCACCAGTCTTCTATCTGAAGATGCTCGGGCGTTGTAAGTTGCAGGGAAGTGCTTTGCGTTTGAGCGTGAATTGTCTGCAGAGCTGTTCGGGAAAAGTAACAGCCGAGAAGGCCAACAAAACCGACAGCAATGATAAGACGTGTAAGGGCCCGCATCGACATTCGCGCTGTTCCAAGTTTATATGCCACGCTTTAGCTGGCTTCGCGTAACGACTTAGGTCACGCGCCTCTGTTTACTTCCTGAAACAGATCGCGACGGATGACGACGCATGTAATGAGCATGGCGACTGCTGCGCTAAAGGGCAGGGCAAGGCCCGAGCGCAAGTCGCCAAACCTGCCGGAAATTTGTCCGGTCAGGAAGGGGAGCAGCGAGGCTCCGCACCCGGCGCTGACAAATGCAATGTTGCTCCGTTCTCCTGAGCTGAGTGACCATGACAGAAGAAGTGGGTACATCGGTCCGGCACCGAGCCCAAGCAGGCAGGCACCGGCAGCAACGAATGCTCCACGTGAGAACAGAAGTAGCAGGAAGCCACAAACCATCAAGACAGGTCCAAGCACGAGCAGCGATCGTTTGCTCCTAGCCGCTACGCGAGGAAAGCTCTGCGAAAACCGACTCACGAGCATGCCAGCCCAGAAGCAGGTGCCTGCGGCCACGGTGAAATTGAGTGTGCCGCGCAGGCGTTCCGCGTAGGTGGTAAGCCATCCGCCCACAGCCGCCTCGATACCGGTGGCCAGCGGTATGGCGAGCAGCAGGAGCAACGCTGCACGCTTTGAAAAAAAGATTTTTGCAGATGCATCCGGCTCGACTCTTCCGTGCTGCTGAGAAAACGCCGCCATACCCCCGAGCACCAGAAAAAGCACCGCGAGAGCAATCAGCGGACGACTAAAACCCCACTTCGTTGCACCGTGTAGACCGAGCCAGGGGCCTGTGGTCGCACCAAGCGACCAAAGTAGATTCATTCGGGTAAGTTCCGTGGAACGTTCCGTTGCATGGTTACGCGACTGGAGTAGGCTAGCGGACGTCATTGAAATGCCAAGTCCTACTCCGAACAGAAAAATCGCGCTTAGCAAGAGCGCATTGGTTGCAGCGTAGGCCAGGCATACAGCGCCAAGCGCCGCCAGCGCACCTCCGCGCGCCATAGAGTACGGGAGCTTGCCGCGCGCCAACACTGCTCCGAGCGCGGAGCCAACAAAGGAGGCGAGCAGCAGCGTGCCACCCTGCCCGTCGTGCAATGCGAACGTCGCCAGGATGAGCGGCAACAAAGCCCCCGGCAGCACCACTCCCACACCTGTGAAGATGAACAGCGTGTATACCACCGCGGTGCTGTAGGTGCGCGAAGCCGTCATTTCTTCGAAGCTGCTTTTTTGCGCGGAGTCGGTCTCGCGGGCTCAGCATGACTGGATGTAGACTCTCGGGGCACCAACTCCGGATCGATCTTCACGACTGCCTCCGTGTGTTCGCCCCGGATTTTCCGTAGCAGAAGGCTGGCTGCAGTGGCTCCCATGAGGGCCAATGGCTGGCGAATGGTGGTGAGGCTCGGGACATAGAACGATGCGGACTGAATATCATCAAAGCCAACAACTGAAACGTCTTCTGGCACGCGCAGGTCAGCATCATGCAGCGCACGGATGCACCCGATTGCAGTGATGTCATTGAAGCAGAGGACCGCAGTGAAATCACGGTGTCGCATCAGCAGTTGGGCCATCGCCGGGTAACCCAGAGCGGGCGTATTGATGTCTTTTTCGAGCCGAATGGTGTGACTCTCCCGTATCTCCACGCCCAGCAACTGAGCGACACCAACGGTAGCCTGCCAGCGGCTGTCGGAGTCCGAGCTGAAGGACGCGCCGCGCATGAAGACGATCTTGCGGTGTCCATTGCGTACCAGGTGACCAAGCGCCATTTCAGCCGCCCGTTCATGATCCAGAACGATGTTCGTTATGCCCGCGAGAGCCTTATGGCTGCCGACTGTGACAGTGGGGGTTCCCGGTGCCGACTCCATATGCGTATCGATCGCCAGCAGACCATCCACTCCGCGCTGGCTCAGCAGGCGTGGGTACTCATCCACCAGATCTTTCCTATGCCGATGGTGCGCCGTGAAGAAGAAATAGCCTTCGCGCATAAATACATCGGCCGCACCCGACAGCACCTGCGAGTGATAGCCCTCGCCCAGCTCTGGCAGCAGCACGCCGATGGTCTGCGAGCGCTTGCCCTGCAACATGCGAGCCACCATGCTCGGCTGATAGTTGAATTGTTTCGCGGCAGCCCTAACTCGTTCCCGGGTGGCTTCTGGAATGGAGCGGTTCGGTGCATTGTTCAGAACGAAAGAAACCGTCGCTGGACTCAGGTCCAGGTGCTCGGCCAGCATTTTCAGGCTGACCGGACGGCCGTTCTTGTTTTCTAAACGCGGCATGGCGGTGCATGCCAGTATAGGTCAGCGCGGTGAGGGCAGTCGCCAGGCGCTACCAGACAAAGGTCGCGACACTGCCGCCATCGAGCGACGTATCGAAACGCTTTTTGCCTGCTGCGACATGGAGATCCTTCGCTGCCTTGCTTGTATTCGCCACCAGCAGCACGTGCTTTCCAGCAGGTGTTCGCCAGGCCACATTCGCCAGTTGCTCATCTGGCTGCGTTGAATCAATGCGAATGGATCCCGCCGGCACAAAGCGCGATGCATGCTCAACGGTATAGAAAGCGATGTTTTGTGTCGCCTGGTCACCGTCAAGTGTGATCGCACCCTGACATACCGGGCAGCCCCCGTTGGCGGTATGCGGTCCGAAGCTTGGATCAGCTGCCAGGTTCCACAGCAGAACATTGCGCGCCCAGTTCCGCATCGCGCCAATCAGAACCCGTGCCACTGGATACGCCACGGGCTCTGGGACACCGTCTTTTGTATGTTCCACGACCATCTGCTCGGTAAAGTAAAGGTTCTTCTGCGGATATGCATCATGTACCCGAGTCAGTGCACTGATCTCACCTTCATACAAATGGAAACCGGAGCCATCTGCAAATTTTGCAGCTGCAGGGTCACTCAGAATCGCCATCGGGTAATCCGGGTGGTTGCAGTTGTGATCGAACAGGATAACTTTCGTCGCTAAGCCAGCCGAACGCAGAGCAGGGCCAAACGCATCACGCAGAAATGCGCGTTCTTCCGGAGCCTCCATCAGCAGGCTGGGCGTGTTCTTCGGATTCAATGGCTCGTTTTGTAATGTGATTGCGTTCACCGCAATGCCATGTGCGTTCATCGCCTGCAGGTACTTCACCAGGTAAGCGGCATATGCCTGGTAGTATTCCGGCTTCAGGCTCCCGCCTTTTGGTGCACCGTTCGTCTTCATCCATGAGGGAGGAGTCCATGGTGAAGCCAAGATCTGAATGTGCGGAGCGATGCTTAGCACTTCTTTCATCACTGGAATCACGTCAGCTTCATCCTGCGCAATGCTGAAATGCTGCAACTCCGGATCGGTTTTCCCGTCGGGCATATCGTCATAGGTGTAGACACGGTCGTTCATGTCAGACGCGCCAATGCTGACGCGCAAGTAGCTCACACCCGCTGCCTTCGGTCCCGTGCTGAAGATCTCTTCGAGCAACGCGCGTCTCTTTGCTGCTGACATCTTCATCAGGAGCTGTGCGCTCCCACCGGTCATGGCAAAGCCGAAACCGTCAATGGTCTGATAGCGGTGGCTGTCATCCACAACGATGTTGGCCCCGCCTGTGGAAACCTTGGAGTATTCGACAGGATGTTCGTTCAGAAGCTGCGAGCGGTCGGCGGTCGTCAACCACTCCTGAACGCCGCGTTGGCTAACGGCTAACCCTGATGCCGTGACAAGAAGAGTGGTGGCACAAAGAGTGGAGCGGAATCGACTGAGCATAAGCGTCTGTTTCACCTGAAAGAAGAACCCTGCCATGGAACGACGGCTGGCTGCCGTGTAGACATCCAATAAAGCTATAGACCATGATGTCAGTTGTAAACAAACGTTTATCTGCACACCAATCTTGAATTTGAGGTTCTATGTCCGTCAGAAAGTGCAACTCCTGGCTTACGCCTATTCTGCTCAGCACTGCGGCCATTCTGTTCTCTACGCTGCCTGCATCATCTCGCGCCGCGGCCTCCGCTAAAAACGATCATTCCGAACTTTCTGATCTTGGCCCGAATGTTCTCTTGCTGGACTCGCACACTCCTGCAGCGGAGATGCAAACCAGGATCGACGCGATCTACGCGAAGCAGCAACACAGTGAATTCGGTGAGGGTCGCTACGCAATTCTGCTGAAGCCGGGCGAATACAAGCTGGACATTCCGGTTGGCTTCTACACGCAGGTGATCGGTCTGGGAGCATCCCCGGACGATACGCACGTAACCGGCAACGTTCATTCCGATGCCGCTCTCGGCAACAACAATGCCACGACCACCTTCTGGCGCGCAGTCGAAAACTTCTCCGTCACTCCTCCGAGCGGCACACTGCGCTGGGCTGTGTCGCAGGCTGTCTCATTCCGCCGCATGCACGTGCTCGGCGACATGGTCTTGCACCAGAACCACGGATGGGCGAGCGGCGGATGGATCTCGGATTCTAAGATCGATGGCAACGTGGATTCCGGCTCTCAGCAGCAATGGATTTCACGCAACACAGAGTGGAAATCCTGGACAGGTTCCAACTGGAACATGGTGTTCGTCGGCGTGCGTGGCATGCCTGCGGGCGATTGGCCGAAGCCCGCCTACACCAAGGTTCCTGAGACCCCGGTTGTTCGCGAAAAACCCTTTCTGCAGATCGATGCGTCTGGTCGAGCGAGCGTACGTGTGCCCGCTCTCACGCACAACACGGCTGGCTACACGTGGCGAAACGGTGCGACGCCAGGACGCGACATATTGCTCGATCGCTTCTATATTGCCCATCCGGAGAAGGACTCAGCAGCGACTCTCAATCAGGCACTGGCCGCTGGAAAGAACCTTTTATTTACGCCGGGCACCTACGATTTGTCCGAGTCGCTTCATGTCACACGCAAGGGCACGGTAGTGATTGGCCTTGGCTTCGCCACGTTGCATCCAGTGAAGGGAACAGCAGCTATCCAGCTTGCGGACCAGGATGGCATCATCGTTTCCGGTCTCCTCTTCGACGCGGGCGAAGAGCTATCGCCGGAGCTGCTGCAGGTGGGCGAGACACACACCAATCTGCGGCATTCCAAAGATCCAATATCGGTCCATGACGTCTGGTTCCGCGATGGCGGTGCAAGTGTCGGCAAAGTAGACGCAAACCTCATCATCAACAGCAACGACACGATCATCGACCACACCTGGATTTGGCGCGCAGACCACGGTAAAGGCGTCGGCTGGGACAGCAACCTCAGTAAGAACGGACTCGTAGTCAATGGGGACGACGTCACAGCCTACGGTCTCTTCGTCGAGCACCATCAGCAGTTTCAAGTCCGCTGGAGTGGCGAGCGCGGCAGAACGTACTTCTACCAGTCTGAGATTCCCTACGACCCGCCAAACCAAACCAGCTGGACAAATCCGGCGGGCCAACCGGGATGGGCGTCCTACAAGGTCGACGACTCGGTGAAGAATCATGAAGCCTGGGGTCTAGGCGTATACAGCGTGTTTCGTCACCCTGACGTGACGCTCAGCCATGCGATTGAGGCGCCCGAAACGAGCAGCGTACGCTTCCATCACATGGTGACGGTCGCACTGGACAATCTCGGACAAATCACTCACATCATCAACAACACGGGTGACGCCGCAACAACGAACAAGCCCAGAGTCGATCCCAGGCTGAAGGACTACCCACCGCTCTAACGACACAAAAGAAAATGAGTGAGCCGCCGGGACAAACGGCGGCTCACCCGTTTTGTTCTGCAATCCTAAATCGATTTGTTCAGTACACGATTCAATCTCTGCACAAATCCTGCCGGGTCCTGCAGTGGCACACCTTCCAGCAGCAATGCCTGTTCGAACAGCAGCCAGGCTGCGTCTTCTATCTCGCCACCATCGGAATCGGCAAGCAGCTTTCTGATGATCTCGTGGTCTGGATTGATCTCGAGCGTGGGCTGCAGGTCGGGCATGCCTTTCTGACCCATTGCCTGCATCATCTGGCGCATGCGTGCGGAAGGCTCATCTTCGTCCGAGACGATGACAGATGGGCTGTCGGCCAATCGCGACGATGCACGCACATCTTTCACCACATCGCCGAGAGCTGCCTTGATCTTCTCCAGCAAAGGCTTCAGCTCTTCAGCTTTCTCCGGTGCCGATTCATCCTTCAACTCTTCGTCCGCTGATGACTTGTTCACCGACTTCAGATCGACGTCAGCATATTTCTGCACGGACGAGAACACGATCTCATCGAAGTCGTCATCGAGGAGCAAAACCTCGATGTCTCTCTTCTTATAGATTTCCAGCAGAGGCGACTTGCGCAACATCGCTTCCGCGCCGCCGGTGATGTAGTAGAGCGCTTTCTGTTCTGGCTGCATCCGCTCTTTTGCTTCAGCCAGCGAGGTCAGTCCATCGGTTTTGGTCGATTTGAAGCGAACAAGGTCCAGCAGTGTCTCGCGGTTCGCATAGTCGCCGTACAAGCCTTCCTTTAAAGGGCGGTTGTATTGCGCAATGAACTCCGCGTATTTCTCTTTGTCGTTCGCAGCGACCGACTTCAGCTCGGACAGAATCTTCTTTACGCTTGCCGTCTTGATGCTGTTCAACACTTTGTTCTGTTGCAGTATCTCGCGAGAAACATTGAGCGGCAGATCTTCGGAGTCGATGATCCCGCGTACGAAGCGCAGATACTGCGGCAGCAGGTCTTTGGAATCATCCATGATGAAGACGCGCTTCACATACAGCTTTACGCCGCCTTTGTAGTCCGCCTGGTACAGGTCCAGCGGAGCCTTGGCTGGAATAAAAAACAGTGTGGTGTATTCCAGCGTGCCTTCCGCACGTGTGTGGAACCAGAGCAGTGGATCCTCCCACTCGCCTGTCAGCGACTTGTAAAGCTCCTTGTAGTCCTCATCCGTTAGCTCGGATTTCGACCGCTGCCACATCGCACTCGCAGCGTTCACCTGCTCGGTGACACGCACCTTCGTCGATTCTTTCTTTTCGGCGTTCCACTCGCTCTTGTCGTACGTCAGGAAAATGGGGAACGCGATGTGATTGGAATACTTCTTTACGATTTCCTGCAGCCGCCAGGAATTGGCATACTGCGCGCCTTCGTCATTGAAGTGAATCAGGATGGTCGTTCCTGCACTCTTGCGGCCTGCATCGCCGCTCACTTCTTCGAGATCAAAGCCGGTCTTGCCATCGCTGGTCCACTTCCAGCTCTGCGCCTCGCCAGCCTTACGCGAAACGACTTCGACCTTATCCGCGACCATGAACACGGAGTAAAACCCAACGCCAAACTGTCCGATGAGGTTGGAATCGCGCTTCGCATCACCCGACAGTTGAGAGAGAAAGTTCTTTGTCCCGGACCGCGCAATCGTACCGAGATGCGCAACCAGATCATCAGCATTCATCCCGATTCCGGTATCGGAGATGGTCAGAGTCTTGTTGCTCTCGTCGAGCTCCAGATCGATGCGTGGTGCTTGTATGCCGTTGTCATCCGAGGGCTTGTATTTCTCGTCTGTCAGGCTAAGGTGACGCAACTTATCCAAAGCGTCGGACGAGTTCGAGATGAGTTCACGGAGGAATATCTCCGGATGTGAATAAAGGGAATGGACGATGAGTTGAAGAAGCTGGCTGACTTCGGTTTGAAACTCTTGCTTTGGCATGTCATCCCAATTATTTCAAAAAACGAAAACGGATGTCCTGAAGTTCTTCAATGTTCAGCCCAGAGGTGAGAACTGCGGTCTCTTGCGAGCTGCAAAGATGTGTGCTGTTTAGGTCTCGTTTGCAGGTGCGGTAAGTCGGCAGCGGAATGATGGCAAGCTTGTCACTGTTGGGAACGCTGCCCTGCAGCAATCGGATCAGCCTTGGTTGATCTCTCGAGCTGCTGCAAAACCTGTTTGAGTGAGTCCAGCTTCTGCCCGGCCTCAGCCAGCTTACCGGCGGCTGTGAGGCGCTGGTAGTCGGTGAAGGCCTGGCTTGCCTGCGTTATGAGGCCCTTGGCATCAAGGATTTGAGGCTGCGTCGTATTGCTCGGAGGCTGCGTATCTGTGCTCGTCAGGCTGCTCGGCTCACCACCGAAAAGGTTAGTGAGCGCCGCTTGGAATGTGGGACCGTAGGCAAGGCGGTCTTGCAGTGCGAGGACTACGATTCGAAGCTCAGGCATAGGTGATTGTTGTGCCTGAAGGTAGATCGGCTCCGCGTACAGCAGAGCCTTCCCTACCGGAATAACCAACAAACTCCCACGCAGGGCGTGTGAGCCTTGCTGGTTCCAAAGCGTCAGTTGACCGGATAGCTGAGCGTTCTGATCGATACGCGCTTCGATCTGTTGTGGCCCGTCCACCAGGCGAGTCTTCGGAAAATCGTAAACGACTGCGGTGCCGTAGTGATCGCCATCAGAACGCGCTGCGATCCAGCCGATTAGGTTGTTGCGATTAGCAGGAGTGAAGGGAAGTACTTCGACAAACTCCTCGGATGATCCTCCGGGCAGCTTCATGAGAACAAAATTCGGCTTCATGGGCTCAGGAGACTGCTGGCCGTTTTGATCGGAAACAGACTGCGTGGCAACAGTCCAGAGATCTTCGCGGTTGAAGAAAACTGCTGGATTTGTCATATGGTAGAGACCATAAAGCTGCGACTGAGTCGTGAGCAGCGATTCCGGGTAGCGAACGTGCTGACGCAGGTCGGTTGGCATGTCGGATGAGGCGCGGAATAGCGTAGGAAAGATCCGCTGCCAGGCCTGAATCATCGGATCAAGAGGATCGAACACATAGAACGTGGTTGTTCCGTTGTATGCATCGATTACTACCTTCACGCTGTTGCGAAGGTAGTTGATCTCTTCATCTCCAAGGGGAACATGGGTCGATTCGGGATACGTGTTTGAGGTTGTGAATGCGTCGATGATCCATGAAAGCCGCCCGTCCGCACCTACGACGATGTAAGGGTCAGAATCGAAGCTGAGAAATGGTGCCAGCCGTGCAACGCGTTCCCGGATGTTGCGGTGCATAAGGATGCGTGAAGAAGATGAGATGTCGTCAGAGAACGGGAGCTTACTGATGTCGTCACGATCGAAGGCAATGGCCAGGCGTCGAGAAAATCCGCCGAGCGTGATGCCCCCTGTTCCCTCATAGCTCGTCACATTGTTTGATTGCCCTTGCGGGTAGTCGAATTCTTGTTGCCGGGTCTTTACGTAAACGTCTGTATCTGTAAGCTCACCGAAATAGACTTGGGGGCGCGTCACCTGCAGGCCGGGCACTGTGGATTGAACGGGCATATTGCTCAGCAGGAGATTGGGCAGACCTTCCGGCGTGAAGCCATTGACAGGGTTCATTGTTACGCCGTACCCGTGTGTATATATGAGCCGCTCATTGATCCAGTTTCGACTCGAGACTGGAAGCTTCTCCACATTAAGTTCACGTGTGGCAAGCATCACCTGACGAACAGTTCCGTTGACAGAGTAGCGATCGATGTCGATGTCTGGAAAGTCGTAATAGGTGCGAATCTCCTGAACTTGCCGTAGGGTGTCTTGAAGAGCATGCCAATCCCAAAGGCGAATGTTCTGAAGGGTAGGCTGATTCCCGGCTGCGTCAGCCGCCGCGACTGTCGTTTCTGCTGGAAAACTTTCCTGTGTGAACTTGTCGAAAGCATAGGCCTGCCGGGTGAGGCTGATGTTCGCTGTGATGAACGGCTCTTCCCGCACAAGCTCGTTAGGCTTGACGATAAAGCTGGCGGTATACCAAGAAACTACGTTGAGAACTATCCAACATAGCGCAGCAGGCGCAACAGCAAACCAAATGCGGACCGCAGCGGTGTGGCGCACTGCATTGAAAGCAGCGATCAGCGTTCCTATGCCAAGCGCAATGGACAGAGCAAGCAGGCCCGGAATTTCGATGTGTGCATCCGTGTAGGTCGCGCCGTCAAAAATGGTGTGATGGCCGAGTAGAAGATCGTACCGACTGACAAACACTTCGACCGCCAGCGCTGCCAGAAGGAACGCCGCTGAAGCGGAAAGACCTCGAAAAGGTGAGGGACGAGTTGCTATGGTGTTCTTGTTCAGAGCCCGTGCACTGCTGGTAAGGGCTAAGAAAACAACCGCAACAACAACACAGGCGATGGCGAGAGTAATCAGCCACTCGTCAATCAGATGAATCGTCGGCAACGTGAACAGAAAAAAGTTGATTGGTTTGCCGAGGATCGGATCAGTGGGAGCAATTGCGCTCGCCGGAGAGGAAAAGAAGAGTGCGAATGTTGGCCAGTCCGACAGCATCGTTGTGCCACTCAACAAAGCGATCAGACCAGCACCGATTGTCGAGAGCACGCGGAGGATCATGGCAGACGGAATATTGATCGACACATTGCCAAGCGCCAGGGCATGTCTGGCGGGAAGGTCGGATACGTTTGATTTTCGTATGAGTGCAAAAGCTCCATAGAGAATGCAGAACGTAGCCACTGCGAAGCTCAAAAAGACAGCGCACTGAATCAGCAGCGACCGTGAATAGACTTGGCTCTGTCCAAGTGACTGAAACCATAGGAAGTCAACGAAGGCTGAAATCGCACTTCGAAAGCCAGCAAAGAAAACTAGAAGAACTACTGCAACAACAATGAGTTTTCGACGGCTGTGACTGGGTGTGGCTCTGTGTACTGCATCAATATACGGCGGCATGGGAAAGCGATTTTCCTTGTGATGTGACAACGCGAGTGTACAGCGTGAGAGTCGCGCCGGGTCTCACGCTCGAGACGCTGCGACGCGTCGCAGCGACTGATGAACGTTATATGTGGGATCTTCGACGGGACAAGGGACGCCAACAAACAGACGGTCGAGCTTCGAAGTCGCACAAATCCGAGCTGTTCCTGAACTAGGACTTAACGGCGTTTGTTGAGCAGCTTCACCTGGAACATCGCGGAGAAGTTAGAGGTCGGGCCGTTGCTGATCACGGGAAAGTTCCAGCGCTCATATTGCAGCTTTGTCGAAAGTTCCACCTGTGGCTTGATTAACCAGGAGAAATCGCCGGCCACATCAGTCAAGTTACCGCCTTGCAGCATCACGGAGTTCGCGACCATTTTCCTATAGGTTGCACCGGCTTTTGTCTGTGGCGAGAACCAGTAGGTGGTCGTTGCTTGGCCGCCCCGCCCTTGCCGTCCAATCCAACTGCCAAGAATCTGCCCGTAATTCGTATAGCCCTGCGAGTAGTGGGTATTGGAATAGAAGTAGCCCTCATACGGGAGACCAGGTAAGTCGGTGTACATACCTTCAAGCCTCAGGTCGAGCTTCTTCACAAAGGGAAATTCCGAGAGGTAAATGCCTGGCGCAAGTGCAAAACGCTCCGTGAAGTGCCCTTGAATGGGGTTGTCCCAGGACATGGCTTCGGAATAGGCGAGTAGCCGATGGCGAAGCCACGGAACATGGTACGAAAGGTTGAATTCTGTTACGCGCTTGCCAGGCTCTTTGACTTGTCGATTCCCACCGACATTGAACGTATGGATGAATGTGCGGAGATTGAGAGGACGACCCAATCCAGCGAAAACAACGGTGTGGGTCAACGAGAGTTCGATATTTTTCGTCGGCGAGGCGGAGAGTGCAGCTCCCCAGACGTAGGGCGGCGGCGTTATTCCCTGGTTCGGGCTACCTGTAAGGACAAAGGTCTGTCCCAGTGCCAGATAGTGAATGCCTCCCTGCCGCGCAAGGAAACCATCTGCCCGGATTGGTCCAAGGTACTTGAGCAGGCTGGGAAGTCGCCCCGGGGTGGCGCGTGCGATCCGGACCATTGGCATGGCGGCGGCATTATTTGACAAGATGAGAGACGTCGAACGATCTGGCCCCCACCACAGACTCTCCTGGCCTGCGCTCATCTGCCAATTACCTAGCTTAAGCGCCACGTACCCCTCAACCAGCCTGAATTTGCTGACTGCATTAGGGTCGAAGTTGAAGACCGGCGGCTGCGCAGCACCGGGCGGCAGCTGCCAGCCCGCTGTACCTTGATCGAAATTGCGTATGGTTTGCTGCGCGGACGCGCTATACGGTGAGCTATCCGCCGCGTGCTGATATTCCCCCCTTAGATAGATCGCAAACATGCGAAACTCTGCGTGACCGGAAAAGCCGCTGATTACATTTGCACCTTCTCCGTATGGGCGACCGAAATCGTTATAGATTGTTTGTCCGAAATGAAAGCTGTCGCGTAACGGGCGCCCAGCAATTTCATCTACACGCGCGTAGACACTATCAACGGTGCTGCCTAAGTTCCGCTCGCCCTCAAAAATCTTGGACTCGTGCGTAAACTCGCGGTCCAGAGTTGCCAAAAGCGGAAAAACATTCGGGTCGTTTTGCGGCGAGTCCCGTTCCGCTTCCTCGTTTATCTGATGAGCTTCTGCAAGCAAACGTCGGCATTCCAACCGGGTGATTGGACGGAGTGCCAGCGAGCCGGTCCGGATATAGCCGAGCGCTACAAGCCGTTCCAATGCCGGATACACCCAACTGTCTACGGGGACGTATGTTGATGCTTGGTACCGCGTGCTGTCCGCTTCGTCGAGATCATCCGCCGCCGGCATCGCTGCCGCTAAGGAATCTGAATGCGGTGTGGGCTGCGCAAAGAAGTTCGCTGCGGGCTGCAAAGCAGCGTTGGCAGGGATCGTAACAGAACTCAGTAGATTCGGGGACGGAGCGGCTTCCGTGCGCGCCTCAGCGGCCTGCGCAGCTGCAATATAAGAACCTGGCACGAGCGAGGCCATTGTGAGCAGAGCCCAACATCTGAACATAAATTTCGTACCATGAGGCCGAACTGAAGGTAGCCGAAAACTAGTTGAGTGTACCAGTTGGGCCCATATAGCTTTGCCCCGTCACCAACCGGCAGCGCTCTGTCTCGGGTACCTACTGCACCCTTCGGTGCTGTGCAAAGTGTGTCGCCCGATATGCGGACATCTTTCAGAAATGCGGCTATGCTAGGGGCACGGGTTGCAGCCAAGCTGATGGAATCGTATGGGATACACCTGTTCGAAACTCCGCTTTCCACGCCCAACAGCACACGTCGAGACGAGATTCAGAATGACATTTGCGGGATGGAAAGGGACAACGCGCACCCTTTGTTGTGGAAGTGTTTTATGCGTCGCAGCATCAGTGGCACAAGCGCAAGCTCCAGCGGATCAGGGAAATCCATTCGCCTCGAATCCGAACCTTGCGCCTGCACAGGAAACGTCGCGGCCAGGACTTCCGAATCCGCAGGGTTATGCATCGGATATGGGTTCACGGGATCTTAACATCTCCGAAGGACCGCAATCTCTTCTCAACCAGCAGAGCATCACTTCCGCCAATGAGCGAAACGGTCGGGGAATTCAAAACCCCTTGGAGCCCGTCCCGCTGACCGGATTTCAACGTCTGGTAGCCGCATCGGTCGGCCGGGTGTTGCCGATTTTTGGCTCCAGTCTATTCTCCAACGTGCCGTCCACATTTGCGCCGGTGGATCGCATCCCAGTTACCCCGGAGTACGTCGTTGGACCCGGCGATGAACTGCTTGTTCGCTTATGGGGGCAAGTGACTTTCGATGGGCATCTCACGGTCGACCGAACGGGTAACATCTACATTCCCCAAGTCGGGGCTGTGCGAGTGGCCGGCATTCCGTTCGCGCGCCTTACCGACTTCTTACGTACCCGCATTGCACATAGTTTTAGAAACTTCGACCTGAATGTGAACATGGGCCAGCTTCGTTCTGTGCAGATATTTGTGGTTGGAGAGGCAAAGCGTCCTGGAAGTTACACCGTAAGCTCGCTAAGTACGCTCGTGAATACCCTCTTTGCCGCTGGTGGTCCTTCACCCACCGGAAGCCTACGAAACATTCAGGTCAAGCGCGGCAGCCAAACGGTGGCAACCTTTGACTTTTATGACCTCTTGCTCAAGGGCGATAAGTCGAAAGACATACAGCTTTTGTCCGGGGACGTCGTTTTCATACCGTCGGTCGGACCCATGGTGGCTATAGCCGGCAGTGTGGACACTCAGGCACTTTACGAGATCAAGCCCGACTCTACCGTGCAGGAAGTGCTTCGTCTGGCGGGAGGCTTTTCCACTCTAGCCAACAATCAGCAGATCCGTCTGGAAAGGCTCACGCAAACCAACTCTCGTGCTGTACTCGACGTGAAACTAGATCCGGGTGGCCTCGCGACTCCAGTTCAGGACGGTGACATCATTGAAGTTTCGCCAATCGTCGATCGCTTCAAGGATGTCGTGACCTTGCGCGGGAATGTTGCTGATCCACGTCGATTTTCATGGTTTGCCGGAATGAAGATATCGGACCTCATTCCAGGTAAAGATGCCTTGTTGACCCGTGACTATTGGCAGCAGCGCAACAAATTGGGTTTGCCTGTGCTGGACTCCACTCCGGATGTGCGACGATATGCGCCGGATGCACCCGTGGCCCAACTGAATGGCAAGGGTATTGCCCCTGCCAAGTCTTCCTTGCTGCTGAACGCCCAGGGTGCCAGGGACAGCGACAGTAATGTTTACGGACGAAACGAGCCGACCCCATACGACGATAGCGTCAATTCGCCTCTGCAAAGCGGCATCCTCGCGACCTCCGGTGTCACTGTCAGCCAGCAAAATAACTCGAGCCGCGCTTCAGGGGACGACATCCTGGACCAATCCATCGACAGCTCGTCACGAAACAGAGCCGAAGGGGTACAAGACGGTAGCAGCTCTGGCAATCCGCCCAACAGCGCTTCGGGGACGGCACTGAGCGCTTCCGTCACGGGTGTTTCGAGGCGATTCCCAGTCAGGAACACCGTAGTTCTAACAGCTCCGGATGTTGACTGGGCCTATGCGGTTGTGGAGCGCGTGAATGCGCGTGACCTCACTACGCAACTCATCTCATTCAATCTTGGACGTTTGGTACTGGACGGCGATCAGAGCCAAAACCTTGAATTGCAACCTGGCGACATAATCACCATCTTCTCAAAGGCCGACGTTCGGGTTCCCCAATCTCAGCAAACCAAATACGTCCGTTTGGAAGGCGAGTTTTTAGCTGCGGGCACGTATAGCGTCGCGCCAGGAGAGACGCTGCGGCAACTCGTCAGCCGAACAGGAGGCATCTCAGCAAACGCCTACTTGTATGGCTCAGAATTCACTCGCGAATCGACGCGCGTCATTCAGCAGCAAAGATTGAATGAGTATGCCTCCGATCTTGATCGGCGAATCAAGCTGGCTGAGGCGAATGCGGCCAACAATACGCTGAATCCTCAGGACCAGATCGCGGACATCGCGGCGTTACAAAACGCCAGGGATGTTGCGATGCGTCTTCGCCAACTGCACGCAAGCGGACGCATCGTGTTGAACACCAAGCCGGACAGCAAGTCAGTCGCGGAGATTCCAGACATTCCTTTGGAAGACGGCGATACGTTCGTCGTTCCACAAGTTCCCCTCTCCGTAGACGTGTTCGGATCTGTTTACACCCAAACGTCGTTCCTGTACGACCCCCACAAGCGCGCCGAAGATTACATACGACTCGCAGGCGGTGGACGACGCACCGCCGACACGCATCGCAGCTACATCGTGCGGGCTGACGGCTCAGTGATCAGCCGTCAATTCTCCTCAACACTGTTCACGGGAAACTTCGGAGCCACCCATATGTATCCGGGAGACTCGGTAGTAGTGCCTGAATCAGTAGACAAGCGACCGCTTCTCCGCAATCTCGTCGATGTCGCCACAATCGTGGGCCAATTCGGACTAGGCGTCGCAGCAATCAACGTGCTCAGGTAAACCATGGATGTTCAGAAGCGGGCTCTATGGAAGAAAGCATGACGAAAAAAAAATCATGAATACTGATCAAAACGTAAGGGAATCGAACCGCCCCCAATTCTCCGTCTGTATTCCCGCTTACAATCGTGCGGCTTATCTTCCTCGCCTGCTCGACTCAATCCTTGCTCAGGATTTTGAGGACTTTGAAATCCTGATTTGCGAGGATAACTCGGCTGAGCGGACGACTATTAAGGAGATCTCAGAGCGATATACGGCAGCAAATCCCGGTCGCATCCGTTTTCACGAAAACGATACAAACCTTGGCTATGACGCCAACATCCGCAATTTAGTGAGCCGTGCTGTTGGTAAGTTTTGTTTTTTTATGGGGAACGATGATGTCATGTGCCCAGGTGCGCTTTCCACCGTCGCAGACGTGATTGCACGTAATCCTGATGTTGGCTTCGTGCTGAAAAGCTATCTGTTTTCGGATGCTTCCGCAGGTCACGCAAGCCAGGAAGTTAGGTATTTCCAAGAAGAGACACGTTTCGCTAAAGGCCGAGAGGCCGTCACTATTTGTTTTCGGCGCTCGGGTGTAATCGCCGGATACATCATACGGACGGATCCGGCTCGTGAGGCTGAAACCAATCGATATGATGGAACACTATTTTACCAGATGCATTTAACTTCGCAAGTACTGGCAAAATGGCCCGCAGTTTCTACCCCGAAGGTTCTCGTTCAATGTGGCGGGGATGAACCACCGGAGTTTGGCAACAGCGAGACTGAGCAGGGCAAATATACTCCAGGTGGCTACACCCCGCAGGCGCGTCTCAATATGGTGGGCGGTGCCTTGAGAATTATTCGAGATATGGATGCCGAACTGGCCCAAGATGTACAACGCGATTACGCGAATTATTTTTATCCTTACATCAAGGATCAACTTACCGCACCATTCCTCACTTTTTTCAATTTGTATCGAGCCTATGGGAAGATGGGATTTTACAAATATCCAACGTTTCATCTTTATTGTGTCGTCGCCTATGTTTTAGGGGAGCGCCGGTTCGATCTGTTGACCAAGGCAATCCGTAAAAGACTGGGACGGTCGCCGCGGATCGGACTGATGGGAAAGGAGCGCACCCAGAATGTGCCCTGATAACCTCCGCGATGTCCGGTATGCGCCAGCAATCTCATGGAGCGGAGCTCTAAGGTTACTGAAGTACTGATTGAGGAGTAAGGATGCGAACGAGCCTTCGGCTCGCAAAGAATGCTGTTGCGAATCTTGTGCGCGGAGGTGTAGCTGGGATCATCGCGATCTTCCTGCCTGCCGTGCTGGTGCGGCACATGAGTCAGATCGAATATGCCGTCTGGGTGTTGGTGCTCCAAATCGCTGCCTACTGCAGCTATCTCGACTTTGGGCTTCAGACTGCAGTGGGTCGCTACACAGCGGTAGCTGATGAAAATAAAGATCCACAACTGCGCGATGCAGTATTCAGTACTGCTTTTACGGGGCTAGTTTGCGCTAGCGTGCTTGCGATTGCTGCCCTGGTAATAATCTCTTTCGCTGCGGGAAGTCTTTTTCCAACCATTCCACCAGAATGGTTGCACCCTATGCGCGCGGCAATCCTGATTGTAGGTACTTCCCTTGCGTTGGGACTTCCCTCGTCTGCGTGGAGTGGCATATTCATTGGCATGCAGCGAAATGAACTCATCGCAGCAGTGGTGGGTGGCTTCCGCCTGATTTCTGCTTCAGTACTCGTGCTAGCCGCCATTCATCATGCATCGCTGACCTTGATGGCGTGCCTGGTAGGCTCGGTGAATTTGGCTTCTTACCTGGTGCTCTATCTTCTTTCGAGGCGATTCACCGAAGTTCGCTTTCGGCCTGAACTCGTTGGGCGCTCAGTTGCCAAGGATCTTATCAACTATTGCTTCAGCCTCACGATCTGGTCGTTTTCTATGCTCCTTGTGTCGGGCGTGGACTTGATTCTGGTGGGCAGGTTCGAAGTTGACGCGCTCGTTCCGTATTCTCTGGCAGCGTCACTAACGAGTTTTATGGCGGGAGTGCAAACGGCAGTCTTTACCGCAATGATGGCACACGCTGCTGTTCTGCACGCTCGGCGGGACCCCATAGGTCTTGGTTCGATGGTCGTTCGAACTACTCAATTGGCTGTGGGCCTGTTAATTGTCACGGGTCTGCCGATACTGGCTTATGCTATTCCGTTATTCAGGGTATGGGTGGGTGGGCAGTACTCCACGCAGGGGCACCGCTTTCTTGTCGTGCTTATGGCTGCAAATATTATTCGGCTACTCGGTAACCCCTACTCCGTGGTCCTCGTTGCTTCTGGACAGCAAAAGCTCGTCGTCCTCAGTCCGATCTCTGAAGGGGTGACGAACTTTCTCGCAAGTTTGTTGCTGGGAGCGCGATTTGGAGCAATTGGTGTGGCCTTCGGTACATTGATAGGCGGTACCGTGGGCTTAATTGGACATATCTTCTACAACATGCCCCGGACCACGAGAGAGATCACCTTTTCCAGAAAAGCTTTCCTTGGATCCGCTCTGGCTCTGCCATTTCTCGCTTCTGCACCACTTATCTTGTTTTGCATTTGGACTTACTCTCGACCAGAGTTCACCGCGTATTCGTTCAGTGCGGCCACCGCGCTCACGTTGGCTTGCTTAGGTGGGATTCTTGCCTATGGGCAAAACCGAGCAAGGAAGCAGTTGCCCTTGACTGACTAGATCATGAACGTGGACCGCCCTTGGCGAGAGGCGATGAAACCTCGGTCTCGGACGGTAGTCCTACCTTTACTCGCCACCAGTACCATCTGGGACGCTGACTCCACCCGGATCCGTGCATGGAATTGTTGCGTAGATTTCCTTAGCGAACCGCCAAGTCGAGCTTGCGAACAGAAAAGCCGCAGGCAAACCGATGCCTACAACAAACCAAACCACGAACGTACCCTGTTGGAATAGGTCGAGTCTCCATACCTCGCTGGCAGAATAAAGGATTGTCCCACATGGGAGGAGAAATGCTGTTCTCCCAAGCGAGCGCAGGAATGTGAAGATACCGCCCATCAAGCAACAGAGCGATGCGACGTAAGGCCAACTCCAATATCCCATTTGCTCGTGCAAGGCAACGAAGGCTGAGTTCGTGTTGTAGTTGACGGCGATGTCTACGTATCGTCGGTAGGGCTCCGACTGATTGGTGGGATCCCCTAAACCTTGGGCGGCTAGATCTCCGGTTCTATTAGCGGTACTAAGAGCGACCTGAAACGGGGTGCCGAGGTAAGCAATGATCTCATTTAGGCCTGCCAAACCGAACGAGAGGCGATTCCGTTCGTAATAAGCTGCGTTGCGGGAAAGATTTAGAACGCCAAGCAGAAGAAACAAGCACAATCCAGTTGCCACAATTTTCCAGAGCCGGACCTTCACAAATGTCTTGTCGGATGTAACGATGAAACAGGTGGTCACGATTGCGGCAATAAGCATAAGGCGGGATGAAAGGAAGGATGCGAGAAAGAGGAGTAATACATTGAAGACATTCAACGCTGAAAAGGACTTCAAACGAATCATTCTGTAGAGAGCAATCGCACCGGGATAAATCACTGCATATCTGAGCGACACGAGACCGATGTGATAGTCAAGGTAGATCGAGTCTTTCAATGCATTAGTTTGTCCCAGAGAAATGAAAAGCAGCGCCTGTATTGGGGTCATGCTGTGCAAGATGATCCAAAGCATCGTACCGAGGCCCAAACTTCCAATCAGTGTAAAGGCGAGATAAAGGGCGTTAGATTCTAGCGAAACCACCTCCCGAACAGGTTGACACTCTCCGCGAAGCTTCGTCAGAAAACAGGCAAGCTGTTGTCCTACCCAGAAGCTGATGAGGATCAGAAGATACCAGAGGGTCAGGATCTCAATAGACGTCGGATCAAGTTGGGCCGATTGTTCGAAGCCCTTATTGAGTACACCAAAATCCGGAAAAAGCCATGCGCAGATGCTCGCAGAAACGGCCAGCAACGCCAGCGACGATGGCTTGAAGATTTTTCCAATCGGTAGACTAATTTTCATGGCCTCAATCGATTGTGCGTTGAGGGCTCCGTTCTGACGGGACCCTCGACCATTTGCCTTCTTGATTATCAAATTGGCGAAATACCTTTGCTGGTATGCCGCCGACGATGCTCAATGCTGGTACGTCGGTTCTAACAACCGCGTTCGCTGCAATGATGGCACCGTGCCCGATCGTCACAGGGCCGACGATTACAACGTTGTCGCCGACCCAAGTGTTGTCACCAATCACGACCGGACCACCTCCACACAATGCACGTTCTGCGGGAGGCTCGTTTGGGTGGCTTTGCGCGACGCCTTTGTAGCTCCCGTGGTTGTGGTCTGAAACATACACATGACTACCGAACAAGACGCCATTCCCGATGGAAATCTTCTCGATGCACGAAACGTGTACGCCCTCAGAAAAGGAAACGCTATCTCCGATTGTGATGAGTGGTTCAAAACATTGCTCATGGTACGTAACAATCGCCTCGAGCCAGAGATGGCCATGTGCGTACATCCCATACCCAAAGGTGATGAAGGAGGTGCCGCGCAGAACACAGCCAGGACCCAAGAAAAGACCGGGTGCGTGAAGAACGAAGCTTGCGAAGCGACTCTTAAGCTTTAGGGCTAATATCTCGCAGGCTAAACCGAAGGACCACAAAGACCTCTCGGATCTCAGCAGCCGAGCTATAGCAGCCGAGCTGTGCTTAGATTTCACTGGACCGACGCTTCTTCAACTCGAGGCGTGCGATGCATTGCGACGCGAAGACGGGCTAATTTGCTCGCGTACGCGGGAATACGCTGAATCTTGCGTAGCGTTTGTCCCAGCAGGGCGACGACGCATCCAACGATGAATCCAATTGCCGCACTTCCCAGGGTCAATATCCATCGGGAGGGAGCTGACTTTTTGTCGGGAGGAACCGCTAGGTCGACTACCTGAATGACGGGCGCAGCTTTGGCCTCGTCGATACGAGCGGCTTCGTACTGCTTCGAAAGCAGTTCGAACAAGGTTTCGTGATACTTCAACTCACGATACTTGCGGCTGTATTCAAGACTTAGGCCAGGAACATCGCCCGCTGAGAAGTCTGGGCTGCCGGATGAGGTGTTGCGAGGATCTCGCTCCAATTTGCTGAGTTGCTCGCGCAGAGCGGATGCTTCCTGCCGTGCACGGACTACCTGTGGATTTTCTTCTGTCGCAAACGTGCTAAGCGACTGTATCCGGACTTCCTGAGCGGCGATTTCAGCACGAAGCTGCGCAATACTACGGATCACCGACTCCGCCTGAGCTGGCAGTTGTACGACGCCGTTTTTCTCCGCGGATTGTCTTAAGTCTTCCTCAGCATGGGCTAGAGCTGCGCGTTCATTTTCCAATTCTTCATCAAAGAAGAGCCTTCGCTGCGCCGCCTCCGTGATGGCGAGATGTGAATTCATCTTATGGAGCTGATCGACGTATTCGTTTGCTATGTCGCTCGCGCGTTTTGCGGAATGGTCTTCGACGAGAATGTGAATCAGCCCGTCGGTCGTCGCTAGGAAACGTGTGTGCGCCTTCAGGTCTCTGCGGGTGTCCTCCACGGTGCGGCAGTCGTAAACACTTTGCAGGTGAAACTTCGCAATGACGTTATCTGCAATCGTACGACTTCCAAGAATACCAACGAAATTATCTGCAGTAGCTTTGAGAGGACTACCACCAGTGGCCAATGATGCTAGCGAGCCGATCTGATTGAGCATCGCGGTACCCGACTGTGGCTGTTGGGGGGGCATGATCATCGCAGTTGCAGTAAAGGTGGGTTTCAGTGCAAACGAAAGGGCAATCCCGACAATCGCCGCGCAAAGCGTGATAATCGTTACTCGTTTTCGAGCATCGGAAAGAATGAGAAGTATCTCGAACAAATCCAGGCTGTCTTGTGCAACCGGCTTCGTTTCCCACAGTCCTGATTCGTGGCCTTCCGCCCCGTTTGTCTTATCCATTTGACTTTCGCTATCTTACGTCACAGCTGGCGGCCTAACACAGTCAAGCACACTTGTATGCTGTAGCGGATGCCCCGCGCAAATTAGCTTCCCCGTACGGACGGACGCGGCGCTCATCCACAAGATGCCAGGAGCATGGTGATTGTCTTCCACTAAAACGCTTTGTATTGACCTGCGCTGGATCGACTCATCAGGGGTCGGAGTTTATGTGAAAGGTCTGATGCCGGGCCTCGTGAAAATGCTCCATGATGTTCGAATCGTTGGCTTAGGAGACGTCAAACGTGTCGAGGAATTTGCTTGGAGCTGTGCTCCGAATTTATCGTTGTTGTCTTGCACTGCTCAACGTTACTCAGCGATAGAGCAAATACACTTACCCCTAATCATCCCGTCCTCAACGGACCTCTTCTTCTCGCCGTATTACACGATTCCACTGCTCTATCGCGGTCGCCTTGCGGTTACCGTTCACGATTTGAGTCATCTGGTCGTTCCTGAAATCACGGGTCATCTCTTGAAACGTCGTTACGCGCAGACGATGTTCAACGCGATCCGCAGGCGTGCTTCAGTCGTATTCACGGTTTCTGACTTCAGCCGATCCGAGTACCTGCGATTACTGAAAGGGACTGCACAGCCCATCGTAACGACCCATCTGGGAGTGTCGCAGGAATGGTTCGGAGCGAAACAGCTTCCACGAATCCGCGCAAAATCTTACTTCGTCTGCGTAGGGAATGTTAAACCCTATAAAAACCTGAAGCGATTAGTGTCAGCCTTTCTGAGTGTCCGAGGTCAGATTGCACAGGACTTGGTTATCGTTGGGCAAAGGGATGGGCTGATTACGGGGGAGTCGCCCGACTTCTTCGAAAGTGTGCGTTCGGGCGGAGATCGCATACGGCTTACAGGCCAGGTTCCCTTTCAGGAGTTGCTATCGCTGGTAGCGCATGCGGATGCACTCGTAATGCCTTCTCTCTATGAGGGCTTCGGCCTTCCACCACTGGAAGCCATGGCCGCTGGAACTCCGGTCGCGGTTTCCCGGGCGGCGTCTCTTCCGGAGATCTGTGGAGACGCTGCTCTTTACTTCAATCCAATGGATATTGCGGATATTGGATCAGCCCTCGTTCGGCTCGGCTTGCAGGGAGATTTGCGCGAGCGCCTGCGTACGCTAGGTCAGGTCCGCAGCCGCGAGTTCTCATGGGATGCGTGCAGTCAAAAAACTGCAACGAATCTACGTTCTTTACTGTAGAGCGATGCTCGCGCTGTTCTGGGTCGCCCAATCTTCTTGGAACAAAGCAACGTTGCTTATAAGCAACGTTGCTTGCTGCTCGCATTCCATTGTCTGTCTGGTAATTACACAAAGCGATATCGCAGATGGCCCGAACAGATTAGAATCAGGACGGCGTGAGGCAGAGTTTCTCAGCACGCGCCCAAGGCCCCTTTTCTTATGCGCGTATTATTCCTCAACCCTCCATTTCATCCGCGTTTTTCACGAGAGCAGCGGAGTCCAGCTGTAACCAAGAGCGGCACGCTCTATTACCCGAAATGGTTGGCAACTGCGGCAGGCGTTGCTATCCAGAACGGGCACGAGGTAGATCTCGTTGATGCACCTGCCGCGGGCTTTTCCGTCCAGCACGTCATCGACCGGATCAATGCCAAAAACATCGAAGCTGTGGTCTGCGACACTTCCACTCCAAGCATTCTGAACGATGTCAGCGTTGTGGAAGCGCTCATGGAAGCCAAGCCTGCCTTGCACACCCTACTGGTCGGGCGCCACGTTTCTTCGCTTCCCAATGAGACCCTGAGGATGTCGCCCGCGCTCCAGGCTGTGGCCATGCGGGAATATGAGTACACCGTTCGTGACTGGCTTGCCGCCAAGGCCTGTGGTGCCGACCTTTCCGGCGTAGATGGAATCGCCTACCGGCGGGCGGACGGCGAAGTTTCGGTCAACAAGCAACGGGAAGCCATCAAGAACCTTGACGAGTTGCCCTTCGTTTCGGAAGTCTACAAGCGCTTCCTTCACACTCCGGATTACTTTTACGGCCATTCACTCTGGCCCCTTGTTGTTTTTGACACAAGCCGTGGCTGCCCGTATCACTGTTCCTTCTGTGTCTATCCGCAGACTTTCAGCGGACACACCATGCGCTACCGCTCGGTGTCGAATGTCGCGGACGAGTTTGATTTCGTTGCGCGCGAAATGCCGGAAATCAAAACGATCATGCTTGAGGACGACACCTTCATCATCAGCAAGCCGCGCACCATGGAATTGGCGAAGGAGCTGATCCGCCGGGGCAACAAGATTCCGTTCGACGCGAATTGCCGAGCCGATGTCGGTGCCGACGTGGAGTTCCTTTCAGAGCTACACAAAGCGGGCGCACGTCTGTTCTGCGTCGGCTTCGAGAGTGGTGACGTGGAAGTAATCAACGGCATGAAGAAGAACAATGACGACCGGCGCGACGCGAAATACCACGCGGAGGCCCACAAATTCGTTCGCACTTGTCAGGACGCGGGCATCATGGTGCATGGATGTTTTATGGTCGGCAATCTAAACGAGACTCCGGCGAGCATGGAAAAGACTCTCAGCTTCGCGAAGAAGCTACGCCCGGACACTGCGCAGTTCTTTCCAATCATGGTCTACCCGGGCACGGTCGCGTACCAGGAAGCCAAAAAGCGCGACTACATCCAAATTGACACGTGGGATGCGTGGCTGACCAAAGACGGCCTGCACAATTCGGTAGTCACTCTTCCGAACATCACGCATGAGCAGCTTGTCAGCTTCTGCGATAAGGCGCGGCGCAGCTTCTACTTGGCTCCCTCTTACATTGGGTATAAGATTCTGCAATCACTGAGGGACGGACGTGAGTTGCAGCGTAACGTGAAGGGCTTCTTAACGTTGACGAAATACTTAGTAAAGGGCAGCGAGCACAAGAAAGAGCAGAGCTCGACCAACGTTTCTAACAAGCCGCAAGGCGCGTTCTAAACAGCAGAGCAGTTGGGGAACTTGGCAGCAATGTCCGGGCCTATATCCGCATCCATTATCATCCCGACGTTCAACGGCGCTGAGAAGATTGCCGCCTGCTTGAGCGCCCTCATGCCGCAGCTACAGGGACAGCGAATCGAAATTCTTGTCGTCGACGACGGATCTTCGGACGCCACCGCCTCGGTCGTTCTTGGCTACCCGGAAGTGCGGCTCATCCACCAAACGAATGCCGGTCCGGCTGCGGCTCGCAATCGAGGGGCGCGCGAGGCCGGAGGAGAAATCATCCTCTTCACCGATGACGACTGCGTTCCTGCGCCGGGGTGGATCGGCGCGATGCTTCGCCCCTTCGAAAGCGACTCAGTCGTCGGTGCAAAAGGCATCTACCAAACGCCGCAGCGGCGGCTAACCGCGCGCTTTGTCCAAGCGGAATATGAAGATAAGTATCGCCTCATGGCTGATTTGCCGGCGATCGATTTTGTAGACACGTACTCTGCAGCATTTCGGCGAGGCCACTTTCTGAAGATCGGCGGCTACGACACATCCTTCCCCGTCGCATGCGCCGAAGATGTAGAGCTCTCTTACCGAATGTCCGCAGAAGGATGGCTGATGAAATTCGTCCCCGGAGCAATTGTCGGCCACACGCATCCGGATAGCCTGCTGGCGTATTTCAAAAAGAAATACAAGTTCGCCTTTTGGCGGATGTATGCGGTCAAGAAGCACCCTACGAAGGGAGTAAAAGACAGCCACACGCCCCAACTAATGAAGCTTCAACTGTTGTTGATGCCCGCGCTCCTTGTTGCTGGCGTGTTGGACCTGCTGCTACATACCTGGTTTCGACTCTCGGCGATCGTCTTGGCGGTATTCTTCGTCAGTACGGTACCGTTCAGTTTGCGCGCGCTTCGCAAAGACCCGCACATCGGCATTCTCGCTCCGTTCTATCTTGCTGTGAGGTCAATTGCGCAGTTCCTTGGCGTTGGTGCCGGAGCGGTCTATTGCCAGCGTCGGCGCACCGCGATGATGACCACCACGGGAAAAGCTTCATGACGCTGTCCCTCCTTCGGTATAGCGCAGACAACGGGCTTTCGACGCCTAATACATCTTTCGATTCTCTTCCCGGTCGGCTTCGCGATATCGGGCCAAAAGGGAATCTATGAGTCTTCTTGAGCAGCAGCAACTTGTGAACACCGATACTGGGACCCTGTACGAGGCCACGCTTCGTGATCTGGGTAACGCGAGTTCTGTAAGTACGCAACCATCGTTGCGCGAAAGACCCTCAGAGTCTTTTCAGTATCGCTTCCTAAAGAGGGGCCTTGATATCGCCTTGGTCCTCGCCGCACTCCCAGTCGTGCTGCCTTCCTTTGCGATGATTGGGGCGCTGTTGGCGATCGATTCTCCGGGCCCAGTGTTCTTTTCGCATCGGCGTCTCCGCAAGAACGGGCATCAGTTCCGCATGTGGAAACTGCGTACCATGCGGAAAGACGCGTCTGCCGTCCTAGAAGAATATTTCCGTGAAAACCCGGAAGCTCATAACGAGTGGCTCTCGACCCACAAGCTGCGCCACGATCCACGCGTCACTCGCTTCGGCGCTTTCTTACGCCGCACGTCGTTGGACGAACTGCCGCAGATTTGGAATGTGTTGAATGGCACGATGAGCCTGGTAGGTCCAAGACCGATTGTGGCTGCGGAAGTGGAGAAATACGGTAACGATTTCGAACAGTACTGTTGTGTAAAGCCCGGCCTCACAGGGTTGTGGCAAGTGTCAGGCCGGAGCAAACTCAGCTATGCCACGCGAGTGGAAATGGACTGCATCTATGTAAAAAGGTGGAGCCTGTGGGGGGACATGGTCATCCTAATCAAGACTATTTCCGCAGTCAGGAAGCAAGAGGGAGCTTTTTAGTCAAACAACCCACCTCACCGTTTGTTGGTCGAAGGCCTCAGTATCCCAAGCTCGAGCGTTGGTCCCACAAACATTGGTTGGAAGTCTAGGCTCTTCGGCAGTTGGCGAAGGAGGGGCTTTTCAACCAGCAGCGTGTGCGGTTGCTGCCCCGCAGCCATTTCGATCTCAACAGGATCATTCACGTATCTGTCCGAGCGTGAATGGGGAACACGGCTCTGCAAAGAGACTTGTAGCGCAGGACCACGCGAATAGAAAATTTCGCTTGCGATCGGCACAAAATTTCCCTCTCTCCAGATCAGGAGCGGGCGCACCGATCCGGACACTTCACCGGAGGCATAGGCAGGTTTCAGCACACTGGCTGACTCGCGGCTATTTGGCGCAAGGTTGCCGTCTGCCAATCGTGGAGAGTGCAGCCTCTTTCGCGCTCCGGATGTCGCGCTGAGAAATATGACGTACATCACACAGGCGACCGCCCAGGCCGCCATCTGTTTACGCTTGGTGAACCTTCCTCGAAACCAAGGTCGGCGAAGTTGCTGGGCCGCCCACACAGCTGTTATTGCGGATAGCGGAGCATAGACAGGACATAGGTAGTGCGGGAGGCGGGTCTGAGCCAAAGAAAAGACGCCGATCTCTGCAACCGCAAAAGCCGCGAATGTCCGCAGAACCCGCAATCGTTCATCTCGCCAGACTCCAACCAGTGCCGGCACATAGCCCAGCGAAACGAACGGCGCTGAAACAAACAGAACCCAAACGTAGTACCAATGATGAGTGAAGTGCCCTTCGATTGGGTGTTTTACCCGATCCAGTACCTGCCACCCTAAGCAGGTGCTTATGAACTCTGCGCGAAAGTGAAACCACATCCAGGCATGCCATGGAACGCAGATCGCCAGAAATACTAGCGAACCAAGAGATAACTCTAACCTCGCGTTTCGCGATAGGCGGCGTCCTCGGAAATGGTCCCAGGCGAGCATTCCAGTCGCTGTCAGAAGTAATACGAGCGAAGCCATGCCTTTAGTCATAAAGGCGAGTGCGAACCCGATCCAGAACAACAGAAACCCGCGCGGCTCGGAAGAACGGCCGCGCGCCAGCCCGATCAACGCAAGGAACGAACATAGTGAAAGGAGGACGTCTGTCTCACCCACGCGGCTGGCATGCTGAAATCCAAAGGTGGCCAATAGAATCAGCGTTGCGAGCCACGCGCTCAGTGCATCGAAACGCTTCAACAGCCACGCATGCAGCAGGCCGACAGTTAGAACGCCCGCCAATGCCGATATGGCGCGCGCCGAGAACTCACTTACCCCAATCATCCGATAAAGCAGCGCTGTCAGCCACATGAGCAAAGGTGGCTTCTCCATCCAAAGCTGGTAGTTCCAGTGTGGCGTTAACCATGAGCCGCTCCAGGCTCCATTAGGGAGCATCTCCCGCGCCACCTCGGCATAGATGCCCTCGTCCCACTCCGCCAGAGGATGATGCCCCAGAAGCACGAAAAACAATACGACCGCTAGCCCGCACGCCATCCCGATCGACACGGTAGCCCGAATGCGATTTGTCGACACAGGCGATAGCTTACCCGATGGGATGCTTGGGCAGCAGAAGGATCGGACAAGGAGCTTCCATCCACAGCTATGCCGCTGGCCCGCTAAAGCTGACAAGCGCTAAACCCGCAAAGATGCTTCCACTGGAGCGGGTGAATGTAATCCTCCAACGTTTCCGAGACTACAACCGCCGGATTACGGAACTCCGACTCCATGGCTCCCGATTGCGAACGGTCGAAACGAGCTAAACGCCAAATCGCACGCGACTACATCGTGGAACTAGGTAAGTTGTTGTAAGTAACGGTCGGCCCCACTAGACGATCTTCGAACGCTGCGAGTGGACAAGCTCCCCAACGGGAGAATGTTTGACTCGGTGCATCTTGCGAGAGTGAGGAATGCTCGGCAGCCGTTTCATCACGCCTAGTGGTAGAAGTGCCGAGTTCGACGTTGAAGCTGCTAAGGTTTCGAGCATCGTGTTCGTGATTGCGGCTCGCATTTTGCAAGTAGGTTAGTTCATGCGCTATCTATTGCACGAACCGCTGCGCCTCGGGCCCGTCTACACCTGCAACGCAGATGCGGACAGTCTCAGCTTTGGTGGACGAATCTCGGACGACGAGCGTAATCGATACCGCGAACCTGTTGGCCTGTTGGGAATGGGGGCGCTCTTCGCAAACGTTTATGACCCGCTATGCGTAGCCGGTCGGCAACCCCAGAATCATGCAACTGATGGCTTTAGCCGTGAAATTCGCGTCCGGTTTGTTCGAGGCATATGAGGAAACCTTTCGGTTCTATAGGGAGCCTCTTGTGAGGCAACGTCAGCCGGGAACTTTCTTTGTTTGCTGGGACAGCGCGCAGTTGATGTATAGAGTTTCGTCAACCGCTTCAGCGATTAAAGCTCTGCGTTATGTCTTCCAGGCTGCGGCCTTTTGTTTCAGGCACAAAGGAGTAGACGAAAAGACATCCGACTAGACAAATTAATCCGTAGGTGCCGAAGAGGCCACTCGAACCTAATTTCTCGTTCAGTAGCGGGAACGTGTAAGTAAGCACGAACGACGCAATCCATAGAGCGCTCACTGCTACAGAGATCGCCTGGGATCTGACCCTGTTTGGGAAGATCTCAGAGATCAACACCCAGGTAACCGGCGCCAAAGTAAGCGCGTAACACGCAATTGCGGACAGTGTGAGCACCAGAACGGCGGTGCCTTTCCAATGCGCCCGATATGCAAACGCGCAGAGCAGATGTGAGATCCCGATTCCGGCACAGCCCAGAAGCATCAACCATCGGCGTCCGAGTCGGTCGACTAACTGCATCGCAAGAACGGTGAAGACGAGGTTGATGGAACCAGTAATCACTATGTTGAGGAAGATGTCATTGGCACCGTAACCAGCCGTTTTGTAAATTTCAGAGGCGTAGTTAAAGAGGATGTTTATTCCCGTCCACTGCTGAAGTACGGCGAGAGCCACTCCGATCAACACGATGCGGCGAACGGGTACATGCAGTAGCTCGCGCCACGTGGAGGGCTCGTATGATAGCTCATCACGCAGTGAGTCCTGGATACTGTTCATCTCACTTTGTGCGTACCTTTGACCCCCAATGCGCGTGAGGATAGATTTTGCCACTGCGTTGCGTTTACGGCCCAATAACCACCGTGGACTCTCAGGGATGAAGAAGGAAGTGAGTGCGAAAACAGCAGCAGGCGCGATAACGGCAGCAAACATCCATCGCCAACCAGACTGCACATTCCAGGTATTCATTAGCTCACCAGGGCTGAGGCCCTGGCGCACTGGCCGCGCTATGCACCAGTTGACGACCTGCGCGAGAAGAATGCCTACCACTACTGCGAACTGATTCAAACTGACGAGTCTTCCCCGAAGCGCCGCGGGGCTGATCTCTGCAATATAAAGCGGCGAAACATTCGAGGCCAGACCGATAGCGATGCCGCCCGCGATTCTCCAAAACACAAAAGCGTTGAAGGTGTAGGACAAGCCTGTGAGTGCAGAAGATACCGCAAATAGAACAGCGGCCAGAAGCAAAACAGGCTTACGCCCGAAGCGCTCTGCAAGATAGCCCGCAGCGATCGAACCGGCGAGGCAGCCAACCAGAGCACAACTATTCGCCCAGCCGATGAGAGCAGGCGTTGCCAGGCCGAAGTAAAGCTCGTAGAACTCCCGCGCCCCACCAATTACGACCCAGTCGTAGCCGAACAGCAGTCCGCCAAGTGCTGCGGCAAGAGCTATGCCCCAAAGGTAGCCGGTACGCTCTACCGAAACCGTGGAGTTGGTGTGGGCGGGAGTTGCTACGGGTCCTTGCATCAGTTACTCGCTCTCTGCCATCGCGGCGGACAGTAGATCGATCGCACCGGTATGGTTTCTATCCCTGGCTTGAACCTCTTGTAGCAGGCGCTTTGCTTCGGCAGCGTTGCCTAAACCTAGCTGCGCCTGTGCGCGAAGAAATAGTGCCGTAATGTTTTGGCGATCCTGTAAATCTTCGTTGAAGAGAAGCATCGTCGGGAGCGAGGTGGCGAAGTAATCAATCTTCGGCAATTCTTTCTCGAGCGCGGAAGCGTATGCCTCGATGGAATGAAGCAACTCTTGTGATTCCACTGTTCTGCCGAGCGCACGTAGCGCTAGAGCGCTCCAGTAAGACGTTTCGGAGATGGCTTGCACCTGCATGCCCTGGAAATCACCGCGCCGGTTGGCGGCGCGCTCCCAAAAGCGTTGTGCCTGCTCGCCCTGTCCCAGCGCTGAGTATGCCTTGCCTTTCCAGTAGTCGACCATATTGAGACTCATCAGCAAATGCTTGGCTTCGCTAAGGTTCCTTGGGGGCCGCTCCGCTTCGTTTAGCAGAGTCAAAGCTTGTTCTGTTTGGCCACTCTTTAGGTTCTGTTTAGCAAGCAGGACCAACGCTCGGACATATTGTCCAAGTACTTGCCCCTCACCGCCTTCCCACGGCCCGAACTGCCGTCCGAGTAAGACATCGAGTGCCTCTTGCGGTTGCCCGGTGCTATTCAGCAGTGAGGCGTATTCGAGCGAAAGGTCATCGCGCTGCTTGAGCAGGCTCATCTGTGCTTCAAGGCTTCGTAGTCTTTCCTCCGGCAACGTGCCAATTCTTTTCAGCAGCTGATCCTGCTCGTAGAGAAGCCTTGCGTCCTCTGGGGAGATTTCGCGTGCACGAGTGAATGCAGTGGCAGCAGCATTTGCGTCGTGATGAACGTTGAAGAGAGCAAACGCGAGATTCCGCCATGTCGTAGCGAAGTGGGGCTCGAGTGATGCCGCCGTCTTCCAGTGTTCTATGGCTTCCTCATAGCGCCGTCGGTCGTACAGCAAGTTGCCCAAGTAGTAGTGGGCACGCGCATCGTCAGGCCTTCGGTGAATTGTGCGTTGCAACAGCAACATCTCTTCCAGCCGACTCGGAAATACATAATCGGGCTTGGCTGAAGAAGCCTTCTCTTGTGCTGCGGCAGCCTCCTCCGTGCGGTTCATGCGATACAAGATGTCAGCTTTCGCGTACAGGCCCAACGTTGCGCTGCCGTCATAGCGGCTGCTCGGAGCTGTAGACAAGGCATCCAACGCTTCTTGAAACAATCCCGCGCGCGCGAAATCAAAGGCGAGATCCAGTTGCTGTTGTCCATCTTCTGGCGCTCTGCGGGTTTCCAGAAAGCTGCTTACGGCATCCAGTGGGTCCAAATTCCCGATACGTGCTAGCAATCCAGTGGCTTCAGCTCCGCGCTCAAGACGTGCAAGCACGATGGCTTTGAGGTTCAGAACGTTCAGGTTTTCGGCTTCAGCCACAAGGGAGCGGTCCAAATGATCCAATGCTTTGTGCCATTCTTGCCGGCAGCAATCGATCTCGGCGAGTCGATGATATCCAGGTCCTCGCCACGCTGCATTCCAGGTGCATTTATAAAAGGCATCGTAGGCCTCCACCTGGCGGCCCTGTAGCAGCAGTGTGAGGCCGAGATTGTAGTGGGGCTCTCCATCGCTCGGATTGGGATTGCGTTTCGTGCTGCGTTTTATAGAGGCGCGAAGATATTCTTCGGCCAGCATAAACTCGCCGCGGCGCATAAAGAAACGTCCAAGTGCATGATTGGCGCGACTGTCGCCGGGATCGCGTCGCAGCGCTTCGGCCCAATAGATGTCAGGAGCACGTGTCGCGTGCCTGTATTGCTCCAGGTGCAAACCGGTGAGGTAAAGTTCATCGTTGCTTGTGATGTCTTGCGGAAGTGGTGGCTCGGTCGCAACTTCTGGTGCTGGCGCTGGCTCGATCTCCGCGGGAGCGTAGCGCAAAAAGATGTTGCTCTCCTGTGAGACAGTCGCCTCCAAGGTGCCGTCCCTAGCGTCTGCAGCAATGTAAAACTTGGCGGGCTCTCTGACGGAGAGGTCTTGTGTCCATTGACACAGCAGATCACCGTTCAGCTTCAAACATACGGTGGCGTTCGGGCGATCTGACGTCACCTGCACATGCACATAGACGCCGTCAGAATCCACCTGCAAGCGAAGAGCACCATCCAGGTTTGCAATGTCGGGCGCTCCTATGGAGCCAATCGGATACCAGAACTGACTAAAAGTTTTTGTTTCGCCGGGCGAGAGAAAACTGAAGTCGGGCTGATTGTCGGTGTAGACGCCGGACATCAGTTCCACGTAAGGCCCGTCTTCTTCTGTGAGATTTCTATCCCAGGCGTAGCCGAATTCGTGATTGCCCCAGGTCCACTGCTTTTTGCCGGGCGAAATATGGTGGTCCGCAAAGGCCACAGTGCCTGCCTCAGCCTTGTGGTCGTAGCCACCGAAAAAGTCTTCGCGCGAACCGGCAATCATGTAGCTCGTCGGCACGGGAATGTTCGCAAACCATCCAAGATCGTTCGGCGGGTAAGAACCATCCGGTACAAACTGCGAAGGCAGATCGCCCGCCGGTACTCCGGTTCGGGAGCGCTCACCATAGTCGACACCGTAGTACGATCCGCGGCTCAATGGATATTCCGTTACCGCGCGCTTTGCGTGGTCGGCGGCGAAACGAACATCGTGCGGAAAGAATGACTGGTATTTTTCGTGCACGCGCGTAGCTACGTTAGCCCACCAAAGAAAGGTCTGCGTATCAAGTGTGCGGTTGTATAGCCGAACTCTTACTTCGACAAAAGCCTTACCTGGATGCAGGCAAATGCCATGCATGCCTTTCATCCGGGCCATAGGATCATAGTCGCTGCACCAAACCGTAACTGAACCGTCCGGCGAGCGCTCGATCGTAGTCTCCACTGGCATGAATGTTGCAGGCCGGTGATGCTGTGGCCAGTTGAATTCCACACCACCAGAGATCCACGGCCCGGTGAGGCCTACGAGGGCGGGCTTGATGACGTTCTGGCGATAGAAGAAGTCGTAGCCGGTCCGCTTATCCAGGCCAACATGGATGCGCCCTCCGATTTCTGGCATTACCATCAAGCGAATAAATTCGTTCTCGATGTGCACTGCTTCCCAGGTGCGTGTCTCCGGGTCTGTCGCAATGGAGTCGATTACAGGCAGCGGGTAGACCCTGCCGCTACTTCCCTGATAGACACGCTTCTCCAGAAAGAGAGGGTTCTTATCCGGTTCCGCTGGCATGTACGTAAGAAATTCGACAGGCTCGCTCCAAGCCTTTACCTCTTCCAACTCTGTTTTGGGAGCGGAAGGTAGGTTGAGCTTCGTCTGACGCGATGAAGCAGAGGCATCTGCCTCCTGGCTGGAATTTCTGTGCTGCAGCATGTGTGTGCCTCGAACGCTGACGCAGAAATGGTTGCGGTGCCTTCCACGAAGTGGGGCAGCGGCGAAGAACTGGTCGTGTACGTTACCGAAATCAGAATATAGGGAGTGCAACGGGGCTCTGTCAAGAAGTAGCAGATACGGCACGAAGAGATGGCGTAAATAGCTGCTCATGCCGTGCGGCTGGTCTAGAACTGGAGGTAGCTCGGCTGCACAGCGGCGTTTTCATCAAGACGCTGATTTCGACGAACTGCAGACACTCACGGCCATCAGTCCCGGCTGACTTCCCAATCAGGATGATCTGCCCTTAATAACTCACATCACCTTCCGGACAGCGTGTTCGTACACGTATGTTTTTTTGGGAAGATAGTGGGACTTTCGCCATATTTAAGAAAATGTTTGACATACGTTACCGAAGACGTATATGTTTCGCTTCGATCTCCAGAACAGAAATGCACTTCTTTCGAGGGAAGGCTTGGTCGTGTCAGCATGACACGGGAAGGCCGACTTTAAGGACATACAAGATGAACTACGACAAACTTCAGGTGAGGCAGATGAAGACGGTAAAAAGGTTTTTATGGCTGCTCATTTTCACAGTTTTGGCGGGCTTTTGCCCCACTTTTGCGCAGGTTGACCAGGGGGCAGTGACCGGGGTTGTCACGGATGCGTCCGGCGCTGCCATACGAGGAGCTACCGTTACGCTGATGGCGACCCAGACTGGCCTGGAGCTTCAGAGCACAACAGACAAGTCGGGCATCTACACCTTTTCACCGGTCAAAATCGGCAGCTACAAAGTAAGTGCAACCGCGCCGGGTTTTGGGACGACAGAGCGCGAGAACCTTACCGTCGATATTCAGAGCCGCCTGGGTGTCAACCTGACATTGAAGCCCGGTGCTGCATCGGAGACGGTCACCGTTTCTACTGCTCCGCCCTTGCTGGAAACACAAACGGGCTCCTTTGGCCAAGTGATCGATGCGAAGACGATCAACGAGACACCTTTGAACGGGCGCAACTTTGTTTTTATTGCGCAGCTCACGAGTGGTGTAGCACCTGCGTTCGGCAACACCCGCGGTTCTGCAAAGGGTGACTTCGTCGCCAACGGCCAGCGCGCAACGCAGAACAACTTCATTCTTGATGGCGTAGATAACAACACCAATCTTGTGGACTTCCTGAACGGATCTACGTTCGTGCAGCGGCCACCACCGGATGCATTGGCCGAGTTCGCTTTGCAAACCAGCAATTACAGCGCGGAGTTCGGCCATTCCGCCGGTGCTGTTCTGAGTGCAAGCATCAAGTCCGGTTCCAACAACATTCACGGCGATCTTTGGGAATACTTCCGGTCTGACAAGCTGAATGCCACCAACTGGAATGCGCTCACCAAACCGAAGTTTCACCAGAATCAGTTTGGTGCCACGATTGGGTTCCCGGTCATAAAAAACAAGCTTTTCTTCTTCGGTGACACTGAGGCGAACCGCATCGACGTCGCTCAGACCGGCACATACACCGTTCCGACGGCCCTTCAACGTCAGGGAAACTTTTCCGAGCTGCTCAACACGTCGCTCACAGGCCAAAAGGCTCCGATCACGTTGTATGAACCAAAATCGAACGGTACAGCCGTTCTTGGTTCAGCATGTGGTAACCCGGTAAATGTGATTTGCCCTGGAGAGATCGATCAGAACGCCCTCAAGCTGATTCAACTCTTTCCTACACCGAACAGAGGTACACAGCTCAACAACAACTACGTGATCAACACCGCACGCGTCGACAATACGGCGCAATTCGATACGCGGGTGGACTGGAACGCGTCACAACGCGATCTTCTGTACGGTCGCTTCAGCTATGTGCACGAGTTGGTGAAGTCGCAGCTTCCGCTTGGGCCCATACTCGATGGCAGCGGCTACGGCGGTTTCATTCAATCGAACCTGGCGGAGAACGGCATGGGGTCATGGACCCATACCTTCAAGCCGACACTCATCAACGAGTTCCGTTTCGGATATAACTGGGGGGCGTTCAACTTCTTCACGCCCAACGGATTCGACACAACGATCGCTTCCCGCTACGGGTTCGGAAATGTGCCCTGTGTACCTGGACTCTGTGGCCTGCCTACCATCTCCGTCGGCGGACAGATCGGCGTGAGCCAATTCGGTTCTACCGGTACGTCACTGGAGTCGCAGAATGTATACCAGATACTCGACAACATGACTTACACCAAAGGGCGTCATTCGCTTAAATTCGGCGTTGCCTTCCAGAACATCCGATCCTATTACACCTATGCTCCTACCCCGCGTGGTCAATATAACTACAACGGACACTACACACGTGATCCGAACAATTCAGCTGCTTCCAGCGGATTAGCTGATTTCCTGACCAATAATATGGCGAGCGCCAGCATTGCTAATGGTCCCCCCATTCATGACCAGCTTTGGTACAACTCGGCCTATGCTCAGGACGACTGGAGAATCACAGACGCGCTGACGTTGAATATCGGTTTGCGCTGGGATTTGTTTGAGGCTCCACGCGAAACTCACGACCAGCAGGTCAACTTCATTCGCACCGGCGCTGCCAACATTAGTAAAAGTTCAGGCGTCTTTGTTCTGCCAAACCAACTGAAGAACCTTGCTCTTGCGCCCGCCTTCTACACAGCGCTGGCACAAAGCAATGTGCAGGTCCAGTACAGCGGAAACCCCCGTCTGACGGGAATTCAGCACACGAACTTCGCCCCTCGTGTAGGGTTCGCGTACCAATTTGATCCGAAGGCTGTCATCCGTGGCGGAGCGGGACTGTTCTTCGGCGGTGCGGAAAGTAATGGAAACGGTAACCTGGGAGCCAACTATCCTTTCGGACTCTCTCAGAGCTACCCCGAGCTGACATGCAATCCTGGTAACTGCGCGGCAAGTATTCCTTACACCATCGAAAGTGGGCTTCCTGCTCTCACGCCGGTAAATTCGGCGATTGGGCTTCCCGGTTTCCACTCGACGGACCCTTCGATTCAAACGCCATACACCACAAACTATAGCCTTTCATTCCAATACTCACTTAGCGACAACTCGGTGTTTTCCGTCGCTTATGTTGGTAACGAATCCCGCCATCTGTCCAGTTACTTCAATGAAAATCTCGCTGTAGGTCTGTTTGGGTCCGGCACGACTACCCAGCCGTACCGCCCTTTCCCCACGCTTGGGACGATTGGGCACACTACATTCAGCGGGTATAGCAGCTATAACTCACTCCAGACAAAAGTCGATAAGCGCTTCTCCCACGGTCTGAACTTCCTCGCTACGTACACGTGGGCACATGCGATGGATGACACGGCTTCCGCCGGTGGTTTGTCCACTGCAATCAGCTCGCGGTCCTATTACCTCTTGGGCCTCGGGTCGGAATATACAAATTCCTCTTACGATGTTCGCAACCGCTTCACCCTCAACGGCAACTATCAACTTCCGTTCGGCAGAGGACGTGCCTTCCTCAACCGGAATAGATTCCTTGACCTCGCAATCGGTGGCTGGTCCTTCTCCGACGTGTTTGTCGCACAAAGCGGCACACCATTCGGTATCGGTGCCAGCGGTCCAACGGTGAACGGCGGAAGCGCACGCGCCGTGCAAGTGAATGACGCGTATGCCGCTGGTGGTGGATCAGGTTGCCCTGGCCAGGTGCGCAACCGCGCCCACTGGTATAACCCGTGCTCCTTTGCTGAGCCGCTGAGCGGCAATGCGATTTGTGCAGTCGGTTCACCGGTTGGCACAAATGGCTGTTCATACGCTCCTCCGGTGCTGGATATTGCCTTGGCTCGGCGGTTTCTTGGTGACAAACAGAACAAGGTTTACGGACCGGGTTACTGGCGTGATGATGTGTCGCTCTTCAAGAACTTCACCACGTTCAAGGAACAGTACATCCAGTTTCGAGTGGACGCGTTCAATGTGTTCAATCACCCGACGTGGGACAACCCTTCTACCCAGAATGATCTGCCTGGCGTAGGCCAGGGTGGCTCTATTACTGGGCCGAAGAACCTAGCGGGGCCCAACTCGCCGGATGCTCGCTTCCTGCAACTGTCCGGAAAGTACATCTTCTAGCGACAACTAACCCTTGCTTCCCACAGGGCGGATATTCCGCCCTGTTCTTTTTTGATATGAATGGTTGACGCTGGTGTTCCGATGAAGCTCACCTTAGATTCTTTGTTTCTTGAGCAGGCAAGAAGACAGTCGCTGAACAGGCGTCAGTTTTTGCTGGAAGCGACTGGCGCGGGTGCAGCATGCATGCTGATGTCAGCACGTTCTGCCCGTGCGCTCGTCCAGAAACCTGCAGCGAAAACTGTTGTCATTACTTTTGGTGGCGGCGCACGTGATCAGGAGACCTTCGCGCCCGAAGGACAGCGCTTTATCCCACGGATCCTCGCTGAACTGATACCCAGGTCAACCTTCTACACGCAGGTTATTAACCGGGGTATTTTGGGTCATTATGTTGCCACCGCCGGATTAGCAAGCGGCTGTTACGAGACTTTCAACAACTTTCAACCAGTAAGACCAGCGAACCCAACGCTGTTTGAGTACTATCGTCACGATCTTCGCCGGCCTGCTTCGGATGCCTGGGTGATCGCCCCGAGTACGGGGTTCAACCACATTGGAGAGAGCAGTCATCGGTTGTATGGTGCGGGCATGGGCGCAACCGTAGTGTTGCCGAAGCGTTTGCTTCAACAAAACAATAACGGCGTATCCGCTATAACCGGCCTTATGCGTGATAGCTACGAAGCTCCTCTCGCTGGCCCTGATCAGGGACTTCCGGAGGCCGATGCCGAAAAGATCAGCAAGCTCCTGAGAATATCCCTGACTGACTTTCAGGCGCACGGACGCACTGTGAGCAGCCCGGACGAGCTCTCTTACTTTCTGGCACTACACCTCATGCGCACGCAGGCGCCAAGTCTACTCTGGATAACTTTGCACGATATCGACATCGCGCATGCTGGGGCTTTTTCGCTGTACACCGATGCAATCGAGCGCACAGACCGTCTGTGTGCAGACATTGTGAAAGAGATCGACACCAACGCCGAATACAAGGGGAGAACAAACGTATTCATTCTCCCCGACTTCGGCCGGGATGGCGACAGCGATCCGGGCGGCAATGGGTTTCAACACCATCGCACGGGTGATGCGTTGTCCCGCACAACGTGGCTGATGGCAATGGGGCCGAACATCCGTCAAAATGTCACGGTGGATAGTCCAGTTGAATCGGTCGACCTTGTGCCCACACTTAGCAAGCTTCTTGGCTGTAACGCCCGTTTTGCGGCTGGCAGTCCACTGGTGGAGTTGTTGTGATGCGGTCCTTTGCGGGAGAGAAGACCTACGAGGCATACCCACCCGAGGCGCGTAAGGTCATTGCGCTTCATTCGGCTCTGTTGGAGCGTCTGCCGGTTGTACTTGCCGCGTCGTTACTGCGAGAGTTGCGCGGCTACGACTGGCAGTTTCCGTACGAACGCCGCGAGCTCGACGCGCAACTCGCTTTTCTTGCACAACCTCCATCGGAAAGAACGAAGGGAATGCTGCAACAGTTCACCGCGCTTCCTTTGCCCGCCGGTCCCCAACAGAATGCGTTGACCGTTGACCCGGGGCTCTTCCTGGAGGAGTTTACTGCTGGTCTCTGGGCACGTCACGCGATCGAGCAGTTCCGTGCGTGCAGCGAAGCCTATGGCGATATTCTGCGCGAAGTCCGGCAAGGTCTTCCGGATGCAGACGAAGACCGGCTCGCTATTGTGTTGATCGGACGTGGGGCGCAAACCGCGAAGTACCCGCTCTTCTCAAAGCTTCGGCAACAGGGCACATACTTTTCCTCTGTAGACACAACCACCGCCATGCAGGACGCTGTTGCTGCTCTTCAACAGAGATCCTCGCGAAAGTCAGGAGACTTCAAGCATTGGTATGTCGATGGAGCTAACACCGAGGCAGTCAGCAACAAAGACAAGGTTTGCTGTCTCTCTTTCGACGGTGTTGGTCCTGTGCGGTCTTCGTTGAGGACGAGACTACAAGAGCAGATTACGCGCGGCCTGGCTGGTCCAGAGGCGGTGCGGACGGCTCTGATGGCCATGCAACCCGAGAAGCTGACAGGCTTCCCTGCTGGTGAGAGCGAGGTTATGAAGCACTTCACCCTGCGCGTTCTTTCAGACGGATCAGGGACGCAGGTGTTCAGCACGACGTTTGTGCAGTGGACAAGCCGCGAGATTCTGCGTAGAGCCAATCCCGCGACGCTGCTGGCGCGGTACGCACCACGCATGAGTCAGCTACCGCAAGACCTTTTCGAGGGCGACCAAGCCACCGCGGTGGATGCGGGCGGTGCGCTTATGGACGCCGACATGGGGGCCTATTACACATGGCTCAGCCTTGGGCGCACTGCAGGACGCGGGACAAAAACTCTCGTCGCCGTGTTTGAAGGCGGCCACGAGGCCGTAGCGATCGCGCCTGGTCTTCCAGCATCGACGACTAGCAGCCACCGAGTCACCTTAGCGCAAATTCTGGGATGGGCTGGCGCGTGACGGCGCACTGCTTGAGTGAAAACTACAGCATCGGCTCGATAAGCTAACGTACACGGTCGCTCGGGTGGTAGTTGAGAAAGCATAATCGTGCCACACTGTTGACGAAAGCATTTACTCATTGACAAGCGATGTGCATGACCACTACCGTTTCCGGTAACGTACACACTGCTTCTGCACGCCCCTGATGCAAGCAGGAATGACAAGGAAGTAGATGACAAAGTTTGCTCGTTCTGCCCTCGCCGCTGCGGTCGCGTTCCCTTTGTGCGCGGGGATGTCACACGCCCAGAATGTTTTGAACGTCGCATCGCCGAATGGGCAATTAGTGATGAAGTTTTCCGTGAACCCGTCCCACGCATTGGGGAATGGAGAAACCGGAAGATTGCAGTATTCAGTGTCTTATAAGGGCAAGCCGCTCCTGGACCAATCCGCACTCGGACTGGCTCTGGACGACAAAACACCGCTTGGCATGAACGTTGCAATCACAGGAACGGAGCCTGGCAGCGGCGTTGACGATTACGCCCTCCTGTTCACCAAGGTTAGTCACGTGCATGATGCGTACCACTCACTTGCGGTCACAGTAACCGAAGGCGGTGCGGCCCAACGCGGCAGTGGACGAGAGATGGTGATAGAAGCTCGCGTATACGACAGCGGTCTCGCATTTCGTTACTCACTGCCGCGGCAGGGAACTATCGCGGATTTGCATCTCCGGGGAGAGGACACCGAATTTCGTTTTAACCAGGACGACACCGCCTGGGTGCTCGCCTTGCCGAACTACCGCTCCAGTTATGAGAGCGAATATGTGCGTTATAACCTTTCTGCCCTCAGCAACCAAGGGGGAGTGGCAAGTAAATTCCTCATTGGAATGCCAGTTCTGCTGCACCAGCCGGGTGTCGCCTGGATGTCGCTGATGGAAGCCGATCTAGAAGGTAACAGCTCCGCTTATGTCACCAATCCGACGGGGAGTTGGGCGGGCCACATGCTCAGCGTGAAGCTGTCACCGCGCTGGGACGACCCCAGCTATGCCGTAGTCGGAAACCTCCCGCACCACTCCGCCTGGCGCGTACTGGGTGTAGCGGATGAGCCGGGCCAACTTATCGAGAACAACCTGCAGACCGACCTAAGTCCTGCAAACCGTGTGGAAGATACGAGCTGGATCAAACCTGGAAAAGCTTCGTGGAACTGGTGGGTCGACAATGTCAATAAGGACGGCAAGTCTGGTAACTCGCAATTCACCACAGAGACGATGAAGTACTACGTTGACTTCGCCGCAAAGTCTGGTTTTCCGTACTTCTTTCTGGATGCCGGATGGGCGGGCAAGGACATCACACAACTTAATGGCAAGGTCGATGTGCCGGAGCTGGTGAAGTACGCCGCGACCAAAAATGTAAAGGTCTGGATTTGGCTGTATTCGGATGCTGTCATGCGCCAGATGACTGAAGCTTTTCCCGTTTATGAAAAGTGGGGCGTGGCCGGGATGAAGATCGACTTCATCAACCGCGACGATCAGCAAGGCATTGAGTTCTTCTACGATGTCGCAAAGTATGCAGCCGAGCACCATCTCATGGTCGATTTCCACGGTTGCCATACTCCTTGGGGACTTATGCGTGCTTATCCAAACGTAATGAGTTATGAGGCTGTTCTTGGTCTCGAGAACAACAAGGAAGGGCGACGCGACAACCCGGTGGATCGAGCGGTGTTTGCGTGGACACGTCTGCTGGTCGGTCCTATGGATTACACTGCCGGTGCTTTTGACAACCAGACCGAAGACAACTTCGTTGCTCGCAATGCTGCACCGCAGGTGATGGGAACGCGGGCACAACAACTCGCTCTATATGTTGTGTATGAGAACCCTATTCCCATGGTGTCAGATAGCCCGCAGAACTATGACGGCGAGGCAGCTCCCGCCTTCCAGTTTCTGAAGGATGTGCCAACAACTTGGGACGAGACGCATGCCGTGGACGGCGCACCAGGAGAATACTCTACGATCGTGCGTCGCCATGGTGAGGAGTGGTACCTCGGCAGCATGACGAACTGGACTCCACGGGCTCTGAATGTCCCCTTGAAATTTCTAGGGGGCGGTCGTTTCACAGCTGAGATTTACGAGGATGGCGCCGACGCCACCACGAATCCGAAACACGTAAGCATCCGCAAAGAATCCGTCACAGGAAAGACAGTACTCAAGTTGCAGCTTGCTTCCGGGGGTGGCGCTGCGATCCGCTTTGTTCCAAAGAAATAAGGAACGGAGCTAAACCCTGACGCGAGTCGGTTGCAACTCGGTATGTATATCGTCAACGCGCTCGGGCAAGTCCTGCGTAAAGAGGCTGAGATTACTACGGAAAATCAGGTGCGGTGCAAGCCGAACGTAAGGTTTCGGTTTGTCATCACGCAGAAGATGAGTGAGCAGGTGTTCGAATGCGAGCCTTCCCTGCGTAAATGGCCTTTGGTGAATGGTGGCCATTACTTTGCCGGCTTCGATGAAAGGAACAAGCTCATGGTAGAGGTCAGTCGTTACCGTGATCACCTTATCCATCAGGCCAAGCTCGTCAATGGCCTGCAGTACGGGTCTGCTATTCGCTGTGCTGAGATAGATGCCCTCCGGCGGGTTGCGTCCCTGCATCAAGTTACGCGCCTGGCGATAGGCTTCTTTCTGCCGCTCATGACCTTCCTGAGCTGGAAGCAACGAGAGGTGAGGAGCATGAACCGCAAGGGTTGCCGCAAATCCACGAAGCTTTTCCGCGTGGTCCAGTGTGGACAACTCACCGCTGAAAACAGCCACGCTGGCTTTCCGAGTCAGGCGGAATGCCAGCAACTCCGCAGCGATTGCTCCGCTAACATAAGCGTCCACCGCCACCGAGCCGATGCGATCACTGTTTGGTGCGTCGCTACCGACACACATCATTGCCGTTCCGCTTCGTGTGAGTTTCCGGATAATGAGATCGAATCGCCGCATGTCGCCGGGAAGAAAGATAATGCCATCGACATGCTGCAGCTTACTGAAAGCTTCTTCTTCGCCGACGCCAAGACGCGGGTACTCGTAAAAGTCGAGCGTGATTCTTGTGTTTGCAGATGCCGCAGCGGCCGCGGCGCGGATGCCATCGCGCACGGGGTCGAAGAAGTAAGAAATCTCTTTCGGCAAAACGACGGCTATCGAAATGCGCCGGTTCAGTTTCAAAGATTGCGCCGCAACGTTAGGCGTGTAGCCGAATTCAGCAGCTTTCTTGAGCACACGCGCTTTGGTGTGCTCGCTAACGCCTGGCCGGTTGTGCAACGCGCGGTCGACTGTTCCGATGGAAATTTTCAGGGCTCGCGCCAGGTCTTTGATGCCGACCTGACCGGGCGGATTTTGCATTGTCATAGGAGCCGGAGAAAAGCTTCGGTAGTTGTCGAACAGCAGAATTGTCTCACGTTGCGCGATCGCGCTTTTATAGGGGAGCCAGAAGCACGATGACTCCCATCGCTGCCGTGAGCAGTCTCTTACAAAGTGCACAGACCAGGCGCTGCGGAGTTATAAACAGGAACCGTGGTGCGCGGTCCCGTGCGCGCTGCTTGGTCGAGACACTGCCATGTAGCGACTATTCCGGTAAAACTTAGACAGCATAACGCTGACAACACAACACACAAATGCCAGATCAGATACTCACTTCGTGGTTCTGGCTTTTATCTGCAAGGAGCCATGTATGAAAAATCTCAGTCGCTTGTTCATCTTGCTGAGCCTCGCCGCAAGCTCTCTTGCGCAGTCGCCGACTGCGCATGTGGGTTTCGACGATGCTGCGAAGATGTTCCGCATGGATTCTGCCCATGTGAGCTATGTCCTTGGTGTCGATCGAGAAGGGTATCTTGAGACGGTTTACTGGGGAGAGAGGCTGGGCGACGCGGACAAGTTCCCGCTCCTGGAAGGAAGCAAGGGATGGCACGGATTCGATCCGCCGATCACCACAACTCCTCACGAGTTCATGGGGTGGGGAGGTGGCTCATTACTTGAGCCGGATCTGAAGGTCACGTTTCCGGACGGGAATCGTGACCTCGTCCTCAAGTACGTTTCAAACTCCATCGCAGGCGACCGGCTGAACATTACGATGAAGGACATTCAGCGTGATGTGCTGGTGATACTCCACTATCGTATGGATCCTGAGACAGGAATCCTTAGGCGTTCCGCTACCGTGGAAAATCACACGCCTGCGGACATACTTATCGAGCAGATAGCTGCGGGCACCTACAATCTCCCGCGTGGTACGGATTATCATCTCCACTTCCTTACAGGCGGGTGGGCTCGCGAGTGGACGCTGCAGGATCAGCCCATACGCTCGAGCAAAATCACTCTGGAAAGCCGGCGCGGCACCACAGGATCCCAGAACAATCCCTGGTTTGCCATCAACAAGGATGAGTCGAAAGACGAAGATCAGGGCGACACCTATTTCGGCGCGCTCGCCTGGAGCGGTTCTTGGCAGATATCGATCGAGCAGGATGCCTTACAACAGGTACACATCACCGGCGGCATGAATGCCTTCGACTTCTCTTATCACCTCAAGAAAGATAGCCGTTTTGAAACACCGGAGTTCGACGCCGGTTTCTCTCACCAAGGACTTGGTGGCGCTTCGCGCCTAATGCACCGCTTTGAGATGAACTCGGTAGTACCGAACGCGCCGAACGAACGCCTGCGGCCTGTGCTTTACAACTCGTGGGAAGCTACCGCCTTCAATCTCAACGAGGAGGGACAAGTTGCTCTAGCAGAAAAGGCTGCATCTATCGGCGCCGAGCGATTTGTGATGGATGACGGCTGGTTTGGCGCACGCAATAACGATCACGCGGGTCTCGGCGACTGGGAAGTAAACCGTCAGAAGTTTCCAAATGGATTGAAGCCTCTGATTGACAAGGTGCATTCCCTCGGCATGCAGTTCGGCATTTGGGTCGAGCCCGAGATGGTCAATGCGGATAGTGATCTTTACCGGAAGCATCCTGACTGGGTCCTGAACTTCACGGGGCGGCCTCGAAGCGAGCGCCACAATCGCCATCAGATGGTGCTCAATCTTGCGCGACCGGATGTGCGCGCGTATGTGATGGGCGTTCTGAATAAGCTGTTGGATGAGAACCAGATCGACTTTCTCAAGTGGGACTATAACCGCAACTGGTCTGAACCAGGCTGGCCCGCTGTCCCGATTGCAGATCAAAAGAACGTCTATTACGACTTCACGATGAACTACTATTCCGTGCTTGCGGAAATGAAGGCAAAGCATCCGAAGGTAGAGTTGGAGACCTGTTCCGGCGGTGGGGGTCGTGTCGACCTCGGGGTCCTGCGCTACGCTGACCAAGCCTGGCCGTCGGACAACACCGACCCATATGATCGGCTGACTATACAGAACGGTTTCAGCTACGCATACTCGCCCGGCCTGATGATGGCGTGGGTTACTGACTCGCCCACGTGGGTAAACAATCGCACGGTGTCCCTGGAGTACCGCTTTCTTTCTTCCATGCAGGGCTCGCTTGGCATTGGTGTGAACCTGAACAAATTCAGCCCCGAAGAGTTCGCGGAATCGAAGAAATTCATAGAAGAATACAAAACGATTCGCGAGACGGTGCAGCGGGGCTCACTCTACAGGTTGATACTTCCCACCGAAGGAAGCGAGGCGTCTGCTACGGAGTACGTCGCGAGGGATGGCAAGCAGACAGTATTGTTCGCTTTTCTCCATTCCAGCACGGAGTACTATCCCTATCCCACCATCAAGCTACGTGGACTGGATAGTGCGGCGACCTACACGATTACGTCTCTCAACGGCAAGGTCTCTGCTGATACTCCGCATGAGGCGAGCGGCGCGTACTGGATGGGCCACGGGGTCGACATATTGCTGGTCGGAGATTTTCAAGCGGCGGCCGTAAAGCTGGACAAGCAATGAACACTACGACTGTAGAGCGTAGCCTCTTCGGTCGCCTTCCAGAGGGTGAACCAGTCTACTGCTTCACGCTCGTCAACGACACCTTGCGCGCGGAGATCATTACATTTGGAGCATGCATTGTGTCGGTGCAGGCCCCCAATGCAAATGGCGAGTTGGCGCACGTCGTGCTTGGATCACACGATCTGCGCGAATACGTTCGGAAAGACAAAGCGTATCTGGGTGCAATTTGCGGAAGGTACGCTGGACGGATTGCGGGAGCAAGTATAGCTGTGGATGGGAAGTCCTACGCCTTATCTGCAAACGACGGCGGACACGCAACGCTGCACGGCGGCGCTGAAGGTTTCGACGCTCGCAACTGGTCGGCGAAGCCGCTTGCAAACGGAGTTCAACTCTCGCTTTGCAGCCCCGATGGTGACCAGGGCTTTCCAGGAGAACTGCACACAACCGTGACTTACTTACTGGAAGGCAGCAGCCTGCGCATGCTGATTGAGGCTCGCACAGATGCGAACACAGTCGTGAACCTGACCAATCACGCATACTTCAATATGGATGGGGAGGGGCAAGGGAGCATCCGCCAACATAGTTTGCAGATCCATGCCCATTCCACCCTCGCGCAGGATTCACAGTTCATACCTACCGGCGAAGTACTTGCGGTAGAGGGCACGGCATTCGATTTCCGCGATCCCAAAAAGCTCGATGCTGGCCTCAATGATTTGAGCCGTGAGGATGCCGCTAGCAAGGGCTACAACACTACTTTCCTGCTTGCCGGCACGGTAGATACACCTGCAGCTCGCCTGCGGGGACGTTCTGGGCGTGTCCTTGAGGTGTTTACGTCTGAACCAACACTTCATCTTTACTCTGCTGGTTACTTCGACAACATACATACCGGCTTTTCCGGCGTGACATACGGCCCGGAGGCTGGTCTGGCGCTGGAAGCACAGCACTGCCCAGATAGTCCACATCACCCACATTTCCCATCCACATTCCTCAGGCCACACGAAGCTTATCGAAGCGAGACCGTCTGGAAGTTCAGCTTCGCGGATGATCTCTGACCAAATATTCAAAAGGGCATCCACTGTCTGCTAGGCGACATGCGGCGAAGTTCTTCGCATGCGAAGTTCACGCTCATAAACACAACGCCGTAAGATGAAGTCGCCCACGGGAAGGAGTTCCCGAGTTACTACTGTGCCATAGATGAGCTTTCAAATCTGCTTCGCGCATGGCAGTTGACTCGCAGCCGGTTGGAACTTTTGTGGCCGGCTTCAACACACCTATGCAATCAGCTCTCGCATGCTCACACGAACGCTTTCCGCAGCTTGCACCGTTGCTGATCCTTGACAGAATTCATACCGGTGAAGTTACCCATTGGGTCATGGCAACGGCACTGATGAAAGCCAGGCGAGTCAATTCCGTAGTCACCGCTGCCACCATTGATGCCGAGACTGACAAGGCGGCCAAAGTTGATCGCCATCGACTTCACAGATCCAGAAATGCAACGCTGGAATCGAAGGGACTCAACAAGACGAGCACTTCCTCTTCCAATCGATTTGGACAATGCGCTGACACCTGTGCTGCTGACCTGTTCAGATATTGCTTTCATCGATCAGGAGATCCTTCGCGTCGTCAGTTTGCAGAAAGCAAATTACGAACTCTGGATTGACGGGAAAATTGATTCTTCCTATTCAGCATCGGAGCTTGCGTCCGGCGTAAATGTGGCAACGCAGAAGACACCGATGCTCGCGCAAGAACGCGGCATCGGGTGGGGCCAAGACACCATGCCGTGCCGCCACATCATAGGCTTGCTTGTCGCTTGCCTTTGCGTGACTTGCGCCCGTTCGTCTCCGGCTTGTTCAACTGAGGAAGAAACGCCCTCCGCGCGGACACCTCGACACTTATCTCAGTACCCATTCCCGGTGCGCTCATGATTGCAAGGGAGCTTCCAAGCCGTCTCGCGCGCTCTCTCATTCCCTGGATGCCCCAATGATTCTTCTTTTGTAGGTTCCGCCAATCCATGTCCTCAGCGCCTTTGCCATCGTCGCGGCAGACTAGTCGCACAAAGGTGTCGCTAAAAGTGAGTTCCAATTCAGCGGTGGTGCCGCCCGAGTGACGAATCGCGTTGAGGAGGCACTCCCTTCCGATGAAGATGAGTTCATCTTCCACGAGTGGTGTCATTGGGCGCGGCGTGCCTCGAACTGTTCTCGTGATGTGTAGCTTCTCCTCAGCCGCCAAGGGAGCGATCACCTCTTCCACACGTCGGACCAGCCCTGAAGAGATGTCGCCATCCGTGCGTAGACCGGTGATGCGATCGCGCCCTTCCCGAATCACTTCGTCTGCTTGATCGAGTGCCGTCAGAAGGGCAGCCCGGCCAGGCTCTTTTTCTGAAAGTTGTTGCGTAGCAAAGTGGAAGCGCAGCACGAGCGCCTGAATACCCTGGAGGAGCGTGTCGTGCAGATCACGAGCGATACGGGCGCGTTCCAACGCGCGCTCTTCTGCACGCTCGCGAACGACGTTCGTGAGGAATGCGACTCGCAAGCGGTAAATCCACCAGAGCAGCGATAGGAACACAAGTGCACAAAGCACATAAAACCAAGTGGTCTGATAGAACGCGGGATGAACGACGAGAGTGAGCGGTGTTTTCAGCTCATTCCAGTTGCCGGTTCCGAATCCCGCTCGCACACGAAAGGTATAACTTCCAGGGGCCAAATTTGTGTAGAAAACCTGGCGGCGCGAGCCTGCGTCTTGCCAGCCCTTGTCCTGACCTTCGAGCAGGTATTGATACACCACTCGGTCCGGAGATTGAAGATCAAGACCGATGTAATTGATCTCAAGAGACCTCAAGGCATTCGACGACGTTCTAATGACAACGCGCCCGTCGAGGACAGTCGGTTTGCCGTTCACCAGAACAGACTGGAGGAGAACTGACGGCGCAAGTCGATCTGTGTGCACCGAGGCGGGATCGATGGCAGCGAGATGTCCTGATGTCGCAAACCAGAGCGTTCCATTGCGTTCCACTACAGCCGAGGGTCCAGGCTTCGACTGCGCCGGGGTGCCCAGTAAACCATCCCGTTCCTGAATGAGTTCGTAATCCATTCGGTAGTCAGGACTGCGAAGTGCGGCACGCCATTCCGCAGCAGGAAGCCGAATGACACCTGACGCAGCGTTCAGCCAAAGGTCGCCCCAGGAGTCTTGTACGATACCGCTAATTCCTCGAAGCAGGCCTGGCGTGCGAGCCTGCACCGTAGTGAACCGTCCGCTCTGCCGGAACGCCAGCCCATCCGATCCGCCTACTGCCATCAAGTCAGGTGTCTCAAAGAACGTCAGAGACGTATTCAACGCGAGGCCGCTCTCCGGACCGAAGAGGTGGAAGCCATATCTATCTTCGAGAACAATTCTGTTAGCGGAGTAGCCGAGCCAGGTGTGGCCAGGGAGACCGGGTACGAGGCTGAACGGTGCCTCCTGCGGGAGCTGCGGTGCCCTCACCTGGCTCCATTGACGGTCGTATCGCCAAAGGCCGTGTCCTTCGAAACACGCCAACAACGCGCCACGATCGTCTTCTCCTAAGCACCAGTTCTCGACTTGCCGCACTACCTCAGGAACGGGTACCCGATCGGGCGTACCGGTCTTCCCTGAATAGCGAAACACCTCGCGGGTGATCTGATCGAAAAGCACGATACGTCCCGCAGTGTCCTGAAAGAGCGAGCTGCTGCCGTGTGGTTCTCCAACGAATGACAGCCGATCGTTTTGCAGGCGCATCAGCGGCTTGTCCATATCGTTCAGCCAGATCCCACCCGATGGGTCTGCAATGAGCGCGGGATAGTAATCGAATGCGACCTGTGTGAAGCGCTTGAGCGGAGTTTTGACGAAGCGGTCGAGGCCTCGCGCAGTGGCTATCCACACCGCTCCCAGTCGATCTTCGAGCATCGCGCGAGTCTGGCTATCCGTCAGGCCGTTTTGCGTTGTGAAGTTCTCTGACTCGGAGTTCTGTCCAGGGGTGGGCTGAATCCGGGTGATGCCATTCGAGTCGTGCGCTGCCCACACGCTTCCATCCTTTGTTACAAGCAGCACAGGCACACCCGGAATCTTTACGCCCTGCATGCGTTTATCCGCGACCACAGGTGAGACGCTGTGAAACGCGTCGCTGAACCAAACGGTTCCATCCGGCGTCTGCACGAACTGATTCGCCTCGGTGTTCGGGACGGCAACCTCCTGGAACAGCGAAGCGCCAGCCTTCAACTGGTAGATGTGCCCCTTATCAGCGGTCCAAAGATTGCCGGCGCGATCGAAGAAGAGACTATAGATTCCGTCGGAGTGAAGACCATGCTGCGCGGCGAAGTCCCTCCACTGATTGCCTTCCAGGTGCATCAGGCGGCCATCTGCCGTGGCCCACACGGAACCGTCTTCCTTGCAGAACAATTGTTCCGTCGATTCGCTATTAAGTCCGCTGGCCCGGTTGTAGTCGAACTTTTTCTGGCCATGCAGATAGGTGATACCGCCAAGGCGGAAGCCGATCCAAAGGCCGCCATCACGATCAGCCGCTAGTGCTGCAATATCAGACGAAGGCAGCGGAGGGTCGATTTCGTTGAAGGGGTAGTGTGCAAACTGCAAACCATCAAACCGGAAGAGTCCCAGTCGCGACCCTATCCATAGGTAGCCATCGGCGGTCTGTGTCAGAGCAGTGATGTCGCTGGGCGCTCCGTCTCGCCTGGTCCAACTCATGTGCGCCATGTCTGCCAGCGGTGGCGGCGGCAGTATTTCTGGCCGACGCATCGCCTTCGCGTGCCACCGCTGCGCGCTCAAGGTCGCTGAACTGCAGGCGAACATCAGTGCAGCGCAACACAGGGCGGAGACCCAACGGCAACTCGCACGCGACAAACCAAACACTTCCATATGCTCCGCCATCGCGCGCATTGTTATCAGCGGCGGCCTCAAGGAGATGAGTACAGTTTGCGGCAACTGTCTGTCCGCGCAACACCCTTTCGAGGTATGCCGGCAATTTTTCTCATGGTATTGTGCCTTAAGCTTGGGCCGCCTCGACCAGTCGCCCTTTCTGCGATGTCCACAAGAAGCCCCATTCGTGTGCTGTGTGCTGACGACCATCCGCTGATCCGGGATGGGATCGCTTTCGCGCTGCAGCTCCAAACAGATATCGAGTTGGTGGCCATCGCTGATGACGGTGCAGGCGCGGTGGAGCAGTTTCGGCGATATCAACCAGACGTAGCCCTGATCGATTTGCAAATGCCACGCATGGACGGAATCGAAGCCATACTGGAAATCCGGCGCGAATTTCCAAGCAGCCGCTGCATTGTTCTCACCACCTATTCCGGTGATGTACAGGCCAAACGCGCTCTGGGTGCGGGTGCGGTCGGTTATCTCCTCAAGAACTCCTTACGGCGCGAAATGGTTGATGCCATTCGAGCGGTTCACGCCGGGCGGCGTTGGATCCCCAATGAGATCGCGCATCAGATTTCAGAGTACGTGGATGCCGACAATCTTTCCGTGCGCGAGCTCGAGGTACTCCATGCCATCGCGGATGGGAATTCGAACAAGCGTATCGGCGATCAACTGAGCATTTCAGAAGACACCGTTAAGGCACACGTGAAGAACATCCTCGCCAAGCTGCAGGCCAACGACCGAACCCACGCTGTATTGCTCGGTTTGAAGCGAGGCTACCTGACCGGTGGACTACCCAAATAGCTTCTGGCGCACAGGAGTCGCTCTCACTCCAGGATGCCGCGCTTCAATGCCATAACAACTGCGTGGGTGCGGTCGCTCGCGCCTAGCTTCGCAAGAATGTTGCGAATGTGCCCCTTGACCGTGTGCTCTGAGACCGCAAGATCATCCGCGATTCGCTTATTAGACCGTCCACCGGCAGCGGAGCGAAGTACATCGACCTCCCTTGTCGTGAGTGCATCTTCGGCAGCATGCTCTGCGATTGCGGAAGCAATCTCTGGCGGCATTCGTTTGTGGCCTGCATGCACCAGGCGAATTGTGTCGATCAGATCTGTTCGCAGCATGCTTTTCAGCAAGTAACCTGAGGCCCCGGCCTTTAACGCTCGGACGGCCTGCACGTCACCCCCGTAAGTCGTCAGCACCACAATGCGAGCCGCCCGGCTGATTTCCTTGATCGCAGAAATCGCAGCCACACCGCCCATGCCGGGCATGCGCAGGTCCATCAGCGTCACGTCTGGACGATGTTCCTTGTAGGCAGTAACGGCTTGTTCTCCCGTTTCCGCCTCGGCAACGACGCACATGCCCTGCTGAGAGCTGATCGCAGCACAGATGCCGCTGCGAAGCAGAGGGTGATCGTCCACGGCGAGAACACGCACATTTCGTGATGCAAACATGAAACCTCCGGCAGGTTGAGCCAACTACGGCATGCGCACAGATTACGGCGTTCTGTGAAGCTGTCATCACCCGAAAGGGTGTGTGCGACACATTCGCCCAATTCAAGTGTTCGAATACCCCTCAAAAGACGGGGTGCGGCGCGCGTCTTTGTGGGCTGTTCCGTTTACAAATCCACCCTGAAGCTCATAGGAGCAGGCGAGCGCGAAGATGTGCGTTTGTGTCCTGCTCATCACAGAAGCGAAAGGCGACGAAGATTATGAGCACAATCACAGTGAGCGACGGAACGCAGATTTACTACAAGGATTGGGGAACAGGTCAGCCCCTGTTCTTTCACCACGGGTGGCCACTCTCAGCAGACGACTGGGATGCGCAGATGATGTTCTTCCTCGCGCATGGCTTCCGCGTGATCGCCCACGATCGCCGCGGTCATGGTCGTTCCACACAGACCGACACCGGCAACGACATGGACACCTACGCAGCAGATGTGAAAGAACTCGCCGAGAAACTCGATTTGCGCGATGCGGTTCACATCGGTCACTCCACAGGCGGCGGAGAAGTCGCACGTTACGTGGCACGTTACGGAGCAGGGCGTGTAGCGAAAGCTGTGCTGATCAGCTCGGTACCGCCGATCATGCTGAAGTCGGAGAAGAACCCCGGCGGTACGCCGATGGAAGTCTTCGACATGCTTCGTGAGCAAACAGCAACCAACCGCGTGCAGTTTTATCAGGACTTCACTCTTCCGTTCTATGGGTACAACAGACCCGGAGCCAAGATCTCCCAGGGTCTTCGCGACAATTGGTGGCGCCAAGGCATGATGGGTGGCATCAAGGCCCAGTACGATTGCATCAAGGCGCTCTCTGAAACGGACTTCACCGAAGACCTCAAGCAGATCGAAGTGCCCACACTGGTAATGCATGGTGAAGACGACCAGGTGGTGCCGTTTGCGGATTCCGGTCCGCTTTCTGCCAAGCTGCTCAAGAACTCCTCTACAAACTTCTACCCGGGGTTCCCGCACGGAATGCCGGGGACGCAAGCCGAGCAAATCAACAAAGATCTGCTGGCTTTTCTGAGGAAGTAGAGATGTGCCCTGGCGGTTCGCCTCGTTCTGACTCGAGGCGACCGCTCGAGCATTGGTCTCGCTGCGAATACCCACACCTGCTCACGCACCAGGAGTTCGCCTATGATCCTTCTTTCTGCGTTCCTCATCGGAGTTATCGCCGGCCTTCGCGCCCTGACAGCACCGACCCTTGTGAGTTGGGCGGTACGCGCGGGTTGGCTACCGCTGGACGGCACCTGGCTCCAATTCCTCGGATACCGCTGGACGCCGTGGATTTTGTCCGTCGCCGCTCTAGCGGAGCTTATCAATGACAAGCTTCCGCAAACACCCAGCCGCAAGATACCGCCGCAGTTCGTCGCGCGCGTGCTGACAGGAGCACTTTCCGGTGGCGCGATCGCGGCCGTACACAACGGTATTCTCCTGGGCTCCCTTGTCGGCGGTGCCGGCGCTGTTGTCGGAACGCTTGGCGGCGCGGAGGTGCGAAACAGACTCGTCGAAGCGATCGGAGGAAGAGATCTACCGATCGCACTCTTGGAGGATGCCATCGCGGTCCTCGGGGCGTTGTGCATCGTGAGGCAGTTCTCGTAGCGGAACACGCGCTGTTTGCCAACGCGCTCCTACCCGCTTCGCTAAAGGGTCCGGCATCAATCACAAGCGATGAAAGAACGTCGTCGCACTACCGGGTCCCGCTCTTGCTAGAAGGAGATATCATGCTCAATCTGCTTCAAACGGAATTCACCGAAACCGCCTTATCGCCGTCGCCGGTCGCAAAGTGGTTAGAAGGCAAAAGCAGTAGGAACAACAGCGAGATCAATTTGCTCCTAAGCAGCACCTCCCACGTAGTTGCGGCAATGAGCGATATCACTTCACACGCCCCTCTTAGGCCGCTGATTGCTGTGGTGGATGACGAGGCGGTCATTGCTGTTACGTTGTCCGAGCTGCTGGGTCGCCATGGGTACCGTGCGGTTTGGTTCACGTCCGCGCTACGTGCACTTGAGTTCGTCAAAGCCGTTCCTATCGACCTGCTTCTTACGGATTTGCAAATGCCGGAGCTCGACGGCTGGAATCTGTCGCTGCAACTGGCGACCGTCCGGCCCAAATTCCCTGTACTGCTCCTTTCCGGCAACACCGAGCTGCTGGAAACATTGGCAAGCACCAGCAGCGGCAGCCAGCAGGTCTGCTTCGCTCAGAAACCCATAGCCGTCGATCAGCTGATCGCGCTCATTAGGCAGCTTGTTCCGACTCTGCTTCCACGTGATTCGCAGGCAGGCGAACCACTCGAAAGAGGGTCCTCTCAGCTAGCCGAATGAGCGTAGCGAGTTTCAACGTTACCGCTGATTCTCAACAACAGGCGACCTGCCGCTGGAGATCACCAATGCGTCTCACGTTTATTTCAGCCATTGCTTCGTTAGTGCTCTGCAGCACCGCTCTCGGACAGCCGTCGTTACCTGCAAATCTTCACTCGGCCACCGTGCATAGCCCGGAAGGTGCTGACAGTTTTGTTCGGTATGGAGGCAGCGGGCCTGTTGTCCTGTTGCTCCATGGTTACGCAGAGAACAGCGATTCATGGGCTCCGCCAGTCCGCGATCTCATCGTCGATCACACAGTGGTCGTACCAGATCTTCGAGGCATCGGGCGGTCTTCCAAGCCGGTTGGCGGATACGACAAGAAGACCGAAGCCAAAGATATGCGCGCTGTCGTTATGAAGCTTGGCTTTGATAAAACCGCCGTGGTCGCACACGACATAGGAAATATGGTCGCCTACGCGTATGCGGCTCAGTTTCCCGAGAAGGTAAGCAAGCTCGTCGTGATGGATGCTCCCTTATCTGGCATCGACCTTATATCTTCGACGAGGGCTCGTATCTCATAGTGGAGCTTTGGAATTCATCAGCGCCTCAGGACAGGAAAAGCCATGAAAGCATTTGCGGTTGCAACGAACATCAAGCCCTTGCAGTTGAAACTAATAGAGGTAGAGAAGCCTCTACCGACCGAAGGTGAGGTTCTCGTGCAAATCAACGCCGCCGGAATCACACCCTCTGAACTGCAATGGCACCCGACCCTCCACAAAGCAGACGGCAGCCCACGCACCCTCGCCATCCCGGGCCATGAATTCAGTGGGATCGTGGCAGAAGTCGGAGCGGGTGTCACGAGGTTCAGAGCCGGTGACGCTGTGTTCGGAATGAATGACTGGTACGCGCGGGGTGCCACTGCCGAGTTCTGCCTTGCGAGCGAGGACACCATCATTGTGAAGCCAGCAGGTCTTTCAGATGCAGTAGCGGCAGCTCTTCCGATCTCGGGCCTCACAGCATGGCAGGCCATCAATACTCGTGCCAGAGCGAAAACCGGGGAGCACGTACTGATCGTCGGCGCTGCGGGAAGCGTCGGTCTGATGGCGGTACAGATCGCAGTCGCGCAGGGTTGCCGGGTCACCGCGGTGGCGAATGCCAGGCACGAATCGCTGCTAAAAGAGCTCGGCTGCAGCGATGTTATCGACTATCGCGCAACGCCATTTGAAGAGGCTACTTCGGACATCGACATCCTCCTCGACACGGTCGGTGCCGACACACTGGAGCGAGCCACGCCGCTGCTTACTGCCAAAGGAAGATTGATCACCATTGCCGCCGATGCCGAAGCAAAAGAGCGGCGTTTGTTCAGCGAGGCCTTCTTCATCGTTGAGTCATCTGCTTCCGAGTTGAGTCACCTGGCTAAGCTTGTCACCGAAGGCAAGCTCAGGGTCTTCGTAAGAGAAACGCTCCCGTTTGAGCTGGCGGGCAAAGCTTACATGAACGAGATTCCTGCGGACGACAAACTCGGGAAACTCGTATGTACTCGCACGTAGAACGCCGGCTGATCGGCGCATGGCTCCTGCGGCTCGTGCAAGAAGTTTGAAACATTGCTGTTGAGGAGTGCGCGTGAATATCGATCGAGATCAGAATGCTGCGGCACCTTCAAATGAACGCGTGAAACGAAACACCCTTTCCGACGACACGGTCTTCGACACAGCGCACCCGTTCCTGACCGACGAGATGCTGGTGCGCGCCGCATTGTATGGAGAAGAATCACAATGGCCTGCCGGTAGCATGGTCTTCGAACAGGGGACGAGCAGCCCAGACCTCTTTGTCATCCTGGCGGGCGAACTGCAGGTGTTCGATGTGGATAGTTCCGGCGCGCATCACGAGGTCGTCCGCATCGCCGCAAGGCAGTTCACCGGTGAACTCGATCTGCTGACCGGCAAGCCCACGCTGGTCGGTTGTGTCGCAGTTGCGGACTCGCGGCTCCTCAGGATTGAACGCAAAGTTCTGCGAAAGCTACTTGCCTCAGAGCGGCAACTCGCCGAAGTCATTCTGTTTTCATGGATTCGAAGGAGGATGAATCTGATCAGCCGCGGGACCGGCGGCGTCGTCCTGCTCAGTCGGTCACAGTCAGCAGAGGTGCTGGCTCTCCAACAGTTTCTATCGCGCAATGCACTCCCTCACCAGGTGCTGTTTGTTGACCGTGACGATCAGGCTAAGCATCTGGTCAAGTACCTCTCTTTGTCTGCAGCGCAACTTCCTGTCGCCGTGTGCCCGGATCACAAGATTCTTCACAACCCATCCGTCAGCACACTCGCCGACGCCTTGGCGATGGGTCCCGACTCAAGCATCACGCAGACTTACGACGTTGCCGTCGTCGGTGCAGGTCCTGCGGGCCTCGCCACCGCTGTCTATGCGGCTTCAGAAGGTCTTTCCACCATCGTCATCGACTCGCTCGCTCCCGGAGGCCAGGCGGGAACCAGCTCGAAGATAGAAAACTATCTCGGCTTCCCCACGGGCATCTCAGGCCAAGATCTCGCGAACCGCGCGCTTGTTCAGGCTCAGAAATTCGGTGCGAAGCTCGTGGTCTCACGCAAAGCAGTCGCGCTTGTTTCTGACATCAATCGTCACCTGATGGTCCTGGAGCACGGTCGACGCGTTTGTGCGCGTGCTGTTGTGATCGCAACCGGTGCTCGCTATCGCAAGCTCAACGTGGAGAATGGCAAACGCTTCGAAGGCGAAGGCGTACATTACGCCGCAACAGAAATCGAGGCGTCGTTTTGCCAGGCACGCACGGTGGCGGTCGCCGGAGGAGGCAATTCAGCCGGGCAGGCAGCCTTGTTTCTCTCGTCGCGAGTGTCACAGGTTCACCTGATCGTAAGAGCAGCAAGCCTAAGCGACACCATGTCCGAATACCTCATCCAACGCATCACAACAGCTCCCAATGTGACGGTGCATACGCATACACAGATCACCTCACTTCACGGCGCAGAAGCGTTGACACAGATCACCATCAGCAACTCGCAGTCGACGGCAGAAGAAAGCTTGGATGTTTGCGGCCTCTTCGTCATGATCGGTGCCGCTCCAAACACCGACTGGCTTGGCGAGGGCGTCGCGATGGATGCTTCTGGCTTCATCCGTACCGGTTCGAGCTGCGGCGGCAGCACACCACATGAAACCTCGGAGCACGGAATCTTCGCTGTAGGAGACGTGCGCTCCGGATCCATCAAGCGTGTGGCCTCAGCCGTAGGTGAAGGCTCCGTCGTCGTCTCTGAAATTCATGGCTATCTCGCAGCAAGGAACGCCATCAGCGCAGAGGCTAGCCCGCATGTGCAGGACGCGTTCCGCCCCGCAGCCCGATAGCGGCGCACTCAATCAACCGTGCTCGTGTGATCACCTGAAACCACTTTGCCAGGAGAACTCATGAACGACCTCGTACACCGTCAGACGCTTCCTTTCTCCACGCCATCCGACCTTGCTCCAGACGCGGTCAAGAACATCTCCGAAGCACTCAACGCGCTCCTCGCGGATGTGTTTGCGCTCTACCTCAAAACCAAGAACTTTCACTGGCACATGAGCGGACCGCACTTCCGTGACTACCACCTGCTTCTCGACGACCATGGCGATCAACTCTTCGCCATGACGGACGAGATCGCAGAACGCGTGCGCAAGATTGGCGGCACCACCATCCGCTCGGTCGGCCACATCGCTCGGCTCAAACGCATCGCTGACAACGACACTGAGTTCGTAACCCCCAATAACATTTTGAGCGAACTACGTGAAGACGAGAAGGTTCTCACCCTGAGCATGCGCGCCGCTCATTCCCTCTGCGATGCAGCCGAAGACGTCGCCACCGCAAGTCTGCTGGAAAACTGGATCGACCAATCGCAGCGGCGCAGCTGGTTTCTTTTTGAAACCTCGCGAGCTTAGCAACTCGCAAACAACGCATGAGAAAATCGGTCCCGACTTCCCGGACTGCTTTCCGATGGAACACAAGTCAATCTGATTAGAAGGCTTTTACAACCTCTTCTCGCTGTCGGCGCGCCGAGTTTTCGATGTCTTCAGATGCCTTCTGTAGCCACTCGGCGATTCTGCATTAGATACCGTACAAGCGAGTTACGTTACGTCATGGTTCTGAATCGATCACCTGGCGCCATGGTCAACCAGAATTTCCATGGCCGTAATCCCAGACTCTGCCACCGATAAAATTACTCGAAAAATGGTGCTGCTCGCGAACCGTGCGCCGAGCCCTGCATTCGTTTGATCGGTGTCCTTCAGGACTGCGCCATAGCAGCCCCTAGCTACGTTTTGGCAGTTCAGACTGGACTTGCTTCGCCAACATATCGACCGATGTTGTGTTCGACATTTCCTGGAGCTCAGAGTCGTAGTCGAACTCCTCGATATCCATGTGCTTGCAGACAGCACGGAGAAGCTGAAGAACTTTGGTGACTTCCTTTTCTGATAACAAGTCGATCTGCAGATTAAGCTGGTCTCGAATGTCAATGCGTTTCTGCATGCGATTCTGTTTCATCAACACGAACGTGCTGAGCAAAACGCCCTCGACTGAAACGATCATCGCCAACAGAATGAACGGAAACGGGTCGAACCGGGGTATGAAGGGAATCGCTCCCGTGTTGATGAGAAACCAACTCACAAACCAAAGGACATGAATCGCAACGAAGGTCATGCTGCCCGAAAAGCCTCCTATCAGGTCAGCGGCGCGATCGATAAGGTTTCTATGTTCTTGAAGTTCTTCCTCCATTTCAGCAACGGATCTGATGTTGGTAGTGACCGCTGCAGGAGTTGCGGGTGAGGTCGGAGTCATCGTTATTCGATGCGAATGAGTGAACGTCACGAACGTGTACGCTTTGCGCACTTGCTGTTGGATGATTGCTAGAGCTTCTATCTGAACCCTGGCTCAGTGCTCGATTCCTGAGCTATTTGCCAGGCGTGAGCAGTCAACGCGAAGGTTGACGTCTCAGAAGGCTCGCAGCCTTCAAATGGACCCAACGAATGGCTCAGAAAGCTAAGTTGTTAAAGTAATGGTCGGGACGACTAGATTCGAACTAGCGACCTCACCCACCCCAAGGGTGCGCTCTACCAGGCTGAGCCACGTCCCGACTTGTTGCGGAGCGCCGACCGAATGGTCCGCGCGGGGTTGATTCCAGTCTACACGAGAGGGTCTAATGTCCAGGACACATCAGCTCGCGGCTGAATGATGTTGAAGACCCGCAAGAAATCTGGTGAAGCTAGTGCGTGGGGGCGACAAACTCCTTCGGCAACTCACCACCGGTGCCGAAGAAAAACTCGTTCATCTGCTCCACAAGGAACTCCTGCGCTTCACGCGTCCACGGCTGCAGGCGGTACTCGTTGAGCAGCATCTTCTGACGCTCTACCCACTCACCCCAGGCCTTCTTGGACACGTTCTTGTAAATCTTCTGTCCGAAGTCCGAGTCGAACGGCGGCTCATCGAGCCCCTCCATTTCAGCTTTGTACTTCGTGCAGAAAACCATGTGCGCCATCGGGAAAGCTCCTTGAACACCAGTGTATCGCGGGTGCACAGCAGCCCTTGCGCTTCCTATAATCGAGTGCGATGAGTGCCAAGTCCCAGCTCTCCCCCGAACAGCAAATTGAAGCATTGCGCGAAGAGCTTCGTCATCACGAGCATCTTTACTATGTGCTCGACGCACCCGAGTGGACCGACGCGCAATACGACGCGCGCATGAACGATCTGCGCAGGCTGGAAGCCGCGCACCCGGAACTCATTACAACCGATTCGCCCACGCAACGCGTAGGCGGGAAGCCGAAAGAAGGTTTTGCGAAAGTTGCGCACTCACGTCCGATGCTGTCTCTGGATAACGCCTACAACGAGGCCGAGCTGCGTGCCTGGGCCGATCGAGTCGCGGCCGGCCTGAAGAGCACCGATAAGCTGCACTACGTCTGCGAGCTGAAACTCGATGGCCTCTCCCTCGCGCTGCAATATGTGGCTGGCAAGAATGGGGAAGCCGTGCTGCAAAGTGGCGTCACCCGCGGCGATGGCTCGGTTGGCGAGGACGTCACCACCAACGTCCGCACCATCCGCAGCGTTCCACTGCATATCAGTGCCGCGAAGCTCACGGCAGCCAATCTTCCGCAGCATTTCGAGGTGCGCGGCGAGGTGGTGCTGCCGCAAAAGGCATTCGAAAAGATGAATGCCGATCGCGAAGCCGCGGGTCAGGCGCCTGCAGCTAATCCGCGGAACGCAGCAGCAGGCACTATCCGTACGCTTGAGCCTAACGTTGTTGCACAGCGCCGGCTGGAGTACTTCGCTTACTTCCTTCTCTCGGGTGGGGATCCACTGCTGGCTGAACAGAGCGCCGCGCTCGAGGCTCTGCGTAAAGCCGGTCTGTTGGTCAACCCTCACGTGCAGACGGTTCAAAGTATCGACGATGTACTGGCGTTCATAGCCAAGGCCGAAAAATTGCGCGACGCGCTTGCCTACGAAATCGACGGCATTGTGATCAAGGTAGACGCTGTCTCGCAACAGAACAGGCTCGGCTTCACCGGCAAAGCGCCACGCTGGGCGATTGCTTACAAATTTCCCGCGCGCGCAGCCATCACCAGGCTGGAGGACGTCCTCTTCCAGGTGGGCCGCACCGGCAAGGTCACACCCGTGGCTGCGCTGGCTCCGGTCAGCATCGGTGGCACAACGGTGAAGCGCGCCACGTTGCATAACCCCGACGAAATCGAGCGCCTCGGCGTTCGCATTGGCGACTACGTTTCCGTCGAGCGCGGGGGCGATGTGATTCCCAAGATCACCGAGGTGTTTGAAGACAAGCAGCACCCACGCGGCACAACCGAGATCGTGTTTCCGCAGCAGTGTCCAGTCTGCGCGAGCGAACTTGTGCGCGTGGAAGGGGAAGTGGACTGGCGCTGCGTTAACGCAAGCTGCCCCGCACGCGTGTCTGGCGAGCTGCTCCACTGGGCCTCGCGTGGAGTCATGAACATCGAAGGCCTCGGCGAATCAATGGTGATGCAGCTGCTCGGACAATCCGCAGATAGCATCGACAACGACGAGGAAGTCACCGAAGCCGGAGCGCCCATCACGACTGCACGCGAACCGCTGATTCACAGCATCGCCGATCTGTACCGCCTAACTCAGGATCAACTCACCTCCCTCGATCGTGTCGGCAACAAAACAGCGGACGCACTCCTTGCACAAATCGAGCGCTCCAAGAACGCCGGTCTCGCACGCGTGATCCTCGGGCTGGGCATCCGTTTTGTCGGCGAGCGCACCGCACAATTCCTCGCGCAGCACTTCGGTGACATCGACGCCCTCATGGCGGCAACGCGTGAAGACCTTGAAGCAGTTGACGAGGTCGGCCCCAAAGTCGCCGAAGCTATCGCTGAATTCTTTGCGGTGGAGAAGAACGTCATGCTGATCAAAGATTTCCAGCAGCTTGGCCTGAAGCTCACAGCAGAAAAGAAGGTTATCGGCACTACGCTAGCGGACCTCACCTTCGTACTCACGGGCACACTGCCGAATCTCACACGCGACGATGCCAAGGAACGGATTGAAGCCGCCGGTGGCAAAGTGTCAGGCTCGGTCAGCAAAAAGACAAGCTACGTTGTTGCGGGCGATGAAGCTGGCTCGAAGCTGGAGAAGGCCGAACAACTTGGCGTCAAAGTACTGGATGAAACGGGTTTGCTCGCATTACTCGACGGCTCAACCAACTCAGACACTGTCATTTCGAACGAAGGCGCGTAGCGCCGCAGTGGAGGAATCTGCAGTCCTGTCCTGAAAACTCCTCGGAAAGAAGCGCACTGCGGGTCTCTCCACTCCGCTGCGCTCCGGTCGAGATGACAGCGTTGGTAGAGAAAGTGGCTTGCTACCCGATAGAGAAATGTCCGCTCAAGCGAAATCGCTCGAGCGGGCATTGCTGTTCGCTGCTAACTTTCGCCTGAAATGGTCCTAACAGACAGCGTTCTGCCGAATCGTTTCCTTGTAGAACTTTGCACTCAGCTTGGGAATCCGTTCCTGTGTTTTGAAGTCGACATACACAATCCCAAAGCGCTTCTCATAACCGTCAGCCCATTCGTAGTTATCCAGCAGACTCCAGCAGAAGTAACCCTTCACCGGCACGCCTTCCGTCACGGCCCGTTGCAATTGCGTCAGGTAGTTACGCAGATACATCACGCGGTCGGTGTCATACACCTGTCCGTCGGCGGCCACCTTGTCATCCGACGAGCAGCCGTTCTCGGTGATGTACATCTCCTTCACGCCCCAGATTTCGTTCACCAGTTTCGGTGCCCAGTACAGCGCTTCCGGCCCAACCGAGAGCCACGAGCTAAACATGTGCGGATAAGAAGATGGAGGTGGCACGTTGACGTACCCCGCCTCGTTGTCCGCCGCGCGCACGTAAGTTGCGGTGTAGATGTTCAGACCCTTGAAGTCCATCGGACTCGCAATGATCTTCAACTCTTCTGGTGTAAAGTGAGGCGCGTCCGCACCGAGCCGCTTGAGATACAGATCGGTGTACCGGCCTTCTTGCATCACGGTGGTGTATTGCGCATTGTCTTCGCGCATCGCCTTTCGAGCCGCCGCGATGTGCTCCGGCGACTCGTACACCGGGCAGGTCGCCGAAAGATTGTCAGCCAGACCGATCTTCACGCCCGGCCCACACTTTGCGCGGATGGCCTGGACCGCCATGCCATGTGCCAGAACCACGTAATGCGTGAGCTGTGCCAGACGCTTCTGCCCAATCTTCAGCCCCGGCGCGTGGATGCCGTTGCCGTAGCCCAGCTCCACAAACGTGCGCATCTCATTCATGGTCATGAAGTTCTTCACCTTGTCGGAAAGCGCGCCTGCGGTGAAGCTCGCGTAATCGGCAAAGGCCTTCACAGTGTCCATGCTCTCCCAGCCGCCCTTGTCCTGCAGCGCCTGCGGAAGGTCCCAGTGATAGAGCGTGCAGTAAGGCTCAACGCCTGCCTCAAGCAGTGCATCGACCATGCGCTTATAAAAATCAAGGCCCTGCTGGTTCGGCTTGCCAGTGCCGTTCGGGAAAATGCGCGGCCACGCCACGGAGAAGCGGCACGTCTTCAGCCCCAGCTCCTTCATCAGGTGAATGTCCTGCTTGTAGCGATGAAAGTAATCATCGGCCACATCACCGGTGTCGCCGTCGTGCGTCTTGCCGGGAGTGTGCGCGAATGTGTCCCAAATGGATACGCCGCGGCCACCCTCTTTGATCGCGCCCTCTACCTGATAGGAAGCTGTCGCTGAGCCCCACAGGAAACCGGTGGGGAACTGCCGCTCCGTGTGCATGTTGCGAGTCGTCTCTCCATTCGTTCGTTGTGCAAGCCCAACGTTAGGCAGGGAAAGCGCGGCGGCCGATCCGCCGACGAGTTGCGCAAGTCTTCTTCTGGAAACCATCATCAAAATCCTCTTTCCCTAAATCTCTCGGTTAACCGGTTCAACAAAGCACTCAACGACGCAAATTGTAGAATAAAAAAGCAGATGTCGACCGAAGACCAGCCCGCGCCCGCATCACCTTCCGTCTCAAGACCCGTTCCCGGCACCGCTCCCGCCCACCGCAAGATGACTGCTCGCCGCCGTCTCATCGCCGCGTCGCGCCGCCTGCGCGAGCTCGGCAGCATCGGCTCGGCTCTCGCGTCGACCTCGCACCCATACATGGCGCATATTGTGCCCATGCGACGCTGCAACCTGGCCTGCACCTACTGCAATGAGTTCGACGACGTTTCCAAGCCCACGCCAGTAGACGAAATGCTGCGCCGCATCGACCACCTCGGTCGCCTCGGCACCTCGGTCATCACCATATCCGGTGGCGAACCGCTGCTGCACCCCGAACTCGACCAGGTCATCGCACGCATCCGCAAGACTGGCGCGATTGCCGGCATGATTACCAACGGCTACTTCCTAATGCCGGATCGCATCGAGCGGCTGAACAAAGCGGGGCTCGATCACATGCAGATTTCGATCGATAACGTCATGCCCGACGAGGTCTCGAAGAAGTCGCTGAAGGTACTCGATAAAAAGCTGCAGATGCTTGCCGAACACGCTGACTTTCACGTCAACATCAACTCGGTCGTTGGCGGTGGCACCGCGAACCCAGAGGACGCGCTCACAATCTCTAAACGCGCGCTGGAACTCGGCTTCAGCTCCACAATCGGCATCATTCACGATGGCTCCGGCCAGCTCAAGCCTCTTGGCGATCGCGAACGCAAAGTCTGGGATGAAGTCCGTCGCCTCACTCGCCGCAGCTATTCCCGTTTCAACGGATTTCAGGAAGCCATCGCCAACGGCCAGCCGAACGACTGGCGCTGTCGCGCTGGTTCACGCTATCTCTATGTTGACGAGAATGGCATGGTCTCCTACTGTTCGCAGCAGCGCGGATACCCGGGCATCCCCATCGCGGAATACACCACAGCGATGGTCAAGCGTGAGTTCCTCACTGAGAAAAGCTGTGCGCCCAATTGCACCATCTCCTGCGTGCATCAGGTCAGCTACATCGACCACTGGCGCGCCCCGCAGCACACCAGCATCACCCCCGGTGGAGCAGGGCACGGCAGTGAAGACGGCCTCGTGCAGATTCAATAGAGATCCGTCTACGCCGTTTCCTAAAGAGTTCACTTACTGAGCTGTCATCCTGAGCGAAGCGAAGGACCTCTGTATTCCTATCCCGCCATAAAAAGCCTAAGGGACCAGCCGAAGCTGATCCCTTAGGCCAACAAACCCAAGCGCTATTTGTGCGCCGCGTGGGCAGTCGTCTTAATTGGTGCTTTCGCCGTAGGTGCCTCGTGTGCCACAGAAGCCTCCGCCTGATCGATTGCCGAGTACAACGCCGATACGTCCGTCACTTCGATGTAGCCCTTATTCGTTACCACCACGATGGTCGGCGTGTGATTCAAATTAGCGCGAGTCGCCAACGCCTCATCTGCGCCAACCTCTTTCGCAAACTGCCCGGTTGGGTCGAGCACAAAAGGGTACGGCTTTCCGTGGGCCTGGAAGAACTTCTGCGTGAACTTCTGCAGGTCGTCCTTGCTTGCGATCTGGTACTGCGAAGCAAACACTTCGCGGCGGTACTCTTCCGCTAGCTCCGGCGAAATTTTGTCCTGGATGTAGCGGGCGATGTATGCGCCTTGGCGGCTCCAGATGTGCATCTGCAACGGCCAGTCATAGCGCACGATGGGGATGTTGTAATGCTTGGCTGCCACATGCACGATTGGAAAAGCGTGCGCACAGGACGGGCACTCCAGGTCTTCCCACTCTACAATGGCGACCTTCGCTCCCGCCGGTGGCTTCAGCATGGAGGTGTCCTTGAACGCGGTGACATTCTGCTCGCCACCTAAATGGGTCTGCGCCGACGCGACAACGGTGCCGGCGGCAAAAGCTACAAGAAGTGCAGCAGGAAGAACACTAGACATAGCCGTAAGACGCACGGGCAAACCCTTCGCGAGCAAAGCGTGCTCTCTAAGTATTCAATCACAGCGGGGGTGCTGCTGGTTCCAAGCGGGCACCGCAAGCCGCTTCACCGGAAAGCGAGATGTCTAAAGTCTCTGCCTGTATCAACGATGCTCCCCAGAACGACATTTCCTAATGACTGTCCGGTTTTGCTCACCGCTCACTGCTATGCTCAAAGCGAAGGAAAACCGAAATGCTGGCAGCCATTCTCGTGGTTCAGATCATCGCAGTGATAGCGCTGGTACTCCTGCTCCTGCGCAGGAACACACCGGGCACCGCTATACCTGACGCTCGCCTCGAATCCTTACTCAATGCCGATCTCGCCTCGCAGGTTGTTCGCGCAGATGCACGCGCAGAAGCACTCGATCAACATCTTCGTTTGGCACTCACAGACATCCGCCGAGACCAGACCACCGATGTCGAGCGTAGCCGCGAAGCAGCAGCCAATGCAGCAGCATCTTTGCGCACGGAAATCGTCGGCAACATCGACACTCTCGGCAAGACACTTCGTGATGGCTTGGGCGCCTTTCGCTCCGACAACACGCAGGCCGCCGAAACGCTCCGCGCCACCGTTGAAGCTCAGCTTGGCTCACTCTCGCAGCGCTTTGTCGCGTTCAGCGGCGACGTGAACCGCCATGCCACGGAGGACCGCGACGCGTTACACACACGCCTCACGCAGCTCGGCGAGTCACAGGCAAAACAACAGGAACAGCTTCGCACCGTAGTGGAAGGCCGACTCGACAAACTCAATGAGAACAATGCAGCCAAGCTCGAAGAAATGCGCCTTACGGTCGACGAGAAGCTTCAGGCCACGCTGCAGGACCGCCTCACCAAAAGCTTCGGCCAGGTCACCGATCAGCTCACAAAGGTCCATGCCGGGCTTGGGGAAATGTCCAAGCTTTCTGCGGGAGTGGACGGCCTGTCCCGCATCTTTACTAACGTAAAGTCGCGCGGCGGCTTCGCCGAAGTCCAACTCGGCATGCTGCTAAGCCAGATGCTTGCTCCCAACCAGTTCCTGCAGAACGCACGTGTCAAAGCCAACACTCTCGAAGCAGTCGAGTACGCCGTCAAATTTCCCACGCCGCAGGGCGAAACGCTCCTGCCCATCGATGCTAAATTCCCGCGCGAAGCATGGGAACGCCTTGAAACAGCCTACGGGCAGGGAAGTGCCGCAGACATTGCGGCCGCCGGGAAAGCGTTTGAGAACGCCATCCGCACGGAAGGCAAGCGCATCTGCGAAAAGTACATCGCGCCACCTACGACAACCTCCTTCGCGATTATGTTCCTGCCGACGGAAGGCCTCTACGCCGAGGTGATGCGTCGCGATGGCCTGCAGGCCGATATCCAGCAGAATTGCCGCGTCACTATAGCTGGCCCGAGCACCCTGTCCGCCATACTCAACAGCTTTCAGATGGGGTTCCACATGCTGCAAATGCAGCAGAAGGGCGACGAAGTTTGGAAGGTGCTCGCCAACGCCAAGTCAGAGTTCGAAAAGTTCGAAGGCCTCATGGGATCCATGGAGAAACAAGTGGGCACCGTACAAAACACGATCGAAAAGCTTAATACCCGCACACGCGTGATCAATCGCACATTGCGCGACATTCAGCTGGAAGATGGCTCCTCATCCTTGGGCGACGGCAGCACACCCGGTTTGCATGCCGTCCTGCCCCTGCTCGCCGCAGAAGGCAAAGAACCCAACTGATTTCGCCGGCATCTGTGACATGCAGGCAGTGAAACAAAATCCAGCGCATTGCTACATCTTGCCTGTTCTTTACACCATCTGAAGGCGTGGGTATGCTTGCTCACTGGGGCTCATGAATTTCAGCGCCGGAGTCGGCGCGTTCCGCAGCACATTTGAATTAGGAGATTGACACGATGGCAGCAGTAGACGAGAAGGTCAAACAAATTATTGTCGAGCAGCTTCAGGTGGATGAAGCAGAAGTTACGCCCGGTGCAAGCTTCCAGGAAGACCTCGGTGCTGATTCGCTCGACGTTGTTGAGCTCGTAATGCAGTTTGAAGAAGCCTTCGACATTCAGATCCCCGATGAAGACGCTGAGAAGATCAAGACCGTGAAGGATGCGGTTGATTACATCGAGAAGAACCAGAAGGGCAAGTAAGCAATGCCGGAACCGCGCCGCGTCGTTGTAACGGGGCTGGGACTGCTTTGTGGCGTGGGCAACACCGCTTCCGAAATCTGGGACGGTTTGCTCGCGGGCAAGAGCGGTATGGCCGAGATCACTGCATACGATCTCACCGGCCACTCAGTCCGTGTTGCCGCTGAAGTCAAAAATTTCGATGCTCTGAACTTCGTTGAGAAGAAGGAGTCCCGCAAAATGGGACGCTTCATTCACTTCGCTCTGGCTGCTGCCGACGAAGCGATGAAGCATTCCGGGCTCAAGGTCACCCCTGCAAACGCCGACAACATCGGCGTTCATATTGGCTCAGGCATTGGCGGGTTCGACATCATCGAGCGCGAGCACACCAACATGATGAATGGTGGGCCGCGTAAGATTTCCCCCTTCTTCATTCCGGCAACCATCATCAATCTCGCCGCTGGCCACGTCAGCATCCGCTACGGTGCCAAAGGCCCGAACGAAGCTACCGCCACGGCGTGCACCACCTCGGCGCATGCCATCGGTGATGCTTTCCGTACCATTCAGCGCGGCGATGCAGATGCCATGCTCGCTGGCGGCACAGAGGCGGCCATCAGCCCGCTTGCCGTGGGCGGCTTCGCTGCCATGAAGGCACTGTCGACGCGCAACGACGATCCGACAACCGCATCGCGCCCGTTCGATAAGGATCGTGACGGGTTCGTCATTGGTGAAGGTGCTGGCATTCTCGTGCTGGAAGAACTTGAATTCGCGAAAGCACGCGGCGCAAACATCCTGGCCGAGATTATTGGCTACGGTATGAGTGCAGACGCATTCCACATGACGGGGATGGCGCCCGAAGGCGAAGGCTGCCTCCGCTCTATGAAGCACGCGCTTCGCGTGGCGGACATCTCGCCTGACAAGATCGACTATGTCAACGCTCACGCCACATCCACACCGCTTGGCGATGTGCTCGAATCTACAGCCATTGAAAACTTATTCGGCGAGCGCGCCAAAAACCACGAGCTTCTGGTCAGCTCAACGAAATCCATGACCGGTCATCTCCTCGGCGGAGCTGGCGGCCTTGAAGCGGGCATTACCGTTCTTGCCTTGCAGAACCAGGTCGTCCCACCCACCATGAACATCCACGAGCTTGATCCGGGCTGCCGCCTCAACTATGTACCGAACAAGGCGCAGAAAGCCAAAGTTGACTACGCACTGTCGAACTCATTCGGCTTCGGTGGTACCAATGGCTCGCTGGTCTTCAAGCGTTGGGGTGCTGAGTAAGGCTGGCCGAAACAGAGACACAGCAGACGCCGTGGCCTTCACGGCGTTTTGCTTTTAACGCCTGTTCACGAGTCGTCACGGACTGCTTGCATCCAATAGGGTTCAAGGAGAACGTTTCGCATGGCTTTTCTCACCGTTGGCAAAGAAAACAACTCTGACATTCAGATTTATTACGAAGATCGTGGCACCGGTCGCCCCGTCATCCTCGTGCATGGATGGCCATTGAACGGCGGCTCGTGGGAGCGCCAGTCGTTTGCGCTACTCGCTGCGGGTTACCGCGTTATCACCTACGATCGCCGCGGCTTTGGCCGCTCCTCCGCTCCAAGCACCGGCTACGACTACAACACGATGACCAGCGACCTTTCGCAACTCATCGAGAGTCTCGACCTGAAGGACGCCGCTCTCGTCGGCTTCAGCATGGGCGGCGGTGAAGTCGCTCGCTATCTCGGCAAGCACAATCAAGGTCGCATCACGCAATGCTGCTTCATGAGCTCCATCGCGCCAGCCCTGCGCAAAGATGGCTCCAATCCTGACGGTGTCGACCCCGAAGTCTTCGACGGCATCAAGAGCAAGATCGAAGAAGACCGCTTCGCCTTCCTCCAGAGCTTTGCGAAGATGTTCTACAACCACTCCCTGCTGTCCAGCAACGGCTCGTCGGATGCGCTGCTGCACAATTTCTTTCAGGTTGGTTCAGAATCCTCTTATCGGGCAATGCTCTTTACGGTGGACGCATGGCTGGAAGACTTCCGTGACGACGTGAAGTCGATCAACATCCCAACGCTCGTCATTCACGGCGACTCCGACAAGGTCGTGCCGCTCGAAAACTCCGGCTCCCGCATCCCGGCTATGGTTCCGGGTGCCCAACTGCACGTGGTTGAAAATGGCCCCCACGGCCTCAATTGGACCCATGCCACGGAAGTAAACAAAGCCCTGCTCAGCTTCCTTAAATCGAAGTAGTTGTACAGTGCGCGACACACAAAGGGAGCGACATCGGTCGCTCCCTTCGTGCATCTGCAGCACTTCCTACCGAGTGCATGTGCATCCCTAACTGTCATGTCGACCGAAGGCACAACGCGCCGCAGTGGAGAGACCCTGTATTTCGCCTGCAGGGCCTCGGCTTCAGCCGCCGAGATGAATCTTTCATTCACAGGTTGAGGCGCCTGCCGCTGCGATGACACTCTCCATGTAAACTCCGCCCATGCCCGTTGCTGCACGCTTCGCCCTCCTCGCGCTCGCCTATACCCTCATCAGCCAGGCACAAACAGCAAACCCGCTCGCCACACAGATCAAGGCTCTGCTCGCCGAACCAAGCGCCGCGCGCGCCCATTGGGGCATTGCCGTCACGGAACTCGACGGTACCCCGCTTTTCGGCCACGACGAAGGCAAACTCTTCCGCCCCGCCTCCAACGCCAAGCTCTTCACCACGGCGGCGGCCATGCATCTGCTCGGGCCGAACTACCGCGTGCAGACGGGAGTTTTCACGCAAACTATAGGGTCGGCGGACGGTATCGAACCGCGTTTTCAGGATGGTGTCTTTACCGGCAACCTGTTTCTCCAGACACAAGGTGATGACAACCTTTCTGGTCGGGAAATACCGTACCTTTCACCGACAGAGCGCAGGCGAAGATCGGGTGGTGGCGGCGCAACGCCAGAAACGGATCCACTTGTCAGGCTCAAAACGCTTGCAGTCGCTTTGAAGGAAAAGGGCGTTCGCGAGGTACACGGGAACATCGTGGCCGTCGATCCATGGAGTGGCGACTACTATCCTTCGGATTGGTCGGTAGATGACACAATGTGGGGCTACGGCGCGCCCGTCGGCGGTCCGATGATTGATGACAATCAGATTGAAATCACGGTTGCGCCTGCGCGTGAAGAAGGCACGGGCGCAAACATCACGCTCAAGCCCGACATCGGCTTTTATACTATTCAGTCGCAGGTGCGAACTGTCGCGGCCGGTAAGCCTGCGAATGTCTCCTTCGGACGCGATGACGAGAAGCGTGTTCTGCAACTTCGAGGCACGGTTGCGATAGGCGCTCCGGACGTGGAGAACATTGCGGTGACCAGGCCTGCGGAGTATGCGGCCTTTGCCTTCAAAGCTGTGCTCGAATCGCAAGGCATCACCGTCAGCGGAAACGCTACCGGAGATCATCAGCCATCGCTCGACACGCGTAGCTTTTCTCAAATTTCTCATGGTCCCTTGCCAAGTCTTCCACTCGCGGCCACGCAGAAAGCGGATGCAATCTTCGAGTGTGGTGCATGCTCGCAACTGAACTCATACATCATGTCGCCGACTCTTGCGGACGACACCAGGGTTACGTTGAAGGTTTCGCAAAATCTGCACGCAGAAAACATGCTTCGCCTGCTTGGGCGCGCCTATGCCGAATCCAGCACGGAAGGCGGCGTCCGCGTAGTTCGTCAGTTCCTCATCAATGCGGGCATTGACCCTGCTGACTTCGTGTTCTACGACGGTTCTGGTCTCAGCGGGCACGATCTGATCACTCCACGTGCCGCCACGCAGCTTCTCACCTACGCCACAAAACAGCCCTGGTTCGCGCAGTGGAAGGCCGCACTTCCAGTTGGCGGCGAAGACGGCTCACTTGTCTCGCGCTTTCACGACGCTCCGCTGAAAGATCACGTTTTCGCAAAGACAGGCACCCTCGGGGAATCGCGTGCACTCTCCGGGTATCTCGATTGCGCAAGCGGCAAGCAGGTCATCTTCTCCATACTTGTGGACGATCACGCCCCAGCAGGCTCCAACGATCGCGAAACGATGGACAGGATCGTGGCCGCTATCGCGGCAACAAATTGACGTCGCCCTGAACCTGATGCTGGGTGAACGTTATTTCTGCGTGTTTCGTTTGATGTACTCGCGCAGTTCCTGATTGATTCCAAGAGCCTTCTGCACGCCCGAATCCATCATCCGCAGCCAGTCGTCCGCTGGTGGTTTTAGCTCCGCCATGCTCAGCAGGTAGCTTGTCTGCACAATGATTTCAAGTGCGTTGGAAAGGTCATGTGCTAAGCGGCGAACTTCCAGCGCGAGTTCTTCCGGAATGTGACTTCCACCGCTCGATGGGGATGGCGGCGTTGATGGTTTACTCATCGTGCAACAGGCTCCACTTTCGACTGTATAGGTATTGAAGGCTCAGCGGAAGAAGTTGCCGTCAGTGTATGCCAGCAGATGCTGCATTGACATCTCTCTCGCGCTTTGGGAAACTGAACCTTCACGGCGACCGCTCGCGCTTGCGTAAGGTTGTAGTGAGCCGTAGTGGCGGAATTGGCAGACGCGCGTGGTTCAGGTCCACGTACTCGCAAGGGTGTGAAGGTTCGAGTCCTTTCTTCGGCACCAAAATTATTAGTAAGCAGAGGACGCTTCCGGGCGTCCTCTTTGCTTTGTCACGAAGATGTCAAACGCATCTGATATCACCAGAGAGCATTTGCTCGTAGCTAGGAGAACGAAATGGATCGCAGGGCATCAGCAGTTTGGCAAGGCGGCTTGAAGGATGGCAAAGGCAGCATCAGCACCGAAAGCGGTGTGCTCAAAGAGACGCAGTATAGCTTCAGCACGCGCTTTGAGAACGGCACAGGAACCAACCCGGAAGAGCTCATTGCCGCCGCACATGCAGGCTGCTTCACCATGGCGCTGAGTGGGCAGCTCACCAGTGTGGAACACGTGCCTGAGTCGCTGGAAACAGAAGCGGTAGTGACCATGGAGAAGACGGATGACGGCCCGACGGTGACCAAGATTCACCTTACGACACGCGCCAAAGTTCCGAACATCGAGAAGGAGAAGTTCGATGAGTTGGCAAAGAAGGCGAAGGAAACGTGCCCGATATCTCGGTTGCTAAAAGCGGCCGAGATCACGCTTGACGCTCAACTGGTCTAAGTGATGCGGCACACAAAAAGCCCGCCATCATGGCGGGCTTTTGCGTGTCTCATGGAACTCAGTGTGCGTGGCTGTGCTCGTGTGAATGTCCGCCTGGCCCATGGTGATGGTGCGAGTGCCCGTCAATTACGTCCGGCATGGGCGGAGAGCAGCATCCGTCTACCGTTGGACAATCCGTCACCTCAACTTGAATCGTCGTGTGATGAATTCCGAAGTGATCGCGCAGTTGATGATTGATGCGCTCCAGTAGTGCTTCGCATTCCGCGAGCGGCATCTCCTCAACTTGAACATGGCTCGCCAGCGCGTGTGATTGCGAAGTGAGACTCCACACGTGCAGATCATGGACGTTCACAACACCGTTGATGTTCCTGATCGCAGCACGCAACTCAGCCAGATCGAGTGAGCGCGGAGTTCCTTCCAGCAGGATGTGCAGGGTCTCGCGCACAATGCCCCAGGAACTCCAAAGAATCATGACCGCAATAATCAGCGACAGCACGGGATCGATCCACTGCTGATGCGTAAACAGGATTCCGAAACCACCCAGAATGACAGCCGCAGTCGATAGCGTGTCACCAAGCATGTGCAGAAACACGCTGCGGATATTTACATCGCCGGAGAACTTCCAGAGCAGTCCGGCAATCAGCCCATTCATCACTACGCCAGCAGCAGCGACGCTCATCATCAGCTTCGGCTGCACCTCGACCGGCGCAGCGAAGCGATGAATTGCCGCGAGGGCGATCCACGCGGACAACACGATGAGTGTCAGCGCATTGACGAACGCAGCGAGCACACCGGCGCGTTGATAGCCAAAGGTGCGCTGGTCCGTAGCCGGTCGCCCCTGCAGCCAGACCGCCACAAAGCTCAGCGCAAGCGCGAGAAAGTCAGAGACATTATGGCCAGCTTCTGAGATCAGCGCCAGCGAGTGCGCTCGGAGGCCGAAATAGAAAGTCGCGCCGATATAAAGGAGCGTGAGTCCCAGGGAGAACTTCAGAATCCGCTGCATGGAGCCGTTTGGCGTCTCGTGCACGTGCATATCAGTAGTGTATTCCTCCAGCAGTGCGAACTTGCTGCGTCAGAGCGCAGGCAGCACCTTGCCTCGGCACTCGCCGAAGCTGACGCGCGGCAGCCCCTCGCGCTCACAGTAGCCGCGCAGGATGACCTCGTCGCCGTCGTGGAGAAAAGCGCGCGTCTCGCCTTTCGGCAACAACAGCGGCTCCTCGCCACGCTTGGTGCGTTCGAGCAAACATCCTTCGCTTCCCGGAGCGGATCCGGAGACGGTGCCGCTGCCGAGCAAGTCGCCGATCTGAAGGTTGCATCCGTTGCTGGTGTGGTGCGCCAACATCTGCGCGAAACTCCAGTGCAGATCCTTCGTGTTGGCAGACGACATGCGTACCGGTGCATCGCCTTCACAAATCATCTGCTCAGTCTGCAGCCAAACCTCAAGTTGAATGTCGAGCGCCGTGTGCGAACCCTCTGCTTCGGCGAGGTAAGCGAGCGGCTTTGGCAAACCCCCAGCACGTTCGCGCGCACTCACGCGATATGGCTCCAGTGAAGCTGATGGAATGACCCACGGAGACACGCTGGTTGCGAAGCTCTTGCCGAGGAAAGGCCCGAGCGGTTGGTACTCCCACGACTGGATATCGCGCGCAGACCAGTCGTTGAGCAGCGAGAAGCCGAAGATGTGGTCCTGAGCATCTGTGATTGGCACAGGGAAGCCGAGTCGGTTCTCTACGCCAACGTAAGCTGCTAATTCGGCTTCGTAGTCCAACTGCTGTGTCGGCTCGAGCACCGGAGCAGCAGCCCGCGGCCGCAACTGCTGCCCTCGCGGTCGGCGCACGTCTCTGCCACTGATGATGATGGAAGAGGCACGCCCGTGATAGCCGATCGGTACCCAGTCGTAATTTGGCAGTAGCGGCTGAGTAGGCCGGAACAGCTTGCCTACGTTCATGGCATGGTCACGGGACGCGTAGAAGTCGGTGTAGTCCCTAATGTCTACAGGCAATGTGAAGTGCAATTCATCCGCAGGGCACAGCAGAGCGCGGAGGCTCTGCTGTAAGTCCCTTTCCGCGTGTTCGCTTAGTAAGGTCGTCAGCTCGCGTCGAAGAGCAGACCAGCCGGCGTGACCGCACGCCATTAGTATGTTGAGCGTGGAGGAGGCGCATGCTCGCTGCAACGCTCCGTCCTGCTGCGCCAGAAAGCCGCCTTCAACGGCAGCACGCAGGTTCAGCACCTCATCGCCAATACCGATGCCGATACGCGCGATTCCGTCCGGTGCAAGAAAGGCGCAGAAGGGGAGCGAACTTAGCGGAAAGCCTTGCTTCGGATCGTTGGCAGAGTCAATCCAGCTTCGTGGATACGCTTCAACGCGATCGCCGGTTGACATATTCATGGAAAGCCTAGCCTTTGAAGTGTTTCTTTAGACCTTGCCAGCATTCGTAGTATTCGTGCTGCAGAATCTTTGACTCCAGCGCCCATCGCGTTGGCCGCACCGGCATGCGCGTTTCAAACATGAAGGCCAGCGTGTCTTTTACATGCTGTGGCTTCAGATCGGCATTGCTGGCGCGCTCGAAGGTTTCAGCATCGGGTCCGTGGCCGCTCATGCAGTTGTGCAGGCTCGCTCCGCCGGGCAGAAAGCCCTCGGCTTTGGCGTCATACGCGCCGAAAACAAGGCCCATGAACTCATTCATCATGTTGCGGTGGAACCAGGGCGGACGGAACGTATTCTCTGCCACCAACCAGCGTGGCGGGAAGATGACGAAGTCGATATTCGCGGCGCCATGCAGATGGGACGGTGCGGTGAGCACGCAGAAGATCGACGGATCTGGGTGATCGAAGCTCACTGTGTTGATGGTGTTGAAGAGCGCTGTGTCGTATTTGTATGGGGCGTAGTTGCCGTGCCATGCGACCACATCCAGCGGCGAGTGGTCGTACTTGCCTTCCCACAGCTTGCCAAGGAATTTGGAGATGACACGAAAGTCTCCCTCACGATCTTCGAATGAAGCAACCGGCGTGAGGAAGTCACGTGCGTTGGCGAGACCATTCGCACCGATCGGTCCAAGATCAGGCAAACGGAACGGCTGTCCGTAGTTTTCGCAGATATAGCCGCGCGCCTGCTGCTCCAGTAATTCCACGCGCAGCTTGATGCCACGTGGAATTACAACGATCTCGCCCGGCTTCGCCTCAATCACGCCGCATTCGGTGATGAAGCGCACCTTGCCCTGCTGAGGCACGATCAGCATTTCACCGTCGGCGTTATAGAAGAAGCGTTCGAGCATCGAAGCCGTAGCGGTGTAGAGATGCACTGCGACGCCATCCTGCATTTCAGCGTCGCCATTACCGCCGATCGTGGTGAGGCCATCGATGAAGTCGGTCGGCGTCTCCGGCATGGGGATGGGGTTCCACCGCATCTGGTTCGGTGGCGTCGGCACCTCCTGGAAGGGACCGCTACGAAGCAGTGTCTCCCCCTCATAAGCCGTGTACGGCTCGTGCATCACCGATGGCCGGATGCGATACATCCAGGTGCGTCGATTGCGATCACGCGGCATCGTGAAGGCGGATCCGCTTACCTGTTCGGAGTAGAGGCCCAGCGGATGTTTCTGCGGTGAATTCTGTCCGACGGGTAAACCGCCCGCCCGTGCTTCTGTGGCGAACGTATTGCCAAACCCAGTGAGACATTCGATTGCCGCCATAACGTGCCCTCGCTCCTACCCGAGGCACGGAATTGCCTCGCATCAGCCAGCGAGCACGATACATGAATGGCACAACGGTCTGCACACTTCCGCGCGCGGTAACATCCAATCAACATGGCACGCGCGAAGACCAAGCTGACCACTGAACAAACGCAAGCCATAGCGCGTGCCCTAGCCGATCCACGCCGGTTTGCGATCCTGCAGCAAATCGCAAAAAAGGATCACACTGCCTGCAGCTGTTTGCGCGAGTGCCATCCCATCAGCCCGGCGACAATGTCGCACCACATGAAGGAACTGAGCGAAGCCGGCCTGATCGACGTCGAGCGCGAAGGACGCACCGCGGATATTACCTTCCGCCGTGACGTGTGGGATGCTTACCTTTCAGAGTTGACGGACATTTAGACAGTCATCAAACATTTGTGAATCTCCGGACAGAAGCTTCCCATCTATTCGATTGTGGTCGAACAATTCGACAGACTGAGAATGGAGAAAGTCATGGGCAAGCTCAATGGAAAGATCGCGGTTGTAACTGGTGCTTCAAAAGGGATCGGCGCGGGTATCGCGAAGGCACTCGGTCGTGAAGGTGCTACGGTCGTCGTGAATTACGCGAGCGATAAGACGGGTGCCGACAAAACAGCGCAGGCCATTACCGAGGCTGGAGGCAAGGCAGTCGTAGTAGGCGGAAGCGTGGCCGTAGCTGCCGAACGCGAGTCGCTCTTCGCTGAAGTGAAGAAGCAGTTCGGCAAACTCGACGTGCTTGTGAACAATGCCGGTGTTTACGGCATGTTTCCGCTGGAAGCCAGCGAGGAAGCGGAGTTTGACCGTCAACACAATACAAATGTGAAGGGCTTGCTGTTCACCACCAAGGCAGCGTTGCCGCTGTTCGGGCCGGAAGGCGGCAGCGTCATCAACATCAGCTCTGTTGTCGCGACACGCGCCTTCCCCGGTTCGAGTATTTACGCTTCGACGAAGGGTGCTGTGGATACGATCACGCGCGTGCTCTCCGCCGAACTCGGTCCCAAAAAGATCCGCGTGAACTCGCTCAGCCCCGGCTTAATCGTTACCGAAGGTGTCGAAACGGCGTTCGGTAAGGAGAGCGAATTCGAGAAGCAGGTTGCTTCAACAACGCCGCTTGGACGAGTGGGCACACCGGACGATACTGCTGACGTTGCAGTCTTCCTTGCCTCTGACGATTCGCGTTGGGTGAACGGTTCCATCATCGAAGTCGCCGGCGGCAGCCGATAAATAATTTGCGGCTTCTTTGCAGCGAGTCACATCTGTAGAGAAGCCGCAACCACGGCCCCAATCACAATCTATTTTCTAACCATTCGGGAAAGGAGCACTTCCATGAATCTCATCCTTCTGTTTCTCCCCCTCACCATCGTTGCGGCTCAATATCTATTCGCGGGTGCTCAGGAATGCGAACGCGGCGAAGAATGCTTCTGAGCAAGTAGAGCGGATGCTGCTTGTGCACGACAGCGGCATCCAACGGCGGTATGAGAACAAGACTCTTCCGCTGGCTGGAACTGCTTCGTGCCAGCTTCTGGTTTGTGCCGTCCGTAATGCTTTTCGCTTCCACCGGGCTAGCGCTGCTTTTGCTGCGTATAGATGCGCGAATCGACCCAGGTACGGAAGCTGCGATGCAATGGGCGTATTCCGGTGGACCTGAAGGCGCACGATCGCTGCTTTCCACGGTTGCCGGGTCGATGATCACCGCAGCAAGCGTCACGTTCTCTCTGGCCTCAGTCGCCCTTTCACTTTCCTCCCAGCAATTTGGCTCTCGCGTTCTGCGCAATTTCATGCGGGACCGCGTGACACAAGTGATGTTGGGTGCCTTTGTCGCCACGTTTCTGTACAGCGTGCTTGTTGTGCGAGCCATTCGTGGTTCGGACTATGGCGGCGGCTTCGTCCCGGCTATTTCCATCACTTTCGGCATCTTTCTCACGCTGGTGAGCCTGCTGTGTCTGGTCTACTTCATTCACCACGTCTCAACCTCGATACAGGCGTCGCACATCATCAAGGTGATCGCCGGCAATCTGGATGAAGAGATCGACCGGCTTTATCCCACGACAGCGGGAAAACCTGATGTTTCCGCGGACACGGTTGAAATCAAGAGTGCCAGCGATGACGAATGTCTGCCAGTTCAGCTGAACGCAGATGGTTACCTCGACACAGTGGATCTGGAAAGACTTCTCGAACTCGCGAGCAGGCATGACTGCCTCGTTGAGTTGTTGGTGAAACCGGGAGACTTTGTTCTGGGTGACGATGCCGTGGCCCGGATCCAGGCGAACGGTCCTTTGGATGATGAGACCAACAATGATTTTTGCGGAGCATTTGCACTGTCCAGCGAGCGGACGCCTACACAAGACATCCGGTATGGATATCAGCAACTTACCGATGTGATCGTGCGCGCGCTTTCGCCGGGGATCAATGATCCCTTTACTGCCGTAAACGGCATCGATGAACTTACCGGCAAGCTGCTACGCATGGTCAAGCGTCCCAAGCCCGCTGTAGGCCGGAAGGACGCAGACGGACATCTGCGGCTGGTGACGCCGCCTCCGGGAAACGGTGAACTTCTCGATCAAACGGTCGGTCACATAGGCGTTTACGCGGCCAGCGATCGGTTCGTCATGGCGCGGCTGAGGCTTCTACTCGATAAACTCGAACCGCACCTTGTCACGCACGACGAAATGGTGGCCGTTGCTCGTTTGCGGACGGAGCTGCGCAAGCGAGAAGCCGCTGAGGCCCCAGATGCCTCGCTCAGCTAGTGCTTGTAAACTAGAAGGAAAGCTATGATTTCAGTTTCCAGCGTAACCATGCGCTATGGCGCAAAACTGCTCTTCGAAGATGTAAGCGTGACCTTTACCGATGGTCGGCGCTACGGACTTACCGGCCCTAACGGTGCCGGCAAGTCCACGTTTATGAAAGTCCTTACCGGCGAACTCGACGCTCAGAAGGGTACGGTCGTTCGCCCTAAGAAGTTCGGTGTTCTCAAGCAGAATCAGTACGAGTTCGACGCTTACCGCGTGATTGACACCGTCATCATGGGCAATAAGCCCCTGTGGGCTGCTCTTGAAGAGCGCGAGATTATCTACAACAAGCCTGAAATGACGGACGAAGACGGGTCACGGCTCGGCGAGCTTGAAGGCATCGTTGGCGATGAAGACGGCTACGAAGCGGAAGCCAACGCCGCCATCCTTCTCCAGGGTCTTGACATCCCTGACGAGGTGCACGAGCGCAAAATGTCCGAGTTGCAGGGCGGACAAAAAGTGCGCGTGCTGTTGGCACAGGCGCTGTTCGGCAATCCGGGCGCACTGTTTCTCGACGAGCCCACGAACTATCTCGATCTCGAGTCCATCCACTGGCTGGAAGATTTTCTGACGCATTACGACGGCACGGTTATTACGATCTCGCATGACCGGCATTTTCTAAATAATGTCTGCACACACATTGCCGACATAGATTACGAGACCATCATCACGTACACCGGCGGGTATGACGAGATGGTGCTGCAGAAGACAGAGGTTCGCAGCCGAATCGAAAGTCAGAACGAGCAGCGCGAGAAGAAGATTGCGCAGCTTAACGAGTTCATCGCGCGCTTTTCTGCCGGCACGCGTTCTTCGCAAGTGAACTCGCGTAAGAAAGAAGTGGAACGGCTCGCGACCAGCGATCTAGCGCGCTCCAATATTGCGCGGCCCTATGTTGCTTTCAAGATGGAGCGACCGTCGGGTAAGAACGTTCTCGAATTTGAGAAGGTGAACAAGTCGTACACGCAGCCGGACGGAAAAACCGAGCACGTCATCAACAACTTCTCCGCCAGCGTCAATCGGGGTGACAAAGTGGTGCTCGTCGGTCGCAATGGTCAAGGCAAGACCACGTTGCTCAAGGCACTGTTGGCGAATGGCCCTGGCGTCGACGAGAAGGACGTTTCGATCGACTCAGGCACCGTCAAGTGGGGCCACGAGGTGAACATCGGATACTTCGCACAGGACCACAAAGGCAGCATTCAGCTTGGCATGACCGCGGCTGACTGGCTGCACCAGTTCGATCCCAAGGCTGCGAAGGAAGACATCCGCGGTCTGCTCGGCCAGATGCTTTTCAAGGGCGAAGAAGGGATGAAGAAGACTGACGCCCTCTCGGGTGGTGAGGCGGCGCGGCTGCTCTTCTGCAAAATCATGCTACAGAAACCGAATGTTCTGGTTCTGGACGAACCCACGAATCACCTTGATCTGGAGAGCATCAATGCCCTCAACCAGGCGATCCAGAAATATGAGGGCACCGTGTTTCTCGTGACGCATGATCAGGACCTCATAGAAGAAGCGGGCACGCGCATCTGGCATTTCGAGGGTGGGCCCGCCGACTTCCACATCACGGATCACAAGGGTCCCTACGAGGAGTATCAGCAGCAACTAGCGATGACTGCGAAGTAAGCTGGCGTATGTCTCATGCCGTGCGTTCGCGCACGGCTTTTTCTTTTTGCGACGTCAATGCTCAGAGGAGGGTGCGTCCGGTCCGCACGTACCCTCGTCTCACTGGGTGAGTGAGGATCGTGCGGCAAGCGTAGGATGGATAAACCCGCCGCTGGCAATTTGCGAACGACCTTCGCCCTGATGGAGCGTTGATGAAGAAAACACGAAGCTACCGGCTACTCATGCTGGCGACAATCCTGGTGGTGCTGCTGAACACCTGGGTGGCCGTGCGGGCGATCGGTACATTGTTTGCCGCGCAGTCGTGGCTGTTCCACACGCTCGAAACGATTACGCAGACGGAAGGCCTCGCGGTTGAAATGCGGACGGCGGATGGCGCAGCGCGTGGGTTTCTGCTCACCGGCAAGCCGGTCTTCGAAGAGCGCTTCAAATTACGTGCAGCGAATGTGCAGAAGGAACTTGATCAACTCCAGAAGATAACTGGTGACAATCAGTCACAGCAGGATCGCATCGCGTATACGCGGCTCCGTGTGGCTTCAAAAATGGGTGCGCTGGAAGCAGCCGTAGCCATGCGTCATGGCCATCCGCGTGGCGGCCTCGATCCAGATATCCTTGATCCGGCGCTAAACGATGCGCCTGACGGCCTGGTGAGTGTCGGCTACTGCATCACGCAGATTGAAGCGGAAGAACGCCGCCTGCTGGAAGAGCGGAATGCCGATGCGAGGCTCGCCCGTCGCAACGTGGTGTTGTCCGGTGCCGGCGCTTCGTTGCTGGACATCGTGCTGCTCATCCTGGCATTCGAGCTGCTGCTACGTGCTCACCGCAATCGCGAAAAGCTGGAAACCAGCGCGGTGGAGATTACTGTACTCAACCAGAAGCTACAGGGGTTGAATGCTGATCTCGAACTAAGGGTGGAGCAACGCACGAAAGAGCTGGAAGCCAGCAACAAGGAGCTTGAAGCCTTCAGCTACTCCGTTTCACATGACTTGCGAGCTCCACTACGCACCATCGATGGTTTCTCACTGGCGCTGAAAGAAGACTTCTCACACTGCCTGAACGACGAGGGGCAGGATTACATCAGCCGCGTTCGTGGCGGCGTCCAGCGGATGGGCACATTGATCGACGCGCTGCTACAGTTGTCGCGCGTGTCGCGGTCTGAGGTGCAGCGTGAAAATGTCGATCTATCGCAACTCAGCAAGCTCGTGTTCGACGAGTTGAAGGCCGCAGATTCCTCAAATAAGGCACAGTTCGCCGCGCAGCCCGATCTGCAGGTTGAAGCTGATTCCCGACTGATGAGAATCGCTATGGAGAATCTGATCGGCAACGCGATCAAGTACAGTTCGCGAACCGAGTTGCCTCAGATCGAATTCGGCAGTGACGTGCGCGAGGGCAAAACCGTATACTTCATCCGGGATAACGGCGCAGGATTTGATATGCAGTATGTGGATCGTCTCTTTACGGCGTTTCAACGTCTGCATGGCGACCGGGATTTCAAGGGCTCGGGCATTGGGCTTGCTACAGTTTCACGCATCATCCGTCGTCACCATGGCTCCATCTGGGCCGAGAGTGAAGTCGGCAAGGGTGCTACCTTTTACTTCACGCTGGAAGCCTGAATTCGGGCCATAGCGTCTATTTACCTAACGTGAGCGAAAAGATGATTCTGCTGGTTGAAGACGATCCGGACCACGAAGCACTCGCGATTCGCGCACTGCGCAAATCGAATGTCGCCAACGAAATTCAAGTGGCACGCGATGGTGCAGAAGCGCTCGACTACATGAGCGGCATCGCTGACGGCACCAAGAAGATGCCGCAGCTCGTCCTGCTCGATCTCAAGCTGCCAAAAGTTGAGGGCCTCGATGTGCTGCGTGCTATTCGCGCTAGCGACAAGACCGCGATCCTGCCGGTGGTTGTGCTGACGTCTTCGGATGAGGAACGCGACATAGTAGCAAGCTATCGCCTTGGCGTGAACAGCTACATCCGCAAGCCGGTCAACTTCAGTGATTTCGCCGAGGCCACCAAGCAGCTCGGCATGTACTGGTTGCTTCTGAATCAATGCCCACCGGCACAGTGAATTCGGAACAGCGCCCGCTTCGCGTAGTCATCATTGAGGACTACGAAGAAGACGCGCTGCTGTTGCGCCGTCATCTCTCGCGAGCGGGCTACGCGGTGGATTCCGCGCGCGTGCAGACATCTGAAGAACTGCATAAAGCGCTGGCCCATCCGGAGCCCTGGGACTTAGTCATCGCTGACTACACGCTACCAAGCTTCGGCGCGCGTGAAGCGCTGGAGATTATTCAAGGGAGCGGGAGTGATCTTCCGTTCATCATCGTTTCGGGAACCATCGATGAAGTTTCAGCGGTCAACGCCATGCGGGCCGGAGCACACGATTACGTGCTCAAGGGCCATCTCGAGCGCCTGCTGCCTGCGATTGAACGCGAGCTTGCGGATGCAGAGCGAAGGCGGGAGCGTTTACAAACGGAAGCAGAACTGAAGCTCGCGCAACAGCGATTTTCAGCTACCTTCAACCAAGCCGCCGTAGGTATGGCGCACAGCACCACCGCCGGTCGTTTCGAAATGGTGAATCAGCGCCTTGCGGAAATGCTTGGTGCCTCGGTTGAGAAGCTGCTTTCCTTGCAGCTTTATGACTTTCTGCTGCCGTCCGAGCGGGAGCAAGATTCGCTGCTCTACCGAGAGTTGCTAGCCGAAAAGCGCACTGGCTACAGAGTCGAGCGAACACTCATGCGTCATGATGGCTCGACTTTTCCGGCGCAGCTTACCGTTTCGTTGTTGAAGCCGGATGGCGAGAGCCGGTCGACCATCCTTTGGGTCGTGGAAGACATTTCCGCGCGCAAAGCGGCGGAACGCGAAACCACAGAACTCATGTCGCGGCTTATCAATTCCGAACGCTTGGCTGCGGCTGGGCGTATGGCTAACACGCTTGCGCATGAAATCAACAACCCGCTGGAAGCGCTGACCAACATCTTCTACCTGCTGCAAACGCATGAAGGCCTGCCGCTGCAGTCACGTGAACTGGTGGATATAGCGGCTCGCGAGATTGAACGCGTTGGCCACATTACTCGGTCGACGCTAAGCTTTTATAGAAAGATCCCGGGACGTACCATCGATCTATTCACCATCCTGAATGAGGTGACGCAGCTCTTTGCGTCGCGAGCACTGCAGCACAAAGTCACTCTCGAGAAACGCTACGGCGAAGACATTCGTGAGACGGCGTATGACCCCGCGTTGCGGCAGGTATTTGCGAACCTTGTCGGTAATGCGCTCGAAGCTATGGAATTGCGTGGTGGTCACATCATCCTCTCCGCCAAGATGCACGGCGAAATGGCGGTAGTGATCGTCTCGGATAGTGGGCATGGTGTAGAGCGCCAGCACCTCCAGTCCATCTTCGAACCATTCTTCACCACTAAGGGCGAGCGCGGAACGGGGCTTGGACTGTGGGTGACACGCGGCATCGTGGAAGAGCAGGGTGGCACTCTCAAAATGCGTACCTGCACGCAGGGGCCGCATCATGGAACGTCCATTCGCGTCACACTCCCAGCTAGGCCGACTCCTCCCGAAGAAGTACCTGCCGATTCGCAGTAATATTGGGGTCGATGCCTTCTTTTGAACCAGAACAAGCGCCAGCCAAGAACGTATTAGGTCAAAAGCTGGAGACCTGTGGCGGCGAGCCACTGACAGGTTTCTACCGCGATGGCTGCTGCAACACCGGCGTGGATGATCTCGGTGTACACACCGTGTGCTGCATTGTGAGCGCAGAGTTCCTGGCGATGTCCGCACGTTTTGGAAACGATCTCTCCACACCAATGCCGCACTACGGCTTTCCCGGTCTGAAAGCTGGTGATCGTTGGTGTATTTGCGCCGCGCGGTGGTTGCAGGTGCAGCAGGCAGGCGCGGCATGCCCGGTGGTTCTTGAGGCGACGCATGAGGCTACGCTTGAGATTGTGCCGTTTGAGGTGTTGCTCGAACATGCGGTGATACCGAAGACGTTGCAATAAGGGAGCGGGCGATGAAAACACAGTGGCAGTCACGCATTCAGTCAGGATTGGCAGCAGCCTGTATCCTCTTGCCTTTCGGTGCTGGCGCTCAGTGGATCGGGCCATTCACACGTCCAACGTCCGCGCCCGTCATCACGCCCGATCCCAAAGCCACCTTTACCGACCCAATCACAAACAAGCCTGTGAGCTGGCAGGCTCTGCACACCTTCAATCCGGCCGCCATTGTGCGAGACGGCAAAATTTACGTGTTGTTTCGTGCGGAAGACAATTCCGGCGAGATGCAGATTGGCATGCACACTTCGCGCCTCGGCTTGGCAACAAGCACGGACGGCATTCACTTCGCAGAGGAAGCAGCCCCGGTGTTCTTTCCCGCAGAGGATGACCAGCGTTCGCGTGAGTGGCCAGGTGGTGTCGAAGATCCACGTATTGTGGAGTCGCCTGACGGGCCTGCAGATGCACGCTATGTGCTGACTTATACGCAATGGAACCGCGAAACCTATTCCATTGGTATCGCGACCTCGCCGGATCTCCATCACTGGAAGAAGCATGGCCCGGCATTTTTCGGCTCCGCGTCCGGACGCTATGACTCGCTCAAATATAAGTCCGGCGGCATGCTCACGACACTTACGAAGGGTAAGGACGGAGCAAGCAGAATCGTTGCCGCTCGCGTTAACGGTAAGTTCTGGATGTATTGGGGTGAGGGCGCTCTGCACGTAGCGACTTCGCCCGACCTCATTCACTGGACACCCGTGGAAGACACGAAGACGCATGTGCCCATTGAGGTGTTACAGCGTCGGCCAAAGCACTTCGATTCTGGATTCCCAGAGGTCGGGCCGCCGCCGGTTCTCATCGGGAAGAACATCGTGATGCTCTACAACGGCAAGAACGACCCTGACCACGGCGACCCAACTCTTGGTGCCAACGCATATGCAGCCGGCGAAGCGCTGTTCTCCGCGTCCACTCCTGCAAAGCTGGTCAAGCATTCGGATACGCCCGCCCTCAAGCCGGAGCAGCCATGGGAAAAAACCGGCCAGTATGCCGCTGGAACAACCTTCGCCGAGGGCCTGGTTGTGTTCGGAGGCAAGTGGTTCCTGTACTACGGCTGCGCGGACTCTGCGGTAGGCGTGGCTACCGCGCCATTCACGCAGCAGTAACATTCTTTGCCTACGCTGTCCTAGAACCGCAAAACACCTGGACGTGTTGCGCCGCTTCTTGACACTCAGAAGGTCTGTCGGCGATTCTGGAATGGAACACCTCAATCCAGCAAATTAGCGTACCTGTAGGCCAGATCGGCCGTGGGTCCTGTGACCTGTGTGCCTGAATCCATCATTCACTTCGGCACGTCTCCTTGTGCCGCAAACCGCGTTACACAGGAGCACTACCCCACATGAACGCTTATCTCGCAAGCCGTCTGCGGATAGCTGTCGTTTCCACCGCCATGGCCGCATGTTGCGCCGCACCGCTCTTTTCGCAGAGCGCGGCCCTTGGTGCTGTTTCAGGCACGGTCCGCGATGCGGCAGGTGCTGTCATCCCGGGTGCCACAGTCACAGTTCGCAATCAGGGCACCGGTGCCGAGCGCAAGCTGACCGCTGATTCGGAAGGCTTCTACAACGCCAGCTTCCTTCAGCCAGGCACCTACGAGGTCATCGTTTCCAGTGGATCCGGTTTCGCAACCCTGGATCGCAAGAACATTCCGGTCACCGTCGGCGCTCCCACCACCGTGGATGCTGCGCTCACGAACGCTTCCGTATCGACGGAAGTCACGGTAACCACCGAAGCGCCGCTGCTGGATACCGAAAAGGTTGAGCAGTCGCAGGTGGTCGACCAGAACGTAGTTGCGAACATTCCGGTGGCCAGCCGCCGCTTTGAAAGCTTTGTGCTGCTTACGCCGAACGTTGTTCCCGACGGCAACACCGGTCTCATCGGCTACCGCGGCATCAACGGTACCTACAACCAGAACATCATTGACGGCGCGAACAACAATCAGCAGTTCTTCTCAGAAGCACGTGGCCGCTCCATCGGTGCCCCATTTGTTTTTCCGGTCGATTCGATTCGCGAGTTTGAGTCCTCTGCAACGGGTTACTCCGCTGAACTTGGTGGCGCAGCCGGCGGCATCATTAACGCCGTCACGAAGTCTGGTACCAACCAGTTTCACGGTGACGCGTTCGAGTACTACCGCACGCCGGGCTTCAATGCTCTGGATGCTGTCAACAAATTCAACGGTCGCTCCAACGCGGCGAATGCCCCATTTCTTCTGACGCAGCCGGTCAAGGTGCAGCATGAGTTCGGTGGCTCCGTGGGCGGACCCATCATCAAGGACAAGCTGTTCTTCCATTTCACCTATGACGGTTTCCGCAAGGTCAATCCGATTACTTATCTGGCAAACTTCAACACATCCGGCCCTGGGATATCGAATCTCGTTCATCTCTGCGACGGTGGCACAACGAATCTGAAGGACGGGACGACGCTATATCCGACGACGATACCGGGCGTCAACGCGGGACAGTGTGCTGCTGCGGTAACGGCTCTGCAAGCGAATCTCGGTTCGTTCAAGCGCAACACCCGTCAGGACATCATCTTCCCGCGTCTGGATTACCAGATGGGCAGAACCCACCTGTCGGCCGAGTTTCTGGGTGAGAACTACTCCCAACCGAATGGCTACAACACTTCCACATCAGTCACAAACGGTGGTCAGTCGCAGAACGGCACAGCCGCCTTCCATGAACGAATCCTCATTGCGAACGCCGAAACAGCTCTGACTAACAGCATGGCTAACGTGATCCACTTCCAGTGGGGACGCGATCTAGAGACAGCCTCAACCAACTCCGGCGGTCCCGCGAACAACCTCACAAACCTGCTCAGCTACGGTGAGACCTCAGCCCTGCCCCGCGGAAAATTTCCTGACGAACACAAGTGGCAGGCATCAGATGTTTTCTCCTACACAAGAGGCCACCACAACATTAAGACGGGTTTTGATCTGTTCTTCGTACATGAGCAGATTGCCAATCTATTTGGCGGCGACGGTTCGTTCTCTTACTCGAACAGCACCGCAGAGTTCAATTTCGCAAATTGGATTCAGGACCAACTGGCTGTGAATCCGACCTACACATACACATCGGCCACCACTGCGCCAACTGCGGGTACCGGTCGTCACTTCAACTCCTTTTCACAAACAGTTGATCAACTGACTGGCGTGGGCGCGGACGACTTCTGGAATAAAAATTACGACTTCTTCGTGGAAGACCAGTGGAAGGCAGCGCCGAACCTGCTACTTTCCCTCGGATTGCGTTATGACCTTCAGCTCGTCCCACAACCGGACTTGCCGTACCCGGACACCGCAGCACGCGCAACGGGCTACCCCGCCGGTGCTCTTCCACTCAATCCAAGTCCGGTCGCATTCAGAGCAACTTCTCAGATCAATGCTGATTACCACATGATCCAGCCTCGCTTCGGCTTCAACTACAACCCGCAACCCGGAACCGTGATTCGCGGTGGTGCCGGCATGTTCTACGGACAGATTTCCAATTCCAGCTTCTACACGACGCGTCGCGAAAACGGCGTATATCAAAAGCAGTATGGCGACAGCGCTCCGGTTGGAAACACTCCTTACGTTGCTGCAAACGCACCCCTTGGACCCACCTACACCGGGCAGAGTGTAGTCGGCCTCCCTACCTGCACTCCCGTCGCCCCGGCAACTGTCTGTTACAACAATAACGGTCAGTACCATGCCTATGCGCCTACGGGCGGAGTGCCAATCTACACGCCGCCTGGGCCAGCTCCAGTGAATGTGGTGACCGGGCAGCCCATCAACATTGCGGGCACCATCAATCCCGCGCTGGCACAGGGCATCACCATCCGTGGCAACGACCCTACCTTCACGAACCCTGTTTCCTACTCGGCTGATCTTGGTGTAGAGCAACAGCTTCCGCTGCGGTCCACGCTTACCATCGCTTATGTTGGCAACCGCGCGAACCACCTGCCAGTGTTCATTGACACCAACGTTGACCAGGCATCGGCCCTTACGAATCGTTTCTATCGCTATACCAACCCGGCGACGGGAGCCATCGCGAACGTTCCTTACACCACATACGTGAACAAGCGTGACGCCGCAGTCGGTACCGTGGCAACAGGCTTCTCCTCAGTAAATTCCTGGTACCACTCCATGGTTGTGACCGTGCGCAAACCAATGGCCTATGGGGTCGAATTCCTCGGCAACTACACCTGGGCAAAGGCGTTGGACGGCGGCCAGACCTATGGTGGCAATGGAACCTTCAACGGTACCGATGCTCCTCTGGTTCCGTTCTTCACAGGTGGCCGCACCGGTGTCGGTGACGAGTACGCCCGCTCTGACTTGGACATCCGCTCCCGCATTATTCTTACCTTGATTGGTAAGTCGGAGTTCAAGCTGGGAAATAGGGCAGTCGAATACCTGACGAACGGCTGGCTGCTCTCCGGAACGTACACTGCGCAATCGGGTGAGCCTGTAACGGCAACAGTGAGTGGCTCGTACACGTCGATTTCCGGTGGTGCTCTTGGAACACCTGGCATCGCCATCACAACGGACGCCGGCCCAGGTAACGCCTCGTTTACTTCAGGACCTGGCGCGCGTGTGCCGGATTTCATCGCCAAACGCAACGCTTTCACTGGACCGGGCGTACACAACCTCGATGCTCGCGTATCTCGAACCTTCCCGGTTTTTCACGACCGATTCAGCTTTGAGCTTGCGGCGGAAGCCTTCAACTTGGCCAATCACCGTAATATCCTTTCGGTGAATACAGCGCTGGTTGCATATACACCTGCTGCAGCGGGCTCCGCCTGTGTTGTCGGCTCACCGGCGGCTGGCGGCTGCAATGGCAACCTTGGGCCGCTGAACAGCTCGACGGCGCCATTTGGTTCCCCCCTCAGCACGTCGAACGTCATCTACGGACCGCGCCAACTGCAACTGCTTGGCCGCTTCATCTTCTAAGCGAACTATCAACATCCAACAAGGAGAAGGGCCCGGAGCGATCCGGGCCCCTCTGCGTTTCAGCGGTCTACGGTGCTTATACGGACGTATCGTTGGCATTCTGCTTCGCGTCGCCGAGTGTGACTTTTATATCCATGCGGCGACGGCCGCGATAGATGGTGAGTGTCACGGTGTCGCCGGCATGATGCTCGTTAATGGCTGAAGCGAGGTCCTGTCCTGTCGTAATTGCCTGACCGTCCACTCCAACGATGAGATCTCCTCCCAGCATGACCACTTCATTCCCGTTGTAAGCCTTCTGCGTGCCGCCATGAAGCCCTGCACGCTCGGCGGCGCCACCTGGAAGAACGCGTTCGATAAGAATGCCGTAATCCGCTGGCAGTCCAATCTGCTCCGCGATGTCCGGGCCGATCGGCAGCATGACCGCATCGAGCGACGGGCGGCGAACGCGACCGTATCGAGCGAAGTCGTCGAGCACAGCGCGGGCGGTCGCCACCGGAATCGCGAACCCAATGCCTGCGGACTGCTCGGCTCCACCGTTCGGATTCGAGGCGATCATTGTGGTGATGCCGATGACCTCACCGCGTGAATTCAGCAGCGGTCCGCCTGAATTACCGGGATTTACGGAAGCATCAGTTTGAATCGCATTGTCGATCTTGTTGCCATTAGGAAGCTGAACGGAACGTAACGCGGAGATGATGCCGCGTGTCATTGTGCCCGAGAAGCCGAACGGATTCCCAACCGCATAAACTTGCTGGCCAACAACAAGAGCGTTCGTGCTCGCAAGGACGGCAGGGCTGAGGTCAGGAGCATTGGAGATCTGCAGCAGAGCGATGTCGTGAATCACGTCCTTGGTGACCACCTGCGCCTTGTATTTCTTCTTGTTGTAAAGCGTCACCTCAACAAGCTGGGCACCTTCAATCACGTGATTGTTCGTGAGAATATGGCCCTCCTTATCCAGAATGAATCCGGAACCAAGGCCTTGTTGCGGCACGGGTCGGTAGAAGAAGTCGTACGCGACTTCCGTGCTGGTGATATTCACCACGGAAGGCAGCACCTTCTTATAGACGGCGATATTCTGCTGCTCTTCGGTGTCGTAAGCAGGCGCGGCGTCTGCTGTTGTTAGTGAGAAATTGCCGAGCGGCCCGGAAATCGCTTGCGTGTTGGTCTCGGCACCGGACACTCGCTGCATGAGACCCGCGACGGTACCCGCGGGCATCATGCGAGTGGAGAGATAATAAAAGCCCGCGAGAATCAGAAGAACAAAAACAACAGGGCGCAATTTCATCGGCACAGATCCTTAGCCTCGTTGGACGAGGATTATGCCGATTCTAGTGGTTCCGGATTCTTGTGGGCACCTTTGCCGCTACCTGGTTGGCTCCGCAGCTTCCAAGTCCTTCAGCTCTTTCCAGATTGCATCCACGTGCCGCTCCAGGTCAGCCATGAAGCCGTCGTTGCGAATCACCGTGCACTCGTTCGCATAACGATCGTTAGGCGTTTGCAGCGCCAGACGGTTCCGCGCATCGCGTTCCAGCATGGCGCGTTCACCCATGTTGAGCGCTCGCCCTGCTGCCATGCGTTGAATGTACCGGGAGATCTTCAGCGTCTCTGGCGCTGTGACGAGGAAGATTCTGTCGAAGCGCTTCCGCCAGGGTGTGTCGTCACCGGGCTCCTTCGTCGAAAAAATCAACGCCGACTCAACCACCACAATCGAATGCGGGTCTGAAGTAGCGAGTTCGGCGATGCGGCGCTTCTGCTCGGCGATGACTGCAGGATGCACGATGTCGTTCAACTCATCTACGCGTCCTTGTGCAAAGGCCAGCTTGGAAAGCTCATTGCGATTGAGCGTGCCGTTTTCTGCAAGCACAGTCGGACCAAACCTCTTTGCGATGTCCGCGTACACATCTTTGCCCGGCTGCATGAGCGCGCGGCCCATCTCATCCGACGAGAAGACGAGGGCTCCGCGTGCACCAAGCATGCGAGCCACTGTTGACTTTCCGCTTCCAAGATCTCCCGTTAATCCGACACGCAGCATTAGCGTTGACTCCGGCGCAGACGCGCAGCTTTCACAGTGTTACTCATCAGCATAGCGATGGTTAGAGCTCCGACGCCGCCAGGTACCGGGGTGTATGCGCCTGAAATTGCAAACGCCGCAGGGTCGATGTCGCCAACGACAGTTGATCCACGCTTTTCAAAGCCTGCTCGTCTCGTAGTGTGATCAGGATGCTCGGGAGGGAAGAAGCGTGAGAGTTCAGCTTCGCCCGTGATGCGATTGATGCCGACATCAATGAGTGTGGCACCCTCGCGCACCATGTCTTTCGTGACGAACCCAGCTTTGCCGATCGCCGCTATCAGGATGTCAGCTTCTCGCGTCAGCTTTGCGAGGTCGCGTGTACGCGAGTGGCACACCGTTACCGTCGCAGAAGCATTGATGAGCATGGAAGCAACGGGTTTCCCAACGATGTTCGATCGCCCGATTACCAGAGCGTTTCGTCCTGCGATTTCAATGTCACTGCGCTGCAGAATCTCCAAAATGCCCGCAGGCGTGCAGGGCGCGAGGACCTTCTCTTTCGGAGCTCCACTGAGCAGTCGCCCAGCGTTGATGGGGTGGAAACCGTCCACATCCTTCTCAGGCAGCACCGCTTCGAGTAGGCGCTCTGTATCGACATGCTTCGGCAAAGGCAACTGGATGAGAATGCCATCAATGTCTTCACGTGCGTTGAGTTGTGCCACCAGCTCTAGCAGTTCTTCCGTGCTGATGCTCTCTTGGGGAGTGTGCATCTCGGAAAAAATTCCAAGCTCTCCGCAGGTCTTCACCTTGCTGCGCACATAAATTTCAGAGGCAGGTACATGGCCCACAAGCACTACGGCGAGACCAGGGGTATATCCTTCCGTCCTCGCGGCTTCGACTTGCTTTGCAACTTCGGCTTTGATTTCCGCAGCAATGGCTACGCCGTCCAGCAGGCGTGGAGCGCGTTCTATCTCAGGCATGACTTTCATCCTATCTCGCCTTGCTGCGCATTCGTAATAACAACATGCATCCACGAAAGTGGCAGACAGCCCTACAACCATCAAACGAAGTTGCCGTTCTAACTGAACACCTATGGCGCTTACGCCGATGAGCCAAGGGCAGGGAGAGCGCCTCATGAATCAGCCGCATCAGCAGCAGGACATTGCCTACGGAGTTGAAAAGTTCAGCGCGACAGATTTGACTGCGTTGCGCAGTGAACTGCTTCAGTCCGGCGTGGACTCATTTCAGGCTGCTGAAATTGTGGCGTCGTTTCTTAGCGGTCGCGGGTACGGCATCTCAAACTCAGAAGCGCGTTCCGTGGCGTCGCGTATCGAAACCCCCGGTGTCACTGCGGAAAAGATCCAAGCTGAGTTGGAGCGCGTTGCGCTGGTGATGTAGCAGAAACCGCGCAGCTTACTGCATGATCTCGCCCTCGGCTTCGTCCGTGGGCGATTCTATTTCTGCATGAAAACCTTCCAGCATCCGCTCGAAGAACGCCTCTTTATCGAAGTTCTTTTTGTTCATAGCCTCGGCATTCACGATGTGCCGCGCAAGATCGGCCAGCACGATGCCCCATGCAAACGGATCTTCCCAGGCGCCGAACCGCAGGCTCACGTGCTGCCCTTGTTCCGCAACCCAGACACGCAATAATTCGAACGCTGCTTTGTCGCGAATGGCCGCAGGTGGTGGCGCTAGCTCTTTGTTGATCGCCATGGTGTTCGCTCCTGTTGTTTCAGCATAAGCGAAGCACTGCAAAGAACGTGCTTGAAGTGCCTACGATTTAGCTGCCAGCAACGCCTCAACGCCCGCGTTCACTTCAGCATTCGCGAACTCCGCAGTGACACGAATCGCGTTAAAAATCGCGCGATCATTCGACGAGCCGTGTCCTATGACGCTGGCACCACGAACACCCAGCAGCGGTGCGCCGCCATATTCGGTGTAGTCCAGCGTCTTCTTAAACGCTTTGAACGCTTTCTGACTCAGCAATGCGCCCACCTGCGACGTGATGGTCGATTTCAGGCTCTGGCGAAGGCCGGAGGTCATTAGCTTCACGACACCTTCCGTTGTCTTGATGGCCACATTGCCGACGAATCCATCGCACACCACAACATCGGCGTGGCCGTTGTACAGGTCACGGCCTTCCACGTTGCCGATGAAATTGATAGGGCACTGACGCAGCAGCGGCAGCGTTTCGCGTGTAAGCGTGTTCCCCTTGGTTTCTTCTTCACCGATGGACAATAGGCCTACGCGGGGATTCGCAATACCCAGCACGTTCTTCGCGTACACGCTGCCCATGATCGCGAATTGCACAAGATTCTGCGCGTCGCAATCCACATTCGCGCCAACGTCCAGCAGCACACATGGCCGCCCCACTGTAGTTGGAAGTACAGTGGCCAGAGCCGGACGATCGACGCCTGTAAGAGAGCCGAGAACCATTTTGGCCGTGGCCATTCCCGCACCGGTGTTGCCTGCGGTCACGAACCCTGAAGCTTTACCCTCGCGTACCATCTTCAAACCGACGCGCATGGAAGAATCTCGCTTGGAGCGGACGGCCAAGGCCGCTTTGTCTTCCATGCTGATCCACTCACTAGCCTGTACCAGAAAAACGGCAGGACGATCTTTCTTCGTGTAGCCCTTCAGGCACTCCCGCAGTTTCGGGCGCAGCAAATCTTCCGGGCCCACCAGGTGAACGCGAACGTCCAACTGGCGCGCAGCCAGGATGGCTCCCTTGATCTCAGGATCGGGAGCCTTATCTGAACCCATTGCATCGAGAGCGATATCGATCGGCATGTATCGCCAGAATACGGGACTAGGGGACTACGGGAAAAGGACCGCTACTCTGCGTTCTTAACGGTGAGAACAGCTTCGCCCTTGTAGTGGCCGCACTTCTTGCAGGCACGGTGCGAAAGCTTGCGCTCTCCGCAGTTTGGGCAAAGCGAAGTCCCGGTCGGGGTCAGGAAATCATGGCTGCGGCGCTTTGCGGTGCGCTGCTTGGAATGGCGCCGTTTCGGATTAGGCATGGAAAAAACCTCTCAACACATGAGCCGGCGAAGCGGGTGAACGCCTAACCAGCTGAAACTTGGTAAAACGATTGCGGTGCTTAGGCCTTGGGTAAACCCAGTCCGGCTAGCGCCTTCCAGCGCGCGTCGATGGGTTGTTCTTCGCAGGCACATGGAGCGCTATTACGATTAGCGCCACACTGCTGACACAGGCCTTTGCAGTCCTCCTGGCAGAGCGTCCGTCCGGGCAGGGCAAGAAGGACCTGCTCACGCACGGCGTCCTCCAGCAGCAGGCCGCTCTTTTCATAATAACCGATTTCTGTGTCGTCTTCGGTAATGGCGTGCTCGCCACCTTCCGCATCGACTCCAGTAGGCCGGAAAATCAGGTCGAAGTGGCTTTTCAAAGGTACAGGCACCGGGTCGAGACAGCGGGCGCAGAGCGCCTCGAATGCGCCGTCGAGGTCAGCACGCAGGCGGATATCCTCTACGAACTCCTTGGGCCCGCGGTGCTCCACAATCAGTTCGGCGCGGCCATCCAGCTTCAGCTCGCCCACCTGGCGGATGTCAGAGGCGTACTCTATCGATCCTTCAGAAATCGACTCGTTCAACTCAAGCGGTTCTTCGACAAGTTGTGCAGGTGTAATCAGCATGGCCCTTCCTTCATTTTCTCATGCAGTAGCGGAGCTTATGGAACCGCAGGGCGGAGAACTGCGTAGAACGATGCATATACTCTGGGCTGTATTCCACTGCGGAGACTCCACTTGCGAACCTCACTCATTGCTATGCTTCTAGCACTTCCAGCATCTCTCGTGGCTACAGCGCAGGCCAGTCATTCTGGCCCCGCATCCGCGGCAGCTAACGCTCCGCAGCCATCATGGATTGCACGCTCCAACGCTTTCACGCAGCAGGTGCTTGACATACAGATCAAGTACACGCCGGAGCAGGGATCGTCACAGGGTCTGGCAAAGTACGACACCGACATTAGCGACGTAAGCAGTGCGGCAGAGCTGGCGCAACGTAAAGAAGAAGAATCTGCGGTCGCCAGGCTGCAGGTGGCCATGCTGGCAGAGCGCGATCTGAATGTTGCGGAAGACTTGCAGATCATTCTCGATGCAGAGCGTCTGGGTTTCCGTCAGCAGGATTTCGCGATCAAGCATCGCGTTCCGTTCATCAATGCCACGGCCATCGTGTTCTATGGCCTGCAGCCGCTGCTCGACGATCAGGTGCCGCAGGCGCGGCGTGAGTCCGCAGTGGCTCGCCTGAACAAGTATGCGGGGAAAACGACAGGCTTCACGCCGCTGACGAAGAACCTTATTGTCCGTATGAAAGAGCAGATGGCTAAGCCGGACATGATTTATCCGTCGCGCGCATCCGTGGAAACAGAACTAGCGCGCAACTCTGCAATGGTGGACGGCATTGCGGAGCTGTTCAAGAAGTACAAAGTTACCGGCTGGGAACCTGCTTACACCGCTCTGAAGACGCAGCTCTCCGAGTATGACGCCTGGATCACACAGAACATTCTTCCAAAGACTCGCACCGACTTCCGTCTGCAACCCGAGGAATACGCTCTGGCGTTTGAAGGTTACGGCATCGATATTCCTCCAGCACAGATCGCGCAAATGGCGCATAAAGCCTTTATTGACTACCAGTCACAAATGGCTGCTCTCGCGGCGGAAATTGCAAAAGAACACGGCTGGAAGTCTTCTGATTACCGCGATGTGATTCGCGAGCTGAAGAAGCAGCAGCTCACTGGCGATGCCATCCTGCCGTTTTACGAGCATCGCCTGCACGAAATCGAGGGCATCATCCGTGACCATCGGCTCGTTACGCTGCCAGATCGCCCCGCGATTATTCGGCTCGGTACGCCAGCCGAAAGCGCGCAACAGCCTGCGCCTCACATGGTGCCTCCTCCCTTTCTACACAACACCGGTCAGCGCGGCGTCTTTGTTTTGCCGCTGAACATGCCCGCGGGCGCGGGCCAGGGTGCGGCAGCGAAAGTTGACGACTACACTTTTGACGCAGCGAGCTGGACGCTCATCGCGCACGAAGCTCGGCCCGGCCATGAGCTGCAGTTCGACTCCATGGTGGAGCACGGCGTTTCGCTTGCACGCGCGCTTTTCGCTTTCAACTCCACCAACGCCGAGGGGTGGGGCCTCTACTCCGAATACATCACGCTGCCGTATATGCCCAAGGAAGGGCAGCTCATCAGCCTGCAGTTCCGCCTGCTGCGCGCAGCTCGCGCGTTCCTCGATCCTGAGCTGCAGGCCGGTAAGATTCAGCCCGCCGACGCGATGAAGGTGCTCACGCAGGACGTCTGCTTTTCCGTGCCCTTTGCTAATCAGGAAGTGGAGCGCTACACCATTCGCAGCCCGGGCCAGGCCAATAGCTACTTCTACGGCTACACGCGGTTATTGCAACTTCGTAAGCAAACAGAAGCAGCGCTCGGCCCGAAGTTCGACGCCCTGCGTTTTCACGATTTCATCCTTGGGCAGGGTCTACTTCCGCCGGGGCTGATGAAGAAAGCGGTGGAACAACACTTTGTTCCTGAAGAGAAAATGCGTCCGTAAAAAACCTGGAACCGCGTTTGGTATGTACGCGTATCCTTTGCGTACTCTCCAGGCCGGGCGCATGCGTGCTCCTGCGCACGGGGTTATTTTCTCGAGGACTGATCATGGCTGCTACTTCGCTTCGCATTGCTGCGCTCCTGCTTGTTTCTCTAGACGTGGCAGCCCTGTCTGGCTGCCACGTCTCCACCAACAAACACGGAAAAAATAAAAACGTGGACATCGGTACGCCGTTCGGGTCCATGTCTGTCAAGACTAACGACGATGCCACAAATGCGAACCTAGGTATCAGCGCGTATCCAGGAGCAGTTCCCGTCCATAACGATAAAGACGAAAACGACAATGGAGCTGCCGACGTGAACATGAGCTTTGGCAATTTTCATATGGGCGTGATGGCGCGCAGCTACCAGACAAGCGACAAGCCCGACAAGGTCACCGCCTTTTACAGAAAGGACCTGGCCCACTACGGCGACACCATCCAGTGCGAGGGCAGCAACACGGTCGGCTCACCGGCGAGAACTTCGGAAGGGCTTACCTGCGACGAGGCCAATAACAATCACATCAGCGTAAGCAGTCACAGCAGCAGCATGGAACTACGTTCCGGGTCACCAACGCGCCAACGTATAGTCTCCATCGAGGCCAAGGACGGCGGCACGCGCATCGGTCTGGTGAAACTCGATCTTCCTTCCGGCGGGCATTCCCACGGGAAGGAAAGCGAGTAGGCCAGCCACGACGCAGGTTGCCGCACACGGGTGACTGAAGTAGCTTGAATGGTAGTGATTGAACGTCAATGCCATCGATGCGGCACCGAGATCTACAGGGAGTCGGAAGGCGCGCTGACGTACTGCTTCCATTGCGGTGCGCCGCAGATATTCCTTTCCGAGGAACTGCAGGAGCAGGCCCAGGAGCGGCAAAGGCTCGAGCAACAAAGCGCTGATCAGGAAGGTCCATTCCTTGCGTCTCCGCGTGCCGCCGATGGGGTTGGCTGGAAGCAGGTCATCAAGCTCTCCCTCGTCGTGAGCGGTGTTCTCGCTGCGCTTTCTCTTGTTCTGCCCCCGCTCGGCTTCCTGGTGTTTGCCTGGGCACCGGTCGCTCCCGCCATTGTCATTTCGCTATACGCCACGCGTGCGCGCAACGTTCGCTTTAGCTCTGGAATCGGGGCGCGAGTTGGTCTGATTTGCGGATGCTTCATTGCCCTGGCGCTTGCGCTGATGAACACTCTTCTGTTGGACATTCTGCGCTTCGGCCTGCACCGTTCCGACCTCGACACAAGCGTGAACACCCTGCTGGCGCAGGTGCGAACCCAAACCATCGCGCAATCGGGTCCACAGGCCGCAGACGTCTTCAACTTGCTGAGTGTGCCGGAGCTTCGCGCCGGGTTCTTCATCGCTGGTTTCGGCTGCATGGCCGCAATTGTTCTGCTTCTCGCTACGGGTGGCGGCGCTATCGCGGGTGGACTCCAGAAGCGCAGACGCATCTCCCAGTGAAGCCTCGCTGCTATCATCATGGGCAGTGATGAGCGACTCGCAGATCTCCACGCAAACGGAAAACACGCCTTCCTCCGCTCCCAAACTGCGCGAAAAAGGCCGGCTCATGTCCGGCTCTGAAATTGAGCGCACACTCGTCCGTTTGGCGCATGAAATTGTGGAGCGAAACAATGGTGCGTCCAACCTGGGGCTGGTGGGAATAAAGCGCCGGGGCGTTCCACTGGCGCAGCGCATCGGTGCACTCATTGCAACGATCGAGAAGCAGCCTGTGCAGACCGGTGTTCTGGACATCAGCTTCTACCGTGATGACCTGACCACGCGCGACGTTCGGCCGGTCGTGGAAAAGGGCGACATCGGTCTGGACATCGAGGGCCGCGACATCATCCTGATGGACGACGTGCTTTACACGGGCCGCACCATCCGCGCCGCGCTCGATGCCTTGTTCAGTCACGGTCGTCCCAAAAGCGTCCAGCTCTGTGTGCTGATCGATCGCGGCCACCGCGAGTTACCGATCGAAGCGCGTTATGTTGGTCGCATCGTTCCGACGTCTCGCCGGGAGATTATCGAGGTAAAGCTCCGCGAAATCGACAGTGACGAGCAGGTTCTGCTCGTGGAGATCGTCGACTGATTTCTGCACCTGCCCAAGGGACAATTTTGTGAGCGAAGCAGAACAACGAACACCCACAGCGGACGCAATACCCGTTCCCGCACCCAACTCGCCAGAGCCGATGAGCATGGGGGCCGTGCTGCGCATCGCGCCGATGCGGCGGCTTTGGTACGCGCAGATTGTTTCCACCTTCGGCGACTTCATCGCGCTGTTTGCGGTCATCAACTACATGACATTCACGCTGCACGCCAACGCCCAACAGATCACCGGCGTGCAGATTGCTTACATGCTGCCCATCGCGGTGTTAGGCGTGATTAGTGGCGTGTTCGTCGACCGCTGGCCGCTTAAGCCAACGATGGTTTCAAGCGACCTGATTCGCGCAGTGCTATGCCTATTGCTCATTGGCGTACAAAACGTTTGGGGCTTTTACCTCGTGCTCGCCGCGATCAGCATCGTTTCCAGCGTATTCACTCCCGCACAGGGCATCGCGGTACGTACCGCAGTCCCAATGCATGGCATGCGTTCCGCGCAGGCGCTCATGCAGCAGGTCATGTTCATCATGCGCATCGTTGGTGGGCCGCTTGCTGTTCTGCTCGTCAGCCTGTTCGGGAACAAAATCTGCTTTGCAATCGACTCGGTAAGCTTCGTCGCTTCCGGCTGCCTCATCGCATCCGTAGCGTTGAAGTTGGCGGAGAAGAGCGCAGTGGTGCTACCCGTCGAAGGCAAGAGCGCCGTGATTATTACGTCCGACAAACCGGAGAAGACCGGCATAGCACGTGTCTTGGATGACATGCAGCAGGGCCTGAGCTTTATCTTTCACCACGCCGCTCTGCTGTTCATCATCGTTGCCATGGCCGCTGCAATGTTCGTGATGGGCTGCTTTGGCCCGCTTATCGCCGTGTATGTCCGCGACACGCTCCACGCATCGTCGCGTACGTTTGGTATCACCAGCGCAATGATTGGCGTGGGGCTGATGCTCGGTATCAACTTTCTTACCGCTCTTGCGAAGCGCACGTCGAACAACACGCTTGTCTATGCCGGTCTGGGCGGCATGGCGATTGGAATTGCGCTGCTTGCAGGCATTCCAAACATCTTTGCAGCCCTGGTGGCGCTGTTCATCGTCGGCTTTGGAGTGGGCGGAATCATTGTGCCTTCGCAAACCATGATTCAGCAGGAAACTCCGCAGGCACTGCTCGGTCGCGTTGGCTCTACGTTGATGTCACTGATCTTCAGCGCACAAATCGCCGGTCTTATTTTGAGCGGCGTACTTGCGAACCACACCAGCGTCCGCCGCGTCTTTGCGCTCTGCGCGGGCATGCTGGTTGTGCTGATGATCGCCGGCAAGCTCTGGATGGAGCCCAGGCATGAGACGCCACAAACAGCGGCAGCCTAGCCATGCTTACTCTCGAACGTGGCAACAGCTTTTTGTACTTCCCGAAGGGTCCACGCGGTTGCTCTGTTCAGCGATTGCGATCTAAGAACTCACTCAACCTTCAACGAATCGCGTCGCGCAGCGTTCCATCTGCCGCTGCAAGCACCTTCTCAACCTCACCATCACCATGCGCTGTCGAAACAAACGCAGCCTCATATTGACTAGGCGGCAACCACACACCGCGTTCCAGCATGCCACGGTGAAAGCGAGCGAACGTTTCAGTGTCAGAGGCGCTCGCCGAAGCGAAATCTGTCACCGCATTCGGCGTAAAGAACCAGGTAAACATGCTGCCGACGCGGTTGGTCGTGAGCGCAATGCCATGCTCGGCAGCTAGATGAGCGACACCGTTTGCGATTGCTGCGGTTGTCTCCTCAAGCTTTGGGTAGATCTGCTCGCGATGCTCCAATAACTTCCCCAGCATCGCTTTGCCTGCAGCCATCGCAAGTGGGTTTCCGCTCAAAGTTCCAGCCTGATACACGGGCCCAAGCGGCGCAAGGAAATTCATGACGTCTGCGCGTCCGCCGAACGCACCCACCGGCAATCCGCCCCCGACAATCTTGCCAAGTGTGGTCAGGTCAGGCGCACCGCCAAGTTCGTCCGCGTATAGCTCCTGCGCTCCACCCGCGGCGAGCCGGAAGCCCGTCATCACTTCGTCGAAGATCAGCAAGGCACCGTGCTTCTGTGTGATCGCGCGCAGGCTAGCAAGGAAACCCGGCGCGGGTGCTATCGTGCCTGCATTGCCGACTACAGGTTCCAGAATCACGCACGCAATCAACTCTGGATGCGTGTCGAACGCCTGTTGCACTGCAGCGAGATCGTTGTACGGCAGAGCAAGCGTGTGCATCGCGGTCTCTGCCGGCACACCTGCAGATCCGGGGATGCCGAACGTTGCCACGCCGCTTCCAGCCTTCACCAGCAGAGCATCGGCATGGCCGTGATAGCAGCCTTCGAACTTGATAACGAAGGGACGGCCCGTGAACCCACGCGCCAGACGAATCGCCGACATGCAGGCTTCTGTGCCCGACGACACGAAGCGCAGCTTTTCCAATGACGGAAAGCATTGCTGCACCAACTCCGCCAATTCGCACTCAGCAGCGGTACTCGCGCCAAACGATGGGCTGCGACCGGCGGCCTCTCGTATCGCGTCTACAACGGGCGCGAAAGCGTGCCCCAGCAGCATCGGCCCCCATGAGCCGAACAGGTCGACGTAGCGGTTGCCATCGACATCTGTCAGGTAGGCGCCTTCCGCGCTCTCAACAAAGGGCGGATCTCCACCGACTGCGCGAAAAGCGCGCACGGGCGAATCTACGCCGCCCGGTAGAAGCGCTTCAGCGCGCTGCTGCAATGCTCGCGAACGGGTTGTGGCAAATGTCATCATCAACGAGTATAGGAGCCCTGATACACTTCGATTTCCTCTCGTGGGAAGGTGAAAGAGTGCTGGACGACAGAGCAACAACGGACGCAATCGAAAACACCCCGGTACGGCTTGGCATCCTGATTAGCGGACGCGGCTCCAACTGCGCTGCAATCGCACAGGCCATCGCCGATGGAACGCTTAGAGGCTGCGAGATTGCGGTTGTCATCTGCAATGTCACGGGGGCACCAGGCATTGAGGCAGCGCGCAGGTTCGGCATGCCAGTTGTGACGCTGGAAGGGCGCGGCCGCGAACAGCGCGACCACGAAGAAGCGCTGCTGGCGCTCCTTCGCAAATACCGCGTGGAGATGGTCTGCCTCGCTGGCTACCGGCGCGTGCTTTCCGCGCGTTTCGTCCGCAACTGGAAGGGCCGCATGCTGAATAGCCACCCCTCCTTGCTGCCTTCGTTTCCCAGCTTCAACGCGACGCAGCAGGCCTTGGAATACGGTGTTCGCATCGCGGGCTGCACCGTGCACTTTGTTGAAGAGTGGGTCGATGCCGGCGCAATTATCCTGCAGCATTCGGTCGAGGTGCTGGATAGCGACACGGAAGAATCGTTGGGAGCACGGGTGCTCGCAGAACAACATTCTGCCTATCCAGAAGCCATAAGACGCGTGTTGAGCGGCGAATACGAAGCGGTAGGGCGGCGTTATCTGCGGCTCGGCAAGATGGAAGCCTCCACACCTTCGCAGGAACCATCGACTCAGAGCGAACTACCCGCGGATGCATCGAGCTAAAGAGTTTTGACCTGCCTAGAAGCGTGCGAACGATAGGTTTCGACATGTCTCCTGCTGCTCGCCCTGAGTTCGAATGGCAACTGCGAACGCGCTCGCTTGCGCTTGGCGTCACGACTCGTCTGATGGCGATCGTGAACCTCACGCCGGACAGCTTCTCGGGCGACGGCATCGGTGAAAGCGTAGAGGCTGGCATAGCGGCAGCGGTTGCCGCAGTCGACGCTGGCGCTGACATTGTCGACCTCGGCGCGGAGTCCACGCGGCCAAACGCTCAGGCCATCAGCGCGGAAGAAGAGCAGGCACGATTGCTTCCGGTGCTGCATGGCTTCCTGCGTGAGCGTCCGGAAGCCATCGTCTCAGTGGACACTTACCACGCATCCACCGCGCGAGCGGCGGCTGCGTCCGGCGCGGAAATCATCAACGATGTTTCGGGCTTACTCTGGGATCAAGAGATGGCTGCTGCTGTTGCGGGAACGGGCTGTGGCTTGGTACTGATGCACACCCGCGGGCACTCACGCGAGTGGCGCAATCAGCCACGTCGGGCGCAGGACGAAGTTGTGCCGATGGTCCGCGAAGAACTCCGTGCGCGTTTACATGCTGCTTTCGAAGCTGGTATTCCCGCTGAAAAAATTGTGCTGGATCCTGGCTTCGGTTTTGGCAAAATCGGCATTGAGAATGTTCCACTGCTCGCAGGCCTGGCCAACCTCGCGGACCTGGGACGGCCTCTGCTAATCGGGCTCTCGCGTAAAGGCTTCCTCGGAGAACTCATCAAACCTGTGCAGTCAAATGAGACTGCTTCTTCCGCCGAAGCACGCCGCGCGGCGACGTTGGCAGGGAATGTTATTGCCGCCATGAACGGCGCTCACATCTTACGGGTTCACGACGTGCAGCAAACGCGAGAAGCGATGACTATCGTTGACGCAATCATCCCATTCACGTCATTCTGAGCGGAGCGAAGAACCTCGGTATTCTGCCGGTAGCAGCACATTGGCGTCAGGAAACCCTTCGGCGCACTCAAAGAAGAAAAGGACGGCTCGTCGAGCCGCCCTTTCGTTGCATTTGGTCTCTGATCAGACGGTTAGAACTTCCTTCTCCTTCGCCTTGAACAGTTCCTCGAGCTTCTTGATCTGTCCGTCGGTCAGCTGCTGGATATCTTCGTTCGCGCGCTTCTCGTCGTCTGCCGAAATAGTCTTATCCTTCATCGCCTTCTTAACCGCTTCATTGCCGTCGCGGCGAATATTCCGGATGGAGGTCTTGTGATCTTCAGCCACACCGGCGAGCTGCTTCACCGCGTCCTTGCGACGGTCCTCGGTCATCGGCGGAATCGGCACCCGGATGATTTTGCCGTCGTGCATGGGATTGAAGCCGAGACTGCTGGTACGGATGGCCTTCTCAATCGCGCCTACCTGCGCCTGCTCCCAAGGCGACACGACAATGAGCTGGCCTTCGGGAGTGGTGATCTGTGCTACTTGCGAGATCGGCACCTGGCTGCCGTAGTAATCAACGCGCACACTGTCGAGCATGTGGACGCTGGCACGGCCGGTGCGGATGCTCATCAGGTTGGAGCGGAAATCCTCCACTGTCTTGTCCATACGCGTGCTCAGCTCTTCGTACACGCCCTTCAAAGCCACGATGCTTGTCATACCGACTGCCATTGCTTATCTCCTTCCAATCTTCAACGCCTGATTTTACAAAGGATGCCAGTGACGCGCGAACCGGCTGGCACAGGTCCGGTAAACAGGTTTATTTCTGGTTCAATTTGCTCCGGTTTCGGGGTTCCAACCGTCCAATCGACACGCTGAAAACGGTGGCTGTTCGCTCCCCCTCGGGTTGCCTGTCGCCTATAATCAAAGGGTTCCCTTCCTACGCGCAGGGTTTGAGATTCAAAGAGCTGTGAGGGTGTGGTCATTTTTACCGGAATGCGAGTGAGCGTGAGCTCCCTGAACTGTACGTCGGAGCCTGTAAATCAGCTCTCGAGCCCCCTCCGCCGCCCCGGCTTCTCCTGGCGCTCCAGCCTGGTGCTGGCCTCCCTTGTTGTTGCGATCCTTGTAACTATCGTTCCTGCTACGCAAGCCCAGGTTGCGGCCCAGCCGCGGTTTCAAGCCGCCCCTGCGACACCTCAGACGCTCTGCCCGGTGCAGGTGATTGGCAACCGCCGCATTCCGAAAGAATCCGTTGTTGCGCGGCTTTACTCGCGCCCCGGCGATGCTTACGACGCCGCTCTCGTGGAACGAGACTTTAACTCCCTTTGGAATACCGGCTACTTTGACGATGTGCGCATCGAGCGCGTGGATGACCCCGCGTGCGTTCAGTTGATTGTTTATGTTCGCGAAAAGCCCACCATCCGCGAAATCAACTACCAGGGCCTCAACGCAATTTCTGTTTCCGATGTGCTCGACCGCTTCAAGAAGGAGAAGGTCGGCCTCACGCAGGAAAGCCAGTACGATCCCACTCGCGTAAAGCGCGCGGAAGTCGTGCTGAAGGAAATGCTCGGTGAGCACGGTCATCAGTTCGCGACCATTCGGACCGAAATCAAGACGCTTCCTCCTTCTGCTGTTGCCTTGACCTTCAAGGTGAAGGAAGGTCCGACTGTGAAGGTCGGCAAGATCGTGTTTCAGGGCAATCAGGCCATCAAATCGCGTGAGTTGCGTGCATCGATGCGCAACCTGAAACCAATCGGCATCCCGCACTCCATCATTCTGGAAAATATTTTTGCCCGCACCTTCGACGCCAGCAAACTGGATGAAGACGCGCAGCGCGTACGCGAAGCGTACCGCGATAAGGGCTACATGAAGGCCCTGACCGGCGAGCCGCAAACTAACGTGCGCAATGCGGGCGGCATCAATCCGTTCACGTTGCGGCCTTCCACCGGCAAGCGTGCGGACATCTTTATTCCGATCGAAGAAGGCCAGCGCTATCGGCTCGGCGGCATCAACTTCACCGGCAACAAAACGTTGAACAATAACAAAGCACTCCGCGCGCAGTTCGCCGTAAAAGACGGGGAGTGGTTCAACGCCATGCTTTTTGGCAAAGGTCTGGATGCCCTTCGGAAAGCGTATGCGAGTCAGGGCTTCATCAACATGGTCGGCTCACCCACGCCGCGCTTCGATGAAGCGAAGAAGCTGATCTACCTTGATGTCGACATCGATGAAGGAAAGAAATTCTACATTTCCCGCATTGAGTTTTCGGGCAACACCATCACACGCGACAAGGTCATCCGTCGCGAACTGTTGGTGGAAGAAGGGCAGCAGTACAGTGGGCAACTCGTAGATCTTTCGCTGCTACGCCTGAACCAGCTCAACTACTTCGAAACGCTGAAGACCGATCAGGACGTCGAGACACGGCAGAATGCGGACGCTGGCACCGTAGACCTCCTGCTGAAGCTGAAAGAAAAGGGCAAGAATTCTATCGGCCTGAACGGCGGCGTCAGCGGCCTTTCTGGATCGTTCCTCGGCATTCAGTATGAAACGAACAACTTCCTCGGTCTTGGCGAAACGCTGAGCGTGAACGCAAATGTCGGTGACCTTTCGCGCAACCTGAGCCTCGGATTTACAGAGCCGTACCTGCGCAACAAGCCTGTCTCGCTCGGCATCCAGGTGTTCACTAGCAAGTTCGACTACAACCCGGCAAAGAGCTACGCAATTTCGCAGGGCCAGAGCGCGAATCTTACGAACGCGCAAAATTCTCTGCTGACCAACTACAACCAGTCGCAGACCGGCCTCACAGTCTCCACGGGAACGCCGCTCCGCAAGCTATTCCGCCGCTCCGGCGTCGCACGCGTTGGTATCTCGTACTCGCTTTCTCGGTCGGGTATTACGACGTTCAACGACAACACTCGCAACGTTTTCCAAACGCTTGCATTCCGCTCCGGTATCCAGGGGCAGAACCAGTTGAACGGCATCATCTCTTCCATCCTGACGCCCACCTTCTCGTTCTCGACTCTGGATCGCGCGCAGGGTCCGCACTCCGGTAAAGACTTCAATGCTGCGTTCCAGGTTGCTGGTATCGGTGGCAACACAAAGTACTATTCCCCAACGGTCAGCTACCGGCAGTTCTTCCCAATGAAAGGCCTGCGGGTCAATCGTGAAGGGCACAACGTTCTAGGCTACCGCCTGCAGTTCTCGAACGTGTCGGGCTTCGGTGGCGAAGTCGCCCCGCCGTTCAGCCGAATCTACGGTGGTGGTGAAAACGAAGTGCGTGGTTTCGATATCCGCTCCTCGTCGCCTTACACCTTCATCCCAACGCGGGTGAACTTCAATCTCACGAATCCAGATGGCAGTCTTGTCCCGCGCGACACAGGTCAACCGCAGCTTGGCAATGTCACCGTCCCAGTGCCGGTCTACCGTCTTGCGTCCATCGGTGGCGACACGTCCTTTACCGGTAACGTGGAATATCGCATTCCGATCGTGAACCAGGTAACGGGCGCGCTCTTCACAGACTTTGGTCTGATCTTCAACTCGCGCCCATCGCAGCTTCGTCAAAGCGAGTTGGGTCTATCCCAGCTAAATGCTCCGCTGTATGGCTGCCCACAGCTCATCAATGGCAACACGTGCTTTGGCGGACGACAAGTAAGTTTCCCATTGGTGCTGCCAGCAGTGCCTGGTACGAACTTCGTCCCGCGCATGTCGAGCGGTGCGGAAATCTCCTTCATCTTGCCGATCGTGAATGCTCCATTCCGCATCTTCTACGCCTACAACCCACTGCGACTCTACAAGAACCTGCCGCAGCAGTTGCCGTTGGATACCTACGCATTCAACGACCTTTTCCCGAAGCGTGATCCAAACTGCGTATCCCACGCGGCAACAGCAAACGGGCCACAGCAGATCTGTTCGCTGACAGGAGCTGGCGAGACGACACACCTCCAGGCACTCCAACTGTATGGTGCAAACTATGTGTTACGTGAGCCACGTAAGACGTTCCGCTTTACAGTCAGCACGACTTTCTAAGCTCTTCATACGAACAAAAGGCCGCTCACGTGGGCGGCCTTTTGTTCGTTGGGCTGAGAAACTTACCGCTTCAACCTCTGCTGTTGGTTGTCATCCTTACGAGCAGCGGGAGGGTCTGCATTAATTGACTCAGATTGTTGCGCGCAAAATCAAAAGCCTCCGAGTCCGCCGGAGACTTTGTACAACCCGTGCTCCTAGTGCTTCATGTGGATTATTTTGAATAGCTGGTCGGAGAATTCAGTTACGACAAACCCGATAGCTGCGCCGCCGATCGAGCTTCCATAAGTAGAAGCAACATCGCGGAAGTTGTGATTGATCGACGGGTAGTACGTCGGGGTAAGTGCGGCGGCACCAGCATACCCAATGAGCATCGACGCATTCACCGTGCTCCGTCCACCATCTGTGCGGGTAATGATCGGCCGCGTTGCCGCGTACACCACGCGGTGAAAGAAGCCGGTTCCGGACCCGAGCACATAGTAACGAGGGTCCTGATGAAGAATCGGGGCCAGCACGGAGTTTGTGAAAATATCCTGCGAAGCTGACCGAGCTACACCTGCTCCAAATCGTTGGCCAAATGCTGTGCCATCGACGCCGTAATTAGGCTGTCCATCTGTAAGGTGAGAATAGCCGGCAGAAATGATCGTGCCTGCGAGCGCAATCGGTGACGCGAGGTTCCGAATACCAGCAACCACCTTGTCCCCTGCGGACATACGCTGAGCCGTCCATCCCGAAGGAACCGTAAGAGAATACTTCGGGGTCATTCCACCTGTTGTATTGTTCGGGGCAAATGCGGCAGGTTCTGCGGCGCCAGCAATCACCGGCTGAGGAGCCTCCGGTAATGCGTCGGGAGCGGAAGCAGTTGAGGAACTCGACCCCTCCGCAGGCAATGTGGCTGCGGATGGGAGGAATACGTAGTCCGCTGGTGGAGTGACCGAAAATGCGGCAGGTGCAATCGGCGCAGATGCACTCGTTGCTGCAGCAGCGGGAGCCACGGTTTCCGCTGCCTTTGCGGTAAATGTACAGGCAAGGGAAAGTGCCGGCACAGCGCAGGCAAACAAACGGATTCTTCTAGAAAACAGTGGGCTCAAGAGACTGACCTTTCGAACCGGCGGACCCTAAGCTCACGTGCCGGACATAAATGAATATGTCTGAAAGACGCGAAAAGATTCATGTGCGGTTGTCTTTATCTCATGTTCCTCTTCTTCTTGCCTCGCGTCACGATGCAGTAACTATGCGGGCACGACACTGCAAACTGCACATTGACCTTTGCCGTTGCCGGGAGAAATCATTGCTCTGGATCCTGAAGAAACGTCCGCAGAGGTACCAAAGTGGCAGAGCAGGGAACTCAAGGTAAACCATGGGAAGAGCGACTCAATGAAGCCGGTGCGCGCTTTGAAGCGGAAGTTCATCGTGTTGTGAAATACATCGACACAGAAGTTGTGCCCGAAGTGCGCAAGCAGAGCTCGAAAGGTCTGCGTGCCGCTGCTGAGCAGTTGCAGAAGCTCGCCGAGCAGATGGACGATCGTTCGTCCGGCAGCGACGAGAAGCCGCGTTGAGGCTTCGCGCTGCAGGATGCACTCTAGCCTCTGCGGCCTTTGTTGTTCTAAGTGGCTGTCATCATCAGCAGACGACTGCCTACCAGCCGGCACCATCGCCGCCGCTCGTCAGAATGCCGTCAGCAGCCGACAGGGCGAAAACTTCACCCGAGCCGCGCGCGAACGCGACCACACCACAAGCGCCGCCGATACCGATGGATATCGACGAAGAATTGGCTGCTGCCGCGCCCGGTTTCTTTGACGACACGTCCGCCCCTCCCGTGTTTGAGGAAAGCGGCATTGCAAGCTGGTATGGCCCGTATAAGAGTCGTCGCACAGCGGACGGAAGTGTGTACGACGGCCTCGGCATGACAGCGGCGCACAAAACACTCCCGCTTGGTTCAACCGTGCGTGTGACGAACACTGTCACTCACCAACAGATCCTTGTCCGCGTAACGGACCACGGACCGTTTGCGCAGGGTCGCGTGATCGACCTTTCCATCAACGCGGCGAAAGCGGTCGGCCTTTATCGCATGGGCATTGCAAAGGTTCAGCTTGAAGCCTTTGCACACCCTGGTGCCGACCCCGCAGGCAAGTGGTGCGTGCAGGCCGGACCGTTCAAAGAAGAGCAGGATGCGCTGGATCTAAAGTCCGCGCTAAGTGAGCGCTACATCGGCGCACGCGTGGCAGAGTTTGCCGGCGCAACAGGCTTCTGGGTGCGCATTGACCCCGCGCAACGCCAACGCAAGCAGGCGGACGAGATCGCCTTTTGGATCGGCCAACCGGACACAGCTGTATTTCCGTACGTGACGCGCCTGGATTGAGGAACGCAGACGGTCGACGGTGAACAGCCGGAAACTTTTCTCACTTTGTCATTCCGCAGCGCAGCGGAGGAATCTACTTTCCTGTCCCCGCCAAACGCCATGAAGAAACGTAGAAGGCCCGCTGTTCTCAGCGGGCCTTTCTGTTCCAAGAAATTGTCTCATTCTTTAGTTGTCGCCGCGACCGCCAAAGGTCCACTGACGCACCGGGCCCACATCGACGTGTACGAACTGGCTCACCGGGTAGTAGCCAACGCCGCCGCCGTGGAAGCTCAGCGCGATCTGGCGGAGCTTGCTGGTCGCCACGCCAGGAATGCGGATATCGATCGCCTTCGCCTGCGTGTGTTGGGAATTTTTTGCAACGCCAGTGGATGCAGGCGAGGCCGTGCCGCCGCGCGTACGGAGGAAGTTGTTCGACCACGGTGTGCGGTAGCCGCAGACGACGTCGACTTCATTCTTGCCGAGCTTGGCAAGAATGGAGTGAAGCAAGTCGAATTCACGTGGGTCGTAGTGGCTGACGTCTTGCGTGCGGTGGTCGCGAAGAAAGTGGTTCAGCTTTGCGATCGCAGAAGGAATGTAAGTGTTGCCAACGCGATACACCACGTCGATGTCCTCACCCGTGTGGAGATGATGGAGCTTCAACTCGTACTTTTGACCAGAGATCGCGCTCGAGAGAGAACCCATGGAGGCGGGTGCCGGGAGCATGGCCATGTTGGCCGATGCTGTACTGCGCGAGGGTGCCAGGAACGCTAATCCGGCAAGTGCGACGACGACAGCGGCTGAGGAAGGACGAGAAAGCAGGGCCCGAGTAGCAGAGGAAAAACGCTGGATCAACGAGAAGGTCTCCGGGGAGGGGGATCGGAATCTGGGTTGAAGCCGGAATCGCGGAAGGCAAATCGCATTCACCAACTGCCATTCGACTAAAGGAAGTTTATCAGTATTGCAATCTGCGGGTTGCCTTGCTTTGTAACTCTTTTGTCGCAGGAGGTACCCCACCCCGCCACCTTCTGCGGCAAGTCTTTGAATGCAACAACTTAGCGGGGTGCGAGGATGCCAAAGTATTCAAATGAAGGAACTTACGACTAAAGTCTTCTTGCAGAATGGTTTAGCAGGAGAACGCTTAGATCTGTGACTCCGGCGCGCCTAACAGCATTGGTAAAGACGGCACAATGTGTGGTGCAGGCGCGATTCGGGAGGAGTTCTCTTCTAAACAGAATAGCTTTCAAGGAAGGAATACTATGCAAGGTATTTTGCGCACGTAAGGCGCTCATTCTGAAAGGATTGTCGGCGGTTGGACCGCACGCGGGACTTGACAGCTTTTGAGGGTGGATGCCAGCAGGGGGAGGAATCGGATTGCGTATTGATGCGATCGCGCTTATGAGCGCTATTCGCTTGGTCTGTCCGGCTGTGAAAGATAAATCTCCTCCACTCTGGCCAAGGTGTCGATCTCGCTCAGCGGCTTGTCGTCGCGAAGGCGGATGATCCTTGGAAAGCGGAGTGCGAACCCACTGGCGTGTCGTTTCGAGCGCATTACGTTGTTGAAAGCGACTTCGAGCACGCGAATTGGCTCGACCGTGCGGAAGTGGCCAAAGTCTTCCAGAGTGTGTGCCTTGAGCCACTCCGTCAGCTCGGCGATTTCTACGTCGGTGACGCCGCTGTATGCTTTGCCGACATTGAGAAGCTGGCCTTCCGGACCACGGATGGCGAAGGTGTAATCGCTGAGAAGTTGCGAACGCTTTCCTGAGCCGAACTCCGCGCCAGTAATTACTACGTCCAGCGTGCCGAGTTCGCGCTTCAACTTGAGCCAGGCAAGGCCGCGACGTCCGGGCAGATAAGCGGAGTTTGCCGCTTTCAGCATGACGCCTTCATTGGCGCGGGCGCGGGCGTCGCGGTATGCCTGATCGATCGCTTCCGCGCTCTCGACCAGTGACGAAGGCGAAAGGCGCAGGCGCTGCACGCGAGGTTCCTCGCTCATTTCTTCAGCAGCCGCGAACAAGCCAATCTGCGGGGCGTGCTTGTGGCCGGGCGATGCATGCAGCTCGATAGGTGCAGTTGTTGTTGGTAGCAGACGCGCGGTAGCGGCTTCGAGCCGCGCGCGTCGCTCACGCAGCGGCAGTGGCAGCAGAAGTTCGCTGCCCTCGAACAGCAGGTCGAAGCACAGGAACAGCACCGGGACGCTGCGACGCAGGTCATTGTCAACACGCTTGCGCCCGATGCGCTGTCCCATGATGGCGAACGGCAGTGCCTTGTCGGTCGCGAGGTCCCAGCCCATGATTTCGCCGTCGAGGATGAGTGGTTCCTTCACATTGCGGAAGGCTTCTTCAATTTCGGGAAAGCTGTGGGTGACGTCCTCACGATTGCGCGAATAGATGCTGACGCGACCCGGTTGCGTAGGATCGCCACAATGCACCTGCGCGCGCATACCGTCGTATTTATCTTCGAGAAAGGCGTGGATCGGCGCGGTACCTGCTCCGGAGTGTTCCGTTGCCGACAGTGCAGCAGCAATCTCGATGTTTTCCGCCATGCCCTCTTCGGCTGCATCGTCCGGAATGGTATCGAGCGTTGCGGCGGCCTTTTTGGAACTGCGCTTCTTCGCTTTCGGCTTAGCGGTAACTAATTTCTTTGGCTTCTCCGTAAAGCGATCGACAGCTTCTTCCGGCGTTTCCACTGGTGAGGCGAGCATGAAGCCGAGCGGATGAAACAGCGTCATGCGCGCTTCTGCCAGCGTTCCCTGGAACGCGCGCACCACGGAGCGGGAGAGATCGGCTTCAAGCATCACCGCATTGCGCACATCGACGACCGCCGCGCCTGCGGCCTCGGCGATGCCTTCTTCCACCAATGACTGCTTCACACCAATGCGCATATCGTTCAGCATCAGCTTGATCAGGTACTTGGCTTCCAGTGCCGTGGCGCGACGCAGCAAGCCCTCTACAGCGGCGAAGCGTGCGGCTGTAGAACTTGCCCCTGCCATGGCTTCGAAGGCCGTTGCAACATCATCGAGCGTGAGCGTAGCTGATGCGGGAGCCTTGCCGTATGGCGGGGCGAGCACATCGTGTGCGGCAGCACCGAGATCACCATGACGGCGATAGGCGGCGGTGAGTGCCGTATCGTTAGCTCCAGAGACCTCCTTCACCGCTCGAGAAAGAATCGCGCCGCCTGCGTTCAACTTTCGGGGATCGGCCTCCGAGTAAGGCTGGCCCGCAAGGTACAGGCAGAAGCGGCCAGCGTTTGCGAGCTCCGCGTCACTGCGATCGGCAGTAAGGACGGTAATTGCCTCGCTGATGGCGGCCCGCTTGGCGAGGCGCGAGCCTTCGGTAGAAAGCTTTTCCGCGAGTGTGGCGAGTTGAGCGAAGAGCGACATTGGTTGTGCTTTAGGATGCAGCGTATGCGCCTCCTGCTGTTATCAGCTCTGCTTGTCGTTTTTCAAGCTTTGCCGCTGTCCGTGCACGCTCAACAGGACGCGACGGCTGTGCTCGCGAATCTGGCGCAGCAGGCGAAGGAGTACCAGCGCACGATACCGAATTTCACCTGCACGGAGGTGGTAACTACAACGGCAAAGCGAGGCGAAAAGCTGCTTCGGCGCATTGAGTTTCAGGCAGACATCCGCGTACAGCGCAAGCAGGACCGGTCGCTTAAGGAAGAGTTCCTCATTTCAAGCTACATGGGTAAGCCTCGCCCGGCCGGCGCGGTTCCAATTATTATTTACCTGGATGGAGTACTCGACTCTGGCTTGCCGTCTTTCTTCGACGTAGCAGCTCAAGCCTGCTACGACTACGACGAGGTCGGCACTCGCATTAACTTTCGCGCGGACGAAGCGAAGGCGGCGAAGTGTCACAAAGACGGAACGGCCGGGTTCGCAGTGTTTGATGCATACGGCAAACTTCTGCATGGCGAGATAAGAACTCCGCAGGAAGAAGCCGCGCGCGATCGTCACCCGAACTTTGCTTCGATCGACTATGTCGATGTGCGGCTCGACGACAAGCTATTCCGGATGCCAAACCATGTGTATGCCGAAGTGCTGGAAAAGGGAGTGACACGTACCTTTGACGCGTACTACACGAGTTGCAAACTGTACACGGTAAAGACAACGATCCGGCCAGGTGATCGCACCGAGCCTGCACAGTAGTCGTCTGGTGTTTCTGGCTTGGCAGATAAGTACCGTCATCTCGGCGGCTGAAGCCGCGCTTCTTTCCTTGTTGCGATCTATCTCGGAGGCTAAAGCCTCCCTTTCCATGAATATCCTGCGAAGTTAATACAGGGGTCTCTCCACTGCGGCGAGCTGACAGGTGTATGGGTGTCTCCACTGCGGCGACCTAGCGCTCGCGTCCGGTCGAGCTGACAGGTGTAGGAGTTTCTCCACTGCGGCGAGCTAGCGCTCGCTTTCGGTCGAGATGACAGGTGTATGGCTCTCTCCATTTGGCTTTCCCGGGTATGGCTTTCCGGGTATGGGTGTGCCGGGGCATGGGCGCTCCAGAGCATGGGCGCTCCAAAGCATGGCTGTCCTTTGGGCATGGGCATTCCCGAACCTGGGTCTTCCCTCAAAGCATGAGCGTCGCGGGGTCTATGAGTTCAGGTCCAATGGTGATGTGCTCGGATGGTGGACGTCGTAGCAGAATCCCGCATCGTGGCTGTACCATCGAATAGGAAAGCGATGGCCCAGATGCTGGTCAATTCGGTGAGTTTTTCCCGCGTGCGGTTGGACCGTCACGACTTTCTATAGCTGCGCCTCATCGCTCTTAGTCCCCCCCCTTCCAAATCAGACACAAATGCCTGGGCCGTAAGCCCGGAGGACGGTTGTATATGTTCGACAAGTTAGACCAGATGGAAGAGCGCTACGAAGACCTCGGCCGTCAGCTCGGCGATCCGTCGCTGCTGAGCGACCAGAAGAAGTTCCAGGCAGTCGCCAAGCAGCACCGGGATATGGAGCCGACCGTGGACAAGTTCCGCGAGTACCGCAAGCTCCGCGACGCGATCACCGAAGCGAAGGCGATGCTCGAAGACGCTGACATGCGTGCGATGGCGGAAGAAGAGTTGGCGGAGCTCGAGCCGAAGCTGCCGGTGGTGGAAGAAGATTTGAAGGTGATGCTGCTGCCGAAGGATCCGAACGACGAGAAGAACGTCGTCGTGGAAGTGCGCGCGGGCACGGGCGGCGATGAGGCATCGCTGTTCGCAGCAGAAGTCTTTCGCATGTATCTGCGCTTTGCGGAACAGCATCGCTGGAAGGTGGAAATCCTCAGCGAATCGCCTTCTGATGTTGGTGGCCTGAAGGACGTGACTGCGATCTTTGAAGGCGATCGCGTCTACTCGCAGATGAAATATGAGAGCGGTGTACATCGTGTTCAACGCGTTCCAGCGACTGAAACGCAGGGGCGTGTACACACCTCCGCCATCACCGTGGCGGTACTGCCAGAAGCGGAAGAAGTGGATGTGAAGATCGAGAACAAGGACCTGCGCGTCGACACATTCTGCTCTTCCGGGCCGGGCGGTCAGTCGGTGAATACGACCTACTCAGCCATTCGCATTACACACTTGCCGACAAATACGGTGGTGAGTTGTCAGGATGAGAAATCGCAGATCAAGAATCGCGAAAAGGCCATGCGCGTATTGCGCTCTCGCCTGTACGAAGTGGAAGTGGAGCGGCAGCACCAGTTGCAGGCCGCCCAACGAAAGAGTCAGGTTGGAACGGGCGATCGTTCGGAGAAGATCCGTACGTACAACTTCCCGCAGAACCGCCTGACAGATCATCGCATCGGCCTGACCAACCACCAGCTCGCGATGGTGATGGAGGGCATGCTTCAGCCAACGGTAGACGCGCTCATTGCGCACGACACAGCCGAGCGCTTGAAGGTAGAGACAGCTGCTTGACCCGAGGGCGCGTACTTCGTGCCCAATGTGGAACAGGTGATATCGAATTGCGTTTCTATCCTGATGCTTCGGTAACCAACCGTCTGCTGCCTTAGGTACTCTCTCACTCACGGCCTGTTCCGGTCGTGAGGTTTGACCATGGCAACAGCTCGTAGATTGCCGCTTCCGTTTAGTGCCGGCCCCTTGGCGATGCCCTCGATCAAACTGCAGGCAGGCGATCCTTTACTGGCTCCCGACAAGGAAGAGTGTGTTCAGCTCCCGCAAGTGGCTCAAATGCCGGGACCCCGAAACGCCGGCAGTCTTTGGCCGTTTCTGCGACGCATCGGCGAGACCTGTCTTTACAGCGCCACGGCGATGCCACCTGTTTTGTCTGATCTTTTGCTCAAAGACAACACGGGGCCGACACAACTCCGTCTGAACCTCGACGGGCGTAAGCCGCCCGGACCGAGGTCAACATGAGAGTGCCAATGAGATTCGCGGCGTCGTTAGGTTGTGTACTGTGCCTGAGCGCAGCTTCCAGCCTGCGGGCGCAGCAGTACAACTCGCCATCGTCACCACAGCAGCAGGGCTACGGACAACAGCAGCCGAATGGAAACTACGGCCCTCCCAATCGAGGAGAGAACTACGGGCCGCGCCCCCAAGGCCAATATGGTCAACAGCAGGGGTCAGGCGGATGGGATGCACCGCCGCCCGGTTTCACACCGGTACGGCAGCAGGGTTTTCGTGACGGCGTTCGTGCGGCGAGGGAAGACGCGCGCTCGGGTCGGCCTTTTGCGGTGACGCGCAACCAGTACTACCGGCATCCACCGACCTCGCGCGATCAACGAGACAACTACCGTGATGCGTTCCAGCGAGGCTATGACCGCGTGATGCGCCACCGCGGTGACGCACCACCACCACCGCCACGAGGGCAATACTACCCTCACTAAACTTGTTGTACGTGAGAGCGGGCGGCCCACTGGTGTGGACCGCCCGTTTTTTTTGCGCGTGCCCCCAAATTCCGCTCGCTGGTATTCTGCGCCCATGCATCCTTGCAGATACTTGTCCTTGGTTGGCCTCCTCGCTGGCATGTCTGGAGCACCAGCACAGCAGCCGTTTACTCTCCAGCAGGTGCTGAGTGCGCCCTATGCAACTGACCTGACCGCGAGTCCTCTGGGACAGCGCTTTGCCTGGGCCGAGAGTGCGCAAGGACGGCACAATCTATGGGTTGGTGGCGCGGGTGAACAGGCAAAGCAGCTAACGAAATACAACGACGATGACGCGCAGGACGTCAGCGGAATTGCGTGGTCTCCTGATGGAGCTTCGATTGCGTTCACGCGCGGGGCGGAGACGGGAGCGAATGGTAAGCCGGCGAATCCGGCGCATCTGCAGCCGGAACCTGCGGTGCAAGTAATGCTGGTGCGAGTGGATGGAAGCGGTTCGCCGGTAGCCATTGCGCAAGGGCGAGCGCCGCTGTTTGCGAAGGATGGCAGCGCGGTTTATTTCCTGCGCGCGGGCCAGATCTGGATTCGCCATCTTGCGACGAGCGAGGGCGCGGGAGAGTGTTCCGTGGAACGCGCGGAGGACGCAAGCGAAGCTGCCAAACGGCGCGCAGCCTGTGGCGAGCAGCTTGTGTTCGACCGCGGAACGGACTCGCAACTGACACTCTCGCCCGATGGAAAGCAGCTCGCTTTTGTAAGCAGGCGCGATCATGACCACAGCTTCATCGGGCTGTTTGCGTTGGCGGAGCGGAAGCTGAGTTTCGTTGCGCCTTCGACCGGGAGTGATTTTGCGCCGGCGTTTTCGCGCGATGGCAAGTCGCTCGCGTGGTTGCGTGGACCGTACACAGAGGCACCGGAGTTTGCCACGAATCGAGTGTCGGCAACGCCATGGTCGGTGCAGGTGGCGGACGTGGCAAACGGCGTTGCGCACACGGTCTTTGCGCCAGAGGTGAACATGCCCGGAAGCGTGCTGCCGCACACGGCTACGGGTGATCCGAAGGTGTGGTGGACGGCGGATCGACGCGTTGTGTTTTATAGCGAGGCGGATGGGTGGATTCATCTGTACGCGGCGAACGCTGATGGAAAGAGTGCGCCGGTGTTGCTGACGCCCGGAGCGTTCGAGGTCGAAGATCCGGCCGCGAGTGCGGACGGACGGGAGCTCGTGTACGCGTCGAATCAGTTGCCGACGGACGATCCGCGGTTTGCCACACGCATGGCTTCAGGCAAAGTGGACACTACGGACACGGAGCGGCGGCACCTGTGGCGCATAGATTTTGCGAAGGCGTCATCGGTCCCGCAGCGCGTGACGGGCGGTGTCGGCATAGAGGCGCGACCTCAGTTTAGTGCTGACGGAAAGATGCTGGCAGCGTTGGTGTCGGATGCGCAAAATCCGATGCACCCAGCGATGATCGCTGCTGATGGGCACGTGGCCGCGATGCGTGCCGATAGGCCGCCGCGTGACTATCCGGCTGCGGTGCTGCGCGCCCCGGAGCAGGTATTTTTCCTTTCAGCAGACAAAGCATACAAGCTGCATGGGCAATTGTTTCTGCCGAGAGGAGAAGCAGATCCTCCCGCTTCGCGGAGGGAGGACAAGCAGAAGATTGGGGCGACCGCGCAAGGCAAGCATCCGGCAATTCTGTTCTTCCACGGCGGACCGAATCGCGAGATGCTGTTGGGCTATCCGAGCATGGAGTACTACTCCAATGCGTACGCGATGAACGAGTACCTCGCGTCGCGCGGGTTCATCGTGCTTAGCGTGAATTACCGCTGCGGTATTGGGTATGGGATGGAGTTCCGGCAGTGCGAGCATGCTGGAGCGGACGGCGGCAGCGAGTACAACGATGCGCTGGGTGCGGCGGCTTATCTGCGCTCGCGTCCGGATGTAGACCAGCAGCATATTGGTATCTGGGGCGGGAGTTATGGTGGCTACTTCGCGGCACTGGCCCTGGCGCGAAACTCAGACATCTTTGCCGCCGGCGTGGACTTTCATGGCGTGCACGAATGGGCACGTGAGGACAACACCGCCGACTGGATGCGTGGGAGCTTTGCGGAACGGGATGCTATCGCGGCGCGCGCGCACAGCAGCTCGCCCATGGCTGATGTGGACAAGTGGCGTTCGCCGGTGCTGCTGATTCATGGTGATAACGATGCGAACGTGGCTTACAAACAGACGCCGATGTTGGCGGACGCTTTGCGCGTTAAAGGTGTGCATGTAGAGGAATTGATCTTCCCGGACGAGGTGCACGAGTTTCTGCTGCACATGGATTGGCTGCGGAGCTATGAAGCAGAGGCGGAGTTCTTCGAGCGGACTCTGATGCACTAGGCTGACCTGCGGACGTCACAAGGTGCTAGGAAATATTCGTGCCGCCTTCCTTTGGGAGAGCGACTATTCTTGGTGCCATGAACGCTTTCTGCCTTCGTGTCTCCCTTGCACTTCTTCTTTTCAGTCCACTCGCCCAAGCACAGACGACATCGGGCAAGCTGACCTTCGCTTTGCCTGTCCATGCCGGGCGTATGACGCTTGAACAAGGAGCTTGGCAGATAGTCGAGGTGTCCGCAAAGCCGAACGGAAATGAATGGGGAGTACGTGCGGCGCAGGGAAAGCAGCAGATGCTGGCGTTCTTGTTCGCCGCACCGGACAAAGCACCACTGAGTGCGAGTTCATGCCGTGATGGGGTGCTCAAAGCGGAACATGCGGAAGCGTCCATTCAGGGACGTGCATCCATGCGCTCGGCCAGTGGAGTCGAAATTGCCCTAGCCGTGCTGCTTGCCCGGGAGAACGCTCGGATGTCACTACGCGCCTTCGTGGCGTCTGGGGATCTTTGTGGTGATCTACTCTTCGACGCTGCCGATGTTCAACCTGGCGACGCAACGGCTTACGGGCTGACGATGGAGAAGTCTAAGCAGACGCTTCTGACCCTAATGTTTGACCCCAACTCGAAGCCAACCTTCAAAGATGCATTTGCCTACGCGACGGCCGAGTTTCTGCACCATCAGTATGCTGGAGCGGCTACGGCGTACCGTGCTGCTTTGGTGATGGTGAACGAAAGTGATGACCCAGTGGAGTTCCGTCGTGTCATTACAGACCAGCTTTCCATGTCGCTTGGGATTTCGGGCGATCTTAAGGGATCTCGTGAAGTGAACGAAGCTGCCATCGCCAAGGATCCCGAATACCCGCTGTACTATTACAACCTGAGCTGTGCGGACGCAGAAGCGAGCGATGCCAAGGATGCACGAACCCATTTGCAACTGGCTTTTGATCGCCGCACGCACATCATTGGAGGAGAAACCTTTCCGGATCCAATGGGAGACGATTCTCTGCAAAAGCTACAGAAAGACGCTGCGTTCTGGGGCCTCGCGAAACAAATCAGTCAACAACTCAAATCTGAAAAGAAGCCATAAGTAATCTCGTCTCCTCCAGAGGTTTTCTGTTTACGCAAGTTGCTCGTTCTGCCAGGCCGATGTGTGTTTTCTTAGAAATCGATGCTGCCTTGCGTTCTCGATAGAATGGTGAGGCGACGTAATCGCCTCCTAAAGGACGACCATGAGTTTGAACACATCTGCTCCGGCTGGACTAGCCGCCGCAGCACAGGGTGCGGGACTGACCCTGATTTCGAATGAACCCGGCACAGATTTCTCCGGCAATCCGACGGTGCGCTACACCATGGAACTTGCGACCGATCCAAGCAAAAACCACACCCTTGAGCTAGGACAGAGTTTCGACGCCGGTGACGCGAAGTTTGCTGGTGCGTTGAAGACGTTTCTCGAGGAGACCGCAACGCGACTGCGTAATCCGCGACCAGATGTTTTCCTTACCGTGCTTGGTTTGCCGCTGAGCTTCGGCAAGTTTGCCTGGCCGTTCCACGACTCCACATCGGGTGCTGATACCTCGATCGTCCACGGTGAAGTGCGTCTGGAAGAAGGCGGCGAGAGCATTCTGCATGCGAAGGTTTCGGCGAGCCTGACACGAACGTTCGCCGAGATAGTGCCTGCGCTGGAACAGCCGTTTGCTGAAAGCTTCATCTACAACGCTGTGCGCAAGACGATGGACCAAGGCCAGCTCGAACTCGTGAAGAGCGGCAACCGTCAGCCGGTGCCTGTCACGACGCGGTACTTCTCCGCGAAACAAGGCAAGTTTGTCTTCAACGACACGAATGAGGAACAACGCACCGAGTTTTTGGCGTCGAAAATCTTCTGGCTTAGCGGCATGCTGGGTGCAAACATGCCCGTGTGGATCACCGATCCCCGCGACGCGCAGTATTTGAACTCCACGGTAGCGGAGCTGAAGGCTTCAGCGGCCAAGCTTGCAGCGGATGGATTGTTGGAGCTTAGCGGAGATGGCGATTGGGCGGCCTGCACGGACAAGCTTCGCGCCGAAGAAGAGAAGTTCAAGGGCGAGGTTCAGGAAGGTCTGAACTTCATCAAGCCGAGTTTCAATGAATCCATGCGTGCTGGCCAAACGAATATGTAAGTACGTGCTGCGGTCGACGGCAACTCGACCGCAGCGCATTCGCGCCACACTGAGCAGCGAGGCAGGGCCTCTGGTTTGATCTTCTCCTGCACTGAGGTGCCTTTGTCCGTTCTGTTTCCCGTTCTCTTTTGCGCAATTCTTTGCTCTGCTTTCTGCGCAGTTCATCCTTTGCGCGCGCAGGCATCGCACGGCACACTGCCGGTGGTGATGCTCAGCGATCTGCATTTCGATCCGTATCACGACCCCGCAAAGCTCTCGCGGTTGCGCGCCACACCGGTGGAGGGATGGGCAGAGATACTCGACGCGCCTGCATCCCCTAAGCAGGCCGCGGACTTCAGCGCTCTGCAAATGGCATGTAAGGCGCGTGGTGAAGATAGCTCGTGGAATGTCCTCGTAGACAGCCTTCGCGCCGCGCACAGGCAACAGCCCAAGCCGCTGTTTGTGACGGTAAGCGGCGATCTGCTGGTGCATGGATTTGATTGCCGCCTGAAGACGCTGCTGCCGAACAGCACTGCGGAAGACGCCACACAGTTTGCGGAGAAAACCATTGCTTTTGTGGCGCTTGCAATGCGCCACGTATTTCCGGGCACGCCTGTGTTCCTTGCGCTCGGCAACAATGATTCCGGTTGCACGGATTACAAAGAAAGCCCCGGAAGCGCGTTTCTCAAGAGCGCGGCACAGAGTTTTGCTGCGGATGTACCGGATAAGACGAAGCAGCGCGCAATTCTCCAGGACTTCAGCGAACTGGGAGATTACGACGTTGCGATGCCCGCTCCAATGCAACATGCGCGCATGCTGGTGATGCAAAATCTTTTCCAGTCGCGCTACTACGCAGGTTGCGGTGGCAAACACGATCCGAAGGCCGCAGCCGATCAGATCGCATGGCTTCGCGAGAGGCTTGCCACCGCTCGACAGAAGCACGAGGCCGTGTGGGTGATGGCGCACATTCCGCCTGGCGTGGACGTGTACTCCAGCTTCCACAAATTCGTGCTGAATCCAGCCGGAGTTTGCTCTGTGAAAGAACCCGCCGAATTATTGGGATCTGACGCCTTCGTGGACACGCTGACGGATTTCGCTGATGTGGTGCGGCTCGCCATATTCGCGCATACACACATGGATGAGATGAAGCTCCTGCACAATGATGCCGGAGCGGACATTCCGGCGAAGCTCGTTCCCTCGGTGTCCCCGGTGAACGGTAATACGCCTGCTTACGTGGTTGGTCGGGTAAACCCTGTGACGGCAACGCTGATGGACTACAGCGTTTATGCGCGAGGAACGGCGAGCGGCGTGTGGTCGGAGGAATATGACTACCGTGAGCTTTATGGAATGCCAGATTATTCGGCGTCTTCGGTGAAGAAACTCACAGCGTCGCTAGCGGGCGACACCAGCGGTGACAGCGAGTTGAGCCGCAAATACGCGAGGTGGTTCTATCCCGGTGATCCGGGCTTGTATGCTCTTGGTCTGCATCAGATCTGGCCTGCTTATGCCTGCGCTACCAAGGAGAACGGCGGAAAGGCATTCCACGACTGCATGTGTCCAAGAGAAGTGAATAGTGAATAGTGGCGAATGACGAGTTTGTGCTTTGGAGCGCCTGACAAACTACACTGGTAGAGCTTATGTCAGAACACGATTCCAAACCGCTTCCGTCTGTTGACCTTTCCCAGCCGCCCGCCGAAAACATGGTGCGCGTGACCTTCAAACCGGAAGGGAAAACAGTGGAATTCCCATTCGACTCACTGCCATACGACGGCCACGGTGAGCCGATGAGCTTCCTCGACGTTGCAGAAAACTATGGCATCTTCCTCGATCACGCCTGCGGCGGTGTATGCGCCTGCACCACCTGCCACATTCACGTGCTCGAGGGCGCGAAGGGCATCAATGAGGCGGAAGAGAAAGAACTCGACCGCATGGAACTTTCGCCGGGCCTGCAGTTGAACTCGCGCCTCGGCTGCCAGGCTGTCATCGAGAAGCCCGGCACGTACGTCGTGGAGATACCCTCGTGGAACAAGAACTATGTGCAGGAAGGCAAGCCCGCGTCCGTGTTGAAGTAAGGCTCGCAGTAGACACCTGGTAACCTTTCACCCGCAGGTCGTGCAAGCGAAGGCGACTTCGTTGTGAAGTTAGAAAGCCTGAGCGAGCAGGAATGCGATTAGAACTTGGGCCACTCGAGGAGTGAATGCCGCTTCAGGTCGAACTGCAGCACCATTGTCTGCTCATGCTTTTCGCGCAGTACGGTAAGCGAGACGGGGCGGCCCTTGGCAGCATGAAGTCGCTTTGTCCAGTCGCCTTCGGTGCGCATGCCGATAGTGTCTGCGCGTAAAACGACGTCACCGGCGCGTAGACCGGCGTATTCGGCAGGGCTGTTCGCTTCCACTGTCTGCACCAGCAGGCCGAGCCCTGAAGGAGCGCCGAAGTAGCTGGCAAGCTGTGCGCCAAGCGGCTCCAGCGTGATGCCGGTATACGGGCCGCTGTGCAGCATGCCGCTGATGAAGCCTTGACTGTGGGGGACACGTGCTGTTGTCGTCGGCACGTCGTTATGGCTCGCCATAAAGCTATTCCCGACCTCGGAAACAGGCGGTGGATCGGGCTCAGGAACGACCTGGTGGTCCTGCCAGGCGTGGCGTTCCAGTTCATCGCGATTGCAAAGCTCAGCCTTGAGCGTGAGCGGACGGCCATCGCGGAAGACAGAAAGTGCTACGGATACTCCCGAGCCCGCGTCATGCAACATCTGCTTCAGCGCGTTCGCGCCGTCGATCAACTGCCCATTGAGCTTCACGATGATGTCGTGCGGGCGTAGACCGGCTTTGCCGGCAGGACCATCATGGTCGACCATGCCAATTTCCGCACCGCGGGCCTTACCCAAGCGCAGTGAGCCGGCCGCCTCCTCGGGCGTGTCGTGGAAGCTCGCGCCAAGGTACCCGGGAATGTGGTCTTTTGCGACCACACCGCCGTGCGCGAAATGTGAACTCGCAGCAATGGGTGGCGCTGGAACGCAGAGCAGGGCCGTAGCGAAGGCTCCGAGGCGCAGTGCAGATGAGCGGCAGAAAAATACGTGCAAGCGAAACATTGCAAATCCGATGCTTGTGCAGAAGTGCTACTGAATGTCGGCCGCGCCCTGAAGAACCTGGAACGAAGCATTGCGGATCGCCGGGTTTGCGTCTTCCGTGGACACGGTACGCAGCACCTGCCGTACGCTGGAGTCGGCCTGCACCGGCTGCAGCATGGTGATCGCGCGCTGTCGAACGTCTGCGCTTCCGTCGTGCATGATGGCTTCGAGCACCGCATCGCGCACGCGCTGATCCTGGCCGACGTACGGTTGGAGGCCGTCCAGTGCAGTTTGGCGCACCTTCGGGCTCTTGTCGTAGCGCAGTGAAACGAGCAGCGTATTCCGGACGTTGCCGCTGCCGTCATCCGTGCCTTCACAGCGATGGCCAGAAGCGCATTCGCTGGCAAGCAGCGCGACAGAATCAGCGTGTACAGCATTGGTCGTTGCGAGCTTTGTGCCGAGCATCAGTAACTGCCGAATCTGCGGGTCATCGAGCGAACCCTGTACAGACTCCGGCACGAGGCGGTTGTACTTGACTTCGACAATTTCGGAATTGGGCGTCTGCGTGATGCCAGAGACGCTGGCCACTGCACCCTGCGATGCGTTCTGAAGAATCACAGGCGTCGGCAGCTTGGGAGCATGGGCCACCTGATAGCGTGTGAGGAAGTTGCCGCCGAGAAAGCCGGCGCCAAGCAGCAGCGTGGCGAGCGCGGGAGAGCCTTTCACAAAGCTCATCCAGCGGAAGGTATTTGCCAGGAAGCGTTGACCCAAAGACCTTGGCGGCATCGTGTCGAGCGCTTCGTCGAGTCGCATACGTGAAGCTGCAAGGAAGTTCGGTGAAGGCTCCAGAACCGGGTCTGCGGCGAACTGCTCATCCAGCGCGAGCATTGCCTTCCACTCGCGGCGACAATCTTCACAGCCATCGATGTGCTGCTCCAGTGGGAACTGCAGTTCGTCCGGCAGTTCTCCGTAGTGCAGCAGAATTACGTTTTGTCCTGCGCTTTCACACGTCATGGTGCGTCCCTCTCCAAAAGCCTCTCTCAACTTGTCCTGCTACCGGTGCGAAGATCTCAATGGCCCTCGCTATCGGCCTCTGCTTGCGCGAACATTCCGCGGTTGATCTTTACCTTGCGTCCGCCAACGCCGCACGCAGCTTGCGTGTGGCGCGGAAGAGAGTGTTCTTGGCGGTCTCTTCCGTTGTGGAAAGCATTTCTCCAATGGTCCGGAGTTTGAGCCCCTGATAGTGCTTGAGCTCGAAAACGGTGCGCTCGCGTGGCGTAAGCGTGTCGAGCGCCGACTGGATGGCAAGATTCATGTTCTTGCGCGCCAGCTCGCGAGCCGGGTTAGCCATCGCGCGTTCGTCCTGCACATTAGCCAGCAGGTCGAGTTCATCTCCCGAAGAGTCCGTGACCGTGGCTGGGTCTTCGCGGCGACTCTTGCGGCGGCGAAGCTGATCCAGGCAGAGGTTGGTGACAATGCGGTATAGCCACGTATAGAACGAGCACTCGAAGCGAAAGTTCGACAGGTGGCGATAGGCCTTGATGAACGCTTCCTGATGAACATCCTGCGCGTCCTGCTCATTGCCGAGCATGTGCAACGCCAGTCGCAGAACGCTGCGGTCGTAGCGTCGAACGAGCGAATCAAACGCCGTGCGTTCGCCTTTCTGGGCGGCACGGATCAGGTCATCATCTTCGGCGCGCTGTTGTTGGCGAGCTTCGAGCTGCTCGGCCGTCATTCTGGCACGCCCACCGGATTGTGCAGCAGCCCTGGACATCGCTGCCGCTGATTCTACAGGCGCAACCACACCCTGGGCTTCATGCAGACCAAGGGCAAAGGGACTGGGGCGACGGCGGGGAAGCCCGCCGTTTACAAGGACCGCGTCGACTACGCTCATGCTATTGCTGACTCCGGAGTCAGGTTACTGTCGTACATTCTGTGGGACGAGAGTATGGAGCGTAGGTGAGCGGACTTCAGGAGGATTTAAGCCAATGGGCTTATTTTGACTGTGTAGTAACGGCTTTAGGCTGGGTGGCCTAACCAATCTTTCCCGCTCGTCTGACATCCAAATAACTCGTACCCCGTGCGAACCTGTACTTACCTCGAGCAAGGAGCGCCATGTCGCCGTTCACTACCAAGCTGAATCGCCGGGATTTTTTGCGGCAGACAGTCGCCTTTTCCGCGTTGTCCGCGCTTTCCTCGGGAGCTGCGCTCGAAGCGCAGGCGATTGCAGGAACCGCACCGCCACCGGACCCGGGCGCGCCGCACATGTTCATGATCGGCGACTGGGGAACGGATAAGTACGTCGACCAGCAGGTTTCCGTTGCGAACGCAATGAAGCAGTGGGTGGATAAGCGGAGCATTCATCCGGAGGCGTTGTTCCTGCTTGGCGACAACTGGTACGGCGATATGGGAATAGGCTTCAGTTCACCGCGCTGGCAGAAGCAGTTTGAGCAGATGTATCCAACGTCGCACTTTCCCGGCCCGGCTTACGCGGTTTTGGGCAATCACGATTATGAATACAAGATCAGCAGCAAGGTCGACATGCAGCTTGCGTACGCACAGCACGCGCAGGGAACTCGCTGGACAATGCCTGCTCGCTGGTACACCTTCACCTTTCCGAAGGTCAACCCGGTCATCACGTTCATCTGCCTCGATTCCAACCTCCCGGGAACGAAGAGCGATCCGTTTCCATGGAGTGTGACCATGAGCCACAAGCACAGGGATGAGCAGAACGAGTGGTTCCGCGGAGAACTAGCCAAGCCACGTACGACGCCGTTTATCGGCGTCATCGCGCACCATCCGCTTTTTACCAACGGTGTCCACAAGGACAACAAGCTGCTCATCAAGCAGTGGGATGATCTAATCCGGCAGGCCAAGGTTGACTTCTGGATTACCGGCCACGATCACGACCTGCAACACCTCGAATTCGCAGGACACCCGACGAGTTTCGTTATTTCCGGCGGAGGTGGTGCGGAGCTGGTGGACTGGTCCGTTGCTCCGGAAAAGCGTGGTCCGTTCGGTGGCCGTGTGCTCGGCTTCACCGATATGGAATTCGCCAAAGACGGGATCATCATGCGCCACGTTGATCAGAACGCGAAAACGCTGCACGCGTTCCGCAAGTCGCCGGGCGGTAAGGTAGATCTGCTGCTTCCGCTGTCAACGGGTTGATACCCTGTCGGAGTGCCTTCACTTTTTCCAGAGCCAGATCAGCCCCGTGTCGTTCGCCCTCGCAACAATCCCGAAGCCTGGATAATCGCGTTCTGTGACGGTGGTGCGCGGGGTAATCCGGGGCCTGCTGGCTACGGTGCCGTTTTGCAGGATGAAGCCGGCATGGTGCTCGCGGAACTGAGCGAGTTTCTCGGCGTCCGCACGAACAACTACGCGGAGTACGCTGGCCTGCTTGGCGTGCTGCAGTGGGCCATCGACCACGGCCACAAACGCGTGCGGCTCACGTCTGACTCACTGCTCATGGTGAATCAGATTAAGGGCAAGTTCAAAGTGGCCTCGCCCGACCTGAAGCCGATGTGGGAAGAAGCGAAACGACGCATTCGCGAACTCGACGGCTTTGAAATCTCACATGCACTGCGGCACAAAAATAAAGAAGCCGATCGCCTGGCTAATGAGGCGATGGATCGCGGTATGGGCAAGTCGAAGGCTGCCGCGCAATCGGGGGAATTGCGGGCTACGCCTTATCCGACTCGCAAGGAAGCCCCGGTCGCGCCAGCGAGTTTCGGTGGGCAGCAGGAGAGCCTTGGGCTAAGCACGATGAACCAGCCAAGACCCGCTGCACCGCAGATGATTCGCGGATTCGTTCGGGACGGTGTTGTGCACCTGCTCGGCAACGCGAAGCTGCCGGATGGTGTGTTTGTGAAAGTGCTGCCGGAGTAGAAATCAGTTCGTTGGGTTACGCACGCCAGCGTCGCCAGTCTCGTCGGAGTTGTCCTCGCCGTAGGTGTCGAACGGATTTGCGTCGCGAGTGGTAGGCATGCCTCGAAGGGTGGTCAGTTCCTGCTGCACCGCAGCCCACTTTTCCGGTGTCTTCTTCGTTTCAAACGGCAGGTTCAGGTCGGCGTAGTACGCCAGCACTTCATTCTGCACGCCAGGTGGGACGGCTACTGTCGGCGTCGCGGTGAGGCGGTGCAGCAGGTTGGCGTAGGTGTCGTCGGTGAGGCGATAGCCGGCGGGTTTCACCGGACGACCAGTGTCCAGATCGCGGTTCACCAGCGGGTGCCTGGGATCGCGCGAGCCTCGTGGAACGGCCTGCTGTGCATTCGCGATTGCAGGTGCTGCATTCGAAGATTCGGGATCTTTCGCAGCGTTCGAGGATGCTGCAATAACGGCCGTGGGACGCAGAGCCGGCGGCGGCGTAAAGCGCTTGAGTGTGTGGTCCAACGCGTCGACGGAGCGCATTACAGAATGCACGTACTCTATCTCGGTGGCCTGGGTAGGTCCCTTCACCGCTGCCAGCTTCAAGGGACCGAACTTCGGCAGGATGAAGATGAGACCTGCAAGCAGATGCGTGCCAAGACCCGGCTTGCGCCGGTAAAAATCCCAATTATTTTCTTTGGAAACGGCGTCGACATCGCGGATCATCCGCTGGAGATCGGCGTCGTTTACGTCCGCCGGTTCATCTTTGCGGTGGAGCAGCGTCACAGCGTAGGCAATGCGCGGGATGAACGCGCGCGTGGCAAACCGGTAGCCTCTCACATTGATGCGAGCGTGTCGCTTATCAGAAAAGTCTTCGCGCAGACCGTAGGTTTGATAGAACGCCAGCGAGAGCTGCTTAGTTGGAACCTCCAGACCCACATGCCGCAGATAATGCACGGGCGCGAAGCGGTGGTGTGCGATCTCATTGATGTCGAAGGCAAACTCCGTCTGAACGTGCTGGTGCTCGCCCTGCGAGTAGTTCACGCTTTTGCCGTAGCGCTTTTCGAGCTTGGGAAATTCAATCGGGACCGCACGATTCGTCGCCTCGGCGTGGCCAATGGTGTCGCCGATGTAATGCGAGAGCGCGCCAACCGCGAAGGCAAGTTCGTCAGCATTACCAGCGTTGCGGAACAGGTTTACGACAAAATCGCCAGAACGAACGTAGTGTGTCAGGTCAGAAAAGAACGCATCGCCGAAGGGGTAATAGCCGATGTCCTGAATGACGCAACCGCCGTATGCGTAGGCGCGGGCGTGCTCTATCTGAGCAGGTGTAAGCGTCGGGTATCGGCTCAGAAGCAGCGGGACGATGGAACTCTGCCAGGTGAGGTCGATAAGCTGCTCGTGCGTGAGGAGCGAGTAGGCGCGAGCGTCGCGTGTGCAAACGAGCAGGCAGAGGACGGCGAATGTGGCAAGCAACGAACGAAGGCGCATGAAGTCTCAGGTGTAATGCTAACTAAGAAGATTCAAGCGCGGTGTTCCGCATCATCAGCGCCCTAGGATTCTTTCGATTGCGTGCTTTCCAACTCGTTTTCCCAATCGGTGATCTGTCTGAGAAGGGTGGGTGCGGAGTTGACTGCTATGTCCCATACAAGGTCGTTATCAATGTCGAAATACTCGTGAACCAGCAGGTGCCTGAAACCCGCGATGCCGCGTGCATGATCAAGACGAGCTTTGCATTCTGGAAAACGATGAATCATCTTAGACATCGCTTCGCCTACGATCATGAATTCCCGCTCAACTGAACTACGAAGTTGTCGGCTGGCAATGTAGTCGCCTTGAGTCTTCCCCCTGAGATAGGAAGCAACCGCGATAAGTGCCTAATCGATGTCATGCAGGTAGAGTTGCAGGCTACGCGGCATACAGCATGACCTGGTTTTCCTCGATCTCGCGCCGCAGGTACGGGTTACGAATTTCCTGTGCACTCAGGAGGTCGACTTTTCGATCAAAAAGGGCTGTCAGCCCATCTAGGAGTTCGAAATAATTTCCTGAGTAGCTTAATATTCGGGACTTATCGAACTCGACCCGGACGTCTACGTCGCTACGCTCAGGATCGAAGTCATCTCGAACAACGGAGCCGAAGACGGAGAGTCGGCGAACGTGATGTGCGCGGCAAAGCTCCACAATTTGTTCGCGCTTCGCTTCGATGAAAGGTTGCATATGCCTCCACTCCTCTCCTCGCTGCAAGTATAGCGTTGCGCAAAAAGAGCCCGCGCGAGGCGGGCTCTTAGTACATCTTCAGATTTCTCTAGTGGGCGGCCCACTCGATCTTGCTGAGGTCGATGCCTTCCTTCACCATCTCGTATAATGGTGAAAGCTCACGGAGTTTCTGCACTACATCGATTAGCTTATCGGCGACGTAGTCCACTTCAGCTTTGGTGTTGAAGCGGCCGAGGCCGAAGCGAATCGAACTGTGGGCAACATCGTCACCGAGGCCGAGCGCCTTGAGCACATAGCTGGGTTCGAGCGTTGCGGACGTGCAGGCGGAGCCTGACGAAACAGCGATGTCGTTGATGCCCATCAACAGTGACTCACCTTCGACGTACACAAAGCTCATGTTCAGGTTCCCGGGCAGATGGTGATCCATGTTGCCGTTCACCTGGGTGTAATCGAGCGCCGCTTCAAGCTTGTTACGCAGGTACGTGCGCAGCTCAATCTCGCGTGCTGCCTCGGCTTCCATCTCGTCGCCACAAAGTTCGCAAGCCTTGCCGAGGCCGACAATGCCGGGAACGTTGAGTGTGCCCGAACGCATGCCGCGCTCATGCCCGCCACCGTTCTGCTGCTCGCTGATCTGCACACGCGGATTGCGGCGACGAACGTACAGCGCGCCAACACCCTTTGGTCCGTAAAGTTTGTGTCCGGAAAGGGACAGCACGTTGATGTTGTCACTGATGACGTTGACAGGGATCTTGCCAACGGCCTGAACGGCGTCGGTGTGGAAGATGACGCCCTTCTCATGGCAGAGCGCGCCGATTTCCTTGACCGGCTGAATGATGCCAATCTCGTTATTGGCGTACATGATCGAGACCAGAATTGTCTGATCGTCCATTGCGCGCTTCAGGTCTTCCAGATCGATGAGGCCGTCGCCTTTGACGGGTAGATAGGTGATGCGGAAGCCCTGCTTCTCGAGCTTCTTGCAGGTATCGAGGACGGCTTTGTGCTCGGTCACTTCCGTGATGATGTGGTTGCCGCGTTCGCGGTACATCTCCGCGATGCCCTTGATCGCGAGGTTGTTCGACTCGGTCGCGCCGGAGGTGAAGATGATCTCCTTCGCGGTCGCGCCAATCAGCTTTGCGATCTGCTCGCGTGCCTTTTCGACGGCCTGCTCGGCTTCCCAGCCGAAGGAGTGGTTGCGGCTCGCCGCATTGCCGAAGATGCCGGTGAGGTAGGGCATCATCGCTTCCAGCACGCGTGGGTCGAGCGGCGTGGTCGCGTGATTATCCATATAGATGGGCAGCTTCACGCCTTCGGGAAGCTGCTCGTTCGAGGCAGTGACGTTCATTCCTAATGTTTCAGCCATAATTCTGTACTCCTAAACTTGTGCTGCTGCCGTTTTAGCGGCTCCGAATCAAACCGATGTAAACCCCACCTGGTTCTCCAGACCTGGTTCTATAGCGCGATACTCACCAGGCCACCAGCAACCGGGACGGGCGGGTGCTCACCGGTGTCCGGCTCCACAAGGTCAGAGATGTGGATGTCGCTGAGCAAATCCTTGATGCTGTCGTTGACTTTGCGCAATGGTTCTTTGATGGTGCAGTGACCATGGAGGTCGCAGGTTCCATGGATCGTAATGCAGCTTGTGATAAAAAGCGGGCCGTCTATAGCCCGAATTACTTCAAATGCCGAAATTTCGCTCGCCGGTCTCGCCAGAGCGTAGCCACCGTTGGTTCCCGCAGTTGATATCAGGATGCCCGACTTCGCCAGCGTTTGCAGTATCTTCGCGAGGAGCTGCGGAGGAATGTGGTACGCCTCAGCCACGTCCTTTGCAGATTGCGCACCGCCGCCCACCTGCTCGGCCAAATACTTTAAGGCCATCAGACCGTAGTCGGCTTTCTTGGTGAGTCGCAGCATATGTATGTAAGGGACGCCGCGCAAAATCACACATTTGCGGGTGTTTTTAGTGTACGGCGCGGGATGGTCGGAAGCAAGAAGCGATAGAGTCCCGGTTAGCTTCCACGCGCGGGACGGTTACAGGTTTTGATCATCGCAGGTCGACGCTGAACTCCAGGCCGCGGCCGTAGCTTTATCTCGGCCGTTGACTGCCGCGCCCGCTGGCCAGCGGTGGTCTAATATGGCGAGCGCGTCCAGTCTTGTCTTCGTTTCGCCAACTCGCCGCAGTGCCCAACATGCTGACCATGTTGCGGCTTTTTACGTTGCCATTTTTGGTGATCGAAATCCTCGACGGGCACTGGAAGGTTGCGTTCCTGCTGCTCTGGATTGCAGGGATCAGCGATGCACTTGATGGCTTGCTCGCCAGGCTGCTCAAGCAGAAAACCAAGCTGGGTCAATACCTCGACCCCATCGCGGACAAGGCGCTGTTGAGCACCTTATTTATCGTGCTCACACATGTCGGCATCATTCCGCGCTATGTGACTGTGCTTGTATTCAGCCGCGATCTTGGCATTCTGCTGATTTCGTCACTGCTTTATGTGACGAACATACTGCGCGATTTTCCGCCAAGCTGGCTTGGCAAGGTCAGTACAGGTGTGCAGATTGTGACAGTGCTGGTGGTTATGACTGCACAGGTGATTGCCGGTGCGCATCTGCCCGAGCTGAAGCATTTTCTGCTGCAGTGTGTTGCTGTGTTGGCACCGCTATCGGCTGCGCAGTATGCCTGGGTGACGCTTCGCAGGGTGCAGACGCAGGGGCAAACCGCCCAGGCGTCTGATCCTCCCGCAGTTGGATGAAGCGGCTGGACACCTACTGCTGTAGGTTGAACCGAGCCGATAGTTCTGCCTGTGAGCTCCCGCCGATGTACACCGTGTATTCCGCTGGCTCGACTACCTGCTTCGCCGCCGCGTTGTAAAAAGACAGTTCTTCAAAGCCGAGTGGGAAGCTGACAGTTTTCGACTCGCCGGGCTTTAAGGTCACACGCTGAAACCCCTTCAGATTGCGAACCGGCTGTTCTGTGCTCGCGCCCAGAATTCGTACATAGCACTGCACCACTTCAGTTCCCGCGCGTTTGCCAGTGTTTGTCACCACGGCAGTCGCGGTGAGCGGCTGCGCTTTCCGGTCAGAAGCCAGCGTCGCTGCACTCAAAGACTTTCGAGAAACGGCAACTTTGCCGTAGCCGAAAGTGGTGTAGCTGAGCCCGTGGCCGAATGCGAACAGGGCGTCGTTCGGCTCATCAAGATAGCGTGTGACGTACTTCTTCTCGACGTATTTGTTCGGATGGGCAGGATCGAACACCTGGATCGGCCGGCCAGTTGGTAGATGGTTGTAGTAGAGCGGCTCCTGGCCGACAGCGTAGGGGAAGCTCATGGTCAGCTTGCCGCTAGGCGCCGTTTTGCCGAACAGCATGTCGGTGATGGCGGGTCCAGCTTCTACGCCTGGAAACCACACTTGCATGATGGCAGGTACGTGCTGCGCTGCCCACGTGAGCACCAGCGGTCTGCCGGAGAAGACGAGCAGCACAATGGGTTTGCCTGTAGCTTGCACTGCCTCGAGTAGCTGCTCCTGCATTCCGGGCAGATCGAGGTGAGCGCGCGATGCGGCTTCGCCACTCATGTCGCTTGACTCGCCGAGCGCCATCAAGACAACGTCGGCCGCCTGTGCTGCGTTCACAGCATCTGCGATACCGGCCGTGGAGGCACCGGAGACGTCCGTGCCTTTGGTGTAGGTGAACCCCTGTCCGTTCGCCTGCGTAACCTGGGAAAGCGTCTCCCGAAGAGTGCGCACATCGCCAAAGTTGTTCGCGCCGGACCACGCACCGACCATATCGGTGCTGGCATCGGCCAGCGGTCCAATGAGTGCGATTTTCTGCGCCTTCAACGCGAGCGGCAGCAGGGGCGAGCCGTTCACAGCGTTGTTCTGCAGCAGAACGAAGGATTCTTCCGCGGCTCGCCGTGCGATGGCGCGATGCTCCGGGACAGCGACGGTGACCTCAGGGCCACTGGTGAACGGATGCTCGAACAGGCCAAGCGCGAACTTAACGCGCAGGACACGGCGAACGGCTTCGTCCACCACGGACATGGGCACCTTGCCCGCTTTGACGAGGGCAGGGAGTTCCACATCGTAGAAGTGCGCGTTCATGTCGATGTCTACGCCAGCCATCAAAGCCTTCTCGCTTGCTACCGCAGGCGTGAGGGCAATGCCGTGGTTCAGCAATTCCATGACTGCGGTGTAGTCGGAAACGACCGGGCCATCGAACCCCCACTCATCGCGCAGGATCGTCTGCATTAGAAACGGATTCGCACTGGCGGGCACGCCATTCAAGGAGTTGAAAGCGGACATGATTGTCGCGGAGCCTTCTTCGATCGCAGCGTGGTAGGGCTGTAGGTAGACCTGCCGCAGCAGCATTTCGCTCATATCAGTGGTGTTGTAGTCTCGGCCAGCCTCTGCCGCGCCATAGGCAGCGAAGTGTTTCACGGAAGCGGCGACAGACGTTGGTGCACCAAGACTTTTGCCCTGGTAGCCGCGAATGTAGGCACGTGCGATTGCGGAGCCAAGGAAAGGATCTTCGCCAGCTCCTTCGGTGCAGCGGCCCCAGCGCGGGTCGCGCGCGATGTCCACCATCGGCGAATAGAACCAGTTCACGCCTGCGGTCCGAGCCTCGATTGCGGCAGTGTGCGCCATCTCCTGAATCATGGCGGGATCCCAACTGGAAGCGGTCGCGAGCGGCACAGGAAAGATGGTGCGGTAGCCGTGTACCACGTCGGCACCAAATAGCAGTGGAATGTGCAGGCGCGAGTTGTCTACGGCTGCATGCTGAAAATGGTTGGTTAGTTCCTGCCCTACGCTATTGAGCATGGAGCCGACCTCGCCCTTCTGCGCCAGTGCATAGCTATCCACGCCACCGGGTGCTGGTGGGTTCACGTTCAGAGCAGAAGTCGACTTCTTGGAGGAAGCTGCGGCGTGCGCCTCGGTTGCGTTGTACTGCACCAGTTGGCCAAGCTTTTCCGCAAGCGTCATCTTCCCGACAAGCGCATTGACGCGCTGCTCTATAGCAGGGCTGGCCATCTCCGGGTTGGAAGGTGCCGGTGCGTGAGCAGTCTTTTGCGCTGTCGCAAGGACGGAACTGAAAATGCAAAGGAAAAGTGGTGCAAGGCGCGAAGGCTTCATCAATAAATATCCTTAGGTTGAAGCGATGATGGCATATTACGCAAACGATTGACTAGCTTTGCCGGGACAACGGCCTTGGCCCACCCGGAGACGCCCGAAGGTGCAGTGTGGTTGCCGGAAAGGGTCTCTGCGGTTACACTGAAGAGACGCACCCGCAGGCGCGTAGCTCAGTTGGTTAGAGCGCTACCTTGACACGGTAGAGGTCTCCGGTTCGAATCCGGACGTGCCTACCACTCCCCGCCAAGATTCCAGGATGGACTCGAGTGCTGTAGGGAGACCCTGCGACTTGAAGTTTTTGGAGAAGGAATATGGCACAGGTATGTGGACTTTGCGGCAAAGGGCCGCAGTTCGGTAACAACATTTCGCACGCGCACAACGTCACCCGTCGTCGTTGGAACCCGAATCTACAGTCAGTGAAGGCTGTGACGAATGGCGTGTCCAAGCGCATTCGCGTATGCACAAGCTGCATCAAGAGCGGCAAAGTCACCAAGGGCTAAGTTCGCAAGCCAAACCAGTAGGGCAGTTAGAGACAAAGCGAAGCCTTCGTGAGGAGGCTTCGCTTTTCGGCGTCTGTAAAAAGGGCTACTTTACTTATTCTGGAACCCCAGCGATGCTGAGTTGATGCAATAGCGTTCACCGGTTGGGTTGGGGCCATCCGGGAAGACGTGGCCCAGATGCGATCCGCAGTTGGCGCAGGTCGCCTCCACGCGGCGCATGCCAAAGGAACTGTCCTCGTGCAGCTCCACTGCTTCCGGTGAAATAGGCTGAAAGAAGCTGGGCCAGCCGGAACCGGACTCGAACTTGGTATCGCTCTTGAAGAGCGGCGCATCGCAGGCGGCGCAGTGGTAAATGCCATCATCGTGATTGTTTACCAGCGCTCCAGTGAACGCGCGTTCGGTGCCCTTTTCCCGGAGAACGTGGAACTGCTCCGGCGAAAGGAGCTGACGCCATTCAGCGTCGGTACGTACTACCTTTTTCCCTTTGGCTTCTTGGCCGATCGCGGCCTCGCTCAGTGGTCCGCCTGCTGGAATTTCTATCATTGCATTCTCCTCCGTATGTAGAGGATTGGATGCGTTCGTACGTATGTCGTCGCTTACGCGGACTCAAGGCGAGCGATGCACTCGATCTCGACCAGCGCGTCCTTCGGCAGCGCCGCGACCTGCACCGTGGAGCGGGCGGGAGGCACCACGCCTTCTGGAGCGAAGTACTTCGCGTAAAGCTCGTTCATCGCGGCGAAGTCTTTCATGTCTTTGAGAAACACTGTAGTTTTTACGACCGCTGTGAAGCTGATGCCAGCCGCTTCGAGTACTGCCTTGAGGTTCTCCAACACGCGTGTTGTCTGCTCGGCGATGCCGCCGCTGACCATGTCGCCTGTTGTTGGATCTATCGGAATTTGGCCCGAGGTGTAGAGCATATCTCCCATGCGGATAGCCTGTGAGTACGGACCGATGGCGGCAGGAGCGTCCTTTGTGGAAACAGCGATCTTTTCGGTTGGCATGAGAAAGATTGTCTGAGAGACTTCGTGCGTCTGTCTACCGATATGCGGGAAGTGACGAAATGGCGGAAACGTGGATCACAGGGGCGGGAGTGCTTGTTGCTGCCGTTAGCGCTGCTGTAGGTGCCTTTACTTACAGCAGGAACTCGCGCACAAAAGCTGCAGACTTTCTGCTATCGCTGCATAAAACGTTCTTCATCGAGAAAACATACAGCGATATGAAGTGTTTACTTGATTGCGAATCTTCATTGGAGCAAGCGAAGCTCGCGGAAGTTGTTCGAATGGAGTCGGAAGAGTTCACTGACTTTCTCAATTTCTTTGAACTGGTGGCTTACTTTCGGAGCATCGAGACACTGTCGAACGATGATGTGGAAGCTCTCCTTGGCTATTACCTCGATAGGATTCAGGAGAGTTCTTCAGTTTTGGCCTACGTTCGCAAAAGTTCTCATGGATTTGAGCACCTCGGACGGCTGCTGGTAGAGAGGGAAGCGCGGTAAGATCAAGATTGGAGCGAGAATGCCCGAGAATCTATTTGTTTACGGCACATTGCGCCCAAGCCAGGCTCCCGATGAGATTGCCAATGTCGTGCGTCGGCTGAAGCCTGTTGGAAAAGGCACGATTCGGGCTCGTATGCATCGTTTTCCTGACTACCCAGCGATCAAGATCGATGGCAAGAACGGAACACGTGTGTCGGGCGAGGTTTTCCGCGTGCCGACAGCTTCGGCCCTGCACGCGTTAGATGAGTACGAAGAGTATTACCCTAACGAGCTTGAGAAAAGCTTGTTCACACGAAAGCAGGTCAGGGTTCGTCTGTCTGACGGGTCCAATGTTCCGTGTTGGGTATACGAGTACAACCGTGTCCTTCCATTCAGGAAGACGCAAAGGAAAGTCACAGTCCAGGTGGCATAGATCAGCGGCAACTCACTTTGCGCTGGCGATCTGACTCTGCTTACAGCTCTTTACATCAGACTCCCGCTCAACCGGCCTTTTACAATTGGCCGTTACCATTAGCGAGCAATTTCAAGCGCTGAACGGACGAGGAGTAAGCAGACCAATGGCTGGAACACCAAACATCAAGAAGGAATTTATTACGCAGCTTCTGACGCAGGCGCTCTCAAAGCCTGAGTATGCGCTGCTCTTTGACAAGGTGAAGCGTGACAAAGATATGGAAGCGCAGACCAAGCTGCGCGCGCAAGCGGCCTACACCGCGAAGCATGGAACAGCGCCGAGCAAGCCGTTCAAGCCCGCAGCTGACAAGAGTATTGAAGAGTTCGCTGCCGGCAGTGTGAACTATGCGTTCGGTCCACAGACCGCGCCCAAGATTGTGGATCCTATCGTGGTGGTCGAGCCCGGGACGCGTGAGCCGATCACGCTTTACCGCGTGTTCGATGGCAACATGGCCAAGACGCTGGGTGGGTGGTGGTGTTCGCAGCGCACCGTGCTGGAAGTCGCTGCCGACCCAAAATTCGCCAGCATGCGCGGTGATGATCGTGCCGCCGCAGTTTGCCGCAAGCTGTCGCAGTTGATGTTCGTTCACCCAAGCTGGAACGAGTGCCGCTTTCTGGCAAAGATGGAGCTCGGAAATGGAATGCGTACTGTAGCGATTGCGGCTCGGGGCGACTGGCAAGCGCTGAATTCGGTGAAGGGTTTCACCGGGATCGGGGAGCTTGCAAGCCTAGGTATGAGCACGAGTCCGGGAGCTGTTCAGTACTTCATTCCGATGGTGAACCCTATGTATGTCACCAAGGTCGCGAACAGTTCGCCGGATTGGCCATTGAAGTAGGTTAATAGTCGGACGAAGAAAAGCCGCACTCTATGAGTGCGGCTTTCGGCTTCTTAGGGGTTACGCTTTACGGCGGCGCTGCGGGGGCCGCGAGGGGCTCTTCGCTCCAGCAGGACGGCCACTGTTGCGACCGTGCCCACCAGCATGCGGACGCCCACGTCCAGCGCCGGCACCGCTGCGTGAGCGCTGCGGCGTGGGCTGTTGCCCTTGATCGGAACTACCCTCACCCTTCCACGAGCGGCTTTCCATGGCAAGCAGCGACGAAAGGTCATCACCAGGCTTGGAATTGAGTTCCACCGGCTTGTTGCGCTCTTCCTTGGCGAGGTTCTTGTCAGCAACGAACCACTGAAACTGGATCTTCAGCGTGCGCTCGAGCTTCTTTGCGTCTCCCTTTTCCAGCGGGGTAATGAAGGTTGAAGCTATACCCTTGGCACCGGCACGGCCAGTACGACCAATACGGTGCACAAAGTCGTCGGAGCCGTTTGGCAGGTCATAGTTGACGACGTGTGCGATGTTGGAAATGTCGATACCACGTGCGGCTACGTCTGTTGCAACCAGCACGCGAACCTTGCCTTCAGCGAACCTTTTTAGCGCTGTTGTACGCTGCGACTGCGAGCGGTCGCCGTGTATGGTCTCGATTTTGTGTCCGAGCTTTTCCAGCTTGCGTCCGATGCGGTCGGCACCATGCTTGGTGCGTGAGAAGACGAGGTAGGTACCCTCTTCTTCGTTCATCATCTTGTCCAGTTGGGAGAGCTTCTGGTCCTGCATAACTGTGTACACGCGGAGTTCCACGCGGTCAGAGGGCTTGGATGTATTTCCAATCTCGATGCGGACGGGCTTGCTGACGTAGTCCTTCACGATCTCCGCTATGTTTGCGTCGAGCGTGGCAGAGTAGCACATGGTCTGGCGGTCTTTCGGGAGCGCGCCAACGATGCGCTTGATTGCGGGCAGAAAGCCCATGTCGAGCATGCGATCGACCTCGTCGAGGACGAGCATGTCGACATCCTTCAGATTGACCGAGCGGCGGCGGAGGAAATCTTCCAGGCGGCCTGGAGTCGCAACCACAAGGCGTGGACCGCGGCCCAATGCATCGAGTTGCGCGTGCTCGCTCAAGCCACCGCAAACCAGAACAGCATCGTTCTTCAGGCCAGGGCAGATCTTGTTGTAGTTTTCGAGCACCTGCATCGCGAGTTCACGTGTTGGCAGCAGAATGAGCGCGAGGATCGGGTTCCGCTTGCCCTTGGTAGATGGCTGCGAAATGCTTTCCATGCGGTCGATCATCGGGATAAGGAAGCTAAGCGTTTTCCCCGTGCCGGTGGAGGCTGTGGCGAGGATGTCGTCTCCCTCCAGAGCAGGTGGGATCGCTCCCGCTTGTACGGGTGTGGGTGTGACAAAGCCAGCCACGCTGAGGCGCTGCTTCAAGCTGTCGGAAATGTTGAAGTCAGTGAAGTGAACTGCCGCAGCTTCCGTGGCGGTGACGTGGCGTACAGCTTTGACGGGAACGGGGTTCAGAATCGAATCAAGCGTAAGTGTAGACAAGTGTTTCCTTATTAGATCGTGGGTACATCGCGGGCGTTATGCAGAGATGCGAACGCGCACAAGGGCGTGTTTCAGCACCATGGATTCTCGGGTCTCAGCATTGCCTTTGGGAGAGCGTTGCTGCTGCACGGCGAGGCCTGTTTCCTATGAAGCGGCCATCTAGCCAGAGCAAACAATGCGCCGAAGCGCGGGATGGAACCATTGCAGCGGTCTCTGGCCAGACTCGAATCCACTTGGAGTCATCTGCCCGCAGCAACACGCGTGACGAACACGCAGATACAGAATAACACGCGTTACGCCTTACCTCGTGGCCGCGACGCGCTGGAACCCATTCGGCTGAATGTAGCAATAGGAGCTTTCAGAAGGGTGCCAGGTGCTGCCGTCGGAAAACTTCAGCTCAGAGATGCTCACCCAACGCACGTTCACCACGCGCTTCGGATTTATGGAGGCTTTGCTAAGTGCGGGGTCCGGTGAGCTTGTCAGGTGGAACTCTTCCGTCAAGTGGCTGTCCGGCGACATACCCGCAAGTTCAGCGCGGGGGCGTGCATCTGTTCCATGCAATGTGATCGTCGCTTCAGCAATTTGGAGCTTGTTACCAGATGAGAACTGGAGGTGCAGTACGGCAAGCGGACTTGCAGATTCGCCCTTGCGCGTCTGAACGACAGCACCGCCTCCGCCGCGACTGGCAGAGGCAAACACCGGGCAGTTCTGTCCATTCACACTTGTGAGTTGCACTTTTGCGACTTCCTGCGCGAGCCGGTCCATCGCATTTTTTGTGGCAGCTGCGTCTGGGTCCGCATCCTTAGGTGGCTGTTGTGCAGTGGCTCCAAGAAAAGTGATTCCCAACAGCCCGGGTAGCAGCAAGTTCCGCAGCAAGTTCCGCAGCAAGTTCCGCATCATGTTTTCTCCGCTGTGCAGCGAGGTTCTCGTGGCAAAAGCTTAGACCTCTCCGAAATGCGTGCGCAAGGGCTATTCCCGTGCGAGCGCCTTGGCCATATCCTGTTGCTCTTCCGGAGCTTTCCCGGTAAAGACAGAAATCTCCAGCCCAGCCTCGATCTGCAGCCAGTCCACCAGTTTCTCGAACGGATCGAAGCCGATGACGTTCTTGCCGTCCGCTACGAAATTGCTCAGGGCGTTGGTGTCGTAGTAGTAGCGCTGCCCATCGCGGCTGTCCGTGATGTACTCGATGCCGCCGATGTCGATGCCCGAGTGCTTCATGATCTCTTCCACGTCCGCGATCGCATCGGCAGGTGGCGTGAAGCCCTCTACCGTGATGCCGGACTTGGGCGCGTCGATAGCGCAGGCGGCACGATCCAGATCTGTTCCAGAGGTGGTGCGGCAGATGTCAGCAGGGCAAAGATCGAACGTCTCTCCGGTGATGTGCACCTTGATGGCGTAGAGGAACTTGCCATTCAGCACTTCGACGCGCACTATGTGAGCGTCCTGAGCCGGAATGAACTCCTGCACCAATGCGGTAGAGTCCAGCCCAAACTGCAGCGCATCGGCGGAGCCGGGCTCTGCGGCAATCGCATGCCGCAATTGCGATGCGCCATCGAACCGCTTCACTCCAGCCCCTGATCCGCCGATGTTCGGCTTCACGACAATGGGCCAGCGCAGACCTTCTGAAGCGGCCATCGCCTGCTCGGGCCGGTGAATCACACGGGCCTTCGGATATGCCTTCCCCAGTTTTTCCATCAGCACAAGCTGTCCGGCCTTCGAGAGTTCCGACGCAAAGGCCTTGAAGCCATTGATCACCTTTACGCCACGGGACTCGAGATGCTCCAGAAATCCGAGCGTGTAAAAAATCTGGTCGCCGTGATCGCGATTCCACGCCGAAGGTGACATGCGATTGAACACCAACGAATACTTCTCGTCGGGCCGGTCGGAGGGATCGTACAAGTGATCCGGCGCGAAGAGCTTGACGTATTGCGTTCCGCGGCGGTCGAGCTCCGCGAAGAGCGGTTTGAACCAGTTGGGCTGCTCGTAGTAGATCGCAATGGGAAGAGTAGTTGGCATAGCTGTTTCCATTTGACGCGGGTGAAAGAGCAGGAGACGCTTCGCGCTTGCAACTACTGTGCGGGCGTGAAGTCCCGAATTGCGTCCACCGTCTTCCCATCCAGCCTGCTGAGCAGCGCGACCATCAGGTCCACGGTTTTATCGAAGTCGCCGCGGTTCACGATGCCGTTGTGTGCGTGCGTGTAGCGCACGGGCGTCACGATATTCAGCGTTGGTGCGCCGGTGCCGCTTTCCTGCATCTCGGCGGAGTCGTCTCCATAACCCTGTACAAGGTCGAGCTGTAGAGGAATGTTTGCTGTTTTCGCTGTATCGCGAACGAATCGCACGAGCTTACGGTTCGGAATCGCGCTAGAGTCGTACAGGAAAATCCCAGGCCCACCTCCGAGGTGAGCCTGGGTCTCCTCGGCACGTCCACCCTGATCGTTGGCGATACCACCTTCCAGCGCGAGGCCGAGATCAGGCCTGACCATGTTTGCGGCTGTCCGTGCGCCGCGCAGGCCAATCTCTTCCTGCGTTGTAGCGACAAAGAAGATCTGGCTCGCGTGCGGTGTCTTTGCCATGCGCCGCATCGCCTGGATGAGTACGGCACAACCGATGCGATCGTCCCAAGCCTTTCCGAGGTAGTTCTCTGAGCCATTCATCACGGTAAAAGGACTGTCGGGCACAACAGGGTCGCCGGGCTCCACTCCCATGGCCGCAGCTTCTGCCGGCGTGCGCGCGCCAACGTCAAGAAAGATGCCCTCGCGAGGAAAGACGGCCGTGCGTTCGGCGGGCGTGACGACGTGGATGTCGCGAATACCCGTGACGGCATGCACCGGGCCCTTGCTGCCGAGGATGATCCAACGCTGGTCGACAAGCGCTTGATCCAGCCAGCCGCCGAGCATCTGCATGCTGAGCTGGCCGTTCGCACCGACGCGGCGAACGATGCCGCCGAGTTCGTCCATATGCGCGTCCACCATAATGCGCGGGCCGGTAGTGCCCACCTGAGCAATTACCGAGCCCATGCCATCGTAGCGCAGAGGTACAGAGCTGAGGCCCTTCATCTCCGCCACCATGATGGTACGGACAGCGTCTTCCGCTCCAGGAGGACCTGGCGCATCTGCAAGCCTTTGCAGCAGCTCTACGGTGTGGTCGGTCTGTTGTGCGACGGACAAGGAAGGGACGAGAGACGTCGCAACCGACGCAAGCAGCAGCAGGCAAGAGCGCATAGACGGCAGAGTATCAAACCGCCGAGGTCTAGCAGAGCGAACTATTGCTTCAGGTGCTTAATGAGCTGAGTAGGATGAATCGGCTTAGGCAGCAGCTCGAACGTGTGACCACGCTCGCGAGCACGAGCAAGAATTTCCACCGTTGCTGCTTGACCACTGAAGAGCACGATGCGGGTATCGGGGCAGAGCTTGCGAATCTCAATCGCCGCCTCAACACCGTCAACATTAGGCATCAGCACGTCTGAAAGCACCAACTCCGGGCAGTAAGAATGCGCACGCTCAATGGCTTCTTTGCCACTGTAAACCGCTTCCGCGATGAAACCGTTGCGGTTGAGTATCTGCACGATCGTGTCGGCAATCAGGACTTCGTCGTCGACTACCAGAATGCGAGGCGCGGGCGCGTTGCGATCGGACTCGTCACCAGAGCTTGCCTGCGGTTTTAGTATGTCTCTGAGCGAGTTGCCGGAAAGCAGTATCGGATTCATGAGGGTCCTGGCAGAGAGTTCACGATAGAACGACAAGAACAGTCAATCAAATCAGTAACTTCGCGTGCGGGAAAGAGGGGCACACACTCGCTGTGCATCTCTCCTCCGCCAGTCTACTGGAGAATTGTTGTCTCGGGAGATGGAGAAAACTCTTTCCCAAACTTCGCGTTTGGCAGGAACACGCGGAACACCGTTCCCGTGGGCGGATCTGTCCGGGAGCGGAATCCAACCTTCCCGCCGCTCTTTTCCACAATACCGCGCGTGACCCACAGGCCCAGGCCAGTGCCGACAGATTGCTTTGTGGTGAAGAAGGGCGCGAATAATTTGTGACGAATGCCATGAGGGATGCCGCCACCTTCATCGCAGATCATGACAGCTACTCCGCCCACCCCAAGAAGCGAACGGGGACGTGCACGGACTCGGATGATGCCTTCTTTCGTGGAGGCATCGATGGCATTCACCATCAGGTTCGAAAAAACTTGCCGCACTTCACCCTGCAAGCCAAAAATGTGCAGATCGTCATGAACATCAAGGTCGATCCTGAGATTGCGGCTATGCAACTTTCGGGAGAACAGATCGGCCACCCCATGCAGCAATCCTGATAAATCAATATCTACAGGGTGGCTGGTGTCTCGGTAGAAGCCGAGAGTCTGCTGGGCAATCTGCGATACCCGGGCCAGCTCGGTGTCGGCCAGCTCCAAAAAATGCTGTACCTCTCCGCCGACGGACGGGTCTGTCTTGGACAGGTAGATAAGGTTAGTCACTGCTTCAAGCGGGTTGTTGATCTCGTGCGCAATGGTCGCAGCCATTCTTCCTGTGGCGGCTAATTTCTCCGTCTGCCGCAGCACCGCTTCCTGTGTTTTCTGCGAGGTCACATCCTGCACAGTTCCCGTCATCCCTGTGACGAAAGCTCCGTCTTCAGAAAGCGTCGGGAGACCCCTGGAGGAAACCCAACGCTGCCCGGCTGGAGTTTCGGTACGGTACTCCGAGCGGTAGGCCTCACCGGAGTCAGCTAGCTCTTTCAGATTCTCCGGAGTGAGCGGCAGGTCATCCGACAAAACAATCCGCTCACGGAGCGCAGTTCGTGTGATTGGCAGATGCGGTTCAGCGCCAAGGATGTCCGCAGCCCGCTCGTCCAGGTCGAGAAGATCTGTCTCTTTATCCCACGACCACGTCCCTAATTGTCCAGCGTCGAGCGCCTGCCGCAGGCGTCGCGATGTTTCCGCACGTTCGCGCTCGGCCTCGCGTTTGGGAGTCACATCCTGAAAGAAGATCGCGATTCCTTCAGGAGTGGGAAACACACGCACCTGCGCCCAGATCTTCAGCGGAGCGCAGTATTCGGTGAACTCCCCCTGCTCTCCGTGTTCCATGGCGCGCTGGTATTTGCCATGCAGGGGACCATTGACACCCTCAGAAAACAAATCCCAGAACCGCATGCCTGCCAAGTCTTTGCCTGGGGCAATCACCTCATTGGCATAGCGGTTCACATAAGTAAACCGCCAATCCCGATCCAGCAGCACTACCCCATCCGTAGTTGACTCCATGACCTGCTCGAGACGGCTCGCGGTTGCTTGCTGTAATGCCTTGGCGTTATCCGAGAGAGCGATCTCCCGCTGAAGCCCTTGTGCGAGACGCGCATTCTCGATAGCTGCGCCTGTCTGAGCGGCTAGAGTTTGCAACATCCGCTCGTGATCTGCGGAGAACGCATTGGGCTCACGGGCGCCAAGCGCGAGGGCTGCCAGCACTTCATTGTGCTGGCTAATGATGGGAATCGCGAGGTAACTACGAATGCTGACCTGCTCCCATGGAATGCCGACTGGGTCGACAGCATCTTTCGCTGTGAGATCGTCCACACGCATCGACTCGCCCAAAGCGCCGAGGAGCTCCCTTGGTTCTGGCACTGGAAGGGAAGTTGATGAAAAACCGAGCGTCCGGCGCAACGCCGAACTTTCGCCATCATCATGGATGACGCAGTAAACCACAGCGCCTGCCGAAGCGTTGGCGAGGCGGGCACCAGCATTGAGAGCCGTATCTACGATGACGTCGAGGTCGCGCTCACTTGCAAGCCGCAAACCTGCGTCGATGAGCAGTTGTAGTCTGCTTTCGTTGCTGGTGGAAATCTGAGCCTCGCCAGGCGAAGGTTCGGAGCGTGCATCCATCGTGCCTGTTGTGATGCGCGTGGAGGGTCGAACGTCGGTATGCGACGTGGTTTGCTTTTCCATCCCGCGCAAACGATTGCAACCCCTGGTCAAACGCCACCCCTCTCGGTCGCAGTGGTATCCTTTGCGGCAACATCCCTTAGCTATTCCTTAGCTGTTGAAAGCGTTTTGCCGAAGGAGCCTCGAAGTATGTCGTCACTGGGCCCGCTGCCACCACTTCCTCCTACTCAGGACTGGGTAGCGCCGTCACGTTTTGTTGAGAGCATTCCGCTGCCAGTCGCCGGCGCGTTCCCGGCCATGTACGATCTCCGTCCGCTTACAACAAGCGAAGTACTGGATCGCACGTTCTCCATCTACCGCTCGAACTTCTGGATGTTCGCAGGGATCGCGTCCTTCTCGGGCGCGCTCCAATCGGTCGTGGCTGTCTGCCAGATGGTTTTTCAAGGACGCGTCATGCTACAGGCGCAGCAGGCACAACACGGTGGGTTGCCGGTGTCCCCGTTTGCCAGCGTCACGCCGATGATCATCATGTTTTTCGCGTCTATGCTGCACTTCCTGACGTGGAGCATCATCCTTGCCGCCTGTATCTACGCTCTCGGTGAAATCTATCTGGGGCGCTCCACCAGCATCGTTCAGGCGTTTGGCGCGACGATTCGCCGCTGGTATTCCTACCTCGGCATTTCGTTATGGCAGGTAGGCAGCTTCATGTGGCTGCCATTTGTCTTCATGATTGCTGGTGGTGCGCTCGCGGGCTTGGGCTTCGTACCTCAACTGCACCCCGGAGGTGCTCTTGCGGCGGTCGGCTTTTTTCTGCTCATCGTTGGCATGACTGCGGGTGGCATCGTCGGCTTTGTCTTCTACCTGCGCAATTCCTTTGGCGTTCCGATCGCCGTACTGGAGCGCTCGAAAGTTCGCCCTGCCATGCGCCGCAGCAAGCACCTGACAGACGGCACCAAGTGGCGCATCCTGCTGGTCTGGCTCATCACCATTGCGCTCTTCATGGTGGTCGGCATCTTGCAGGCACCGCTCACGCTAGTCTCCATGATGCTGATCATGAAGGGCGGTCACGCATTCGTCACGCAGACCATTTCACTGATTGTGAACTTCGTCGGGTATACGGTCGTGACGCCCGTTCCGATGATCGGCCTTTCGCTCCTGTATTTCGATCAGCGGGTGCGAAAGGAAGCATTCGACATAGCGTTCCTGCTTTCGGAAGAACGCGCACTAGAGCCAGTGATCACCACACCAGCTGCGCCGGGACCAGCGGTAGATGCGCCGCAGTACTAAGCCCTCGCGCAGTAAGCGCCCGCTGCTCCTGCTCGTACTTCTCGCGGTGGGGATCTGTCGTGCGCAAAAGATGGTCCTGCCATCGAAAGAGGCTCCGGTCGAGCAGATCTCCCGTGCCCAATTCGCGACTCGTGTGCAGCAACTGCAGACCGTCGTGAACGCATGCAAGCTCGGAGCAAAGGCATGCGTTGCGGATGTCGGCCCTGATGACCGCATAGCGGCGGAAGGCGCACCCGCGGAGTTCTCCGAACACTGGGACTGGCTTCGAGACGCTCTGCAGGCTGCCACCAAACAAAAAGAGAACGAGCGCTCCGATGCAATGTCGCTTGCGGCAGACCACCTGAAAGAGCTTGCGGCGGATACGGATGCGAGCACCTCCCCAATCGTCAGCACTGACTCTGAGCGCGCAGTGAGTAAAGCCAAAGAAGTCTTACAGCGAGCGGAGTTCCGCCCTGCCGCTGCTGCCGAGCCATCATGGCTCGATCGCAAGAACGCGCAGTTCTGGATGTGGTTTGGAAGTTTGTTCGAAGGCGCCCGGCGCTTAGGCTCTGCATTGCCGTGGCTGGGCAAAGCGCTCGAGTGGGGCTTTTTTGTACTCGCGGCGGTAGGCCTTCTACTCTTCATCCGTCGCAGCTTCGCGCGGCAGCAACTGCAAATCGCGCTAAGCACAGGCGCTATGCAGTTTTCAGCATGGGAACGCGAGGCAAATGACTGGGCGAGTGAAGCCGAGGCACGCGCCGCGAAGAGTGAGTGGCGCGATGCGGTGCACTGCCTCTACTGGGCAGCGATCGTGCGGCTCGAAGCAAAGCGCGCATGGCGGCACAATCCTTCGCGTACGCCGCGGGAGTATGTCCGCCTCCTGCAGCAGGGTTCTCCGCAGCAAAGTGCGCTTCGCGGGCTTACCGGTATCTTCGAGCGCGTGTGGTATGGACTGCGAGATGCAGAAGTGCACGATTACGAGCGCGCCCGATCACTCTTTACCGAACTGAGTCAGGGTGCTACAGGCTCGTTCGCGACAGGGGCGGAGCGGTGAACCTCACATCCGGCAAGAATCGCGACCGCAACCTGCTGCTGATGCTCACCGGCGCGATGGCACTCATCCTGACCGGCGTCAGCATCCTGACGCACACCAAAGAGGACACCGACACTCGGCCTTCCATCGAGAACAGTGGAGCGCTCGGCGCAAAGGCCGCCTTCATCACGCTGCAGGAATCGGGCGTTGCCGTGTCTCGCTGGGATGCTGCCTTCAACAAATTGAAAGATCTTCCCGCGGAGCAGACGACACTGCTGCTGCTCGAACCAAACATCCCAATGAGTGAGTCCAAGGAAGCCACCTCGGCGGTCCACTCGTTTTTGGAACGCGGCGGCCGTGTATTGCTGACCGGCGCAACATGGGCATCGCTGCTACCAGGCGGCGAAGCACGCGCGCCGGGCACATTTGCTCCGAAGCTGTGCTATTCCACGCCGGAAGGGCCGGGGCAACTTGCCGCCGTCGGACAAGCGGAGATGCGCTTCGACGGAAGCTGGAGCGCCAAGGGACCTCAGTTTCGTGCGGAGCAGCTTTGCATGAAAGAAGCGATCGTCGTTCGCTTTCCGGTCGGCAAAGGTGAGGCGATCTGGTGGAGTTCGTCCACGCCGATTACAACGGCGGGTCTTCTAACAGAAAACAACTTGAAGCTCGTACTCGCAAGCATCGGCCCTGGCCGCAGTGTGGTGTTCAACGAATACGTGCACAGGGCGCACCACGCAAACGAACATCTGTTCGACGGCCTGCCGCGCTGGTGGATGCTGGGCCAGCTTACCTTGCTCTTCGGACTACTGGTGTTCAGTTTCAGCCGTCGCAAAGGTCCTCTACGGATGCCGGCAGGTCTGCCTCGCTCTTCGCCCGTCGAGTTCGCGAGCAGCATGGGCGATCTTTACGAAAAAGCCGGGGCCACCGGTGCTGCAACCGATGCAGCAAAGCGGCGCCTGCTGCAGGTTTTGCAGCGGGATGCAGGCGTGAGCCGAGCAGCGTTGGAAGAAGGTCCGGACGCTGTCGCAAGCAGCCTTACCGTACGATTGGGCGGAGATTGGAATGCGGTCGCGCAAGATCTTCAGCGCGTGGAAGCAGCGCACGAAGGCCCACTGAACGCCAAAAGCGCTCTGGTGTTAGTGAAGGCGTTGCGCGAAGATGAGCTGCGGATACGCAGGGCGTTGCGACCGCCTGAAAGTGTTGGACAGCGTGCAGATGATTCGGTGACGACATCCGTTGCCGCCAAGGGTAAGGAGTGAAATGTCGGATTCGTTGAGTATGCCAACCGAAAACACGGGGGGAGCGGTGCAGGCCGCGTCAGAAATCTTCGCACGCGGACAGGAACAAATTGGCCGCGTCATTGCTGGACAGGATGAGGCCATCGCACAGGCGCTGCTAACGATGCTCTGCGGTGGTCACGCGCTGATCGAAGGTGTTCCCGGCGTGGCGAAGACGCTCGCCGTGAAAACGCTGGCCCGCTTTCTCGGCCTGGACTTCCGGCGCGTGCAGGCCACGCCCGACATGATGCCCGCGGACATTCTGGGCACCAACGTCTTCTCGCAAAAGACAGGCGAATTTAGTTTCCACAAAGGACCGGTGTTCACGCAGTTCCTGCTCGCCGATGAGATCAACCGCATGCCGCCGCGCACGCAAGCCGCGTTGCTGGAATCAATGGAAGAGCGTCAGGTCACAGCCGACGGCGAGCGCATGATTCTCGACGACTATTTCACCGTGTTCGCAACACAGAACCCTGTCGAGTTCGAAGGCACCTACCCTCTGCCGGAAGCACAGCTCGACCGCTTCCTGCTGAAGATCAAAGTGGACTACCCGGCACTCCAAGATGAACGCACCGTACTGGAGCGCCACCATGCCTCGCACACTTCACACGGACTTTCCAATATGCAGATCGAGACAGTGCCGTTCGAGTTATTGCAAGCCGCACGGCAGGAAATTCGCGCCGTGCGCGTCGAGTCCGCCATCTTCGATTACCTGCTCGCTGTGGCACGCCGCACGCGCGAGTGGCCCAGCGTCGCTCTCGGCGCTAGCCCCCGCGCAGCAGCCAGTCTGCTGCTGGTGGCTAAAGGCTATGCCGCGCGCGAAGGGCGCGACTTCGTTGTTCCCGACGACGTGAAGGAGGCCGCCGTGCCGACGCTGCGGCATCGATTGGTGTTGCGGCCGGAAGCAGAATTAGAAGGCTTCGATACGGATCGCGTGGTGAGAGACGTGCTCGCGGCTACGCCGTTGCCAAAGTGAGGGAGCGAGTGACTAGTGGCGAGTAACTAGTAGCTTTATCAATCCCGAACTCGCCTGCCATGTCTCGGAGAGAAATCGCCAAAGCGGCAATTGCAACAATCCCATCACTCGCCACTCGCCACTCGCCACTCGCCACTCGCCACTCGCCACTCGCCACTCGCCACTCGCTTTCCCATGCAGACGCTCATCCCCCAACCCGCAAGCGCAACCGCAAAGCCCATTGGTCGCATGGGTCGTTGGTGGCGCTTCGGCTTCACGCCGCGCGGACTGCTCCTGTTTGCCGTTGGGTTTCTGCTCGCTGCTCCCGCCTTTTGGCATCCGCGCGCCATCTTGCTGATGGTGGCTTGGGATGCGGCGCTGCTAGTGCTTTGGCTGCTCGATGCCATTGCGCTTCCCGCACCGGGAGCATTCACCGTCACGCGCGCATTTCTCGACTCACCACAGCAGGGCCAACCCACGCGCATTGAGCTTTCCGTCACGATGGAGGCGAACCGCGTCGCTGACCTTCTTCTCACGGACGACCTGCATCCAGCACTCATTGCAAAGCCACAGACGCAACGTGTGCAGATCTTCCCGCGGGATGCCACGGCTATCGCATCAACAGTGCAGCCAGTCGAGCGCGGGGACGTTGAGCTTGGCCGCGTGTACCTGCGTTATCGCGGCGCGATGAAGCTGGCGGAACGCTGGTGTGCTGCGCTGCCAACCGATGCGAATGGATCTCCGCAGCGCATTCGCATTTATCCTGCACTCGAAGAGAACCGCTCCGACGCGGAACTCTTCCTCCTGCGCGCGCGACAGATCGAGATGCAGAAGCGCCGCCTACGTTTACGTGGGCATGGCCGTGATTTCGAGAGCCTGCGCGACTACCAGTTCGGCGACGAACTTCGTAACGTGTCGTGGACGGCAACGGCGCGCCGCGACAAGTTAGTTGCAAGGCAATTCACCGTCGAGCGGTCGCAGCAGGTCTGGATACTCATAGATGCGGGACGCCTATCGCGCACGGGCTTCGAGCTGAAGCGCGGCGGTCAGCAGTTCGTAGGAGAGACGGAGGGGGAGCGCGAGGGCTCACATCTGCTCGCCGTTACGCAACTTGACCAGGCTGCCTCTGCGGCTGCCATGCTGGCACAGGTGGTGAACGGCTCTGGCGATAAGTTTGCCCTGATGACGTACGGTCGCGCCGTGCAGCAACTCCTCACACCTGGCAACGGTCCCGCGCACCTGCGCGTGCTGATCGATCAGCTCAGCCACACGCGCAGCGAACGCGCCGAAGCCGACCACCTCGCAGCCATCGCGCGGCTCAAGAACCTGCAACGCCGTCGCGGGCTCATTGTGTGGGTCACGGAACTCGTCGACAGCGTAGGGCGGCCGGAAGTAGTGACTGCGGCGGCAGAATTGGTGCGCCGCCATCTCGTTGTCCTGGTCCTGCTGAAGCATCCTGAGCTCGAATACTTAGCGGCAAGCACACCCTCGACGCGAGAGGAGATGTTTCATGCCACCGCCGCACAGGAAATGATCGAACGCCGCCGCGAAGCCATCAAGCAACTAGAACGCCAGGGCGTGTTGATTGTAGAAACAACGGCGGAACAGATCGGCGTGAACACGATCAACAAGTATCTGGAAGTGAAGGCACAGGGCGCTTTGTAAGAACCAGGCCTGCAGACGGCAGACAGGAAGAGACGGACTGAATGACAAAAACCGTTCTGATTTCTGCTGTCTACGCTTTACTGTCTACCGTCTGCACTTTTCTCCCACCCTCACCAAACCACCAGCAAAGCCCCGTAAATAGCACCGCGCAGGTCGCAAACTTCAGCGCGAGGGGCACATGCGTTGGTGACAGGAACGCCTCGAAGCTTCCCGCAATCACCAGAAGCGGGACTGTGGCGGAAACAAGCTGCACAGCCTCACTGCCAGCAACGGCGATGGAATCGCGGCGGCGCAGCATGCCGGGAAACAGGATGCCTGCGCCGAGCCGAAGCCCTGCGGCTCCGGCCAGCATGATGGAGGGCAGTTCCAGCGCTCCATGCGCCGCGACGAAACTCCACAAGCTGAGTGCCATGCCGTGCTGTGCGCAAACGGTCGAGACGACACCGATCTCAAGCCCGTTCATCAGCAGCAGGTAGAGTGTGCCGAGCCCCGCGAGAATGCCGCCAGCGAAGGTCATGAAGCAGACCGAGATGTTGTTGGTCATGATGGCTGACGATGCCTGTGGCTTGGCCGTCAGCACGCTTTCCGTCCACATCTGATGGTGCTCAATCTTGTCCATCATGGCGGGGCCAAGGAACTCTGCTCCGATCGCGGGCCGCACCGCCACCATGATGCTCGCGAAGACGCCTGCAACCACGAAGAGAGTGGTCGCAAGCACCACATAGCCCGAGAGCCGCCGCAGCAGGCGCGGGTAGCCATGCGCGAAGAACCGCCAAAGGCTTACCGGCGAAATCCGCTGGCCGGAGTAGACGTAGTTGTGCGCACGACCCACCAGCGCATTGAGGTACTGCTCTAACGAGCGCGAAGCTTTGTCCGCACGCGCGGCGCTCAGGTCGGCTGCCGCTTGCCGGTAGAGCAGGCCCAATTCGCGCAGATCTGCTTGCGGCAGCGACTTTACGCCAGCCGCTTCGACCTGGCGCAGCAGCGAATCCAGCCGGTTCCAGTTATCCTTGCGAAGATCGATCCACAGGTTAGAAATCATGAGTACGTTTGAGCGGCGCAACTATTCCGATCAGCTTAACATCGACACGCCCGAGCAGGTGGAACTACAGTTCCGCGTCGCGGGCCTCGGCAGCCGTTTCGTTGCGATACTGATCGACCACCTGATCCAGTTCGCGTTCTACCTGCTGCTGATCCTTGTGCTTGTACTGGTATTTTCCGGATCGAAAACAGCGCCCGTTGCGGCGGAACAGGAACTCGACGCAGCCGGAAAGTGGTTCATCGCGGCATTCATCATCGCGAACTTCTGCGTTCTATGGGGTTACTTCTCGCTGTTTGAGGCTTTCTGGAAAGGTCAGACCCCCGGCAAGCGAGTCATGCGCCTGCGCGTCATCAAGGACTCCGGTCGGCAGATTACGCTCTTCGAGGCGCTCGCGAGAAATCTGCTGCGTATCGTGGACTACTTTCCGTCGATGTATCTCACCGGCGTCATCACCATGTTGTGCAACAAGTCCAACAAGCGCCTCGGCGACTTCGCCGCCGGCACGCTGGTCGTCCACGAGCCGCGTGAGGAGCAGCCGATGTTCTTACAGGCTCCCTCGTTTCTCACGCAGAATCCTGCGTCGTATGCCACGAGCGCGGTAAGTGGTCTCGCAATGTTCCCCGCCGATGCGATCGCGAAGCTGCAGCCCAAAGACCTGTTGATCATCGACACATTCTTCGGGCGCGCACTCGACCTCAATTTGGAAACGCGAGCTCACATGGCGTACCGCGTTGCGCACGAGATGTGCGCGAAGATGGCGGTGCCGCAGCCGGAGAGTAATCCCGAGCGTGTGCTGGAAGCAATTGCCGTGCAGATGCGCGGAAGCGGACGCAGCTTCTAGGCAAGCACCGCTGCAGGCTCACGCACACTTCGCGTCACCAGCCACGTTTCGCCCTCGGCGAGCGGCTTCACCTTCTCCGCAATGTGCGCGCTCTTCGCGGCAGCGAGCAGACGCGGAAGTGGCTCTGTCATTGGCTCGCGGCCAAGGCGAAACGTGTTGTAGTGCATTGGCACCATGACCCCTGCTCCGAGATCGATGAACGCGCGCAGCGCCTCTTCCGGGCTGGTGTGTACGGCGCGATAGCTGTCCGGGAAGTAAGCACCAATGGGAAGCAGCGCAACCTCCGGTCGCAAGCGCTCTCCGATTTCCGTGAAGCCGTCGAAGTATGCCGTGTCTCCTGAGTGGTAGATCGTTGGCGAACCCTCAGCTTGCAATACATAGCCGCCAAAGCCGCGATGGGTGTCCTTGAACATGCGCGCGCCCCAGTGCTGAGCCGGGCTCGCGGTCACGCTTACGGACGCGCCGTTCTGTGTGTGCAACACAGTCGACTCCCACCAGCGCAGCTCACGCACCTCGCTGAAACCGAGACCGCGCACCAGATCTTCAACTCCATTCGGCACGATAGCTATCGGTCCAGGTAAGCCTCTGCGCCTCATCTCGCGGGTGACACTGCGCAGCGATGGACGATTGAGATGATCCATATGCGCGTGTGTCAGCAGAACAGCATCGATGCGCGGCAGGTCGCGCACCAGCACACCGGGCCGTCGCTGACGACGTAGCAGGATCAGCCGGGTTGCGAACACCGGATCGATCAGCACGTTCAACCCGCCCGTTTGCAGCAGAAACGACGAGTGCCCGATGAACGTAACCGCTGCCGCCTCGCCATCAGCCAGCACAGGCTTTTGCGGCTCGCCGAGAATAGGAGTGGCATGGCTTTCGCGGACGAGCTTCCAGAGTTGCCGTAATTTCGTCATCCAGAACGGTACGTTGCGCTGCATAGGCCCACATCTAAAGATGCTTGCACGCAACGCCTCGGCTCAGACTGCGGCGTTTGCCACGCGCCGGGATGACACCCGGCGAGCCCTGTGCATCCTAACGAACGAGCGAAACTTTCGAATTCTGGAGTGAATCAGGCATGAGCGGAACACCTGATAGCGTTTCAAGTACCACCACCGGCCAGCCGGACCATCGCATCGAACACAGCAATCCGCTCGGGCAGCGCATTTGGGACGAGGTGTCGCACTCTCGACTGCACAGTCTATGGGATTTCCAGGGCACGCCGGTAAAGGTCATTCTGCAGCGCACGTTCAAAGCGTTCATGGACGATAACCTCGTGTCTCGCGCCGCGGAACTTGGCTACTACTTTCTGTTCGCGCTATTCCCAATGCTGCTCGGTGCTTCAAGCATTCTCGGCCTTGCCGCCGCAAAGGCGTCAACGGTGTATGTCGCTCTGCTGAATTACATGGCGATTGTTATCCCGCAGTCCGCGTTTCAGATGGTCGTGGATACGTTCAATCAGACGACGAAAGCAGCCAGCGGTGGCAAGATCGTTTTCGGAATCGCCGCCGCATTGTGGTCGGCAAGCGTCGGTTTCGGAGCCATTCAAGACACGGCCAATATCGTCTACAAGGTTAAGGAGACGCGTCCGTACTGGCGCGCCAAGCTGGAAGCGATTGGCGTCACGCTCCTACTCACGCTCATCATCTCGCTTGCGCTGGCAACTCTGTTTGGCACCGATTATGCCATCCGCCGCGTTGAGCTGTTCCAGCACAGCTTCTACGTCATGCACACAGAAGTGATTTTGCTTCGCGTGATTGCTTGGACGGTAGTCACTGCTTTGCTTATGTTGCTGTTTGCGGTCATCTACTACTTCGCACCAGATGTGAAGAATAAGCCTTGGCATTGGCTTACACCGGGAGCTGCGGTCGGCATTTTCTGCTGGCTGGCAGCGTCCATTGGCCTGCGCATTTATCTGCACTTCTTCAACAGCTACTCGGCCACGTACGGTTCGTTAGGCGGGGTAATTATTCTGCTCACGTGGTTCTATGTCACAGGACTGATGTTGCTACTGGGTGCAGAGATCAATTCTGAAATTGCTGCAGCAGTGCTCGAGAAGAAGCTGAAAGGTGAAGGCACGATTCCGCAGCACGCCACCACCGATCCGGACCACCCTATCGATTGCGGGCCGGCGGTGGCGTGACGGGCCTACTTCGTCATCGGCTGCAGAATGTCATCGAGACGCGACGGGATCTTGTCGACACGCTCAAGTTGGGGATATTTTTCACCGCCACGGTAGTCCAGGCGGATCACCTTGTAGTAGCCGGTATTCTCTAAGATGAACTCGATCGCGTTGCTCTTGCCTGCGGTTTCTTTGATGGCCGCATGCATCAGAGGGAGCTGAAAGCCACGCCCGTTGATCGCGATGATGTGCATGCCGGGTGCAAAACCTGCTTTATCCGCCACGCTGCCCACGATCATGTCGCCCACGCGCCCATCCGCACCGATCAGCAGCCCAAGCGAAAAGCGTGCATCGATGTTGTTGCCTTGCGACTCGCCCAACTGCGACCAGTAGTTCGGCTTGTCGCTGTAGGTCAGCTTGTAACCGCTCAGAGCGTCGATGCCCGGCTCCTCCGGCGCATGTAACTCATTGCTATCGAGCCGCTTGCGCAGAAAACCTGCCCAGTCATACGGCACCACGGAGTTCAAAGTCGCGGCGACATCTTCAAAGGTGTATGGCACCACTTTCGGACCAGTGTTGCCGCCGAATCCCTCGAACGACGCCGCAAAGTCGTTGAGTGTCTTCTTGCCGTTCGACTTTTCGCGTATGACGAGGTCGGCTTCCAGCCACAGCAGTTCGCCTTCATCGTAGTAATCGGTGTTGCGGCGGTAATTGTCGTAGGCTCCGCCTGCAAAGTACAGTACCTGCGCAAATGTCGCGGTGTCTTGCAGGTCACGCCAGGTGCGCCCCGGGCGTGCGTCGTTCAGGTAAGCAGCTACTGTGGCGAGACGATCACGATAGACGGAGGCCGGCCAAATGCCCGATCGCGACGTCAGAACATCACCCAGGTATTCCGTCAGCCCTTCGTACACCCACAGCAGTTCACCCTTCATCGGCTCCTGATAGTTAGAGGTTGCCAGCCCTGCCGGGCGACGATATTTGCCGTTCCATGAGTGCGTGAACTCATGCGGCAGCAGCAGGCCCGCATAGATGAACTGGTTGTCATCGATGAACGTCTTTTCGGCAACGCGATCGTCGGAAGACTGGTGATGCTCCAGACCGAAGTGCGCCACCTGATCGCTTAGCGTGACGAGAAAGTGGTAGGCACCGTAGTGCCGTGACTTGTAGAGCGCTCCCGTTTCACGGACCAGCTTGTTGAACTGCTCGATGTGCTCATTCGAAAGCTCGACATCCTCCGGTCCATCGCCTGCGAGGTCAAGAAAGTGCTGCGGGCGAACGTCTGTTGCCAGGGGTATCTCGCGGAACCAGCGCCCAGCGAGCACGGGTGAATCGATAAGTTGCTCCAGACTTACCGTCTTGAACGCAGCGCTCGAGCTGCCCGGCTTGTGTGCCGTGTTGGCAGCACCAGTCGCGTATTCGAGCGCCGTGCCGATGCGCCAGTCTCCTGGATAAGCCAGCGAAGGGCTCACCATGACATCGGCCGCATTCGTTCCTTGCGGATACACGACTACTGAGTTCCAGCTCAGCAGCGCCAGATTCGCACTTGTGCTCGCTCCTCCGGAAAAGCCGGTTGCAGCGGCAGTGGCAAGGAACTCCGTTTTTATGTTAAGCTGCGTTGTGCCCGCCGGGACAGTGATGTGGTACGAGAACATGTCCACCGGATCGCGTTCCCACTTCACGGATGCGCCGCCCGGCGTGGTGATGATGAAGCCAGCCTGATTGTCGATTGGGCCGCTCGGAGCATGTTCCCCCGGAATCCACTTCGGGTATACCAGCGTCATCGCACCCGGCTGCACGGCAATGGTCTCGGTTGCATGCAGAATTCGGCGCGGTGCATCCGTCAGGTCGACGGAGAGAGTGATCGGCACCTGCGCACTCGCTATCAGAGCGGACGCAGCAAGCAGAGAAAGAGTGGCGGAACAGCGAAGCGGGTACATACGGCTCCTAAGATTTGTATGAGCCGTAGTGTACCCGCCCGGTATGTTGCTTGCTCTTTGTTACTCAGTCTCGCCAGGCGTCAGCTTTGGATTGATCTTCACTGGGTCTTTCGAATACGGCCGCGGCTGCGCCAGAGCATTCTCAAGCTGCTTGTCATAGCCATACATGTCTTTGAAGAAATGCACCGTGCCGTCTTCATCCGCGTTTGCGGTCAGGTAGGTGAGCACTACTGGCAGCGGCTTTGGCAGGTTTACCTGCTTATTATTGTTTGCCTCACCGCCATCCGCAGGACCAAACATCGCTTCGTGGATCTTGTCGGCATCCCAGTCGCCCTGGCCATTCAGCACCCAGTTCGCCATCTTTTCCGCATCATTCAAGCGCACGCAACCATGTGAGCGGTCGCGGCGCGTGAGGTTGAACAGCGCCATCTCCGGCGTCGAGTGCATGTAAATGTCGTATTCATTCGGGAACATGAACTTCACGAGACCAAGGGAATTCTTCGGCCCCGGCTTCTGGCGCACAAGATACCGGCTGTGCTCCAGGTCGTCCGCGTTCCATCCGCTGACGGCCTCGCCTTTGTTATTCACCACCTCATAGTTGTTGCGCTCGAGGTAGCCTGCGCCGCTCGAGTTGACGTGACGCAACAGCTCCTTCTTCACGATCGAAGTTGGCAGGTTCCAGTAAGGACGGAAGATCATGTAGCGCATGTGCCGCACGAACATGGGTGTGTCGTGCCCGTTGGACTCACCATCGACGACCTTCATTTTGAACGCGAGGCTGTTGTCTGCGTCATAGGTGCGCACCATGAACTCCGGCAGATTCACCAGAAAACGCGGCTGCTGGTACTCGTCCGGCAACCAACGCCAGCGTTCCAAAGAGTCACTCAATTGCTGCACGCGCGTTGCCATCGGCACGTTCATTGCGTCGATTGTCGCTTGCGACAGCTTGCCGTCTTCGGTCAGGCCATTGCGCGCCTGAAAGTGCCGCACGGCCTCTGAGAGGCTTTGGTCGTAGCCCTGTGGCATCGCTCCTGCAGCCGCATCACCTTCCATCTGCAAGCGCGCATACAGGCCTGCAACATCGGCATATTGCCCACCCGCACTTATCGGCTTTGCTGCTGGGGGCAGGGGTGCCGCGGGCTGCTGCTGCGCGAGTTGCAGGTACTTCGGCAGCGCGTCTTCCGTCGCCTTATACATTGGATTCTGCGGCTCGAGCTTCGCCACTGCGCTCGGGACGTCATCGGAATCGACAATCTGATTGTCGAGCGCGTCCGTCAGGTCGAAGGCCGCACGCTTGGCGGGCACGTCGATGTCAAAATTCAAGGCCTGCGGGTTGATGCGTCCAAGGTGCACGTCGGACAGGAAACGCATCGAGGAGATCGTCACAGCAGCATCGAATTGCGCGACCTTGGTTTGCGCGTCGTCGCTCGAACTGGAGCCGTAGGACTTAAGCTCTTGCACCAACTGTGGCCAACGGGAAGCGTCGTAATCTTCCGGTCGAAGGCCCTTGTTCGCCGCATCGGTGAAGAGTTGGATCATTGCTGTGGCTTCGCTGGTCGGCTTGCCTTCGCGCGTCCACGCCAGCTCATAATTCCGCGCCTCATAAAACGACTGAACCTGAGACTGGTAATCCTCGAAGTTTGCATTCTTCAGCACATCAATGCGCGGCGTGCTCACCACCTGTGCAACATTGTCCGCGTAGTCCGTTGTGTTCTCACGGGTGTGCGATTTGCGATGATGGAACTTGGCGACAATTGCTTTGACACCGCCGCGGCAGCCTTCGGTTGAGAGGAAGACACCGGAGAGTAGAACAGCAGCTAACAGTGTGGGCAGGGCAGTCGTACGGGTGTTTCTCACGATTCAGGAGCCTCGGATAATGCGTCAGATTGGTACTACTTGAGATGCAGAAATGACCGCATCTAGCGGCACTATCGACCGAAGGCGGGAACATGGCTATGTACAGTCCGCTAGCTGAGCAGACCTGCGATGCTCGCCCAACAAAGAGTCGCCTGCGCTACAACCAATGCGCCGGAAAGCAGCAGGAATAACTTGCGTTGGCGCGATTCCAGCACGTCCGCAAACACGCCGCCGATAAACGTCAGCAGGAACGGCAGTGCCCAGAACCACGGTGCGGTGAACACCTGCGTTGTGTACAGCCCCGCGACTCCCGCAAACATGATGAGAGGTGCAGAGTTGCCGAAATAGCGGCTGCGGCGCTCTGTCGCGAACACGAGCAGCGACACGGCAGTAGCCACGGTAATGGCAGCGTTGACCGGGTTTCGAAAGAAGCTCGCAATGGAGTAGCTTGCAAACCAGAAGCGCGCTGCCCCGCCGGTAAACACGTAAGTGAATGGCTGCAGATGGAACCCAAAGCACGCAAAGAGGATTGCCACTGCGCCAAACGCCGAAAAGATGATGATTTGCGACACGTATGCGCGGCGGCGCTCCGCGAGGTAGAAGAGAAACACCACGCCGGCTGCGAACCCGATCAGCGCGGCGAGCAGATGTGCTGCCGCCGTCAGCCCCAGCGAAACCGTGAGCAGAATGATGCGCGGCTTCCATTTGCGCCGCGGCCCCTGCAGCGCGTGTGCCACGCCCATCGCGGTATAGACCAGACCATATAGCCCCCACATCGCGAGAACCTCGTTGTTAGGCGTCACCGCAAAGCGCACCACTGCCGGGCAGAAGACGTAAAGTGATAGCGCTAGCGCGCCGCCCTCGTTCCCGAATAGTCGCCGCGTGACCCACCACAGCCCGCCCCCGATCCAGATAGCAAACAATGCAAACGGCACCCGCAGCAGGTATTTCACGGAAGAAAGCTGGTGGCGCGCTTCCCACGTAGTGCCGCTTAGTTCGCCATTCGCATATAACCGGTTCTCTGGTTTGCGGACGTGATCGCTAGCGAGCAGAACAACGCGCTGAAGCGTGAGCGGCAGCCCGGCCACTCGATACCCGAGCAGACCGTCGCCGTTGAGGTTGCCGCATGTGGTGAAATATCCGGCGATTGCGGAAGGTCGCTCCCACATTTCGCGTCCACAGCGCGCGTAGCGATAGTCGTTCGGCTCCATCGGGCGGCGCGCAATGGACCAAAGACACTCGCCCAGAAGCACAAACAGCAGCAGCGCGGCGACGCGTTGTCCGCGCCCTACATAGAACCCTTTGAATCGCATCGTTCCGTTCTTGAGTGTAACGAAACCGCCCGCCTATCCTCAGCCTGCGCTGCTACCTTGAAAGGATGGACTCGCTTTCCTTCACACCCGGCAAGGCATACCTCGGCTCGCTTTCACCCACACCGCCCTGGGCTGTCGTGTTTGAGGATGAAGGGGTTGCCGCCTACCTGTACGCCTGGGATCACACGAAGCAAGGTGAAGAAGAGCGGGTGCTGGACGCCATGCTCATCTACAACGTGTCAGCAGTCGAAGTTCGCGAACGCCTGGCCAGCGTGCAGTGGTCTCGTGACGGCTTGCGTGCTGTCCTGTATCTCGATGGCAGCGCGCAGGCTCTGGTCGACTTCGGAGCACGCCGCAGTTATACGCGAATGGATTTCCCCAATTTCCTCGACGGCCAGAACGACCGTTGGCTGCAAAGCTCACACGCCTGGAACCAAACTGCGATAGATGATTTCGAACGGGAGCTGTACAGCGCCGCCAATTGATGTGCAATGAGTGGCGACCGCCCGCTAATCTTCCGTTGAGTTCCCCGGCGTCTCCGAATCATCCTTGGCCTTCTCCAGCTCACTTTTAGGCGCAGAAGACTCGATTTGCGCGGGTGCAAACGGGTGCGGTGCGCTCGGCCCGTCTCCCATATTCTCTCCAGCAGACTCCATCGTCTTCCCAGTGAGCGCGCCACTCACCGCTGTGTCCATCATCAGCTCCGCAAACCGCCGTGTCTTCTTATCCAAAAGCTCGATCGCGTTGCGCAGCACCCGGTGATCTCCAGCCTTCAACGAAGCCTTAACATTCAGCGCTGCAGCCTTGATTTCCTCGTGCTCCACGCTTGTGAGCTGCTGCCAGACCGGTGATTTCTCGCCTTTCTGTACGGCATCCAGGATGGTCTGCGCTTCGTTTTTGGCTTCGATCAGTTGCCGCGCGGTGATGTCTTCTTCCGCCATGTCAAATGATTCCAGAATCATCGACTCCACCTGCTCATCGGTGAGTCCGTAGGTCGGCTTGACCTCGACTTCGGCTTCCTGACCGGACCGCTGCTCACGAGCACTGACGTGAAGAATCCCATTTGCGTCGATGAGGAACCTGACCTCGATGCGCGGCAGACCCGCGACCATCGGCGGAATGTTCTTCAAGTCGAACCGCGCCAGCGAGCGGCAGTCTTTGGCCAACTCACGCTCGCCCTGCAAAACGTGGATAGCTACATTCGTCTGTCCATCCACGCCCGTCGTGAAATGCTCGGTCGCGCTCGCAGGAATCGTCGAATTCCGCTGGATGATCTTTGCCACGACGCCGCCCAGTGCCTCGATTCCAAGCGACAACGGCGTCACATCGAGCAGCAGCAGGTCTTCCGTTGCTGTGCTCGCTTCGCCGGACAAGATCTGCGCCTGAACCGCGGCTCCGAGGGCAACCACCTCATCGGGATTTAGTTCCGTGTGCAGCACCTTACCGCGTGCTGCCAGACCAAACAGTTCCGCGACCATTGTCCGCACTGCGGGAATGCGCGTGGATCCACCCACCATCACCACTTCGTCAATTTGCTCCGAAGACAGACCTGTGTCTTTCAGCGCCTGCTTGCACGGTGCTGCCGTCCGCGCCACCACATCCGCTATCAGCCCTTCGAACTGCTTGCGAGTAATCTCCCGCAGATACTGCTTGCCTTCCGGCAGATCAAGTTGCAGCCGCGCCGACTCCGCCGAAGAGAGCGTGATCTTTGCGTCAATCACTGCTTTACGCAACGCCTGAATGATCTGTGGATTCCCGCTCACATCCACACCGAGATCACCCTGGATGTCCTGCACCGCGACGGCGAGGAGCAGGTTGTCGATGTCATCGCCACCGAGGTGCGTGTCGCCGCCTGTGGCGATAACTTCGAAAATGCCCTCGTGCAGCTTGAGTATCGACACGTCAAACGTGCCGCCGCCGAAGTCGTAAACCGCGATGACGCCGTCCTTATTTTTCTGCAAGCCATAGGCGAGTGCGGCTGCCGTTGGCTCATTCACCAGGCGCAGCACCTCCAACCCGGCAATGCGCCCGGCGTCCTTAGTCGCCTGCCGCTGTGCATCATTGAAGTATGCAGGGACAGTGATCACCGCCTTTGTCACCGGCCCGCCGAAGAACCGCTCCGCATTTTTCTTCAGTTGCAGCAGGATGTATGCGGAGACCTCCGGTGGCGTGAGCGTCAGCCCACCTACATTCAGCTTCAGCACCTCACCAGCCTGTAAGCCGCTGGCAAGCTGGAAGGGAAACAGCTTCAGTTCCGGTTCCACGTCGGTCATGTCGCGACCCATCAGCCGCTTGACGGAGTAGACCGCCTTACCCGGCTCGGTCAGCAGCACATTGCGTGCCGCATTGCCCACCGCGAAACCTTCGAGTGTGTCCTGATCGAAGGCGACGACCGATGGCACAATCGGCGATCCATCTTCACCCGGAATGACGTTCGGTGTGTCGCCCTGCATGAACGCGACAAGCGAGTTGGTGGTACCCAGGTCAATGCCGACGACGCGCTGTTGCTCAGCCACAAGTTCTCCAATGCACCGTTGGGTGCGACACTTTCTATTTTCCTATAGCCCGGGTGCAGTGACGTGGGCCGCTACCGTTCGGGCTGCGGCTTCTTCTCGTCCTTATCGTTTCCATGTAATGCATCGCCGACATGCTTTGCCGATGTACCCAGTGCATGCTTCACGCTGCGATAACTTTTGCCCAGCGCGTTGCCGGTGTGCTCCTGCGCGGTTCCCAAAGCTGCTGCTGTCGAATCATCTGCCGTCTCTAATGCGCCGCTGGTCGCCGAACCCGCGTTCGCTAAGTGAGCCTCCGTGTGACTGCTGATGGCGATAATGCCCTGTGCCGGATGCTTGCCGGTTTTGTACCAAACGATTTCGTCGGTAGGCAGCGCATCCAGGCGCGCAAGCTGGGCCGCAGGAAAGTTGCTACCGCGCATCTTGGCAGCGAGCGGCCACTCGCCTGAGGTGGCGAATGTTGAGCCGTTCATCGGATGCTTCTCTTCGCCCAGATTGATGACGTCGCTCACCTTCAGCTTCGTCATCTGTGTACAGCGATCTGCGCCACAGCCCCCGCTGCAGGATGAGGCTGATAGGTAAGACGCATGTTTGTCCGGCGAGATCCAAACCGTCGGCCCATGGCGCTCCGCGTGCAGCGTACTGCTGCGCGCGATCTGGCTTACATCGCATACCGTGTCTTCATGGGCCGCGGCGTACCAGTAGCGAGCCGTCCAGTCCGCGCTCTGCGAATCGCCGCTCTTCGGTTGCAGCAGCGCTGACACATGCTCGGCGTCGAGCGGATGCCCATGCCGTCCGCAGTCTGTGCGCCACAGATGGTAGTAGTGCACCTCTACCTCGCCGCTGCCGTCCTTTGCCGGAAACGCCTGGCCGTAGATCGTGCCGTTGCTACTTACGACAGTCGGCTTTGCCACGCTGCGTTGAAATTCAGCGGGCTGATCGGAGCAGTCGTGCGTTCCAATCAGGAAGGTTGGCTGAAACTGCTCCAACAGCTTCTGTTCGAGCGCGTCGTTCAGGCCGTCGCCGTCAGAATCAAAGCCGTTCTGCGCAGCTAGCGGCAGGCAAGCGGAAATGGCGAACAGGAACAGCGCGCAGGTGCGGAACGAAATCACACATAATTGGATGCACCGTCTCGGCTACTGCCGCAAAACGTCGTAGCGCATGTCCCGTGCAAAACAATTCACGCGACAAATGCCTCCAGGCGTGGCAGCATGTTGCGCATGGCAATCAACGGCTCCACTGTTGTTCCCGCACTTCGCTATCACGACGCGCACGCCGCCATTGACTGGCTCGAGCGCATCTTCGGCTTCACCCGCAAGGCTATATTCGAAAGCACAAATGGAACGGTAGATCATGCGGAACTCGTACTCGGGCAGGGCATGGTCATGCTCGGCTCGGCGAGCAACAAAAATCCTTATCCCGACCACATGGCGCATCCTCAGGACCTGAACGGACGCAGCACATCAACGATGTACGTCATCGTGCCGGACTGCAATCCTGTCTACGCGCGTGTTCAGGCTGAAGGTGTGCAGATACTCGGCGAGCTGAAAACCATGGACTACGGCGGTCAGGCGTTCAGCGTCGTTGATCCCGAAGGGTACGTCTGGTCCGTCGGCGAATACGACCCGTGGGCCGCGGAAGCATCCAAGTAGCCATGCCAGACATGACCACCAACCCCTATGCAGAAAAACTCGGCACCCACGACCCAATCGAGGTGATGGCGAAGTCACCATCGCGCCTTACGGAGTTGCTCAATCAGTTCTCCGTCGAGCAGATCGACGCCAAGCCGGCACCCGATAAATGGAGCGTTCGCGAAGTAATGTGCCACATGGCCGATTGCGAGGTTGCATGGGCTTGGCGTCTTCGCCTGGTTTTCGAGCACTACCATCCGCAGCTTCAGCCCTTCGATCAGGACGCTTGGGCCAAAGCCTATGACAAGTACCGGCTGCAGCAGGCGCGCATCACGTTTGACTCACTCCGTGTATGGAATTTGCAGTTCATCTCCGCGTTGACGGAAGACGATCGCAAGCGGCCCGCCCGTCACCCGGAACGTGGCGAAATCACGCTCTGGAACATTGTTGAAACGATTGCCGGGCATGACCTCCACCACATTGCGGCGCTGGAGAAGTTGCCGATGAAAAGCTAGATGTGGATGCTGCGCAAGTTCGGATTAACCATCCAGCAGGTGAAGGAGTGGCGCACGAGAGAAGCTGAGTTGGGCCGTGCCTACGACCTTGATGACTTCTTCAGGGCTTACGGAATCTGCGCTAGTTGCCGCGGCGACGGCCGCACGGTCGTCGGTGTTCAATGGCACGATGCAAATGGAATAGAGCGTACTGAACGTGGTTCAGTAGCGTACTCCGTGCAGTTACATGGACTGAACGGTGATACGGGATGGAACTACCTGTATGAGAAGTGCGACGTTTGCCACGGGTCCGCTCTGAAATGGTACGGCTGGCCGGACGACTTCGGAAAACGCTTCGGACTTTTTGCGCTCGGCGAACATTTCAATGTTGATGCGTACATTGCAAAGTCATCACTACTTCCAAGCTTTGTATGGCGTCAAGTGGGAAATGGAACGACGAGCGGAATAGATTTTCTGCTTGGAGATGCAGGCTCGCTCAACGTGCTCGAACAGGAAGTCAGCGCGGTGAAGTTTCTTAACCAGCACCGTGATGAACTGATAGCGTTAGCTGAGTTTCCTGGTGTTGAGGCGTTGAATCTAAGTCTCATCTACCCCGCGAACATCTCGGTAGCCGGCTTCAGCCTTGGTCCGTCAAACGCGCTGATGGCAGCAGCGCTGAATGCCCGAGTTTCGCCGCGCTACTACGTGTGTATAGACAATCCGGAGTGAATCTAAGTACGGATGGGGAAACGTGCATACACCTCCGCGCGACGTTACTTCTTTCCTGCTCATCTAGCCTCTTCTCAAACGTCGCCTCGCCCTCATCCACGACCTTCCTGTATCCGGCAGGATCTACCCACACTTCCGCACCCCGCCGGGGCATCTCAGCCAGCTTCGCCAGCATGTCGAAGTAGCTGCCGTGGGCACCGAGGAAGATGTCGCACGGAAGAGCGCGCAACGTGCGAAAGGTCTGTGCGAAGTCGTTCGCAATACCGGGATAAGACGCTGGCTTTTTTGGCTTGTCAACCAACCGGTAATCAGAAAGTACGGTGATGCCACCAACAATTACAACGTCGCGTAACTTGCCTACAGGTTCGCCAGGAACGTGTACTTGCAGGGTCCAGGTGGTGCAACCGCGGGTGTGACCCGGCGTTTTATGTGCTACGAGCGTCACGCCGCCGAGTTCAACTTTCTGACCGTCGTGCAGTACTCGGTCCACATGCGCGGGTGCGAATTGTTGCTTCGGCCCGAAGGCAAAGTCTGTGCGGCCACCTGTTTCAGACACACTCGCATCGCCATCCATCACGAAGTTCTTCGCGTGCGTTTCGCGGATGATCTCTGCTGTACCTCCCATGTGGTCGAAGTGCGCCTGGCCGTTCAGCAGAATTTTCGTATCTGACCAGCGGAAGCCAAGTTCTTCCACGCTCCTACGGATGAGCGGTGGAGAACTCGGCAGGTTGGCGTTGACCAGGATGTTGCCCTGCGGAGTCGTCACTAGAAACACTGCCAGATCACGTGAGCCCACGTAGTACAGGTGGTCGGCGATTTGAAAGGGCTTTACCGGAGTCGTCCAATCGGGATTCTCGTCAGCCTTGGACGTGATGGGCAGACAGGCCAGAACGAGAAAACAGACACAGCGGAAAAAGTGCATAGAACGTTGCTATCAGAAGCGGCTATCGTGAATGGCTGTGCGGAACATGGATGGTAACGCGAAGTTGTGCTCCAGCCTCAAGGTCAAATTTTCGCCGCAACGCTGGAATGACGATCACGGATGTAATAAATACGGGTATTTACTCCAGCGCCTCGTTCACATCCCGCACAAGATTACGCACATAGCTTCGACGATTCAGCAGATCTACAAGCGACTTCTTCGCGGCGTCTTTCCCGTCAGAATCCCTCGTGCTCTCCGCTGCATCCCACTTTTCCCACACGTCTTGAAGTTGCCCCTGGACCTCGTCCATCATACCGGTGAACTTCTTCTTCGCGGCCTCCAGGTCCTTGCGCGTCTGCGGATCGTCTTCGCCCATTTTGCGAGCCATCCGCATTTCTTCCAACTGCATGTTCAGCTCGAACGCCTCCTCCAACAAATCCGTGGGAGCTACCTGCTTCTTCTGTGTGCCTGCTGCCTTCGCCGCGTCGGTTGCTGCACGGGACTGCTCCTCAAGCTGAATGCCTTCCAGAGACAGCAGGTATTCCGTGCGGACGATGGGGTCACGCAGTGTGCGGTAGGCATCGTTCAGTTGCGAGCTTGCCGCGAGCGCCGCCTCCTGCTCGGCTAGAGGCTTGGCTGCGAAGCGGTCAGGATGCAGTTTGCGCGACTGCGCATAGAAGCTCTTTTCCAGCGCTCCTGAGTCGATTTGCAGATGGCGCGGCAGGGAAAAGATGGTGAAGTAATCCATACGGGCGATTGTAGCGTCGTACAAGAGTGGGAAATTTCTATCGGCAACACACGGACGGCAGGTAAACTTGCCGGAAATGCAAACATTTCCCGTTCAGTACTCACACGGGCTGGGCACACTTTCCGTGCTCATCTCGATGTTTGCATCGTATGCTGCGTTCTCGCTCGCAGACCGCATGCGCTCGGCGGACACGCCTGTGCAGCGAAGACTGTGGTTGCTGGGCGGCTCCTGCGCGTTGGGCATCGGCATCTGGTCGATGCACTACCTGGGTATGCAGTCGCTGCGCATCCCGGTTCAGATCGATTACTTCATACCTACTGTCGTTCTATCGCTGTTGCTCGCGATTGCAGCGTCCGCAGTGGTGCTCACTGTTGTCGGAGCTGAAAAGCTCAACGGATGGGGAGAAATTGTCGCCGGCGGCCTCCTGATGGGCTCCGGCGTTGCCTCGATGAACTATGTCGGCATGGCAGCTATGCGATCGCTCGCTGAGCCTCGCTACAACCCGCTGCTTGTTATCTACTCGTCGTTCGTTGCCGTTACCGCATCGACGGTCGCGCTTTGGATTGGTTTTTCCGTCCGCAATCGAGAGTCACACAGCGAGTCGATGCGCATCGTCGCTGCCATGGTGATGGGGCTCGGGATAGCAATTACGCACTACACCGTAATGCGGGCCATCACTTTTGTGCCAGGTAGTAGAGAGTTCAGCACCGCATGGACGATTCACGTGGGCGTGCTCGGCGAAGCGACGGTCGCTGTTGCCACAGGTTTCATTCTGCTCATTTCGCTGGCGACGGCGGCGCTGGAAAAGCGAAGGTTTCTGTCGCTGCACGAAACGCATCGCCAGCTTGAGGAATCGCAAAAGCAGCTGCTACTGACCGAACGCAAATTGCGAGAAGCGAACGAGCGCCTAAGTGAGCTTTCCATCCGGGACGGTCTGACGAGTCTCTACAACCGCAGGCATTTCGATTCCGTGCTGGATACAGAATGGCGTCGTTCGCGCCGTGCATCGAGCTCCATCGCATTGCTGATGGTGGATGTCGACTGCTTCAAGCTGCTGAATGACACCTATGGCCACCAGCGCGGCGACGAGTGCCTGAAGGATATTGCGAAGGTGATCCAGGCGCAGCCACGTCGCAGCCATGATGTTTCCGCACGGTACGGAGGTGAGGAGTTTGCGGTCCTGCTCCCCGGAGCGGAGCTGTCCGGGGCGTTGAAGGTGGCTGACGGCATCCGCGCTGCGGTGCGAAAGCTAAATCTCGAACACTCGCGCTCGCACACCGGAAGGGTCACGGTGAGTATCGGCGTTTGCTGTCGCACGCCTTTGCGGGCGGAAAGTTTTGAGTTCCTGGTGCGCGAGGCGGACACCGCTTTGTACCGCGCGAAGGAACTGGGCCGCGACCGCGTCGAAGTTGCCGGGCAGGTAGCGGTTTCCGCCTAGCCGCAACGTCCCACGCCGGCTGCGCTAGAATCAACATCACCCCTCATGGCATTTGTATTTCAGGTTTCCGCCGCGGCAGCGGTTCGGCGTCTTTGCATTTGCGCCCTCCTTCTCCCATTGCCGGCACTCGGCGCGGGAGCTGACCACGCACCCAAGCCGGACTCACCGCCGGAAACATTGCAAACGCCCTACGGAACGACGGAGGTGGGTGTGCTCGCCGGCGCGCAGTACCGCATAGATGTTCCGGCCGACTGGAACCATTCGCTCGTGATGTATTTCCATGGTTACGCCCGTCACGGCGTTTCCTTTCGCATTGCCGAAAAGCTGGAAACGCAGCCGAACGTCTTCTTTCAGCATCACTACGCCGTCGCGCAGAGTGCATATTCGCAGCCGGGCTGGGCACTGCCGCAGGCTTACAGCGAGACGGAGTTGCTGCGCCGGTACTTCGTGAAGGCGCATGGACAGCCTCACGACACCTATGTCGCCGGTGGCTCAATGGGTGGTGCACTCACGATGATCACGCTGGAACTCAATCCAAAGCCATACATCGGCGGACTGGATCTGTGTGGCGCCGTCGGCCCGACATTCGAATCGTTCGAGCGACGCTTCGCGCTACGCGCCGCGTTTGATTACTACTTTCCAGGCCTGATGCCGCCGCTCGTTCCTGTGCCTGCAGACTACGACGACACCGCTGCCGTTCGCGAAAAGATAATCGCCGCGCTGCACGCAAAGCCGGATGCCGCTGCGGAACTCCGCTCCATGATGGGGCTGCACACCGACATCTCGGTAGCAAACGACATTTCATACTTCACCTTCATTGTTGGCGATATGCAGCGGCGATCCGGCGGCAATCCGTTCGACAATCGCAACTACATTTACACAGGAACGGAAGCAACATCTGCAGCCGGTGACATTGCACTTAATGACAACGTGCACCGCTACGCTGCGGATCCAAAGGCGCGCGAATACCTTTATCGCCACTACACGCCTTCCGGCCACCTGACGAAGCCCATGCTTGCAGTGCACACAATTTACGACCCAACGATTCCGCCTACGTCGCTTTCGCTCTACGACCACATGGTGCAGGGCGCGGGCTTTGGCGAAAACCTTGTGCAGCAGTACGTCCACCACGAGGGTCACTGCGTCATCATGGCTGATGAAGTGGGTCATGCCTTCGATGAGCTTGTGCGCTGGACACACCTTGGGCCACGCCCCACGCCAGGATTCCTGCACTAAGCCTTCGCGCTGAGGTTTGCGCTGATCTCCGCTTCCAACCCACGGAACTGCTCCAGTGCCGCTTCTGACACCAGTCGGAACACCACAGCACGATCCGGAAACGCGTGACGAGGACGACACCACGTCGTGCAGCCTGTCTCTCATCAGAGCTCTAAACCGCGCCCGTATAATGATTTATGGCCACCGTCCGTCAAGGACCGCTCGATTCTGGCCCCCAAAGCAGTGCTCCGCCACAAAGTGACACGGGAATGGAGATGGAAGCAGCGCTCCCCGTGCCTGCCGTGCGTGAGCGGGAGCTTCCGGGGGGAAATGGCCGTTCGCTGGACGAACCCTCGGGCACTTTCGCGCTGGCAATTGAGCCTGAGACTCAACCCAATTTGCCCGTCGCCGTTCCGGTTCCGCCTCCCGGATCGCTGGAGGCTGGCTTTGAAAACATGCTCGCGACCGTGAAGGCAAACCGGCCTCACGACGATCTCGAGCTTGTCCGTCGCGCCTGGTTATTCACAGTCCAGCAGCACGAGGGGCAGAAGCGCGCCTCCGGCGAACCGTACATCGTCCACCCGCTTGAGGTCTCGCAGGTTCTTGCTGAGCTGAAGATGGACGCCACCGCCATCGCCGCAGGCCTGCTGCACGACGCGGTCGAAGACACCGACGTGAGCACCGCTGAAATCGGCAAGCGCTTCGGTGACCAGGTCGCGCACATTGTCGAAGGCGTCACCAAGCTCGACAAGATCAAGTTCGCAAACCGCGAAGATCATCAGGCCGAAAATATCCGCAAGATGCTGCTCGCCATGGTGACCGATGTTCGCGTGGTCATCATCAAGCTCGCCGACCGCCTGCACAACATGCGCACGCTGGAGCACCTGAAGCCGGAAAAGCAGCAGCGCATCGCACGTGAAACGCTCGATGTCTTTGCGCCGCTCGCACACCGGCTTGGCATGGGTAAGCTGCGCGGGGAATTGGAAGACCTCGCTTTCCGCTACGTCGATCCCATCTCGTACGGCAAGCTGACCGATGAAGTCGACTCACTACGGGGCGAAGGCGAAGCCTTTCTCGACCGGGTCGTCGGCAGCATCGAAACCAAGCTGCGGGATGCCAACATCAAGGCGCGCGTGCAATCGCGCATTAAGCGGCTGTATTCCATTCAGCAAAAGCTCACCGCGCACCACGTTCCCGTCGACCAGGTCTACGACCTTTTCGCGATCCGTGTGATCACGCAAACGGAGCAGGACTGCTATGCCGTGCTCGGCCTGCTGCACACCACGTGGCGCCCCGTGCCCGGTCGCTTCAAAGACTTCATCGCCATGCCGCGGCCGAATATGTATCAGTCGCTGCACACCACGCTGATCGCCGAAGGCGCGCACCAGTTTGAAGTGCAAATCCGCACCGAAGGTATGCATGAGGTGGCGGAAGAGGGAATCGCCGCACACTGGAAATACAAGGCCTCCGACAACGTTTCCGCCAAGGACGAACAGCGCCTCGCCTGGATGCGCCAGTTGATGGAATGGCAGCGCGAGATGACCGACCCTAACGAATTCATGTCGACACTGCGCATCGACCTGTACCCGGAAGAGGTCTACACCTTTACGCCGAAGGGCAAGGTCATCGTGCTGCCGAAGGACGCCACACCGGTTGACTTCGCGTACGCCATTCACACCGACGTCGGTCACATGACCACGGGCGCAAAGGTCAACGGACGAATCGTTCCGCTTCGTCACAAGCTGCGTAATGGCGATATCTGCGAGATCACCACGCAAGCCGGTCATCAGCCCTCCCGAGATTGGCTTAGCTTCACCAAGAGCTCTCGCGCGCGCAACAAGATCAAGCATTGGCTGAACGAGCACCAGCGTGAACGCGCCCTCGAGATAGGCAAGAAGCTGCTCGACCGCGAAGCGCGTAAATTCAAAGTCTCACTCGCGAAGTACCACGCGGCGGACTTCGACCGCATCGCGAACGAGTACGGTCTAGGGAACGAGCAGGATCTGCTAGCGGGCATCGGGTTCGGCAAATACTCGGCCAGGCAGGTGCTGAACAAGCTTGAACCCGGCAGCACCATGGCGAGCGAAGCCACACCCGCAGAGCCCGGCACGGTGAGCAGCACACTCTCGCACATGTCGGACGCGGTGAAGCGCGTCTTCTTCGGCCGCGGCTCTGAGTCGCTCCAAGTCGAGGGCCAGGATGACCTGCTCGTCTATCGCGCACGATGTTGCAACCCGATCCGCGGCGAAGAAATCATTGGCTACGTCACGCGCGGCAAAGGTGTTGCCGTCCACGCCAGAAGCTGCCCCAACGTGCAGAATCTGCTCTACGAAGCCGACCGCCGCATTGAGGTCGAGTGGGCCGACGTGGCTCCCGCTGCAGGCAGCGCTCCCAACACGCCGCGGCCTACCACCTATCCCGTGAAGCTGACCATCGTGTGCGACGATCGCCCCGGGCTGCTGAAAGAATTTACGGCAATCATCTCCGAAGACGGCACCAACATCCGCTCACTCGATACCAAACCGCCCGTCGACGGCATCACCAACGTCGACTTCGTCATCGAAACCGTCGACGTCCGCCACTTCAACCGCCTCACGCAGAACCTGCGCAAGGTGCCCGGTGTACGTGATGTGCACCGCGTCCAGAAGATCTAAGCGAAGCCCTACAGGTACGTCATCTCGACCGGAGCGGCGAAGCCGCGTAGTGGAGAGACCTGCAGTTCGGTAGCGGGAAATTGGCTGCTTATCTACGCAAACTGTCATCTCGACCGAAGTGCATTGAGGTTTCCGGCCAGCTTGCTGGCTAGGTGAAAACTCAGTGGAGAGATCCCATATTCCGTCTACGCTCCACCCATTTGTATGATCACCAGAAGCGAGGGCCAAAGGCCCGTCTCATACCAGCCTAGGGCGAAGCCCTAGGTACACGCACGAATGACGTACAAGCGCTGAAGGCGCCCTATCCCGTCACAGATGTCACACCGTCCAACCATCCACCCCACGCCTCAAGCGCGCGCTCACACTGCATCCGGTGCCGCTCCTTCTTGTCCCGAATCTTCTTCCGCAGCTCTTCTTCCAGCGGCACCAGCAGATCGAACGTGATGTTCGCTGGCTGGAAGCGTTTCGTCTCCGCGTGCGTGATGTAGTGCATCAGCGACCCGTGCGCCGAGAGACGAGGCGCGGCCACCGGCTCTTCACCACGCGCAAGCGCCGCTGCAAATCGCCCTGCCAACAAACCACCGGCGATCGACTCGGTGTAACCCTCGACACCCGAAAGCTGCCCGGCGATGAAAACACTCGGATGCGCCCGCAACTGCAGCGTCTCCGTCAGCAGCGAAGGTGCATGGATGTACGTATTGCGGTGAATTTGGCCGTAGCGCAGGAACGTGGCGTTCTCCAGCCCGGGAATCATGCGCAGCACGCGCGCCTGCTCGCCAAACTTCATGTGGTTCTGAAAGCCAACGAGGTTGTAGCTGTCCGCGCGCAGCGTTTCCTGCCGCAACTGCACCGCCGCATACGGCCAGCGGCCCGTCTTCGGATTCGTCAGCCCCGCGGGTTTCATCGGCCCAAAGCGCAGCGTATCGCGTCCGCGTCGGGCGGTTTCTTCAATCGGCAGACAGCCTTCGAAATAGTTCACGTCGGGCTGCTTCGCCGGCTCAGGCGCGGCCTCACCTTCTACGAACGGCAGGTGCTCCCACTCCTTCGCGGGAACACGTTCCGCCGCGTTCAGCGCGTCGATGAATGCGTCGTATTCTTCCTTCGTGAATGGGCAGTTGATGTAATCCGCCGTGCCTTTGTCCCATCGCGCTGCGAAGTACACCTTCTCCATATCGATGGTGGACGCGTCCACAATCGGCGAAATGGAATCGTAAAACGCGAGGTGATCTGCACCGGTAAGCCGCTGCAACTCCGCAGCCAGCGGCGAACTCGTTAGCGGACCGCTTGCGAGCACAGTAATGGTGTCCGCATCGTTCTCCCGCAGGTGCGTCACTTCTTCGCGCCGCACTTCGATGCGCGGATTGGTTGCAATCAGCTCTGCCACACGCCGGGAAAAGTCTGCGCGATCCACGGCTAGGGCGTGTCCCGCAGGAACCGCGCAAGCATCTGCCGCCTGCAGCAGAAAAGATCCCGCCCGCCGCATCTCCTGCTTCAACAGCCACGGCGCTGAGTTCTCACTTTCGCTCTTCAACGAATTCGAGCAAACCAACTCCGCGAAGTCAGCTGTCTGGTGCGCCTCTGTCGAACGCAGCGGTCGCATCTCCGAGAGGACAACATCGCAGCCCATCGCGGCAGCTTGCAGCGCAGCCTCGGGCCCGGCAAGGCCGCCGCCAATTACGTGAATCTTTTTCATCTCTTTCAGGATACGTTCCAGACCAAATTCTTCGTCATCCTGAGCGGAGCGCAACGCGCGCAGTCGAAGGACCCCGAAACATTCTGCCTTACCGTAGCTTTGCGCAGCTTTCTACCCGATGCTCTCGCCCTGCACTGCCAAAGCACGCAACGCCTCACCCGCGAGCCGCATAATCCGCCACTCTGTTTGCGTGTTCGCCCCGATGGCTTCATACACTTTGATTGCTGGCTCATTCCACGTCAGCACGTCCCACTCCAGCCGCCCACATCCCTCATCCACGGCCACGCGCGCAAGGTGCGCGAGCAGCGCTTTGCCGATGCCCTTGCCTCGAAGCGAGGGAGTCACGTACAGATCTTCCAGCCGAATGCCGTGATGCCCAAGCCAGGTGGAGTAGCTCGTAAAGTACAGCGCAAATCCGGCAGCCTCGCCGTCCCATTCCGCTATCACGCAGCGAAACTTCGCATCAACGGCAGGCATGAGCGGCGTCACACCATCCGCAGCAAGACCGAACCCATCGCGCAGCAAATCCGCATCAGTCGCGACCACCGCGTCCGGCTCGCGCTCGTACTCTGCGAGTTCGCGAATGAAGCGAAGGATGGTGGGTACGTCAGACGGGACAGCCGCTCGAAGACGCAGCACGCTTATTTCTTCTCCGCCGGTTTGGATGAAGTCTGTTTTTCTTTTGGAGCGGGCTTCAGCGGGATTTCGAAGGAGTCGAGCGTCTTATTCGTAGAAGCGAACCGCACCTTGCGTAGCTCCAGAGTCGCGTGCTCCAGCACAGGATCATCGATGCTACGCGTGTCGTAGTAGAGGTACCCCGCTGCCGTGGTGTGGGCAGCAACTGTGGTTCCCTGGAAACCAAAGTCTGTGTCGTCCGCCAGAATCTGCTTGTCTACCGGCGGATGATGAATGGTGATCGAGGGCAGTGGCCCCGGCAAAGGAATCTTCGTTCCCGCCACCGACTTCTTCGAAAAGAGCCGCCGCTGCAGATCATCGTATGTGGCTGCATTCTCTACATAGTTGTCAGCAGCTACAAACAGGATGCGCGCATCGTCCAGTGACACGGCGTCGTTCGAGTCGTTCGTCACGATGACGCGAATCGGCATAAAGCCATGGTGGTAATAGTCGAGCCGTGTCTTCGCGATGGTCTCGTCTGTGTCGCCGGGTTCCGCCGCAATCGTCACCTTCTCGTTTACATGCGCATCGTGGAACGGGTATTTCTCCGCAGACATCGGCGGCGCAGGTTTGCGCGGTTTGTCTTTCGCAAAGGCCGCAAGCGTGCAGAGCGCAGCTACCGCCGCAACACGGACCAGTTTGTTTTGGGGCCGAAGCATCACAAGTCAATTATCCTTCTGACGATGCACAGTGGGCAAAAGCGAGCAGGGAACTCGTGTCTGGCGAACTATCGCGCGTTCCTCCTGGTGACTTGTCATCTCGACCGAAAGTGCGTAGCACCGCAGCGGAGAGACCCCTGTATTTGGCGGACGCCCGCCGAGGCAAGCCGCTCATGCTGATGCTCCTGTACTCCGCCGCCCTGTCACTCGGGTTGTTCCTCGCGTCCCCCTGGTGGCTCTTCCGCATGCTCACCACGCAGCGCTACCGCGAAGGCCTGCCCCAGCGGCTCGGACGCGTCCCACAGCTTCTGCTCAAGGACATCGGAGGCAGGCAGATCATCTGGCTCCACGCCGTCAGCGTTGGCGAAGTACTCGCCTCGTCGCGCCTCGTCACCGAACTCGAAGCCGCACTTGGCGAAGACTGGCGCGTCGTCATCTCCACCACTACCCGCACCGGCCAAACCCTCGCCCGAGAACGCTTCGGCGCAGACCGCGTCTTCTATTTCCCCCTCGACTTCGCCTTCGCAGTCCGCGCCTACCTGCGCGTGCTCAAACCCGCAGCACTCGTCCTCGCCGAGAGCGAACTCTGGCCCCGCGTCCTGCACGAGTGCCAACGCGCGGGCGTTCCGGTGGTCGTCGTCAATGCCCGCATGAGCGATCGCTCCTATGTCCGCGCCATGCGCGTCCGCAGCCTGTGGGGCAATATGCTGCGCAAAGTCACCCTCTGGCTCGCCCAAAGCGAAGAAGACGCGCGACGCCTGGTTTCCGTCGGCGCACGCGAGGGCTCGGTGAGAGTAAGCGGCAATCTGAAATACGACGTTCGGGCACCCAAGCAGAGCGCCATTGCGGAACTCATTCGGAAAGCAGCAGTCCGAGCCAGCATCGTCGTCGCAGGGAGCACCGTGGCCAGCAACGAAGCGGGCGTAGAAAGTGAGGAGGCCAAAGTTATCGAAGGCTGGCAAAAAGGCGCGCTTCCGCACGCTGCCATGCTCGTCCTCGCACCTCGACACCCTGAGCGCTTCGAAGAGGTCTGGAAACTCGCAAAGAGTTTCCCGGCAATCCGCGCAACAGACTTGCTTAGAGGTAGCACCGCAGCAAATGCGGTGGCGGACACCTACTCGAACGGCCAGAGCTTCGACATCGCAGACATCATCCTGCTCGACACCATCGGCGATCTCGCGTCCGTCTACGGCATCGCTGACGTCGCTTTCTTAGGCGGCAGCCTCCTCCCGCGCGGCGGCCACAATCCACTTGAACCCGCCCAGTTCGGCGTCCCCATCATCATGGGTCGCTCCTTCGAAAATTTCCGCGACATTGTCGCCGACCTGCAGCAAGCCGAAGGCATCCGCATCGTCCAGAACGAGCTCGAACTGGCTGAAGCCTTCGAACATCTCCTCACCGACAAGCAGGCCGCTCGCACGATGGGCGAAAATGGACGTACTGTGTTTCACCAACGCCAGGGAGCCACCGCTCGCGCCGTCGAAGCCATCGTGACACTCGTTCGTGGAGACGCGGCATGACCGTGCGCCGTCCCTGGGCCCTGCCGCTCGTTCCGATCTATCGCGCTGCCTTCGCGCTCGACGCGTCCCTCTACAGCGCCGGTCTCCGCCGCACGCACAAACTCGCCTGGCCCGTCCTCAGCGTCGGCAGCCTGTCGGCAGGTGGAGCGGGTAAGACCCCGGTCGTCATCGCGCTCGCCAACATGCTTCAGGAGCGCGGCTGGCATGTCGACGTCCTCTCCCGCGGCTACGGGAGAAAAGGTTCAGGCGTGCAACGTGTACAGATGGAGGGGAACGACGCTCACGAAGCCGCCCGCGAGTTCGGCGACGAACCTGCACTCATCGCGCAGCGCACGTCCGGTCCGGTGTGGGTTGGCACCAACCGCTTCGCCTCCGGCGCGGTTGCAGAGCGCGAATCCGCAGCCGGCATCCACATCCTCGATGACGGCTTCCAGCACCGCCGCCTCGCTCGAGACTTCAACATCGTTCTCGTCACCGCAGAAGATCTCACCGACACGCTGCTTCCCGCCGGCAACCTCCGCGAGCCACTAGACGCACTGAAGCGCGCTGACGCCATCGTTCTCCGCGAAGAAGAGTGCGAAGCCGTTGAAAAGCAGGTGCGCACCCTTGCCGGCCCGAACCCGCCGTTGTGGTCCATCCGGCGCACGCTGCGGTTCCCGCAGCCGCTCGGCGTCTTCACGGCTGGCCTGCGTCCCCTCGCGTTCTGTGCCATTGCGCGCCCGGAAGGCTTCGCTGCACTGCTGCAAGCCTCCGGCTGCGGCGTCATCGACACCGTCGTCTTTGACGACCACCATCGCTACGACGCGAACGACATCGAGCAAATCCTGAAAGCCGCGCGCGAACTGAAGGCCACGGGCTTCGTCACCACCGAAAAAGACGCCGTCAAGCTGTCGCACGGTTTCCGCAGCAAATTGGAATCCGTCGGCCCGCTTTTAGTCGTCGCGCTCGACGCCGACTTCCTCTACAAAGCGCCAGTGATGCGCACGTTGGAAGAACGCCTCAAACGACCAGTCATGGCCGCTTCCACCAGCGTGCCAGATGCCACCCACACACGTGAGGCGCTCGTCTCATGAGAGCCCTCAAGATCCTCATCATTCGCGTCGGGGCGATGGGAGATGTGCTCCACGCGCTTCCCGGCGTAGCCGCGCTGCGTCGTGCTCGGCCCGACTGGCGCATCGACTGGGTCGTTGACCCGCGCTGGGCACCGCTGCTCGTTGGCCGCGACGGCAAAGGCCCTCTGGTCAACCGAGTTCATCTAGCCGACACCAAGCTCTGGTCCTCCGCGCCACGCTCCAAAGCGACGCTGATGTCCATCCGCGAGCTCGGCCGCGCCCTCCACCGCGAACACTACGATGTCGTCGTCGACATGCAGGGCACACTGCGTTCCGCCGTCATCGGGCGCATGGCCCGAGCGGCAGAGTTCGCCGGCTTTCGCGACCCCAAAGAAGCGCTCGCCGCGCGCCTATACCGGCAACGCCTGCAGCGAGAAGGTGACCACGTCGTGCTGCAGGGCGCGACGCTCCTAAGCGAGGCCTGCGGCGTTCCACTCACTCCAGCAGAAGTTGAGCTGCCGGAAGACCCTGCCGAAGCAAAATGGGCCGGGGAGCAGATCACGGGCAAGCCGCTCTGTCTGCTTGCGCCTACTGCTGGCTGGGGTGCGAAGCAGTGGCCCGTGCATTGTTACGCCGAGCTCGCGCGCGAACTCGGCATGGTAGGGTTCGATGTCCTCGTCAACTCCAGCGGACACGACGAAAGCATCCCCATTCGCGTAGCGGAAGAAAGTGCCGGTTCTGCTCGCGTGATCAGCCCCGGCATTCCGGGCCTGGTCGAACTCGTTCGCCGCGCTGCACTGGTTATTGGAGGCGACTCCGGTCCGGTTCATCTCGCGGCCGCGCTGGAGGTACCCGCTGTGGCGCTCTTCGGCCCCACCGATCCGCAGCGCAATGGTCCCTGGGGCCCCGGTCCGCATCGCGTGCTCCGCCATGCGTCCTCCGTAACCAGCTACAAACACGTGCAAGAGGCTGATCCCGGGATCGGACGCATCGCGGTTCCGACGGTACTTGGTGCCGCTGGCGACGCCCTTGCCGGGCTCACCGACGAGGCCTCGCAGCAGCCCGCCTTCTGAACTCTGCGAAGATGTTGGGATGGCCTCCGCTCCACCGCCAGCTCAAAGGACCACGTGGCAGAAGATCGCCCGGCGCATTCGCGTGCCGCTTGGCTTCGTTACGGCGGCCCTGTTTCTCATCTTCGCCCACCCCACCTGGAGCTCTCTTGCTGTGGGGCTGCCTTTTGTGGCGGCGGGTGTTTGGCTTCGTGGCTATGCCGCTGGTTACGTCAAAAAAAATGCAGAACTCACCCGCACCGGACCTTACGCCTATACGCGGAACCCTTTATACCTGGGCTCCATGGGCATCGCGTTCGGCATCGCGCTGGCCGCAGGACGATGGTGGCTGGGCGCAATCCTGGTCATCTTGTTCCTCGCCATTTACGTGCCGACTATTCTGTCAGAGGAGGCCTTTCTGCGCGGCGTGTTTCCCGGTTTTACTGACTATGCCGCCCGCGTTCCTCGCCTCCTCCCCCGCCTCACTCCGGCTCGTTTTACGGATGTTCTTGCGGCTCGTGGGCACTTTGACCGCGAGCGTTACCTGCACCACCGCGAGTACAATGCCCTAGTGGGTGCGCTCGCAATCTATGCCGCCCTCATCCTGCGTATGTTGCTCGTGCGCGGACGTCCGTAGCACCGGGCCACACCCCAACAGGAGACGTAGATTTGAACCTCCGTACGTTCTCAAGGGTGCTGCCCCTTTCGCTCGCCCTTGCATTCTGGGCAGGCCCGGAAGCAGCCTCTGGACAGCTTCTCGGCTCAAAAACACCCGCACCACAGAAGCCCATCCCTACTTTGCAGGCACCGCAGGGCGGCTTTGCCTACCCTCAGCACGCAACGCTCACCTTCACCGTCGACTGGCGCGTATTTACCGCGGGCACCGCCGTCTTTCACCTTGACGCATCTGGTGACGACGAGAAAATCTCCACCACCGCCGACACGGTTGGTGCCGTGAACCTGCTGTTCCCGGTGGTCGATCGCTTCCAGTCCGGCTTCAACACGAAAACCGGCTGCTCCACGGGTTTCAACAAGCAGACTCAGGAAGGCCGCCGCAAAATCGCAAGCGAGCTTTCTTTTGATTACGCGCACGGCAAGCAGATCCAAAATGAGCGCAACCTGGTGAAGGGCACCGCCACCCACAAAGAAGCCAACGTACCGGCCTGCGTTACTGACTCCCTCTCATCGATCTTCTACACGCAGTCTCAACCACTTGTGGTCGGGCAGACCGTCGAGTTTCCTCTTGCTGATTCCATGCGCACCGTTACCGTTGGAATGAAGGTGGAGTCGAAAGAAGAAATCAAGACGCCCGCGGGCACATTCCAGACCGTCAAAGTGCAGGCAACAGCCGACGAGGGCGTTGTGAAAAACCGTGGGCATATCTGGATCTGGTACACGGACGACGCACGCCATTTACCCGTACAGATGCAGGCACGCCTGTTCTTTGGCACCATCACCTTCCATCTGCAATCCATTGACCTGAAGTAGTGATGCGCCGCATTGTGCATCACACAAACTGAGCGGGCCCGGAGGCCGAACGACACATGAGCGAAACAAACGAAGAGATGCTGGAACAGATCAGTGCGGAAGAACAGGGCGGGGCGCTCGATAACTTCGTGACTATCGCTACTTTTCCAGAGCCCGCGACGGCGAACCTGGCTCGCACAGCGCTGGAAAGCGCGGGTATTCCTTCCTTCCTGCAGGGCGAGAACGCCAACAATTTGATACCGATGGCCTTCAATTCAAGGCTCCAGGTTCGGGCGAGTGATGAATCGGCTGCGCGTGAGGTTCTGTCCTCCGCTGAACTCACGCCTGAGACTCTGGAAGGCGTTACGGCAGCCGAAGTCGCCGACGAGGGATCCGCCCTTTGAACAGAGATACATCAGCAGTCGCAGACCGCTCACGGGCGGTCGTCTGCTTGTCGGGCGGAATGGACTCCACAGTCTGTGCTGCGCTTGCTTCGCGCGATTACGACGCATTCGGTCTGCATTTCAGCTATGGCCAGCGCACAGAGGCACGTGAGCTTGCTTCAGCACGTGCTGTTGCGCAGGCAGTCGGCCTGCGAGACCTGATGGAACTCAAGACGGAACTCTTCCGCAAAATCGGGGGTTCTGCTTTGACCGATGCCTCTATCGCAGTCCCCGACGCCGTTGAAGAAGAGGCAGGTGAAATCTCCGCTGCACGGACCGGTGCCGATGTTCCTGTCACGTATGTGCCGTTCCGCAACGCCCATTTCCTCAGCGCCGCTGTGAGCTGGGCTGAAGTTCTCGGAGCGAAAACGGTTTTCATCGGAGCCGTAGAGCAGGACAGCTCGGGCTATCCGGACTGCCGCCCTGCGTATTACGAAGCGTTCAATGCCCTGATTCAAACAGGAACGCGGGAAGGTGAAATCAAAGTCGTCACGCCGCTCATTCACCTGCGTAAAACAGAGATCATCCGGCTCGGAGTTGAATTGGGCGCTCCATTACATGTAAGTTGGTCGTGCTATTCGGGTGAAGCCGAAGCCTGTGGAGTTTGTGAAAGCTGTGCGCTGCGCTTGCGTGCTTTTGCAGAGGCTGGTTCGGTCGACCCCATTCGGTACGCTGCCCGTTAGCAGCGTCACATTTCATGCAGAGCAACAAAGCTCCAGCAATCGGTTTCATGGAAGGAAGATGATGAAGACACTCACACGAAACACCCTTGCCGCGGTCGCTGCCATGATGCTTGTGCCGGCTTCGGCCGTGCTCGCACAGGCTCCGGCAAACGCCTCAGTCCACGGACATATTCAGAACGCTGCCGCTCAGGCCATCACCAGTGGTGACGTCAAGTTCAGCAAAGATCGCGCAGCTCTGAAGGACTCGAAAATCGCACTCGATGTACCAATCAGCGCTTCGGGCGACTACAGCACCAAAGATTTGCCCGCCGGCGATTACGTGGTCTATGTCGTACAGGGCGACAAGACTTTGGATCGTCAGTTGCTTGTTGTGAAGGCTGGCGACGATAAGACACTCGACTTCGACATGACTCGTGAAGAGTACATGAAGGAGCTCACGCCAGAAGAGCGCAAGAACATTGAGGAATACCGGAAGAAGAATGCTGAAACGACGTCAGCGAACAAGGTAGTCGCGAACCTGAATGCCACGCTGAAGACTGTTCGGGATGATCTGAATGCCGCCTCAAAGACGAAGGATGATGTCACAAAGGACGTCGAATCCATGAAGTCTGCAACAACAGCCAAGCCCGATGAAGGCTTGCTCTGGATCACTCTGGGCGACACGCTGCAGGCGCAGGGCGACCACCTTGCCAAGGCCGACCGCGATGCCCATAAGGTACCGAACACCGACGATGCCGTGGTGCAGCAATACACTCAGGCCGCCGACGCGTACAAAAAGGGCATAGATCTCGATGCCGCGGCGAAGAAGCCAAATCCAGCAACACAGGCTGGCGGTTACAACCAGCTCGGGAACACTCTGGCAAAGGCGGGCAAAGTGCCGGATGCAGCCACCGCATTCGATGCTGCAGCCAGGATCGAACCCGCAAAGGCTGGCCTCTACTTCAACAACGAAGCTGCTGTGATGTTCAACAACAACAAGCAGGAGGATGCATTGGCCGCAGCCAACAAGGCCATTGCCGCTGACCCAAAACGTCCCGATCCGTATTTCATCAAGGGTCAAGTGCTGGTACAGAAAGCTACTGTTGACCCGAAGACGCAGCTTCCCGTAGCGCCTCCAGGTTGCTTAGAGGCTTACCAGAAGTATCTGGAGCTTGCTCCAGACGGCGGTCAGGCCGAAACCGTTAAGCAGGTTCTCACGGGCTTTGGTCAGAAGATTGACACAAGATACAACGCAAAGAAGGGCACACGCTAAAGCGTCACTCCGTTCAATAAGAACGCCCCGGCCAGCCGGGGCGTTTCGTTTTCGAAGGACCGCAGTTTCACCCTCCACCACGCCGTCATCTCGACCGAAGCGCAGCGAAGTGGAGAGACCCGCAGTCCCTCGCCACAGTCCACCCGCATCCAACACTCCATGTCCGAGCGGATCCTCACCTATGAGCAGGCCCTCAATGAAGTCCTTGCCCACGCGAAACTGACCGGTCCCGTCGCGCGCGAAGAAGAGTACGAATTGCTCCAGGACACTGTGGGCCGCACGCTGGCCTTTGACATCTGGGCCGATCGCGATCAGCCTCCGTTCAATCGATCTACTCGCGACGGCTTCGCTCTGCGGTCTGACGATCCGGCATGGGAGAGGGGCGAGTTCAAGATCGTCGGCTCGGTCCGCGCGGGCGAGCGTTGGACAGGAGCCGCCGTCGCAACCGGTCAGGCGCTGGAGATCATGACCGGTGCTCCTCTACCAGACGGTGCCGACGCCGTGCTGATGCTGGAGCATGCCGCGCGTGAAGGCGACAAACTCCTTCCGGAACACGGGCGAAGACTTCAGGCAGGAGCGAATGTTGTGCAGCGGGGCACCGAAGCGGCTGACGGCGACATCGTGCTTCCAGCAGGAAGGCGGCTCGGTGCGGCAGAGATTGGTGTCGCAGCAAGCGTTGGACGGAAGCATCTTCCTGTCAGATCAAAGCCGAAGGTGGCCATCGTCGCGACCGGCGATGAATTGGTCGAACTGCCCGTATCGTATCGTGATGACCCTCCCATTCAGGATTGGCGGATCTACAACTCCAACACCTACACGCTTTCCGCTTTGGTGAGCGCCACAGGTGGGTTCCCGGAACCTTTGCCCATCGCGCGCGATACGATGGACGATCTCCGCGACCGTATCGACCGTGGCCGCAATGCAGACCTGCTCCTGCTGTCTGGCGGAGTCTCCCGCGGCAAATACGACCTCGTAGAAGATGCCCTCGCCGAACACGCCGCTGAGTTTATTTTCACCGGCGCATTGATTCAGCCCGGCAAACCCATTGTTTTCGGCAAGCTCCCCGCGCGAACCCACCCTAGCTTCGGCACGCCGCAGCCTGAGTGTTATTTCTTCGGCCTTCCTGGAAACCCGATCTCGACGCAAGTCTGCTTCCACCTGTTTGTCGCACCCATGCTGCGCGCCTTGGCTGGCCGAACAGACCTCTCGCCGCAGTTCGCCGAAGCGCGACTTGCCAAGCCCGTGAAAGGTGGGGCGCAGGTCACGCGCTTTCTCCCAGCCGAGCTGAAGAGTGATTGGCAAAGTGCCACCGTCGAAGTTGTCGCGTGGCAGGGCTCCGGTGATGTCACCGCAAACGCCCGAGGCAACTGCTACGCCGCTCTGCCCGTAGGCGTGGGTAGTTTCGAACAAGGGCAAACAATTCGCGTGCTACTGCGCTAAGTGCCTGAATGACGCGCACGTGGCCAAAGTAGAAAGCGCGCTCGCTGCCTGATCGCTGCTTGATCGCACGCCGATCAGGCAACTGAAGTCCCTAAGCTTTCTTCGCCACCTGGCTTTAGCCACCGAGTTGGATCGGTGCATGTAACGTGCGGCTTCAGCCGCCGAGATGAGGACTCATCGCAGCCCAACGCTTGACAGCGGTGCTAGATTTAACTCAGTAGCAAACCGCAGCCCGGCAGAAGCCGGGCATTTTTGTTGAAGCATTGGGAACGATCTAAGTCCCACGCTATCTGCTTTCGTTACAAGACTTTGGTGCAAAAGTACGGGGAGGGTGTCGCAGCGTGAACGAACAGAAACTCTCCCACTACGATTCCTCCGGCGAAGCACACATGGTCGACGTGAGCGCCAAATTACCCGCCCGACGCGAGGCAGTCGCCGCCGCCTTCGTCGAGCTGAATGAATCAGTATTGGCGGCACTGCCGCAGAACCCCAAGGGCAATCCGCTGGAGGTCGCCCGCTTCGCCGGCATCATGGCCGCCAAGCGAACTAGCGACCTCATCCCGATGTGCCATCCACTGCCGCTGAGCTTCGTCGATGTCACCGCAGAGGTAGTGCCGGGCGGAGTGCAGATCAAGGCAACCGCGGCCACCGTAGCAGGCACAGGAGTCGAGATGGAAGCCATGACCGCCGCCTCCGTCGCCGCACTTACCGTCTATGACATGACGAAGGCGCTCGACAAAGGCATTCGCATTCGTGAGATCGTCTTGCTGTCCAAATCGGGCGGCAAGAGCGGCGACTACCGCCGCGATCCAGCCTGACCTAAGCCGAGTTCAGCGGAAGTTGCTGCGTTCCATCTCCGTCTTCGTCCTTCTTGCCAGCAGGCTCCCCAGGCATCTCCGGACCATTGTTCCTCACGTTGTTCACCAGCGGATTCGCCGCAGACGCACTCATCTCTTCCGACTCATAGGCCCGCAGCAGATCTAACGGAAGCGGCGCGGCCGGTGACCGATCCAGCCAGCGCGCATAGTCCTGACGATGCAGCAGAACGGGCATGCGCGTGTGGACGGACGACATCAACTCGTTCGCCTCCGTGGTAATGATGGCAAAGCTCTGCAGCCACTCGCCGTCAACGGGATCGCGCCATGCATCCCAAACACCCGCGAACGCAAATAGCGGAGTACCAGGAAGCGAGAAGGTGAATGGCTTCTTAGTCACCTTCGGCTTCTTGCCAGGTTTCATGGGCTCAGCAGGTGAAGGCAGCGTGAGCGTCTGCCATTCGTAGAAACCGTTGGCAGGAATGAGGCAGCGGTGTCGCTCGAACAGACGCTTCCAGATGCCGCCGGTGATGCTTTCCGCACGAGCGTTGATGGTGGAGATGCCTTTGTACTCAGCTAGCGACCTTGCATGGAAGGGAACAAGGCCCCACCGCATCAGCACCATCTCGCGCCCTCCGATTTCCCGCGAGAGACGAATCACCGGCTGAAAGGTGGTTGGTGCAACGTTGTAGTCCGGGGGAAGCGCAAACTCAGGCACTTCGCCCAGCTTGAACCATTCCGCGATGCGCTGTTTGTCAGACCGCCTGAGGTATCGGCCGCACATGCTTCGTCAAACTACTTTCGCTAATGCCACAGCGAAACGCTCGCCAGGATCGTTCAGCATGCGATCCAGTTCGAAACCGGTGCTTCGTAGCAGTTCCGTAACTGTATCTACCGTAAATTTATGGCTGTTCTCTGTGTGGATAGTCTCGCCGGGAGCGAAACTTATTGTGTTTCCGGCGAGCTCCACTTCTTGTTGCCGCTGACTTTCGAGATGCATCTCAATGCGGCTGTCCCTCTCATTCCAGCGTGCGACATGACAGAAGCTGTCTATCTCGAAGTTCGCGCCGAGTTCGCGATTGAGTCGCGTGAGGACGTTCTTATTGAACTCCGCAGTGACACCGGCAGCATCATCGTAGGCTGCTAGCAGAGTCTCAACCTTCTTGCCGGAACCTGGTGCCAGGTCCACTCCGAGAAGAAGGGTATCGCCAGTACGCAAATGCGAATGGAGGTTGCGCAGAATACCCTGCGCCTGTTCGGGAGAAAAGTTGCCGATGCTGGAGCCTATGTAGAGCGCGAGTATGCGGCAGCCACCAGGGCGCTGGATCGCATAACGCTCGGTGATGTAGTTTGCTGCCTGCGGCTCGACGCGGATTTTCGGCGAGAGTGCGGTCATTGCATCTGCAGCTTCATCCAGCGCCGATGGGCTGATGTCGATGGGCTGGTACAGCAACTCACTCTGGTGGGCGGCCAATTCGCGCAGAAGAACGCCCGTTTTGCTAGCGCTGCCGGCCCCCAATTCCGCGACAGTGACGTCCGAGTCGAGGAACTTTCGAAGCGATGGAGCATATGTCGCGAAGATGGACCGCTCCGTGCGCGTGAGATAGTACTCGGGCAATTGAGTGATCTCTTCGAATAGCTGTGAGCCGCGCTCGTCATAGAAGAGCCATGGCGACAGCGTTTTTTGCGCGCCTGCCGGGACACAGAGGCCGTTGAGTGCTTCCTGAAGGACGGGGCTTTTTAGCTCTTCAGATGACGGAGCAAGTTCAAGAAGCGGCGAGTCGGCGATTTGCATTGAATTCCGTTACGTGGAAGTTTGACGCTCACACAGGATGACAGATTCGGAAATCGTCTGGAATGAGCGGTGTTCTCGTGGTTTGGATGCTGTGAACAGATGTTGTGTTCGGGATGGCCGCCGCGCAAAGTGAATCAATACGCAGTGGCATCTCTATCCCGGAGGTGGAGGTTAGAGCCTCTTCTCCCATCATCACAGTTCGATTTTGGAGCCTGGAGCTTCGTCGTTAGCTTTTACATCGCTGGCAAGGCGAAGGCCGCTGAACTGCCAGCGTGTTGCCGGGTGAAAGAAGTTCCGGTAACTGGCGCGAATGTGAGACTGCGGGGTGACGCAAGAGCCTCCACGCAGGATCATCTGCGAGCTCATGAACTTACCGTTGTACTCACCCAGTGCGCCGGGCAGCGGTTTGTATCCCGGATAGCCGGTGTAAGGAGATGCCGTCCACTCCCAAACATCGCCGAACATTTGCTGAGGACCAGACTGGGCCCGTGCCGTCGTGGGATGCATTTCAGCAGATTCGAGGAAGTTACCTTTGATCGGCTGCTGCGCGGCCACAAACTCCCATTCGAATTCGGTGGGCAGGCGAGCACCGCTCCACCGCGCGAAAGCGTCGGCTTCGAAAAAGCTGAGATGGCAGACCGGAGTCTCCGAGGCGTCTTCCAGGAAGCGCCGACCACCCATGGTGTAGATACTCCAACCTGATTCCGCTTCCGTGTCTCGACGCCAGTAGAGTGGCGCGTTCCAGCTCTGTGCGCGAACAGTTTCCCAGCCTTCGGAGAGCCACAACTCGGGACGGGTGTAGCCGCTGTCGTCGATGAAGGCGAGGTACTCCGCACATGTTACGAGGCGTGACGCAAGTTGGAACGGAGCAATGTAGACCTTGTGGCGCGGCGTTTCATTGTCAAAGGCGAAAGCGTCTACTGCATTCGGATCGGGAGAGATGCCAACTTCGACCACACCGGAGTCATTTGCGGAGCCCGGGGCGAATGAAAGCCACTCGACAGGCGGCGCCATGATTTCTTCGCTTGATGCGGATGCCGGGCGAGCGGCGTAGGCAGGTTGCAGCGGATTCGTGAAGAGTGCGTGCTTGATGTCCGTAGCGGCTAGCTCGAGATGCTGTTGCTCGTGTTCGAGGCCGAGTACAACACGGCGCAACGCTTCGTCTTCCGGTGTTCCTTCCAGCATGCGCACGATCGCGGCGTCCACGTGACATCGGAACGCAAGAATCTCATCAAGCGGTGGGCGCGAGAAGGAAGCTCGCAGCTTCTTCTCCGGTTGGTCGCCGACAGCGTTGTAGTAACTGTTGAAGAGCCAACGGAAGTCCGGATGAAACGGTTTGTAATCGGCAACGAACTCGCTGAGCACAAAAGTTTCGAAGAACCACGATGTGTGAGCGAGATGCCACTTCACCGGCGAAGCTTCTGCGCAGGATTGCACCATCATGTCTTCCGGTGTGAGTGTCTCGCAGAAGCGCATGGTCGCGCTGCGCACATCATGAAATCGCACGAGCAGGGAAGTGGTGCTGGGTTGCTGAGTCAGCATGGGGCGGGCCTCCGCAGGCCAGTCCTAAGTGCTCGGCTCGTTCGCAAGCTCCTGGGACGGCCAGACAATTTATCGCTGCCGGAGTGCGGCCAATGTACCTTCGCGACAGTTCCAATAATATGCTCCCGCCAGCGATGCCGCCTTGTGACGGAAAGATGGTGTGTGCCGCGTATTCTAAGAAGGAATGGCAAGTTACGATTACGACGGCAGGCGCCGCGGGGGCTCCGGAACATTCTTCGCCATGGTTCTGGCGCTGCTGATAGGTGCGGCTGCTCTTGGGTTCTTCATCAATCGCGCACGCAGTGGTTTTGCTGGACGTCTGGCGGCGATGATTTCCGGGCGTCCACTGAACATTGTGTCCGCGCCAACAGTTGTGGAGAAGATTCAGCGTCTCAATCGACTCGAGACAGTCGTCTACTCACTCGATACGGTGGTGGAGAGCCACGAATCGAACCCAGTGCTGCCAGATGTGCTCGCGGGTGACAGGCTGCTGATGATTGTGCATGGGCAGACGATCGCAGGTGTCGACCTGGGACAACTCAAGCCGGAGAGTGTGCAGATCAGCGATGGTGGCGATGGACGATCCATCAAGCTCTCGCTTCCTCCATCGCAGGTGTTTACGACAGTGATTGACGACGCAAAGTCGCGTGTGTACCAGCGCGATACTGGCATCTTCGTAAAAGCTGATCCGAACCTCGAGACGCAGACCCGCCTGACGGCAAAGCAGCAGTTGCAGCAGGCCGCACTTTCAGACGGCGTACTTGATGCAGCGTCCAAGAATGCGCGGGCCACCGTGATGGCGATGCTGCAGGGGCTTGGTTTCACGCATGTCGATGTTCAGTAGAAAGCAATCAGAATATGGTTGGGCGTGAGACAGTCAGCCTCTGAACCACGTCTGAAAGCTAAGTAAGCGGTGCCCGTTTTGAACCAGCAAGTGCCGACATCCACAGGTGAACCCGCGCGCGAGCTTCAGCCTGCGTCCTCCGCCGCTGCGGCAAGCAAAGCTGAGCGCAAGCCCGCGATGCCGGGACTCACTGGCATCCGAACGCTGCTGGCTCTAACCATCCTGCTATTTCACTTCACCCCTCCGGACCTGCGCTGGAACGCACATCCGTGGCTTTCTTTGTACCCCGTAGTGGACATCGGCTATGTGTTTGTCAGCTTTTTCTTCCTAATCTCCGGGTTCATCCTGGCGTACAACTACGCTGGCCGCTCCGCGCCCATTAACGCGGTGGACTTCTGGATGGCGCGCTTTTCGCGACTTTATCCGGTGTACGTGCTGACGTTGTTGATCTCGATCCCAATGCTGATCGAGGAGTTTCACGTCCGGTCCCGAGGCGAGTTCTGGGCGGGAGCAATCCTTACGCCGCTGCTTGTGCAGGGATGCTTTCCGCACCTGGCGACGTTCTGGAATACGGTGACGTGGACGCTTTCGTGCGAGGTGATGCTGTATCTCGCGTTCCCATGGCTGCTGCGATGGAAATGGCCGAGCGGCACGGGCAAGCTGCTCGCCATGCTCGTAGGATTTTGGCTTGTGGGACTTATTCCACACGCGATCTACACGCTGACCGATCCTGACCATCTAGGAAAAATGGCTGACCGCTACAGCGGTGGCACGTGGCTGGATACGCTGAAGTACACGCCCATCGCTTATGTGTGTACGTTCATGGCGGGGCTCACGCTAGGCCACATTCAGGACTCCGCCAAACTGACGGAGCGAGCGCGCGTGATCGTCGGCCTTATTGGCTTTGCGGCAGCCTGGATTGTTTGCTACCACCTGACACAGCATCTGCCCTACATCCTGATTCACGGTGGGCTGCTGACGCCGATTTTTGCCTGCATCATTTTGGGGCTTTCCGGGCCTAGCTGGCTGGCGAGGATCTTCTCCATCAAGCCGCTGGTCGCAATCGGTGCCTCGACGTATTGCCTCTATCTGCTGCACTTCAATGTCTTCGTGCTGCTGCACACACACAACGTGCCGGAGCGCCTCCATGTGGCGCGCTTCGATCCTTGGATTTCTTATGCCTTCGTTGTGGTGTTTGCAGTGGCCGTGCGCATCTGGGTTGAGCACCCGATGCAGAAGCTGATTGCAGCATGGTGGAAGGGGAAGAGACAGATGGTAGATAGCACGCAGACAGTGGACGGTAAATCGTAAGACAGACATCCAAAGCAAGGTGACAAGCTGTCTCGCTTTTCCCGTCCACAGCGCCTAATTACGCGCTTACGAGCGTACCTAGCTTTTCGCCCTTTACGACGCGGATGATGTTCCCGCTTTCGCGCATGGAAAAGATAATCATCGGCAGGTTGTTGTCTTTGCACAATGAGACTGCGGAGATGTCCATTACGCGTAGACCGAGACGAATGATGTCCATGTAGTTGATTTCTTCAAACTTCACCGCATTTAGATCAGTCTTCGGATCGGCGTTGTAGATCCCGTCCACGGACGTCGCTTTCAACAAAACTTCTGCGCCAATCTCCATGGCGCGAAGACTGGCAGCGGTGTCCGTAGAGAAATAAGGATTGCCCGTACCCGCAGCAAAGATGACGATGCGACCCTTTTCCAGGTGACGAACGGCGCGACGCCGAATGTATGGTTCGGCGATCTGATGCATTTCAATGGCGCTCATCACGCGCGCAAACATGCCGGTCTTCTCGATTGCATCCTGGAGCGCAATGGCGTTGATCACGGTCGACAGCATGCCCATGTGATCGGCGGCGACGCGATCCATGTGGATGGCCTGCTGGGCGACTCCGCGAAAAAAATTACCCCCTCCAACCACAATGGCGACCTGACATCCCGTGCGGGCCACATCTGCGATCTCATTAGCAACTTTGCTGACGAACACTGCGTCAACGCCGAAACCGCTGCCTGCGGCAAGGGCTTCTCCGGAGATTTTGAGGAGGACTCTTTTGTACATGCGTATTGCAAGTGTATCGCGCGTGTGCAGACCTCGCGTATGAGCGACAACGCGGAAACAATGTGACGGAGCTATGCAATCCGCTCCAACACTGAATTCAGCAGGCGCTTCTCTCCGACACTCGCAAACTTCACGAGAACATTTGTGCCATGTACGTCCCGGACTTCGCCCAGACCAAAGCGCTTATGCCGAACGTGCTCGCCAGTATTGAGAGTGATTGCAACGGTGTCCGGGGTCCTTTCAGCAGCGGTTGTGTGTGTCTCACGACGTGCTGCAGAGATTACTGTCGCACGCTGTGAGTCTGTCTTTTTCTCAGCCTGAATGCTCTCCATCTCCTGTTCGCTTCGCATGCCTTTGCGATTCTTGCCCTTACGCTGTGCGCCGTCGTCGACTGCGGCAGCATACAACGCGGAATCAAAAAGTAGACCGCGGGCGCAGTTGTCGCAACGGTTGCAGGGCTCTCCCTCGGCTTCTCCGAAATAGCGGCGCAGCACTTGTGTGCGACACTCCGCTGTTTCCGCGTAGTGCATCATCTTGGCGAGACGCTCTTTGTCGTGAGACGCGCGATTGACGTAGGTGCTCAGCAGGGAAGCGATCATTTCATCGCTTATGCTTTCTGCTCGGGCGAGAACGAATCCGCCACGCGTCCGGCGCACCAGGCCTTCTTCCACAAAAAGGTGAAGAATCACCTGAACTCTGCGTTTACCGACGCCGGAGTATTCCGCGATCTTGTCGCCGGTCAAGATGAGTGGCTTGCTGCTTTCTTGCTTTACGGCTGCATCGGCAGACGGCTTAGCTCCAGCCGCGAGTGCGTCATACACTGCGGACATTTCGGCCGGGCTAGGGTATCGGCCGCCGAGAAAGTAGCTCTGAATGCGTTTATCTTCCAAACGGTAGAGCAGCGTTGCTTTTGCGGGTAAGCCGTCGCGTCCGCCACGCCCCGCTTCCTGCGCGTACGTCTCGAGCGAGTCTGGGAATTCGTAGTGAACGATGAACCGGATGTCGGCCTTGTCTATGCCGAGACCAAATGCCTTTGTAGCGATCATCACGCGATGGCGCCCAGCCATAAAGCCAGCCTGTGCTTCTTCTCGATCGCGGGTGTTCATCTTGCCGTGGTACCGACCGGTGGGTATGTGGTGATCCTTCAGCCAGGTGCAGAGTTCATCGGCGCTGCGCGTACTGGCCGTGTAGATGATGCCGCTGCCTTCTTCCCGTTCGAGCAGCGCGCCTATCTTCGCAAGCTTGGCATCATTGTTCACGGAAGGCTCAACAGCGAAGTGCAGGTTCGGGCGCTCGGAACCAGTGTTTATGATGACGGGATTTCTGGCGTGCAGCACGTTGCAGATTTCTTCCAGAACTTCCTGGGTTGCCGTTGCCGTGAGCGCCAACACCGGTGGATTACCCAGCGCTTTGCGCACCTCCCCGAGACCGAGGTAGGCAGGACGGAAGTCGTGCCCCCACTGAGAAATGCAGTGCGCTTCATCGACTACGAACAGGCCTATGCCGCCTGCGTCTTTGAGCGACTGGATGAAGTCCTCATTTTGCAGACGCTCTGGCGTGACATAGATGAGTTGTGCTTCGCTTGCGGAGATCTCCTCGTCAGCTTCGCGCGCTTCCGCCCTTGTGAGCGTGGAGTCAATTTTCTCAACCGTGATATCGGCGTCGGCGGCGCGCTCCTGCTGATCCTGCATGAGCGCTATGAGCGGTGAGACCACGATGACCGGCCGTGGGAGGAAGAGTGCGGGCAGTTGGTAAGTCAGAGACTTGCCGCCGCCAGTGGGCATGATGCCCACTGCGTCTTTCCTGGCAAAAACAGCTTCGAGTATCTCGCGCTGTCCCGGGCGGAATCCCTGAATGCCGAATCGCCTTTTCGCCTCGCTGATGACCCGAGTCCACTTCACGTTTGCTTTGTCCGTTTGCTGTTCTGACACGATTCTTTTGGATGCGAGCAGCTTTGTACCTTTCATTGTGGATAGGGCTGTGCGGTAGCAAATGGTTTCATCGCACCGAAGCTCAGTTCCCGATGTTCCGGTCTCCTTGAAACAATTTCTGAGTATGTGCGGCACGCTGCGGTAGGATGTTGTGCAAACCACTGCGTCAGGAAAACAGGAGTTAGCAATGCAAAGCAGGATCGTGGGAACGACCATGCCGGTGCTGGAGGTGTTGTTGCAGCCGGGCGAGGCCATCATCTCCGAAGCCGGCGAGCTGAGCTGGATGACGCAGACGATTGCCATGCAAACGCACACACAGATGGCGGGCGGCGGAGGATTTCTGGGCGCAATCAAGCGCATGGCTGGTGGCGGCACGCTGTTTATGACCGAGTACACGGCGCAGGGCTACCCCGGTGAAGTTGCGTTCGCTACCAAGCTGCCGGGACACATACTTCCGCTAGAAATTGGGCCTGGCCACGAGTACATGATTCATCGCCACGGCTTCCTGTGTGCTACGCCGCAGATTCAACTCGGCGTTGGCTTCCAGCAGTCGCTTGGTGCGGGCATTTTTGGCGGCAGCGGCTTTCTGCTGCAGAAAATCTGGGGATACGGCACAGCATGGCTGGAACTGAGCGGCGAAACCGTGATTCGCGATCTGCAACCGGGCGAGACGCTGCGCGTTCACCCGGGTCATGTGGGCGCATTTCAATCGTCGGTGAGCTTCCAGATCACGCGCGTTCCGGGTATCAAGAACATGATTTTCGGTGGAGACGGCATCTTCTTGGCCGCGCTTACAGGGCCTGGCCGCGTTTGGTTACAAACTCTTCCCATCGCAAACCTTGCCCATTCGCTACAGCCATATCTGCAGAGCGGCGGTGAAAGTCGCAGTAACAACTCGCTCGGCAGTGTGGTGATGGGTTCCATTTTCGACAGCAATCAGTAGCATCAGCTTTAACGTATTCGGGCTCCGTAGCATCGATGGTTCTACGTGAATCAGGAGAAATGCAATGAGTGATCCGTCTTATGGTAGCGTTCCGCCGCCACCATCTCAGCCACTGAGCGATCCTGCCAGCGCGAGCGCTGCTGGCTATCAACCACCGCCCTACAGCGGGCAGGCGTATGGTCAGCCTCCCTACGATCCTTACGCAGCACAACCTGCTGTATCGGCAGGACTGAGCAACAACGCTGCCGGTGCGATTGCGTACCTCACCATCATCCCGGCGATCATCTTCCTCGTGATGGAGCCTTATAACCGCAATCCGTTTGTGAAGTTTCATGCATTCCAGTGCCTCGGCATAGCGGTTACCGGCTTTTGCCTCGGCATCATTGGCATCATTCCCATTCTTGGCTGGCTTGTTTTCATTGTTGGCTGGCTTGTGCTGATGGTCACCATCATCATCTGCATCATCAAGGCTTCGCAGGGTGGCGCATTGAAATTACCAGTCATCTCGAAGTTTGCTTCACAACAGTCCGGGTATCCGATTTAGTCGTTGCTGGCATTGCAGCAAGTTGAAAGGAAGCTTTACATGAGTGACCAGAATTACGGTGGACCGCAGCAGCCGGGCGGATGGAACACAGTCCCGCAACCGGGCCAGCCCACCAACCAGCCTGACTATTCGGCTGGTTCCGGCAACTACCCACCACCGCCGCCTCCTCCACCGCCGCCGGGCTATGGCGCTGGTCCCGGCTATCCACCACCACCGCCTCCGGGTGGACCGGCTTACAATCAGCCGCCCTATGGAGCGCCAACGCCAGCAGGGCAGGGTCTCAGTCCGAATGCTGCCTCGGCTATCGCTTACCTTACGTTCATCCCGGCCATCATTTTTCTGGTGATTGATCCATACAAGCGAGTCAGCCTTGTTCGCTTCCACGCATGGCAGTGCATTGTGCTCACATGCGTATCCGTGGCCGTATCGATCCTCTTCACTATCCTGCTATTCCTGCCATTGCATTTCCTGTGGTTCACCATTCACACGCTTATCAATCTGGCGTTGTTTGTGTTCTGGATCATCGCCATCGTGAAAGCCAGCCAAGGCGAGCGTTACCACATTCCGATTATTGGACCGATGGCGGAGAACTTCGCGGCTAAAGTCTAACGACACCATGCATCAGTCGGGCAGCTCAGCTGCCCGACTTTTGTTTGCGCGGCAGCAAGAGGCAATTCATTCATTGCCGAGCGTCTTTGCCGCAAGTAGACTCACTCGCATGAGACTTCTCAGCCCCCTCACTGCCGTTGCCGCCACGCTGCTTTGCGCACTGCCCGCTTCACACGCGCAAGACTGGGCCAAAGCTGCCTTGGCGAAAAGCCCGCGACACGGTGAGTTCGTCACCATTAGTGAGCCGAGTGGGCGCAAGCTGCAGGCTTGGGTGGTCTATCCGGAGATCAAAGACAAGGCTCCGGTCGTGGTGATGAACCACGAGATATTCGGCCTGACCGATTGGGCCAAGGAGATGGCCGACGAGCTCGCTGGTGCGGGCTACATCGTGGTCGAGCCGGATTTGCTGAGCGGCTTCGGCCCTGCAACGACCTCTTTGGAAGTGGAGCGCCCGCACGCTGTGCTCGCCGCCTATCAACAAGGGCAACAGCAGCCGATGGACCACAGCCACATGCAGATGCCCACCAGCGGCGCAGGCGCGGCGTTTGTGCCAGCGGTGCCGGGCGGTACCTCTGCGTTTTCGGATCAGAACTCAACGACGCGCGCAGTGTCTTCGCTCGATCCCGGCATTGTGACGAAGGACCTTGATGCTGCAGCCGATTACGGCAAGAAACTGCCTGCTGCTAGTAACAAGCTGTATGTCGCAGGCTTTTGCTGGGGTGGTGGCAAGAGCTTTCTATTTGCCACACATCGCGCAGACCTGAGTGGAGCGTTTGTTTTCTATGGCCCACCGCCGCCGGCCGACGCGATGAAAAACATTACCGCTCCTGTATATGGCTTCTACGCCGGTAACGACGCGCGAATCAGCGCAACCATCCCACAGACACAGACCGATATGAAGGCTGCGGGAAAGACGTACGATCCTGTGACCTACGACGGTGCGGGCCATGGCTTTATGCGTGCCGGTGAAGCGCCGGATGCGAGTGCGGAGAACTCCGCGGCGCGGCAGGCCGGATTTCAGCGGTTCGTGAAGCTGCTAGGTGGAATGCACTAGTACGCGTCGCCGCCGGCTTCACCGTGCATGGTGTCGAGATTTTCAAAGCGTGTGAAGTCCGCCAGGTAGGCCATCTGCACGGAGCCCGTTGGGCCGTTGCGCTGCTTGGCGATGATGATCTCTGCCTTGCCCTTTAGGTCTTCGTTTTCTCGGTCGTAGTATTCCTCGCGATGGATAAAGGCGACCACGTCTGCGTCCTGTTCAATGGAACCAGATTCCCGGAGATCGCTGAGCAGCGGCTTTTTATCGCCGGTGCGCTGCTCGCTTCCACGCGAGAGCTGCGAGAGCGCGATGACAGGAACGCTCATTTCCTTTGCGAGAGCCTTGAGACCCCGTGAGATTGCGCTGACTTCCTGGGTGCGGTTTTCAAATTTCTTTTGCGCGCTGGAAGTCGATCCTGTCATCAGTTGCAGATAGTCGATGACGATAAGATCGAGCTGACCAGCATTTTGCTGCTTCAGGCGGCGGCACTTGGCTCGCATCTCCGCAAGGGTGATGCCCGGGGTGTCGTCGACGAACATCTTGGAATTCATCAGGCGATCGAGCGCGGCGATGAGCTTGCCTTTATCTTCACGCGGGATGAAGCCGGTCTGCAGCTTGCGCGAGCTAACGGCAGCCTCGCTGGCGAGCATACGTCGCAGCAGCGATTCTTTCGACATTTCGAGCGAGAAGACAGCGACGACACGATCATCTTTCACGGCGCAGTTCTGTGCGATGTTGATCGCCCATGCCGTCTTACCCATTGAAGGGCGCGCCGCGATGATGATGAGTTCGTCCTTCTGCAGACCGCTCGTCATCTTGTCGAACTCAATGTAGTGGGTCGCGAGGCCGGTGATTTCGCGGCCCTGCTCATAGAGTGCGTCGATGGAACCGAATGAATTCTTGACGATTTCCGATATCCCGGAGAAACTACGCTTTATAGCTGAATCGGCAACTTCAGCGAGGCGCGCCTCGACGTCACTCAAAACCTCAATCGCTTCTTTGTCTACATCTCCAGCGAGCGCGGTGCCTTCGTTGAAGATGCTCATTAGTTGCCGAAGCAAGCTCTTGTCTTTGACAATTCGAACATAGCTCTCTATGTTCAAACTTCTTGGCAGTCCTTCGGTTAGAAACGCTAGGTAAGCCTGTCCACCGATTGCATCGAGTTCTCGCTTCTTTGCGAGTGCTTCTATAACAGTGATGTAGTCGACCGCATGTCCGACAGCCAGAAGGTCATTGATCGCGCGATAGATGCGCTGATGCGAATCGAGTGAGAAATCTTCCGCCCCGAGTTTTTCTGTCGCATCCATGATGGCAACGCCATCCAGCATCATCGAACCGAGGACTGCAATCTCGGCGTGGATGGACTTGGGAGCTTCCTGCAAGAAATCGGTTTGTGGAAAGGAAGCCATAGGTCATTTTCCGACAGGTGTACCTTGATTGCTAGCCCCAACTGGCGTTCGCTACAACGGCGCGTTGAGAAGAGGCACTTTATTGAGGGAATCAAGACTTGAGTGACAATTTACAGAAATATTTGCCCGAGTACGACGAACCCGCCGAGCGAGAGAAGTTAGTCCATTTCAGCCGCAAAGAGCTGCTTGACCTTCTTATTGACGCTTATAAGCTCAAGCGAGTCCTTGCGAAGATGCTTGGCGAGGAGATCGATCGTAAAGAGAAGTTTAGGCGCGTGCTCGACGAGCCTTCGCGCTTGCTTCAGATGCCTGATATTCCATCGGACGCCGAACTGAAGAAAATGCTCGAGGAATAGGTGAGACGCCGTTGGACGTCTCACCCAAGTTCGTTAGGTCAGACGTTCCACGTACACCTTCTGCGCAGCTACCAGTCCCTTGCCGAACTCCGCGCCAAGCTGCGGCAGACTCTTCACAACCACCTGCTCCAGCGCGCCGATGAGCGCGATGGTGTCCATGTAGTCGAAGAAGCCGAGGTGGGCGATGCGAAAGATCTGCCCCTTCATCTCGCCCTGGCCGTTGGTGATGATTGCGCCGAAGCGTGATTTAAGTTCCTTCACAATCAAACCAGAGTCCGTGCCTTCGGGCGCATAAACAGCGGTTGCGGCGGCACCGGGTGAGTCGGCGTTGTAGAGCTTGAAGCCGAGCGCTTCGACTGCAGCGCGAGTCATCTCTGCAATAGTCTCAGCGTTGTCGACGAGCTTCTTGCGTCCGGCGGCGAGATTGCCAGCGGGATTCTCCGCCGTTGCTGCTTGTGCAGCGATCCAGTCGAGCGCAGCGCCAAGTGCGGCGATCAGCGCGACAGCGGGTGTGTAGGCTGACTCGCCAAGCTTTGCATTTTTGCGCTCTTTACGGAGGTCGAAGTAGTAGCGCGGATTGTAGGTCGCTTCCATGCGATCCCATGCCCGTGGGCTGATGGCCAGGTAGCTCAGTCCCGGGGGAATCATAACGGCCTTCTGCGAGCCGCCAATGAGAACGTCGATGCCCCAGGTATCCATGTCAAGGTGTGTTGTGCCAAGGCCGGTGATGCCGTCGACCACGAGCAGCGCTTCTGACTTCTGCTCTTTCAGCAGCTTCGCGATGTCTTCCACGTAGTGGCGCACGCCGGTTGAGGTTTCTGTCGCCTGCACGAACACAGCGCGTGTCTCCAGCTTGAGCTCGGCCTTGATCTTCTCGATGTCAAAGGTCTTGCCGTAGGGCTCGGAGACTAGGTCCACGTCGCAGCCGAAGGCCTTTGCGAGGGCGCTCCAGCGCTCGCCGAATTTGCCGGCCGAAAGCACAAGCACGCGGTCACCTGGAGAGGTGAGGTTTGACATCGCGGCTTCCATCGCACCGGTTCCGGAAGAGGACAGCAGGATGACGTCGTTCTGCGTGCCGACGAACTCTTTCAACTGCGCGAGCACGCGTGTATACAGCGCGCGGAATTCCGGCGTGCGGTGGTGGATGTCGGCGGCAGCCATCGCAAACTGCGCGGCGGGAAGAAGGGGCGTAGGGCCAGGCGTGAACAAGCGCGTCTTGCGGATCATGCTTCAATTCTACCGAGCCGGGCATCTGCTATAGCGAGTAAGCTTTGGAGTGCAGGAGTAAAGAAATGCCGGCAATTCTGGAACGCATTGAGACGGACATAAAGAGCGCCATGAAAGCGCGCGAGGATGTGAAGCTGACGACGCTGCGCTTAGTCAAGTCTGCGATCAAGTCGAAAGAGATCGACAAGCGTGAGCCGTTGACCGAAGCCGAAGAGCAGGCAGTCATCACAACGATGCTGAAGCAACGGCGCGAAAGCATTGACCAATTCACGAAGGGCAATCGCCCGGAGCTCGCCGCGAAGGAGCAGACCGAAATCGAGCTGATCGACGCCTATATGCCGCAGGCAGCGAGCGAGGAAGAGATATGCAAGATCGTCATGGGTGCGATTGAGCACATCGCCAAGGATGCGGGCGGCCAACGTCCCGGACCGAAAGATATGGGACCGACCATGAACGTGGTGCGCCAGCGGATACTCGCCAGTGGGATTCGCGCGGACGGCAAAGTGGTCAGCGAGATGGTGAAAGCTGAGTTGGCGAAGGGCGCTTAGCGCACTCGCAAGCGGATAAAGAAGACTTCACCCGTCGGGGTGCTGCCGTAGCTTGCAACCAATGGGCCAGGTGTTCGGTACACCGTAAACTGCGCGCCGGGTGCGGCCAAAACCTTGCTGCCGAGTCGTATGTCATAGTCGTAGCCGAAGGAGAATGCGGCGACGTGGCCGATCGGTTCTTCGCTGAAGTTTGCAGGCAGCGGTGTTCCGGGTGTCAGCAGAAGTTCGTTGGAACGCCCCGCGTTTTCCATGCGCGTCCATGCATAGTTGCTACCCGCAAAGCGTAGTAGCGCTTCGAGCAGGTAGCTGTTTTCTTTGCCGCTGTCGGTGAGCGAACGCGTGCGCCCCCAGACCGCGGTGGTGGAAAGGTCGAGCGTTGGCTCGGCGACCATATGCATCTGCGGCATCGGGCGCATTGGCTTGGTTGTAGCAGGCGCGGGATGGCTCATGTTCATGCCAGGCATTTCCTGTGTGTCAGCCCCGGACATATCCATGTCCTGCATGCCATCCATCTTCATGCCTGGCATGCTTTTCATCGCGGGCATCGGCCGCGAGCGGAAGGTGTGGTGATACATCACGCTCCCGGTTTGCCGCTGCTGGTCTTCACCGGGGTACAGTGCTTCCGGCGAGGCGATGTGTGCAATGGAGTACTGACCAGTCCAGTCGGCGGTGGGTGAGACCGTGAGACGCGTTGCGACGGAGTCGATGTTGTGGCCGTTGGGTGAGGGCTGGAAGTGCCAGTGTGCTTCGTTTGGCTCGGCCCCATGAAAGCCGGAGAGCTCGACGCGTGCCCACTTGTAGGTGAGACCGACGGTCACTACGTTGAAGGCGATGTGTGTGGAGTCTTCCTGATGATGCCCAAGCGCCGCAATGGGATCTTCGCTCGCGGATTGGCGATGTGGATAAGCCGTGGGACCTATGGCGGGATCGCCGACTGGTGCAGCATAGAGAGAAAAGAGCGTGTTGCGGGTGAGGTTGAAATCGTAAAGCGCCGCGACTTCCATAAAGAAGTCGTGCGGGTGCTGGCCGTCCACAATGGGAGCGCCGTAGGCGGTTTCACCCTGTTGAAAGATCTCTGGGTAGCGCCTTCCGCTCATGGTGGCAGGTTCGAAGGAAAGCATGGTGCGCAATGTGAGCAGGCCGAAACGACCGTTCTCGCCGAAGGCATGCTGCGCCATCGGCATGATCCAGTTGGTAGAAAAGAACGCGTCCTGGTTACGGGGAGAGTTGGCTTGCTGCTGTGTGTTGGCTGCGAAGGCGTTAGTGTGCAGCATCAGCATCCATCCGCCGTGCTGCGTCATCAGCATCGGCACAGGTGTACTTGCCGGTTCAATGCTGGTTCCTGACGAGCCGTGCTGCTGCGCGGCCTCAATGAGCGTTCGCGCGGCCATCACGGTTTGTGTATGTGCGGATGCGGGAATGAGCAGGCCGAGTGCAAGGAGGTATAGCAACTTCATACTTTGCTTACTGCTGCTTTAGAAGGCTGCTTGCATACGCAATCGAGACACGCATGCATGGAACAGGCACCACAGAAATCCGCGAGTGCTTTGCGCAGAGCGGCGCGCGCTCGATGGGCTCGCACGGTGGCGTTGCCGGCCGAAAGCTGATGGCGCTTCGCGAAGTCCGTGAGCGAGGTTTCGGCGAGATCTACCTCTCGCAAGACTTCCGCGTATGAGGGCCGAAGCTGCGGAAGAACTCGCTCGATGCAGCCACAGATGAAGCGATTCGTGGAAGGGTCGGGTACGGCTGGTTCCGAGTCTCCGAACTCAGACTTCCAGCGCTCCATGGCGGAACTCTCAGTGGAGTTCCGACGATAGTGATCTATCACTGCATTGCGGAGAACGGTATAAAACCAGCCGACCGAAGAGTCTGGTTCTGGCGCTTCTCTCGATTTGGCACTTTCGACCGCGCGCATGTACGCCACCTGCAGAATGTCTTCTGCAAGGGCACGATCGTTCACGCGGCTTTCGACGAACTTCAGGAAGGAAGCGCGGCGAACTAACAGAGTTGGCAGGTCAAGCGCAGGCATAGGGAAGATGGAAGCGGCCACGAAGCTGTGTGGCCGCTTCCGTTAACTACTTCACTTTCAGTGGGCAGCAAGGGCAGTCGCAGTTCGGGTTGGAGCATTCCGGGCTGCAGGTACAAAGGCGCTTATTAGTCATTTTGGTGTCCTTTCCTCGGCAGCAAACCTGCCGTCACTCCATAAGACGCAGATGCTCGCGCGACATTACAGTTGCTGCGAGTAATCAGGAAATCCACACGACTGTCACCCGATTGCGAATGGTCATCGCAAATGGTCATCGTCACACTTGACGAGCCGTTAAGTGAGCATGCTGGGCGGCGTCTCCTGAGGACTGCAGGTACATGCTCACCACCCGTGTCAATCAATGCACGTAAGAAAAAAGGTCCGCGGGGCGGCGGACCTTTTCTCGTGTGCTTTCTGCAGCTCTAAATGTCGAGGTTCTTCACGTCCAGCGCGTTTTCTTCGATGAACCTGCGGCGGCTCTCTACGTCTTCTCCCATGAGGGTCGTGAAGATTTCCTCCGTCGCGGCGATGTCTTCGAGCTTGACCTGCAGCAAAGTCCGGCGAGCGGGATCCATCGTCGTCTCCCAAAGCTGCGGTGCCGTCATTTCGCCAAGGCCCTTATAACGTTGGACATCGTAACCCTTTTTACCCTGCTCGATGACGTACTCGAACACCTCGCGTGGCGTCTTCTTCTCGACTGGATCCTGTGACTCGCGTGCGTTGCGGCGGGCGCCGGGCTTAGCTTCGGCAGCGGTGCCCGGAGCGGAAGCAATGGTCTGGTTGACGCCTTCCATCTCGGCCACCTCCTCCGCTTCGTCGAGATCGGATTGCGAGGGCGCTACAACTGCTTCGCCCACCTTGGCTTTGGAGTCCTTGCCAACATATTCGATGAGGAACGGTCCGGTTAGCTGCTCCTTCAACTCCGCTTGACGGTGCAGAAGCTGACGGCTTTCCGGCGTGGAAGCCAGGGTCCAGTCGATGGTGCGTGCAGAGCCCTGAGCGTCGGTGAAACTGACGGAGTAAAGCCCATGCTCCTCGTCATGAGTAACTTCGCTAATTGCCTTCAGCTGGCGGGTGCGCTCGATCGCCTTCAGGCGTTCACGCATCTCCTTCAGCTTTTCCGGCGACTCAAAATCAGTGCGACGCGCGGCATCTTTGCCTTCGTTGGAGAAGATTTCCGCAAAGGCAACCGTGATCGCTTCGTCACGAAGACGCTTGGATACACGATCGAAGTAGTTCAGGTAATCGCTCAATTGAGACATGAACTTTGTGAGTTCCTTGCCCTCAATGCGAGTGCCGCCTTCGCCATGCGTGATGACCATGCCTTCCGTGGCGCGCTTTCCCATCACGCTTACGAGTTCAGCTTCATCTTTTATGAATTGCTGAAACTTACCTTTCTTGATGCTGTAGAGCGGCGGCTGTGCGATGTACACGTTGCCACGCTTGATCAACTCGCCCATATGGCGGAAGAAGAACGTGAGCAGCAACGTGCGGATGTGCGATCCGTCGACGTCGGCATCGGTCATCAGGATTGTTTTGCCGTAGCGGAGCTTGGCTATATCGAAGTCGTCTTTACCGATGCCGGTGCCAAGCGCGGTAATCATCGCGCGAATTTCTTCATGGCCCAGCATTTTGTCGTAGCGGGCCTTTTCCACGTTAAGGATTTTGCCCTTGAGCGGGAGGATCGCCTGGAACTTACGGTCGCGGCCCTGCTTCGCAGTGCCGCCGGCGCTCTCACCCTCGACAAGGTACAGTTCACACATTTCTGGCCGACGTTCAGAGCAGTCAGCGAGCTTGCCTGGTAAACCTCCGCCATCGAGCGCACCTTTGCGGCGGGTAAGGTCGCGGGCCTTGCGTGCTGCTTCACGAGCGCGTGCCGCGTCAATCGCCTTGTTGATGATCTTCTTGGCAACTTGAGGGTTCTGCTCAAGGAAAGCGCCGAGGCGCTCGTTGACGAATGCCTGCACGGGGCCGGCAATGTCGGAGTTCAGCTTGCCCTTGGTCTGGCCTTCGAACTGAGGCTGTGGGAGCTTCACACTCACCACTGCGACTAATCCTTCACGGACATCGTCACCAGAGAGATTTTCCTTGACGTCTTTGAACAAACCAAGCTGCTGACCGGCAACGTTGATCGTGCGCGTGAGCGCGGTGCGGAAGCCTGAAAGGTGGGTGCCGCCATCTACCGTGTTGATATTGTTGGCGAAGCTGAACACTGTTTCGGAATAGCTGTCGTTGTACTGCATGGATATTTCCATGACGAGCGGACCGACTTCCGCTTCCATGTAGATCGGCTTTTCATGCAGCACCTGCTTGCCCTTGTTCAGGTGACGAATGAAACCTGCGATCCCGTCGTTGTACTTGAAGCTCTGCCCCTTGGCCTCGCCCGACTTCGCATCTGTAACGCGCTCATCGGTAAGGTTGATCTCGATGCCTTTGTTCAGAAAGGCGAGTTGGCGCAAACGGCCGGCAAGCGTGTCGTAGTTGTACTCGGTAACCGTGAAGATGCTCTTGTCCGGAAGGAAATGAACCTTCGTGCCGAGACGTTTGGACGGCCCCATCTTGCGCAGCTTAGAGATGGGATCGCCCTTGGAGAAATCCATCTCCCAGGCGAATCCATCGCGCCAGATCTCGACGTCAAATTCTTCGCTGAGCGCATTCACACAGCTCACACCCACACCGTGCAGGCCGCCGGAAACCTTGTAGTTGGAAGCGTCAAACTTTCCACCAGCGTGCAACACCGTGAGCACGACCTGCACGGCAGGAAGCACTTCGCCGTTCGGCATGGTTTTGTTGTCTACTGGAATGCCGCGGCCGTCGTCCACCACGGTAATGGAGTTGTCGACGTGAATCGTGACATCGATCTTCGTCGCGTGCCCTGCAAGTGCCTCGTCGACGGAATTGTCGACAACTTCATACACCAGGTGATGCAGTCCCTGGTCGCCCGTGGAGCCAATGTACATGGCCGGACGAAGACGAACGGCAGCTAGTCCCTCCAGCACCGTGATGTTTTCGCCGGTGTAGCTGTTGGCTTGCGGGGGAGGATTTTGGGCAGACTCTGCGGGATTCAAATCTTCAGGCACGAACGAAACGCTCCGATCAAAAAGCAGAAGGTCTTTCAGACACTTAAACCCTTGTAAATACAGGCGATTGTGCTGTTCTGCGACTCTTCAAGTGTACCATGGTGGACACTCCGCAAGAGGACGCGAAAAGCGCATAAAGAGCGAAAGCGAGTAATGGAAAGAAGGTGTTCTTCAGGCTCACTGCGGAGTGGGCGGTAGCCGACCGTGTCCCTCCGGACGATCGGTCGCGATTGCATATAACGCTGCTGGTGACAACCGCTTTGCGACCTGCCACGCTAACAGATTCGCAGCGAAAAGCAGAGGCAGCAGATGCCACTCCCCGGTGAGTTCCACGGCCATGAAGGTGGCCATCAGGGGTGCGTGGGTCGCGGCGGCGATAAGGCAGCTCATGGCAACCAGGGCAAATATTACCGGATCACCCACAGGAAGAACACGAGCGAAGATTGCACCGAGAAGGGCACCGGCAAACAGGGTTGGCGTAAACACGCCGCCAACCGTTCCCGCTCCAACGCATGCGGAAGTTGCAAGTAATCGCAACACAAGAAGCGTTAGCAACGTCGTCCAGGTGATGGCTCCGCTCGAGGATAGATGGAGGCCGAGCGCTGCGCTCAACCCTTCGTCACCATTTCCCCAAACACGTGGATCAAGAAGCGAAAGACCACCAACAACTGCGCCGCCAACTGCCAAAGACAGCGGCAGGTGGTGCAAGCGCTCAAAGGCTCGTACCAGCCATTGATACGCTGGCCCTAAACACCCAATCAACACCGTCAGTAGGGCCAGACAAAGTAGCGGAGCGAGTGAAAGGTGGGGAAGGGTACCCACCGGGTACAAAGGTCCATCGCGGAGCACCGTGCGGCTCACGAGCCAGCCCGCAACGGCGGCACAGCTCACAGGTGCCAAGTCCTCCATCCGGTAAGCGCCGAGCGCGATCTCCATGGCGAAGAAGACGGCTGCGATGGGTGCCTGGTACGCCGTCGCTACGCCGCCCGCGACTCCGCAGGCTACGCCAAGGGTTGCGGGGAACGCACAAGGCCAGCCCCAGCGAGCGCATGCGCGGCGCTGAAGCCCGGACGTGACTGCCGCGGAGAATTGAATCATTGAGCCTTCGCGGCCGATGGCTGCTCCCGTTGCGATGGAGAAGGCAGAAGACCCTGTGCGCCAAAGATTTGGCACAAGCGGGATGCGACCTCGCTCTTTGCGCCCCGCCTCGACGTAATCCACAAAGGGCCGAGGTTCGCGGTCGAGACTTGCTGCTCGCCGATGGCGGAGTGTCAGCACGGCAGTCGCGAGAAGCGCACCGATGACCGGCGTGAGAAATCGCCGCCATAACGGCAGGCCCGCAGCGGCGGTTGGCAGGGTTCCTTTGCTTCCGGTGAACACCCATTGGAGGCCGACGAAGGAGAGACGGACAGCCGTCGCCGCTGCTCCGCTGATCGCGCCAAGCGTTGCCGCCCAGCAGAGCGTGGCTGGATGCATGGAGCGAAGCAGCTTGTGAGCGGGAGGCATGCGCTAGTGGATCATCGCATGCGGATAGGCGCAGACTTGTTAAACTGGTGTGCGGGGCGGATTTAACCAGCACCAACCTAAGGGTGATTTGCGGCAAGATGCGGCGCGGGACTTATGAAGAAGGACTGGAAGACGGACGTGAAGAAAGACTGGACCAGTACGAGTGAACGCGCGATGCCTGCCGAAGCGCGTGTGCCTGCTGAGTTTCACATCGGCAACGTGCGCATTGCACCAGCAACTGTGCTCGCGCCGATGGCTGGCGTGACTGACACTGTCTTCCGCCGCTTCATCAAGAACGCGTCCATGTACTCGCCTGAGTCGGCTGGCAGCGACGTGGATGTGGAAACGTCAAACGAAGTTTCCGGTTGCGGCTTGATTATGACGGAGTTCACTTCCGCTGATGGCCTGAGCCGCATGCGAGCGGTAAAGCGCAAGCGTTATCTCACCTACTACGAGGACGAGCATCCGATCTCCGCACAGCTCTTTGGCTCCAATGCAGACACCCTGGCCGACAGTGCGCGCATTTGTCAGGATGAGGGCTTCGACATTGTCGATCTGAATCTAGGCTGTCCGGCCAAGCGCGTTGTTGCATGCAACGGAGGCTCCGGACTGCTGCGTGACCTGCCGCTGATCCGCAGTATCTTCGAGCGAGTTCGTGCGGCGGTGAGCATTCCCTTTACGGTGAAATTCCGCATGGGTTGGAGCGACTCGAATATCGTCTGCGTGGAACTTGCACGCATGGCCGAGGACTGCGGGTTGAATGCTGTGGCACTGCATGCACGCACGCGCGAGCAGGGCTACTCCGGTGATGCGCGCTGGGAATGGATTGCCGCCGTGAGAGACGCGGTCTCGGTGCCGGTGATCGGTAACGGTGACATCCGCACGCCGGAAGACGCCGCGGCGATGGTGGAAGCAACGGGTTGCTCCGCCGTGATGATTGGTCGGGCGGCACCGGCGAACCCATGGATTTTTCGTCAGATAGCGCAGTACACCGCGAGTAAGCAGGCTACAGGTGTTGGCACTTACGACAAGCCGACGAATCTTGATCGGTATCGCATGATCCGCGATTACTTTGACCGCTTGTTGCAGGAACTAGAAGAACACCCGCAGTTTACGGGCTTAGCCGAGAACGAAATTGAGAAAAAGCAGCGCCGTTATCACGAAAGTGCTCAACGTGATGCCATTGGCAAAATGAAACAGTTTGCAAGTTGGTTCACGCATGGGGTGCCTGGCGGCGCAACCCTTCGCCGTCAGATATTTGAAGCGAAGCGCGGCGCTGAGGTGATCGAGCGTGTTGAAGAGTTTTTCACTCACGAGCCGGAAGAGGTCCCTGCGCAAGTCCTCGAGCACGATGCGAAGCTTGAGGCGGCCCCTGCAGCGTGGGGTTGACCTATCTCCACTCGATACGTTTCATAACTTCAGCTCAGCGCCTCCAGGATTTCCGCCGTGCTGCGCACTTTTCCAATGATTGGAAATAGTGTCTTCGTCGCGAACTCATGCATTTCCGCACTCATGCTGCTCATTGCGTCGTGCGCGAATACGAGGTTGTAGCCGCGTGCCTGTGCTGAGCGCGCAGTGGACTCCACGCCGAAGTTTGTTGCGATACCGCCGAGGATAATCGTGCGGATTCCCTGGCGACGCAGCACCTGCTCAAGGTTGGTTGCGTAGAATGCATCCCATTGGCGTTTGGTGATCAGCACATCTTTACCGGGCTGAAAACCCGCTTCGGGTACGAGCTCGGACGCCTCAACCGGCGGTGGCAAAGGCGGTCTCGGCTGTGGCTTGTCCGCGTCTGCAGTGAGTGTCTCGTTGAGCAGCACGTGAACATACACCACAGTGGCTCCAACCGAGCGCATCTTTTTGGCAAGAGAAGCGCAGCGCTCGACGACTTCGGTTCCGGAGTGTGGAGCAAGCTGGCGCGAAACGATGCCGTGTTCCAAATCAATCAAGACAAGCGCGGTCTCTTTGGAGTTCAATGTAAGGCTCATGAGTCTTTGGATGCGCCGTGCCGCAAGCTGATTTCCTCCACAATCCGCAGGGTCTACCGGATACGCGAGTGCTGCTGCGCCGCATTGGTTGGCGTATCCTCCCGGTGCTCATCCTGCTGTATGTCATCGCTTTCCTTGATCGCGTGAACATCGGATTCGCTGCCAGCAGCATGCAGCATGATCTGCATTTCAGTGACTCGCTATACGGCACGGGAGCGGGGATTTTCTTCCTTGGCTACTTCATAGCGCAGGTTCCGAACAACTTGGTGCTGGCGCGCTTCGGCGCACGACGCACGATCGCACTGTTGATGATTTCGTGGAGCCTCGTTTCGGCCAGCATCGCGTTTGTGCATACGCCCACGGCATTCATTCTGCTCCGGTTTCTGCTTGGCGTGGCAGAAGCAGGCTTCTACCCGGGCGTCATTCTGTACCTGACACTGTGGCTGCCCCGACGCGTGCGCACCAGCTACACAGGTCTTTTCCTCTTCGGTTTCCCGCTGGCCAGTATTCTGGGCGGTCCGCTTTCGTCCTGGATACTGCAGCATGGGGCCATCGGGTCGTTCACCAATTGGCAGGTTCTGCTGCTCACGCAGGCGGCACCCGCCCTGCTCATGGGAGCCTGCCTTCCACTCCTCATGTCAGACACGCCACAGCAGGCGAAGTGGCTTACCGATGCCGATCGAGCCACATTGAAAGCAGCATGGTTCGCCGATGAACCTCCGTCGTCCTCCAACGAAAGCCTTCGCCAGCCGCGATCTAGCTTTGGCGCCGCTGGGCATATCGCAAGATTCGCCACAATTTACTTCTGCATGCAAGTGGCGCTTTATGCCCAGAGTTTCTGGCTGCCAAAGATCCTGCAGTCGCTCCATGTTCCTTTAGCGCGAGTGGGTTGGAACGTCGCCATCGTCTATTCCATTGCCGCGGTAGCAATTTTCCTCTGGGGGCGAGTATCTGACCGGTCTCCGAAAAGCAAATGGACACTTTCGGTTCCGCTGGTTGTAGGCGCGCTGGGTTTTGCCGCTACTGCTCTACCTTCCGCGAGCATAGGGTATGTCGTGCTTGCGTTTGGGATCGGCGCTGCGGGAGGCCTGGCCGCCACTCCGCCGTTCTGGGCTCAGGTGACATTAGGTCAAAAATCAAATGAGATTGCCGCAATGATCGCACTCATCAATGCGCTTGGCATACTTGGCGGCTTTGTAGGACCGGCATTGCTTGGTCGCTTGCAGCAGTCCTCAGGAAATCATGCCGGAGGGATGTTGGTGGCTGCGGCAGGAATGCTGATTGGAGCCGGGATACTCCATGTACGCCGCTCCGATGCCGCATATGGAACCTAAAATCATGGCCGCCCATGGAGAGCGGCCATGTAGAGAGGACCAGCCTACTTTGCCGCAGCTTCTATCTCGTTCCACTCGCTTTCACTGAGCGTCACATCTGCCGCTTTCACGTTCTCTTCAAGGTGCTCTACCGAGGATGTGCCCGGAATTGGCAGCATCACAGGTGAGCGATGGAGCAGCCATGCCAGCGAGAGCTGCGAAACAGTGGCATCATGCTGCTTGCCGACTGTGTCCAATTTGCCGCCTGGTTGAGCGAGCTTACCTGCCGCAACAGGGAACCATGGAATAAAGCCTATGTTGTTCTTGTCGCAGTATTCCAGCACCTTCTCGCTCTTGCGATTGCCAATGTTGTATTCGTTCTGCACGCTGACAATCTCAACCACTTTGCGTGCCTGTTCGATCTCTTCCACGGATACTTCGCTCAAGCCGATGAACCGGATCTTGCCCTGCTGCTGTAGCTTCTTCGCTGCGCCGAGGGTTTCTTCTACGGGAACCTTTGGGTCAATGCGATGCAACTGCCACAGCGGAAGCGTGTCGAGCTTCAGATACCGAAGGCTCATTTCCACTTGCTGTGTGATGTACTCGGGACGCCCAACCGGCAGCCACTTGTTAGGCCCCGTGCGCGTGAGTCCCGCCTTGGTCGCGACCACGGTGCCTTTGCCATACGGAGCCAGCGCGTCACCAATCAGGACTTCGCTCACAGCGGGGCCGTACGCATCCGCAGTGTCGATGAAGTTCACGCCGAGTTCTACCGCTCGCTGCAGCACCTTCACTGCGTTATCGCGATCTTTCGGCCATCCCCAAACGCCCTCACCGGTGATGCGCATTGCGCCGTAACCAAGGCGATGGATCTCGAGTTCGCCACCCAGCTTGAAGGTCTTCTTCATGTCTGCCATTGCATCTTCTCCCGCGCCGCAGCGCACACTGGTTCGATGCAGAAGCGAGTGCGCGGATGCGGACGGCTTTTGCTAGGCGCGTATCGAACTGCTGCTCTTGCGCCAAACGACGCGAATCTGCTGACGCCAGCGCTCATCCAGTGCAAGCAATGTCCACTCCACACGTGGTGAAAGGTAGCGCAGTATCGTTTCGGTTGCCGGATGAATGTGCAGCGCAGGTGCTACCAGGTAGAGTCGTGGCGGCAACGGTGAAAGCTCTACGCCGCGAAAATAGCCGTGACGTTGGAATTCACCAAGTCCAGAGGCATCGCGCTCTTGCAGGTGATGATGCCGAACGCGGATCCAGTAGTCGAGCCCTTGCAGCGCAAGATGCAGATCGTCGTCCGCCTTCAACTCAATGACTGCGAGCCGCCCGTCTGTCGTGACCCCAAGTAAATCGAGCATGCCGCGATCACTCGCACCTGCAATTGCGGGCACCTGCGTGTAAACGTGCTCAGGATCGAGCCTTGGAATGGCACGGGAAATTTCATCAGTCTGCGCTGACGAGTCAACGGTGCGATTGCCGTCTGCCTCGCTACCATGCTTCAGCATCTTGTTAGATTGTTGCGCCTCGGCGGCAAGACCGCGTGTCAGTGGCGCGAGATCCTGACGCAGTACAGATTCAAGCCAGCGCTCTGGTGTGGCGCGATAGAGCGGATCCTGCTGTGTAGAAACATTCTCCTCTCGGCTTTCTTCTTTGCTGAAGCGAAAGCGTGTATGTGCTGCAAGCGTGGTGCTGGCACCTATTCGCCGACCGGGCGTGTGTCCTCGTCTCGTGTAATCCGGTTGCCGCACTGCTGCGCGACGCCGTCGGAAAAGGTCGGCAACGAGGTCCCGGAGCGCTTCCCGCGTCTCCTCGGTGAGTTCCGTTTCGTTCTCGCCGGCTCCCACTGTGATTCGTATGGCTGAGCTAAAGCTGTCGGTGGTGAGCGTAACGTGCGCCCGTGCGAACTGCAGCCCATGCAGGAGGAAGACAAGTTCGGTAGAACTTCGGAGGCGCTGTTCGACACGCGCTTCCTCCTCCTCTGGTATGAGTGCCAGGACGCGCTCTGCGGCGCCGACAAAGCGCTCCTTCGCGGCGGACTCATCGGGTCGGTGTACAAGCCTCGTGCGCAGATTTCCGACATCATCGGCATCAAGCGGCTCTAACGTTTCCGTATTCTCCGTTAGTTCAAAGAGCTCCCATTTGGCCGCTGCGTTGTTCAGCCACGCCATGCGCGACTGCGTGAGCATCGCCATACCCTGCGGCACAATCACCCGCAATCCTTGAAAGAGACGCTTTCCGCCAGCGTTTTCTCGGCAGTGGTGCAGCCAAAGAATTCCCAGCGTGAGGATGCCATCCACTGTCACCTGAGTTTCATATTGATTGACACCGATGACAGCCCATGCCTGAGTGCCCTTTACCAGAGAGCCACGTGTGTAAGCAGGGCCGAAGCTCCGCTCCAGGTCCATGGCAGTACGAAAGCCCTGCGGCTTCCAATCGGGACCCGTCTTCGCCAGCACACGTTCCAGCAGCCGCATGTAACGCTGCCGGGTGGTATCGCGCGTAGTGGGTGTGCGCGTGTGGCGCGAAGGAACAAGCTCCAGCAGCTTCGTTTGTGATTGTCCAAAGCGTGCTGTGTCGAGACGTAGGGTGTCAGCGCGCACCGTCGCGGAAACAACGCGGCGCACCGTGTTGCCATCACTGCCCCAAAGATGCAGCGTGCAATGCCCATGCTCTTTGCTGAGCGAATGCTCCGAGTTGCTCATGTCGAACAACACCTTGCCATCTTCCAGCACAACCGCTTCGTGATGGTCGCGAAAGTAAGCCTCAATCAGCTCAAAAATCTGCTGCGGAGATTGGTTGGGGTCTACTCGATTCGCTGAGGAAGTTCGGGGCGGCATGCACCGCAGAGTAGCACCGAGCTATGTGAGTGAGAGCTGGAAGTGAAAGCTGGAGATACGCATGCCTTCGCGAAAATAGAATGCATGCGCTTCCTGTCGCCACGTTCCTGAGTCGAGCGAAAACGTTTGACAGCCCTGCTCCTTGGCGAAAGCGATCAGGGAATCGAGCATGACTTTACCGTGTCCACAGGAACGAGCCTTCTCGGCGGTGACGAGGTCGTCTACATAGAGTGTCATTCCGGTCACCAGAACGTGGTGAATGCGAAAACCGGCAACAGAAACAATCTTGCCATCAGCTTCAAGGAATGCCAGCTGAAAGCCTTCGTTCTGTTGTTGCTGCACACGGGCCACGAAGTCTTCTGCGCTTAGAAGCTTAGGACGGAGTTCGCGCATAACGTCAAAACAACGCGCAACTTGCTCAGCGTTCACGGCGATCTTCATCGGCATTCCGCTACCATCCCTTCATCACACGTAGGTTTGTGACATGAGCAGTGTGATGCAGTGAATGCCACGCGTAGTTCAGCACCACTACGTCAAGCACCTGGCGGTCGCGCTCCGCGTGCATATAGCCGCGCATCCACTGTTGGTCATCGAGCTGCCGAAGCAGCATCACCCAGCGGGAATGCACACTTTCGATCAGGCGTAATGAGCACTCGATTGGCGCTGAGGAATCTGCAAGTTCTGCGAACTTGGCCTCGTCATAGCCCGGCACAGTAGGCCAGTCCTCCGTGAGTGCTTTCTTCACGCGAAACAACGCCGTCGCGTGTGAGTCAGCCACGTGATGCACCACCTGCCTAAAGGTCCAACCGCCCTCGCGATAAGGCGTATCAAGCTGTTCCGCGGATAAATTGCTTACGGCATCTCTTAACAGAGTTGGCACTTCAGCGAGTGTGAGAACAGCTCTGCTTCGGTCCGCCGGTGTAGCTGTGGCCGGAGGCTCGAATGTGCCGATTGGGTATCGCGGATCTGCGGGTGCCTGCATCGTTCTTGCCTGCCTTCCAAACATTTTGCACTGGAAACATTTCCGAGTGTAGTGCAGAAGCAGATGTAAGCTGGCGGCTGGGAGAACGACGATGCGAATCCTATTTGCCGGTCTGCTTGCCGTGGCAGTATGCAGTGCTGGCTGCTTAAGAGCTGACCGTAGCAGAACTATTGCCGAAGCTGATCCCGGAGAAGTGAAGTCGATCTCTATAAGTGGTGGTGCCCAAAGTCCCTTGGCAGGATCGGTTGCTGGCGGATACCGCGGCTTCGATCGCAACACATACCCGGGTGACGAGGCAATGCTGACGCTGCGCAACACCTTCGCATTCACGGGGTTCTGGCTGAATCCGCCGCCCGGCGCGCGCACGAATTCATGGGAAGGCAAGCGCACCGTTCTCAAGCAGCAGGGCTGGGGGTTCCTCGTCCTCGCAAACGGCCGCCTTGATGCAGAAATTCTCAAGTCGCAGAAGCGCGGTGTTTCTGCGGATGCGCTTGGCAGGCAGGACGCAGCGCACGCCATCGCAACTGCGCGTGTTGAAGCGTTCCCGGCGCACACCATCCTCTTTCTCGATCAAGAAGAAGGTGGACGGTTGCTGCCTGAGCAGGCCGCATACCTGCTGGGCTGGACGGAAGCTGTTGCTGCGTCCGACTACAAGCCCGGCGTCTACGCGAGCGGGCAACTCGTGGAAGATGATCCCGGCGTGATGATCGACACCGTCCGCGACATCCGTGATCGCGTGAAGAAGGGCAAGCTGCACGAGATTGCGATTTTTGACGCGGAAGACGCCTGCCCGCCTGCACCCGGCTGCTCCGTAAACGCTCGTCCGATTGCAGAAGCAGGTGAGCCCGATCTCACCGCATGGCAGTATTCACAATCGCCACGGCGTCCTGCGATTACGAAGGCGTGCGCAGCAACTTATGCTGTTGATGGCAACTGCTATGCCCCCGGTGTGGCAGGTATTTTTCTGGATATGGATTTTGCGACGAGTCCTGATCCATCGCACGGACGATAACAACTTGGTGGCAGCGCACGTACAATCAAAGGATGGCAGCAAGCTCCACGCCCTTCCCGCTCCCTGAACACGACCACAAACGATACTTCTTCGAGAAGCTCGGGCTTTCCGAACGGTTGCTAGAACGCTGTCTGGGGGAAGCGCTCAGCGCTGGCGGCGAATATGCTGATCTTTACTTCGAGTCAGTTACTTCTTCGTCGCTCGGCATGGATGAGGGCATCATCAAGACGGCCTCGCAGGGCATCAGTGTTGGCTGCGGCATTCGCGTCATTTCCGGCGAGCGCACAGGATTTGCGTATACGGATGACCTCTCCTCGGAACGCCTGCTGAAAGCCGCGCGTACGGCAGCGCTCATCGCCAGTGGGCCACAGACAGAACGCGTGCAGGGCTTTACGCACACGGAGACGCCGCAGCTTTACCCGATCACGGGTGTGACAGCCGATGCTGAGATCTCCGAGAAGCTGAAGCTGATCGAACGTGCGGACAAAGCTGCTCGTGCATTCGACTCACGCATTGTGCAAGTGCGCGCAGGCTTGAACGACGAACTGCGCCGCATTCTCGTTGCGGGCAGCGACGGCACGTTTGCTAGCGATACACAACCACTAGCTCGGCTGAACATTTTCGTTATCGCGAAGGACGAGCACACCACCGCACGGGGAACCAGCGGTGGCGGCGGACGCGTCACACTCGACTTCTTTACGGGTGACAAGACACCGGAGCACTTTGCGCGCGAAGCGGCACGCACTGCGATTCTCCAGCTTGGAGCCATTGCGGCACCCGCAGGCGATATGGAAGTAGTGCTGGGGCCCGGTTGGCCTGGCGTGCTGCTGCATGAGGCGGTTGGGCATGGGTTGGAAGCTGACTTCAATCGCAAGAAGACGAGCGCATTCTCCGGGATGATCGGACAGCAAGTTGCATCGAGCAAAGTGACTGTCGTAGACAACGGCACAATGCCGGGGCGACGTGGTTCGCTGAACGTGGACGACGAAGGCAATCGGACACAGGAAACCGTGCTGATTGAGAACGGTGTTCTGCGTGGCTATCTGAGCGACAAGCTCAGCTCGCGCCTGATGAACATGCCGAACACTGGCAGTGGTCGCCGCGAAAGCTATCAGGCTATTCCCATGCCACGCATGACGAACACCTACATGCTCGCGGGCGAAGATCAACCGGAAGATATCATTCGCAGCGTGAAACGTGGCTTATACGCCGTGAACTTCGGCGGCGGTCAAGTCGACATCACCAATGGCAAATTTGTCTTCTCAGCCAGCGAAGCGTACCTGATTGAGGACGGCAGAGTGACCGCGCCCGTGAAGGGCGCAACGCTTGTGGGTAACGGTCCTGAGGCATTGAAATACGTCTCGATGGTGGGTAACGATCTAGCGCTCGATGAAGGCATTGGAACTTGTGGCAAAGCAGGGCAGAGCGTCCCGGTTGGTGTTGGTATGCCGACAATCAAACTGGATCGCATGACAGTAGGCGGAACTGGACGGTAGTCCTCCGAAGCTTTACCTGACAAATACAGCAGCGAAATCGCAACAAGAAAGAAGCCCGATGGCAACGAAGACCGCAGCAACTCCAGCAGAAAAGCTGTTCGAATGTGAAGTGAAGCGCCGGCGTTTACGGGATGGTGGTGGCTATGAGCCGTTCTGGAAAGTGAAGTCCGTAGCTGACGCGGTGGTGGATGGCGACTCTGAGTTTCGTTGTAAGGATTGCCACGGAGCGCTGAAGCTAGCCAAGCGGCACACTGCTGAAGGCACCAGAGCGCACGTCGAGCACAAGTCGAAGACAGATGCGGAGTACTGCGCTGGATCGACGGCGTTCAAGGAAGCAACTCACGGAAGTCCGTCGCGACTTTCCGCTCACCCTGTCGAATAACTCACCGAGGGTTCTTCTGATTTCTGAATCACAAACAACGCTCTCCGTCCTCCAGGCTCTCGGGCACAAGATTGTCGAACGTGCGCTTGCACTTGGTGCGACCGACGCTGAAGCTGTTGCGATCGAAGGCGACGAGTTCCACGTGAAGGTGCGCCTCGGACAGGTGGAGCAGCTTACCGAGGCGGGGTCGCGAGGGCTTGGGCTGCGCGTCTTCTGCGCGGCAGATGGCGGACAGCGCACCGCGACCACTTCAACGTCCGATTTCTCTGACGAGGGAATCGCCCGGCTTATCAGCGGTGCTGTCGAACTTGCCGGGGTTACCGGCGTCGATCCCTTCGCCGGGCTGCCGGAGCGCAATGCGTTCGGTACGCTCCCGGTTGAGGGATTAGCGCTCTACTTCAGCGACGTGAATAGTATCTCGCCGGAAGAGCGAATCGATATGGCTCGGCGCTGTGAGGCTGCGGCGCTTGGGTACGATGCTCGCATCCAGAACACCAGTGGAGCCGATTGCGAAGTATCCACATCGCACCGCGTGCTGGTGAACTCGCGCGGGTTCAGTGGCGAGTACCGGCGCAGCTACTGCGGCTTCTCGGTGTCGCCGATTGCGCAGGATGCCAGCGGTGGAATGCAGCGTGATTTCTGGTATTCCAGCGCTCGGACGAGGCAGTTGCTTGGTGAGCCGGAGCAGGTGGGGCGGATGGCTGCGCAGCGTGCGCTGCGGCGGTTGGGGGCGCGGCGGGTGCCGACGCAGCAATGTCCGGTGGTGTTTCCGGCGGAAGTGGCGCGCGGCCTGATGGGCAGCCTGCTCAGTGCGGTCGATGGTGATTCGGTGTACCGCAATGCGAGCATGTTTGCGGGCAAGCTTGGCGAGCAGGTGGCGGGCGAGAACATCACGATGGTGGACGACGGCACGATGGTGTTCGATCACCAGCTTGCGGATGGAACCACGCTACGGGTTGGTGGGTTTGGGACGTCTCCGTTTGATGGGGATGGTTTGCCGACGCGGCGGACGGTAGTGATCGAGCGTGGTGTGTTGAAGGAACTCATGCTCAACACGTACACCGGGCGGAAGCTTGGCATGGCTTCGAATGGGAAGGCTTCACGGGGGATTGCGAGTGCTCCGGGGATTGGTGGGGGAAACTACTTCCTGCAGCCTGGGGAGCTGACACACGACGAGATCGTGGGCGATGTGAAGTCTGGGCTGTATGTGCTGAGCACGATGGGGTTCGGGGTGAACCTGGTGACGGGTGATTACTCGCAGGGTGTGAGCGGGCTGTGGATCGAGAACGGCGAGCTGACGCATGCGGTAGAGGAGATCACCATCGCGGGGAACCTGAAGGACATGTTCCGGAACGTTTCTGCGATTGGGAATGATCTGGAGTTCCGGGGTTCGGGAGCGGTGCCTACGGTGCGCATCGAGGGGATGACCGTCGCCGGGAGCTGAGACGCTACCCCGGTGTACTTTTCTGCGCAAAGTCCTGCATTCAGGTGGGTTAGGTCTGGACCTTGTTCCCGGCGCTGCTACGGCCCGGATAGTTTGCACGGTGTTGTGGATGGGGCTGACGAGGGTGTGGCGGTTGCGCCATTCTTCAAGGACTTCACGGGCGCTGTTCTTTTCCCTGAGTTCGCGAGCAATGAGTTCGGCGTCGGGGGCGAGGGTACCTTGCGCATTGTCGGTGGTGATTTCTTCGACCGTGGTGTCGTCTTTAGCGGGTTCGAGACGTTTCTGCGGCGGCAGGTTGAGGCTGGCGATCTGCAGGCCGTAGAGAAGGAGACCGGCGCGGCGCGGGTCGAGTTCATTCTGGGCGAGTTTCTGGAGAACCTGACCGATGCTGTGCTGGATGGCGCTGCGGTCTTCCATGAGCGGGAGCGTGAATGTCTGGGTGCGGCGGCGACTGCGACCGACGTCCTTTGCGCGGCGGCGCGCGGTGTGGTGGTAGTAGCAGAAGTCTTCGTGGCCGTCGGGTTTGCGGAGACATGGGGAGCCGCAGCGGCGTCCGTCGGTGAAGATGTGGCGGCATTGGAAGCGTTTGGTTTGTTCGAGCATGGTTGATTCCTCTTGGATTTTGGTCGTGTATACCGTGAGTGCAGCGATGTCGTAGACCAGGCGCACAGCGTCATCGCGGCGGCTGAAGCCGCTTTTCGAGCAGGGAATGAGACTGTCTGTGGGGGTGGGGCGGGCCTTTAGCCCTTGCTGTCTTGTGCCTGGTGTTCATGGGGCTTCTCACCCCAGCGGACAAAAGCGTCCGCCAGGGACCCCGGTTTGCCCCATGCTGGTATGAGCCGCGCCGTTGGCGCTCAGAAGAAAGGCTGCCGGGCGCGGAGCGCCTGCGGCAGCCTTTCGGTCTCACCACTCATTTTAGTTAGCTCAGGTGAATAGATGTGCAAAGTTTCTTTGGCTCCTAAGTGCCACGACGTCAAGAGATAGGAGCTTTGGGGTGGGGCCTGGGGGTTGACAGCGTTCGTCGTCACTTGCGGTTCGAAGATCTGTGTTCCCCACTCATGCACGATGAAGCTGTGCATGCATGGGCCACCCGCGCTGATCAGCGGTACCGAACTGACAATTCTTCAAAGCCTATCCGACGCTTTTCAGATTCCGAATCTAGGTAAGCGAAAGCACCTGCTAGGTCAGCTGTGGGAGGCAAAGAAACAGCTACTAAACTGCTTCCTTCCATTTTTTCGGTCAGACCTCCGAACGATTGCATTTTGGGTATTAATTCGGATTCTGCTGACCCCTGCATAGCAAATAAGCGAACCGTTGTATTCTTCGACTTCCTAAGCACCTTCATAAACCGCAGTTTGGCGCTTGAGACCTCCGCTTTTATTTCGTCCCCCATGCTGATGTCTGTTGCATAAAACGGTATGTTGTCAACGACGAAGCTATTGGAAGACATTGTTGGCAAGCACCATATAGCCTCTTCACTTAAACCAGAGCTTGCTGAAGTGGTTTCGTCAAGACTGAATATCACCTGCACTGGCTCGCTCATTTGAATTCTCTCTTTTTCTAAGATTACATTCTCGGCACTGGTGTTTTCCGTTGTCGATAGGCGGGTGGCCCACATCTCAAGATCATTTCTTCGCCTCAATAGTGGGTGCCCCATGTCTCGCTTCTGAGACATGGGTTTGCAGGATGCCTGTTACGGGATCGAGTCTCATGCCAAGCCCACCTCTTCTTCGTGCCGTCCAGTTCGACTCGATCTCGACGATACCAACTTCGCCTGTGCGCCAGTGCCGAAAGCTGGACCATGCCCACTCATCCGGGGAGATTACAAGGCCTCGCCGCACGGGATTGCGGTGGATATAACGGCGCTTCTCGATGATCTTCTCCTGCGACCAAACGTTGAAGTCGTAGTAGCGCTTCTGCCAAAACGGTCTCTGTCCGCTTTGCACCGAGACGGAGAGCTTTATAGCCTGAATCGCCTTTGACAGCAGGCAACCCCGGGGTTCGCTGACCAGGAGATGAACATGCTCGGGCATGACCACGTACGCTACCACGAAGAAGTCGTAGCGCAGGCGCATGGTTTCGAGTGAGCGCTCGAACAGCTCACGTGCTCCGCATGTGCGGAGGAAGGCCTGGCGCTCGAAGCAGGAGAAGGTGACGTAATGGAGATCGCCGGTTTCCTGATAACGCACCAGGTTCTTCGCCATGCGGAGAATTCTAGAGGAGAAGCACTAAGAGGCCGGGGTATCCGACTCTCTCGTAGGCTGGTGGCACCAGCATCCTGCGAACCCATGTCTCAGAAGCGAGACATGGGGCACCCAAGTTGGGGCGGGTCAGATGTGGGCCACCCGCCAACAAATTGCTAGGTGCAGACGGCTGTTTCTCACTGATCGAGCAGCTTATCCGACCGGCATTTTAGGTTGAGGATAGTTGGCGGTATGGGCATTGTTTGATGTTCGGCCCACGTTGGAATCCACTGATCAGTCTTTCCTGCTCGATGAAACCAGACATTCTCGGAGAACTGACCATTCTGTGTTGATACGTCTACAACGTATCGCGCGACCCCATCCGGGTCTACCTCAGCAGGGTCGATCAAAAGACCGTTCGGTACGTTGAGGCTGGAATTACCCGCAAGGGTGCCCATCGTCACGGAACCCGAGAAGAAGTACTCTGGAACTCGCTTTGGCACATCCGGACGGATGATTGACACGGTTACTCCTGTCAGCGGGTTTTTCCCCATGTTGTAGACCTGAAGGATGGCGCGGTTTTCGAAGACGGCACCAGGTATGACGCATGGGTAAGAGCCCTCCCCCGCCAGCGATTCATCCACCCTTACAAGCCGTCGATCAGAAAAGTAAATATTCGCCGCATTCACCACGCTCAAGAACAAAATGAGCACTGCAAGCGTGAATTTGAACCAAAAACCACGTCCTCTTAAGGAAGTTGCAGCTTGGGTTTCTGCAGGAAACAGCCCGGTGATCGTTTGACCGAAGGCAAGGATTACAAGACATACGGAAACGGCATAGCTGAGCATCACGCCATTCTCACACCCTTCCACAGGATTTTCGCCTCGTCTTCGCCTAAACTCCTGCCATGGCAAACCCGCAGGGCAGCATCGGCGCGAGCTGGTTGAACATGGGCGAACAGAGCAGCATCCCGACACCGGAGCAGCGCGCGGAGTACGCCGCTGCCATGCGCAAGCCGCTGCCCGAAGTCCGACACAAGGTGCAGTGCCGCTACGAGCGGCTGTTCGACACCTGGCGGGTCACGCTGAGCTGCGACGGTTCCGTCGTGCGCGAGTGTCGCTTTGAGCAGGACGCCACGATCGAGGAGATGATCCGCCGTGGCCGGGGTTTCACCTGCCTGGCCGACCGCCAGGCCGTCGAGTTCGGCATGCGCCAGGGTCTCGGCATGGTGGAGCTTGACCTGGATAACGAACAGCTCGGCGCACTCGAAAGCCCGAGCTGATCAACTGCGCGCTGATCCTGTGAGCGCCTCGCTCGATATGAGGCAAGTTGCGGGATGGGTGGCTTGTTGCTATCTCGGCGGCTGAGCCCGCTGGGGCTGGAGATTCAGTGGCTGAAATGGGTTGGTAGCAGGGGCGCGGTGACACCCTCGGGGTCCTTCGACTGCGCCCTGCGGGCTCCGCTCAGGATGACAGCGATTGAGATTTGCGCCGGCTTCGCTCCGGATGACGGCGATTGAGATTTGCGCCGTGCGGGCGCCGCTCAGGATGACGATAGCGGTTTGCTTCGCGATGTCGGCGGATGCTGTGGAGGAAGGCAGGTTGGTCGTTTTGCCCTTCGGCTTCGCTCAGGGCTTCACTCTGGCGCTCCGCGCGGGAGCAAAGGGGCGAGATGTGAGCGGGTTGTTGCTCTCTCGGCGGCTGAAGCCGCTGGGCTGGAGATTCAGTGGCGGGAATGGGTTAGCAGCAGGGGCGCGGTGATACCGTCGGGGTTCTTAGACTGCGCCCTGCGGGCTCCGCTCAGGATGACAGCGATTGAGATTTGCGCCGTGTGGGCTCCGTTCAGGATGCAACAACTGTTTGCTTCGCGATGAGGGCTGTTGCGATGGAGGAAGGCAGGTTGGTCGTTGCGCCCTTCGGCTTCGCTCAGGGCTTCACTCCGGCGCTCCGCGCGGGAAGGAAAGAGGCGGGATGGGTGGCTTGTTGCTATCTCGGCGGCTGAAGCCGCTGGGTTTGGAGGTTCAGTGGCTGGAGTGGTTAGCGGCGGGGCGCGGTGATACCCTCGGGGTCCTTCGGCTGCGTGCCAGTTCGGCGCGCTTCGTTTGCTCAGGGCGCTTCGCTCAGGATGACGGGGTGTGGCTGAGTGGGAGAGAAGCAGGTCCTTCGGCTCCGCCTCAGGATGACAAACAAAAGGACGTTCGTTGGTCATCGTTGGGCATTCTGTGAAGTGATGCGGGTCCTTCGACTACGCCCTGCGGGCTCCGCTCAGGATGACGGCGGTTGAGATTTGCGCCCTGCGGGCTTCGCTCAGGATGACGGCGATTGAGATTTGCGCCTGCCGGCTTCGCTCAGGATGACGGTTTGGATGACTAGCGGTGCTGTGCACCTCCAGTCGAGATAACAGGGTGACTGGTAGTGGATTGCAGGGTTGCGGAACCTGCTGGTTTGCGGAACTGTTGACTTTGGCCGCTGTCTTTCCTATTCTGTGAACTCGCGCAGTTTTGCGCCTGTGTCTCTGTGTGCCCGGAACGGATTTCGGGTGGCAGCGGAGATGGCGGGGCAGGACATTGAGGCGGGTTTTCGGGTTTTGGCATCGACACGCCAGGCCTGATGTGGTCCGCTCCCCAGCCGTGACAGCTTGGAAACTCAAGCCGGTTGCTGGCTCTGTGCGCATTCGTTAGCAACTGCGGCTTTGTGGCGCACTTTGCGGGTAATTTTGCCTGCGCGCTTGGGAGTCGCCATTGGGCAGGGGCTTTTTGGCTCCTCTTCGCGCTTCAAGCCGTGCAGTGTGTTGTATCGAAGACGGCAGAACCAGGGAGTAAACAAGATGTCGACTACGATCCCCAGCGGAAAGAACATTGCCCGTAAGTGGTTTGTTCTGGACGCCTCCGGCCAGACGCTTGGCCGCCTCGCCACGCATGCCGCGAATGTGCTTGCCGGCAAGCTGAACCCGCTTTACACGCCTTATATCGATATGGGCGATCACGTGATTGTGATCAACGCCGAGAAGATCAAGCTAACCGGCATGAAGGCCGACCAGAAGATGTATCGCCGCTACACGGGCTTTCCGGGTGGTTTGCGCGAAGAAGGCTTTTTGAAGTTGCTGGCCCGCAAGCCCGAAATGATTGTGGAGCAGGCCGTGAAGGGCATGCTGCCGAAGAGCAAGCTGGGCCGCCAGATGGCGACGAAGCTGAAGGTGTACAAGGGTGCCGATCATCCTCACCACGCACAGCAGCCTGCGGCTTACACGCTGAGCGCGAAAGAGATTTAGGGTCCGGCGTTTGGACTTGATGCGGTTTCAGATTTTCTGACGGGGCGATAGCCCTCTGAGGGCGAAAGCCCAGGGAAGAGCAAAATGGCAGATTTTATCCAGTTTTATGGCACCGGTCGGCGCAAGAGCGCGATTGCGCGTGTGTTTCTTCGTCCGGGTTCGGGCGAGTTCAAGGTCAACGGCAAGCAGTTTGAAGAGTACTTTGTGACGCCGGCGCAACGCGCTGCGGCGAAGCAGCCCTTCGGGATTGCGGACATCAACGAGACGTTCGATGTGTACTCGACTGTTAAGGGTGGCGGCGTGAATGGCCAGGCCGATGCCGTGAAGCTTGGCATTGCGCGCGCGCTGATGGAGTTCAATGTTGAGCTGCGCAAGACGCTGAAGGCGGCGGGCTTCGTGACGCGCGATTCGCGCGGCAAGGAACGCAAGAAGTACGGACAGAAGGGCGCTCGCGCTCGGTTCCAGTTCAGCAAGCGGTAATTGTTTGCTGGACAGTAGACCGGTAGGCAGCAGACAGATATTCGCCGTCCTGCTGTCTACCTTCTGCTGTCTGGCGCATTTCGAAGCACCCGGTGGAATGAGAACGCCGCCGGTTCGGAGTCAAATCTCCCTCGCGAGGGATAAATCCAGACGCTCGATACATACAGCGTCTCTAAACAGGAGCCCACTATGGCCAGCATCACAATGAAGGAACTGCTCGAAGCAGGCGTGCACTTCGGTCATCAGACCAAGCGCTGGAACCCAAAGATGAAGGAATACATCTTTGGCGAGCGCAACGGCATTTACATCATCGATTTGCAGAAGACGCTGAAGATGTTCAAGGATGCGTCGAAGTTTGTGACCGACCTGACGTCTACCGGCAAGCTGATTCTTTTCGTCGGCACGAAGCGCCAGGCTCAGGATGCGGTTGCAGAAGAAGCGACGCGCGCGGGCATGCCGTACATCAACAGCCGTTGGCTGGGCGGGTTGCTGACCAACTGGGTGACGGTGCAGAAGTCGGTGAAGCGGCTGCAGGAGCTCGACGATATGTCGACCGACGGACGCTATGAGCTGCTGACGAAGAAAGAAGTCATCAAGCTGGAGCGCGAGCGCAAGGCTCTGTCGACGTCGCTTTCGGGTATCAAGGCGATGAAGCGTTTGCCGGACGCGATCTTTGTGATCGATTCGAATAACGAAGCGATAGCCGTGGCGGAAGCTCGCAAGCTGGGCATTCCGATTGTTGCTGTGGTTGATACGAATTGCGATCCGACCGTGGTTGATTACGTTATCCCTGGCAACGACGATGCGCTGCGCGCGATCCGCTTGTTTACGACAAAGATCGCTGATTCGGCGTTTGAAGGCGTGCAGATGATTTCGGATAAGGCGTTCTCGAATGAGTACACCGATGTGGCTCCGATTGCGCAGGAATCGCATTTCCTCGGTGAGGAAGATGATGCCGCAAACGGTGAGGTTCAGACTTCGGAAGCCGTCGCAGAGACACCTGCTGCTGTGGAAGACGAAGACGAGACCATCGACCTCAATGCAGCGCTGGGCGGCGGAATCCGGAAGGCTCCCGCAGCAGAGACCGAGCCGGAAGCTGCTGAAGCAACGGCGTAGTTTTATTTCCGGACGGAGTCTTGCTTCAGAGCGCGGCTTCCGCCGTGCTGTAACAAGCCTCCCCTATGATTTGGGGCGTGGGCTTAGCCCGCGCCCTTTTCACGCGCCTCGATCTGAGGCGAGAAAGAACCAAGAAAATGTCTGACGTAAAGATTGACGCGAAACTGGTGAAGGAACTGCGCGAGAAGTCCGGCGCGCCGATGGGCGACTGCAAGAAGGCGCTTGAAGAATCCAAGGGCGACATGGAAGGTGCTTTTGTTGTGCTGCGCAAGCGCGGCATGGCTTCGGCTGCCAAGAAGGCTTCGCGCTCCACAAACGAAGGTGCTGTCGGAACATACATCCATGCCGGCGGAAAGATCGGCGTGCTGCTCGAGCTGAACTGCGAGTCCGATTTCGTCGCTCGCACCGAAGACTTTCAGGAGTTGCTGAAAGACGTCGCGATGCACATCGCTGCGGTCGATCCTCGCTATGTCGGCAAGGATGAAGTGACGCCCGAGGACATCGAGAAAGAAAAGGAAATCTACCGTGCGCAGGCTGCTGCGTCGGGCAAGCCTGCGAACATCATCGAGCGGATGCTCGAGGGCAAGATGTCGAAGTTCTATGAGGAAGTCTGTCTGCTCGAGCAGCCGTTCATCAAGGACCAGGGCCAGACGATCGCGCAGATCATCGCGACCAAGGTTGGCAAGCTCGGTGAGAACATCTCCGTGCGGCGCTTTGCTCGCTTCAAGATTGGCGAGCCGGGCTACACGGTGGCACAGGCGAAGGCTGTGGTCGCCACGGAAGAAGCTGCTTCGTAAACAGGGTCTTAGCTGAAATGAAGAGCCCGGGCCTATGCCCGGGCTTTCTGACGTTGTACGGCCCTTCAGGCGAGAAACGTGGTTTGACTTGAACGGGTCTTCAGCATAGGTTCGAGCCAATGGAGACATCATGAGCGGCATTCAGTTTCTCACAGACGAAAAGGGCAACAAGACGGCGGCTGTGATCGACCTCAGAGTGCACAAGGCGCTTTGGGAAGACATTCAGGATGTACTTGTTTCGCGCGCTCGGCGCTCTGAAAAGAGCACGTCATTGGCAAAGGTCAAGGCTTCCCTGATAGCCGCAGGAAAGCTGCGTGGCTAAGCAACGCTACGTAGTTGAACTGAAGCAGAGCGCTCGCAAAGAGTTGGAGAAACTGCCATCCGCAGTTATAGCTCGTGTCATCGCAAAGCTCGAAGTGCTTGCAGAAGAGCCTCGGCCAGCAGGCTGTAAGAAGCTTACGGGTGGCGACGCGGAGTACCGGGTTCGTGTTGGTGACTACCGCATTGTGTACTTCATTGATGACCAACGAATTGTGGTGTCCGTGGTGAGGATCCGTCATCGCCGCGAAGTGTACGGGTAGGGAGTCGGGTTCTTTCCAAACCGACAATCGGAAAATCTGCACCTTGCAGGGAGGCTCTGTCATCTCTTATGTGAGCGTGGGAGAGACTCTTCTTTTCCTCGCGGAAGGGCTGGCACCATGCATCCGAGCACGCAAGTAGCTGTACCCATCGTTCAAGGTCTTCACGATCTCACCATGGTGTTCGCGCTGATTCTTGCCTTCGTTGTTGCTGGGGCTGCGGGCTACTTCTACTATGCGGCGCACATGAAGCTGGAGCCGTAATAGAGCGCACAGGGGGCGACCTTGAAGCACCGTTTCTGGCTCGGGTCATGGATCTACTCAGTCAGGCTTGAAGGTGAGCGCTTCGTTCCATACCGAATCAAGCTTAATATTGACGTGCCGCTTAGTGGTGCGTAGCATCCCCGCGTGGCCCTTTTTAGCGATCCCGAAATACACGAATTGATTGCTTGCGAGAAAACAATTTCTGACCCGCCCGCACGAGCCCTCAAGCTGGTTGGAGCAGACTGGCGGAATAACGCGAAACTCAACTCGGCAGCTTATCCGCATGGTGTTTTTTTCATGTTCATGCGTCGAAATGAGGACTTTCCAGAGAACTTCTCCGTGGGGCTACAGTATCAACCAAACGACGGTCGCACGGAGATTACGCTCCTACGTTGTAATGGCAAACATGGGATATTTACAGGATTGGGCGATGCTCAGCATCCGCACTGGGACTTCCATATTCATACGGCATCAGAATCAGCGCAAGATGCCGGTTTCGCACCTGAAAAGTATGCTGCACAGAGCACAGCTTTCGCCTCTTACGAGCAAGCGGTGCAACATTTCGTGAGAATGGTAAATATCGTTAGCATCGACGCTCACAAGCATTTTCCAGACCGCTCACAAGGCACTCTCTTCGTGAACTAGGGAATTCGATGGACATAGAAGAATTACTAAAGATCGAATTCAGCGGTCATATCGTTTTCCGAGAGAGACGGCCTGGCGTGCTGCAAATCATTGCACCTCTGTTTCATGAGGACGGCGACATGGTTGACCTCTTTCTTGATTTGCCTCGTGGTGACAGTGGTTCGATACGCATTTCTGATCATGGGATGACGCTGATGCGCCTCTCTTACTCATACGAAATTGACACGCCCACAAAACATAAAGTATTCAATCGAATCCTCGCTGAAAATGGCGTGTCGGAGTTTCAAGGGCGCCTATACCTCGAAACGACAATAGAGCATGTCTATCCAGCTCTCTTGCAGTTTGCGCAAACTGTAGCGAAAGTCAGCAACCTGCATGTCTTCCGCCGGGAGATTGTTCAGAGTCTTTTCTATGAACAACTGAATGACTTTGTAGCAAACGCGCTTCGTCCCTACAAACCCACGCCCAACTACCAACCGCTAGATGGGCGAGATGATCTAGACGTTGATTGGCGGTTTGCGATGGGTACGAGAGACATATATCTCTACGGGGTGCGAGAAGCTGCTAAAGCCCGGTTGGTAGGACTGACGTGTTTGGAATTTCAGCGAGTTGGCGTGCCTTTCAGGAGTTTGGTGGTGCATGAAGACTTGGAGAATGGACTCAGTAGAAAAGACCAGCGTCGGATCACGAATATCGCTGACAAGCAATTTGCCTCTCTCCCCGACTTTCTTGCCGATGCAGAGCAATATTTCGCCCGCGAAAGGCACCTGGGGGCGTAAGCGTAACCCGAAAGAAAGTGCGACTCTAGAGTAGGAGTGAGAGCATGATTCATCGTCGCAAAGATGTCCGCACATCAATGGAAACTGTGTCGTAATCGCCGAGGCCGCAGGCCAACAGAGTGAATAGAGCCATGAAGCAGACGTTTACCAATCCGCAACTCTCCGCACGCAAGCCACAGGCATTGCGGGGCAGTCATGCGGTTGGCCCGGTTGGAGTTTTCGCGCGAGGTTGGTCTTAGACACAGGTCTCTGATTCCATTCCGTAACTACCGAGCCCGGGCTGTATAAGCCTGGGCTTTCTTATTTGCCCTTAACGCGATGAGAGCCGTGCCCTGACTCTTCACTCCGGACGATGTTTCAGGTGCCGTTCTCTTTGACAGAAAACGGCTTGGAGATGATCGCCTTCGATAGTGACCTCAGGGAACGTCTCCAGCGTGGCGAGGCCAACACAACCTTGATCGGTACTGTTCCTTCCTGATGGTGTCTTGCTAACGCGAGCAAAACGCAGATCCTCCGCCTTCGGCGAAGGATGACAACAAAGGGGTGCAACGCAAATTGCACATAGAAGAAGCGGCCAGAAAGGAATTACTAGGAATGTAGATCATCGACAACATTCCCGTATTCGGAGAGCACGAAGCCAACACGCTGGAGCAGGCGCGCGTGTGTGAGCAGACGGCGGATCACTTCGCGCCGATGGCGGATGGGCACCTTGGTTACGGTGTGCCGATTGGCGGCGTCATCGCATCGGAGTCTCGCATCAGCCCGTTGACCTATTCACGGACGAAGAGGATCGCGCATGGATCGGCGTTCACTTCGGCTCGCGCGGTCTGGGACATGGCATTGCTACGTGGTTCCTGAAGGCTGGGCGCGAAGGACGGGATGATGGTTGATCCGGTGTACTTCGACGCCAGCTCTGATCTTGGCCAGCAGTACATCGTTGCCATGCAGCTTGGCGGAGCGTACGCGTACGCCGCCGCGTGATGGGACGTAAGCAGGCGGCGGGCGAGTTTGATCGCAAGACCGGTGCTTGCAAGCGCGAAGGTCTGGTGAAGCCCGAGATGATGACCGAGTGGCTCACGCGCTCGAACGTCGTGCTGAAGGGTGGTGGTCTGGATGAGTCGCCGCACTGCTACAAGCGTCTTGATCAGGTACTAGAGGCGCAGGGCAAAACTGTTCGCGTCTTGCACAGGCTTACACCGTTAGGTGTGGCCTTGGCGGGTGCGAACGAGTTCGATCCGTACAAGGACTAGTCTGTTTCTGCAAATACGAAGCCCGGGGATATCTCCGGGCTTCGATTATGGCTGCTTTTGCGAGCTAAACGACTACGGTTGCCGCTTCGGCGTTTTCGCGTGCGGCGATGGAGCCCAGCAACTTGTCGGCGTGCTTCTCTTCTTCAAGTGACTGCTGTAAGAGGAGAACATGCTCGGCCAGGCTAAGCATGTTGGCCCAGTCGCGTGCGGCACCGTAGGAAGCGATTTCGTAATGCTCAATCTTTTGCGCGGTGGCGATGAGCCCGGCGTCGCGGACGGGGCCTTCGCTGGACTCGCGCACGATGTTGACACCACTCCCAATCAGCGCGGTGGTGATCGGATCCTTCTTGTCATCATCGTCGCCAGTGAGCTCTGTCAGGAGTTTCCTGAGTCGATCAGCTTGCACTTCGGTCTCTTGCTGGTGTGACTTGAAGGCTTGTTTGAGCTGCGGGTCCTGCGCATGCTCGATCATGCTTTCAAGCCCTTCGACGATCTGGGTTTCGGTGGAAAGAAGGTACTGCAGCTGGCCCGTGTAGAGCGAGCGGAGGTCGTCGTACTCGTTCGGCGTGATGAGTCCCATGTTGCTTCTCCGGTGGCGTTCTATCGTTCAGCGGAGTTAGAGCGGAGTGGAGCATGTGAGGTTGCCGGCGTAAGGGAAGGCTCCAGGAAGCCTCCTGTGATGAATCGAATGCATGCAGCAGTAAGGCAACCAGATCTCCGCATGTTCCGAATCGCTGCCCGCAAATGGCGAAAGGGAAAGTTCGGGGCAACGAGGCCTAACCTTCTTTGTAATCCGAGGCGGCCTTCTGGCGGGATGATTCATGGCGCGTCGTGGCAACAGCTTGCTCGGCACCGCCACCGTCTTCTTTCGCAGCGATTTCCCGGGCGGCGACTGTACGCGCGATGGCGTACGGAGACTTCTTCTCGTCTGGGCTAGCTGGCTTTCTGATAGCCATGATGAGTACGCCGAAAGCGAGAAGAAATGCGATGCCCCACAATGTCACAACGAGCTTCAACAATGTGCTTAGGTGCATACAACGGTATACAGCCAGAAATCAGTTTGGCGGCATAATATTTTTTGCTCTTTTGGTAACTCTAGAAAGTTACTGCTTTAGCTCTGCAGGAGTGCGAAGACTAAGTGGGGCGCAAACGCAGCTAAGTGGGCTTGCCGAAGCCGTTGGTCTTTCGAAGAAGTACTCACGACAAAAGCACATAGGTCTAACGAGCTAATTCAAACTTTGTAGGTTATTGAAAAGCGAACGTACGACCGGGTCCCCACGGAAAGGAGAATGCATGTGACACAGCAAAGTATCTGGCACGCATAAGTGAGCTCTGGCCATGGTAGCGCAACAGAATCGTCTATTCACGCAGGTAAACGGGGGCTTTGCGATATCGTTCAGTGGGGCTGTGGTGTATGTGTGTTCGCGGTCGGGGCCGTATTTGCGTCTTCGCGTACAGCCGAGTCATTGTCCGAGCTGATGATTGGCATCATCTCGCCGACTGGCTTTCCCTGATCGATCCGTTCACGGTGCTGTTTCAACTTTGAGATCGTGATGACAGCGCCAATAAGCGCTATCACCCAGAACACTCCGAGTACCTTTAGAACTCCACTGAGGCGCATGCAACGGTATACATCGAGACCCGATACAAGTCACTAAGAATGTTCAGGTTGTCTTTAGGTCGTTGCTTATAAGCAATGAAATGAACACTGATGCAGTTCATGGCACTTCACCTGCCAGGTATTTTGCTGCGAAGCTAGTCCTTGTCGCTTTTCAGTCCAAGCTTTGTTTGCATTGGTCTCATCTCCGGATTGCTCATGAAGGATCTCCATATCAGTCCGGTACGACCGTTTTCGATCATCACGGTTTGCGGTGCCTGATTGAGTCCCATGTAGATGCCGCTGTACCAGTTTTCCGTCTCGTTGAAGGAGTCTCGGAAGCCGTAGATATCCCATAGCTGCGCGCCGAGGTCACGATACCAATGCTTGATAGCGAGCAATGATTCTGCGGGCGTGTAAGCGTAGGCGCTGACCGCGCCTGTGGGAGCGATGGTGCCGTCGTCTTCGAGAAATGGTTTGTACTCGTGGTAGCGATCGTCGGGCCCATCGACTGCGGTGAGACCCCAGCTATTTGCACCATAGCCTTTGAACTTGCCTGGGTTGGCTTCGGAATATTTTTGGCTTACGAGTGACTCGTTGCGATTATTGCGGAAATAGTTGGTGTACTTATCGCGGACGCCGCGCGGGTCGTAGCCGAGGTAAGAATAGTGCGTGAAGAAAAGCGGCCCTGGCGTGCCGGGAGAGGTGTCGGTTTTCGGATAGTAGTTTTGTTCGAGGTTGATGCCGTAGTAGGTGGTCTTGATGCCGTAGCTGCCTGCGTCCGCACCTTCACGCGCGTATCCGGTGTAGTAGGCGCTGGCTGGTATCGGGTGGGTTGGCGAGGCTTCCGCGAGCATGTAGGTGATCATCACTTCGTTCCAGCCTTCGAGGCGGTTGGCGATGTGAAAGGAATAGTCTGGTGACCAGTGCCACCAGAGTGCATCGCGGTTGGGTGTGGCGCGGAACCAGTCCCAGTCAATCGCTTCCCAGAGTTTGGTGATGCGGTTGCGGAGCTCGCGTTCTTTGGCATCGTCCTTTGTGTAGTAGCCACGGGCGGCGAGCAGCCCCTGCATCAGGAAAGATGTTTCGACCAGGTCGGCACCGTTGTCATAAATCTGGAAAAGCGCGACAGTGTGACCGGTTTGGCCACTGAGGAAGTGCGCCCAGGCGCCGTGGTAACGGTCGGCTCGCTCGAGGAACTTCGCAATCTGCAGCATGCGGTCAACGCCCTGCTCGCGAGTGATGAAGCCATGGTCTACGCCGACGATCATGGCCATGATGCCGAACCCGCTTGCGCCGGTAGCGGATAGAAGTTAGTTGAGAGACTGTTCTCGAAGAAGACCTCGCGTGAGTAGTGCTGGTCCGCTCGTCCTTGCCTCGTTCCAAACGCCACAACCAAAACTGCCAGAAGTGCAATCCATCTCGTTCGCATGACACCCGTCTCCACGGTCGAGTTCGTCGGTCAGAGGAATGCTATGCCCCGAAGCGGACAGTTCGCCACTGGCTCCGCCGGCGCTTACGGTTAGCCCACTTCGTTAGAATGGCCGCACACATGAACCTGTACGCGATTGTTCTCGGCATTATTGTCGTGACGCTTCTTGGAGTGTCACTGGCGCGCCTGCACACGGTGAAAACGAAGGCGGACTACCTGGTGGCCGGGCGATCGTTGCCGGCGGCTGTGCTGGTGTTTACGCTGTTGTCGAGCTGGATCGGATCGGGCTCGCTGCTGGGCGGCGCGGAGAATGCGTACAAGCATGGCTTTGCGGCGCTGTGGCAGGGTGGCGGTGGGTGGGCGGGGCTAGCGCTCATCTACTTCATTGCACCGCGTGCGCGGAAATTCGCGCAGTTCACCATTCCGGATCTGCTGGAGGCACGCTACAACCAGACAGCGCGAGTGCTGGGCGTGATTGCCGTGCTGTTCACCTACACCGCCATCACGAGTTATCAGTTCATTGGTGGCGGCGACATCCTCCACCTGATTTTCCCGGTGATTACGCCGACACATGGGCAGTACATCCTTGCGGGCTTTGTGATCTTGTTTACGGCGATCGCAGGAATGGGGTCCGTGGCGTATATGGATGTGGTGATTGGGTTGCTGGCCACGTTCACCATGATTGCGGCTCTGCCGGTGCTGGTGCACCTGGCGGGTGGATGGAGCGGTGTACGTGCGGTGCTGCCGGCGACGCACTTTCAGGTGCTTGGCGACTTCACGCCGATTCGCGCGCTGGAATTGTTCTTGCCGACGTGTCTGCTGATGCTTGGCAACCAGAGCATGTACCAGAAGTTCTTCTCGGCGAAGTCGGAAGAGGATGCGACCCGGGCGACAGTTGGATGGATCATCGGCACTGTTGTGCTGGAAACGGTGATTGTGGCGATTGCGGTAGTTGGGTCAGCCCTGTATCGGAGCGGGGAAGTGAGCCAACGGCCACGAGAGATCCTTGCCTACACGGCGACCCATGCGTTCGGTGGAACGCCGTTGCTTTCCATTCTGGGAGCGCTGCTTGTTGGGGCGATTTTTGCAAAGGTCGTCTCCACAGCAAACAACTACCTGTTCTCTCCGGCAACGAATCTGGTGAACGATGTCTTCGTTCGCTATGTGAAGCCTGAAGCGAGTAATGGACAGATTTTGCTGGTATCGCGTGCAATGGTTGTGGGGCTTGGGCTTTGGGCGTTGTGGCAATCGCTTGGAACATCGAGTGTGCTGGAGAAGAGTCTGTACGCCTACACAATCTACTCAGCAGCGCTCACACCCGTGATTCTGGCAGCATTCTTCTGGCGCAGAGCTACAGCGGCAGGAGCGGTATCGAGCATTGCTGCTGGTACGGTGGTGACAATCGGATGGAGCTCGGTCGCGCCGCACCTTCCCTCGCAGGTGGGTGCGCGGGATGCGATTCTTCCAGCCTTGGTAGCCTCGCTGATCTGCTTGTTTGTGGTGAGCCTGCTGACGAAGCGACCGAGTGAAACTCAGCTTGCGCCGTTCGCAGGCTGATGGAGATGTTTTCCGTGGCGTGGAAAAGCTCTGTGTTAAGCCTCTGCTCGTCTTGAGCAACTTCGTGCATCCAACTTGGGGCGAGGCGGCCTGCTGCCTCTGCTCAAGGAGAAAACGATGCCGAACGAAACTCTTCCTGCAACCGACAGCGCGACAGATCTTCATCGCATTCTTGGTGATGATGCGACCGCAACGTTTGAAGACGATCCAAATTTCGTGGACTCGAACCCGACCGGCAATGCTTCCAGCGAGAACGTGGAAGAGCAACGATCTGCAGCGGGCAGCACCACTCCCTCTGCCAAGTCCACCGACGACGCCGATGAGGATGACGACGAAGACGAGGACCTTGATGAAGACGAGGACCTGGACGACGAAGATGAAGATGACGACCTGGACGATGAAGACGAGGACGATGATGAAGACGATCTAGACGACGACACCGAAGACGATGATGTTGACGACGATGATGAGGACGAAGACGACGATGCGGACGAGGTGAAAGCCTCGTCCGTTCTTCGCGCGGATGGACTTCTTGGCTACGAGGATGAAACGGAAGATGTGAAGAACGGAGTAGACCGCAAAAGGGGCGACCACGAACGCGCTGAAGCTGAGGAAGATTTAAAGGACGGCGAGAAGAACTACGATCCCAACAGCCATGAAGACGGTAAATGGCTGCCGAAAGAGCGCGACACGCCAGAAGCAGAAGGCGCTTTGTTCGAAGACAAGAACGACGATCCAAACTTCATTCCACCGTACAAAGCTACGACTGTACTGGCCGCAGATGGATTCCAGCAGATCGCACAGTAGTAGCGAGCACCATGTTGCTTCCGTGTTGCATCTGAGATATCTGTGGATACCGAAGTCAAAGAGTTTCAGAAGTCTCTCCTAAAAGGTCTACTGGCGGGTGCTATCGCCGGACTGGTTGCTACTGCCGCGAAATCGGCCGCAGAAAAGATGTACCCACCGCGGACACATGGTGAACCCGAGCCTCCCGATGTTTTAGCTGAAAAGCTTGCAGGGCATCCTCTTGATGCGGAGATGAAAGCCGTGGCGTCCGAATCGATACATTGGGCGTTCGGAGCAATAGCTGGGGCAGCCTATGGCGCACTCGCAGAGTTCTATCCAGCAGCCACCGGCAAGCAAGGTGCCAACTTCGGCTTGGCTCTCATGAGCCTCACCCATGAGGGAGCGCTTCCCGCCATGGGCCTGAGCGCACCACCGGAAGAGCAGAGCTTTCGTGAACACTCGAGTGAAGCAGCGTCGCATGTTCTTTATGGGGTTGTTACGGAGAAAGTGCGCGGTCTGGTGCGTGGCTTACTGGCTTAGCTAAATGCATGAGAACGCATTTGCGTCGCATCATCGAGCGGAGCGCAATACTTTACAGAATTGTCTCGGCTCTGCACTTTCCCCGAAAGTGGTGGCTGGCGAGAGCTACACTCAGTGCAATCGGGTGAGCGCGTTGACCCGGAACTCGGAATTTGTGGGGCCGGTAGTTGAAGCAAATCGGTAAATCGAAACATGTCGTAATCGCAGGAGCAGGCCCGGGCGGCCTTGCCGCGGCGATGATGCTGGCATCTGCCGGGGTGAAAGTTACAGTTTTGGAAAAACATTCTCGTGTGGGTGGCCGTACCGCTACCCTGCACGAAGATGGTTACAAGTTCGATATTGGTCCGACCTTCTTCTTGTATCCCCGCGTGCTGAAGGAAATTTTCGCCACCGCAGGGTACGACCTCGACACTGAGGTTCCGATGAAGCGGCTCGACCCGCAGTATCGCCTAGTTTTCGGCGCGGGTGGTGAGTTGCTGGCGACGCCGGATGTAGACCGTATGGAGCGTGCGATTGCGGAGCTTTCGCCCCATGACGCGAAAGAGTTTCATAAGTTCCTCTCACGTAACCGCGCGAAGCTGGCAAATTTTCAGCCATTTCTGGAGCAGCCCTTTGAAAGCTGGCGTGACCTGCTGAAGCCCGGCATGATGAAATTGATGCCGCTGTTGAAGCCGTGGCTTTCGCTGGATGGTGACCTGCGGACGCACTTTGAAGACGAGCGCATACGACTGGGTTTCAGTTTCCAATCGAAGTATCTCGGAATGAGCCCGTTCCGTTGCCCGTCGTTGTTCTCGATACTTTCCTTCCTCGAGTACGAGCACGGGGTGTTTCACCCGACCGGCGGATGCGGTGCTGTAACGGCGGCCATGGCGCGCATCGCAACGGACATGGGCGTGGAAATTGCCCTTGAGGAGCCGATCGAAGAAGTGCTGGTCGAACATGGCAGCGCCGTGGGTGTGCGTACAGCGAAGCGGCGCATCGCCGCGGATTCGGTCGTCGTGAATGCCGACTTTGCCGATGCGATGAAGAAGATGGTGCCGCAAAAGCATCGCCGAAAGTGGACTGATCGGAACATTGCCAGCAAGCGGTTCTCGTGCTCGACGTTCATGCTTTATCTCGGTATCGAGGGGCGCTACGACGACGTTTCGCACCACACAATCTATCTCGCCAAGGATTACCGACAGAATCTGCGAGATATCGAAGACCTGCACCAGCTCTCCGCAGAGCCAAGCTTTTATGTGCAGAATGCTTCGGTGACTGATCCGACGCTTGCGCCAAACGGCCACTCTACGCTGTATGTTCTGTTGCCGGTAACGCATGAGAGCGAGAAGGTGAACTGGCATGCTGAAGCGCCACGCTTCCGTGAGCTCGCGCTGCAGCAGATTGAACGTATCGGCATTACGGACGTGCGGAAGCGCATTCGCACCGAGCGCATGATCACGCCTGCGGGATGGAAGCAGGAGTTCGGTTTGCACAAAGGCGCTACGTTTTCGATGGCGCATTCCCTGGGACAGATGCTGCATCGCCGTCCACATAATCGGTTTGAAGATGTTGGGCGCATGTACCTAGTCGGCGGGGGAACGCATCCCGGCTCCGGGCTGCCTGTAATTTTCGAATCGGCACGAATCAGTTCGCGACTGCTACTGGAAGATCTTGGGCTAGAAGTTAGCTGGAAGGGTGCTTCCGCACTTTCCGTAAGCGAAGACGATCTGATGCAGGTTGCATCGTGAGCAGCGGGGCAGAACAGACTGAGAGCGTGCCTGCGTGCGCAGGGTTCTGCTCCTTTTCATCGTCCGAGTTAGGCGAGGCGAGTAGCTGGGCAGGACTAGGAGTTAGATCGAGACTCCGCGTTCTACGCGCAGCGCGACACCACATGGCAGCGCAGCCGGAGATGTTTGCTGCGGCAATTTCGAACGAACTCCCGCGCAGCAAAGCAGACACGATTGTTTCGGAGCTGTTGCCCCTGTTGGATGCGTGCAAATATCTTGAGCGTAATGCAGAGAGGGTCCTGGAAGCACGTATTCTCGGGCGAACCGGCCGCCCACTTTGGCTCGGTGGAGTACACGCGGAAGTGCATCGTGAAGCTTTGGGCCATGTGCTTGTAATTGGGCCTGCGAACTTTCCATTGTTTTTGCCGGGGGCTCAGGCGCTACAGGCACTTGCGGCTGGCAACACGGTGACATGGAAACCGGGGCGCGGCGGTGTTGTTGTCGCTCAGCTTATGGCGGACGCTCTGCGCGAAGCCGGTCTCCCGGACGGTGCATTGCGCGTAACAGACGATTCCGTTGCCGCAGCAGAGCAGGCACTGGCGAGTGGGCCAGATAAAGTCGTTTTCACAGGCTCAATGGAGGCTGGCAAGTCCGTTCTCCGTGCCCTTGCGAGTACGGTGACGCCGTCCGTAGTTGAGCTTTCCGGAGCAGATGCGGTGCTGGTCATGCCGGGTGCCGATCTCGGGCGCACAGCGAAGGCGATTGCCTTCGGTCTGCGGCTAAATGGCGGACAGGTGTGTATGTCGCCGCGACGCCTGTTTGCCAAGCAGTCGACCATGGATGCGCTGAAGCCGCTGCTTGCCCGCGAACTGGCGCAGGTATCTCCGGTGCCAGTAAGCGCCAAGACAGCAGCGCAGCTCCAGGAGCTTTGCTCGCAGGCAGAGGCCCAGGGTGCTCACGTCGTTGGGCATGTTGATCAGGAGGCGCAGATGCCGATCGTGATCCACGACGCGGCGCCTGCTATGGATGCAACACGTACGGACATCTTCGCGCCGCTCCTCTCACTGATCACGCTGCCATCGTTGCTGCAGCTGCCGGAGGCGTATGACGCTTGTCCTTATGCGCTCACGGTTGCGATTTTCTGCGGACGAGGCGAGGAGAAGCTGGCCAGAGGATTTGCAAAGCTACTGCGCGCGGGGACTGTGCTGATCAACGATCTCATTGCGCCCACCGCCGATCCGCGCGTGCCGTTCGGGGGACGCGGTGCGAGCGGCTTTGGCAGCACGCGTGGTGCGGAAGGTCTTTTGGAAATGACAGCGGTGAAGACAGTGCTGGTGCGGCGTGGCGGAAGCATGCGGCATCTGGAGCCTACGACTGACGCGGACACACCCGTGGTCGCAGGGTTGCTGCGCGTGTTGCATGGCGGGTCATGGAGCGAGCGCTGGCAGGGATTGCGTGCTCTCGCCGCAGCACCGCGAAAGAGACGGAAACAGGAGTAGGAACAGATGAATGTTGGTGTGATTGGATCAGGCCTGGCGGGCCTCGCTGCAGCTTGCACGCTCGCAGCGCGTGGGCATCAGGTGACTGTCCTTGAGAAGAATGCGTGGCTGGGCGGGAAGGCGGCGCAGCTCAATGCTGATGGGTTTCGATTCGACATGGGGCCGACCATCCTGATTCAGCCTTCGGTACTGCGGAAAATTTTTGCGGAAGCAGGAAAGAACCTCGACGACTACGTTGATATGGTGCGGCTGGATCCGCAATGGCGCTGCTTCTTTGAAGACGGCAGCGTGATCGACTTACTTGACGATCAGAGTGCAATGGCGGCAAACCTGGAGGCGCGCTGGCCGAGTTCAGGCGCGAAGTACGAGCGGCTGATGCAGCTTTCAAAAGAGTTACATGAGATCAGCGATCGCTTCTTCTTCTGGAAGCCGGTCGGCTCCATGCGCGACACGTTCAATGTCGCCGGTGCCTTCGACCTCAAGGTGCTGAAAGACGTGATGCGGATGCGTCTGGGGAAATCTGTCGCGGGAACGATTCGCGAATTCATCCCCGATCCGAACGCGGCGCAAATGCTCGATCACATGGTGCAGTATGTTGGGTCTTCGCCGGATGCCTCGCCAGCAATCCTGACGGCGATTGGCCACATGCAAGTACAGGAAGGCATTTGGTATCCGATGGGTGGCACACGCGCCGTGCCGGAAGCCATGGTGAATCTTGCCACCGAGCTCGGTGTGCGCTTCCGCACGGAAACGGACGTGGCGCGTATTGTGACCTCGCCTGGTGCGCACGGCCATGTGGCCGGTGTGATGACGACCACGGGCGAGATGCTGCCGTTCGACGCGGTGGTAAGTAACGAGGATTCCGTGCGAACGCATCGTGAGTTGCTGGTAGGGACGCCTGCCGCGCGCCATTTCGAGCATGCGCGCGACTATGAACCAGCGTGTTCTGGCGTGGTGCTGTATCTCGGCCTGAACAAACGCTATGAGCATCTGGCGCACCATGATTTCGTCTTCTCGCGCGATCCTCATGAAGAGTTTCACCACATCTACGATCTTGGCGAACCCGCTCCCGATCCCACCTGCTACCTGGCGTGCACGGCGGCTACTGATCCGAGCAGTGCGCCTGAGGGCGGTGACGCGATGTACATCCTGGTGCACACACCGTATCTCAGACCACATCATGACTGGACGAAAATGTTGCCTGCATACCGGGATGTGATCATCAACAAGCTGAAGCGCACGGCCGGGCTGGAGGACATTGAAGAGCGCATCGTGTATGAGAGCGCACTCACGCCGCAGGACATTCACGAGCGTTACCGCGTGCTGAATGGGGCTATTTATGGGCTCTCGTCACACGGCCTTTATCAGGGAGCGTTCAAGCCTTCCAATCGCAGCCGCGACCTGAAGGGTTTGTACCTCGCTGGAGGTGCGGCACACCCGGGGCCGGGTATGCCGATGGTGATGATGTCCGGTTGGATTGCAGCCGATGCTCTCGATGCTGACGCGAAGCAAGCGTCGGCAGCGTAGGCCTGTCACAATAACCGCATGGCAGAACCAGAAGCAGCAGCGCTCCCGAAGATTTCACCGTTCACGCTGGCATTCTTTCGCCGCATCGTGCGCTCGTACTTTCGCCGTCATTTCCGAGCGGTACAGGTGCAGGGTGCCGAGCATCTGGCGAACGTCGGCGACGGTCCGCTGATCGTCTATGGGAACCACGTTTCGTGGTGGGACCCGATGCTGATCGTTCTGGTCGGGAACGTCCTGTTGCCGCACCGTAGGCATTACGCCCCAATGCTTGCGGCACCGCTAAAGCGCTACGCGATTTTGCGGAAGATCGGAATCTTTCCGGTAGAGCTTGGATCGCGGCGTGGCGCAGTTGAATTCGCGCAGACTGCGGGAGCTATCCTGGCAAGCGGCGGAGTCTTGTGGATCACGCCGCAGGCGCGTTTTGCCGATGTGCGCGAGCGGCCGCTGGCGTTCAAAGCCGGGCTCGCCATGGTCGTCAAAAACACGCCTGGGGTACACCTTATTCCCATGGCTGTGGAGTACACGTTCTGGAGCGAACGACTGCCGGAAGCCTTGGTGCGGATTGGCCCAGAGTTTAGCGCGAATTCTGGTGACGAGGTCGCCGCGATCACGCAGCAAACGGAAGCAACTCTTGAAACGCTCATGGACGAGCTTCGGTCAGCGGCTATGACGCGTGATCCGCTGCAGTTCACCACCATGCTGGAAGGCAAGCGTGGGACGGGCGGCTTTTACGCGCTTGGCAAGCGAATCCGCGCGTTGGTGACCGGCAAGAGTTTCCAGCAAGACCATTCAGCGCGCGATGCCAAAGAAGTAGAGGCAGCGCAGAAGTGATTGCGTTGGGAATCGTCGTCGCATGTTTCGTTTGCGCTATGATTCCTGCTTGTTTGTTCGTTGTGAACTTGTGGTTCTTTCGTGAGCCTACCGCGACGCCGCCGAGCGTCTTAGAGCGTGTCGACGTTCTCATTCCCGCGCGCGATGAAGCGGACAATATCGAGGCTGTTTTAGCTTCGGTGCTGGCAAGCACTGGCATTGAGTTGAACGTCTTTGTTTACGACGATAACTCCACCGATAGAACAGCCATGCTGGTGGAGAACGTGGCCGCGAGGGATGCTCGAGTGCATTTGCTGCACGGCGTCTCATTGCCAGATGGATGGAATGGAAAGCAGCATGCGTGTTGGCAACTAGCGCAGGCTAGCAGCTCACCTTTGCTGCTTTTTCTGGACGCCGACGTCCGCATTGAAGTGACTGCGATCGTGCGCTGTATTGCAGAGCAGCAGCGCACAGGGGTGCCACTCCTTTCCGGGTTTCCGCGGGTTGTGACAGTTACCGTTTTGGAGTGGTTGCTGCTGCCGTTGATTCAGTTTGTGCTGCTTGGCTTGCTGCCGATGTTCCGTATGCGGCAAACGACCAAGCCAGCCTACGCTGCGGGTTGCGGGCAGTTCATGCTTGCGGAGCGTGAGGCATATTTCATGTGCGGTGGTCACGCCGCGATTCGCAACACGAGGCATGACGGATTGAAATTGCCTCACCTATTTCGCGAGCACAAGCTGCGCACCGACATTTGCGATCTGACGAACCTTGCGCAGGTTCGCATGTATCGGTCGGCTGCTGAGGTCTGGAATGGGTTGGCAAAGAACTCGACGGAAGGGCTTGGGTCGCCGGAGCGAATTGTGCCAGTGACTCTCTTGCTCTTTTTAGGCCAGGTGTTGCCAGCGGCGATTCTTGTTCTGGTAAGTCTCGAAGCGGTTGCGATGATCTTGATGATTGGGGCTCACCTTATCGTCAGCGGAGCAGCAGCGGCTAAAGCTTGGCTGCTGCTAGTGGCCGTAATCGCAAGTTACTTGCCGGGAATTATTGCTGTGAAGCGCTTCAAGCAGCCGCTGCGATCCGCTCTGCTGCACCCGTTGGGGGTGCTTCTGCTCCTCACGCTGCAGTGGTATGCGCTGGTGCGGCAGGTCATGGGAAAGCCAGTGGGCTGGCGGGCACGCACCTATTCCAGCACGACAGGTGGTCAGGTCGTATAGGTGCGGTGACCCACTTAGACCGATAGAGCGCGCCTTCAGCGCTAGCATCTTGCGTGCTTACCTAGGCCTTCGGCCCAGGCTGGTATGGGTCGCGACGTTGGCGCTCTCGTGTCGGCCTAGCCGTTCGTGAGCCATACGCATTAAGCAGACTAGCGCCGGGGAATGTGGCTCGTGCGAAGAACTCAGATTTCCTGCGGGAATGACAGAAAGAAGAGCGAGGACGCAACGCGCGATGTAAAGCAAGCAAAAAGCTGAAAGGCGGAAAACACCTCTAAGCCCAGATTATTAAACGCCTTTTTTGCGCGGCTCCCAGATGAACTTATGGATTTGCAGACTCAAACGCGCAGGCAGTCCGTCGGCGAGCATCCACTCAACGAGTTGCCGCGGGTCGAGCTTCATGTTGTCTGCAGTGCGCTCTACGCTGGGCGTCTGCCTAAAGGCGGGTGACAGCAGGATGCCGCCGCAGAGGTCTGCCACGTGGTGCTCCCGAATGAACTCGCGAGCGAACTCGTAATCGACGCGATCGCTGATGACGAACTTCACTTCATCGTTATTTGTCAGCGCGGCGAGATTCTCCATGCGGAAGGAGTTGGCGGCGGAGCCCGCACCGGGGCACTTCACATCCACTATCTTGTGTACGGCTTTTGGAACTTCGGCCAGTGGCCGCTCGCCGCTGGTCTCCATCATGATTGTGTAGCCCTGATTGATCAGGCGCTGCATCAGCGGCAGCAGTTCACGAGCCTGGAGCATCGGTTCCCCGCCGGTGAATTCAATCAGCTTGCACGGTTGTAGTCTTTCGATCTGCTCGACAATGTCATCGAAGTTGAACGGCTTGCCGCCGGTGAAGGTGTACTCAGAGTCACACCAGGCGCAGCGCAGATTGCATCCGGCGAGCCGCACGAAGATGCAAGGCACGCCAGCAAAGGAACTCTCGCCCTGCACGCTCTTGTATAGCTCGATGAGGTGGAGCTTGCCTGTGTGCAATGGCTTGTCCGGCGCAGGTGTCACGCGGTCGGCTGCAACGGGTTGGTCGAGCAGTTCAAACATAGTGGCTGTTCGTAGTACTTCGCGAAGCTGGTGTCAGTCTCGTAAACCGTGCAATCCTTCACGCGAACGCGACCGGCAGTCAGCGCATCGAGTTGATTCGCCGTGTTGTCGAAGAAGTATTTCGCGAGATTTTCGGCAGATGGATTTACCGTGTTGAACGGCTCGAGATCGTTGATCATCTGGTGATCCAGATAGTCCACTGTCGGGCGCAGCACGTGCTTCAGTTCTTTGAAATCGAGCAGCAGGCCGCTCGCATCGAGCTGTTCGCCGATGAGCGTGACGAGCACGCGGTAATTATGACCGTGAGGGTTTTCGCACTTGCCGTGGTATTCCCGTAGGTAGTGACCGGAAGAAAAGCCAGCCTGTACCGTGATCTCAAACATGCGCGGTGACAGCTCCAATCGCGGCGCAAACAGCGCCAGCATTCATTGTAACGAGCCTACCGACTACGTTTGCTTCTCCGCTCGTCCTCTGCGCGACGTGCAGCCTGCTCGAAGAGGGAAGAAAGAACGCCGCCAAGCGCGATGACCAGTGCAATAAAGAACAGGGCGATACCCGTCGTTCGCCACAGGGAGGAGTCACCGGGCGAGCCGGGCTGCTGCGCGATGTTGGTGAATGACAGCACCGCTGCGACGATGGCAAGTCCGCCAAGTGTTGCTGCCAGAATGTAGAGATTCCTGCCCATGCGCCTATCTCAGTTTAGAGGAACGGGTGTTTTCTGCTCAAAGAAGCGCTCTACCTCGCGCATGTCGTCTGTGCGCTGGTATGGCGGGAGCGACTCGAGGAACACCTTGCCATAACGTGTGGTGCGAACACGCGGATCGAGCAGCATCAGCACGCCTCGATCTGTGAGCGAGCGAATGAGTCTGCCGAACCCCTGTTTGAGCGCGATCACTGCCTGCGGAACCTGTAGATCGTTGAACGCATTCCCACCCGCTGCGGCAATGGCTTCGGTGCGCGCCTTCATGATGGGATCGGTGGGCACCGCGAAGGGCAGCTTATCTACGATGACGCAGCTAAGCTGCTCCCCTTGAACATCGATGCCTTGCCAGAACGAACTCGTGCCGAAGAGCACGGCGTTGGGTGTATCGCGGAACTGCTGCAGCAGGACGTGACGTGGCGCTGAGCCCTGCATCATGAGCGGAAACGGAACTTCGGAAAGCAGGCGGTCGTGTAATTCGCGCATTTGCGCGTAGCTGGTGAAGAGGCAGAAGGCACGGCCACGCGTGATTTCCAGCATTCGGCGGGTGCGCTCTGTCGCCTGCGAGATGAAGTCCGCGTGGCGCGGATCGGGCATGTTGGGTGGCAGATACAGCAGCGCCTGAGTGCTGTAGTTGAAGTGACTTGGGACAATCAGCTCTTTCGGAAACGGAATGCCCAAGCGCTTCTTCAGGTGATCGAAGCTCGCCTGCCCTTGTGCGTCGGCCACTGCTAGGGTTGCTGAGGTGAGCACCACAGTGGAGTAGTTTGCGAATAAAGTCTCTGCCAGAAGCGTAGAGACATCAATGGGTGTTGCCTGCAGATGCGTGCTGAAGGCCTGCATCACAGGTGTGGCGCTTGCGCCAGACTCTGCGCGTGCTGCTACCATGTCGATTTCAATCACTGATGATCGTGGTTGACTGCGCGCGGCATTGCGGAGATTGCTGGTGGCCCGCCGCTCAATCCAAAAGACGGTGTTGCGGTCTTCGGATTCGAGCAGAAACTTCATGTGTTGACGGATGTCCGTTGCGCGCTTGCGCAGCCCAGAAGCCTCTTCTACTTCGCGTAAGCGCTCCAGCTCGCCTTCGAGCCGCTGCAACGCGTTTGTTGCGCCAAGGTAAGCGTCGCCGCGCGCTTCAAGAAAGTCTGCGCGGTCGATGAACTCAAGACGTCCGAGATGCGATGGCCCAACTGGAAGTGAACCGAAGAAAAGCTTGGAGCGCTCACGCAGCGTGGCCGTTGCGCTTTCGACTGCGGAAGAACTTGCCTGCTTAGCGCGCAGCATCGATTCGGTGTCGCGTGCGAGTTCATCGAAGCGGGCATTGGAGAGCGCGATGCCGAAGTACTGGCTTGCTACATCTTCCAACTCGTGCGCTTCGTCGAAGATGACCGCCGCTGCTTCCGGGAGTATGCCAGCGTCCGGCGCGCCTGCGGCCTGCTGCTTAATGCTCAGGTCTGCAAAGAAGAGATGGTGATTGACGATGACGATGTCGGATTCGAGCGCTTTGCGCCGCATCGTTGTGATGTAGCACTGCTCCCAGTTGGGGCAAGTCTGTCCGAGGCACACTTCGCTACGCGCATCGAGCTTGTGCCAGAGCGCGGAGCTTTCGGGAAGTGCGTTGACTTCAGCGCGGTCGCCGGTAGCAGTCGTGCGCTCCCACTGCAGAATCGCATGGAACTGCGAAATATCATCGAGACCCGAGAGAATGGGATTGTCGCGCAGAGCGTACAGCTTCTGCTTGCAAAGGTAGTTGGCGCGCCCCTTCATGTAACAGACGCGGAGCGGGCCGAGGATGGACTCCAGGAAAGGGATGTCCTTGAAGTAGAGTTGCTCCTGCAGATTCTTGGTGCCGGTGCTGATGATGATGCGCTGCTTTTCTTCGCGTGCGCGACGAATAGCGGGGAGCAGGTAGGCAAGCGTTTTGCCGGTGCCTGTACCGGCTTCCACGATCAGATGTCGACGGTCGGAGAATGCCTGCTCGATTGCCTTCGCCATGGCGTGCTGACCGGGCCGCTGTTCGAACGCGAGACTCGACTTTGCCAGCAAGCCGCCGGGCGAGAAGAACTGATGCAGCGTTGGAAGCTTTCCTTCGCCGGAACAGTTTGACTGCTCTTCGGTTTCAGCATCGAGTTGGGGAGAAGGGCTCAAGCGCAACGTTTGTGGCGAAAGAAAAGAGAAGCGCCGGATACAGTGTCTCGCACAAGGCGAGGGCGTTCAAATTGACTGCGCAAAGAAAGGGCCGGGCGTTTTGCCCGGCCATCGCAGTTCGTAAGTTTGAGGCGCTAGTTCGTCAGGTTGAAGGTCGTGTGCAGCTTCGCTGTTGCGTCGGTTCCTACCCACAAATCGAAAATGCCCGGCTCCAGTACGCGGTGATGGACGGCTGGGCTCCAGAACGAAAGATCGTCTGCCTTTAGAGTCAGTTCCACAACCTGCGAGCCGTTCGCCGGGACCGTTACCTTGCGGAAGGCCTTCAGCTCTCGTACGGGACGCGACGCGCTTCCCGCACGTTGGTGCGTGTAGAGTTGCACGACCTCCGCGCCGGGGACGGCAGAGCTGTTCTTCACCGTGACACTGACGCGAATGGTTCCGGCTTTTGCGACAGTAGGTGTCGCCAGCTTCATATCGCTCACGCCAAAGTTCGAGTAGCTCAGGCCATAGCCAAAGGGGTAGAGAGGTGTGCTTGGCATGTCCCAGTAGCGGCCGGCAACATCGTCTGGAATTTGCGTGAGGTTGGTGTTGTAGAAGAGCGGCTCCTGGCCAACGGAACGAGGCCATGTGAGTGGCAGATGTCCGCTTGGATTGATCTTGCCGGTGATTAGATTTGCTACGGCGTGCCCACCCTCAGAGCCGGGATACCAGACGTTCAGAATTGCGGGTACATGCGTGGATGCCCAGGTGATGTCCAGCGGTCGACCGGTCATGACGACCAGCACAACGGGCTTGCCAAGTGCGACCACTGCTTCGAGGAGGCGTTCCTGATCGCCTGGCAGCGAGAGGCTGCCACGCGAAGCGCGCTCTCCGTTCATGCTCTGTGCTTCGCCGAGCACCATGACTGCAATGTCAGAATTTCGCGCAGCGGTGACTGCCTGCTGGAATCCCTGGTCGCGAGCTTCGGGAGTCAGCATGGTCGGCTTCGCCGGAGGGAACTGCTCGTCAAAGATTGTTGGCTTGCCGCGTTCGATTTCAACTCCCGTGGCGAAGGTCACCTTTGCGTTCGGCAACGCCTCGCGTAGACCCTGCGCGATGGTAATCACGTGTTCGCGATCGCCGTGGATCGACCAGGAGCCGAGGGTATCAACCTTACTATCGGCGAGCTGCCCGATCACCGCGACGGAACGAATGTCCTTGCGCAGCGGAAGCACATTGCCTTCATTGCGCAGCAGCACTGCAGTCTGTTCCGCTGCAATGCGTGAGCCTTCGCGCTGTTCCGCAGCTCCGGTCACGCGATGGAACTTGTCCATGTCGACGTACGCATTGGTGAACAGCCCAAGGCGGTACTTCATCGCGAGGATCGGGCGCACCATGCTGTCGATTGTCGCTTCCGTGACCGCGCCGCTCTTTACCGCTGCCGGCAGGTTCTCGCGATAAGTGGAGCTGGTCATTTCCATGTTCACGCCCGCATTAGCAGCGCGTGCAGCGGCATCCGCAGCGTTCGCCGCAAAGCCATGTGTCTCAAGGCTCTTCACGGATTCCCAGTCGCTGACGACGAAGCCCTTGAACCCCCACTCATCGCGCAGCGTGTCCTGTAGCAGCCACTTGTTGCCAGTTGCGGGAACTCCGTTCAAATCCATGTAGGCCGACATGATCGTCGCCGTACCCGCATCCACACCGGCTTTGTATGGGCGCAGATAGACGTTATGAAGCTGCTCATCGGAAATGTCGGAGCTATCGTAATCGCGTCCGCCGACCGCTGCGCCATAGCCTGCGAAGTGCTTCACGGAAGCGAGGATGTGGTCGGGGCTACCAACGTAGTCTCCCTGAAAGCCGCGCACCTGCGCTGCGGCCATCTGCTCGCCGAGATATGGGTCCTCGCCTGCGCCTTCCATGATTCGTCCCCAACGCGCGTCGCGTGCAATGTCCACCATGGGCGCGAACGCCCAGTGGATGCCGGAGGCGCGCGCTTCCTTTGCAGCCATGGACTGCGTGCGCGTGACAAGTGCCGGATCCCACGATGACGCCATCGCAAGAGGAATGGGTGCAATGGTGCTGAAGCCGTGGATGACGTCGTAGCCGAACAGCAGCGGTATGTGCAGGCGTGACTGCGTCACGGCGATTTTCTGCAGCTCATTGATGCGCACCGGATCAGTGAAGAACAGGAAGCTTCCCGTACCCGCACGGGCCAGTTCTTCTGCCTTCGCGGGAGGCGTATAGAACGCCTGCCCTGCGGTCTGCTCCATCTGGTTCACTTTTTCCTGCAGCGTCATCTTGCTGAGCAGTGAATCGACGAATCTGTTCACTTCTGCATCCGTTGGCGGCTGCGTTTGCTGCGCAACGAATGGCGCAGCGGTTACGCACGATATGGCGAGAAAGCAGACAGAACGGAGCAGGGCAGAGCTTGAGCGCAGAATGTGCATGGATTCGTCCACTTTATAGGTGCGAGGTATCGAGTGGCAAAGTCAAACGTTCTTTGGACAATCGTTTATCCGGCAGCGGCCGAGGCACCGGCCTTCGGCTTCTTCAACAAAAAGGCCAACGGCACACAGATGGCGCTGAGGATCGCGAAGTATCGCAACACATCGACGTAAGCCCAAAGCTGCGCCTGATTGTTGAACGACATGTTGGTGATGGCGTATGCCCGCTGCATAGCCTTGTGCGGCCCTACATGGAGCGACATGCTGTGCGTGAGATTGCTCAACTGCCTTCGGAGCAGGTAACTTGCCCCGCTGAGCCAGTGGACCGTTTCGCTACGATGGCTCTGCATGTGACGCTGCGAAATGGTGTTTGCCGCAGAAATGCCAATGCTTCCACCGATGTTGCGAAGAAAGTTAAAGATGCCACTGGCGTTCCCGGTCTCCGTGGGCTTGAGCGTTCCCAGCGCTACCTTGGAGAGCGGAACGAAAATCATGGCGAGAGCCAGCCCACTCACCGTGATTGGCCAGAACAAGCTATTGGGCGAGATGTCCAGTGTGAGGTTTGCCATCCACAAACCGGATAAGCCGAGCACGGCGAACCCAGCAGCAACGATCTTGCGAGGATCCATCTTGGAGACGAGCACACCTACGGCTACTGACGACAGGATAGAGCCAAGGCCGCGTGGGCTAACGGCGAGACCCGCAGCGGTGGCGTCATAGCCCATCAGTGTCTGGTAGAAGACTGGCAGGATCGTTGTGAGTCCATACAACACGCCGCCAAGCGCGAACACTAGTAGACACCCAATCGCGAGATTTCTATTCTTGAACGCTCGCAGGTCAACCAGCGGCTTGTCGTGCGTGAACTCGCGAATCAGGAAGGCGACGAAACCGATAACAACGAACACCGCGGCCCAGCAGATGAGATTATTTCCGAACCAATCGTCTTCCTGACCCTTGTCCAAGACGAATTGCAGGCAGGAAATCCAGATCGCCAGAAGACCGAATCCGATGCCATCGAACTTGCCGGGCTTAGCGTGTTGGAACTGCGGCGGGTCTTCCAGGAACTTTGACTGCAAAGCAATGGCGAGAATGCCAACCGGAATGTTGATGTAGAAAGCCCAGCGCCAAGAGAAGGCATCTGTAAGGTATCCGCCAAAGGCAGGGCCGATGACCGGCGCAAGCACCACTCCCAATGCGTAAACGCCGAGCGCGAGGCCTTGCTTCTCTTCCGGGAAACTTTCGATGAGGATCGCTTGGGAGAGCGGCTGCAGCGCGCCGCCGCCGATACCCTGAAGCGCGCGCGCAAACAGGATGAATCCTAGCGACGGCGCGATGCCGCACAGGAACGACGCAAAAGTAAACACTGCAATGGACGCGATAAGGAAGCGCTTACGTCCAAACTTTTCCGCGAGGTAATTACTCGTGGGAAGAAAAATCGCGTTCGCAACGAGGTAGACCGTGAGCACCCACTCAGCCTGGTCCGTGGTGGAAGCAGTACTGCCCGCAATGTACGGCACGGCGACGCTGGCGATGCTTGTATCCATCACCTCCATGAACGTGGCGATCATCACTGCGATCGCGATCATCCACGGGTTTGCCCTTGGCTTCCACTGCTTCGCCTTGCCGGGCATCAGTTGCGCTCCATCTGGGGCCGCACTATTTCAGCCAGACTTTCGGTTCGACCGACATGCCGGGGGCAAGGCGTTCTGCGCCTGCTTGATTTGGATTGAAGCGTATGCGTACAGGAAGACGCTGCACCACTTTGACATAGTTGCCGGTCGCGTTTTCCGGTGGCAGTAGGCTGTACACAGCGCCGCTGGCTCCGGGTAGTGCTTCGACATAGCCCTCGAAATCCATGTTCAATGCGTCGACGTGAATCGTGGCCGATTGCCCGGGTCGCATCTGCTGGATTTGCGTCTCTTTGAAGTTTGCCGTGACCCAGATGTCATTGGTCTGCGTCAGCGCGAACAGCTCCTGTCCCGCTGCAACCTGCGATGCAACTTGCACCTGTTTGTCGCCAATGATGCCGTCCTCGGGTGCGTAGATGCGTGTGTACTGCAGGTTCAGCTCAGCCTGATCGGCCTGTGCCTTGGAGGCAAGTTCGCTGGCTTTACGCTGGATGAGAGTTTCGTGCTGCATGGCGATTTGCCGCGGCAGATTCTCTTTCGCCTGTTGGTGTTGCTGCTTTGCTGTACCAAGCTGAGCTTCTGCCTGGTTGACAGATTTTCCTGTCGCGTCCGCAGTCCTTCGGCGTGAGGCAACAACTTCAGCATTCGCACGTTCCTGGGTTGCCATCTGGTCGTACTGCTCGCGCGAAACCTCTTCTTTTTCGACGAGTAAACGGTAGCGCTCTTCCTCGCGCACGGAGTTCGCGTGCGTCGCTTCGGCCTGGTGCAGGTCGGCCAGTGCAGACTGGTAGCGCTCCTTGGCAGCGGAAACCTGTGCTTCTACGTTCTTGATGTTGTAGTCGGTATTGATTACGTCCGTAGAAAGATTGGTCGCGGTGATGGGAACGTTCGGCTCTTGTGCGCGCGTGCTGGCTTTTGCCTGCTCGTAGTTCGCGGCGGCCTGCTCCTTCGACACCTGGTTGTCGCGAGGGTCGAGCTGCACCAGCAACTGGCCCTTCTTAACGCGGTAGGTGTTTTCAACGTATACCACTGAAACGATCCCACTGATCCGTGGTGCGATCGGGTCAGTGTGGCCGTCGACAAACGCATCGTCCGTGCTGGTGAAGCTGGTGAGATAAAACCACAGCCAGATGCCGATGATGATGAGCAGAATCGTGCCGACTATCGCGAAAAACCAGCCGACCGGATGGCTCTTCACCGAGGAGACGAGGCGAGTCTTTAGCGGTGGCTTGGGCTTTTCGTCTTTCTTTTTGTTTTTATCCTTGTCCTCATCGCCGCCCTCTTCATCACCCTCTTCTTTGTCCTCTTCCCCTTCTTTCTTGTTACCCTTCTGCGCTTGCTTGTCCTGCTGCTCGCGAACCTTCTCCAGTTCGGCGCGCAGGCGCGTCTGCTCTTCGTAAAGCATGCGCATGGCGAGGTCGCTGTGCGGGTCGGTCTGGGCCGGCGAGGGCAGTTGAAGGGGCTGGTCGGGTGGTGGGAGCTCTTGCATCGACTTATTTCCTCAGAAGTTGCGGCAACATTTGTTCGGCATCGCCCATGGCGCGGGCCAGTGAAATTTTGGCCAGATTGTGCTCATACACCGCGGTAATGTAATCGTCGTCGGCTTGTACAACTGCCTGCTCCGTCTGAACGACCTCTACGGTGTCCGTCACGCCAGCGATAAAGCGATCGGTCGACTGTTCGAGCGAGGCGTGCGAAAGATCGACATTGCTCTTCGCGATAACAACCTGGTCAGCGGCTGCGTCGAGATCGATGAACGATTGCCGCACGTCCTGATCGATTTGCGCACGCGTGTCTTCGAATTCTGCTTTACGCTGCTTCTGTGCAGCTCTAGCCTGGTCTTCGTCGCCATGGATGCGTCCACCTTCGAAGATCGGAATCAGCAGCGTTCCCGTGGCGGTGTACACGCTTGTGGAGTGGTTTGTGGGCGTCACACCGGCAGCACCGAAGTCGCCGCTAAGGGACAGCGTCGGAAGATGTTCTGAGTGCGCGGCCTTCACAGCCGCATCCGCCACTTTGAGTGAGGATTGCGCAGCCTTCAGGTCACTACGATTGCCGAACGCGCGCTCCAGCGATGCATCCAGCGTCACTCCATCCAGCGCGCGGTACGGGTAGTCTTCGGATGGAGCAAATGTCTGGCCGAGCGGCAGTCCGACCAGCCGCGCAAACTTCAGCTTCTGCGTTGAAACGTCTGCCTGCAAGGAGCGCAGCCGCTCCTGTTCCGTTTGCAATTGCACTTGCGCCCGCATGGCATCAACGCGTGTCGCGAGTCCCGCAGTGAAACGATCCGCAGCCTGCTTCGCGACAGCGCGAGAGGACTCCACCTGTGCCGCCACCGCTGCCGTACGCGCCTGTGTGGAAACCAGTTGCAGATAAGAACCGGCGACTGCAAGCACCACGAGGTCGCGCGTGTTGCGAGCTGCGTGAATGTTGGCCCTCACATTTTCCGTGGCGCCGTGCAGGTTGCGGATGCGAACAAGATCGAAGACGCTCTGGGTGAGGCGTACGCGGGCGTCGTAGTAGTTGAACTGCACCGATGTGGGAACGCTCGGAAGCGTCACGCCTTCGGTGCGCAGGTTGATGCGATCGAAGGACTCCGCAATCGTTGTGTTGACTTGTGGCAACAACTGGCTGCGTGCGACCTCGCGCTGTCCCTTTGCCTGTTGTATGGCCGCCGTCTGCGCAAGCTCACCGAGATTCTGTTTCAGTCCCAATGCGAGTGCGTCCGTAAGGCTCAACTGAAGCACGCCGTCCTTGAGCGCCCCTGATGGCACACCACCCAGATACGTTCCCTGAACGGTGACGGTGCTGTTGATTACATTTGCTGAACCGGGAGGAGTGTACTGCGATGTCTGCTGGTCGACCGTGACCGTACTGCCCGGGTTGGCGCGACCGGAGAGGGGAACCTGTGTTGCCTGGGTAGGGCTATTACCGGCTGCGGAACTTCCAAGCTGCGCCCCGGCATGCGCCGCCACCCACGCGCAGCATAAAAGTGCGCTGCCTGCTGTGGTGCGGCGACGAGCAATGCTTTTTTTGCCAGAGGGCAATGCGCGAGATTGTAAGACGTCGCGAATCAAACGGTCCTGTTCCGCCAAATGCAAGCAAATGCTCGCATCATGCTTCGGTGGTGGTGGAGAATTTTCTCGTTGCCCACTTTGATGCTTAGAGTTAGGCCCCGGTTCCGCGGAAAATCGACGGACGCCATTTCAGTGTCTCGTACGCGAGCTAAGCGCGTGCCAGCTAGGCAGCGTTCCTTTTCTGAAGAGCGTCGCAGACATTCTTTACACTGACATGGAAGAGGAGAATCATGCCCCGCGACATCGACTGGACTGACACACTGGAAATTGGGATTCAGCTACAGGAGAAGCACCCCGACCTCGATCCGTACACCGTGCGGTTTACCGATCTGCACAAGTGGATCACGGAGCTGCCCGGTTTCCTCGGCGACAAGAGCAAGTCGAACGAGGGCCTGCTTGAGGCGATTCAGACTGCCTGGCACGAAGAATACGAAGACGCGAAGAACGGATGACAGATCAGCGTCAGCGACGGCGCAGAAGCTGCTTTGGCAGCTGTGAGCCTGTCAGCAGTAGCACTGCCGCTACAACGGCCAGCCACGCTGCACTGCCAACTGCCGCTACCAGGATATCTCCGGTGTGGTTGTGTACGGCAGGCAACATACGAACCGTAAAGGTGGTCGCAGCATAGGCGAGAATCGCAGCTACGGCGGCTCGCCACAACTCTCCGCCTTCAAGATCGAGCAGGCTAACGAGCCTCTCCTTGTGCAGCAAAATCGCAAGTGTGACGGTGTAGGCCAACATGCCGATATCGCTGGCGATCGAAAGCCCAATCACACCCATGGTGTGGAATAAGCCCCAATATACCGGCAGGCTGAGCAACGTGATGATGCTTCCTGCAATCAGCGGTGTGCGCGCGTTTCCGGCAGCGTAGAAAGCGCGAGCGTAGATGCCCTGCGCAGACCAAATGCCGAGAGTGATCGAGAAAACAATGAAGTAGCGTGCCGTTTCCGCCGCATCGTTTCGACTGAAGTGACCACGCCGGAAAAGGTCGAGGAGCCACGGCGCAAGCGCAATCATCCAAGCGGAAACGAGCGCTCCCGCAGCAAGCAGCCGTGAGACGGAGCGGGCCACTGCACCCGAGAACTCGAAAGATTTGCCTTGGGCATACAAGCTTGCGAAGAAGGGAAGGGACGCGGCTCCGGCTGCGGCTCCGATGACCTGAAGTGGCGAATTGAAAAGATTTTTGGCCACTGTGAGCCGGGAGATTCCGCCGACGCCCTGTGACGCGAAATAGTACAGAATCCATTTATCAGCCACGCCTATGGTGAAGCCAAGCATCAACGGTAGGTTCAGGCGCAGCCACTCGCGAAATGCAGGGTGGCGCAGTTGGAACACAGGCGTGTAATGCAAACCTGTACGAAAAGCGCCTATGGCCGTGAGCAGTCCCGGACCAAGAATCACGCCAGCCAATACGCCCACCGGCAAGGAGTAAACGCCTATCTTTCCGCTCAGAAAGACCGCGCCCAAAATGATGCCGAGCGCGTAGATCAAGGGCGTGATTGCCTGGTAGATAAAGATCTTTCGCACCAGCAGACGCGCGCCGAAGACACCGCCAGCGAAAAAGAATAGGGGTCCAGGCAGCAGCAGTCGCGTGAGACGGATGCACAGGTCGGCTCGCTGCTGATCGAAGTGCCTGAACGCTAGATGAACGTAAAGAGGAGCCAGGAACTCCGCCAGAACCACTGCGACAGCGAGCACGACCAGCATGGCGTTCAGCACAACGCTGAGCGTCAGGTCTTCGCCCTCCTGATCACCGCGTTCACGAAAGCGGGTCAGCATCGTCACCAACGTTACCGAGCCAACGCCGCCGACGAGGAAGTACATCAGCATGTCCGGTAGCTGAAAGGCAGCGTTGTAGGCGTCAGTCGCCCCGCCGGCACCGAAGATGCGGTTGATATAGGCGGTGCGGATCAGGCCCAGCACACCGGAAAGTAAGTTAGACACCATCAACAGCAGTGCTGCAGAAGCTACTGTGTGGCCTTTGTTTCCGAAGAAGTTGAATCGCGAGGGAACAGCAGCCGTCGGTTCAGCCGATTGACTCATTCAGCGGGTTCGCTGGGCTCAACCACCGCGAACAGGTCGCGTTGCGCGAGTTGCAGGCGCGCTGGCTCCAGGCGGTTCGATGGTCGCGGTTCCACAAACAAACGCGGGCGCAACACCTGAATCTTGCTTTCATCTGCCGCACCGGCAGGCCGCGACAGCGTCGCGAGAATGGAGCGCAACTCATCGCGGAGACCAACGAGACGTGTCTGCTGCCGTAGGTATGCCACGGGGTCAGTGGATTCGGGAACGTCGATTGGAGCAGGAAAAGAAGGCGAGACCTGTGCGGAAACTGCTGGCGCAACGGTAGGTGTGTTGGGCACCACTTCCGCAGTGCCTGCCTGCCTCGCTACCGCTTCGGTTTTGAAAACCTGACGAGCACCGGGAATGGTGTAGCCCTGGTCGTAAAGCAGGCTCTTGATGCGCATCGCCATTTCGACGTCGCGCTTACGGTAAAGCCTTTGCCCGGTGCCACCTTTGTTCGGCTTGAGCTGCGGAAACTCGGTTTCCCAGAAACGCAGAACATAGGCCGGTACCTCGCACAGCTTCGACACATCACCGATGCGGAAATATAGTTTGTCCGGGATTTCCGGCGTAACTGTCTTGCGAATTGGCTGATGGGTTCCCAAGGTCGTGAACTCAAAGTATAAGTTCCGTCCCAACGTCATGCGAAAGTTTTCCGCACCTACGAACGCACCTGGGTAACCCTGCCGTGAACCATGCTGGTTAACTCCCAGCTCATGCGCTTCTTGAAGTGTTCCCGGCATAAGTTGTTCAGAAGTTGGGTACTTAGCTCAATGTCGTTGAAGCAACTGCAAGCGGCGTACGCCGCTCCGCCTTGCCTTGTGCAGCGCGCTCGTATTGTGCGGGCCAGCTTCCGGGTTTGTGCAATTCCTGTGCGGCGCGCAAAGGCCAGTAAGGTTCGCGGAGAAGCTCTCGAGCGAGCAGCACCAAATCCGCTTGCCCGGTGCGGATGATCTGGTCGGCCTGCGTGGGCTCTGTGATCATCCCTACGGCTCCGGTTGAGATGCCTGCTTCACGCTTTACGCGTTCTGCAAACGCCACCTGGTAGCCCGCACCAACAGGGATTTGCTGCTTCGGGTCGTTCCCGCCGGAGGAGACATCCACAAGATCGACACCTTCCGCTTTCAGCATCGTGCAAAAGCTAACGGTGTCTTCCACGCTGAGACCACCATCTACCCAATCCGTAGCGGAAAGCCGCACCCACACTGGTAATTCTTTCGGAAAGGCAGCGCGGACTGCTCGAACGATCTCGAGCGGAAAGCGCGCTCGGTTCTCCAGCGAACCGCCGTACTCGTCTGTGCGCTTGTTGGAGGCGGGCGAAAGGAACTCGTGCATCAGGTAGCCGTGTGCGCCATGCGCTTCCGCGATAAGAAAGCCCGCGTCCGCCGCGCGCTTTGTCGCGGCAGTAAAGTCGGCAATCACCTTGTCCATAGCAGCGCGATCCATCTCTCCAGGCAGCGGATAGGTGTCGGAGAAGCGCTCTGCGGATGGCGCAACTGTTTGCCAGCCTCCCTCACTTCTCAGAATCTCGCCAGATGTTTCATCGAAGGGCCTGTGCGTGCTCGCTTTCCGGCCTGCATGGGCGAGCTGAATCGCCGGCACGCTGCCCTGCGCCTTCAGAAAGTCTGTGATGCGCCGCAGCATGGGCACGTGCTCGTCTTTCCAGATGCCGAGATCCTGTGGCGAGATGCGCCCTTCGGGACTGACCGCTGCTGCCTCCGTCATCACTGTTCCTGCACCGCCAACGGCCCGCGTTCCAAGATGCACGTAGTGCCAGTCTGTGGCGTAGCCATCCTCTGAGCTGTACTGGCACATGGGCGAGCAAACGATGCGGTTGGGCAGCGTGATGGAACGCTGCTTGAGCGGCGAGAACAGATGATCGGGTGCGGCAGGGAAACTCATACTTCATACGATGTCGGCACTGCGGCGAGCGGCTCATGTCCGCAGGTGCAACGCTGCGGAATATCGCGAGTTGATGAGTCCAATAGAATGGAATCTGAAGCATCCATGCCCGCCGCCACTGTACTTCCTCCTGAACCCGCTCCGCCGCAGACGATTCATAGCTGTCCTAACTGCAGCCACTGGCTGCCCGACGGCACGCTGGCCTGTCCCGATTGCCAGACGCTGACCTACGGGCAGCACCTCAGCGTGCTGGCTGGGGAAGCGCAGTCATTGGAGCATGAAGCGAAGTGGCCAGAGGCGCGTGACCGCTGGCGCTCTGCGCTCCATTGGCTGCCGGAAAATACACGCCATGCGGAGGAGATTCGGCAGCGCATTCAGGACATTGATAACCGCCTTCAGGCGTCAGAGGACAAGCAGGCAAAGTGGAAGAAGAGACTTGGCCCGCTTGCGCCGATCGCGTTCTTTCTGCTGAAGGCGAAGTCGTACCTGTTTCTTTTGCTGAAGTTCAAGTTTCTGCTCAGCTTTCTCAGCTTCTTTGGGCTGTACTGGGCTTTATTTCGAGACTGGCGCTTCGCTCTCGGATTTACGACATGCATCCTGCTGCATGAGATGGGGCACTTCGTCGCGGTAAAGAGGCGCGGCCTCAAAGCCGATCTGCCGGTGTTCTTTCCTGGCCTCGGAGCGTACGTGCGCTGGTACAGCATGGGCGTTTCGAAGCCCGATCTTGCAGCCATCGCTTTGGCCGGCCCGCTGTTCGGTTTATTTACGGCAGTGATTTGCCTGGCGATCGCATGGTTTGGCCACAGCTTTCTGTTTCTCTATCTCGCTAACATCGGTGCCTGGATCAACTTCTTCAATCTGTTTCCGATCCTTGGGCTAGACGGTGCACAGGCGACCTATGCGCTTTCGCGCATGCAGCGGGGACTGATTGCGGCAACCTGTGTTGTGCTGTTCGCTCTTACGTATTCCGGAAATATCAACAGCGACCGTAATCATTGGATCTTTCTGATCGTAGGTGGCGGCATGGTGTGGCGCTGCTTCACAAACGACGCACCCGAAAAGCCTGACACGAAGACGTTTGCGATCTTTCAAGCGCTCGTGATCCTGCTCGGATTCCTGCTGTACCTGACGCCGGTCGGTAACATCCGGTAAAACAAATGCCCGGCATTCGCCGGGCGTTTGCTCTGTCCGAGCTGAAGCTAGCTGGTTGCTGCGGCGACACCAACGCTGACGAGCACGATCAATACCCACCATCCCACCACGACTGCAGCGGCCTGTCCTTTGCTTTTGCGTGAAACGATCGCGGTCCCGATGACGAGCAGCGCGAGCGTCCAGAGACCGAAAATATCGAAAAAGCCGAGGAACGACTTTATGGCGGGAGAGGCGTCCGGCATGTAGTAAGCAATGTTGGTTCCAACCGGATTACGCATGTCGAAGTTTTCGGTGTTTACTCCCGCATAAACGAAGACGATGTTTAAAAGGCCAACAAAGAGCCGCGGCAAACTGGCATACATCCATACGGCGAACATTTGGCCGTAAGTGGTCTTGGCTCCCAGGCCGAAGTTGAAGCTTGCCCAGAGCACCAACGCCGCAATGGCTGAAATCAGCAGGATGAAAATCGGAAAGCAGTATGAGATCACCTTTGTGATGGTGGTCGTGATGCGCATCTGGTTGGCGCGCTGTTCCGGCGTCAGCGAGGCCATGCGCTCTTCGGCCTTCGGACTGCGCTCAATCTCATGTTGCGAGATTGCGTCAAAGCCCACCTTCTGGCTCATCGCAAACACGGACGCGAATGACACGATCACGGAAAGCACAAACGGCAGCCACCAGCTTGCGCTGCGCAAAATGTCAGTGAAGGTTTTGCTGGGCGCGATAAAGGTGTCGACGACGCGTTCGACTTCGGACAGCGGCCTACCTTCAGCCACAAGAATGTCTTGCATGACTGGAACTCCTGGAAATCAAGTTGAAGACTTGAGAAGGAGTGTACCGCGACCAGGGACGCTGCTCGACTAGGCTGGTGATCTTTTATAAATTACGAAGCGTTCCGTGTGGCACGGCCTAGTTCCGTAAGCATGTGTGTCATAAAGGAAAGGCCGCGTCGGCTGTCTTCCGCGCGCAGACGCAGGAAGAGGCTTAGGAGGCTGGGCGGCTTTTCTTCCGCAGCGTGTGCCTGCGAACTGTATTCCAAGGCTTTCCCGAGGCGTTGAAGCATGTTGGAGTCAATCGAAGCTACGATGCGACCTGCAGCGATCATGTTTCGTAGCAGAGCGACGCCTTCTTCAGACTTCGCCATCTCTGCCAGTTTGCCGGCGATGAGGTCTCGACCGCCGAGCAGACCCTGCGCAAGATCCAGAATGCCTTGATCATGCGCGGTTTGCAGCAGATCCCACGCTACGAGCAAGGCTTCCGCGTGATCGCGAGGAGCAGCTTCCACGCGTCGCATCAGTTCGACGTGAGGGTCGACTGGATCTGGTTTGAATGCGATTGGGTTCGCCATGAATCTCCTGGGGCGCAGTGCGCCTACACGGTTGCGATCGTCTTGATCTGTACTAGTTTGTCTTCGGGCTTTGTGCCGGGCATGTGGTAGTCAGCGCGTGCACGCTTCTTTTCTACTTCCACGCCGGTGGTTGGCGTGCGCGTGCCAAAGCGGAAGTTCCGGCGAGGCAGTGGTGAGTCGCCCTGTTCCGGAAGCACCGTCATCTTTACCGAGAGCTCTTTATAAGCCGGTGTATGCGTCGCACGGTCCAGGTGAGAACCGGTCATCTTGTTCACCGGTTCCAGCGTTGAGTTCATCGGCATGTACATTTGCTTGCCTTCGACCCGGGAAGTAACGAGCACCTGTACGCGGACGCGACCGTAGGGGCTTTCGAGTTGTACATGCCGCCCGGTGATGATGCCGCGTTCTGCCGCCAGATCTTCCGAAATTTCAACGAACGTACCGGGCGTGATGGCGGTGATGCCCGGGGTTTGATAGGTCATGTTGCCCTGCTCGAAATGCTCGAGCAGCCGACCGTTGTTGAGGTGAAGATCGAACTCATCGTTCGTCTCTTCACTTGGCGGAACGTACTGGAGCGGCCAAAAAGTCGCCTTGCCTTCCTCGAGTGGGAAGGGAGCGTCGCCAAGGTAGAGAAGTGGTGAGTCGGTTCCATCCTTCTCAACGGGCCACTGCAGGCTTTTGTAGCCTTCAAGGCGCTCATAGGTGACGCCTGCCATCACTGGCGTAAGCTTCGCCACTTCCTCCATGATCTGTGACGGATGCGTGTAGTCCCATCCGCCCTGACCGCCGAAGCGCTTGGCGATGAGTTGAATGATTTCCCAATCGGGCTTCGAGTCACCGAGCGGTTCAAAGGCCTTGTAGAGACGCTGGATGCGGCGTTCTGTATTGACGAAGGTACCGTCCTTTTCGAGCGACGGAGAAGCAGGAAGTACCAGATCTGCGTATTTGCACGTTTCCGAAAAGAAGAGTTCCTGCACGATCAGGAAATCCAGGCGGCTGAAGGCGCCAGCGCATTCTTCCTGGTTGGCATCGGAGGTGATGGTGTCTTCACCCTTGATGTACATGGCTTTCAGCTTGCCTTCGTAGATCGCATCGATCATCTGGCGATTGTCGAGACCGGTGGTCGTGGGAAGCGTGAGTCCCCATGCTGCTTCGAACTTGCCTCGCACTTCCGCGTTGCTGACCTTCTGGTAGCCGGAAAAGACATCCGGCATGGAGCCAAAATCGCTGGCACCCTGCACGTTGTTATGGCCGCGGAGAGGGTACGCCCCAGACCCGTGCTTCTTGAAGTTGCCGGTGGCCAGCAGCATGTTGCAAATTGAGGTGGAAGTATCGGAACCTCCGCAGTGCTGCGTGACACCCATGGCCCAGAGGACGCAAACGCCATTCTTGGCATTAGCGATTTCATCAGCGACAGCTTCGAGCATTGAGACTGGTATGCCTGTGGCCTCTTCCGCGTGCTCCAGCGTGTAAGGTTCAAGCGACTTGTAAAACTCGTCGTACTTGTTGACCCACTTGTTGATGAACTCCTGATTGTGGCGACCGGTGTCGATCAGGTGCTTCGTAACAGCCTGTAGCCATACTTCATCCGTCGAAGGGTTGGGACGGATGAACAGGTCGGCGCGCTCGGCCATCTCGTGCTTGCGGATGTCGCTGACAATAAGTCGCTGGCCGCGTAGCTTGTGCGAGCGTTTTACGCGCGTCGCGAGAACCGGGTGACTCTCTGAAGTGTTCGAGCCGATGATGATTACCAGGTCCGCGACTTCGATATCGGAAATGGAACCCGTGTCACCGCCGTAACCTACAGTGCGGCTCAGGCCCTTGCTGGCCGGAGTCTGGCAGTAGCGACTGCAGTTGTCGATATTGTTCGTGCCGATGACGGCACGAGCAAGCTTCTGCATCAGGTAGCTTTCTTCGTTGGTGCACTTAGAGGAGGCGATGAAACCGAGCGCATCGGGCCCATGCTCCGTCTTGATGGCTGTCCACTTTTCGTAGATCAGTTCGATTGCTTCCTTCCATTCGATCTCGACGAAGGTAGCGCCGCCGTCGGGAAGCGTGACGCGCTTGAGCGGCTTACGCAGCCGGTCAGGCGAGTTGGTGTAGTCCCAACTGAACTTGCCCTTTACGCAGGTAGATATGCCATTGGCCGGGCCGTGCATCGGCTCGATTTTCAGGATGTGGCGGTCACGCGTCCAGACGTCGAAAGAGCAACCGACGCCGCAGTAGGTGCAGACAGTCTTGGTGCGCTTGACGCGCTGATTGCGCATCTCCGCCTCTATCTCAGAGAGCGCAAGAATCGGTGTGTAGCCGGTACTCGGCTCGACGCCCTTTACGGCTTCAATCATGTCATCGAGCACGTGTGGTGCAAGCGACGTCAAGTAGCCCGCCTTGCCCAGCATGCTTTTCTCCATGAGCGCATTACAGGGACATACCGTAATGCAGTGGCCGCAGCTTACGCAGCTGGAGCCATCAATCTTTTCGCCTCCGTCCCACATAACGCGTGGAGTTTCGCGCTCCCACGAGATCGACAGCGTTTCATTCACCTGGACGTTCTGACAGGCTTCTACGCAGCGCCCGCACAGGATGCACTGGTCAGGATCGTAGCGATAGAACGGATTCGAGTGGTCCTGCGTGTACGGCTTTTTGGTGTAAGGCCGTGCGTTGTGCTCCACCTTAATTTCGTTGACGGTGTTATGCACGGTGCAGTTCTGGTTGTTGTTGTCGCATACCGTGCAGTAAAGGTCGTGGTACTTCAGCAGGCGGTCGAACGCGTCACGCTGCGCGACATCTGCAAGATCGCTCTTGGTCAGCACCTTCTGGCCGGGCTCAACGAGCGCTTCGCACGAACGCTGCAGCTTTCCGTTCACTTCCACGATGCAGGTGTCGCATGACCCAATCGTTCCCATCGGCTCGAGATAACAGACCTGTGGAACGCTCGTCTGCGCGCGATCTGAAGCCGCGCGATTGAGGGCGGTAATCAGTAGTTCCCCGGTCTGGGCTTCCGCAGGCTTGCCATCGATCTCGATTGCGGTGTCTGGATTGAAAGCCGGAGGGGTGTTCAGCAGCGGCTTGTGCGGATCAATGTGCTGGCGGTCCATACACGCTAGGATGCCACAGCTCAGGCTGGCGATTACCGCATCTGGTAGGTCAATGCAGGACCTCGTGAGGCTATTGCGTGCTTACGCCAGTCGGAGCCTTCCAGCGCTCGGCTGCAAGCCAGCCTGCAATGCCGCCCAGGGTCACTCCGAGTAAGTCATACCAGACGTCGGCCCTCTCGATAGGCGCGCCATTCACCACGTGCTCGCCGAACTCAGTACTCAAGCCGAGGAACATAAGCCCAAGCACCAGAGCAAAGCGCGTGGAACCGCGGTCGGAGCAGAACATCGCGCTGTAGCTTACCAACGCGAACACCGCTAGATGAAACCACGGGTGCAGAACGCCGTGCGTGTGAAAGATAGTCTTTAGCGCAGGCGTGGCGGACATCACCGCGATGATGACAACGAGTGAGATCGTGCACGCCGGAGCGAATCGCCTGTTCATCGGCTCACTGCTTCCCCAGCACCTGTTGCGCAACGCGCAGGCCACTGCCGATAGCTGCGTGAACGGTTCCCCAGTTGCCAGTGGTGTCGGTGTGCTCGCCAGCGAAGAAGAGCGTGTTCGCTTCGGGTAGACACATCGCGGCAGGAGCATCGATAGCGTCAACCGGCACGTAGCTATAGGCGCCGCACGAGAATGGATCGGCTGTCCAGTCGTGCGTGTAGATTCCCAGCAGCGACTCGCGGACATCGCCCACTTCAACCCGGAAGACCTCTGCCAGTGCGGTGCATGCATCGTCGGCAAGCTTGTCGGCATTCTTGCCTTCGAGCGCCGCTGCTCGGGTGCCGCCTACCCAGCCGACGAGTGTTGCAGTGTGCTCAGGTTCGGGATGCCGCGTCCACCACACGGGAGGCATGCGTTGCGGCATGAACAGAAAGCTCATGCTGCCGAGAGCCTTTGTGGAAAGCGTTGCAGAACGCTCCCACCAGCGCCCGCGGAACACCAGCGTAAAGCGCACAACGTGTCCCATCGCGAGCCGGCCTGCCTGGTTCAGGGCCGCGGGTCGGGGACTGAAACGCACACGGGTTGGTTCGGCATCGCTTTGAAGAACGCCGAGCGGTAGGGCGACAATGCATTTTTGCGCGTGAAAAACTCCCATCTGCGTGCTGACTTGGACGGAGTTGGGTGACCAGCCTACGGAGCGTACGTGCTCGTTCAGTCGAAGCTTTCCGCCGAGCTGCTGCAGTCGTTCAGCGAGATAGTCCGCGAGCTTTGCGTAGCCCTCCTGAATGTGCCACGCGCGGTCGCCCTCGCTTGCGTCCTCGGCCGCCTGCTGCGCGCCCAGTGACTGCACTCCGATGCGGCGTGCATCCGCAGCATTGAAGCCTTCCACATAGCCGGTGATTGCATCCCGCTCATCGACCGGCACATCGCTGTGCTTGAGCCATTCGGCGAACGCAATGTCCGGCTTGGCCCAGTGTTCCAGCTCGGCAAGCGCGTCGAAGGCATGTCCCTCGTCTGTGTCTTCGCCGAGCCCGCCGCCCCATTCCTCGCGCAGCATGCTGCCATCGCGCTCAGTCGTGGTTACGCCGCACTCGTCTATCAGCGTCCAAAGGGTGAGAGGACGTCCATGAACAAACTCTGCGCCATGCTCGATGATGACGCCATGCGCAGTCTGCTCCGAGTACACTCTTCCGCCCACGCGGTCGCGAGCCTCAAGGACGGTGACGCGCAGGCCGCGCTCAGCCAACGCACGCGCAGCAGTAAGCCCGGCCATGCCCGCGCCGAGCACGAGCACGTCAATCAAATCAGCGGTATGTGTTTCGCTCAAGCTCTTCCATTTTACGTTTGCGGCTGTGGTGGGCCGAATCGTTCCCGCACCAGCAAAAGCGCAGCGTCGGTCGTTGCCACCTGGCCCTCAAGCTGCGCGTCCTCGGCAGCCTCAAGCATTTCTCGAAAGTGCGGCCCAGGCCGGTACCCTGCGGCAATCAGTTCCGCACCCGTCAGGAGCAACTTCGGTCGAATCTCCTCATTGCCAAGCTCTTCAAAGTGCCGCGTAGCGTAGCTGTAGGCACCAAGCATCCTGTGCGAGCTCGTTACATCTGCGTGGTGCAGCGCTAGATGCTCATCGAACAACGGCAGCCGCAGGAAGCGCTTCAACGTGGACTGCTTCATCTTCTCCACATCGCCAAATCGCATGTGGTGCTGCACCAGCGCGAGTATCTGTGCACAATCGTCGTTGCTGAATCTCAGCCGGTTGAGGATATTGCGCGACATCGCGACACCGATTTCCGCGTGCCCATTGAAGCGGATGCGGTCACCCGGCTTGTTCGGATCAGGCGGCGTAAACGTCGGCGGCTTGCCGACATCGTGCAGCAGCATGCCCCAGGCGAGTGTGGTGCTCGCGCCTTTGGGCAACTGCTCCAGCAGCATGAGCGTGTGCACCCAGACGTCGCCTTCGGGATGGTATTGCGGAGGCTGCTCCACGCCCTTCATGCGCGCGACCTCCGGCAGCACCTGTGCGAGCAAGCCGCTTTCGTCGAGCAACTCGAACGCTCGCCGTGCCTGGCCTCCGGTCAGCATCTTCGTGAGTTCATCGCGTACGCGCTCCGCGGAAACAATGGTTATGTTGGCGGCTTCATGCCGGATCGCGCGCATCGTGTCGGGCCCGATGGTGAAGCCGAATCGCGCTGCAAACCGCACCGCGCGCAGCATACGGAGCTTGTCCTCGCCGAAGCGGCGGAAAGGATCACCTATAGCCCGCATCACGCCGTCGCTAAGATCCACCCGGCCCCCGACATAGTCGAGAACGCACTCCTCCAGCGGCTTGCCTTCTTCAAAAGTGAACGGGTCGAGCAGCAGGCCGTTGATCGTGAAGTCGCGGCGCAGTACATCTTCGCGCGCGCTGCTGGAAAAGTTCACGGCGGATGGCCGCCGCCCGTCGGAGTAGCCAACGTCGTGGCGATAAGTTGCCACTTCCGTCGCAACACGCTCGTCTCCAGCCTTGTCGATCACCAGCACGACACCGAAGTGCGCGCCCTGCTGCTCTGTGCGCGGAAACAGCGCCTGCACCTTGTCTGGCGGTGCGGAGGTCGCCACGTCGAAATCATGCACCTCTTCGCCGAGCAGCATGTCCCGCACGCAGCCTCCGGCAAATACCGCTTCATAACCTGCATCACGCAACCTGGTCGCTATAGTCAGCGCCGCGCGATACTGCGGATTGTCCAATTGAGCCATCGACACATTGGATGCGGACAACGCTGTCCAATAGCAAACGGCGTCAACTGACTCGTCACTCGTCACTCGTCACTCGCCACTCGCCACTCGCCACTCGCCACTAAACTAGCTCCATGCCTACCGGCCTCATTCTTGGCATCGAAAGCTCCTGCGATGAAACGTCGGCAGCCGTCGTGCGCAATGGACGCGAGGTGCTGTCGAACGTCGTAGCCTCGCAACTTGTGCATAGCAACTATGGCGGCGTGGTGCCGGAGCTTGCCTCTCGCGAGCACCTCCGCGCCATCGTGCCGGTCGTGCGAGAGGCGATGGCGAAAGCAGGTAAGACTTACGCAGACCTTGATGCCGTAGCAGTCACGGAAGGACCCGGTCTCGCAGGCGCGCTGCTTGTCGGCATCACCTTCGCGAAGTCACTTGCGTTCGGCCTAGGAAAGCCGCTCATTGCGGTAAATCATCTCGAAGGCCACATCCATGCGGTGTTGATGGAGCAGGCGGAAGCATTCGCAAACGCGTCACCCCTGCTCGCGCTCGTGGTCAGCGGCGGCCACACGCACCTCTACCTCGCCACGCGCGATGGTGACACGTGGCGTTACCGGAATGTCGGCAAAACGCTGGATGACGCCGCCGGCGAAGCCTACGACAAGGCCGCTAAGCTGCTCGGCCTGCCCTATCCCGGCGGCCCATGGATAGACGCGCTCGCCGCACACGGCGACCCCAAAGCTGTGCCTTTCAGTTTTGCGCAGATCAAGCGCAAGGCTACTGGAAACACTGCGCCCAAGCTCGCGCGAGAAGCTGCTAGTGATGAGCAGCGCTTCGACATGTCTTTCAGCGGCATCAAAACCGCCGTCCGCCGCTACGTGGAAGTGCACGAGATGTCTGCGCGTGTAGCCGAGCGCGAACAAAACCTGCGCGCCAACGGCCTCCTCACCGCTAAGCCGAGCAACTCGGAAACACTCGCCCACGCGTTGCTCTTCTTCGACGAGCAGACGCTTGGTCTCGTCGCGAGTTTTCAGGCGTCGGTCACGGGTTACCTGACACGCACGTTGTTTGCCGCCGCCGAGTACTACGGCGCACAGGGCCTGCTGGTGAGCGGGGGCGTCGCCGCCAATCGCGAACTCCGGGAGCGCATGATCACCGAAGCCGTAAAACGCAACCTACTCATCGCCTTCCCGCAGATTGCGTTGTCGACGGATAACGCCGCGATGATTGCCGCCGCCGCAGGGCCAAAGTTCCTGCATCGGCAGTTCGCTCATTCAACACTGGAACCGGTTCCACAGCTTAGATTTGGATGATTTCCGCCCGTAGCAAAACCACAGGAAAGGGGACTGGTATGACCTCGGGAATGTTACGGAGCCGCATATTACTCGCCGCCTGCGCGCTCATTTCGGAGTCCGCTGCATATACATTGGTGGTTCTGGTTCCCGGTCGCGCTGGAGTAGCTCCATTCGGTTTGTTTCTGGTACCGGGCTTAGCAGTGCAATTCCTACTAAGTGGAGGCATGTCCGCTATAGACGGTTTAGAACCCGAATGGAGAACCGACGTCGCTTTCGGATTGGGCTTTCTCCTCAACAGCCTCGTCTTCTACTTCATTTGCAGTATGGTGGCTAAGGCGTACAGAGCAATTCGACCAGTATTTTTTTCGGATTACCTCTGAAGCAGAAGCTCTGAGGAGAAGAAGCTTGAAGGAAGGAATAGGATTCGTCACGCGGCAAACCCTAGCTCGACCTGCTTCTGATCGTTGGTCCTTCAAGCCTGTCTTCATGTGCCTCGGAGGAGTGACAGTAGTCACGACTCTTTGTCACCTACCGGGTTGGATCAGCCTTCTTTTGATTCCGCTTTCACTTGTCGGCTATTTCCTATTCGCTATAACAGCTCTCGCGATTGGCTGCTACAGATTCGTCAGACGGAAACCTCGCTATGGAGCTTCTGCGTTGCTAGTCCTCTTGCTCCCACTAGCCTTGTGGAGATCTATCGATTGGACTGCGGACCTAATACACCTCGGCCTTACGAGCGGCTTCGGGATCTGTCAGCTTGGTGCCCCCACCCAGTCCGAAGATGGCCGCCTTACTGTGTACGACTGGTCAGTCGGTCTTGTCACAAATCCGGGCACATTTCTGATTCGCAACGCAACAGATGAGATTGCTTCAGGAAGGTCGGGAAATAAGCTACAGCCGAACTCCAAAGTTGAGTTCTTCCAGCAGGAGTGTGCTGGCAATGTTGAACATTTGCTTGGCCACTACTATGTGTGCAGCTTCTGAACGGAATCGCCACGCTTCGCATGCACAGAAGGTAGGTCGACGCCCGAAAGAACGAACGTGTGTCGCGCTGCGGAAAGCTAAAATAAGTTCGACGCCCTATACCAAATTCTTCGAAAGACTTCCCTTGCCCCTCGAACTCTTCAACACCCTCACCGGCAGAAACGAACCGCTCTACGCCTCCGACGAGAAAGCTCTGCGCTTTTACTGCTGCGGCCCCACGGTCTACGACTACGGCCACATTGGCAACTTCCGCACGTTCCTGCACGTCGATGTGCTGCGCCGGGCGGCTCGGCTTTTTGGGATGAAGCTGCACCACGTGATGAACATTACCGATGTGGATGACAAAATCATTCGCAACGCGTCGGCGGCGGGGCAGTCTATCGGTGATTACAGCGCGAAGTTCGAGAAAGCGTTCTTTAAGGATATGGATGCGCTCGGCGTCGAGCGGCCTGAAGACACAGCGCGGGCGACGGAGAACATCGACGAGATGGTCGCACTGATTCAGCGCCTTGCAGCGGAAGATATCGCCTATCAGGCGGAGGACGGAAGCTGGTACTTCCGTATCGCCCGCGACGCTGAATATGGCAAGCTGTCCGGCAAAGACCTCGAAGGCATACAGGATGGCGCCCGCGTTGACGCGGATGAGTACGAGAAGGACTCGGCTCGCGACTTTGCTTTATGGAAAGCTACAAAGCCGGGTGAAACCTCCTGGCAAACGCCGCTTGGCGAAGGCCGCCCTGGCTGGCACATCGAATGCTCCGCCATGGCGATGAAGTACCTCGGCGACAGTTTCGACCTCCATGCCGGCGGCGAAGATCTCATGTTCCCGCACCACGAGAACGAGATCGCGCAGAGCGAATGTGCCACGCACAAAACTTTCGCGCGCCACTGGTTTCATGTGCGCTTCCTGCTCGTCGAAGGCAAGAAGATGTCGAAGTCGGAAGGGAACTTCTACACGCTGCGGGACCTTCTGCTGAAGGGCTATCGCGCCTCGGCGATTCGCTTTCTTCTACTCAGCGTGCCCTACCGCCATCAGCTCAACTTCACGTTCGACGGAGTTACAGAATCCACCAACGCCGTCGATCGTCTGCGCACGTTCCACGCGCGTGTTCGCGACGGTAAGTGGCCGATTATACCGGTCTCTCATCCGTCAGATGAGATCGTCAGTACCATCGTTCAGACAGGCGAAGAGAAGTTCATCGCCGCGCTTGGTAGCGATTTGAATACCGCAGAAGCGCGAGCTGCAATCTTCGATGTTCTGCGCGCAGTGAACACAGCCGCAGACCAACGTCGTCTGTCCCAAGCGGACGCTGACGCAACGCTCGCTCTGCTCGCGAAGTTCGACTCCATTTTTGCCATACTCGAAGACCGCGATGCCGACCTGACCCGTGCGGCGCTGGCTTGGGCGAAAGCGGAAGACCGTCTCAGCCAAGCTGATCCACAGGTGATCGAGAAGTTCGGCGAAGCAGGGCTGAGCGACGCAGACATCGACGCGTTGGTGGCAGAACGAACGCAGGCCAAGCGGCAACGCAACTTCGCCCGTGCAGACGCGATACGCAACGACCTCGTCACCAAGGGAATCGTGCTCGAAGACACGAAAGACGGAGTGCGCTGGAAGCGAGCCTAGCGGTCGCTTGCATCCGTCGCTGCACCGCGGAGAGCGTGCTCAATTGCGTCACCTGCGCGGTCCACATCGTTCTGCGGAACCTCGAAGATCCAGATTGTCTGACCGTCGCGCGTGTCTTCCGATTTGCGAAACCGCACGAGTTGGGCTGACAGCCCGCTGCTCGCCAGTTGCGCGTCCTGCGCGTTGTCAAATTCGGCTATGACGAACATGTCACTGTCCTCAAGCTCGTAGTCCTCTTCCAACTGTTGTTCCGGCAGCGGAAACAGACCCTTGTATCTTCGAAGCAGCAGAATCGCACGCTCCCTATCCGCTTCTGGAACATACAGTTCCATCGCCAGGAGTGGAGCGTCGTCTGAGCGAGTCACATCCTGTGGAACAGGCTTCAACTGCGCGGCAATTTCCGCAGTCTGCAAAACCCGCAGAGTTTCCGACGCTTCGATACCATCTACGAAGTTCCACAGGTAAACGAGCCCGTCTGCGGCGTCATCGTCTGGTCTCGACACTTCTTCGGCTACCTTTGCTGTTAGACCTCGCTTACGGAACTCAGCTACAAGAGCTTCGCGCGCAATGTCGGTAAGGTCATCCTGATGCTCGTAAAGACCGACCACTTCGGCATCGCTCATCTCGCCGTATCGCTGCTGTAACTCTTGCCATTTGTTGTCTGTGGTCGCCATCTGGCAAAGCCTACCAGCCAGACTCGTTGCGTTCCAAACTCACTCGACTGCTTCACCAGCGGTGCCGACTAGCTCCGTCTTTTCCTTCACTGGTCGGCTCAGCACCACGATGGCCACGGCGCAAACAATGATTGCCATTCCACCCACTTCGGTGGTCGCGAGGCGCTCGTGCAGAAAGATGACGCCGAGCAGAACCGCGATGATTGGATTAACAAAGGCATAGGTTGCCACTTTGCCGACCGGAACGTTTTGCAGCAGATAAGTAAACGCCACCAGCCCGAACAGTGAACCGAATATGGAAAGGTAGACGATCGCTCCCATACCGCTCCACGTCCATGTTGCGTGCTGCAGGCTTCCACCGCCGATGGCAACGCTCCAATTGAAGATTGCCGCCGCGCCGATTTGCCATCCTGTAGCAACGAACGTGTCTGCCTGAAAGCGGAAGCGGCGTGACAGTACGGAGCCGATCGCAAATGACAGCGCGGCCAGCAGCAGCACAACGATGCCCAGCCCCGGCCGCGAATAGCCGGGTTGTGCCATGCCTCCGCGGAGCGACGGCCATACCAGAACACCGATGCCCACCGTGCCGAGCGTGGTGCCTGCCCATCCGAGCGAACTCAGGGGCTCGCCGCCGGGCAGGAACACCTCCAACAGCGCGATCATGATGGGCATGGTGCAGACAATGAGTGAGGCGAAGCCTGAGGGTACCATCTTCTCGCCCCAGGTGAGCAGCATGTTGTTGCCGCTCATGAACAGAATGCCCACGAGTGCCAGCTTCCATCCTTCCCCACGGGGTACACGCAGACTCTTGCCCCGCATCAGGGAAATGACCACGATGAGTACAGCAGAAATGAGGGAACGGGCTGCGGAAACGCACGGAGCTGGCAGGTGCTGCCCCGCGAGCTTAATTGCGAGATACGTTGATCCCCAGAAAATGTACACGCTGGCAAACGCCAGCAGTATCCGGGTGCGCTGCGATGGGTTGAAAGGCACTAGCTCTATCGTACGCAAAGCGAAACGGCAGGCCTCAGGCCCGCCGTTTCAGAACCTTCGTAGTACCTTAGTAGCTGAAAAACTCGTTCACCCCACGGCGGAGACGGATTCCGTTGATAATCGAGGTAACGGCAAGGACAAACAGCAGTGCATCCCAGTAAGCCATCGGGTGCCTCCAGCCGGGGGAATAGGTCAAGTCCTGGCCCGACCATAGCGTGACAAAGATGCTGACCAGGAGAAACTGAAAGCCCATCACTAAGAAGAGGTGGCCCAGGCGGCGGCGCTGATCCAGCGATTCGATCTGTGCGGGCGTCAAAGTCCGTTCTTCAAATGGGACCATGGAATTGGCCATTCTGTCAGTTCCTCCAGCAGGTATGGGTGCGCTCGTGACCTGGTGTGATGCTTCCATTACATCACAAGTCTCCCTGTGGAGAGCCGTCGCCGCCTGTTGTCGAACTGCTAACACCTAAAGCAACGCTTGAGGCACTAGTTAACTACCTTGGTTCCCTCACCGGAGCGTCGATCAAAGTTCGCTCTCAGCCGCGCTATCCGATTTTCCATGGAGTCGTTCGGAATTTCCTGTACAAACGCAACGGTCTGTACGCCAGCGACTTCAAACCGCTTTCGGCAGCGCACGTTCTTACACCCGACCACGTCGTCGCGTCGGAGCATGTAACTTCTCGCCTTCTGAAATTGCGCTCGATCGCGCTCATCGGCACCAGGGGGAAGGCGCTGCTTTTTGCGGCGCATGAGCCAGTTCAGTTGATACTCACCCTCTTGATTGCAATGGGGGCACATCAGCGTGTGATTCTTTAGCTCCGGTCGCTCGTCGAAAAATTCTCGCTCTTGCATCGCGCACCTCCACGCCTGCTCTTTAGGATGCGCCCCGGCGCAAGCAAGGGCAAACCACACCTGCAGGCGTGAGGTACCCTTGGACACGCTCGAAGGATTGCGAACAGTGTCGAAGGCAAAGAAAAAGACGTTTTCGGTTGTGAAAGCAGTGAAGGCGAACGCCCGCGAGCGCGTCGGTACGCCTCCGCCGGAGAAGGTGCTGCCGAACACAAAGGACAAAGCCACAGCCGAGCCGAAGCATAAGGAAACGCTGGCTGACTTACTGAACAAACGTGAGGACGAATAAAAATGAACAGCAGAATCGTAGTAGCGGCGTTTGGTGCTGCCCTAGCGGCGTCCGCGGCGGGTCAACAAATCCAGATCAGCAAAGAGAACAAAACCATCGCAATCAACACGAGCGCAGATGCTTCTGCGGTGGCAGACACTGCTGCCGTATCGGTGGGCTTCCGGTCTTACGGGAAGGATCAAGAGGGCACTTATGCCGACGCAACGCGGACCTCAAATGCAATCGTGTCTGCACTCACCTCGTCTGGTATTCCGAAGAGTGCAATTGTAAGCGGTAGCCAAAGCCTGAGTCCTCTGGAAGCAAACAGTGACGAAGACAAGGCTCGCTATACGCAGGGCATTCGGTTCGAATTCGCCCAAACATGGACTGTGACCGTATCTGCGGATCAGGCGGCAAATGCCCTTCACATAGCGATCATCAACGGTGCCAACAACAGCGGTAGTATTGCATGGTCATTGAGGAATGATGATGCTTTGCAGGCAGACGCAGCCGGGAAGGCGTTGGCACACGCCCGGGAGGTCGCGGAAAAGATGGCCAAAGGGCTAGGAGCGCATCTAGGAAGCCTTGTTTATGCCAGCAACCAAACGCCTCCAAGAGGGCTGTTTGCAAATCTTGGCTTTGGAAACGTCGAGGTTGATACTTCCAGTTCAGCCCTGAGCTCTAAGATGAGGAACTTGAGGCCTCTCGCGATTACACCCGAGGAGATTACGAAAACGGCAGTAGTCTACGCAGTGTTCGCAATCGAGTAACTCAGCGGCCCTGATACCGCCGCAGCACATCATCCAGCGTCAGCACGCCTTCAAGCGCGCCGCGCATTGCGCGGTTCGAGACCGGCAGCAGCGGCCAGCGTTTGAAGTGCGGCAACGAGCTGGATAGTGGCTGGTCCGGGAAGATGAGCGGCGTGCGCTCCGGGCCGAGCCGCTTCTCTACACACTCCTTTGCTTCTGCCGAGTCTCCTGCGGTCACGCCGTCGAGAATGCCGCGAAATTCATCGCCTCGCGCGGCGTACCAAAGCCCATCGCTGCAACGCACCAGGAAGGCGGATGCACTGCGTGCCTCTTCGCTCTCCGCGACCGAGGCCTTAGTGGCCCACATCACTTCTTTGCCCTCCACGATCGGCACGGAAGGCGGCTGCAGCGCATCCTCGAAGTGCAGCTCGCTTTCTTCGCGCTGCTCCTCCATCGAAGGCAGGTACAACCCGTCCTGATGAGTAAAGAGTTCGAATACTGGCACAGGCTGCAGACCGCGCGAAATAAGGTACGCAATCGTGTTTGCCAGGATAACTGGCAGGATGATCGAGTAGTTTCCGCTTACTTCCAGCACCATGAAGACCGAGGTTAGTGGTGCGCGTAAAAACGCGGCGAAAAGCACACCCATGCCTACCAGCGCATAGGAGCCGATCGAGCCCGTCAGCGAAGGGAAGAAAATCTTTTCGAATGCTCCAATCGAAGCACCCAGCATGGCACCTACAAACAGTGTCGGCGCAAACATGCCGCCCGGGGTGCCGCTGGAGAACGAAACAGTCGTCGCAATGATTTTGAATGCCGCAAGCAGCAGCAGCATTTTGAAAGCGAACTGCCCATGCATCGCGAGATCAATTGCGCCGTACCCCGCGCCCATCACCTGCGGCAGTCCAAAGTAGCCGATTCCACCAACGAGCAGGCCAGCAAGCATCGGTTGCGCTAGCTGCGACCACTCCGACTGGCGTCGCAGCAGCGGCCGCAATACTCCAAGCGCCTTGGCGAAAACCAGCGAAGCCGCGCCACCCACCACGCCGAGCACGGCATACGCCATCAACTCGCGCGGATCGCGCAGCGTGACAGAAGGGATGCGGAACATCGGCTCCGCGCCCCAGAACCAGCGCGCTACAACAACCGCCGAAACCGCCGAAAGCACGATTGAACCGAGTACCGCGGAAGTCCACTGACCGATAACCTCTTCGATGACGAATAGGATCGCCGAAATCGGCGCATTGAACGCTGCGGCCAGCCCCGCCGCCGCGCCAACCGGAGCAAATATCCTCAACCGCTCGCGCGAAAGGCCAACGCGCCTGCTGATGAGCGAGGCAATACCTGCGCCAATCTGCAGGGAAGGATCTTCTGGCCCCAGTGAAAAGCCGCTGCCGATCGCTGTTGAGGCGAGCAGGAATTTCCCAATCATCGTGCGAATCGAGATATAGCCATTGTGGATGTAGAGCGCAGCCTTGGTCTGATTCACACCGCTGCCGCGCACCTGCGGAAACACGTATCGCGTGAGCAGTGCGATCACAACCCCTGCACACGCAGGCGCAGCCAGCAGCCTCCACTGGTGCGGCGCGGGCGAGGAGCCCAGCAACAGCACGCTGAGCCACTCGATTGCCATGCGAAACGCCACTACCAGCAGGCCGGAGATAACGCCGATGAAGATTGACAGTAGAAGGAAAAGCCGTTCTTCGCGTGCCGGAGCGGCAGCACTTTCGGGCGTCATTCCGGCGGGTCCGGCAATCGTTGGTTGTGTCAGAGTTCCCATCAATCTTTCTACTGCTGCCCCGTGGAATCACGCGCCAGCATCAGCAGTAGCGCGTCGTCGTCTTCAGGCTGTCCACATGCATGCGCGGTTTCACGTTCTGTATCGAAAATCAGATTAGCAAGCAGGTCCTCCAGCGAAGCATCATGTTCCAGCGCAATGCGGCCATCACCCTTCGCAATACCGGCCCACCGATTACGCAGCACGGCCATGTCTGCGGGCAACAGCGCGTTTTTGTCCAGGCGCTGCCCCGGCGCTTCACCGGTAAGTTGCACCAGGCAGCTTTGCATTCGCTTTTGCGCAATCGCGCGCGCAGCCAGCAGATGATCCGTGCGCTCTACTGCAGAAAGCTCGCGCGAAAGGTTCAGCGCAAGCAGCTTCTGACTGTTTGTCAGCAACGAAGTCAGGTCGGCGATTTTTGCTGCGTCGTTCTTCTTTTTCACTTTTGTGATTGCGCGGGTAAGCAGGTCTGCCGAGTCCTTGTACCTGCCAAGCGTGTAAGCCGCGCGACCAGCGCGTTCGAGTGCCGTCTCACGCAGCGGATCTTCCTGAATAGCCTTCTTATAGTAGGTGAGGGCGTCCTCCGTATCGCCAATGGCACGCAGCCGGTCCCCGAATGCCAGCTCCAAATCTTCGCGTTCGGGAGCATTACCTGCAGCGATCATCAACTCTGTGCGGGCTCCTGCCGTGTCACCCTGACTCGCCAGATAGTCAGCTAGCTCCAGGCGAGTTTCGCGCCTGCGCAAAACGCCATCTCCACCCCAGTTGCCGTATACGGCAGCGCGGTAGTAGCGTACCGCTTCCGGCTTGTCGCCCTTTTCCCGTGCGAGTTTTGCAAGCTGCAAATTAAGAAAGCCTTCACCCGGCTTTGCTTCCCATAGGTTCAGAAAATAATTGGTCGCTTCATCCGTCCGCCCCGCCGCAGCCAACGCCCGTGCAAGCTGCAGCTCATCGTCCTGATTGTTGGGTTCGAACGTCAGCGCCGTCCGGAAGTCTTCGACGGCCTCACCTGGCTTACCGGCCTTCAGTGCCTCGCGTCCGCGCACGGACCACTTCACGCCGAGCACGTCACGATGGTGCTGAAAGCTTTTGAAGAGCAGCAGTGTTAAGCCGAACAACGCTACCGTGACCGCACACAACGCGGCAAAGACTGCACTGTCGCGCAGCAGAAGATTACGTTTCGTGAGCTGGCGAATTTTGGTGGCTGTCTGGACGGGCATAAATGTCGTTCTGAGACTTATTCAATACTAGGATGCGGCACCAAGGGAAACGAACGATTGGCGGGGCTGTTGTCGCCATCGTGGCGGCACCGTCTGTTCCAAGCTTTTGCGGCTGGGGCATTGCCGGGGACGTTTACTCTTAGAGCGTGCCCGTTTCCGTTCTCCTGATCGCCTTCTCACTTGCCGCCATGGTGCTGTCTATTTGCGTGCACGACTGCTTCCAGGCGTGGGCGGCCAATCGTCTTGGCGACCCCACGGCTCGTATGGTTGGCCGCATCACTATGAACCCGGCAGCGCACTTCGACCCATTCGGCACTGCGATCGCGCCTTTGCTTTCCATATTTCTGTTCCACAACGCGCTGCCGTATGGATGGGGAAAACCGGTTCCGATGACCTACCGCAACTTCCGCAGCAAGAACGGCGAAGTGCTTGCTGTTTCCGCAGGTCCTGCTGCCCAATTCGGTGCGGCACTTGCCTCATTGGTGCTGCTGGTCATTTTGAAGCACACGGTGCCGCTCGCTCGCGAGTCTCTGGTGTTTGTCATGATGGTGGCCGTCCGCGTTCCGCTGGCGGGTTTGGAAGCCTTGCCAACCGTGTTTCCTCTACTCCTGTTCCTTTATCTCTGCATCATGGTGAATTTGCTTCTGTTCTGCTTCAACCTGCTGCCAATGCCGTTCCTGGATGGAGGCAAGGTCCTCGTCCACTTCCTCCCCTACAACGCGGCGAAAGCGTTCGAGCAGTACAGCATGTTCTTCGTGCTCGCCTTCTTTCTGATTGGTGGCGTCCTGGTCACCATCGTGTACAGCCCGCTGCTCTCGATTTTCCAGGCTCTTCTGGGGCGGCTCTAGGCCAGCTTTGCCCAGCAGAATGGCAAGCCTCGCAATGTATTCTTAAGGCTTCACACACATGAGTTCACCTTCTTCACGCACGACTCCGCGTTCTCGCGTTCTTAGCGGCATGCGGCCCACCGGCAGGCTCCATCTCGGCAACTACATGGGTGCCCTCCGCAACTGGGTAAACCTGCAGCAGGACTACGACTGCTACTTCTTCATCGCGGACATTCACGCGCTGACCACCGACTACGCCGACCCAGGTCGTATCGTCGCCAACAATATCGAGATCGCGCTCGACTTCCTCTCCGCGGGCCTCGATCCGGGCCGCTGCGTCATCTTCAAGCAGAGTGATGTACCCGCACATTCCGAACTCAACACACTGTTCAGCATGTTCACGCCCGTTAGCTGGCTTGAGCGCGTACCGACCTACAAAGACCAGCAGGCGCAGCTAGCGGAGAAGGACCTCAATACCTTCGGCTTCCTCGGCTACCCGCTGCTGCAAGCCGCCGATATTTTGCTGTACACACCGCATTTTGTTCCAGTTGGTGCAGACCAGGTGGCACACGTCGAGCTCACTCGCGAAGTCGCGCGTCGCTTCAACTCGCTCTACCCCGGCGAATTCTTCACATCTCCCGACGCTGCACCATGGGAGATGCCAGCGATTTTGGAGAAGGCGCGCAAACTCGCGGGAGAACCGAAAGCTTCAACGCGTACCGACTTCAGTCCGCACCAGATGTTTGAGGCCGCATCGCAAACAAAGAAGATTTCACCGTTTGGCCGTCTGGAAATTCTTCCCGAACCGCAGGTGCTGCTCACGCCGTCACCCAAGGTGCCCGGCCTCGACGGGCGCAAGATGTCGAAGAGCTACAACAACCACCTGATGCTCAGCGAGCCGGAAGCCGACCTCCGCGCCAAGATGAAGGTGATGGTCACCGACCCGTCGCGCGTCCGTCGCGACGATCCCGGCAACCCGGATGTTTGCCCTGTCGGCGATCTCCACAAAGTGTTCAGCGACGAAGAAACGATCGCCAAGGTGTACGACGGCTGTACACACGCCACCATCGGATGCATCGAGTGCAAGACCTGGTGCTCGGATTCCATTGTCCGCACCATTGCTCCGATCCAGGAGCACCGACGCGACCTCGAAACTCGCCCCGGCGTTATCAAGGATGTGCTTGCTAACGGCGCAGCCCGCGCGGCGAAACGTGCTGTGCAAACTTTAGGCGAAGTAAAGCACGCTATGGGTCTGAGCTAATGGCTGACGAGTTGGAGCAGCAGGAGTCCGCCTCCACAAGTTCGTCATCTCGACCGGAGCGAAGCGAAGCGGATAGACCTGCGGTTCCGGACGTGTCCGAAGGGCAGTTGCCAACGAACGTTTCAAGTCAGCTCACCGAAGCCTTCGCCCTGGAGTTCCCCAAACCCACTCCAGCGCCTGAACCCAAAAAGCAGCCAGCAAAGAAAGACCCCGAAGAAGCGTCGCAATCGCCCTTCTCCCTCACTGTAGGCCAGGTCTATGAAGGACCATTCGATCTCCTGCTCGACCTCGTTCGCAAGCAGAACATCGACATCTACGACATACCTATCTCACGCATCACCGCACAGTTCCTCGAGTACACGCATCACCTCAAGCAGGTGGATGTCGACGCCGCCGGCGAATTCGTTTACGTCGCCTCGCTGCTCATCCACATCAAGAGCAAGACGCTGCTGCCGCGCGATCCGAGCGAACTAGGAGACAACGGCGCTGCGGAAGATCCGCGTCGCGAACTGGTTGAACGCCTGCTCGAACACGAACGCTTCAAGGCTGCCGCACAGATGCTGCTTCAGAAGCAACAAATTGAAGAAGCCACCTGGTCGCAGCCGGGCCTGAAAGCTTTCCTGCGCGATCAAGGGCAGGATTCGCTCGAAGGCGAACGCGAAATTGACGCCACAACAATCGACATCGTTCGAGTGTTTCAGGATGTGATGCAACGCTTGCGCGAGCGTCCGGTCCACACCATCAACGAAGATTCGGTCACTGTCGCGCAAATGATCGACTTCGTAAAGCGTCGCCTGCTGATGGAGGACCGCCCGATCAGCCTGCGCCGCATGCTCAGCACTACCAAGTCAGAGCGCGCTCTGATCTGCACATTCCTCGCGATGCTCGAACTGGTTCGCCTGCAAGCAATCCTGCTGCGGCAACCCGATGAGCAGGGCGACATCCTCGTCAAGAAGACGGACAACTTTGACCAGGTCATGGCGGATCAGGCACAGGTCAGAGACGATTGGGACTAGCGACTTCCTCGTGTATTAGATGACTCGTTCACGCCAACCATGGGGATTCCGCTTGCCGTGGAAGCAGGCGATGACCACGATGCGATCGGATTCCACCAGGTAGAACAATCCGTAGGGAAATCGGCTGACCCCGGCGCGTCTGCGGCCCTTACCAAAATCAGCAAAGTGGAGAGGGCCACTTCGAATATCCGTTAAGGTGTGGTCTACGGCGTCAGCAAACCGTCTACCAAGATCGGGATTTATTTCGGAGTAACGGCTGACTGCGTCTTTGAGCTCTTCGGCAGCCGCATGCAGCCAGACAACAGACAGATTCATCCGCGAACTTCGGCCTTCAGTTCTTCCCAGGAAGTGACCGCCTCGCGATTCTTCTCATATGTGGCCACGCGGCGATCGAGCTCGTCGTCCTCTGCTGCATCCAAAACTGCAGGCGTGTCGCATTCAAGGTTCATCCATAGTGCGTCAAGCAGATCTAACTTCTCCGCGCGGGACAATCCAATAAGACTGTCGGGAAGACTGGTCATGAGATTAGCCTAAAAATCACTTGAGCCTCTGTCAATTCGTCAACTTCGCATTGCTCTTGGAATCACGGCTTAGCGCTCTCGCGCAATATGAAGAGGGCCGGGCTTTGTAGGACTACGCCTCACCTAGCAGCCGCTCATAAGTCACTGCGGTCGCCTCATCGAGGCAGCAGAACTCCACCAACTCCAAACCACAGGCATCAGCCATTTCCCCGGAAACGCTGATTGCAATCTTTGCCGCTGGCCCTTTCGGATATCCGTAGATGCCTGTCGAGATCGCCGGAAACGCGATGCTCTTTACTCCATGCTCAGACGCCAGCTCCAGGCAGCGGCGATAGCATCTCGCCAGCTTTTCCGGCTCGCCTCGCTCGCCTCCATTCCACACCGGTCCAACAGCATGGAACACCCATTTCGCTGGTAAGTCGAATCCGGGCGTCGCCTTCGCGTCTCCGGTGGCGCAGCCGTGTAGCTCGCGGCATGCCGCTAGCAATTCCGGCCCCGCCGCACGATGAATCGCGCCATCGACACCGCCGCCACCCAGCAGCGAAGTGTTGGCCGCGTTGACGATTGCGTCGACACTGCGCTTTGTTATGTCTCCGCGGATTACCTTTAGCTCGGGCATCTTCCTGACTCCGATTCAGCTTGTTCGTCTGCATGGGATGCGTCTAGAATCACCGACGGCCAGAGATTCACCTCAAAGTCGGATTGGCAGCAAGCTCTACCCAACCTTCCACCTCGCGTTAGTATCCAAGGTGGTGAACAGGCGACACTCTCCTTATGGCAACTTTTGCGACGCCTCCGCCTGCGGAATCAGTCCTGCAACGAAAGCTTAGAAATAAGAAACCGCGCCGGGAGTACGTCATCGCTGGTGCGGTCGTACTAATAGCCGGGCTGATTTACATCGTTGCCAAACTGACCCGGGATTTAGCAACAACACATCCTGCAACAGCCCTGCCGTACGTGTTGCTCGGGTTAGCCCTCCTCATAGCACTTGGTTTTGAGTTTGTGAACGGCTTTCACGACACCGCAAATGCCGTTGCGACTGTCATCTACACCCACTCGCTTGAGCCGCATCTCGCCGTTATTTGGTCGGGTATTTGGAATTTTCTCGGCGTCCTCACCAGTTCCGGTGCAGTCGCGTTCTCGATCGTCTCTTTGTTGCCGATCGAACTGATCCTCAAAGTGTCGCGCGGGTCCGGTTTTTCCATGGTGTTTGCACTTCTGGTTGCAGCCATCCTCTGGAACTTGCTCACCTGGGCGCGAGGTTTACCTGCCTCCAGTTCGCACACCATGATCGGCTCCATTGTCGGCGTCGGAATAGCCAATCAGCTGATGCATCCAGGCTCACTTACATCCGGAGTTGACTGGGATCAGCTCATCAAAATTGCGAAAGCTCTTTTCTTTTCCCCGATTATCGGCTTCACGGGCGCAGCCCTTCTTCTGTGGCTAATGAAGCGCGTCATCACCGATCCGAAGTTGTATGAGCCCGCAAATACCGAAGAGCCGCCACCCTTCTGGATTCGGGCCCTGCTCATTTTCACGTGCACCGGTGTAAGTTTTGCTCACGGCTCCAACGATGGCCAGAAGGGGATGGGTCTCATCATGCTCATTCTCGTCGGCACGGTTCCTACGGCTTACGCACTGAATCACACCGTAGGTCCTGAACAACTCGCTGACTTCGTCGCGGTATCGCACCAAGCGTCCGACACGCTCGGCCACTACATGCAGAAGTCCGCTACGCTACCGGGGCCCGCTGGAACAAACTCAGACATTAGCCCACAGTCCAGCGCCGCGGAGCTTCAACACTTCATCGCAACGCGAAAATTCAGTCCTGATACCACATTGGCATTGCGCCGGATGATCGACACAATTCGAACTGAGGCGGAGTCTTCAGGTTCGCTTGGTAACGTTCCGGAAACGGAACAAACGAACGTCAGGAATCAGATGTACCTGGTCTCAGAGTCTCTGCATCTTGTGCCAAAGTTTGGACCAGCAGGTGGCTTGAAGCTGGAGTCCAAGGACAAGTCGTTTCTCGATAATTACCGCGGATATTTGGACCGTTCGACCAAGTTCATTCCTACCTGGGTAAAGGTCGCCGTCGCGCTGGCACTCGGCTTCGGCACCATGGTGGGCTGGAAGCGCATCGTGGTAACGGTTGGTGAGAAAATCGGCAAGCAGCACCTGACCTACGCTCAGGGAGCATCTGCTGAACTCATGGCGATGTCCACCATTTTTGGCTTCGACAAAATTGGCCTTCCAGTGTCTACAACACACGTAGTGTCTTCTGGTGTTGCGGGTGCCATGACTGCGAATGGTTCTGGTCTCCAAATGCGCACGATCCGCAATATTGCCCTGGCGTGGTTTCTCACACTCCCTACAGCCGCCTTGCTCTCCGGCCTGCTCTACTGGCTGTTCAATCGCATCGCCAGCTAGTCATTCTTTCCTCAGATTCGCAAATCGATCCTCCAGCTTTCAGCCCGGCGCTCCGCTATACACTCATACCTGCACTCCATGAGCCTGAAAGCCAAGATCGAAGCCGTCATTTACGCGTCCGAAGAGCCCGTCACCCTTGTGCAGCTCGTCGGCCTGTTGGGTGTTGAAGCGCAAGCCGAACTCGATGAACTTGAGTCGCAGCAACAGTCGCTCGCGCTCACCGACGTTGACCCGCAGGCAGCATCGGACGCCGACGACCAGGACGCGCTGAACGCCGAAACGCTCGACCGTTCGGAAGAAGACGAAGATGCCGAACCTGAGGCAGAAGCCGCCAGCGACACCGAAGCCGCGACGACTGAAGAGGATTCCGCACCGCCCCTCGATCCCACCGACGCCGAAGTAGCCGAGGCGGTCGCAACCATCGCGGAGGATATCCGCGAGCACCAGGCCGAAATCGCGCAGGCAGAAGTTCCAGCGGAAGACGCCTCGAAGCAAACGGAAACGGCCAAAGCAGAACCCGCTCCCGTTGACGCCAAGGCGCGTGAGCGCAAACTCCGCGAATACTTCCGCGAACTACTTGATCAGCTCATGTCCGAGTACACGAAAGGGGACCGCGGCCTCGAAATCCGCGAAGTCGCCGGTGGCTTTCGCCTCTCTACCAAGCCGGAATACCATGACGCCGTTCGCGGATTCGTCAAATCGCTCAAACCGCCGCTCAAACTCTCGCTACAGGCACTGGAAGCCCTCGCCGTCGTGGCCTATAAGCAGCCCGTCACCGCCCCGGAGGTGTCGGAGATCCGCGGCGTTGAATCGGGTGGCGTGCTCGGCAGCCTGCTAACGCGCAAGCTCATCACCACCGCTGGGCGTAAGCAGGTCATCGGCCGCCCCATCCTGTACAAAACCACAAAGGACTTCCTCGTCCGTTTCGGCCTCAAAGACATCAATGAGCTTCCCAGCATCGAAGAGTTCGAGAAGATGGCCGGCGAGTTCGCTGACACCGATCCCGTGCAGGAGGAAATGGACATGCCGAACAACGGAGTGGAAGGCATGGAAGAGCCCAACAATAGCTCAGAGGAAGCAACCACCAGCGGCGACTCTCTCCCGGTGGACGAAATCAACTCCGCACCCGAGCCCACCACAACGCTTCATGACAGCGTCGAAGGTGTGATGAGCGATAAGAGCAGTTCTCCCGAAGGTAGCAATGTTGAAGATGTTGAGCGCATGAAGAGCGAACACGAACCACAGGCCGACGGCGATGACCGTCCGATCGCCGACACCGACGACATCGTTGTTGACGGCCGCCTTTCCGGAGTCCCACCACGCAACACCGCCGAAGACAACCCATCTGCAGAAGAAGCTGAGATTCAGTCGTCTGAAGATGGTGAGGCAAAGTCATAATGGCGAACATCACCGACAAGCACCCTATCGAGCCACCCAACTCACCGCAGACGAACGAACCGGACACGGTGGCGACTCCTGAGGGCGACAACGAGTACGCCCCCGACCAGCCCCTCTCGCCCACACCACCCACGCCCGAACGCCCGCGCGGCAACGAACCCCACCCGCAGCAGCCCATTTACCCCGCGCAGGACTAGCGGCGGCGATAACCTGCCTAGCTCCTGGCGCCGCGAAGATGCTGCCATCCTGAGCGAAGCGGTTGTAGCCGCGCAGCCTAAGCACCTCGAAGGTGTCCATTGCGCTGTTGGTGCCGAACGATTCAGCATGGATAACCCGTGCCCCCGCGGTAGTCACAAGGCGTATCCTTCTCGCCTATGCCCCGCAAGCCACTATCCCGTCGCGCCTTCGTCGGCACCGCTGCCGCAACTCTCGCCGCCACGCGCCTTGGCAGCGCGCAGACAAAACCGGGCGCACCTCTCCTGCCTTCCATCTCCGCCAAGCTCCTCGCGCACGATCCACTCCGCCCACAGTGCCACCTGATGCCGCCCGGCAACTGGATGAACGACCCCAACGGACCCATCGTGTGGCACGGCAAAACGCACCTGTTCTACCAGGTCAATCCGCTCGGAGCGGACTGGGGCGACATCTCCTGGGGCCACGCAGTCAGCAACGACATGGTGCACTGGACAAACCTTCCCGTCGCCCTGACGCCTGAGCCCGGCTACCCCGACAGCTACGGCACATTCTCTGGTTCGTGCATTGCGGAAGGTAACCGCTGCCTGGCCTTCTATACCGCAGTTGAGCAGGCGTCCGACAAGAGCGTCGCTACGATCCACGGTGACAAGGAACTGCGCGAGCAGCAGACCGTTGCCGTCTCCACCGATCCCGAACTGCGCCACTGGACCAAGCAGACGCCAGCGCTTATTCCCACGCCTCCGCTGCCCAACATCGCAGGCTTCCGCGATCCCACGGTCTGGCGCGAAGGCGCTTGGTGGTACATGGTGCTCGGCTCCGGCCAGATTGACGGCGAGGGAATGGTGCTGCTCTACCGGGCAACCGTACCCGACGGCCCCAAAGCCGACTGGACCTACATTCATCCACTCGTTTCCGCTCCCGGCAACGGCAAGCACACGCCGGATACGGTCGACGCGGGCACGATGTGGGAGTGCCCCGACCTGTTCGATCTCGACGGGCACCACGTGCTCTTCTATTCCACTGAGCGCAAGGTTTACTGGATGACCGGCACCCTCAATCGCCATACCTGGAAGTTCGAACCGAACAAGCGGGGCATGCTCGACACCGGTGCCTACTACGCACCGAAAAGCATGGTCGGCCCGCAAGGCGAACGTGTCCTTTGGGGCTGGATTCCGGAAAAGCGCGACAAAGCCGAGTACATCCCCGCAGGCTGGTCTGGCGCGATGTCGTTTCCCCGCATCCTCAACGTCGACTCGGACGGCAATCTGCGCATGAAGCTGCCCGCCGTCATCGATAAAGAACTGCTCACGGGCGCTCCCCAAACATCCACGTCGGAACAGCTTCGGGCGCATATGCCAAGCCTCACCGCAAAGGTCAACGCCATCATGCCCAACGAAGGCAGCGGCTTCCTCGTACAGGCCGGCGGCAAAGAACTCCTCCGCGTCCGCCGCCTCGCCCCGGATCAGGTAGAGGTTAACGGCATCACGCTCGCCGCGCCCAGGGCCGACAGCATCACGGCGTATGTTGATGGCTCCGTCATCGAAATGTTCTTCGGTACGTCCGCCGCCCACACTGTGCGCAGCTACCCAAAGCTCGCCTCGACCGACAAGCTGACAGTCTCCGCGCTCGGCCAGTCTGCGATGATCACGGCACATGCGCTGAAGCCGATTTCGGACAATCGCATGACGAAGACGACATTCTTCTGAGTCCCAATCGGTAGCCCTTGGACCCCAGTCGGCAACCACCAGCATTGGCACAAAGCCCAACACGCAGAATCTGTCATCTCGACCGGAGCGAAGCGCAGTAGGGAGACTCCCGCATCGGCACGCGAGTGCCCCAGCAAAAGAAGCAAGCGGGAGATAATAGAACTCGTGCCCAAACCAGCCGACACACCCGACGCCCCACGAGGCGACCGCCTCCAGAAAATCCTTGCCCAGGCCGGTATCGCCTCCCGCCGGGCAGCCGAGCAAATCATCCTTGATGGCCGCGTCGAGGTAAACGGCCAGGTCGTCACGGAACTGGGCACGCGTGCTGATCTTGACCATGACCACGTCAAGGTGGATGGCAAACGCATCCAGGGCAAAGAACAGCAGCGTTATTTCATGCTCAACAAGCCGCGCGGCTACGTCACCACGCTGGAAGACCCGGAAGGCCGCCCCACGATCATGAAGCTGCTCGGGCAGGAATCGCAGAAGAAGGTAACCGGCGAGCACGGCAAAATGCCACGGCTCTATCCCGTCGGTCGTCTGGACTATCTCAGCGAAGGCCTTCTGCTGATGACCAATGACGGCGAACTCGCAAACCGGCTTTCGAAAGCCGCAACCGGTGTCGAGAAAACATATCTCGTCAAAGTGTCGGGTAGTCCGACAGCCGAATCGGTGGACCAACTCCGTCGCGGCGTCATGATCGACCGCGGTCGCCTTAATGAGGTTCGCAAAGGTCGACGGGACCGCGTGCTCACCCAACCCGCGAAGGTCGAGCAGGCACGAGGTGGTGAGAACCCGTGGTTCGAGGTCACGCTTACCGAAGGCCGCAACCGGCAGCTTCGCAAGATGTTTGAAGAAGTGGGCCACCATGTCGAGAAGATCCGGCGCATCGGTTACGGCGCGCTTGTGCTCGATGTGCCACCTGGCGCATTTCGCGAGCTGACGCAAGGCGAAGTACAGGCGCTCAACCGTGCGGCTGCTGGAAAAAAAGTGGAACGCAAGAAGGTTATGCCCGAGGCGGCAACGCTGAAAAAGCCGGTGCCGCCGCGCCGCAAAAACGCCAGGAACCGCCGCACTATCTGAGCGAAACGCAACTTTCGAGTCGTAACTCTGTTCTAACTAAACGAGAGGTGTACGACTTATGCTTCGTTTGAAATTGCTTTCGCTGGGAATTGTTGCGGCGACCCTTTTGTTTTTCACCCCCGCATCGAAGGCTCAGGTTTCCATCGGCATCGGTCTTGGTGGTGCACCCGCTTGCGGGTACGGTTATTACGGTTATGCCCCCTACCGTTGTGCCCCATACGGTTACTACGGACCAGAATGGTTCAGCGGTGGCACGTTCATCGGTGCGGGTCCCTGGTATCACGGCGACCGACGTTTCCATGGTTATGTCAATGATCGTTACGACTACCGTCACGGTGGCTACCGCGGGCCATATCCGCACGGTGGTGAACACTTCCATGACTATGGCCACGGAGAATTTCATGGCAACGCACGACACGACTTCCACGGAAATGATTTCCATGGCGGCGGGCACCGCGGTGGTGGCGGCCATCATCACTAAAGCTGTTCTTCAAGCCCACGAAAGCCCCGCAAATGCGGGGCTTTCGTTTTGGTACGTTCTCCCACATGGCTTTGATCTACGTCGAAAGCGCGGTAAGCGTGCAGAGACAATGTTGAAGCCTCAGAACACCAAGGCTTCGGTCTGCCTCAGGTTATCAATACCGCACGATCACCTCAGGCTTCCGCCGCAGTCTCCAGCAAGCGCCCTCACCCGCGTGTGCAAACAGCGACTCGCTACAGTCCACCGGGCCGCTACCCTCGAAGTAGTAATCTTCCTTGTTCGCCTTCAACTCTGCCACCGTGAAGCGGCTCACAACCACACTGTTCATGCCGCCGCCTGCCAGCACTCGAGCCTGCCAGGTCAACCAATCCAGCGGCCAGACGAGTACAGCGATTGCCAGAACAACCGCTAAGCTTCTAACTGTGTAGTGAACGACGCGCTCGCCGGTGGTCATGCCATTCATCGTAAGCGGTGAAGTGGTTGATGAAGTAGAGACTCTGCTTAGGCAAGTACGGTCAGGGTATCGGGAACAGGAGGCGAGAACGGCAAACCGAATTTATCTCGGCGACAACCTCCCCATCTTGCGCGAACTTCCCGACGCGAGCTGCCGGCTGATTTACATCGATCCGCCCTTCAATACGGGGACAACACAGCGCCGCAACCGTATGGCGGTAACCCGCGATGAGGAGGCAGGGACGCGCGTGGGCTTCGGAGGCTCCCGTTACGCTGTCACGTCGATCAGCTCCGCGCATTACAGTGACAGCTTCGATGACCTCGCCGAATTCCTTCGTCCACGTCTGGTCGAGGCCAAACGCATCCTCGCGCCGGACGGTTCGCTGTTCCTCCACATCGACTACCGTGAAGTGCACTACATCAAAGTGATGCTCGACGGGTTGTTCGGGCGAGCATCCTTCCTCAACGAGATTATCTGGTCCTACGACTACGGCGGGAAGCCGCGCAATCGCTGGGCTGCCAAGCATGACAACATCCTCTGGTATGCGAAAGACCCGACAAACTACGTCTTCCATCACGACGCCATCGACCGCATCCCGTACATGGCTCCCGGCCTCGTTGGCCCGGAGAAAGCCGCACGCGGAAAGGTGCCGACGGATGTCTGGTGGATGACCATCGTCCCAACCAACAGCAAAGAGAAGACTGGCTATCCGACTCAGAAGCCGTTGAAGCTGTTGGAACGCATCGTGCGCGTGCACTCTGACGAGGGGGACACCGTATTGGACTTCTTCGCAGGCAGCGGTACGGCAGGCGATGCCGCCGCTCGCAACGGACGCAAGTTCATTCTTGTGGACGAGAGCGCAGATGCAATCGAGACGATGAAGAAGCGATTAGGGTACGCAGAACCTGACATCGTCCTTTCCAGGACGAAGGCTTAGGCTTCGGCTTCTTCCGAAGGGAGCTTCTCTCCACGACGGCGATCGAACATCTTCCGCACGAAGAAGAAAACCAACAACAGTAGTGCGGCCATTGCGCAACCAATTACTACCCCGAGATGTTGGTGGAAGAGCGCTGCCGTGGACCGGAACAGCTTAGGGCCAAGCCAAAGGTAGAGAGATGTGCAAATAGTGAACTGGACGAATTTGCCAGCGCATGTGGCAAGAACGAAAGGTATCGGCCTCATCTCAAAGACGCCGGCGGCGAACTGAAAGATCTTCAACGGTGTTGGTGGAGGCCCGAGCGATGGAATCATCACCGCCAGGAACTCCTGCCGCTCGAACTTGTCTCGGATGCGTTCGTAGCGCTTGCGGTCGATGCGCTTGAGCAGAAAAAGCTCTCCCCCTGCTCTACCTACGTAGAAGGGAACCAGCGATCCGAGAGAACCTGCAATCGCTGCGACAGCACAATAGACGAGCAGTAGATGTGGATTGTCGTTGACATATTTGATCAGGATCCCATCCATCGATCCGGGGATTGGAATAGCTGCGGAGTCGAGTAGCGCCAGGCCGCCGACTCCCCAGACCCCAAGCGGTGCCATGACTGCTGACAGCATCTTCGAAAGATGATGCATGAGAACAATGGGATGAATGGCCACTCAGGCATTCTATCCGGCTGGTTGTGCTGCGACCTCATGCTCTGTCTTTCCAGCGAGCAAATCGAGCGCATGCGGCAATAGTGCCAGCACTGCTCGCAGCGAGCTTTCAGCGCCACCTGGACTGCCGGGGAGGTTGAGCACGAGTGCCGAACCGCAGACGCCACACACACCACGCCCGAGCGCCGCGAACAGGGTGTGCTTCGCGCCGTCCTGCCGGATGAGCTCTGCTAAACCCGGAACTAGGCGCTCGCACACCGCCAGCGTCGCTTCCGGCGTAACGTCACGCGCGGCGAGGCCCGTTCCCCCGGTAGTGAGCACCAGCGCAGCTTCCGATGCAGACTCCCGAATGGCTGAAGCGATGAGGCCCTGCTCATCCGGGACGACGCGTACCACGCACACGGTCGCGCCTGCATCAACCAGGAGCTGTTGCAGCGCTGGACCGGAAACATCCGTCTGCGAGCCTGCAAAGCAACGGTCGCTGACGGTAATAACAGCGGCTTGGCGACCGAGTAGAACGGTTGTATCGGCAGTCATCTGCGCCAGTCTACCGGAGCTGGTCGGAACCCGATTGCGTCTTCTCCAGATGAGAGAATAGGGAGTGCCAGCATCGAAACGTCTGGCGATGCGGATTTTGCGTGACTTTCGCGCTGTGGGATCCGTCACAGGATAAGCACCCGAAACGATGTCACAAACCAGCCCCACAGAGCCGGACCAACAGGCGCCCGAAGAAGAGCCAGCACAAACGCCACCGGCAGCCAAAGCGGATGCTCCGCTGTCCTATGTTCCGCATGACGCGGACGGTGCAATTCCGCGTGAGCCGGTACGGTTTCGCAGCGCGCGCTATGGCGAAATGGAAGAGCATGAGCTGATTCGGCTGCTCGACACGATTGAGGATGAGCGGGCTCGAAGCCGCTTTCGTGAGTCGGTTTACATCTCTTGCTTCATTTGGCTGATCATCGTTTGGGTTGGGTTCTACGGCCCACGATATCTGTGGCATGCGCCGCGTGTCATCGACCCAATGAACGTGCTGAAGCAGCGCGAGATCACGCAGCTTAACTTTTCGCCGTCATCTCCACATGTTTCTGCTCCACCGCGCCCTGCCGCGCCGCCACCGCCCGTGGACACGAAGACTTTGGAGCGCCTGCGCGCAATGACGAAGTCGGCGCGCACACCTACTCCAAACCTGCCAAACGCGCCGGAGCCGGTCAAGGTCGCGCCAACACCGTCGAATCCAACACCGAATATTCCGCCACCCACGGCACCGACACCGAATGTGCGCACGCCGCCACCCGTGGTAGCGGAAGCACCCTCGCCGCAGCCGACAACGAAGCCAAACTTCAACACCGGCAGCGCGAGCGCGGGTGAATCCATCAAGAATGCGCTGGACAACGCTGCGCACGATCGTGGCGGCGGGAGCATGCGAGGTACCTATGGCTCCGGGAACCAGCCGCTCAAGATGGGCGGAGCAGAAATCCTCTCTGACACGCAGAACGTCAACTTCAACCCTTATCTGCAACGGCTGCTAGCGGATATTTATCACAACTGGTTACCGCTGATTCCCGAGGAAGCTCGGCCTCCGCTGAGCAAGCAAGGCGAAACACTCGTTCGATTCAAAATACTTCCGGACGGCACAATTGGCGGCATGTGGCTCGATGGATCTACGCATGATGACGCCATCAATCACTCCGCTTGGAGTTCGATTACCTCCGAAGGGCAATTTCCGCCGTTGCCCTCGCAGTTCCATGGACCGGATCTGGAGCTCCGCATACACTTCCTGGTGAATACTCGGCAGGAGTAGATGGCCTCTTCTACTCCGCCAACAAGCCAGCATTACGCCGAGCCACCGCGTATTTCTGCTGCCACTCCGTCGCTGGAGCGAGCGGAAGCAGAGCGGCAGGAGTACATCCGTGCGCGTGAACGGGTGGAGCAGCGCAGCGTGCTACGTGGACTGCTTGTGCTTGCTCTCGTCGTGTTGCTTTTCAGCATGTGGCGCGCCGGGGTGGGACGGGTCTTTGTTGGCCGATGGTGGCGGCCGTGAGCATCGGAAACAAGCCGCTGCTGGTAGTGGCAGGCCCAACCGCGAGTGGCAAGACAGCACTCGCGCTGCGATTGGCTGAGGAGTTCAACGGTGAAATCGTAAGCTGTGATTCTGTTGCTGTGTACCGGCTCATGGACATCGGCTCCGCGAAGCCGACCGTTCAGGAACGAGAGCGGGTGCCGCATCATTGCCTCGATCTGTACTGGGCGAATGAGTTCTGCACAGCCGGAGACTACGCACGCCATGCACGTGCAGCGCTTGCAGACATCAGCGCGCGAGGCAAGATGCCGATCATAGCCGGCGGTACTGGGCTATACCTGCGTGCGCTGCTGGAAGGGCTCGCTCCCGCGCCGCCACGCGATGAGAAGCTGCGGGAAAGATTGCGTGCAAGTGAATCCAGGCATGGTGCAGGGCATCTTCATCGCATGCTCCTACGACTGGACGCTGGCGCGGCGAATGCCATTCACACTAATGACATCCCTAAACTCGTCAGGAGTCTGGAAGTGACGCTCTCCGGGCGCGTCCCGCAGACCGAGCGGTGGAGCTCAGGACGCGATCCCCTCCTTGGTTATCGCGTGTTGCAGTTTGCGCTAAGTCCCCCCCGCGAAGAACTGTACACGGCCATCAATCAGCGAGCAGCCGCTATGTTTGCGAGCGGGCTGATCGAAGAAACGGACATGCTGCGATCGCGCTTCGGGGAGGAATGCCGCTCGTTGCAAGCTCTCGGGTATGCGCAGGCAGTGAACCTGCTGACTGGAGAAATTTCGCGGGAGCAGGCGATAGCGAGCGCGCAGCAGGGACATCGTAACTACGCGAAGCGACAACTTACGTGGTTTCGACGGGACAAGAACATGCGGTGGCTCAGTGGGCGGGGTGATGAGCGCAGTGTGCAGGACGCAGCCCTGACGTTCAGTGCAGAGCACATCGCTAAACGCGATGCAGGAGTGACACGGTGAACGGTGTTCGCATGGACAAGTGGTTGTGGGCTGCACGCTTTTATAAAACGCGGGCACTGGCCGCGAAAGCGTGTGACCTTGGCCGCGTAGAAGCAAATGGGCAGCCGGTGAAACCCGCACGCGAAGTTCGCATGCACGACACGCTGCGTGTGACCAACGATGGCGGCATATTTGAAGTTGAAGTGCTTCAGCTCAGCGAGGTGCGTGGACCAGCAGCGGCAGCGCAGAAGCTCTATGCCGAGTCGGACGCCAGCCGCGAAGCCAGGCAGAAGCTGAAGGAAGATCAGAAGGCGATGAATGCAATCGAGAAGCTGCCTGCTATGCGGCCGGACAAGCGAGACCGGCGGCAGATTTCAAGGTTGCGCGGACGAGGCTAGATGGCCACGCGATACGATGAAGTGTTAGCCCCTTCGGGTTAACGGAAGGATCTAAACTCCCGATGATTCCCGCAACAATGCACGCTCTCGTCAAAGCCTCAGCTGCTCCTGGCATGGAGATGCGAGAAATGCCGGTGCCCAGCATCGGGCCGAGCGACGTGCTGGTAGCGGTGGAAACGGCGTCGGTGTGTGGCACCGATCTGCATATCTACCACTGGGACGAGTGGGCGCAGAAGCGCATCAAGCCGCCATATATTCCCGGCCATGAATTCTGCGGTGTCGTCGCTGCGGTGGGTGATCTGGTGCGAAATGTGCAGGTCGGTGACTTTGTTTCCGCAGAGATGCACGTAGCCTGCGGGTACTGCCTGCAGTGCCGCATCGGGCAGGCACACGTTTGCCAGTTTGTGAAAATACTAGGAGTTGATGGCGATGGTGCGTTCGCTGACTATGTCAGCATTCCGGCGAGCAACATCTGGAAGCTAGACCCCGCGATACCGCGCGACTTCGGTTCGCTGTTTGATCCGTTTGGCAACGCTGTACACACGGCGCTGTCCGGGCCGATTGCCGGGCAAACAGTAGCTGTTGTGGGCTGCGGACCCATCGGTTTGTTCTCCATCGCAGTTGCGAAAGCGTGCGGCGCGGCAAAGGTATTCGCAATCGAACCGAACGAACAGCGGCGCGAACTCGCCACACGTATGGGTGCGAATGTGACGCTGCAGCCAAACGAGGCTGAGGCAGCGATATTGCGCGCGACGGGCGGTACGGGCGTCGATGTCATGCTGGAGATGTCAGGGCATCCAGCAGCAATTGCGCAGGGTTTCCGTATTCTTCGCATGGGTGGGCGCGCCTCGCTACTTGGAATTCCTTCGAAGCCTGTCGAGCTGGATCTTGCTAACGCTGTGATTTTCAAGGGTGCGACGGTGCATGGCATCAACGGACGCAAGATGTACGAGACGTGGTATCAGGCTGAAGCTCTGATCCGAGACAGCGGAATTGATCTATCGCCCGTAATCACACACCGCTTGCCACTCGCGCAGTTTAGCGAGGCCATGCACCTGCTGGAATCCGGTGAAGCCAGCAAGATTCTGCTTACCGTCAGACGATAACGGAAAGGCAGCGCGTTCAGCGCCGCCCTCCAGGTTCTTCTCAAAGCCGTTACCGGTTCTGCACGACAAGATCGTCCGCAAGGCGGAAGTGGACAATCGACTCCGCAGGAATTTCGATGTCGCGGTTTCCGGTCGCGCCTGCAAGAAGTGTGCCAGCGCCAGCTCCTGAAGCCGCACCGATTGCAAGGCCTACCCCGCCTGTGGCTATGCCGCCGATCAGCATGCCTGCGCCTGTTAGACCGCCGATAAAGGCAGAAGAACGCTTTCCTTTGCCCTTCTTCGTGCGAACGGTGTCATGGGTGTCGAGCTCATATCGGCTGCCATTGAGCTGCATGGACGTGAGTCGCAGTTCCAGGATTGAGCGGCCCTTGAAGTGTCCGCGCCGGTGTGCCGCGTCGATGCGGCCATACACAGGTGTACCCCTCGGAATGGCAACGACGCCATTGCGCGAGACTGGCTCCACAACCTCGCCAGTGAAGCGATCCCCTGCGTGCGAATGCTTGACACTGATGTGCTGGTTGATGCGGATCGCAAGCTCGGTTCCCGTGGGCACCGTCAAGTTGAGGGCCGGTGCTGGTCCAGATGGTTGGTTTGGCGCGGGCGCAGTGGTCGTAGTGGCAGCGAGCGGTGCAGACTCAGTCTCCGCCGGTGCGGAGCCATCCAGCGGCGGTGCCGCAGAGACAACGGACTGCGTGGGTGAGCCTACGGACGTGATCACCGGATTCGTTTTGTTTGGCTTCGGCCCAGGAGGCGGTGGCGTGATATTCGTCGTGACCTGCTGCGCCTGGCCGGTGGAGGGAGGCGTCACCGTTGTGAGAACCGTGTCACCATTCTTGTCGACGTACTGAATCTGCTGCGCTGTATTGGTCGTTGCGGCCTGTGCTTTTGCCTGTTCCAGCGCGCGCTGTTCATCACTCTTGCAGCCGATAAGCACTGACAGGCTCAGCAAACCTGCACCCGTAATTGCCAGCATTCCTTTATTCCACGCCATCGTTCGTTCTCCTCGTCGCGAAGTAAGCTTCGCGGTCGATCTCTTCGCCGTCGAACAGCGCGGCGGAAATGTATGTGTAGCTGCAATTGGGATGCCCGGTATCTGTGGATTCGCTGCCCGCGCTGCCCGTGCAGATTTAGCATGGAGGTGACATGACGACACCAGCAACAACGTCACACCGCCCGCAGCTTGCCCATCTCACCGCCCAGCTTGACGATCTCCGCTCGCGTGGAACGTACTTTCACCTGCGTGTTCTCGACGACGAGCAGGCAGCGGTTTGCCACTATGACGGGCGAGAAGTTATCAACCTCGCGAGCAACAATTACCTCGGGCTCTGCAATCACCCGAAACTTCGCGAAGCGGCAATCGAAGCGACGAAGAAGTACGGTGTCGGATCAGGGGCGGTGCGCACGATCGCCGGCACTATGCGCATCCACATGGAGCTGGAAGAGAAGATAGCCGCGTTCAAAGGCGTCGAAGCCTGCGTCGTCTTTCAATCCGGCTTCACGGCAAACGCGGGCACCGTATCGAGCATTCTCGGTAAGGAAGATTTCATCCTCTCTGATGAGTTGAATCACGCAAGCATTATCGACGGTGCCCGACTTTCACGGGCGAAAATCAAAGTGTTTCGGCACAAGGACGTTGCGCACTGTGAGGAGCTGCTCAAGGAGATCGAGAATGAGCCGGGCCGCAAACTGGTGATCACGGACGGTGTGTTCTCCATGGATGGCGATATCGGACCGGTCAAGGCACTGTGTGATCTGTGCGACAAGTACGGCGCCATCATGATGGTCGATGACGCTCATGCGTCTGGTGTTCTCGGTCGAAATGGCCGCGGGTCGGTGGACCACTTCGGCTGCACATCACGCGTCGATGTGCAGGTGGGAACACTGTCGAAGGCGATCGGCTCACTTGGTGGATACGTGTGCGGATCGCGTGACCTGATCGAGTACCTGTATCACCGCGCTCGCCCGTTCCTCTTCTCCACGTCACACCCGCCGTCAGTTGCAGCCTCGTGCATGGCCGCATTCGATCTTTTGGAGAGTGAGCCTGAGCGCATCGAGCGGCTGTGGACGAACACGCGCTACTTCCAGGCGCAACTGAAGTCCGCGGGATTCAACATCGGTGGCGAAAGCACGCCGGCGACCGAGACCCCTATCACTCCAGTAATACTCGGCGATGGCCGCAAGACGATGGAATACAGCCGCGCACTTTTCGAAAAAGGCGTCATGGCCACAGGTATCGCGTTCCCAACGGTGCAGGAGGGCAAGGCCCGCGTGCGCTGCATCGTGACGAGCGAACACACGCCCGAACTGATGGACCGCGCGGTGACGGTGATGACCGAGACAGCGAAGAGTACGGGTCTCCTACCGTGATGCTTGATTCCCAAAATGGACCGATAGAGAAAAATGTTTGTCTAAGAGCTACCACTTTGTTTCGCAAGGCGTCACACTTAGACACCAAGCATGCAGGCTGCACCTCATCATTTGACCTGGTATTTCGCTGTCCCACTAATCTCTGAATGAGAATGCGCTTTCAACAGTTCGGACGTACGCTTCTGCTCACCGCACTTGTGCTGGGGCTCAACGTGCTCGGAATGTTGGCGATCACGCATGCACGGCATCCGAATCACGCCCGTGCCAACGTTGCTCATGGGCACGGGAGTTCCTTACGCCGCGCTACACGCGATCAGGCTGGTGCCGACGACGACGGGGAAGTTCCGGATGTCGCAGGCGATGTCCATGTTGCGAAGACACACCAGAGATGGCCGTTGTCTCATATCGGTGCACTACGTGCAGAGCTTATTCGGCTGTTTTCACCCGAGTTCATCTCTGCACCGCTCGCTGCCGTTCCATCGGTAGCGCGCAGCTCAGCGCCTCGTGCGCCGGGCATTTCCCGCGGTCCTCCCACAGCTTAGTTCTCACGTCACGCTCTGCTACTCGCCAAATATCGCTGGCGAGTTCCTGGAGCAGTTGACGTCTCTGCGAGTCGGTTGACGCGCTCGGAAGAAATAAGGGAACAGCATCTGCGGCTTCGCCAACTTCCCTCCTAAAAATTTCGAAGCCGCTTTATGTGCGCAGCGCCACCAATGCTGGTGTTTCGCCCTTAGCTGTTTCCATCGAAGCTTCCACCAACCTGTGAATCGGGTGGTGGTTTGGCGCAATCGGTTTTTACCACGTTGAGCACGACCGATTGTCTTTTGTTGTACTTGCATCCGAGGAGCCGGACGCGGCTGCCAAGGGCCGATGCATCGACGGCGATGCATCGGCCAGGCGGTAGCTCCGGCGACACGCCGCGCTGCGGTGTACCCTTCTCCGTTAACGCCATGCAGATTCTCAGCGCTACGGACGCGGTCTCACCAGCTCACTACTATCCGACGGGCTATGCTCCACCGACTGCGTAGCCTGTTTACTCAGACTTCTTCTTGTTCCGCGCTTTTACCTTGAACCATATGGGAGAGCCGATGAATTTGAAGGCAGAACGTATCTCGTTTGCGAGGAAGCGCTCGTAGCTGAAGTGCAGCTTCACATCGCGATCCGTGAACAGCACGAACGTTGGAGGAGCCACCGCAGCCTGCGTCATGTAGTAGATGCGCACTCGCTTGTTCATTGGCACGCTCGCGCGTTGGAAGTCGATGGCATCCAGAAAGCGATTCATGTTTCCCGTGCTGATGCGCTTGCGACGCTCGCGAGCAACGAGTTCCACCTTCTTGAAGACCTGTTCGATGTTCTTCGACTCGGCTGCTGACACAAAGATCATAGGCGCGTAGTCGAGATACTTCAGAGCATCGCGTACCTGCTGCTCATAGACTTTCTGGTCGGCTGGCGGCTGGCCGTCTGTTAGACGTTTACCGTCCGCGCCAACGGTCGTCATCAGGTCCCACTTGTTCACCACGATGATGACGCTACGACCGCTCTCGTGCGCGTAGCCCCCAATGTTGGCGTCGGCTGCGGCAACACCTTCCTGCGCATCAATCACCAGCAAAGCGACATCGGCTGCTTCAAGATGTTTGCGGCTCATGATGACGCTGAGCTTTTCCGCCATCAGCTTCGTTTTGCCCTTGCGTCGGATACCAGCGGTATCGATGAAGCGGAAGTCGTGACGATCGCGCGTGACTACTTCGTCAACGGCATCGCGTGTTGTTCCGGCTATGGGCGAGACAATGGCGCGATCGGTCCCGGTAAGTGCGTTCAGCAGCGTACTCTTGCCGACGTTCGGCCTGCCAATGATGGCAATCTTAGTCTCTCGCTGAACGTGTTCACCGTGCGTTCGCAGCCTGCGCTCGGGCTTTGCCTCGCCACTCGGATCGACATCCGGCTCGCCTACCGGAGGAGCGTCCACCCCTGCAGGCTCGTCGGCCGTAGCAGCTTCGCCGCGTAACATCGCTTCGCGCATGGAGCGTGGGACGAGCGCGGCACGATCGGCCAACGCGCCACCCGCATCTTCATCGGCTTCGTCGTCCGGAGTATCGAGCGTGCCTTCAGGTTCTTCCTCGTTGAGGTCGGGAAGCACGGCCCACACTTCGTCAAGCAGATCGCCAATGCCGCTGCCGTGTTCTGCCGAAATTGGCAGAACATTGCGGAAGCCGAGTGTGCGGAAGTTTTCAGCACCCGCGAGAAGCTCGCGTGTATCCATTTTGTTTACGGCAAGAAAGAGCGGCTTCCCTCCGCGCAACAGCAAACGGGCGAGCTCGACGTCTGGTGAGGCTAACTCCGTACGGCCGTCGACAACCATGATGATGGCGTCTGCTTCTTCCAACGCGACTTGTGCCTGCCGGAAGATCTCAGAGGGAATTAATGCTTCGTCATCGGGAACAACGCCCCCGGTGTCTACAAGTCGCACATCGCGCCCGGACCACTCCACCTCGCCGTAGATGCGGTCGCGTGTAATGCCCGGTTCATCGCCGACGATGGACCGACGAGTTCCAGTGAGCCGGTTGAAGAGCGTCGATTTGCCGACGTTAGGGCGCCCGCAGATGGCGACAAGCGGCAGATTGGCCGCTTCTTCTGAAGCCGTTCCCGTGGGAATGCTGAACTGCGAGGCGAGTTCATTCAGTTCGCGATCATCCGGCTCGAACAGTTCCTCACGTCCGCGCGTTGTGTTGGGAATGCGGCCGACCCGTTTTGCTGCGGGAGCATCGCTTTCCAGCGCCACCTTGCGTTCGCGGTCCGGGCTGCGGGTTGGTGTTCGCTTGGCTTTGTCTGCAGCCGCCTTCTTCGCGCTGATTTGCTTACGCTTCTTGGGTGCGGCACCTGCGACCACAGAACCGGTTCGCGGAGCTTTGCCCAGCTTTGGCCGAGTGCTCGCCTGCCGGTGCTTCTTGCCCATCCGCTTCTTTTGTTCACGCCTCGGTGCCATGTCTGCCTCGCTCTTTCATGGTCGCACGTCCTCAATCGCTGATGCTGTCAATGGGCCTTGAAGCGTGTTACACACGAGAGTGAGGTCGAACCTCACTGGAGTATCTGTTGAACACAAATGCGGTGCGTTTCGCGATTCTTGGTTACGGTCATCACGCCCAATACAGACTTCTTCCCTCGTTCCTCAAGAGCAGCGAGGTGCAACTCGCGGGCTTCTGGCGGCGTGATGCGGGAAAGACTGCGGCGACAGCAGCAGCCACGGGACTGCAGGCGTTTGCTTCAGCGGAAGAACTTTGTGCTTCGCCCGATGTGGATGCCGTTTTCATCACCAGCCCTGACTCCGCACACCTCAACGACGCGCTTCTGGCGTTCTCGAACGGCAAAGCGGTGCTATGCGAGAAGCCGCTGGCGATGTCTGCGGAACAGGCGCAGCAGATGCTTGCTGAGTCGCAGAAGGCAAACGCAGTCTTCGGTGTGGCACACAACTTCCGCTTCAATGCATCCATTGAACACTTCCGCGACCGCATCGCAGCAGGAGATATTGGCACACCCGTCACAGCGCACGCGGAGTTCAACTACCCGGCGCAGAATTCCAAGCGCACGTGGATCACGGACCCGTCGCTTGCCGCTGGTGGACCCATCGGCGATGTAGGCGTGCACTGCATCGACGCGCTGCGGTTTGTGCTTGGCACAGAAGTAAGCAGCATCGCGACAAGCGCAACGCAGGATGATTTCTCCGGTGCCGTTGAGGCATCTGCCTCCATGCAGCTCGAGCTTACGAATGGCACTCTGGCGAGTGTTGCTGTATCGGCGCGGGCACTCTACCGCACAGTGCTCGAGGTCGTTGGTACAGAAGGCGTGCTTGTTGCGGAGAACGCGATGACGGTGGACTTTCCCGTGGACGTTTCACTGCGGCGGAAAGGCACGCATGTGGAGACCCGCACCTTCCATAATGGTGATGCTTACACACGCATGATCGACAACTTCGCACGCGCTGTTCGTGGTGAAGAAAAGTTTCTGTGCACCGGTGAAGATGGCCTGCAGAATCAACGCTGTCTGGATGCTGCTTACCGTGGATGGAAGAGCGGAAAGCGGGAAGCGGTAGACGCTTAGCTCCGGTGGCTTAAGCGTGGAATCTGCGGAACTGCGGGTCTCTCCACTTTGCTACGTTCGGTAGAGATGACAATGTTCGGGACGGGAAGAAGAAACGGCAGCCCATCGGCTGCCGTTGCCTTTTTGAGTTTCGGAGAGGTCAGGCCTTCTTTTCTTTGTGGCCACCGAACTGAAAGCGCATCGCGGACAGGATCTTGTTTGCATACAAGCCCTTGCCCTGCGAATCGAAGCGGGAGAAGAGTGCGGCGGTGAGGACGTCTGCGGGAACGCCTTCGTCAATGGCGGCGATGGAGGTCCAGCGGCCTTCGCCGGAGTCGGACACGCGGCCACCGTAGTCGGAGAGGTCTGGTGATTCGACCAGCGCGGTTGCGGTGAGGTCGAGCAGCCAGGATGAGACCACGCTACCGCGACGCCACAGCTCCGCAACGTCAGGGATGTTCATGTCGTACTGGTAGTGCTCGGGTTCGCGCATGGGCGCGGTTTCCGCATCAGCTTCTTCGCTCGTGACGCCGGCATTGGCGTGCTTCAGGATGTTGAAACCCTCGGCGAAGGCGGCCATGATGCCGTACTCGATGCCGTTGTGGACCATCTTGACGAAGTGCCCGGCACCAACTTGTCCGCAGTGCAAGTAGCCTTCTTCCGCGGTGCTTCCGGTGACCTTCTCGCGGCCGGGTGTGCGCTCGATGCTGCCCTTGCCGGGAGCGAGTGTCTTGAATATCGGCTCGAGATAGTTGAACGCAAAATCATCGCCACCAATCATGAGGCAGTAGCCGCGATCCAGGCCGAACACACCGCCGCTGGTGCCAACGTCAACCCAGTGCAGACCGTCGGCCTTCACTTCCTTCGAGCGCCGAATATCGTCGATGTAGTAGGAGTTGCCACCGTCGATGATGATGTCGTCCTTCTGGAGATGCGGTTTCAAGTCGGCGACAGTGGAGTCAACCACTCCGGCGGGCACCATGAGCCATACGGCACGCGGTGTCTTCATCTTGGAGCACATGTCTTCGAGAGAGGAGCTTCCGGTTGCGCCGTCCTTCACCAGCGCGGCGACCGCGTCTGCACTGCGGTCGAACACCACCACTTCGTGGCCATTTCTCATCAGGCGGCGAACCATGTTGGCTCCCATCCTGCCCAGTCCTACCATTGCGATTTGCATTTCCTGGCTCCTTGCCTGTTCGGCATCGTCTAGATGGATGCTTGTTGCAGCTCTTTCAGTATGCACGGGCCGTGTTTTTGTATGACGGCTATCCGTACTTTTTTGCGCAAAGTCTTCAAACGCAAACAGTTAGGTTCGGACCTAAACCGCTTGCGGTGCCCAACAGAAAAGCCCGGCGCATTGGCCGGGCTCTTCTCTGATCTTCTGTTTCTATTCTACGTGGGGTGTCAAGCGTTACAGGGTGAGTGACGGTGGCAGGTGTTCGGCTGCAGTGCCGAGATTCATGTTGGGATCGGGGCCCATAGTGAGGTCGATGCGGCCGCCCTGGGCGATGTCGCTGTGGTGGAACCAGGCACGCTGCTGCGGCTTACCGTTCAGCGTGAAGCTTTGCACGTAAGCGTCCTTGGGGCCGCGACGCTTTACGTTGATCTCGAGCGTTTTGCCACCACCGAGATGAACTGTTGCACTGTCTACGAGGGGGGAGCCGAGCACGTAGTTCCCGCTTACTGGGTCGACCGGGTAGAAGCCAAGCGCGGAAAGCAGGTACCAGGCAGACATCTGGCCAACATCCTCATTTCCCTCCATGCCGTTCGGATCGTCGCGGTACATCGTTTCCATGATGCCGCGGACGCGTGCCTGCGTTTTGTGCGGTGCCCCGGCGTAGACGTAAAGATAGGCGATGTGGTGCGAAGGCTCGTTGCCGTGGGCGTACTGGCCGATCATGCCGGCGATGTCCGGCGGGGCGTCGGGTGGAAGCGTGGACGGCACGGTGAAGAGCATGTCGAGGCGTTTCACGAATGGTTCGCGACCACCGTAGAGCTCGATGAGCCCGGCAGCGTCATGCTGGATGCCGAAGCTGGTCTGCCAGGCGTTCGATTCGGTGTAGTCGCGCCAGCGCTTCATGTGGCCCATTTCGATGGGATCGAAGGGCGTGGCCCACTTGCCGTTGAGCAGCTTCGGCTCCATGAACTGGCTCGCCGGATTGAAATAGTGGCGGTAGTTCGTGGAGCGCGTGCGCAGCATTGCGGCGTCGTCGTCCTTGCCAAGCTTCTTTGCGACGTGCGCGACAGCCCAGTCGTTGTAGCAATATTCGAAGGCTTTGGAGACGGACTCACCTGCGCGGTCTGCAGGTATGTAACCGAGTTCGCGGTAATAGCCCAGGCCTTCGAAGTTCTCGTCCATGGCGCGCTTCATCATGACGCGATACGCGGCTTCCGTGTCGATTCCGGGTATGCCCTTGCTGATGGCTTCGGCAATGACGCTGGCCGAGTGGTAGCCAGTCATGGTGCCCGTCTCGGTTCCCTGCAGCGGCCACACCGGCATGCCATCTTCACTCTGTTCCGCCATGCGGATGAGCGTGTTCATGAAGTCGGGAACGCGGTCCGTCTGCATGAGCGTGTAGGCCGGGTGCGCGGCTCGAAAGGTGTCCCAGAGGGAGAAGGTGGTGTAGTTGCGTTGGCCCGCTGGAAGCGTGTGCACGGCGCGATCCATGCCGCGGTACTGGCCGTCCGTATCGTCGAAGAGTTGCGGGCCGAGCGACATGTGGTACAGCCCGGTGTAGAAGATGCGTTTGTGTTCGGGGCTTGCAAACTCCGCCTGCACACGGCCGAGCTGCTCGCGCCACTTGGCCTGCGCTGCGGAACGTGTTTTGTCGAAATTCCAGTCATTTTGTTCGGCACGGAGGTTTTTTGCGGCACCTTCTGCGCTGACGCCCGAGATGCCGGTGCGCACAAAGATTGCCTCACCGGCATGCGTGTAAAAGTGAGCCACTGCTTTGAGGTTGTCACCCTTCAGTTCTGATGTATTGCTGATCGGCTTGTCATTCGAGTAGAGAACGACTTTCGTGGGCTTCTTCGAGAACTGCATGGTGAAGAAGCACTGGCGATCATGGCCCCAAGCGCGTGTGGTGTGACCGCCCATCAGCGTGTCATCTTCCGTGTGCGAGAGTTCGGCGGAGTAGACGGAGGAGCCAGCATTGGTGAGATAGCTATGGGCAAGATCGACGATGAGCCATGCATCTCCGCCCCCGGCAAACGTGTACTTGTGAATGCCGGTGCGTTCAGTGGATGTTAGCTCTACCTTTACGTTTGGATCCTTCAGCAGCACCGAGTAATAGCCGGGCTGTGAGACTTCGTCTAGATGGGAGAAGCGCGAACGGTAGCCCTCGTCGGGGTTCTTGCGGTCGCCGGGAGTGAGCTTGACCGGACCTGTACCTGCCATCACGAGGAAGTCGAGCAGATCGCCACAGCCTGTGCCGCTGAGGTGCGTGTGGCTGAAGCCCATGATGGAGCTGTCGGAGAGGTGGTAGCCGGAGCACCAGTCCCAGCCGTCGTTGTAGGTGTCCGGGCTAAGTTGCACGGCACCAAATGGAACGCTGGAACCTGGAAAGCAGTGGCCGTGGCCGCCGGTGCCGATGCGCGGGTCGACCCAGCGGAGGGGATCGTTGGCAGCCTCGCCTTGCGGAGCGGCAAAGGCAGGCAGGGGAAGAGCGGCGGAGGCGCACGCTGCACTGGCTGTTTGAAGGAAACTTCGACGTGTGATCAACCTGAACTCCCTATCTCTTGCAAAGGCAAGATCAGCAGCGCACGGTGCCGCAGACCAATCTATGCTGCATAGTGTGAACGATTACAAGTGCAACGAGCAAGCAAACACGGGTCGCACGCCTGCAGCGATGACAAGGCGGACGATGATGCAGCGCAGCGCAGCGATGGTTGCGCTGAGTAGCGTTGGTGGAGTCAAGGAGCTGGTTGCGGAGACTTCACCTGTGTCGAGCGGGCAGCGACCTGCGCCGAGCGACCGGCGGTTTCTCTCAGAAGCCGTGGAGCAGTTCCTGCAGCAGACGAAGACTCGCATCGCCGACCCCGAGCTGGCGATGTTGTTCGTGAACTGCTTTCCGAACACGCTGGACACGACCGTAGAGCCCGGCACGTTTGAAGGAAAGCCGGACACGGCTGTGATTACCGGTGACATCCCCGCCATGTGGCTGCGTGATTCGTCAGCGCAGGTGTGGCCCTATCTGCCGCTTGCCGCGAAGGACGAGAAGCTACGCGCGCTATTGGAAGGCGTGATTCGCAGGCAGGCACGTTGCCTACTGATTGATCCGTATGCAAATTCGTTTATGGCTGACCTGAACGCTCCTCCGCTGGAGTGGAGCGTGAAAGATCACACGGACATGAAGCGTGGTGTGGGCGAGCGCAAGTATGAGCTGGACTCGATCTGTTATCCGATCCGGCTGTCGTATGGCTATTGGAAGCAGACCGGCGACACGAAGCCATTTGACGCGCGATGGCACGAGGCAATGAAGCTCGTTGTGCAAACAATGCAGGTGCAACAGCGTAAGGATGGTCGCGGGCCTTACCACTTCCAGCGCTCGGCTCTTTCGCCGACGGATACATTGCCCGATGGCGGATACGGAAATCCCGTGAAGCCAATTGGGCTGATTGCGTCGGGATTCCGGCCGTCAGACGATGCGTGCATTTATCCATTTCTCGTGCCATCGAATTTGTTTGCCGTGACCTCGCTGCGGCAGCTTGCAGAAATGTCTGGGAGCATTCTGCACGACAGCACTCTTGCTCAGACAGCGACTGCGTTGGCCGCTGAAGTGGAGCGGGCGCTGAAGCAGCACGCGATCGTGCCGACGCCGCAGGGAACGATCTGGGCGTATGAGGTGGACGGTTTCGGCTCACGCAACCTGATGGATGATGCGAATGTGCCGAGCCTGCTGGGTTTGCCATACCTCAGCAGCTCACCCGATGCGGAGCTTTACGCGCGCACTCGGGCGTTCGTGTGGAGTGAGCGCAATCCATGGTTCTTCAAGGGCGGGGCGGGTGAGGGAATTGGAGGGCCGCACATCGGCAGCGGCATGATCTGGCCGATGTCGCAGATCATGTATGCCCTGACTAGTACCTCAGACACGGAGATTCGCCACGCGGTGCAGATGCTGAAGGCTTCTTCTGCGGGAACTGGATTTATGCACGAGAGCTACTCGAAGGACGACGCGAAGAAGTTCACACGCGAGTGGTTTGCCTGGGCCAACACGTTGTTCGGCGAGCTGATTGGCAAGCTCGCCTATAGCAAGCCGCAGCTTTTGAGTGCTTGATGACGTCTGGACCGGAGATCAAGCAGATTGTCTTCGAATTGTGTGCCGAGACGATCGACGCATGCCGTGCGGCACTGCCGGGTGGAGCGGACCGCATTGAGCTTTGCACGGCGCTGGATGTGGATGGGCTCACACCTCCAGATGAACTGATACGGGAGGCGGTTCGTGTGGGCGGTGTGCCAGTGCATGTTCTTGTGAGACCGCGGGCTGACGACTTCCGCTACTCGCCCGAGGTGTTCACACAGATCAGGCATTCTGCTTTGCGCGCTGCGAAACTTGGGTCGGCTGGCATTGTTGCTGGACTGCTGCGCGAGGATGGCACAGTTGATGTGGAACACATGCGTGGAATTGTCGACTCGGTGGCTCCGCTGCCGGTGAGCTTCCACCGCGCGATGGATGTCACGCCCGACCTGCCGCGCGCGCTGGAAGACGTGATCGCCTCAGGATGCACGCGTGTTCTGACGTCGGGCGGAGCGCCGGATGTTCTTGCAGGCTGCGATGCTGCGAAAGCTGGATGGGCAGGCAGCAGGCCGGATTGAGATCGCAGCGGGTGGTGGATTGCGGCTGCACAATGCTCGAGCGTTAGCGGAGAGCTGGCAGGGCAGGAGTTATCACGGCACGCTGGGCGGGGCTTGCGATTCCGTGGATGCGCTTGCGGAGCGCATACGCCGGGTGCGGAATAAGTTGGAGTGCGCTCGTGCGGAGGCGGCGTTTCGTCATGGGGCTGATGCCAATCATCTCGGAGGCTAAAGCCTCCTTCCTGGGTCGAAAGAGTCTATTTCGGAGGCTAAAGCCTGCCTGAGATCGATGGATGTCTCGACGCCTGAGGCCTTGCTACGATACCTTCGCACTGCGAATGACGCAGGGGAGTGATGCGAGCACTGTGGAGTTGCATTGCCAGTCATCCATTGCGATTCGCTAGGCTCATCCGCATGGTTTCCGCAGAGTACATTCCGTCGCGTCCCAGCAGCCCGAACATCTTCTTTCACGATACCGATGAGCAGGTCCTCACATGGTTTCGTCACGCCGAAAGCATGACCCAGATTGAGGGTCGATGGCAGCAGGTGTGGCAAATCTTTGCCACAGCAGCAACGCAGGAATGCACGCGCCGCAAACTACTGAGGGTAGAGGGCGTGAGGATAGAGCTGAGAGGAAAGTAAGCAGCGAGCGATGCGATGATGCTTGCATGCGCCGACTGACTGCTTCTCCACTTCGCTCAACTGCTTTTCTTCTAGCTGCGTTCTCCTTCTTTGCGGTCTCAGTTGTCTGTGCGCAGGAACGTGCGGCGGCTGAGAAGCAGCCATGGGCGATCGCGATCCACGGCGGTGCTGGCGAAGCCGAGTGGCTGAGCATGGATGTGGCGACTGAGCGGGCTTATCACGCGTCGCTGGCAAAGGCGCTGGCTGCTGGTTCGGCAGTGCTGGAGAAACGGGGTACCGCGATGGACGCCGTTCAGGCTGCCGTGCAGGTGCTGGAGGACGATTCACTTTTCAACGCCGGTCGTGGCGCAGCTTTTGCAGCCGACGGCACGAACGAGATGGACGCGTCGATCATGAACGGCGCTGACCGCAGTGGTGGCGGCGTGGCAGGTGTGCATTTCACGCGGCACCCAATCGCGCTGGCTCGTGCGGTGATGGAGCACACGCAGTATGTGCTGATGACCGGGCCTGGTGCGGATGCGTTTTCTAAAGCACAGGGTTTGGAGCAGGAGCCGGGGAGTTTCTTCTTCACGGAAATGCGTTGGCAAGAATTTGAGGACGTGATGCGCAAAAGTCATCGCGTGCCTCCGCGGCGTCCAGCGGGCGCGAGTGGTGCGGGGCGGGCGTCTGCTTCGCCTGCGGACTCATTGTTTTCGCACCGATTCGGAACGGTGGGAGCGGTGGCTCGTGATGCTGCCGGACACCTTGCAGCGGCCACCTCGACTGGCGGTATGCAGGGAAAGCTGCCGGGGCGTGTGGGTGATTCGCCGATCCTTGGTGCCGGTACCTACGCGGATGATCGCGGCTGCGCGATTTCAGGAACGGGAGTCGGCGAGTACTTCATTCGGCTGTCGCTGGCGCACAGCATCGGTGCACTTTGTCAGAGTGGTGAGACTCCGCAGAAGGCAGCAGACCAGCTCATCCACAAAGAGCTTCCCGCGCTGCCGGGCGGTGAGGGTGGGGTGATTGTGCTTGCACCAACCGGCGCTCCCATCTGGAGCAACAACACGCTTGGCATGTTTCATGCGATGCAGGTCGGCGGTGGTCAACCGCAAGTCTGGACGAAGTGATCGCTAGCTCACCTGCGCCACGCTGCAAGGATTGGCGCGGCTGCGCGAGCGACGCTGAAACGTCCAACGATCGCTGAGTGTGAAGTTCACGACCGAACAGCATGCAACGGTGATTGCATTCGCAGGAAGCACCGGTAGATGTAGCTGGTGCACGAACAGTCGCATGAGCAGAAGGTTTCCCGCCAAGGAAGCCAATCCATTGGACAGGTGAAAGCGAAGAAGCTGGACAGGCCAGCGCGTATCTCCGCGCCGGTCTTTCCAGGTGAAGTGGATGTGCCACACGAAATTGTGAATGACGGCGAGTTCGACGGCGGCAGCGGATGTGAGCAGGTAGTGTCGTTTCCACGCGCTGTTTAGAAGGGCGAGTGTGCTCAACTGAATCGCCATACCAAGCGCGCCGACGAGATTGAACTTGCACCAGCGGACCAATCGACTTCTGGCGCTCACGGCAGCGGCTCCTGGCAATAGAGTTCGGCCGTGTGGCGCGCGGAAACGTAGAGGACTGTGGCGAACATGCCGACCGTTGCGATGGCGCCGCCGATATCGAACAAGAAGAAGCGGTGTCCGGCGAGGGTCGAATAGGGGCTGCGCAGCAAGGCAAGGCACCCGGCAATGAGCAGGAGGCGTAGCTCGGTGGGGCCGAAGAAGTTTTGCGAAAGCTCGAAACGTCCGAGCGTGTAGGTGGCAAGATAGCTTTCGCCTGCGAGAAGAAGGAATACGACAAGCATCGCGAGCGCGATTTGCCAGTGCACAAAGCCGGAGCAAGCCAGGCCACCGAGCAGCGCTGTGGTGCCGAAGATGTCGACAACGTGATCGACGTAGAAACCGTAGCGCGGGCGTTGCTGATTGCGTACCCGGGCGAGTGTGCCGTCGAGACTGTCGCCGAGCCAGTTGAGAACGATGCAGAGGATAACGAGGAGAAGGGTGAGTGGATGGGAGCGCGAGAGTGCGAAGCAGGCACCTGCGGCGAACTGTGCGAGGAGACCGAGGATCGTGAGCTGGTCCGAGGTGAGCCACGCTGGTGCGTGGGCCGCTAGCCAGACGAGGAGCCGTTTCTCTGCGGCTGCCGTCAGGGAACGATTGATGCGCAGTGCTGAGGTGAAGGGCTGTGCAGGAAGTGTGACTTGCGAGGTGCTCATTGGGTTCCTTTCGGACGTGGTGTTTCCCGCCGAATCGCGGCGGTCGCGGAACGCAGTGTGAACTCGAGTGATTCGCGCGGAATGCTTTCGATATAGGGACCGACCGCCCAGCCGAGGCCGTGTGGGATAGCGCGCGTGAGGGAGACGGATTCGATCTGCACGTAGAGGCCACCATCGCGTTCCTCATAGGTCCAGTAGGTGTTCTGGCGCCAGAGAAAGCCATGTTCGTCGTGTGGCGCGAGCGGGTGCTCGTTCCGTGTGCCGGCTGCGGCGATCTCGTCCATGCGGGTGGAACGTGATGTTACGAAGCCGTGGGGAGCGCCGGGCGGGCTGAAGTTGACGTCATAGGTGCCATCGAGGACAACGGTGATGACGTGGTGCTGGCGTACGCGCATGCGCATCTGCCAGTGGTCGCCCGCGCCGCTAAGGGTGCTCGCCTGGACGACGTCGGGGGCGAAGTGCTGCGGGTAGGCGTTGAAGTTGCGCAGGAGGTGTTCGAAATCGGCGGCGGTGGCACCGGGCGCGAAGGCGGTGCCGCGCCAATGATGGAGCAGGGCACCGGGTGCGGTGCCGGGTGGGACGGCGATCTGCTTCAGGATGACCTCGCCTCGTTGGAGGCGAGTGGTAGTGTCGCTGGACTCTGCCGGGGCGAGCCAGGAACCGCTCACGCTGTGCTGCTTTGCAAGCGCTGCGTCGAGGGCTGCCGCGTAGGTATCGAAGGCTCTTGCCGCAGCAGGAGGAGCTTCAGCCTGGAGATATCCTGCGAAGGCGGAGGCGCACAGCAAGAGGCCGAGGAGTGTCCGGGCTTGCGGCGACAGTGAGAGTGACTTGCGCATGAAGACACTTTGGGCGGCAACTCGAGATTGAAGCAATACCGCGCGCGTTGTTTGCTCCTCGTTCCTGCCTCACGGAATAAAGTGTCTGAAATGTGCTGCTTAGCGCGTCATCTCACGCACTGTTGCCAGAGCCTGGAGGGCAAAATTGGCTACACTAAGTCTCTGCATGGCTGAAGGCGCACCCGCGGAGAAGTACCGGTTCGGTGTATTTGAGGTGGACGCCGCATCGGGAGAGCTGCGCCGCTCCGGCATGCGTGTGCGTTTAGCCGCACAACCGATGCAGGTGCTGCTCATGCTGCTGGAGCGCCCAGGGACGGTGTTGAGCAGGGATGAAATCGCGCAGCGGCTTTGGCCGGATGGCACCTTTGTCGACTTCGACCATGGCGTGAACTCGGCGGTAAACCGAATTCGTGAGGCGGTGGGCGACACGGCAGCGAACCCTCGGTTTGTAGAAACGCTACCGAGGCGAGGGTATCGGTTTGTTGCACCGGTGGAGCGGCTAGGTGGTGTAGCGGAACAAGCGAGCACCAGGGACATCCTCGATAAATCTGACTCGGCTGAGGTCAAGTTGGACAGCTTGCCAGCAGTTTCGGAAGAGCGGGTTTCCGTACCTCCAAGTGCGAGTCTTCTGGCGACAGCAGCGGAACTGCCGGAAAGCTCGCAGCGCGTAGCGCGGTTGCTCTTTCTCCTGCTACAGGTGATGTATTTCAGTTTTTACCTGGGATTGTTGTTCAATCTCGGCGAAGTAAACGAGCTGCTTTCCTTTCTCCCCGCGCCCGAGATCTGGTTTGGCTCGGCAGTGGTTACAGCGGCTGCTCTGATTCCGGCCCGAGCCTTTCTGTTATCGGCTCTGCTTTTCCATGCGCCGGGGATGAAGCAAAAGTACCTGCGACTTTGGCCGCTCTTACTGATCCTCGACTTGTTCTGGGCGCTTGCACCGTTTCTGCTGATGCACCACATTGCTTTTGGCGTGGCGCTCGCCTGCGTTGCTTTGCTGGTCTATGCGCCGTTCGCGCAAAGATCGCTGGTGCTAATGGGTGCGTTGCACAGCGACTAGTCGAGTCTCTGCGTGAGCCGCTATGATTCCCCGTGGTCCCCAATAATCATTTTGTAATTGATTACAATTTGCGCAGGTCAGCGGTTCAGGGACGAATGTTGGAACTAAAGAGGTAGTCGCATGATGAAGAGAGCTTCGTTACTGAAAACGAGAGCGTCGGTACTGCTTGTTGGAGCATCAATGGGCCTTGCGAGCGTGTCCAGCTTTGGGCAAACAGCTCATCGTCCGCCCGCAGTTCCGCTCATTGCGAATGATCCCTATTTCAGCATCTGGTCGATGGGCGATAAGCTCACGGACGGGCCGACGAAGCATTGGTCGGAAGCTGCGCAGCCCCTGACCGGACTCATCCGCATCGATGGCAAGGCATTTCGCTGGATGGGACAGGATCCGTCTCGACGCAGAGACGCCGCGCACGTACCAGCGATGGAGCAAACCTCACTGGAAGTGACGCCGCTGCACAGCCGCTACAAGTTCGTGGCGGCAGGCGTGGAACTGCAGGTCACCTTCTTCACGCCGTCCTTTCCCACCGACCTGGATGTTCTTTCGCGACCGGTGACCTACCTCACATGGCAGGCACATGCGACGGATGGTGCGTCGCACAATGTCGACCTGCTGCTCGATGCATCTCCGATGCTTGCAGTGAACGACCGATCGCAAGCGGTGACGTGGAGCCGAGCTCATGCTGGTGCACTCAACGTGCTGCGCGTCGGGACACGTGATCAGGAAGTACTGAACAAGTCCGGTGATCGCATTCGTATCGACTGGGGCTACTTCAATCTGGCGGTGCCGGATGCGTCGCACGCGCGAACAGAACTCTCGACACATGCAATGGAAGAGTTTGTCGGCACAGGATCTCTTGGGGAAACCGACGACCTTGCCATGCCGAAGGCTGCAGGCAGTTCGATGGGTTCCGCTGCACACCTGGCCGCTCAAATTTCTCTTGGAGCAGTGAGCGCCGCTCCTGTAGAGCGGCACGTGCTGCTGGCCTATACCGACGGCTATGGCATCGAGTACCTGGGCCGCAAGCTGCGCGACTATTGGCAACGGGATGGGATGACGGAGGGTGCCATGTTGCAAGCCGCTGAGCAGGAATATCCGGCTCTGGAGCAGCGCGGCCGCAGCTTCGATGCGGAGCTTGCCGCCGACATGACCAAGGTTGGCGGAGCCGATTACGCGTACATGACTGCAGTGTTGTTTCGCCACACCATGGCAGCGCATAAGCTGGTTGCCGATGTGGATGGCTCCCCTTTTTGGCTTTCCAAGGAGAACGATAGCAACGGCTGCATTGACACTGTAGATCTGACGTATCCGTCTTCGCCGTTCTTCCTGCTGTTCAATCCGAAACTGCTGCAGGCGCAGCTTGAACCGCTGATGCGCTATGCAGCATTGCCGCGCTGGCGCTTTCCCTTCGCTCCGCATGACCTTGGCACGTATCCCCTTGCGGACGGGCAAGTCTACGGCGGCGGCGAAGCTAACGAAGACGACCAGATGCCTGTGGAAGAAAGCGGCAATCTGCTGATTCTGTTTGCCGCGCTGGGCCGCGAGACGAATGACTGGAGCTACGCCAAGCAGTACATGCCGATTCTCACGAAATGGGCAGCGTACCTCGATGCCAAGGGCCTTGATCCGGAGAGCCAGTTAAGCACGGACGATTTCTCAGGTCATCTGGCGCACAATACGAATCTCTCCATCAAGGCGATCGAAGCGCTCGGTGCGTTTTCGCAGATCGCTCGCGGAGTTGGCGATGCGAAGCTTGCAGAAAAATACGAGCGCATTGCGAAGCCGCTCCCTGCGAAATGGCAGGCTATGGCGCGCGATGGCGATCACTATAAGCTAGCCTTCGACCAGCCGAATACGTGGAGCCAGAAGTACAACCTGGTCTGGGACGAGGTGCTCGGACTGCACCTGTTCCCGCGTGAAGTGGCGGACACGGAGTGGAAGTTTTACGCAGCGCACATGAACGTCGACGGCTTGCCGCTGGACAATCGTGCGACGTTCACCAAGCTGGATTGGGAAGTGTGGACCGCTTCGCTCGCTCACGATCCGAAGGACTTCGCGAGCATGATTCAGCACATCGTGCACTGGATGGACACCACGCCCTCACGCGTACCGACTACAGACTGGTACGACACCATCACCGGGAAAGAACAGGCATTTCAGGCTCGCTCTGTTGTAGGTGGAACGTTTTTGCCAGCGTTGATGAACAAAGAAGTTGCCGCAAAGTGGAAGAAAGAGTGGCAGCGACCGTAGTCTCCAGGAAGCCCTTCAGCGATGCAGCGCTTGTGCCGGAAAGGTGCAAACGTTCGTGGCTGCTCAAACATCTTCGGGGTCCTTCGACTGCGCAGCACAGGCGCTGCTTCGCTCAGGATGACAGCCCAATGAGTGGAGAATGGCAGGTTAGGAGCGGGCAGGCGTTCGCGCGTAACAAGTCGTGCTTGAGCGTAGATCGTCTCGCGACTAGCAGGCATGGTTGTGCTTACAACTTCCGTTGCATGAACTTATTGCAAGTAACATTGGCGAGTTTCGCATCGTCGGTTACCTTCAGGTCACACGGCGCACATCGCGTGACACTCCCCGCTTCGAGCTTCACAGGGCCCTATGCGATCGACTGCATCCTTTCTCCGCTCCGTTTCTGCCTTCGGGATTTTGTCCGTCTTGCCTCTTGTGTTCCTGAGTGGCTGCGGCAACGGTATCAACCCTGATGCAGCAGGCGTAATTACCTCGTCAGTCACCAGTTTGCGCGTGAACGAAACTGTGCAGTTTCGCACGAACGTTTCCATCACAGGTTCGCCGCTGGCGTTCTATGTGAATGGCGTGCCGTGGGGCAATGCAGAGGTGGGCACAGTCAGTGCGGATGGCGTTTATACCGCGCCCGCCATCGTGCCGAGTCCCGACAACAATGTCACCATCACCAGCGTCGCGCGCGACTTTCCCAACGGCAAGCCTGGGTCGGTACGGCTGGCTGTGCTGAATCCTATTCCGAGTCTGGCGACGGTGAACCCCGCGCCAATGACTGAGGGTACGACGACGATCTTCGTAAACGGCGACAAGTTCATCTATGGCGCGAAGATCTTCTGGAACGGTGTTCCCGTTGCAACAACGTATGTCAGTGGCAACAAGCTTGCAGCAACGGTGGCGGCGCCAACGCCGGGTGTGTATCCGCTGCTTGTGCGCAATCCTGAGCCGGGATCTGCGGACTCCGCAACGTTGAATGAAAATGTCGGGCCTGGCGTTGTGACCATCAAGCTGACCATGGATCCGACAGTGCGTGTGAGCAACAGTATTCGCATCGCGCCTTCGGTTGGTGGCACGTCGAATACCGGGCTGACGTGGACGGTGAATGGCATTGCGGGCGGCAACGATCAGGTTGGCACAATTACCGCAAACGCGAATGGCGCTGTGGCTTACCATGCACCTGCGGTCGTGCCGACGCCGAGCAATATTGTGACTGTTGTCGGAACGAGCGTGGACGACCCGCGCGTTTCGGCTTCGCAGCGCATCGGTGTGATGAATTCGATTCCGGTGCTGCTGAGCGCAACGCCGTTGGTGATCGATCCGGCCCTGACGACGACATTGACCTTCAGCGGCGGCAACTTCATCCAAGGCGCAACCGTGCTGGTGAATGGCGTGGCGAACCCAGCGACATTCGTTAGCGGCAATCAGCTCACGGCTGACCTGACGCTGCCCACGGCTGGAACGTACGACTTGCAGGTGCGCAATCCGTCGCCCGGACCGGCCGATTCTGCTGACCTGATCGCGACAGCGAATGGATCGCAGCCGACGCTTGCAATGAGCCCCGAAGATGCGTCACGGCTGCTTGCGCAGGCTACTTTTGGAGCGACAGATCCTGACATTCGCTACCTGAGCAAGGTGGGTGCGGATGTGTGGCTGACGCAGCAGTTTGCCTCCCCGCAAGCCCCGCATGTGCCGCGCGTGGAGCAGGCGCTGATGATCCACAACCCAGACTGTGCGGCAAGCGATACGAAGTGCAACGCGGCCCTGTTTATGCAGAACCGCGACAACGAAAGCTTTGTGCAGCAGTCGTTCTGGCACCAGGCCATTGATGGCAACGATCAGCTTCGGCAACGCATGGTGTATGCGCTGACGGAGATGATGGTCATCTCCAGCACGAATGATTCTGTGGCAGTGAATCCGCGCGGCATGGCGAACTATTACGACGTGCTTGGCAAAGATGCGTTCGGCAACTTCCGCACGCTGCTGGAAGACGTGACGCGCAATCCGATGATGGGCAAGTTCCTTTCGATGCTGGGCAACGACAAGGGCGACGCGAACCGCGACCCGGATGAGAACTATGCGCGTGAGGTAATGCAGCTCTTCACCATCGGCTTGTACCAGCTGAATCCGGATGGAACGCAGAAGCTGGATGCGAACGGACAGCCGATCCCCACCTACGGCAACAACGATGTGATGGGTCTGGCGAAGGTGTTTACGGGGTTTAGCTGGAACAATCCCAATGACCGCAGTGATGCCGGATTCTGGCAGTGCTGCAACTATGTTGGGCCGGGTTTTGGCGCGGACATATTGCCGATGCGCAGCTACCCCAGCCATCACTCGACGGCGGAAAAAGATTTTCTCGGGGTCACAATCAACGCTGGCGGCTCCGATCCTGACGGCGACCTGAAGATTGCATTAGACACGCTGTTCAATCATCCGAACGTCCCGCCGTTCTTCAGCAAGCAATTAATTCAGCGGCTTGTGACGAGCAATCCAAGCGGGGCGTATGTCGGGCGCGTGTCGGCTGTGTTTGCCGACAACGGCTATGGCGTGCGCGGCGATATGCAGGCGGTGATTCGAGCAATTTTGCTCGATCCAGAAGCGCGGGATGCGAGGACTGCTGCAAGCAATCCGCAGTTCGGCAAGGTCCGCGAGGCGCTGGTTCGCTACACGGAATGGGCGCGTGCCTTCACGGCGCAGTCGCGTGGGGGCGTATACAACCTCGGCAGCCCGGAAGATCCGATCTGGGGTTTGGGGCAGATGAGCCTGCGTTCGCCGAGTGTCTTCAACTGGTTTGCGCCAGGCTATGTGCCACCGGGGACAACGATTGAAAAGGCCGGGCTGCTGGCACCGGAAATGCAGATGACGAACGTGTCCACGGTGGTGGGTTACCTGAATTATCTGCAGAACGCCATTGGCGCAGACGCGGCGAATGGGCCGGACTTGTTTGCGAGCTATGGGCAGGAGATTTCGCTGGCGAACGACCCGGACAAGCTGGTAGACCGCATCAACCTGCTGCTGATGGCGGGCAGCATGGACAGCACGCTTCGTGGACAGATCATCGGCGCGGTGAACTCTGTGACTGTGCCGAGCGGCGATGCGAATGCGATCAATGCGGCGCTAACCGCGCGCGTGAAGATTGCGATCTATCTGGTGATGGCTTCGTCCACTTACATTGCGCAGAACTAATTATTTCCAAGACTTGAGAGACCCACTATGAACAAGCGTGATTTTTCTCGCAGGCACTTTCTGAAAACCGCGTCGTTTGCCTCCATGGCCGGCATCACGGCGAGCCCGTTTCTGCTGGAGATGAACTCGCTCGCGGCGATGGCGCAGCAGAGTTCGTTGCCGGACTACCGTGCGCTGGTGTGCATCTTTCTGGCGGGCGGTAATGACGGGCATGGAACGGTGATCGCGACCGACGCTGATTCGTTCAGCGCGTTCACGCAGGCGCGTTCCGGCGCGCCCGGGCTGGCGTATGGGCTTGGCGATCTGTTGCCGATTGCACCGCGGACCTCACAGAACAATCGGACCTTTGCGCTGAACCCTTATCTTGGTGGCGTACAGAACCTGTTCGGCTCGGGTCGCGCGGCGATCATTGCGAACTCCGGTACGTTGATCGCGCCAACCACGAAGGCGCAGATACAAAGCAATACGGCTCCGCTGCCAGCGTCGCTTTACAGCCACTTCGATCAGATGGCGGCGTGGCAGGCGATTGCGGCGAACCAGGGCAGCGGGGTACACACGGGGTGGGGCGGCGCGATGGCTGACCTGATGGCCAGCGTGAACACCAACACGGCGTTCACGTGTATCTCGACTTCGGGTACGGCGTTGTTTTTGTCGGGAGAACAGACGTACCAGCTCAACGTGACATCGGCGGGACCAATTCCGATTGGCGGATTGGCGAATCCACTGTATGGAAGTGCGCAGGCGACGAATGCGCTTTCGTCCATTCTGACGACGGAGCAGAACAACCTCTTTGCGAAGGAATATCAAACAGTGGTGAACCGCGCGACCTTGGCGCAGGCGCTGCTGGCCAGCTCGATGCTAACGGCCGGCGACGCCGGTGTGCCGAATCCGCCGCAGTATCTTGATCCGATCACCAACAAGTTGACCGACAATCCGCTCGGTGTGTCGTTGCAGACAGTAGCTCGGATCATCGGTGCGCGGAGTGCGCTCGGTGTGAGCCGGCAGATCTTCTTTGTGCAGCTTGGCGGCTTCGACACGCACGACAACCAGGCGCCGCAGCATGCGCGCCTGCTGACGCAGCTTGGCGGCGCGATGGAGTACTTCGATGCCACGATGGTGAACGCTGGCCTGAGCAAGCAGGTGACGACGTTTACCGCTTCGGACTTTGGGCGCACGCTGACCGCGAACAGCGACGGCACCGACCATGGCTGGGGCAGCCACCACATTGTTGTGGGCGGCGCGGTGCAGGGCGGAGACATGTACGGCACCTACCCGATCATTGGATCGAACCAGGCGAACGATATGGGTGCCGGACGGCTGATTCCGACTACGTCGGTGGAGCAGTATGCGGGAACGCTGGCACGGTGGTTTGGGCTAAGCGATGGGCAGGTAAGGGAAGTGTTCCCGAATTTCAGGAACTTCGGGACGAACCCGTATATGTCGTTTATGGGCTGAAACTCGTGGAACGAGCAAAAGAGAAGGCGGGAACCAGAACGGTTCCCGCCTCTCTTTTGTCTGCAGAGATTAGTCTGCGAGGCTGAGCTCGATGAGCTTTGCGGTCGCGTCTAGGTTGGCGATCCTGAAGCTGCGCACCTGTCCTGCTTTGACCGGCTCTCCCTTGCTTGAAGACTTCACGGTTGCTGGCCCTGTGCCTACCTTCCACTTGTTCTTCAGCATGGAGCTGAAGGCAGACAGATCGACGCCACCCGACGCGGGTGCTTGTGCGGGCTCTTCTGCGGCAGTGGTCTGTTCGGGTAGCTTGCAGAGGGCGATGATGCCTTCGCCGAGTTCGACGCTAGCCGTGTTGTTTTCCACCGTGATGATGCGGCCTGTGACGCTGTCGCCCGTAGAGTGCTCGGCCACGAACTCGTCGAGCCCAGTGGGGATGAGCTGCTTCATGCTGAGGCGAAGCTGTCGGCGCTCCTTGTCGATTTCGAGCACCTGCGCCTTGACGACCTGGCCGACACGGAGTTCGTCCGACGGATGATTAAGGCGGCGATCTGCGGTGATTTCGCTGATGTGCACGAGCCCTTGCACGCCTTCGGCGACTTCGACGAATGCACCGAATTTCGTGATGCTCGCGACGGGGCCTTCGACGACGGAGCCGACTGCGATACGCTGCGAGAGCTCAACCCAGGGGTCACCCAGCGTTTGCTTCAGACCGAGGGAGATGCGGCGCTCCTTCGGGTCGAGGGCGAGGATGACGGCCTCAATGTTGTCGCCGACGTTCATCACTTCGGTGGCCTTGTTGATGCGCTTGGACCATGACATTTCGGAGAGATGCACGAGGCCTTCCACGCCGGGGGCGATCTCGACGAAGGCGCCGAAGTCGGCGGTACGCGTGACGGTGCCACGTACGCGATCACCCAGCTTGAACTGGTCTGGGACGGCGTCCCATGGGTGCGGCAGAAGCTGCTTCATGCCGAGCGAGATGCGCCCGCCTTCGGTGTCGAGCTTGAGAACTTTGACCTCGACGTCCTGACCTACTTCGAGGACGTCGGCAGCTTTCGCGATTCGCTGCCATGAGATGTCGCTGACATGCAGCAGGCCGTCCACGCCGCCGAGCTCTACGAATGCGCCGTAGTCGGTGAGGCTGCGCACGGTGCCGTGCAGCACGTCGCCTTCTTTCACTTCAGCGAGGCGGCGGCCCTTTGCTTCAGCTGCTTCTTCTTCCAGCACGCCACGGCGATCGACCACGATATCTTCGTCTACTACATCGAGCTTGGTGATGCGGCAGCGAATCTCTTCACCGACGAGCTTTTCCATTTCCGCGGCATCGCGTGTTCCGGTGCGCGAGGCAGGAAGGAAAGCGGGCACGCCAACGTCGACGCGTAGACCGCCCTTGACGGCTGCGGTGACGGTGCCGGAAACGACGGCCTTCGTGTCGAACGCCTGCTGCAGGCTGGTCCAATCCTTTGGCTGCACGGCGCTGAACAGTGAGAGTTCCAGCAGGCCGTCGGCGTCGCGACCTTTCACCGAAACCATCAGGGTGTCGCCGACTTCAATCGGTTCGCGGCGGCTCGCGAGAGCGGTGATTGGAAGAACGCCTTCTGCTTTGAAACCGATATCGACGAAGACGAACTCGGCATTTTGCGCGACAACGGTGCCGCGCATCTGGCGGCCTGCTTCTCCCGTGCGCGATGTTTGCGAGCGCTGGAAGTCGCGGAAGGCATCGCTGAAGACTTCTTCTGGCTCGTCGAGTGCGGGAGCGGTGTTTCCGGACTGCTGTGACGCTGGCTGCTCAGGCACTGCTGCCGCATCACTGAGTACGCCATCGGGCTCGGAAAGGGAGGGAGATGCGGTGGCCGGAGTGTTTTCGGAAGGTATTGCTTCTTCAGCGCGGAGTGCGCCTTCGTGTGTTTCAGACATGTGCGGAATAGTCCTTTGTTCGTCGCCGTCGGGAGCGGCTGTGTCAGGACGAGGATATCAGCGGGAGTGAGTGGTGCGGAAGGTACGCCTCAAGCTTCCGACGGTCTAAAGCCCGTTCCATTCCAACAACGGGTTAGGCTCGTGCCTTCGCCCTCGCGTGCATGATGCGGAGGTCTCTGCACTGCTCGCCTGCAGCGCTCAGCTTGAGATCAGGTTCAAGTGGAAGCAGGGCGGGGACAGGAGTTTGGGGGCGGGCCTAGAATTGCTTTCGGACGAGATGACAATCATGAGTGAAACAACGCAGGAACAAGCAGCAGCACCAGCATTCAAACCGAAGAAGTCAGTAGCGCTTTCCGGGACGCCAGCAGGGAACACCGCGTTGTGCACCGTAGGTCGCAACGGAAACGATCTGCACTATCGCGGCTACGACATTCTCGATCTGGCGGAGTCGTCGGTTTACGAGGAAGTGGCTTATCTGTTGATCCACGGCAAGCTTCCGAATGCCGAGGAGCTGACGGGCTACAAGGCGAAGCTGAAGAGCATGCGGGCGATTCCAGCAAACGTTCTGGCTGCTCTGGAACTTCTGCCAGCGGCGACGCACCCGATGGACGTGATGCGCACCTATGTGGCGACGCTGGGGTGCACGCTCCCGGAGCGCGACGATCATCGTGCGTCCGAAGCGCGCGACATTGCGGACTACCTGATCGCATCGCTGGGCTCGGCGCTGCTGTACTGGTTCCATTACTCGCGGCATGGCAGGCGCATCAGCGTGGAATCGGCTGACGAATCGATCGCAGGACATTTTCTACACCTTCTGCATGGCGTGGAGCCATCGGCGGAATGGGTTGCTGCAATGGAAACCGCGCTGATTCTGTATGCGGAACATGAGTTCAATGCGTCAACATTTACAGCGCGCGTGATCGCGGGAACTGGCTCAGACATGCACTCGTGCATCACCGGTGCGATTGGTGCGCTGAAGGGGCCGAAGCATGGTGGAGCGAACGAGGTCGCCCTGGAGATTCAGAGCCAGTATGCAAATCCAGATGAGGCTGAGAGCGACATTCGCAAGCGTGTTGAGGCGCGGCAGGTCATCATCGGTTTCGGACACCCGGTGTACACGGTGAGCGATCCGCGTAACAAGGTGATCAAGAAGGTGGCGAAGACGTTGTCTGACGCTGCGGCGACTACGCAGTTGTATGACGTGGCTGAGCGTATCGAGTGGGTGATGTGGGACGCGAAGAAGATGTTTCCGAATCTCGACTGGTTCAGCGCCGTGGCGTTCCACCGCATGCAAGTGCCGACTGCAATGTTCACACCGCTGTTCGTGATTGCACGCACAGCGGGTTGGGCGGCTCACGCGATTGAGCAGCGGCAAGATGGAAAAATTATTCGTCCCGCTGCGAACTACACCGGGCCGGAAGATTTGCCGTTTGTGCCGCTGGATGCGCGGACGTAGCTCCATACGGGGTTCGTGGCTGCACGGAAGGCAGATTGCTTCGCGGCGCTGCGGAATGACAATCAAAGTGATTGCAGATTGGGGAGAACTTGTCACACAGTTTGAATGCGGAACGTTCTGCGCCAGACAAGGTGCTGGTCGATATTGCTGACTATGTTTTCAACTACGAAATCAAGAGCGATCTCGCGTATGAGACCGCGCGGCTCTGCCTGATCGACACCCTGGGCTGCGGGCTGGAAGCGCTGGAATATCCAGCGTGTACCAAGCTGCTTGGGCCTGTCGTGCCGGGAGTCACGGTCTCGCCTGCGGCGCGGGTGCCCGGAACGAAGTACGAGCTCGACCCAGTGCAGGCGGCATTCAACATAGGCACGCTGATTCGCTGGCTCGACTACAACGACACCTGGCTGGCGGCGGAGTGGGGCCATCCATCGGACAATCTTGGCGGCATTCTTGCCGTGGCCGACTGGCTTTCGCTGGGCGGTATGGAAGGTGCAGCGGTAAGCATCACCATGCGCGATGTTCTGACGGCGATGGTCAAGGCGCATGAGATTCAGGGCTGCCTAGCACTCGAGAACTCCTTCAATAAGGTTGGTCTTGACCACGTAGTGCTGGTAAAGGTTGCGTCAACGGCGGTAGTGAGCAAAATGCTCGGGCTCACGTACGAGCAGACGATTGCAGCTCTTTCGCTGGCGTGGGTGGATGGGCAGAGCCTGCGTACGTACCGGCATGCGCCGAACACGGGTTCTCGCAAGAGCTGGGCGGCGGGGGATGCAACGAGCCGCGCAGTGCGGCTGGCGTTGATCGCGAAGACCGGCGAGATGGGATACCCGTCGGTACTGACGGCAGAGAAGTGGGGCTTCTATGACGTGTCGTTTGGAGGTCGCGAGTTCAGCTTCCAGCGGCCTTACGGCTCGTACGTGATGGAGAACGTGCTGTTCAAGATCAGCTTTCCCGCGGAGTTCCACTCGCAGACCGCCGTAGAAGCAGCAATGACGCTGAAGAGCAGATTGGAACAGCAGGGCAAGAGCGATGCGGACATTGAGGCGATCACAATCCGTACGCATGAAGCCTGCATTCGCATCATCGATAAGCGAGGCGCACTGAACAATCCGGCAGACCGCGATCATTGCATCCAGTACATGGTGGCGGTGCCGTTGATCTTCGGACGACTGACTGCACCGGACTATGAGGATGCGGTCGCAAGCGATCCGCGCATCGATGCGTTGCGGAACAAGATTGTCTGTGTGGAAGAGACGAGCTTTACCGCGGACTACCATGATGCTGAGAAGCGCTCTATCGCGAACTCGTTACGCGTGGAGCTGAAGGATGGGACGGTGCTGGAGGAGACGGTCGAGTACCCGATCGGGCACAAGCGCCGCCGCGCGGATGGCATTCCGAAGCTGCAGGCAAAGTTTGCGACGAACCTTGCACGGCAGTTTTCACCGGAACGGCAGAAGCAGATTCTCGATGCTTCTGCCGATCTCGAACAATTAGGTGCGATGAAGGTGCGCGACTACGTCGATCTGTACGTCGCTGAGTAATTGCGTACCGAAGGTAGAAGCTACTGCGCTTCTACCTTCACCCACTCGTCTGCTTTATCCCAGCGGATGTGCAGTTCTGAACTCTTGCCCTGCGGTTTGCTGAAGGTGATGTTCAGGTGTTCCTGGGGCGTGGCGGCGGTGCTTTCCATCATCTCTGTGCGGCCAAGGTCTTTGGACTGGTCATACTCGGTGCCCCACTGGCCGACCGCGTTGTTTACGATCAGCGTCCACTTTTTGCCCGAAGCCTCTGGGATCGCATAGAGGGTGTGGGTACCGGCGGGAACGGTAACGCTTCCAATCTTGAGCGGCACTTGGCTGACCAGGGTGGTAGAGGGATTGGCGCCGAGACGCCAGACCTTCCCGAATGGTTCCAACTCCCCGAATACCTTGCGGCAACGCACGCCGGGTGAGCTGTAATAAACCGTCGCAACCTTGTCACCGAAGAAAGCGAATGACATTGCAGCAGGAGAACTCATCTGGCCATTCGCCTGGCGCATGGGTACCTTGCCGTCTGCGGCGCATGGAGCCTTCGTTTCGGGCGCGGAGCCTGGTTCCTGGGCGTGAGAAGGACAAGCGGCGAAGACGGACAGAGCGGTGGCCGTGAGGGCGAGCAGGGATGGGCGCATGGCGACCATCTTACGCTGCACAGTACAGCCTTTGGCGCTGTGCTAGGCTGAAATTGCGCGCCCGTAGCTCAGCTGGATAGAGCGGCAGCCTCCGAAGCTGTAGGTCAGAAGTTCGAATCTTCTCGGGCGCACCATTCATTCTGACAACTGGGCACGAGCTTTAGCTCTTCGCAGCGAAAGCTATGCGCTGAGTGGCGAGACGCTTACCCGGTTGTTGCCCCAGACAGCTTCAGCGATTCCCCTGCATAGCGACTCGCGTAGTGAGTCTTCTGTCGCTTCGCGCATACCGAAGTAACTCGTTTCCGACAGAGTGCCTGTCGCGATCAGTTGCCGCTCCTTGCGGCGGAAGCCTTCGCGGTGCATGAGTTCATGGAGCGCATGGAACTGCCAATCAGCGGGCTGCCCATGCAGGTCAACTTTGATATAGAAGAGTCGCGACATTCGTTTCACCAACCTGCTGAAGTCTAGTCAGGCAGATCCGGGGCCAGGAACGCCGCTTTCTATGTATCAGTGCGAACGAAGCAGTAAGTTCAGCCCCTTGTTGGGGAGCGGGAAAAGCCGTGGGTACCATGTGAGCTCGCCGGGTGGCAGATTGCTTTGGCCTCGTGGCGTCGCGCGGCGTGACAAAGGAGCCTAGCCCCAGGCTTCCACGGTCACGGTGCGCGTGCCTTCGCGTTTGAAGCGTTCGAGCAGGCGCTCGGTTGCGACGTGCGTGTCGTGGCGATCGGTACCCATTGCTTTGTCGAAACCGTCGTGGAGCAAGATATTGGCTCCCCGGCCTTCTTTGCGTACGCGGGCCAGGTCGTTCTCGATGTGCTCGACGATTTTATCGGTGCCGATAGGTTCCCAATCGAAGCCCATCACATTCCATTGCACGGGGACGAGGCCCAGCTCGCGTGCGGCGCGAAGCACAACAGGACGGCGTGCGCCGTGTGGCGGGCGGAAGTACTTGATGGCGCATCCGAGCGCATCTTCCAACGCTTCGTTGCACTCTTTGAGTTCGCTACGTATGAGCTTTGCCGGTTTGTTCGTCAGCCACGGATGATTCATGGTGTGGTTGCCAACGATGTGTCCGGCGGCGTGTACGGCTCGCACGATTTCCGGGCGCTGGCGCACGAAGCGACCGATCATGAAGAAGGTAGCCTTGGCGTTGTAGCGGTCCAGGAGTTCGATGAGCTCCATGGTTGCGGCGTCGTTTGGGCCGTCGTCATAGGTCAGCGCCATCTCGTTGGGATCAGTGCCGGCGATGAGCGTACGGCCAAAAAGTTGTGACTCGGGCTGGAGCGCGGCCTTGGTACACAGGGCGATGCCGCCGAGGGTCACTCCGGCGCCAGCGGCAAACTCGATCACGCTCCCCATGTCCACGATAGAAGACAGTGTAGCCACGCGGTAGGTTGGCGGCAACAGCGATGCTGGAGAAAAGACACTAAGGTGCAACAGTGTCGATATCAAACCCATCGAAAAAAGCAGCCGCAACCGCGGTTCGGATGGGACGTGCGATGAAAGTTCTGAGAGATGCGACATGGACCTTTGTAGCGGCTGCACTGTTTACCGTGGTTTCAACGGGTGCGCAGACGCGGACGTCGCAGCCGGTAAATGATTCCGCCGCACAGGCCAGCCCTTCCGGTCCGGTGCGGAAAGCTCCGGCGACTGACGCAAGTGCCGAGGCTAGCCCAACCGATGCCCGGCAAGGCAGCAAGGCGCGTGCCTTTCCTGCGCACACAGCGCTCCATGTGGTGCTGACCGACAGCATCGATTCGGGCAACCTGAAGAATGGACAGATGGTGCATGGAAAGCTGCAATCGGCAGATGCTGCGCGCAGCAGCGGCACTCGAACTGCGATGAAGGCGGGCGCGCCGGTGGTGCTGACCGTGGTTGGAACCGTGCCCGCAGGAAAGCTCAACGCAGTGGGTGAGATTTCACTCGAGCTGGTGCATGTGGGTGGTCAAAGTGTTGAGACGAACATATTGACTTTCCGCGGACAGCCGGGACACCGCGATTTGCCGGACAGCGCTCCGATGATCGGAACAAATGCGGGTCTGCCCGCAGGAACAGCGTTGACGTTTGTTGTGCAGCCGCCGCCGTCGTTCGCTGATTCCAAACCGCGCACCGGTGCAGGTTCTGCCGGGTCCATTACGCAGCACGTGTCCGGATCGAAGCCATCCAACTACGGGCAACCGGCGGTTTCTTCTGCGCCAGGGAGTGGCGTAGACAGGAGCGGTGCACCTATCAGCAGTGGCGGTGGAACGCCGCAGCCAGCGGGGAACTCGGGGCAGAGCACCCCCGCGACGAATCAGATGACCGCACCTTCCAACGCGACGCCGACTTCAACGACGCAGCCGCACTAAACTTACGGTCGCTTCTGCAGGAGTTCGAGTACTTCGTCAGCGTGGCCTTCAGGCTTGACCTTGCTGAAGACATGCAAAAGCTTTTGGTCGGGGCCGATCACGAAGGTTGTTCGCTCGACGCCCGTAACCGGCTTGCCGTACATGGTCCTGTCGCGAATCAGGTCGAAGCGCTTGCAGATTGTCTGGTCTGCGTCAGCAAGCAGTGTGTAGGGCAGATCGTATTTCTGCTGGAACTTCTTCTGCGCTTTCACCGTGTCGCGTGAAATGCCAAGAACCACGGCACCGGCTTGCTGCAACTTCGCGAACTGGTCGCGGAATCCGCACGCTTCGATGGTGCAGCCGGGTGTGTCGGCTCGCGGATAGAAGAAGAGCACCACGGGCTTGCCGGAGAAATCTGTCAGGTCGACCGTGTTGCCGTCCTGATCAGGAAGCGTGAAGTTCTCGATGAAGTCGCCGGCGACTGGCTGCATGCTTGTATCTCCTCTCCAGAAATTTCGGCTGGCTGACGCCAACGGTCCACTGTTGATTCGCTAAGTGTCCGCCTAATTCCGCGCATCGCTAGAAGCTCGTCGACCTGTCCATGAACGGCAGCTTCATCGCCAGCGCCAACACAAACGCGAGGGCAAACGAAACGGTCGTAATGAGGGCAGCGGAGCGGAAGCGCTTCGTGATCGCTTCGATGGCGAGCACGAGCAGAAACATCAGGAAGCAGAAGATCGGCCCGTTCCATACAAAGTAGTGCGTTGCGCCCGCAACTACCCGCCACATGGGAAACGTGTTGGGTGCGATGCCGGGAAGAAACGATCCTATGGCAAACACGAGAACAAAGAAGATCGTTTGCACCACCACGGCAACAATGCGCAGGAACACGTCAAAAGCCTCCCCAGGCACGAGCGCCTGTGCGAGTCAGTCTAGCAGCGATGCCATCTAGTGAGCAGCCGATTCGAACGCAGCGAAGCGCTGCTCAAGCTGCCACTGCATGGCGGCGCGCTCGTTGGCGTGAAGGAAGGCCGCGCAGGATTGTGATGGTGAGGTCTGCGTCGATACAGGTGCGGAGCACACGGATCTTCCACGCGTGAAATCATCTGGAGAAGCCCATAAGCTTTCGCCGTGAAGGAAGGAGTGTTCCAGCGATGTGCGCGCGCTTCTTTTCAGGTCGGCGTAGCTGAGGTTCTGCTCCAGCGCAGCGTTTACATATTCGTGTGTCAGATCGATGCGGCTGACGCCTTCGTCGTCAGTAGAAAGCGCGGTAGGAACGTGGGCCGCGCGGTACGCGGCGAGCGGGCTATCCGCGCCCTTCACCCCAAGAATCACTTCGTTCGAGGTGAGATTAACTTCCACCATGACATGCCTCTGTGCCATCTCTTTCAGCAGGGCGGCAGCATGATCCTCGTAAAGCACGTCGACTCCGTGGCCGATGCGCTCGGCGTGGCCGAGCTCGACCGCCTCGCGAATGTGGAAGCTGAGCCCTGCCGGGGGAACCATGCCCGGCGCGAGTTCGCCCGCATGCAGCGAGATATGCACCCGTGGATACGCGCTGTGCAGATAATCGAGCATGAGCATCTGCAGGTGGTAGTCCTGCATGGAAACGCGGCCGTCTTCCGGCATGACGAAGTTGAGGCCCACGACATCGGCGTCAACGCTCGCCACTTCGAAGGCGAGCAGCGTCTGCGCGTATACATGCTCCGGCGGGAACCCGCGAAGCACTTGATATAGAAATTTAACGCTCACACTGCATGCCGGGCTTTGCGCCGCTTGCGGAGAAGAACCGCCACAACCTTCTCTGACGTTGCGATCTCTTAGGGCGGCCTTGAATACCTGTGAATCCAGGGTAATGTCATCTTTCAAACCACTGGCGAGCAGGGCATCGCGCAGCTTCGCCAACTCCGATTTGTAGTTCGCGTCGCTTATGTTTGCAGGCCAGCCGAGCTTTGCCGCTGCTGTGTAGGCGTTCTTCGCGGGCGGTGTGCTCATCACCTCGAGATACTGCTCGTTCTGTGCCGCAGCACGAGTTGCGACTTCATCGAGCCACTCACCCCAGGTGCCAGTCATCACGTCGAAGCGGCTGAAGGTGGAGAAGAACTGGTCATGGCCGGTGATGCCCGGCGTAGGTGTGTAGCCGCGCATGGAGAAGCTGTCGATCAGCGCGTTATAGAGCGGCTCGCTCCGCATCGCTTCAGAAGCTGGAACGCTGTATGCGGGGCACTCATGCTCTTTGCCTGCAACCGACGGGACGAGACGAAGAGCTCCGTTAGCCACTGGCGTGGCTGGCGAGCCGCCAATCACGGCAAGCACACACAACCCTTGCCTGGCAGCCTCTGCGATGAAGGTTTCGGCATACACCGCGCCACTGAGATGCATGTGGAGATCAGCACCTTTCGGCATCGGCTTCAGAAATGCATAAAGCTCGGGAGCACCCTGCTTCTTCGCCATGTCGAATGCTTTGCCGGCGCGCAACTCATTTGCAGTTGGCGCGGTGCTACGTGCAGCAGCCTGAGCATGTATGCAGAGATTGCCTGAAAAGGATAGCGACAGGACGAGGGAGACAGCAGCAAAGCGGAGTTCGAACTTGGGGGAAAACACAGGAAGACCTCAAACGTGAAAGCACAACTTGTGGCGAGTGCCAGAAGGATGCTTCAGGATAACGAACTTACCAACCGGAGAAGCTAGCGCGACTGCGCCTCGATTGTTATACTCAAACTCGACGTTCTCGATAACTGCGTGCAGCATGTACGACGCTGACCGGTTCATTCCTCCCCTTCAGGCAGGTTCGGAAACGCAACACGTGGCGCTCTTGGCCGCCCGCGTGTTCTCCTCTTTGCCAAGGCCAGATAGCTCAGTGGTAGAGCGCGGCCCTGAAAAGGCCGGCGTCGGCGGTTCGATCCCGTCTCTGGCCACCACTCAAATCAACAACTTAGCGTGAAGCAGTGTGAAAACGGCACCCGCATTTCACCCGCACGCCTTCACGCGTGGTGACATCGCTGGAGGCCGGAGAGTGCACATCAGCCTGCGGTGTCGAAGAGTAACGCTATCCGCGATCTACAGGGAGTACAGCGCGCCCGCTTGCCATTCGCTCGAGTGCCGCCGCCGCTTTAGGAACGGCAGCCGCGAGGGCTAGTTTGCTCGTGGTTTTAAGAAAGTCACATCGATGCATTCCGTTCTTCTCAGGGCTCTCGTTCTGTGCGGGTCATGAAGGCAGACTGTGCAGACTGCGCCCGCACTTCGCATTCGCTGTAGGCGCCGCCGGTGCCTGCAACGTGCTGATGGCCTAGCCACGTTCAGATGACCTAGCCGCGTTCAGCACACGCACGGCTGATTCGAAGCCGAAGCCGAGCCGGAATCTTGGACTGTATTTTCTTCACCGCAGCACCCTAAATTACGCCGTGCATGCTCTCATCCAGGTCGAGGTTGTCGTCAAGCTGTTTCTGATATCGCTTCAGCAATTGATAAAGCTTCATCTTGTGCTCGGCCATGGATGAATTCTGGCTCAGATCGTGCACTTCATACGGGTCATTCACCAAGTCGAAGAACTGCACACGCTTCACCTCCGGATACACAATAAGTTTGTGTGTTTTGGTGCGGATGCTACGTTGGTAATTCTTGTAATAACCGAAGACTGCTTCGTTCAGAGGCTCCGTACCACCCTTTAACAACGGGACGAGGCTTGCGAACTCGACATGTCGTGGAACTTGCAATCCCGCTAGTTCACACGTTGTGGCAAACATGCTGTGCTGATAGACCAATTCGTCAACCCGACGGCCTGCGGGCACATCTGGACCCGCTACGATCATCGGGATGCGCATGCTGCATTCATAACTGTTCTGCTTGCCCATCAGACCGTGCTCACCTACGGCAAGTCCGTGGTCAGCAGTCATGATGACGTATGTGTTCTTTGCTTTGCCGCTTCGTTCCAGAGCGTCGAAGATACGGCCGATCTGGATCGCCCGGCGCACTGCGGCCTACCAGGCTTACTACGAAAACATGCCGTTGCGAACTTTGTGTACCCCTCACGGTTCGCACATGCAGCTATATCGCAATGTGCAGTATGGAAATCTAGCGCAGTTTGCTGTTCTCGATACCCGGCAGTTTCGTTCGCCACAGCCATGCAACGATAAGCCTGTCGTTGACTGTTCGGAACGCTACGGAGCAGATCGCACTATGATGGGTGCCGATCAGGAACGCTGGTTCATGGAGTCACTGTCCAAGTCGAAGGCGCATTGGAATATCATCGCGAACCAGGTGATCTTTGCTCAAGCAGTCGATCCCACTCCCGCCGGTCCTATTTATCCCTCCGACGATTGGGACGGCTACGTGGCTGACCGACAGAGACTGACAGACTTCCTGGCAAAGACAAATCCACGCAATCCGTTCATTATTACGGGCGATGCCCACCGAACGAATGTAGCTAACATTCTTGTCGACTATAAGAAGAAGGACTCGCCGATTGTGGCGAGCGAAATCTGCGGAACCTCGATAAGCTCCGGGGCCGATGGTGCGATGACGGAGCCTGGTGACGCAAACATCCTGTCTGCTAACCCTCACATCATCTATCGGAATCACAAGCGCGGGTATGTCTTGTGTGAGGCAACATCAAAAAAGATGACCAGCACATTGCGTATTGTTGACAAGGTCTCTGTTCAGGACGGAAAGATGAGCACGATTGCAAACTTCGTCGTCGATTCAGATCGCAAAGGCATTCGGCAAGAAGCTTAGTCGTCTTACACGACTGGATCAAAAGAACCTATTGCAGCTCGCGATAAAGCTTCTCGCCGACTATTTGATGGACTCTCGTCGAAGGATGGTTCGCTGGATAGAAGAAGTACGTTTGAGGCGTTGAACATACGGACGCTGGCTGATTATTCTTCTCGGCTTCGTAACACGGATGAATCGTGTCGGTAAAGCCTAGTGCCTTCGCGTGGTCGAACACTTCGTCGTAGAACTCACCCCAGTTACTGTTCTTGATGAAGATGTCAGGAAGTTGCGTGCGCATTGTTTCTGGAATCAGCTTCAACGAAGGATTCAAGCGCTCTGCGACGTCGGTAAACCGCGGGATGCGCGTAGGAAGCACTGCTACGCGAAAATTCTTAGCTCCCAGTGCATGCAGGCTAAGGATTTCACTCTTCAGATTAGCGACAGTTTCTTCAGTCGTGAGCTTGCGATCGTTCAGTCCACCTTCAAGGAAGAACATTGTCTTCTTGGGGTCGAATTGCAGCCGCTTGTTGCGCAGTAGATCTGCAAACAGCGCGACTTGATTTTTCATGCCGATCTTTGGTTTCGCAGGCCCTCCTACGTGGTCGGTGCCCGTGGTTGCACCGCCCATTGCAAAGTTCAGGCTGGTACCAGTTATGAATTCGCCCGTTGATGGCACAATCGTCAAGCCGAGCGACCGCGCCGCATAAACGATAGAGGTTGGGCCATCCTTCTCAATTGAATCGCCCGCATACGCGGAATAGCTATCTCCGAAAACGAACATCTGTCGAACCGTTTGCGCAGCAGCTGAGCCACATAGAAGAGGCAGGACAAGCAACGCTGGAAGGAGCAAATGTTTCGAATTCATGTTGATCGGCACCCAATAAAACTGTTCCCCATTGTGCTCATTCTACGTTCCAGTTCGAGGTAATCGATGCCTTGACGTGATGCTTTCGCGCTGTGCCGCGCCTGTCGAATGCGAAGGCGTCCATATGCAGGTGCTGCTCAGGCGTGCAGCGCACTCTGCTGCTCTTATCGCGCATTTCGAGGGTTGCGTCGGAGTCCGAGACGGCGTCCTGCGCTCACAGCTTTGATTGGTAGGGTGCGCTTCGAGCATTACTTATGGAGAGTTGCTTGACATTTGTGCTCATTGGCCGCTAAAGTCCTTCCACTTACTACTTTTGGGGGGCGGTACCTGTGTTGAAGCGGTCTGTACATCTACTTCTATTTCTCTGTCTATGTGTCTGGGCGACATCCTCGGCCCACGCGCAAGCTGTGTACGGTTCGATTTACGGGACCGTCACTGATGCAACTGGCGCTGCGGTTCCTGGTGCCAAGATCGTCGTAACAGATACAAACAAAGGAACTTCCAGCACCATCACGAGCAACGAATCGGGTGAGTATTCGGCAAAGAATTTGATTCCAGACGTTTACTCGGTGCGCGTAGAAGCTGCGGGCTTCAAAGCTTATGAGTCGCGTGGGCTGCAGGTCAGTGCTGACGTTGCGGCCCAGGTCAACGCAGCCATGGCAATCGGTGGTGCGACGGAAGAAATCGTCGTCACCGGTGAAACGCCAGTGCTCAAAACGGACCGCGCGGACATCTCTGTTGTCTTGAGCAGTCAGCAAACAGAAAATCTTCCGAACCTCGGCCGTAATCTGACGTCGTTCGAATTGTTGATCCCAGGATCCCAGCAGATGGGTTGGAGCCATGCCTCCGATGAAAACCCACAGGGTAGCCAACAGATCATCATCAATGGTCAGCTTCCGTTCTCGACGGACTACTTGCTGGATGGTGCCGAAAACGAGGATCCGAACCTCGGCATTATTGTCATCAATCCAAATCTCGACTCGATTCAGGAAACAAAGATTACCACCCAGAACTTTGACGCCGAGTTCGGTAAGTCGATCGCCGGTGTAGTTTCCGTGCAGACGAAGTCCGGATCTAATCAGATTCACGGTTCTGCATTTGAGTACCGCCACAGTGACGCGCAACTCGCACGTGATCCGTTCACGCAGTATGCTCCTGACTCGCTTACCGGTCGTTACATACCGCCGACTGTTTATAACCAATTCGGTGGTACTCTCGGCGGCCCCATCCGGAAAAATAAGCTCTTCTTTTTCGGCGACTACCAAGGCGTTCGCCAGAAGACGGGTGCCTCCTTCTATCAGACCGTTCCGACGGCCCTTGTGCACACCTCGTGCACAACTACAGCGTTCTGCGATCTGAGCCAGTACATCCAGCTGCAGAGCGGAGCGCCGGTTGGACAAGGTCAGATCTACGACCCAACCACTAGCGCGACTGGAAATCGTACACCGTTCGCCGGCAACCTTATCCCTAAGGCACGAGTCTCGCCAGCAGCTCTGAATCTTCTGGCATTACTGCCGCTCCCGAACGTCCCGGCGACCGGCAACCAGATTATAAACAACAACTATGTTGCGAGCGGTTCTGGCGGCTTCAACACGAATTCCGCGGACCTTCGGATTGATGGGCAGGTTAGCGACAAGTTCCACGCGTTTGGCCGGTATAGCTATTTTGGCTCGACCGAAGATGGTCCTACTGCACTCGGTGCGGCAGGTGGTAATGGGTTCGGGATCGGTGGCTATGGTGGACACTCTCTTGGTCGCAACCAAAGCGCGATTGGTGGCGGCGACTACCAACTCACCTCGAAGCTCTCGACTGATTTCCGCCTTGGCTTCTTCCGTCTTCGTGTCAACACGAAGAAGTATGATGACACCGCGTTCGCCACACGCGTTGGTATCCCAGGACTCAACGTCAGCCCAACGAGCCAAGGTGCACCTGCTTTTGCCGTCGACGGGTTATCTTCGTTTGGTTCAGGTTTGAACGTGAACCGCTGTAACTGCGATCTCACCCAAATTGAGAATCAATTTCAGATCGTTGACAACTGGACTAAGCAGGTTGGTAATCACAGCATTCGCTTTGGTGGTGACTTACGCTACCTTCAGCAATACCGCATTGAAGGTGCTCCAAACCAAGCTGGGGAACTTACGTTTGCTGCTGCTGCAACTTCTAACCCCGGCGCTTCCGCCGCGGGTGGGACTGGTATTCCTGGTGGACAAGGCCTTGCCACACTGCTTCTCGGCGAGTCAACCTTCTTTCAGCGGTTCGTTCAGCTGCAAGGAAACGCAGAAGATCGTGAACGTCAACTCTTCTTCTTCGGCCAGGATACCTGGCGCGCAACTGACAAGCTGACTTTGAACTACGGCATACGTTACGAGCTCTATCCACCCGAGTATGTCAACGGTGTAGGTAAAGGCTCAAACTTGGATTTCACGACAGGTAACTTGCTAGTTGCTGGTGTTGCTGGAATCAGTAAGGCCATGAACGTGAAGACCACCTACGGAACCGTTGCTCCACGCTTTGGTCTCGTATATCAGGCGCACCCCAACACCGTGGTTCGCATGGGCTACGGACGCTCCTACGACATCGGCACGTTTGGCTCAATCTTCGGTGAGGGTCCAACCGAGAATCTTCCGGTGGTTGCTAACCAACAGCTCACGTCGCCAAGCAACGTCAGTTATGCGTTCAACATCGATGCAGGTCCTACTGCTCCGGCCCCCGTGGTAATTCCAGCTAGTGGAATGATTCCGCTGCCGAATGGTGTAAGCGCGCATGCTCGCCCTACCACAATGACTCTGCCGACGGTGGACGCTTGGAATGCCGCAGTACAACAGCAGTTCGGTCATGCGACATCAATGGAAATTGCCTACGTAGGCAATAAGGGTTCTCATAATCTGTACGACGGCGGCGGAGCATACAATCCGAACCAACCGACGATCCAAGGCTTCACGCCAGGTAGCAATACAAATCTACGCCGTCCTTACTTTGCGAAGTACGGCTGGACCCAGGACATCACGTATTTCAAGGGCAACAACAGCGGTACCTATGAAGCGCTCCAGACTAAGGTTGAACACCGTTACTCGAACGGCTTCACTCTCCTTGCTAACTACACATGGTCGAAATCGCTGGTTTATCAGTCCGATTATTTCAATATCGATCCTCGGGTAAACTATGGTCCTTCTTCCTACAACCGTCAGAACACCTTCAATATGAGCGGTGTGTATGAACTGCCGTTCGGCCATGGAAAAATGTTTGCAACCCATGCGAACGGCTTACTGAACGGAGTTATCGGTGGGTACACGTTGAATGGTGACATGACGGCTAGCTCCGGTTACACGTTCACCTATAGTTACAATGAGTGCGGAAATGACCGTGACACAGGTCCTTGCCGCCCTGACAAAATCAGCAGCCCTGACCTTGGAAAGCGGAAGTTCGATCCAAATGATCACTCGGTCGTCTTCTTCACCCCAGTCGCTGCACTCAAAACCAATGGTGCTGTTAGCGGTGCCTTTGGACGGCCTCAGCTAGCTCATTTCGGCAACATCGGAAATAACACTGGCTTTGGTCCGGGTGAGCTTCTTGTGGACTTGGCTTTGAACAAGTCATTCAAGCTGTATGACCGCCTCAATGTCCAGTTCCGCGCTGAAGCTTACAACGCATTCAACCACCCGAATCTCGGGAACCCGAATTCTTGCGTTGACTGTGATGCTAGCCAGCGTCCAGGCAAAATCACTGACATCAACGGAACAATGCGGCAGCTGCAATTCTCAGGTCGTTTCCAGTTCTAACTCGACTATCCTAAAGATCGTTCCTACCTAAATCGGCAGCCACGTTGGTACAAGTGGCTGCCGATTTTTGTCTGTTATCACCACATCAATCCAAGCTGCCGTGGGTTACAGTGGTTCTTGCAATGTCCGATAGATCTGAAAAGCAGGCTGCGCGGCTGAAAGCTATTATGCGAGACCTGCAGCAGGGTGGGTCCATCAACATGGACGACCTCCGCAGTCGCTATGGCGCTTCTCCAGCTACCCTTCGCCGAGACCTTCAGGAGTTAGAAACTCGTGGCTTGCTGCGTCGCACACGAGGTGGCGCGAAGTCGATTGAGCCGCTATTCTACGAACCATTTCGCACCAGTTCGTCCTTCCAGGATCTTGTCACCCGTCAGGTGGAAGAGAAGCGTCGCATTGGGCGAGTTGCTTCAGAGCTAATCCAGCCAGGCAATACGCTTTCGCTTACAGCGGGAACCACTACCGCTGAAGTAGTTCGTTCGCTCCCTTACGACTACGATCTAAAAGTTGTGACGAACACAGTCAACATCGCGATGGAGCTTTCCAAACGCAAGGACGTTGATGTGTTTGTTACCGGCGGACACCTTCGCGGCGATTGGTTTTCCCTTGTGGGGCCGACAGCAGTGGACGTGCTCCGTCATGCTTTTGTCGACATCACCTTCGTCGGCGCGGACGGCATCGATGCACGTGCGGGCTTGACCTGCAGAAACTCCGATGAAGCTGCGGTGAACCGCGTCATGGTGGCGCAGGCGAAGCGCTGCATTGCTGTGGTGGACTCCTCGAAGTTCGGCATTGTGAGTGAATGGCAGATCTGCCCCGTAGCTGCCTGCGAGACGATCGTCACCGATTCCAACATCACAGAAGAAGTCCTACGCGCCTTTGCAGACGTTCGTAGGCACATCGTTCAAGCCTAAGCATTTACCTCTTTGCGCAAAAAAAAATGGCCGGAGTTACCCGGCCATTGGGAGGTTGTTGCGTGAGCTTAGCTCTTCCAGGTCAAAGTCCACTGGGATGTGCCGGGGTCGATCATCGCCACATCGCCTTGCGTCTTTACGCTTACGCCTTTGCCTGGGCTCAGCCGCAAATTGCGGCCCAGCGTCGTTGGGACGGAAACGGTTGTCGGTGCCGGTCCCTTTTCCCTGTTGAAGGTGAGTTGCCAGCCGTGTCTACGGTCCAGCGGCTCGAACGTCATGTTGATGCGTCCGAAGCGGGTAGGTGACCCCTTCAGCACGTATGGCTGGTTGGGGGCGAGGCTGTCCTGAACAATGCCAGCCAGAAGCCGAAGATCACCACCATCTTCCAGCGCGAGTGAGTGGCGAACATAACGAATGCACTCCGCGCTCGCCCAGTTGTGCGGCATGTCGCCAACATAGGTGCCGACTAGCGCATTCTGCAGTGGCTGTTCTTCGCGCCAGCAGTATTGCGGGCTCGCGTGGTTCAGGAAGCCCACAAAGGTGTCGTGTGCCGCCTGCTTCATGCCAAGCCAGAGGTAGACTTCCGCAACGAAGGCAGCGTTGTAGGTCCAGATGGCTTCGTGATGGTTCCAACCAGTATCGATCGGAACACCCTCACGTACCACTGCCTTCATCAGGTTCACGTGGCCCTGTGTCACAGGGTGATTGGGTTCGAACACGCGTCCTGGGAAGATGGTTTGCGACAGTGCCCACTGCGCGCACTGCGGCCGTGGACGTTCCCAAGGGTCTGGCAAAGACCACTCAGGTGCTTCCTTGAGCAGCGCCGGCAGGTACGAGAACTTGCCATCGAAGGAACGCATTTCCTGCGCGGCCGCTTTATCGAAATTAGTGCGGAGTTCCTTGTACATCTGCGATGCGCGCGCCAGTCGCGGCATGTTTTGCGCTTCACCGGCAGCGCCCATGGCCTTTAGACCGGCCAGCGTCCACCAGGTGTTGGTGAATTCATCCTTGGTGCCGTCGAAGCCTCCATCGGCAAATCCCTTTGGCAGCAGGCCGTAGCGGCCAAGCGCACTGTCTTCCTTCTTCGCTCGCGCGCGGAGTGCGTCAACAAAATCGAGCGCCTCGATGATGTTTGGCTCAAACTCGTGCAGCATGCTCCAGTCCTGTGCGAGTTCACACTGCCGCACGGTGGTGAACATGGCGATTGCCGTATCTTTGTAGTGCTCCGTTCCGCCTGCGGCAATCACCTGTCCACTCTTGACCTGGTGAGCCCAGGAGGTTTTCAAGCCCTCGTGTGCTTCCTTGTCGTAGCCCAGATAGCGTGCGGCTTCGAGAATAAAGTTCCCGTCGACGATCCAAAGACCGCGATAGCAGGTTGGGCCGACCTGGAACGTGAGCTTGCCCGCCTTGTCTTCACGCGCTTGAAGAATGTTGCGCGCGCAAGCTGCGACGAACTCACCTTCACGACCGGGAATCTGCCATGAGACTGGATCATGATAGGCGTTCCATGAAGTCCAGAATTGGCGAACGTTGCTGACCTGCTCATCGGGATTCATCAGGCCTGCAGCAATCTTTTCGACGGATTGGCCCTCCTGCGGCAGCCGGATAAATGCGCGATAGGGAGCGGCAGTTGTAGCCTGCCCCGGATGCAGCATGAATTGCTGCTCCAGTGGGCCGTTGGCCGTGAATAAGTCATTGTCTTTGGGGTCGATGCGCTGGAACTCGGTGAACGCGCGTGCGACGAGCAGAACTTCGTTCTGCTTCACGTTCTTACGCAGAATGCTCACCATGCGATCAGTCTGGCGGAACTCATATTGCTCTGCGCTGTGAATTTTTATAGTCGGCGCGAGCGTGACAGGCGCAGTTCCTTTAGGTCTCACTTCCAGCAGTACGTTATCGACGCGGCCTTCACCGGGATTGTTGGTCGCAAAGGTAACCAGCTTGAGAGTGGCATCTTCCCGCTCGAGCATGGTGGTCACAATCGGAATGGAGGGGGACTCCAGCGTCTGGCTGATAACCTTCGCATCGCGCATACCGTACAGGCTGAAGTCGAGCCGCAAGGGAAAGTAGAAAATCTCCTTCTCCATGTCATAGCCATAGAGAAGCGAGCCATCCTGGTCGACAAGGCTCTTGTAGTGATCGTCAGGGAAGCAAAACGCGGTCTGTCGCTGTACTGGCGAATAAGCGAAATCAACCGTCGTGCCCTTTAGCGGCGTTTGTGCCCCGCCCTGCTGGACGGCCGGAGACGCCGGATGCTCGACGGGCTGTTGCGCTTCCGCTTCAGGAAGCATCGATGTGGATACGAGAGCGCCCACAGTGGAAACAGCGCTGCCTATAAAGCGTCGGCGATTAAGGCTCATGGTGCATCCACTTTGTTGCATCGCGTAAGGAACTGTCAAGCAGAAAAGACTGTTTCGCTCACGAGACATGATTGTTAGTGGACAATAAGCTCACAACTTGTTAGTTTCAGGTTGCAATCAGCCCTTCAAAAAAATACCAGCGGGAAAAGCAAGATGCATGAGATTTCTGTCAATCTGGCCAGCGCTATGCTCACCGGCGATAAGGTCGAAGACCTCCATAGGACCATCGCCGATGTACGAGACATTTTCGAAGATCAAGGAGCAGCGGCTTCCCTTTCTGACGGTGCTGAGGTTTATAGCGTGCAGGTGTACGCTCCTGTTGGAGAGGGCGTCGAAGGAGCGCTGCAGTGGGGCAACACGACTGTGCAGCCCGGTCTTGTGGGCGACGAGTACTTCATGACCAAAGGGCATTTCCACGCAATCCGCAATCGCGGTGAGTTCTACATCACCAACAAGGGAAAAGGTGCGCTCATCCTGATGGCGGAGGGCACCGGTGAGACCTGGTTTGAAGAGATGTCGCCTGGTTCGGTTCACTACATTCCTGGCAACACGGCACACCGTACAGCGAACACGGGAAGTGAGCCGCTTGTCTTCACGGCATGCTGGCCCAGTGACGCAGGCCACGATTACGCGACAATTGCCAGTCATGGCTTCGGTGCCCGACTCATGGAGCGCAGCGGTAAGCCTACTCTTGTGCCGCGGGGCTAAGCGTGGAGCCGCTCATTGCACTCGACCTTGGAGGATCGCACGTTACCTGCGCGGTGATGCGTGATCATGCATGTTTAGCGAAACGTACAGCTCACATTGGCTATCAATCGTTTAGTGAAGTGCTCCCCATTTTCGAAGAACTCATTGCACTGACCGCTGCGGACGCGAATGTTGCTGTCAGGGCATGTGCGGGCATTGTCCTTGGTTTTCCAGGCATCGTGAATGTAGCTACGGCAAGCGTGGTATCTACCAATGCCAAGTTCGACGATGCGCGAGGACTGGATCTCCGTGCGTGGGCCAAGGAGCGCTTTGCGCTACCATTTCTGCTCGAAAACGATGCGCGCTTAGCCGCGATGGGTGAGCAGTTCTCGGGTGCAGGCCGCGGGGCGGACGACCTGGTACTAGTGATGCTCGGCACCGGTATCGGTGCTGCGGTACTCCACAGTGGGAGACCTTTTCGTGGAAAGGCGAGCCAGGCTGGAGTACTGGGCGGACACATTCCAGTGGTGCTGAATGGGCGGCGGTGTACCTGTGGCAATCTGGGGTGCGCGGAAGCAGAGGCTTCCACGTGGGCGCTCCAGGGCATCTGCAGCAACTGGCCCGGCTTTCATGAAAGTTTGCTTGGAGGAGAATCAGCCATCGACTTCGCGCGACTCTTCGCCGCAAGCGACCGTGGCGACCGCGTGGCCAGCGAGGTGCTCGCACGATGCATCGCTGTCTGGTCTGCGTTGTCTGTCGCCCTCATCCACGCTTTTACACCGGAGATGCTGCTCTTCGGCGGCTCTGTTATGGCTCGGGAAGCCGACATCCTTCCGCGCATCCGCAATTACGTTCGTGACCACGCTTGGTTGGCGGAAGGCGAAGTAATCATTTCCTCTGCTGAGCTAGGTTCGTCCGCTGCTTTATATGGCGCTGTTCCATTTTTCTCTGAGGCTTCTGCATGACCCATACGCGCTCATCTTATGATCTGTTGCCAACTATCCCGGTTAGTTCCAACAACACTGACTGCGCGGTAGGTTGGAGTGAAATAGAGCTTTTGCTTCGAGATGAAAGCTCGTTATTAGTGGTGGAGTTATACCCGGGCTGCGACGCGCAGGCTATTGAATCAGGTCTAGCTGCGCACCTTGGCTTTCAGGAAGTAATTCGTGCAGCCGAAGCACTGCTCCCATCCCATGCAATAGAGGCCAGGTTCGCTACCGCTCTCGGGACAGATCCGGTGTTCGCCGTGATGGGTGAGTGGACGCTTGGGGACTACTTCGATCCGGAGAAGCTGGAAGCGCTCCGGGCGCGTTTAGCGGGTCGCTCTGGTCACACACTGGTGATTGGTACGGGAGCGTCTCTCATCGCAGGAGAAGAGGGTACGCTCGTTTATGCCGATCTGGCGCGTTGGGAAATTCAGAAGAGGCAACGCGCGCACGTCATAGGTAACTTCGGTTTGGAGAATGCAGATGCGAGTCCCGCAGTACTCTACAAGCGTGCTTTCTTTGCAGATTGGCGCGCGGCAGACAGGCTGAAGCTACAGCTGCTGGACAAGCTGCACTTTTTACTAGATACGAATAAAGAAGTCGAGCCGAAGCTCATCACCGGCGAGCGCTTTCGCAAAGCTCTGAAACAGGCAGCATCGGGACCGTTTCGGGTGGTTCCATTCTTCGATGCCGGCCCATGGGGCGGCCAATGGATGAAAGAAAACTTCGGCCTTCCGGATGGGCCGCCGAATTATGCCTGGTGTTTCGATTGTGTTCCGGAAGAGAACAGCTTGTTGCTCGGCTTCGGATCGCGAAGAGTAGAAGTGCCTGCTCTCGATCTGGTTTTTTTTCAGTCGCAGCAACTACTGGGAAAGAAGGTATTCGAAATGTTTGGGCCTGAATTCCCGATCCGCTTCGATTACTTGGACACGATGCACGGTGGCAATCTATCGCTGCAGGTCCATCCACTCCGCGAATATATTCGCGAACACTTCGGAATGAGTTACACGCAGGATGAAAGCTATTACATGTTCGAAGCTGCAGACGACGGTATCGTTTATCTCGGCTTACAAGATGGCATAGATCGTTCGGCTATGGAACGTGACCTGCGTACAGCGCAAATAAACGCCGCTGAGCCGTTTCCTGCGGAAGAGTACGTGAACATTTTTCCTGCGCGTAAGCATGACCACTTTCTCATTCCCGCAGGAACTATTCATTGCTCCGGCCGTAATGGTGTTGTGCTCGAAATTAGCGCGACGCCCTACATCTTCACGTTCAAGCTTTGGGACTGGGGACGGTTAGGTCTGGATGGCAAGCCGCGTCCCATACACCTTGATCATGGCCTGAAAAATATTCAGTGGGATCGCACCACCAATTGGGTGAAAGAAAATCTGGTCAATCAATTTGTTGAAGTAAGTCGCGGCGACTGCTTCGTAGAAGAGCGTACCGGTCTGCATGAACTCGAATTCATCGAAACAAGGCGGCATTGGTTTACGGGTCCAGTTCACCACGACACGCAAGGGACGGTGAATGTACTGAACCTTGTGGAAGGTGACAGCGCGATCGTGGAAAGCCCAATCGGCGCGTTCAAGGCTTACACCGTGACTTATGGTGAGACATTCATTGTCCCCGCTCAAGTGGGAGCTTATACGGTACGTCCGGCCCATCACGCGGACAAACCGCTCGCCACCATGAAAGCATTTGTAAGAGGAACGGAAGCATGAAGTACGCGGGTTTAGATTTTGAGACTACTAGTCAGCTTGGCTTTCAGTACGGGCCAGGAGTGACTGGGCCGGAACCGGAGTTTCGTAGTCTTGACGCGATTCGCCCGAGCTTGATGAATCCGCAGTGCGACGGTCCCGACCCCGTATACGGCATCGCAATGGATGTCGCGCAGGTCGATGATCTACCGGAACTTAAGCGGCGCATGCTTCTGTTCGGTGTGGTCGCTTATGCCGCTGGTCGATTGGGAAACGAGCCCGTGCGAAGCCAGGGTCACATCCACGCCATTGCGCCGCACAGTGGATGGTCGCCACCGGAACTCTTCGAAATCATGGAAGGGCAGGCAATCGTATACGCGCAGCAAACGGCAGAGGACGATCCGGGCGTCTGCATCGCTGTTTCCGCTGGTCCGGGAGACAGAGTCGTCGTGCCGCCGAACTGGGCACATTGTGTTATCAACGCTGATCCGAACGCGCGCATGGTTTTCGGAGCGTGGTGCGACCGTCAATATGGCTTCGAGTACACCGGTGTGCGCGCACACAAAGGGTTGGCGTGGTTTCCGACTTTCAGCGCAAATGGGAATATCGAGTGGAAGGCCAATCCGCACTACGTACCGACTACGCTGCTGCAGCATAGTGCGCGTAAGTACCCGGAACTCGGCGTCTCTTGCGAAGGATCTTTGTATGAGCAGTTTCACAGCGATCCGGATTCTCTGATGTGGGTTCCCGAACCAGTACGTAAGCAGGAACTCTGGCCTACTTTCCGTCCCTAACAAGGCTCGTGGAGCAAACAAATGAAGCGCAGAGATTTTCTCACCGCGGGCATCATGGCAGCCGCCGCTCAGGCACCTTTGACGCGTGCAGCAGCGGCCTTGCCATATGAGGCTGAGCCGCCCGCAGACCCCGCGGTTCGTCGTGTCTTTCTCATCGCAAAGTGTCATCTGGACGTGGGTTTCACGGATACCCAAGCCAACGTGATGCAGCAGTACTTCAAAGACTTCTTCCCACGCGCCATCACAACGGCAGAGACGGTTAGAAACGCGGGTGATCTGCGCTACACGTGGACTACTGGTTCATGGATTCTCTACGAGTATCTCGAACAAGCTAGTGCAGCAGAGCGGAAACGCGTGGAAGCTGCCGTTGCAGCGCATGAGATTGCCTGGCACGCGCTGCCGTTTAGTTGGCAGACTGAGATGCTGGATCCGTCAATGATCGAAGGCTGCCTTGGCTTCTCCCAGGAGCTGGACGGACGCTTTGGCACGAAGACGGTCGCAGCGAAGATGACGGATGTGCCCGGGCATTCTCGCGGCTTGGTGGGCGTGCTCGCAAGCAGCGGCGTCGAAATTCTCGATATCGGCGTCAACGCCGCCAGCGCGCCTCCGGAAGTTCCCGATGTGTTCGAGTGGAAGGAACCCTCGGGCAAATCCGTCACGATGCTCTATCACCGCCATGATTACGGCGGTGTGCTGCGGATACCGAACTCCGACATGGCCGTTGCGGTGGAGATGCGGGTCGATAACACGGGACCCCACACGCCAGAGGAAATAGCAGATCTGTATAAGAAGCTTCAAAAGCAATTCCCGAACGCGAAGATAACAGCCTCCAGCCTGACTGATGTGGCGATTGCCTTGCGTGAGGTAAAAGGCAAGCTCCCGGTCATCACGCAGGAGATCGGCGACACCTGGATCTATGGTGTTCCCAGTGATCCGCCTAAGGTGGCGCGCTACCGAGAAATGGCCCGGCTTAGAAAGTCGTGGCTGGCAAAGCGCGTGTTTGTCTGCGGCGACGCGACAGACCGTCAGCTACTGCGTCGCCTCGCGCTCGCTCCGGAGCATACATGGGGCACGGACACCAAGCGCTACATCGATCATGTGAACTATGCCCCAACGCAGTTGGCGGAAAACCTTGCCAAACCCGGCTACCAAACGATGGAGCGGAGTTGGCAGGAAAAGCGCGAGGATATCGATGCCGCCATTGCGACACTGCCGGAGGCGCTGCGAACGGAAGCTCAGGTACGCATGCAGACCTTGTTTGCGCAGAAGCCTTCTGCCGGTGCGCTGACATCGATCAGCGCAAACGGACCGATCACGACCGAGCACTTCGTCATCGGCGTTGACGAGAAGACCGGTTGCATTACGCACCTCGCGGAGCGGGGCAGCAAACATTCGTGGGCTTCTCCGGCAAACCCACTTGCAGCTTTCAGTTACCAGACGCTCACGCAGCAGGATTACACCTCCTATCGTGCACGCTATGTGCAAAGCAACGAGTGGTGGGCTAAGTTCGACTTTGGTAAGCCGGACATCGAGAAGTTTGCGGTCGTCTCGCGCAGCTGGTCGACGAGGCTAATCAGTCTGAAGCGTGAGGAAACAACCAGTGGGGAGCTAGTCGCCCTCGAGCTTGCGATGGAGCCGATTGCGCCAGAGCAGAAACAACTTACCGCGCCGCCCGAGCGGATCGCGATCGAAATGAGCTTTCCAAAGGACAGGCCCGTTGTCGATATGAACCTGTGGACAACAGGGAAGCGGCCAAACCGGATGCCGGAAGCCATGTGGTTGAGCTTCCATCCGATGACCGTCGGCTCGCCAACGTGGGTGATGGAGAAAGTCGAGCAACCGGTGCTCGCAACCGACGTTGTTCGCGGTGGTGGCCGTGCCATGCACGCTGTGACGGAGGCGATCTGGTGTCGCGACGGCAAGCGAGAGATTGAGTTTCGCACACTCGACGCGCCAGTGATTGCTCTGGGTGATAAGTCTCCGTTGAACTACAGCACCGCCCTGCCCGATGCGGGGAGTGGCATGCACGTCTGCCTGTTCAACAACGCCTGGGGAACCAACTACCCGCAATGGGCAGGTGGCGACTGGCAATATCGTTTTCAGATCAAGCTGAAGGCTTAGCGAATCGCTTGAGGTAGCTTCATGAGTTTGTCCGCAACAGTTGTAAAGGGAACCATCGTCGGAGCGCTCGGCGGTTTGTTGTTTGGCTTCGATACCGCAGTGATCTCCGGTGCAACCGCGCAACTCACGCAGCAGTTCCACCTGTCAGAGGGGGCCTTAGGCTTCACGGTCGCTGCGGCGCTCTGGGGCACAGTTGTCGGCGCGATGACGGCGGGCATACCAGGTCAGCGTTTTGGCAGGCGCGACACTTTGCGTGTCATGGCAGTCTTCTATGTCGTCTCTGCGATAGGGTGCGCGTTCGCCTGGAACCTGCCCGCGCTGATTGTCTTTCGCTTCATTGGTGGTTTGGGCATTGGCGGCTCATCCGTACTCGGGCCGATGTATATTGCTGAGCTCGCGCCTGCGGATTGGCGCGGACGGCTCGTCGGATTTTTTCAGGTAAACATCGTCGTCGGCATCCTGCTGGCCTACATCTCGAACGCGTACATGGGAACGCTGCATCTGGGGACTTCTGAGTGGCGCTGGGAATTGGGCGTCTCCGGTATTCCCGCAGTTCTTTTCCTATCGGCACTTTTCTTCATTCCACGCAGCCCACGCTGGCTTATGACTCAAGGGCGCGATGCGGAAGCGCTGGCGGTGCTGGAGCAAATAGGCTCGGAAAATCCGGAGCAGGCAATGAAACGCATCACGCGTTCCCTCAACGAGGAAGGCAGCGGTGCGTCGGACTCGCTACTCTCCCCCAAGTACCGTCGCCCGGTGCTTCTTGCACTGTCTGTTGGTGTGTTCTCGCAACTCACCGGGATCAATGCAGTTCTGTATTACCTGAATGACATTTTCGCCTTCGCCGGTGCCAGCAAAGTTTCCGGAAACCTGCAGGCGATCGCTGTGGGAGCGACTAACCTCGTCGCAACGCTGATTGCCATGTCGATCATCGACAAGTTCGGCCGCAAAAAGCTATTGATTACCGGCACAACCGGCCTCATGTTCTGCCTTTTCGCGATCGGCTACATCTTCCACACGCACCACCATCTTGAGCTGCTCGTATGGTTGCTGATGGCGTTCATCGCATGCTTCGCTATCTCGCACGGAGCGGTGGTATGGGTGTACATGAGCGAGGTATTCCCGACGCGCATGCGCGCCAAAGGGCAGAGTTTTGGAAGCTCGTGCAACTGGATTTGTGATGCAATTGTCTCTCTGGTGTTTCCACTGCTCGCAAAGGAGTCCGGCGCAACACCATTCTTCTTCTTTGCGGCGATGATGGTTCTGGATTTGTTTCTTGTGATCTTCTATTACGCCGAAACTGCGAACATCTCGCTGGAGTCGATGCAGGACGCCATCACTGCCGACTAACTAGCAACGTAACAGTGAGAGCGGCGCAGATGCGCCGCTCTCACTGTTTCTCTTCGCGCCCTTTACCATTCTTTGGCGGCAGAGTCTGGCTGCAACGGCGTGCTCGCCACCGGTGCCTTCCAGCGAAGGATTGGTTTACGCGCGGCAGTGGTTTCGTCGAGCCGCTGCAGACGTGTGGTGTGCGGCGCGGTTTTCACGAGCTCAGGGTTTTCCTCGGCTTCGCGCGCGATCTGTTGCAGAGCATCGACAAGTAAATCGAGCTCTTCGCGCGATTCACTTTCGGTGGGCTCAATCATCATTGCGCCGTTGACGACGAGAGGGAACGAGACCGTATAGGCGTGAAAGCCGTAATCGATGAGGCGTTTGCCCATGTCACCGGTCTTGACGCCGTTCTTTGCCTGCAGTTTGTCGCTGAAGACGACCTCGTGCAGTGATGGCGATTTGTATGGCAACTCGAAGGTGCTTTCCAACTTTGTGCGCAGGTAGTTCGCGTTGAGCACAGCGTCCTCGGTGGTCTGGCGAAGACCGTCGGGGCCGTTGGCGAGGATGTAGGCTAGCGCACGGATGAACATGCCGAAGTTGCCGTACCAGGCCTTTACGCGACCAACAGACTGCGGACGGTCATAGTTGAACGTGAACGATCCGTCAGCTTTGGTTGCGAGCACGGGCGTCGGCAGGAACGGCTCGAGAATTTTCTTGCAGGCAACCGGGCCTGAGCCTGGACCACCTCCGCCATGCGGTGTGGAGAACGTTTTGTGCAGGTTCAGGTGCATGACGTCCGCACCGAAGTCTCCGGGACGTGTTTTGCCAACGAGCGCGTTCATGTTCGCCCCATCCATGTAGAGCAGCGCGCCCTTTGCGTGAAGGATGTCCGCGATCTTATGAATGTCGCTCTCAAATACGCCGATGGTTGATGGGTTCGTGAGCATCAACGCGGCGACGTCGTCCGTCACCAGCTTCTCCAACTCAGCCAGATCCACCATGCCCAAAGCGTTGGATTTCAAATTTGCGACCTGGTAGCCGCAAACTGCCGCGGTCGCGGGGTTGGTGCCGTGCGCCGAATCGGGGATGAGGATCTTCGTGCGCGGATTGCCCTTGGACTCGTGATAGGCGCGGGCCAGAAGGATTCCGGTGAACTCACCATGGGCACCGGCGGCTGGCTGCAGCGTGATGGCGTCCATCCCGGTGATCTCGATCAGGCACTCGCTCAGCAGCTTCATGATGCCAAGCGCGCCCTGTGACAACGACTCAGGCTGATACGGATGCGCTTCTGCGAGACCTTCCAGCCGCGCAACGGCCTCGTTGATGCGGGCGTTGTATTTCATCGTGCAGGAGCCGAGCGGATACATGCCCAAGTCGATGGCGTAGTTCCACGTGCTTAGGCGCGTGAAGTGGCGAATGATCTCAATCTCGCTTAACTCTGGCATCACGCCGAGGCCATCCGTGCGAACTGCATCGCCGAGCAGCGAAGCGGCGTCCACAGTGGGCACATCGAGCTCTGCGAGGCGGTAGCCCTTCTTGCCAGCGGAAGACTTCTCGAAGATGAGATCTTCGTTCTGATTGACGTGCGTGGTCGCCTTGCGCGGTGTGCCTGTGAACTTTTCGTCTGCCATGTTGTGCATCCTTTACTGCTGTTCTTCTTCCTAGAGCCTTTTCCTATTTGCTTTTCCTAAAGCAACAGCGATGACGTAACAACCTATTGTCACAATCCAGAACGTGTGTGCTTGAGTACTGGGAGCGTCATCGTACCGGAGAAAGAAATAGCAAATGGAGGAGAGGATGGCAGCGCTCGCCATCAGCCTGACTAAGCTTTTCCTCCCCTGAATCGGCATCAGAACTCCTCTTCGCCTTCTCCGCTTCCATCTGCGGAGTAGCTTCCGGCTTCTGGACCATCCAGATCTTCTTCACGAAGACTCAGCGCGATGACCGTTCCCGACTCGAATTCGACGGTCATGGCTTCGAACTCTTCCAGCGATGCCTTTGCGACCTGCTCACCAATCTGGGCACAGAGTGCGTTGCGGTATTCGGGCTCGCCGAACGCAATGCTGAAGTCAGAAAGCAGTACGTGGGGCCACGAGTACAACGTGAGCAATGGGCCATCAAAGCGCAGACGGACGTAGTCGCTGACGAATTCAACTGCGGTAAGTTCCTGCCCTTCTACTGCGCTCATGTCCACGGCTACCGCACCTCTGCCAATGCAGTTTCGGGCGAATGCTCAAGCGAGAAATTTGCTTCGCACCGCACCGGGAAGTTGACGGAGTTCGCAATGAAGCAGCGGCGATGAGCATCTTCGTGCAGACTCTGCAGCTTGTCCGCGTCCGAGTCAGCGGTGATCGTGACGTGTGGCCGCAGCGTCACTAACTCGAAGCGCCCCGTCTCTGCTCCTGGGGTCGTGCGCATGATTCCTTCTGCGTTGTCGACATAAGCAGTAACAATTACGCCCGCGACAGCAGCCAGATGCAGGAACCAAAGCTTGTGGCATGAGCTGAGCGAGCCGACCAGCAATTGTTCGGGATTCCATCGACCGTCATCACCACGGAACGCGGAATCGGATGAGCCGGCGATGCCGTGCTTGCCCTCGGCCTCCAGCTCAAACGCGCGGCTGTAATCCTTGTACCCACTGGTGCCCGAGCCGGTGTTGCCGGTCCAGGAAACAGTGACGGTGTAATTGTGTAGATCACCCATGTTCGGCTCCTTCTAAGATCGTGCGTGCGTTTAGCGTTTTGAAATCACACTGTTCCAACGGGCCGTTACGGCATCATCCTGCGGGTCGCTAAGGACGCCTGCCGCTGCTGCATCCATTTGTGCTTTGGTGGTCAGCTCAGTGGCGCACCACAGAGCTGACTCTTCGCTCAACTCCGGGTACCACTTTGCGAGGGATAAGCCACCGATGATGCGGGCGTCGAGCAGCTTCGCGTTTATCTCGTCCGCGGGAGCCGTAAGTGAAACAGCAAACTCGTTGAAAGTTGGGCCGGTGAACAATGCCTTCGCGCCAGATTTGACGAGAACAGACTTTAGATACTCCGCCTTGGCAAGATTCTGCTCTGCCAGTTCGCGCGTTCCCTGCTTGCCTAGTACCGTCATGAAAATTGTGACCATCATGGCAACGAGCGCCTGGTTGGTGCAGATGTTGCTCGTCGCTTTTTCGCGGCGGATGTGCTGCTCGCGTGTGCTCAGCGTGAGCACGAATCCGCGCTTGCCGTTCACGTCCTTCGTCTCACCAGTGATGCGGCCTGGCATCTGGCGCAAAAATTTTTCTTTGCAGGCGATCACGCCACAGTAAGGGCCGCCATATCCCACGGCTACGCCGAAACTTTGCGCTTCCAGCGAAACGATGTCTGCCTCAGCGGGCGCTTTTACGATGCCCAGTGATACTGCTTCTGCAATGCTGACGATGAGCAGTGCACCCTTGCTATGCGCAAGCTCCGCGACAGCGGCGACGTCTTCAACCGTGCCGAAGAAGTTGGGTGACTGGATCAGCACGCAGGCTGTGTCGTCGGTGATTGCTGCTTCGAGCGCTGCCATGTCAACGCGGCCCGTGTGCCTGTCGTACTCGAACTCAGTGATCGGAATGCCTTGATGCTGCACTGTGGTGCGCATCACCTCGCGATACTCGGGATGCACACTGCGTGCGACGACACAGCCATCACGTCCGGTGACACGTACGGCCATCAACACAGCTTCTGCGGCACCGGTAGAGCCGTCGTACATGCTGGCGTTGGCGATTTCCATGCCGGTGAGCTCGCAGATCATCGTCTGGAACTCAAACATGGCCTGCAGTGTGCCCTGTGAAATCTCTGGCTGGTACGGCGTGTAGCTCGTCAAGAACTCGCCGCGCTGCACAAGCGAATCGATGATCACCGGACGGTAGTGCCGATACGCGCCTGCGCCGAGAAAGTTCGCATACTTCGGCTGTGGAGCCTGCGTTGCAAGATCGCCAGCATCGCCGCTCGCTAAGTTCGAAGCGAATGCCTTGAAGCGGTCGAGTATTTCGACTTCAGCATGTTGCCGCGGGATGTTGAGATCCCGCGTGAGACGGTATTCCTCAGGAATCGAGGTGAAGAGATCTTCGATGGAAGTGACGCCGATTTCGGCAAGCATCTCTTCGCGATCGGCTGGAGATTTGGGGAGGTAACGCATGCGCGGTTCTCAGTCCTCGGTTCTCGGTTCAAATCGAAAAGACGTCATCAGCAACCGAGACCAAGTACTGACAACCGCGAATATCTAGTGGCCAGTTTCTTCCGCGACAAACTTCTCGTAATCGGCTGCACTCAGCAGTGCATTCGACTCGTCCGTGTTCTTCATCGTCAGCTTCAGCAGCCAGGTATTGTTCGCGTCTGAGTTGATCGTTTCCGGCGCGCTGTTTAGCGCTTCGTTGATCTCTGTGACTGTGCCGGTGACAGGCGCGTACAGGTCGCTGACGGCCTTCACGCTCTCGACGGAACCAAACGTGGAACCTGCCTCAATCTCCTGCCCGACCTTCGGCAGTTCCACAAAGACGATGTCGCCAAGCGACTCCTGCGCATAGTCGGTGATGCCAACGGTGGCCATTTCGCCGTCGGTGGAAAGCCACTCATGAGATTTCGCGTAGCGGTAGTTGTCGGGATAGCTCATGCGGTCATTTTATGCCGAACGATGAAGACCTCGCGGCTGGCGCAGCCGCTCACCGCACAAGGTCAAACATCGACGTGAATCTTTTACTTCGTTAACGAATCTTACGATGTAGAACTAATTGTCAGTTCGTGAAAAGGAGCTTCCATGCCGAACCCGATTCAAGGTGTTCACCACGTTACAGCCATCGCTTCTGACCCACAGCAGAATCTCGACTTCTACACCGAGGTGCTTGGTCTGCGATTTGTGAAGCGCACCGTCAACTTCGATGATCCGGGCACCTACCACTTCTACTTTGGAGACGACGCCGGCTCGCCAGGAACGATCATCACGTTCTTTCCATGGCCTGGAGCAAGACGCGGTGCGGCTGGAGTGGGAGAAGTGACGCACACGGCGTTCAGCATTCCGGCTGCCTCGCTTGAGTACTGGCACAAGCGCCTGACCGACAAAGGTGTGCTGGTGGAGCGTTCAGGGAAGCGCTTCGAAGAGGATGTGCTCACATTCGCTGATCCCGATGGGATGAAGCTGGAGCTTGTTGCCCATGCGGCTGCACCCGAGATCACCGCACCGCGCTACGCGGATGTTCCGACCGAACATGCCATCCGCGGCTTCTTTGGCGTGACGATGCTGCATCACGAGCTTGCTCCGTCCAAGGCTGCGCTCAACATGCTGGGCTTTGAGCAGGTGGCGTCGGAAGGAAACCGCACACGTTTCCGCAACCCTGCGGGTACAGTGCTTGGCAATCAGATCGACATCGTGGTCGATCCGAACGCGAGCTACGGTCGCAACGGTGCGGGATCGGTGCATCACATTGCGTTTCGTGCAACGGATGATGCGGATCAACTGGCATGGCGCGAAGTCATCTCGCAGACGCTGTCAGTCACGACCGTGCAGCAGCGCGACTACTTTGAGTCGATTTACTTTCGCGAGCCGGGCGGCGTTCTGTATGAGTTGGCAACGGACACGCCGGGTTTCGGGATTGACGAGGCCGCCGAGACGCTCGGGGAAGCGCTCCGTATTCCGGCCTGGCTTGAGGCGAGCCGCTCAACGATTGAGGCGCGCTTGCAGCCGATCGAGCTTCACCAGAGTTCACGGGCGATGCAGACCGAGAAAGCAGGGAAGTAATGCTCAACCCACACACCAATACGCCCGTGCTGCACACCGGCACTCCCCTCGTTGCGGCTCGTGGAGCAGTCATTCTGCTCCACGGTCGCGGAGCTTCCGCTGAGGACATACTTACGCTGGCATCGCCGCTCCATCGAGACGGTCTGGCCTACCTTGCGCCGCAAGCCGCCGGTCACACCTGGTATCCGCAATCGTTTCTCGCGCCTCGCGAGCAGAACGAACCATTCCTGAGCTCGGCGCTGGCGAAAGTCGGAGCAGTTGTCGCGCAGGCGGAAGCTGCGGGTGTTACGCGCGACCGCATCGTGATCGCAGGCTTCTCGCAAGGCGCGTGCCTCACGACCGAGTTTGCTGCTACAAACCCGGCGCGCTATGCAGGGCTGATTGCCTTTACTGGTGGCCTCATCGGCCCGCTGGGTATGGATCTGCGCCACGAGGGTTCGCTTTCCGGAACGCCCGCGCTGCTGCTCAGTGGAGATCCGGATCCACACGTGCCCTGGTCCCGCGTTGAAGCTACCGGGGCCGAACTCAAGCGAATGGGGGCCGACGTGTTGACGCGGCGGTACCCGGGACGTCCTCACACAATCAGCGGGGAAGAACTCGACCACGCTCGGCGCCTGCTTGAGCAGGCTTTTCCGTCTACCGAATAACATGCAAGCTGAGGCATGCATGACGCAGACCGTTGAGACCACCTCCGCTGCTCTTTGGGTCGTGCTCGCCCGCGCTTACCACTCCATGGCTGCGTTTGTTGAGCAGTCGGTGTCCGCGCTTGGTATCGGGCTGAGTGACTTTATGATCCTTGAGGCTCTGCTGCACAAAGGTCCGATGACGATGTCGGCTCTTTGCGACGCGGCGCTCATTGCAAACGCATCGATGACCGCCGCTGTAGACCGGCTCGAAGAAAAGAAGTACGTGGAGCGGATCGCGCATGCGACTGACCGCCGAGTACGGCTCGTGCAGCTCACAGGGGAGGGAAGCTCGCTGATCAAGCGGCTTTACTCTCAACATGAGCGCGATCTGGAAGAGCTCATGACTGTGATCACAGCTGAGGAGCGTGCGGAACTGCGGAGGCTGCTGAAGCTCGTGGGACTCACGGCTAAGATCGCTGCGGCCAGAGAAATCCCTACGACAAGGGTGAAGTAATAGCCGGAGCAGCAGCCTTGGGACGCTTGTAGAACGGCGTAGGCATCACAACAGCTTTCACCGGCAATCCGCGAATCTCAACAGCCACTTCTGTGCCAATTTCAGTAAATGCGGTCGGCACATACGCAAGCGCAATGTTCTTCTTGAGAAACGGTGCAGGCGATCCCGAGGTGACTTCGCCGATGCGCGTGCCGTCGGGACCTAGGACGGGGTAGCCGTCGCGACCGATGCCGCGCTCGACCATCTCCAGGCCAACCAACTTCCGCGTCGGACCACCTTCGTCGGCGACCTTCTGCAGAGCTTCGCGGCCCACGAAGTCCGTGCCTTTGTCGAGCTTGCAGTAGCGACCGAGGTTCGCTTCGAAGACGTTGATCGTGTCGGAAATCTCGTGTCCGTAGAGTGCCATGGATGACTCGAGACGAAGCGTGTTTCGCGAGCCGAGCCCGCAGGGCATGATGCCGAACTCTTCGCCCGCAGCAAGCACTTCGCCCCACACGCGTGAGCTTGTCGGCTCATCGGCGGGGATGTAGATTTCAAAGCCGTCTTCACCGGTGTAGCCCGTGCGCGCGATGAGCACGTTGTGGCAGCCGCATACCTGTCCCCAGGTGAACCAGTAGTTCTTGATTGCGCTGAGATCGGTACCGGTGAGCTTCTGCAGTGTGTCTTTCGCTTTTGGGCCCTGAATAGCGATCTGCGTGTAGTAGTCGCTGACGTCCATGACGTGCACGCCATTCATGCCGCCGATAACGCTGCGCACCCACTTGACGTCTTTCTCTCGCGTTCCGGCATTGATCACGATGAGGAAGTCGTTTTCGCCAAGCTTGTGCAGGACAACGTCATCCACAAAGGTGCCGTTCGGATACAGCATCGCGGAGTAGTGTGCCTGCCCAGTCTGCAGCTTGCTGGCGTCGTTCATCAGCAGCTTCTGCACAGCGGCTAGAGAGTTCGGCCCACGCAACTGGATGTCGCCCATGTGGGAGACATCGAATACGCCGACACCGGTGCGCACGGCCATGTGCTCGTCGATGAGGCCGCGGTATTGCACGGGCATGTCCCAACCGCCGAAGTCGACCATGCGGGCCTTGTGGCCGTGGTGAGTTGTGTGAAGTGCAGTGCGGCGGAGCGTCGAGAGCGGTTCTGTTGTAGCCATAAAGTGTCTGATTAGTTTCTCAGATGTCGCGGGGCTGCGCGGAGCGGGCCCAACGGCTCTCGCGATCAGAAAGTCAACCGCGCTCGACCCGTCTCGCCCGAACGAAGCTGCTGATCGCGAACCAGGCAAACAGGCAGAACAGGCCGAACATCAACCATAGGCGCTGCGCCTCTGGGCTACTCCATGAGTGATGTAGGCCGTCACGTAGCCTCCACGCATTCTGTGCCATCAGCACCGCGAAAACGGCAAAGAAGGTTCCAACCACCTGCAACAGGACAGTCCCTGAGTAGCGCTTCAACGGGTGAAGTGCCGATTTTTTTCCCGGAACAGACTGCGCCGTTCTTCTCGGTGGAGCGAGCGACGGAGCGTAGGTCTGGGTACGCGCGCTTGTCGCAGGAGGCAAATTCTGGCGCGTTGCAGCTTTCGGCGCACTGGGAGCGCTGGTGGTTGCGGCGTCGGCCGCCTGAACGAGCGCCTTTGCAGCATGCCGTGCGCCGTACCCTAACGCCCGTCCCAACCGAACCCTATCCATGGGGTTAGTTTATCCGCCGAGTCGATCGCAAACGCAGCGGGCGAACACGGCATCCAACACTGTCTGATAGCGAGAGGTGACGGAGTTTTATGAAAAAGGTTCTTTGGTTGGTAGGCGGCATTGCGGCGGCAGCAGCAGGTTTTCTTGTTCTTGGGCGGAAGCGCGTAGAACCCGTGGAGGAGCTTGCACATCGTTTGGAAAACGCCTGGGCCGATCACCATACCACCGTGTAAATCGCCGTTTTGCGAACGCATTGCGTTCGGCGTAATCTTTTAGAAAGCGGTGCCCGCAACTGCCGTTCCCGTTCGACAGGGAAGACCCGGTGCGTGGATTCTGAACATCTCCGGGAGGTGGCATTGAAACAACAGGTCAAAGACCTCATTCAAAAGTTGGGCGAAGCTATTCACGAATCGATGAGCGAGTCAGACCAGATTGCAGGAGTTGTCCGGGAAATCCGGCAGCAGGGTTTTGATGTGTTGCTGATGTTGGAAGCCACCATCGGCTTGAACGAGGTTTCTGAGGATGAGGAAGCAGGCGAAGCAACTGAGGGGAACGAGATCGCCGATGGCAGCTTCACGCGAAACGATTTGACCTTTTTGAAATCTCTCCGCATTACAACAGAGCAGATTGGTTCCGGCACAGAGTCAGCTAATCCCTCTTAGTCCCATCATTTCCCCGAGGCCAGCGGCCACTGCCGTTGGCCTTTGTGTTTGGACTATCCGCATGCGCCGTTTCACTTCCGCAAATGTGTCGCCTTCAGCTTGCCTTTCCGACCGATATGCCTGCGGCCTCAAAGTGTCTCGACCGAATTGTTCTTGCGCACGGCCCGGAAGGGCCAATGTGCGGCACGCTCAAAGAAACGCGGCAGGCTCGAGCCATCTCATAAGCTTGCGTCCGTACCATGCGAGAGTTCTCGGCGCTTCCATCGCTTCCAGTGATTGTGGGATACTCGGGCGTCCCGGAAGTATTTGTTTGCGTCAAAACGCAATGCAGGCCGAAGAGGTAAGTGAAAGATGAGAGATACACTTGGCGTTCTGCTCGCTGGTGGAGCTGGCGAGAGGCTTTTTCCGTTAACCCGCGACCGCGCAAAGCCCGCCGTGCCGTTTGCCGGCCAGTACCGCATTATCGACATCACACTTTCGAATTGCATCAACTCTGACCTTCGTCACGTGTACATCCTTACCCAGTACAAGGCGCTTTCGTTGAATCGCCATATTCGTGAAGGTTGGGGTGGTGTCGTCGCGACAGAACTCGGCGAGTTCATCGAGATCCTTCCGCCAATGCAGCGGGTATCGAAGAGCTGGTACCAGGGAACTGCTGACGCCGTGTTCCAGAACATTTACTCCATCGGCTCGGAAGAGCCGAAGCACGTACTGATTCTTTCCGGCGATCACATTTACAAGATGAACTACGCGCTGATGAAGCAGCAGCACTGCGAGTCGGGCGCGGATGTGACAATTGCCACGCTCCCGATCAACCCTGATGAGGTGTCGCAGTTCGGCGTAGTGCAGGTCGAGAAGAACGGCGAAGTCTCTGGCTTCGTTGAAAAGCCAAAAGAAACAAATATTCGGTCGCCATTCAATCCAGACATGGTGGATGCCTCGATGGGTATTTATCTGTTCAACACAGATGTGCTCATCCCCGAGCTGATTAAAGATTCAGAAGATCCAGACTCGAAGCATGACTTTGGCCACAACATTCTGCCAAATCTGCTTGGCCGCTTCCGCGTGAAGGCTTACAACTTCGTCGATGAAAACAAGCAGCGTGCGCTCTACTGGCGCGATGTCGGAACGCTTGAGGCCTACTACGAAGCGAACATGGATGTTGCCAGCTTTGTGCCGACATTCAACCTGTATGACAAAGCGTGGCCGATGCGCACACGAGCCTATCAGTACCCACCAGCCAAGTTCGTATTTGGTGAGCCGGGCCGCACCGGTATGGCGATTAATTCAATCGTTAGCGCAGGTTCCATTGTTTCGGGATCTGTTGTGCGCAACTCTGTCTTGTCCCATGACGTGCGTATCAACAGCTACGCCGACGTGGACTCCAGCGTGATCTTCTCGCACGTTAATGTTGGGCGGCATTGCCGGATTCGGCACGCAATCATTGACCGTGATGTCCATATTCCAGACGGAACGGTGATTGGCTACGATCCGGCGGAAGACAAGAAAAATTACTTCGTGACACCGGAAGGCCTGACCGTTGTGACTCGTGACTACAGTCAGTACGAGAACCCGGTTTCCCCCGAGTTTCTGCAGGTGATGTAGACGGAACAGGGAGAGCCCAGCGGCTTATGGTGTGGTGGCAACCTTAATCGCCACACTCACCCAGCGAGTAGAAAGGCCGCCTGAATGGCGGCCTTTTATCGTGTCAGCACAGCGATTTGGTGAGTTCGGCTCAGAGCTTCCACTCAAGAGCCGCTCGTCCTTTACTTCTTACCGAAGCGATACACCACACCGCCGGATACCGACACAAACTCACGCAGTTCAGTTCCGAACTTTTCGAGAATAAGGTCAGGCTGCAAGCGGATTGCAAGGCGCGGCGAATAGTTGAAGTCAACGCTGCCGCCAAGTGCGCTCATGAATGCAGCATGGTTGCAGTAGAGGCCGAGACTTGTAGGGTGTGCTGTTGTTCGCTCCGCGTCACAAGCCACCACGGGACTTACGCCAGGGTAGTTCTTTACGGCGTTATCGAACGTACCGTAGGTTATGCCCGCCAGTGCGTGGTAGTCGACGGCGGCATAGCGATTCTTGGGCCCGCGATACTGCACGCCACCCATCCCGATGTTCTGGAAGATGACAATGCGGTTGTAGTACGGGCTAAGAACAGGAGTGGTTCCAGCGTCGAAGCGGTAATCACCGGCAACACCCAAACGCTTTCCCAGCCAATAGGTGCCCATCACCTCACCGCCGCCCATGTTGTAGCGCTTAGGCAGGGACTGTCCGGCCTGGCCGTTCATGAAGTTCAGGCCGCCATAAAGCTCCCACTTGTTGTCGTAAACGGGGTACCTTGCGGGATTGATTTGCGCGACCGTGGTGGAGCTGGCAGCTTTTGTACCGGGTGCCGCAGTTTGCGCCAAGGCAGTTGCGCCGCCGATGAACAGGGCGAGTGCGGAAAACGAGAAGAAGGCGGAGCCGAGGCGCTTGGCCAGGGAAGAAGCTGTTGCTTTGGTCACTGAGAAGATCGTCCTTGCTGCGGCGCGGAGGTGCGTCGTTGGTGGGCCGCGCATCGGCGGCGTCATGTTTAGGATATACCGCTGTTATGACGCTGAGATGGCCTGGCCGTAAGCATCCGTACAAGGGTTTGGTGCGTTTCTCCCATAGAAGCTCTGTGCGCGAACATGCGACAATATGTGTTGCAGGTACGGCGCAAGCGCTGGGAGATTTTTATGGGTGAGTTATTTACCGGGCCGCATTTGATTGTGCTCGCGGTTGTTGCAATCGTACTGTTCGGTGGGCGTAAATTGCCTGAGCTAGGCAAGGGGCTCGGCGAAGGGCTCCGTGGCTTCAAGGAAGGCATGAAGGGTATTACTGACGAGCCAAATGCGTCTACCAAGCCGGGCGAAACCGCGCATATCGTGACGCCGAAAGCCGACGAGAAGCCACCGGTCGCTTAGGCGACGCAACGAGCACGAAAGGCGCTTCCTACGATGAAGCTAAAATCGCCGTTCCTCATCAAGCCGCACACCAAAGTGCGGCTTTCCCATTTCGATTCCAGCCAACATCCTGGATTCAAATCAGACGACGACACAGAAAAGGCGCTGAAGCATCAGCAGAAGCAACTGGACGACCTGCAGGAAGTGTTTTACGCCTCCATGCAGAAATCGTTGCTGATCGTGTTGCAGGGCATGGACACGGCCGGCAAAGACGGTACTATTCGCAACATCTTTTCAGGCATTAACCCGCAGGGCTGTCAGGTAGCGTCTTTTAAAGTGCCTACTCCTGTGGAGGCCCGGCATGATTTTCTGTGGCGATGCCACGAGCAGGTTCCCGCGCGCGGCATGATCGGTATCTTCAATCGTTCGCACTACGAGGACGTGCTTTCGCCTGTGGTGCACGGGACCATGAGTGCCAAGACCGCGAAGCGCCACATGGACGAAATCAACACGTGGGAATCGATGCTTTCCGATAATGGTGTCGTCATCCTCAAGTTCTTTCTGAACATTTCACATGAGGAACAGACGAAGCGTTTGCAGGCGCGGATCGACGACCCTGACAAGCATTGGAAGTTATCCGCATCGGACTTTTCGGAGCGAGAATTCTGGCCCAAATACACGTCTGCTTACGAGGACATTCTGAGCCACACGAGCCATAAGCACGCGCCATGGTTCGTTATCCCGGCAGACCACAAATGGTTCCGGAACGTAGCCATTTCGCAAATCATCGTGGACGCGATGAAGGGACTCGACCTGCAGTATCCGAAGCCAACCGTCGACGCGGATGCATTGAAGGTGGACAAGAGCATGGATGCCAAGGGATTCGATAAGAAAGCTAAGAAGCGGAAAGACGTGGCGGAGATGAGCGCGAATGAGAATGCCCTCTCCAGCGGACGTTCCAATTCAGATCAGTAGACCGACTTCGCTTCCGTCAGACGGTAATGAGAACGACTGCGCCAAGCGCCAGCAGCATGCCGATCGTCTGCTTTCGGCGCGGCCGTTCATGTAGCTGCCACGCGGCGAGCAGGATCGTGGAAGCCGGATAAAGCGATGCCAGCACGGCGGCGGCATCTAGTCGACCAAGGCGCGTAGCTGTTATGAACAGCAGATTACCGGCTGTATCCAGAATCGCGACGCCAAGAATCCACAGCTTGGCGGTGTTGTTCAGGGATGGATCGGGTTTCGAACGGTCTCTCGTAAACACGAGCATCGCGAGGCAGGTAATGATGCTGCCGAACCGGGCGAGCAGCATCGGTTGGAAGATGCCGAGCGTATTTGCTCTTTCCAACGCGACGAAGTAGACGCCGAAGCCGATACCGCCAAAGATCGCCAGAGACATCGTGCCACTCGAAGCTGATTTGGTGGCGGAATCAGCAGCGCCGCCAGCAGCTATGAGCCAAATTGCTGCAAAGGCGATCACGAAGCCACAAACCTGGATCCAGGTTGGCGCACCCTCCAGAAAGCCGGAGACAATCATGGGTATTCCAGCGGCGAGAAGACCGCTTATGGCAGCAGACGGCCCCATGGCCCCCTTTGCCAACGCGAGATAGAACGCTGCCAAGGATAGTCCGGCAGCGACGCCAGCACCCAGCGCCCAGATAAGCGGAGCTCCGGTAGGCAGATTTCTGCCTTGCAGTAGAACGATCGTGAGGAGCACAACGAGACTACAGGTGTGCGCGATCACCAGAACGCGCAGCGCAGCACGGAACGTGCCTCCGGCATGTTTCACACCCATGCCGCCAGAAAAGTCGCCGCCACCCCAAGTGGCTGCAGCGGCTAGCGCCACCAGGGCGTTAGCCGGTATGTCCGGCATGCTCTACTGCGCCGCTGGTGCGGCAGCAGGCGCGGACACGGGAGTCGATGCGGGACCAACAGCGCTGGGTGTGGGGTAATACCCAGCCTTTGTGATGATCGTCAGATTTGGGCGCTCGATTTTGATCTCGGTGTGACGGTACTTGCCGTCAAGCATAGGCTCGTGACTGTAGTAAGCCAACGTGTACTGGGCACGGACCTCTTCGGAAATCTTGGCGAAACTGTTCTCAATGCCGCGCTGCCGGAACTCGGGATCGCACTGGCCGCCGGTCGCGGCAGCGTAGCGAGGCAGGATGTCGTCTCGCATTTGAAACGGCAAGTGAATCCGGTCAATGAATCCGAAGCCCGGAATGCTGGAATCGCCAACCAGCGTCGCATAGACGGCGATGTTGTTGGTCTGGAGGTAGCGAATAACTTCCTTTTGCGAAGCCTTACTGCCGTACTCCTTGCCGTCGGAAATAACGTACACAAGGCGCCGCCGGCCCTTCTGAGCCTTGGCGACTGCCTCGGCAGCCTGCAGGACCGCATCGTTCAGGGTGTGATATTCCTTCTCCTGCCGTTGAATGATGACGCCTGCCGGGTTGCTCCGGTTGATGTTCGGGTCTACCGGGCGGTTATTGATGGCCATGGGGGTATCCAGCGCGCTACCCATGGCGAGATTGGGTTCTCTGCCGGGCCCCTTGGAGCGCTGCAGCACTGCGCCCAACCGGGCACTCTGCGCACCCGTAAACACGCCGCCACCCTGCGCGCGCACGCCATTGTTATAAGTAAAAACCGCAATTTCGTCGTACGGAGTGAAGGCACCCTGGAGAGCCCCCAAGGCATTGTTTACGGAGGTCATTACGCTGGTAGGAACGCTCTGGTCGACTACAAACGCCACCGACAGCGGAAAGGGATCCGAGGTGAAGTAGGAAATTCGTTGGCGCAAGCCGTTTTCATACACGCGGACATCACGGGGCGTGATTGCCGGAACGAGCTGTCCTTTTGAATCCTTCACGGTAAATGGCAATTGGATGAGATTAACCTGCACCGGCGCTAGTTTGAAAACTTCTGCACCGGTCCCGGGAGCCGGAACAATGGGTGCGGCGTCCACGTCCTGCGTGTCAATCTGCGGCGTGGGCGATGAGGGCAACGCACTTGGCACGGAAGTAGTGCCATCGCTGGTTGTAGTTGCTGCCGGAGCGGGGGCGTCCGGGTAGGCGGGCCCGACGGGCGTAATGGTGTTCAGCTTTGGCAACGTCTGGGGACGGGGGGCATCCGGCACAGCTGCAGGCGTCTTTTGCGTCGCATCCTGCTGAGGGTTCTGGCTAACCGCGAGACCACCGGCCAGCACCATGCCACCCACTACGAGACCCGCACGAAGAACGCTATTGCTCACGACCATCTTCCGTTCCAACCTCTTCTTCGCCTGCCGTCTGCCGGAAGGCACATTGATGAGACTACCAGCCACTGCGGGAGTGCTCTTCCTGCTGTTGCTTGAGTTCTTATAGTGTGAGACGCACGGGGGTATTGGTACGTTGTTGCGCGTCGCCAAAACGCGGTCCACCCGCGTCTAATTGTTTATGCGCTCCGCCTCCACTCGCCTGCTGGCTTCCCTTTGTCTCCCCGGTCTGTTCGCCTGCTGCCTTTCCTCGTTTGCACAGGAAGCTCCTGAGCCCGGCGGTCCGCCACCCCGCAGCTCGGCACCAGCACAGGAGCCGGAGCACCTGCCGGGTACGCAGACGCTGAAAGTGAACGTCAACCTGGTGAACGTGTACTTCTCGGTACGAGACAAGTCAGGCTTTCTGACCGGGCTGAAGAAGGAAGACTGCGCGTTGTTCGAGGATAAGGAACAGCAAACGCTGAAGAACTTCACGCAGGAAAAGAACCTGCCGCTAACGATCGGTCTGCTGCTGGATACGAGCGGCAGCCAGGCAAATGTTCTTCCGCTTGAGCAGGACGCTGGAGCGCGCTTTCTGAAGGAAGTGCTACGCCCGAAGGATGAGGCTTTCCTCATCTCCTTCGATGTGAATGTCGACTTGCTGGCGGACTACACCAGTGATGCTCGCGAACTGAAGCGGTCTATCGACAAGGCGAGCATCAATTCAGCAAGTTCAAGCGCTGGCGTTCCTGGAATCGGTGGCGGCCCGTTCCCAACGAGCAATCCTCGCGGCACCCTGCTTTATGACGCCGTCTACCTGGCCGCGCACGACAAGCTGCGTACCGAAGTGGGTCGCAAAGTCGTCGTCATCCTGACTGACGGCGGCGATCAGGGTTCGCAGGAGACCATAAAAACAGCCATCGAGGCAGCGCAGAAAGCCAACGTAATCGCCTACGTGATTTTGATAGCGGACCGCGGCTTCTATATGTCGCAAGGCGCACTCTACACCGGTTCGGGCCAGATGGACCAACTGGCGCGTGAAACAGGGGGTCGCGTGATCAACGTTGGCAACAATGGCAAGAAGCTGGAAGAAGCTTTTGACCAGATTCAAGACGAGCTGCGCACGCAGTACCTTGCCAGCTATACGCCGAAGAATCGTGAGCCCGATGGCAAGTTCCGCAAGATCGACATCGATTGCGGCAAGAGCACGAAGGTGCAGGCACGCAAGGGCTACTACGCGATTTCAGGGGATAGCGACCAGGAGTAATCGGTAGAGCCTTCGCTCTTCGGAAGCTTCAGCGCAATTTCGCGACCGCTGTCTTTGTTGTCATGTCATTACCTATTGGAAGAGCGGTTAAGTCCTCTTGGAACGAAACCCAAGCCTTCGCCGCCGAACAAACGCAGAGCGTAAGTTGCTCCCATCGCTTCCCGAAGTTCTGCCGAAAATGAGAGCGGGCGTGATTGGCTGCGCAGTTACGATGGATGTTGCGACTCTGCGCAGCGTCGAGGCACTCCCGGCGTCGTGGCTTACTGCAGGAATGGTTACGACGTGAACACAGGATTAGTAGAGCTTGTGCTTCCGCCTACACCACGCGGTGAAGCCTCAGCAAACTAGGCAGTCTTGGCATTCTTCGTTGCACCTGTGGCAGGGCTCCTACGAGGCTTGGGCTTACTTTTCGCAACCGTATTTAGCGCCACTGCCGCACGCACAAGAGCTTTGAAGGCATCGGCGTCAAGGACTTCACCGTCACGAATATCGATGGCCCGCCTAACATTGCCTTCCAGGCTGGAGTTGAACAGGCCAGCGGGGTCGGGCAGCGACGCGCCCTTTGCGAAGGTCAGCTTCACCACTGCCTTGTAGGTTTCGCCTGTACAGACGATGCCGTCGTGCGAAAAAACCGGAACGCCGCGCCACTTCCACTCTTCCATGACGTCTGGGTCTGCCTCGCGGATGAGCTTGCGGATACGTGCCAGTGTTTCTCCACGCCAATCGCCGAGTTCTTTCATGCGTGCGTCGATGAGTTCCGAAGCGTTATGTTTCGCGTCCATGTTGTTGCAGGAATGCTACGCTTCCATGGTTCCCGAGTACACGGCCATGCCTGCGACGGCGTCTACCCCCATGGCGTCGAGTGCGTCCACTTCCGACCTTTCCTTGATACCGCCAGCAACGATGAGTTGCTTTGCAGTGGTGGAGCGTAGGATTGCTGCGACGTCCTGCGGGAATCCCTGCATGGTGCCCTCGGTGTCGACATGTGTGTAGAGGAACGCAGCGCACGAATCCTCCAGCCAGGTGATCGCTTCTTCCGGTGTCAGGTCGACGGAATCTTTCCAGCCCTTCACAGCGACCCGACCGTTTTTCGTATCCACGGAAAAGCAGAGAGCGTCTTCGCCGAGTGCCTTCTTCAACTCTTCCGCAAACTCAAGGCGGATCAGCTTGTGCTTGCGCGTCGGTTCGGTCTCTGTTTGCGCTCCGAAGAGGCTGGAGCCGTAGATGATGCGCTTGGCTCCTGCATCGAGCAGGCGCTTGCCGTCCTCTGCATTGCGCAGCCCACCACCTACCTGACATGGAAGGCGTTTGCAGATCATCTCGATGAGAGCGCGGTTTTCGCCTTGTCTCATAGCGGCGTCGAGGTCGATGAGCTGCACCAACGGGTACTTGGAAAAACGCTCGATCCAGTAATCAAAGTCGTCGAAGGCCAGCTTGAGTGTTTCGCCCTGCACAAGCTGGACAATGCGCCCGCCGAGCAGGTCGATGGATGGAATCAACATGCCTTCATTGTCGCAGTCGCGCGCGGCGTTTTACGCCGCTTCGTCGAGCGCGTAAAAGATGGCGCGGACTTCCTGCTGTAGCGACGCTGCGGGAAACGACGTGAGGAAAGCCGAAAGATCGCGACGGACGCTAGCCGTTACCTTGCCTGTGCGCTGAAGCTCGGTGAGCATGGTGCAGAGTTGGTCTTCATGTTGCTCAAGCTGACGGAGCGTGTGCAGCAGCGAGTGGAGAGGGTAGTAGACTTCCGGCATCTCCCGGCTCGGGGTCACTGCGTCGTCTTCACAAGCTTTCTTCTTTCCTGCCATGCGGGCCCCCAACTATGTCATTCGATGCGATTGCTTGTGGTTCGCCTGAGGAAAACGAGGGCCGAAGCTGCTTCAGCGTACCTTTCGCATCAACAGGGCAGCCGAACGGGCACTCCGCTCCTGGCTACTTCTGCTTTCAGCACGCGCGAGTCCGTAATGCCGAAGTGGAAAATGCTTGCGGCAAGGGCGGCGTCTGCTTTGCCTCGCTGGAACACGTCGGCGAAGTGGGCGGCTGAACCCGCTCCACCGCTGGCGATGACAGGAATCTGTACGGCTTCCGACACGCGCGCGGTCAGCTCGCAATCGAAGCCGTTGCGCATGCCATCTGCGTCCATGCTGGTAAGCAAAATTTCTCCCGCGCCGCGCTGCTCTGCTTCGCGCGCCCAGTCGACGACGCGCCTGCCGGTAGGATTGCGTCCGCCGCTAACGAAGACTTCCGCATTGGCGACGGGATCGGTGGAGTCGGCGTCGCGCCGCGCGTCAATGGCGACGATCACGGCCTGCGCACCGAAGCTGCTGCCGATCTCGCCGATCAGCTCGGGCCGAGCAATGGCCGAGCTGTTGATGCTCACTTTATCTGCGCCCGCGTCGAACACTGCGGATGCGTCTTCAGCGGAACGAATCCCACCCCCCACAGTGAAGGGAACGAACAGCTTCTCTGCGGTGCGCTTTACCGTGTCGAGCAGCGTGCCGCGGCCTTCGTGTGTGGCGGTGATGTCGAGCAGCACGATCTCATCGGCACCAGCGGCGGCGTGGCGGTGCGCGAGTTCAGCGGGATCACCTGCGTCGATGATGTCGACGAACTGAATGCCTTTGACGACCCGTCCGCCGCGGACGTCGAGGCAGGCGATGATGCGTTTAGTCAGCATAGATTTCTCCCCTAGTCGACATAGCCTTGAACTATCACTGTGCACCGTAAAGGACATTCCACTGATGAATTGTGGCGGCTGCGTGTCTGACGATCGGTCCGGCGTACCGTTCGAAATATGGTCGACGCGGACCCAGTTCGTGCAGCCACTCTGCAACCTCGATGTAGATGAGTTCCTCGTGATATTTGTCCCATGATGCTACGTCCTCGAAAAGCTGAAATAACTTTCCGATGGATACATCGTCAGCGTTGTCTTCGAATCGATCCATAAGCGGTAACAAGAAATCACCGACGACAATGTAGTCGCCTATCTTTTCACCCGAATCATATTCCTTGAAGTGTGAATCGAAACATTCCTTCCACTCAGGAAAGCGCTCAAGGAAAGCCTTTTCAAAATCACTAAGGATCCCCATCTAAAGCTCCAGGAAGTTTTTCATGACTCGCAAACCAGTCTCCGCGCTCTTTTCTGGGTGGAACTGCACACCCATGACATTGCCGCGCTCTACGGCGGCGGTGAAGCCACCGCCGTACATCGTGGCGGCGGCAGTGTCATCGCTCAGAGGCGCACGCCATGAATGCGTGTAGTAGACGAAACTTCCTGGGTCTACGCCTGCAAGCAGGCGAGAGTCGGGCCGGATATTTTCCAATGAGTTCCAACCCACGTGCGGTGACTTGAGGTCGGTGCCCTCGTGCTCAGTAGGGAAGTGTTCACATTGACCGGAGAAGTGGCCGAGCCCCGCTGTCTCCGACGCTTCCGTTGAGCCTTCGTACAGCCACTGCAGACCGACGCAGATGCCTAGAAACGGCGTGCCATTCGCGACAGCTTCTCGCGTCGCATCTGTCAGTCCGAGTTCCTGCAGTAGCTGCGTTGAGCGGAAGTGACCAACGCCAGGGAGAACTATCTTCTTCGCGCGGAGCACGTCGGCGCGGTCCTGTGTCACATGCACGTCCTGCGCGCCGAGGTACCGAAGTGCTTTGACGACGCTGGTGAGATTTCCCGCTTTGTAGTCGATGACGGCGATCATAGGAGTCGTGGACCTTTGGTCCAATCCTGCAGGCGAAGATTTGGAACTCGCTCGAATGCAGCGTCGTGGGTTACGAGTGTGTAATCGAGGGCCAGCGCGTGAGCGGCAATCATGCTGTCGGGCCAGCTAAGCGAGTTCCGCTCAACTTGCTTTCGTAGACTGGCATGGCGCTGTGCACAAGCGGAATCCCACGCCAAGACGGACGCCGAAGAGAGGAACTCTTGCAACTTCGCCGCGACCCGGGCTTCAGGAGGCATGCCTAACGCGCCGAAACTCAGCTCAGCCTCGACAACAGTCGAAATGAAAATCTCCGTCGAGGGGATTCTGTCGAATCGCTTCGCAACAATTCCGTTCGGCGCCTTGAGGATGTAACTGACGATATTTGTATCGAGGAGGAAGGCCAAAGCTAGAAGATATCCTCATTTTCCAAGGGAGGATCTTCGATACCTCTCATAAATTCCGGCGGAGCAGGTCCCCATTTTTCCAAAAGTGCGAAAAGTTTTCCCCACTCTGGCTGGCGCTGTGCGGGTGTGATCTCACCATTGGCAGGGTTCAACCAAGCGAGAGTGCCGTCTTTGAGCTGGACAAACTCCTGCTCATCGAACGGTGTCTCCTGTGGAGAACTCGGTGTTTGTGCTGCTTGTGCCATGGCATCCTCCCATTTCCAAGTATAGGCCGTCGTACGGAGTCTATCTGCGCTTCTGCTTCACCACCGAGCGTGGCCCGAAATTGGAATTCGTCTTCGGAGAATTTGCTGTCTTACGTCGGCGACTCGTTGCTCCTTCTTCCTTCAGCTACCGGATTTTGTTCAGCAAAAGGTTGAAGAAAATGACTTGAACAATTCCGATGACCAGAACGTAAGTCTTGCGAGTAAGCTTATCGGTCCAAGCGGCTACCAGTCCTAGGAGCGCTAACGCCAAGCCAACTGCGGCTAAAGGAATCGTCAGCTGAAGTCGGTAAATTGCTTGTCCAAACTTTGAGGTAACCGTACAAGCTAAAAGCAACACGGTTGCGGTGAGTCGTGCCAGCCCGCCAAGGAGGTTGAGCGCAGTTCTATCAAATCCTGACTCTGCCATGACATTGTGAACTACAGCAAACCCTTCGTGCTCGGCAGCAAATCTTTCATACGCTCGTCGCGCGAGCATGCGCCACGCATAGCGCGCGCGAAGGCTTTGAAGATCGCTTCAATCTTGTGGTGGTTATTGCGACCGTACATGGTCTTGACGTGGATGTTGCATTTGGCGCCGCGGGCGAAGCCGTCGAAAAAATCGGGGACGAGTTCGGTTTGCAGGTCGCCGACTACGGGAACGGTGAGTTGGTCGTCGACGATGCAGGCGGTGCGACCGGAGAGGTCGACGGCGCAGACGGCGAGGGATTCGTCCATCGTCATGACAAAGTAGCCCGCGCGCAGGATGCCGCGCTTGTCGCCGAGTGCTTCCTGAAAAGCTTCGCCGAGAGCGATGCCGATGTCTTCGACGGTGTGGTGCTGATCTACGTCGAGATCGCCGAGGCATTTCAGCTCAAGGTCGAAGCCGCCGTGCTTGGCGAAGCTTTCTAGCATGTGATCGAAGAACCGAATGCCGGTGGAGACGGTGTATGTGCCTCTGCCATCGACGTTGAGGCGGAGGTCGATCTTCGTTTCCAGTGTGTTGCGATGGACTTCGCCCATCCGCTCTGCTTCTGCAGATGCAGGACGCGCGCCTACTTCCTGAACAATGTCGCTCATCTAGGTGGGGTTCCCGTCGCGTTTGAGCGCAATTAAATCGCGCATGGCAAACACAAAGCAGCAGAGGACGAACAGAAGCCAGACTCCAAGCACGATCTGGTATATGTGATTGCCGCTGACTCGGCTCGTAACAGCTATGAATGCACCGGTGAATGCCGCTGGAAGAGTAGCGACGACAACCGCGCGTTTGCGTCTTGGATCCATCTTGTTCTCCCGCGAAGACTAAGGACGATTTTATGCCGATGTGAGCGAGCCGCGGTTTAGTTCCGCTTGCGACTTTTGCGAGCCTCAAGCATTTTTGTCAGCACGTACGCGAACAGCCCCGCGAGCAGCACACACCAGATGATGATGAATGCGGTGAGGTAACGCGTGCCGTGCAACTGATCGAGGCCATAGATGCCCACAATCCCAAGCAGCGGGATCAGCGGAGCGATGAGTAGTGGACGGCTTCTGCGTGGCATTGGCTCTTACTCGAACTCACGCGGTTCTGGTGAGGTGCGACGCGCGTGCATGCCTTCCGCCGGAGTCCAGCTGATTGCGGTGAGCGACTCGCGCAGAGCAGCGATACCTCGCGTGACGTGGTCTTCAACGCCAACCGTGATGCGAACGTAACCGTCGCATCCGGGGTCAGTGGAGCGATCGCGAAGCAGCACGCCGCGCTCGCGCATGGCTGCGACGAAATCTTTGTGGCGTGAGCCGATGTCCATCAGCACGAAGTTAGCGGCGCTGGGCCATGTGCGTACACCGAGTTCAGCGAGCGCGGCGACGATGCGCTCGCGCCCCTGATGTACTTGCAGCACGAACCAATTGAGGTAATCCTGATCAGCGAGAGCTTCTGGAAGAACGGAAAGCGCGACGCCGTTGACGTTGTAGGGCGAGCTCACCTTGCGCAGGAAGGTGATGAGGCGCGCATTACCGGCGAGCATGCCAACGCGTAGGTTCGCCAGACCGTACGCCTTCGAAAATGTGCGCGCGACAATCAGGTTTGGCACGGAAGCAATGTCGGCCATGACCGTGTCGCCGAAGAAGTGGAAATAAGCTTCGTCGACCATGAGCACGGCGTGCGGCGCGGCTGCGGCGAGTTGCAGAATGTGTTCGCGACTAACGGTGGTACCCGTCGGGTTGTTGGGGGAGGCGACGATGATGAGCTTGGTGCGCGGCGTAATGGCCTTGAGAAACCGCTCAAACGGAAAGGCGAAGGTGTCATCCGCCTGCACGTGTACGAGGTTCGGTGTCATGATGCTCGCGGACACGTCGTACATGAAGAACGTGGGCGTGCAGATGAGCACTTCATCGCCTTCATCGAGGAAAGCGCATGCCATCAGGTGGATGCCCTCGTCCACGCCATTGGTGAGGATGACCTGGTTGCTCTCAATGCCGTGGTGCTTGGCGACGATGCGCTCGACGGGTTCACGTTCTGGATAGACCGTGAGGCGTTCGCCCGTGAGCTGTTGCAGTTTCGCGGCGACGCGCGGGCTGGGAGCAAAGGTGTTCTCGTTGAAGTCGAGGCGGAGCGCATCGCGCCCGGCGAGGGGCGGATGATATTCCGGCATCTCGAGAACGAGGCGGCGCGCCTGCGGGAGTGTCGTTGTCGGGGCTTGAGCCGGAGGCTCTGCGGTGGTGACGGTCATGTGGTCCTCCAGAGTTCGCGCCTTCATCGGCGAACAGCAGATCCCCTACGGGATGACATCCAGAAATGCAAGAGCGTGAAACAGCCTTAGCAGCAAGCGCAACTTTGTACAGATCTAACGCATACGAACACGTACGCTTTCCGCATGGCCGACCAGACCTTCGGCTTCGGCGAGGGCGATGGTGTGTGGGCCGACTTCGCGCAGGGCGTCGCGTGTGTACTGCTGCACGGTGATGATCTTGACGTAGTCGAGCACGCTGAGGCCGCCGCGGATGCGTCCGGTGCGTCCGGTCGGCAGCACGTGATTGGGGCCGCTGATGTAGTCGCCCATGGACTGCGGCGTGTGGTGGCCAATAAAGACGGAACCAGCGTTCTGCACCCAGCGGAGGTCGGCACCTGTGTCGACCGTGAGGTGTTCGGGTGCAAGGCGGTTGGTGAGTTCGCGAGCCTCATCGACGTTAGCGGTGACGAAAGCATATCCCTGTGCCGCGAGCGATTGCTGAGCGATCTCATTTGTCTGCGACTGCCGCTTCACCTCGAGAGCCACTTCTTCCGCAAGCTGCTCGTTGTTTGTGATAAGAATGGGCAGCGCGTCGGGGTCGTGCTCGGCCTGCGCGACGAGGTCCGCAGCGATGCCGTTTGGATCGCCCTTTTCGCTGGTGACCACAATCTCTGTGGGGCCAGCGGGCATGTCGATGCCAATCTCGGAACTGACCGCGATCTTGGCGGCTGTGACGTACAGATTGCCGGGCCCGACGATCTTGTCGACTGCGACGATCGTTTCCGTGCCGTAGGCCATTGCGGCGATGGCCTGCGCACCACCGATGCGGTAGAACTCCGTGATGCCAGCGAGGTGCGCGGCGGCCATGGTTTCCCGCGCGGGCTTGGGCGAGCAGACAACGATGCGCTCAACACCGGCGACCTGAGCGGGTGTGGCGGTCATCAGCAGCGTGGAGGGTAGCGGGTAGCGACCTCCAGGGACGTAGCAGCCAACGGAACCTAGCGGGCGCACAACCTGGCCGACCTCCATTCCTTCCGTCGGCCGAAAGCTCCAGGCTCTTGGAAGCTGGCGCTCGGCAAAGGCGCGAATGTTTGCCTGCGCCAGACGCATGGCAGCTTTCAGGTCTTCGGTGGTGTCTTCCCAGGCCGCCTGCATCTCCTGGCGTGAAACTAAGAGCGGCTGGTCTGCCGTGAGTCCGTCAAAGCGCACTGCGTATTCGCGTACGCCGCCGTCGCCGCCCTGACGCACTTCGGCGAGGATGGTACGCACTGTTGCGTCGACACGCGCGGTGTTTACGGCACCGCGGCTTTCGATTTGCGCGATGGCTCTCTGCGCCGAAGCTGCCGTTGCACCAAAGGTTTTCAGAATCTTCAAAGCTGCGTGCTCCTAATAGTGCCGCTGGCGCGCGTTTGGGTTGCGCTGTTGTTGCATACGGACAGGCCGCCGACCGGGTGAGCGGAGCTGCGCGTCCATCATGCGGCGCTCTTCGCGCGAGCCGGTGAAGACCACGCGTTTGGCGGACTCGGCTTGAGCGGGATACACGCGCTCAGGCTTGTTCGGATCAATGACCACAATGAGGCGCATGCCTGCGGAGAGCTTCTGGCCGGGGGCGGTGCGCGTGCTCAGAGTGACCTCGCGTGGAGCGGGAGCGTCGGGTTCCTGCACACGCAGCACGATCTTCTTGAGATCGAGGCGCTTCATCCAGCCGCTTACCGGAGCGATGGAAACGACTGTCGCGTAAACCACAATGCCTTTATCTTCCGCATTCTTCTGACGGCGTTTCTGTAGCAGGTAATTGATGCCTGCCCAGAGTGCGGCTGCCACGATGACCGATGCGAGGACAATCCAAAAAATCTTCATAATGCCGCCTTGCTTTCGTTACAACACGACTTTGCTGAGTGGGTACTCGACGATGCCAGTGCCGCCCGCTGCCTTGAGGCGTGGAATCACGTCGCGCACGGTGGAGTGGTCGAGAATAGTGTTCACCGCCATCCAGTTAGCGTCGCGCAGATTGTTCACCGTTGGCGAGTTGAGCGCCGGAAGCACGTTCAGCACGGCATCCAGGTTCTGCTTTTCGACGTTTAGCATCAGGCCGACCTGGTTCTGCGCTGCCATCGCGCCATTGAGCATCAGGCTTAGCGTCTCGATTTTGTTGCGCTTCCAGTCGTCTTGCCATGCCGTTTTGTTGGCGATGAGCTGCGTTTCGCTTTCCATCAGTGTTTCGATGATGCGGAGGCGATTGGCACGCAGTGAACTGCCGGTTTCGGTAACTTCGACGATGGCGTCAGCGAGCATGGGCGGCTTCACTTCGGTAGCTCCCCAACTGAATTCAACCGTGACCGGAATGTTGCGTTCCGCGAAGTAGCGCTTGCTGAACTCGACCAGTTCGGTAGCGATGGTTTTGCCGGCAAGGTCTTCTGGCTTCTGGTAAGGCGAATCTTCGGGCACGGCAAGCACCCACTTCACGCGTGTGCGGCTAGCCTTGGAGTAGGTAAGGGAGGTGACGCGCTCTACGTCACTCTGGTTTTCGAGCACCCAGTCATTCCCGGTAAGACCGGCATCGAGTGCGCCATGCTCGACGTAGCGAGCCATTTCCTGCGCGCGCACCAGCATGCACTCGATCTCTGCGTCGTCGATCGTAGGAAAGTAGCTCCGGCCCGAGGCGTAGATGTTCCATCCGGCGCGTGCGAACAGCGCGATGGTGGCGTCCTGCAATGAACCTTTGGGGATGCCGAGTTTCAGCTTTCCAGACATTACTTGTTCTCCATCGCGATTGGCTTGGTAAAGCAGCTTACGGTTCCCTCGTGGCAGACGAGGCCGTCGCCTTCGACTTCCACTTTGAATAGCAGCGCGTCGGTGTCGCAGTCTGTGGCGGCTTCAACAATGCGCAGCCGATTGCCGCTGGTTTCACCTTTCATCCACAGCTTATTGCGGGTGCGCGACCAGAATGTAACAAAGCCGCTTTCGAGTGTGCGCCGGTAGCTTTCCTCGTTAAGGAAGCCGAGCATCAGTACTGCGCCTGATGTTGCGTCCTGCACGATTCCGGCGACGAGGCCGCCGGCTTTGTCGAAATCGATTGTTGCTGCTTCAGTTTGAACCGCCATGTTTCCAATCCTTGGGTCAGTCTAGGTTCGTTATGTTGGTGCCCGACGAACACCGCACAGCAAAAAGCCCGCTTGCGTCGTTGCGCGTTAGCGGGCTTGTTCTGAAATCCTGGAGAGCGCTTACTTCGCCGATCCGGATAACGCCGCCAACACGCGAGGTGCGTGATGATGGTGTCCGAAATGGTGCAGGAACGTGCGCATTGGGTTAAGCGTACGTGTCGGTCGGGACAGTGTCAACGTAGAGCCGCTTAGATCCCGTCTCGATCACACCTAAGTCGGCGAAGAACCACCAACCTAAAGGCCCAATCAAACTAATAATTTGGCCAACTGGATCCGGGTAAGATCGCGCCGACGCAAAAAGCCCGGCCGAAGCCGGGCTCTTGCCTCATTGCGTGGGATTTAGTTGATGCTGACTGTGAACGTGGTGTTCGCTGTTGCTGCTGTAGCCCCACCGGTGGTTGTGCCGCTGCCAGAAACGGTGACCGTGTAGGTTCCTGCGCTGCTGTGGGTTGTGGTGACCGGCGGCAAGTTGCCACCGGCCCCGCAGCCGGAAAGAGCGGCCAAACCGCTAGCCATCAGCAGAAGCGTTGCCAGGGTGCGCAGTGCGCGTCGACGACGAACCGGGAAGCAGAAGAACAGCAGCGCCAGAACTGCTCCGCCCGCTGGAAGCGAGCTGACCACCGTCTTGTGCGCCTGCGTCGTGGTGACCGCAGTTGTTGAGCCGATTGTCACAACAGCGGTGGCGGTACCGCCAGCCGTGAGCGTCACGCTGGTTGGCGCGACAGCGCACGATGGCTGGTAATAAGCGGTGGAGGTGCTGATTGAGCAGGAGAGGTTCACGGTGCCGATGAACCCGTTGACTGAGGAGAGCTTAATCGTATTCGTGTTCGCCGTCCCTGCGCCTGATGTGAAGCTAAGCGATGCGGTTGCCGGTGAAAGACTGAAGGACGGCCCAGAAACGACAGCAGCGAGGTAGTTTGTGACATCGAGCGAACCCCACCCTGTGACCTCATCGTAGCCCGCATTCACCAGGTTTCCTGCAAGCCCAGACGGTGAGTTCTGAGAGGGTGTCGAATTGTTGCAAAGCGAAGGCGAAGATGCAACACAGGCCGTAACACCCGAACTTGCAACAGTGACATCATGGAACACTGTCGGGTTTGAAGCGGCAAACGCGTAAATTTTTGAGTTTATGTTGCCCTGTCGCGCGCCCAGCTTCTGATTCGCGAGTGCTTGAATCGCAGCCATCGATGGTGCTGCGGCTGACGTGCCTCCGAAAGGGAAAAAGCTTCCGCAGGTAGCTCCCAGGTAGTCCAGGCAGGTCACGAAACCATCATGTGTGGAGCTCGTAAAAGCCACATCGGGAACTAATCTGAATGTACCGGCGGGCACGCCTGTACCTGTCTGAAAGGCTGGTCTGGCGACAAAAACACTGGTTCCTCCGCCAGTGCTACCGTAACTGTAGGTCCCGGTGCTGCTTACGGAGACATCATTCCATGCGCCCTCCGGTATGTAGGACAGGAGCGAAGAGCGATTCGTCGCGTCGTTCATCGCTGCCCAATAGAGAGCGGCATTTGTGCTGTCATTGAATTCAGTTCCGCCCACACAGGTGACGAACTCGCCCGCGCAGAGATCGTTGATGCTGGGGACCTGGGTCGTCGGAATGGTTGAAGAGAATGCATTGCAGGAAGCTACTCCATCATCCCCGGAGGACACGAACGTAGTGATCCCCTGAGACGCTGCCGTCTGGAATATTGACCTTTCGTAGGTGGTGTTTGAGGCTCCATTGATGTTTTCGCAGCCACCGAAACTGATAGAGAGGATCGGATCGTTCAGAGTTGCAATCGCGTAGTTGATCGCGATGAAGAGTCCGGATGTTGCATAGGTGCTGCCACCGTTCACATCGCCGGAAACAACGAGATCGATCGTAGCGCCTGGAGCGTTGCCGGTCGTCCGATCAACATCGAGCGTCGCTTCGTCCTGAGCGGAATTGTCTTTCCCCGTGCCTGCGGCAGTTCCCGCTACGCCTGGGTCTACGCCAGTGGGAGGAATGTAGACGGTTGGCTGCTTGATAGTTTGGCCCTGCAGTGTTTGCAACCTGGAAACGTCTACTGCATCGACGCGTGACTCGCCAGCAATGGCAATGTGCTGACCTGTGCCCGTGATACCTGCAAGGTAAGCAGGGTTCATGTCATAAGCTGTAGCGAAATCGCCCGCAACAAGGTAGTGACTCCCCGTCGAGCTGTTTAGAAGCGGTATCGCGGCTTCAGCTTTCGGAGAGGCGACTAGTTCTCCATGACGTGTGCTGGGCTTGTGTACCACCTGTGAAAGTCCGCTGATTGCATTGACAAGCGGAGCAATGGCGCTTGGCACCGAAGGCTCTTGAAGTAGCGAATAGCGTGTCTCGCCGTTTGCGAGATTGAACAGGCGAAAGCTGGTGCGAAACGCTGTTGCCACATTCGTTTCGGAGCCGCTGAACGTAATCAGTGTTCTACTCGGCGAGATTTCGACGATTTGCAGGCCCCGTGACTGCAGCCAGCCAACAATCGCATCTACATCGGTCTGTGCGGGTCCATATAGCTCACCGACCTGCGCCGGAAGTAGCCACTGATGATAACGAGGGGATGATGGGTTCTGCTGATCCGCAAGCAGCTGTTCGAAAGCAGCCTCAACTTCCGGTGCTCGGTTCACGACCAGTGTGAGCCGCGCAAAGCTCGACCCGGGAGAGAGCACGGTGCTGGGCAGTCGAGCAACGTCCGCGAAAGCTGGCACGTGATTCAGTAGCTGTGTCTGCGCAGATGAGCTTACGGACTCGTGGAGTCTGGCTGAGCGTGCAACAGCCGCTGCACTTTGGGCGTGAGTGCAGCGCGCGACGCAAATCATTGTTAGAAAAAGCGCGGCGGCAGACAAATAGGACTGGAGGACAGAGCGAACAGTAACTGGACCCGGCATGGCTTTCCCATTTAGACGAGTGAAATTTGTGGCAGTTTCAGCGCAAGCATACGTTGACACAGTCTCGTTGTGCGAGAGGAATATCATCCGGGATGACGGAGGAGGAATTGTGAGCAAAACAGAATCTGCGATGGTGAAGCTGGGGACGTTGGCTCCCGCGTTTGAGCTGCTGGACGTGGTGAGCGGAAAGGCGATGAGCCGGGACGATGTCTTCGCGCTTAGCTGGGATGACGATTCGCAGGAGGCGGCGGAGCGGTCTGTGCACGGTGGTTCGGCCAGGAAGCATGGGCTGCTGGTGATGTTTGTCTGCGTGCACTGCCCCTATGTGAAGCATGTCGAGGAGGAGCTGGCCCGCATCGGACGTGACTATTTTGGTGAGGAAGGCGGCGGACCCGTTGCCATCGCAGCTATCCAGTCCAATGACGTGGCGGCTTATCCTGAGGATGGACCGGGCGAAATGAAAAAGCAGGCGGAGCGGTTGGGCTGGAGGTTTCCGTACCTGCTCGACGATACGCAGGAAGTGGCCCGAGCCTACGACGCGGCCTGCACACCGGACTTTTTCCTGTTCGACGGGGAAATGAAGCTGGTTTATCGCGGGCAGTTGGATGACAGCAGACCACGCAGAGGCGATGCGGGCAACGACACGCCGGTAACCGGAAAAGACCTGCGTGCGGCGCTGGATGCGGTGATCGCCGGGAAAAGACCGGACACAAACCAACGCGCAAGCATCGGGTGCAACGTCAAATGGAAAGAAGCCTGAGCGACGTGCTCAGGCGGATGAACGACTCGCCGGAAAACCGGCACTTTGACCGAGGAGAAATCGAATGCCTGAAATCTTGAACAAATTGAAGCAGGGAATACGCCGCTTCCAGACCGAAACCTACCCACAGAACGAGGACAGCTACCGCACAGCCGCGACGACCCCACAAAAGCCACACACCCTGATGATTACGTGCGCCGACTCGCGCATTGATATCGAGACGGTGACCGGATCGAGTCCGGGAGAACTGTTCATCACGCGCAACGTGGGCAATATCGTGCCCGGCTACGGCGAGATGCTGGGCGGCGTGAGCGCGGTGATTGAGTACGCCGTGTCTGCACTTAAGGTGCAGCACGCGGTCATTTGCGGTCATAGCGACTGCGGCGCGATGAAGGCGTTGAAAGCTCCAGAATCTCTGAATGCACTGCCGACTGTGAAAAGCTGGCTTTCCAACGCGCATGCGGCACACAGCGTGTGGTCTGGAGTGCAGGTAGAAGGCGAGGAGCCAACCGAATCGCTGGCACGGCTGACGGAAAAGAATGTGCTGTTGCAGTTGCAGCATTTGCGCACGCATCCGTCCGTGGCAGGGGCAATGGCTCGCGGAGAGCTGAGCATTTCCGGTTGGGTATATGACATCGCAACTGGGCACGTTCGAATTGCGGCGGACGGAGAAGAGACGTTCACGCCAGTCTCGGGCGGCACCGCAGAATGATTGTTCCGAAATCTCCGCAAATATGGCGGATGGTGCAGTATGTGGGCTGGCCGCTGCTTGCATTGGTGATGTATGACTGCGCCATCGTGTTTGTGTACCAGGTACTCGGGTGGAAGTGGATTGGATCTCCTGCGCTGCCGCTTGGGCTGTACGGATCGGCGATAGGCGTTGTCGTGGGCTTCCGCAACAACTCGGCCTACGGACGATGGTGGGAAGGCCGCCAGCTCTGGGGCCAGATCGTCAACAACAGCAGGAGTCTGGCGCGGCAGGTGGCGGTAACGCTGCGTGCCAAAGACCCGAACGACCCGGCGGAAGAACAACAGCTCCAAGCATTCCGAACAGCCCTGGTGCATTATCAGGTGGCTTACGTGCATGCGCTACGCCAGCATCTGCGTCAGCTTTCGCCATGGGAAGAGCTGGAGAGGATTCTTCCCCCGGGTGAGGTTGCGTCCCTGCGGAACGAGAAGAATGTTCCTCTGACGTTGCAGGCGCGCATGGGGAGTATGTTGCGCGAGTGCCAAGATAACGGCTGGATTGATTCCATCGGCTGGCAGGCGATGGATCGCAATCTGGACGATCTGGCGGATGCGCAAGGTGGTGCGGAGCGCATCAAGAACACCCCGATGCCAAAGCAGTACGACTATTTCCCGCAGTTGTTTGTGCAGCTATATTGCCTTGTGCTGCCGCTGGGGATGGTCCAAAGCCTGGAGTGGTACACGCCGCTGGGATCGACGATCGTCGGCTTCATGTTTCTGGCGCTGGACAAAATTGGACGCGATCTCGAAAATCCGTTCGACAACACGGTCTTCGATGTCCCGCTGACTTCCATCACGCGCAGCATCGAGATTAACCTCCGGCAGTTACTCGGAGAAAAGGACCTGCCAGCACCGGAACAGCCCATTCAAGGCGTGCTCTGGTAGTTGAGCCTCAGCAACGCAGAACGCCCGGAGTAATCCGGGCGTTCTGTCATTGAAGTGTCGATTTAGCGCGTTTCTGCGTCGGAACCGTGCTGTTTCACCATCTTGTTGTAGATACCGAGCAGGAGGAACGGTGCGACCCACTGACCGACGAACAAGGCACCGTAGTCTTTCTTTGCGATCTTGAACGAAACCGAAGCGGCGATGGAAGCGATCGCCAAGCCAAGAAAGACGCTCGAGGGTGTCTTGGAGGTGACTTTTTCAATTGCGGCTGTTACCTGGTCTTCCTGTGATTCACCCGCTTGGACTCTGTAGTCAGGCATGATCTTCAATCTCCCCGGCTGGTTGCCGTCATCTGAGAGAGATGCTGATTTCGTGGTAAAGCAAAGCCCGCTACAAAGATTTTTTCCACGGTGGCGAACTTCTGCCGCTGGATTGCGATTGCGCCAAGTGTGGGCGATCGATTTTGATAGAACTGCTCAAAGGTCGTTCGCAAAGGAGGAAGAAGTGCAGGGAATGCGTGATCTTCTTCGTGGCTCGTTGCGGCGGAGCCTACGGGAGCTAGGTCCTCTGGACCGCCTGGCGGCGGCGTGGCCTGTTGCGTGCGGCAGCGCGCTGGCGACGCGAGGCGAGGTGGAAGCGTTGGATGACTGTGGCGTGCTGCAGGTACGTGTGGAGTCGGCAGCGTGGATGCAGCCGTTTTTGTCCTCGCGCGCAGTGCTTGCGAGCGAGGTCGCGAAGATCGCGGGCGTTCCGGTCAGCGAGATACACTTTTACGTGAAGCCGAACACTCAGGCGCGAGCTGCTGTGGCTGCTAATGAGCCGTCGCGCACGCCGGGAGAAAAGTATTGAGTACTGCAGAAAAAGTAACTCTGGAACAGGTCAGCCACGTCGCTGCGTTGGCAAATCTGGAGCTCACGGCAGATGAGTTGCCACGCATGGCGCACGATCTGAATGTCATCCTCGGCTATGTGGAACAGTTGGACGAGCTCGACACAGCGAACGTGCCGCCCATGGCGCAGGTGTCGGAAATTCTCGGTTTGGAGCAAGCTCTCGCCGGAGAGACGTTGCGGACAGATGCGGTGCGGCAGTCGGTAGATCGCACAGCTGTGATGGCAGAAGCACCTGAATCTGACGGACGCTTTTTCAAAGTGCCGAAAGTAATTGAGCGCTAAAGCGCTGTCCCTTAACGACGAATAGTAGACATTCTGAAAGAGAGCCGAAGGCTGATGGCCGATGCAGTACACGCCCAATTGGAAACATTGTCACTGACGGAAGCTCGGGCAGCCGTGCAGCAGGGTCGAGTGAAGGCGACCGACCTGGCAACCCAGCATTTCAACAGAATTGCAGCGGTCGACGCGGGAATCAACAGTTATCTTGCGTTGGCTCGTGAGCGCGCATTTGCGCAGGCCGAGAAAGTGGACGCAGCGGCGAAAGCGGGCGATCCGCTGGGTCCGCTGGCGGGTGTGCCGCTTGGCGTGAAAGATGTCCTTGCCATGCGCGGCGCGCCTGCAACGGCTGGTTCCAAGATTCTGAAGGGCTACCATCCGCCCTACGACGCCACTGCTGTGGCGAAGCTGGACGCCGCGGGCGCGGTGCTGCTGGGAAAACTGAATTGCGATGAATTCGCGATGGGATCTTCGAACGAGAACTCGGCGTATGGGCCGGTACAGAATCCGAAAGCGCCGGGGCATGTGCCGGGTGGGTCTTCCGGCGGGTCGGCGGCTGCGGTTGCCGCGGGGCTCTGTGTGGGGTCACTGGGAACAGACACTGGTGGCTCGATTCGTCAGCCAGCGGCATTTTGCGGAGTTGTTGGTGTGCTGCCAACATACGGGCGCGTATCGCGTTACGGTCTGATTGCGTTTGCTTCCTCGCTCGACCGCGTGGGACCGTTTGCGCGCTCGGTGGAAGATGCGGCGGTGCTGCTGGAAGTGCTCGCTGGTCCGGATGCGATGGACGCGACTGCTTCTGTAGAAACGGTGCCGAACTACGCGGCGGAAGTGGCGAAGTCGGTCGGCGGTTTGAAGATCGGTGTGCCGGAAGAATACTTCGGCGAGGGGCTGAACCCGGATATTCGCGAGGCTGTAGAGAAGGCGCTGGATGATTTGCGAGCGCAAGGTGCGACCGTTGAGAAGGTCTCGCTGCCGCATACGAAATACGCCGTGCCTACTTACTACCTGATTGCAACCGCCGAGGCGAGCTCAAACCTTTCTCGCTTTGACGGTGTTCGCTATGGATTGCGCGCGGCTGAGTCAAACACACTTTCAGCGATGTTCAAGAACTCGCGAGACGAGGGTTTTGGTGCCGAGGTGAAGCGGCGCATTCTGCTTGGCACCTATGCGCTCTCGGCGGGCTATTACGATGCTTACTACCGCAAGGCGCAGCAGGTTCGGACGCTGCTCGCTCGTGATTTTCTAGCGGCGTTTGAGACGGTGGATGCCATCGTCTGCCCGGTTACCCCGAGCCCGGCGTTCAAGCTTGGCGAAAAGACGGATGATCCATTACAGATGTATCTCGAAGACATCTACTCGGTTGCGGCTTCTCTCGCTGGCATCTGCGGCATGAGTGTTCCGCGCGGCGCTACCAGGGACGGCTTGCCGATAGGTGTGCAGGTGCTGGCGAAGCACTTCGACGAAGCAACAATGCTGCGTGTGGGTGCTTCCATCGAGGCGGCACAGAAGTCCGCCTAGAAATGCACATCGCACAGTGGGCTGCTGTTGCGCTCTGGGTGAGCGTGACTGCACATTCGCAGGTACCTGCTATCACAGCGCAAGCGGGTAGCCCGAAAATCCAGGTGCAACAGTCGGTAACAGTGACCGCTGATCGTGGCCTGGTTGGAGTTAACGATTCCGCTTCCAGTGTCGCAGTGCTTTCGGAACAGAAGCTGGAGCAGGCACCGGGGTTGGCGCTGGATGACCGGCTGCATTCGGTTGCGGGATTCCAATTGTTTCGCCGTACCAGTTCGTGGACAGCGAACCCGACGACGCAGGGCGTGAGCCTGCGCGGGCTCGGCAGCACCGCGGCGAGTCGCACGCTCGTGGTGAGCGATCAGGTGCCGATGAACGATCCGTTCGGCGGGTGGATTCACTGGGATGAAATACCTTCGCTGGCAATCCAGCAGGTGCAGTTACTGCGCGGCGGCTCTGCTGATTTGTATGGATCGAGTGCCATAGGCGGCGTGGTGGACATTCTTCCGGCATCGCCTGAAGCAGCGAAGATCCGCTTTGCTGCGGATGCGTCGGGTGCAACGCAGGATTCCGGTTTGGGCGATGCGTTACTCACGGCGGACGCACACGCGATTGCGGTGCTTGCAGCAGGAAGCGCACTGACCACAGCCGGATACATTCCCACAGCACCGCAGTTTCGCGGCACGGTTGATGTGCCCTCGAACGTCACGGAGCAGGTGGGAAGAGTTGAGCTGCGGACGCCATCGCGGCTTACCGCGGGTTCGGCGTTCCTGCGTGGCAATGTGTTGAACGAATCGCGCGCGAACGGAACTTCACTGCAGACGAACGCGACAAGGCTTTGGCGCTACGTCGGTGGCGCAGATGCGGAGCGCGGCACATCGCATGGTGCGCTGCGGGTGTTCGGCTCGCGTGAAGGCTACCGGCAGAGCTTTTCATCGATTGCAGCAGACCGCAATTCCGAGCGGCTGACACGTTTGCAGCGTGTGCCTACGGATGAGCTTGGCTTCGCACTGCAGGGAACGCACGCATTCGTCGCGAAGGTGACGGCAGCTCTTGGACTCGATGCACACGATGTGCGTGCGACCGATGCGGAAAGCAGCGTTGCGGTGAACGGGAGCGTGAGCGCGACCACGAGCATCAGTGCCCGGCAGCGGGAAGTTGGCGGCTTTGCGAATGCAATCTGGCAGCCGCGTGGATGGTCGTTTTCGGGTTCGGTGCGCGTGGACTCGTTCCGCACGTTCGATGCGCAGCAGCTTGTTTCTACGACGCTCGTGCGGACAGCGCTTCCCGAAATAGATGAGTTGGTAGCGAGTCCCCGTGTCGGCCTGGTGCGTTATCTGCCGCGCGGATTTGCTCTGACCGGCACTGCATTTCGCGCGTTTCGCGGACCAACGATGAATGAGCTGTATCGCACGGGACAGGTAGGGCAGCAGACCACGCTAGCTAACAACACCTTGCTTGCGGAGCGTGCGACGGGCTTCGAGTTCGGTGGAGAATGGCAGGCGCAGAAGATTGGGCAGGTGCGCGCGACATACTTCTGGACTGAGGTGAATCGACCGATCTCTGCTGTGCTGCTGACGCAGACTGCCACAGCGCAAACACTGCAACGGCAGAACCTTGGGCAGATTCGCAGCCGTGGTTTCATGGTGGAAGCGCAGTCACGGACGTGGCGCGGTTTGAATGCGACGCTTGGCTATCAACTCGCAGTTGCGACCGTGACTGCGTTCAACACGAGCAGCCTGGCCCAGGCGAACCTTACGGGCAATTGGATTCCCCAGGTGCCCCGCGAAGCTGTGACGGCGACTGCTAACTACGCACTTGCACGCGTGGCAAACCTGCACGCGATTGCGAGCTATACGGGGAAGCAGTTCGATGATGCGAGCAATCAGTTTCTGCTCCATCCGTTTGCGCGATTCGACGTTTCTGCAGACCGGACGTTGTGGCGGGGCTTATCTGTATTTGCGTCCGCGCAGAACGTGCTCAACCGTAGCATCGATGCGGGTCGTACGCCGGTACTCACGCTGGCGTCACCGCGGCTGGTGCAGGCTGGATTGCGATTCAATCTGACTCGGTAAGCTGTCTTCTCCTCGCGCCAGATTGTGGCGCCAGGTGGATTCGTGCATCCCACATATCGGGCTATGTCGAAACCTCAAAAAACCTCTCCTTCTAATCGCAATGTGGTGCGCCCGTGCGGCGGCCTCGTTCTGCTTTTGCTACTCACGCTCGCTGCTTCAGCGCGAGCAGCCACGAACTCTTGCAAGTCGCTGCGAAAGGTGACGATTTCAGCGGGAGAGATCGGGCTACCAACCCAAGGTGCGGAAGTGACCTCCGCCGCGCACCATTCACAGGGAGATGCGGCTTTTTGCGAGGTGAAGGGACGCATTCACCCCATCGATGCCCATGCGCAGGACATTCGCTTTGAGCTGAATCTGCCGGAGCAGTGGAATGGAAAAGCACTGCAATACGGCGGCGGCACATTCGACGGCTACGTGATTACCGGAAAGGGCAGAACGGCTGTTGGCCTGAAGTCACAGGCGACTCCTCTGGAGCGTGGATACGCAACCTTCGGATCGGATAGTGGGCATCACAAAAACTACTTTCCGCTTCCAGACGTGCTGAACTCGCTGAATGCGAAGTTTGCGCGCAACCCAGAGATGCAGCGCAACTTTGCGGGTGCTGCGCTGAAGAAGGTGCATGATGTTGCAGTGCTGCTGATGACGAAGCGCTACACCCACGCACCTTCGCGAATGTACTTCATCGGCGGCTCTACTGGAGGCCGCGAAGCGCTGCGTGTGGCACAGCGGTTTCCGACTGATTACGATGGCGTGCTTGCAGCCTATGCCGCGTGGGATCAGATCGAGCTTGACCTTCAGTTCATCCGCACAGCGCAGGCGCTGTATGCGCCGGGTGGCTTTCTCGGTCGCGGACAAACAAAATTAATTGCGCACACTGTGGAGCAGGAATGCGATGCGCAGGACGGGTTGAAAGATCGCATCATCGCTAATCCTGCGGCTTGCCACGTCGATATAGCGAAGTTGCGATGCGAAGATGGGCGCGCACACGGCGGATGTTTGTCGGAGGCGCAGATGCATACGCTGGAAACCTTCGCGAGCCCGCAGCAGACCTCTGTGACGCTTTCACATGGCGTGGACAGCATCCCTGGGTACAACGTGTTGAGTGGTGCCGATCTGACAGGTTCGCTTGGGTTTCTACATCACCCGATGAAAAACCCGATCTTCCTCTTCAATTCATTTGGGTATGTGATTGGTGATGATGTGACGCGCAACTTTCTCACGGTGGGCCATCACTACGATTCGCGAAACTTCGACGTGAAAACAGGCGGGCAGTATCAGCCTGAGCTGCTGCAGCAGGCAGCGGAGATCGATTCCACCGATGCTGATCTGAAACCGTTTGCATCGCACGGAGGCAAGCTCATTCTTGTGCACGGGACGACGGACACTGTGATTCCGACGAACTCCACTGTGGACTATTACCAGCGGCTTCAAAGCACGATGGGTGCGGACGCAACTGCCAACTTCGCGCGTTTGTACTTACTTCCGGGGATGGGACACGGAGTGGGACGGTTCAACGCGGGCTTCGACACAATCAGTGTGTTGGATCAATGGGCAGACAAGAATGTTGCACCGCGAGATCTGGTAGTGACGGACAATCACAGCGGACGCACACGGCCAATGTGTGAGTGGCCGCAGTGGCCTCGATATACAGGCGCCGGAAATACGAGTGTGGCGGCCAGCTACACGTGCTCTGCGCAGATGCAGTAAATGCAGTTTGTGTAGGGTCTGTGAACGCATTAGTCATGAAAAGTTGCGCGCAACACGCTGCCGGAAGGTGCGTTTCTACTAGTGCACGGCGGGAGTAAGCGCCCTGCAGGAGGCAACACCATGAAGCTATCCAACTTGACCGCGAAGCTTACATGCTTGAAGGGAAAAGCAGTTCGAGTCCTGGCAGCCGGCGCGCTCGCAGGCGCAGTCCTGAGTGCGGCCGCTCCTGCCGCACAGGCCCAACGATTTGCGTTTGGTGTGCAGTTTGGCGGCCCCCGGTATTACGCCCCAGCCCCACCGCGTGTTTATGGTTACGGCTACGGCGGCTATGCGCCTGGTTACTACGGCAGCTACTACCAGCGCCCATACTATGGCGGAGACTGGCGCTACCGGAACCACGTGCGCCATGAGGAATGGGAGCGCAACCGCTACGACCGCGATCACTTCCGCCACTACTAATTTTCATGTGACGTTCGCGCCAGCCGCTTCCACCGGGAGCGGCTGCGCTGTTTTACAGCGGGCGGTAGTAGAGCTGCTCGGGTTCCGCACAGGTCAGACAGAGGCGCTCGCCATCGCGTTCCACGAAGCGATCGAAGTTGATGCCTTCGCCGCAGTGCGCACATGTGGTGCGCTCGCCCTTGTAGCCTGGGAACTCGCTCGGTCGCAGTGGCACACGTACCCACTCTCCTTGGAATAGTTCCTCGTCCGACAGTTCGCGGTACGCGATCATCTGCTGCTCGTTCTTCGGGAGCTCGGGATAGCGTTCTCGGGCAGTGTTCTTTGAGCTTTCCAGAGCGACGATTCTAATGCCCTTGTACTCGTCATTTCCGAGCGGCGCGTGCAGATCGATGAACGTCGCGGCCATCTTGCCCCAGTCGCGCAGCTTGAGTGCACGCTTTCCAACGCGTGCGCCTGTGACCACGCCAATGGCGTCGGTAGCGCAGCGATCTATCTCGACGAACACAACGGGGCGCTTGCGATCAGGATTCGGATTGCCTTCGGCGTTGAGCTTTTTGCGAGGCTGATGAATGTCGAGGCGACGCAACGCAAGCATTGCCATACGAACTCCAAGAATCTGCCCGGCGCAAAGATGCCCGTGAGCGATCTCTGCTTCATGTAGGAGTTCGTCAAATTCGCTGGCGATTTCGAGGACCATGTGCCGATGCTACGCGCATCGAACGTTACATGGCCGATAGTGAATTTAGAGGCACGCAATGGTGGCAGTCCGGCGTTATTTACCAGATCTACCCACGCAGCTTTCAGGACACGAACGGTGACGGTGTAGGCGACCTGCGCGGCATTGCAGCGAGACTCGATTATGTCGCTTCGCTCGGCATCGACGCGATCTGGATCTCGCCTTTTTATCCATCGCCGATGGCTGACTTCGGTTACGACGTTGCGAACTACACCGACGTCGATCCGCTGTTTGGAACGTTGGACGATTTTGATACGTTGGTTGCGGCGGCGCATAAGAAGAAGTTGCGCGTGATTCTGGATTTTGTGCCGAACCACACGTCCGATCAGCACCCGTGGTTTCTGGAATCGCGTTCGTCGCGTGTGAACCCGAAACGTGACTGGTATCTGTGGCGTGATCCTGCGCCGGAGCGCGGGGACAACGCGCCTGCAAGTAACCGCTTCCCGAACAACTGGACATCGCACTTCGGTGGGCCCTCATGGCAGTGGGATGAGGTGACGCAGCAGTTCTACTGCCACTCGTTTCTCAAGCAACAGCCTGATCTGAACTGGCGCAACCCGGAAGTGCGGAAGGCGATGTATGACGCGATGATGTTCTGGCTGGAGCGTGGCGTCGACGGCTTTCGCATGGACGTGCTCTGGCTGCTCATCAAGGACGCCGACTTCGCAGACAATCCGCCGAACCCGGAGTACACGCCCGATCAGCACGATCACACCAAAACTCTTCCTGTGAAGAATGCAAACCAGCCGGAAACGTATGCAATCGTGGCGGAGATGCGTGCCCTCCTGGATAGCTACGGTGCGACGATTTCATCTGGAAACAAGGCAGACGGCGAGCAAAACCTTTCGAGCGACTCGAATCGCGTGTTAATCGGAGAGATCTACCTGCCTCTGCCCGAGTTGGTTCGCTACTACGGTTTTCCCGCGGAGCAGATCGCACACACGGCGGGAGCGCAACTGAACGGCGCGAACCTACCGTTCAATTTTCATCTGATTCAGACGAACTGGTCGGCTGGTGCGATCGCGGGAGTCATCAACACCTATGAATCACTGCTGCCTCCCGGCGCGTGGCCGAACTACGTGTTGGGAAACCATGATCAGCCGCGGCTAGCTTCACGCATCGGTGTTAAGCAGGCACGAGCGGCGGCGATGTTGCTGCTGACTCTGCGTGGCACGCCAACGCTGTACTACGGCGACGAGCTTGGCATGCAGGATGTCGCAATTGAGCTAGATCGGGTGCAGGATCCTGCGGAAAAGAACGAGCCGGGCAAGGGAAGAGGACGTGATCCAGAGCGCTCGCCGATGCTGTGGGTGGACGCGCCGAACGCAGGGTTCACAACGCCGGAAACGGTGCCTTGGCTACCAATGAGTAGTGAGTGGAAGGCGAAGAACGCCGCGACACAGTCACGCGATCAGAAATCGATGTTCACTCTCTACCGAAGATTGCTCCACCTGCGGCGAACCTACGACACGCTGCACTCCGGCGCGGTAGCGGACGTAGTTGCGGAAGGCGCGTTGCTGCGCTACCGGCGTGTTGGTTTGTCGGACGGCGAGAGCACGGATTTTCTAGTGCTGTTGAATTTAGGACAAGAGCCCGTCACAACACAGACTTCGGCGGGAACTGTTGTGCTGACAACGATTCTGGACGGAATGGGATCGTCGGTTGAGGGTGCTGTCACGGTTGAAGCGGCTGAGGGTCTACTGATTGCCCTCGACTAAATGCTGGCGGCGCAGTAGGGTTTTGGCATGTCTGCCATCACACCGTTTCTTTGGTTCAACGACAACAAGGCTGAAGAGGCTGTTGACTTCTACCTGAGTGTTTTCAAGTCCGGCAAGAGAAGCGCGCCCGTTTTGTCTGACCTGCCACCGTTCACCAAAGGCGTGCCCGTTACGATTCCGTTCGAGATTCTCGGCCGCGACTTTGTTGCATTCAACGGAACAGGTGCGCGCTTTGAGTTCAACGAAGCAGTCTCGTTCTGGGTGAACTGTGCCAACCAGCAGGAGATCGACTACTACTGGTCTGCGCTGCAGCAAGATGGCGGGTCGGAGATGGCCTGCGGCTGGCTAAAGGACCGCTATGGAGTGCGCTGGCAAATTGTGCCGGAGAAGATTGCCGAGTACATTCAGACATCCGGCGGAATGAAGGCGATGATGGGCATGATCAAGCTGGATGTCGCCGAGCTGGAAGCGGCGAGTAAGTTGATGTAGGTCATCTCTGCATCAGAGTTGGAACCAGCAGAGACACATACGAATGACTTATCGCATCGCTCGCAACGGGCAGAATATCGGAACGTTTTCTCTTCAGGAACTCCGGCAGGAGATTGCTGCGGGGCGCGTTGCAGACAATGACCTGGTACAGACCGAAGGCATGGAGGAGTGGCTGCCGATCGCGGAGATGTTTCCGGGGTCGCAGATGCTGGATGAGCGAAGACCTTCGCGGCTGTACGCCGATCCACCCGATCTCCGCTGGTGGCTTGCGCTAATCTTCGGTGTACTTACGTTGGGAGCGTTCTTCGTCATCTGGGACGTAGTGCAAGCGGCGTGGCTGCGGAGGGTGGAGCGCAGGAGCCTCGCGTTGATTTTGTACAGTTTTGCGTTGGTACTTTATGTACTGAACCTGCCAACTCAGTGGGCGAGCATCAGTCACGCTCTGTTCTATGGGCCTCTGGTGGACACACCATTTGCGCTGTGGTGCTCGCTAGGTGGAATTACGACTCGACTTGTCGCGCGCTTCGTCATGCGAAATGATGTGTGCCGCCACTTCACGTTGGCCGAGCCCATTGGGATCCGGCTGAACTGGTTTCTGACGCTCCTGTTAGGCGGCCTCTACTTCCAATACCACTTCAACGAGGTGAATGAGGCGAAGCAGCATATGAGGGTCAGTGTGCCGGGAGTGTGATCGCTTGAGGATAAGCGCAAAAAGGCCGCGCGAGTGCGCGGCCTTTCTGCGTGGACGGAGGCTGCTTATGCTTCCGCGCCAGCGGTTTCCGGTGTTGCATCCTTGGGAGCCGCCGCGCCGTTCTTGCCCTCGGCACCAGGTTTACGAATGTCGATGCCGCCCTTGAAGAAGGCGCCGTCTTCGATCGAGATGCGTGCTGCAATCACGTCACCGGTCAGCGAACCTTCGCTGCGGATGTCCACGCGATCGGAAGCCTGGCAGTTGCCGCGGACCTTGCCGAGAACGACGATTTCACGAGCAGAAATGCTGGCTGCAACCTGGCCATTGCGACCGATGGTCACGCGATTGCCGGGCAGATTAATCGCGCCTTCCACCTTGCCGTCAATGTAGAGCGACTCGGAGCCGGAAAGCTCACCCTTCACGAAGAGGCTTTTGCCGATGGTCGCCTGTTCGCCGGCGACGGAGGGAGCTGCCGGGGAAGCCGGTCCACGAGCTTCAGTCGACGAAGTTGGAGCGAGGGGTGACGGGCGAGGTGTTTCAGGTGTTGCGGGCGCAGGGCCGGGCTGATTCGGTTTCCACATAGTGCAGGGTTCCTTTCCTTCTTGGGAGGGGACTTTTCGCAGGTCGCAAGGGCTGTGCCATTTGGCAATACAGCTTTTGTCCGGCTAATGTTCACGATACTACTTCGGTTAGCGGTGCGGACTTTGTCTCTCGGCGGAAAAGTGCCCCTCCGCGATTAACCGCGTACAAAATGCGAAAGCTCAATTGTCGTCCGAGTCGCCCTCTTCCACGAGCGAACTTGATCCGACTACATCGAAGGTGACCGGCTGACCGTTAGTGGACGCGATGGTGGCGCGAATCGGTGTGCGCTGCCACTTTGCCGGTGAGCAAACCGGGTGCGGTGCATCGGGCTGCGGCCATGCGCCAATCTTTTGTTGTGCGACTGCTTTACGCGATCCAATCTCAGCGACGACGGCGACGAGTCCACCTTTCACCGTCGTCAGAATGCCGCAGTAAGCGGCGTAGTCGCGAAACCAGATTGCGTTCGAGACTTGTGGATCGAATGATGGCAAATGCAGAGCAGTGACATGCCCGCTGACACGGTCGATCGAAAGCCACGGACCAGGCTGCCACGTCCACCTAGCCGCTTCGCCGGGGAGCGCGTCGTTGATGCGGAATGCGCGGCGAATGACAAACGTGCGGTCCGTTACATCGTGCGCATCGCCCACGGTCCACTCTTTCTGCTTCTCGTCAACGAAGAGTGGGCGCACACGTAGGCTCGTCGCCTCTTCTGACTTGTTGTCGGGCGTGGCTTCTGGCGGCGTGTAGGGAACTTTGCGAACCGGGCCGAGAGTCACGGTGTGAGTCTTTGCTGTGGCGGCTGTCAGTGACGAAGTGAAGCTACACAGCACCACCACCAGCGCAGCATGCATTTTGAACATGCGAGCGAGACTATCATTCAAACGTTCCTTCGGTAAGATGGTCTTACTATGCAGACGCGAGTGTCTACGAAGGGTCAGGTCGTGCTGCCGGGCAGCTTGCGGAGGCGCCTCGGGATTCAGGCAGGCGACCCACTCAAAGTCGAATTAGAGGGTGAGCGGATCATACTTACAGCTCTGCATGACCGAAGATCAAACGCCAAAGTTGTGGATGACCCATTAACGGGTCTGCCAATCATTTTTCTGGATATGGAAAATCCTCCAATCCTGACTAGCAGGGAAGTTGAGGAGATGCTGGCGGATTTTCCATGATGTATCTACTCGACGTAAACGTTCTCATCGCGATGGCGATTCGGCAGCACGAATTTCATCAACGCGTCTTGAGGTGGATGGCTGCCGACAACGTTTGCGAAGTGGCGACATGCTCGATTACAGAACTTGGGTTTGTGCGCGTACTAACGCAGGCACCGTTATATCGCTTTAGCGTTATTGAATCGCGCAGCATGCTTTTGCGTATGCTCGCAAGTCCTCGGCTGAACCATGTATTCCTCGCAGATAACAACGATTGCACTCGCCTGCCAAATTGGGTATCGAGTCCGAAGCAGATAACCGACGGACACCTGTTGGGGCTCTCGAAGGCTTACGGCGCGCAACTTGCCACACTAGACCAGAAAATTCCTGGAGCGAAACTAGTCCCGTAAGGAGCCGCAGCATACATTCCGCGATACTCCCCGTTTCCCATCCGTCGTTTTTCCTATACACTTACAGATGGTGCGTGAACCTTCCACCGTCTCCGTGTAGACCCTTGTGGTCGAGGGAGTCACAAGAAGCCCACGAAACAGCTAGCAAGGATAGTAGAGGACGGGCAATCCACGCCCACTCGAAGGAGAGCGTTTGTCGAAGGAAGATGCGATTGAAGCAATGGCTGTGGTTGTTGAGACCCTGCCGAATGCGCTGTTTAAGGTTGAACTCGAAAACAAGCACCAGGTTTTGGCGCACGTTTCGGGACGCATGCGCAAGAACTTCATCCGTATTCTGCCCGGCGATCGCGTGGCCATTGAGCTCAGCCCTTACGATCTGACTCGCGGACGCATTGTGTACCGCTACAAGTAGCAAAAGTTGCGAGTGGTCAGTGGCGAGTGATTAGCCCTGACAAATCGCGACAAAAGAAAGGTCAGTTCGCTGGCCGAAAGCAGGGAAAAGAGCCATGAAAGTTCGTGCTTCAGTAAAGCCGATTTGCGATAAGTGCAAGGTGATTCACCGCAAGGGTGTTGTGCGCGTGATCTGCTCTGCAAGCGCAAAGCATAAGCAACGCCAAGGCTAATCGCCTTAGCGTCCACGCGGCCCCACCGGGCGAGTTAGCCGAAGTCAAGGCTTGCGATGAACCCGGAGGAGACAAGAGTCATCAGCAGTATCGATGGCGAGGTCAGCCGCCAAACAAAGAACCCCGCCCCTTGAGCCACGCTCAGGAGCCTAACCGAAAGGCATAACCATGGCCCGTATCGCTGGCGTCGATCTGCCCGGAAACAAGCAGACTCGCATCGCCCTCACATACATCTATGGCATCGGCAGCCCCCGTGCCCTCAAGATTCTTGAGGCTGCAGGCATTGACCCGTTCGCCAAAATGGCTACCCTCGACGAGGATCAGCTCAACAAGATTCGTTCCGTAATCGAGCAGCAAGGTGGCATTGAAGGCGATCTCCGCAAGGAAATCAGCCTCAACATCAAGCGCCTGATCGAAATTCAGTCCTACCGTGGCCTGCGTCACCGCCGCAGCCTGCCAGTTCGCGGACAGCGCACCCACACCAACGCTCGCACGCGCAAGGGTCCCCGTAAGGGAACTGTTGCCGGCAAGAAGAAAGTGACCAAGTAAGCCATGGCTAAGACACAGCAAAAAAGTGCCGGCTCCAAGGCTGGCAAGGGTAAGAAGTTCAAAAAGCGGGAACGGAAAAACGTTCCTTACGGTCTGGTTTTCATTCAGGCCAGCTTCAACAACACTATCGTCACCATCACCGACCAGCAGGGCAACACGCTGTCGTGGAAGAGCTCAGGTTCGCTTGGCTTCCGCGGATCGCGTAAGGGCACCCCGTTCGCAGCGCAGCAGGCAGCAGTGAATGCAGCCAACGCGGCTCGCGACCATGGTGTTCGTTCCGTTGATGTTCGCGTAGCGGGTCCTGGTTCGGGTCGTGAGAGCGCCATTCGTGCCCTCGCTGCTGCAGGCATTGAGGTTCGCTCGATCCGTGACATCACACCGATGCCGCACAACGGCTGCCGTCCGCCGAAGCGCCGTCGCGTGTAATAAAAGTCCAATTGCGAGGAGGGAAGAATGATCAAGCCGAACATTTTTCTGTTCTCCCTCTGTATGAACCTCCTCGCTTTTGCGCTTTTGCTGGTGAAGCTCGGAACGCACCTTGATCAGCAATTCCTTACAGTCGGAATCCTTTGCATCTCCATGGCAAATCTGGTTGTTTGGGTAGTCACTTGGTGGTCGAGCAGAAAAACTGTGCATTCGGCAATGCCGTTTGTCCAACTGGATCCCGAAGAAGCGCTGCCAGCGTGTAAACGGATCGACAACTGAAGTTCAGGAGAAAGAAATGGCACGTTATACAGGACCTGTTTGCCGCCTTTGCCGCCGCGACGGTCAGAAGCTGTTCCTCAAGGGGCCGAAATGTTTTAGTGAAAAGTGCCCCGTAGAAAAGCGCAACTTCCCGCCCGGTCAGCACGGCCAGTCGAAGAAGATCAAGAAGGTTGTTGGCTACGGCCTCCAGCTTCGCGAGAAGCAGAAGGCTAAGCGCATCTACTTCACGCTGGAAACTCAGTTCCGCGCATACTATGAGAAGGCTGCGAACCGCAACGGCGTTACCGGCGACCTGCTCCTGCAGCAGCTGGAAACACGTCTTGATAACGTTTGCTACCGTCTCGGTTTCGCCATCTCGCGCCGTCAGGCTCGCCAGGTTGTTCGCCATGGTCACGTTCAGGTGAACGGTCGCAAGGTGAACATCCCGAGCTTCCAGTGCAAGGTCGGCGACGAAGTAGCCATCCGTCAGGGATCGAAGGAACTCGTGCTGTTGCAGGTTGCGAAGGACTTCGCTTCCGGCCAGAATCGTGTGACCTGGATCGAGGCGCAGCCCGACAACCTGACTGGCAAGATCGTCAGCATGCCGAAGCGCGAAGAGATTCAGCTCCCTGTTAACGAGCAGCAGATCGTCGAACTTTACTCGAAGTAAGTAAGCATCAAGGCCGGGCGCAGGGGTTCATCCTGCTTCCGGCCTCCTCATGTGTGCTCTACCACCGTACGACCCTTGAACTGTTGCAGAGTGCTTCGTAACGGCAAGGAAGAAAGGACTCACCATGCTTTGGAGAGGTTTCCAGAAGCCCAAGCGTCTCGCAGTCGACAACGAGACTCTCACCCAAACATTCGGCAAGTTTTCAGCTCAACCATTCGAACGCGGTTTTGGTACGACCATCGGCAATGCTCTTCGCCGCACGTTGCTTGCATCCATCGAAGGCGCGGCTGTTACCGCTGTCAAAATCGAGGGCGTGCTGCACGAGTTTCAGTCGATTGCTGGTGTTGTGGAAGATGCGACCGACATCATCCTTAATCTCAAGCAGATTCCGTTCAAGTTGAACGGCGACGGGCCCAAGGCACTGTATCTGCGCGCTGATCAGGCTGGTGTTGTAACTTCCGGCATGATCGAAGCTGATGGCGACGTCGAAATCCTCGACCCGAACGTGTACATCTGCACAATTTCAGAGGGTGGCCGCATCGACATGGAAATGCGCTTGAAGCGCGGCCGTGGCTACATCTCCGCCGACAAGAACTTCGATGGCGATCTCGGTATCGGCTTCATTCCAGTCGACTCGGTTCACTCGCCAGTTCGCAAGGTGAACTATCTTGTGGAAGCGGCGCGTCTCGGTCAGATCACCGACTACGACAAGCTCACGCTTGAAATTTGGACGAACGGAACCGTTCTCCCGGCAGACGCCCTCGGCCTTTCCGCGAAGCTGCTGAAAGACCACATGACCATCTTCATCAACTTCGAAGAAGAGATGGAAGCAGGCGGTCATGACGGTCACGACGGCCCGGCTGTCCGTAACGACAATCTCAACCGCTCGGTAGAAGAGCTCGAGCTTTCGGTCCGCAGCTACAACTGCCTGAAGAATGCCAACATCGCGACGATCTCTGAGCTCATCCAGAAGACCGAAGCGGAGATGCTGAAGACCAAGAACTTCGGTCGCAAGAGCCTGAACGAGATCAAGGAAATCCTTGCTCAGATGGGCTTGTCGCTTGGTATGAAGATCGACGAGAATGGCAACCCGATCCCGGGTCCGACGTCGGTTCTTCCGGCGGCAACGCTCGCGGCCAGCTACGGTAGCTTCGACGACGAAGAAGATGACGAGGACGATGATCTCGACCTTGATTCAGAAACCGAATCGTTCTAAGGAATAAATAGTGGAGCGGTGAAGCCCTGCTTTGCCGCTCCGCCTCAACCTGCATCCCCGATGCACACCGGTCTACAGACGCGATCTGGACCGAAGGAGACAACACCATGCGCCATCGTAAAGGTGGATTCAAGCTGGGTCGTAATACCAGCCATCGTCGAGCGTTGCTTCGTAACCTCGTCACCTCAGTTATTTTGAACGACAAAGTTCACACCACCGTTACGAAGGCCAAGGCCTCCCGTCCGCTGGTCGAGAAGATGATTACGCTCGGAAAGAACGGCAGCGTTCACGCTCGTCGTCAGGCACTTGCTTACCTGATGACACCGGAATCTGTGGATCGTCTGTTCTCGGTCGTTGCGCCGCGCTATGCAGAGCGAAATGGTGGCTACAGCCGCATCGTGCAGACCGGCCCTCGTAAGGGTGACGCCGGCGAGATGGCATTCATTGAGCTGCTCGGCGCTGAGCAGGAGTTGAATGCAAAAGCTGAGAAGCGCGAACAGGCTCGCCAGAAGCGGCGCGAAGAGATGCAGAAGCAGATGGAAGAGCAGCAGGCTGCAGAGCAGGGCGAAGAAGGCTCCCAGTCGTAAGCATGAATCAGCCGGAAGAAAGAAGGTCCGCCTCGGCGGACCTTTTCTCTTTTGGGAGGCGTTGAAGATTACACCGGCAGGCTGTTGTTTGATGGCTGCCCACCGCCGAAATCGGGCAGTCCAGCGCTCAGGTCGGGCAGCCCAGCGCTGAACTGCCGCAGATAGCTTGCGTAGTTGATGACGCGATCTTTTCCACTCTGCTTCGCCGCGTACATCGCCTCATCAGCAAGCGCGAGAAGACGGGCTTCGTCACGCATAGCAGGATGGAGCGATGCAGCACCGACGCTAACCGTAACCTGCTCCCGGTTCCATGAGTGATCTCGCACCGAACGAAGCAGGCGCTCCGCGAGTGCGGTCGCCTCCATCTCACCTGTCTCAGGAAGTAGAACGACAAACTCTTCTCCACCATAACGCGCGACAAGGTCGCCTGCGCGCACCGCGCCTTGGAGCACCATGCCGAGTTGCTTCAGGGTCTCGTCGCCATCGGCATGTCCATACGTATCATTACGGTGTTTAAAGTTGTCGACATCGAGGATCAATACGGAAAACTGTCGGTCGTTGCGGCGAGCACGCGCAAACTCTGCCGCCAGTCGCTCGTCAAAGCCACGTCGATTGTGCAGCCCTGTCAGCGCATCGGTCCGCACCATAGTGGCAAGGCGGCGGTTTGCATCTTCAAGTTCCTGTTGCGAGACATGGAGGGCACGCGTGGGCTCCAGCTCTGCGGTGATCTCAACCGAGACGCCACCGAGTGTCTTTACACCGGACTCGGCCACGTAACGGAACTTGTGGGAGCGCCAGTGATGGACGGAGCCGTCCGGGCTTTCTGAAGTTTCCTCCACCACCCGAGGTACGCCACTTTCCATGACTGCCAAGTCATGGCGGCGGAATTCCTTCGCGTACTGCTCAGGAAAGTTGTCGAAGTCCGTCTTGCCGATCCATGCCTCCATGCTGATATCGAACATGTCAGCAAACTGCTGGCTGTAGTACAGCATTTTCCCGTCGTCATCCTTCATGAAGGAAACGAAGGGCGCATGATCCATGAAGGTGCGAAAGCGCTCCTCCGACTCACGAAGGCGAGCCTGCGATTCCTCCGCAGACCGGAGCGCCTCTTCTAATTTTTTTCGCTGGAACCGTAGCTCCAGCCGAGCACTGACCTGGGATCCCAAGATGCGAAGTGCTGTTTGCTGGCCATTTGTGAGCTTCTTCGGCTGACTGTCCAAGACGCACAGAGTTCCCATCGCGTGTCCATCCGGGCTGGACACCGGTACGCCGGCATAAAACCTGAGTTGTGGACTGCCGGTCACCAGAGGGTTGTGAGCAAACCGCTCGTCCTTTGCAGCATCTTCGACGACGAACAGATCAGATTGTTGAATGGTGTGTGCACAGAAGGCGACAGCGCGGGGCGTCTCCCGGGTCTCGATGCCGATCTTCGCTTTGAACCACTGGCGGTCGGAATCGATAAGAGAGACGAGGCTCATGGGAACTTCGCAGATCGCCGAGGCGAGACCTACCAGCTCGTCAAACTCCGGCTCGCGGTCGGTGTCAAGAATACTGAGGTGTTCCAGCGCCGCGAGGCGGGCTGCTTCATTTTCAGGAGTGGCGCAGATCAGGTTGCTCATGGCTCAATACTTCCTTTAACCGAAGGTGGCGTCATGTCACCTGAGCAACTCAGTGTCGGCAGATCCTTGTTGTTGATTTGGGTAGGGCCCGACAGCTTCACTCACTCAGTCTCGGGCAGGACTGGATAGAATGGAATGGAGCCTCTGGGTCATGCGCACATACCAGCGAGTGGTACGTCGGTACCATATGCGTAATCGTTCGCAACGAGAACCAGCCGGTGAGGTGTTTAGATTCTGTTTGCACGTGCCAGTAAAGTTGTAGCCCACGGAAAAGAGTCGTTGCCGCCGCATGCCCATCGTTGAACTGCAAAAAATTCGCAAGGTGTACGACACCAAGGTCGCTGTCGAAGGCCTCACCTTATCCATTGAGCCGGGTACCATGTTCGGCCTGCTTGGCCCTAACGGCTCCGGCAAGACGAGCACCATACGCATGATGATCGGGATGACTATTCCGGACTCTGGTGCGGTTCGCTTGTTCGGCCAGTCCTTTTCTCGCTCGCTGCTGTCCCGTGTGGGATACCTGCCGGAAGAACGTGGGCTTTACAAGAAGATGAAGGTGCTCGACCAGCTTGTTTTTCTCGGTCAACTTCACGGATTGAACGAAGCGACGGCACGCAAGCGAGCGCTCTCATGGTGTGAGCGCATGGCGATCACCGAGGCGATCGACAAGAAAACCGAAGAGCTCTCCAAGGGCATGCAGCAGAAGATCCAGTTCATAGCGGCGCTGCTGCATGAGCCGGAACTGATCATCATGGACGAGCCGTTTAGCGGTTTAGATCCGGTGAATGCTGAGCTGCTGATGAACACGCTGATTGAGCTTCGCAGCGAAGGGAAGGCGGTGCTCTTCAGCACACACCGCATGGACCAGGTAGAGAAGCTGTGCGATGCAATTGCAATCATCTATCGTGGTCGGCTGGTGCTCAGTGGCAGCATGCGCGAAGTGAAGAGCCGTTATCCGCGCAATCGTGTGCAGGCGGTCTTCAGCGGCAGCGAGATTTTCCTCCAGCACCCGTCTGTGTCGGAGGCGAAGAACTTCGCCGGCGTAGCGGAAATCACATTGCGAACGCCGGAGCAGGCGCAGGAGCTACTGGCTGCGGCGATAAACGGTGGCACACACTTCCAGCGCTTTGAAGTAGTTGAGCCGACTCTGGAGGACATCTTTATCGAGACGGTGAAGGGGACGCCGGAGTACGTGGAAGAAGGAGGCCGCATCGATGCATAACGTATGGCTTATCGCAAAACGCGAATACACGGAACGCGTGCGGACCAAAGGGTTCCTTCTCGCGACCATTCTGATTCCATGCGCAATGGCCGCGCTTATCGCGGGCTCCAGCTATCTGATGGCGCGTACGAAGACAAACTCGCACATTGCAGTCGTCACGAGCGACAAGCAACTGGGTGAAGATCTAAAAACAAAGCTGGAGAACGGCAAGCACAGCGAGATGAAGGTTGACCTTTGGAAGCCTTCGGAGATGTCGCGCGCTTCGCTGGATGCGCAACTGCATAACAGCGGATCTAAGCTGGCGGGCTATCTCTGGATTGCGGAGCCTGCACAAGCTGGGGGTAAGCCGTCTTTTGAGTACCACGCGCGTTCTGCTGGCGATGTATCCACGGAAGACTCGCTTGAGAACAGCGTCAACGCGGTTGTCTCAAGAGAAGGCTTGCTCAAGCGAGGGCTGAGCGCCGACGAGATTGACACGATCACCGCGCCGGTGGACATCGACACCAGTAGCAGCGGGAACATGCGCGTGGCCTTCTTTGTGGCTTACTTCTTCTTCTTCCTCATGTACATGGTCATCATGCTGTATGGCATGAATACGGCGCGATCCATCATTGAGGAAAAGACGAGCCGAGTTTTTGAAGTGCTGCTCGCAACGATCACGCCCGATCAGCTACTCGCGGGGAAGATTCTCGGAGTCGGTGCGGTTGGGCTGACGCAGATTCTTGTCTGGATGGTCGCAGCGCTTCTTCTGGCGAGTTCACCGCTGGCTGCATCTCTGATGGGAGGCGGTGCAGCGCACGCGCCCGTCAGCGTCGCGCAAGTACTGTATTTCGTGCTCTACTTCGTCTTCGGATTCCTGCTCTACTCGAGCATCGCTGCTTCGCTTGGAGCGATGACGAACTCAGAGCAGGAGCTGCAGCAGCTCAATCTGTTTCTTGTGGTGCCGCTCGCGTTCTGCATGGTCATGGTGTTTACGGTTGTGAAAGCGCCGGACTCTGTTCTGTCGCGCGTGGTTTCGCTCATTCCGTTCTGTAGCCCGCTGCTGATGAATTTCCGAACATCCCTGACCTATGTTGCGCCATGGGAAATAGCTCTATCGATTCTCCTGATGACGCTCACGATTGTTGGCGTGATTTGGATTTCTTCTCGCATCTACCGTGTCGGCATCCTGATGTACGGCAAAAAGCCGAACCTGCCGGAAATCCTTCGCTGGCTCAAGTACAGCTAGGTCCACCGCGTGACGTTTACTCGTAAACAGCGTGTGCTGCTCGCCATTATTCCTCCGGCGGCAGCGTTGTTCATTCGACTACTGGGCGCAACGTTTCGCTATCGAGACGTGAATGCGCCTGGCGTGCCCGTGGGCATCGAGATCCCCGGGCCGGTGGTTTTCGCCTTCTGGCACCGAACACTGCTGACGTGTGCACATCGTTTTCGGAACAAGGGTATCGCCATCCTCATTTCTGCGTCTTTCGACGGGGAGCTGATCGCACGTACGGTGGAGTACCTGGGCTTCTATCCGGTGCGCGGGTCCTCCTCGCGTGGAGGTGCGGCTGGGCTGCGGAACATGGCGCAGGCTTACAACGAAGGTCACCGCTGTGCCTTTACCGCAGATGGTCCCCGTGGACCCAACATGATCGCGAAGGCAGGAACGGTGCAGCTCGCCGAGCTTACGGGAGCGACATGGATCGGTACCTACCACGCGCATCCCGACAGAGCCTGGCTGATGAAGTCCTGGGACAGATTCATGATTCCAAAACCCTTTGCGAAGATTACGTTTGGCTGGCCTCCACACGTTTCACCGCCTGACCTGGCGGCGGTGCAAGCCGCCTTGGACCAAGCCGTACTCATGAGTGGCGAACGGTCCTTTGACCGCGCTTCAATGATCGCGGTTTAGCCGAGCCTGACTATGCTGGTCTCCGATTTCGATTACCACCTTCCCGAAGAGCTGATTGCGCAACATCCGCCTGTCGAGCGCGGAGCCAGCCGCATGTTGGTGATGGATCGCGTGACGGGTGACTTGCGGGACGGAGTGTTCACGGATCTGCCTTCACTGCTGCGAAGCGGAGATCTGCTGGTGATGAACGATTCGCGCGTGCTGCCTGCACGTCTTTACGCCACGCGTGCAGGGCTGACGACGCAAAGCAACTCGCCGGCTCCGAACGGCTTGACTGAGGTGTTGTTAACGGAACGTCTTTCATCGGGTAAGGGTGAAAACGTGTGGTCTGCGCTGGTCAAGCCTGCGAAGAAAGTTCAGGTTGGCGAGGAGCTTTTGTTTCGTGCAGCTGCTACAGCCGAGCCGCTGCTGCGTGCCGTGGTAACGGCAGCAGGAGAGTACGGGGAGCGTACATTGCAGTTCGCCCCAGTGCACGATTTTCACCGTACCCTCGAGCAGATTGGTCACCTGCCGCTGCCACCGTACATTCACCGCAGCAAAGATGAGCCGAACACTACGGAAGACCGAGAGCGTTACCAGACGGTCGTGTCCGCTCCGCTTTCGGGTTCCGCAGCTCAGGGTTCTTCTGCTGCGCCTACCGCGGGGTTGCACTTCACGCCCGCTGTACTCGACCAGCTTCGCGTGCGTGGCGTGCAGCTGGCATCGATTACGCTGCATGTCGGACTCGGCACTTTTCAGCCGGTGCGAGTGGAGCGCACGGAGGACATCCGTCTGCACGCAGAGCATTACACGCTCTCGCAGCAGACAGCGGATGCAATTCGACTGGCAAAGGCTGAAGGCCGCCGCATCATTGCTGTGGGAACAACTACCACTCGCACACTGGAGCATCTGGCACGCGAAGCTGAGGCGACTGGGCAGCCAATAGCAGCGCAATCCGGAAGTACGAGTCTCTTTCTCTCCCCCGGGCTCAACGATGAGTTCAAGCTCGTCAGCGGTCTGCTGACGAACTTCCATCTGCCGCAATCAACGCTCCTGATGCTGGTGAGCGCGTTTGCAGGTAAAGATCATGTGCTGCGCGGCTATCAGCATGCAGTGCACAGCAGGTATCGATTCTTCAGTTATGGCGACTGCATGCTGCTGCTCTAACGTGCGTTCACTCGGTGGCGGAATTGGTCGAGAAGGCGCGCCACCGCGGCGGGCCATGAGAGATCGGTTGGGCCGGACAACGTCTCTTCCCAGATGAGCTGTGACCGGCTTGCCGGGCCAACTGGCGCATAGACCTGAAGACGCGCCAGTTCTCGATCCATCGGGCCGTAGTTGACCCCCGCCTGATCTATCGATGCGACCTTCAACGTCAGGTCAGCCGATTGCGGGTTGAGCGCGAGACTTTTGCCTAGTTTTGTGACAAGAGAACGAAGCTGGCTTTCGCCTGCGCGGTCACGCGGGCTGCTTTCAACCGCGATTGACGAGGAAGCAAGCACGGCTTGTCTAATACTCGGCTCGCTGCAATGCGTTGTGCCGTTTTGCAGAATGCATGGCGTAACGGGTGCGCCTGCCGCCGGTTCTTGCGCCGGTAGCGCCGTCTGGAAGAAGCATGCCAAGGAAAGAAGCGAAATGACGTGGAGCCTGCGCATATTAGTTCGATGCCGATGGGCCGGCTTGTAGAACGAGCTTACCGGTCGTGCATGCGGTCAGCATCCTACAATCTACGAGACGATGCCGACCCAATCTAACAAGCCGCCCGTATACCTGCTTGACTCCATGGCCTTTATCTTCCGCGCTTATCACGCCATGCAGCGCTCACGTCCGATGAGCACGCGAACCGGTATACCCACGGCGGCGACGTATGTCTTTGTAAACATGCTGAACAAGTTGCGGGAAGACTTCAAGCCGGAATACCTTGCTGCCGTGTACGACGTTGGCGCGCCCGTGCATCGTAACGAGCTTGCAGGTCAGTTGAAGGACGTAAAGAAGTTCAACATCAAGACGCAGAAGTTTGAGGCGGTGGAGTATGGCGGATACAAGGCCAATCGCGTAGAAACACCGCCTGACCTGATTCAGCAGCAGCCGTATATCCGGCGCGCGTTGGAAGCGTTCCGCATACCAATCGTGTACTACGAGGGATATGAAGCAGACGACGTGATTGGCACGCTTACCTGCCAGCTCTCAGCGCTTGGGCATCATGTGTATGTCGTGTCTTCCGACAAGGACATGATGCAGTTAGTAAATGAGAATGTCTCCATTCTCAATCCGACAAAAGACAATTTGATTCTTGATTCAGAAGGCGTGGAGAAAACGCTCGGAGTTGTGCCGCAAAAAGTCATCGACGTGATGGCTTTGCGTGGAGACGCTATCGATAACATTCCAGGCGCGCCTGGAATCGGAGACAAGGGATCGGTAGAGCTGATCCAGCAGTTTGGTACCGTCGAGGCCGCTCTCGATCGTGCTGAAGAAGTGAAGAAGAAGACGTACCGCGAGTCGCTACTGAGTAATCGCGAAAACATCATGCTGTCCAAAGAACTCGTCACCATCCACACAGGCGTGCCGATCGAGGCCGATCTTGGAGCGATGCGTACTCAGCCGGTCGACAATGCTGCCTGCCGCAAGCTGTTTACGGAGCTCGAGTTCACGACGATGCTGAAAGAGCTTGCCCCTGCGCAGGACGCGACTCCGACAACATACAACGTTAAAGCCGGCGAGAAGGAACTCGCTGAGCTTCTAGGTGAAGCGCGCAGCGTTGGTCACCTCGCAATCGCGCTCGCAGAAACAACACAGACGCTTGCGGAGGAGATCGCCGCGAAAGCGAGCGACCCGGATGCTGACGCGGAAGCAGAGGCAGAACCGGAAGCGCCGCAAACGATGTCTTTGTTTTCGACGATGCAGGCTGAGACACCGAACAATACGTCAGCTCAAAACGAAAGCAGCAGCGACCCTGCTTGTCATATTGGTCTGGCTGTGACCCCACAACATGCGATAGAGGTTTCGCTCGACACACCCGGTCTTCGTGAGGCGCTCGAAGACCATACTCTGGGCAAGCAGGTGCATGATCTGAAGGCGATTCTGCGCGCGCTCAATCCCCATGAGGTTGCCTTAGCCGGGGAGATCACGGACGTCATGTTGCAGAGCTATCTGCTCAACCCGACGCACGGCTCACACACGCTGATAGACATCGCCGCACGCACCACAAGCCTCGCATTAACGCATCAGCCCTCCAAGGTAAATCCAACCGATGCAAAGCGTTTGCCGGAAGCAGCGTCTGCCATCGTGCGGCTTGCAAAGACGCTCGCTGAACAGATAGAAGAAGCCGCTCCCGTGGAGCACAACATCCCTTCCGATAACCCGGGCCTGGGTGGCGCGATGACAACGGAGATGTTGTTTGCGGAAGATCCGAAGCCGCAGAAGAACGCGAAGAAAGCTGCTGGACCCAGGGCCAAAGAAGAAGCTCCCCACGCATTCACTCTGGTAGAGAACTCACCTCTCACGGATGTGTATGCGCAACTCGATCTTCCGCTGGTGTCGGTGCTCCTCCGCATGGAAAAGGCGGGTGTGCGGGTCGACCTCAACCTGCTCCGCGAGCAGTCCACGCGCCTTGCCGTGTTGATCGACGACCTGGCAGAGAAGATTTACTCGGCGTCAGGACATCGTTTCAACATCGGCTCTCCCAAACAGCTAGGTGATGTGCTCTTCAACAAGATGGACCTACCCAAGCCGCTGAAGTACGGCAAGGGAAAAGTCATCTCGACCGCGCAGGACATTCTTGAAGACTTGGCTATCAAACATCCGATTGCGGCTGAGGTTCTGGAACACCGTCAACTGCTGAAGCTGAAGGGGACTTACCTGGACGCGTTGCCGCAATTGGCGGATGCGACCGCGCGCATACACACGACGTTCAATCAGGTCGGCACAGCAACTGGCCGACTGAGTTCAACAAACCCCAACCTGCAGAACATACCGATCCGTACAGCGGTAGGTCGCGAAATCCGCGCGGCTTTTGTGGCCGCACCGGGCAATCTGCTCATGTCTGCTGACTATTCGCAGATCGAGTTGCGACTGATGGCGCACTTTTCGCAGGATCCCCTGCTGCTGGACGCGTACCGCACCGGCAAGGACATTCACACGCTCACGGCAGCGGAGGTCTTCGAGGTGGACGCGGAAACGATGGACAAAGAAACGCGCGCGCGTGCCAAGGCTGTGAATTTTGGCATTGTTTACGGTATTTCGCCATTCGGGCTTGCTGTGCAGCTAGGAATCGACCAGAAGACCGCACGCGAATACATTGAGCGTTACTTCGCCCGCTACAAGGGCGTGGCAGAGTTCATTGAGCGGACGCTGGCTGAAACTCGGAAGACGCAGTCAGTCCGCACAGCCTTTGGACGCATCCGCCCCATTCCAGATATTCACTCGCGCAATGCGAATCAGCGGGGATTTGCGGAGCGCACCGCAGTGAACACGCCGCTACAAGGAACGGCCGCTGACCTGATCAAAATTGCGATGATTCGTATCGACGCTGAAATCCAGCGCCGCAAGCTGCAGTCGCAAATGACTCTGCAGGTTCATGACGAATTGCTGTTTGATGTGGTGCCAGGTGAAGCGGAAGAAATGCAGACGCTGGTGAAAGACACGATGGAGTCGGCCGCTGAATTTTCAGTGCCGATCATTGCTGATGTCGGTCTCGGTCAGAATTGGCGAGACATCAAGTAGCCACCGTCTATCTGTGTTTAGGCGTTAGCTACGCCTCTAGCTTATGCGGCGACAACATCGGAAATGGCCACTTGCTGTTGACTGCTGGGGCGCATCGGTATGAGTTCACAGGTTTCGCCGGGCAGCGACAGATTTTGCGGAAGGCTCCAGCCTGCGTAGACCATTGCGGAGAGCCCTTCGAAGCACGTTGCATCCAGCTTATGCGGTACATCTTTCTCAAGAATACCCAACACCTTGATTGGATCGACTGGTCCGCGATAGGGCCGCTTTTCGACCATGGCAGTGAACATGTCAGAGACTGCGATAATGCGTGCCTCGATGGACATTTGTTCGCCGCGGAGGCCGTCGGGATAGCCGCTGCCATCGAGTTTTTCATGGTGTTCCGCGGCGACGATCGCCAGCTCATGGAATGCACTTACACGACTGAGAATGCTGCGCGTAACCATCGGATGCTCGCGGATCACGGTCCATTCGTCGTCTGTGGGCCGGCCATTCTTATCAAGAATGCTGTTCGGCACACGCAGCTTGCCAACATCGTGCAGCAGCGCTGCGCGTCGCACGAGGTGAACGCGGTCGACCGGCAACTTAAGTTGTCGGGCGAGTGCGGTTGATGTCTCGGCAACTCCTATCGAGTGCTGAAAGGTGAACGGAGATTTCGCATCGACAACACTCGCGAACGCTTCGCAGATGCTGTCGATTCGATTCGCGGTAAGCGGGGTTTTCTCACCGTCATCAAGGTCGAGCACAGCGGAGCGGGTGACTTCAACATCGTCGCCCGGCAAGCAGTGTCGCCACAGCTTACCTCGCTTGTGTAGATGCTTGGCCGTGTACACGATATAAGGATCGAACCATGTGCCCTGCCGTTCTTCGAGCACATCGATAGCGGCCTCGGCACCCGTTTCGTTCGCAAAGACATCAAGGTTCTGCGCAACGGAGCAGATGCGGGAGAGCAGCGGAATCGAGGTGCCCCGCTTATGCGATGGATAGCCACTGCCATCCCAGAATTCATCCAGGTGATAGACGGCGTCCGCCGCTAGATCTCCCATTTCCAGCTTGCGCAGGATCTGTCCGCCGCGGTCGCAGCGCAGCTCGAAGAGTTCCTGATTATTCTGCTGTCGCTCTTTGCCCATTTTCGCGATCTGAAGCGCGCGCCGGAATCCATTTGAACCCGGAAGCACATTTTTCCAAAGCATCTTCCACATCTTGGGATCGGAAGAATCACCCAACTTGGAACCTGCTTTAATGGCGCGCTCATCGCCGCCACCTACAATCGCGCAGAGACGCGCTGCATTACTGGAGCAACCCACGTCCTTCAGCAGTAACGCGTAGTAGAGTTCGCGCATCAGCGGCGCGGGCAGTTCAATCGCGTTGCCCAGGCGCATACCGATCAGGCAGGTACGCAGCGCGTGGCCGGGAACGGCACCTTCGGTCATGTCCAGTGCGAAAGTCAGCGCGGACAATATTTCAGATAGAGCGACGGTGCCGTTCTCGTACGAAATTGTGTTGCCGAAGCTCGAAGATGTTTCTCGCATAGGACGTTGCAACTTAGATTCAGTAGGGGAAAGCAACTCAGGTCCCGTGCCAAACTGAAATCTAATTGCACCGAGAATATCCCTGCCATCACGCGTTAGCAGCATTACCACCGCAGAGCTTCACGTAACGCTGCTATCAGGTACGAAAGACTAGATACCAACGTGGGATGGCTGGGCTGCTGCGTGGGGACTAGGATGGCAATTCGGGCGTGACAGTTATCGTCCTGGGACCAGCGAGCATGCGTTTTAGCAAAGACGATCTCCTCGGCGCGTTGCAGCGCGATGAGTTCGTGCCGTTCTTCCAGCCGCTGGTTGAGTTGCGGTCGAGTCAGGTGGAGGCCTTTGAGGTCCTCGCGCGATGGCTTCATCCTGTTATTGGGATTATTCCGCCGGATGAGTTCATCCCTGCACTGGAAGCAAACGGGCTCATCAACAATCTAACGGTGTGCCTTCTGCAACAGACATTTGTCGCAGCCCGTGATGTGCCAGATCGCATTACGTTTTCCGTAAATGTTTCCCCCGCGCAACTGCATGACGTTCGCCTGCCTTCCATCATCGCGAAGATGGCCGCTGAGGCTGATTTCAGTCTGCGGCGGCTAACAGTAGAGCTTACGGAAAGTGCTCTCCTGGAAGACCTGACGCTCGCCGGTGGAGTTGCCGCAGAGCTCAAGACGCATGGCATCAAGCTGGCGCTGGATGATTTCGGCACAGGCTACTCCAGTCTCCTGCATCTTCAGGCTTTGCCTTTCGACGAAATCAAGGTGGACAGCAGCTTTGTGCGAACGATGGTGCAGTCGCGGCAAAGTAGAAAGATTACGTCCGCAGTGGTGAGCCTCGGCCACAGCCTCGGGCTTCGAACAGTAGCAGAGGGCGTCGAAGAGGCTTCGCAAGCGGAGCTCCTGATTTGGCACGGATGTAATCTCGCGCAGGGCTGGCTCTATGAGCGCGCGGTGCCAGCCGATCGCCTAGCGGAAGTTCTAGGCCGGCAACTACACGTGAACGCGCATCAGCATGCTGCTACTGCTGAGAACAAAGAGGCTGATCATGGACTTGGCAACCGCCCAATGGATCGTGGGTCTCAACTGCGGGCAATTTACGACGGTGCGCCTGTTGGTCTGTGCTTCGTAGACATCGAGCTTCGCTATGTAAGTCTGAACCGCAGGCTTGCAGAAATGCATGGCATTCCGCTGGAAGCGCACCTTGGCCGCAAACTCTCTGAAGTTCCGGGCTTCCCATTTGAAGAGGTTGAACCCTACCTTCAACGCTCGCTTGCTGGCGAAGCCGTTGCGGCTGTCGAAATTCAAGCTCCCACCGGCTATGCGGATGAAGGTCGTGCCGTAGTCGACACGATGCTGGTTTCGTTTGAACCTGCCCGCGATGAAGCGAATGAAGTGATCGGTGTGTCAATCTCTGTGGCTGATCTCTCAGCAGCCAAACAGAGTGAGCACGCGCTGCACATCACATCGGAAGCTTTGCGCGACAGTGAGGCTCAGCTTCGAGCCATCATTGACGCCACGCCTTCTGGTGTTGTGGTCGCCGAATCCCCCTCTGGAAACATTCTGTTCTCCAACCCTCGTGCCGAAGAAATTATGGGGTGCACGCTGCCGAAGGGTTCGAACTGGTCCGATGTGGTTCGGATGGCGTTTGACTGGGAAGGCTTCAGCCTGGTGCCCGAAAACATGCCTCTGCTCCGCGCGGTACGGCACGGCGAATCCAGCAAGAACGTGGAAATTTATCACCGCAGACTGGACGGTACAGCGAAATGGCTTTCGATTTCCGCTTCGCCCTACTACTCCGAAACCGGTGCACTGAAGGGGGGTGTGGTGATTGTGCAGGAGCTTGAACAGCCGCGCATCTCAGGCTCTCACCTCCACGCGTCGTCCGTATTCAGTGCGCCTCCGAGCTAGCGTGTCCGAACGTTACTCGAGAACTTCGCGCGCCCAAATCTGGTGCGTGACCTTTGGCTGTTCTCTGCCACGATGCAGCGCATATACGCGCTCGCGAATCTCCTGATCAGCCGCAGTCATGCGCTCACGCCAGCGCAAGTAGTCCAGCCAGCTTTCCATAATGAACGTTTCGTTCAGATGTTCAGCGTTTGCCGCATCGCGATAGATCCCCCAGCGCACCGCGCCGCCACGCAGGCGAACGCCTTCGAGATCGCGAATAACGTGTGAGAACTGCGGGTAGGACTCCAGCGGAATGCAGTACTCCACGGAAATGCGCACGGGGCCGTCGTTGGGATCCGGTGCCTCGGCCAAAGCAGGTAAGGCACGCTTCCACTGGTACGGCGAGAGGTCTGGCAACTCACCCTTCATGATGTGAAAGCGGCGGGTGAACGGAAGCGCCAACAGTAAGCCCGCTCCAGAACTCAGCATCGCAACGCGTACAGAGCTGTGTTCCGCGACAAGACCCCACGTCACACTGCCCAGCGCGAGCCCACCCTGAAAGGTCATCAGATACATGCCAAGCGCACGAGCGTAAACCCAGGCTGGTGCGGAAAGCTGCACGCTCACGTTCAGGGTGGCCATAGTGACGGTCCAGCCGAAACCCGCGCCAATCAGCGTGGGAATCACTGCCCACGGTGAGTGCAGCAGGCCGAGCACGGCCATGGTGAACATGTAGTAAAGCGTCGTTGCCAGCAGAAGCGTATCTGCGTCGAACCTGCGACGCAGCCGTGCCAGCATCGTTGCACCTCCGATAGCACCCAGGCCGATGGATGAAGTTAGGATTCCATAGCCCATGGCTCCTTGGTGCAGGTCGCGCTTTGCGACGAGCGCGAGAAGAGACCACATCGCGCTGACAAAAAACGTGAAGATGAAGGCGCGAATGAACGAACCCTGCATCGTGGGTGAGTAACGAAGGAACCGAATGCCGGAGCGAACAGACCCCGCGATACGTTCTGCCGGAAGCGCACTCTTGTAAATGGCGGTGCGCTTCCACCTCCACAGCACCCAGATGACCGCAACGAACGAGACTGAGTTGAGCGCGAATGTCCAGCCTGCGCCCTTATGTGCGCTCGCGAAACCAGAGACGAGCAGGCCACCCAGCGCGGGACCGACCGCGCGCGCGATGTTGTTGCTGACACCATTGAGCGTTACTGCAGCCGGAATTTCTTCGCGCAGAACAAGCTCCGGCACGATGGCTTGCCAGGCTGGATTGTTCATCGCGGAGCCAACGTTCAGCATCGCGGTAAAGAACAACAGTGTGACAGGTGACACCGCTCCCGCGAACGTGAGCACGGCAAGAACCGCGACGGCGGCGAGCATCCATGCCTGCCAGAAGATCAGCAAGCGGCGGCGCTCATAGATATCCGCTGTCGCACCTGCCAGCAAGCCGAGAAAGAGCACCGGCAGGCTCGCTGCCGTTTGCATTAGCGCGATGAGCAGAGGTGACGTGGTGAGCACGGTCATCAGCCACGTGCCAGCCGTGTCCTGCATCCATGTGCCCACGTTGGAAACGGTGCTGGCTATCCAGCGATCACGGAACAGCGGGTTGCGAAGTGGCGTGAAACTACCCTGTGTGTGTGGATCCGGCTGCGGCGCTGGTGTGCCCAGGTCTGTCGAATCGACGTGTGCTGTTTCTCCCACTCTGCTTTCGATGCTACGCGAATTGGCTCTCGCAAATGCCGTGGCTTAGGTTGAAACGTATAGTCGAAGGGAATGAGCTTCGTTGCAATCGCGGTTCTCTGCACAGCCACGCTGAGCTCTATTCGTCAGGCTCCACCGCAGACGAGTGCGGCATCCACCGCTGCACCGCTGCCTGCACTCTACGATCTGCTGCTGGACCTTGACCGTAATGAGAAGGCAGTTGAAACGAAGGCGCGCGACTACACCTACCACGTGCACTTTGACGGGCAGGAGTTTGACGGTAAAGGTGGCGTCAAAAAGACAAGCAGTTCCGATTCCGAGAGCCTAACCATTGATGGTGTGCGGGTAAACCGCCTGGTTGCGCGGGACGGCAAACCGCTAACGCCCGATGAGGGGCGCAAGGAAAATGAACGCATCGACAAGGACGTGCAGAAAGCACGGGATCGACGCGACAAGCATGCGGAGAAGAGCGAGGACACTAACAGCCGTGGTGACATCATTATTCCGGTGTCACGCATTCTGGAGCTAGGCACCTTCACAAAAGAGCGGCGGGAGACCCTCGCCGGACGTCCGACCATCGTGCTGGATTATGCCGGGAATGTGAACGCAAAGACGCACGGCCCGGCTGAAAGCATCATTCGCGACCTTGTCGGGACCGTTTGGGTGGACGAAGCTGATCGCGTTCTTGTCCGGGGACAGGGCCACTTCCTCAACGATTTCAAAATCGCCGGTGGTCTTGTGGTCAACATTCACAAGAACTTCAGCTTTGCTTTCCAGGCTTCCAAGGTGAACAGCGACGCGTGGCTTCCTGCTTCCTTTGAAGGGCAGGGCAGTGCGCGAGTGCTTCTCTTCAAAGGAGTGAACGGCAGCCTGCATGCGACCATGTCGAACTATCGCAAGTTCCGGACCGACGTGACGATTCAGCCCGCTTCACACGTGCTGGATGAGAACGGGAATCCAATACCGGAGCAGCCAGTGCCGCGAAGTCTTCCGAACGACTCGCCGCACTAGACAGAAAAGGGCAGCCGAAGCTGCCTTTTCATCGTTTGGAAAGATGCTGAGCCGAACCCGGCTTAGACCTTACAGAGGTTGTACATCAGAAGCCTGCCAGCCCTTCGGTCCCTTGACGACATTGAACTGAACTGCCTGGCCTTCCTGAAGGCTCTTGAAGCCGTTGCTGTTGATCGCTGAGTAGTGAACAAACACGTCCTCACCGTTCTGCCGGCTGATGAAGCCGAAACCCTTGGCGTCGTTAAACCACTTAACTGTTCCCTGTTCCATGTCTCGCTAAATCCTTGTTGTGATTGACTCAGACGCTGAATCCAAACGGCAGTTCGGCTGCGGTAAACCGTGCAGAAAACCAATCTGTTTCAAACGATGTGCAAATGTTAGCACGCAGTGTGAAAAAAACACCGGAAAAATGGCGGCTTCCTACGGTTGCACTATTACTTGTGCAAGAGCGTATCCGGTACGTGCGAGCGGACTATTTCTTCTGCCTTCATGAGCACATCGTTCAGCGTCATCGAAGTGGAATCGAGAACCACAGCATCATCGGCTGGCTTCAGAGGCGACTCTGCACGATTCCGGTCGCGAGCGTCACGATCCTTCAATTCGATGATGATCGCTTCTTCTGTCACCGCTTTCGAAGGAGCAGTCTGGTGGTAACGTCTGTTGCCGCGAACTTCCGGCGCCGCATCCAGAAATATCTTCACTTCCGCATCGGGGAACACGGCAGTACCAATGTCGCGGCCTTCCATGACAACGCCGCCCTTGATTCCAAGCGCACGTTGCTGCTCCACCATCCACGCCCGTAGCTGTGGATGTACGGATACCTTCGAGGCGGCGGCAGTTACATCACCGTCGCGAACCCGTCGCGAAACGTCCACACCGTCCAGCAGAACGCGATTTCCTTCCATCTGCGGCAGGAGGGAGATGCGCGTATATCCTGCCAAATCCATCAACTCCGCCTCGTTGTCGAAATCGAGATCGTTATTGATGGCTTTCAGCGCCAACGCGCGGTACATCGCTCCGGTTTCGAGATTCAGGAAACCAAAGCGCCGTGCGAGATGGGCTGCCATGGTGCTCTTGCCTGCACCCGCCGGCCCATCGATCGCGATGATAGGCAGTTGCCGCTCGCTCGCTGTACTGTCGCTCATTCTTATTCCTCAGGCTTTGGCTTACGCGGTCTCGGACCATCGCCTGCACCTGCAGGACGCTTGCTGAATCCCGGTTTGCCGCCGAACGGAACTTTACCACCTGAACGTGGCCCTGCGCTCCTGCCGAACGATCCACCAGCGGGTCTCCCGCGTGGCGGGCCAGAAGGCCGGTCACCGCGCGGGGCGAAAGGACGTGGTCGCGCGCCGTCACTTGGTCCGCTGCGGAATGGCCGAGCGGGACGCTCACCTTCCGCTCCTTCACGCCGTACGTAAGGCCGCTTTGCTCCAAACGAAGGGCGTGCGGCTCTGTCGCCGTTTCCTTCGCCGCGCGGGGTATAAGGTCTCTTCGCTCCAAACGACGGCCGAGCGGGGCGATCGCCGCTTCCTTCAGCGCGCGGCGTGTACGGACGCTTTGCGCCAAAAGATGGACGTGCCGGGCGGTCGCTGCTGCCCTCGCTTCGTGGAGTGTAGGGACGTTTTGCTCCGAAGGATGGACGTGCCGGGCGATCTCCGCCGCCTTCCCCGCGTGGCGTGTATGGGCGTTTGGCACCGAAAGCCGGACGGTCACCTGCGGAGTCATCGCGACGCACATACGGGCGCTTCGCACCTTCGCGTGGAGGACGCCCCGCTGAGTCATTGTCCCGCCGTGTATAGGTGCGCTTTGGTGCGACTTCGCGGGGCTTGCTGTTGCTGCCGCCATAGGCCGGTCGAGCAGGGCGGTCGCCGCCTTCCCCATCACGACGCACATAGGGTCTCTTTGCTGCGAAACCTCCGCCTGCCGGACGGTCGAAACTGCGGCGCGGTCTCGCTTCAGATCCGGCAGCGCTGTCGTCACGACGGACAAAGGGTTTGCGCTCGCCATCTCCGGTTGGACGTGGCCGGGGCGTGAAGCCTTCTCCGCGATCCTTGCGGAACGGAGGCTTATCGCCAAAGCTCTTGCGTGCTGGCCCACGATCTGAAGAAGGCCGGCGATCACCCGCTGCTGGACGACTGCTGAACCCTTCACGCTTGGCAAAGCCACCTGCTGAGGGTCTGGAGTAGGACCGTTTTGCCGGAGCCTCACCATCATCAGAAGCTGGGCCCTCTGCACGTGGTTTACGATCCTCATCCCACGGACGCGTAAACCCTGCGCCTGCGCCGGGTGCCGCACTGGCAGCGTCGCGCTGGAATGGACGCCGTTCACGATCAGTCCGCTCACCATAAGGTCTGGCTGGGCGTGCAGGGCGGTCGCCACCTGCCGTTCGGTCACCAAATGGCTTACGGTCGCGCCGTTCAAAGCCGCTTGCGGGCTTGCCCTTGAAGTCGCGCGGGCTACGCTCGCCGCTACCGGTAAACCGCTTGATGCGGCCTTCTTCGGCAGGTGCTGCGGCGTCTACTGCTTCCGCTTCGGCACCTTCTGCTGCTTCGGCTTCCGGTTCAATCTCTGGGAACACCGGCAGCGTACCCGGGATGTGCAGCAACGCCTTACCTTCCAGCACGACAGGCTCAAGCTGGCGACCGGCGGAAAGGCCGTGTATGACTTCCTTGATGCGCGAGCGCGCCGCAAGCGGTGAAAGGAACGTCGCAATTTCGTCTTCCGATGCGAGCAGAGCTTGCGACAGGTAGAGCGAAACGAGCGCAGACAGCGCCGTCGGCTGGCCAGCGTTGACGCCTGCCTTGATTGCCTTGGTGAAGCGCTTCGAGGTCAGCTCCCAGAGTGTAGGAGCGTCGCCCTGCTGCAGCAATGGCAGCACGCGTAGTTGAATCCAAAGCTCGTTCAGCGCGCGCAGCACGGCAGCTTCGGTCAGCTCGCGGCCAAGTTCGTTGGCCAACTCGGCAGCGGTCATCGCACCTTTTTCGGCGAGCAGCTCGTATGCGCCCAGCGCGAGCGGCGTGACCTTTACGCTGGCTGAGTTCGCTGGTGCTTGCTTCCACAGTTTGTCGCCACGCAATGTGAACACAAAGCTGAATACCTGCGCGGATACTACGAAGTCGGGCACGTCACCCGGGCCGCCAAGCAAGTTCAGGGGCAGGGCATTGCCTTCGGAAACAAGGCGCGCCACGAACGAGCGGGCAGTGTCGGTTTGCGCTGCAGTAGGGGCGTCGTTTGAGGTGCCCAGCGTTGCTTCCACAAGCGAAGGTGCGGGGGAGGGCAGGTGCTGCGGACGTGGCGCAAACAGGATCAAGCCTTCGCTGGCGATCCACTCTCGAACGCCATCCAGGGTGAGCAACGGCTCGCCGGACTGGTGCCAGGCTGTTGTGCGTGCAGACTGAAGCTGCGCAATATTGAACTGCGGGGTTGAACTCAAAACAGAAACCTCTCTTGTGCCGGTGGCGTCGTAACAGTGATTGCCCTATGCATCAGACCTCCGCGTGGATCACGTCGGAATCGGAATTCGTCCCGCTGCCCGGCGGCAGACGGCGGTGAGGCGAAACGCTTAAATGCGCTGAAACGCCTTTTGGATGTCTTTTAGAGAATACCGCAACGCGATGGGACGACCGTGCGGGCAACTGGTCGGGTGCTCGGTTTTACCTAATTCGGACAAAAGCCAATCGATCTTGGACGGCTCGAGCGGCATATTGATCTTGATGGCCGCGTGGCATGCGATCGAGGCCGCAATACGTGTTCGCCGCGCTTCTTCGTTTTCCACCTGCTGCTCACGCTCGGTCACCGCGAGCACCTCTTCCAGCATGCGTTCGAGCTCGCGCCCTTCCAGTCCAACCGGTGTCGCTTTTACCGCCAGCGTGCGCGGCCCGAAGGGCTCGGCTTCAAAGCCATTGCGCTCCAGCTCCTCTGCGATAGTCGCGAAGGTAACCATCTGCTCCGGCAGCAACTCGATCAGCACTGGCATCAACAGCCTTTGCCGCTGCACCTGCTCCACTTTGCGCTCGCGCAGAATTTTCTCAAACAGCACACGCTCATGCGCAACGTGCTGGTCGACGATCCAAAGACCCTCTTCGTTTGTCGCCAGGATGAAGGAATCTCGTAGCTGACCCAGTGATTTGAGAGTAGCAAGCGAGTTGAGCGTCGGCTGCTCGTCGGAGTTGATCTCCCCTGAACCTTCGCCTGCACTCAATCTCTCCTCGTCGTAGCCGACAGCCATACCGCTGCCCTCGAATCCGAGCCGCCCCGGTGACGGCGGGACGAGACGCTCGCGGAGCTCAAATGACTCGATATCCGAAGGCTCGATGCCCGGTTCACTTTCGGCAACCAGGCTGCGCGGCTCGAACGTAGGCTGATCGACACCCGGCAGCGGGCTCACGTCTACGGTAAGTGAAGAAGATGCGTTGGGAGCGTTGTTGAGAGCTGAAAAGAAACTAGCCGCGGGGCGTGCCTTCATCAGCGCTGTGCGTACAGAGTCGCGTATAAAGTCGTGCAGGAACGCCCCCTGCCGGAAGCGCACTTCTGTCTTTGCAGGATGCACATTCACATCTACTTCCTGCGGTGGCAGCTCGAGAAACAGCAGCACCACAGGAAAGGATGTTGGCGGAATGATGTTCCGATACGCCTCACTGAACGCGTGCAGAACAAGCCTGTCGCGGATCAGACGGCCGTTGACGAAGACATAGATCGAGTTGCGGTTGAGTTTCTGCAGCTCCGGTTTTGAGACAAAGCCGGTCAGCCGCACGAAGCCAGGTGCCGGCGCTTCGTAATCTTCGCCTCGTTGCCATGGTGGAGGCTCAGGGAGACCTGCACGGGCAAAGTCGATCTCTGCAGCAATCGGTATCAGACTTTCAAATGTCTCGCGTCCGAAGATTTGATACAGCCGCTCGCCTGCGTTTGCGACCGCTGGAGCGGTCAAGAGTGATTGCGTTGCAGAGTGCAGCTCAAAGTGCTTGCCTGGATGCGCCAGAGCATAGTGGGTGACCAGCGCCGCGACATGACCGAGTTCCGTTTGCTCGCTGCGCAGGAATTTGCGGCGCGCAGGCGTATTGAAGAACAAGTCACGCACAGCGATCGTTGTTCCCGCAGGCAATCCGGCGTCTTCCACGCGTAGCAGGCTGCCGCCATTAATTTCTAATTGCGTTCCCGCTTCATCCTCTGCCTGGCGCGTCTGCAGACTGACGCGTGCAACAGAAGCAATCGACGGCAGCGCCTCTCCACGAAAGCCGAGAGTCGCAATGGAAAGGAGGTCATCCGAAGTTCGCAGCTTGGATGTCGCATGCCGCTCGAAGGCGAGCAACGCGTCGTCACGGCCCATGCCGTGCCCGTTATCCACGATGCGAATCAGCTTGCGTCCACCGGCTTCAATTTCCACGCGGATACGCGTGGCGCCTGCATCCAGCGAGTTCTCCAGCAGCTCCTTCACCACCGACGCAGGACGTTCCACCACTTCGCCGGCGGCGATCTGGTTAGCGACTTTGTCGGAGAGTACCCGTATCTTTCCCATGGCGAATGAAGGACTAGTTTAGTTCTTCATTCGGAGAGTTGTTTCTAGTCTCTAAGGAAAGGAGCATCGCGCTCAACATGCGCGAAACTTGATTGAGCAGATCGTCACACTCATTCAGGTGGTCCGAAGCGCCGAGGCGAAGGCGACGCGCGATGATGAGTTGTGTCTGTAGCTCGCGAAGAGAACCGTTTGACTTGAGAAGGCATTCCACAAAGCCACCGGCTGTGCCGCTGCTACTGCCTTCGGCGATCTTGCTGGCGACAGTTACGCTCGTTTGGCGAAGTTGATTCGTAAGACCAAAAGCTTCATCGCGTGGGAAGGCACGGGTGAGCGCATAAACGGCCGAGGCAAGCTCGATGGAGCGTTGCCAGACAACAAGGTCCTGGAAAGAGCGGATTTCGCCAACGTCGTCCAAGACCTTCACCCCGCGTACTCACTAATCACTAGCTTCTTCTAGCGATCGCCAACGAGGTGCAGCCGCATAAAGTTCGTCGCGCCTGTCTTCGTTGATGTTCCAGCTACGATGCCAACTACCTGCTTCTGTTTCACGTAGCCGCCAGCCTGGAGGATTTGCTCTGCCACCTGAACCAGCTTGTCCGTATCGTCGAAGCGGCCACACTGAATGGGGTAGGTGCCCCAGAGCAGCATGGAACGATGCACGACTGCTTCAAACGGCGACAGGGCGAAGACGGGTGAGTCTGGTCGGTATTTCGACAGCAGACGAGCGGTGTTGCCGCTTTCGGTAAAGATCGCGATGGCGGCGAGGTCCACATCCTGTGCGGAATGCGCCATGCACTCGCAAATCGTTTCTGGAATGGTGAGATTGCGATGCTGCCGCAGGCGCGCGGGAGGCGATTGGTCGAGGCGCATCGCGCTCTCCGTTTCGGAGACAATCTTCGCCATCATGGCGACCGATTCCACCGGATACTTGCCCGCAGCACTCTCTGCCGAGAGCATCACCGCGTCCGTGCCGTCGTAGATCGCATTCGCTACGTCCGACGCTTCCGCACGCGTGGGCCGTGGGTTTTCGATCATCGACTCCAGCATCTGCGTCGCCGTGATCACCGGCTTGCGGTACTCCGCGGCACGGCGAATGATGTGCTTCTGTATGGCCGGAACCTTCTCCGGCGGAACTTCCACGCCGAGATCACCGCGCGCAACCATGATTGCGTCCGCCGCCTCAAGAATGGAGTCGAGATGATCGATGGCTTGCGGCTTTTCGAGCTTGGCGATTACCCATGCGTCGGAACCAAGGGACGCGATGCGCGTTTTCACGTAACGCACGTCATCGGCGTTCTGCACAAACGAAACTGCAATTGTGTCTGCGCCAGCTTTGATCGCGAATTCGAGGTCTTCTTCGTCCTTTTCCGTCAGTGAGGGAACCTTGATCGAGACGCCTGGAAGGTTGATACCCTTCTTTTCGCCCAACAGGCCGCCGTTGATGATTTCTGTCACAACATCGGCACCTCGCAACTCCAGCACTCGCAGCTCGATCAAGCCGTCGGAGAGCAGAATTTGATCTCCGGGTCTCAGATTCTCAGCAAGTGTCGTGAACACGGTGCTCACGCGTTCTGCCGTGCCGTCGATGCGCTCAGGGGTGATGGTGAGCTGCTTGCCCGCCTCCAGCGTTACGGGCTTGTGATCGACCAGTGTTCCGGTGCGGATCTTCGGCCCTTGCAGGTCCGCGAGGATGCAGATCGGCTTGTTTTCTTCGCGCGCCACCTTGCGAACCATCGCGATGAGCTCTGACTTCTGCTCGTGCGATCCGTGCGAAAAGTTCAGACGCGCAACATCAAGGCCAGCCTGGACGAGCCGACGGAACATGCTTTCTGTGCTGGAAGCCGGACCAAGCGTCGCCACAATTTTGGCGCGCCGGTTGTACAGTGCAGCCATTCGTTCATTACCGCTGTTGCTCACATCCAAAGCCACTTGTGATCCGCCTGAAGGGTTTTCGGTCTGTGCAATCGATTGCAACAGCTTCCGGCAGTCATTCTAACTGTCGGAGGATACGGTCTGCGCTGCCGCATCTCAGAATGCCTCGCGATCCGCAGGTTCGCCCTTCCGCAACGTGGCAAGCTGCGCGTTAAATTCCGCACCGATCAGCACGCTCAACGCGATGAGGTACAGCCAGAACATAAGAGCGATGGCCGCGCCAAGTGAACCGTAAACGCGCGAATAGTTCGCAAAGCGCGTGACATAGAAACCGAACAGCAGCGTGCTGAGAAACCAGACCACTGTGGCGAGCCCTGCGCCTGGCAGGCTCTGCCGCCATGACCAGTCTTTGCGCAGCACGTGCCATGGCTCCTTCACCCAGGGCTCCAGGTGTTTGCGCATGTGGGTGCTCATATCCGTGCCGAGGTGGTAAATGACCGCGATGATGCCCACGCTGCCAGCCAGCGCCACCGACCAGCGAATCGCAAACGCGATGATGTAGACAGGTGTGCGCAGCTCCGACGCGACGTGGTTTGCAAGCCACTGGATGAGAAGGTGCCCGAAGACAACGAGTGCACTCGCGAGTCCCATGGGCACCAGTGACAGGGGAACAAGGGCAAACGCGCGTCCACGTCGCCGCCAGAAGCTACCAGGGTGGATCGGAAGCTCGTGCGCCCGGCGAAAGCCCTCCATCAGCGTGGCCATTACAGCCGCAGCACCCGTAGCGCTGACGATAAAGGCACTGATCAGGGCACGAGCGGTTTGCGGGCTCTTGTGCGTTGTTTCAAAGTAGGCCTGAAGAATTGGGCTGACGTTCGACGGAAGGATGCGATCGAAAAACAGCGAAAGCTGAAACTTCAACGGCGTGGTGTAAGGCAGTAGGCTGACAACCGCTGCTGCCACAATGAGCGCAGGGAACAGTGCCACCATAGCGGCGTACGCTACCCCCTGCGCCGTTGTGATGACATCGTGCTCAAGCGAAGAATCGAACGTCATGCGCGCAAGCTGGTATGCGGTCTTGGACCGTGGAATGCAGAACGAGTTCCAGATCGTGCTCAGTCCACGGACCATCGTGTCGAGGTTCTTATAACTTCCACTTGTTCAAAAACTCGGTGACGGACTGCGGCTCCATGTAGCGCATGTCAGAGAATTCTTTGCTTTGCGAATAGACGACCTTGCCGTGGCGGTCGAGTACGGCGAGGGCCGGTACGCCCTGCAAAGGCACACCATATTTATGCGCGATGTCGACGTTCGCATCCTGGTGGCCAATATTCACATTCACCTTGATGAAGTACTTGTCCAGCAGCTCCTTGTTGGGACTCTGATTGAAGTAAATGTCAAGCACCTGGCAATCTCCGCACCAGTCGCCACCAAAGTCCAGAAGAATGCGCTTGTGCGTGCGTGCCGCTTCTGCGAGTGCTTTCTTCACGTCCGCAGGTGCCTGCTCAATGGGTGGATAGAGATTCTTCTTGACCCGCGGTGGTGCCGTGAATGGCTCATGCGACGCCTTGCGTTGCTCCGGCGTGGTCTGCGCGTGCGATTGCACAGGGGCGGACATCCCTGCGGTGAAGAGGACACCGAGCAGTACTGCAGGAAAGAGACCATTTCGTTTGCGCGTTGCGATTCGACTATCAGCCATGTGCAAAAGGATACAGGGAGCTTGGGGGGCACACTTCAACCCTGTTCCAGTTTGTCGCATCTATCAGGAAATGAGCCTTGAACAGCTACCCCCAAACCGCCCGAACTTCGGCCTTGTTGTCGCCCTATCTGCCGTTGCTCTCATCGTCATACTCGCTTTAGGTGTCTTGTTTATTCACTGGGACGGCAAGCATCTCACCTTTGGGCGGAGCACGGGTAGAAGCGTGTCTCAGCTCGTGATGCCCAGCCACTGCTCAAGAGATTCGAACGACATCGCTGCCTAGCTTCCGCCGGTTTAGTAGCCTTCGCGCGTTTCTACCGTAAGCTCGTTCTTCGCTGGCGCGCCTTGGAGGTCCCAGCTCAACCTGGTGATAACCGTCAGCCGTTGCTTCTGCGGAAGGCGTCGAGCCAAGTCGGTATTATGCACGCGGTTCGTCGCCAATCTCCGTGTAGATCGCGCCGACCGCTTCCTTGCCCTTGACCCCAAAGACCCGGTCGCCCGTTTCGCCGCACAGCCCGGGAAGCCGCCTCCACGCCTTCCACCGCCAGACGCTGGTCCGCCGAAGCCCCCGTCGTGATGCTGCTCACCCTTCAAGCAGATGGCGTAAAAATCGTGAGCACTGCAAGCAAGTGGAAGCGACAGAAGATTGGCGGCGAGCAGGGGGAGGGCACATAGAAGGTAGACGAGGAGCACAGGTAGGAGTTCCCAAGGGGTGCGGGGCCGGCAATCTCCGCTAGCATGGACACAAGGGCTGGTGGCCCGCCGAGGAGACCCATGCGCAAGTTATTCGGAACCGACGGCATCCGCGCCGTTGCAGGGGAATACCCGCTCGACAGAAAAACGATTTTCGCCGTTGGCAAGGCGCTTGCGCTGGGATTGAAGGCCACAGCCAAAGACGAGGCGGTCCGCGTGGTGATGGGTATGGACACGCGCGAAAGCGGACCATGGATCGCTTCAGCGCTTGCTGCCGGATTGAAGTCAGGAGGCGCATCGGTCGAGTGGGCAGGCGTAATTACAACTCCTGCTGTCGCCTTTCTCGCGCGAACACACGCTTTCAGCGCAGGCGTCGTGATCTCTGCTTCGCACAATCCCTGGCAGGACAACGGCATAAAGATTTTTGGTGGAAACGGTTACAAGCTCGCGGATTCTGTGGAGCTCGAAATCGAAGCGGAAATCGAACGCGTTCTGCAGTCAGGGGAAAAGCTCGATGGAGAACCTGAGCCTATGGCTGAACCGAATGAGAGTTTCCGGCGCGAGTACGTGCAGTTCCTGCTCGATGCCGTTCCCGGAATCTCGCTCGACAACCGTCGCGTGGTGATCGATTGCGCAAACGGAGCGGCAAGCGCCGTAGCCCCGCAACTCTTCGAAAATCTACAGGGCACGATTGAAGTCACACACGCCTCGCCAGACGGACGCAACATAAATGAACAGTGCGGTGCCCTTCATCCCGATGTCGTCGCAAGCGAGGTGAAGCAGCGCGGCGCAGTGATGGGTTTCACTTTTGACGGTGATGCAGACCGAGCGCTCTTTTCCGATGAGCATGGCAACGTTGTGAATGGCGACGCCGTGATGCTTCTCTGTGCTCGAGATTTGCAGGCGCGCGGCGAACTCGCAGGGGATACGGTCGTTGCCACGACCATGTCGAATATGGGCCTGGAGGCGGCGTTCAAGCGCTCAGGCATTCGAATGCTGCGTGCTCCGGTAGGCGACAAGTATGTGCTGGAGGAAATGCAAAAAAGTGGCGCTTCCCTGGGGGGAGAGCAGTCGGGTCACATTTTATTTCCCGCAAAGGCCACAACAGGTGATGGTCTTCTGACCGCGTTGCTCGTGCTCGATACCGTACACCGCTCCGGCAAAACTTTGTCTGAGCTGCTGGCAGACCTGAAGAATTTTCCGCAGGTAATCGTCAACGTGAGAGTCCGTGAGAAGAAGCCGCTGGACAGCATTCCTGCGATTGCGTCCGCCATCGCCGCCGCAGAAGAGGAACTCAAGGATTCCGGCCGCGTGGTGATTCGCTATTCCGGTACCGAAGCCCTCGCCCGCGTGATGATTGAAGCGGCAAGCGAAGAAGCGATGCGGCGGCACGCGGATGCGATTGCAGGTGCCATCCGCGCAGAACTCGGTGCCTGACCCGTTTGATTTATTGCTGTTGTCACTGTACGTCGCATTCGAACGAGGTCCAAACGTACGTGCTGCTACTGGTCATGCCGGAAACCGCAGCATCAATGAAGCTACCCTGGGCGATGCTGATCGGTCCCGGTGCCGAACAGGAGTGAGCGTTCGCTCCAAACGTGCAGCTCATGGCTGTTGAACTCATCGATCCGGGTGCCGTCCCGACGTGCAGCGTGATCCCTCCTGCAGTGGCCTGCGTTGAGTAAACATCCAGCCTGACGGCGCTGCACGCCCTCGGCATCCAGGTCACCGCCGCGAAGTTCGAGAGGCTTTCCGGTGTAACTCCAGCGTTCCCGGAACTAAGAGACACAATTGGACTGGCGTTCGTGGTGCTGTGAGCGATGGCCGGGAAGCTTTCGCCAGGGACAGAGTTGGACGTGCCGCCCGTTCCTGCCGCACCTTGCGGAATGCCAAAGTTGAGTAGGACGTTCTGTGCCGTTCCTGAATTGGTGACAATCGCTGCCGCACCGGGAGACAGCGTCGTCACTGAGTTCACACTGACCGATGCTGAAGCTCCAGTCATTCCAATCGCGCCGCTCGGTCCGGTGCTCCCCACCTGCGCCAGCAAGGACCAAAAGCTCGCGGAAGAATCTGGACTTTGGCCCGTGCTGTCGGTCTCCGCAAAGTAGGTACTTCCGCTATAAGTGACTACATCGCGAAACGTGTAGTGCGTAGAGGGGCTCCACGCATTACGGAACGTCATGCCGACGACTCCCGGCGCTCCCTGCGCGCCGTTCGTTCCATTCGTTCCTGCGGTTCCCGGTGCACCAGTTAATCCTGCGGGTCCAGAAGGACCAGCCGCGCCTGTGGCACCCTGTGGGCCTGATGGACCAGTAGCGCCCTGTGCTCCGGTAGCTCCAGCAGGTCCAACCGAACCTGCCACGCCAGCACTTCCAGCCTGCGCGAGCACTGTCCACGAGCCCGGCGCCTGATCAGGTTGCAGATTGGTGCTCGCAACAGCGGCGAGATAAGTACTGCCGTTGTAGGTGACCGCATCGGGAATGTTGTAGTGCGTGGAGTTGTTCCATGCTCCACGAAAGTTGATGCCGATGGGTCCGGCCGGTCCTTGCGGTCCGGCATCACCAGTCGATCCTGCGGGACCCGCAGCGCCTGCAACTCCCTGAGAGCCAGCAGGACCGGCTGGCCCGGCAACTCCCTGCGCTCCGGCCTGACCCGCGAGGCCCTGCGCTCCGGTGTCGCCTTTGTCGCCCTGCGGCCCCCGCTCGCCCGGAACTCCCTGCGTGCCAGTGGGTCCCTGAATCCCTGTGGCACCAGTAAGACCCTGCGGCCCTTGTGCGCCTGTCAAGCCGATTGGCCCTTGCGCACCGTTCGTGCCATTTGCACCGGAAAGTCCTTGCGGCCCCATCGCTCCGGTGGCGCCTTGCGCACCCGCAGGTCCAGCAATGCCTTGCGGCCCCTGCGCACCCGCAGCTGCGAACATCTTCCAGAACAAAGGTGACTGGTCCGGAGTGTTGCCGTGATTCGGCGCTTGTAGCGAGACGTAGCTCGCGCCCTGCCACAACACACCGTCACTGACGGAATAGTTCGCCGCCGAGCTGTAATCGCCCTGAAACGTCAAGCCAACCGGCCCGGCGGGTCCTTGTGCACCGACAGCACCCGGCAGACCCTGCGGGCCAGCAACGCCCTGAATGCCCTGAGCGCCCGCCTGGCCCGCTAGACCCTGTGCTCCGGTGTCGCCTTTGTCACCTCGCGGGCCAGCATCGCCAGTCAGACCTTGCACCCCGGCTGGTCCCTGTGTTCCTTGCGGCCCCGCAACACCTGCGGGCCCGGCTGGTCCAACGACACCCTGCTGACCCTGCACACCTGCGGGTCCGACCGGTCCCGTTGCTCCGGGTGCGCCGTTCTGGCCACTTAGTCCCATGGGTCCTGCCGGACCAGCAGCACCGGCGGCACCCGCCGCACCGGGAGCTGAGAACATCTGCCAGCTAGTCGGCGACTGATCCGGCGTGTTGCCGTGATTGCTAGCAATCAGCGAAACCCATCCCGCACCCTGCCACAGCACGCCATCGCCAGCAGCGTAGTTTGTTGTAGAGCTGTACGGTCCCCTGAAACTTAGGCCGGCAACGCCCTGCGGCCCTTGGGGTCCCATCGGCCCCTGCAGACCCTGCGCTCCACTTGCGCCCGCAATGCCCTGAGCTCCAGCCTGTCCCGCGATGCCTTGCGATCCCTGATCTCCCTTCGGCCCGTTTGGCCCAACGGAGCCCGGAAGACCCTGCGGCCCCGCTGGGCCGGTAGCACCGGTAGCTCCAGCGGCACCTTGAGCGCCTTGTGCGGTGAGCAAGCTCCATGAGGCGGGGCTTTGATCGGGCGTGTTGCCATGGTTAGCCGTGGTGAGCGATGCGAAGCTCGAGCCATTCCAAAACACCACATCGCCAACCGTGTAGTTCGTCACGGAACTGTAAACGCCGCGAAACGTCAGCCCTGGAGTCCCTGCGGCTCCGACCGGACCTGCGGGACCTTCTGGACCGACCGCTCCAGCGGTGCCGTTTGTGCCCGCAGGACCAATCGGACCTGCAGTACCGTCGTCACCCTTTGCGCCAGGGCTTCCCGCCGCCGCGAACAGCGACCAAGAAGCAGGCGACTGGTCAGGCGTGTTGCCGTGATTGCTGTTCGTCAGCGACACCCAGCCTGATCCCTGCCAGAGGACGCCGTCACCAAGGCTGTAGTTCTTCGTCGACGAGTAAGTGCCCTGGAACGCAAGACCAGTGGGTCCGGCGTTCCCCTGCGGTCCAGCGGGCCCCTGCAAGCCTTGCGCTCCGGTAGCGCCTGAAATGCCCTGCGCTCCCGCTTGTCCGGCAGGCCCCTGTGGTCCCTGCAAGCCGCGCTCTCCTGCTGGACCGACTGGCCCAGCCTGGCCTTCCGGTCCGGCGATTCCGGTCACCCCAATCGGTCCTGCTGGTCCTGTCGGACCCTGCGCTGTCAACACGCCCCATGCACTCGGGCTCGCGTCCGGCGTGTTGCCGTGATTGCCGGCCTGAAGTGAGGAATAGCTCGACCCGCCGAACAGGACTACATCGCCTAGCGCGTAGTTCTTCTGCGCACTGTAAGCGCCTTGGTAGGTAAGGCCTGCCGAACCTGCGGGTCCCTGTGGACCTACTGGCCCTTGTGGTCCAGCCACCGCATTTCCGGGTAGTCCAGCGGGCCCTTGCGGACCGACTGCTCCGGCTATGCCCTGCAAACCTTGCGGTCCCTGTGACCCGGGCGCGCCGGTCAACCCAGTAGCTCCTGTTAAGCCGGCTGGACCCTGAGGACCTACGCCACCGTTCGCACCAGCTGGTCCTTGCGAACCGGTTGGTCCTGCTGGACCCTGAGGGCCCGGCGTGCCGCCGGCAGCGAGCGCAATGTCCAGTTGTGGTGCATGCCCCGTTTCGTCGTTCTCTTTGCTGTCGAACTGGAGGTTGGCTGCGGCTGAGGTAAGCGCGAGCCCGTAGTTCGTGGCCGGGCTACTGACCCACGCTTGCACCTGCGCGGTCACATCGAAAGCAACGAACTGACCTGCCGTGCTTACCGGCCCGGATCCAACTACGGTGCCAATGCTAGGCGAAGCGGCATAGGTCACGGCTCCCTCAGACCAGCTAGACGTCAGTGTCTGAATCGAGACGGTGCCAGGCCCGTCTACACGATTGCAATACACACGCAGAATGGCACGCGTGATTTGTGTCGGCGTTGTCGCGGGAGGCAGCGTTTCAAGGTCGAACTGCAGAAATGTGGTGTAGCCGTTGCCCACAACCAGATTGCTGAGCGAACCCGAATTTACCGTCGGTCGCGCGACGGAAACGTGAGCATCTGCAACCAGGGTCGCCTGCTGCCCAGAAAGATGCAATGGAAATACAGCCGTGACACAAAGTGCAACGGCTGCCAGGCTGCTTCGAAAAGAACGGCTCGACGGATTCGACAACACACTGCCTCGATCGAAATTGCAACTGCAATCACGGCACAACGGTGCAAAGACCGATCGTGCATGCCACGTCGCAGAGAACCTAAAGATTTGAATGCTCCTTTGTAATTGCACTCGGCGCTTGCAGGCAAGAGCGCAAAAGTAACTTTGCGTAGAATTCAGCCATGCGCAATCGGCTTGCGAGCGGAAACGGTCTTTGGGTCTCGGTCACCGCGCATGTGTTCCTTCTGCTTTTGGTTCTTGGTACGGGGGCCGTCGGACGCCCAGTCATCGTGAAACATTTGCCGGGTACCGCTCGGGGTACGCATCAGTTGCTGACCTTCAGCATGGGTGGCGCGCCTCCGCACCGGGAGTCCGTGCTTGAGGCGAAGGTGGCACCGGCGAAACCACCCGTTCCGCGTCCCCATCTGTCTCCGAAGCCCACACCCACTGTATCGGTCGCGGACAAATCGTCACCGGGCACCGGAACGTCGGGCGAAAGCGCGCTGGGTGACGGCAATATCAGCATCGCGCTGGTGAAGTTTCATCCACGTCCAGTCCCGGACCTTTCCGCTTTGCCGAGCGGCACATCAGGCGACGTGGTGCTGGACGCCACCATTGATGCGCAAGGCAAGATAGCCGGTCTCAAGGTCGCGAAAGGGTTCGGCGGAGCCATCGACCAAACCGTGATCGCTACGGTGCAACAGTGGACGTTTTCGCCCGCTACGAAAGACGGCATTCCGGTGGCGAGCGAGCAGGAAATCCTCTTCCACTACGAGCGGTCGTAAATTCACTCGCGTTCGGGCGGAAGATGAAGACCACCGCAGCGCCCGCCTCGCTCATCTGAATGGAAGGCAGGAGAACGCACCGATGAAACTTCACCGACTAGCTGCCGCATTGATTCTGCCCGTACTGTGCGGAAGCATCTATGCGCAGCCATCGCGACAGGATGCAGCGCCAACCGAGAAACAGTTGAAGCATGACGAGAAGGCAAACAAGGAACAGGCGAAAGCTGATAAGCAGCAGCGGAAAGCCATGAAGGCAAAAGAAAAAGCCGATAAAGCGTCTCAGAAGTCAAAAGACGAGTCGCAGAAGGCTGGAACATCGCCTAGCTAGTTCGCGAAATGGGCAGTACTAACAGGAGAAAGAAGATGAGAATTTATAAAATTGCAGCAGCTTGTTTGCTTCCCTTGGCTTTGAGTGCGTCCGCTTTTGCGCAGTCCAATCAGCAGAGCGTAGAAGACTCGCACCATCAGGCAAAGCTGGACGAAAGGGCCGATAAGTCACAGGCAAAGGCTGATAAGAAAGCGCGCAAAGCTTTGAAGTCTGACAAGGTGAAGCACGCGGCAAAGGCACAGGATAAGGCCGACCGTGATGCAGCAAAGGCGAACTCGCCTCAGTAGAAGTGTTCACGAGAACATGCAGGGCCGGCCATTGTGGCTGGCCGTCTCTTTGCCCGGAAGGATATGCTTACCGCCATGCCGAATGACACGCAGAACGATCCACAACTGAACACACCGGGCCATCACGCCTCGCCCGACAAACTGGTCAACGTCCCGCGCCTTATGACTGCGTTCTACGCTGGGCATCCGGATGTGACGAACCCTGCGGAGCGCGTCAGTTTCGGCACCAGTGGTCATCGCGGGTCTTCGCTGAACAATAGCTTCAACTACGCGCACATCCTGGCGATCACGCAGGCGATTTGCGAATACCGCGCGGAGCAGAAAACCACGGGACCGCTGTATCTTGCACAGGACACGCATGCGCTATCGGAACCTGCGTTCGCAACCGCGCTGGAAGTGCTCGCTGCGAATGAAGAGGAAACGCTGATAGACACCGATCTCGGCTACACGCCAACGCCGGTGCTTTCGCACGCCATCCTCACGCACAACAGCGGACAGGGAAGTGCGAAGGCCGACGGAATCGTCATCACGCCATCGCACAATCCGCCGGATGATGGCGGATTCAAGTACAACCCGCCGACCGGCGGTCCGGCAGACACCAGCGCGACCAAGTGGATCGAGAACCGTGCGAACGATTTGATTTCCAACAAGCTGAAGGATGTGAAGCGGCTGGCCTACAACCGCGCGCTGAATGCGCCAACGACGAAGCGTCACGACTACGTGAGCGCCTACGTAAACGATCTGGCGAACGTGATTGATTTTGATGTGGTACGAAGCAGCGGATTGAAGCTGGCGGTAGATCCACTTGGCGGTGCAGGCGTTCACTACTGGCCGCGCATCGCCGCGCAATACAAGCTGCCACTGGATGTGCTGAACAAATACGTCGATCCGACGTTTCGCTTCATGACGCTGGATTGGGACGGTCGTATCCGCATGGACTGCTCCAGCCCATCCGCCATGGCGAGCATGATCGCAAACAAGGACAAGTACGACGTGGCATGGGCGTGCGATACGGACCATGATCGTCACGGCATTGTGTGCAAGAGTGCAGGCCTGCTCAACCCGAACCACTTCCTCGCTGTCTGCATTCAGTACCTCTTTACCAACCGGCCTGAATGGTCCGACAAAGTAGGCATTGGCAAAACGCTGGTCTCATCGTCCATCATCGACCGTGTAGCTGCCGGGCTTGGCCGCAAGATGTTGGAAGTGCCAGTCGGCTTCAAGTGGTTCGTGGACGGCCTGATCGACGGTTCGCTCGGCTTCGTCGGCGAAGAGTCGGCGGGCGCAACCTTCCTGCGCCGAAACGGCTCCGTCTGGACGACCGATAAGGACGGTCTTATCTGCGGCCTGCTCGCCGCCGAAATGACCGCTCGCACCGGGAAAGATCCGGGCCAGCTATACGATGAACTCACTTCCAAGTACGGCTCGCCCGTGTATCAGCGTGTGGACGCTGCGGCCACAAAGGACGAAAAGGCGAAGCTCGGGAAACTTTCCGCTTCGCAGGTGCAGGAGAAGACGCTCGCTGGCGATGCCATCACGGCGGTACTCACGGAGGCCCCAGGAAACCACGCTGCTATCGGCGGCCTGAAGGTCGCAACAGAGAGCGGATGGTTTGCCGCTCGTCCCTCTGGCACCGAAGACGTGTACAAAATCTATGCGGAAAGTTTCAAGGGCGAAGACCATCTGAAGCAAATTCAGGCCGAAGCGAAGGATCTCGTGTCAAAGGCGTTGAAAAGCTGATGCCTGCCCTCTCGTCGCAGACCAATCGTCCCATCGTTCTGCCCGGCGCCACCGCAGCGCTGGTTCCGTCTCTCGTTGGCACGACAGTGTTTGAGAGCGAAACGCCATTTCGTCTCAAGTCACTCAGGCTGGCACCTGGTGTTCTCACGCAGAGAGTCATTCGCGCGAATGGCTCCGGACTGCTGACATTCGCCTATCGATTCACGCTCACCGAGACCGACTACGACGCAGAACTTACGGTGGCGCTTTCTTTCCGGCTTCCCAGTTTGCTGCTTTCCTACGCCGATTTTCGCGTGGACGGTCCAGGCGTCATCCCGCCCGGCACCTTTGAGTCATCACCGCAAGCAGGCTACGCATTCAGGTTCAACTATGGTCTTTCCGTGGAACAGCCCACACGCTTTTGTTTTATTTCGACAAACTCGCGCGAGTTTTCCGAAACAGGTGGCGAAATGAAGCTTATTACGGGAATGAAGAGCATCGTTCTGGATGTTGCCCGTCCGATTTCGGCTGTGTCTACGCGAGTCACTCCTGTTGCGGTACTTGCTCAGCGCGAAGCGGACGCTAAAGCGAAGCGCGCCACAGACCCAGCAGAAGTTCTAAATGAGGATGCTGGCAGCTAACATTCAGCGAGTGCTGACGCGAGCAAGATCGATGAAGGCTCTCACTGGATCTGTGTGCAGCAGCTTCACCTGGACACGATCACCTACATCCAAACCTTCGCTACCTTGCACAACACGGCCTTCAAATGGCGGCTGAATCACGCGAACATAAACGCCTTTATTCGAAGCTCCTGTGACCACGCCTCGAAACGTTTCGCCGATACGGTGCGCCATGGCCACGGCAGCAACGCGCTTGACCATCGCTCGCTCAATCTTCCGCAGCAACTTGTCTGCCTCGTTACAATGCGTGGCAATCGCCGCAAGATCTTCGTCACTGTAAGGAGCCGGTGCGTTCTCAAGCAACGCGTGCAGAATGCGCTGCGTCACGAGGTCAGGGAAGCGGCGGTTCGGCGCTGTGGAATGGGTGTAGTCTCGTGCCGCCAGACCGAAGTGTCCCGTTGGATCATCGTTCGCGCGCATCAGCATGTATTCGCCCGAACCCATCAGCTTGATCACGGCTACAGCCAGATCGGGATAGTGGTCGGCGTCCTTCTGTCGTTGATCACGCAAGAACTCATTGAGCGCGACAGAGTCGGGGTTTGCAGGTAGCGTGCCTCCATGCTGTGCGGCGAGCGCCACAATGCGATCCCACCGCTGCGGCACACGCACAACGCGCTGCAATCCCGAGCGCCCCGACTTGCGCAGCGTCCGCGCCATCACGCCGTTTGCCGCAACCATAAGGTCTTCGATAAGGTGCATGGCGCGGTTCTGCACCACCTCATGAATATCCTTCACGCGGCCGTCCGCAAGCACCGGCTCCGCTTCCGCGCGCTGAAACTCAAGCGCTCCAAGCGAGACACGTGCCGAGTGCAACGACTGCGCTGCTTCGTCCTGCAGCCTGAGCTGCTCAGCGAGCCAGTTGCTGCTCAATGCGGAGTCCGCCTCGATACCGTTTGGCGAATCCGACCGCGCACTGTCAGAGCGCAGTTCTGTCACGTCACCGTTTGCACCTGCACCAGAAGCCTCATCCAGCCACGGCCCCACGCGCGAATACGCGAGCTGTGCGCGGTTGCGCACCAGCGCACGTGACACGGCCTCATCCCGCAACTCGCCAGTATCTGTCACGGTAAAACTCATCACCACCGCGAGCCTGTCGGCGTTCTCGTTCAGTGAAGTCAGATCGGTAGAAAGCTCCAGCGGCAACATGGGGAAATTACGCACCGCAGTGTAGATCGTCTGAGTCTGCGTCGCCGCATGCTTGTCGATGGGGGTATCTTTATCTACCAGCGCGGCCACGTCGCCTATGGCAACGCGCACGTGAACACCGCTGTCGACGCGCTCCGCTACCTCGATCTGATCAAGATCGCGCGACGTGTCGTTATCGATAGATGACCAGCCAAGCGCTCGCAAATTCTCAACACCACCAACGCCGGCATTCTGGCTGGCCGCGCTTCGTATGCTGTCCATCTGATGGGTCACATCGGCCCCAAACTCCGGCTTAAAACCAGCCTCGTGCAGTTCCGTCAGCGCGGCCTGCGCAAGATCGAAGCCGCCGTGCTGAGTCTGAGAATGGTTTGCGTGATCTCCCTGTGGATGAGAGGCGCTTGCGGCATGCTGTTGTGGGCGGGAGTCGTGCTCGTGACGTGACATACAAACGAATAGGATGCCGTGCTCACAATCCGTGGCCTTCGATAATTCAGCGCCCGCAGTTCCGTAGGATCGGCCGCCAAGAAGCGACCGCTATACGGGTAGCAAGCAATGCGCGCGTTATTCGGACGTTGTATGCCAATGGCTGCTGAAAGGGCTAGCATAGATGAGTTATGCCGACCAAAACGCCCGCGCAGCCGAAGCCACAAACGCAGTCTCAGCTCCCAAAAAACAACATGAAACGCGAAGAAACATTCGACATCTTCCGTCGTTGGGGATTTCTGCAGGCCTCGCTCGATCCGCTCGGGCAATACCTGCCGCCGGAGCCCTTTCCCACGCCCGCGCCGGACGGCCCGGATGCTCAGCAGGCGCGCCGGTTCTACTGCGGAACCATCGGTGCTGAGTTCATGCACATTCCCACTCCTGAGAAGCGCGCGTGGATTCAGGAGCAGCTCGAACGTGACTATCAGCCCACGGACACCGCGCGCATACTCACGAACCTGATCCGTGCCGATGTATTTGAGCAGGTGATCCAGCAGCGCTACCTTGGCACCAAACGCTTTTCCCTGGAAGGGCTTACCGTTCTTATCCCATTCCTCGAGCAGCTCTTTACGACGGCTTCGGACAATGGCACGGAACGCTGTGTCTTCGCGATGGCCCACCGCGGTCGCTTGAACGTTATGGTGAATACCGTTGGGCGCGACTCAAGCGAGGTGTTCGCCAAGTTTGAAGATGTCGATCCCCGTTCCACCATGGGCGGCGGCGATGTGAAGTACCACATGGGCGCAACAGGCGACCTCCGACTGCCAAACGGCAAGTCGATTCACCTGCATCTCGCTTCCAATCCCAGTCACCTCGAAGCTGTTGACCCGGTCGTCATGGGCCGTGCACGTGCGCACCAGGAGCGCGTTGGAAAGAATGGCCGCCAGGCTGTCCTGCCGCTCATTCTTCATGGCGATGCAGCCTTCGCGGGGCAGGGCATCTGGGCAGAAACGCTCAACTTTGCTGCCATTCAGGGCTACGATGTCGGCGGCACTTTGCAGGTCATCACCAACAACCTGCTTGGTTTCACGGCGAATCCGGATGAGTCGAACTCCTCGCGCTTCGCCAGTGATCTTGCCAAGCGTCTTCCCATTCCCATTTTCCACGTCAACGCGGAAGATCCTGCCGCAGTCGTTCGCGTCGCAGAGATTGCCGCGAACTACCGCGCTAAGTTTGGTTCGGACGTGGTCGTCGATATCATCGGCTACCGTCGTCACGGGCACAGTGAAGTCGACGATCCAACCGTCACACAGCCACGCCGCTACGCGCTGATCAAAGATCATCCAACGCTCTCGAAGCTGTACGCAGAGAAGCTTGGTGTTGATCCGGCCGCTGAAATTACTGCTATTCAGGCCAAGTTCCTTGAGGACCAGAAACGCGCAAAGAGTCTCGAAGCGAAAGCGGATGCACACGCCGAAGCTGCCGGCTTCGTCATGAAGCGGATGCACTCGCTGCCGGATTACTGGGCTCCGTACTGCGGTGGAGCGTTGGCTGCGGATGACGATCCCCGCACAGGGCTAGAAGCAGCTGAAATCGCTTCACTTACGGAGAAGCTCACGGCATCGCCGGAAGGCTTTCACGTTCATCCAAAGGTGAAGAAGCTCCTTGAACAGCGCGTCGATATGGGAACGGGTAAGAAGCCAGTCGATTATGGCTTCGCCGAACTGCTTGCCTATGCATCGCTTCTCAAGAGCGGCATCCCGGTTCGCCTGACGGGGCAGGACTCGCAGCGTGGCACTTTCAACCAGCGTCATTCCGTGCTCATCGATACGGAAACCGAGCAGCGCTGGTCGTCGCTGAGCAACATCTCTCCGGAGCAGGGGCGCTGGCAGGTGTACAACTCCATGCTGAGTGAGGCCGGATGTCTCGGCTATGAGTATGGCTACTCACGCGACTTCCCTGAGGCCTTGGTGCTTTGGGAAGCTCAATTCGGCGACTTCGCCAACGGCGCGCAGATCATCATTGACCAGTTCATTGCAGCGAGCGAAGCCAAATGGGGACTGCTGTCAGGCCTCGTAATGCTGCTGCCGCACGGATATGAAGGCCAGGGACCAGAGCATTCTTCCGCGCGCATGGAGCGCTATCTGCAACTCGCCGCTCAAGACAACATTCAGATCGCTCAGCCCTCGAATGCAGCGCAGTACTTCCACTTGCTACGCAGACAAGCCATGCGCAAGTGGCGCAAGCCGCTGGTGGTGTTCACGCCGAAGTCTATGCTGCGTCATCCGGACGCTATGTCTCCTGTGGAGGACTTCGCGAAGGCGACCTTCCAATCCGTGCTTCCTGACAACCAGGTTCAAAACCCACGCCGTCTGCTTCTTTGCACAGGAAAGATTGGTCACAACTTGCGCGTTGAGCGTGAGAAGCGCGGCGACATGAGCGTCGGCATCATCTTCGTCGACCAGCTTTATCCCTGGCCGGAGGCAGAAATTCAAGCGGCGATCGACCAGCACATGGGGGCGCACGAGATTGTCTGGGTGCAGGAAGAACCAGCCAACATGGGCCCGCTCTCCTACGTGATGCCGCGAATGAAGCGCATCGTTGGCCACCGTGCTCTCACCAGCGTCAAGCGCACGGCGAGCGCGAGCCCCGCAACAGGGTCAGCAAAAGCTCATGAGCTCGAAGAAAAGACTTTGATTAACTTGGCGCTAGGCGGACACAGCTAGGTTGGATCTCAGCTACAGCCCGAGTTCTGCCCCCAGCTCCGTCGCCAATGTGCTGAGGCGATTTGCATCGAGCGACTCGGGGCCCTCGAGCATCTGTTCCATCTCTCTCGCGATCTCAGTACCGTGCTTGTAGCCGAACATACCGAGCGATCCCGCGAGTTTGTGCGCCGTTGACTCCGCAGACTGACGAGCCTCAGAGCTAAGCGTGCCTTTTCTCGCACTCTGTGCTGCACCACTCAACTCCTCGACACGGGCATGCACCACGGGCAAGTTCTTTTCCCAAAGAGCCGAAAGCATCTTGCGTGTGGCTTCAGGAACAGCTTCCGTTTTCACGACAGGCTAGCTCCAGCCGAGTGCGGTTGACATCTGGTCCGCAAGTGTCAGCGGATCGAATGGCTTGAACAATACCGCTGCAACGCCCAATCCGGCGAAACGACGCTGATCGACACCCTGCACCTTGGCGGTCAGCAGGATGACCGGAATTGCTGCAATCTCCGGCACTTTCTGCATCTCTTTGAAAGTGGTTGGTCCATCCATGGCGGGCATCATTACATCCATCAGGATCGCGTCCGGCTTTTCTGTCTTGGCGGTCTCGATGCCTTCTGCGCCGGACCGCGCCGTGACGATTTCCCAACCGGCTACCGACTCGAGCGACAGTGCAGCTACTTCGCGAATGTCGTCTTCGTCGTCAATGATCAAAATGCGTCGCATGTACCCACCATCCTGTTGCGAACTAAGCGATTGTCTGTGCTTCCATCGTGGGATTACGCAGGTGACGCACCATCGCGAGCACAAGCTCTTCCACGTGATGCGGCTGCACCTGCGTCTTTGTAAGAAACTGCGTAGGGCCGAGTCGAAGCTGCTGCATCTCCGCGCTGGAGACCTCATGCCCCGAGTAAACAACTAGCGGAAGCTTGCGAAGGCCGGGCTGCTCGCGCAGCCACTCCACCATGGCGAAGCCATCTCCGTCCGGAAGTGTGAGGTCGAGGATCATCATGTCAGGTACCTCCTGGAGGCATGCCTTCTTCGCCTCCTCCAACGAGCTCACATGATTCACGACAATGCTTTGCTTCTCATTCTGCTCCGTGGCGAATGACGCGAGCACAACATCTGCCAGCACTTGATCGTCTTCCACGAGAAGGATGCGCCCCGGACCCGCACCCGCATGCAGCACGCGACCGAGTTCGGCAAGCAGCAGACCTTCCTTATATGGCTTTTGCACCCATCCCTGCGCGCTCGTGATGAGTGTTGGATTGTGGCCGCGTTGCGACGCGGGGGAAAGCACGCTGAGGATCACCACGGGAATATCCGCCGTCGCACTGTTGCTCTTCAGGCGCTCAAGCGTTTCGCGCCCTGTAAGGCCAGGCATGTAGAGATCCATGAGGATGGCACCGATGTTCTGAGTCTGAGCCATTTGTATCGCCTGTTCGCCGCGGTCTGTCTCGATGACTTTGTAGCCATGCCGCCGCAACTGCTCGGCAAGCACCTGCCGTACACCGGCATCGTCATCGACGACCAGGATGGCTCCCTGTGTGGCACTTTCCGCCGGAGAATCCATCATCGGATGTACGCGCGGGATGCGCACCACAAAGGTGGTGCCGGGAGTGCCGTTTCCATCCTGATCATTGCGCTCCGCCCAGATCGTTCCGCCATGCTGTGCCAAGATTGTGCGGCTGATTGCGAGACCAAGGCCGGTGCCACCCTTCTGCCGCGCATCGGATGGCTCAACCTGGCTGAAGCGCTCGAAGATACTGTCGAGCTTTTCCACGGGAACTCCTCGCCCGAAATCTTCTACACGAACTTCAAGGCTCTCCGGCGTCGAAGCGTTGATCAGGCGGATCGCAGAACCTTCCGGCGAGAATTTGATGGCGTTTGATAGAAGGTTGCAGAGCACCTGCTGAATGCGGTCGGGGTCACCATCGAAGTAGTTAGAAAGGTCAGTTCCCTCAGGGTCAGGCACAATCTCCAGACTGACGCTGGCGGTCTGCGCCAAGGATCCCATGGTGTCTGTCGCAGTTTCGACGAGGTAGGGCAGGGAACAACGCCGGATCTGCAGGGGTGCCTGCCCGGAGTCCATTCGTTCCAAATCGAGAATGTCGTTGATGAGCCGAACCAGACGATCCGTATTGGTACTGGCGATGCGCAGCAGGTTGCGCGCTTTATCGTCCATTGTCTGGTTCATGATGCCTGCGGAAAGCAGGCCCAGAGCGCCACGAATGCTGGTCAGCGGCGTGCGCAGCTCATGCGAAACAGTGGAGATGAACTCATCCTTGATGCTGTCGAGGTGTTTCCGCTGACGCAAGGCGTCCTGATCGTGCGTCTTCTGCTGGTCCGCATTGCGCAGCGCAAGCGCAAGACGGGCACACTCTTCACGAGCCTGCGCACGCTGGTGCAGAAGGATGCCGCAGGCGGCGGCAAGCGTCGCGATCACGACGATAAGAAAGGCGGTCATGCTGGAAGTCGTTCGACCATCCTAATGTATGGATCCTCACCACACTTGCTTAACGAGTTACTTCCGGCATCGGATGTACCCGCATATGCACTCTTTAGTCGCTATTCGACCACAGTACTACTAATTCTCAGGACGGCTTGTCGCGCTTCTTCAGCTGCAATCTTTCTGTCGACGATCGCCGCCTCAGAGAAGTGAACCGGCTCCTCCGCAAAACGAACCGACACCCGGAGAGAATGTAGTTCACAGAAGCGCCAGAGAAGTTGCAGTAGCGACTGCTCACCCCAATTAATGTCTTCACGCGCTGTGCGCCCGGTAGCAACGTCCTGTGGAGACAGGTGGTACTGAATGAACCCGGGAGTGATTGGCGCGCCAACTTCGATGGTGTTGGCGATTAGCCCGCTCCGAAACGGCATGACGGTTTCGTCCCCTGTTCCCGTGGTGCCTTCTGGAAAGAACTGCAAGGGCAGGTGATCGCGAAAAGCCTTGGCCATGCCTTCTGCTGCCTTGGTAGCACTACCACCGGCACCGCGCTCCACATACACCGTTCCAGCCATCATGCTCATCCATCCAAGCACCGGCGTTTTACGCAACTCGGCCTTCGACACGAACACGCATGGCCTTATCGCCGAGTGCGTCAGGATGTCGAAAAAGGTGAGGTGGTTCGTAATTACAGCCCCTTCCATGGGAACGGTACCCACGGTGGTGATCTGCACATCCATGCCGCGCAACATGCGAGAACAGGTGCGGCTCAGCCATGCCGCTCGCTCCGGCCGAGTGCGAGGGCGCGTAATGATGACCTCGGCAACGCCGTAGGAAAGAAGAAATGCTGCTTTGAAGGCGCGGAACAGCGTACGGAAAAAGTTCAAAGGGCTCCCCAGAAAGTGACACTAATTCAATAGGATGCCACCTCGGTGTTTCCGCATACCACTGAAAGCACACGAGAGTAGAGTGGAACGCATGAGCGCCGCTTCGCAGCGGCACCCACTCGGGACAACACGAGGAGTTACCGAAGGAAAGAGGTTGGCAGATGGTATTGCTCATACCGCCCGCTCTTTTCGCTGGCCTCATACTCCTTCGTTGTGCAGTTGTCGCTGAAACACGGCTTCCTCAGACATCTTGACTCCTGACTCGTTCTCCCGCATACTCAAAGGGTTGTCTGCACATCAGCGCAGATAAGTCGAGACCACGCCCATGCAAAGCAGCGCATGTCCTCCGGTGTAATTGAGCCGGTAATAAGGGGTGGGAGACGAGGAATAGATGGCCCGTAAACTTTCTAAAAATATTGCAAAGGCACGCTCTCTTGTGGAGCAGCGCCCGTACTCAATCGCCGATGCGATTCCATTGTTGCAGAAAGCCAAGTACGCGAAGTTTGACGAAACTGTCGACCTCACGATGCGCCTTGGTGTAGACACGCGTCACGCTGACCAGATGGTCCGCGGCACGGTGGTTCTGCCCCATGGCCTTGGCGGTAAGGCGAAGATCGTTGCCGTGATCGCTTCCGGCGACAACGTCGCCGCGGCAAAGGCGGCTGGCGCTGAGTTCGTTGGCGGCGAAGATCTCGTCGAACGTATCCAGAAAGAAAACTGGACTGACTTCGACGCCCTGATCGCAACGCCCGACATGATGCGCTCAGTTGGTCGTCTTGGTAAGGTGCTCGGTCCACGCGGCCTGATGCCGAACCCGAAGACCGGCACGGTCACCACAGACGTCGCCGCTGCAATCCGCGAAATCAAAGCTGGTAAGGTCGAGTTCCGTGCTGACAAAACCGCCCTTGTTCACGTTCCGGTTGGCAAGCTCTCGTTTGACGTAGCGAAGCTGCAGGAAAATGCCATGACGGTGATCTCTTCGGTGATGAAGGCAAAGCCTTCGGCCGCCAAGGGTAAATATGTCAAGCGCATCGTTCTTAGCTCCACGATGGGTCCCGGCATCGAGCTCGAAGCCGCTGTCGCAGACGTTGCCGGCAAGGCATAACGAATTTCTGCTCGGCCCCGCGGCTATGAGCGATACAGATTGGGCTGGTAGCCAAGAGCTGCTGGCCAGAGGCTAGAAACCATGGCATTGACCAAGGCACAAAAGAACGCAAAAGTCGGCATGCTGGCCAAGGAGCTCGAAACATCGACCTCCGCCATCATCGGCACCTTCAAGGGCCTGACTGCTGCAAAGGATTTTGATCTGCGTAAGACCATCCGCGCGGCGGGTGGCAGCTACCACGTTGTCAAAAACAAGCTTGCGGCGAAGTCTTCTGAGGGCACCAAGGTAGAGGCTGCACTTCAAGGCCTCAAGGGTGTTTCCGCAGTTGCGTACACCTCCGGCGATCCGGTGGCTCTCGCCAAGGCGCTTTCGACCTGGGTGAAGGACAACGCAGAGTTCACGTTCAAGCTTGGCATCGTTGACGGCAAGGTCATCAACATCGCCGAGATTGACTCGCTAGCCAAGCTCCCCGGCAAGGAAGAGCTCTTCTCGAAGCTCCTCTTCCTGATTCAGGCACCCGCACAGCGTCTCGCGACTGTGATCAACGCCACCGGCCGCAATCTGGCGATTGTCGTCAATCAAGCCGTCGAGCAGGAGAAGTTCAAGGGCGGTGCCACACCGGCCGCAGCTCCGACGACAGAGCCAAAGGCAGAACCAGCAGCAGAGACGACGCCAGTTGCCGAAGCACACGCCGAAGAAGCGCCCACGCCAGCCGAGCAGATCGCCGCGAATCCCGCTTCCGAAGCTGACCCGGTTGCTGAGCAGCCAAGCGGTGCCGCGCAGCCGGAGAATTCCACCGCATCGCAGGGTGGGGAAGCTGCTTCGACCGAGCCGGTCGAAGGCTAAACAAGTTTCGCCACAGTTCTTTGGGGTGCGCAGTCTGGGCGCAACGGAAACCTCGAAGTGCAGTGGCAGCCGAGACAGAACACCGTCCCGGAATGTAATTCGCAGTAACGACTTTAGAAGTACACGGAGAAAATCATGGCTGATCAACAGTTGGTAGACCAAATCACAAGCCTGACCCTGCTCGAAGCAGCAGACCTGGTCAAGAAGCTCGAAGAGATCCTCGGCGTTTCGGCTGCCGCAGCAGTTGCTGCTGCACCGGCTGCCGGCGGTGGCGCTGCTGCTCCCGCGGCAGAAGAAAAGACCGAGTTCACCGTCATCCTCAAGGATGCCGGCGCGAACAAGATCAACACCATCAAGGCTGTACGCGAAGTTACTGCCCTCGGCCTGAAGGAAGCCAAGGACCTGGTCGACGGCGCTCCAAAGCCCTTGAAGGAGAACATCTCCAAGGACGACGCGGCTGCCATCGCAAAGAAGTTCGACGGCATCGCAACAGTCGAAATCAAGTAGGTCCGGCCGTTTTAGCGGTCTGCTTTCCTCGAAGAGGCCAGAGTTCGCTCTGGTCTTTTCGCTGCTTTATATCTCTGGTTGCATGTCGGGGCAGATTTGCTGTAATCTTGTCGATGGACAGGGACCGCAGTTGCCTCGGCGTGTAGCGCCCGGCATGCGTTCTCTACAACAAGACATTCTGAAGTGAAAGCTGTAGTACTCCGGTTCATCCTGGCATTGCGAAGCAGGTTATGGAACCGGCCACCTTGTGGTTCGAGCGGCGGGTCCGCAGGGTGAAACGTGTGACAAGCGGCATACTCTTGGGGCCTTGGCCGGGTTCCCAAAGGGCGGCATCTATCCACAGCAGTTCCGACAATCTCACTCGTTTTGCGCTCTCCGGGCAGCAGTTCCCGCAGGGCGTTTTCGCCGTCTTCGGCGAAATCTCATTCGCTGGTCTGCGCTATCGGTCGGCAGCGGCGATTCACAAGTTCTAGCAGCTTCCCTTGTGGAATCTGCATACAAGTTTTAACCCCGCAGAATGCTTCGCTGGGGAGCAACACCACGCGCTGTAGGAGCCCCGCCCCGAGGAGCGGTTGCACCGGAAAAGGCGCACCAGAAGTCCAATGAGATGGCGCTCGGCGACGGGCATCATCTCCCTCTCGGATACATGAATCAGCCCACGCGGGCGGGATTCTTCGAGGGGCCTCGAGTCAAGCAACAGGAGAGTTCATGTCGAAATCGACCACCAGCGAAATGCGCGCGATACGCAGCCGCCTCGACTTTTCCAAGATTCCCACCAGCATCCAGATCCCGAATCTCATTGAGGTGCAGCGCCGCAGCTATGAGCGCTTCCTTCAGATGGACAAGCTCCCCCAGGAGCGCGAGGACAATGGACTGCAGTCGGTATTCACCTCGGTCTTCCCAATCACCGATTTCCGCAATGTTTCCGAGCTCGAGTTCGTCGATTACACCATTGGCAACTGGGAGTGCAAGTGCGGCTACCTCAAGGGCCTGAACCATCTCCGTACCGCCTGCACCTCGTGCGGTCACATGGTTATTACCGACCCGTTCCATCCTGGCGACGTTCTTTGTAAGTTCTGCGGAACCTACAACAAGAACACGCCGGATTTCTGCACCAAGTGCGGCGATCCCGTCGGCCTGCAATTGAAGTATGACCAGAGCGAGTGCGAAGAGCGCGGCATGACCTATTCCGCTCCGCTCAAAGTCACCATTCGTCTGAAGATTTACGATAAGGACCCTGAAACAGGCGTCAAGAGCCTGCGCGACATGAAGGAGCAGGAAGTCTTCTTCGGCGACATTCCGCTCATGTCGGCCAACGGCACCTTCATCGTCAACGGCACCGAGCGCGTCATCGTTTCGCAGTTGCACCGTTCGCCTGGTGTCTTCTTCGAGACGGCAAACAACCGCACCTATTTTCTCGGCAAGATCATCCCGTACCGCGGTTCGTGGGTCGAGTTCGAATACGACCAGAAGAACACGCTGTATGTCCGCATCGATCGCAAGCGCAAGTTCCTCGGAACAATCTTTTTGCGCGCGCTTGGTCTGCGCACAGACGAGGAAATTCTCAAGACGTTCTACACGGTCGACACGCTCAATCTCGCTGAGGGCAAGCTGAAGTGGCAGATCTCTGCTGACGGCAAGGCAACCAACATCGTTGGTATCCGCTCCACGTCATCTATCGTCGCTGGCGATAAGGAAGTCGTTGCTTCCGGTAAGAAGATCGGTGGCTCTGCACTCAAGGCGATTCGTTCCGCCGGCATCACCGAGTTCGAAGTCGAGCCCGCTGAGTTTGACGGCGCTATGACGGCTGCTGACGTGGTCGACATGACCACCGGCGAGCTGCTGTACGAAGCAAATGCCGAGCTCACTGCGGACAAGCTGCACAAAATCCTGCAGTCCGGCGTGACCAGCATCGAAGTGTTCTTTCCCGAGCGCGACGATGTCGGCAACATCATCTCCAACACACTGCGCCGCGACTCGGTTCGCAAGCCCGAGGAAGCTCTCATCGAGATCTACCGCAAGCTGCGTCCGGGTGATCCGCCAACACTCGACACCGCGACCGCTCTGTTTGAAGGCATGTTCTTCGATCCGCGCAAGTACGACTTCTCGCGCGTGGGCCGTCTCAAGTTCAACATCAAGCTATACGAGAACCAAGACTCTTCTGGTCTAGACAAGCGCACGCTTACGCCGGACGATTTCTACGGCACCATTAAGTACCTGCTAAAGCTGCGCAAGAACATCGGCCTTGTCGACGACATCGATCACCTTGGCAACCGCCGCGTCCGCGCGGTGGGCGAGCTCATGGAAAACCAGTTCCGCATCGGTCTGGTTCGTATGGAGCGCGCTATCAAGGAAAAGATGAGCGTGTATCAGGAAATGTCGACAGCAATGCCGCATGACCTGATCAATGCGAAGCCAGTGATGGCCGCGATCCGCGAGTTCTTCGGTTCCTCGCAGCTTTCGCAGTTCATGGATCAGACCAATCCGCTCTCGGAGATCACGCATAAGCGCCGCCTGTCAGCACTTGGACCTGGTGGTCTGTCGCGTGAGCGTGCTGGTTTCGAAGTGCGCGACGTTCACCCCACGCACTACGGTCGTATCTGCCCGATTGAAACGCCGGAAGGACCGAACATCGGCCTCATCTCATCGCTGTCGTGCTTTGCACGCATCAACGAGTACGGCTTCATCGAGTCTCCTTACCGCAGGGTCAAGGAAGGCAAGGTGCTGGACTACGTTGCTGTTTCAAACGCAGGTGAGTCTGGCATGCGCCAGGGCGATTCCATCGAAGTAAATGAAGGCAACAAGCTCAACAAGCAGCTCAAGAAAGATTCGAAGCGCGCTGTTGATTTTGAGCCGTTCAGCTTCTACCTGTCCGCGTGGGAAGAAGACCGTCACACGATCGCGCAGGCCAACATCGACCTTGATGAAAACGGCGCAATCGTGGAAGACCTCGTCAACGCTCGCCGGCAGGGCAACTTCGTTCTCGTGCCCAAGGGTGAAGTCGATTACGTCGACGTTTCGCCGAAGCAGCTCGTGTCCGTGGCCGCATCGCTCGTTCCATTCCTCGAGCATGACGATGCGAACCGCGCGCTGATGGGCGCAAACATGCAGCGTCAGTCCGTTCCGCTGCTGGTTGCCGAAGCTCCTTTCGTTGGCACCGGTATGGAAGGCGTCACCGCGCGCGATTCAGGCGCTGTGATTCTTGCCAAGCGTAACGGCATTGTTGATTCGGTCGACTCCGAGCGCATCATCGTGCGTGTTGAAGGCGAGCACCACCCCACGCAGTTGTCGCGTGAGGTCGGTTCCGACATCTACACGCTGACCAAGTTCAAGCGCTCGAACCAGAACACCTGCATCAACCAGAAGCCAATCGTCCGCAAGGGTGACCGCGTGCTCAAGGGCACGGTAATCGCAGATGGTCCTTGCACGGAGCAGGGCGAACTTGGCCTTGGCCGTAACGTGCTGGTCGCCTTCATGCCTTGGCGCGGTTACAACTTCGAAGACGCGATTCTGATTTCGGAAAAGCTGGTCCGCGAGGACTACTACACCTCGATTCACATCGAGGAATTCGAAATCGAAGCGCGCGACACGAAGCTTGGACCGGAAGAAATCACGCGTGATATTCCGAACGTTTCCGAGCACGCTCTGCGTGATCTGGACGAGTCGGGAATCATCCGAATCGGCGCCAAGATCAGCCACAACGACATCCTCGTGGGCAAGGTAACGCCAAAGGGCGAAACCCAGCTTACGCCGGAAGAGAAGCTGCTCCGCGCCATCTTCGGTGAAAAGGCCGGCGATGTTCGCGATGCTTCGCTGACGTGCCCTCCGGGTATCGAAGGCACCGTTGTGGACGTTCGCATCTTCAGCCGCAAGGGTCAGGAAAAGGACCAGCGCGCGTTGCAGATCGAGCAGGAAATGATTGAGAAGCTCGAGCGCAACCTTGCCGATGAGATTCGAATTCTCACCGACGAGCGCCTCAAGCGTCTTGAAGGCATCCTCGGCACCAAGGAAGTCCAGATCGATCTCCACGATGAGCGCACCAACAAGAAACTGCTCACCAAGGGCGACATCCTGGATCGCGAGACCATTGAGCTGATCTCCACGCGCAACCTGAAGCGTATTCGCTACGCCGACAAGGACCCGCGTGTGAACGAGCAGATCGATGAGATCGAAGAGATGACTTCGCGTCAGATCGACGTTCTGCGAAAGATCACCAACGAGAAGATCAGCAAGATGTCCAAGGGCGATGAGCTTTCGCCCGGCGTCATCAAGATGGTCAAGGTCTACATCGCCATGAAGCGCAAGCTTTCGGTCGGTGACAAGATGGCTGGCCGTCACGGTAACAAGGGCGTTATCGCTCGCATTCTGCCGGAAGAGGATATGCCGTACCTCCCCGATGGAACGCCGGTTGAAATCGTTCTGAACCCGCTCGGTGTGCCGTCGCGTATGAACGTCGGACAGATCCTCGAAACGCACCTCGGCTGGGCCGCGCACACGCTTGGCAAGAAGGTTGCCGAGCTTGCCGCGCAGAACCAGGAAGCCGAAGAGGTTCGCGGAATCTTCCGCGAGTCCTTCAAGGACACCGCTGCACTCAACCAGCTTCTCAAGCTCGACGATGAACAGACACTGCGCGTCGCGAAGGGCATGGGCAAGGGCATCTGGTTCGGCACGGCAGTATTCGATGGTGCACGCGAAACCGAGATCAAGGCGCTGCTCGCTGCTGCTGGCTTGCCCAGCTCCGGCAAAAGCGCTCTTGTCGACGGTATGACAGGTGAAGAGTTTGAGCAGCCGGTAACAGTCGGCTACATCTACATGCTCAAGCTGAGCCATCTTGTCGACGACAAGATCCACGCGCGCTCCATCGGACCGTACTCACTCATCACGCAGCAGCCGCTGGGTGGTAAGGCGCAGTTCGGCGGACAGCGCTTCGGCGAAATGGAAGTGTGGGCACTCGAAGCGTACGGCGCTGCATACATCCTGCAGGAGCTCCTCACCGCCAAGTCGGATGACGTTTTCGGACGTACGAAGATTTACGAGGCGATCGTCAAGGGCGAAGCAGCCATCGAACCGGGTGTTCCCGAGTCGTTCAACGTTCTTATCCGCGAACTCCAGTCACTCTGCCTGGACGTGGAACTCGTGAAGCGCAACCTCAACGCAGCAGGCGAAACCGAAGGCGTTCCCGTAATTCCGGAACTCGCCGTAGCAGACTAACCAGACCGCTTAGGGTGGGGCTTCGGCCCCGCCCTCAAGCAAAAATTTCAAGGCCTTCAAGGCTTTAGTACCGCCGGAAACGGCAAGACAATCGAAGACAAAAGCGCAACAGAACCAGAACCACGGCAACGCGATGCGCCGAGAGTCACCGCAGCCAACATAACCGCAGCTGAACCCACGCTGCCCCAACGGAGACGCTAACCTATGTTCCGCTCCAGCCCGTTTGAAATGGCCGGTCCAATCACCGACTTCGACGCCATCAAGATTCAACTCGCTTCGCCTGAAAAGATCCGCTCGTGGTCGCATGGTGAAGTCACCAAGCCGGAAACCATCAACTACCGCACGTTCAAGCCAGAGCGCGATGGCCTCTTCTGCGCGCGCATTTTTGGACCTATCACTGACTGGGAATGCCTCTGCGGCAAGTACAAGCGCATGAAGCACCGTGGCGTGATCTGCGACAAGTGCGGCGTTGAAGTCACACTCTCCAAAGTCCGTCGCGAGCGCCTTGGTCACATCGAGCTGGCGTCGCCCTGCTCGCACGTCTGGTTCTTCAAGGGTCTGCCGTCGCGTATTGGCCACCTGCTCGACATCTCGCTGCGTGAGCTCGAAGCCGTTCTTTACTTCGAGAGCTACGTCGTTGTCGATCCAGGCGACGCACCGGTAAAAGAGCGCGAAGTCATCAAGGACGAGAACCGCTTCCGCGAGCTCGACCAGCAGTACCGCCCGTCCGGCTTCAAGGCCATGATGGGCGCCGAAGCGATCAAGGAACTTCTCAAGCGCGTAGAAATCATCGAGCTCTCGATTGAGCTCCGCGAGCGCATGAAGACCGAGACTTCGCTGCAGAAGAAGCTCAAGTATTCCAAGCGCCTCAAGGTCGTCGAAGCTTTCCGCAAGTCAGACAACAAGCCGCAGTGGATGATTCTCGACGTGATCCCCGTGATCCCGCCGGAGCTTCGCCCGCTCGTGCCGCTGGATGGCGGTCGCTTTGCAACATCCGATCTCAACGATCTGTATCGCCGCGTGATCAACCGCAACAACCGCCTCAAGAAGCTCATGGACCTCCATGCGCCCGAAGTGATTGTGCGCAACGAAAAGCGCATGCTCCAGGAAGCTGTTGATGCGTTGTTCGACAACGGTCGCCGTGGCCGCGTTCTGCGTGGTGCCAACAACCGCCCGCTGAAATCGCTTTCCGACACCCTTAAGGGCAAGCAGGGCCGCTTCCGCCAGAACTTGCTCGGCAAGCGCGTCGATTACTCTGGCCGCTCGGTCATCGTTGTCGGTCCGGAACTGAAATTGCACCAGTGCGGTCTTCCTAAGAAGATGGCGCTCGAGCTCTTCAAGCCGTTTATCTACCACCGTCTCGAGCAGACCGGTCACTGCACCACCATCAAGCAAGCCAAGGAAATGGTGGAAATGCAGGAGCCCATCGTCTGGGACATCCTCGAAGAGGTCATCAAGGACCATCCAGTCCTGTTGAACCGCGCTCCAACGCTCCATCGCCTTGGTATTCAGGCATTTGAGCCCGTGCTCGTCGAAGGCAAGGCCATCAAGATCCATCCGCTGGTCTGCACCGCCTTCAACGCCGACTTCGACGGTGATCAGATGGCCGTGCACATCCCGCTCAGCCCAGAAGCGCAGATTGAAGCTTCCGTGCTGATGCTGGCTTCGCACAACATCCTTTCGCCTGCATCCGGTCAGCCCATCACCGTTCCAACGCAGGATCTCGTCCTCGGTCTCTACTACCTGACCAAGGCCAAGGTTGGCGCGAAGGGTGAGGGCCGCGTCTTCGCGAACATCGAAGAAGTGATCATGGCGCTTGAAGCCAAGCAGGTGGAAACACTTTCGCCGATTCGCTTGCGCTACACCGGCCCCGTGCTCGACATGACGACCGCGTACGACGATCAGGACCTGACGCACACCGAAGCCGTGGAGTTCAACAAGCAGTTCATCAACACCACCGTCGGCCGCGCCATCCTGAACGATCGCCTGCCGGATGCGATGCCCTACGTCAACGGCCTTCTCAAAAAGAAGGGCATTGGCCAGCTCATCAACTACCTGTACTTGAACCTCGGCCTCGAAACCACCGTGCACACGCTCGACAAGATCAAGGAGCTTGGCTTCCAATACGCCACGCGTTCAGGTCTCTCGGTCGGTCTGGATGACATGGTCATCCCGGCCTCGAAGTACACCACGGTTGCCGACGCCGAAAAGCAGGTCATCACGCTGCAGCAGCAGTACCTTGACGGTTCAATCACGAACCTGGAGCGCTCGAACAAAGTCACGCAGTTGTGGTCCGGCATTACCGACCGCGTTGCGGACGAAATGTTCAACAACATGAAGCGAGCCGACAAGGAAGGAGCCATGAACCCGATCTACATCATGGCCGACTCCGGTGCACGTGGTTCCAAGCAGCAGATTCGTCAGCTCTCCGGCATGCGCGGCCTCATGGCCAAGCCTTCCGGCGAAATCATCGAGTCGCCCATCAAGGCTAACTTCCGCGAGGGTCTTACCGTACTCGAGTACTTCATCTCGACCCACGGTGCTCGTAAGGGTCTGGCCGACACGGCGCTCAAGACTGCCGACTCCGGTTACCTCACCCGCCGTCTCGTCGACGTCGCGCAGGATGTCATCATTTCCGAGCACGATTGCGGCACGGTGGAAGGCATCTACGTCATGCCGATCATCGAAGCAGGCGAGATCATCGAACCGTTGCGCGACCGCATCATTGGCCGCGTCACGCTCGAGAAGCTCAAGGACTTCGAAGGCAAGGTCATTGTCGATGTGAACGACGAAATCGACGAAGACAAAGCAGCGGCAATTCAGGCTGCGGGTATCGAGCGGGTGAAGATTCGCTCCGTGCTCACCTGCGAATCCAAGCGCGGATGCTGCATCCTCTGCTACGGCCGTAACCTCGGCTCCGGCAAGATGGTGGAAATGGGCGAAGCCTGCGGCGTCATCGCAGCTCAGTCCATCGGCGAACCCGGCACACAGCTCACGATGCGTACCTTCCACGTAGGCGGTACCGCTTCCCGCGTGCAGGACGCTTCGCATCTGGAAGCGAAGAACGGCGGCAAGGTTCACTTCATCAACCTCACCACGGTTCGCGCAAAAGAAGGCGGCCTCGTGGCCTTCAACCGCTCGGGCTCGATGGCGATCATCGATGAAAAGGGTCGTGAAAAAGAGCGTTACGCCATTGTGTACGGCGCAAAGCTCCGCGTGGAAGATGGACAGGCAGTCAAGCAGGGCGACCTGCTCGGCGAGTGGGATCCCTACACCTTCTCCATCCTCACGGAAATCACCGGAACCGTGCAGTTCAAGGATCTGCAGGAAGGTCTCACCGTCAATGAGGAAATTGACGAAGTCACCGGCCTGTCACGTCTCGTGGTTGCCGATTCTTCCGATGAAAAACGTCAACCAACCATCCTGATCAAGGATGCCAACGGCAAAACGAAGCGCTACCTCATGCCTTCGCGTGCGTACCTCATGGTCGAAGATGGCCAGGAAGTCACACCGGGCGAGGTGCTGGCGAAGATCCCGCGTGAAACTACCCGTACCAAGGACATCACGGGCGGTCTACCGCGAGTCGTCGAGCTCTTCGAAGCCCGCAAGCCCCGCGATCCGGCGATCATCTCGCGCATCGACGGTGTCGTTCGCTTCGGCGATGTCTCCAAGGGACAGCGCAAGGTCTACGTCACTGCCGATAACGGTCAGGAAGAGGAATACAGCGTTCCTCGCGGCGTCTACGTCAACGTGCAGGAAGGCGAACGCCTCCGTGCCGGTGATGCGCTGATCGACGGCCCACGCAACCCGCACGACATCCTCGATGTCCTCGGCGAGCGCGAGCTGCAGATCTATCTCGTCAACGAAATTCAGGAAGTCTATCGTCTCCAAGGCGTGTCCATTTCGGACAAGCACATCGAAACGATCGTCCGCCAGATGCTTCGTTGGGTGAAGATCGAGGAAGTCGGTGACACCAACTTCCTGCTCGAACAGCAGATCGACCGCTTCCGCTTCAACGCCGAAAATCAGCGCGTGCTGATCGAAGGCGGCCGCCCGGCCATTGGCCGTCCGCTGCTGCTCGGCATCACCAAGGCGTCGCTTTCCACCGACAGCTTCATCTCGGCGGCAAGCTTCCAGGAGACCACTCGCGTGCTCACCGAAGCCAGCATCAACGGCTCGATCGACACGCTGCGCGGCCTCAAGGAAAACGTCATCGTCGGTCGCCTCATCCCGGCCGGCACGGGTATGGAGTACTACCGCAACGTCTCGCTCTCCCCAGAGCTGGAAGAAGCGGCAGCCCAGATCCAGGCCGAAGTCCAGGAAGCCCACGAAGCCGAAGAGCGCGAGCTCGAACAGATGCGCATGGAAGGCGAACAGGAAGAACTGGCCGCCGCCGAATAAGCCGCACCACCAACCAGCAACAAAAGAACGGCAGGGCGCAAGCCCTGCCGTTCTGCTTTGACTCATAAGTTTACAACGTATATACGTCTTATGTGGACGTGCTCTTCCAGCTTGGCGGCTTAGATTTTGTCTGGAACGTTCATAAGGCTGCCACCAATCTCGCGAAACACAGCGTACGGTTTGAACGCGCAAGCGAAGTGTTTCTCGATCCACTTGCTCGCTTGATTGACGCCGGCGTTGATGACGAAGCGCGTGACGCCTTGTTGGGCGAAAGCGAGGACACCACTTTGCTCTTCGTTGTTCATGTGGAACGCGAGGGAGAAGCTATACGCATCATTTCAGCCAGGCGAGCCACAAACGCCGAAAGGAAAACCTATGAAGACCATGCGTGAACGTGTGACAGTACGGCTACAGCGCGACCGCCCCATGACAACCATCAGCCTTCGCATGCCAGCCGACGTCATCGAAGACCTGAAAGAAATTGCGCCAATGCTTGGCTTCTCTGGCTACCAACCCCTTATGCGTTCGTACATCGGCAAGGGCCTGCGCAAAGACTTGCAGCAACTCAACGGCTCACAGGTGGAAGCCCTTACTGAAAGCCTCCGCAAGCAGGGTGTAGCCGACGTACAAATCTCCCAGGCGATCGCCGACGCTGGATTCAAGACTGCGTAACCGGCCCTGTTGCTGAGCCAAGCCGTGAAAGGCCTCTGTCGTCACACCGCGATGATGTGCCCGGAGCCCCGCTTTGGAAGGGCCACGCCTTCAGCAATGGCGTCACCCCTATGATGTGCTCCGAGCCACTCTTGGAAGGGGCACGGCTTCAGCGCCTGTCGTCACCACGATGATGTTCTCCGAGTCCCGCTTGGAAGGGGCACGGCTTCAGCCGTGCCTTAAACTGCTTGCCTCGACAGGGGCTTCAGCCCCTGAGGTATGCTTGGCCCACTCATTGGAGGACGGAACACTCCAACTCCTGCTGCAAGCTCTCTTGTGTCATCCCCAGAGGGCATTTGTTGTCAGCGTCTCCTCTTGGTTTGTTACTCCCGAAGGGCATCTGCTTTCGGCGCTGCCCTTCTGGTTTGTCATTCCCGCCTAGTTCAGCCGTCCACGGTCTTAGTCGGAAGCACTACCATTGTTAGCCTGTCATCTCGACCGAAGCGCACAGCGCGAAGTGGAGAGACCTGCAGTTTGCCCTCAGAGGCACAGACTCTGCTCTTCTGGCTTGTCATTCCCGCAGGGAATCTGCGTCTCGCTCAGCCGCCACTGTCCTAGTCGGAAGCGGCACCACGCTTGGTCTGTCATCTCGACCGAAGCGCACAGCGCGAAGTGGAGAGACCTGCTTTTCCTTGTCGAGGCACGACTTCTGCACTTCTTGCTGCCATTCCCGCAGGAAATCTGCGTTTCTTCGAACCTCGCGAATTTCCGCCTAGCCGGGTGCCAGCCTGGCATCCTTGTCAATCAGAAGCGCTCCAGCCGTCGAGACGGACCGGATCTCGACAAGCCACCATGGACTTGCCCCAGTGTTTGCCTTTAGCACCGGCTTCCCTGAATCGCGCAGCACACCATTCACTCGCAGGGCTGAAATATGCTACCGTGCCGGAATGATCACACCAGAGCTCCAAGCCATTTCGAGGTTGCTAAATGAGGACTGCTACTTCGTAGTGCCTGAGTACCAGCGCGGGTATCAGTGGACTAACGAGGAAGTCAGCGAATTGATTGATGATGTCTGGAGCTATGTAGGCAAAGATCAGTCTTTGTACCTAGGTACCATCATTTTGGATACATCGGCTCGGAAGAAGAAGAAGATCGCTGTGGTCGACGGACAGCAACGTCTTACAACCATTCTTCTACTTCTAATTGCGTGCAGAGAACAGGCACGCCTTCTAAACGCTACCGACAGAATTCATGCAATCCAACGAAAGATCTCGTTCACTGATGAACTCGACAACAGCGTTCTCGGCATGAGGCTCGTAGTTTCGCCAACGATTAAAGGCTTGTTCGACCATATGGCTTCTGCCCAGTGGAATGGAGACTTTCCAGACTATTTGGGCAAGCTTGCAATTCGCAGGTTAAAGCCCGTCTATCAAGCGTTCAAAGATAAGCTCAAAGCCTTAGATCAGAAGCAGCTTGCAGAGCTCCAAGCTGCGATTTATCGCACTCAGGTGATGCGCATCGACATCGACACCCCAGATGAGGCATTCAGCATTTTCGAACGCACCAACGCGCGAGGCATGGATCTCGAAGTCGCTGATCTACTGAAAAACTTTCTGTACCAGAGAAAACTGAAGACTGTGCGGGAAGATTGGCAGGAGATTGTCAAGAATTCAGCGCACTCGATGTTACGAATGCTCAAGGCTTTCTATGTCGCGTATAGAGGCTATGTGCAGAAAGCAACCCTGTATAAAAATCTTAAGAAGTGGTCCGAGGAGATTGGTCCCGATCTGCTGTTGCAGAGACTGAAAACATTCTCCATCTATTACGCTTTTATGCGGAACATAAGCACAAACACAGAAGAGACCAAGATCTTTTTCGAATCAATTAGCTTGACGTGCATTTCGAAGCATCAGGATAGGTTCACTGAAGTGCACGAAGCTTTATCCGCTCTCAAGCAATTCAATGTCATTCAAGCTCACCCAGTGATTTATGCAGCAATACTGTGCATGCAACGACTGCATCTTCAGAAAGACGGCGAGGCTGCCAAGCAATTCACACGGCTGGTGAAAGGACTGGAATCGTTTCACTACGTTAACACTTACACATGCTCGCGAATAGGGAATGAAGTAGAGCAAATGTACGCTGATGTGTCCGCGGCGTTTGGCAAAGCTTCTAAGTTCAGCATGGGCGTGGAGCGTGTGCTAAGTGAGTTGCGTAAGCGACGTGCTTCACTCGAAGAATTCAGAGAAAGCTTTGTACAGATAGAGTACTCGGTCGGCAAGGCTACCGGTAAAATCGCGTATATCTTCGACAGACTGAATAACTATGGGCGGAAGGTAGGTGAAAAGAAGGCAATCTTCTACCCAGACTCCACCATGTTTCGGAAGCAGTTCAATGTTGAACACATTGAACCCCAGAAACCAAAAGTTGGTGCGGAAGTCTTCGTTTCCGCAAGCCATCTTAACAACGTGGGGAACCTTACCGTACTTACGACACAGTTGAACTCATTGTTAGGAAACAAACCAGCCATGGAGAAGTTCAAGATTATGGAACAGAATCCGTCCAAGATTGCAGAGTTGCCATCACTTCCTCGTATGTTGAAGCAGTATGGAGCTGAAGACTTCAGGTGGGATGACACCGTGGTGGAAAAGCGCGCAAAGGACTTAGCAGATGAAGCGTACCAGAAGGTGTGGACAATCTGAGATCTTTGTTTATGATGTTGAAGCGGTAGCTGGGTGCTATGAAACGAAAACGCCAGAGACTCGCGTCTCTGGCGTTTTCATCGTTGACTCGCTCGCAGTGCGGGCGGAGATCGCATCTTCCGGCTGTTCTGGTTAACGTCTCTCGGCTTGCGCCGATTGGTGTGCTTCCAGACTCATCCTTCTGAGCTTTACCGCCGTCATCTTCCACGTCTCTCTGGCTTTGCCGAGTGGCTGAGCTTCCGACTTGCGTCGGCTGCTCCGTCCTCTCAGCGCTTCCGTGGATTCACGTCCGACTTACTGCGCCCTCATCAGTTGAAGGGACATTAGGCTCGAGCAGTCTGTGCACGCAACTGCAAATCGGGTGAGTTATGTGGATAGCCCGTCACCTCGCAGCGCTAGCTCCTCGCCCTGGGGGGGGTCATGTCAAGACCTTCTACCTTCTAAGTCCAACAAATGACGGGAGATGCTGCTTGCAAGTTTTTAGGCGTCCGAATCGTAGGATGGAATCAGCCATCACTTACATCCGGGAGCATCCTCACACGTAAGTAGCGCTTTGGAAGACTTTGCATGTAAGTCCTTCCTAGCGAAGACTTTGCGCGGAGCTCCCCGCCTAAATACAGCAGAGTCAAGACTTTAGCAATCTGGATAGGGAGGGGTACTACTGCCTCATGGCAGCAACACCTCACGCCGCTCCAGGTGCTGCTCAATCTCGCTGCGCTTCCGCCAGATAGGCAGGAGCTTCTTCTCGGCCATGAAGTGCAGTTGGTCGGAGATGTGCGTGGAGCCCGGCTGGCTGGCATTGCCATAGCCAAGCAGGCACTCGGCCCGTTGCTGCTTGCCGAACTCTATGGCGCAGACGAAGGTCTCACCTTCCTTGGGAACGAAGCGATTGTCCCTGCCCGGTTGATAGGTCATGCTGCGGAATACACCATCGCGCGAGGAGCCGGCGTTCCCCGGCAGGTCGAGGGAGCCTCGAGTGAAGCGGTACACGTCACCCCAGGGGATGTCGAGCGCGCCGTAAAGCTGCTGGCACTCGTCCGCCGCTTTCCGCAGGTCGCGCATCGCAAGCTCCGGCTGCGCCAAGCCGGACGGGCCAACAAGCGGATGTGCCAGATCGTACGGAACACGGAAGCGTACCGCCGCGTCCGCCTCGCTGCCGCTGAAGAAGTAGTGATCGGCGAAGTGCTCGAATAGCACCGCACCGCGGCTGGCCGGGTCCACATGGCCGTCCCACCCCTGGAGCACCTTCCCAGCCGCAACGAGCTGCGGATCAGAAGATTTTCCTGCAAGGGCGATCAGTTCCGGTAATACCGCCGTGGCAAGTTCCATGCGCGTGTTGTGCTTGTCGGCAAGCAGTTGCTCGCAGCTGATTGACTTCGCCCCAGCCAACATGCGCAACGACTGCAGCGAGCGGAACGACGACAGGAACTCCGGTCCGGGCGAGAGATACGGCGGAAACTTCTTCGGATCGAGCGCGGGCAATGTCATCAGCCAGGGCTGATCGTTGGTGTTCTGGTTGAAGCCCGAAGGAGGATCGATGGACTTCGGCAACTCGTCGAAGTTCAGATAATCCGTCCACATCGTGTCTGACGTGCTGCCGGGAACGACACCAGACCAGAATTTCCAGTCTCCCATCTTGCGCCTTGGGATAACGCCGTTGTAGACGAGCATGATGTGGCCATCTGCCCCTGCGTAGTCCGCCGTCCACAGCGGAACGGATTGCATGCGAAGCGCAGTCTTGAACTGCTCAAGGTTGCGCGCCTGCCCCATGCGGAACCACTGCTCCAACATCTTTGGCCGGTCCAGCGCCGCAACACGCATGGCTATCGTGAGGCCGTCCATGTCGTACACCACCGGCCCTTGCACACTGCGCTTCACGTCGAGCTTTTCTTCGCTCAGCGATCCGTCTGCACGCCTGACCTTGACCACCCGTGTGCTGTGCTCGAAAGGCAGCCACTTGCCGTCGTACTGGTACGTGTCGCGCTTTACAGTCAGGCGATAGAAGTCGACAGTGTCGATGCGATCCACTGTTCTGCCCCAACCGGCATCGGGGTTGAAGCCGACCACCGGAACAGGAAAGCCAACCTGCGGCGCGCCGAACAGATCCAGACCTGGTGCGACGAGATGCACTTCCATGTAGGTGTAGTTGGAAGGTGCCCACGGCAAATGTGGGTTGATGAGCAACATGGGATTGCCACTTGCCGAGAGCGGTTTACCAATAGACCAAGTGTTAGATCCGATGGAGCTTTCCTGCAGAGGTGCCGTACTCGCCTTCTGCGGAAGAAGCTGGTCCACTTCACTGTGCATCCGTGCGGTGGAACCCATGTACGTGTAATGCACCACGCGTAGCGAGTGACCAACCACGTCCACGCCGGATACGGGCAGCACGACGCGATACTTCGCGGACACACCTTCAGGATGGGCTTTTGCGAAGTCGTTGATGCCGTGTGCGAACGCGTCGAGACAGGTGCGGAACTCGGGGTCCTGCTGCCGATACCAATCCTCGGCGCGATCACGTACGCCATTGACGGCAATCCAACGGTCGAGCTCCAGATTGTCCTCGCCGCCCCAGTACTCCGCTGCGCGGCCACGCGATTCGCCGTACAAACGCAGCAACAAGTCAGCGTGATTCTGCATCTGCGCCCATCCGTGCGCGTAGAAGAGCGAACGCATATCGGCGGCAAAGATATGTGGAACGCCGTACGTGTCCCAAAGGATTTCAGCCTTTGGTTCAGCGAAAAGGGTGTGGGAAGAAAGGCCGCAAATCAGGAGAACCAAAAGTAAGCGCCGCATAGTTCATGCTAGCAAGGCTTTCCCGCTTACCCGAATGGCACTTGCAAGCGGCTGCACGATTAAGTGGCTGTTGCTAACGCCTGGGTGAAGTTGGACGTGCGCGCCACGAGAGCGGGTCCGAGAGGAGTGTTCGCCGCCGCTGAGTCGTGCGCAGGCTGGGGCTTAGAGTACGCGGCCTGGAATGTCTTGGCGAGTCCGTCGAATGGATCGAATGTGGGAGTGCAGAAGTACATGTCGTTATCTTGCGGCGGTTACTATCGTGCGACCATGCCACGGAGGGTAGAACCACACGTGGTTCGCGCGCCTTGACGATTTGTGACACGCCGAGTTCATGCGAGCGAGCACCACCTTCATCGCGCACAACCGCACCTTTGAAGCTCGCAACCAAGCAGGTAGGGCAGTTCACGGGCCATGACGTTTGCTTTGTCGCTCCCCACACAACAGCACAAGGAGAAGAGCATGAGTGAAGGTGATGGATTTTCACGCCGCAAGCTGGTGGTGGTCTGGGTGCCGGTCTAGCCGCAGCGGTGGTTCCAGGCGCAGCGATGGCGCAGCAAAACAGCGGGCACTCCACGGCACAGCCGGTGCAGGACCCGACAACGAAGTATCCAAAGCCGCCCTATGACACGACGCAGCAAGCATGGCCCGGTCTTGCAAGCAAAATGATCCCACCGCCCGATCACGGCGAAAAGAGCTACAAGGGCTCGGGGCGACTGATGGGCCGCAAGGCCCTCATCACCGGTGGCGATTCAGGTATGGGTCGCGCGGCCGCTATCGCCTATGCGCGTGAAGGTGCAGATGTAGCGATCAGCTATTTCCCAAACGAAGAGCCCGACGCGAAGGAAGTCGCCGAACTGATCAAGGCTGAGGGACGAAAGTGCATTCAGATTCCCGGCGACTTGCGCTCTGAGAAGTATTGCGTCGAGTTGGTTGCGAAGACAGTCGCAAGCCTTGGCGGCCTTGATATCGTCGTGTCAAACGCCGGTCGTCAGCATCAGGTGGAGTCGATCGCGGACATGACCACCGAACTGTTTGACTGGACGATGAAAACCAACATCTACGCTCCCTTCTGGATAATCAGGGCAGCACTGCCTCATCTGAAACCCGGCTCGTGCATCATCGGGACCACGTCCGAACAGGCCTATGATCCGTCACCGGATTTGTATGACTACGCGCAGACCAAAGCGGCGACGATGAACTACGTGAAGTCTCTTGCGAAGCAGCTTGGACCGAAGGGAATCCGCGTAAACGGCGTAGCGCCAGGACCGATTTACACACCGTTGCAGATTTCCGGCGGCGCGACGCAGGAGAAGTTCCAGAACTTCGGCGGAAATTACCCACTCAAGAGAGCAGGCCAGCCAGCGGAGCTCGCTAGCATCTTTGTGCAGCTTGCGGCGCAGGACGCAACCTATACCACTGGCAATATCTATGGTGCGGGGGGTGGAATGGGACAGCCGTAGGAAAGCTTAGTCAGCAAAGAAGGCGAGCTCTTCCCAGCTCGCCTTCTTTGCTAAATTTGCGTCCTCATTTGCTTGTCTCGAATCGTGCATCGTATGGCTGGAGTCAACTCATGCGAGACAAGTTACGCATCAATCGTCGCAACATTCCTGTTCACATCGTCTTCTGGATCTTCGTAATCTTTCTTCTCTACATGTTCTGGAAGGCCTTCAGCGGCCATAATGCGTAATGCGGTCGCGCTCGCCTCTGGTCTCGTCACAACGACCGGTGAACTGAATTATGAGCAACAACGCGTGCTATTTGAGCGGGTAGAGCTTCATATTCCGGAAATAGAGCTCAGCTCCTTCTGACTGGAAAAGGATCCTGCCGCTCACAGGAAACGCGTCCGTTCCTTCGTTGACCAGCTTGCCGTTGACGTATTGCCAGATGTGGCCGTTGCTGTTGACGAGTTCTAAGACATTCCATACGCCATGCGGTTTCTCCACTTCATTCACCGGGTCGCGGTAACCGGTGATGTTCTTGAACGGTCCCTTGTTGAAGCGATCGATCTTGAACGCGCCGCCATCCGGACCGGTGATGCGCTTGCCGTCTTTGCCGGTAAGTGCAGCACCGTCGGTCATCCAGAAGTCTCCGGTGCATGCCTCGTTGATTTGAAACTCGAGCGAGCGCGGCCAGACCTTGTTTGGGCCCTGCACATTGAAAAGTATGCCGCTGTCACGCGCTTGTCCCCGCCGCTCGCCGAAGGTGCCGTCGCCCCACTTGAATTCCGCGCGCAGATAGTAGTTCGAATACTCCTGCTTCGTGATGAAGTAGCCGAACCCCGTGCCGGAAACGTGCACAATACCGTGCTCGACGCGGAAAACGTTGTCAGGATCAGAGTTGAGGCCGTCCTTCTTGAGGAACGTGTCGAACCCGCTTAGGTCTTTGCCGTTGAACAGCTTCACGGCGCGTCCGTGCTTTGGGATCCTCGGAGACTGCGCCGTTGCCACAAGCGTGCTCGCCGCGAGCAGGGCTGCAAAAAATTTCCTTGAAATTCGCATGCGGCTATTTTCCCCGTTTCGTCGACAAACCGGAAGGTGGAAAGTACAGGGACCAAATGCGAAGGCTTCTGGCGACAAGAAACAAATTGTTGACGGCTCTAAACTTTTGGTGTGGACGAGCATACCGTCACCCCTGATTCCTGGAGCAGCATCGCGGCGCACGAGCCGGGCTCGGTTCTGCTGCAACGCGCGCCGTCACTCCAGGGATCCGGTCGCAGCCTCCTCTTTTCGCAGCCCTATCAGATCATCGAAGCATGGCAGCCGAACGAGGTCGCACAGGCTCTTGCAAAGGTAGAAGGTTTGCTGTCTCAGGGCTTTCATCTTGCCGGGTACCTTGCGTATGAAGCGGGCTTTGCACTCGAGCCAAGCCTGCGCGACCTGTCTTCCTGTGCGACGCATGGGGAACCGCTCGTTTGGCTCGGCTGTTATCGCAGCCCGCAGACACGTCAGGATTCATTTCCGACCGAATCCTCAACGGCAGTCACCCCACCGGTTCAGCTTGAGTATTCCTCGTCGCAAGAAGGTTATGAGCGGCAGGTCGAGGTCGTCCGGGAACTGATTGCCCGCGGCGAAACATATCAGTTGAATCTGACGATGGAAGCGCAGTGGCTTTCACAAGAGCCAGTCGCTGAGTTGTACGAGCGGCTACTGCGCGCTCAGCCGGTGCCCTATGCGGCGTTGTTACACCCACATTCTGATTGCCACATTCTTTCGCTCTCCCCTGAGCTGTTTCTGCAGCGGAGCAGAGACCGCATACGAACTCGGCCAATGAAGGGCACTGCCTCACCGGGTCTTGATTCTGCCGAGAATGCTGCCCAAGCGGTCCGGCTCCAATCGAGCGAGAAAGAACGCGCGGAGAATGTGATGATCGTGGACCTCTTACGAAGCGATCTTGGCCGCATCTGCCGCGCTGGATCGGTGCATGTCACTCGGCTTTTTGAGGTGGAGCGCTACCCCACTGTGTTGCAGATGATCTCCGAGGTCGAGGGCTAGCTTCGAGAAAACGTCAGCTACAAGGACATTTTTCATGCTCTATTTCCTTCTGGTTCCATCGTAGGAGCTCCAAAAATTCATTCCATGCGCCTGCTGCATGAAATCGAGCGGCGGCAGCGAGGAGTCTACACGGGAGCGATCGGGTACATCAGCCCAAATGCGGAAGCGGAGTTCAATGTGGCGATCCGAACCGTTTCCCTGAAAAAAGGTGTTGCTCGGCTTGGAGTTGGAGCGGGGATCACATACGGCTCCAATCCCGCTCAGGAATTCGCAGAATGCCTCACCAAAACGGCGTTTCTTCGCCATGATCCAGAGCCTGCCTTCGAACTGATAGAAACACTCCTGTTGCAAGACGGCTCCTTCGTCTTACTCGAAGAGCACCTGGCCCGCATGCGGCAGTCAGCGGAATACTTTGACTTCATTTTCCATGAGGACCGTGTGAGGAGTGCCCTAGAGGCGGTTGCACGAAGCTGCAAGCATGCGCAGCGAGCGCGGGTACGGTTGCTGCTCAACAAGCTGGGTGCGCCGACATGCACGGCGGCTCCCCTAGAGCATGAGGAAAGCGCCTCAGTCGATCTGCTGCTATCCGAGGTGAAGACTTCGGCTGGAGATCGGTTCCTTCGCCATAAAACAACCTATCGCGCTCTTTACGACAGTGCCGTTCAGGATGCTCGCTCGCTCGGGTTCGCTGACAAGCTGTTTCAAAACACTCGGAATGAACTGACGGAGGGAGCAATTCATAATCTGATTGTTTCTATCGCCGGCGAGTGGTTTACGCCGCCTCTTAGCTGTGGTGTGCTGCCGGGCATTTACCGCGAGACGTTGCTCCAATCGAAAAAGGTCACTGAACGAGTTCTCCTGCTCTCCGACTTGCTCAATGCGGACGAGGCATTTGTTTGTAACTCCGTGCGCGGCTTGCGGCGCGTTGCACTTGTTGCTGAGGAACGGAACCAGTGCGAAAAGCCAGAAGTAATCTGGAGGGAGTCGGAGCGTTCGTCGCACGCCTGCGAACCAACAGCGCCATTTTCAGTTGGTTCTGCGCCGCAGTCCTGAGCAGCCTCTCTCAGCAATTTGGACTCGCTGCTTAGGAGTCACCCTTTCTCTCCGGCAGCATCCAAGAACACATGTCCTTGCAGAAGATTAAGACCACGGCCCTGAACCTTGCTTACGAAGAAAGTGGACCGAAGCGCGGCGAGCCGCTGCTGCTGGTCCACGGTTGGCCAGATTCTCCGCGAACGTGGGACAAGGTCATCCCCGTGCTGCATGAGCATGGGTACCGGACCATCACGCCTTACCTGCGCGGATATGGAGCAAGCACGTTCCGCGATCCGTTCTTTGGCCGCAAGCGTCGGCGTACCGGGCAGCCAGTGGCCTTTGCGCAGGACATGATTGATCTCGCGGACCGACTGAAGCTAAAGAAGTTTCATTTTATCGGGCACGATTGGGGTGCTCGTACGGCCCATGCGCTGGCGGCTCTGTTTCCGCAAAGGCTCAAGTCGATGGTTACGATCTCTGTTCCGTTTGAGCCCGGAAAAGGCAAGGTCCCGAAGTTCCCGCAGGCGCAGGCCTTCTGGTATCAGTGGCTTCTTTGCACCAACCCGGGAGAAAAGAAGTTTCGCAAAGATCCGATTGCGTTTGGAAAAGCACAGTGGGATGCATGGAGTCCTGCGGGTTGGTATTCGCAAGAAGACTTCGACGAAACAGCCAAGAGCTGGGTGGGCGAAGATTTTGCGGACGTAGTGCTGCACAGTTATCGCTCGCGGTGGGAACACGCGCCGCTCGATCCGGCCTACGAGCAACTGCAGTCGCGTTTCGAGGCTACTCTGCGCATCGACACACCTACGCTACTCATCCACGGCGCTGCGGATCATTGCGAACTGAAAGAGACGACAGACGGGGCGCAGCGCTACTTTACTGGCGGCTACGAACGCGTCTTGTTCGACGGAGTCGGGCACTTTCCGCAACGGGAAAGCCCACGTTCTACGGCTGGCGCGATTGTCGAACACCTGCGGCGCTACAAGAGCTGAGCTTCTAGTGCGATCTTGAAATCTGATTACCATTGAATGCTTGCATTGCGGCTTTCGTGGTACAGACTCTCTTTTGCCAATCGGTAGATTCGTAAGTGACGAGGCGAACCCGGCCCGCGCGGCGATATGCGTGCGGTCCTGAACGCAAGTCACGCCCAGGGTTCTGGGTCGACGTTGCTACTGCCGCATGGACGCTAAACGAATCTCCTGCACATTCGCCGCTGGTTTGCTGCTGCTAAGCAGTTCTATAGCGTTGTCGCAAGCGACGTCAGCGGCAATGATCGAGACAACATCATCGGCAGTTGCTACCACAGTACAGAATGTGGTGCGGCTTGGTAGCGCAGCGCATGCCTCACATCGCGTTCGCATTAGCGGCACTGTTACACATCAAGTCTTAAGTCGGTCGATCTTCGTTCAGGATGGTAGCGAGGGTGTCGAACTCGAAACTTCTTCGAAAGAACACGTCGCGCCTGGGTCGCTCATCGAAGCCGAAGGCTTTCCGATGGATGGCGATGATGCTCCCCTCATCGATAGCGCTACCTTTCGAGTACTACCAGGTGTAAGCCCCATCGCCGCGCGAAGCCTCAATGCTAAGAATCTGAAATCGTGGTTAGCCAGTTTTCGAGGTGCACCGCATGAAGAGCTCGTAAGCATTGAGGGCACGGTGATCGACAGCCGTGTTCAGGATAAAGAGCGGATTTGGATTTTGCGTTCCGATGGCAAGGTCTTTCAGGCGCATCTTCCGATTAGCGCGGGCATAGTTGACAAGAAGTTCACCGTTGCCGATGGGAGTGTCGCCTTCGTTGGCATCGCGCGCATTCATGCGGCACAAGGAACCGACCCGCTCGTGCTGGATGTACTGGTGCGCTCTCCTGCCGAGATTTCCGTGGTCGCAGATCCGCCTTTCTGGTCTTCGCGAACGGCGATTGTTCTTCTGCTCATCCTCATTGTTGCGACCCTGGTTGTCGGGCTGCTCGACATTGTGCAGACCCGTAATGTGCGCGAGCAAACACGCATCATTCGCGAAAGCGAACAACGCTTCCGGGACATGGCCGAGTGCGATGTACTGACAGGTCTGCCGAATCGCCTTACCCTGCAGCAACGCATGGCGGACTGCCTGGCCGATTGCGATCGCGAGGCGAGCAAAGCGGCCGTGCTGACGATCGATATTGATCGCTTTAAGCAGATCAATGACACCTTCGGTCATCTTGTCGGGGATGAATGTCTGAAGGCTGTTGCCCAAAGATTGAAGACGAAAATTCGCGCGGTAGACACGATCGCCCGTACCGGTGGCGAAGAATTCACCGTCATCATTGGCAGACTTGCTTCGCATGACAATGCCCACAAGGTTTGCACTACGCTGCTGAATCTCTTTAAAGAGCCGCTGATTCTCACGGAACGCGGTCTGACGCTCACCGTCAGCATCGGCGCCGCCATGTATCCCGATGACGGCACCGACAGCGAAACGCTGCGCAAGCGTTCCGATCAGGCGCTCTATGAAGCCAAACGCACCGGCCGCAACAAGGTGGTGTTTGCTAGCCAGGAGCTTTCCGAATCCAGCGAGATGGCGTCGCTGGTTGAAGCCAAGCTGCGGGAAGATCTGCGCTTCAACCGTTTTCGCCTGTACTTCCAACCTATCTGCGATGCAGATAAGAATATCTGCCGCTTCGAAGCACTACTTCGCTCTCCGAATATGCATCTCGCCAAGATCGGGCCAGGCCAGTTCATCCCAATCGCGGAAGAGAGCGGCCTCATCGTACAGCTCGGTCAATGGGTGATTCGCGACGTTTGCAAGCAGATGGCCGAGTGGCGCGCACAGGGGCTTACTCTTTGCCCTGTCGCGGTGAATGTTTCCGGCCGGCAGCTCATCCGTAAGGAGTTTGTAGGCGAAGTGCTGCGCGAACTCAAGCGCTACAACATTCAGCCGGAGATGCTTGAGCTTGAGCTTACCGAAACCACCATCATGAACAAGATGGGACCAGTCGCCGAGATCATCGCAGAACTTGCCCAGGCCGGGGTCACCTTCTCCATCGATGATTTCGGCACGGGTTACTCATCGCTGTCGCGCTTGAATCAGCTTCCGATCAAGGGTCTCAAGATTGACGCGTCGTTCGTCAAAGAACTCGAGCTCGAAAGCGGTTCCTACACGATCGTGCGCGCTGTGATCCAGATGGCGAAGAGTCTAGGCCTCAATGTGGTGGCGGAAGGCATCGAGGGACAGGACAAGTTCGATATCCTGCGCTCGCTCGGCTGCGATCTCTTCCAAGGTTATCTGATCGGCAAACCGGTTCCAGCGGAAGACGCCATCCTCGCTGTCGAAAACAATCAGACGACGATCGTCGAAAATCAGGCGAACCCACACTGGAGTTCGCATCTCACGCCGCGCACGTACAGCTCTTAATTGCCGGCAAACGCGAGCTGATATTACTCGTTTGGCGCATGTTCCACGCCTGATGCATCCAGTATGCTGAGTGGCATGTCTCAGCTCTCCACCTTCTTTCCGGTGTTTCGATCGCTCGCTATCGCAAGCGTTCTCGGCGTGACTGCTTGCGGTACCTCCGGCGTCCTTCCTTCCACGACCAGCAGTCCCTCGCCAACGTCACCCACCGCGACGGGCGAGCAATTGGTTTGGTCCGACGAGTTCAACACAGTGACGACGAAACTGGACGCGTCGAACTGGAGCTACGAAACGGGTGGCAACGGTTGGGGGAATGACGAACTCGAGACTTACTGCAGCCCGAGCAGCAGCGCCACGGATGACGCGCCCTGCGACCCAGCTCACCCGAATTCATTTACAGCCGCAGACGGCTACCTGCACATTGTTGCTCGCCGCAATGCGTCCGGTCAGTGGACCTCAGCTCGCATCAAAACGCAGGGTAAACAAAGCTTCCAATACGGCCGCCTTGAAGCACGCATCAAGATCCCTGCAGGGCAGGGTGTTTGGCCCGCGTTCTGGATGATGGGAAGCAACATCAAGCAGAAACCATGGCCCGCGTGCGGCGAAGCCGACATCATGGAAAACATAGGCCGGCTGCCCGCGCAAATCAACGGCTCGGTACACGGCACTGGCTTTACCGGCGACTCACTCACCACGATTCAGAAGTCAAGCGGAGGCACGCCGTTCGCTGCGGGCTTCCATACCTATGGCATGATCTGGGCACCGGGAAAGGTACAGTTCTATGTCGATGATCCCGACCATCCCTACGTGACCTACACCAAGGCAAACCTACCAGCGAATGCAGTGTGGCCCTTCGACGACGGCAAATACTTCTTCCTGATGAATCTGGCTATGGGCGGTGACTGGCCCGGCAACCCCGATGCAACGACTCCTGCAACTGAAGAAATGCTGGTCGACTACGTGCGCGTCTACCAAACGAAGTAGATCGTTGCGGCATGACAAAGCAGAAGCGCGCGATCGTCGCGGGCTTTCCCATGGCTGTTGACGAAACGTCCGGCCTTGCCTCCGTGCTAAATCGGCTGCCAAAGCTCCACGCGGTTACCATCGCAATCTTTGATCCAGGCGAACTTACCGAAGTCCGCGCTGTCACGCTTGGGATCAATCCACACACCGGCTGCTTCCAGCTTCTCGAGCAGCGCATCGAGATCGTCCACGCGGTAATTGACCATCGCCTGCTGCGTGGTCTCGCCGAACGAGGTGCTGTCCGCCGGAAAGCTCGTCCAGGCCGTCGACCCGGTGCCTTCCGGAACTTCGTCTTTCCACTCGAAGTTCACACCGCCCCAGCTTGTCAGCGGTACACCCAGGTGCTCGGCATACCAGGCAGTCATCCGCTTCGGATCAGATGACCGCAGAAACACACCACCAATTCCTGTTACTCGAGCCACGACACCTCCTGGTGTTGCTTACTGCTGCAATTGCCTAATCAGCTCTTCGACTTTGCCTGCGCGCAGGGTCGCCTGTGCCAGCTGTACGCCTTCATGCATCGTCTCAGCTAAACCTGCTGTCACCAGCACCGCAGCCGCATTCAACACAACCACATTACAACGCGCGCCGGTCTCTCCCGTGAAGATTGCGCGTAACGTCGCGGCGCTCTCGTCGGCGTCAGCAATCAGCAATTCTTCGATCGCAGCCGACGGCAAACCAAACTCCTCCGGCGACACGCGGGAAAGGCGAACGACGCCGTCACGCACCTCGGCCACATCGCTCGGCCCGCTAATGCTGATCTCGTCCATACCGCCAGCGCCGTGCACCACCATGGCATGTTTCACGCCCAGCTCGACCATCGCTTCAGCAACCAGTGGAACCAGGTGGCTGGAATACACGCCCATAACCTGCCGTCGCGCTCCTGCCGGGTTCAGCAACGGCCCGAGAACATGCAGGATCGTCCGCACACCCAACGCACGCCGCAACGGGCTCACCGCTTTCATTGCCGGATGATGCGCAGGCGCCAAGAGAAACGCGAAACCGCTCTTGCGCAACGCAATCACAGACTGTTCCGGCGACAGCGTCACTGGAACCCCAAGCGCCTCCAACACGTCGGCTGACCCGCTGCTGCTCGTCACGGCACGGTTGCCGTGCTTGGCTACTTTCGCGCCTGCGGCTGCTGCCACCAGCGCCGCTGCAGTAGAGATGTTGAAGGTTCCGCTGCCGTCAGCGCCCGTGCCGCAGGTGTCAACCAGCACTTCCTGTTCGGCGGGCGTAATTGGGAGCAGTGTTGCCGCTTCGCGCATCGCGAGCACGAACCCGGCAATCTCCGCACCCGTCTCGCCTCGCGATCCCATTGCGCCGAGCAGCGCAGCCACTTCCACCTCAGCGGCCTCGCCCGCAAGGATCTGCCGCATCAGGTCAGCAGCTTGCTCAGTGGAGAGTGTCTCGCGCCGCTCCACCACGCGCTTCAGGGATTCTTGAATGGCCATTATGCATGCTCAGGCTAGCAGAGCAGCGAAGCCTGCTGGCACTGCACAGCCGATGAGTAACTGATACATCGCCTCGCCTCATGGAACAATGCTGCTGAGTTTGCGTATGTGCCATAGGCACCCTGCCATAAGGGATAGATGAAACTACAAAGCCTTACCTTCGCGCTTGTCACATCCGTCCTTGCCTGCTCGGGCGCTTATGGGCAGCGAGAACCCGTGCCTCCGCCGCTTGCGATAGAACATGTCGCGGTGCTGCCGATGAGTGCGGATGGCGCTGTGCTCCGAGACCAAACGGTCATTCTGCGTGACGGGAGAATCGAGCGGATCGAAAGCTCCGAAGCGGCAAAAGTAAGTCCTGAGATACGACCGGTAGATGGCCGAGGGAAGTACCTGATGCCCGGCCTTACCGATGCGCATGTACATGTTGAGAACGATCGCTTGCTTCGGCTGTTCACAGGCGATCCAAAGATTCCCAGTGGAACTGTTCGGATGGAAGACATATTCCTCCCTTACGTGGCCAACGGCGTGCTGCAAGTCATCGATTTGTCCGCCATGTCGGAAACAGTGGGCCAGCGCGACGAAGTAGAAAGTGGGCGCGTCATTGGCCCGCACATTGCTCTGGCTGCAATGATCGACGGGGCCGATCCGCTTCTACCGGTGGGCATCACTCGCGTGGCAGCAACTCCGAGCGACGGACGGCAGGCGGTGCGCGACGCCTCGGCTGAGGGCTACGAGATCATCAAGGTGTACAGCAAGGTGGATCTGCCTACCTTCACCGCAATCGTGGATGAAGCACGCAAGCTGCACATGCCGGTGGTCGGTCACATTCCGCAACGCGGTAAGGGTCTCACCGAGAAGTTCTTTCAGCCGGGATTCGGCATGGTGGCTCATGCGGAGGAGTTTGCGCAGCAGACCGACGTTCCTGTCGAGGCGGACATTCCGCGCTACGTAGAAATGTCCAAGCGGAATGGGACATGGCTGACCGGGACGCTCTCGCTCGATGAGCGCATCGTCGAAGAGGCTTCACATCCGGAGTCATTGAAGACGCGACCCGAGTTGCGCTTTCTCTCGCCTCCGCTCTACTCGATGGCCGTCACGCACAATCCATACGTAACGAATGGAAACGCCAAATTCATCGCCTACATCAGTTCCATCGTCGCGTTCAACAAGAAGCTGGTACCGGCATTCGCCGCTGCGGGCATTCCTGTTCTTGCCGGGACAGATTCACCTGTTCCAGGCATGGTGCCGGGCTTCTCCCTGCATGATGAGCTGGAAGCGATGGTGCGCTATGGACTGAGTAACAGGCAGGTTCTGGAAGCAGCAACTCGACTGCCAGCAGAGTGGCTTGGTGTCGCCGGAGACCGTGGCACTGTCGGAGTGGGGAAGCGTGCGGACCTGCTCCTACTGGACGCCGACCCGATGGCCAACGTGGCGAATACACGCCGGATTGCTGCCGTGATCGTTGGCGGACGTTTCCTTGCGCGATCTGAGCTCGATCGGAACATGAAGGCATTGGACGGACGGTACGCGCAGATGAGGAAGCAAGCGGTGACGAAGCCTTAGGCAAACATTCCAGCGAAATGCATCGTAGAAGGTTCATTCGTTCGGCTGCCTCGACGCGGCTCAAGAGCGGCACAACTTAGAATGCAAGCAACAAGGTAGGAGTTATGCAGCAGGCCCACGAAGAGCGAACCCGGCCGCACGTGCGGATTGGCAGCATGATGGCAGCCGCGGTGTTTCTGCTTGCGGCGATGTTTTCCGGTTACAGGTACATCGGCTGGCCTCCGGTCATTATTCGTCGGGGGCTCCGGCATCGCTGCCTTTGCATTGTGGAGCCTCACGTATCTCCGTCGGCCTTTGACACCGGAACGCGTTCTTCCTGCTTTCCTTCTTACGGTCGCGGCGCTTGAAGTCCACATGATCGAGGAATACCTCACTGGCTTCGGGCCCGCCATGAGTCGTCTGTTCAACATAAGTTGGAGCGAGCATTCGTTCCTGATGATCTTCGCTTTCATCGGCCCGATACTCTATGCGCTCACCGCGCTCGGACTCTTCTGGCGGGTTCCACTCGCCGGTTTCCTTATGTGCTTCATCTTCATCGGCCCCGGAATCGCTGAGTTTACGCACTTCATCTTCCCGGCTCTACGACCAGACGTGCAGCCCATGGTCGCCGGGACGGTTCAGGCAGTCGTGGGCCACGGTCAGTTGATGCACGATCTCCCAAACTTCTGGGTGCGCATTACAGGCCGCTACTACTTCCCCGGCATGTACACAGCCGTTCTGCCCATGATCCCGGGCATCTATGGGGTTCGCCAGGTTCTGGCTGGCGCACGCTCAGCGGAATAGTCCGCTCCACGCTTCCGAGCTCCATCTCGCTTCGCACGCTTCTGCCGATAATCGCGCTTTGCTCCTTGCCGCTCGTTTCTGCCAATCGATACCATGAACCGCGTACATAGAAGAGGGATAGCGCTCTATGAAGATTCACGAGTATCAGGCCAAGGACATCCTGCGGAAGTACGGCGTATCCGTGCCCACCGGTGAAATGGCTACCACCATCGAGCAGGCCGACACTGCCGCAAAGCAGCTTTTTTCCGCTGGCAACAACGTCGTCGTCATCAAGGCGCAGATTCATGCTGGCGGCCGCGGCAAGGGCGGTGGCGTCAAGCTCGCAAAGTCGCTTGACGAGGCGGTGGAGCACTCGAAGGCCATCCTCGGCATGCAGCTCGTCACGCATCAGACCGGGCCGCAGGGACAGAAGGTGCAGCGCCTGCTTGTAGAGTCCGGCTCGGCCATCGCGCGCGAGCTTTACCTCGGCATCGTGCTTGACCGCGCCAGCGCGAAAGTCGTCTTCATGGCCTCGCAGTCGGGCGGCATGGAAATTGAAGAAGTGGCGCACGAAAATCCAGACGCCATCTTCAAGGAATACATTGATCCCGCCGTTGGTCTCGCACCGTATCAGGCAAGAAAACTGGCGTTCAAGCTTGGGCTCGAAGCCGCGCAGATTGGCGATGCGGTCAAGCTGATGACCGGGCTCTACAACGCGTTCATGGACACCGATGCGACGCTGATGGAAATCAATCCGTTCATCGTGACGAAGGATGGAAAGCTCGCCGCGCTCGATTGCAAAATCAACTTCGACGACAACGCGATGTTCCGCCACAAAGACCTCAAAGAACTCCGCGATCTCAGTGAAGAAGACCCGCTCGAAGTGGAAGCGTCGAAGTTCGCGCTCAACTACATCAAGCTCGATGGCAGCATCGCCTGCATGGTTAACGGTGCCGGCCTGGCCATGGCTACGATGGACATCATCCATCACTCCGGCGGCTCCCCCGCAAACTTCCTCGACGTGGGCGGCGGAGCAAACCAGGAGCAGATCGAAAACGCCTTTGGCATCCTGCTCAGCGACAGGAACGTGAAGGCGATCTTCATCAACATTTTCGGCGGCATTTTGCGCGTGGATGTGCTGGCGACAGCAGTTGTTGCCGCAGCGAAGAAGCTCAACGTGCAGATTCCCATCGTGCTTCGCCTCGAAGGCACGAACGTTGAAGAAGGACGCAAGATCCTCGCTGACTCCGGTTTGAAATTCCAGGTTGGAGCAACGATGAAAGAAGCGGCCGACCTTGTCGTGGCTGCAGCGGCAAAGGGAGGCAACTAGATGTCAGTTCTCGTCGACAAGAACACCAGACTCATAGTCCAGGGCATCACCGGACGCGAAGGCAGCTTTCATGCGAAGGGCTGCGCGGAATACGCGAAGCAGTTTGGAGTTGATCTAGTGGTTGGTGGTGTCACCCCCGGTAAAGGTGGCACCACGCTCGAGGGCTGGCCTGTCTTCAATACGGTGGAAGAAGCTGTGAAGGAAACCGGGGCCAATGCAACGATGATCTTCGTTCCGCCACCGTTTGCGGCCGACGGCATCCTTGAAGCGACCGCGGCAGGCGTTCCGCTGATCGTCTGCATCACCGAAGGCATTCCCGTGCTCGACATGGTAGAAGTCTGGGAAGTGGTTCGCCAGTCGAAGTCGCGGCTCATTGGGCCGAACTGTCCTGGCGTCATCTCGCCAGGTAAGGCGAAGATTGGCATCATGCCTGGACGCATTCACAAGGAAGGAAGTGTCGGCATCGTCTCCAAGTCAGGCACGCTGACTTATGAGGCCGTACACCAGCTCACCCAGCTCGGCATTGGCCAATCGACAGCAATCGGCATCGGCGGCGACCCTATCATTGGCACCACCCACATCGACGCGCTCAAGCTCCTCAACGAGGACCCCGACACTGAGGCGATCATCATGATTGGGGAAATCGGCGGCTCGGCGGAAGAAGCCGCAGCCGAATACGTGAAGGCTCACGTAAAGAAGCCGGTCGTCGGCTTCATCGCCGGCCAAACCGCCCCTCCAGGCCGCCGCATGGGCCACGCGGGTGCCATCATCTCTGGAGGAGAAGGCACCGCCGCCAGTAAGATGGCTGCGATGGAAGCCGCTGGAATTACCGTGGTGAAGACGCCGAGCGAAATCGGCGAAGCCATGGCGCGGGTGCTCGGTAAAGCGTAACGAGACTGGGCATCCGTTAGCGCGGAGATTGTCGGAAGTATAGCCAAGCAATCGCGAACAACATCGTCAGCAGCAAAGCCAATTCGGCCTGCTGCACGGCATGGTAGCGCAGGTCGACCATCGCATCCACGAACCAAGCAATGGTGCCCGCCAGCCAAATCCAGGAAGTCTTCCGCATGTGCCGCTCCGCCGTGCTGCTTAGTTAGACGGCATTTTCCACGGTGAGCGAGTCGAGAAGAAGACAAGCAGCAAAAGCGCAAGGAGTTGCACCACTCCTGCGTAAAGGAAATTGCCACCCTGTAGCAGGCCAAGCGGAAGCATCGCGCAGAGCACGCAGGTAATGGCCGACACCAGGCCGTCGCTTGCAAGGCGCCGAAAGTGAAGCTGAGCAGTGGCCGCTGTCAGCATCAGCAGCAACGGCAGATACAGATGGACGACGGTGTACTCATAGGAGACCGGTGGCAGCAGGATCATCGCCGTGCTGAGAAACACCAGTCGGTTGAGCAGTGGAAGATCGCGCATCCGAAACCAGAAGATGCCAAGCGCCAGCAAGCCCGCGACCGCAAAGTAAACCGTCGTCCACTGCTGCGGTGCGTCGTGTGTGCCCAGGTATGCAATCTTCACTGGCGAGAACAGTGAGTGATCGAATACGGCTTCCGATCGACGCGGGGCTTCCGCGTGCTGATGATTGAACTTCGCGACGCCACCTACGAAGCCGTACAGCGCATCACCGAAGGTCGGGCCAGCGTAAGCCACAGCTACGACGGTCGCCAACAGAGCAGCTAGAACACCTGCGCCGACAGCCTTCCAGTTCGAGCGCGCTCGTGCAAGAAACAATCCAAGCAGGAAGATTGGATACAGCTTCACCGAGGCCGCACAACCGATCAGCACAGCAGATGCAGTCGCTCGCCCGCGCAGACAGAGCCATATCGCTACAGTGAGCGTCATCCAGACGAGCAACTCGATGTTGCCGCGTTCCACGAGAAAGAGCAGCGGAAATGTGAACGCCGACAGACAGGTGAGGTAACGAATCGTGAGCGTCCGCGACGGCAGGTAGCGCGTGAGCAGCAGCCATCCTCCCGCAATGCTGAGTATCGTCCAACACACGAGGAGGACCACAAAGATAGTTGCTGGTGCACCGACGGCGTAGAACGCGGCATAAACAAGCGCCGCAGCTGGTGGGTAGGCGAAGGCGACAGGCGAGCCAGCGCCGTGCCGTCCGTGCGCTGCCGCCTGAAAGAAGGCTGGCGATTGGTAGAGCTGGAAACGGCTGCTGTAGATCGTGATGTCTTCGAACGGAAAGAATTTCCGCATCAGCGGAAAGCCGTTGCCCTGCGACAGGTCCACCAAAATGTACGCGAGCGCCAGAAACCAGAGCGCCGCACCGATGAGGGCCATAACGTGGAGCAGGCGGGAGAGTGGCTGGAGACGCTGCTCGCCTAAGACTGCTGCCCCGCTTAGGCCTGGTGCCGAGGGCATCCTCCACTCATCACTCATCGTGTTTCACTCCCGGCATGCGATTCCTCCAAACCTTTTACACTGGAAGGGAGAACAGTTCATACGAGTCTCACCTATAGGAGCAGTGCAAGACCATGTCACAACGCACATTTAGCATCATCAAGCCGGACGCGGTGAAGAAGGGCCATGCCGCCGCCATTCTGGCAGAGATCGAAAAAGCAGGATTCAAGCTGGTTGCCATCAAGAAGATTGGCCTCACCAAGACGCAGGCAGAAGGCTTCTATTACGTTCACTCAGAGCGCCCGTTTTTCGGCGAACTCACCGAATTCATGAGCTCGGGAACCATCTTCCCCATGGTGCTCGAGAAGGACAACGCTATCGCCGATTTTCGCAAGCTGATGGGTGCGACCGATCCCGCCAAGGCAGAAGAGGGCACCATTCGCAAGAAGTTCGCCAGCTCCATCGGCGAGAACGCGATTCACGGCTCGGACGCGGAAGATACTGCCGCTTTCGAGATCGGCTACTTCTTTGCTGGTCTTGAGCTCAAGTAGCTCGCAGAAAAAGATAGACGAAGCCCCGCTTGCGAGCGGGGCTTTGTGTTTGCACTCATTCACCTAAAAGAAGCCATGTATTTCGATCAGCTGGAACACGAACGCTCGAAACGAAGATTGCTCCGTGCGGCCTCGGAACGAAGCGCAGATCGCGACGCGGCGTTTCGTCGCGTCATTCTTTCCATTCCGCCCGGAAAGGTGAGCACCTACGGAAAGGTCGCGGCGGCTGCCGGGTATCCGCAGCTTCATCGAGCGGTCGCACGGCTCCTGCGCACAGAGCTTGCCGACAAGCTCCCGTGGCATCGCGTCGTGGGTGCTGGAGGTGCCATCAAGCTTCACCATGACGCCGCGCAGGAGCAGCGCGCACGACTTGGTCTGGAAGGTGTCAGATTCGACAGAAAGGCTGTCGACATGGCGCGTTACGAAGCTGTACTGCGACCCTGGGACACGAACTAAGTCGAGCTAGGATTGGCAGACCTACCTCCCGCTGGCGATCTCTTTATCCAGATCTGAAAGCTGTTGGGCGTCGAGCTCTTTGCGTATCTGCAGTAGCGTGTGCGCATTTGCTTTTTCCAGATCGGCGCGAGCCTGCGCGACGCGATCTATCCCGGCAAACACTTTTGCCTCGTCCTGCAGATCTTCGCGAGACAGGGAAGTGAGCCGTTCTTCTTCACGCCGCAAATTTGAGTAGAGGCTCAGCAGCGTTTCCTTGTTCGCCGAGAGGATGTCGTCCATGCGGCGCTGCTGATCTGCCCGGATATTGAGGGATTTCGCGGTCCTTTTGTCATCCCACCAGCGACCGGGAGGAGCGAGTTGTGGGCCTACCCGAGGCGCGGCGTTGCTGCGGAAGGAGCCGCCGTTGTCAGGACTGCGATCGCCAAAGCTGCCACCCCCGCGAGGACCACCCATGTTTCCTGGGTTGCCGCCACCGGAGAAGCCACCACCAGGGCTTCCGCCGGCTGGACCGCCGGGACCACCACCACCTGGCCTACCCCCGCCCCCACCGCCGCGTTGCGCGGGTGCGCTTGCCAAGAGGCAGGCAAGTAGGGCTGCGCCGAGTACGCGGCTACGAAATGTCTGAAGGTTCGACAAGGAGGTCACTAATTCCGAATCGGTGCGTTGCGTCCGGAACGTCTTCCGTCATCACCGGATTCCAAACCGAATGTCTCGGAAGGTGAGCTGACCCGCGCGTCGAGCTCACGATCAATGGCGCGCAGCATCCGATTGTCTTGCGCAATTTGTTCTTCACGTTCCGCTACAAATGTTTGTGGAGCCACAGATTCGGCGCGCGCTACCGGAGCCTTCGTGCCACGGTGCGCGAGTGGAACCGCAACCCCGACTACAGCCACTACAGTAATTGCGGCCGCCCATACCGCGCCACGTACGTATGGTGCCTGCACTGTCATGGCTACGGGGCGAACTGGCATGGTCGCCGACTGACGTTCGCTCCACGCGAGAGAAACATTCTTGAAGCTGGCGATAGTTGACTCCATTTCAGCTACGCGCGCCTGACATTCCGGGCATCCAGCGAGATGGCTCGCGCAATTTTGCGCCAGGTCGCCGATGAAGACGTCGTCAATCTGATCGTCAGTGAGATGGGCAGCCGAGTTCATCGTGCGCCCCCGCTCTGAATCCCATTCTGTGCTCCCACTTGTGCGCGCACGGACTTCAAAGCGCGGTGCAGATGAGTTTTTACTGTGTTGATTGGCATGCTCATGGCGGCGGCAATCTCAGATAGGTCCAGGTCCTCTGTGAAGCGCATCAGGAATACTGTACGCTGGTTCGCCGAGAGGTTCTCCAGCGCCGCCTGCACCTGCTGCGTTTGCTCTCGGACAAGGACGCGAGACTCAGGCGAACATTCATCGCTGGGCAGGAAGTTGGCTGCGTCGTTCACATCGATGGCTGTCGCGCGCGCCTGCCGCCAGAAACGAAACTTCTGCAGCCGCTGCTGATCGCGAACCAGGTTTAGCGCGATGCTGGTAAGCCAGGTGTTCACCGAGCAGTCACCACGAAAGCTCGCGCGCCCGTTGTACGCCTTCAGAAAGCAGTCCTGAGTGATCGACTCCGCCAGGTCGGGGTCGCCGATGGAAAAAGTGACGAATCGGAGCACACGTGGTCGGTGAGCCCGGACGAGAGCGTCGATATCGTCCAGCTCGGAACTGCTGCGTTCCACGGCCTGCACATCAGAAATCGTGGCGGTAAGGGCGATCTGCATACCTTCACATGACGTGTATCGATCCGATTTAGATTACAGCAGGCAATCTCAAGATCGCGGAGGGGCACCGGGTGCGCAAAGACTCTGCAAAGAGCCGCGTCACGATCCTGGCATAACTTTTTTCGCGTCAACTTCCAGCATCAGCCCTGCTGCGTCCGGCTGAACAAGGTACTCGTTGATGAGTACTGCGACAAGAGCTGCCGTTGGGACAGAAACCAGTGCACCAAGAATTCCTGCTAAGGCCGTGCCAATCAACAAGGAAATGAGTACAGCCAGGCCCGGCAGGTCGACGCTTGACTTCATGATCTTCGGCGTGAGGTAGGCGTTCTCCACCTGGACATAGACAGCGTAGAAGATCAGTACACCACCCATCTTGGCCCAAGAATCGAGAGCCGCTGCTGCTGCCGCGAACACAATGGTGATGACCCCACCGGCGACGGGAATAATGTTGAACAATCCCATGAGCACGCCGAGTAAAACGAAATAGCGAACGTGCAGAAATCCAAACGCGATGGTGCTGCACACGCCAAGGATGAGCATGAGTGAGCCCTGACCAATGAGCCACTTGCTGACCCGGTTCTCTGCAAGAATAAGGGTCTTTGCCAGACGGTCGCGGTGCTGGGTTGTAAAGAACGAGAGGAAGTAGAGGTAGGCCAGTTCGCCTTCCAACATGAAGTAAATGGTGAGAACGATCGCTGTAATGAAATCCAGGATGTGCTCAGCCCACATGGGAATTGACGAGAATAAGTAGCCCGCGAACGATGAAAGCGCGGCTTCCGCACGCTGTGCAGCGGCGTCCACGCCAAACTTGTCTGCCATCGGCAGCCTCTTCAGCTTCGCGACCAAGCTCGGAATTCGCTGCGGAAGGTCTGCAGCGAAGCCCTTGATGTCGTCGATGACTGGAGGGAACGCGAAAGTAAAAAACAGAGTCAATGCGATAACAACTGCAAGAACCAGCCCAATGATGGCAACCGGTCGTGATGGGGACCAGCCGCGTATGCGAATCTTCTGCAGATGCTGCACCAAAGGCATCAGTACCACTGCGAAGAGCGCACTAACATACACAAGCTCCAGGACATGGAGCATTTTCCAGCAGACACCAATGATCAGGAGCATGCCGAAGAAGAAGAGTATGCTGCTTCGCGCCACGCGCGAGTAGCGAACTTCTTTCGGCTTCAGCGGTTGCTCTTCGGGCGGAAGCTCGGATTCGGCGAAATCGGCGGATTCTGGCAGAACAACTCCTTGCTGACGATGCAGTTATTTCTTTGCTTGTGATGCAACGGCGGGCTAGCGTGGTGTCCGGCTCAGTCGAGGGTCAGCAGGATTCGTTCCACAACCTGCTGAGGCGTGAGGTCGGTTGTATCCACCTCAAGCGAGGCGAGTTCGCGATATACGGGCTGCCTTAGCTCAAAACGCTTCTGCGCGGCCACAATATCTGTCAGCAGAGGGCGCGATGTCGCGTAAGGTTCAGCGGCCTGTCGCGAACAGCGCTCCTGTAGCTCTGCAAATGGAGCTTGTAAGTAAATGAGAGAAGTACGCGAAAGTTGACGGAGCAGCGCCTGATTCACTGGGCGCTCGGTAGCGCCGCCACCGAGTGCAATCACCACCTGCGTGCGCTCGGCGAGACCACGAAGTGCGGCGCTTTCTTCGTTGCGGAAGTGCTGCTCACCAAAGTCTGCAAATATCCGCGGCACAGTTTGACCACATCGCTTTTCTACCGCGGAATCGAGATCTGCTAGCTGCCAGCCAATGCGTGCGGCGAGCAGCCTTCCGACCGTCGTCTTGCCAGAACCCATAAACCCCATCAATAGGATTCTGTCGAAGCTGAGCGGAGAAGAGACGTTCATGGCTTGAACTATGCTCACACACCTCATGCGAGGTGATCACGTTAGCGAGCAAAAGAAGAGCCGCAGTCAGCTGACTGCGGCCATAGCGTTCAGAAGTGCTACTCGGAAAGGTCGACGGCTGAGTCCTGTGATTCGACCTGCAGTTTGCTGGCGATATTCGACCAAACTGCGTCGCTAGGCTCATGGGTCGGTTCGAACAGGCTTTTTGCGGTTTCCGCGATAATTTCGAAGTCGCGCACGAGCGCCGCGCAATCTGGATTGGCAGCGAAGAATTCCGCGAGGCGCGGATCATTACTCAGCTTGCCGTCCGCCGAAGCAAACAGCTCCGGCAGGTGTTCTTCGAAGCTTGCGGTAGTCATGTTCTGGAAGTCGAGAGTACTTACGTCGCTCACTGCAGGACCTCCGTTCCAGTTGCTACCGCAGCCGCGGCCAGAATTTCCGGTTGCCGCAACAACTCGCGCAACTTCAAGCGCGCCTTGTGCAGCTGAGACTTGCTATTGCCGGTGGAGCACTCCAGCATCGTTGCGATCTCGTTGTGCTCGAAACCCTCGACATCATGAAGCAGGAACACCATGCGATAGCCGGGCGGCAACGAAGAAACAGCGCGCTCCAGTGTCACGCGGTCAACAGAGCCAGCAAGCTGCGGATCACGCGAGCCAAAGTCACGCTTTGGCGCGTCTTCTTCCGACGGGTTGATCGTTTCTTCCAGTGAAACGAGCTGCAGCCCCTTCTTGCGCAGGTGCATCAGCACAAGGTTGACCGTAAGGCGGTGCAGCCAGGTTGAGAAAGCGCTCTCGCCACGGAAGCTGCCGAGTTTGCGAAAAAGGTGAAGAAACGCCTCCTGGGTCATGTCTTCGGCTTCGGAAACATTGCCGAGCATGCGCAGGCAGAGCGTATAAACGCGGCGCTTATGTAAAGCGTAAAGCTTCGAAAAGGCATCCGGATCGCCATTCTTGGCGCGCTCAATTGCTTCCGCTTCGCCGGCGATTGGAGGATTCCGCTTGAATAAGCCGGGATTCGGTTTCGTTTGATTCATCAATGGGCCTTGTACTTCCATAGCGGTGGTCCGGTCTCCGCAAACAAACTATGCCGCACACTTCCCGCTGTTATCAGCGTATCAAATGGAAGTTGACGAGATAGGGACTTTGAGTCGCTGAACGCCTATCGAGTTGTTTGTTGATGAATACACGCGGAGCTAGCGACGCCTAGCTGCCGATAAAACGCGCATAGAGGGAGCGCGCCAGACCAACATCTGTTGTCCCTTGTACGAGCGCGCGTCCATCCGGGAAGACTGTCAGCGTGTGCGCTCCATGCTCAAACCGTAAAAGCATGCCGTTGCTGCGCACTTTCCCCAGGGGCGAAAGGCGAGCGGTCAGCGCTGCAAGGTCGGTTGGCCGGTGATGCTCATGGATTTGGACTGAGTTGCGACCGCAGAGGGTGATGTGCGGGCGGCCTTCACCTGCCAGATAGCGGAACACTCGCTGGCCGCAAACTTCACAGCCAGCCCGCGGCTTCCCTGCGGAAAGTTCGGCGCGGTCACCCGTCCAGAGGTCATACGAGAGCAGCGTTCGCCGCATGAGGTGCGCCTGACCGGTAAGGAACTTCAGAGCTTCGGTCACCTGCAAAGAGGCGGCGAAGTTGACCGCGGACGAGAGAATGCCCGCCGTATCGCACGTTTCCACATTGCCGCCGGGGGGTGAAGGAAAAACGCATGCCAGGCAAGCCGTTGACATGCTCGACGAAATCGTTGCGCTTCGCTCCGCTGCCTTCGGAAGGATGTTCATTGTGGCTGCGTAGGCACCGACGGCAGCGGCATAAATCCACGGCTTGCCTGTCGATACGCTGTAGTCGTTGAGCAGGTAGCGCGTCTCGTAATTGTCAGTGCAGTCTAGAACGAGTTCGGCACCATCCAGAAGCTCGCCGATAGTTGCGGGTGTGACATCCGCTATCCGCGCGTCGACGACCACGGATGAATTGAAGCGCGCGATATGACGACGTGCCGCTTCGGCTTTGGGTAACGTGAGAGCAGCATCTTCTTCGTCGAAGAGCACCTGCCGCTGTAGATTCGACTGCTCTACGAAATCGCGATCAATGAGGGTTAGCTTTCCGCAACCCGCACGTGCCAGCAGACCTGCGGTGGCAGCACCCGTTGCGCCCACTCCCACGACGGCAACTTTGCTGGACGCTAAACGGGTTTGACCGGCTTCTTTGATGCCGTGAAAAAGTACCTGCCGCGAATAGCGATCTTCGTTCGAAATTGTCAATGATGTCGAAGGCATATTGTCCGAATCGCGGAGAACCTGCATGTCTGGCCTAAGTCTAAGAGGCGCACGACCTTTCGTGTGGAGCGAACCTCTCGTTATCATTGTGCATCTGTGTAATAAAACCAGTCTGTAGGTGACAGGTGTTACGCAGCTCCTGATTTACACAGCGCGGTTTCATCTCTGCGCGTGTTTCAGCACAGAGCGAGGCATATTGGTGGGTTTGGGCTTAAAAGAACTAAGCAGGGGAACTGCTTCAGGGTTGCCGGTTCGATCAAGAAAGCGAGTGGCATCTCCGACAGTGGCGGCGCCCGTATTAGCGGCAATGCTGCTGCTTGCGAGCATATGCCCGCGCGGTTTTTCGCAGGCTACGACACCCAGCCCCAATGACAACACAGCTCCTCCTAGCGCTTCTGTTCCGGCAACGAATCCTGCGGCTCCCGTCGGGACACCATCGGCCGCGCAACAGCCTAACCCGGGACAAATCGCCGGTCAGAAGACTGAGCCACCTGTGTCCAACCCGCTTCCTGCGCTCGGAACCAGTGTCTGGGACAAAAAGGGTGTGCGGGTTCAAGCACTCCGCTTCGCTGGTGTGACTTTCAGCGATGGGGATCCCATCATGACGGCGCTTCAGCAGAAGGCAAATCATCCTCTCGACCCGGAGAAGGTGCGTACTGACCTTCGGAACCTGTTTGCGAGCGGACGTTACCGCGATATGCGGGTCACAGCGCAGCAGGCCGGAAGCGGAATAACGCTTGTTTACTCCGGAACGCCACGTTACTACGTCGGTCGGGTCGAAATCACAGGCGTGGTCAATGACCGCTTGGCATCTCTGCTAGAGTTTGCAACAAAGCTGGAACCGGGAACGCCCTACACGGAAGCTGAGATTCCAGCGGCTGTGGAGGGGGTGCGGCAGAGTCTTGCGCAAAACGGCTACTTCCAGCCGGTTATCAAGGCAGACACCCTGAAGGACGACTATGGTCAGCAGGTGAACACCAAGTTCACCATCAATCTCGGGCCAAAAGCTGTCGTTGGAGCAGTGGCGCTGGAGGGCAAAGACCCAGGCATCACCGTCGCTAATTTCCGCAAGAAAGGTGGATTGGACTGCTCGAAGCTAACCAAGGCTGCGGATAAGCTCCTGGGCAAGCAGTGTCAGGTCAAAATTGAGCGGGACACGCCGAGCACAGCACTTAGCGGCGTCAGGACTTATTACCAGAAGAAGGAACGGCTCGAAGGGACTATCAGCCTGCAGGAGCAGAATTACGACGCTCCGCACAAAAAGCTGAATTACCGATTTGCCGCCGAACAGGGTCCGATCGTCCACGTCGTGATCAACGGCGTGAAGGTGTCGAAGTCCAGGAAGCAGCTTCTCGTTCCTATCTATCAGGAAAGCACCGTTGATAACGACCTAATCAACGAGGGCTCTTACAACATCAAGGACTTCCTGCAACAGCAGGGTTACTTCGATGTGGACGACACGGTAAAGGTGATGGGTGAGGGAACGCCTGTCGTTACGGTGCAATACGACGTCACGCCCGGCAAGCGTCACCGCGTACAGGAAGTCAATCTGAAGGGAAACAAATACTTCAGCAACGACCTGATTGAAGAACGCCTGCGTGTGAAGAAGGCGGATCTGTATCAGCGTAATGGCGTATACAGCGCTCAACTTGTGAGTGCGGATTCAAGTTCCATTCAGTCGCTCTATCGCGCTAGCGGCTTCACGCAGGCGAAGGTGACGGCGAACGTAAAGGACATTGACGAAGGGCCACACGGCGAACCGCTTAAACTTGCCAGAATCGATGTGACCTACACAATTGATGAGGGGCCGCAGGTGAAGTTTGGCGCGGTGGATTTGGCGGGGGTCGATGAAGCGCACAAGACGGCCGTGAAGGGCCTCATCAGCGCCGAGGTAGGGCAGCCGTTCTCATTGATTACGCTTTCCAATGATCGTGACGCCGTACTGAGTTACTACCTTGCGAATGGCTTCGACCACGCAAAGGTAGAGATTGTGCAGAAGCACGAAGGCGACGACACCTCAAAAGTTAATGTCACGCTCAATATCACTGAGGGGCAACAGGTCGACATTGATCACGTGCTCCTTTCGGGTATCAAGCACACCAAGCAGTCGCTGGTGACCTCGCAGTTGGAAGTTCACGCAGGTCAGCCGCTGGATCAAAGCGCCTTGCTGCAAACACAACGCAATCTCTACAATCTCGCTCTCTTCAGCGAGGTAAATGCTGCGGTGCAGAATCCAACGGGCGATGCGCTCCGTAAGAACGTGCTTGTGCAATTGACTGAGGCCAAGCGCTGGGATGTGACCTACGGATTTGGGTTTGAAGCACAGACCGGAACACCTGCTGTCGTGCCCGGGAGCACGCGCGGAAGTACCGCTGCGCAAAATGGGCGCGCTGGAGCAAGCCCACGCGTTTCACTCGACGTGTCTCGCATCAACTTCCGTGGAACGCAGGAATCACTCACGTTTCATACATCGTTTGGTTTGCTTGAGCGTGTTGCGACGCTGTCGTTCAACAACCCCCAACTTCTCGGGCACAAGAACCTGACGGGCACCGTATCGGGTGGCTACTCGAACGTGCAAAACATTTCCACGTTCCAAGCCTCTACCCTTCAGGGTGATTTCCGCGTCTCGCAGCGATATAAGAAAGCCGACACGTTTATCTATAATTTCCAGTACCGCCGCGTGTCTGTCGATCCGAACAGCCTGGAAATCACGCCGAATCTAATCGCTCAGTTGTCACAGCCAGTGACAGTCGGTGGGCCTGGTTTTACTTACTTCCACGACACGCGTGACCCCACGCCATTGAATGCTCAGAAGGGTCAATACTTCTCCTTGCAGGAATTTGTATCCGACTCCATCTTTGGTGCGGCGACAAACTTCAACCGCCTGGATGTTTCGCACTCGTCGTATTACACGTGGGGCAAGCGGAACAAGTACACCTTCGCGCGCAATCTTCGCGTCGGCTTTGAGAATACCTTCGGCAAGACCAACGAAGCGACGAACGGCAGCCTTGGCATCGCTAACTGTCAGGGTGCACTCCTCACAACGAACGGAACCTGCAATCCAATTCCTCTGCCCGAACGCTTGTACGCGGGTGGCGCGACTTCGCACCGTGGCTTCGGAATCAACGACGCAGGTCCGCGTGATCTCACCACTGGATATCCGGTGGGTGGCTCCGGCGTTGTCGTGAACAGCTTCGAGCTTCGCTTGCCGCCGCCGACACTTCCCTTCGTCGGAAATAGTGTTTCGTTCGTGCTTTTCCATGACATGGGCAACGTGTTTCGCTACCCCGGCGACATGTTCAAAAGCATCAAGAACTTCCACCAGCCGGACCAGGACACATGCCGCCAAGTACCGCCCAAGGGCGAACCCATCGGAATCCTGCAAAACCTTTCCGGCAACTGCAATTTCAATTACTACTCGCAAGCAGCTGGCCTGGGTGCCCGCTACAACACTCCGGTGGGGCCGATACGTTTGGATTTCAGCTACAACCTGAATCCGCCGATTTATCCCGTGTTCTACGACTACACAAGCAAGAGCCCATACGTCGGACAAGCTAGTCACTTCAACTTCTTCTTCAGCATCGGACAGGCATTCTAAGCGGCGATGAAGCAAACTTCCCAAGTCGTAAAGCTTGTATGCGCAACGCTCGCAACCGTGTTTGCGCTCTCGTGTTCTGGTGCGAGGGCATGCGCGCAGTCTGCGGCACAGCGCAAGTCAGTGAACACCTCATCGTCTTCAGTTCCCACTCCGCCTTCGCCAAAGATGCCCGAGGTGGGTGGAACGACAATCGACCGTGTGCTCGCAATCGTTAACGGAGACCTCGTTCTCGATAGCGACGTGAACGAAGAAGAGCGTTTCGAGGCAATTCAGCCGTTTCGATCGTCGAGCAATCCGAACGGCGAACCGCCGTATGACCGCACGGTAGAACGCATTATCAATCGCGACCTCATTTTGCAGCAGTCGAAGCTGCAGCCGGAAAACGCGACAAGCGACGCTGATCTCGACAAAGAGATCGCAAACCTTCGTAAGGGGCTACCCGAGTGCAAGCAGTTCCACTGCGAGACAGATGAAGGATGGACTAGGTTCCTTGCCACGCACGGCTTCACCCCGGACGAGATGCGTGGTCGCTGGAAACAGCGCATGGAGGTTCTCGCTTTCATTGAAGAACGCTTCCGTATGGGAATCCGCATCACCTCGGCCGATATCAAAACCTATTACGAAAAGACATTCGTTCCCGAATACGAGAAGCGCGGCGGTACACCGCCAAAGCTCGACGCTGTTTCAGATCGTATTCAGGAAGTTTTGCTGCAACAGCAAGTTTCAAACCTGCTGAACGACTGGTTACGCAGCCTGCGCGCGCAGGGTGGCGTAGTCGTGATGCACCCGGGGCAGGAGGCGCCATGAGTGAACTGACTGAGAAGAAGGCGAACTCAAACGCTGCTACACCCAAGACACACAGGCTTCGCAAATTCATCCTTTGGACGCTCGGCTCTCTCGTTGTTCTGTTGATCATCCTGGTAGCCGGTGTTTCCTGGTACACCACTACGGCGGATTTCCAGCGACGCGTTAGTACAGAAGTGGTCAGTGTGCTTGAGGACGCAACTGGTGGTCGCGTCGAACTCGGTCATATCAGCTTTAGTCTGTGGCACCTGGCGATTGAAGCCGATAACCTGGTCATCCACGGAACAGAAGGCCCCACGGAAGCGCCCTATCTTTCGGCCGACAAAATCTTTGTACGCGTGAAAATCAACACCTTTCTCTCGCACACGATCGGCAAGGGCGCGCAGTCGCACATTGGTGTCAACTTCCTGCGCGTGGAGCAGCCACACCTCCATCTCATCATCGATAAGAACGGCGCAACCAATCAGCCAGTGCCCAAACACCCAACGCCAAGCACGGAGCCGGTGCAGAACACGCTCCTTGATTTACAGGCGGGAAAGGTTGAACTGGCAAACGGGCTCGTGCTGATTAACGATCGCCCGATTCCTTTCGACGCGGCGGCTAACGATCTGAACGCCGAAGTTCACTACATCTCCTCCAGCGATCACTACGGCGCGACGATAGACCTCGCTGACCTGCGCACGAAGATGGCTAAGGAGCCGGAAGTCCAGTCCAAGCTGCACCTCGCAGCAGAACTTGGACGCGACATGTTCGCGCTACAAAGCTTCGACTTCAATAGTGGTACGTCAACACATCTAGGAGCCAAAGCGCTTGTGGAGCACTTCAACAAGCCGGAGTGGCAGGCGGACGTCGACGGCGGCATTGACCTCAAGCAGCTTGGCCTACTTGCTGGCCTGGACGGCTTCACCGGCGGCGCTTTGAACCTCGATGTTCATGGACGCAACTGCACCGTTACGCCCGATGTCGCACAAAAGAATCCGCATTTCTGGCAGCATCGCAACAAGAACCATGCTCCTGCGGAAGCCAAGATGCTCACGCCAAGCCCGGATTGTAAAGCTGGCTATCTTCTCGTAGGAAACGTGAAGCTGAATGAAGCTGGCTTCCACACAGAAGATGTGCGTCTGCACAACGTAAACGCCGCATCGCAGCTAACCGTCACGCCGACGGAGCTTCTATTTAGCGCTCTTACGGGCCACCTGCCTGGCGGCGGCACCATCGCTGGCGAAGTCAAGATCGAGAATTGGTTGGGCGAGGTTCCCGCCGACGCGCCGGCACAGTCGCCAACAACGGTAGCTGCGGTGCAGACCGCGAACAAAACTGCCGTCGCGGCTGGTGCGAAAGCTCCAGTTGATGCGGTGAACATCACCCCGGTGCAGCGTGCGCACGCATACGCAACTGTGACCGTGAACAAAATCACGCTGCGCACGATCCTGGAAATTGCGGCACCACAGAAGATGGGCGACCTCGGTCTTGACACCCAGATCAGTGGTCCTGTGAAAGCGGAGTGGGGCGGACCCGCAACGGACATCGCTACGTCCGTCCATGTGAACGCCGACCTGCAGCTCAGTCCGAGCGGTGTGAAGCGCACTGGTGCCGCTTCGAATGTGCCGGTGTCCGGCGTCGTTCAGGCTTCGTATGAAGGAAAGACGCAGGTCGTGAACATCCAGCGTGTAGACCTTCGCACGCCCGCAACCAATCTCTCGTTGAATGGTGTGCTGGGAGTAAACAACGGTGACCCGCTCACCAATCTCCAGGTGAATTTACAGGCACGCGATCTCGGAGAGTTCGACCAGACCCTGCAAACCATAGGGCTGCAGTCGAACGGGAAGAAGGGAAGCGCTGCGCTGCCTGTTGTGCTGCATGGAACGCTGGGTTTCGCTGGTACGGCGAAGGGCGCGATGAGCAGCCTCGACGTGAAGGGCCACCTCAACGCCGACAACCTGGAAGCGAAGATCGGCACTGCGGCAGATGTACACATCGACTCGATCGTTGCGGATGCGGAGTACTCTCCGAGCAACGGGATCGCGCTTGGTTCCTCGACGATCAAACGAAATAGTGCTGTGCTTAATGTTTCCGGTACCTTCGTTCCGCATCGCGTGGTGCGACACCACGTGGTCAGTTATGAGTGGGACAACGACACGGCCATTAAGGCAGACGTGAAGCTTGCCAATGCGCAGATTCCTGATCTGTTGCAGATTGCGGGACAAGCAGACAAGGTGCAGCTTACGGGCACCGCCAACATGAATGCTCATGTTGTCGGCACACTTGGCAATCTGAACGGAAACGGCAACCTGGCGTTTACAAACGGCACAGCTTACGGGGAACAGTACCAGACCGTTTCAGCTGACGTAACCGTGCATGGTCAGCAGATCACGGCAACACGCCTGCTGCTGCAAGCTCACGATATGTCCGTTACCGGTGATGGTGCGTACAACCTGACCTCGAAGCGCATACAGGCGAACATTCAGGGCAACAACATCCAGCTCTCCAAGCTGGACACTGTGCAGAAGGCGAATCTCCCGGCAGATGGAGTACTGTCGTTGAGGGCAACAGTAAACGGTACCGTACAGGAGCCGAACCTGAATGCGCAGCTCTCGCTGGCTAACATCGTTTACCAGGGCCAGAACATTGGCGAAGTAAACGCCACGGCGCACAGCACCGGCTCGACGGTCTCATACGACCTGCACTCCACACTTGTTGGCGCAAAGGTAGCGGCAAGCGGGCAGACCTCACTACTTGGTGACTACCAGACGAATGCAAAACTCACGCTGACTGGTCTGGACGTGTCCAAGCCAATCGCAATGTTCTCGCCAGACTCGATGAAGGCAACCTCAGATATCGATGGGACGATCACCGTGAGTGGCCCGGCAGCAAAGCCGATGCAACTTGTCGGGAACGCAGACTTCAGCAACTTCGTCGTGACTGTACAGGGTGTGCAACTGAAAGCGGTTGAGCCGCTGCGTGCGTCTCTGCGCAACGGTGTCGCAACACTGGATTCTCTGCATATCGCCGGGCCTGACACGGACATCCGCGGTGGCGGTACGGCTACTGTGTTTGGCGACGCGAACCCGCAGGGAGGTCCGATCAATCTAACCGCGACGGGAAGCCTCAATCTAGCTCTGCTTCACACGTTCGATAAAGACGTAACTTCCTCTGGCAAGATCGTATTCAAGATAGGAGCCGAGGGCCGCCTGATGGCTCCTGTGCTGAACGGCAATGTCGATTTTGAGCATGCCAACCTAGCGATGAATGGTATCGCGAATGGTCTCAGTGATCTGAATGGAACAATGGTGTTCAACCAGAATCGTCTTGAGGTAAAGAACCTTGTTGGCGTTTCCGGTGGCGGCAAGATTACACTCGGCGGGTTTGTCGCCTACCAAAAGGGACTGTTCGCCAACATCACTGCGAACATCGATAACGTGCGTGTCAGGCTTAATGGCTTGAGTACCACGGCAAACGCCGCTCTCACGATCCAAGGCGGCCCGCAGTCGTTGCTGCTTTCGGGCAATGTCCTCATCACGCGGTTCAGCGTAGGAAAAGATGTCGATTTCGCGGCATTCGCAGGTGCCGGAGGTGTGACGGTTCCTCCAGATCCTGACGCATTCACAAATAAAATCCGTATGGATGTGCGAGTCACGAGCTCACCACAACTGGACTTCCAGAACTCTTATGCAAAGCTTGCGGGAACGGTAGATCTCACGGTCCGTGGCACAGTTGCTCAGCCCAGTGTTCTGGGGACGATCCGCATCACCGACGGAAATGCGACATTCGCAGGAACGAAGTATCAGGTTGACCGCGGAATAATCTATTTCAGCAATCCTGTGCGGATCGACCCTCAGATTGACTTGGACGTGTCTACTCACGTATCCAACTACGACATCACTGTTGGTCTTCACGGCTCGACTTCAAATCTCAAGCCGACGTATCGCTCGGAACCACCACTGACGGAAGCAGATATTTTCAATGTTCTCGCTCTGGGTCACACCGCAGAGCAGGCGCAGATTAGCTCGCAGCAACAAACGCAGGCAGGAACGGATCCCACAACCAGCGCTGTTCTCGGTGGGGCCCTTAACGCCGCAGTAGGCAGCACAGCAGGAAAGCTATTTGGGCCGGGGTCGATCAAGATTGATCCGTCTTATGTCGGTTCGGTGGGTGGATCCAGCGCACGCATCACGCTAACTGAACCGATTTCGAAGCAGCTTACTTTGGTGTTTGCTACAAACGTCAATCAGAGTGCACAGCAGCTGATCCAGGTGCAATATCAGCTCAGCGACAATAAGTCGCTTGTTGCAACTCGAGATGAAAACGGTGTGTTCTCGATTGTGTATAAAATCCGGCAGCGTTACCGCTAAGCTCCGTTTGCGCGAAGATAGGTGCGCTGTATACCCGAGCTACCTGAGCCGAACGCGCGTCATAAGATAGCTGTATGGAGAATGTTCTTCGCAGCACGCGAATCACGCTTGAGATGATCAAGTGGGAGCACTCCATCTTTGCGCTTCCATTTGCGTTGATGGGTGCGATGCTCGCCGCAAACGGATGGCCCAAGTGGTGGCAACTGCTTTGGATCGTTGTCTGCATGGTATCGGCGCGTAGTGCCGCTATGGCGTTTAATCGTTGGGCCGATCACAAAATCGATAGCCTCAATCCGCGCACAAAAATGCGCGCAATACCTGCGGGGCAGCTCTCAAAAGCTTTCGTGCTTTGCTTCACGCTGACCGCCTGTGGTGTGTTCGTACTTGGCGCAGCGATGTTGAATCGACTGACGCTTCTGCTCTCGCCGATTGCCCTCGCCGTGGTACTTGGGTACAGCTACTTGAAACGCGTGACGCGGTGGTCGCACATCGTGCTGGGCCTCGCACTTGGCATCGCTCCCGCGGCCGCGTGGATAGCCGTGCGCGGAACCCTCGATTTACGAGCAGTGCTGCTCACTGCGGTTGTGTTGTTGTGGGTAGGCGGTTTCGACGTGCTTTATGCTTGCCAGGATTTCGAACACGACCGCAGCGTCGGATTGAATAGCGTTCCCCAATCCTTTGGGCTAAATGGAGCCTTCTGGATCGCGCGAGTGATGCATGTTGGCATGGTCTGCTTATTGTTCGTAATGCTCCGGACGTTTCACCTCGGAGCTGTGTCTTTTGCTGGTGTAATCTCCGCCGTTGCGCTGCTTGCCTACGAGCACTCGATAATTTCGCCGAACGACCTGCGACGCATGAATGCTGCCTTCTTCACACTTAACGGCGTCATCTCCGTCGTGCTGTTCTGCTTCGTCGCCGCAGATCTGCTGCTTCACCACCCTGCATAGTTGGTCAAAAGGTCGCAGCAGGCAAAAGAGGTTCGCACTAGGCGAACCTCTTCCCATATCTGCAAAGATTAGCGCTTCAGGTTATCGATCCCTGACTGCACACGCTCTTTCACGTTCTGTGCTGTCGATGCGATCTTCTCGCGAACATCGTGAGCATCGCTCTCGGCGCGTGGCTTCTCATCCACTTTGGAGTCCTGCACCCCTTCCTTGACCGACCCCCATGCCTGTTCCGCGTGGCCTTTTACCTGCTGCGCCGCGCCGGAGTTCGCCATCGACTGGTCGTTGAAAGTTTCACCGACGCTCTGCTTTACCTTGCCAGCAACTTCGTCGAACTTACCCTTGACAGTGGAATCACTTGTGCTCATGTTGTGCCTCTTTCTACCAACGTAAGAAGGGCGGCCTAGGCCGCCCTTTTGTTTAGATACCGCGCCTTCCGGAAAGAAGGTTGAAGATGAGAACAATGATAGCCAGAACCAGCAGCAGATGGATCCAGCCGCCCATGGTATAGCTGCTCACGATGCCAAGTAGCCAAAGAACTACAAGAATAATGGTGATCGTCCAAAGCATTTGAGGTCTCCAGTTTTGTGCGGCAGCAGAAACAACAGCCAACGCTGCGCCGCGTCAATAACGGCGTCGATATGGTAAGTTGCGGCGTAGGGAGGGGAGGTTGTACCCGCTTTTCTGATATCACGGGAATAGCTGGACAAACGTATGCACACTTCAACGCACAACTTGAAAACGGTCGCGATTCAGGGCGAGCCTGGTTCTAATAGCCATATGGCGGTATTGGAGATGCTGGGCGATGTCGACATCTCTCCTTGCAATGTCTCCGCAGATGTTTTCGACGCGGTGCTGAGCAGACAAGTCGACTGCGCGGTGTTGCCAATCGAGAACAGCCTCCACGGCTCAGTGGCAGAGCACTATGATCTGCTGCTGCAGCACGCAGTTCAAATCGAGCGAGAAAGCCTCCTTCGCATTCGCCACAATCTGATTGCCGCGCCGGGTGTGGAACTATCCGACATCAAGGTTGTGCTGTCGCACCCTGTCGCTCTGTCGCAATGCAGAAGATACTTGTCTTCGCTGCGAGATGTACAGGTGACGCCGTTCTATGACACCGCAGGCAGCGTGAAGCACCTGATGGAGAACGGCCTCCGCGACACGGCCGGCGTAGCGCCTGTATTAGCGTCCTCTCAGTATGGCGCACAGGTTCTTGCTGCGGGGATTGAAGACCACGCTGAAAACTACACCCGCTTTTACCTGCTTCGTCGAGCAGATGCGGAACCACTCGCGGAATCGAACGCCGACAAGTGTACAGTCGCGTTCTCCATTGATCATCGTCCCGGCACACTGGTTGTCGCGTTGCAGTTTCTAGCTGAGGCCGGCGTGAATCTCACGCGCATCGAGTCACGCCCGGTTCCCGGCAGGCCGTGGGAATACGTCTTCTACGCTGACTTCCGCTTCTCCCGAAATCAAGACGCGGAAGAGGCCCTACATGCCCTGCGCTCGGCCTGCGGAATGGTGAAGGAGTTGGGACGCTACCCAGCTGCCTGATAGAGCTGATGCCACTGCAGGCGACTTACCGACAACTCAGCCTCGAAGGTTCTCATAGAGCGCCAAGCCACCCACCGCTACGACTACCAGGGTGAGGATCAGCATTGCCAGGATGAACCATGATGCACGACGACGCGCGGCAACAGTCGGCTGGGTGATGCCGAAGGTATTGATGAACGCCATCGCCAAGCTGTCGAGAAGGCCCACTTAGTGATGGTACCTGCTCCTTCACTGCGGCACGTAGTTATAAGCTCTGTTCCGGCTAGAGTTGCATCGTTGCAGGACGGCGCTCATCTATTCTCTTGTTCCCGGAATTGTTGCTTACACTCATATCCCGGTACTAAACTAAACATCGGACTTATTCAGTCCGCGTTACAGGAGATCCAGTATGGCCACTGCAGCCGTTGTTTCCGCACCCGAAGTCGTCAATGCACCCGCTCCATCAGCGCCGGTCGTTATGACTCCTGCCGCAATCGTCAAGGTGAAGGAAATTATGGCGACGCAGGATCCGCTTCCCGCTGGGCTGCGCATCGGCGTTGTTGGCGGAGGCTGCTCCGGTTTCCAGTACTCGATGTCGTTTGAGAACCAAGCGGGCATGATGGACAAGGTTGTTCGCTTTGAGGACCTCAAGGTCTTTGTGGACGCCACCAGCGCCATGTACCTGAATGGCTGCACGGTGGATTATGTCGAGACCCTTGAAGCTGCTGGTTTCAAGTTTGAGAATCCGCAGGTCAAATCCACCTGCGGTTGCGGCTCAAGCTTTAGCGTTTAGTGGGTAAGGTTTAGAAAAGCCCCGCCGCGGCGGGGCTTTTGCTTGCGCGTTTTCTTGAGCTATCAAGGCAAACACGTGCCACTCCCGTCTAACATGGCAGAGAAGCCTCAGACGCATGACTGAATTCACCATACGACTCGCCGACGACCGCGGCCGCATTCAGGAGCAGACGCACGCCGCAGCAACAGCGGAAGAGCTGCGCAACCGCTTCACGCAGGCAGGCTATCTCGTCTACTCGGTCAAAGCGCGTTCTAACTTTGGCAGTGGCAGTAAAAAGAAGGTCAAGCTCGCACCATTTCTCGTCTTCAATCAACAGTTTCTGACGCTGATACGTGCTGGCCTGCCGATTCTGAGTTCGCTGGAGCTGTTGTCGAAGCGACAGAAAGACCTCGGTTTCCGCGGGCAGCTCGAAGACGTTGCAACCCGTGTGCGAACGGGAGAAAGCATCTCTGCTGCATTTGAAGCGCAAGGTGGCTTTCCGCTGGTTTACACAACTACTCTGCTAGCCGGTGAGCGCTCCGGGAATCTGGAGGAAGTGCTGCAACGCTTTCTGGATTTCCAGCGAGTGGCGCTTACGTTCCGTAAGAAGCTCAAGGCAAGTCTCATTTATCCAAGTTTTCTGGTTGTGATGGTCATTGGAATGTTCATCTTTCTGGTGACGTTCGTCGTGCCGCGTTTCGCACAGTTGTACGAGCAGCTCGGAACGAAGCTTCCGTCGCTCACATTATTCCTGCTGGCACTGGGTAATTATGCGCAGCACGACGGAATTTACTTTGCAGTCGGTATAGGGCTTGTTGGGTACGGTATTTATCGCTGGGTGAAGACCGAAAAGGGTGCCCTCATGGTTGATCGCATCCGAGTATCGCTGCCTGTGCTGGGCTCTGTCTGGGTGCGATACCAAGTCGGCCTGTTCTCACGGACACTGGCGACATTGCTGACGGGTGGCCTGCCGCTTGTGCCAAGTCTTGAAACCGCTGCACGTTCTATCGACTCGAAGCAGATCGGCAAGGCGGTGTTCACCTCGGTCGAAGGCGTTCGCGAGGGCAAGGGGCTGTCTGTCAGCCTGGAGGCGACGAAGGTTTTTCCGGAGCTCTCTATCGAGATGGTGGAAGTCGGCGAAAGCACCGGCGCGCTCCCGCAGATGTTGAACTCGGTGGCGGAGTTTTTTGAAGAAGATGTCGAGACGCAGCTCACTGCGATTATGAGCCTCATTGAGCCGCTCATCCTCGTGGTCATGGGCTTTGTCGTCGTCATTATCCTCATTGCGCTTTACCTGCCCATCTTCAGCCTGAACGGGCCGGGAAGTGGCAGCTAGCCCGCAGTGGTGCTCTCGCCTGGAGCGAGGTTGAGGAACATAGACATCTGCTTCAGCGTAGGGAGCCTCGCATTTATGACCATGGTATCGTGACCATAGGAGTAGTGAAGTGAAGGCAAAGCAGATGGCCGCAGGCGAATTCAAGGCGAAATGCCTGTCGATTATGGACGAGGTACGGGATAAGCGCACCAGCGTGACGATCACTAAGAACGGCTCTCCAGTAGCCAGGCTGGTACCACTCGACTATGAGGCCACGGACCCGATTCTCGGCTTTTACAAAGGCAAGGTTCGGATGACCGGCGACGTTATAGCGCCGATTTATACAGACGAGGAGTACGAGGAGTTCTTTCGTCGGAAGGACACGATGTACAGCACTGCAGGCGAGCGGGTGGTGAAGTGATTCTGCTCGACACGCAGGTAGTGGTCTGGCTAGCTGACGAAACCGAGCTGCTTTCGCGAGCTGCTCTTCAAGCAATCGTTCAGGCCCGGGCCGCTGATGGCTTGGCAATTTCAGACAAGACGCTATGGGAGATAGCCATGCTCTATGCGCGTAAGCGCTTACGCTTGGAAGGATCGCTGCTCAGCTTTCTAGATGAGATCGAGCGCATGTTCCTGATCCTTCCGGTCACTGGCGCTATCGCGGAGCGTAGTGTACGGTTCGGCAAAGCGTTTCCGTCAGATCCTGCCGACCAACTCATCGCCGCAACAGCAATCGTACACAAGCTTGACCTTGTAACAGCGGACGCGCTGATTCGTAAGTCTGGCGAAGTTTCCTGCATCTGGTAAACCGTCTTTTCTTTTCGGAGTCACACACATCATGGCCACCGTTCCCGTAGCCCAGCCGTACAGCCCTGAAGCTCTCACCGAAGCCGAACGCGCGCAGCTTTTGGCGCGGCGATACCATGCTGAGTTCGTTGACCTGAAGAATTTTAAGATTCAGCATGAGCTCTTCAAAACTGTGCCAGTGGACCTGATGTTTCGCTACAGCTTCGTGCCGCTGGAGCAGAGCAACGGACGCCTTAGCATCGCTGTGCCGGATCCCTCGAAACTGATGGTTCTGGATGAAATCTCCGGGCTGCTCGGCACACGCATCGTCACCCGCGTGGCTACGCTGAGCCAGATTAATGATCTGCTGAAAAAGACCGAGCAGTCGCAGCGTGTACTTGACGAAGCGACCGAGGGTCTTGCGTTTGATGTGGTCTCCGGTGATGAGAACCCGGATGAGAGTATCTCGATCGAGAAACTTACGGCCGACGATGACATATCGCCTATCATTCGGCTCGTTGATACGACGATCTTCACCGCGCTAGAACGCCGCGCTTCCGACATTCACCTCGAAACGTTCGACGATTCGCTGCTGGTGAAGTACCGCATCGATGGTGTGTTGCAGCAAGCAATGGCACCCATAGCGCGTGAACATCACCAGACGATTCTTTCGCGTATCAAGGTCATGAGCGAGCTCGACATCGCCGAGCGTCGCGTGCCGCAGGACGGCCGCTTCCGTGTGCGTTACAAGGGCCGCCTCATCGACTTCCGCGTAAGCATCATGCCCACGGTGCATGGTGAAAACGCTGTGCTCCGTGTGCTCGACAAAGAGTCGATGAGCGAGAAGTTCACCAAGCTCTCACTCGACGTTGTGGGCTTTGCCGAAAAAGATCTTACGCGCTTCCGACGCTACATCAAGGAGCCGTACGGCATGGTGCTGGTGACGGGCCCGACTGGTTCCGGCAAGACGACTACGCTGTACGCTGCATTGAACGAGATTAAGAGTGAAGAAGACAAAATCATCACCATTGAAGACCCTGTCGAGTACCAGATTCGCGGCATCACTCAAATTCCGGTAAACGAGAAAAAGGGTCTCACCTTCGCCCGCGGTTTGCGCTCCATTCTCCGTCACGATCCAGACAAAATTCTTGTCGGTGAAATCCGTGACGCGGAAACGGCCCAGATAGCCATCAACTCCGCGCTCACTGGCCATCTCGTGTTCACCACAGTCCACGCGAACAACGTGGTTGACGTGCTTGGCCGATTCCTTAATATGGGTGTCGAGCCTTACAACTTCGTTTCCGCGCTGAACTGCATTCTTGCGCAGCGTCTAGTTCGCCAGATCTGCGAGTTCTGTGTGCAGGAAGTTCATTACACTGCGGCGCAACTGGAGGAAAACGGCCTTGACCCAGTGGAGTGGCGCGACGTTGTCTTCAAAGAAGGACCGGGATGCATTGAGTGCGGTGGAACGGGCTACCGTGGACGTTCCGCCATTCATGAACTACTGGAACTCGACGACGAAATCCGGGAAATGCTGCTGGAAAAGCGTCCAGGCTCCGAGATCCGCAAGAAGGCAAAAGAGAAGGGCATGGCTTTCCTGCGCGACTCGGCACTGGAGCGAGTCCGCGAAGGCATCACGACTCTCCGCGAGATCAACAAGGTGACATTTATCGAAACGGGGCGCTAGCCAGACTTACGAAAAGGTCAGCGCGACAACAGCGCACAGCAGGAGCACCACGCGTAGCTGATGCAGCCGGTCTCAACGCACTGCTTTGGAAGTCCAGCCACGGTCGTCCGGCTGTAGTTTGCCCAGCAGGTTGTTGATCGGCACCATAAACCCAATCGTGATCACAAGGATCACTACTTGCAGGAAGACTGCGGCTAGCGACCCGGCGGGCCAAACACCTGTCGCATGCCGCCCAGCGATAGCCGTTGCCACAGTTAGAGCGAACGAAGCGATGTACCAGAATGGCATCGTGAAGCCGAGTTGGGCTGCGGCGCGGCTCAGGAATGGAACCTGTTCGTGCTCCGGTAGTTTGCGGAGCACCGGGTTCACAAACGCTGCAACGCAGATTTCGTTTCCAGTCATAAGTGTCAAACACAATACAGCTATGGTGTGAACGGTCATACGCTCCTCGGGTGACACAAAATCGTCGCATAGAATGGATGTTGACGCGCTTCCCACCGCTGCGTCCAACTGTAAGTACTGCCGCAAGTTCCGCATTCCGCTAAGGTGAGTCCCTCGTTCAGGCCGCATGAACTTTTTGCCTAAATCATCTGGTGCGCGGCCGCGTGTGGCTTGCGAGATTTCGTGTCAGGGCGTCGTTGCCGCGCGCTCTTCGGAGCCGGGTGCACCTCTATCTGCGGTGGCCAAAGCTGATTTGCCGCTTGGTGCCGTCGTCCCCAGCCTCAAGCCCGGAAACATAGTGGATCGCCTCGCAGTCACGACAGCTCTGCGACGCGTGCTGGAAAGCGTCGGTGCGCGGCCAAACGCACGCGGTGCCGACATCAGCCTGATCATTCCGGACACGGCTGTTCGTGTGCTGCTGCTGGATTTCGACGCGCTTCCGACCAAGCTTTCTGAGGCGCTGCCGATTGTGCGTTTTCGGCTGAAAAAACTGCTGCCGTTCGACGCCGACGAGGCGATGATCACGTTCCAAGTGATGAGCACCAGCCGCTCGCTGGTTCGTGTGCTCGCGGTCGCCATTCCACGTGACGTGCTCAGCGATTATGAAACAGCGGCTCGCCAAGCTGGATTCGAACCGGGTGCGATTCTTCCGAGTACGCTTGCCACGATTCCCGCTACCGACGACACAGAAGGCCCGGTGCTTCTGGTCAACGCTAACAAGCTGGGCGTTACGACTGCTATCGTGCGCTCGGGTGTTTTGCTGCTGCATCGCACAGTCGATCTGCAGGACCACGAGGCACCCACACCGCCAAACATGCCGCAGGAAATCTTTGAGCCTGCGACGATTACGCTACCCCTGGTGGATGCAGACAGCAGCGCTGCAGAATGGGCCGCGCAGGAAGCCCTGCCGGAGCATGGACGCAATCCATATGCTGATCTGGTGTCAGTAGAAGAGGCTGTACAGAACGAAGACAGCATCACTCAGCTTGCCGTTCCACCAGTCTTCGAGGTGAGGCCCGAGTTAGCAATAGGACCGGTCGAGACAAATGCAGTGGTCCTCCAGCACGCTTCGCCAAGCGCATCTGCGGAAGAAATCGCGCAGGCCGTGAGCGTCGCAGCGGCCTATTACGAGGACACGCTGTCCACGCTTCCATCGCGCATCTTCAGTGCGGGTCCACTTGGCGCAACTGATATGGGCCGCATTCTGGTACAGCAGGGCGTCGCACAGGAGGAAGGCCTTGCCGTCCGTGAACTCGTCGAGAGTTCCGCGTTGTTGTCTGACGCGGTGACTGCGAACGTGCCACGCGCGTGGCTCGCTGGAGTCACCGGAGCATTGCGAGGCTAGCCGATGCGTATCTCTGTCAATCTCGCGACTCGCCCGTTTGTTGAATTGCGCCCGTTCTTTTTGCGTCTGCGCATCATTATGGCGGCGCTGCTGCTTCTCGGCATCGGACTGGGTATCTGGTTGCACGCGGAGAACGCGAAGCTTTCGGTTGCGGAAGGCCAGATGCAGGCGCTTGAATCACAAACAACTGCAGCGCAACTGGAAAAAACTCGTAACGAGGCCCGCATGCGCCAGCCCACGAATGCTGCGGTTTTGGAGCGTGCCCACTTCCTCAATACCGTCTTCCTGGCGAAGAGCTTTTCGTGGACAGCGGTGCTGATGGACCTCGAAAATGTTCTGCCTATTGGCGTGCAAGTCACCTCGATCGAGCCCTCCACAACGGCGGATGGCGATGTGATCATTCGATTGCGTGTTGCTGGAGATCGCGATCGCGCGGTGCAGCTGGTACGTAATCTGGAGCGCTCGCGTCGCTTCCTGTCCCCACGTCTCAGCGGTGAAACATCCCAGGTGAGGGACAATGCCGGCCCGAACGGACGAGCCATTGCGGCGAATCCCGCAGCGCCCGCGGGAGTAGAGTTCGAGATACTCGCAAACTACAATCCTGTTCCGCCGGACGCGCCGTACGTCGTGAGTAAGTCGCCCCGCTCTACATCTCCTTCGGCGGGTCACAGGTCGGCAACACCGAAGAAGGCAAGTGGTAAGTATCCGTCCGATGGCGTCGTGCTCAGGCCCTACCTGGCACCGCGGCCAGGAGGTGCACAGTGAGTTCCGCTGTCACCATTCCACCGCCAAACAGTTCGTCGCTGATGCGCCATCTGCCGCGGCTTACTGCCCGTGCGCGCAATTTACTTACTGTCACCAACATGCACTTCGCAGGCATCGCCGCGCTGCTGGTGCTCAACTTGTATCTCATTGCGCACCTTGTTTTTGTCGCGCAGTCGCTCAACTCGAACAATGCCGATGCGCTCGCATCGCAGCGTGCATCGCTCGTGGCCGCAGACATTGCAGCGAAGCCGCTGCGTGGCGTGGATACGAAGGTAGCGGCATCGCAGGAGGGCGCTGACCGCTTCTACGTGGAGCGCCTGCCTTACGAGTATTCACAGTTCTTGGCGGAGCTTGGCGTGCTGACGAAAAAGCACAACGTGAGACTGACGCGTGCGCAGTATCTTCCAAAGCCTCTACTCACCGGTGCGGCCTCGTTGAATGAAGTTCGCATTGATGCGACCATCTCCGGCGACTACCGTCCAGTGGTTGAGTTCATCAACGCGGTCGAACGCGACCGCATGTTCTTCCTGATTAACAGCATTACGCTTACTGGCCAGCAGACTGGCCAAGTCAATCTGCGACTACGCATGACGACATACAAACGCAGCGCGAGCATTGATGAAAGTACTAAAGACCTCTCCTTCGGCGGCAAAGAATCTCCCGCTGACCCGCAGATTCCCGGAGGTACCCAGTGAAGCAGGGAACCGAGAATCGCAAAAAGATGATCGCAGCCGGCGGCCTCGGTACGGCTGCTTTGCTTTGCCTCATCTACGCGTATAACCAGCTTTTTGGCGGCACCACAAATCCTGCCGCCAATGCTCCGTCCGCTCCAACCACGACTGTTGCACCATCTCCTGTCCAGACTTCGTCAAGAAGAGGCAGCAGCACGCCTGACGCAACCGCGCCAGCTGTCGTTATCTCCGGAGCCGCCGCACGAAAGCTCGCAGTTAGTTCTGCTGCACTCGATCCCGCGCTGGACCAAACAGCCATGCTGCGTACTGAAAATCTTGTGTACTCGGGCTCCGGACGCAATATCTTCTCCGCTACCTATACGCCACCGCCACCGCCCGTTCCGAAGAACATTCCTTCGGCTCGTCCGGTGCAGCCGACTGTGTATGTGCCACCCGTGCAGACAGGTCCACCACCACCGCCTCCTATCAACTTAAAGTTCTTTGGGACGGCAACACGCTCCGGTGGTCAGCGGCAGGCGTTTCTTCTTAGCGGTGAAGACGTTTACCTCGCTTCGCCGGGTGAAATCGTCGCGCGCAAATACAAAATAGGCGCAATCAGTTCAAGTAGTCTGCAGGTGACTGACTTGCAGAACAACAATACGCAAACGCTTCCATTGCAGCAGTAACTGTCATGTCCCCTTTCACAACCTCAACGCGCAGGTATTGCACACAGCCTCGAACCACGAACGGCGAAGATGGTTACATGCTGCTCGCCGTTGTTGTCATGGTGGCGATCGTGCTGATCACGCTGGCTGCGGCAGCGCCGGTCATCGCGCGCGACCTGCGCCGCGACAAGGAAGTGGAAAGCGAAATGCGCGCACAACAGTATGTGCGTGCCATCCGCCTCTACCAGCGCAAGTTTGCCAATCAGTATCCGCCTTCCATTGAGGCGCTGGAAAAATCGAACAACATCCGCTTTCTGCGCAAGCAATATGTCGATCCACTCACGGGCAAATCCGACTGGCGCCTCATTCGTCAGGGGCAGCAACAGACCACGATCAAGATACCGTTTGGACAGGAAATCGCAGGCATTGCCTCGGCTGGGCTTGGCACAGCAGTGGGCTCCGCCTCGAATGCAGTAAGCAACAGCGGTACTCCCTGCACAACTAACGCGCTCTCCGCGGGATTTGCTGGTGCAAACTGTCCCAGTAGCTCCACGGGCATTCAAAGCACAGATGCAACCAAGCTCAGCGGCGGCGGGCCGATTGTGGGTGTTGGAACTGCGCGGAGCGGCGACTCCATTCTGACACCCGGTAATCAAAGCACCTATGAGACCTGGGAGTTCTGGTACGACCCTAGCATCGAGCAGTTGTACAAGAAGTCTCAGATTCTTGGCGGAGGCGGACTCGGTGGCGGTGGAACGGGTAGCGGCATCGGCTCTACCGACGCGGGCAGCTTCGGCACCGACATCAATGGCAAGTCAAACTCAGTGAGCGGAAGCAAAGGAATTTCGAGCAGTCCCTTCGGCTCGTCGCCGACCACGCCGCAGTAGAGCTAGTGTTTGATGGCGAACATCAGCCAACTGACAACAACCGCTGACCCAACAAACAGCACAAAGCAATAAGCTCCGAAGCGGATCATCATTTTCGGTTCCGCGCGTTGCGTGATGCCGAAAACAATAGACGTGAACAGGGCAAAGAGAAGTACGGCGCTGAAGTGCGAAAGCATGGTTACGACGACTTCCTTCCGTTCGCGAGTGAATGAGCATCGACTGCGGAGATCAGGTTCAGCAGACCGCCGACAACGATGAACTTCGTTCCCCAGTCGCCGAGAGCTGTTGTTACTGCGGCTGTGCCCCACCCCAGCACCTTGGCAAGCATGTACAGAATGCCGAGGCCAAGCTGTCCGGCGAAGCCGAGCATGTCCAGAATCTCGCCCGTATTGAACGAGTAGATTTTGCCTTCGAGACCGAGGCCGATGAGGAACATTCCGAGCACGGAGACGAACAGCAGACCGCCACGGATCCACTTGCCCAAAAGCATGTGCCCCGCACCGGGAATGAGCCAACCGAGGATGAGTGCCATCGCTGGCAGGCTGGAGCGCTCGCCGGGAACACGTTGAGCTATCTGATTGCGTGTTGTGGGCTGCGTAGAAGTACTTGCCATGCAGGTGTGATTCTACCAGCGCACGTGTTCAGATACGGACCAAGTCGCGTTGGCGTGGCCCGCTCACAACAGCATTGCCGGGACGCGTGATCATGTCTACTTCGCTCCTTATGCCGAATTCGCCTGGAAAGTAGAGTCCTGGTTCTACGGAGAAGCACGTATTCGGCAGCAGTAGGCGCTCGTCGTGCGTCTCCAGGTTGTCGAGGTGTGCGCCGCTGCCATGCAGCTCCGTGCCGATGTTGTGCCCGGTGCGATGTGTGAACCAATCCCCCAGACCAGCCGCGCGGATGTGATCGCGTGCGGCATCGTCTGCTTCCCACCCCGCAATGCTGCGGCCCTCAGTATACGCCTGCTGAACAGCGCCGACAGAAGCATCCCGTGCATCACGCACGATGGTAAAGATGTTCTGCTCACGCTCGCTGGGCTCGCGGCCCACGACTCCGGTCCAGGTGATGTCATACCAGATTGCGTCCGCGCGTCCGCGTGTTGGATCGTTCGCCTCGGCAAGCTTCGACCAAACGTCGATCAGCACAAAATCTCCATTTCGAATTGGGCGGCATGTTTCCGCTGTGGGTTCGTAATGCGAGTCGGCGGAATTCGGTCCAACGCTGCAGTTGGGACCGTGGTCTGTCCACATGCCTTCGCGGGTTATGCCCTCGCGCAAAAACTCGACGATGTCCCACTCGCTTGTTCCTGAGCGCCCGCGCACTGCATCACCGATGCGCTTCCACGCCGCTTGCAGTACACCGTCAAGACGGCGTTGAGCTTCGAAGTGCGTCTCAATCTGCGCGTCTGTGAGCACAGCTTCAAACTGCGTAACGAGGTTCGCAGAACTGACGATTTCTTTGCCCATGCCACGCAATAGTTCTACCGTCCCAGCATCAACCATAGAGACGTACATGATTGCGTTGCGCGGTGAGTACTGCATGGCGATCTTCGTCGCTCCCCGCAACATCGATTGCAGCTTTGCTTCCAGCTCTTGCCACGAGCTGTACTCCGCTCGCGCGCCGGGCAGCGTGTCCAACTTGCCGCTCTCGATGCGGTGCACAAGCTTCTGCGGCTCGCCGCTTGCTGGCACGAAGTAAAACCATCGCCGCGAGACAAAGCTTTGCTCATCCAGGCCGAGAATGCGGTAGGCGATCGGGTCGCGGTGGTGGTGGTCGTAAAAAAGCCAGCCGTCAAATCCGGCATCTTTGATTGCATCTTGGAGCAGGTCAAGATCCATGCCGCAGTTCTACAACACGGACGCGCTGTCCGCAATGAGGGCCGCACGCAGTGATTTTGCTAATCTTACAAATCCGTGACAGTCCACTACTATCTCCACTGCGTCCTTATGAGGCAAGGAAATGTTTCGAGGAGTGGGTCAGCATGTCGGCGCATACGGGTAAGGTCGTCTGGTTCAACAAGGCAATGGGATTTGGCTTTCTTACGAGCAAGATCGTCGGCGACGTCTTCGTTCCGCAAACGGCCATTGACACAGCCGATCGCAGCTTGCTGGATGGTGAGGACGTGGAGTTCGAAACGAAGCCAGGTGCGGATGGCAAGCTGCAGGCCAGCAAGGTAAAGCGGCTCACATAGCTACAGAGTCGTTGGCGTTACCAGTCGTTCTTCTGCACCACTTTCGGCTGTTTGCCCTGACGCCCAGAGAGGAGCCAGTCGAGTCGGCTGCGCACATCCTTATCCCGCGCCTCACCTTCGATTCTGCCAATTACTTCTCCCTTTTCATCCAGGATGAGCGTAGCGGGAACCAGAACCCCAAGCTGCAGTTGCCCCAGGGTAGCGTCAGTTGCGCCGGTCCAGACAGGAACATGAAACCCGCGTTTTGCGACGGTCGCCTCAATCTTTGGCTGCGTCTCAGGGGCATCCAGCGAAATGGCAATGAACTCCACACCCTTCGCTTGGTAGTCTTCCGAAAGCTTCTGCAGCCTCGGCATTTCCTCTTTGCACGGACCGCACCATGTCGCCCAGAAGTTCACAACGGCAGCATGTCCGCGAAGATCAGCCAGCGTTCGGCTCGCTCCTGTGTGGTCTCGGAAAGTAGGTTCTGCCGCGTGCATGGTGAGGGTGAGTAGGGCAACGCAGAGCAAGCGTGAGAGTTTCATCGGTCCTTAGAATCCGTTGAGGATAAGCGTGGTGTTCAGCGCGATCATTGTGCGAGAGGCCAGTATAGGTAGTGAGGTGCGGGCTAGTCTCTCCATCTAAGTGTGGAGACGAAGTTCCATCGTCGGGCCGTTGCGTGGCGTTGTGCGAATGCCTAGGATTGGCGGGTCATGAAAAACTTACTTTTCTGCCTCACCTTTTCGGGTGCGCTTTGCGCATTCTTTGGAGCCAGTTCCGCATGCGCGCAAGGATGTCTTGCCGCGCACACTAACAGCAACATGCAGGGGTGCATTACCGCAGAAGGACATGACAGCTACACAAGCAAGAGCAAATTTTTGCGCCACCACCCGACAACAGTCGAAGTTGACTGGCGTTCCTACAGCTCGTTTCGTCATTTCAGCGGCACTGTAGAAAACACTTCGCGACAGACGCTTGGTACATTCATTCCGAACCACCAGAACCTGTACAACATCTCCCTTGAAACGCAGCTCACGCCGCGCTGGAGCGTGAACACCTTTGTGCCGGTGCTGCAGGGAACGCGTGATCAGAAGTATGCTCCCGTGGGCAAGTTCGACATCGCCGGCGTGGGTGACATGATCGTCGGCGTGCAGGGATGGGTGCTGAAGCCTCCAACCGAAAACGGCGGCAATATTGCATTCAGCCTGGGCCTCAAGCTGCCGACAGGTTTGAACAACGGCACCGGCACCGCGCGCCTCGCAAATGGAACGGTGCAGAAGGTTGTGGCTGATCAGTCGTTGCAGCCTGGAGACGGAACGTGGGGGTTCTCGATTGGTAGCCAGGCTTACAAGACCGCTCCGTTCCACACGATCGGCTATTTCCAGGGCTCATGGCTGTTCAGCCCGGTGGATACGACCGGTGTGGCGACATTCCGAACTGCGAAGGGTGAGCAGGTAATGTCCGCGACAGATCAGTACCTGTTCCGTGCAGGACTCTCGCGTCATGTGCCAAAGGTTTATGGCCTTGCTGCGAGCTTTGGCGGACGCATGGAAGGCATTCCGGTGCGCGATGCATTCGGCAAGAGCAACGGCTTCCGTCGCCCTGGTTACATCATCTCGATTGAGCCAGCGGTGCAGTATCAACACCACCGCGACATGATTTCGTTGAGCGCGCCGTGGGCGGTTCAGCGCAATCGCCGTGCTTCCGTACCAGATCTCGCACGAGGCGCACATGGTGATGCAGCCTTCGCGGACTACGCGATTATTGCCGGCATTTCGCACACGTTTTAGTAGTAGCGAGTTTGAGGCAGACTCGTGAGTCGCCTCTGCGAATATTTGCTTGAGGGAGGGATCTAGTCCCAATGTCCTTCGGCAGCCGATTACTCGGCAGCCGAAGGCATTGTTGTTTCAACAGCGAGCTCTGCTGGACCTGTGCCGGTGTATTGCTCTCCATGCAGGACAGCAATTTTCTCTTTGGCTACTCAGGTGCGGAAATGACAAAATCCGCGTTGATTGTTGATGCAAGGCCCAGAGGCTGATTGATGCCGTTTGCCGTCAGCTTGATTTACGGCATCCTATAAACAAGCACGCCGCCAAAACATAAGAACCAGTTGCCGAGTACGTTGTTCGACGACACTGGAATTCTCGTCGCGCACAACAAAAAGTGATTGGGGAACTGCCTTGATTTCAGACAGCAGCTCGCTTCCGGCGAGCTTCGCAGCTTCGTCTGCCAACGAACAACTTCCGCTGCTTTGCTTTTCACACCTGCGCTGGCATTTTGTAACCCAGCGACCGCAGCACTTGTTACGCCGCGCCGCGTTTGACCGCCGTGTTTTCTATTGGGAAGAGCCAATCTGGCATGATGCTGGTGAAGAATGCTTCCGCACTGCCGCTGGTGGGTACTTGGAGTTGCTGCCGGAAGGTAAGTCATTGATCGTCGTGCGGGCGCATCTTCCGCATGGTGTCGAACCAGAGCAGGCACAAAGCACGTTGTTGCAAGGTTTGCTTCGCAAATTCGATGTACGCGAATACGCATGCTGGTACTACACCTCCATGGCGCTTGGCTTTACGCGAGATCTAAAGCCCAAAATGACTGTGTACGACTGCATGGACGAGTTGAGCGGATTCCTGAATGCTCCCCGCGAATTGCAGGACCGTGAGCAGGAACTATTCGCAAAAGCCGATGTCGTCTTTACTGGCGGCATAAGCCTCTACGAAGCGAAGCGCAAGCAACACGCGAATGTCCACGCCTTCCCAAGCGCCATTGACGCAACGCATTTTGCGCAGGCAAAAGGTTCCGAAGCACGAGATTTAGAACCAGGAGACCAGCAGAATATTCCTTCACCGCGCATTGGATTTTATGGAGTGGTCGATGAGCGATTAGACATAGCTCTCTTAGGTGCAGTCGCGAAGCTGCGGCCCGAAATGCACTTTGTGCTCCTTGGGCCGGTGGTCAAGATTGATCCGGGCACGCTCCCGCGCGCGGCGAACGTGCACTTCCTCGGCTCCAAGCAGTACGAGGAGCTGCCCGCGTATCTTGCAGGATGGGATGCTGCGATCCTCCCGTTTGCAAGAAACGCAGCGACCGAATTTATCTCTCCAACCAAGACGCCGGAGTATCTTGCAGCGGGCAAGCCTGTTGTATCAACAGCAATCCGCGATGTTGTTCGTGATTACGGGGACGCAGGTCTCGTCGCCATAGCAGACACGGCGGCGGAGTTTGCTGAGGCGTTGGACAAGGTGCTGCTTGCACCCGATCCGAAATGGGCGCAGGCGGTTGAGGAGAAGCTGAAGACTATTTCGTGGGACAAGACCTGGGCCGGCATGAGCAAGGAAATGGCCCGCGTGCTCACGACGAAGTCTTCCACTGCGAGGTCAGCGCGCGCTTCTCTTGCGCCAATTACGCAGGATGTGATTTCCAACCTGAGAAGCAACAGTTTCAAGCACCTGGAGCGTTACGACTACATCGTCGCCGGTGCGGGCTTCGCTGGTGCCACATTGGCAGAGCGGCTAGCGAGCCAGCTTGGCAAGCGCGTGCTGGTTGTGGACAAACGCGACCACATCGCGGGCAACGCGTATGACTTCCACAATAGCGACGGTGTGCTGGTACACAAGTACGGGCCGCACATTTTTCATACGAACTCGGAGAAGGTATTCAACTACCTTTCGCGATTCACGGCATGGAGGCAGTACGAGCACAAAGTTCTCGCAAGTGTAGATGGCAAGCTTCTGCCAATGCCCATCAACCTGAAGACGATCAACGGCCTGTATAACCTGAAGCTGAATCCGCAGGCTATGCAAAACTTTCTCGCCGAACGTGCAGAGCCTCTAGCTGAGGTGCGCACTTCGGAAGACGTGGTCGTCAGCAAAGTAGGCCGAGAGCTCTTCGAAAAGTTTTTTCGCAACTACACGAAGAAGCAGTGGGGGCTAGAGCCGAGCGAGCTGGATGCGAGTGTCGCCGGAAGACTGCCAGTGCGGTTCAACGAAGATGATCGCTATTTCAGTGATTTGTACCAGTCGATGCCGCTGCATGGGTATACGAGGATGTTCGAAACCATGCTTGATCATCCGCTGATTTCTGTACGGACCGGTGTCGAATTCGAAGACGCGCGTCGCACCTACAGCAACGCAAAGATCGTTTTCACTGGCCCTATCGATGAGTTTTACGATTTTCGTTTTGGAGCGTTGCCCTACCGGTCTTTGGAGTTCCGGCACGAGACTCATGACTGCGAAGTCTTTCAATCAGCACCAGTTGTGAACTATCCCAACGAGCATGCCTACACCCGCGTGACGGAGTTCAAGTACCTCACAGGGCAGCAGCACAGTAAGACAAGCATCGTGTACGAGTATCCGAAATCGTCGGGTGACCCGTACTATCCAATTCCGCGAGCAGAGAACGCCGCGCTGTATACGAAGTACAAAGCGCTGGCGGAATCGGATAACCGGGTGCACTTCTGTGGAAGGCTCGCGAACTACAAGTATTTCAACATGGACCAAGTGGTCGCGCAGGCGTTGAGTACGTTTGAACGCATCGCCAACAGCGAGAACTCCCCAATTCCATCAGTTGGGCGACTGGTCGCTTCGACGGGAGTGATCGCCACCAAGTAATTCGGAATGTGTTCGACCATGAAGGCCGGGAGCGATCCCGGCCTCTGTCTTTGGTCAGGTCCGGTGACTTAGGGCTGGGCTGGCAGGAACAGGCTGAAAAGCGTTCCGCTGCGACTTGGCAGATCGGAACTGCGGACCTTGATCAGACCACTGTGGCGATCAATGATTTCTTTACTGACCCATAGACCGAGCCCAGTGCCGCTTACACCTTTGGTGGTGAAGAAGGCTTCGAACATTTTCGTCAGAGTTTTTGAGCTCATGCCTGAGCCCGTGTCGGCAACTGTGAGCAGTATTCCTGGCACTCCCATCCTCGGGTGAGTTGCGTTGCGGCTGCGGATGTAGAGCGTGCCACCTGCACCGTGCATCGCGTCGATTGCGTTACCCACAAGATTATTGAGCACCTGCCGAATTTCTCCATCGAGGCACACGACTGTACGCGTGGCGCGGAAGCGTTCGCGAACCACAATATGCGAGTTCAGCAGGCGCCCGTGATAGACGGTCAGGACGGTTCCGAAGAGCTCTTCGGCGTGTATCGCCACCGGTCCCGTGGACTGTCGATGAAAGCGCAGTGTCTGATTCGCGATAGCTGAAACGCGACGCAATTCCTGCTCAGCGAGTTCGAGGTGTTGATGAATGTCAGCAACGTCCTGCGAGGTTTGCGCGAGGTAAAGCAGATTAGTGACGGACTCAAGTGGATTGTTGATCTCGTGCGCAATGGAACTGGCGAGCTTGCCTACTGCGGCGAGCTTCTCGGTCTGACGAAGCGCCGTTTCGGTCTGGCGACGCAACGTAATATCGTCCAGGGTACCGACCACACTACTGGGCTGGCCATGCTCATCCAGCACCATGGTGGAACGACCGAAAACAGTGCGCTCGTGTCCATCCTTCATCGTAAGTCTGTACTCGACTTGATATGGCCGGTTCTCTGCAATAGCGGCGGGCCAATCGTCTGCAAGGTGGTGAAGGTCGTCGGGATGCACGAAGCGCAACCAGCCGAGGCCTCTGAGCTCGTGTTCCGGACGCCCGAACGTCCTCAAGATTTGAGGATTGACGTAGGTGATGCGTGAGTTCAGGTCAGCCTGGAAAATGCCAAGCGGGCTGTGCTGGCTGAGAGCGCGAAAACGCTCTTCGCTGTTTCGGAGCTCGAATTCGGCCTGACGGCGCGCCGTAACGTCGTGGCCCATGACAACGACGCCGCGAGTGCGTCCGTTTGTGTCGATGTCAGGGATGTGCGAGACGCTGAGGATGCGCTCGCCCTGTACAGTTACCATGCGAGTTTCGAAATGCTGAGGCGTGCCTGCGAGTGCGGCTTCGAGGTGTCCACGGACGTTCCTCGCCGACGGGCCCAGAACCTCTTCCAGCAGCTTGCCCTCGATCTCCTCTGCTGCCTTGCCGAACCACTCAAGGTAGGTGCGGTTGACGCGCACATAGTGTAGATCGGAGTCGAGGTAAGAGATGTACGCGGGAAGAGCATCAGTGAGCAGTCGATATTGAGCCTCGCTCTTCGCTACAAGCTTTTCGCTGGCCACAAGGTCCAGGTAAGTTTGTTGCTTCTCTTCCGCAAGGCGTGTGCGTTCGAGTTCGGCAGCATGGCGGCGGTCTTCTACGCGAGCAAGCGACCGGCTGTTGCGCGCGACAAGGAATCCCTGAAGGCACACGAGAAGGACGACAAGAGCAGCAAAGGCGAATGTGGCGTCGAAGACTCCGCGACGGTATCGGTAAGCCACAGGCCAACCGAGAAACAATGGCAACGTGCAGGTGCCAGTGAGAAACCAATTCCGGTGAGATGATAACCGACGGTGCGCAGCATAGAGCGAACGGGTTCTCGCTGAGGACGGAGTAAAACTGTGCAAAGCTGCACCACAGCGAGCGATAAAGCCGTGCGGGGAGCCATCGATTTGAGCAGTGGTACGGAAAGCAGCCGGCCGGCGTTGAACGCGTAACCAACAAGCGCAGAAAGCGATATCAGTCCGGCGAACGAAGTGAACGCGAGAGATATCCAGGAAGCTCGGTCGAGCAGCAGGAGAGCAAGTGACGAAAGGAAAAGAGCAAATGCGGTTCCAATTGCCATGCGGCCCGCTGGATCGCCCGCTTCCTCGATTGGTACAACGGCGAGCATCTGGTCCATGCCGGGGCTTCGGCCGGTGGCGTACTCCCACAGCGTGGCACAAGCGATGAGGAGGGCGCATACGCAGAGTACGTCGCCCATGTATCGGAACGCCCTGCTGAACTGCTTGCATAGAGCGCCGGCTGCCAGCAGAAGAGTGAGCGCGGTGTTTGGCTTCATCGTGACTAGCTTCGGAAGAAAGCTCGTCAGCATGCGCCAGCGGGTGCGCCAGCCGATTACGCTCAGAGCTGCTATGACGACGACCAGTGCGCATAGGCCTATCACGACCCACCGCAATTTGCTGCGTGCTGCGTCAGTCTTAGCCGAGGGCGGAGATGTCATTTTGTTCGCGGGTGCGGGGTCGGTGTGTTGATGCCATTATCGTAGGGGTACGCTATGTGCCACGTTTACCCGGTGCCGCATCTGGTGCAAAAGCAAAGAGAGAGGGCCAGGATTTCTCCTGGCCCTCTCTCTTTGTTGTGGTGAATTGATTATGCGTTGGCGGCTTCTGCCTCAGCCTTTGCAACCTCGTTCGCCGCGCTTTTCGCGGCGGCAAGTTCGGCCATTTGCTGCTTCTTGAGCTCGGCGGTGTTCTGGCCGAGTTCAGCGGCAATCTTCTCCGTGGTGAAGGCTTCGATGATGTCGCCAGCGCGGATGTCCTTGAATCCAGCGAGATCGATACCGCACTCGACGCCTGAACGCACCTCGGAAACGTCATCCTTGAAGCGCTTGAGCGAACTGATCTTGCCCTTCCAGACTTCCTCGGTCCCACGCAGAACGCGGACCTGATTGTCGCGCTTGATAAGACCATCGCGAACCGTGCAACCAGCGATTTGACCGACCTTGGTGATCTTGAAGACGTTGAGCACTTCGGCGCGACCTGCGTAAACCTCTTTGTAGACCGCGTCGAGGAGACCGAACATCGCCTTGGTCATTTCGTCCTGCAACTCGTAAATGATCGAGTGCAGACGAATTTCTACCTTCTCCTGATCGGCAATCTCCTGGGCCTTGCGTTCGGGACGAACGTTGAAGCCGATGATGATGCCGTTAGAAGCGGAGGCAAGCAGCACGTCGGACTCGGTGATGGCACCGACACCGGAGTGCAGCACGCGAACGCGAACCTTCTCGGTGGACATGCGAGCGAGCGAATCCGCGAGCACTTCGACCGAACCCTGCACGTCGCCCTTGAGGATGATATTGAGGTCCTTGACGCCGGCCTGCTTGATCTGTTCGGCGAGGCCTTCGAGCGAAACGCGGGAGCTCTTGGCGAGCTGTGCTTCGCGCTCCTTCATCTTGCGGTACTGCGCGATGCCCTTTGCCTTGTCGCGGTCAGCCATGACGAGGAAGGTGTCGCCTGCGTCCGGCATGGCTTCGAGACCAAGGATTTCAACCGGCGTAGATGGCCCGGCTTCCTTGAGCTCGTTGCCGCGATCGTCGAACATGGCGCGAACCTTACCGAACGTGTTGCCGACGATGTAGCTGTCTCCGGTGCGGAGCGTGCCGTTCTGCACGAGAACACTGGCAACGGCACCGCGACCACGATCGAGCTTGGCTTCGATGACCGTTCCAACTGCCGGGCGATCAGGCTGTGCCTTCTGCTCGTTCGTGTCGGCAACGAGGCAGATCATTTCCTCAAGACCGTCGAGGTTGATGCGCTTCTTAGCAGAAACTTCAACGAACTCTACGTCTCCACCCATGGTGGTGGCCTGCACACCGCGAGCTGCTAGCTGCTGCATCACCTTGCTGGGGTCCGCGTCAGGCTTATCTATTTTGTTCACGGCGACGATGATCGGCACCTTGGCTGCCTTGGCGTGGTCGATGGCTTCGAGCGTCTGTGGCATCACGCCGTCATCCGCTGCGACCACCACGACAACAATGTCAGTAACCTTGGCACCGCGTGCACGCATGCGGGTAAAGGCTTCGTGACCTGGTGTATCCAGGAAGACGATCTGACGACCGAATGCGGGGGAATCGGGCTTGGTGACGTTCACCTTGTAAGCACCGATGTGCTGGGTTATGCCGCCAGCTTCGCCTGCGGCTACGTCAGTGGAGCGGATAGCGTCGAGCAGGGAAGTCTTACCGTGATCGACGTGGCCCATGATGGTGACCACCGGGGCGCGCGTGATTTCGATGAGGCCTTCGGTGTTCTCGATGAGCGTCTCAAGTGCCTCGTTTTCGAGCTGCTCTTCTACCGAGATGACCGTCGCATCGGCACCGAACTTACGCGAAACATCCTTTACTAGTTCGGCGTCGAGTGTTTGGTTGACTGTGACCATGACGCCACGCATCAACAGCGTGGCGATGAGATCCTTGCCGCGAACATCGAGCTTTTCGGCTAGATCCTTTACGGAAATGCCTTCCGTCACAGTGATGTTCTTGGTGATGGGGAGTTCGCCCATGGGGATCTGCGGACCGCCGCCGAAGCGAGGTGCGTTGTAGCCCTTGAGTGCGACTTCCTTGTCCTTTGGGTAGCGCTGGCCGTTACGCCCGCGTTGCGGAGCGCGAGCTGGCCGCGGTGCTCCACCTGGTGACTCACCGGGAGGCGGCAACATGCCGGGGGTGCCCGGACGTCCGCCAAAGCCAGGACGCGCGCCAAAGCCAGGACGCGGCGGAAACCCGGGGCGTCCGCCGGGACCACCTGGACCTGTGCCAGGACCGCCCGGGAAGGTGCGGGTAGGGTGCATTGGGCGACGTGCGCCAGCAGGTCCAGCCGCAAATCCTGGACGTTGTCCAGGAGCGCCACCGGGTCCACCTTGGCCACCGGGCCCACCCTGGTATGCTCCACCGGGGCGCGGACGTTCAAATATAGGCCGACGGACTGCGCCGGGGGGTGGAGGCGGTGCGGTGTAGGTAGGGCGCGGGCCGGTTTGCGGCATCACGACACGACGAACCGGAACCGCAGGTACAGCCGGAGCTACGGGAGCTGCAGGTGCCTCGACAGGAGCGGGCGTTGCGGCCTGAACAGGAGCCGCTGAAGGGGTTGTAGCAGGACTAGCAACTGCTGCCTGTGGAGGTGGTGCCGGTACAGCAGACGGCTTGACTACAACTGGCGCGCTGGGAGGCACGGAGGCTACTGCAGGTGGCGGTGTTGCAGCGACTCCAGCAGGAGGACGGGCAGCAACAACTGCGCCTGCCGCAGGACGGCCTGAAGCTGACGGCGGAGCGACAACCACGCGAGGGCCTGTCCGCGGCAGCGGAACGATACTTCTTGGCGCGGGTGTGGTGGGGACCTGGGGCGCGGCTGGCGCTACGGCAGCCGACAGCGGTGTTGCGGGACGAACAGTTGCGACAGGTGCGTTCGCCGCAGGTCGCGCGCTGGGCGGAGCGACGGAGATTGGGGGACGGCTTGCAACGGGTGGCGCTGCGGTCGCGACAACGGCTTGACGTGGCGGAGGAGCCAATTTCGCGGCTTCCGCTGCCTGCTTACGCTCGAGCAGCATGCGTGCGGCGTCGCCTGGTTTGGAGACGCCCGAAAGGCTGATGACCGGCTTAGTCTCTACGGGTTTCGCTGCCGCGTGGGATGAAGGCCGGGTCCCGCGGGTCAGAAACGTGCGGACTTTTACGGCTTCATCTTCCTCAATGGAGCTGGAATGCGTTTTCTTTTCGGTGACGCCCACCGCAGTAAGAGCATCCAGAATGGACTTGCTCTTTACTTCTAGTTCCCTTGCAAGATCGTTAATTCGAACTTTGCTCATCCGTCCCTTTTCAGTGTCCTCTGCGCTACTAGCTGTTCATGTCAGCCTCATCCAGAGAGAGTTGGTCAAGGATATTATCCCCTGAATGTGTGAAATTTTCAGCTGATTCGTCCGTTTGTGCGGAGCGAAACGGCCGTTGCGGCGCTGACGCGGGGCGCGCATTATGCGCGCGGCCCCGGATCGTTGTCGCCGTCGTCAATTCCTTCGCTTGATACATCGCCGGCCTGATCGACCAGTGTGTCTATGGTGTCGTTGTCCATTTCGATACGTTCTTCACGAGCGTCAGCTGCGTCGTTGGCATCGCTGCTGGAAATTCTGTCTTCGGCGTCCGCAATGTCTTCGGTCGAAATGGTGTCGATTTCTTCCGCGCCGCCAGCTTCCGCTGCCTGTGCAGCGAGGATTTCTTCAGGTGTTTTTGTCATGGAATGGATTTCATCTCCCGCTTCATCTGATGCCGCGCCTGCGGCGACAGCTTCTTCGCCGACGGTTAGCACCGGCTCCGGCACAGGTGCCGCAGCATCGGATCCAACAGCCGCCTCATCAAGCTTTTCGAAGTAGTGGCGAACAGCTAGCGCAATCTTCTCGACTGACTTGTCGCCGATGCCTGGAACCTCTCCAAGCTCTTCTTCTGTCATGTCCGCGAGTGACTCGACCGTGGTGATTCCGGCCGCGATCAGCTTCTCCATCACGGACTCGCCGAGCTCAGTGACTTGCTCGATTGGCGTGGAAGGACCACCGCTCATGGCCTGCATCTGTTGCTCGACTTCCTGGCGCTTTTCTTCCTCGCTCTTGATGTCGATCTTCCAACCGAGCAGCTTGGCCGCGAGGCGGACATTCTGTCCCTTTTTGCCGATGGCAAGCGAAAGCTGTGTGTCATCGACAATGACTTCGATCTGCTTTTCGCCGAGGTCTGTAATCGAAACGCGGCTGACCTTCGCGGGTTGTAGCGCTTTTTCGGCAAAGGTGGTGATTTCTTCCGAGAACTCGATGATGTCGATTTTTTCACCACGGAGTTCGCGGATGATGGACTGCACGCGCATACCCTTCATGCCGACGCAGGCACCAACCGGGTCAACGTCTTTGTCGCGGCTCATCACGGCGATCTTGGTGCGCTCGCCTGCTTCGCGAGCGATTGCTCGGACGATGACGGTGCCGTCATAGATTTCGGGAACTTCCGACTGGAAGAGTGATTGCACGAGTGCTGGAGCGGCACGGCTCACAATGACCTGCGGACCCTTTGCGGCGCGATCGACGCGCAGCAGCACTACGCGAATGCGCTCGCCGATGGAGAATTGCTCCAGGCGCGATTGTTCGCGCTTCGGCATGCGTGCTTCCGCTTTGCCGAGATCGAAGATCACGTCCATTGGCTCTAGACGCTTGACGGTTGCATTCAGGATTTCGCCAGAGCGAGTGCCGTATTCGAGGAACACGGTATCGCGCTCTGCTTCGCGGACCTTCTGGAAAATGACCTGCTTGGCCATCTGGGCAGCGATGCGACCGAGTGGCGTCGTGTCCTTGTAGAAACGCAATTCGCCACCAACTTCGACCTCCGGTGCAAGCTCGCGCGCCTGTTCAAGGGTGAGCTGGTTTTCGGCGTCTTCCACTGCTTCCGGCGTATCGACCACGGTCTTGAAAACGTAGGCGCGAATTTCACCGGACTCGCGATCGAGTTCGCCACGCATATTTTCCTGCGTCTTGTAGAACTTGCGCGTTGCGAGCGCAATTGCATCTTCTACAGCACCAACGACGATCTCCGGGTCGATGCCTTTTTCGCGGCTGAGTAGTTCGATTGACTGATAGAGTGCACTTGCCATTTTGCTTCTCGATTCTGTGTTTATTCAGTTGTGGTTCGAGCCACGCGCTAGATCTCAGCGACGAGGTTCGCTTTTTCGATGTTCGCAATGCTGATATCGATGGTCTGAGCCGTGAGAGCCTTCTTAGTCTTGGCCTTCTGCTTGACTGCGGCGAGGTCGACAGTGATGTGAGTTCCTTCGAAGGCTGTGAGGCGGCCCGTGAAGTGCCGATTGCTTTCGACCGGGGTAAAGGTCTGCACCTTTACGAGGTTTCCGAGGAATCGCTCGTAGTCTGCGGGGCCGCGCAGCTTTCGCTCGAGGCCTGGCGAACTGACCTCAAGCGTGTACTCTGCTCCGGGAACAAGGTCTTCCACGTCAACAACCGTTCCAAAGTCGCTGGCAAATGCGGCACAGTCTTCGTGCGTGGTGCCCGAGAGTGACTCGACCGGAACGCCTTTTGGGAGCTCGGAGTCTTCCTTCGCGGCTTCTTGGGCGAGCTTCGCGCGCCCTTCGGCGTCCTTTTCAAGGAAGACCCGCAGGATGCGATGCTTGCCGCCTCCAGTGAATTCGAGGTCAACAACGTCGAGGCCGTGCGATGCGGCTACGCGGTCTGCGGTGGCGCGAATTGTCTCAAGCTGCAGGGCCATAGGTCGTTTTGTGGAGCGGGGTAAGGGCGGAGGCGAGGAACTCATCCGCAAAACATGTTTGGTGCAAACAAAAAGTGGGCTCTCGCCCACTCCTCTTTTCCGCCACATGCCGGTGCGTTCACGGCGACTTCACTGCGGCAGAACGGAATCGTCTGCAATACCCAAGATAGGGCATAAGAAGGCGGAAAGCAAGCGGGTGCGTGCACAAGTGCAGGTGGACCTATCTAGCTTGCTTGTTCTTCCTTGCCATTGGTTTCGCCGTAGAACATGGTGCCGATCTTAATCGGCGCCCGCCCAGCTTTGATACGGACGAGATTGGTGTCGCGAAGGGAGTAGGCGCAACCGCAGTATTCCTGTTGGTAGAAGTTCTCGCGTTTGCTAATGTCGATCATGCGCGCGGCACCACCTGACTTACGCCAGTTGTAATTCCAATAGCGGAGCTTCGGGTAGCGGCTGGCTGAACGTTCCCCCGCGCTGGTTACCTGCTGGAAGTCTTTCCAGCGAGAAATGCCAAGTGAGCTGCTGATGATGTCGTAACCGTTCTCATGTGCAAACAGAGCAGTCCGCTCAAAGCGCATCTCGAAGCAATTGGTGCAACGTACACCCTTCTCAGGCTCATTCTCCTGGCCCTTGACGCGCGCGAACCAGTTCTCCATGTCGTAGTCTGCGTCGATAAACGAGATGCGGTGCTTCTCGCAAAATTCGATATTTTCATGCTTGCGTAATTCGTATTCGCGGACCGGATGAATATTGGGGTTGTAAAAGTAAATTGCGAAGTCGATGTGCGAGTGAATGAGCGTTTCCATTACCTCGCCCGAGCATGGCGCGCAGCAGGAGTGCAGCAGGAGGCGCTTGCCGCCGTCAGGGAGTGCGAGTTCAGGGAGTATGCCGGCGGTAGTCTGCATGATTTGCGCTCTCTGTCTAAAGTTTATCAAGCGAGTGACGAGCAGAAAGTGGAATGACTCGCGCGCGCAAATGCTGCAGGTCTCTCCACTGCGCACTCCGCGAGTGCTCCGGTCGAGATGACAGCTTTTGAGTGGGCAGTCTTTTGATGGTTTTGCCGATGCGACATTAGCGACAAATGGCCTTCGCTATCAGCAGCGTTCATGTGTTGGGAATAGAATGGCTTGAATCGCTATGATTCCGAGTTCGATTCCCGAAGCACTGACTTTTGACGACGTCCTCCTCGTTCCCGCCTATTCCGATGTTGTTCCGACACAAGTAAGCACGCAGACGAAGCTCACAAAGCGCATTACGCTGCAGACACCGTTGATGTCCGCTGCAATGGACACCGTCACCGAGTCGCGGCTGGCGATTGCTATCGCGCAGCAGGGCGGCCTTGGTGTGGTGCATCGCAATCTCTCAATTGAGCAACAGGCAGGCGAGATCGATAAAGTGAAGCGCTCGGAGAGCGGCATGATCGTCGATCCGGTAACGATTGAACCGGAGCGGCCGATTTCGGACGCGCTCGACGTGATGCGGCGCTATAAGATTTCCGGCGTGCCGGTGACGAAGAATGGAAAGCTGGTCGGTATTCTGACGAATCGCGATCTGCGTTTTGTTTCGCGTACGGACATTCCGATTGCGGACGTGATGACGAAGGAAAACCTCATCACCGTGCCAGTAGGAACGACACTCGAAGATGCCGAGCACATCCTTCATGATCACCGCGTCGAGAAACTGCTGGTCGTGAATGACAGCTACGAACTGAAGGGCCTGATTACCGTCAAGGACATTCAGAAGAAGCTGAAATATCCGAACGCAAGCAAGGATACGCAGGGTCGGTTGCGCGTGGCGGGCGCGATTGGCGCGACGGGCGACTACATGGAGCGCGCGGCGGAATTGGTGAAGAACCGTGTCGACGCACTGGCGATTGACTCGGCGCATGGACACTCCGTACGCGTGCTCGAAGCTGTGCGCGAAGTGAAGGCGCGCTTCCCGGAAGTGGATTTGATTGCCGGCAACGTGGCGACTTACGACGGCACGATAGCCTTGATCGACGCTGGCGCGGATGCGGTGAAGGTCGGTATTGGGCCGGGATCAATCTGCACAACGCGTATGGTGACCGGCGCCGGCATGCCGCAGATTACCGCGATCGCGGAAGCTTATCGCGCGGCTAACAGTCGTGGCATTGCGGTGATCGCCGATGGCGGAATTAAATATTCCGGCGATGTGACGAAGGCGATTGCGGCTGGTGCGAGCGTCTGCATGATGGGTTCGCTCTTTGCAGGTGTCGATGAGTCACCGGGCGAAACAATCCTCTATCAGGGCCGCAGCTTTAAGGCTTATCGTGGCATGGGCAGCTTGAGCGCTATGGCGCAAGGCGGTGGCGAGCGCTACTTTCAGGGCAAGGACGACATGTTGGGCGGCGAACGCGTTTCAGTCACCGCGCGCGAAACGAACGGGGGAAACCGGTTGGCGAAGTTCGTGCCCGAGGGCATCGAAGGACGCGTGCCGCATCGTGGCCCGTTGGAAGCAATGATTTACCAACTTGTGGGTGGTCTGCGATCTGGCATGGGATACCTCGGCTGCGGAACGATCGAAGATCTCCAGACAAAAGCCCAGTTCATTCGCATTTCGAATGCTGGTCTACGGGAAAGCCATGTGCATGATGTGGTGATCACGCGAGAAGCGCCGAACTATCACGTCGAATAGTTGCTGTCTCTCAATGTGCTCACCTGTGAGCGAGCGGAGAAGATTAATTTCGAGCGCTACGTCGGCGGCTTGACTGGCTCCGAAGCATACGTGCCTGTTCTTCCTGCTGCGCTTGCTTTAACTTCTCCGTCCTGGCGATCACTACATGGTCATAGAGAGACGATGCTGAATCCGTGACTCGCCGCGTTGAGCGTTCGCGAAATTTTGACCCGAATAGCATGCACGCGGTGAGCGAGAGAAAAGCTGGCACGAGGACCATGTAGTTGAAGCCCGAGGGGCCGGATGGAAACGCGATAAAGATCGCGAAAGAAAAGATGGAAAGTGCTCCCCACATGATGGAACTTAGCATTACGTCTCCAGTGATTGCAGCTTAACGAAGATCGCGCACACGGAGGTCACCTGTGATATCAACCCTTGGTCAGTTCCGAATGGGTGAGTTCCACATCGAGCGGGCGTTCCAGATCATGGCATCGAAGCGGTGCAGGGTCGCAAAACCCAGGTCACCATACAGCTTCACGGCGGGCAGATTTGCCTCGGTCACAGTGAGTGATATGCCGGAAACACCCTGCTGTTGAAATTCAGCTGAAGCTCGCATAAGCAAAATGCGCCCGAGGCTGTGGCCCCGAGCTTCGGGTAGAACGCAGAGCTGCGTCACATGACCAATATCGTTGCGAATCTCTGAGCTGAGCAGTAGCGCAACGATCTTGCCGTTACGATCATCGCGCACCACCCATGAATTGGCCGGAAGGAATCTGCCGCAGCCAGGGAAGCGGATGATGTTGTGTAGAAAACGTTGCGAGCCGGATACCGTCTGGTACTGATCATTGACGCCGCCATCAACATGGAGTTGATACGAGTCGTGAATGGTTTGCGCGGCAGGTTCGTAGAACTCCGGCTGCCAGAGCTGAAGACGCAGGTACGGCGGCAGGGTAGGCTGGGTCTGGAGCGGCTCTTTCGCAAAGTTCCACTGCATGTATAGCCTTGGAAAGCTGTGGAAGCCAGCAGCGAGTAGCGGCTGCGCGAGGGCACCCGCAGGAAACATAAGTAGCTGCGTTTCGATGCGGCTTACCCCCGGTGTGGCCTGGAGCATCTCCACCAGATGGCGCAGCAGAAGATCGCAGATGGGGTTCTCAATGCGTTCGGCTTCTTGTACGGCGTACACATCTCCGATCACGGCCTTCGCGGATTCCAGAACGCCAAAGGTATAGCCAATAACCTGCTTGTCTCGCACCGCGGCGAAGCCTGGAAGCACACGGCCGTCGAGGTATTCGAGGAGGAGTTCGCTCGAGGAAGAGTAGTCCCAGTTGAGGCGCTTCTCCCAGCGAACGGCCTGATGGCGCAGGAGGGGACGAAGCTGCGCCGCAGAAAAGTGGCGCAGGTCCAGCACCTCAACATTCGCAGTGGGGTCCGTCATGCAATCTCAATTATGCGGGAATGAGCGGCAGCCCTAGTCGCGGGGGTAGACGCGAAACACGGAGAGGCCTTGGGTTTCATAAAGGAAGAGCTGTTGATAGACGCGGCCAGGGAGCAGAGAAGGAAGCTGGTCAGTGAGGCGCGTGGGGATGACAAGAACGTGCTCTTCGTCTGGCACGCCGTCGACTCCGTAGTCGGTAATGCTCTGGTTGCGATAAAACGCTAAGCCGTAGACGACGTCACGGTGCACCCCAAACGGGAGCAGCTTGGGATCATGCTTCATATCCGTCGCGCCGCTTACTTCGGGTACCGCAACGATCGGGATGGTCGGCGCGATCGAGCTGATCTCACGAGCTAAGGGTCGTGCGGAATAGTTCAGATCAAGAATATGGCCGTTCATGCCGAGTAAGAAGAAGAGCACGCCTGCAAGCGGTATAAGAGTGGCTGTACGAAGGTGCTTCAAACCATAGCGTCGAACGACGAAGATGATGGCAAGCGCCGTTGCGACGCCGACTGCCGCTGTCCAAACGAACGTGTGGCGCGCCGGAATCAGTCGTTGGTAAACCATGTACTGCGGACACAAGAGCAGCGCGAACACGAGGAAGCCGGTGAGAGTGGCGTGGAGATCCAGCAACCAGTTTGGTAGTCCAATGCGCTCGGTTCGGAACAGGTAGTCGCCGGTGAGGATAGCGAGCGGCGGAATCGACGGAAGGATGTATCCCGGCAGCTTCGAGCCGGAGAACGAAAAGAAAATGATAGGAAACGCGGCCCAGAGTACGAGGAATTCAGGGAATGCATCGCCGGCGCGGGTATGGCCGATATAGCGCTGCGGATTCTTGCGAACCCTCCATTCATCGAATGAGATCTGTGCGGCGTCCCATAACGAGCGGAAGCAGAGCGCAGTCCACGGCATGATGCCCAGGATGAGCACGACGAAGTAGTAGTAAAAGGGCTGGTGGTGCTGGTAGAGGTTGGTGGTGTAGCGCTCTAGATTGTGCCCGATGATGAATTCCTTGAAGAAGCTCGGGTTGCGCCGCTGCACGGCGATGTACCAGGGCAGCACCATCAGCAGAAACAGCAAAACGCCAGGCCACCAGATCGTGCGTCGTAGGGCGGACCACTCACGCCGCAGGCCGCAGAACAGCAGCAAGATTGCGAGCGCCATGAAGATAGCTACTGGTCCTTTCGCCAGCGTAGCTGCGGCACCGAAGAAATAAAGATCGAAGAGCCAGAACTTCTTTCCGGTCTCGTACCACGCGTACCAGCCCAGCATTCCGATGCAGAACGGCGCGGCCAATTGCATATCCGTGGAGGCACCGCGGGCGAAGCCGACGATTGCCACGCAGGAAACCATGATTAGAGCCGCGTTCAGGTGCCCGCCAGGCCGGAAGCGCCGCAGGTGCAGGAATGACAGCAGAATCAGGAAGCCGGCACCGCTGGCTGAAGGCAGCCGCGCTGACCAGTCAGACACGCCGAACTCCTTGAAGAAGCCCATGGCGCGCCAGTAATAGAGCGCGGGTTTTTCAAGCCACGGACGCCCGTAGAGAATGGGTGTCACCGTGCCGCCCACGAGGCACACATAGGAAGCGTGCAGGTCTTTTGGTCGGAGGCTGTGCGGAGTGATGGTGGCGTGGACTTCGTGACAGTCGGAGGAGTGAGCCGCGAGCATTTCTCGGGCGATTTGGGCAAAGCGTGGTTCATCCGCGCCGACAAGCCCAACCTGAGCGCCACCAAAATAAGGCACAAGGCCGAAGAAGAGGAAGTAGCCGCCGACTATAACGAGGACGACGAATTCCCAAAGCTCGCATCCCCACTGCGACTTCCACAGATCGCGTATGGAGGCGCGCACGGCGGTGGCCCTTGTGGGGTACTCCGGTTCGGGTTGTGCAATATCTGTCAAACTTGGTCGAACGCGTCGCGAGCTTACGGAACCAACACGGATGGCTGGCAAGCTAGCAGGGAAGCGAGAATCAGGCTAACAGAGATGCGCTCAGATAACAGCCGTGCAGGCGTTGTGGAGCTCGGAGACGACGCGGTGTGTTGCGGATTCGAGAGGCCCGTCAACCGTGCAACCACTGGCGTTTTGATGGCCGCCGCCCCCAAAGGCTTCGGCGACACGAGCGACGTCTACACCGCTCTTGCTGCGAAGACTCAGGCGGAAGTGTTCGCCGTCGGGAACTTCGCGGAAGAACACGGCAGCACGCACTCCGGCGATAGAGATGAGGTAATTGACCACGCCTTCGCAATCCTCGATAGTGGCGCAAGCGGTCTTCATTTCATCAAGTGTGATCCAACTCCAGGCGACGGAGTCCTCGATCTTCATCTTGAAGAGAGCAGCGCCAAGCGCGCGAATTTTGCCCGGTGAATGAGAGAAGTAAACAGCCTGAGCGACCGAATTGGCGGCGGCGCCACTCTGCAGCAGGTGCTCTGCAAGCCCGAACGTTGCGGCCACAGTGCTGGGGTAAGTAAACGATCCGGTGTCGGTGAGCACAGCAGCGTAGAGGCACGTTGCCATCTGCGGCGAGATTGTGACGCCAGCGGCTATTACCGTCTCGTAAATCATTGCGCCGACTGCGCTGGCTTCTGGGTCAATCCAGTTGAAGTCGGCGTACGCCCGACCGCTGCGATGATGGTCGATGTTGATGAGCAGTGGAGCGTTAAGGCGCTCAAAGTCGGCAAGGCGAAAGCCGGTGCGGTCCAGAGAGTCGCACTCGAGCACAATCAAAGCATCCGGTGCAACATCCGGGAGCATGCGCGTGATGCGGTCTGCACCGGGTAGCGACTGATGTATCGAGGGCACCGGATCGGCGAAGGCGACGTGTGCTTCCTTTCCCATGGCTTCCAGGAAATAGGCGAAAGCAAGGGAAGACCCAATCGCGTCGCCATCCGGGCGAGCATGGGAGGTGACGACGAACGTGTGGCGCTCGCGAAGGAGGGCGAGCAAAGCTTCGATGGAGTCAGTGTGCATTACGGCTCAGGTTGCGGATCGGCTCCTGTAAGATTTCCCGACTTTTTCAACAATTTTTCGCGGCGCTTACCTACGCGATGGAGCAGTTCGTCCATCCGCGCGTTGATCTTTTCTGACCGGTCGATTGCGAAGGTGATCTCAGGAACGTGGCGCACGCCCATGCGATCGCGAATTTCGGTGCGAATGTATGCTCGCGCTGCCATCAGGCCTTCCAACGTGCTTTGCTCTTCCGCTTCGCCGCCAACAACGGCAATGAAGACCCGGCAGCTTTTCGCGCCGGGAGCGAGGACAACCTCGGTGACGTGGCAAGGCGCAAGGCGCGGGTCGGAAAGCTCGCCTTCGAGCATGACGGTAATCTCTTCCGCAAAGGTGCTGCGGACGCGATCACGATGATGTTGTCTTCCTCTTTGTTCCGGCATGGCTGACAGTGCAGAATAGCACCCTCATCATCGACAAGTACTTGGTAACGGGACAGAGTACGAGAGTCTAGCGACCTCTTCTATCACGCGCGGTATCAGAGCTCGTCTTCCGACTGGATGAAGCTGTCGAGGATTTCGCACCCGAGTCCAACACAAATACGGCGGGCTGCTTCTTCGACTTCGCGCAGTTGCCCCGCAAGGTATGCAGACGAACTGGAAATAGCGGCGACACCCACCGTTGCACGGTTGTAGACCAGCGACTCGTCCAGTTCCGCAACAGAAATGTTGAATCCGTGGCGGAGCTTGTCTTTCAAGGAGCGTACGACTTGGCGGCGATCCTTGAGGGAGTGCGCGTGCTCGATAGCGAGTTCGAGGGTCAGGGTAGCGACGGGCATGGCGCTACAACGTGTGATGCCGGGTTCGGCTCCGCGCGCTCGCGCTACCCTTGGAAGAGAGGCCGCGATGGCAAACAAGAGGACGACGCGACGAAAGTTTCTGGCGGGTAGCTCGGCTGGCCTGGCGGCTCTGGCTGCTGGGCAGGGGATGGTGAATGCCGCCCTTGCCGAAGATCCGCAAACGGGCTCCACACCCGGGACTACACCCGCTTTCGGCACCGCCGCTCCTGCGGGTCCGGAGGTGAGCGCGGCGACGTTTGCTGAGGCTGAAAAGCTGGTTCAGGTGGCGATGAGTCCCGCCGAGCGCGCGGAGGCCGCTGGAAACTGGCGGCAATCGATGGCGTCGATCTATAAGCGGCGAACCGGCCCGAACAAGGTTCCACTGGAAGCCGATCTGACCCCAGGGACTGTATGGAACCCGCAATTTGCCATTTCCGGGGAGTTCAACGCGGGCTCAGAGCAGGGTGCATCAACATTCCAGCGGAGCAATGGCCCAATGTTGCCACTGCCTGCGTCGGATGACGCCATTGCATTTTGCACGGTCGCGCGACTCTCGCGATGGATCGAAAACAAGCAGCTTACGTCCGAGCGCCTGACGAAGATCTACCTAACGCGTCTCGAAAAGTACAACAAGCAATTGAACTGCGTCATCACGCTGACCCGCGACCATGCTCTGGAGCAGGCGCGACGAGCCGATGCGGAAATTGCGCGCGGGCATTACCGCGGGCCGTTGCACGGAATTCCGTGGGGCGCGAAAGACCTTCTCGACACAAAAGGTATACCGACCACCTATGGCGCGGAGCCCTTCCGCGACCGCGTTCCGGTGAAGGATGCTGCCGTTGTCCGCATGCTCGAACAGGCAGGCGCTGTGTTGGTAGCGAAGCTGAGCCTTGGTGCTCTGGCGCTGAATGATGTGTGGTTTGGCGGGCAAACCAAGAACCCGTGGTCGCTTGAGGAGGGCGCATCAGGCTCAAGCGCGGGCCCTGCGGCGGCGGTCGCCGCGGGCCTGGTTGGCTTTGCCATAGGTAGCGAGACGCAGGGCTCAATTATCAGCCCGTCCATGCGCTGTGGCGTGACGGGGCTGAGGCCGACGTATGGGCGGGTACCGCGTACCGGAGCGATGACGCTTAGTTGGACCTGCGACAAGCTCGGCCCGATGGCCCGTAGCGTGGAAGATACAGCGCTGGTGCTGAAGGAGATTGCAGGAACGGATCCCGGCGATACGGCGGGTGTTGCGGCACCGCTGCCGTTCAATGCGGCGGCTTCGGTATATGGGCTGCGCGTTGGCTATGTGTCGTCATGGATGAACAGCGATCCTGCAACCGATGTGGATCGCGCAGCGCTCGCTACGCTGAAGAAGCTTGGCGCTGAGACGGTGCCAGTGAGCCTGCCAGAGTGGCCATACGACTCCTTAAATGCCATCCTGTTTGTGGAGTCGGCAGCGGCGTTTGAGGAAATTACGCTGGATAACCGCGTCGACGAACTGAAGATGCAGGTGCCGGACGCATGGCCAAACACATTCCGCCAGTCGCGCTTCATCTCCGCGGTGGACTTTGTGCAGGCGGACCGCATGCGGCACAAGGTCGCGATGGAAGTAGCGCGCGTGATGGCCGGTGTCGACATGCTTCTGGTGCCGTCGCTTGGCAACGACCCGCTCATCATCTTCAACTTCACAGGGCACCCTTCGCTGACGTTGCGTGCAGGCTTTGTAGAGGTGAAGGAAGCGCGCAGTGACTGGGCTCCTGACCCGAAGCATCCGGTGGCGAAGTTCGCGACGCCCCGCCGGGTTCCATATGGAGTTACGCTGATCGGAAAACTTTTCGAAGAGGGCCGAATTTGCGAAGTCGGCATGGCTCTGGAAGCTTCGTTTGCTGTCGCTGCAGAGCGTCCTGCGGGCTTCTGAAACGGTTCAGGGATGTATTGAATCGTTCTAACGATAGTTTCTGTTCCATTACGGAACTATGTGATATCAAATCAGCGCAGAAACTTTCGGGTGCTCTTGGCAACCAATCGAAGCGAGTGCGACGATGACCTCACATTCGGACCGGTTCCTCCGCCGAGCAGTTTCGAGGAGCCGGTTCTTCCCTAACTTCAGGCCTGCTGGTCCGCGTCTCCGCCGAGTACTTCCGAGACACCAGCAGGCTTTTACCTTGTCAGGTAAGCGCCAAATTTTCCTTTACGCAATGATTGTCTAGTTGAATGTTACTGCTGATCCAGGTGCTTTCGCCTGAGTGCAATTCAGCGTGAGATCGACAAGGTGATTCTGCGGATCAGCGGACGCGCGGAAGCCGCAGGAGTATCCCTGAAGGGATTTCACTGCGGTATTGTTCTTGAAGAAGTCGGTCACGTATCCCGGATCGTAGAGTGAGCCAGCATTCATGCGCCAGGTCTTCTCGAAGTCCGCTTGGCTTACAGGAGTGAAGCCGTTGGTGACGACTGTCTTGATACGGTACTGCTTACCGGGTTTTACCGTTACGTTGTAGGCGACGGTGTGCGCGGCCGAGTCCAGTTTTGCTCCCGAGTCAACGAAAACATCCATGTAGCCGAGATGTCGGTAAGCCTCGTCGATTGGTCTCAGCGTTTCAAGGAGCAGCTTGCGTGAGGCGACATCGCCCGGGTGGAGCTTCGCCGTCGTCCTGACAGCGTCTGCATTGATGATCGGGGTACCCGGGAACATAAGAGAAGAGACGTGGTAGATTTCTCCCGCAGACACTGTTCCAGAGATGTCGACATCAACCTGGGTGGCCGTTGCCGCCGCTATCCTGCGATCGCTGTTGTCGAGCTTGGCAGTGACGTATCCCGCGTTGAAGTAAGGAAGCAGGAGCATGTCGGCGGTCGTGGGCCGGGCCACCCCCTCGCGATACGCTGTATTGCGCAGTTTGGACGCGACTGTCTGTACCTGCGGAGCGAAGTCCGAAGCGATCCCGCGCAGTGAAATCGCGTGGACAAGAATGGCTGGAAGTTCAACGCTGAAGGGAATAACGCGTTCGGGCTGCGTCATGGAAGGCTCAAGCTCATCGTGAACGATGGTCACGTGCGTGCCTTTCGCGGCAAGGACAGATTGCAGCGCCGCGACGATGATTTCAGTCTGGTTGCCAGCGGCGGGTAATCTGCCCTGAAACAACGGGGCGGCCTTGTGGATGGCGTCATCGCGCTCCTCAGGAGTTAGCCACACGAAATTCTCGTAGCCAACAGTTGTCATCTGAGCCGCGGCTAAAGGTTTGAGCGTAAAGGTGATTCGGATCGCCGCTGCAGGGCCATCGAATGTGGCCCCGACATCGTCGAAGTAACCGGTATCTATGAGCCGCTGTACCGCAGCCTGGACGGCGTCGTGTCCGACCTTGTCGTGAGCATGGAGTTGTGCGACTGCTTCAAGATCCGCCTGCTCGTACGGACCCGCATCTTCGAAGATGATTTTGCCCGCGGTATATTGCGCCAACAGACACGGAGACACAACGAACGTGATGACCAGCAGAGTAAAACGTGCAAGGGACATTGGCAGCAAGGTTAGCTGCAAGTGAGCTACCGGGCAATCCCTGTTTACGGAAGTGACTTCGGCGAAAGGATCATTTCGACGGTGTGCGTTTGGCGGTTCAGCCGTTGGCTGATGCTGATGGCATTTTCCGCGTGCATGGCTTTCAGTGCGCGGAATACTTCGGCAGCGAAGATTGAGTCAGCGGGAGCGCCTGGTTTCCCACTGAATTGTGAAGCGAAAGCTTCGCGCTGCTCCTGTGAAAGTGCTGACCCGTTGACGGAAGTAACGTGATCGAGCTGCCCGGGATCGATCGAGAAGCGATAGGCGGCAGTGTGATTGGCTGTATTGCGGTCCACTACGCCTAGAACGTGTGCCTCAAGAAGGCCATGGGACGCGTAAGCGCGCGCGATAGCGTTTGAGGCAAGGCGCAGGTTTTGGGCGCCAGCCGCCTGTCCGATACGGAGGCCGGTGACCTTTGCCGCTTCATCGGCGCTGACTGGTGGCGGTGTGGTCATGTCAAGCGTAGCGATGTGGTAAAGCTCTCCAGGATGTACGAGCACAGAGGCGTTTACCTCGTAGCTAAGCATGTCCTTTTTAGGCGGGGTGAAGTCCGGCGCGTCGACGGTGGCGTCCAGGTAACCCGCATTCCTGTGCGTGTCGGCGATGCTGTTACGAATCGATGCGGCAGACTGCGTCGCGTCGAACTCCTGCCCGGCCAGGCGGGATGCTGCGACGTCCAATTGCGAGCGCACAAGTGCGGCTGCGCCGAGGAAAGTGACGTCACCAATGACGATTGACGGCGAGGTGATACTCAGCGCAATGGAGGAGACACCTTCACCTTTACCTTCGGTACTAGACAGCGAGGCAGTGACTTTCGCGTCGGGAACGCCTTTCTCAGCGAGAAGAGCAGTAAGCGCACTTATCACATCGTTGGTGATGTCGCCGGACAGGGGAAGCTTGCCGTGGAAGCGCGGAACACGCTTCTCGATCAGCGTTTCCAGCTCTGCGGGCTGCCACCAGACGAAGTTCACGAAGCGCACAGGCAGCGCCTGAGCACCTGCAGCCTGCTTCACGGTGATCGTTAGAACGGTGTCGTTCACGGTGTAAGAGACATCTGTGAACGAGCCGCTGTCAGCGAGACGCTGGAGCGCAGTTTCGATTTCGGCTTTTGAGAGTGGCGCGCCTTCTTTGAGGGCAAGAGTACTCAGTATGGAGGCCTGGTTGAGCCCTTCGGTGCCTTGCAAGCGAATCTGCTTAGGCTTGTACGTTTGCGAGGCCAGCGGAAGAGCAAAAGCGAAGGCAAGAAGGAGAAGACGCAACCTCATGGTGCGGCTAGTGTAGCGCTCAAGCGCAGACGGCAACCGGTGCGTCTGCATTGAAAGGCAGCAAACGCACCCGTATTTACGGAACATGAAATTACGCGTTCTCGATCTTGCTCTTCCATGGGGTCGCTGCCATGAGCGCTTTGTTCACGTTTTCGATATTCTCCACGCCGACGGTGTTCAGCCAGTCGATGAATGCCGCTTCGCCATCCTTCGCGAACACGGGGATGCCATCCTTCCATGTCGCGCGGCCGCAAAGCACGCCGTTGAACTCAACTCCGGATTCGGCTGCGAGTGCGAGTGTCTCAATGAAGACTGGATTAGATACGCCGGCGGAAAGATAAATGAACGGCAGCGTGGTCACCTCGGCGGCATCACGGAAGTGTTGCAGGGCTTCGGCACGTGTGTACGCCTTCTCGCCCTTGTAGGCAATCGTGCCTTCCACAAACGACATTTCGACGGGCACCTCCACCTTGAGAACGTCGATCCCGTAAACAGGCTTGGAGAACTCGGCCATGGAACCCTTCACGATGGAAGGCTTCTTGCGCGCGTACGCTGCGGACTTTTCATCGCCACCTTCTGCGTCATAGCCGACGAACTCGCAGAAAAATGGCATGTCGTGGGCGCGACACTCATCACCGATGCGCTCGATAAAAGCATGTTTTGTATCGTTGACCTCTTGCTTTTCAAAGGGGGTGTAGTAGAGCAGGATCTTGATGCAGTCTGCGCCCGCGTCTTTGAGGCGGCCAACGCTCCAGTGATTCAGCAGATCTGGGAGGCGACCGGGCGTTTGCGCGTCGTAACCGGTCTTCTCGTAGGCGAGCAGCAGGCCTTTGCCGTTGCGCATCTTTGCAGCGGGAAGGCCGAACTCGGGATCGAGCAGGATTGCAGACGCGTGTTTCGTCAGCGTATCGGTGACCAGCGCCTTGAAGCGTTCCAGATCATTGTCCGTAGCGACGCCACCGCGTGCAGCACCGAGTGATTTTTGCAGTGAACCGCGCTGATCCATAGCGGCTGCCGCTATGACACCGCGCGCATCCGACACCGCGTTGAGGCCCGCGAGCTTTCCAGGTGTGAGCTTCATGAACAAATGTCTCCTATGCGCGTTCGATGCGCCTGGTGCGACCGTGGTTCCGCACGGTCAACAGGATTTCACGAATGAACAGCCATCGTCGACAGGAACCCGGCTCACACCGAGCCCGCGTCCTCAATGTCGTACTCCTTCAGCTTTCGGTAAAGCGTAGTTTTTCCGATGCCGAGCAGCTTTGCTGCTTTCAGCTTGTCACCGCGAAGGTGCTGGAGGGTACTGAGAATTGCGTCCTTCTCCATCTTTGCGATGGAAGTGACCGCTAACGACTTGGGAATGTAAGACCCGCTAGCCAACTGCGCAGCATCCAGGTGTGCGTCAGCCAGGGGCGGATAACGATGCTGCTGGAGTTGGGTGGAAAAGTCGCTCGCAGTGAGGAACGGGCTGCTCCCCATCAGGCAGCCACGCTCCAGTGCACTCTCAAGCTCGCGAACATTTCCGGGCCAATCATGGGCATCCAGCATATTCCGCATCTCGGAGTCGAGCTCGTAGGGAACACCGCTTTCCTGTCGAATGCGCTTCAGGATGCCATCCGTCAGCAAAGGAATGTCTTCGCGCCGGTCGGTGAGGGAGGGGATGCGGATATTGACGACATTCAATCTGAAGAAAAGGTCCCGCCGGAACTTGCCTTGCTCCTGAGCCTCAAAAAGTTCTGATTTGGCGGAGGCGATGATTCGCGCCTGGAGGGGAATTTTGCCATTCGAACCCACCGGCTTGATTTCGTGTTCCTGAAGCACACGAACGAGTTTGGCCTGCATTTCGAGAGGGAGTTCGTCAACGCCATGAAGGAAGATCGTCCCGTGATCCGCTTCCACCAACTGCCCGTCTTTGCGGTGCTGCGCGCTTGGGAATGCACCTTTCGCATAGCCGAACAGATCGCGCTCAAGGTCTTCGATTGTGCCGTTGCAATAGACGGACACGAACGGACGATCCGCGCGCGGTCCAATCTCATGAATGGTGCGCGCGACGAGTTCCTTTCCGACACCGGAATCGCCAAGGATCAGCACAGGATGCGCCGTAAACGCTACCTTGCTGATCATGCGGTAGACCTTTTCCATCGGCGCTGACCGGCCAACGAGTCGGCCCATGCCGGTGGTGTTGGTGAGGTTGCGATGGAGTGCCTTGGACTGCGCGTCATGCGAGATGCGGCGTGAGGCGCGTTCGAGGACCTGCGCGAGTTCGTCCACAGCGATGGGAGCCGTGAGGAAGTCAGATGCACCGAGCCGCATCGCCTCAACTGCCGCTTGCACGGTAGCCGCTGCAGTGACGACCACCACCGCCATTTCCGGGTGACTGGCGCGGATGCCTTCCAACTGCTGGAGTCCCGGTGTTCCTGTCAGGTCCAGGTCGAGCAGAAGGAGATCGATCGCATTTCGTACCAGAACGGCTTGCGCATCCGCGAAGGTGCCGACAGCCACTACGGACATTTGCAAACGCGAAGCAAGTTCATGACAGGCGGCTTTCACGGAGCCGTCCGCATCAACGACACACACCTTGTACGTGGGAACCATCGCGAATCCCTGCACGTTCTGTAAAGGCACCGAAAGCACTTCGGACGACATGCGGGCTGGGGAACTGCTGGAGGTCGGGCTCATCAGATGATCCTCACAGTGGCGCGATGGTCGGCTGGGCTCAGTCAGTTGAACTACTTACTGGTAGGTGACTGGAAAAGCCAAAGCCGCACAACGAATGTGAGGTGAATCTAACTCCAAAGGCTGCCCCGTGGAAAAAGTGCATCATTTGTTGTGCAGCACTGGTGCGGAGCGATTGCAGAAGCAACAGCGCTTGTGTGCGTCCGGCAGGAACAGCGTTGCTCCGCCTTACGCTTATGATGAGGAAGATGGCGAATGTAGAAGAGCTTTTTCGGTCAGGTGACCGGAGTGCAGCGCAAGCACGTCCGTTGAAGATGACATCCGGTTTTGTAGGAACTGCCGAGGGCTCGGTGTTGATTGAGGTGGGGCACACGCGCGTGCTTTGTAACGCATCGGTGGAGACCGGCGTGCCTGGATGGCTGCGGAACTCCGGTCGCGGATGGGTGACAGCGGAGTACGGCATGCTGCCGCGCGCAACGTTGACACGTACCTCGCGTGAAGCGGAGCGAGGCAAAATTGGCGGACGCACGCATGAAATTCAGCGCCTGATTGGGCGCAGCCTGCGATCGGTTGTAGACATGAAGCTGCTTGGCGAGCGAACGGTGATTCTGGATTGCGATGTGATTCAGGCCGACGGTGGAACACGCACTGCGGCGATCACTGGTGCATGCGCTGCGCTGGCCATCGCATTGAACAAGTTTCAGAAGGCTGGCGTGCTGAAGCAGTCTCCTCTGTTGGATCTCGTCGCGGCAACATCTGTCGGGGTGGTGGACGGGCGTGTCCTGCTGGACCTTGCCTACGAAGAAGATTCGCGCGCCGAAGTCGACATGAACGTGGTCATGACCGCCTCGGGTGGGCTGGTAGAAACGCAGGCTACAGCGGAAAAAGGCACCTATACGCGTGCGCAGTTGAACGAGATGCTGGATGTCTCCGAAGCGGGTATTCGGGATTTGTTGTCTGCTCAGAAGCAGTGCATCGCGGAGGCGGCATGAAGCAAACGGTGGCGCTCTCAGCACTGCTCCTCATTACCTTGATTGCGAGCGCGCAAAAGCAGCGCTACTCCGATTCGCACAAGGCGGATGTCTTGGACTATCCGCTGGTGGCGCATGTGACACACGCGCGTGTGCAGATGGCGGGTGCGGAAAGTGTGCTGCACATAGACGCGACAATTAGTGGAACTCATGTGGAACTGGAAGCCGGCGCGACAGGCCTGCTGCATACAGGTGACTACCAGGCCCGCATCGTGGGAAATGAAGAGCGGAAGTCGGGCTGGTTCAGCCGCAGTTACGAGCTGCTGTTCAGCGACGGTACTCATGTGGTGTTCAAGGAAGTAGCGGAATCGGAATAGGAAGGAAGCCAATGGCCTGCCAGCATTTCAAACAGGTGAAGCATGTTCCGGATGCAAAGACGAGCTTCGCAAAAGGTTGCGAAGAATGTGTGGCGCTGGGTGACACATGGGTCCATCTGCGCGAGTGTCTCGACTGCGGCCATGTGGGATGCTGTGATTCTTCCAAAAACAAGCACGCGACGAAACACTTTCGCGCCACAGAGCACCCGGTGATCCGTTCGGTGCAGCCAGGCGAAAGCTGGGGCTGGTGCTACGTGGATCAGGAAATGGTGCAGAGTATTTAGAGCCAGCGCCAGCAGAAAACGTAGAAAGCAAGAAGGAGAAATTTTATGCCAGATGAAGCAGCAGTTCACATAACGGTTAAGCCCAACGGTCCACTGCGGGTAGAGGGTCACATCGTCCTGAAGGATGCCGACGGACAGGAGTGGGATCTGACAGGTAAGCCGGCCATCAGCCTGTGCCGCTGCGGTCTGAGCGAGAAGCGTCCGTTTTGCGATGGGTCTCACGCTCGGCAGAACTGGCAGTGCATGACAAGCCCGGGAAACCTCACAGGCAAGTAACTTGCGTCACGTCCTATTTGTGTGCGGAAAGAACCGCCGTCGCAGTCCAACTGCGGAGGCGGTTTTTTCGGGCATGGAAGGCCTTGAAGTTATGTCGGCGGGAACCGCTACCGACGCAGACGTTCCGGTTAGCGGCGACGTTCTGGAATGGGCAGACGAGATCGTGACCATGGAATCGAGGCAGAGTCGCAAGCTCCGTCAACAGTTTCCGGGGCAGATGAAGAATAAGCGGCTTGTCACACTCGATATTCGAGACGAGTACACGTTCATGCAGGATGAGCTGATCGTTGAACTGCGTCGCAAAGCTTAGCGTTGGCAGTAAACCCTGAGAGGCCTATGAAGAAGTTTGCTTTCGTTGTTCTTGTTGCTCTTGCTTCGGGAACGCTGACCGCACAGTATGTGTCGAAGAGTAAGGAATACGTGCGCACCGACGTCATGATTCCGATGCGCGATGGCATAAAGCTGCACACGGCGATTCTGCGGCCAACCGGAAGTGAGAAGAACGGTGAGCCACTTCCGTTCCTCATGCAACGTACCCCTTACGGGATCGGGGAATCGGATGCCAAGCCTAAGATGCAGGAGGCGCTTGCAGAAAGCGGCTACATCTTCGTCGCACAAGACATTCGCGGGCGCTACAAGTCCGAAGGGCAGTTCGTCATGAATCATCCGTTGGTGCCACATAACGGACCCAAGGACATCGATGAGTCGACGGACGCGTACGACACCATCGATTGGCTGGTGAAGAATGTACCGAACAGCCTGCCGAAAGTCGGGGTGCTTGGAGTGAGTTATCCCGGATTTTTAGCGATGATGGCTGGCATCGGGCACCATCCTGCGGTCAAAGCGATTAGCCCTCAGGCACCTATGACGAACATTTGGCTGGGCGACGACTTCTTCCACAACGGAGCATTCCGGCAGACGTATGGCTTCGACTACGTGCAGGAATTGGAGGCGCAAAAAACAGATGCAGTCGTGCAGGCAAAGGGTGACCAGTACGACTGGTTTCTGACGCATGTCAACTTCGCTGGAGCCGCCGCATCCGCCGGAATGAGCGAGCTGCCAACGGCCCGGCACTTCCTCAGTGACCCACAGTACTCGCCGTTCTGGCAGGCGATGGCGGTGGAGCCGCACCTTGGCGCACCGGAAGTGCCAACGCTGGAGGTAGGTGGCTACTGGGATCAGGAGGATATGTGGGGAACGCAAGCAGAATATGCTGCACTGCGGGCGGGTGAGTCGCGCGTGAGTGCTGAATCCCGCGCGAAGGGTAAGCCCGAGGCAAATGAGGATGCTCATAAGGTTTTCATGGTGCTCGGACCATGGAACCACGGCGGTTGGAACCGCAAGGGCGATGAGCTAGGCACAGAGTTCGGCAAAGTGAGCTTCGGACAGGATCCTGGAAACTACTACCACCGCCGTTACGAGGCACCTTTCTTCGAACACTACCTGAAAGGCAAGCCGGGCTTTTCTCTCGTGGATACCGCGAGCTTCCGCACGGGCGAGAACGCATGGCATGAGTACGCCGCCTGGCCGCCGACCAAAGGCTTTCATCAGGATCGCGTGTATCTGGTGCCAAAGAGGGCGCTGAGTTTTGTCGAGCCGCATGGCGACTATGACACGGCCGCCGCGAGCTATCTCGCAGATCCCGCGCATCCTGTGCCTTACCGTCATAGGCCGATACAGTCGACCTACGGCGAGGGTTCGAAGTGGCGCACGTGGCTTGTGGAAGACCAACGGTTTGTAGACGACCGCAAGGATTTGGCGGTGTTTTCCACGGGCGATCTAACGGGGGACCTCACCGTTACTGGTGACGTGATGGCCGATATCTTCGCCGCTACGACCGGAAGCGATGCGGACTGGGTAGTGAAGCTCATTGATGTGTATCCGGGAAGTGCGCCGGGAAAGAACGGTTACGAACTGATGGTCGCGTCGGAGATCCTGCGTGGTCGCTATCGCAAAAGCTTCACGGTGCCTGAGCCCGTAGAGCCTGGCGCGGTGAACGAGTACAAGTGGAGCCTGCATGGTGTGGATCACACGTTCCTGAAGGGCCACAAGATGATGGTGCAGGTGCAGTCGAGCTGGTTCCCGCTGTATGACAGGAATCCCCAGACCTGGGTACCGAACATCATGGCCGCGCCGGCTGCTGCTTACAAAGCGGAAACGGTGACGATTTACGGTTCTGCCAAATACCCTTCGCACCTTGAACTGCCATTGGCGGATGGTTCAGTTGTTCCGCAGTAGCGCGCAAGGAGCTCTGGTGAGATTTGTTCGTGAGATTTTCATTCGGAAATGGAAACTTTTCCGGGGTCTTTCCGTATCCAATGTGTAGATTCATTAGACTTTTGTCGTGATGCGAACCTTCTTTGTGAGGGTTCAGAAGGATGAGCAAAGTGTTTGAAAAGATCAGAAGAACTGCCTTCTTTGGCGTGGTTTCGTTTGCGGCAGCGACGCTGATTTGTGTCGCGCCAGTGGCGAGCGCGCAGACTGCGCCCACCGCCCAGGTCGCCAGCGGAGCGCCGCGTCAGTCGGGCACCGTGAAGTCTGCAGGTGAGAGTTCGCTTGTGGTAACGAATAAAGACAGTCAGGACGTCGCTGTTGCCATGAATGGCGCAACAAAGATTCTGATTGTGCCACCAGGCAGCACAAACCTGAGTGCGGCGACTTCCGGAACTGCGAGCGACATTCAAACAGGTGACCGCGCACTGGTCACTGGAACGACCGGTGATAGTGCAACTAGCTTAACGGCTACCCGTGTGATCGTGATGAAGTCAGCGGCTCTGGACAAGGTGCATGCAGCACAGAGCTCAGCGTGGACCCAGGGCACTGGCGGCATAGTAAAGTCCGTTGCCGAAGACAAGGTTGTTGTGTCGAGCGGCATGAAGACGGTGACGATTGCGACGACTCCGCAGACGATTGTCCGCCGGTACGCTCCGGGTTCGGTGAAGTTCGAAGATGCGCAGTTGAGCAAGGTAAGTGCCATCGAGCCGGGTGATCAGATACGTGTGCGTGGAACGAAATCCGAGGACGGGCTGAATATTACGGCCGACGAATTGGTGACGGGTTCGTTCGCCAACTACTCTGGTACTGTCGCGTCGACGGACAGCGCGGCGAACACCATCACGCTGAAGGACCTGGCCAGCAAGAAGACAGTTACGGTGGCAATAACGCCGTCGAGTGACGTTCGCCGCCTTCCGCCGCAGATGGCAATGATGGTTGCCATGCGCATGAAGAGCGGAGGGGCCGGTGCCCCCGAAGGTGCGGCAGCTTCACCAGCAGCGGCAGGCCACCCTACGCAGGTCACTCCGGGCGCCATAGGGACGGAAGGGCAGCGACGTGCCGGTGCAGCGGGCAGCGATCTTTCGCGCATGTTGTCTCGCTTACCGAGCGAGACCCTTGGCGGGTTGAAAAACGGCGAAGCTGTCATGATCGTTGCCTCTCCATCTGCCCCCGATTCCACAAAGTCGACAGCGATTACGCTGCTGGTGGGCGTCGAGCCCATTCTTGCAGCACCTGCGGGTGCAGCAACAACGCTTTCGCCGTGGAATGTGAGTGGTGGCGAGGGAGCTGCCGGCATGGGCGGCGCGACACAATAGCTTTCGCTTCGATTGTGCTTACCGTTGTGAAAAAGGTGCGGTCTAAGACGTATTCGCTGAGACTGCCTGGCGTGGCTCAGACGAGCCGCTGAAACATTTGAATTACCCGAGGAGTGAAGATGTCTTTTTGCAAGACACTGGTGCGGTTGTGTGTGTTGCCGCTTTTGATGTTGCCGTTAGCGGCACAGACCACCACGTCGCAGCAGCCGTCCAGCGGAGCAGCGTCTGGCGGACAGATTGTGGCGACGGGTGGAACCCGGCTGCATGGCTTTGTCACCGATCCTGACGGCGCAGCAATCCCGGGCGCGACCGTGACTCTTACGCCGGCGAAAGGCAACGGGGTAAAGACCGAGTCCAAGGGCGATGGAAGCTACAGCATCACGCTCACACCAGGTACCTATACCGTGCTTATCTCTATGCCGGGTTTCGCGACCTACTCGCTGAATGGGCTGAAGGTCCCGGCGGTGCCGAGCACAACGCTGGATGCCAAGCTGAAAGTCGGCGAGCAGACGACGGTCGTTAATGTGGAGGCAAACGCGATTGCGCTTAGCACCGACCCCGATGCGAACGCCAGCGCGACAGTAATCAGCGGTAAGGACCTGGACGCATTGTCGGACGATCCGGATGAACTGTCTTCCGAACTAAGCGCGCTTGCCGGACCTGCTGCCGGACCCAACGGCGGTCAGATCTATGTGGACGGCTTCACCGGTGGGCAGTTGCCGCCGAAGTCCTCGATTCGCGAAATCCGCATCAATCAGAACCCATTCTCGGCTGAGTACGACAAGCTCGGCTTCGGTCGCATTGAAGTGTTCACCAAGCCGGGTACTGACAAATTTCATGGCTCGCTGAGCGTGCAGGGCAACGATAAATCCTTCAACACCTCAAACCCTTTTCTCGGTAGCGCGGATCAGCAGCCCGACTACCACACGTTCTTCTTGCTTGGGAACCTCACAGGTCCTCTGACGAAGACATCGTCATTCTCGATTGGTGGATCGCGACGCACAATCCAGAACAACATCATCGTCAATCCGACCGGCTTCTACTCCAGCAGCCCGACCTCGAGCACTCCTTGCGCGCCAGGAACAATTACTGGCTGCGCAAATTATGGTTTCCCCGCGACCGCGCGTGCCGTGTTTCAACCACAGGATCGCAGCGACATCACGCCGCGTCTGGATTTTGCACTCGGCGATAAGAACGTGCTGACGACACGCTACCAGTATGAAGGTGGTACGACGCTCAACAGCGGATCGAGCGGCAATGCGCTTCCAAGCACCTTTACCAACGTCAGCAACAACGAGCACACCGTACAGATCTCGGACACGCAGACCATCAGCTCGAAGATGGTGAACGAAACGCGATTTGAGTACCAGCGTTCGGAAACGACGACCGCAGCACTCTCGAACGCGGCAGGTGTCAGCGTGCAGGGAAGCTTCGCTTCCGGCGGCGCGGGAACATTGAGTGCAGACACGGTTTCGACCCACTTCGAAGTGCAGAACTACACCTCATACGCTCTCGGCAAGCACTTCATCCGGTTCGGTGGGCGCATGCGCACAACGGGCGATTCGGTCACAAACGTGACGAATCCGAACGGCTCGTTTACCTACAACTACCTTCTCGATCCTTGTACCGATCCTTCCGTCACAAACAAGCCCTCCGCCTGCGCGGGTGCAACGACCGCGTGTTCCAACGCAAATGGGACTGCGGGTTACGTCTCCTCCTATCAGTGCGGCACGCCAAGCTTATTCCGCCGTACTCTGACCTTGCAGGGACGCGCAACCGTGAATGTCCGGGAGACGGATCTTGGCGCCTACGTGGAGGACGACTGGAAACTCCGTCCGAATCTCACGCTCAGCTATGGCCTTCGGTACGAAGCAGAAAACCGAGTCAGCAATCACGACCTCGCTCCGCGCCTAGCTCTTTCGTATGGCATTCCTCGGCGCGGCGGTAAGCCGACAACTACTGTGGTGCGCGCAGGCTTCGGTCTGTTTTACGACCGTGTCAGCCTGAGCGACTTCCTTACGGTGGAGCAGCTCGGTGTGAACCCAGCGCAAAGACAGCAGAGTGTCAGCAACCCGGGTGCTGCGTGTACGCCGGGTGCTGACCTGACCACGACCTGCTTTGCGAATACAACAGGCGCTCCGGCACGCACAACCGTGTATACGATGGATCCGAACATGCGTTCGCAGTACATCATGCAGGCGGCGCTTGGCGTGGACCAACAGATTGGAAAGATCGGCACGATCTCGGTCAACTACCTTCCGAATCGTGGAAACCACGCCGCATACACCAACCTGACGACAACGGCCACGCAGTACAACTACCAGTACCGGTCCGAACGCGTGTTCAAGCAGCAGCAGCTTTTCGTGAACGGGAATATTCGCGCGAAGAAAGTGAATCTGTTTGGCTTCTACGCGCTGAACTTTGCGAAGTCCAATACCAGTGGCGATGGCTTTGTTCCTACAAGCCAGGACCCTCGCGTGGACTACGGTCGCGCGGGGTTCGCGACTCGTAATTTCGGGGTGATCGGCGGCTCCTACAACGCGCCGTACAAGTTCACCTTGTCCCCGTTCATCCTGGCGCGCTCTGGTTCGCCCTACAACATCACCACCGGTACAGACGTGAACGGCGATTCGGTTTACAACGACCGTCCTGCCTTTGCGAACAGCAACTCTGCTGCCTGCGGTGCCGCGACAAACTTTGCGACGCCCACGCAAGGGTCTAACTACACAGAAATTCCAATCAATTACTGCACGGGACCCGCGATCGCTACAGTCAATCTGCGGCTGTCTCGTACGTTTGGCTTTGGCCCAAGGACGGACGGATCAAGTGGCAGAAGCGGTCGCGGCGGTGGTAGCGGCAGCGGTGGTGGGCGCGGCGGTCCTGGAGGTCCGGGCGGTGGTGGACACGGCGGACCGGGAGGTTATGGTGGCGGCGGCAACAGCGGCCAGCGCTACAATCTGACCTTCGGCGTGCAAGGGCAAAACATCTTCAACATGGTGCCTTACTCCGCTCCCACGGACACCAGCGCTCTCACCAGCACGCAATTCGGAAAGCTGACGCAGCTTGTCGGTCGTCCCTTCAGTACACCGAATGCCGTTCGCGTACTGACCTTACAAGCGACGTTCAACTTCTAACCGGTCGGTAGGACGAGACAAAGGGTGCGGCTTCGGTCGCGCCCTTCTTCTGTTCGCGTCCCGTGCGTTCACGCTGCGCTGGTACTGAACATTTACGATGGAACAGGACGTAAGGAACAGGTTCTAATGCAGGGTAATACGGAATTCATGCAGCAGGCGATCCGCCTTGCGACGGACAATGTGACAAGCGGTCGCGGCGGGCCATTTGGTGCTGTGGTTGTGAAGAATGGTGTTGTTATCGCGACGGGGACAAATCAGGTCACAACCCTGAACGATCCGACGGCGCATGCGGAGGTTACAGCGATCCGCAATGCATGCGCGGCGCTCGGTACATTTCAACTCGACGGATGCGATGTGTACACCAGTTGCGAACCTTGTCCGATGTGTCTGGCAGCGCTGTATTGGTCACGATGCACCACTATCTACTTCGGCAACAATCGCGAGGATGCAGCGCAGGCAGGCTTCGACGATTCCTTTCTTTACGCCGAAGTGGTGAAGCCGCTGGAAGAGCGTGCGATACCGATCCTTCGTATGCTTCCCGATGCAGCAATAGCAAGTTTTCGCGTTTGGGAGACCAGTCCCTTCAAGGTGGATTATTGATGAATGCTTCTTCGCCCGTATTGCGTGTCGGTCTGCTGGGGTTTGGAACGGTAGGAGGCTCCTTCGCTGAGGTTCTCGCCGCTGGCGGTCGCGAGGACATAATCATCACCCGCGTGTTCAATCGCGGCGTGGAGCGAAAGCGCTCGCATGCACTCGCGCGGCATGTGCCGGAAGGTACGCAGTGGACAGAAAACGCGGAAGACGTGCTCACTGCGGAAGACGTTGACATTGTCGTCGAACTGATCGGCGGTCTGGACCCGATGAGCGGCTGGCTGCGAACTGCACTCAAGGCGGGGAAGCACGTTGTCACGGCGAACAAACAACTCATCGCCTACCGTGGTCCGGAGCTTTTCGATATTGCTGCAAAGGCTGGCGTGCAGTTGCTCTATGGAGCAGCTGTTGCTGGTGGAGTGCCTGTCATTCCGGGGGTCGCGCAGGGCATCAGCGGTGACGAAATCACTCGCGTCAGTGGCATCGTGAACGGCACGTGCAACTTCATCCTGAGCTCGATGGAGGCGGGGGCCGATTACAGCGAGGTGCTGGCAAATGCACAGCGTGCAGGTTACGCCGAGGCGAATCCTTCTGCGGACGTGGATGGTCTTGATGCGCGCGCCAAGTTATGCATCCTCACGCGCCTCGCCTTACGCGCGGAGATTAATCCGGATGAAGTGCCTGCGCAGACCATCTCGCATGTTGCGGCTGTGGATTTTGCCTACGCACGCGAGTTGAACTGCACCATTCGCCAGGTAAGCCGCGCGCAAAAAGCAGGGGAAAAAGTTCAGGCGCGTGTTGGCCCGATGCTGGTTCCTATAACTTCACCGATCGCATGGTCACACGGTACGCAGAACATGGTGGTGACCAAAGGCCGCTTCGGTGGGGATGTTGTCTTCAGCGGGCATGGCGCGGGTGGAAATCCCACCGCAGTCGCCGTGCTGAGCGACGTGCTGGCCATCGCTCAGGGAAGCGCCACCGTGCGCTTGCCCGCTGCACCAGCAGAAGTCTCTGGCGACGTGGTGGCACCACACTATCTGCGTTTTCTCGTGGCGGACGAACCCGGCATCGTGGCAGGCATTGCGGGTGTTTTGGGCAAGCACAGGATCAACATCGACTCCATTTTGCAGCGTCGAGGGCACGACTCCGAGCGGTTGCCGTTTGTGGTGACGACAGAGCCTTGTTCGAGTGCAGTCCTGGAAAGAGCAGTGGAGGAGATGAGCACGATGCCCTTCATGCTCCAACCCCCACTCGCTCTACAGATATTGGTTGTCGACGACAAAGATACCGACTAGGCGAGCGCTTCGCGGGCTTATTGAATCTGTCGAAGCATGGCCCCGATACTGGCCATGGCTGCGCTGGAAACGATCACATCATTGTGTCCGGCGCCTGGCACGACCACGATCTTCTTATTCACGGCGGGGCTTGCAGCAAACACCTCGTGTGCCTGTTTCACTGGAACAACTGTATCCTCTGCACCGCCAAGGATGAGCAGAGGAGCTTTCGAACGCTTCACAAGCGCAGTCTCGCCGAAGATACTGCTGGCTTCCGCCGATGGTGTCGTCGCGGCGAGTTGCGTAGGACTGAAGCCGATGAGCTGGCCGTACACTGGCAACTCTTCTTCGGCAGAAGCGATCGGCATGCCAAGTACGAGCCCAGTAAGCGAGCGCTGGCTCGCAATGTAGGCTGCCACCGCCGTTCCCATGGAAGCGCCATAAACGATGACACGACCGCCTGCGGCTGATTTGCTCAAATCGTCGTAGGCGCGGAGGCCGTCTTCACGGAAGTTCCTGAGCGAAGGAACACCTTCCGAGAAACCGTAGCCGCGGTAGTCATACACGGTGACGGTGGGTCCGAGGGCTGCCAGCGCTCGGTAAAAACGATCGGTGTGCAGAACAGTCATGCCGTTGCCGTTGAAGAACAGCACTTCGGGTGCTTTCGGCTGCGTACCCGCATAACGGAAGCCGTGGAGCGTAGCACCGGCTACTGAGAGAGTTACGGTCTTGCGGCTACCTTCGTCCTTCCATTCTGAAATAGGCGCTGTGGGCGGCGGCTGCGGAATGATGAGGTCGGCGGAAATCTCTGTCTTATATCCAGCTTGGCCGAACGCACACGTGGAAAGGAGAAGGCAGGTGGAAATAACTACAAAAGTGCAAAGGCGCATTCCTTTTAGACGAATGCGCCTTTGCGTGGTGTTGTACAGGGAGAAAAGTGTCAATATTTCGGCATCGAGCTATCGATCCTGTCGGCCCAGGCGGTAATGCCGCCAGCAAGATTCTTCACATCGGAAAATCCAGCCTGCTTGAGTGTCAGGGCTGCCTTCTGGCTTCTGCCACCACTCTTACAATGCACGATGATTTCCTTGTCCTTCGCCACCGGAATGTCAGCGATGCGGCTGTCGAGCTGACCCACTGGAATGAGCGGGGCGCCAAGGTTCACAATCGCGTACTCGTGCGGCTCGCGTACATCCAGAATGAAGGGTTTCTCGCCCGCATCAAGCCGCTGCTTCAACGTTTCCACTGAGATCTGTGGGATGCCGTCTAGTTCCTGTGTGCCTTGCGGTGTAATGCCGTGTGAACTCACTTCGAGAGGTCCTGTCGTTGAACTAGGCGGTGCGATGCCACAGAACTGATCATAGTCAATCAACTCCTTGATCTCGTGCGTACCACACGCGGGGCACTCAGGGTTTTTGCGCAGCTTCAGCGTGCGGAAGCCCATGCTGAGCGCATCCACCAGCAGCAGACGTCCGATGAGCGGCTCGCCGATACCAAGGATTAGCTTGATGACTTCGGTCGCCTGAATGACGCCCACAAGGCCTGGCAGAATGCCAAGAACACCGCCTTCCGCACAACTCGGAACAAGGCCGGGTGGTGGCGGCTCGGGATACAGGCAGCGATAGCACGGGCCTTCCTCCGTGGCGAAAACGCTTGCCTGGCCTTCGAAGCGGAAGATGCTGCCATAGGCGTTCGGCTTGCCGGTGAGCACGCAGGCGTCGTTCACCAGGTAGCGGGTTTGGAAGTTGTCAGTGCCGTCCGCGATGACATCGTAGTCTCTAAAAATTTCTAACGCATTGGCCGATGTGAGCATCGTGTTGTGCTTGATGATGTTCACGTTCTTGTTGAGGCCCGTGAGCATCTGCTCGGCGGAATCAACCTTCAGCTTGCCTACGGTGGCCTGTGAATGAATGACCTGGCGCTGCAGGTTGGATTCATCCACCACGTCGAAGTCGACCAGGCCGATCGTGCCCACGCCTGCTGCAGTGAGGTAGAGCGCGAGAGGTGCGCCAAGTCCACCAGTGCCAACGCACAGCACCTTTGCGGCCTTCAACTTCTGCTGGCCTTCCATGCCCACCTCGGGAAGGATCAGGTGTCGCGAGTACCGCGCGATTTCCTCGTTGGAAAGCTTTGGCAAGGAGGTAGCAGCTTCAGTGGTTTCTTCGATTGCAGTCATGATGTGTCCTGAAAGAGCAGATGCGGCGCTTGCGGGTAGCGATTCGTGAACGACTTCCCCCGCGTTTCAACTTTGAGTTTAGAAGATGCTAGATTTCTTGCGAACCTCTGAACGGAGCCATCCAGCATGCGAATCGCCGCTGTCCTTCTGTTTGCCGCCTCATTGACTCTCGCGTCCAAAGCACAAACGACACTTGCCGCGACTCCGCCGATGGGTTGGAACAGCTGGAACCATTTCGCCGGACACGTTACGGACGCCGACGTGCGCTCCGCCGCAGACCAGCTCGTGAGCACCGGCATGAGAGATGCCGGCTATGTGTACGTCAATGTCGACGACACCTGGCAGGGCAAACGCGACGCGCAGGGCGTGCTTCACACAAATGAGCGATTCCCGGATATGAAGGCGCTCGCGGACTACGTGCATTCGAAGGGGCTGAAGTTCGGCATCTACTCCGGCCCGGGAGCGAAAACATGCGCGGGCTATGAGGGAAGCCTGAACCACGAAGCCCAGGACGCAAAGATGTACGCCGCGTGGGGAGTGGATTTTCTGAAGTATGACCTTTGTTCCATGCAGGAGCAGATGCGCCAGGCGCGCACGGATCATCCGGAAGACCCCACGCTTGAGTTCCGCATGATGAAGGACGCGTACATGAAAATGGGTAACACGCTGAAGGCCACCGGGAGGCCGATCCTATACAGCCTCTGCCAGTATGGCGTGGATCAGCCGTGGAAGTTCGGCCCCGGTGTGGGTGCACAAATGTGGCGCACGACCGATGACATCAACGACACCTACCAGCGCATGATCGAGATCGCCTACAGCGAGGTCGGGCTTTCTAAGTTCGGCGGTCCGGGACACTGGAACGACCCTGACATGCTGGAGGTTGGCAACGGCGGCATGTCTGTCGATGAATACAAGACACACATGTCGCTGTGGGCGATCCTTGCTGCACCGCTGCTTTCCGGCAATGATCTGAGCAAAATGACTGCTACGGACAAGTCCATCCTGATGAACAAGGAAGTGATTGCCATTGATCAGGATTCGCTCGGCAAGCAGGGTGACCGCATATGGCAGAGCGGCGACTTCAGCATCTGGACCAAGCCGCTGAGCGGCGGGCGCACTGCCGTAGCCGTTGTGAACGGAGCCTGGGATCTGCGCGATTTCCCGGTGGACATTGCGCAGGTCGGCTTTCCCCAAGGCGCGACCGTGCGCGACGTCTGGGAGGCGAAGGACCTCGGCAGGCAAAAAGGTGTCGTGAACGAGCGACTGCCGAAGCACGGCGTGAAGCTATATGTATTCAGCAAGTGAGTGAGCCGGTCGCCTAACGGCAACAACAGCTCGCAGCGCAGGGCGCGCCGCCGGCGATGGAAGGAATGATCGTGAGCTCGGTTGCATCGTCAACCGCTGTTTCTTCTTTTTCAGGAAGGTAGCGGACGTCTTCGTCATTGACGTACACATTGACGAAGGAGCGCAGCTTGCCTTCAGGCGTAAAGAGATGCTGGCGCATAGTAGGGAACTGTTGCACCAGATTCTCCAGGCCTGCGGCCACAGTCGTGCCATGCGCCGAAACAGTTTCCTGTTTGTCGGTATACGCGCGCAGCGGTGTGGGAATGTGAATCTTCATAGGTCTATTATCGCCCTTCAAACGAACGTAACCTAGATCGTCACAACAATCCGGCCGCGGCGTTCGGGATGTTCCACAAGGGCATGAGCCCTCGCGACGTCATCGAGCGAAAGCTTGTCGATTGTAGTGAATCCTTGCCATCCAGCTTCAAGAGCCCCATTGATGTCGCGAGCCGCTTCCGCCTTCGCTTCCGGCGGAAAATCGTCGCTGCCTAGGAAGAACACGCGAACGTTCTTGAAGACCATAGGCCAAAAAGGGATTATGGGTGCATCACTATTCGAGGCATAGGATGCGATCGATCCGCCAAGCTTCAGGAGTTCCACATCGCGCTCAATGTTGGCTGCGAATGCGACCTCCACAATGTGATCGACACCCTGCGGAGCGACCTCAGCTACTTTCTGCGCGAGTTCCGCATCATTCAGCAGAACATGGTTTGCCCCAGCCTCCCGAGCCGTCGCTTCCTCATCAGGCGTCCGTACACCCGCTATGACGCGTGCTCCAGCGTGACGTGCCAAAGCAACAGCGCAAATCCCTACCGCGCCGGCAGCGCCCTGCACCAGTACCGTCTTGTTTTCGACGGAGCCCGCAACGTGCACAGCACGGTGGCCCGTGATACCCGGAATACCGAGGCAAGCGCCCTGCTCCATCGAGATATCCGCTGGCAGCAGTGCCACCTGCGCTGCAGGAACAACGGTGTATTCCGCAGCCGTGCCGAAGGGGCGATAGGATTGCGCGCCAAAGCACCATACACGCTTGCCGAGCCAGTCTCCGGGAACGCCATCGCCTACCTTGTCTACTTCTCCTGCGCCATCGCTGTGCGGGATGATCCTTGCGTAGGGCATGCCGATGCCGAACGTATCCTGCCGCTTCTTCACATCGCCGGGGTTGATTCCGGAAGCAGCGATCCGGATCCGGACTTCACCGGCTGACGGCGAGGGATCAGTCATCTCACCCACGGTAAGCACATCGTTTGGAGGCCCTTGCTTCTCATACCAGGCTGCCTTCATTGCTGCTCCTTGCGCTCTAAGTGGCGATCTCGATTGTTTCTGTGACGAATGCTTTGTCTTCCTCAGCAGTTCCGGTAAGTCGAAAAGAATTCGTTATCTGCGCGTTGCCTTTTGCTACAGCGGTGATGACGTAGCTGCAGCCATACCAGTGCGCCTCCGCGAAGTCTGTGGACGACCACTGTGCCGGATGGTCAGGATGCGAATGGTAGAAGCCCACGATGTCCAGACCCTTGGCTCGTCCTTCGCGCTGTGCCTTAATCAGCTCCTGCGGAGCGATGTGGTAGCGGTTGTGGGCGGAGTCGGTACGCGTATTGCCGGCACGCATCAGTTCGACGACGTCGTTGCCAGCGTCGCCGGTATGACCAAGCATGATGCCGCAGCACTCGTGTGGGTAGGTGTCTTCGCCGTGTGCGCGAAGCTGGTCGTAGAGAGTTTGCGAAATGCTTAGGCTCATGGGTGCTGCCCCGCGAAGTGCGCGCTGTCCACTGCATCGGCCGCCGCTTCTTCTTCTGTTCCCTCGCTCCAGAAACGCTCGCTGAGGTACTTGTCTGCGGAATCGCAGAGGATGGTGACGATCACCGCTTCGCGCCCGGCCTTTGCCTCTTCTTCAGCAACGTCGAGTGAGGCTGCGACTGCCGCTGCTGCCGAAATGCCGACGAGCAAGCCCTCAGTACGGCCCATGCGCTTGCACATGGCGTAAGCGCGCTCCGTCGGCATCTCGATGTTACGGTCCGCCAGATGATCGTCATAGATCGGCGGGACGATCGCTGTTGCCATGTGCTTCAGGCCTTCCAGCCCGTTGAAAGGCGAGTCCGGCTGCATGGAGATGCACTGGACGTTCGGGCTCAACTCACGAAGCCGTCGTGTGGTTCCCATGAAGGTACCGCTGGTTCCGAGGCCGGCGACGAAGTGCGTGATGCGTCCCTCGGTCTGTTGCCAAATCTCGTTGGCAGTACCGTGGTAATGCGCCATCCAATTGTTCTCGTTGCCGTACTGGTTGGCGTAGAAGTACTTCTCCGGCGCTTCTGCTGCCAGCTTTCGCGCCATCCGAATTGCACCATCGGAACCATCGGCAGGGCTTGTCCACAAGATGTTTGCCCCGTACGCCTGCAGAATGTGTTTGCGCTCGGGGCTCACGTTGGAAGGCATACACAATGTCACGGGAAAGCCCTGCGCTGCTCCGAGCATGGCGTAGGCAATGCCAGTATTTCCGCTGGTTGCGTCGAGCAGAACTTTGCCGGGCCGTAGCTCGCCTTTTTGCTGCGCGTCCGCAACAATCGCCGATGCTGCGCGGTCTTTTACACTGCCGCCCGGATTTGCCCACTCCGCTTTGCCAAGGATCTGAACGTCCGGCAGGTGCGCAGTGAGGCCCTCAAGCCGCACGAGCGGCGTGTTACCGATACGGTTCAAGAGGGACGAGCCAAGCGTAGTTGTGGATGCGAGAACTTCTGAATTCATTGCGTCGTTGCCGTGTGCCGTTCCGTGTGCGACAGTTGATTTAAGTTTATCGTCGTTGTTGACGCCGAGCTGAAACGAAGAGATTCCATGCCGAAACAGAAAATCAAGAAGCTGACGTTCAACGAAGTGCTGTCCGAGCTGGGCAATCAGAAGTTTGATGTTTCGCCCGCGAGCGAGGGTGCAAACCGCGGTGCTGGTTCTTACCGCGTCAGCAAGTATGGATGCGCGGCGGAAATCGCCGATGCCAAAGAAAAGGACGGCGCGCCCGTACGCTTGCTTTCGAAGTCAGGCTGGGTTCTTAGCGGAGAGATAGCGCGCCTCGTTGATCGTGGGTACCAGAAGTTTCTTAAGACGAGCCGGTTGGAAATACCTGCCACGGCGGACCAACTTCGTGCCATTCACAAGTTCGACGAAGAGCTGAAGGAAGCCACGGGTGCTCTGGTTCTCTACAACGAAGCAATGGGAACGACAAGCGACCGCTATGTGTATGACCGCGTGAAGGGCCGCGAAGGTTGAGCGCTCGCTATCGTTTGTTGCGCTGCCACTCGCGATAAGCTTCGCTTTTCCCAATGCCGCGCTTTTTTGCGACCCGCTTGAGCGCTTCATTTTCGGAAAGAAGATCGCTCCGTATAAGTGCACTTACTTCGCTCGCGAGTGTCTGTGTCCCTTTGCTATTTGTTTCCGCAATCCTGCCATCCAGCAGGAGCACCATCTCGCCGCGCACACTGGGTCGCGATTGCAGTTCCTCGAGTACGTCCTCTGCTGAGCCCCGCAGGAACTCCTCGTGCATCTTGGTTAATTCTCTGCCCAATGCGATTTGATGAGAGCCGCTGAAAACGGCGACGACATCCGCCAGCGTGTCAACGATGCGATGCGGAGCTTCGTAGAAGATGTGAGTCGCGCTTTCTTCTGCTTCCCTCATCAGCGCACGAAGCTTTTCCAGCGCTGATCTTCGTTGCCCTTCTTTCGCAGGAAGAAAGCCGTGGAAGCTGAAGCGCTCAGCTGAAAGACCGCTGGCGATGAGTGCACTGAGTGCCGCATTCGCCCCCGGAATCGGGTAAACAGCGATTCCTGCTGCGATCGCTTCCGCGGCAATCATGGTGCCGGGATCTGCGATGCCCGGCATGCCCGCGTCGCTTACAACAGCGATGCGGCCGCCGGCGCGGAGTGCCTCAGTCAACTCATTGGATCGCGCGTTCTCGTTATGCTGGTGGTAGCTGACCGTCGGCTTGCTTATGCCGAAATGATGAAGGAGCTTTGCTGTCTGACGTGTATCTTCGCAGGCAATCCGGTCGACGGAGCGCAGCACTCGCAGAGCCCGCAACGTGATGTCTTCCAGATTGCCTATGGGTGTGGCGACAAGATAAAGCCCAGGCGCGAGTGGGCGTTCCGTTGCAGGGACGGAATCTTCTACATTCATTCGTAGTCGCTGTCTTTAGGGGCGGTCAGCTTCATGAAGGAATTGCGCTGCATGGCGCGGCGTACACCCTGTGGCGTCAAAATGCCAAGAACGGTCGAGTCATCGACAACGGCGATCAGTTCGCCTAGTCCGGCGGCTGCGCTGCGGCGCAGTGCATGGGCAAGTGGCTCGGTAGGGCTCGCCGTGGTCAGCGCCCGTGTCATCAAACCCTGCACGTATCCGTCCCCTTCCGTGCGTAGCTGGATTGCCAGATTGTCGCGGGCAACACTTCCCACAAGGCGGTCACCGCGCACGATTGGAAATGATTCCTGTGGACTGCTCTGTGTCTTTTCCAACGCGGATCCCAGGGTGTCAGAGCTGGAGAGCAGTGTGAACTCAGCTTGCATCGCTTCGCGTACCGAAAGGTTTCCGGCACCTGACACATCGAAGGTTTGTGCACTGGTGAGGCGATTCATCAGAAACGTGAGTCCCCCGAGCAGAACGAGCCAGAGGTGCTGAAACACAATGCCAGCGATGATCGCTGCGCTTGAAACCAAGAGCCCGAAGGAGATTGGGGATGTGCGCGGAGCGTCAGCGGTTTCGCTTGTCTTCTTGCGTGAAAGAACAAATGCACGCGAACTCAGCGATGCGATTGGCAGCAGGCTCACGGCACCGAGCAGAAATTGCGTCCACACGAAGCTGCGCAGAATGTGTGCGGCCGAGATCCAGGGCTGCGCAATAATCTGCACGTGCGGATCAATGCCGTAAGCAAGCCCGAGGAGCAGGAAACCAGCGACGAAATTGGCGACCGGCGTAATCACGGTGATGAGCCTGGTGGAACCCGGCTTGATCTCATGCGCAGACGCGAAGGCCATCACTCCGCCGACAGGGAAAATCAGTAGGGCACGCAGGTGCATTCCGCTCCATGCGGCAGCCAGCGCGCGCGCGGCTTCCCGCACCAAAATGCCGAACAAAAGCGCCGCGCACAAGCCGAAGCCTCTGGTGAGGCCCACGTTCGCGGCCGCTGAGTAGAGCAGCGCAAGGGCGAGCAGCGGGGGCAAGGTGGCGTGTACGCGGAGATCAACCCCGAAAACGCGACCGATAGGAAAAGAAGAACCAAACATCGCTTATGTCATTGTAGGCTGCGTTTTCCATCGTACCCAGGCTTGTATTCTGAGCGGAGATGCGAGTTATCGCCGGGAACTACCGATCACGACAGCTCATCACACCGCGCGGCACGGATACGCGCCCAACGAGTGACCGGCTGCGTGAAACGCTGTTTAATGTGTTGGCCCCCAACATCGAAGGAGCTCGCTTCGCCGATCTTTACGCGGGCTCCGGAGCGGTGGGGATTGAGGCGCTAAGCCGCGGGGCAGACTTTTGCTGGTTCGCCGAGAACGCGCGGCCCGCACTTACAGCGATTCGCCACAACCTGAGCGCACTCGGTATCTCAGGCGGCTATGCGCTGGAAGACCGGAGCGTGGCGAGGCTGCTTCGTTCCATCTCGGAAAGCAGCTTTGTTGCGAACATCGTGTTCCTCGATCCCCCTTATCTAGAGGCCGACGCCTACGAAGCAACGCTGCGCACGCTGGGTGAACAAACGTCTCAATTGCTCGCGCCAGACGCAGTGGTGGTCGCTGAGCACATGAAGAAGCAATCATTGCAGGAGAAATACGGCTCTCTCGAAAGAACGCGCGTGCTCAAGCAGGGTGATGCAGCACTGAGCTTCTACTCGGTCGTTTCAGCAGCTACGGAGTGAGGCCGCCACCTTGGTGCTCGCCCGTGCGCAGGTCCATCGCGAAAGGAACGTCGCGGTCGGTGACCATACTCCATCCCGTGCCGTGCAGCACGCCTTCTTCTACACGCTCTAGGTGAACACCCTCGGCGCTGACACGTTTACTTTGCCAGCGAAGGCCATCCGCATCGACAGCAATTACATTCCAGTGTCCCGAGAGGAGAATAAGGTGCTCCTCTCGAACGACCAGCACCTCGACTACGGGTCGGAGCGGGAGGTGCAGGCATCGCTCGGGAAGTGCCGTGTCGACCAGATAGGCGTAGCCGCCGCAAAGGATCAGGAGATCTTCGGCACGGGGGCAGGAGTACAGCGCGGAGGGCAAGCTTGCCTCACGAAATCCCAACGCAGCCGTCGCCAGGAAAGTTCCTCCCGCAGCAGGCTTTACCTCGACTAGCAATGCGCCACGTTGTAATGCGTCCTCTTCGCCAGGAACATGAAGCGGATAGGTAAACTGCCGCGCCGGCGTAATCAGCGGGGGAGTCGTGAGTACCCTGGCCATCCACGTGTGCGGGAAGTCTTCGTACACAACGACACTCACCGCAGGTGCTCCCATCCCCCACGCTCCAGCGGAACGTGATGCCCCGCGTCGTTGATGAGCATTGCCGCTGATGTTTTTTTCACAGCGCTTGAGGTGATCGCGCCGATGCGAGTAATGGGCACACCTGCGATAGTGCGGGGCACTCGCGTGCCGGCCTTTGCGGTGAACAGCAATTCGTAATCTTCGCCACCATGTAGGGCCGCTCGCAGTGCATCTTCCCGGGGAAGCTCCGCTGCTAAAGCGTTCAATGGAAGTTGCCGTGCTTCGATTTCTGCGTTGACGCTCGATGCGTCGCACAAGTGCGCAAGGTCAGTCGAAAGACCGTCGCTAAGATCGATACATGCGGTTGCAAGGCCTTTTGCCCGAAGGATTTCTCCCACTCGGAGCCTCGGAGCAGGGAAGAGGTGCGGATGATTGCCCCCGCGCTTAGCTTTTCCGGATCCTTGTAACGACAGAGAGCGCAATTCCGTAGCAGCCCCGCCCAGCGCTCCCGTGCAGTAAAGCAGGTCACCGGCACGCGCACTGGAACGTCGCAAGGCTGTGCCCGCCGGAGCAGAACCGAGCAGGACGATGTCGGCGAGAATGTGATCGCTTGGAGCCTCGGACAAATCTCCGCCGGCGAGAGGCACGTTCGACGCTGTCGCGAGACCCAGAAGGCCATCGAGGAAACCGACGACCCAGCGTGTTTCCTTCGCCACGCCACTGGGTAGCGCTAGTGAGAGAAATGCGCTGAGCGGCTTTGCCCCCATGCTGGCAAGGTCACTAAGCCCTCGTGCAAGCGTTCGATGACCGATCGATTCCGGCGAGTGCCAGTCGCGGCGGAAGTGCCTGCCTTCGAGCGAAAAATCGGTTGTAACCAGGATTTCGTGGCCTACGGGAGGTCGCAGGATGGCGCAATCGTCGCCGATACCGAGCCTTAGCGCGGGATTCCTTCTTTGAACGGCAGTCGCTCTTTGGCGGATCAGATCAATAAGCACCAACTCGCCGCGCCCGGGCGCAGATTCCGGGTTAGCTATCTGGCGGCTCACAGCGTAAAGGATACCTTCTGAGCGGAGGTATCTATGCAACAGATCTGCCCGACTGGGTTGTCGGCAAGGCATCTGGTTGGTTAAGATGAAGTAACGGTACGAGTCGCCTGAAAGGCTGGCGTGTGCCCGGAGAGCGCACCCATCTGGCGCTACTTCGCGTAAGAAACCCGGGAAGTGTTTCCAACGTCCATCTGGAGACGGAGCGCGGGGCAGAAGGATTCCGAGAACAGCATGAGCGTCAGAAAACGTTACATCGTATACGTCACGCGAGGGGAAGACGGTATTGTCGACCGCGTCTCCATCCCGATGCGCTACGTCTACGTCTTTCTGCTGGCCGCAGTTGTCGGTATGTTCACATTTGCGGGCATGGCTGGCTCGTATACGCGCATGCTGGTAAAGGCGGAAGGCATCAACAAGCTGCGGACCGAGCTCGCGACGTCGCGCAATGACTACGCACACCTTGAGAAGACGGCGCATGAAAAAGACGTTCAGGCGGCAAGCCTCGGCTCGCTGGCAGGCGAAATTTCTGCCCTTTACGGTCTTACGGCAGGCAAGCTGACGCTGCCGCACGGTGCTGGCTTACATTTCCGGCGGTCGAATTCCAAAGGAAATGTTGCAGCGGATGCAGCACAAACCCCACTGAAAAATGACGCAGCTAACTTTACGGACGACAGTTATTACAAGTCCCTGGACACTTTCCTCGCTCTCAAAAATACAGCGTCGTCCGGTATTGCTCTGAACACTGGCATGAACCCGAATCTTGGTGTCCGCGGGGCTATGGGAGAGTTTGGCAATCTGGACGCAGGTCTCGTTGGCCAAGCGATGCCGGATATGTGGCCTATCCTAGGTCCCATCAACAGCGGTTTCGGTGAGCGTGTCGATCCGATTCTCGGTCTCGGGACTGGCGAGTTTCATAAGGGCGTAGACATCGGCTCGCCAGATGGAACACCCGTACACGCTCCCGCCGATGGTCGCGTCATCAAAGCTGGCATGGGCACGGGCTATGGCCGTGAGATTGAGATTGACCACGGGAACGGAATCGTCACTGTGTACGGGCATCTGCAGGGCTTCAACGTGGTGGATGGCCAGAACGTAGTGAAGGGCGAGGTCATCGGCTTCACCGGGCACAGCGGCCACACGCAAGGGCACCACCTGCATTATGAAGTTCAGGTACGTGGAACAGCCGTGAACCCGCACCGGTATCTGCGTACAACAATGGCGCAGCTCGGCGGTGCATCACCTCTGTCCTAACTGCTCTCAACTTCTGTAAATAGAAAAGGCGCAAACCTCGCGGTTTGCGCCTTTCTCTTCTGACAGGTCTTACGCGACGACTTCGATGCCCATCGAGCGGGCAGTACCGCGGATGGTTTTTGCAGCAGACTCTACGGAGGCCGCATTCATGTCAGGCATCTTCAGCTTGGCAATCTCGATGATTTGCGCCTCGGTGACCTTGCCCTTCTTATCTTTGTTCGGCGTGCCAGATCCTTTGTCGATCTTGGCAGCCTTCATCAGCAAAGCTGGTGCCGGCGGGACCTTCGTGATGAAGCTGAAGGTGCGGTCGGCGAAAACCGTGATGACCACGGGAACGGTCATTCCGGCCAGACCCGGGTCCTTGCTGGTGCGCTCGTTGAACTGCTTGCAGAACTCCATGATGTTGACCTGGGCCTGACCGAGCGCGGGGCCAATCGGGGGTGCAGGAGTCGCCTTGCCGGCGGGAATCTGGAGCTTCACGTATCCATTGATTTTCTTTGGTGCCATGGTAGTGGTTCCTTCTTTGCTGCGGGCCATTTGGCACCGCTGAATTTGTACTGCAAAGGGAGCTAGAAGGTCCGGTGAAGCGACCGGGCTTGGACTCCCGAAAACTGCAGACAGTGGACAGAAGAAATTCTGCCCGCCGTCTATTGTCTAGCTCATTCTTCCGACTTTTCGACGCTGGCGAACGACACCTCGGTAGGTGTCGGGCGACCGAAGATCGACACCATCACCTTGAGAGTCTGCTTGTCCTCGTTGACGTCGTCGACGGCACCGTTGAAATTCGCAAACGGGCCTTCGGTAATGCGAACCTGCTCGCCCTTGGTGAACTTCAGCTTGAGTTTAGGCTTGTCCTTTGTGACATCGGAGCGGTTCAGCATAGCGCTGACTTCCTGCTCTGACAACGCGTTGGGCTGGTCGCCTGTTTGCAGGAAACCGGTGACGCGAGGCGTATTCTTCACCACGTGCCACATCTCGTTATCGAGAGCCATTTCGACGAAAACATACCCCGGCAGGAACACGCGATCAATCGTGTATTTCTTACCGTTGCGCAACTCGGTTGTTGGTTCGGTCGGGATTTCGATGCGGCCAACGCGGTCTTCGAGATGGTAAGCGCGCACGCGGCTCTCGAGGGATTCCTTCACCTTGCGTTCAAAACCTGAGTACGCGTGGATGATGTACCACTTGAAATTCTCGTTATGTGCGGGAAGAGCCTCTTCGACTCCGGCCTCTTCCGCGGTCTCCGGATCGGCGGCGTCTAACGCGCCAGTCATGCTCTCCATTGCTTCGAGATTGTCGTCGTTGCTCGCCGCGTCCATACCGCTCTTTTCGTCGTCGTTGTTAGTTTTCTGGAACTCGTCTGCCATGGCTCGCCTTCTGGAATGGGTGCTCTTAGTGCCGGGTGGCGTGGAGGAATAGCTTATCGATACCGCGCCCGATCACCTGGTCGATGAGCGCGAAATACGCAGCAAAAAGGAATACGGTCACCAGAACAACAATGGTGTTATTCCTTACTTCATCGCGCGTTGGCGTAACCACTTTGTGCATTTCCTGGCGAACTTCCTTCAGGAATTGAACGAGGCGTTCTGGCCCGGAAACGACCTTCTGTAGGCTGCTTTCGGCGTGTTCTGTTGTTTCTGCTGCAAGTGCTTTTGCCATGGTGCTCTCTCAGAAAACTTGTCGCGCCGAAGTGGCTGCGCTGGAATCAAAAAATTTGAATGGCGGGGGAGCTCGGATTCGAACCGAGAAGTTCGGTTTTGGAGACCGACAGTTTAACCGTTGAGCTTACTCCCCCGGAGGAGCCGGACTCGAAGGCCCGGTCTCTGCCGCGGAAGACTACTTGGTCTCTTTGTGCGGCGTGTGCTTGCGGCACGTGTTGCAGAACTTCTTGAACTCCAGGCGACCTGTGGTGGTCTTCTTGTTTTTGGTTGTGGAGTAGTTACGGTTCTTGCAGTCAGGGCATTGAAGAGTAATGATTTCGCGCATTGGATGTTTCCTCTCTCAGTGACCAGCCACTTCGGCTGGCAAGCAGCTTGCGGGATTGCTCCCGACACGCCGCGACGCAGGGCTTGTTGGCCCCTGCTGCCAAATCCTGAATTGTGCTGCTTGTTGAAACGCGGTCAGGCCACGCGCTTCCACAATCATTATCCAATAGTTTTTGGAAAAGAAAAAGCCCAAGCGTGCGCTAAGCGCTCTTCTTGAGCAAGCGGCTCAGTTGCGGTGCCGTACTCGCATTTACCTCGAAGTACGGTGCTTCTCGAGGATTCCAGTAACTTTGGCCCCCTCTGCGGAGAGCGTTCCGAACCGTGATTTCTGCAACTTCCTCCATCGGTGCCTTGCGTCCTAAGATTCGATCAAGCTCCATCTCCGCCAGCTTTGTAATGGAAACGACCACATCGAGTTCAGTTTGTCCCGCACGGAGCCGAACTGGGACTAGGACCGCAGCTCTAAGGCCTCCATCCGGAGCATATGCCGGAAGTGGACGGCCAATCGATGCAATCGACCAGAGCGAGCGTACGATCACGGATGCATCGATCGGCCCGATAGACACGAGAGTTGAAGCAATCAGGTCCCTCACCGCTTCTTCTTTTGCTCCGTCCGACACAACGATCTCGATGAATAAATTGCCCACGAGATCGATAATCTGGAAACGATCTCTTATTACGTATGGAAGGAATCCATTCGATTCCAAGGCTTCCCACAACGCAAAGGTTACTTTGTCTTTGGTCATCGCGTTCTTCCGATTTCGAGTAAGCGCTCGTACAGAGTTCGAGCTCCATCCATTAGCTCACGGAACTGCGACCGGAATCCATCCATCCCTTGGAACTGGTCCTCGATAAACCGCGGGTTGTAGTCGCAGGACGCCCGAAGATCGCGAAGTTTTTTGAAGTCATCCCCTAGGCCTGTCTCAATCTCATTCAAGGCATAAGGTAATTGCCCATGATTGGCGACACCCGTCAGCGCCTCCCCGACATGATGAACGGCATAGTAGATTCGCGAAATCGAATTGCGCATCTCTGCCTCGGACGAGTGCTCCGCGCTTTCGAGTAATCTCTCGGCCAGCAAGAGTCTTGCGGTTTCGCTATCCTTGAACGGCATGAGTCTCAGTAGTACGCGTACAGCTTGAAGAACTTATCGCGAAGTTCCATTGGAACCCGTTCCAGGCTGGCGAGATAGAGCTCACGAATCTGGCCTTGGTCAGCGTCTCCCAAACTCGCATATTCCGCGGCTGCCGATGAGCCGAGTTTGCCAGCACGAAGGACCTGTTCAAACTCACGAATGCGCAAGCTGCTCTTGTCCAGCGATTTGAGAAATCCGCGAATGCCGTCGGCTGAGAATGACTTGTCGATAGCGCCTTGCACTGCGCCAAACGTAGCCGGGTCGGACACCGGAATCGCTGCCTGCTGATACATCTATGCGAACCAACCTGTAGAAAAAGAAATGGAGCGGGAGACGGGAATCGGACCCGCGACCAACAGCTTGGAAGGCTGTGACTCTACCACTGAGTTACTCCCGCTCGGAGACGAAGCAAGCTCCGTTTTGAAACTGGAGCTGATGATGGGGCTTGAACCCATGACCTCTCCCTTACCAAGGGAGTGCTCTACCACTGAGCTACATCAGCCTACTGCAAACGCCGCTTTGTATCTGCGTCAGCCTTTAGCTTACCGAGAATCACGCGGAAAGCGAAGAAGCCGAGCAGAATCCAGCATAGCGACCTGTACCTGCCTGGTTCCATAGTCTGCCACGACGCGAAGGCAAGAGCCGCAATCACCAGCAGCGCGATCACCATTCGTCCATTCGAGGCCGGACTTAGGTCCAAGCGAGTACCTCAAAATTGTGGTGCACAGGGGAGGATTCGAACCTCCGTAACGCGATGCGTGGCAGATTTACAGTCTGCTGCCATTAACCACTCGGCCACCTGTGCATTTGTTGCTTGCTGTATGTCGAGAACATGGAGCTGGCGAAGGGATTTGAACCCCCGACCGCCTGATTACAAATCAGGTGCTCTACCAGCTGAGCTACGCCAGCCCGGCCCTCTGTTCCAGCCGGTTTACACCAGATGGAGTGAACAGCAAACTGCGCCGCCAAACAGCGCAGCGCAGTCTCGACTTTATCACAGAGCGGCGGCGAGTCGTGCTCTTGCGCCGTCCTCCAGCCGGTCATCTATTTCAGAATTTCTGGCTTGTCCGGGGTCACGGTGCCGCAGTCTGCACCAAGCCATTTCGTGGTCGTCGTGGAGTCGCCAGTCATACCGTGATCGCTCATATTCAGGTGCGTGGTGCCGTGAATTTCTGTATCGCTGTCGAGGAACATTTCTGTGTGGCTTGTCATTCGTCCGTTGTTGCAGGTTGTGTCAGCGGTGTACTTGTGGTCGGCATAAACCTCGTTCGAACGGACACACGATTTTTGTTGCTGATTGAATGAAACCATCCACTTCTGGTAGCTATCGGGTGTGACGCAGCTCTTCACGTGGTACGTCCGATTCATCATTTTCGCCATAAAGGATGGCATGCTGCCAGGGTCCATGTGTATTTGGCTGGTGGACTCCCAGAGACCCATTTTCATGGGCGGCGTAGAAGGCATCTGGAACATGGCGGAATAGAGCACGGCAAAACCTGGAACAAGCAGCAGCTTCATGCGTGTTTCTCCAAAACAAAATTGTGGGCCTGGGGTGAGCACCCTCGGTTTATCACAACGTGCTGCCTTCAGGCCACGAAAATGTGGATTGCGGCTACTTCTCCAATCGCGGTCTCTCCGGCGCACCTTGGGCGCGGCGTCACTCGTCTATAGAAGTGGTAGCGTGAACGTGTCGTTACCAACCATCCGATATGCTGCGCTGCACACTGCTCTTCGCCGTCACTCTTCTCTCTGCAAACGCTGTTCTTGCGCAAGCCCCTGATGCGCTGCAGGATGGCCCGTTATCGTCGACTGTCAACCCAGACGTTACAAAGCATCCACGAACACCCGAGGACGATGGTGTTCTAACAAACGACGACATCATTCGCATGACCCGCGCCGGGCTTTCTGTCCAGGTGATCTCACAAGCCGTGCAATTGCAACCGGGTCACTACTCCACCAGGGCCGACGACCTGATCGCCCTTAAGCAGGGAGGCGTCGACGACCGTGTTGTGTCGCTGATGATGTCGCACGGGACGGGGTTAGCCTCGCGCTCCGCCGCATCACTCAGCAAACCTCTAGAGGTAGCGCCGCTCTCCGCGGGTGTCGACGAGATGGGTGTCTATTATCAGGACAAAACTGGCGAGTGGGTTGAACTGAAAACCGAGAAAGTCACCATAAAGTCGGGCGGCTTCATCAAGAACGCCATTACAGACGGTCTTATCAAACAGGATCGAAACGGGACCGTCCAAGGTGAGCACTCTTCCCTCATGCTGCAGCCTGGAACACAGATTCTTATCTACGCACCCGAAGGAACGTCGCCGGATGAATATACCTTTGTGCAGTTCCACGAGAAAGGCGATCGTCGCGAGTTTCGCGTGTATACCGGCGGCGTATTTCACGGCGGCGGAGGAAGCGATCGCGATCAGATCGAGTTCAAAACAAAGAAGGTTGCCACACGCATGTACTCCTTCCTTGTTCCGGAGGACATTGTGATTGGCGAATATGGTGTTCTGCCGCCCGGTGCGGCTGCCGGTGCTCCGAGCCTGAATGGGAACGGTAAGATGTTCACATTCCGCGTACCGGAAGCAAATGCAAAGAAGAAGCCGTAATTCACTCCTTGTTGTTCTTGTTCTGTTCATTGCCTTAGCGGTCATTCTGCTTCTCCGGCAGAAGGCCCCACCCGAGGCCGCACGCCTATTGCCGGAATCAGACGCGATTGTTTATATCCAGCTGAAGGCGCTGCGCACACTGTCACATCTCGATGCAAAGCCGGTGACGCGCAGTCCCGATTTCGAGAAGTTTGTTGAAGCGACCGGAATCGTTCCGGAGCGCGACATCGACTCAGCCGCATTCGCTCTTCACCGCATGCCGGATCCTCGGGGACCGAACGGTCCGGTTGCGTATTCCGAAGTGTTTACTGGAAACTTCGACGGTCAGCGGCTGGATCGATACCTCGCGAGCATCACCACCGTGCGCGAAGAGTATGCGGGTCACACGATCTACAGCATCCCGAGCGATGGTCGCACGCTAAGGGTCACCATCATCGGGTATGACGTGGTGGCGGCATCGAATACGCCAACCGCCGAACAAATCCATTCCATGCTCGACCGCTCGCGCGCCTCAGCGTTGAGCACTGCGGGATCCTCGCTTCTGGCCGCCCGCTACTCCGAGGTGCCGCTCCTCTCGCAGGCTTGGGCCATCGGCCACATCGGCTTACCGTTTGCGGAGGGCGGGCGCATCTCGCTCATGGGTCTCCAGCTTCCCTTGCGCGACGACACAAATTTCGTGGCAAGTCTGCGCTATACCGGGTCCGTACACCTCCGCATCGAGGAGTTCGCCCAAGATGATGAGGCAGCCCGGCGAACAGTGCAAGCACTGAACGCCTTGCTAAGCGTCTTCCGAGGCCTGTCCGGCGTCCAGCCGCCTCGCACTGATGCCGACGCTGCGCTGCGACAGATTGTCGACTCGGCAAAGATTCAGCAGGACAAGGCTCGCGCCGTAATCGACGCCTCTGCGAGTGTTGACCAGATCAAACTGCTTGCCGCACAAACCGACGACACAAATCGGACCACGTCAAAACCTTAGCTGCTCATAAGCCGCCACGTAGCCGTCCTTCGCATCGAAGAACTGAGTCACTTCCGACGGAGCATTCATGAGCCATCGTTTTGCCGCCTGCCTTCTTGCCGTCTCGGCTATTACTGCGCTGCACGCACAGCAGTCAACTCTTACCGGCCAGAACGCGTTCACGGATTACTCGAAAGAACACCCCGGTGTGCGTCGTCACCTTACCGTTGCCGATCTGCCCGCGCCCAATGAAGAGTCCTCCGTTGACAATGGTCCGCACCTCGTTCAGCGCCCGGAAGGTGCCTGGCCGCAGGCCCCCGTTGGTTTTAAAGTGACCGAATACGCCAACGGGTTCACTGAGCCCCGCCTGATTCGGACCGCTCCGAATGGCGACCTGTTTCTTGCCGACTCGCGCGCTGGACAGGTTGTGGTGCTTCGCGGAACTGGACAGGACGGCAAAGCCGCGCAGCGAGAGGTCTTCGCAGCCGGTCTCGACCACCCTTTTGGTATTGCGTTCTACCCGGCAAAGAATCCGCAGTGGGTATACGTTGCGAATACAACGTCGCTCGTGCGCTTCGCCTATAAATCTGGAGACTTGAAGGCAACAGGCGCTGCTCAAACCGTCGTGCCGGAGCTTCCCGGCTATGCTCAACTCCGCGGCGGCGGCCATTGGACACGTGATGTGCAGTTTTCGCTCGACGGTAAACACATGTGGATCTCCGTTGGATCTGGTTCTAACGTCGATGACGTCGATACTCATCCGCGTGAGTTCCACCGTGCCGATGTGCTCGAGTACACACCAGAAGGCAAGTTTGTAAAGGTCTGGGCATCGGGTATTCGCAATTGTGTTGGAGAGGCTGTAAACCCGACGACGGGCGAGTTATGGTGCTCTACCAATGAGCGCGACGGGCTTGGTGACAACCTTGTGCCCGACTACATCACGTCTGTTCCTGAAGGCAGTTTCTTCGGTTGGCCGTGGTGGTACATGGGTCAGCATCAGGATCCGCGTCTTCCCGGTAAGCACCCTGAGTTCAAGGCAAAAGTTCGCACACCCGACGTGTTGTTGAATCCGCACTTCGCGTCGTTGGAGATGACGTTCTACCCCACAAAGGCAAACGGCACGGGTGTTTTCCCGACTACCTTCTCAGGTGATGCTTTCGCCGCCGAGCACGGATCCTGGAATCGCTCCCACCGCAGTGGGTATGAGGTCATCCGTATTCCGATGAAGAACGGCCACGCGACGGGCGAGTACGAGGATTTCCTTACCGGCTTCGTCACCGCAGACGGTCAGGTCTGGGGGCGGCCAGTTGGGGTCGCCATCGCAAACGACGGCAGCATGTTCGTAACGGACGACGGAACAAAGACAGTTTGGCACGTGACCTACACAGGCGGCCCCCAGAATGCGCACGTTGGCCGCTAAGCTCCGTCCATACACGGTTGTCGCAGCGGTTGCCTTGGTCGGGATTGTCGCGCGCGCGGAGAGTTCATTGCCCTCGACCACCGTTGTGGCATTGGACTCGCACGAAGTACAGCTTCCTCGTGACCTTTCTACCGTCAACGTCTTGATTGTGGGGTTCTCCCGTGCAAGTGCCGAAGCAACTACCGCGTGGGAAATTCCCGTGCGTACGCGCCTCGCGGACAGCAAAGTAGGTTTCTACGATGTTGCTGTACTTGCCAGCGTTCCCAGCTTCTTTCGTGGGTGGATCAATCGCTCGCTGAAGAAGAAGGTGCCGCAGGTACTTCAGCCGCGCTTCCTGCCCGTCTATACAGATGAAGCAGCCTGGAAGTCCTACTGTGGCTACGACGAACACGCGCCGGATGCGGCCTACGTCGTACTCACAGATCGCGCAGGCAAAGTCCTTTGGCAAACCCACGAGCCATACGGCTATGCCATATTTGCGGGGCTCAAAGCGAAAACCGCAGCGTCTTGACGCGGCTTGTCTGCTTATCTTTACGAAATCAGTTCATCGGCGAGCTGACCCAGCGTTCTTTCTGGGTCATCCGTCACTCCTGTGCGTACCGGCGACACTTGAATCATCGTGCTCCGCGGCGAGGTAAGCCACTGAAAGCGCTCGCTTGGGGAAAGTTTTGCGATAGGCCCGGCTGCCGGATCTCCGTTGCAAATTTTCTGCACTGCCGCAATGTGGTTGCGGATCTCGTCAACAGGGCTTTCGGGCCAGAGGGTACGCAATTTGTCTTCATGCACGCTCGTCTTCACACCGAGGAACTTATTTTGCGGAGAAAACAAGATCACCGCGGCATTGAGAAATTCGTCCCGCTCCACACGGGGAACGATGCGAATCACAGCGTAGTTATAGGCTTTCCGCTCGGACACGCTCGATCTCCCTTTCAAAGATAGCTGAGTGCGCGAGCCGCTCCGAAAAGTACGCACGGTATCCAGCAAGCTGCGCAGCTACGGAGACGCCGTCGTCCTCCGGCAGAAAATCCGTCGGCAGAGTTTCCAACACCTCGTTCCAGAAGGAGTCGTTAAGCCGTTCATGCGCCCACTCAGAAGCGGAAGCGATGTCTGAGGCCAGCGGAAGCAGGATGTGGCTCGCAATAGACGGGAACGGGTCTTGGGCTTTCCTCGAAGCGGAAGGCCAGTCAAAGTGAAAGATCAACGACGCTCCGTGATCGATAAGCCATAATTGCGAACGCACCATCAGCAGATTCGCATTGCGCGGTGTACGGTCAACGTTACGAATAAAGGCGTCGAGCCATACGACACGAGAAGCTTCTTCGGCGCTGACGCGATCACCTGCTACCGGGTCGTAGGTCGACGCTTGCTGCAGGTATTCCAAGCCGAGGTTCAAGCCGCTAGAGCGCTGAAACAGCTCGCGGACCTCAGGATCGGGCTCGGTCTTCCCGAACATCGCATCCAGCTCAATGGCAGCAAGATGCGGAACTCGCAACCCAAGCTGCCGAGCTATCTCTCCTGCCAAAAACTCGGCCGCCAATACCCGTGCACCTTGTCCGGCACCCCGGAGCTTCACAACATAGCGACGGCCATCATCTGCCTCAAGCATTGCAGGCATTGATCCGCCCTCGCGCATGGATAGCATGTAGCGAATTGCGCTAGCCCGGGTCAGAATCACACGCTCAGTTTAACCTCAACCAGCTTCCAGCATCCGCGACTGTTTCTGCTTCAACTCGCCTAGCAATTTGTCCACCTTCTCGTCGCGCTCGAGCTTTGCGAACTTGTCTTCGAGCGATGCTCCGCTGAGCATCGCTTTACTCGCCGCATTCTCAGCCTCGCTGTTTTGAATGCGCGCCTTGAAACGCCCAAGCACGCCACCACTCGCGGGTGTCTTGCTTTCAGCAGCACCGACGACAGCGGTCGCTTTGCCCACCATCTTTGCGCGCCGATGCTGCGCCACCAGCAATTCGCAGTGAGCCTGCGTTTCCTTCAGCTTGGCTTGGAGCTTGTTGTACGTGTTTCGCAGGGCTTCTGCTTCGGCGCATTGCTCGCTTACCTGCGCGCAGAAACCGTCAGCCATGCTCTGTGAACTAAGCGCCCGCTCCAGTGCGGCTCGAGCGAGCTCGTCGTCACCTTTGTTCACGGCGAGCTCCGCCTTCGTATGCCAGCTTGAGGAAGCATCTTGGTGCTCTTTGGTCTTCTTCTCCAAGAGGTGCTGATCCGCGAGGGCGATCGCTACCTGCGTCTTGAGCTGGAGGAGCTGGTTTTCCATGTCAACCACCAACTGCTTCATCATCTTTTCCGGGTCTTCTGCGCGATCTATCAGGTCGTTTACGTTCGCGCGTAATAGCGTTGCTACTCGTTCCATCAATGCCATGATCTTTGCCCCTTTTCGTCTTACTCGCGAAACACGAAGGCCCGGATCTCGTCCGGACCCCACGTTCAAATGCTCTTGGTAGCAGTTCCGTCGAGCGTTTTACCGACTTCACCATTCGGTCGTTGCGCCATCTGTTTCACGTTCGACATTAGGTCACTCATCTTCATGCCACTCAGCGCTTCAAAAAGCGCGGGCACCTGTGCGGCGATCTCCGTGATGTCCGCCGTGATCTTGCTCGCGCCTGTGGACTTAGCATCGCCTGTCGAAACAATGGTGATCTTGTCCACCTGACTCAGCGGCTCACTCATCGCGCGAACAACATCGGCCATGTTGGTGATCAGCTTGTCGACAACAGCAGCCTGTGACCACTCCTGATAGGCCTCGGCTTTAATGTTCATCGCCTTGGCTTCCGCCTCGCCCTTTTGGAAGATGACCGCGGCTTCCGCTTCACCTTGCACGCGGATAGCCTGTGCCCTGCCTTCGGCTTCTGCCACTAGACGGGAACGTTCTGCATTCGCCATATTCTCAATGCGCTGCTTTTCGATTTCCGACTTCTTCAGCACCGTCGCGATCAGCTCACGCTCGTTGCGCTGGATCTCGGCTTCCTGCACCTTGACCTGAGCTTCCTTCTCGATCTGCTGCACCTTCACATGCTCAGCGATCACCTTCTGCTGCATCATGTTTGTTTGCAGTTCGTAGGATTTGTCTGCCTGCGCCTGCTGCCGTCGCGACTGCTCTTCAAACGTGGCCTTCTGAATATCGAGATCGCACTGTGCCTCAGCTTGCTTGGCGAGCGACATCGTTTCGGCAAGCACGCGTTCCTGGTCAGCAGCCGACTTCGCTACAGCAGCTTCACGCAAGGCTATGGCACGCTTAATAGCTGTGTCGCGCTCCGCCTCTGCAGTCGCGATCTCCGCATCGCGGCGAATGCGCACAATATCCGGCCGGCCCATGTTGCTGATGTACTCGTTTTTGTCGCGCACTTCCTTGATGGTGAAGCTCACCACCTCGAGTCCCATCTTGCTCAGGTCCTCCGAACAGGTTGCGCGCATACGCTCGCCCACCATCTCCGGCTCTTTGACGATCTGCTCCACAGTGAGCTGGCCAATGATGCCGCGCAGGTGGCCTTCCATCACTAAGCGGATGAGACCTTCCCGTTGCGGCGGTGTCTTCGTAAGGAACTGCTCCGCCGCAGTCATGATGCTTTCGCGATCGTTGCGGACCTTGATCTGCGCGACAGCCTCCACAGTCACAGCCACACCCTGCTTGGTGTACAGGTCCTGTTGCGGAGCCACGTCGAAGCTCATCAGCTCAAGCGAAAGCTCGCGAGCGTGCTCCACGACCGGAAGAATGACAGTGCCATGCGCAATCACAACGCGTGCACCGCGCAGCCCATAAACAATGAGCGCTTCGTTCGGGCCGGCTTTGCGAAACATCTTCGCGAGCAGGCCCATGATGAACAAGGTGGCCAGAACAATCAATCCACCGACGACAACTACCTGATTCGACATCTCTCTTCCTCTTTCAGAGATTTACTGCAAACAGCTACTTCTTACATTCTGTGCAGTTGCACCAGCGACACGATAAAGCCGCCAATCACAGAAACCGACAACGCCGTCATTCCAACTACATTCGCCCGTGTTGCTCCGTACATCAGCGCTGTTGCCGCCCAGACAAGCAGGCTCAGTGAGCTGCCCGCAACCAGATTCAAACCGGCTGCGCGATTGGCTGCGTACCAGATGCGCGGATCGGACTGCGTCTTGGGGAGCCGAAAACCATAGAAACCGTTCGGCGGCACCTTCCGTAATATCAGTGGAACCGCAAGCGCGATCAGCAACAGTGCTATCAGCACGGGCATACTCTTCATCGTCTTTGCTCTCCTTCTGACTTGCTTGCTTGTTCACCGCCCAGCAAGCCGTGTTCAAACTCATCCCAGCGCCGTATCCAGGCAGTTCCTCGCACGTAGCGCATTACGATGACCTCGGTGCCGCGCTCAATCGGTGCTCCGTCTTCAGCGCGCACGGTTACGCTACGTCGTGCACCGTTTTGTGAGTACAGCATTTCGCCCGTTGCACCTTCTCCGAGCCGCGTGCTAAGCCGTCCAATCATTCCGGTCAATTCCGTGTCGGCCGCCAGCAGAGGACGCTCATGGCCCATCAGCACCTTGGACATGAACCAGAACACCAGAGAGCCACCGGCCACGCCGCTGAGTGCAGAAAACAGTAGCACTAGCAACCCACTGAACACGCCGCCACGATGCAGCAGGTAGCCAGTCCCGCCGAACCAGCAGAGAAATGCCACCAACGTGAAACCGTTCACCGGAGCAATGTGAGCGCTGCCGGTTTTGCCGAGACCATGATGTGCGCGCAGGTGAAAGTGCCCAAAGTGTAGATGGCCGAAACCACCAACGAACGCGAGCACGCTCAGCAAAAGCCCCACACCGAAGCAGGTCAGGTAAATCGCATTCCAATCCCATGCACCAGCGCTCAACATTTTCCGCCTCCCTTACTCGGCTTTCTCGAACTCACCAGCGTGGTACTTGACCTTGACTTCCTTGCACTCACAAGCACCGGAGCAGGTGACTGAGCTGCTGTGCCCGCGCTACTTTCTGGGCGAAGAAGTTCTAACAGCCGCTCTGCAAGCGCAGGTGTTTCCAGCACGCTTTCCAGCAGCAGCAGGCAATCACGCGAATTCTGGTGCTTTGCCAGTGTCAGCAAGGCACGTCGCAACTCTGCGTCTTTGCGGAACCGTTCTGCTCCACCAATCAGCCATAGATCGAGCTTGTCTTCTAGCCCGCGCGCATCACTCATCAGTTCTGCGTGATAGCCCTCAGGATCGTCCACAAGGTAGCCAGGATGAACCTTGAAGAACTTCGCCAGGAGCAGACGCGACGTATTCGTCAGGTGCGGACGTGCGCCACTCTCGATCTGCGAAAGATAGCTTTGACTCATCGGCCCATCCATCTCTTCAGCGATGGCTTTCACTAGCTCACCCTGAGTCATGGCCCGGTCCAGCCCGCGGAGGCTGCCTTCCACTTCTCTCAAATACCGGATTTTGTCACTCAACTTCATTCCTGGTCCCGCCGAAACCCGCATTGCGGATTGCAATAACCATATCGCAATTTGCAATGAAAGTCAAAGTGGCCTGTATGCAAGCGCGCGTGAAGTTCAATGCGTGAGGGTTTTAGGCGAAGAGCTTTGCCTGAACTTCCAAGCCTGCCGGCATCTCGCCGTACTTCAGTGGCGGTTTACGATCTTCCTCGCCATAGCCCCGCGTAAGAACTGCATCAAGTGAGCGTCTTGCTAGGCCGTGCTTCGTGCATAGCCGTGACACCATTTCCTGTGTCTGCTTTGTGTACTCCGGTCCTGCAAAATCTACTCGTTGATAGCGCCTCTCATAGTCCGCGACAAGCTGCGGAAACTGCTCACGAACAAAGTTCAGGTAAGTCGGCCGGGAACAGGCTTTCAGAAATAGCGGATGAGCTGCAAAGAAATTGGCGCCTGCATCTGCTGCGGCCATGGCGACACGATCCACGGCGCGTTCGCTGTCGTTGATGCCAGGCAGCAGCGGTGAACAAAGCACTCCAGCCGTGATGCCCGCTTCGCGCAGCTTGCGAACCGTTTCCAATCGCAGATCAGGGCGCGGGGCACGCGGTTCCAACTTCCGCGCTAACGTGGCGTTCGTGGTCGTCACGGTAACATGCACCACCAGGTGGCTCCGCTCGGCTATCGTTTGCAGCAAGTCGATGTCACGAACGATCAGCGTTGACTTGGTAACAACGCCTACGCGCAGCCCACGATAGCGGGCAAGCACCTCTAGAATGCTGCGCGTGACCTTCGCCTTTCGCTCGATCGGTTGGTATGGATCGGTTGCGGTTCCGATCGCAATCTCCTCGCGCAGGTCGATGCGTTTCAGCTCCTGCTCCAGCAGCCAGGCCGCGTTCTCCTTGACGTAGATCTCGCGTTCGAACGCCAGCGCCCAGGGCTGCTGCGGCTGGTCGTATGTTCCGCGCGGGGGCGCTGTAATCGGTGCGGGTTGCAGGAACTCATGCGTGTAGCGGGCATAACAATACTTGCAGGCAAACTCACAGCCCCGATACGGGTTCACCGAATGCGCCGTCCACCCCATCCGCTTCGATGTGGTGCGGTTTAGAAGAGACCGTGAACGCATTGCCTTGAATTCAATGAGGTGGCCGTCAGCGGTGTGCGTGGCTTCAGCCGCGAGCTTTGCCAGTCCGACAGGCTTCTGAGGCGGGATCGGGAAGAGAGCCGGAATCGCCGATTCTACGAACATATTCGCCATTTATTCGCCTCTGGTGGAAAGCTAATCCTCCGCAGCCAAATGGTCAACTCGAAATGCGATGTTGGCTTTCTCGTTAGTGTCTGCGTGTGTGCACATCTGCGCTCAGAGCAGCGGGATAGCCGTACAATGTACTTGCAGGCATTCCAGTCCACAACTCTTCTTTAGAACCAGGAACGACGCTATCGCAATGGCATCAAACGGCTATTCTTCACGTTCCGGGCGCGGCAGCAACATGCGCTCGATATTCTCCCTGTTTTCCAGTGATCTAGCCATCGATCTTGGGACTGCGAATACGCTTGTTTACGCGAATGGCAAGGGCATCATCGTCAACGAACCCTCGATCATTGCCGTTAATCGCGTCACGAATGAAGTCGAAGCAGTCGGCAAAGAGGCGAAGGACATGCTCGGGCGCACCCCCGGTAACATCATCGCCATCAAGCCGATGAAAGACGGTGTTATCGCCGATTTCAAGCACACCGAGAAGATGCTGAACTACTTCATCCAGAAGGCGCATAACCGCAAGATGATGGTGCATCCGCGCATCGTGATCGGCGTCCCCAGCGAAATCACGCAGGTGGAAAAGCGCGCCGTTATGGATTCTGCCTACCGTGCTAAAGCCAGTGAAGTGCACCTTGTGGAGCAGGCGATGGTGGCCGCCATCGGCGCTGGGCTGCCGATCACCGAACCCGGTGGCAACATGGTCGTAGACATCGGGGGCGGAACGACGGACATAGCCGTCATATCGCTTGCAGGCATCGTGTACTCGCGCTCCGTGCGCATGGCCGGCAATCAAATGGACGACGCCGTCCAGACGTACCTGAAACGCAAGTACAACCTGTTAGTTGGCGAGCGCACCGCAGAGCAGATCAAGATCGAACTAGGCTCAGCCTTCCCACTGGATAAGCCGATTACGATGGAGATCAAAGGCCGCAACCTCATCGAGGGCGTGCCGAAGACCATCACAATTGAAGATTCTGAAATTCGTGAAGCCCTGGCCGAATCGATCGCGACGATCATGAACGCAATCCGCGTGGCTTTGGAGCGTACTCCGCCAGAGCTTTCTGCTGACATCTCCGATCGCGGTATTGTGCTCACCGGTGGCGGCGCATTGATCAAGAACTTAGACAAGCGTATCCGTGAAGAAACAGGTCTGCCAGTTTCCATCGCGGACGATCCGCTTGCCAGCGTGGTCCTGGGCACCGGCAAGATGCTAAGTGACTTTCGCCTGCTGCGAAAGATTTCTATCGACTAACGAGCAAGAAGTCCTAGTGAACATGCCACCCTTGGGTGGCATGTTCACTGTGGGTTAGAGTTTCAGGGCGAGGTAAGTATGAAGCTCATCGAGAAGTTTGCGACTATCTTGTTCGTCGCCGTGCTGACGTCTTCGTCACTACTGGCGCAGAGCGCCCCAGGAGGAAAGCATATGCAGGCAAAGGGAACTTTCGTAGCAAAGGTCACGCCGGCTGAACCGTCCAGCATTGCAAAATCGGCCGGCATCGGCAGATACATGCTTGAGAAGACTTTCAGTGGCGATCTGGAAGGATCCGCTCAGGGCGAAATGCTCAGCAGCTTCACCGAAGCAACGGGGTCCATGGCCTATGTCGCCATGGACCACGTAACGGGCAAGCTCGTTGGCAAGTCTGGCAGCTTCTATCTCATGCATTCAGCGACCATGAAGAAAGGCGACGCGAGCTCGGGCGTGATGGAGATCGTGGTGGTCAAAGATTCCGGAACTGGTGAATTGGCGGGCCTCACTGGAGAGCTGACGATTATTGTGGACGCAAAAGGCGGTCACTCGTACGTGTTCGACTACGATCTGCCGTAGGTGCTAAAGCTACAACCCGTGCGCCGCTCGCGTCGTCCAGAGCAGCGGCTGGTGCACAACGAAGCTCGAAGCGACTGGCTCCGGCAGCGCATCCATGTTCGGTGCGGGAGTGACACGCCATAGCTCAACATACTCTGGTCTCTGAAAGGCTCGTCCAGCAAACAGCAAACCAGCCCGTCTGGCCGGTAGATCGTTGTAGAACATTGGGTCTGCAACATACGGCCACTTCGCTCGATCTTGAAGTACGGGGAACAGCAGTGCGACGACCGCGCGCATGCCTGGGCCGTCTTCCAGCTCGTATTGCCAGAGTGGATCGAACGATGTGGAAAGTAGCTGACATGCTGCCGTAAGCAGCTCAAAGTTCAGCAGCGTGTTTCGGAACGGGAATGCCGTCACGATCTCGCGCGGAAACACGCCGCCCGCGGTGATCTGGTTGCGCAGCGTTGGTTTGCGAAAGCGATGTGTGCACGCATCCAGAACAGCGGAGTTGCGCAGAGAACGCGAGATCGCAGAGGCAAGTAGCAGCCACGCTGATGCAGTGCGATCCTTCGCTTCACGCGCAATTACCGGCTCTCGCGCCGTATTCATCCACTCCAGCAGGCTGGCGAACCACTGGTGCGTTGTCTCGAAGTCTGGTGGTGATAAGGCGGCTGTATCGACCAGGAAACTCATTGATCTCGCGATCTCGGCGAGTGGAACCGCGTCAATGATTCCAGAGGGCTGCCCCACAGCACTTTTTTCGCGCGGATCGAAGCCAGCGAAAGCAAGCTGCGGATTCATACGCGTCTCCGGCTGCACAAACCAGGCGTAGAGGTGCTGGCCAGCGCGCAGTGCATATGCGTCTTCGTGCGTCAGCACGTAGGCTGCCGTGAGGGTCGCCACGGAGTTGGAGAACTGCCGAAGCAGCGTTGCATGGTCCCGAAACGAGCGAGCTGTGCGTGGCACAAGGTCGCTCTGAGCGAAGCTCAGCTCGGAGTAGTACTCATGCGGATCACCGTCTTTGCGCGGTGACTTGCGCGTAGTGATGGTCTCGATAGGCCGCTTCAGCGCATCCTTCGCTTCGGTGAGAACGCGGTCACGCTCTAACGTGCCGACATCGACCCGTGACGAAAGAGTGGCCTGCGATCGCAGTGCCTTGGGGAGTGAAGCTACGCCCGCCAACAGAAGAGATGTTTGCGCAAAGCGTCTACGTGTGAGCCGGAGAGCCATTGCGGGAGAGCGTAGCACAACGCGAGCCTCGCTGAGGCTTCGTGCCTCAGCGAAGTCAGTTGTCAGTAGCGGGGAATTCCTGGATCGATCACCTGTGACCAGAGGTCGATACCGCCGCGAACCGACTGTGCCTGCTTAAAACCCTGCTGCTGAAGCCAGTTCGCGACAGATAACGATCGCGCACCATGGTGGCACAGCACAGCAATCGGCTGATCCTCATCGAGCTCCTGATGCGCGCGGCCCGGAATCTCGCCCATCGGTATCAGCGTGCTGCCTTCAACGCGGGCGGTCTGGTATTCCCATGGCTCACGCACATCCAGCAACAGTAGAGGATTTGCGGATGCGAGACGCTCCTTGAGTTGGTCGACGGTGATTTCCAGGTCCATTACGCGTTCACCCCGTGGCACTTCTTGTACTTCTTGCCAGAGCCGCAGAAGCACTCATCGTTGCGGCCAATCTTTTGTCCGCTACGTGCAGGGCCGTTGCCGTTTCCGTTGGCACCGGAACCGCCGGCCATGCGAGCTGCTTCCAACTCACGCTGCTTTTTCCTTTCGAAGTCGCGTTCCAGGGCGTCGATGGTCGTAGATGGAGCGCGCGTCGGAACGACAGGGAGTGCTTCAGGTTGGGACAGCAGTGGAGCGTCCGATGAGGCAGACTCAGTCTCCAGAATGCGGCCACCCGGCGCGCCTTCACGATGCGGCAGTTGCGGTGCCTCAGGAGCCTGTGGCATACCTGATTGCAGCGCCGCGAGCTGTTCTGCTGTTTCGATCGGCGTGCCGTCCGGTGCGAGGATTTGCATCCGGAAGAGGTGACGCGCGGTGTCTTCCTGGAAACGCAGCATCATGGCCTCGAACATGCCAAAGCTTTCCTTCTTGTATTCCACCAGCGGATCCTGCTGCGCATAGCCACGCAGCCCGATACCTTCCTTCAGGTGGTCCATCGCGAGGAGGTGCTCTTTCCAGAGGCCATCAAGAACACTCAGCATCACGACTCGCTCGTGATAGCGCATGTTCACGCCGCCGAGGATCTGCTCCTTTACGTCGTAGCGCGAGCGCAGCGTATTGAAGATCGCCTCGCCAAGGTCGTGACGCGAAAGCTCATGCGTATTGATCTCGTTCTCAAGCCGGGCACCGAACACGTCGTAAAGCTGCGTGAACAGCTTCTCGGTATTCCACTGCTCGGGCAGCACCTTTTCCGGCGCGTTCTCGTCAAGAATGTTCGACAGAATGGTCGAGACATAATCGTCTGTCACGAGCTCTTTCTGATCGACGCCCTCCATCAACTGCCGACGCAAACCATAGACAGCTTCGCGCTGCTTGTTCATTACGTCGTCATATTCAAGCACGTGCTTACGCGATTCGAAGTTCTGCGTCTCAACAGCCTTCTGTGCAGCTTCGATGCGCCGCGAAATCATGCGGCTCTCGATTGGGACTCCTTCTTCCATGCCCAGCGACTGCAGCAGCGTCGACACCCATTCACGGGCGAAGATGCGCATCAGGTCGTCTTCGAGCGATAGGTAGAAGCGCGAAGCACCGGGGTCACCCTGGCGTCCTGCGCGTCCACGAAGCTGGTTGTCCACGCGCCGCGATTCGTGGCGTTCCGTGCCGAGGATGTGCAGACCACCCGCTTCCACAACGGCGTCGTGTTCAATCTTCGTTGCCGAAGAGTGCGCGTTCAGGTGATCGTCCCACTGCGCCTGCGACGTTTCAAACTCCTGAGACTGATAGTAGAAACGAACGAAGCCCGGAGCCGCGTTTGGATGAATCTCACCCTCCGCCGCAGAGACCGCGCGAGCAAGGCTGCGCTTCACGAGATCTTGACGAGCCATAAACTCGCTGTTCCCGCCAAGCAAAATATCGGTTCCACGGCCCGCCATATTGGTCGCAATGGTCACCATGCCCAGACGACCCGCCTGCGCAACGATTTCCGCTTCCTTCTCGTGGAACTTTGCATTGAGCACGACGTGGCGGACGCCCTTGCGCTTCAGAATGTCGGAAAGCAACTCGCTCTTCTCGATAGAAGTAGTGCCGACGAGCACGGGCTGCTTTGCCGCGTGCAGGCGTTCGATCTCGTCAGCGACGGCAAAGTATTTCTCTTTCGCCGTGCGGTACACCACGTCGGAGTTCTCGATGCGAAGCATCTGCCGGTTTGTCGGAATCACGACGATATCCAGCTTGTAAATGCTGTCAAATTCCGCCGCTTCAGTTTCCGCCGTTCCGGTCATGCCGGAAAGCTTTTTATATAGGCGGAAGTAGTTCTGGAAGGTGATGGTTGCGAGCGTCTGATCTTCCTTGCGGATCTGCACGCCTTCTTTTGCTTCCACAGCCTGGTGTAGACCATCCGACCAGCGGCGACCCGGCATAAGTCGTCCGGTGAACTCGTCGACGATGATGACCTCGCCGTCCTTCACCACATATTCCACATCGCGCTTATAAAGCGAGTGCGCCTTGATGGCGACCTCGATGTGGTGCTTCATGTCCCAATTTTCCGGGTCAGCGATGTTGCCAATGCCGAGCAGGCCTTCGACCTTCTCCCAGCCTTCGTCGGTTACGGTGATGGCGCGCGCTTTTTCGTCGATCACGAAATCGCCGGACCATGTTTTAGTCTCAAGCGTCTCGATCAACTCGCCCTCTTCGAGCTTCGGAATCACGTCATTCGCAAGGGCGTACTTGTCTGTCGTCTTGTCCGTCGGGCCGCTGATGATGAGCGGCGTACGCGCCTCGTCGATGAGAATCGAATCGACTTCGTCGACGATGCAGTAGTAATGTTCGCGCTGCACCATGTCGGAAAGCTCGAACTTCATATTGTCGCGAAGATAGTCGAAACCGAACTCGTTGTTGGTGCCGTAGGTGATGTCCGAAGCGTAAGCTTCGCGGCGCTGGTTCTCGTCCAGATCGTGCACAATCACGCCAACGGTGAGCCCAAGGAAGCCGTAAATTTTGCCCATCCACTCGGCGTCGCGCTTGGCCAGGTAGTCATTGACTGTAACGACGTGAACGCCACGGCCCGCGAGCGCGTTCAGATAACAGGGAAGTGTGGCAACCAGCGTCTTGCCTTCACCGGTCTTCATTTCGGCAATCTTCCCGGAATGAAGCGCCATGCCACCGATCATCTGCACGTCGAAGTGGCGCATGCCGACGATGCGCCGGCTCGCCTCGCGCACTGCGGCAAACGCCTCCGGCAGCAGATCGTCAAGAATGGCCTTTTCCGTCGCGGTAATTTGTTCCGGGTCGGTCAAGCCTTCGAGTGCGGTAGCGATACGGGCCTTGAACTCGGGCGTTTTCGCTTGTAGTTGTTCGTCGGTCAGCGCACGCAGAGAATCTTCATAACCATTGATCTTGGCTAGCGTAGGCATCAGGCGCTTTACAGCGCGTTCATTGCTGGTACCAAAAACTTTGGCGAGTACGTTATTGAGCACGGAAGGAATCCTTTGGGCGTCGCACAGAGAGGCGGAACGCAAAACAGTCAGTTAGCAAAAGGGTGGCCTCACGCGACGAGGCAGGAAAAAGACGGGAAGCTCAAGCTAAACGCGGTTGCCCGTAAATTCCTGTACTTCAGTTCCCTGCGCTGACGGAGGCTTCATCGCCCACACCGTTACAGCCTGCGCACGGAGGCGCACCGGCAGTTCAAGCTTCAGCGCCTCCGGCGTACCGCACGGAAAGGCCTCTTCAGCCAGAATCCCAACGGAACCCTGCTGCATGAGGTAGCTTGCATACTGCACGTGCGAGTCAAGGCACTCGGTCCTCGCACGGCGCGTTTCCGCCGACGCGATCGCCGACAGCAGCAGCATGAAACAGGCGAGATGGACCGCGCGAATCCGCACACCTTTATTCTAGACGAATCCCGCTCGTTAACAGCTTTGAATTGCAGACCGTGTCAGCACGACTGTGTGTCCGCCGGGTTACGATTGTGCCTGTTACAAACTGCCTCTTGGAGACTGAATGCCGCCTTCTTCTGCCCTTCGATCCCGCTTGCTCCTGCCTGTGGCATTGTGCCTACTTTCACACGCAGCGTCAGCGCAGTCTGCCGCAAATTGGACAGTCCGTCCTGAGTGGGTCCGAGCGCATGAAGAGTTCCTCGCCAGCGACGTCCTTGCAGGCCGTGGCAGCGCGACGCGCGATGAAGAACTAACAGCTACGTATGTCGCATCCGAGTTCATCGGTTATGGCCTGAAGCCAGCTCCCGGTATGGGTGGCTATATACAAAGTGCGGAAATCATTTCCCCCGAGCTGGACGGCCACGCGACGCTGCAGGCCGGGACTCTCTCGCTCACCGAGGGCGCTACGTTCGACTTGCTGATGGCGAGCGGTGACAACGTTAGCGGCCCGCTCGTTCGCGTGCAGGCCGCTGACCTGCGGTCTGCAAAGTTCAGCAAAGGTTCCATCGTTCTCATCAGCGGAGTGAAGGACACGAACTCCGCCTTCGGCGCAATCGGTCAGGCCCGTCGAGCAGGAGCTTCTGCCGTGCTGCTGCAGGACAGCGGCGCTCTTGCCAGCCTGTACAGCATGCTTGGCGGCAAGACCCGCACGCCCATTCGGCTCGCCGAGGCACGTGAGGCGCGCGGCGGATCAACAGCCCTTCTGCTACGCAATGACGCGGTGCAGCAACTCCAGGCCGTTCACGATGGCGATACGGTTAGCCTGCAGATTCATGTCGTCACGCCAAAAGCACCGCGGCACACGTTCAACGCCATCGGCTACCTGCCAGGCACCGATCCATCCAGCGGCACGCTGCTCCTCACGGCTCACCTCGACCATCTCGGCATTGGGAAGCCGGTAAATGGCGACAGCATCTACAACGGCGCGAACGATGACGCCGCCGGCACCACGGCAGTGCTGGAGCTTGCGCACGCGCTCGCCTCCGGCCCGAAGTTGAAACGCAACGTGCTCTTCGTCTGCTACGGCAGCGAAGAAGCCGGTGAACTCGGCTCAACGTACTTCGGTGAGCACCCGCCTGTGCCATTGAAGGATCTCGTTGCGAATCTCGAGTTCGAAATGATCGGCAACCAGGACCCCAAGATGCCAAAAGGTACTTTGCTGCTCACCGGCTACGACAGATCAAACCTCGGTCCCACGCTCAAGGAGCATGGCGCGATGATCGGCCCAGATCCCTACCCCGAGCAGCACTTCTTTGAGCGATCGGACAACTATGCGCTCGCACTCAAGGGGGTTGTTGCCCACACCGCCGCAGGATGGGGCACGCCGCCCACCTACCACCAGCCGAACGACGACCTCGCCCATCTTGATCTGCCGTTTATGACTGCCGCAATCCAGTCGCTTGTGGAGCCGGTGCGCTGGCTCGCATCCAGTGACTTCGTACCCAAGTGGAACCCTGGCGGCAAGCCGAGCCGCAACTAGAAGGAAACAGCATGAGCGCAAACGAAGCAGTTGATTACGCAAAGAAGAACGGTGCCACGTTCGTCGCCGAACTCAAAGATCTTCTCCGCATTCCTTCTATCTCCACCACGCCGGAGCGCGCGGGAGATGTTCGTCGCGCCGCCGAGTTTGTTGCCGATGGCCTTCGCAGCGCGGGTATGGGGAACGTGCGGCTCATCGAGACGTCCACGGAAAACCGCACAGGTCACCCGTTGGTCTACGCCGACTGGCTCAACGCACCTGGCAAACCGACAGTCCTTTGCTACGGACACTACGATGTGCAGCCGCCCGATCCGCTCGACGAGTGGAAGTCGCCGCCGTTTGAACCTGAAGAGCGCGACGGCAACATCTACGCTCGGGGCGCGGTCGATGACAAAGGACAGATGTGGATGCACGTCAAGGCGCTCGAAAGCCTGCTCAAGACAGATGGCAAACTGCCGGTGAATATTCGCGTCATCGTCGAAGGTGAAGAAGAGGTTGGTGGTGAAGGTATCGCGGCGTTCGTGCGCGAGCATGGTGACCAACTCAATGCCGATGCCGCTCTCGTCAGCGACACGGAAATGTTTGCGCCGGAGCTGCCCACTCTGTGCGTCGGTCTGCGTGGCATGATCTATACCGAGCTCGAAGCACGCGGCGCAGCGCAGGACCTTCACTCCGGTATGTATGGCGGTGCTGCGCCAAACCCGTTCGTTGCGCTTGCGCAGCTCATTGCGCGACTCAAACGAGAAGACGGACGCATCGCGATTCCAGGCTTCTACGACGGTATCGAAGAGCCCACGAAAGCCGAGCTCGAAGCATGGCGATCATTGCCGTTCGACGAAGAACACTATCGCAGAACAGAAGTAGGCTCCGACGAGCTCACCGGCGAAGAGATGTTTAGCGTCCTCGAGCGCACATGGTCGCGTCCCACGATGGACGTGCACGGCATGCCCGGCGGATTCACCGGTGCCGGCGCGAAAACGGTTATTCCGGCCAAAGCCCTGGCCAAGATCAGCTTCCGTCTTGTGCCCGGTATGAAGCCCGAGGAAACCTTCGCAAAATACAGAGATTTCGTTGAAGAGATCTGTCCGAAAGGCATTCAGGTCGAAGCACGCATGATCCACTCTGGCGAACCAATCGTGGTGAGCACGGACAACGAATACATCCGCGCGGCGCAGCAGGCGATGGCCCAGGTCTTCGGTAAGGAAACAGTCTTCGTACGCGGTGGTGGATCAATTCCTATCGTTGGAGACTTCGTGCGCGAACTCGGGATCCCCACGGTGATGATGGGTTTCGGTCTGCCGGACGACAATCTGCACGCCCCGAACGAGAAGTTCCACATCGCGAACTTTCATCGCGGCATCGAGTCGATCATTCGCTTCTTCGAGATTGTCGGGCAAACTGCGTGAGCGACCTGCTTCCCATCCACGGCTTCGTCCTCGCAGGAGGCAAGAGCTCGCGGATGGGACAGGACAAGGCGCTGCTGCCTTTCTGCGGTGTGCCGCTCATTGAGATTGCAGTCGCGAAGCTGCAAGTTCTGTGCAGCGAGGTATCGATCCTTGGAAGCCGCGACGACCTGAGCGCGTTTGCTCCGGTCGTTCACGATCTACGCAGCGGCATTGGCCCCGGCGCAGCGTTTGAGACAGCGCTCCGCGCCGCATCGCAGCCTTGGGTCATGTTGATCCCAGTGGATGTCCCGCTGGTTCCTTCTTTACTTCTCGAAGCATGGGCAATAGAGATCAGGGAGGAGAGTCTCTGTGGCACCAGCTTCCTTACAGTCGAAAAAAAGTCGCAACCAGTCTTCTGCATGCTGCATCGAAAGTGCGCGGTTTCTATATCGCAGGCCTTGGATCGAGGCGACCGAAAATTGAACGATTTGCTTTACGCCGCTGCTAGTAACGATGTCTTGCCTGTTTGTCCCAAAAACGTGCGGCGCTATGCTCCGAATACGACTGTGTCTGAGCTGGACTTCTGGTTCAGCAACATCAACACGCCGCAGGAACTTGCTCACGCAGAAGCCTGGGCTCAGTCAGAAGACTGGCAGCCGCCATCGCTAGGCCGAGTGCCATACTGAGAGCAAGCGAGGAGTACATTGGCTGACGGAAAGCCCAACGACGATCAGGTGGGACCTTCGGTGGCAGGAGGCGTCGCGCACCACAATATCGACGAGCCGCTCACTTCTGACATGACACCGGATGTTGCGCCGATCATGAAGGAGTTTCTTTCCGAAGCGGCGGAGGCTAACGAGGAAGCTGCCGATGAAGCGGCAGACAACATCGCGTTTGCTGCGAGTGCCGGCCTGCCAGGTGCGGATTTCGCCACACATTCCGGCCCGTACATCGCCTTCGAACACGTCAATAAGTCCTTCGGTGACTTCCACGTGTTGCAGGACGTCAGCTTCCACGTGAACGCTGGCGAAACGCTCTGCATTCTCGGGCGCAGCGGTGTGGGCAAATCCGTGTCACTGCAAATACTCATGGGCTTTCTGAAAGCCGACAGCGGCACGGTGATGGTGGCAGGGCAGGACATCGCAGGTTTCGATGAGAGCGAGCTGCAGGAAGTCCGGCGCAAGGTCACGATGGTCTTTCAGAACGGTGCGCTGTTCGACTCCATCAGCGTCGGCGAAAACGTCGCCTTCCCGCTGCGTGAACACGCACACATGGAAGAAGACCAAATCTACCTCGTGGTGAAGGGTCTGCTGGAGATGGTTGGCGTTGCAGGCATGGAAGACCTGTTGCCTTCCGACCTTTCTACCGGCATGAAACGCTCCGTCGCCATCGCGCGCGCACTGGCGGCGCAGCCTACCGCCGTCCTTTATGACGAGCCCACAACAATGGTGGACCCGCTGATGGGCAACCTGCTTGGCGACCTGATTCAGCGCCTCAAGCAGCAGCTCCACCTCACTAGCATCGTCGTCACGCATGACATGCGCTTTGCAGAAAAGCTCGCGGATCGCATCGTGTTCCTCCATGAAGGCAAGGCCCGGTTCTTCGGCACTATGGAGGAAATGCGCGCAAGTGACGACCCGATTCTGCACGAGTTCCTGTCGCTGGACGAACTGGTGCTGCCGCAGTAGGCCATGCGCGCACACGATAAACTCGAATCGTGCGCATTGCCTTAGCTCAGATTAATCCCACAGTGGGAGATTTCACCGGGAACCTGCAAAAGATTCGCGATTTCTACGGACGTGCAAGCAGCAATGCCGCCGATCTGGTGATTTTTCCAGAGCTCGCCATTTGTGGGTATCCCCCGGCCGATTTGCTCGAGAAAGACTCCTTTCTTCGTCGTGCGGAAGAAAGCCTCGATGAAATCAAGCGGCTCACCGTTGCCACGAATTCACCAGCCATTCTGATCGGTACACCGATGTTCGCGCCGGATGGCGCAGGTAAGCGCGCGCGCAATGTTGCCGCTCTGCTCGAAGGTGGCGAGATCCGCCACGTCCAGCAAAAAATGCTGCTGCCCTTCTATGACGTCTTCGACGAGCAACGCTATTTCGAGCCTGCGACTGACCAGGAACTGACAACGGTCAAAGGTCACGCCGTGGCCATCACGATTTGCGAGGACGCCTGGAATGACAAGATGTTTTGGCCTCGCCAGAACTATCCTGTCGATCCAGTCGAAGAGCTGATGAAGCAGTGGTCGATGCTGCCGCCGCACCTCGCGGGCGAACGCATCATTCTGAACATCTCCGCCTCTCCCTATTGGCATGGCAAAACGGAAACCCGTCGCCGCATGATTGGTGCACTTGCACAGCGGCATCGCGCAACCGTCGTTATGGTCAACCAGGTCGGTGCCAACGACAGCCTCATATTCGATGGTGACTCGTTTGCGATGAATGGCAACGCGGAAGTTATTGCGCAGGCGTGCGAGTTCGCGGAGGACCTCGTCGTCTTTGACACGCACAACGCAAAGCTCGTGGCCGAAACAAACCAGCACGCAGACATCGCTACGAAAGCCACACAGGTTGCTGGCGAGCCTGAGTGCGAGCGCACGTGGAACGCCCTCGTCCTCGGCACGCGCGACTACCTGAAGAAGTGCGGCTTTCGTAAGGCGATCCTCGGTCTCAGCGGAGGCATCGACTCCGCATTGGTCGCGGCGATCGCAGTCGCCGCACTCGGCGCAGAAAATGTTCAAGGAATAGGCATGCCCAGCGAGTTCTCCTCGAGCGGCTCTGTCTCTGACGCCGAACAGCTTGCGCAGAACCTCGGGATCGCATTCTCGGTGGCTCCTATTCGCGGCATCTACGACGCTTTTGCGAAAGAGCTGCAACCCTTTTTCAGCGGCACGCCGTTTGGACTGGCAGAGGAAAACATCCAGCCGCGTGCACGCGGCACTTTGCTCATGGCTATATCGAACAAAACGGGAGCGCTCGTTCTGACGACCGGCAACAAGAGCGAAATGGCTGTCGGCTACTGCACCCTGTATGGCGACATGGTTGGTGCCCTCGCCGTTATCGCGGACCTTTATAAGACAGAGGTTTATGCCCTCAGCCGCTATGTCAATCGTAACGGCGTGGTCATCCCGGAGGACACGATTACCAAGCCGCCGTCCGCAGAGCTGCGCCCCGGGCAAAAAGATACGGATTCGCTGCCGCCCTACGAAGTTCTCGACCCATTGCTCCGTGCCTACATTGAGAACTACCAATCAGCGGAAGAAATTGCCAACACGCAAAAACGCGACGTCAATCTTGTTCGTCAGATTATCCGCCTGGTTGAGATCGCGGAGTACAAGCGGCAGCAGGCCGCGCCAGTGTTAAAGGTCTCGAAGAAAGCATTCGGCATGGGTCGCCGCTTCCCGATCGCGGCCCGGCGTGAAGCTTAGAAAAGTTCAAGGAGAAGAACCAGTTTGAAGAACGCATTATTCCTGCAAGCTGCAGCCTGCGCGCTGCTCGCGTCCGGCCACTATACTGCACAGGCACAAGCGGCATCGCTGCCGCAGTCGCCGACACCCACCACGCCAATTCCCACGCCAGCGCCACCGCGGAAGGTGAGCTTTCCGCCTGCAAACCCGGCGAGCTTCACAGCAACCTCACCCACCACTGACGAGGTCAATGCCTTCCTCAAAGCACTTTGGGGTTACGACGAAAACCGGGTCTGGAGTGTGCAGGGCATCCTCGCAACTCCCGCGCCGGGCGTCAGCAAAGTGGTCGTCTATGTGGCCGAGAAGACGGCACCTGAGCGCACCACGCAAACAACATTCTTCACCACGCCGGATGGCAAACACGCGATTGCGGATAACGTTGTCTCATTCGGTGCAAAGCCGTTCGCAGACATTCGCGAAACGCTCAAGTCGCGCGCCGATGGCCCTGCACAAGGGGCGAAGGGCAGCGATCTAATGCTTGTCGAATTCTCCGACCTGCAGTGCTCTCACTGCCGCGACGCCGAGAAGACAATGGAGAACCTGGCAACGGATTTCCCTCAGGCGCGGATCGTTTTCCAGAACTTCCCCGTAGCGCAATTGCACCCATATGCAATGCAGGCAGCCGCAGAAGGCGTGTGTGTTCGCAAAGCGAAAGGTGACGCTGCCTTCTTCAGCTACGCGCATGCGGTGTACAACACGCAGGAAGCACTCACCAAAGATCGCGCCGATGCCACTCTCGCAGCGGCAGCGGCAAAGGCGGGCGCAGATCCCAATACCGTCGCAGCCTGCGCACAAACGCAGCCCACAAAGGATGCTGTCACGGCCTCCATCAAGCTCGGCACTGACATCGGAGTTACAGAAACACCGATGCTTTCCATCAACGGACGTCTTATCCCGCTCACTTCTGTTTCCTACGATTCGCTCAAGCGCATCGTGGTCTACGAAGCCAATCAGGACGGTGTACCGCTGAAGCTGCAGCCGAGTCTGCGTACATTGAAGTAAGTCTCAACGAGATGAGCGGTGGGCCGGTGCCAGCCGCTCAATCTCTTCTGGAATGTACTCGTCCAGGTTTGTTCCAACGCCCTCCACCTGTTTGTCGAGATCACGGAACTGCTGCAACGCGGCATCACGCTCGCCTGCTATTTCGGCCAGCAGCGCCTGAACAAAACCCTGCTTGAGGTGCTGCACCGCCGGATCTTCGCCGCTTCCTTCATTGAGCCAGAGGTACGTCTTCCACGCGTCATCCCGAGGCACCGAGGAAAGCGCCTCGATCAGTTCGTCGTGCGTCGTCTCTCCCGGAGTGCAACAGAACCCACGCGCATCCAGCCTGCGATCGGCGCTCAACGGCTCGTTGTTCTTCCGCATGGAATTCGCCGCTCGGAACATCGCCGCACGCGCGCCGGGCTCCTCCAGGTAAGTAAGCCCTGCGATCTGTAAACGGCGCACATAGGCGTGCTCTTTTCCACTCGCTAGCCCTGTATCGAAGTGTTGCGAAGCTTCCGTCAAGCTGCCGTGCGTTTGCAGTAGATAGTTACCCAGCATCGCATTTGCATATGGGTTGGTTGGGTCAAGGATCAGTGCTTCGCGAAAGTCTGCTTCCGCCGAAGGCATGCCTTCGCGGGCGAGCAGATGAAAACCTAGCCAGTGTGTCCAGCCGAGATGCGCCTGCACATCGGCTTGCTCGGCACCTTTCGTCCGTTTCATCGCCGCTTCCAGCACAGCCGCGATACCGTCCAGCAGCGCAGCATTGTTCGCCACTGTATTTCTGCCGTCCTCCGTGACCACATGGAAATTTTCCGCCCACTGTTCGGCGGCGACCACCTGCCCGTTCACAGCGGGTTTGTAGCCTGAATCAGCTTTTAATACCGCTGTATAGGTCCCGAAAGCCCGCTCGTACTCCTCTTCCTTCATCTGCGTCTGCGCGATCGCGATCTGTGCGTCGGAGTCTTTGTGACGATGCATGTGTTCCGAGATGCTGCTGAATGCGCCACTGAGCGTGCCGATGAAGCCGAGCACCGTCGTAATGCCGGCTATCCATGCTGCCGTCACGCCCCACGCGCTCTTGAAGCGCGGCTCGGTTTTTGTCGATTCCTCTTCAGCCATGTCTAAGGCGAATTATGGCACGCGGGTGAAGGCCAGCCTCACTAATTCTCGCGCGCTCTGCGGCGCGAGAATGCTAAGCGGTGACTTTCGAGGTGAACCGGGGCGTCCCAATTCCACTCGGAATACGCTGCTTCGCTAAAAGAATATTCAGGCGTTGCAGCGCAAGGATCACGCTTACCGAGGCAGCTAAACCCATACTGGTGAGCAGCTTTATGTGAAGGCAACCGGCAGGTGCTGCCTCTCCGCTGGCGTCCAGCAAAACGACTGTGCAGCCCGCTTGTAATGCGGTATCCACAACGGACGCCGCAAGTGGCCTGTCCGGCCCGCTGCTGCGGAGCAGAAAGATGCCCAGCCCCGGTCGGAGGAATTCAAACGGCCCGTGGCGGAACTGGCCGCCTTCAAATCCGATCGCCGGAACACGCGCGAGCTCCATCATGGAAAGCGCCGCGCTTTCGGCCGTTCCCTGCATAGCATGCCAGCCTGCGAACACGAACACATCGCACGCCTTCACGTGTTCCGCAACCGTGCTCATGTCGGGTGCGCTGTCTGCGACGAGCACGGCCCGCAGAGCTTCCTGAGAAGCACCCAGTGCTTCCAGAATGGCCGCATGCATTGCGAGCGTGAGCACGATGCTGCGCGTCGCCGCAAATGCGTGCTCGGTTCCTCCCGCCGCCACGATGGACGATTTCACCGAGCGCGCGAGCGTGCTGTTCGCCTCCAGCGTCAGACCGAAGCGCTGCTCGCGACCGGCGTCTGTCGCCAGGAGCTGCTTGATTTCTCCAGACTCGCCTGACTGGGACGCGATGAGTGCGGTTCGCGCCACGTCGGGCATCGGCGCGAGTAGCTGCTCGGACGCAATCATCGAGCGGGCATCGATTCCAAGCTCGCGATAAAGCGGTTCGACGATTCGGTTCACGTGCTGCGACCCGCCCATCGCATAAAGAATGAGACGACCCGTCTCCTTGATGCTGCTTACAATCTGGTCCACAGCCGAGCCAGGTTGGTTCATCGTTTGAAGGGCGTCGGCGCATTGGCGCGACATCTCGTTTTCCATCAACTCAAGGCCGGGGTGATTTGACATTCGATTCTCCAGATAAGCAAAAGCCCTCCGAGGAGGGCTGCATAAGCTGTATAGAAAAATTGGAGGCGCGGGTCGGGATCGAACCGACGCATAAAGGTTTTGCAGACCTCTCCCTTACCACTTGGGTACCGCGCCATGGGAACTTGCACCAGCTCAAAACGTGGTGACAAGCAACTGCTGAGACTCGAGAAGTTTATCGCAGAAGGAGGGAAGTTGGAGCGGGAGACCGGGGTCGAACCGGCGACATCTTCCTTGGCAAGGAAGCACTCTACCACTGAGCTACTCCCGCCCTGCCAGCACTAAGTATAACGGAGAACCGCTTCACGGTGCAAAAGTCTCGCTTTTACTCGGTTGCCACTCCAACGCTCTGACTCGGCGGTGTCAACAGCCGCTTGCTCGCGATACGCATGGCTTGCTGCCGCACAATATGCGGCGTGATCGTGATGAGTAGCTCGCCCGTATCTTTCTCATCGGAGCGATACGTCCCCTGAAATCCCGGCAGCTCGCTCAGGTACGGGAGGCCCTGTATCGCCTTCGACTCATTTTCCGACACCTGACTTACCAGCAGTGCCGTCTGTCCGGCGGGAATGGTGATCGTGGACGTGAGCTGCCGGCTGTTCAGAATGGGCACGTTATTGATGCTCCCGCCCGCAAGTGCCTCCACCTTCAAATCCAGCTTCATCTGAACATCGCTGCTGCGCAGGATATGGGGTGTTGTTTTGAGCGTTATCCCAAGGTCCTCATATTGAATCTGTGGAATGCTCGTGGAGGACGAACCCAGATATCGGGAAAGCAGCGAACCAACATTTGTTCCGTTTATATTCACGCCTGCAAGCTGTGATGACAGCGCGCTGCTGATTCCAGAGCTGTATGTGGAGGTGATAACCGGATACCGCGAGCCCGCTCGGAAATTGGTGTCCTCATTATTGCCCGCGCGAATTTGAATCACGTCGAGCGTGCGAACGTCGCTGGAGTTGAGTAGGGCATTGAAAGACGCATTCGAGCCGAGATAAACGCCGGCGAGCGAAAGTCCCCCACCAAAGATTCCAATCAGATTCGTGAACTGTGCCGAGTTAACCACACCAGATCCAATCAGGAATGCAGCCTCCTGTATCAGAATCTGAAAGGGCGTCCCGGTGAACGTCGCACCATTCGCGATCGCTTGATCGATGATGGCCTGATTCGAGTTGACAAGCTGCTGCGCCTCCGCAGCGACACTGAATGCGCCAACGCTGTTTGGCAGCTGCGTGCCTATAGTCCGTGTTCTCGTCTTATCGATCTCATACAGCCGCACATCCAGCAGCACATCGCTGCCGCCATCCAGCATGTCAGCGTAGGTCGCATTCAGCAGGCCGAGCGTTGCCTCATCACCGCGTACCAGCAAAGCACCCGTCGCAGGACTCGCAGTTACCTGCGTCAGCTCGAAGACCGTTCGAGCCATCGTCGCGAGTTCAGTCATCTGCTCGCTAGGGATTCCGGGCAGAGCAATCGTTTCCTCGATCTGCGGTACCAGCCTCGACCGTTCATCGCGCGTGTCCTTCGCGACTAACGCAACCTTCGGCTGCACCGCCACTGCAAACACGTGTGTCATGCTCCCAACGATGCGCGATGCCGTTTGGAAATCCACATCGTCCAGGTCAAGCTTGCCCTGCGATGTGCTCGTCACACTCGGGTCAAAACTCACTTTGATCCCGAAAGCCTCATATACGCTGCGGACGAGTTCCTGTGCGCCTCCGCGCGCATGCACGTTGTGCTTCGCAGCATCTGGTTCGAGCTTCACCGGTCCGCCAAGCACCGGGGCAACACCGGCTCCCGGCAGCTCCGTTGCCTCGATGCGTCTGGGCGAAGGATCAAAGTTCAATGCGTGCTGCGCAATCACGCTGTTTTCGGGGTCAAGCGCTCGCGCCTGCGACAGCAGGGAATCTGCGCGCGTATCGTCACCCAGCAGCCGAGCCTTTGCCGCATCCTGCACCAGCATGCTGACCGTATGCTCCTGCACGACAGCCAGCGCCAGCACATATTCCTGCTTGTCCGGATTGAGGGCCGCTGCCTTGCCAAAACTCTTCAAAGCCGCAGGCAGGTCTTTCTTCTCGATCTGCCGCGCGCCTTCGATGTACGCATCGTCAGCTTCGCGTGCCTGCTTTTCCGTTACTTTGCTGCGAGACGCCGCAGCCTTCGCTTCGCGTTGCGCTGAAGCTGAGATCGCTGGAGTCACGCCCGCCGGGACAACGGCTCTGTCCGGTGACTGCTGCGCCTGTGCGCGCAGCCGCACGCCCGAAGCCGCCATCAGCAGCAGACCGCCAGTTGCAAAGGCGTAGCAAACGCGTCGGCGATGCGAGGGGGCGAGCATGTATGAAGTTTTAGACGAGGGCGACGTCCTAACGTCCGTTAGCGACGATCTGCAGACCGGGCCGCACCGGTCGAACCGATCGCACAGGACGCTTGAGGCCCTTTTTGATCTGCACCGAATCCATGTCGAGCTCCGCCAGCGTGCGGCTCAGCGTGTTGCGATGCATGCCAAGCTCCTCGGCAGCCTTGCACTGGTTTCCTCGATGCCGCGCAAGCACTTCCATGATGAAGCGCTTCTTGAACTCACGCACGGCTTCGTTGTAAGACAGGCCGGCGGTATGCATCTGGAGAACGAGGCTGTCGAGATCGCGTTTCACTCGCTGTCGGTTCCTTAGTTTTGGGTGAACTCTACCTAGTGTGCGACGGAGACGCCGATTTGATCCAGTCCGGTGTCGTGTGCTTGATACGCTCGACACCTTCGTGGAACCGGTTGCTCAGGTCCGCGGGCATGACGAAGGATACAGCATGGGCCGCACTTAGAAAATACGGTGCGAGCAGAGAATTTTTCATCCAAGGTGCAGTAGCCAGAAACGCCGTAAACGCGGTAAGAATCGCCGTTCCCAGCAGAAATCCGCGCACCAGCCCAAACGCCGCTCCACCCAGCCGGTCCATGAAGCCCAGGCCAATCGTCTTCGCTCCACGACGCAGAATCATCCCAACGAAATGCGCGATGACCATCGTCCCGGCGAGCAGTGCTATAAAGGCAGCGAACAGTGCCAACGGCGGAGAGCTGATCAGCCCGCTGAGGTGCGGTGCAAGCTCGCGGTAGTACCAGCACGCGAGCAGGAACCCCAGAACCATCCCACCAAGACCAAACGCCTCACGCAAAAGCCCATTCAGCGCCGCACGCACGACGGAGTACGTCAACAGAATCGCCAGCATCCAGTCGAGCGGATTCATGCGAACTCAATATGAGCAAAAGTCAGCATCAGGCAGCCGCGCTCGAACGCTTCCTACTCGATACCTGCTTTACCGTTCGCGTTAACGTCTGCGACTCCTGCAGGGCCTGAAGCACGGCGGATGGATTACGTTGAATGACGGTGAGGTAAGCACGTGCCGGAACCTCCGGTGTTCGGCGCCCGCCTTCCCAGTGCTTTACAGCATCCAGGCTGAAGCCGAAATTGTCCGAGAAAACAGCTTGAGTCATATTCAACGCTTTTCGGATGCTCTTAACGTCGACCGTTGCAGGGACCGTTGCTTTGTAGTCTGTTCGTTCTCCGTCGAGGTAGCTCTGCGCTTCTGTAAGACCACGCATTATCTTGCCAAACGCTTTCTCGCTCACGGCTATGCTCCACTCCTGAACAAAGTTTTTACAAACCTGGCAATCTCGTTTCGTTCAGCTTTCGTGAGATTCGCCTTCTCGTTTTTCGCGAATGCGGCGAGTAGAAAGACGGGATGGTCAGCATCGTAATGCACGTAAATCACGCGGCCACCGCCACTCTTGCCTTTTGAACCCCGGCCAACCCTTAATTTGCGTACTCCGCCAGTGCCTTGCATAAGCTCACCACGTTCCGGGTCTCTCGCCACCATGGAAACGATTTCTTCGCGTTCAGCCGAGCTAAAGATCGCCTCTGCATCCCTCAGATAACCTGGCGTCTCCACCACGACATGCATGACAGCATGGTACTCCAATGGACACCTCGGCTTTAAGACACCTAGAACGCACGACGGGGCACCTCACGTAACCAGACACAAATGTTCTCTATGCCGCTGTCCTCGCCTCGCGCCCCCTCGACCGTCCGCCCAGCGACACACTCACGATCTTGGACACACCCGGTTCCTGCATCGTCACCCCATACATCACGTCGGCCTGCTCCATCGTGCGTTTGGAGTGCGTAATCACCACAAACTGCGTGTGCGCGGACATCTCGCCAATCAGCCGCGCGAATCGCCCCACGTTGGTCTCATCCAGCGGCGCATCCACCTCGTCCAGCACGCAGAACGGCGCAGGCTGGTGCTGAAAGATGCCCACCAGTAATGACAGTGCGGTAAGCGCCTTTTCACCGCCCGAAAGCAGCAATACATTCTGTAGCTTCTTGCCCGGAGGCGATGCGATGATGTCGATGCCGCTTTCTGCTGAGTTCGCCTCGTCGGTCAGCTTCATGTAGGCCGCACCACCACCAAAAAGCTTGGTGAATGTGAGAGAGAAGTTCTCGTTGATCACCTTGAAGGCGTCGTCGAACTTCACGCGCGAAACCTCGTCGATCTCTTTGATCGAGGCCTGCGTGTTCTCGATCGACTCAAGCAAATCCTTGCGCTGTGTTTCAAGAAACGTGTGGCGCTCCGCGGTTTCGGTGTACTCCTCGAGCGCCATCATGTTCACCGGTCCCATCGCTTCCAGCCGCTGCTTCAGCACACGTGCCGCTTCATCCTCCGCGTGCAGTGCCTCTGCCTCAATGCGCACGATGGACGCATCTTCACGCAGCGTTTGCGCCTCCACAGAAAGATCGTTGACGCACGTCTCCTGCAGGTGCTCCAGGTCGGACGTCAGCTTAGCCGAACGCGCCAGCAAGCCGGAACGCTGTTCACGCAGCACCTCCGTCTCGTGCCGCAGAGTACGCAGCTTGCCATCCAGCTCTGCGATCGTTGCGCGCAGACCTGCCGCTTCGCTGCTCAGAGTTTCGCCTTCAGCAACTGCCTGCGCACGGATCTCAGTCAGCTCCATGTGCTGCGCCGCAAGCGTCGAAGTCTCTTCTTCACGCCGTTGCTTCTCCCCAGCTGCACTTGCGATGCTTTGCTCAAGCTGTCCAATTCGCTGCTGCTGACCGTTGAACAAGCGTTGTGTCTGGTCGAAATTTGCATTCGCGTTCCGGCGCCGCTCTTCCAGCCCGGCCAACGCCGCGTTCGCTGCGCTCGCCGCTGCTTGCAATTCCTCGCGATTGGCCCTCAGCGTCGCAATTTTCTCCGTCAGCTCAGCGACCTGCTGCTCAATGCCTGCGCGTTCACCTTCAAATCGCGCCACTTCTTCGCCTTTGCGCGCGAACAGTTCCTGCTTCTGCCGACGGCTGTCCTTATTACGCTCAGCCGAAATCTGCCACTCCTGCAGGCGACGCTCAATGCGTCCAACCTCCGACTCCATCTGCCGCAGCGCCGCGCCGGAGTTCGCACTCTCACGTTCAGCATCACGCCGCTCGTGATTCTTGGTGTCGAGCGCGCTGGTCGTTTCTGCGATCTCACGAGAGATGGCGACTGTAGACAGCTCCGTCTGCGAAAGCTCGCCCTCGAGCGCCGAAATCTTCGTCTGCACTTCAGCAAGCTCACGCTTCAGCGCCAGTGGTCCCTGCGCGCGTTGGCGTCCACCCGTGATCGTCACGTTGTGGAACGTCTCGCCGTTCGGCGACAGGAAGAACGACTGCGGATTGGAAAGAGCAAGCGTACGCGCAGTCTCCGAATCGGGTGCAACGAAACCTTCGCGCAGCTTTGGCAAAATCACTTCCAGTGACTTCCCAAATCCGTCCAGCACACGAATGCAGTCCTTCAGCGGCACCACACCAGAGTTGTTAGGCTGCGTCGCACTCGACATCCCATCAGCAAAGGGAAAAGCAGCCTGGGAATCGTTCGGATGAACAAGGAATGTAGCGCGCCCGGCGACGTCGGATTGCAGCATCCGCATGCCTTCGTTCGCCGCGTCCCAGCTCTTCACCACAACGTAGTTCAACTCTTCACGCAGGAACTCGTCGACGACGTTCTCATACTGGCCCTGCACTTCCAAAAAATCCGCCAGCGTTCCCACTGGTGCAAGCCCACCGCTGTCCTGCTGCGACCTCTTCGCATTCGCACGGAAGATGTTGCGCACCGTATCGGTCGAATAGCTGTGTTCCCGAATCAGCGCTTCCAGAGAGCTGCGACGGCCCATGTACGTCGCCAGCTCGGCACGCAGCTCATCGCCACGCCGCCGGGACTGCGTCTCCTGCAGCCGCTTCTGCTCCAGGCTGTGCCGCAGCTCGACAATTTCTGACTCGAGCCGCTTCAGTCTCTCCGTCACATCTTCGAACGAAAGTTTGGCCTGCCCACGCTGCTGCCCGAGTTGCTCCAATTCCGCGCGCGCGTGCTCTGACTCATTGGCAAGGCGCTCACTTTCATGCTCAAGTCCAGCGAGCGCGGCCTCTGCCTGCGCCTGCTCATTGCGAGCCTGATTGGCACGCTGCATGGACCCGATCGCGTTGCGCCGTTGATTCTCAGCCAGCGCTTCCGCGGCGAGCACCTCGCGCGTTGCAGCGTGCGCCTGCGCTTGCTGCGCCTGCGCCGCTTCACGCGAGTTGGTCGACTCCGAGGTGGCGTTTTCCAGGAAGCTGCGATGTTGCTCCAGCTCTCCCGAAAGCGCCTCAAGCTGCGCACGCGCTTGGGCAAGGTCTTCGTTGCTGCTCGCAATGCGTTGCGTCAGATCGGAGACCCGCTCCGCATTCGAATGTGTGCGTGACGCGATCCGTTCCAGCTCCACCGCACTGGTGTTCGCCTTTGCACCGGCCTCGCGAATGCGTCCATCCAGTTCGTATCCGCGTGCTACACCGGCAGAGTGCTCCGCATCCATGCGCTCGAGATCAGTTGCCTGCGCGTCTACGATTTGTGCGAGCCGCGTGATCTCTGTTTGCGCCGCGCTTTGCTCCGCATCCATCTGCGAAAGCCGGCTCGCCAGCACGACACGCAATTTGCCGCGCAGTTCATCGCGGAGCGCGCCGTAGCGCTCAGCCTTGGCAGCCTGACGCTTGAGCGTTCCCATCTGCCGCGTCACTTCTTCAAAAATGTCGTTCACGCGCGAAAGGTTCTGCTTCGCGCTCTCCAGCCGCAGCTCCGCCAGGCGCTTCTTCGTTTTGAAACGCGTGATCCCGGCAGCCTCTTCGATGATTCCGCGCCGGTCCAGCGGCTTTGACGAGAGAATCTGCCCAATCCGCTCCTGCCCGATGATGGCGTAGCTCTCGCCACCGAGACCCGTGCCCATGAAAATGTCCTGGATGTCGCGCAGTCGGCAGATCTTTCCATTGAGCAGGTATTCGGAGTCGCCCGTGCGAAACAAGCGGCGTGTCACGGTGATCTCGCCCGCGCGCACCGGCGCACGCCCGAACTTTCGCCGACGAATTTTCAGGACCACATTGTTCGATGTGTCTCCCTGTGCCGCTTCGCCGCTCACCTGTTCTTCGCTCGGCTTCTTCGCGCCTTCGGCCTCGTAGGTCACTCCAGGCTGAGCATCAGCGACTGCCTCTTCTGTCTCTTCCGCAACCTGCGCGCGCAGCGCAGCCTCGTCCCAGTCCTCACCCGAAATTGGCGTGGGTGCGGGCGAGTTCTGGCTGTCGCCGTACACTTCCGTTTCACCCTCTGCGAGCGTTGCACCGTCGTACACTTCCGGGTCAACCAGTGTCAGCGAAACTTCTGCCATACCGGTCGGCTTGCGATCGCGCGTTCCCGCGAAGATAACGTCTTCCATCTTGATGCCGCGCAGGCTCTTCGCCGACTGCTCACCGAGCACCCAGGTGATGGCGTCCGAAATGTTCGATTTCCCGCAGCCATTCGGTCCAACCACTGCGGCAATGCCTTCGCCGGCGAGCTGCAGCTCTGTCCTATCGCAGAATGACTTAAAGCCGAGAATCTGTACTTTCTTGAGCTTGAGCAAAAGGGAACCTCTTCTTGCAGGTGGACGCGGCCCGACCCGGTATTCTCTTCAAATCGTATGTGTCGGGAACCTAACGAATCAACACACCACGTCAAGATGTTGTGGATAAGGCGTCACGGAATCTACAGGTTGGGTGCTGCACCACGTCTCCGCCAATACGCCGTTGCTGTAACGGCGCAACGCACGCGTCGTGATGAGACGTAGCTCTAAGTTGCGTCAGGGCAACATGATTTCTATAATCCGCATCATCCACCGTAGCCCCCGGCGAAGCAGGGGAGCGGTTCCACCGGCGCTTTGCGTCACTTCACCACCAATCTTGAATATCGGTGTAACCGAGGAGTTTTGTTTATGAAGAAGGTAGTACTTGCTTCTCTCCTGGCCGTGGCCAGCGTCGCGCCATTCGCGCAAATCAGCTTCGCTCAGGCTGCGCCCGCAGGGCAGGCCCAGGCTGGTGGACAGGTTCAAATGAATGCAGACGAGTACGCCAAGTACAACGCTGCAAACACCGCCACCACCCCGGCCGCGAAGGCCGCTGCATTCGAGGATTACCTCAAGGCCTATCCCAATTCCGCAGTAAAGACGGACGTTCTTGGTCAGCTCCTTTTTGCTTACAGCCAGTCAAATGACACCGCCAAAACTCTGGATGCCGCCGACCGTCTTCTCCAGGTCGACCCGAACAATCTTCGCGCCCTCACCTTTGAGGTGTACCTGCGCCGCGCTGATGCGGACAAAATGTCCGATCCGGCTGCGAAACAGGCCGCGTTGGATAAGGTTGCAGGCTATGCCCAGACCGGTCTGAGCGCCTCCAAACCGAAGGACATGTCAGATTCTGATTTCGACACTCTGAAAAAGGCAGCTATGCCTACCTTCCAAAGCGCCATTGCGGATGACGACCTCGCAAAGAAAGACAACGCCGGTGCTATCGCCGCTTTGAAGGCCGAAGTTGACAGCGTTCCCGTGGGCGATACCCAGAAGCCCAGCCCCGTGTTGCAGGACATGCTCACGCTGGCAAACGCCTACTACACCTCCAACCCGCCTGATTACCTGAACTGCGCATGGTGGGCGACTCGCGCAGGCTACTACGCTCCTGACCAGTTGAAGCCCGATGTCATCAAGCTAGCCCAGTACTGCTACGCCAAGTTTCACGGCAGCAAGGAAGGTTATGAGCAGTTGACCGCGCTCGCACCGACAAGCCTTGACCCCCCGGCTGCCGTTGCCAGCATCAAGCCTGCACCCAAGCCTGCAGATATTGTGAGCAACCTGATTGCGACAACACCTGACCTGTCGACTCTCGCAATCAGCGACCGTGAGTTCGTGCTTCAGTACGGAAACCAGCCCGGCCCGCAATGCACGAGCGCAACACCTGCTGCTGCTACGGCGGCCGCCGCGCCCACCTCCCCTGATGCTTCGGCAGCACCTGCGGCGGCTACTACCGCTGCTCCGGCTGCTTCCACAGATCCCAACTGCATTACCAACGCGGACAAAGCCTTCAACTCGGTAAAGGGCAAGTCCGTCGAGTTCCCGGACGTCCTCGTTGTAAGCGCCACCACCACCAAGGTGATGGTCGCAGTGTCCGACGATGCAGTACAGAGCAAGACGCCCGACTTCGAGTTCGACATCAAGGAACCCCTCGCCGACGCAAAGGTTCCTGCAGCGTTCACCAAAGTCTCGCTGACCGGAACCTACTCCACCTACACGTCTGCTCCGCTGCTCATTACGATGAGCGACGGTGCGATCGTCGCGAAGAAGGCTGCTCCCGCGAAGCGGCCTACTCCAACTCGCCGCCCGGCACGTCGGCGTTAAAACGACCGGAACCGCTCAACCGAAGAGGCCTCCCGTTTAGGGAGGCCTTCTCATTTAGTATCGTTCAGATTGAGAGCGCCGAGGCTCCTCGCTGTTTGTCAGTCCGCAGCGCAGCAGAGGAATCCTCATTCCTCTAACATCGGCACTAGTCCTCAAAGCAAGCTCTACTTCTCATCCGCCAGTGCAAGCTGATTCATCAGAATGCGGTAAGCCCCCGGCACAGCCTCCGGTAGCTGCCGATACAGTGCAAACGCGCAATATGTCCAATGTCCCTTCCCAATATGAGCGGTTATCCATCCACCGCGCTGTGGTGCCTGCCCCGCGTCGGCCGTCTCGGTCAGCGCCGAGTAGCGCGCATCCCACGACCCCAGAAACCCGTGCCCACGCTCTTCCACCCAGCCGTTGAAGTCCGCTGGAGTGAGCTTGTTCGGCATAGCCAAAGACACCGCGGATGCAGCAATCAACTGCACGGCATCTGTCTCATCGACCACCTTCTCTGCATTCCCAAGCGTCAGCGGGAAAGGAGCATCCTCGGCCGTAAACTCTGAAGTTTGGTACTGCAGCACTACATTGCCGCCGCTCCGCGCAAACTCGAGCAGCGCCTGCGTCGGCGCACCATGGAGATCTGGACGTGCAGCGTACGTTCGCACTCCTAGAATCACCGTGTCGAATTCTGTCAGCTTCGACGCCGTGAGATCGGCAATCGATAGAATTGTCGGCTTCAAACCAACCGACGCGAGCGCCTCGGGCACACCATCTCCGGTTCCCGCAACATACGCGACGCGCCGATGTTGCGGAAGGGCCACATTCGCGGGCACAACACGCATCGTCGCCGGAGTGAAATAGTTGGTCCGAGGTAAACTGCCGTACCCTATCGGCCGATAACCCTCGGTGAGCACCTTTCCATCGCTGAGCTTCACTGAAGCTTCCAGCAACGTGGGTCCTGCGTCTTTCGCAGTTTTCCTGACCTGAAGCGTAGCTTTACCGGGCACCATCGAGTCGCCCATTGCAAGCCCGGTGTCCCATCCCCTGCCAATCTTCAGCTTCCGCTCAAATCCTTCCGGCGGTACCGGTGAGACAGTTGCGGAAAAAGTAGCACTCGCCGCAGAGTCAGCGACAATCTGCGCATGCGCCGAGAGCGTCAAACTCGCCGGCGGCACCACGCGCACGGGCTGCTCACCTGAATGAACAATGCGTCCAACTTCAACTTTCAAACCGCCGTACACATAAGTCGCCCACGCCGTCAGCGGGGGAGGCGTCACGGCAGCGTTGCGCAATGCAGGGTCGCGCAGCTTGTATACCGCCTGTTCAATGTTGTCGCGGAAGAACGGAGGCTTTGTCACGACCGTCAGCATGCGTCCGCTTGTGCCAACGGACACTTCGTGAGCTTGTGCGCCACGATCAGCCCCGCTACTGCGTTGCAGCTCAGCCGCCACAGTCTCGCCATTTGAATCCCGAACGATCAGTGACGGGGACGAGTGCCCATCCGATAGCTGCGTGGTGCGCAGTTGTACCGTCGCAACTGTACCCTGCACCACGTCTGCGCGTTCGGTCGTCGCGTCCACCTCAAGCTTTACTGCAAGAGCCAGCGCATCATTCGCCTGCGTATGCTTTACGCGGAGTTCATGCAGGACATCGGCTTTACTCTGCGCTGGCAAATTGAGGTGGTCGAGCATAACAATTGCCCCGTTGATCCGGTTAAGATAATCACCCAGCAGATGCGGCACGTCGCCACGCCTCTCGTCCGTTGAGTTCCAATCGGAGAGCTGCTTCGCCTCCTCATCCAGTGACCACAGAATGCCCTCAGGCGTGATTGAAAGAGCAGGTAGCGGCTGCGACATCGCAGGCGCAGACTTCGCGAGTCCCGCCATGCTGGTGTCGATTCCGTCGAAGAAGCCTTCCTCCTCCTGCTTCTGCGCGCCTTTCTCCAGCATCGATCCATACCGGTGATAACTCACATCCACCACGCCTGCCGGTGGTACCCGTTCGCTCACGCCAACCTGGGACTTCTGCTGCCCAAGCCCGAGCCGCGCGAACTGCACATAGCTGCGTGGCTCTTCACCCGCTCCGCTCAGCAGTGCATCCACCTTGCCTTCATGCACCACCACATCTGCGCTCGGAGCCTTCGAGGTCACTTCACCCGTCACGTAGTTCGTGAACTTCGCGGGCATGTACTTATTCGTCGCGTAGTCGAACAAGCCTTGGGAGGTGATTGCTCCACGCGGTACCCGCGCGTACACCTTCAGCGGCTGCCAGGGCAGAATGCCTTCCTTCGTCAGCTCTGGGAATACCTTCGGGTCGCCCGCGGCTTTGAACACCTCTTGTGCGATCTCACCGGAAACCTGATGCTGCCCGTGCCCATCCGTCACGCCACCGACAAATGTTGCCGCAATCACCATCGGCCGGTACAGCCGCACGGCACGGACGGCGTCATAGAGCACGCGCTCGTGCGTCCACTTGGCAAAGGCTTCTTCCTTGGTCTTCGAAAAGCCAAAGTCGACTTCCGTCCCAAACATCTGGTCGACGCCGAGATAGCGATCTGCCGCCAGCAACTCCTGCGTGCGCAGCAGCCCAAGCGCATCCTCGAAGTCGCCGGTCATGGCGTTCTGTCCGCCCTCGCCGCGCGTCAGAGTAAGCATCGCCACACGCGCACCCAGCCCACGCGAGCAGTAGGTCAACATGCCACCGTCTTCATCATCCGGGTGCGCCACAATAAACATCAGCGAAGCGCGCGTGTTCAGCTTCCGGAGCATCTGCTCGAGCCCGCGCGAACCCTGGTCAATAGGCAACTCGCGTCCGTCGCGCGGCTTCACCCGCTCACCGCGAAGGTTCGCGGGATCGGTAAAGGGCTGTTGTGCAGCGAGCGAGAGCTGCCCGCCAAACGTGATCGCGAGCGCAGAGAGGAACAGAAACCGGCCAAGTCGATGCATTCGCTCTAGATTCGCACAGCGGCTTAGCCGATTCTTCTTTTCAGGCCAGGCGCTAAACTCGGGCAAGCATGCCGCAGACGCAGCAACTCGACCGCAGCCTCACACTTGGCGGGGCCACCGCGCTCAATCTGCTCGACGTCATCGGCGTCGGCCCATTCCTGACGCTTCCGCTTCTCGTCGCCACCATGGGCGGCCCGCAGGCCATGCTTGGCTGGCTCTTCGGCGCGCTGCTCGCCATCTGCGATGGACTCGTGTGGTCGGAACTTGGCGCGGCCATGCCGGAAGCGGGTGGCACGTACCAATACCTCAGCAGAATCTTCCCAGGACGTCTCGGCCGATGGCTCAGTTTCCTGTTCGTCTTTCAGCTCTGCTTTTCCGCTCCGCTCTCCATCGCCAGCGGCTGCGTCGGTCTCGCGCAGTATGCAGGGAGGCTCATTCCGCAGTTCGCATCGCATGCGCCGGTACACGCCGTTCATATCGGCGCTTACAGCGTCGGCGTAACGCACGGGATATCAACCTTCGTCGCGATAGGTGCGCTCGTGCTGGCTGTTGCACTGCAGTATAGGAACCTCGCGCAAATCCGCACCGCTGCGTTTATTCTCCTTGCACTCGTGCTCTCCACTCTCATTTGGGCCATCGTCACAGGTCTTCTGCATGGGCACATCGCGCAGGCGTTCGCCTTTCCGCCAGACGCGTTTCACCTCGATCACCGTTTCTTCGCCGGACTCGGCTCCGCCATGCTCGTCGCCACCTACGACTACTGGGGTTACTACAACGTCACGTTCCTTGGCGCCGAAGTACGAGACCCCGGCAGAGCCATCCCCCGTGCGGTACTGCTCTCCATCGGCATCGTCACCATCCTGTATCTCGCACTCAACATCAGCGTTCTTTCGGTGCTGCCCGCGCCACAACTCATCGCCGCATCCGACCTCGACGCACGCCGCGCCATGCTGTCGCAGTTCATGCAGACCGCGTACGCGCCGTCACTCGGCAACCACGCCGCCTCGCTTCTTGCGAGCCTCGCCGCGATACTCGTCATGATCACCGCCTTCGCCAGCGTCTTTGCTCTGCTGCTTGGCTATTCCCGCATCCCGTTCGCCGCCGCGCGCGATGGCAACTTCCTGAGAGCCTTCGGTCGACTGCACCCCACGCGCAACTTCCCGTACATTTCATTGCTCGCACTCGCCGGTGTGGCATGCCTTTGCTGCTTTCTGTCTCTTGGAGATCTCATTGCCGCGCTCGTTGTTCTCCGCATCGTCTTGCAGTTCTCCGTGCAGCACATCGGCGTCATGGTGCTGCGAAAAACACAGCCCAACCTCCCACGCCCGTTCCGTGTCTGGCTTTATCCGTTGCCGCCCGTTATCGCGCTGTGTGGCTTCGCCTATGTCGTTGTTGCGAGGCCAAACTTCACCCGCGAACTCCTGCTTGCACTCTTCATAGCAGTAGTGGGCTCGATTACCTTTCTCGCTCGCGGGGGTCGCGGAGCACCATCTGTATCCGCGGCGGACTCGTATAGCTCATAGGCGCGCTTCTGGCGTCTAATAAGCAAACGAAGCTTTGGAGGTCGCGCCGACGACTATGCTGATACGCACCGATTCACCTATCCCGTCCTCCGAAATTACTTCGAAAGAAGAGCAGCAACAGTTTCGCGCCAACCGGCGCGAGTTCATGCTCCGCGCTGGTAAGCTCACTGCCGGAATGGCCGCTGTCGCTGCATTTCCGGCTGCGGCGCATGCGCTCACCAAGCTGCAAACGGTGCAAAGCAAGTACAACGTCACCGACACGGTTACGCCGCAGGCAAAAGCGCAAAGCTACAACAACTTCTACGAGTTCGGCATCGACAAGAGCGAACCCGCACACAATGCTGGCTCACTCCGCACCCGTCCATGGACGATCAAGGTCGAGGGGCTGGTCAAGAAGCCGCAGACCATCGACATCGACGCTCTGCTGCGCTATCGCCCCATCGAGCAGCGTGTGTACCGCTTCCGCTGCGTGGAAGCCTGGTCCATGGTTATCCCGTGGGATGGCTATTCACTGTCTGAGCTAATCAATTTCGTCGATCCACTCCCTAGCGCCAAATACTTGGAATTCATTTCGCTAGCCGACGCTTCGCAGATGCCTAACCTCAACGGCACCGGTTTCGGCGGCCCATACCAGGAAGGCCTCCGCATGGATGAGGCTATGCACCCGCTCACGCTGCTCACCTTTGGCTCCTACGGCGAAACGCTTGCCAACCAGCAGGGCGCGCCAGTCCGGGTCATCGTGCCGTGGAAGTACGGCTACAAGTCACCAAAGTCCATCGTGAAGATCCGCTTCGTGGATAAGCAGCCCTCCACAACGTGGAACGATCTGAATCCCCCCGCTTACGGCTTCTACTCCAACGTGAACCCGAACCTCGATGGAGAACACTCGTCCCGTGCTCACGACCGTCGCCTCGACTCCAACAGCAGCATCTTTCCGAAGATCGTAGCAACCCAACCCTTCAACGGCTACGGCGATCAGGTGGCAAGCCTCTACAACGGCATGGACCTCAGCAAGTACTACTAGCGTCTCCTTGTTGCGTCCGCTTTTCTGGTTGTCATCCTTCCGCGAAGCGGGAGGATCTGCTTCTCAATCGGTTAGTCGCAAACGCTCGCGCCCGCAAAGGTATAACTAACAACGTATGCCGTCCCGCGCGATCCCATACCTCAAAGCAGTTGTCCACCTGCTCTGCTTACTGCCTGCGCTTTATCTGCTGGAGGCGTATCGCAACGGCGCACTCGCCGCGCAGGCTGACCCAGTCAACTACATCACGCACTTCACCGGTAACTGGGCGCTCTGGATTCTGCTTACCGACCTGGCGATCACGCCAGTGAGGCGTCTCAACGCAAAGCTCGCGTTTCTCATTCGCTTCCGCCGCATGGTCGGCTTATACGCGTTCTTCTACGCCACGCTGCACCTGCTCACATACATCTTCCTTTTCTCCGGGTATGACGTCCCTACCGCGCTCGCCGGTCTTCGAGAGCACCACCTCGCCGAACCGTGGCATCAACTCGTCGCGATCTGGCCCACCATGCTGGACGACCTGAAGAAGCGGCGCTTCATTCAGGTCGGGCTTCTCACATGGCTCATCCTGCTCGCACTCGCAATCACCAGTCCGCAACGAGTGCTGCGCGCCATGGGCGGCAAGAACTGGCAACGCCTCCACTACCTGATTTACCCGTGCGGCTTCCTCGCCCTGGTGCACTACTGGTGGTCGCTGAAGCGGGGTGTGCCGCCGCCTTATAAAGTCTCGGTTGTGTTCTTTGCCCTCATGCTTGCCCGCTTCGTGTACTGGGCGTACAAGAAGCTGCGCCCACGCCGCGCCGCAATCGCTTAACGCGGTGTAATCTGCTCCTTCGGCTGATCGAGTTCTGCGCAGCGGAAGATCCGCTTCCCGCTCCCATGATTCTGGAACGCCCACTCGCCATGTCATCTCGAACCAAGCGAAGCGCAGTGACGAGACCTGCAGTCCTTCAGCCTCAGGCTTACACTCCTTACAGTGAGCGCCAACCCTATGCAGCGTCTGCTGATTCTCGGTCTCATCTGGTCAAGCGTCTATTTGGCCTCCGCTCAACAAAAGAAAGCGTCCGCTCGGCCGCTTTCCAAAGTAGTCACGCTGGCTCCACTCACCCCACGCGAACGTGCTCTTCAACTGCTTGACCGCTTTACCTACGGCCCACGTCCCGGCGAAGTAGACCGCGTGCTCGCGCAGGGAACCGACCAGTGGTTCGAGCAGCAACTCGACCCTGACAGCATCCCCGACCCGGCACTCGCGAAGCGTCTGAAGGACTACCCCACCCTCAACATGACTCCGGCGGAGGCGCTCGCCGTCTTTCCTGACCGCGCACAGATCAGGGCCGTACAGGAAGAAAAGGCTGAAGCCCCCGACGATCCACTCGAAGCTGCGGTGTACGCCGTGCAGCTAGAGAAAGCGAATCGAGAGAAGGTTGCTAAGACCCCCGATCTATCCGGGCAGCCGCGCCGCGAACCCACCGAGGCAGAAAAGGCGGAAGCCAGGAAACGCGATCAGGCGACTGCCTCACGCCTCTTTGGTGAACTCATCGCTCTGCCAAAACAGCAGCGCATGAACGCGCTCATCGCGCTTCCTGTCGACGATCGCATTGTCCTCACAGGAAACGGCAATCTCATTGGCGAGCAGCGCAATCTGCTCTTCGCCGATTTCAACCCACGCGAGCGCGAGACCTTCCAGGCAATGTCCGGCCAGGTCCGTTCCAGCGGCAACATCGCCAACGAACTCGCCCAGGCGCGCATCCTGCGCGACATCCTTTCAGAGCGCCAGTTGCAGGCGGTGATGACGGACTTCTGGTTCAACCACTTCAACATCTATGTCGGCAAAGATTCCGACCAGTGGTACACCACGTGCTACGAGCGCGACGTCATCCGCAAGCACGCACTCGGTAGCTTCCGCGACCTGCTGCTCGCTACGGCGCAGTCCCCGGCGATGATGGTGTACCTCGACAACTTTCTGTCCATAGGCCCTGATTCTCTCGCCAACGGCGTCAACCCGAAGAACCCCAAAACGAAGCGCGGCAATAAGGGCCTGAACGAAAACTATGGCCGCGAGGTCATGGAGTTGCACACCGTTGGCGTAAACGGCGGATATACACAAGCGGATGTCACGGCACTCTCCGCAATCCTTACCGGTTGGGGTGTGGACGACCCACAGGTCGGCGGTCCGTTCGCCTTCGAGCCCAGGCACCACGAGCCCGGACCCAAAACATGGCTCGGCTACACGATAAGTGACACGGGTGAAATCCTCGCCCGCAGCATGCCCACCGCATCGCAAACCTTTGGCCCGAGCGACGCACCAGCTACACCCGACAGCATCAAGCAGGGAATTGCCGCACTCAATATTCTCGCCGCCAGCCCCAAGACGGCGCACTTCATCTCCACGCTGATCGCGCAGTACTTCGTTACGGACACGCCGCCACAGGCGCTGGTTGACCACCTTACCGCGACATACCTTTCCAGCAATGGCGATATCAAGACGATTCTCCGCACGCTTATCGCCTCGCCGGAATTCAACTCGCGTCAGTACTTCCATACCAAGGTGAAAACGCCGGTCGAATTCATTGCGTCGTCGTTTCGCGCCACCGGCACGGAACCCACCAATCCCGGCGCGCTCGTTAACACAATCAAAACCATGGGCATGCCCCTCTACTACGCGCTGCCGCCCACCGGCTATTACCTCACCGCCGACCAATGGATGAACTCGACCGCGCTTGTAGATCGCCTGAACTTCTCCTACCAGCTCACCACCAGCAAGTTCGCCAACCAGAAGTTCGACTCCCCTAAGCTGCTCGCGCTCGGACTCATGTCACCTGGCTCATCACTGCCCATGGCAGAACTCCCCGCTCCACCAGGACTAGGCACGATGAAGCTCGCCGCACCGAAACTCACTCCGGTCGCAAACAGCGCAAGCTCCGCCAGCACAAGTACCGCGCCTCAGCCCAGCGCCGGGTCGCTGACGGCCATGCGCGTACTCGAGTTCAGCGTCGTCGGCGCGCCGGTATCTGCGAAGACAAACCAGCTCATCAGCACGCAGCTCGCGCAGCAACCGGCAACCGCCAGTCCCACGGACACGCTCAACCTGCTCACCGCCCTGATCCTCGGCTCACCCGAGTTCCAGTTGCGCTAACAGATCGTCCCGCCCAAATCTGTCATCCTGAGCGAAGCACCGTAAAGCGGTGCGCAGCCGAAGGACCCCGAAGGTCTGCGCGCGCCACTGCGGAGTGCGCCTTCCCGTCGACATGTACATTGCGTCTGCTGGCGAACTCGTTCTAACGTCAGTCATGCGTCGAATCAAACCCCTCGTGAGCAAAGCTGCCGCGACATTCTTTACCACGCTCCTTGCAGCGAGCACCTTCGCACAAGGCCAGACACACAGGATTACCGCGGCCGAGTTCACCCAACGCATGGAAGCAGCCGTCGGCAAACCGCTCCCGCAGGACACCGTCGATACCTTCAAGTCGGGCGACCCAAACACGGTCGTCACCGGCGTAGTCACCACGTTTCTGCCCACGATGGATGTTTTGCGGCGCGCCGTCGCCGCCGGCGACAACCTCATCATTTCGCACGAGCCCACGTTCTATAACCACCCCGACGACACCAAAGCCTTCGAGAACGACGCGGTCTACAAAGACAAGCGCGCTTACATCGATGAGCATCACCTGGTCATCTTCCGCTTCCATGACGGCTGGCACCGCCGCGTGCCCGACGGCATCGTCGAAGGCTGGGTCCACAAAGCCGGTTGGGACAACTACCGGAACCCTGCCAGCCAGTTCCTGTTCAACCTTCCGTCCACCACTGTCAACGGTCTCGCGATGCAGCTGCAGGCCACTTTTGGTGCACGAATCATTCGTGTGATCGGGGATGCCAATATGCCCGTCACTCATGTCGCCTACATCCCCGGCGCAGGTGGAGAAGCCAAGCACGTGATGGCGCTCGAACGGTCGGATGTTGACGTCCTTGTGACCGGCGAAGGTTCCGAATGGGAGATCGTCGAATATGTTCGCGACGCTATGCTGCAGGGCAAGCACAAAGCCATCATCCTGCTCGGCCACGACACCTCGGAAGAGATCGGAATGCAATACTGCGCCGAATGGCTACGGCCCATGTTCCCAGGCCTGCGCATTGACTACATTCCAGCTGGCGAACCATACTGGCTGCCCGGCCATCCACCAGCGGCGACGCAATCATTCGGCCACTAGTCGCCGACACCCTCGAACATATCGACGGCCTGCTCCGCAGCACCGGGTTCCACAGCAGCAGCCAGCGCGTAGCGCTCTTCCTTGCCATGCTCTTCCAGAATCGCGCGCATGCTGGCCATCACCGGAGCCTGCGACTTGTGCTCTGCAAACGCCGCCTGCTTGCGTGCAGCCACGCTGCTGATGTCCAGCGTCAGTGTCCACGGCGCTGGCAGCCATCGCCGCCGCTCAGGCAAAAAGAAATCAGTCGACAAATAGAACAACCGCTGCGGCTGAAACACTTCCCCTGCGTCTTTGTACCGCTTCGGGTTGCCGGCCCAGTGAAACGCCGCGGTTGTCGCAGCCGATACTACGGTGTGGTCAGGATGTGAGTTCGCCGAACCGTCGGCACCAAACGTGATCACCACATGCGGCTGGAACGTGCGCATCTCAGCGACGAGCCTGCCTGCAAGCCTTGAAAAGTCAGCGAACTCAAGCTGTGCATCCCCGTAATCCCAAATCTCTTCATGCGTCACGCCAAGCACACGGCACGAGGCCACAAACTCCTCACGCCGTATCTTGCCGAGCTCTTCTGCGCTTTTCGCTTCACCACGATACGTCGCTGCCTGCCCGTCCGTCAGGCAGACCACACTCGTCTCTAAACCACGTTCTGCCGCCAACAGCAGCGCTCCACCAAACGCAAAGCACTCATCATCCGGATGCGCCACAACGCACAACAGCCTCAAGCCCAAGTCAAAACCTCGCTCGTCTGCTTGTCATCTTTGGCCCTAAGCGAAGGACCCGCTTCACCCACATCTTGTCCACCAAATTCATCCTCGAAGAACAAATCCCCCGACTCCATCTGCTCCTCCAGCACTGCATCCGGGTCCGCCGCACGGCACGGCGCAAAGCTCATCCGATGCAACGGCGTGGGCCCATGCTCGCGTAGCGCCTTCTGATGCTCCGGCGTCGCGTAGCCCTTGTGCTGCGCAAAACCATATTGCGGATACCGCTCGTGCATCTCGCGCAGCAAACCATCGCGATGCACCTTGGCAATCACCGAAGCCGCCGCGATCGAAATGCACAGCGCATCGCCATAAAACAACTTCGTCTGCGCGCACGGATGACTAATCTGCATTGCGTCCAGAATGATGTGATCAGGCTCAACCTGTAATTGCGTCACGGCCATCAGCATGGCCATGCGCGTTGCCTGGTAGATGTTCACGCGATCGATCGTCTCCGCATCTATCTCGGCCACCGCAAACGCCACCGCCGCCGCACGCACTTTGCGGTCGAGCTTTTCACGCTCTTCGCGCGTCAACTGCTTGCTGTCCTTCAGACCCATGCGCGCAAGCACGCCAACCTTCTCCGGCAGAATTACCGCCGCAGCGACCACCGGCCCGAACAGCGCACCGCGTCCAACCTCATCCACCCCGGCAATCAGCTTGTAGCCGTGATAGCGCAGCGCCTCTTCCGGAGCGTTGGAACACACAAGCTGCTTCAGCGCTTGCTGCTTCGCGGTGGCCTTCGTTACACCTGTCGGAATCGGAAACTTGAACAGCGTAGGCATAGCACTCAACCATTTCAAGTTTACCGAAAGGTAAACTGCCGGGCGTTTGCCGTTGTGGATACTCAAACCAAACGCAGAAAGGCCGCCCCGAAGGACGGCCTCCCAACACGCGTTTGCGTTCTAGTGCTCAGCCACAACCGAGCTCGACCAGATCGGCATCGCTCCCGTGCCCGTCGTCGCGCCCCAAAGTGCCGTATTGCCGTTGATGGAGTCAGCTCCCCAAAGTGCAGTCGCAGCCTGTGGCGTTCCTGCACCCCACAGAGCGGTTGCCCCCCACAGAGCCGTGAAGGCCTGCGGATCGCTTGCACCCCATAGAGCCGTCGCACCCCATAGAGCGGTCTGGCTCTGCACCGTGTCAGCGCCCCACAGAGCAGTTGAAGCCTGCGGCGTTCCCGCGCCCCAAAGTGCAGTCGCACCCCAAAGAGCAGTGTTGCCGCCCACAAACGAGTTCTGCCCGTAGACGCTTCCTGCGCCCCACAGCGCAGTTGCACCCCACAACGCCGTCTGGTCCTTCACCAGCGTCGCCGCGCCATTCTGCGGGTTGTACACAGCCACCGGGGACATCGCCGACCCTGCAGGTAGTGCCGCTCCGCTGGTCGCCATTGTCACTGCTGCGCTGATGTCCAGATAACCTGCACCCACCGTGAACACATCATTGTGCGCCACATAGGTCACCGCGCCGTCGGTCACAGAGCTGGTCTGCGGCAGTACGCTCTTGTTAGCGGTCTGCATCAGGATGGCTTTCATCTGGTCAGGCGTCAGGTTCGGATTAGCCTGCACCATCAGTGCAACTGCTCCGCTCACCACGCCAGCCGACATACTCGTTCCGCTGAGCGGCATGTAATCAGGCGAAGCATCGGTTGCATTCCCTTTGTTCTGGTACAGCGCAAGCGGCGTGTAGAACGTCGGGTTCTGCACCTGCAGCGCGGGTTTGCCCTGCATCGTGCTGGTCACCAGATTGCCCGGCGCAACAAGGTCCGGCTTCGCAATCTGGTCTACAAACGACGGCCCCTTGGAGCTGTAGCTCGCCATCGCATCGTCCGTGTTCGCTGCCGTGCCCATGGTGCGCACAGCACCAACGGTTAATACATAGGGATCGTTGCCCGGCGCTTCCACCGTGCCGTATCCCTGCAGGTTTTGCGATAGGTTGCGGCCCATGTTGCCCGCCGAAACCACAACGAAGATGCCAGCCTTCCACGCCTTCTCTACGGCCTGGCATAGCGGATCATCTGCGTAAGAGCCCGTAATCGGTCGCCCCAGCGAAAGGTTCATCACGCGGATGTTGTACTTGCTCTTCAGCGCGATGGCCTGCTGAATCGCCGCGATAACCTTGGAGTCTGAACCCGTGCCGCTGGCGTCCAGAACGCGCAGATTGATCAGATTCACATTCGGCGCGATACCGATGAACGTGTGCGTATTGTTCTTGTTGTCTGACTGATTCCCATTGCCGCCTGCGAGACCCGCAACGTGTGTCCCGTGTCCGTAGGGATCGTTCGTCGCGTTGTCCGGCGATCCGTCTGCCTTTGTGACGAAGCTCTGGCTGTAAACCAGCCGGCTTGGCGTGGCTCCCTTGGGCGCTCCAGCGTACCAGCCTAGATCGGGAACGTTGTTGATGCCGCTGTCAATGATGGCGACGCCTACGCCTGTACCGTAGATGCCCTTCGCCCACAATGCCGGCGCATTGATCGGTTCCGCGGTGTATTCGGGGCTTGTCGAAACAGATTCAACAGCCGGACCACCTGGCCCGGGGCCACCTGGCCCAGGACCGAAGAAGCGCGATCCAAGCGGATGGTCGATAGAGATCCGCGCAATCTTCTTGTCACCCGCCAGCTGCTCGATCTGTGATGGAGTCATCTCCGCAATCGCAGCGTGAATGCCGTGCAGATGGCCCTTGAATTTGCCGCCACGTGCGCCAATGTTTGCTGCATCCGTATCGTCTGTGTCGGCGGTGTACTGGATGATGACTGGCGTTGTTTGCTCCGGTGCGTTCTTCAGTTCCGGGGCGCACTTTCCATGCCGGCAGCCTTCACCATGCATGCTGAGCGGCAACGCAAGTAAGGCTGCAACAGCTAGGCCAGTCACGGCAGCTGCTGTGCGTGACTGCGGTTTGATTGGCCTGCGCCATAGGATTGTATGTTTTTGGTGCTTCATTGGGTCCTACCCTTCTGGAATGACCGCTCTCCCCCAGAGAGCAGCGCACGCGCACATCGATCATGCTGTACACGAAAGAAGTTAGTGATATCGCCACCTTGGTGAAATGGCTCCCAAGCGCCATTACGTCTGAGCAAACTGCCGTACCATGACGGGCGTAACCTTTGCGAGACGGTTCAGCCGGAAAAGCCAGTGGTTTCATCGCTTTTCAGATTCTGCGTGCAGTTACCCCAAAGCGAGAGCGCGCATCCAACGCTCTGTTACCGGAGGAATAATGAGAACTTTGGCGCGTCTCGCTTCAATGGCAGTCCTTGCCAGCACAACCTTCACTCTCGCGGCGTCCGCCAGCGTGGAACACATCCAGCATCGGCTCAACGACGCGACGCAAATCCTTCACGAATTGAACAAGATTCCTGACGACGACATTCCGAACGGCATTGCACAGAAGGCGCGTTGCGTCATCGTCGTCCCAAGTTTCAAGAAGGGTGCATTCATCGTCGGGGCGGAATACGGGCAAGGTGTTGCTACGTGTTATGTGGCCAACAAGGGCTGGAGCGCTCCCGTATTTGTTCGCATGAGCGGTGCAAGTTTCGGACTGCAGATTGGCGGACAGGGAACGGACCTCGTGCTGGTTGGCGTCAGCGCGGAAAGTGGTCAGAAGCTGCTCCACGAGAAGATTAAGCTCGGCGGCGACGTTTCCGTAGCTGCTGGCCCGGTAGGCCGCAACTCGAAGGCCGAGACGGGAATTCTTGCGAACGCGGGCTTTCTCACCTATTCCCGCAACAAAGGTCTTTTTGCCGGTATTGACCTGAATGGTGATGAGGTCAACCAGAATGGTGACGACACCCGGGAATACTACGGGCACGATTACAAATACGAATCCATCCTGAACGGCGCTATTCGTACGCCGGCTGGCGCGAAGGCGTTCATTCGCGAGATACGTCGCGTTTTCGGCGGCGGCGCCCGCTAAGACCGGCAACGGTACAGAAAGAAAGCCCGGCCATTTGGCCGGGCTTCTCATTGCGTTAGTGCTTTTGGAACGGCTTACAGCTCATTGAGCTGACGAAGTTAGTCAACAAAGATAAGTTGCGCACCGTGTGCCTTCGCGAAAGCCGAGGCATTCTGGCGAATGTCGGTCCATTCAGTGCCATATTTCTCTTCCGAACTCAGCTGATCGCGAGGCGAAAGGTAGATGGCTTCAATGTTCCCGCTGAAGTTAAGGGGTTCGAAGAGATGCGCCTCCAGTAGCCATGAGGTGGCAAAAAGAGAATTAGAAGGATCCTGTAATTTCTGTCCCAGCACGCAACTCTTGTGCAAATCTTCTTTTAGCTTTTGCTCGGCTTGTCCATAGAGCGCACCCATCATGTCGTAGCTGACGCGGTTCATAGCGTGTCCAGCGCTTTCAGATCGGTCTTTATTCACGAAGGTGTCAGAAGCGAAGTAGATAGCATTTGTCATGAACTTTGGCTTGAGAACCATAAAGCTCATTCCGTAATAGATGCACGCACCGTGAGGACGGAAACCATAGTCCAGAGCTGCAAAAACCTGCTTCGACTTGGGATTGAAGTACGGATTCTTTGCAGTAAATTCGTCCGTTGTACCCGCGACTGCATTCAGCCCACCCGTGTCCATAATCCTCTTCAGAGCTTCGAATGTACTCTCGTTGGACTTAAGGCCTTCTTTGGTAAACGTTGCCTTAGTATCAGCCTTGTTGCGGTCCTTTGCCGTATTCACAGCGGAGTCTTTGATTCGCATTTCTTTCGCGTTACCTAGCGGGTCTCCAATCTTCTTCACCCCTCGCTCATACATCTGTGTATAGCCGGGGTACTCATTCGGCTTCGAAAACCAGCTCGAAGCCTGAAAGTTGATCGTGAGCCGTGAGGCTTGCAAATGCTTTTGCATACGCTCGTACTGCTTCCAAACTATGTCGTCTTCATTTTGGAACCGCTCAGTCCACTTCTTCTTTCTATCGATCTTTGGGTCGTGAAGATCCTTTGCAAGCTTGTCTAACGACAAGCCCACCATTCTTTCCTTGTTGGTAGGATTGTTGATCTCCTTTACTGCCGCTCGAACGTACTGTTGTTGAATGATCCGGGCCTGAACATTCTGCACCTTATCTTCCTGCTCCATTGCAGGCGTCTTATTGACGATTCCTTTTCCCCAACTGTAACTGGCCATCGACTTTCTACTCTCCTAGGGTGATTACGCAGCACGGCACGCAAACCAAGTCGAAGGCGACCCGGACGGTGGAACTCTGGAAGCATGCTGATTTGTGAACGATAACCGGAGCATGCCATATCGGACAAGCAACGCGGCTCTCGCGGCAAGTCCTCCGATCTCACCAGTAGGCAACGCTGTAACTGAATCAGAGCAGGTGTTTGCTGAGGAAAGCCGTTACTGCAAGCATCAGTTGCATTTGCCCAGCCCCGCTGAACCAATGCCCTTCACGCTGGAGAACGCGCACTTCATGCTCCACGCCAAGGCGAATCAGCAGCTTGTCCAGTTCATGCGCCGCTGACACCGGCACGACCGTGTCATCTGCTCCGTGAACAATCAGCGTCGGTGGCATCTCCGGTGTGGCCTGGCTCGCGTAAGGCTCTGGAAGCCCGCCTGAAAGTTCAACGATGCAGCGAACTCCATCCCCGTTTTGCTTATGCTGACGGCTGGACTGAATCGCAGCGTGAGACATGCACAGAAACGCACCAAGCGAAATCCCGACCAGTGCAATGCGACCCGGGTCTACATCCCGATGCGCGCCCACATGCTCCAGTGCGGCGCTTACCGTGTCGAGCCACAGCGGAACGTGGACGCCATCGGTGATCGATGCGAGGTCCGCCCGCACCGTGCCCGTTCGCTCAAAATAGTGCGGTGCAAAGACGGAAACTCCAGAAGCTGTGAGGTGTGGAGCCAGGCGGTCCAGCCAGAATCCGATATTTCCGCCTGCACCATGCAGCAGCACGATTGCGGGTCCTCGCGTTTGCGGCGAAGTGGCGCCCGCAATGTGCACATCCATGCGGATAGTGTGGTCACCCGCAATGAAGGTCTCTTGCATACGTGTGGAACTCCTTATGGACTTGCCGCCAGAATGGCATGTCTGCCGCTCTTCAGGGAATCAGCCTGTCCGCTCGCAATCTCGCGAACAAATCAAAGAAACTTTCGTCTGTCGGCTGGTAGGCGCTGAAGCCAAGCTTCCTGCTCTTCGACATATCTGTCACAACTTCAATCGGCCTGCCGAGATCGGCATCGGTATGCCATGCCGAGGAAAGTACATGAAAATCGGCTTCAGAGAGGTTGTGCTTTGCTGCAATCCGTTTCCAAACCGGCTCCGCGTCTTTGAGTTGTTCTTCCAGCGGTGTGCCTTCGCCCTTGAGCTCTTCTGCTTCCACGCCAAACCATTCGGCGATTCGCTTCCACATCCAGCTCCAGCGGAACACGTCGCCGTTCACGACATTAAAGGCCTCGTTGCGCGCCGCTGGTGTTGTTGCGGCCCACAGCAACTGCTGTGCCAGCAGGCGTGCGTCCGTCATATCCGTCAGGCTGTTCCACTGCACGGACGATCCAGGGAATCGCATTGGCTGGCCAAGTTCTTTGCAGATGCTGGCATACACAGCCAGTGTCGTTCCCATATTCATGGCGTTGCCCACTGCGTGGCCGATGATCGTGTGCGGACGATGAACGCTCCACCCGAACCCGTCTCGGGCAGCGGCTGCAAACACTTCGTCTTCCTGCGCATAGTAAAAGTTCTCGATAGGAAGCCTTGGCTGCTCCTCGCGAAACGGCGTCGCGGGCAGCGTACCTTTGCCGTAAGCTTCGAATGGTCCGAGGTAGTGCTTCAGCCCCGTCACCAGTGCAACGTGCTCGACACTCTTCGCGTCAGGCACCGCGTTCAGAACGTTGCGCACCATGCCGGCGTTCACACGGATGTTCTCGGCTTCTGTGGATTGGCGTAGCCACGTGGTCAGAAACACGTGAGTCGGCTTTATTTCTTTCAGCGCGGCCTTCGTTCCTTCTGCATCCTGCAGGTCGACCGCAATCGGTCCAACACCTTCGCGCGATCCTGGACGTCTTGCCACGCCGTAGACGGCCCAGTCATCTTTTTGCAGCAATAGGTCGGCCAGATTGCCGCCAACAATTCCTGAGACACCGACAATCAAGGCAGTCTTTTTCAATTTCTCTCCCGGGCCGCACTTCATTGTGCGTCTTTCCCTTTCGATTACTCCCTGCGGTCTCAAGACGCAAATTGGAGTCGAACAACGGCCAACAGGTGTCAATTACTCTCAACAACATGCCATCGGATGAACTCATCGCAATTGCGCACATTCTTCGAACTCAGGGCCGCCGCGGTGAGGTTCTGGCCGATCTCCTTACCGACCGCATGGGTGAGTTCCGAGCGGGCCGCGTTTTCCTGCTGGCAAAAACTCCTTCGGCACCCACGCAAGAGCACACCCTCGAAGAGCACTGGTTGCCAACGGGTAAGAACGCAGGCCGCATCGTTCTCAAGCTCTCCGGTTCCAACAGCATCTCTGAGGCTGAAACGCTCGCCGATCTGGAGCTTCTCATCCCCTCCTCCGAACTGCCGGAATTGGAGGAAGGCACCTTCTATATTCGCGACCTCGTCGGGTGTAAGTTCTTCAATGGGAAGGTAGAGATCGGCGAAATCTCTGACGTCCAGTTCGCTACCTCCGGCGATGGCAGAGTGCGCCTCGAAGACGCCGCTCCGCTGCTCGAAGTGGACGCGCCCGGCGGCAGAGAGCCAACACTGATTCCGTTTGTGAAGGCTTACCTCGAACGAGTAGACCTCTCCGCAAAGCAGGTCATCATGAACCTGCCTGAAGGTCTTCTGAGCACAGGCGATGACTCTTCCTCGCTGTCATAATCTCCACCACACCGTCATCTCAACCGAAACGCGTAGCGCGCAGTGGAAAGCCCCGCAGTTCTGCCCGCGAAGGTCATTGACACTCGTTGAGCCATGGCCAAAAACTGTCTACACTTTCACTGTTCACCGTCTGCCCTCATGCGCTTCGACATTGTCACGATATTTCCGGACTTCTTTCGCGGCCCTTTCGAATACGGCATAGTCCCCCGCGCGTTCCGCTCCGGCATCGCGGAAGCACACGCCCACGACCTTCGCGCGTTCACCCACGACCGCCATCGCACCGTCGACGATCGCCCTTTTGGTGGGGGCGAGGGCATGGTGCTGAAGCCGCAGCCGATCTTCGAGTGCGTGGAGTCGCTAGGCATTGCAACCAAAGGGGAACGCGACACGACGCAGGAGTCCGTCATCCTGCTCTCTGCGCAGGGCAGGCGCTACACCCAGGCTGTCGCCCGGCGTCTCGCCACACTCAAGCGCGTCGTGCTGATCTGCGGACGCTACGAAGGCGTAGACGAGCGCGTCAGCCAAATGCTGTGCGATGAGGAACTTTCGGTGGGCGACTACGTTCTCTCTGGCGGCGAACTAGGGGCTGCGATTGTCGTCGACTCAGTCGTCCGGCTCCTTCCCGGCGTGCTCGGCCACGCGGACTCTTCACGCTTCGAAAGTTTTGGCGAGGGCGACGACCCCGCAGACCGGATGACCGCTGACGGCGTCCCTCGCGCCACGCACGGTTCCGGCGGCCTTCTTGACTACCCGCACTACACACGCCCCGCCGAGTTTCGCGGTACATCGATCCCGGGAGCCCTGGGCGGCGGCGACCACACCGCCATTCGTCAATGGCGTCGCGAAGCCGCGCTCTTGAAAACGCAGCGAAATCGCCCCGACCTCCTCCACAATGCCGACCTGAGCGAAACCGATCGCGAGTTCCTGCACGATCTCCAGAACGGCGGCAAAGCTTGACACGCCTTGTAAACTCAAAGCTGTAGAAAGCAGAAGCACGTCCCCGCAGCCGCAGCACCGGAAACGCAGACTTGGTCCAGATCTAACTCTAGTGTTTCGAAGACTTTACACGCGCAGTACGGGGTGGGTGCTACCGCAAGACTTTAGCGTAGGGAAGAGGCCGCCATCTGCGGTACACTAACTCCTGCGACTTCAAGCAAGGAATTGTGTCATGTCAATCTCTCCCATAATGCAGAAGCTGGCGGAAAAGTACCAGCGCACCGACCTCCCCAACTTCAAAGCCGGCGACACCATTCGCGTACAGGTCAAGATCAAGGAAGGCGAGAAAGAGCGCCTGCAGGCATTTGAGGGTTTGGTCATCGCCTGCAAGAAGGGCCCGCAGGGCTCCTTCACCGTCCGCAAGATGAGCTTTGGCCAGGGCGTCGAGCGTATCTTTCCTTACAACTCCAAGGTCGTCGACAAGGTTGAGAAGGTTCGCTCCTTCCGCGTCCGTCGTGCCAAACTCTTCTACATCCGTGGCCTCCGCGGCAAGGCTGCCCGTCTTCGCGAAGTCGAGCGCACAACCGCTTAGTTCCGCGCAATTGTTTTAGTAAGCAGGGCGGCCATTTGGCCGCCCTCCTGCTTTAGAACATCATGTTGGCTAGCGAGAACGATGTGCAAATGAGGGGCGGACATATGCCTCTCCATGGCGCGCAATCTGCGCCTCGTCGAATTCCTGCCCTCCGGTCGTCGGCAGCGGATCTCCTGCCGGAATCATGGCGGCCCTTACGGTCGGCCCCGAAGTTTCACCTACACGCACATCGATTCGCGCAGAGCGGATGCCGCGCACATCGGTGAGATATTGCCGAGCGTTAATGGTCCGCTCTGCGGCGTTCTCTGGCGGCTCGGTAGGGCTGGCATTTCCAATCAGCAGGAGCAGCGCGCCAGGATTTAGCCGAAGCGTTGCGGCGATAGAGTCGAGGCAGCTTTCCCCAGAAGCATCGACCCGAACCGGGTGCTGTTTGTCACGCGTAAAGCCCAGTGAGCAAAGCGGCTTCCCAGCAGCCAGCCCGCCAACTCCGTTCAGCGGCCTTTCCACAACGAGCTGTGTGTTGGCTGAGGCACTCAGGCCGCGATCGTCTACTACGTAGCAGGTAATGTTGATAGTGCTCGCCTGCACACCCTGTGTACTTAGCTTTGCCGCCGCACCGCTGCCTGAGAGCTTGCCTGCTGACACGCTATACGAATAACTCAGAGGTCGATTCTGCGCGCTCGCCGCCGTCGTCAGCACGTCCACAGTAGAACCGGATGGCACGTTTCCGGGTACCGCGCGGCAACTCACGCTGGGTGGTTCAAATGGCACTACCTTGAATCGCGTCGTGCAGTTGGCTTGTTGATTGGACTTATCGCCCTGGACGATCCGGCCAGTGACGGTGTATTCGCCCGCGTTCAGACCACTCGTGCTGATGCGTATTGCATTGCCTGAACCGGAAACACGTCCACCAGTGCTTTCCCAGGAGTACGTGCTGGTTTTGCGTGAGTCTTCGCCGAGAGCGGTACCGCTCACATCTACCGCAGTGCCCGGGTGGACACTATCCGGCTGGGCCAAACAACCCAGTGCGAGGGGATGTTTTTCCGCGTGAGCGCAGACGCAACAAGCCAATGCAAAGAGGACGAAGAACGTTGGCGAAGGCAATCGAATATGAGGTGTGTGAACAACTTGCAGCATCGCTGTGATTGTACGCAAGCACTCGCAACCTGATACCTCGCGTGTGCCGTTGACGAACTAAAAATGACGAAGCTTTGGCCGGGATGGTTCCACACTTTCCATGTCCCGTGTGAACTCGACAGGAGTTGGCACCGGCTTCTCAATCGTCTTTTCGATGGAGCGGCTTACAAGATCACGTGAGCCCAGGCCAATTGCGAGCGAAAGCGTGAGGACAATACCACCGAAGAGAATGCCGAATGCGAGATCAACGATTCCCCCGGCGATGCGCAGGTGATCGAGCGCCATCGCCGCAGTGAGTACAAGAACCAGCCACTTTACGCCAAGGGAAAGAAATCTGGCGTACTGCAACTGAGCATTGACCGCACCAATTAGCACGGAGCGTGAAAGAAAGCGCGCCAGAAGGACACCGAAGACCAACAGCAGGATCGCCCCCGTGAGGTGCGTAAGGTACGGGAGGAGAAACAACGAAATCTCTGGGGTCGAAGAGTACGAAGCGTTGAAGGCAGAGATGCCGAGCGCCAGACCGGCGAGAATGCATACCCATTGAACACTGCGGGCAATCAGTAGCGTTGGTGAGTTCGCAGGCGACCAGTCAGCCAAGCTTGCACCGGCCCCGTTTCGTTCACGCGCAGCCATCCGTTCGTCGAATCTCGACGAAACTAGGATGCGACGCGCCAACGCAGAAAGTCCCCATCCGATGAGACACAGAATGAGCAGAGCGAGGAAGAAAGCAAAGAGGCCGGGAAGGAAGGTGACCAGCATCACCAGAACGCGGTCCATGGACTGATGCAGAGCACTTGCGATTTGCTGACCCATGTGGGTAACTCCTTGAGGTGTCGTAGAACTGCACGCTTACTGCGGTGAACCTGCAGACTTGTTCCTACGGATTGAAGCGATCAGGCCAGCGCCAGCGGGACACCAGATAGGACTTTTCGGCGATGAACGCTGCAGATGTTTCCTGGATGTGCTGGTCCGCGCGGACAACGTCGTCGCCGGCCAGTCGTAGGTGCGAGGCCACCCACGCAAGGTAGAGGGGCGTGAGTGCGCCGAGCAGGTGACCGCGATTGATAGTACGCAGGCGAAACGCCAGCACAAAATCATAGACAGTTCGAGCCCACAAGTTGGTCGGCATTGAGAACGCTTCGGGTGAAGACAGCGAGAGCTTCTTAAGTGCCAACAAAGATTGTGGCGGAAGCACAAGCGACCAGATCTCCTGTAAATTCGCGTACGCATTGCGGAAATCCGCCGCCATGGCGCGGACCTCGCTGGCATTTTGTGCATCTTCTGCGCCCTGCGTGGACGATGCTCCTGTGAATGGCGATGCAGAGATGGCGCGACCTCGCTGCCAGAACGCCGCCTTTGCTTCCACGTCGGCGAACATTGAGCCTGCTACATTTGCGAGCAGCGCATTCAGATCATCTACTGCTGGTTGTGGCAGCGCTCGTTTGCCCGCTGCCACTTCATGAACGACGAATGAAGCGACTGCTGCTTCAGCGGCCGGCCAAAGTAGCGCCTCACCGCCCGGCGAACTGGACAGACGCTTCGCAGCTACTTGAAGGCGGGCACCCATGCGTGGTGAGAAAGCAACGTCGATTGGCAAGGGCACGCGCGCGTCAATGTTAAACAGCGCGCGAGTGAGAGGGTGCAGCAAGGCCGCAGTCACAAGACCCTCATGCGGGCCGGCTTCGTAGCGCGGGAGGACGAGATCACCTCCGCCCTCCAGAGCTGCGGCACAAAGCGTCTGCAAAGCTTCGCGCGAAAGAGAGGATGCTTCCGTTCCGAGCAGCAATGTTGCAGACACGCGGTGCTCCTGCGTTAGGTTTGCTGCGACCAGGTAGTCGGACGCATTCAGCACCCAGCCTGATTGCAACTGCTGATTTGGATACTCGATTGTACGAATGCGCCCGCTCGCGTCGAGAGAGTCTGACGACGCATTGCAACTCGCGATCACAAAATCAGTGTCTGCGAAGCCAGCTTTCAAATTGCCCGCGAGGGTATGAAGCGCTTCAACGGAGATGGCTGGGAGGCAGACCAACACCGTAGCACGAGCTGGCGTATTGTCAGTGACACTCACTGTGTCGTGCGATTCGTCGATCACTTCGGACATGGGCAAAGAAGACATATAAGACTTACCTTTTGCCAACTCAGGATGGCTTCTACAGCAGTGCGAGCAAACCGCTCAATGGAATATGTACCCAAGCAGGTCGGTTGTTTAATTCGTACATGAGCTCGTAAAGACATTTCTCGAGCACATAGGTACCGAGCATCGCCTGCGCATCAGCACCCTGCTCTGGAATAAGTCCGGGAGCCTGGCGCATCGTGATTCGGTAAGCCTGCAGAAATGCAGTGCCTGCAGCATTCTCCCAAAGTGTCGTCCAGGGTTGAATGGCGGAAGCCAGATCAGGCCGGCGTTGTGCGTAGCGGTCAGCTGCTGATCGCGCCGCGTAACCGAAGCTGCGCAACATACCAGCCACATCCCGCAGCGGGGGCTGCTTTTGGCGACGTTCCTCGAGCGGACGCGCTGGCTCACCTTCGAAATCTATGATGAGGAAATCGTTTCGCGAGCGAAGGAGCTGTCCGAGGTGGTAATCGCCGTGTATTCGGATACGTTTCCCTGCGCGATCAGGAGGCAAGGCGGCTATGAGCCTGGCCCAGCGCTGAACGTTTTCTTGTTGTGTCACTAACTGCTCGCCAGCGGTTCTCGGCTCGGCTGCGAGGCTGGGCAAAGTTCGCTCTAGAGCAGAAAAAGCTGCTTCTGCCTGCTGAGTTAAGCGTGCCCCGTCTGCTGATAGACTGGCTTGCGTCGTCGGCTCAGTGGAGAAGGCGGCATCGCTGGTTGGTGTGGCAAGTGCAAGGTGCATTTGCGCAGTACGAGTACCCAGAAGGGCAGCCGCGTCGAGTGCAAGACCTGCCCGTTCGTGAGCTTCTTTGCTTACTTGCCAGATGCTCTCAAAGCTTGCGGCCGTTCCAAGATCGTGCGGCCTGGGGCAGTTCGAGACAGACTCGTAGAACTGATTCAACTCTTCGTTGAACCACGCCCACCCGTCGCCCTCGTTTGGCGCAAACGATTGCAGGAAGCCGAGTGTGGCTTCATCGGTGGTGCGATGAATTTCTCCGAGATAAGCCGGAATGTACTCGAAATGTGCGACATCTGTGAGGAAGGCAGAAATTTCAACATCAGGATTCTTTGTCGGTTGAATGCGCCGAAACAGCTTCAGAATCGCTTCGTTGTCGAACAGGATGCTGGTGTTAGATTGCTCTGCCGAGCCCACTCGTGATGGAGCGTTTGCAAGCTTCGCCGGGTTGTACGCGGGGGAGCGCGAGACGGCGAGCTTGCCATGCCCTTCAGAGTCAGCAAATAGCTGTATCAAGCTCTGGCGGAACTGCTCACTGGCGGACGCGTCATAGAGCACGGCTCCACTTTCCGAAAGCGATGCGAGCACTGACTTTGCGCTGTTGGACTTGATTTCTTCTGCGGTTTTGCCTTCCGCCAGACCCAAGGGCAACTGATAGCTCTCTTCGCTGCCGTCCCCGTAGCGCACCGCGACAAATGCCAACCGGAACTGGTCGTCGCTGATGCTGATGGAGGACGTGATTTCTGCCGACGCGATTCTGCGCGATTTCCCCCCAAACCAGCGCTGCTGGCTCAAGTACTCCGGCAATAATTCGTGCACCATCTCCCGTCCGCTACCTTCGAGCAGGTTTGTGAGTGAAGCGCGAGTCGCGACGCCTTCCGTAAGCGTCGGCGCTTCTTCCTTTTTCGACGCCATTAGAACAGGTGTTTCCGTCTGTGCGGCAGCAGGTTGAAGTTCCAGCCAGAAGAAGCTGTACGGCGAAAGTGTAAGTGCGTATGGCGTGTTGTCGATTAGTGGAAACGGTACGTAGCCGAGCATTTCGATAGGCTGACGGCCCGCGAATTTAGACAGATCGAGCGCGACAGGCTGCGCGAACCGGGACAGATTTGCTACGCAAAGCACCGTTTCCGAGTGCAAGCCGTCTTCGCTCTGGTAGTCACGTACATACGCCAGAATCTTTCGGTTTTCGGGATGCAGAAATTCCAGCGATCCGCGACCGAACACCTGAAACAGCTTGCGCAAGGCAATCATATTGCGCGTCCAGTGCAGCAGTGAAGACGGGTCGCTTTGCTGCGCCTCGACATTGATCGCCTGGTAGCCCCAGATCGGATCCATGATTACCGGAAAATAGAGCTTTGCTGGAACGGCTTTTGAGAAACCAGCATTGCGGTCGGAATTCCACTGCATGGGCGTGCGGACGCCATTGCGATCGCCGAGATAGATGTTGTCTCCCATACCAATCTCGTCGCCGTAATACATGATGGGTGTTCCCGGCATGGAGAAGAGAAGAGAATTCAGAAGCTCAATGCGGCGGCGATTGTTGTCTACGAGTGGTGCCAGGCGACGCCGAATACCAACGTTGATGCGCATGCGCGGGTCGGCTGCATAAGCAGCGTTCATATAGTCACGCTCGTCGTCTGTGACCATCTCAAGCGTCAGTTCGTCATGGTTACGGAGAAAAATGCCCCATTGACAATTATCTGGAATGGCTGGTGTTTGCGCCATGATGTCAGTGATAGGTAATCGGTCTTCCTGCCTGATGGCCATGTAAATACGAGGCATCAAGGGGAAATGGAACGCCATGTGGCACTCGTCGCCATCGCCGAAATAGGGACGCACATCTGCTGGCCACATGTTTGCTTCGGCAAGGATCAGACGATTGTCGTATTCCTCATCGATGACTCTTCGAACTTCTTTGATCTTGACGTGGGTCTCGGGGACATTCTCGCAACTGGTCCCGTCGCGTTCGATAAGGTAAGGAATTGCGTCAAGGCGCAAGGCGTCCACACCCATATCCAACCAAAAGCGCATCGCCCGCAGTACTTCTTCCATCACCGCAGGGTTGTCGAAATTGAGGTCGGGCTGGTGCGAGAAAAAACGGTGCCAGTAGTATTGCTGCGCAACGTCATCCCACGTCCAATTGCTCTTTTCGGTGTCGGTGAAAATGATACGAACACCGTCGTAGAGCTTGTCCGTGTCGCTCCAGACGTACATATTCCGTTCGGGAGAATCCTTCGGAGCATGCCGCGCCAATTGGAACCAGGGATGCTGATCGCTGGTGTGATTGATGACAAGTTCGATCATCACCTGCATGTTGCGGGCATGAGCCTCGTCCATGAATTGCTGGAAATCAGCAATGGTTCCGTAGGACGGATTCACAGACATGTAATCCGCAATGTCGTAGCCGTCATCGCGCAGTGGGGAAGGGAAGAATGGAAGTATCCACAAACACGTGACCCCAAGCTCCTGCAAATAGTCGAGCTTAGAGATAATTCCTTGGAAGTCACCGATGCCGTCGCCATTCGAGTCCGCAAACGCGCGCACGTGCAATTCGTAAATAATCGCGTCTTTGAACCAAAGCGGATCGCTTACGCTGCTTGGCTTTTTCTCGTGCAAAAGCTTTCTCCCCATTCGCTTGTGCGAACACACGGCACATTAAGACCATCCCGTTTTCCTTGAGATGCAACGCAATGGCAAGAGGGTGGGTCGCGCGAAACTTCTGCGCAAATCTTCGGCGGATATCCTTAGGAGGCGTAGTCGAGTGCTGCGCTGGAGGCGACGAGCATGCGATGTAAGACGATCGGGCTGATTGGTGGCATGAGCTGGGAAAGCTCGGCGGAATATTACCGCTTACTAAACGAGACAATTCGTGCGAGGTTCGGTGACCTGCACTCCGTGCCGTGCATTCTTTTCAGCGTCGACTTCGATGAGATTGTCTCGCTGCAGCGTGCGGGCGATTGGACAGCGCTCGCCGCGAAGATGGTGGGGGCCGCGCAGGCGCTGGAGCGCGCCGGTGCAGACATGGTGCTCATCTGCACCAACACCATGCACCGCATGGCGGATGAAGTGCAGGCTGGCGTGAGCATTCCATTAGTACACATCGCTGATGTCACGGGTGCTCGTATCACGCAGGCAGGGCTGAAGCGAGTGGGCCTGCTCGGAACGCTTTACACCATGGAGCAGACGTTCTACCGCGAACGACTGGCAAAAAGCTTTGGCCTTGAGGTGCTGATTCCTGAGGAAAGCGATCGCGCTAATGTGCATAAGGTCATCTTTAGCGAGCTTTGTCTTGGACATACGCTGGATGCTTCACGACAGTTCTATCGCGACGTCATCCGACGTCTCGTCGAGCGGGGTGCGGAAGCGATTATCCTCGGTTGCACGGAAATCATGCTGCTGATCTCGAACGAGGACAGCCCGGTGCCGCTCTTCGACACAACGGCCATCCATGTTCAAGCAGCACTCAAGGAAGCACTGGCCGAATGAGGCGTGGGCCGCACTATGCGGAAGATGTGAGCAGGCATACTCGGCTTGAGCGATGCATAACTCCATTCTTTCCATGCGTGGCGCTCACCGCTGAGCAGGTCTTCCACGACAAATTCTTCATCCCACGGAACTCCTAATTTGTCGAGGCGAAGCTGTATCCACGCGCTCTGCTCCTCCAGTGTATCGAGGCTCACGACGCAAAGAATCGTGTTGCTGAAGTCTTCCGTGGTTTTTGAGTACACCATGATTTTTGCGTTCTGCGCAGTATGAAACCAGAGACCTTCGTTACGCTGCAGTGCGGGGTTCTCGTGGCGAATCTTGTTCAGCAAAGTCAATGTTGGAGCAATCGAAATGGGGTCATTACGATCCCATGTGCGAAGCTGATACTTTTCACTGTCGAGATACTCTTCTGAGCCTTTCTTCCCGGCAGCAGGTTTGGCTGCGCGGCCTTCACACAACTCATACGCTGGGCCGTAGATGCCGTAGTTCGCAGATAGGGTGGCGGCGAGTATCACGCGCTGCAGGAAGATCGAACGCCGCGCATCGGGGTTCAGAACCTGAAGCTGTTCATGCAGGATGTCCGGTGTGTTCGGCCAAACATTGGGACGAAAGAAATCGCGCACGGGCGCATTACAAATCTCCTCGAAGTATTCCTGTAGGTCGGCTTTGGTGTTCCGCCATGTGAAGTAGGTGTACCCCTGCGAGTAGCCCGACTTCGCGAGCGAGTACATCACGTGCGGACGCGTGAATGCCTCAGCAAGGAAGAGAGCGTCGGGTGTGTCCTTGTGGATTTCGGTGATGCACCACTCCCAGAACGGTAGCGCCTTGGTGTGTGGATTATCGACGCGGAAAACGCGAACGCCGCGCTCCACCCAGAACTTGAAGACCCCGTAGAGCGCGTCCCATAGACCCTGCCAATCCTTAGACTCGAAGTTGAGCGGAAAAATGTCTTGATATTTCTTTGGGGGATTTTCCGCATATTGGATGCTGCCATCCGGTCGGATGATGAACCAGTCAGGATGTTCTGTCACCCATGGGTGATCTGGTGAGCACTGGAACGCTATGTCCAGCGCGACGTCGATGTCTTCCTCCTGAGCAGCTTTTACAAGAGCATCGAAGTCAGCCATCGTGCCGAGTTGCGGGTGCAACGCATCGTGACCGCCTTCTTTTGCACCGATGGCCCATGGGCTGCCCACATCGCCGGGCTCCGCGGTAACAGAATTGTTCTTGCCCTTGCGGTATGCGGTGCCAATCGGATGAATCGGCGGCATGTACAAAACATCAAAGCCCATCGCCGCGATCTCAGGAATGCGTTCTGTTACATCGCGGAATGTGCCATGCTCGCCGGGTGTAGAAGCACAGGAACGGGGAAACAATTCGTACCAACTCGAGAACCGCGCCCGCTCGCGATCCACCCACAACGGCAGTTCTTTTTCGTACTTTGTTGCAAAACCCAGGTCAGGGTACTTCGCGGCTAAATCAACCAGATCGTCAGTGATTGGCGATTCGTAAAATGGGTAGTTCCCATCGGCATGCGAAAGCAGCTCGTTCGCGGCATCGGTTAGCTTTTGAGCGTCCATGCCCGTCGCTCGGGATGCGGCCCCTCTCAGGAGTCCTGCGCCAATGCGCAACGCCAGAGGGATGTCCTGCGGCGTACTTATCTGCTGGGTTGGTTCCTTTGGATCCGGCTGCGCAGCGAGTCGTTTTGCAAGATCGTGCACCCACGTGTCAAAGTGATCGACCCACGCCTCAATTGTGAAAACCCAGTCGCCGAGTTCGTCGACATTGAAGGTCGCTTCCCACAGGTCGTTGGTGAGCGCCGTGAACGCAGTCGTCTTCCAATCCTTTGCCGTGGCATGACGATATAGGAGGCGCGCTGCCACGTGATCGTGGCCGTCGCTGAAGATCGCCGCCGTGACCTTAACCTTGTCGCCAGAGACTCGCTTGGCCGGGTAACGGCCCCCGTCGACTACAGGACTGATCTCTTCAATAATGACGCGGGATTGTCCGCTCGCTGGTTTCATTTTGTGCGCCTCCACAAATCCTCGGGCCGTCTGGCAATGCTATCGGTTTTGCGGAAAGAACCCTCCGCGCCGTGCTGCATCTAACTCTTGAAGAACAATTAGGGCGCACGCTCGACTGACGCCTATGCCGACTCATTCAGGCAAAGGGATGCGGTTGCCAGTTCGTCTGGTTGCCGGTCGAAGCACACTTCGCCGGAGGCTGGAATTGGCAGGTTGGTTTAGCAGTAAAGAAAAGCCGTCGCATGCATCACCTATCGAAGATTATGCAATCATCGGCGATCTGGAGACTTCCGCACTAGTCAGCCATGATGGTTCTATAGACTGGCTTTGCTGGCCCTCCCTGGCGTCCTCAGCGTGCTTTGCCGCGCTGCTCGGGACTGCGGAAAACGGCTTCTGGCGAATTCATCCAAAAGAGAAAATTGTTGAGGTGCGCCGGCGATACATTCCGGACACGATGATTCTTGAGACCACGTTTATTACAGAAGACGGCGAAGTCTGCCTGACAGACTTCATGCCCCCGCGCCGCGAACACTCGCATGTCGTTCGCCAGATCAAGGGCATACGCGGCAAAGTGCGCATGCGCATGGATCTTGTGATCCGCTTCGACTACGGAATGACGATCCCGTGGGTGACTTTCGTGGACGAGGAACTTCGGGCTGTAGCGGGTCCCGACATGGTTGTATTACGCAGCCGATGTATGAAGGGCGAAGCCGCGAAGCTACGCGGTGAGGATCTCTCAACCGTGGCAGAATTCACGCTGCGCGAAGGTGATGAAAACTGTTTTGTCCTCACATACGGCAATTCATTTCAGGAAATCCCCAAGGCTGTTTCTGTGGAAAAGGAGTTGGAATCGACGCGGAAGTTCTGGTGCGACTGGAGCGCGAAGAGTGAATATCGCGGCGACTACAAAGATGCTGTGCAGCGCAGTCTGATGGCGTTGAAAGCGATGACCTATGCGCCTACCGGTGGAATGGCTGCGGCTGTGACAACTTCTCTGCCGGAGGCCGTGGGCGGAGAGCGCAACTGGGATTACCGGTACTGCTGGCTGCGCGATACTTCCTTCGCACTATTGCTGCTGATGCGCGCGGGCTATGAGGAAGAGGCGCTGCACTGGCGGGGTTGGCTACTGCGCGCAATCGCGGGATCATCGGACCAGGTGCAGAGCGTCTACGGTCTTTCCGGAGAACGTCGCTTACCGGAATGGACCGTTGGTTGGCTCCGTGGTTACGAGAAGTCCTCCCCGGTGCGCATCGGAAATGCGGCAGCAGACCAATTTCAGCTTGATGTGTACGGCGAAGTGGCACTCGCGCTGAACCGCTCGCCACAGGTAAATGACGATGTAAGAACTCCCGCAGCAGACCTTGAAGGAACGCTGATCGACCGCGTTTGCGAGATCTGGAACATGCCCGATGAAGGCATCTGGGAGACGAGGGGCGGCCGCAAACACTTCGTTCACAGCAAGGTGATGGCCTGGGTCGCGCTTGACCGTGGCATACAAAATCACGAGCGGTACGATGGTAAGGGTGATTTGAAGCGGTGGAAAAAGAACCGCGACATGCTCCACAAAGAAATCTGTGAGAAGGGTTTTGACAATCGCCTCAACAGCTTCGTGCAGAGCTACGGATCCAAAGAGATTGACGCGAGTCTGTTGAGGATTCTGTTCGTAGGGTTTCTCCCGCTGGACGACCCACGCATTCTCGGGACGGTTGCAGCAGTAGAGAAGCACCTGCTTGAGGGAGACTTCGTCCAGCGTTACAACGTGAAGGCTTCGCCTGACGGGTTGAAAGGATCCGAGGGCGCTTTTCTCGCCTGCAGCTTCTGGCTCGTTACTGCTTACCACGTGATCGGACGGAAGGAAGAGGCCCGAGCGATGTTCGAGCGTCTACTGAAAATTCAGAATGATGTCGGTTTGTTCGCCGAAGAATACGATCCGGTGAAAAAGCGCATGCTGGGGAATTTTCCACAGGCACTCACGCACATCTCTCTCGCTCACGCAGCGCTGGCGATCTCCGGGCAATGGGAACCCACTCTCGGTCAGCAGCCAGCTTAGCCGTGCAACCTCAGGTACATGCGCTCGCTCTATCACTAGATACGCGATCATTCGTTAACTTTGCAGCGCGCCTTCGCGGCTGTAGCTGAACATCAATAACTTTCTCAAGACGTTTCCGCGAGCAGAACGACGCCTGACACGCGACGGAGGAGAAGCCTACGATGCCGAAAACACCTTCATCAACATATCGAATGCAACTGCACAAAGGGTTCACATTCGACGATGCCGCCGCTGCTTCGGACTACCTGTGGGATCTCGGCGTAAGTCACCTTTACAGCTCACCGTACCTGCAAGCTGCACCCGGCAGCATGCATGGCTACGACGTAGTCGATCACCGCAAGGTAAACGAAGAGCTTGGCGGCGAACAGGCCCACGAGCGCTTCTGCAAAAAACTGGGTGAGAACGGTTTAGGCCAGGTGCTCGACATTGTCCCGAACCACATGAGTCTCGGCGAACAGAACCGCTACTGGTGGGACGTGCTGGAGAACGGTGTAAGCAGCCGTTATGCAAGCTTCTTCGATATCGACTGGAACTCGTCCGAAGAGCGCCTTCGAGAAAAGGTGCTGGTTCCCATCCTGGGCGACCAATATGGACGAGTTTTAGATGAGGGCGGCATTAAGCTCACGCGTAATGGCAGCATGTTTCAGATTGAAGCATCTGGCCAAAGCCTACCTGTCGCACCTGACAGTCTGAGCAATGTTTTGAGCAAGGCTGCGGAAAACGCGAAGAGTGACATTCTCAACTTCCTCGCCGCCAGCTACGGCCGCCTTCCGAAACCTCCTTATTATGATCGCCGCACAGTGTTGGCGCGTTCGCGGGATAAGGGCGTTGTAAGAGGGCTGCTCGACCGAGAGTGCGCCGAGAATGAAGAAAGCTGCAAAGCAATCGATGGCGCGATCAACGAGTTGAACACCAATCCCGATCAGCTGGATGAGTTTCTGCGTGAACAGAACTATCGTCTTGCGTATTGGAAAGCTGCCGACCAGCAGCTTGGCTATCGCCGCTTCTTCGACGTGAACACATTGATCGGCCTGCGCGTTGAGCGTGAGTATGTGTTCGATGAAACGCACACGTTGATCGTGAAATGGCTGAAGCAAGGCGTGCTGGACGGCGTACGCATTGATCACCCCGATGGCTTGCGAGATCCGCTGGAGTACTGCAGGCGTTTGCGTAACTGTGCGCCGGACGCCTGGATAGTTGCGGAGAAGATCCTTGAGCCTGGAGAGTATCTCCGCGAAGAATGGCCGGTGCAGGGAACCAGCGGATACGACTTCCTCAACGTGGTAAATGGGTTGCTGGTCGATCCTGAAGGTGTGCGCCGACTTGGTGAAATTTACGCTGAGTTCACAGGGGACGACTCGAAGTTTCCCACCGTCGCTCACGACAAGAAGATAGATGTCGAGCAAGAGGCGTTGGGTAGTGATGTCAACAGGTTGGCGAACATCCTTGTCACGCTGTGTGAAAGCCATCGCGAGTACCGCGACTTCACACGTGCAGAAATGCGGCGCGCCATCCGCGAGATGGGCTCCTGCTTCTCGGTGTATCGCACCTATGTGGTGCCACAACGTGAAGAGATCACCGACGAAGACATCGAGGTGATTCGTCAAGCAACAAAGTGCGCCAATGAGAACCGTTCTGACATTGATGAAGCGCTGTTCACATTCATTTCCGACATACTCACCCTGAAAGAACGCGGTAACGATGAAGCTGAATTCGTTGCCCGATTTCAGCAGTTCACCAGCCCCGTTATGGCAAAGGGTGTAGAAGACACTGCCTTCTACTGCTACAACCGGCTCACTGGTCTGAATGAAGTGGGCGCTGACCCAGGGCGTGATGGGTTAACAGTTGCGCAATTTCATGAGTACAACAACGTGATGCAGCGTACTCATCCCGAAACCATGACGACGCTCAGCACGCACGATACAAAGCGTTCCGACGATGTGCGGGCGCGGCTTGCTGTCCTGAGCGAATTGCCGGACGATTTCGGCGACGCTGTGTGGCGTTGGAATGAGATGAATGCACACTATCGTAGCGAGAGCGGCCTGCCGGATCGCGGAACGGAGTGGTTCCTGTACCAGACGCTGGTGGGTGCGTGGCCGATCACGAAAGAACGCGTCACCGAATACATGATGAAGGCGATGCGTGAGGCCAAGCTCCGCACGAGCTGGGTGAGCAACAATGCCGAGTATGAGGACGTGCTGAAATCTTTCGTCGAGAACATCCTTGATGATGAAACGTTCGTTGCTGATCTCGAAGCTTTCGTAAACAGGGTGCTCCACGCGGGGCGGATCAACTCCCTTACACAAACGCTGCTGAAGTGCATCTGTCCTGGCGTGCCTGACCTCTACCAGGGTGGCGAGCTTTGGGATTTGTCACTGGTGGATCCAGACAACCGGCGTCCCGTGGATTATGAGTTGCGCAGAAAGCTGCTGTCGGACGCACGCGAAACAGACGTAGCTGGCATCGTCGCCGGTATGGATGATGGCCTACCAAAGCTTTGGTTGCTGCACAAGGCTTTGCGTCTGCGCAAAGCAAAGCGCGAGGGTTTTGGGCCGGATGCCGACTACGTGCCATTGGAAGCGAGCGGCTCGAAAGCGCAGAACGTTGTGGCCGTGCAGCGAGGGGATGGCGTTATTGGCGTCGCTCCGATCTACTCACTGTCTGTGGAAGACCGTTGGTCTGATACTTCGCTCCAGATCCCCACAGGGCGATGGAAGAACGAACTTACGGGCGCCGTTATGGAAGGCGGGAAGCTGTCCGTCGCAACCTTACTGAACGATTTTCCAGTGGCTCTCTTGAGCCGAGAACAGTAGTCAACAGAGCGCTTGACCGCGAAGGGAAGGAACGATGCACAAATTCGGTGTATGGGCACCAAAAGCAGAGAAGATGTCTCTGAAGTTCGGAGAGCACATTTCGCCGATGGTCGGCCCAAACAAGCGAGGATGGTGGGTTCTCGAAGTCGCCGAAGCGGCGTGCAACGATCAGTACGCATTCCTGATCGATGACGATGCTACGCCGTACCCTGATCCTCGGAGCCTCAGCCAGCCAGAAGGCGTTCATGGCATGTCGCGTTTGTACGACCATGGCGAGTTCCAATGGCACGACCAGTTGTGGCGGGGCGGTCTGAAATCCGGTGCCGTGATCTACGAAATGCACATCGGCACCTTTAGCAACGAAGGTACATTCGATGGCGCAATTGAGCACCTGGACTACCTTGCGGATCTGGGTGTGACCCATCTTGAGCTGTTGCCGGTAGCAGAGTTCGCAGGGGATCGCGGTTGGGGCTATGACGGCGTCGCACTTTACGCAACGCATGAGCCGTACGGCGGCCCGAATGGCTTAAAGCGCTTCGTCGACGCCTGCCACAGCAAAGGTCTGAGCGTGATCCTAGACGTGGTCTATAACCACTTTGGGCCCGTTGGGAATTACGCGAACAAATTCGGCCCTTACCTTACCGATAGGCACAAAACGCCGTGGGGAGCAGCCGTAAATCTGGATGAAGGCGGAAGCGACGAAGTGCGCCGCTTCTTCATCGACAACGCCCTGATGTGGCTGCGTGAGTATCACTGCGATGGCTTGCGGTTCGACGCCGTGCATGAATTCTATGACCGCTCTGCGACCCATTTCCTAGAGCAGTTATCTACCGAGGTAGAGCGACTCGGCTCCACCCTGAACAAAGATTTCTACCTCGTAGCGGAAAGCGATCTGAACGATCCGCGAATCATTCGACCGCGTGAAGCGAACGGCTATGGAATGGACTCACAGTGGAGCGACGACTTCCACCATGCGCTGTTCACCCTGCTTTACGACAAGGAACCGGGTCGTGGTTATTACGATGATTTCGGTAGTATCACTGATCTCCACAAGGCGCTGAAGCATGCATTCGTTTATGACGGGTCCTACTCCAAATACCGTAAGCACAAACACGGTCGTCCGGTTGAGGGGTTATCAGCACACCACTTTGTGCACTTCGATCAGAACCATGACCAAGTGGGGAATCGTGCCTTAGGCGAGCGTCTGGAGCACTTGTCCGGCCTCGATGCGGCAAAGGTGGCAATGGGACTGCTTCTCACCGCACCGTACGTTCCCATGCTCTTTATGGGGGAGGAGTGGGCCACGTCCTCGCCGTTCCTCTATTTTGCGGACCACGAAGACGAAGACATGCGCAAAGCTGTTGCGGAAGGTCGTAAGAACGACTTTTCCGCATTTGGATTCGGTGACGACGTTCCAAACCCAGAGGACATTGAGACTTTCGAGAAGTCGAAGCTCAACTGGACGGAAATCGGCGAAGGCAAGCATGCCGACATGCTTGCTTGGACCAAGGGGCTCATCAAACTTCGCAGAAGCTCGGTCTGCTTAAATGACGGGAGCATGCACCGGCTGGTCGTGTCATCTGACGCGGTGAAGAAAACTCTGATGATGCAACGAGGAGAAGCTCGCATCTTCGCAAACTTTGGCGAGTCGCCCTTTACATTCCATCTTCTGGATGGAGAGCAGATAGCGCTGATCTCGCGACTGGAGATTGCGCCGGAAGGCAGATCACTAACAATCCCACCGATCACCATTGCTGTATTGCTGTCTGACCCTGAAGAGGTTGAAGATCGCGAAGTGCGTTAGGCGCGTTGCGATAATGGAGTCGGAGAAACTATTTGTCGATCAAGACGATCAGCAGCCGCGAGGTGTATCGCAATCGTTGGACCAGCGTTCGTGAGGATGTAATTGAGAGCGCGAGCGGCAGGCGCGGAGTGTATGGCGTAGTTGATAAGGAGCCTGCGTGCATCATCATTCCGGTTGAGCGCTCCAATGAAGGTAATTTCGTTTGGCTCGTGCGTCAGTTTCGCTACACGGTGGGTGCTACATATTTCGAGTTGCCACAAGGCGGATGGGAACAGGTCAAAGATCCCGATCCCGCTACGATGGCGCTCGGTGAGCTTTGTGAAGAAACAGGTCTGCGTGCTGGCAAGCTGCAACAGCTTGCTTCGCTCTGGATCGGTTACGGCGTGATGCGGCAACTACACCATGTGTTTCTTGCCGAGGAACTCACACCTGGCGAGGTTTCACGTGATGAAGAAGAAGAAGACATGACAGTTCACCGGGTGAGCGTTGCGGACTTTGAGTCGATGCTTCTCGACGGTCGCGTTATGGACAACTGCACTGCTGCCGCCTGGGGCATATATCGCATTTGGCGCGAACGAAACAGCCAATAGAATCGAACGGAAAATAATGGATCCACTACATATCTGGAACGGCAACGACACTGCTGAAACAACAAAGGACTGGGCAAACCATCATCTTGGGCAGTCTCGCAAATGCATAGCTGATTTGCTAAGCGTCAGCGGGGTGCGAACTGTTGAGAATACCTTGCGCCCTTACGACCGTGCTCTATGGCATCTGAGTACCGCCGGAAGGCAGACGTACGTCATGTTCATGGTTCACCCGTCAGCCCCTGTTCGGGATAGTGGGCAAGAGCTCTCGCAACTCATCAGTGCGGAAGGTGTCGCACTTAGCCTGAATCAGGAGGTCTATCGCGCTCTCAGCCAGGTAGATGCTGCTGCTGAAGACGAACGAACGCGTTATTACCTCGAACGCATTCTGCTTGGCTACCGGATTGCAGGCGTCGATCGGGACGAGGCGACCCGAGAAAAAGTTCGCGCGCTGTCAGAGCACATGACGCAGCTCAGCATGGCTTTCAGTCGACGGGTGCAGGACGACGTTCGGCGGATTTCTCTGGACGATGCGAACGAGCTGCTTGGCTTGCCGCAAGATTACCTTGAACGAAAGAACATCACTCTAGAAGACCCGAATGACAAACAACAGCTGTCTTCGCTCAGTGCCATCACAATCACGACTGACCCGCCTGACATGTCTCCGGTGATGAACTACGCGCATAGTAGTGCGCTGCGGCGTCGCATATTCCTCGCCTACAACGATCGCGCGTTTCCAGAGAACAAGCAGGTTCTGCTTGATCTCCTGGCAGCACGGCAGGAGCTTGCGGAAGTACTCGGTTTTCGCAGCTACGCTGACCTTGCGACTACAGATCAGATGATGGGTTCCGCTGAGAACATGCGGCGCTTTCTTGGAGAGGTTGAAGAGGCCGCTCGCGAATTAGCGAACACCGAGTTCGAGGAATTGCAAGCATTTGTTCGGGAGCGCGATCCGAAAGCTCTGCCACTCACGTTGAGCGACGCGCGCTACTGGGAAGAGCAATACAGGCGAGCGCACTATGACTTCGATTCTCAGAGTGTTCGTCCATACTTCCCGTATGCTGCTGTCGAAGCAGGCATACTTGCGACCGCGGGCAAGCTCTTTGGTGTCGAGTTCCGACAGACTCTTGACGCGCCCGTTTGGGATGCGTCCGTAAAGGCATTCGATGTTGTCGATCAGACCTCGCGTAGGGGAGAGATCATCGGCAAGATCTACCTCGACATGCATCCGCGAGAAGGCAAGAGCAAGTGGTTCAGTGAGTGTTCGCTAGTCGGCGGTGTGTTTGGCGAGCGGCTTCCCGAAGCCTCACTGGTGTGCAATTTTCCAGAGCCGAAAGATGGTGATTCTGGGCTCATGCAGTACAACGACGTGGTCACTTACTTTCACGAATTTGGCCACCTGATGCACGAAATACTTGGTGGCGCACAGCGATGGGCTGGGCAGAGTGGCATAGCAACCGAAGGGGACTTTGTCGAAGTTCCTTCACAAATGCTAGAAGAGTTCTTTGAAGATGCCGACCTGCTGCGCACCTTCGCGAAGCATTACGAGACGGGCGAGCCAATCCCGTATGACGTTGTAGAGCGCATGACTCGTGCCAGCGCTCACGGTCGTGCGCTCAGCACTTTGGCCCAACTCCTGTACGCCAACTATTCGCTGGAAACGCATGACCGTAAAGCAAGCGAGCTTGATCTCGATGTTCTGCTTCAGGATGGGTATCGTCGTTTTAGTCGTTATGCGTTCGTTGAGGGAAACCGCATGTACGCGGCCTTTACGCACCTGATTGGCTACACCTCGAATTACTACACCTACATGTATGACAAGGTAATGGCCCTCGAGTTCTTCTCGGAATTTGGGCATGCTGAAAAGGGTGCCTCGATTGGCGGTGAGACGGCCCGGCGTTATCGTCGAGAGGTGCTTGAGCCGGGCGGCTCCAAACCTGCACGCGAGCTGGTACAGGCGTTTCTCGGTCGGGAAGTCAGCATGAATGCACTAAAAACCTGGATAAGAAAGAGCGCAGCAGCCTAACCCTTTTTACTCTTCCCCTTCGTCTTTGCGGGGATTAGCGTTGCCTTCTTTGCAGCCGGCTTGGTGGCGCTCGCTGACTTAGCGGGTGCGCTCGGTAGATCAGCTCTCGTGCTTGCCTTGTTCGTGTCCTTGATCGCTGAGAGCGGTTCGTTTTTACCCTCAGCGCCGTGCGATTGCTTGGGCCTTGGGGAAGACTGAACAGCTTTGGATGTTTGCGCTACAGGAGCATGGCCTGCAGGTGCAACGTCCGCAGGTTGCGCAGCTGCTGGCGGAGCAAGTCTCGGCGAAGGCAACATCTCTGGCGCAGCCTCGCCCGCCTTCTCGGCTGCCCGACGCAGCGCATGCAGCACAACGCGGAGCATGTCATCCTCCGGTGCAGGCTTGCCCGTCCAGATTTCAAATTGGCGAACACCCTGAGCGATAAACATCTCCACGCCGGAAATCACAGCCATACCCTTCGCTCGTGCGGCACGGAGCAGAGGAGTTTCCAGTGGGTTGTAGACAAGATCAAAGACAAGTCGCGCGTTCAACTCCGCTATGTCGATGAGTGGTGTTCCCTTGTACCCGTTCATCCCCAAAGGCGTGGCGTTGATGACAATGTCGAATTGCGTCTTTGCAACCAGTTCTCGCTTAATCGTCTTTGCGCCCGCCTGCTTCGCGAGCTTCTGGGCGGATTCTGGCGTGCGATTGAGGATCCATACGTCAGCACCTTTGTCGCGGCATCCGAAAACGGCTGCGCGCGCTGCACCACCAGCACCGAGCACCAGCACCTTCGCACCTTTTAGACTTAGCCTTCGCTCAAGCGGGCCAGTGATTCCTGCTACGTCTGTATTGAACCCGTAGAACTTACCATCCTGTCCACGAAGGATTGTGTTTACCGCACCAATCTTCGTCGATAGCGGGTCTGACCGTTCCAGCAGAGGCATCACTGCCTCCTTGAGCGGCATGGTCACACTCATACCTTGAATGGGAATGTCCGACGCTATTTTCAGAAGATCTTCCGCTTTCGAAGTCTGCAAGGCGAGATAAACAGAGTTCACGGTCTGGCTCCGGAACGCTGTGTTGAGCATGAGAGGCGAAAGAGAAGAGCGGATTGGGTCACCGGCTACGCCGTAAACTTTTGTAGCCTTGTCCACGTGCTCCACACGAAATGTCTCGATAAGCGCGCGTGCCGTGATTTGGCCAGGCGCGGTTTCTTCACCTGTATTTGCCGCCGCAAACGTGAATGCAGATCCAGCCCGCAGACCCAGTATGCGTGAGATGACTCCTGGCTCACCCATGCAGATTCCAACGATGCTTCCGTTGGAGCGATCTTCCATCTTCGCCAGGAAACGCATCATTGTCAGGTTGTCGCCCAACGACCGAGCCGTGGAGACGATTTTGATGAAGTCCGGATGAAATGGCTCGATTCGCTCGTAGACCTTCTCGAGCTCTTTTGTCGCTTTGAAATCATGAAAGCTCACGATGACTGCGGCACCGGTGGAGCGTAGTTGGTCCAGCACTCCCTTCGGCAGCTTCTCAACAGATTCGAGCTCAATGTCCAGGAGCTGGAAACCGGCTTCACCGGCTTTCTGTAGAATCTCAACTGCAGCTTTGCTGGTTCCCTGGAAGCGACCGCCATTTTCTTCACATCGGCATGTGGCGATTGCGCTAACTCCGCCATGCGCTGCTAAAAACTCCTTGAGCAGCGGAATCGCGTTCGCAGGTTTAGACAAGTAGTCCAGCCGGAGCTCGATAAAAGAAGTTTCTTTCAGTGCTTCCGTAGCGCGATCGAGCATCTCTTCAGGCGTAGAGCCTGTGACCGCGATGCAGATCTTGCCGACGCGGGAGCGAAGTAAGTGAGAGGCAACTTGTGTGGTTGTGGACATGTCTTTGCGTCGCGGTATCGTAGCGCCGAACTCATTGAGATGCAAGGGATTCCGAATAGTCTTTGAAATTCTTCATTAGTGCGCATCATCTATGGCAAGGTCCAGGTGAGGTGCGGCAACGACAACGTAAGCGTTTACGGAGGTTACTGAGTTTACTTTTGTACAACCTTTCGTTTGTGAGCACGTCTAACTAGATAACTGAGAGGCAATTCCAGTTTGTCCTACCGATAGTTGATCCACTTTGCCTTTTTTAGGCACCTCTACTGATTCCTCTGTACCTCCCCTCCCCCTAATGCCTCTCTCGGGCCCGTCGGAAGACGGGCCCAGAATCTTTAAGCCCGATAGAATCTGCGCATGACTCGTACCTCGTTTTCAGGTGTCGTTCGCATCGACGCGTGGAAGCAGCATGAATGGCTAGGTGCGGGCTTCAGCACGCGCCTTGATGGCCAGCTGCTCTTCGGAAGGACACCACCTGCCGAGCACGTGGATGAGGCGTGAAGCTCCGCATGAATCTCATAGAGGCAAACCGGAATCAGCATCATCGATGCAGGGTTGTCTGAATCCAGCATTCTCGCTGTTGCCGAATGCACCGCGTGCACACTTACGCAGGACGTCGTCGCAAATACTTCTCGCGTCGCGCAGAGCATGGCTTTACCGGGCGCATGCTCAACGTGATTGGTATTGCTGACAACTAAAGTGAAGCACTACTTCTTGCAGAGCTCCTCAAAGAAACCCTCGCGATGGTTCAGCGTGTAGCGATCCATCGCGCGTAAATTCATGGCGTAGACGACTGCTCCCGCAGCGGCGTACACGGCCATGACAGGGAGCACTGCCCAGGACATCGCGAGGAAATGGCCAAGCAGCAGAAGTCCAGCTGCAAATCCAGCAGCAACGAGCAATATCCCAATGCTCATAAGCGCGCTGAGCGGCGAGGCCTGCTTATTGGCCGTGCGATTCAGGTCAATCTTCTTTGGTGCGGAGACGGACCGCAGGTTTCCAACGCTAATGTTGAGCAGCGTCGTGCCAATTGCCCAACAGATCCCAACCGCAATCATCTGCAGCGGAGGGGGCGACGCTACGTAGCTAAGAATGACTAGCACCGACGCGATCTCAACGGTGCTCAGGAAGAGGCTCATCAGGTTCTTGCCCAGGAACACGTCGCGCAGGCGAATCGGAGCAAGAAAGTAGAACTGGGTTCCTGCGCCTTCCAGTCCGAAGGAGTTGTAGGCAAGCGGTGCGATACCCATCAGGGCGTATGCCAATGCGGTGGGGAACAGCCACTCGTTCGTTGTACGGGCGGCGAGGCGGCCGGCGAAGAGAAACACCATCACCATCGGTGCGACAAGGCCATAGAAGAGGCCTGTGTTGCGGCGAAGGTAAAGGAACTCTTTGCCGAAGACGGTGAAGACAATTGGTGAAAGCCCAAGGTAGCGGCGCGCGGACTGACCCTCCCGACCGGCACCAAGCGTCGGAGTAAGAGTTGCTCGCCGCGACAGGTGCTTGGTTGCCACCACATTGGCTGCATCGCTCAGGTTCTCTCCGTGGAACTCTGTGCGTGTTCGTAGTGCGAACACGCCGAGGAAGAGAAAGCCGAATGCAGCGCAGCCAGCCATTTGAGCCGTTGCCGCGAATGGGTGGTGCTCCTCGGCGGAGCGAAGTGAGCCTAAGATCAAGCCGGGCGGAAGCGCTGAGATGACCGGATCAACTCGGTGGTAGAAGCTTTCGGCTGTAGCGATTCGGCGGTCACTGATGTGCTGATGGTGACTGTAGCCGGGATTGAATGTGGCGTTGACGTACTGGAAGCCAAGCGACGCAGTGAAGATGACTGCGGTGAAGACCTCGCGAGCACGGCGCGTGGACATCCAGCGGTCTACCCAGGCAAACACCATGCGTGTGAACAGCACGTTGGTCAGCGCGAAGAGGAGCATCGCTGGCAGAGCGTAGAGCCAAAGCGATGGCAGCGCGACGATCACGCCAACTGCGACCGCGAGAGAGGTCATAACCACCATCACGTTGGCAGGGGCGAGCAGGCCGAAGAAGAGGCGGATGTAGATGTAACTCGGCAACCGCAGCGGGAAGCGGATGAGCTCGGTTGGGTTGAAGGTTGTTCCCGGCTGGCCAAGATTGATGTTGAGCAACTGGCTCAAGGCGAAGATGCCCCAAAGCAGAAAACCGATGCGCTTGAGTTCTCCCTGGGAGCCGAAGTACCAAGCGGCGAAGCCTGCACCAAGCGTCGGGCCGATGAGCAGCACGATTGCAACGAGAATGGTCAGGATTCGACCGAACAGCTCGCTCTTTCCGCCTTTGCGGCGGAAGCCATTTACCCAGATGCGCCAGCGCAGCCAGGCTATGGCGGCATACTGCGCGTTCGTCTGTCGAGCGGACCAGCGCTCCGGCAGTGACGGTGCTAACTGAGCCATGCGAGTTCCTGCTCAGGATGAGTTACGCCTTGTGTGGCACCATCTGTTGCTCCCACGACATTAAGGAATATCTGTTCCAGTGTGAGGCGCTCTCCTGGCACGACAGCGGGTTGTAGCGTTCCGTCCTCCGCGCGCGGGGTGAGACGAGCCTGTACGCCGGCGCGAAGTTCGTCCAATGAGCCGTTGGCGACGATGTGGCCGCGATGGATGATCGCGACGTGGGTGCAGAGGCGTTCGACGATTTCCAGCACGTGCGAGGTGAGGAAGACTGTGGCTCCGCGGGCGATCATACCCTGGAGCATCGACTTCAGCGTTCCGGCGGCGATGGCGTCCACGCCTTCGAACGGCTCGTCGAGGAAGAGAACTTTGGGACCGTGGATGACTGCCGCGGCGAGCGCGAGCTTCTTGCCCATGCCGTGCGAGTAGTCAGCGATGAGCTTCTTGCGCTCATCGGCAAGACCCATGAACTCGAGCAGCTCTTCAGAGCGCTGGGCGGTGGTGGTCTTATCGAGGCCATACATGCGACCAACGAAGTGGAGGTACTCGCTGGCGGTGAGCTTGCCAAAGAGCGCCATGCCTTCCGGGACGACACCGATGTTGCGCTTGACTTCCAGCGGATTGGCGACGAGATCCTGGCCAAGAATGCTGATGGAGCCGCTGGTGGGTGCGAGCAGACCAGTCAGCATCTTGATCGTGGTGGACTTGCCTGCGCCGTTGGGGCCCAGAAAGCCGAAGAACTGACCTGCTTCAACCTCCAGTTCAATGTTGTCTACTGCGGTGAACTGGTTGAAGGTGCGTGAGAGGTGCTGGGCAGATATCGCGGGAAGCATCAGGTTTCGAGTGTACCCCGCCCCCTGCTGCTGTTCGCTAAGTCTTTGGTTTGTGTAACTTAGGTACGCACGGGTACGCTAAAGTGTTCGATCCAGAGACTTTAGCTGTAAAGTCTTCATTCCACAGCGTTCTAAGGTGCTTGCGTTTGACCTGCGCGCTGCATGGGGAAACAGAAAGCCCTGGGCACCCAACCGAGGTAACGGGGACTACTGTTCTAAGTCTATTTGCTGGAACGTAATAAACATGCAAGCAGTTTGCGGTGCGTAAGCTCAACCTTGTGAGGGAGTTAGGCCTCAATACAAGCAGACGCCCTCTTGACAGCGTTCAGCTACATCGCTGGTGGGTGATGAGGATCGACATGGATTGTCGGCTCTTCAGAAGCAGCGGTCGGTTTCTTGCGTGAGGTCTTTTTCTCCCCGGGGTTAACGAGATCGCGGAGTTCTTTGCTGGGTTTGAAAAATGGAACTCTTTTCGCAGGGACGGCGACGCTTGAGCCGGTCTTTGGATTGCGGCCAGTGCGTGGATTTCGCTGTCGAGTGCGGAAGCTGCCGAATCCTCGCACTTCCACTTTGTCACCAGCCTTGAGTGCACCGATGATGGAGTCGAAGAGCGTGTCGACGATGACTTCTCCGTCGCGACGTGTAAGGTCGCCCAGAGCTGTAACGCGGTCGACGAGTTCGGCTTTGGTCATTTGTGGAGCACTCCCGGCGGCTGCGGCTTCATTGTATGAGATGCATGCTGCTGTTTCCTGTGACGATTAAATATTGGTGGATAGACGCAGGGCGCACATCCGAGTCGTACGCTCGTGCCTTTGGCCCTCGCTGTTGCAAATACGGGGATCTCTCCACTGCGTCGCTGCGCGACTCCGGTCGAGATGACAGGGTTTCGGGTTGAAGGACGTGAATCAACGCGCGAACTGCAGGTCTCTCCACTGCGTCGCTTCGCGACTCCGGTCGAGATGACGGATAGCTATGGGAGAGATTGCGGGTTGGCAGAAGAAAGCAGATCCTCCCGCTACGCGGAAGGATGACAATGGTGAGGGCGTACGGTTGGGAGAACCTACATCGAAAACGTTTGGCTCTACTTCCAGAGGTTTGGCTTTACTTCCAGAGGAAGTAGAAGCCGGGAGAGTGGTTGAGTAGTTGTGAGGGGCTGGGGAAGAGTTCTTCGCCGTTTTCGCCGGTGAAGGCTGCCCACAAGCCGTGCTTCTCTTTGGCCGGTTTCACGACCGCGGGTTCGCCGGTGATACCGACGGAGCGAGCGGTGTCGATGAGGGCGACGCGGTAGCCGCCCTGTGCATCGATAAGGCCAAGCGGTTGGGCCTGTTCGCCGGTCCAGACTTGCCCCGTGGCGAGTGGCTTGATTTTGTCGTCGGTGGTGTGGCGACCTGTTGCCACATCGTGCACGAACTGCGTGTACATGTTATCGACGAGTGATTGGAAGTAAGCCTCTTCCTTCGGCGTCATATCGCGAGTCGGGTCGCCAGCGTCCTTGAGTTCACCTGCGTGGATGACGACATTCTTCATCTTGGCCCAGCGGAGGAGGTCCCCGTAGTTGGTCCACTCCATAATGACGCCGACGGAGCCGACGACCGAGGCGGGGTTGGCATAGATCTTGTCGCACGCTGAAGCAATGTAATACGCGCCAGAGGCGCCAACGCTTTCGAACGAGGCGACGATTTTCTTGTGGTTCTCCTGCCTGACGCGGAGGACCTCGTGATAGATCTCCTGCGATGCGGCCGCGCCGCCGCCAGGCGAGTTGATGTGCAACAGAATGGCTTTGACGTCGCTGTCGGTGCCGTACTTTTGAAGCTGCTTGTTGATCTTGTCGGCATCGATAATGACGCCATTGATTTCGATGACTGCAATGGAGTCTTTGCCGGAGGTCGGGGAGCCGCCCATCGATCTGGCCAACGACGCGAGCGTGATGCAGATGGCGATGATCACCACAACCGCCATGCCCGCGAAGATCGACGCCCAGAACCAGCCCGAATGCCTTGGTGCTGGTGGGTACGGCTGTGGGAAGGCGACACGTTGTGAGCCGTCGTAGACACCGCGGTAGCCGGGGTTTGCATTGGGAAAGGGCGGGGGAACCTGAGGCGGGAATTCTTCCGGCATAGGAGCAGGTTAACAGGGAAAAGGGCGTGGCGAGTGGCGAGCTTGTAGGGGCGGAGCGGTTGTGCGCTTGTGCCTTCGGCCCTCGTGGTTGTAAATACGGGGTTCTCTCTCCACTGCCCTTTGCTCCGGTCGAGATGACAGATTCGAGTGGGAGGTGGTGGCTAAGCGGGCGGACTACGGGTCTCTCCACTGCGGCGCTGCGCGCCTCCGGTCGAAATGACAGTGTCCTAAGCCATGAATCTGTGTCCTTAAGTCCTGTCGCGGCGTCTTACACTTGCGATATGATTGGGCGCGTTGTTCCAAAAAGCTTCACACGGGCCATTTGAGGATGAACGGGTGGAGTTGACCAGCCAGCAAAGAACGCGAGACGAAGTGACCCACCCGCAACTCAGCATTGTGATTCCGGCTTATAACGAGAGCGCTCGTATAGAGAACGCGCTCCATCGGGTGCTGGATTGCGTGCTGCATCGGCAGTGGGACGCGGAAGTCCTGGTAATCGATGATGGATCGACGGACTCAACCCCGGAAATCGTTCAGAGATGGATGCAAACGCATGAGCGCCTGCACCTGGTGAAGAATCCGGGCAATCGCGGCAAAGGGTATTCGGTCCGTAACGGTCTGCTGCAGGCGGCAGGTGACATTGTGATGTTTACCGACGCTGACCTTTCCGCGCCGATGGAAGAAGCGGAGCTATTGTTTGCGGCCCTCGATGCGGGGGCAGACGTGGCGATTGGATCGCGGTGGCTGGATAAAAAGCGGCAAACAATGCATCAGCCGATTTACCGGCGTTTCTTTGGGCGATGCTTCAACTGGCTGACGCGCAAGGTGATGGGTTTGCCGTTCAAGGACACGCAATGCGGTTTCAAGGCGTTCAAGCGTGAAGCAGCGCAGACGATCTTTCGCCTACAGACGATTGAACGATGGGGTTTTGACCCGGAAATTCTTTTCATTGCTCGCAAGCTGAAGTACAGCATCGAGGAAGTCGCCGTAACGTGGGGGCATGACGAGCGCAGCCGCATGAGTTATTTGAAAGACGGAATGAAAATGCTGGAAGAAATGGCGGAAATCCGTTCTAATTCTCTCCGTGGCCGTTACGATGAGGCCATTGCCGCGATGAAGGACACCAGCAACATGGTGACCGCGCCGGTGGACCGGGCCGATCACGTAGAAGCGCGCTAGCGCCGGCTTCATCAGGAAAGCAATTCAAGTCAGTCGGGTCAGTCTTCAAGCTAGTCGAGCTACGTCAACCGAAGGCGCAGATCACGAAGCTTGCGCCGCAAGAGGTGATGACGACGCCACAAGCAGCCGCGGCGTTGGCACCGCTGATCAAGCCGCTGCCGAACTTCGACGAGTATTTGCTGGGGAAGGCTGCAGCAGCTTAGGCGTGACGCCGGGTGTAATCTCTGTGTCATGACGAGATGGTTTGGCGTGTTTGCAGGGCTCCTCGTGGCTTCAGGTGCTTTCACAACTCGTGCTGAGGTGAATGCACCATCCGCAGCGCAGCAGGCGGCGGAGGCGCAGCAGTGGCGCAAGGCCTACGCGGATGATCTGAAGAATCCAGACGGATGGCTTTCACTGGTCGCGTTGCAGTGGCTGCCGAATGGTGACACGGCGATTGGATCTGCTGCGGACAACAAGCTGAAGTTGCAGCACGTGCCAGCGCATGTGGGCGTGTTTCGTCAGCGCAGCGGACGGGTGGAGTTTCTGGCACCGCCCGAGGGTGTTTCGCCTTCGGTGCAGCTCGATGGAAAGCCTGCTGCCGGTGGATTCGTGAATACAGACCGCACGGAGCACCCGTCGCTGATTGAAGCGGGTGATGTACGGATGACCGTGATTCAGCGCGCGGACAGCTTCTATCTCCGGGTGAAGGACGCGAATGCGCCGACGCGGCTGCACTTCAAGCGCCTGAACTGGTACCCCGATCAGGCGAAGTACAGGATTTCGGCGAAGTGGGTCCCCTACTCGCCGGAAAAGACGCTGCACATCAAGAATGTGCTGGGGCAGACTGCGCCGGAGTCGTCACCCGGATATGCGGAGTTTCAGGTGGACGGCAAGACCGTACGGTTGGATGGGACGCTTGAAGGCGATGGGTTGTTTTTCGACTTTCGCGACCTGACTGCGAAGACAACGACCGATGGCACAGGGCGATTTCTGGATACGCCTCTTCCGAGCAATGGTGTTCATGCGCCGGGAACGCTGGTGATCGACTTCAACTACGCACACAATCCGCCGTGCGGTTACACGCCGTATGCCACTTGTCCCTTGCCGCCGGAATCCAATCGATTAGGGGTGGCAATTCCTGCCGGCGAGAAGCGGTACGCCGAATAACCCTAACTGAGTCGCGCCCGTGCCTGGGCTCCGCATGCGACAATTGCCGAAGTTTTCGTGAGGTGTTGACCTTTGCTTCGTTCGTTCTTCATATCGCTTTCGACAAACAAAGCGTTCCGTACTTTTTCGGAGCGCTCCGCGATTGGCCGACGCGTGTCGCGACGCTTTGTGGCTGGCATGGCGGTCGAGGAAGCGGTGACAGCGGCGAATGAACTGAATGCGGCAGGGCTGGACGTGTCGCTGGACTCGCTGGGTGAGAGCGTGCTGCAGGTGTCGCAAGCGGAGGAGAGTGCTGCGATTTACCACCGGCTGCTGGATGAGATTGGCGGTCGTGGTGGCAGGGCGAACGTGAGTTTGAAGCTGACGCAGATGGGCATGGATATCGGTGGCCATGGTGCGGGGCCGCAGCTTGCGGAACGGATCGTAGGCGAAATTGTCGAGCATGCCGCGCGTGTTGGGACGTTTGTGCGAATCGACATGGAAGGCTCAATGTATACCGAGGCCACCATTGCCATGACGGAGCGGCTGCATGCGCGCTTTCCGGGAAGCGTCGGAACGGTGTTGCAGGCCTACCTGTATCGCACGAAGGACGATGTGGAGCGGCTGGTTGCACAGGGCATTCGCATCCGATTGTGCAAGGGCGCGTACAAAGAGCCGGCCGAGATTGCGTTCCCCGCAAAGGCAGATGTCGATGCAAACTACGTGTCGTTGATGAAGCGCGTGATGACGAGCGGGGTGTTCTGCGGGATCGCAACGCACGATCAGGCAATCATCGAGCAAGCGAAGCGATTTGTGTTCGAGCAGAAGGTGGACAAGAAGGCATTTGAGTTCCAGATGCTGTACGGCATTCAGCGCGACCTGCAGCGCCAGCTTGTAGCCGATGGCTTTGGATTGCGCGTATACGTGCCGTTCGGGATGGAGTGGTACCCGTACTTCATGCGTAGGCTCGCTGAGCGGCCCGCGAACGTGCTATTCCTCGCCAAAAATTTCTTCCGAAGCTAGCCCGGATCAGTTTGGCCTGGGAGCGTTCTTTGCTTCTGAACCGCTGTCGTACGGCGGCGGCAGGAGCGGCTCCACCTTCATCAGGCTGGTGAGCGCAGAGCGCTGCCCGGTGGTGAGGTGGTCGAAGCGATCCGAATTGAGCACGTTCTGGCGCTGCTTCGGAGAGAGCTCGCGAAGACCGCGGAAAGTGCGGGCGACGTAGCGGCGCTGATCTTCGGGAAGATCGGCGAGTTGCTTCATGGCACCACGTACTTGTGCGCGCTGGTCGGGATTCAGGTGCTCCATGGTCTCGTTGCGATCGAGAATGCGCTGACGCTGATCCGGATTCATGCTGTTGAGCTGGGTGAGGCGGTCGCGCATGCGCTGCTGGGTTTGCGGCGGCAGATTGTGGAAGCCGGGTTCTTTTTCAAGCGCCTGCTGTTGTTGCTGCGGATTGAGGTTACTGTGCTGAGAGATCCACTCCGCAAGGTGCTCGCCACCGTTTATTTTTGCGGCTTTGGGCTGCTGATGCCGCTGAGGGGGCGCGAGGGGCTTGGGGGATGTGCCTTGAAGGGCACGGGCAGAAAACACGCAGACAGCGAAACCGAAGGCGACGATTAAGGCGCGAGCGGTTCGAGATGGAATGCGAGAGATCATGATTCTTTCCAGCGCTCCATGTCGTGCCCAGCCGACTTAGCTGCTGACAAAAACATTTTTGTTGCTCGTGTGCTGGTTGGCCCAATCCTACAGCAACGTTAAGTTTTCCTAAGCAATGGCTGTTGGTCGGTTAGCTGGATGAGTCTGAGTCGCCATCTTCCGCGCCGGACTGATCGAGCAGTTGGCCCATCTGCTGCTCGGCTGAGGCGTTGTTATCCAGCACCTTCAGATCGTTGACGGTGGAAGACGCCTGTGGTGCGAGGCCGCTGTTTGCATCGTGGAAGCTTACGAAGCTGGCACCGCTTACGGCGAGTACAAGGGCGAGCGCTCCAGCGAGGGCTGGACGGAAGCTGCGACCGGTGCTGAAGAGCAGGTATGAGCGCATGCGCTCCCAGAAGCCTTCCGGCTCGCTGGCGACTTCTTCGCGCAGACGAGCGTGCAACCGAGTGTCGAAGAACGGCGAGGGCTCGGGCGCGTGGAACTCATCGAGAGCGATGAACGTGCTGCGGAGCCCCGCCAGCTCGCTGCGGCAGTCGCCGCAGCTGTTCAGGTGTTTTGCGAGTTCCGGGTGTGCAGCCTCGTAACCACTATCGAGCAGCAGGTCGGGAAGGTGCGAGCGACAGGATTTGCAGTCGGATGTCATGTTCTGTTCTGTGTTCATGATAAGCCCCCTTTCGGGTAGGTTGTGTAATTGATCGCGCATGGAGATGCAGCGGCGGCAACTACGCTAGACGAAATCTTTCAGCTTCTCGCGCAGCGTCTGATAGGCGCGGAAGAGGAGCGACTTTGTGGCGGACTCGGAGAGCTTGAGGACTTCGCCGATCTGCTTGTAGTCCATGCCCTCGTATTTGTGCATGAGGACGGCGCTTTGCTGACGCTCGGGCAAGGCGAGAACATGCTGCCGGATGGCGTTCATTCGCTCGCGGCGGAGCATATTGGTCTCGGCACTGGGCGTGGAGTCGGCTACGTCCGGCGTGGTGCCAGTTTCGGAATCGGCCTCGTCCAGGTAAATGGTAGAGGCGGAACGCTCGTGGCGGGTGTCACGGGCATGATTGACACCGAGGTTGGTGGCGATGCGATACAGCCAGGTGCTGAAGCGCGCCTCGGCACGATAGGTCTCGCGGGAGCGGTATATGCGAAGGAAGACTTCCTGTGCAAGCTCTTCGGCAACTGCCTGGTTATGCACCATGCGGAACATGAAATGCACGATCGGTTTGCGAAATTTAGCGAGAAGAACGTCGAAAGCGGCGAGGTTGCCGGCGCGCAGTTCCAGCATGACCTCGGCGTCTGTGAGTTCAGAAAAGTCGCCACGTGCGGCAGCTGCGGCTCGGGCTTCGCGCTGCTCCGGTGTAAGCACATCCAGAGCGACTGTTGGGCGCTCGGGTCCGGCTGCCGTCAGAAATCCTGGGTGGACCGCCAAAGTTGCCATATCTTCCCTAACCCCATCCTGCTCGGGAGGTTGCGCGGAGGGAACTGAAACTTCGGTGTCAGGAATGAGTAAGTCCGGTGAGGGATCAGCCGGGTAGGAATCCGAGTCCTCGGGTGTATGCCGTTGCGCGGAGTTCTCGACATCTGAGGTGTAGCGCGGTGTCGGCATCGAACGCAATTCTACCTTTCGGATCAGAGAGTTGGACGTTATTGATGTGGGCGCGGTTGGCGAATCTGGCCCCGGGTGCTACCTTTGAGAGAGTCATCTGGAGCGCTTCGCGGCGATCGATGAGCCTCCTGCAAGAGCAGATAAGGGCGCATAACTCAGCGGTAGAGTGCCACCTTCACACGGTGGAAGTCGTAGGTTCGAATCCTGCTGTGCCCACCATATAGCGTCACTTTAGATAGCCCAGTGAACCGTCAAGGTCAGACGGCCTGATCGAGCTACAGCGTTTCGGATGTCAAAGCACGCCGACTGCCCTTGCCGCGAGAAGGGCTACGGTGGTGAATGAGATGAGCGCCTGAATCATCATCAAGACCTTTGCCCAGCGGGACAAGACAGGCGTGTCCGCGGGCGAGAACGCTGTGCTGGCATTGAACGCGAGGAACAGGTAATCGACGAAGCCGGGACTCCAATGAGTCTCGTCCATCTCCTGCTTGGCATTCGCATCCAGTGTCATCTGCGGGAAGAGGAATGCACCGTCTCTATGCGGGCCCGCCAGTTCGCGACCGCGTGGGCCACCGGCGTCTAAACGCCAATACCAGGAAGCAAAAACCAGGATGTTGGTGATCCAAATTGCGGACGCTGATATGAGGAGGTCCTTTGGCGCTTCCTTGTGAGCGGGGAGTGCGGCTATCAGCAGCGACAAAGACCAGATCATGTCCACAGTTACCAGTGAACTAATGACGTAACCGAAAATCTGGTTCAATCGATGATTTCCGGAGCACCAAGACCAGACCGTTGGAACCAGCAAAACGCCGAGGACGAGAATCAACAACCAGCTTGGCCCAATTGCAAGTTGTGCGGGCAGTGCGAAGCGGATGCCTCCAACGGCTAACGTAGCCATCGCGGCCGGCCATCGCGGTTCGGACTTAGGTGGAATCTTCGCCAAGTTGATCCATTTCTTCGGAGTGTTTTCGACTAAGCCTCGCGCTGGCAGGAGATCGCGCGCAGCTCTTTCGCCGTCCTGCTCGAACAAGCGCGAGGTAGCTCACATCCAGTTTGAAATGCGATGACTTCAAGCTACCCGGGAACTTCCAGGCCAGAGCGAATTCCGGGATTGTATAAATAAGTACGGTGTCTGCTTCGGTAATTGCTTCGTCTCCACGAAGCTGCTCGATGAGTTCATCGGGTTCAGCGGCGTAAGTCCGGCCGAAGACCGCGCGCGTGTTGTCGATGACGCCGATGCTGTCGTTGTCAGATGCGGAGCGACCGAAGTAAGCGCGATCCTGGCTGTTAACAAGCGCGAAGATGCTTCGGCTTACGGATACGCGCGGTGCGCGGGTGTGGCCGGACTCCGCCCAGGCCTGACGGTAGGCGCGGATTTGCTTTGCCTGCTGCACCGGGAACGGCTCACCGCTTTCGTCGAACTTCAGGGTTGAGCTTTGCAGGTTCATGCCGAGCTTTGCGGCCCAAACAGCGGTGGCGTTCGAAGCGGCACCCCACCAGATACGGTCGCGGAGTGTTGCGGAATGGGGCTCGAGCCGGAGGAGGCCCGGAGGGTTGGCGAACATCGGTCGCGGATTTGGTTTGGCGAAGCCTTTACCTTGCAGCAACTCGAAGAACTCCTCTGCATGACGACGCCCCATGTCTGCGTCGTCCTCATTTTCACGAGGCTCGTGACCGAAATGCCGCCAACCTTCGACGACTTGTTCCGGCGAGCCTCGGCTGATGCCAAGCTGGAGTCGCGAGCCGGAGATAAGGTCGGCAGCGCCGGCATCTTCGGCCATGTAGTGCGGGTTTTCATAGCGCATGTCGATGACGCCGGTGCCGATCTCAATTCGCTTTGTCTTCGCGCCCACCGCAGACAGAAGTGGGAATGGCGACGCGAGTTGCTGGGCGAAATGATGGACACGGAAGTAGGCACCATCCATGCCGATGCGCTCGGCCTCTAAGGCGAGGTCGATGGATTGCAGCAGGACGTCAGATGCGGAGCGCGTGCCGGACTGTGGTGAGGGATTCCAGTGTCCGAAGGAAAGAAAACCGAGCTTCTTCATGGCTTCCGATTCGATGTGCGCGCGGGTGAGTCGATTCCGGGGCCGAAAATTAGCTCTAGCTTGCTGACCCTGGGTAATCGAGAATTGCGTATGACCGAAATCAGTCAAATTCCTGCGAAGTATGCAGACGCCGTTCTTCGGAAAGACGACGATGCTTTTCTTTCTCTTTACAGCACCGACGTCATCGTTTTCGACACGTGGACTGTGGATGCCTATGAAGGACGCGCAGCGTTCTCGACGACGGTAAAAAACTGGTTTGGGTCGTTGGGTACAGATCGGGTAGAGGTCAGTTTCAAAGAAGCCAAGAGTGCTGTGGATGGCGACAGTGCTTGTTGGTGCGGTTTCGCTCGCTATGCTGGAATCGATGCCGCAGGCGTGGAGCAGAGAGCGATGGAGAACCGGCTCTCGTGGGTACTGAAACGCACTGATGGCGAATGGGTAATCGTTCATGAGCACACGTCTGTAGCAGTGAATTCCGAAACTCTGAAGGGAACGCTCAAGCGCGACTAAGTGCGGGTGCTGGACCGATGGCGTGAAAACATTCACGCGCTTGCCACGAACATGTTTGATAAGACAAGGCATGATTGCCTGCTCGATCTGCGGGTGAAGTAGCCATGCGAGTCCACCGATGATCCATTGTCTGTGGGACGGAAACCGCCCCGGAGATTTGATCGCTGACTGTAGCACTCAATTGCAGTGATGTTTGCTTAACCGGGTTGTGAGAGAGGGTGTTTGCCATTGAACTGGCGTTCCAAGTTGATTCACCAGAGCGGAAGGTACCGGAGGGATTTAAGTCGCTCACGGTGCCGACCTACCGCGGGTCGACGGTGGTATTTCGTTCACAAGAGGATGTGCGCGATGGGTGGCGCGATCACCTCGAGAGCTACAGCTACGGCATCTACGGAACGCCGACTGCGCTGGAACTGGCCGAGCGCATCGGGGAGCTAGAGGGTGCAAAGCACACCTTCCTGGTGTCCGGAGGGCAAGGTGCCATTGCGCTTGTTTACTTCTCATTCTGTAGTGCGGGCAGCCACGTGTTGCTGCCGCGGACGGCGTACGGACCGAATAAGGAGCTTGCGCGTGGCTTGCTAACGCGATGTGGCATTGAGGTGGAACTGTATGAGCCCTCAATCGGCGCGAGAATCTCAGAACAGATTCGTCCAAACACGGCGCTGGTGTGGTGCGAGAGTCCGGGATCGATCACAATGGAGGTGCAGGACGTTCCCGCGATCGTTGCAACGGCGCATGCGAAGGGTGTGCCGGTGGCGCTGGATAACACCTACGCTGCGGGCGTGCTGTTCGACGCCTTTGCACATGGCGTAGACGTGAGTATGCAGGCGCTGACGAAATACGTCGGTGGACACAGTGACCTGCTGCTTGGCTCAGTGTCGGTGGGAACGCATGATGCGTTTGATCGCGTTGGTGACACGCACCGCGCGCTCGGTATGTCTGCTTCGCCCGATGATTGCAGCCTGGCGCTTCGTGGTCTACAGACGTTGGCCATTCGACTCGATGCGGTGCAGGAGTCTGCCTTGGCTATCGCGGAGTGGCTGCAGCAGCAGGAAGAAGTTGCTGCTGTGTTGCATCCTGCGCTGCCGAGCTGTGCGGGGCATGAGTTCTGGAAGCGAGACTTCAGCGGCGCGGCGGGTTTGTTTTCGATCGTGTTTGCGAATGCGTTCACGGCAGAGAAGGTGAGTGCGTTTGTGAACTCATTGCGGCTGTTCAAGATCGGCTGGAGCTGGGGCGGAGTGACGAGTCTTGCCATGGCTTACCCCTCACATCGTGCGCCGGGTTACGACGGGTGCATCGTGCGCCTGAACATCGGGCTGGAAGATCGGAAGGACCTGATCGAGGATCTGACGCAGGCATTGCAATCGTTGCGGGGATGAATGGTTGTGTGAGCCGTCTGAGACAATTGTCGCGATATTGCGCGACGCGAGCACGGGTCGCTGGTGCTCAGCTTGTCTTCAGGATGGATGATGAATCGCAGAGATTTTGTGCGCTCCGGCGCGGTTGCTTTGAGTGCAGTGGCGGCGTCACCGAATCAGCTTGTGGGTGAAGAACAGACTGCCCGAGCGGCGGGTCGCGAAGTTCATCCGCTTTGCACGCGCTGGCAGTACAGCCCACGTCTCACGCCTGCGATGCGAGCCATGGATTTCGATGGCGGCTCAGCGGAAGCGGTAGTGCTGCCGCACACCAACAAGCTGCTGCCCTGGCACAGCTTCGATGACGAGGATTTTCAGTTCGTTTCTACGTACAGGCGAGTTGTAGATCTGCCTGAGACGATCGCTGGGAAGCGAGTCTTCGTTGATTTCGAAGGCGTCATGACCGCGTCCGTGGTGTGGTGGAACGGGGTCAGGCTTGGCGAATATCGCGGTGGTTACACGCCGTTTTCCTTCGAGGTAACGGCGCATGCGAAGGCGGGGAAAAATGTGCTGACAGTCGATGTGGACTCGACCGAGCGGAAGGACATTCCTCCGTTTGGCAACGAGGTCGACTACCTCACGTTTGGAGGCATCTATCGCGAGGTTTTCTTGCGGATTGTTCCCGAAGTTTTTATAGAGAATATGCACGCCATTACGCTTGATGTTCTGACTGCACGGCCAAAGGTTGGGGTTCAGGTGCATCTGGATCGGCCTGTTGGCGCTGCTGCTCACAAGCTGAGCTTGCGTGCGGAACTGCGTGATGGTGCAAGCGTGCTGGCGCATGCCTCTGGGGAAATTGCGCTGCGGGAAGCTGTACGGCACCACGAGCAGGATGCAGATCAGGCGATGGGAGCGCTCGTGTTTGACGCTGCTCGAGATGAGGCCGCAGGAACTGTGGTGCTCGAAAACTTCAGCGTGCCCGTGAGCCTGTGGGATTTGAGATCGCCCAAGCTGTACACGGTGGTTGTGCAATTGATAGACGGCGAGCGGGTGATCGATGAAAACGCGCGTCGCATAGGCTTCCGCGAAGCGACGTTCACCGAGCAGGGCTTCTCGCTGAATGGGAAGATCGTGAAACTGCACGGGCTTGACCGTCACCAGACGTTTCCCTGGGTCGGGCAAGCGATGGGCGCGCGACCGCAGCGGCAGGATGCAAAGATCCTGCGGCACGAGCTGAACTGCAACATGGTGCGGACGTCGCACTACCCACAGTCGCGGCACTTCCTCGATGCGTGTGATGAGTATGGGCTGCTGGTGTTGGAGGAGATTCCGGGTTGGCAGCACATTGGAGATCGCGCATGGCAGGACGTGTCAGTAGACAATGTGCGTCGCATGGTGCGGCGCGACTGGAATCATCCTTCGGTGGTGCTCTGGGGAGTGCGCATCAATGAGTCTCCGGACGACCATGACTTTTACGCCCGGACCAACGCGCTGGCCCGTGCGCTCGATCCAACACGTCAGACGTGCGGGATCCGCACGAGCGACAACAACCGGTCGGAGTTCCTGGAAGATGTATTCACCTTCAACGACTTTGGGTGGCCTCTGCGGAAGCCGAGTCATTCGCGGTGGTTGAATACAGAGTTCGTCGGACACACTTTTCCAACGAAGACGATTGACGCCTATGAACGGCAGCGTGAGCATGTCGTTCGCCACGCGCGGGTACACGATACGCTTGCGTCCGATCCGCAGTATTCCGGGGGACTGGGCTGGTGCGCCTTCGACTACAACACGCATGCGAACTTCGGGTCAGGCGACCGCATCTGCTACCACGGCGTGATGGACATCTTCCGTACGCCTAAACCTGCGGCAGGCTTTTACAAATCCTATGTGGATCCAAAAGACGAGGTGGTGCTAGAGCCAGCGTTCTCGTGGTCGAGGAACGACGAGTCTGTAGGCATCACGTACGCGATGATCAACAGCAACGTCGAGCACATCAAGATGTTCACGGTGAGCGCGGCAGGAGAGACTTTCGCGGGCGAAGGCGGTCCTGATCGAGAACAGTTTGCGCATCTGCCCTATCCACCGTTTTGCATCCACTTTGTGCAGCATGCGTTGCAATTTCCGCGTTGGGGAGATCTGCGGATCGAGGGCTACATCGGCGGTAAAAAGGTAATCACGAAAACACTCGCGGGTGATGGTGTTGACGCAAAGCTCGCAGTCCTTCCTGATGACACAGCGCTCCGCGCTGACGGTAGCGACTCCGTGCGTATAGTTCTGCGTATGGAAGACCGGTTCGGTAACGTGCGACCCTATGCGGCGGACGCGGTGAGCATCACGCTGGACGGCCCAGCTACATTGATTGGCGATAATCCGATCGGGTTAATCGGTGGCCGGTGTGCCGTTTGGGTGCGAGCGAAGCAGCAGCCTGGAGCTGTTGTATTCACAGCAACACACGCGCGTCTTGGTGCAACGAGCGTGCGTTTCACGCTGGAAGCGCACGCATCAGAGACGGTCTAGAAAGCTACACAGCCTTTTCGCGCATTAGAAAAAGTGACTGCTAAACAACACCTGCACGTAGAGTGCAGGTGTTGCTGTTTGTACCGGGCTGTCCTAGTGGGTGTTGAAGGTCGCGTTCAGAGGTGTTTGTTCGGAGGAGCTTCCAGTGAAAACTTTGTAGGTGCCGGAAGGAAGTGTCCACGTGTTGCTCGCTTCGTCAAAGACTTTCAGGATCCTGGCGTCGAGAGGAACAGCGACGGTCTTCGCTTCGCCCGGCTCCAGAAATACGCGCTGCCATCCTGCCAGACGGTGGAAGGCTTCGCCCGCAGTATCCGGCAGGGCAACGTAGACTTGCGCGATTTCGGTTCCGGCATGCTGACCAGTGTTCTTTACCTTGAAGTGCGCTGTGAACTGTTCGCCAGTGCCTTCAAGCTTGAGATCGCTATAGCTGTACGTCGTGTATGAGAGGCCAAAACCGAATGGGAAGAGCACGGGTTTGTGCTCCGCCTGATACCACTTGTAGCCGATCTTGGATCCCTCCGTGTAGTCGACGGAGTACTTCGACGCCTCGTGAGCTTTGCCATTGATCGCCCCAGTGCCCTGCCCTTTATCTTCTCGCGTAAGTGCAGGAATGACAGTGTGCGGCAGGTCGGCCTCGCTACGCGGGAAAGTCATGGCGAGCTTCGCAGTCGGGTTTACGTGGCCAGTCAGGATGTTGGCGAGCGCAGTATGTCCTGCGCTGCCGGCGTACCAGGCCTCGACGACTCCCTGCACTTTGTCGAGCCATGGCATCTTTACGGCTGTGCCGGTTTCAAGTACCACGATGGTGTGCGGATTCGCTTCGGCAATGCGCTCGATCAACTCATCCTGCTTGTCAGGAAGCGAGAGGCTGGACAGGTCCATACCTTCCGACTGCCACTGGTAGGCGAACACGATCGCAGCATCAGCGGACTTCGCGAGGCTCGCTGCTGACTTGAGATCGTCGCCTGCAGCGAAGTCGACTCGGGTGTTCGGTAGCTGCGCACGTAAAGCTTTGAGTGGAGAAGTGGGAAACCAGATGTGGTCCTGCCAGTGGGTCGCGCCTTCGCCATGCGGCTTGATGGCATTGCCGCCGGGAGGATCTACCTGGGCGGATCCGCCACCGGAAATCATGCCCACGTCTGCGTGTCCGCCAATAATCGCGACCGAACGGACGTGAGCGGCATCCAGTGGAAGAATGGACGCTTGGTTCTTCAGCAGAACGATGCTTTTCTCTTCTACTTCTCGTGCGATCTCGAGTCCACCTGCGATGTCGGGCACACCCTTCTGTGGAGGGTTGTCGACGATGCCGGAAAGAAACTCTGCGTAGAGAACGCGGCGTGCGCTGTCGTCGATCTCTGCATCTGAAACCTGACCTGCTGTGACCGCCTCCTTGAGCTTCGCGCCCATGAAGTCACCCATAGGCTGTTCCTGATCCAAGCCAGCTTTGATCGCGGGTGCAGTGCTGTGCGTACCGCCCCAGTCCGAAAGGACGAAGCCGGGGAAGTTCCAGTCGTGCTTCAGCACGTCGTGCAATAGGTAAGGATTTTCACAAGCGTACGGGCCGTTGATGCGATTGTAGGAGCACATCACCGCACCGGGCTTCGCGAGATCGATTGCGATGTGAAAGGCGAGCAGGTCGCTTTCCTGCATGGCCTTCTTTGTTGCTATGACATTGACGATGTTGCGACCGGTTTCCTGGTCGTTGAGTGCGTAATGCTTAATGTCGCCAATGACGTGCTCATCCTGCTCGCACTTCATCAGGTGGCCGACCACTGTTCCGGCAAGCAATGGATCTTCTCCGGCGTACTCGAAGGTGCGGCCATTGCGCGGATCGCGCGTGAGGTTTACACCGCCGCCGAGCGTCATATTAAAGCCTTGATCGCGAAGCTCTCGGCCGATGAGCGCGCCGTACTCGCATGCAGTACCACTGTCCCAACTGGATGCAGCGGCGAGGTTGGATGGCAGCGCTGTGGAATAACGGCCATTCTCGCCAGAGCTGCGTACGCCGTAAGCTGCGTCCGAAATCTGGAGGGCGGGTATGCCCAGGCGTGGCACACCTTCCACGTAACCGGCTCCCCCATTCGCGAGATGTGTGAGTGGCATCTGCCACTGTTTCGCGTGCGGCATGCCGTTGCCGTGCAGCAGCGCCACTTTTTCATCGAGAGTCATCTCTTTGAGCACAAGATTCGCGCGCTCCGCAGGAGACAGGCTCTTGTTCATCCAGGGTCGTGGCGCATTTTGCGGATGCGCAAGGGGAGCAAGAAACAGAAGGGCAGCAGGAAGCAGCGCAGAAGCGACTACAGAGCACGTAATTCGTGCGGGAGAAAAAAAAGATCGTGTTCGCATGGGCCTCATCAGGAAGCGCGGCAGTGGCACCAACCGCAGTGCCATCCATCGTAACGAACAAACAGTATGTTTCGCAGCAGGCTTATCTGTGTGGAAGCAGCTACAAACATTTAGGCACTCGTTCGATCAGGTCGAGTATCCGTATATGTGTTCTGGTGACTCGCAGCGCGCTTGTTATGCTGGCCACGTGATTGAAATCTCAGGCGCTATGTCCCGAAGGTGGGACGACTTCGCTGGCTATCTCTGTGACATCGACGGCACGCTCATGCGGTGCACCGATCTTGTTCACTACAACGCGTTCAACCGCGCGATGTCTGAAATCGCGGGGCGGCACATCACCATCGATGGGGTAGCGACCGAGGGGAACGTGGACCTCGCTATCCTGCGCGAAGCATTTCAACTGCATGGAGTTGAGAAGACCGCGTGGGAACCGCGCCGTGATTGGGCCGTTGCAGAGATGGGTCGATTTGTCGCCCAATCATCTGCAGAGCTTGAGTTCCACATTCTGCCCATGGTGCGCGAGCTGTTGATGCACCTAAAAAGTCGGGGCGCGTTCTTGAGTACAGCGACTGGAAATTTTGAGGCAATTGGAAAGGCGAAGCTGGCGCGCGCGGGCTTGTTGGACCTGTTCGATCAGGGCGGCTGGAGCGATGGATGGGAAACACGCACAGAGGTGTTTGCCGCAGCGGCAAAGGCATTACGGGAGCGCATGGGCGGAGCGAACACCCCACTTTGTGTGCTGGGGGACACTCCTGCGGATATCCGTTCGGCCCGTGCATGTGGCTTAAGCGTGATCGCCGTGGCTACCGGAATCTACTCCGTGGAGCAACTCAGGACCGAGTCGCCGGACTTTCTGGTGGCCTCATTCCGTGATTTGCTGCAGGAAGAACGCATTGCTGCCGCCCAGGGGTAAATACAGCTATCATGGTAGAAACACTGCACTTGGCAACCCAAACGAATGTAGAAGCTTCCTAAATAGGAGTCTTCTCAATCTGCCCGTCTCCTGCACGCTCGACGGAAACCTCAACTTCCTTACTGAGAGCGTGCATGGTAGAAGCGGTCGTCATTTGGAACGAGCCGAATAACCTGTCCCATTGGAACTTCCACCTGGATCCAGGCTGGGAGCGCTTTGCCGACATGGTGAAGCTGGGTTCGGCAGCAATCCGTGAAATCAATCCAGAGTTGCCAATCGTACTCGGCGGAGCTTCTGCGTGCGACAGCGATTTCATTCGCCTAATGCGCAATCTGGGTGTCATGGATTATGTGGATGCCGTTGGTGTTCACGGATTCCCGCTTGATTGGAACCACTGGCAAGTGAACGATTGGCCCGCACGGGTGGACGAGGCGCAGGAGGCTGCGGGGAAGCCAGTATGGGTGCTCGAGGTTGGCGTTTCCTCGTTCGGTGCTGAAGAGGTTCAGCGCTTTGGAGTTCAGCGTACGGCGGAACTCCTACGCGGTAAAACAGAGCGCATTCATTGGTACAGCCTGTTTGATCTGCCGGCGACCTGGCCAGCGGAGACACGGCATAAGGAAGCAGAAGGTTCTTCGTATTACCGCCACTACTACCTTGGGCTCATTCGCGAGGATGGAACGCCAAAGGCTTCATGGGATGTTTTCCCTCGCGATGGGTCGGTTGGGATTTGCCAATGGTTTCACTTCGAAGATCCTCGTTTAGACGACGCCGTCGCGCGCTTGAAGGAGCTTGGCGTGCGACATCTTCGCACCGGCCTTAGCTGGGCAGATTCGTTTCGTCCGAACGCAGAGGCTTGGTTTGACCGCATGATGAAGGCGCTGGAACCGTTTGATGTTTCCCTGACGCTCTGCTTCACCCCGGCACACCTCGGCTTGGAGGAGCATCACACCAGCCCGCCAAAAGACAATCGGGATTTCGCGGAGTTCGCACGTTGGGCCGTCACTCGCTACGCGCCCAAAACTAAAATGTCTGACCCACTCGCAGTAACTGGAGGTCACGAGTTTGCCTAAACAAATCTTAATCACGGGCGGTGCCGGTTTCGTCGGCTCTCATCTTGCGGATGGCCTGTTAGCTGCCGGCCATGCGGTTCGTGTACTCGATGATCTGACTCCGCAGGTCCATCCAGATGGACCGCCCGATTATCTCTCGCCTGACGTTGAGTTGGTCCGGGGAGATGTTCGCGATCCGAACCTTCTGAAGGAAGTGCTGCAAGGCGTCGATCGCGTGTACCACTTCGCCGCAACGGTCGGCGTTGGTCAGAGCATGTACGAGATCAGCCGGTACATGAGTGTGAATACGCAGGGAACTGCCGAACTCCTGCAAGCGATTCTTGACATGAAAGCCCCGATCGAAAAAATTGTCGTGGCTTCTTCAATGTCGATTTATGGCGAGGGGCGATACGTGTGTGGAGATTGTGGCGCCCCCGCTGCACCGCCGGTACGCACCATGGAGCAGTTGAAACGTGGGGAATGGGACTTGCATTGTTCTGCTTGTGGAGGCGTGCTGAAGCCAACGCCGACACCGGAAGATAAGCCATCGGAAATCGGCTCGATGTATGCCCTTTCCAAACGCGATCAGGAAGAGCTCTGCCTCATTTACGGGCGCATTTATGGGCTGCCAGTCGCGGCATTGCGTTTCTTTAATATCTACGGCACACGGCAGGCGCTCACAAATCCGTACACCGGCGTAGCCGCAGTTTTCGCAGCGCGCATGCTGAACGGCAGTGCTCCCCTGGTTTTTGAAGATGGCGAACAGATGCGCGACTTCGTGAGCGTTCACGATATCGTGCGAGCCAATATGCTCGCGATGGAGCACCCTGCATCCGACGGTGAGGTGGTTAACATCGGCTGTGGCAAGCCGATTACCATCCGGCGGGTTGCTGAGTTGCTTGCGCAATCGCTCGGTCTGGATCTTGAGCCTGTGATCACCAATAAGTTCCGCGCTGGAGACATTCGTCATTGTTACGGAGACATTTCTAAAGCGCGACGGCTGCTCGGCTACGAGCCGCAGGTCACGCATGAAGAAGGTTTTCGCGAACTGGCGCAGTGGCTAAGCGGGCAGAAACCCGTCGACAAAGCCGACACGATGCTGAAGGAGTTAAGCACCTACGGCCTCACGGCCTGAGTGCCGGCGTAAACCATTCGGCACACCGAACCCATGAAAAGGAAATGTATCGATGCAGAGTGAGAAGACAGTTCTGATAACCGGCGGCGCCGGGTTTGTGGGATGCAATCTCGCAGAGCGTCTTCTGAAGCAGCCTGGCCTTCGCGTGAAAGTGTTCGACAATTTGTCGCGCTCCGGCGTTAGACACAATCTGGCATGGCTTCGATCTTTGCCGGGCGCTGAGCGTCTCGACGTGATCGTCGGTGATGTGACGGACGCACCCGCACTGAAAGCTGCAACGCGTGGAGTGAACGAGGTGTATCACCTTGCCGCGCAGGTCGCTGTAACTACTTCAATTGGCGATCCATTCAGTGACTTCGAAGTGAACGCGCGCGGCACATTGAACATGTTGGAGGCGGCGCGAAGTCTGCCAACGCCGCCCTTTGTTCTATTTACCTCTACGAACAAAGTTTATGGTTCACTCGACGCGCTAACTGTGACAAAACAAGGGACACGGTGCGTTGCCGATAAGCGAGATTTCCGCGGCATCAGCGAGGCGGAGCCACTGGATTTTCATTCCCCGTACGGTTGCTCGAAGGGCGCTGCGGACCAGTATGTGCGTGACTATGCGCGCATCTACGGCATCGACTCGGTAGTTTTTCGCATGTCCTGCATTGCTGGTCCGCGGCAGTTTGGAAATGAGGACCAGGGCTGGGTGGCTCACTTCCTGTACTCCGTCCTGCAGGGCAGTCCGATCACGGTTTGTGGTGACGGTTTGCAGGTGCGCGATCTGCTCCATGTTCACGACTTAGTCGACGCGATGATGGCAGCGCGCGAGAATCGCAAGCGGCTGCGCGGCCAGGTGTTCAATCTTGGTGGCGGTGTGGAGCGCACAATGTCTGTGCTTGAGTTGCTGCACGAATGCGAACGACGCTTTGATATGCCATTGCACCTCAACTACACCGACGTTCGTCCCGGAGATCAGCCGCTTTACATCAGCAACACAAGCAAGCTGGAGCGCGAAACTGGTTGGCGCGCACGCCGATCTGTGGAAGACATCCTCAGCGACATCGAAGCGTTTTGGCATCAGGAGCACGAAACGATAGAGCAGGGTTACGTGGCCGCTGCGCACGGAATGATGGCAGAGGAGGTGGCATGAAGTACGCTCTCGTAAATCCAGCGTGGAGCTTTGAAGGCTCGACCTACTTCGGCTGCCGCGATCCGCACTTTCCGCTGGAATTGCTATCTGCACGCGAGTTCCTGCGTGAGGCAGGACATGAGGTCCTACTCATCGACGCGTGGATGGAAGAGCTTACACAGGAGCAGGTGACGGACCGGCTCGATCAATTCGGTGAGGATTTCCTTGTGATTCCGACCGCACCGTCTTATCTCTTCTGGCGGTGCCCTCAACCGGAGTTGCGCGTTCCGCAGCAATGGATATCGGGTCTGCGCAGAAAGAGCACCGTGGTGGCGATTGGGCCGCATGGTTCGGTGACCCCGCGCGCTACCTTGCAGAAGACTGGTGCTGATGTTGTTCTGCGTGGTGAGCCGGACCAGACGCTACCGCAGCTTGCGTCGCTGCCATGGGAGATGGTGGCTGGTTGTTGCTGGACGGATGCTCGCACTGGCGGCTATCGCGAGACACCCGGCCTCGGGGCTGTGGACATGAGCCTGGTGCCAACCCTCGATTATTCGGACTACCCGGTGGAGCGCCATGCGCACCTGCACCACATCTTCCCGGGAAACGGTGCCGACCACTTGAAGGTCGGCGCGGAAGTGGAATTTGCACGCGGCTGCCCTTATGCCTGCACGTTCTGCAACAAAACGCTCTTCCGCAACAAGTACCGCGAGCGGAAAGTGGATCAGGTGATTGCAGAGATCGATCAACTGCTTGCGCGCGGTGTGCAGTACATCTACTTCATCGACGAGATCTTTGGAGTAGGAAAGAATGTGCGGCTACTGCTGGAAGCACTTGCGGAGCGAACTGTTGCCATCGGATTCCAGACACGAATCGATCTCTGGAATGAGGAGTCACTGGATCTGCTGGCGCGTGCTGGGTGTATCTCCTTCGAGTGTGGCATCGAGTCCATCACCGATGAAGGCCGCGACGCAATGAATAAGAATTGCCGCATCGATACGAACCGCATCACTGAGTTGTTGATTTACGCAAAGCAACGTATTCCTTGGGTGCAAGCGAACCTAATCAAGGTGGCGGAAGACGATCCGGCCCAAGTCGCGGCGTGGCAGGCAAACCTCAAGGCGCATGGCGTGTGGGTGTCCGAGCCTGTTCCGATGTTCCCGTTTCCAGGCAGTCCGGAATACGTCACAACTTTCGGCGCGCAGCCTGATGAAACAGCGTGGGAGCGAGCGCACCATCACTACCTTGAGCTTTTTGCTGATAAGGGGTGGAGCGATATTCAGGAAGAGAGGCCGCTCTCATTGTCCGAGTTGGAACAGCACGAGGAACTGGCGTGCGCGTCCTCCTGACCACCGATCCCATTGGTGGCGTTTGGACTTTCACTCGCGAGCTTAGCCAGGAACTCCTTCGGCTCGGCCACAGCGTTTACCTTCTGAGCTTCGGACGTGAGCTTGCGCCGAATCAGACAGAGTGGTGCCGTAGTACGGCGCGAGGTGCTGCTGGTTCGTTTACGTGGGAAGCTTCGCACGCTCCGCTGGAGTGGATGCAGGAAAACGAGCAGACCTGGACCAACGGCGTGGCAGCTATCCATGCAGCCGTCGCGAGCTTTGCTCCCGATATCCTTCATACCAGCCAATTCTGCTTTGGTAATTTCAGCAGAACGTTGCCAAGTATCGTGACTGCACATAGCGACGTGCTGAGCTGGGCCGAAGCCTGCCGGCCTCAGGGTTTGGAGCAGTCGAGGTGGCTGGCTACCTACTGCGAGCTCGTCAGCAGGGGTATAAGGAGAGCGACAGCCATCGCGGCACCAACGCAGTGGATGGCTGATGCTCTTTCCAGGCACTGGATCGTGAAACAGGAGATCGGCGTCATCGCGAACGGGCGAAGCGTCACCGGCGTTTCGGGAGCAGGACTGAGAAAGATGCAAGCGCTCTCCGCCGGACGTCTATGGGATGAGGCCAAGGGACTTGCCACGCTGCGGGAACGCGACTGGCCGATGCCGGTGCTTGTGGCTGGTGAACAGAGCTTTGAGGGTGCGCATGCTCAGGGAAGCGGCAAAGTTTGCGCTCTCGGAGCGTTGTCGGAAGACGAGATGTTAGCCGCGATGCGTCAGAGCGCAATCTACATTGGCACGTCACTGTATGAGCCCTTTGGACTTGCTCCTCTGGAGGCTGCAAAGTGTGGATGTGCTCTGGTCATGCGCGACCTTGAATCTTTTCGGGAAGTCTGGGGAGAGGCTGCGATGTACTTTGACGACGCGGACACCCTGCATCAGGCTCTTAACACACTGCGCTACGATACAGCCTTTCTCGGCGTCCAACGCGACGCAGCGCTTCGCCAAGCAACGAAATACGACGCAAGCGCTATGGCGGCTGCGTACGTTCACCTCTATGAAGACGCGATCATGTCGCACCAGAAGCCGCTTACACGCGAAGTCACACTGGAGTGCGATGCCGCGTAATCTTCGCATAGCCTACTTCGCACATTCGCTGCGGTCCGATTGGAATAACGGCAACGCGCACTTCCTGCGTGGGCTGATGCGTGCACTTGGAACGATCGGCCACGACGTGCGGACCTACGAGCCGCGAACCGAGTGGTCCATCGAGAACCTGCGCACGGAAGCGAAGGGTGCAAGTTCGCTCGCCGAATTTACGAGCGTTTATCCGGATCTGCAGATCACCGAGTATGAAGCCGATGACGACGCAGAAGTCTGGCAAGAGCGCCTTCGCAGCACAGATGTTGTCATTCTGCACGAATGGAATCCACCGCAGTTCGCGGAAATGCTGGTGGAGCTGCGCGACGTTTGCGGCTTTCGCTTGCTCTTCCATGACACACATCACCGTGCGTCGTCTTCGCCTGACGAAATTGCCCGGTTCCGTTTGCGCGAGTTCGATGGTGTGCTGGCTTTCGGTCGTGTGTTGGAGCAGATATACCGCAAGCGCTACAACATTCAGAATGTTTGGACGTTGCATGAAGCGGCCGATGCAACTGTCTTTCACCCGCAGGTGAACGTGACGCACGAGCCTGAAGTGGTTTGGGTAGGGAACTGGGGAGAGGGCGAACGATCCGAAGAAATTAGCGAGTATCTCCTGCGACCCGCACAAGCTTTGCGCGATGTGGCGAGCACGACAATCTACGGTGTGCGCTATCCGGATGAAGGCCGACGAGCGCTGCAAGAGGCGGGCGTGGCATACGGTGGCTACCTGCCGAACCTCGATGCGCGGCGGGTATATGCCGCAGCGTCGGCAACGGTGCATGTGCCGAGGCAGCAGTATTCGCAGGTAATGCACGGGATTCCCACCATTCGCATTTTTGAAGCGCTTGCCTGTGGGATTCCCCTCGTCTCTGCGCCGTGGAGTGACAGCGAAGATCTCTTCCGCGAAGGTGATTTCCTTTGGGCCGGGAATGCAGAGGAAATGACGGCTGCTTTGAGGCGTCTGCTGATCAATAAGAGCTTTGCTGCCGAGCAGGCGCAGCGCGGTCTGGAAACGGTTCTGGCGCGTCACACCTGCGTTCATCGCGCGCAGGAACTGACCGCCGTTTGCGAGGAGATACTGCAGTGAAAATTTTTGCTTTTGGCTCGAGCCTTGTCTCGTCGTACTGGAACGGAGCGGCTACGTATTACCGTGGCTGCTACAAGTACCTTGCGCGACTTGGGTATGAGATCACGTTCGCAGAACCTGACGCGTATGGCCGTCAGCAACATCGCGACGACGAAGACCTCAGCTTTGCAACCTCGCTGGTGTACACGTCTCACCGGAACGAGCGCGGAGAACAAGGCTCAGTAGCCGACCTCAATCGAATGCTGGATCTAGCAAAGCATGCAGATATCGTAGTGAAACATTCGGGCATTGGTGTGGACGATGCTGAGTTGGAGGAGCGTGTGCCCGCCGAGTGCTCGTCGCACGCGATGACCTTCATCTGGGATGTGGATTCTCCGGCGACGATCGCACGAATGCGTGCGAACAGGACCAATGATGCCCTCGCCCGCTCCTGCGCTTCTTACGACGGCATCTTGAGCTACGGCGGAGGTCCAAAAGCGCGAGACGGGTTCCTGGAGTTCGGAGCGCGCAGTTACTACAGCTTCTACAACGGGCTCGACCCGGAAACGCACCACCCCGTACCGCCCGATCCAGAGTTGACGTGTGATGTGCTTTTTCTCGGTAACCGCCTACCGGACCGTGAAGCGCGTGTGGAAGAGCTTTTCCTGCGCGCTGCGGAACTCGCGCCGGATCAGAAATTCATCCTGGGCGGTGAAGGATGGGGCGATAAGCGCATGCCCGCGAACGTACGCTACGTCGGCCATGTTCCCACAGCGGAACACAATCGCCTGAACTCGTCTGCAAGCATGGTGCTCAATATCAATCGGTCGTCCATGGCGGAGTTCGGCTTCTCACCACCAACGCGAGTCTTCGAGGTAGCCGGATCGGGGAGTTGCATGCTCTGTGACGACTGGCCAGGGCTGGACGACTGCTTTGAACCAGGAAAAGAAATTCTCGTGGTGAGCAGTGGAGAGGATGTTGCTAACGCGCTGCGCAAACATGATGCGGATGCGCGAAGAACGATCGGTGCGGCTTTTCTAAAGCGTGCACTGGCGGATCACACGTATGCTCGTCGTGCTCAGCAGGCCGACTATGCTTTTCGCGAGTGCCTTGCACGCAGACACGGCGAAGTCGGTCCGCAGGTTGAGTCTGCAGCAACGATTGCAGACTGGCACAAACTGCCAGACTTCAGCTTCTCCACTAGCGACGCTAAGGTGTCTGCTTGAAACTCGTCATCTATGGACTCACGATCACATCTTCGTGGGGTAATGGGCACGCGACAACATTCCGTTCGCTAGTGAAGGCGCTTCACGCGCGTGGCCATGTTGTGCGTTTCATCGAGAAGGATGTGGAGTGGTATCGCAGCAATCGCGATCTTCCAAACCCGGCGTTCTGCAGCGTGCGCTTATACGAGGATTGGGCAAACGACGAATCATCGCTGATTCGTGAGGCGCGCGATGCGGACGCAATCATTATCGGCTCCTACTTTCCTGATGCTCCTGCCGCGATGAGTGCGCTTCTTCAGGCCGGCTTTGGCCCGGTTCTGTTCTATGACATCGATACCCCGGTAACGATGACTGCACTTCGCTCGCCGGAGGGTTGCGCCTATCTGCGGTCGGAGCACATTCCGCGGTTCGCAGCGTACCTCAGCTTTACAGGTGGACCAGCTTTGCCGGAGTTGCAGGCGCGCTGGGGCTCTCCAATGGCAGTTCCTTTCTATTGCTCCGTGGATGCGGAGTTGTACAAGCCTGTGGCGGTGCGTAAAGAGTTTCGCTGTTCACTGAGTTATCTGGGGACGTACGCGTCGGACAGGCAGGAAAAGCTGGAGCAGATGCTGAACCAGCCGGCGCGGGTGCTTTCCACGGAGAACTTCATCGTGGCGGGTCCGATGTACCCAGAGGAGTTGAATTGGCCCGAGAACGTGACCAAGCTGACGCATGTCGGCCCGGCGGATCACCCGGCGTTTTACTCCTCCGCTCGCTTCACGCTCAATCTGACGCGAAACGATATGGTGCAGGCTGGTTACTCGCCATCCGTTCGACTGTTTGAAGCTGCGGCTTGTGGTGCGGCGATGATCTCGGACTGGTGGCCGGGTTTGGATCAGTTCTTTACGCCGGGCGAAGAGATACTCCTGCCGCAGGGCAAAGAAGAAGTTGTCACTACTCTGCGCGAAGTGTCGGATGAACAGCGCGCACGCATCGGAGCGCGAGCTAGAGAACGTGTGTTGAATGAGCATACTTCGCAGCATCGAGCTCAGGAACTCGAGGAAGTAATCTCTACTTGTTGCTCAGCTCGGTAGCTTCGCATCCATGTAATAAGGGTGACGCACTCAGTGTAAGCTCTTGCGCGACACGCACCGTTAGGTCTGTCCATGTCTCCCCACGTTCACAACGGAAGAGCCTCAGGGACGGGTACCAGGGAGAGTCGCTGCGTTGATCCAGCCAGCGCCAATCAGCGGCGTGCTGCAGCATGACCCAGCAGGAAACGCCAAGTGCTCCAGCCAGATGTACCGCGAGCGTGTCCGATGACACAACGAGATCCAATCGCGCGATCATTGCGGCAAGGGCAATCATGTTGTCCGCACATTCGCTGGCATCGTGAAATTTCGCCGGATTGTTCTGCGGCCAGTCTCCGCGATCGGCTCCGCCCTGAAGATTCCAAAACTCGCAGTGATCTACCGACATGATGGCAGCAAGGTCCTGAAAAGGCACTGAGCGGCTAAGATTCCAGTGGCCGCTTGCCCAAACGACACCCACCCTGAGTGCCTCTGACGAAGACGGCTCAACCATGCAGGTGTAGAGGTCAGAGGCTTCAAGTTGGAGGTAGCGTTCACAGAAAGGTAGCTGGTCAATTCTTAGCCTAAGCATAGGAAGCAGCTCATTTATCTCGACCTGAACGTCCCATTCCGGTTGAACGGCGGGTGCTCCATCGCCCCACGTAATCACTTCATCCACACCTTCGAAACGGTGGGCAAGTTCCACGAATCGCGGTGGCACTTCCAAGGTGATTCGTTCCGCATTTCGACGTAGCTCCGGCAGAAAGCGCAAAAACTGCACTGCGTCGCCCAAACCATGAAGGCAGCGCAAGATGACGCGCTTTCCGGTGAGGTCCTCACCCTTCCAGAAGCGGGAAGGATCGTCTGGTGTTCTCGACTGAATAGCGTCACTTTCGCGCCATGCAGCGTTGTAATCACCCTGAAGCATGTGAATGAGCCAGCGTCCACCCGCACAGCGATTCGGCTCCGCACCAAGCCTTTCTGCAGTGTTGAAGCCCTGCAGTGCCGCAGCTAGCTGCCGATTCGCAAGCTGATGCTCCGCATTAGCGAGAGCTTCTTCCGCTGTCATTTTGCCGTGCTGCGCGCAGGGTAGATCGCGTGTGGACCGTCTGGTGGAACCTCGATCGCACGCCAACGGCAGAGGTAGACCTCGTGTTCCGGCTGAGCTTCTATGTCGAAGCCTGAGGAGCGCAACATGGCTTCCATACAGGCACGGTTTGGTACCCACCAGTTCGTCTCGTCATGTGAGTAGCGTTCTTCGATGAAGTGCATCTTTGGGTAACCGGGTTGGTCGAATGGCGCTGGTGCATTGAAGTCGTAATCGGGTTCCACAGGCACGACATCCTTGCTTCCGCGCTGCATGCTTTGGAACAGCATGAGGTCGCGTGCAACGTGCTCGTGGATGAGATCCAACGCGAGCAGCGGATGGCGCAGGTGGTACAGCACGCCCATAAAGATGACGAGGTCAAACTTCTCACCTAGTTGCGCGATGTTCCAGACAGGCATCTGCCGAAACTCAACATCAACGCCACTCACTTCCGCGGCATACATAGCCTGGCGCAGATAGTGCATATCGGAATCGATGCCGAGTACGCGATCGGCACCTCGGCGCTTCATTTCCATCGAATAAAAGCCGGCGTTGCAGCCGATGTCGAGCACTGACATGCCGCGCATGTCTTCAGGAAGCGCTGAGCGGAAGGATGCGAACTTCACCTGAGGATAGTCACCGAGAAAGTGGTTCGGCGCGGTCTGCACACCATGCAGATTCATGTTGTGGAACCAGGGTCCGAGAGCCTCAATCTGCTGGCGCAGACTCTCAGTCGAGGTGCTTGCTTCCTTCATGCCGGTCTTTCCTCCAGGTGCTCGGATGGGACGTTCACGGTACGCAGTGTCAGTGTCCGCAGTGCTTCACGATAACCGTCTGGCGTTCCCACGTCCACATAGGTTTCGCCGGTACGCATACCCACGGCCTTTCCGCCGCGAGCAAGCCACGCATTCACAAGCGTACCGATGTACTCGTCACCTCTTTCAGGCTCGCGCCATAGTGCGCGAAGCTGATGGAAGGTGCTGCCCGGCATGCGAATCGCACCCCACACCCAGTGCGTGTCTGGTGCAGGCTGCTTCACCTGTATCTCGAGAACCTGGCCCGCTTCGTCCAGCGATACGGCGTCGAAGAACTGGGGCCTATCGACGTGGAAAAGTAGAAACGAAAGTGTGCCGGCAGGAAGGGTGCGGAAGGCGTCTTCGGGAGTCCAGATCGTGTCAGGCAGACCGATGAGCACATCTTCATCGCCAACTACTGGCGCCGCTCGGAACAGAGCATCGCATAAACCTGCGGGATTGGGTTGCACGACGAATGCAATTTCAACGCCCCAGTCACGGCAGCAGTAATACTCGAGAATGTCTGTTTTGCCGGGAGCGATGACGAAGCATATTTTCGTTGCGCCACCGGCCACCATTCGCTCTACCAGAAACTCGCTGACTGCACGCGGTGCCTCGCGACCGTCGTCTCGTAGATGCAGCCCGACAGGAAGCAGCTCCTTAGAAAAAGCCAGCGGTTGAATGCGACTACCCGCACCGGCGGCTGGAATGATGCCCCACATTTCCGTGTAACTCCTTAGGTTGAAGCTTGTTTACGCGTTGCAGGAGGCGAGCGTGCGTGCCTCATCCAAAATGGTTTCGAGTTCAACAGCCCGCGCGACTGCGGTGTGTTCTTCCAGAGCGCGAGATCTCGCAGCTTCACTTACTGTTCGAAGCTCCGCATCGGAAAGTGCGAGTGCGTTCAGAACATCCAATGTGGTACGTGCAATCAGGATTTCCTTACCCGGCTCAAAGAATTCATCAAGACCTTCCCATGTGTCGGAGATCATTGGTGCACCGCACGCTGCGGCTTCGAAAAGTCTCCCAGACGGGCAGTAGCCATAATCAGCCATCGCTTTCCGTGTGACGTTGAGGGTGGCCCGTGCGGAGCAGAAGAATGCGGGATGTAGTGCAGGTTCGAGATGGCGGACGAAGTGGATATTCTCTGCCCAAGGGAAATCACCTTTGTACTGCGCTCCCCCGAGGACGAAGCGCTCATGCGGGAGCCTACGAGCAGGCGCTACGAACAGCTCTTCCAGGGTCTGCTGACGGTCGGCTGCAAAGGTGCCAAGGTAGTTCAGCGCAGAGCGGAATTCAGAGACTGGCCCCACTGGGTGATGCAGTTCAGGATCGACCCAGCCGTACAACGGCGCTACTTTCCGCGCACCCAACTCAGCCCGTAAAGCGCTGAGCGCTTTCCCACCGGTGTAGCTCAATACCAGGTCAAAGGCACCCAAACCGTCAGGTGGAAGATAGTCGACGCTGCCAAGGGTCGAAAGTGATTGCAGCGTGACCGGCGTATCAAGGTCATAGAACACGCGCATCGGACAGGTTGACTCTATGACATAGCGCGACGCAGCAACGCCGTCAGGGCAATAGCTCGTAACCACGGCGACATCTGCGTCACGGATTTCTCTTCTCGCTTCTGCAGCGAGGTCTGAGAAATCCGAATACAGACGGAGGGTAACGCCGGCAGGTGGATCGTAGCCGTCACGAGCGTTTGCGTAGAACGGTTGATCACGTTCGTAGAAGATGCAGGTGTGACCGCGTGAGGACAGCGCCCTCAGCAGACCACGCCAGAGTGTTGCGTGGCCGTTACCCCAGGAGGAGGAGACTGTGAGGCCGAAGATTACGAAGCGCATGAGCGCCGTCCCGAGGCGTCTGGGCGAGTGAAAATCAGAGACACACCTCTGTGATGCAGGTTAGCTCAGCATCTATATGGAAGCTGCGTCCGCTTTAGGCGAGAACGATGTTGCTGACCAGGAAAGGTGCGACCGCGTAATCTTTCTGAAGCATGTCAGCTCCAATTAAGAAGTCCTCCATAGTTGCCGCGATGGCAGCCATGCTCTGCCTTATTCCTCGGGTCCACGCTCAAGCGCACAGTGCGCCACAAAAGGCACCCACCGGTGCCAAGGCAAACACTTGCAAAGAGCGCAAGGTGCCGCAGCTCGTGGATGTGACAAAAAAGGCCGGCATCCACTTCGTGCATCAGTCTGCGCCAGAGAAGAAATATATCGTTGAGTCCATGAGCGGCGGAGTAATCGTGGTGGACTACGATCGCGATGGCTGGCCGGACATTTACTTCACCAATGCACCGACAGTCGCGCAAGCGATCAATGGCGAAAAAGCCTCAGGCGCGCTGTATCACAACAATCACGACGGGACTTTCACTGATGTAACTGCCAAAGCAGGCATCGGCAAAGCGTGCTTCGCGATGGGCGGAGCTGTTGGTGATTACAACAACGATGGCTGGCCTGATCTATACATCACCTGCCTGGGTGGCAACGTTCTTTACCGCAACAACGGAGACAGCACGTTCACCGATGTAACCGCGAACGCGGGTGTAGCGGATGGGCGATGGTCCACGGGAGCAGCTTTCGCTGATTACGACGGCGACGGACTCGCGGATCTCATGGTGTCGAACTACATCGACTTCAAGCTGAACGATCTGCCGAAATTTGGGTCAAGTCCCACATGTCGCTTCCGCGGTATCGATGTGCAATGCGGGCCGCGTGGACTTCGCGGCGCCGGCGATTCTCTCTTCCATAACAATGGTGATGGCACCTTCACTGACGTGACAAAGGCAGCACACGTTGATGACAAGCCGGGCTACTACGGGCTAGGTGTTGCCTGGTCTGATTTCGGCAATCGAGGAAAGCAGGACATCTACATCGCGGACGACTCCACACCGAACTACCTTTACCGCAATGATGGAAAGGGCGTGTTCACCGACGTTGGCCTGGAATCTGGTACGGCGGTGAGTGGTGACGGTTCGGAGCAGGGATCCATGGGCGTGGCGATTGGCGACTACAACCACACGGGGCGGTTCTCGATTTACGTCACTAACTTTGCTGACGAGTTCAATACGCTTTATCGCAATGAAGGCGACTACAACTTCACCGACGTGTCTTACGATGCGGGCGTGGCTGTTCCTTCCTTGCCATTTGTGAAGTGGGGGACCGTATTTGCGGACGTGGACAACGATGGCTGGCTGGATTTGCTTTCGGTCAACGGGCACGTCTATCCGCAGGTGGACAGCCTGCCTTCTGGTGCACGTTATCGTGAGCCCATGAACCTGTTGATGAATCAGGGAAACGGCACCTTTTGCGACGCCGGTACGCAGGCCGGTCCAGCGATCATGGAGCCACATGTGGGCAGGGGACTGGGAGCGGCAGACTTCTTCAATGACGGCCAAATTGGCTTCATTGCTGAAAACATGGACGGCGAGCCTATGCTTCTGCGGAACACCGGCGCGGTGGCAAACCACTGGGTGAGCTTCGAGCTTGCTGGAACCAAAAGCAATAGGCTCGCCCTCGGCGCTCGCGTGACAATACGCGCTGGTGGGGTGACGCAAACCGATGAGGTGCGCAGCGGGGGAAGCTACCTGTCGCAGAGCGACCTTCGTATTCACTTCGGGCTCGGGGCAGCGACGCAAATCCAATCGGCCACAATTAGGTGGCCCTCCGGCAAAGAGGAAAGTCTCGGCAAGCTCGCGGCGGATCACTTCTACGGCCTGCTGGAAGGAAGCGGGCTCGTCGATCCCGCGAAACTGCGGCCTTCTGCTAGATAAACGCTTATCTAAATCCACTACGAATTGTGTGGAGATCCTTTTCCACCGTTCGATGGAGAAGTTGTTGACAGAGACCTGTTCACGGTGGCGTAATAGTGAGCGCCATAACAAACAACTCACAACCGGACCTCTGTGTTCGGCAACGTTCCTAAGCAGGATGTGTGTATTTGTTTCTGGTTCTACCTTTGGGGGAAATGTGAAGCTAAGAGTTAAACCGATTTTACTGAGTCTCTGCCTGATGTCGTTCGGCCTCGCCGCAGGTGCGCAGAAGACCGATGGAACTGTAAGCGGTCAGGTAACAGACGCTACAGGAGCCGCCGTTCCGCACGTTGAGGTTCAGCTGAACCTTGCTGGGAAGGGAATTCATCGTATGGCGACCAGCAACAACTCCGGTGAATACACCTTCGACGATGTCGCGATTGGAGTGTACGAGGTTGACGTGGCCGCGCCGGGGTTTCAGCGGTCCGCAACAAAAGGCGTCATTGTGAACGTCGCTACCTCGACGCGCGCTGACGTGCACCTAAAGGCTGGCAACGTTTCCGAGACTGTGGAAGTGAACGCAGACGCGCTGCAAGTGCAAACAGATAGTGCCGCGCTGGGTTCTGTGGTGGACGGAGTACAGGTCAAAGAGCTGCCGCTGAACGGACGTTCCTTCGTCGAGTTGACTCAGCTCACTCCGGGTGTCTCTGCCGCCAATAATTTTGACAGCAAGAACAAGGGTCTTCAGGGAGGAGTCGACTTTTCGGTAAACGGCAACCCGACAACGAACAACCTGTTCCTGGTCGACGGTGCGAACGATAACGATGTAGGCTCCAACCGGACAATTCTGATCTATCCCTCCGTAGAGGCGATCGCTGAATTCAAGATGCTTACCAACAGCTATGGTCCCGAATACGGCCAGGCCTCTGGTGCGGTCATCTCCATCGCCACCCGCAGCGGTACCAACACGTTTCACGGCAGCGCTTTCTACAGCGGCCGTAACGATGCACTCGCCGCATACACCTATTTCGCTCGTCGCAATGCCGGCCAGGGGCTTCCTCTCAACGGCAAAGATAAGTTGCGTCGCAACGATTGGGGTTACTCAATCGGTGGACCGGTGAAGAAAGACAAGCTCTTCTTCTTCTTCAACGAAGAGTGGAACCACGAGATTCGAGGGTTTACACAGAGTTCCTGCGTGCCTACCGCCGCAGAACGCGCGGGCGATTTTTCCAACATTCAGTGTCCCGGGGCGAACGCTCCGACTATTCCCATCGCTCTGCAGAAGCCGGGGAATCCCCTCGCGCTCAAGGCAATTGACCCAACGGGAGCTCTCATCCCCCAGTACTTCCCGCTGCCCAACAAAGCTAATTTACAGAACGGCTATAACTGGTCGCAGTCCTTGCCGACTTTTCTCAAATACCGGCAGGAGAACGCCCGTATCGATTACAACCTGAACAAGAGCAATACGCTCATGTTCCGCTACACGCAGGACACGTGGTCCAACCCGGCCTACAACGGTAACCAGTACTGGGGCGACTCACCTTTCCCCGTGATCAACGGCAACTGGGCACAGCCTTCGAAGATGGCAATCGCCCGTTGGACGAGTTCGATTTCGAGCACTTTGGTGAACGACGCTGAATTCGCTTACTCAAACAACCGCATCAACATTACTCCCGGCGGCACCAACCCAGGTCTGCTAAACCAGATGGCTGCAGCCTTCCATCCACTCTTCCCGGAATCACTCAAGAACGCACATGCCAGCACACCTACGATCTGGGGTGGGCTTGGGGCATACGGCAGCGGGCAAAACATTCAATCGATTGCCCCTTGGAGCAATTCGCTTGATCTGTACACCTTCCGCGACGACATTTCCAAAGTCGTCGGAACGCATGCCTTGAAAGTAGGCGTTTTCCTTGGCTACGACGGCAAGAACGAAGACACGGCAACCGCCAGCACTGAACGCCCGACATTCAGCGCGACTGGAGTGGACAACAAGAATGGTGGTTTCGACACTACGAACCCGCTAGCAGACGTCCTTTTGCCGAACAATGTGTACCTCTTGTCTGAAGTCTCGACCAACCTGCGTTCACAACTGCGCTGGAGAGACTATGAGGTTTACGCCGGGGACACATGGAAGATCATGCCGCGCGTGACCATCAACTATGGTGTCCGCTACTCGATCCTGACACCGACCTTCCAGCCCAACAATCAAATCACCAGCTTTCAACCGCAGCTCTATGATCCATCCAAGCCGGCATCTGACGCATGCAACGGTCTTTGGGTGGCACCAGGTACAGATCCATGCGGAGCTGCTAATAAGTTATTCGGTACGGCTTTCAGCTCTGGAACGCCTGGCCCGAATAAGTATCTCGTCAACGTCAATCATCATCTTGTAGCTCCTCGAGTCGGCATCGCGTGGGATGTGCACGGTGATGGCAAAACCGCTATTCGCTTGGGGGCAGGTCAGTTCTTCCAACGTGAGCGCGTTTCCCGTTACACACTGGTAAGCAACGCTCCTTTTTCACTCTCAGCAAACAACGTATCTCGTACACTTGGCGGGCCAACACCGGCGAGTGTCACCGGAAGCGTCTCGCCGTCGGGAGGCTATGATCCTTCGGCAATCCTTCCAAACTCGATTCAGTGGAATGCCACGATAGAGCAGGAACTCGCAAAGAACACCGTTTTCCAAATGAGCTACGTTGGCGACCGCGGTATCCACCTTACTTCTAACTACGACATCAACGCAGTTGCGCCAGCAAACCAGATTCCTGCAACGTTCGCCCAGGGCGGTGCTCAAACTGCACTTCGCCGCTTCAGCAATTTCGGATCGGCCCTTACCTACTGGACCCATCAGGGTGATAGCAACTACCACTCACTTCAGGCACTGTTCCGGACGCAGTTGGGCGGCTTCCGGTTGCAAGCGGCTTATACCTGGTCGCACTCCATCGCAGATGTCCTTACTGACAACTCTGATGGCGGGAACGGAATTGGTAGTTTCACTAACCCGCTCAACCCGAGCTTTGATCGCGGTAATTCGGCGACCAACCGCCCAAACATCTTTGTTGCGAATGGAACTTACTTCCTCCCGTCGCTCAAGGGTCACAGCCAACTCGTGAAGCAAGCGCTTGGAAGCTGGGAACTGGGTGGAATCACCAGTGCAGATTCCGGTAATTCACTCACCGGTTATCAGAATGCAATCTCCGATACAAGAGCAGGCGGTACCCTCGGTGCTCTTGACTTCGTAGGCATTGCCAGCAATCAGCGTCCATTTCTCTCGGCTACCGGTTCCTGCAACTCGGGCGCCGCAGGTGCGAGCGGAGATCAGGTTATCAACCCGAACGCTTTCACTCTGATTGGCTACCATCTCGGCACGCTTGATCCGAACATTGAACGCCGCGGTTCGTGTTCCGGACCGAAGCTCGTGAATACGGACCTCTCAATCGACAAGAACTGGCACATCAAAGAGCGCTTCACCGTGCAATTCCGACTTGATGCGTTCGACGCCCTCAACCATGCAAACTTCCGCGGTGATCAGATTAATCTCACCAATCCGTTTACGACGGTGGGCTGTGGCACCACCAACTGCTCGGCAACAAATAACGTCGTGACGAGCCAAGTGCCTACGAACAACTTCGGTAAAGCTACTGGCGTTGTTGGCAATGCCGGTCGTCAACTGCAGTACGGATTGCACGTAGAGTTCTAACTAATCCGTTTTCGAGACGACGCCGCGGGACTGCAGTTTAGTCCCGCGGCTTTCTTTTATACTCAGCCTGGCTCCATTCCTCTACGCATGCACCTTCGGTTTGTCTCCCGTTACATACTGCTTCTTCTTCCAGCTGCCCTCTGCGTTTCGCCTCCCATCGGCGGGCAAGTGAAGCTGCCTGGGAGGAAGCCTGAGGATCGTGTACTTTCTCTTCAGAATGCCCGAGACGCCGCGCTGCAGAGTGGGGATCCTGCTCGCGTCTACGATGCCACTCGCGTTTACCTTTCCGAATTGCTTCTGGGACTTGCAAGACTGCAGACTCTTCAGCAAAACGATGTTGATGCTGGGCGGTGCTACACAGAAGCGCTGCAGCTGCAGGACTTTTCGACTCTCAGGATGGAGTACGGATCTTTTCTGTTACGCAGCGGCAAGCCTTTGGAAGCAGTTGGGCAGTTCAAGGTGCTCACAAGTGGAGAAATGGCTCATGACTCTACCGCCTGGACCGCGCAAGGTATTGCTTACCGCGACGCAGGAGACAACGCTCAGGCGGAAGTGAGTTTTGAACATGCACTTCAGCTCAAGCAGGATCTGAACCTTGCTTACGCGTTAGCTTCGGTGCTCCTGGCAGATCATCACTCGGAGAAAGCGAATGTGTTGTTCGAGCAGATCTTCCAGGCTAGCAAGAATGCTCCATACTGGCATGTTGCCGCAGGCGATGCGTACCGACGCGCGCGAGACTACGCCAAAGCGATCAAAGAATTTCGTCTGGCACTCGCGGCGGACCCGAGAGTGGCGCATGCTGAATTTTTTCTAGGACTGACCTTTCTGGAAATGAACGCATGGGGTCCGAATGCCGAAGCAGCGGAGCACTTGCGGAAAGCCGTCGCGCTCTCACCTAGGGAGTACCTGAGCAACTTTTACCTTGGTGCGTTGGAATCAACTCAGGGAGTTGATCTCGTGAGTTCCGACAAGCATCTGCAAGCCGCCGCCGCTGCTGCTCCAACCCAGCCGGAGGTGTGGATTTACCTTGGCCTGAACGCCAATCGTGAGCACAGGGAAAACGCCGCTGAAAGTGATTTCCGGAAAGCTATCGAGCTTACGGGTAAGAACGAGTCGCTGAACGATTATCAGGTAAGACGGGCATACTTTTCCCTTGGTCGGCTCCTGATCACTTCCGGCAAGAAGGAACAGGGCGATGCGCTGCTAGAGCGGTACCGCACCCTTCAAAAAGCCTCTGTAGCAGCCAGTAGTTCAGCTATTGCGGACACGATGGAAACTCCGAAAGGTCTCGCGCCTTCTACCTTGAGCATGCCAGCAGTAATCGAAGGTCCTGTTCTGCCCGGCACCATCACATCCATGCCGGAGTTGAGCGGAACACGTTTAGAGGAGTTAGTTCGAGAAACGACGGTATTGAAGAAGCTGGTAGCAGAGGCATACAACGATCTCGGTACGGCGCAGGCGCGCCAGCAACTCTACGCTGATGCTCTCGTGAGCTTTCAAAAAGGAGAACAGTGGCAGCGATCAGATGCGCAGATCATAAGGAATCTCGGAACCGCAGCATTTCGTGTTGGTGATTTCGCTGAAGCACGGCGCGCTCTTTCTTTGTACATCGAGGAAGCGGCCGGAGCATCGTCGGCTCCGGTGCAGCGGGCAAGGCTAATGCTTGGATTTTCAGACTTCAACCTCGGGAAGTTCGACGAAGCGGCAAAAGAATTTGGTGAGGCTCAGCAGGAAACGATGGCGGACTCGCGTGCGGCTTACTCGTGGGCTTTTTCCCTGGCGAGGGTGGGAAAAGCTCAGGAAGCAAATGGCATTGCGGATCAGTTGATGCAGCGGTCGCTTCCACCGGAGCAGCTTGGACTGGTCTGTCATCTGTACGTGGACAATGAGAACTATGAGGGTAGCCTGGCATGCTACCGAAAGGCGCTTGCGGCAGACCCGGCGTTGCAGCTCGCACACTACGAGGCGGGGCAAGCCCTGGTGCATCTGGATCGGCCGGGCGAAGCCGTTGCGGAGCTCGAACAAGAAGAAAAAGTTTCGCCAGGAAATGCGAATGTGCAGTCCGCACTTGCTTACGCGTTACTGCAGGCCTCGAGAAAAGAAGAGGCGCAGGCACTGCTTGTGAGAGTGACGACGGAGCACCCCGATCAGGCAGACGCGCAGTACCAATTGGGCAAGTTGCTGCTCGAACAGGGAAAGGTCGCGGATGCAGTGGCGTATCTCGAGGCGTCCGAAAGAGCAAACGCTTTACCGGATTATGTGCACTACCAACTTGGTGTGGCCTACAAAAAAGCCGGACGGCAGGCTGATGCGGAACGCGAGTTGAAGCAGTACCGCGAAATCAAGGATAAGAAGCGGGAAGCCAGCACAGCGGCTCTGCCGCCAGCTCACTGAGCTTTAAATGCTTCCGCTTACGGCTGCCCACGTGTGTCGAAGGGGAGACAGAAGGTCATGAGTCCTGATCGCTTCCGCCTCGTTTCCGCGCAAGGCTCCGCCGCTTTCGCACTCCTGACGCTCACCTGCGGCTTATTTAGCGCAGGCGCGCAGGCCAGCAACGATAAAAAGTCCTCTCCTACATTTACACTTCGTGAGGAAAGCCGGCTCGTCATTGAAGATGTCTAGTAGCTGACAGTCGAGGGAATCCCATGCACGGCTTGCCCGCTTCGGCTTTTCACCTGACAGACAATCGCAAAGACCTAACCCCAAATGGTTTCAGCCAGGTGGTGAACTCAAAATGGTGCCTTTGACTTCTGTGTAGCAAGGTGCAGGCCACGAGTGTCTCGTAGTGGTGAACGTTCTAACTACAGACCGGCCTGGCACCCGCTTCGGGCTGAGCGAAAGATTTGGCGAGACTTCAGCTAGGTGAGCACACCTAGCTGGGCCAAAGCATTCGCTCCTTCGAGGAACACATGGCTCAAACGCGGGGGGCGCCTGTTGAATTTCGCACGACGAGGTTGGGCTTGATGAAGGCACGCGAAGGCTCGTTCGCGGTCTGTTCCACCATGGCTATGAGCAACATGGCCGCTTGTTCCCCCATCTCGCGCAGCGGTTGACGTACTGTGGTCAGCGTCGGGTACACAATCTTTGCGAGACTCACGTCGTCGAAACCTACTACCGAAATATCGTCAGGGATGCGCTTGCCGGCATCGCGGATCGCGTTCATGGCTCCGCATGCTGACGTGTCGTTGAAGCAGACAAGAGCAGTGAAGTCACTCCCGCTTTGGAGCAACTTCTCCGCAGCTGTGTAGCCTTCATCGATTCCAAACATTCCTTCAGCGCTGAGGCGCACCAGTTGCCTTGTGCGCGACGGCGGCAATTCCAGATCGAACTCGCGGAAGGCTGCCTGCGCGCCTTCCCAACGTTCTTCTGTATCGGACGATCCCTCGTGGCCTTTCAGAACGGCAATCCGGCGATGTCCCAGGCTAACGAGATGTTCTACGGCAAGCCGCATTCCGAAGTAGTTGTCGATCGAAACCACGGACAACGCTTCCATGGCGGCTACGGAGCCAATCGCGACGGCGGGGATGCGCAGATTTCCAGGAAGCGGCGTGTTGAGCAGCAATAAACCCTCTGCTCCGCGCTCTACAAGTGTGTCGAGACTGCGTGTGAGTACATCCGGCGACCACAGGTGGCTGGAAACGAAGTAGATGTACCCGCAGTCGAGCAGCCGGCGTTCAATGCCGCTGAGCAAAACCGAGTCATAACCGTCGCCGAAATCGGGTGCGAGTACACCAATCATCTGACTGCGTTTGCCGGAAAGTGAGCGAGCGAAATAGTTCGGTTTGTAGGAGAACTCCTGAGCAGCCTGTAAGACGCGCTCACGTGTTTTCGCTGAAAGGCGCTGGGCAAGAGGGGCGTCATTGAGCACCAGCGAAATGGTCGTACGCGAGAGACCCAGGTGCTCAGAGAGCAACTTGAGGTTCACCTTGCCGGGGGTGGTGCCGGCAGCAATCCGGGTTGTGCCTGTATTCTTCTTCGAACTCTTCGCCATGCTTTGTTGCAGATGCTTCCTTTCATCCCACACGGAAACAGCGGAACAAGCAACAGTAACTTTGGTTCCAAGCCAATGGTGAGCTACAGAAATGGACAAGGGAGGAGCTTGACTTACCAGTCTCCTTATGGGTGAGTTTTGGAGGCAAAACAGGAAGGAAAGTGTCTGAATTGATATACTTAGGGTCAATATGACGATGAAGTTAGCAATGGATGGACGCTTGTCCACAGGGGTGTCTGCACTAGCGCTCCTGCTGATTCAAAGCCTTGCCTCACCAGCTTCTGCACAGCTGCCAAAGCTGGCCAACCTAAACACGACCTCGGTGTCGTCCATAACACTGAGTCCGTTGGTACCGCGCCTGCAGCGTTCCAAACCTCGTCTCAAACTTATGAAGCAGGTTGCTGCGAAGCTGTCTGGTATGGCTTCGTGGTACGGTCGCGCCTTGCAAGGCCACCGTACCGCTAGTGGCGAGCGATTCGATATGAACGAACTCACTGCGTGTCACCGCAGCCTTCCATTCGGAACGCGAGTGCTCGTCACGAACCTCGCCAATCGCGAGTCGGTCGTGGTGCGAATCACGGACCGAGGCGTACTCAACGCGGATCGCGTCATCGACCTGTCTGCTGCGGCTGCGGACAGACTGGGCATGTTGCGCTCAGGTGTTGCTCCTGTTCGCCTGAGTGTGCTTCCAGCAAGCTAGTCGGCGGGAAGGAAATGCATAGACTCTGTTAGGATAACCAAGTCGGATAGTGCAGATAGGTTCGCTTTGCGTAGCGTGTCATGCCTTCTTCGGCTTACCAGTTAGGTTCGGGGCGTAGCGCAGCCTGGTAGCGCACCTGCTTCGGGAGCAGGGGGTCGTTGGTTCGAATCCAATCGCCCCGACCATTAAATAGACAACTTACGAGACGCTGCGCTCCGTTCGTTAAGAAGGCCAAATCGGAGATCCCTGCGGTTTCCATTTCATTATTCACCACGTTCCCGTACATGCGTCATCAGCGAGGGTCCATCCCGGTTCGCGCCACGGCACGTCTCAGGCGCGTCGCAGCTTCGCGCTTGCACAGTCGCATACACGAAACGTCATGCATCGTGTCCCGAAGTTCATCACACTTTTTGGCGATTCCCCTTCCCATTGGCTCCCGATTAGCGTTGTAGGAAGTCCCGTAAGTGACGGACTGCGACATTCCCTGCTGAGTAGTTTCGGGAGAATATGAATATTGTTTCGCTTTGCTTTGACCGTCTGAAGAGGATGGTCACAATTGTTCGTTCCCATCTTCGGCCTGTACCGGCTGAAGCCGCCGCAGCGATCAACGCAGACAACGCCATGCGCGAAGTGGAACGGCTTTGTGACATCCGGAGTCGACATATAACAGGCTCGCTCCGGTTCGACGGCGACTTGGAGCGAGTGTTTCGTCTCAGGACGTCAGCCTCCAGGGCACATCGGATGTGGCGTGACGGTCTACTAACCATACTCGTCTGGGTGGTGTGTCTTGCAGCCGACTTCTACTTTGTCTCGGACCCGCTTTGGCGGTCAGCTATAGAGAAGATCGCGACAACGCTTCCCCTGTCGCTCGTAACCAACGAAATCGTTCGGAGGAATTTCCCCTGTCCGATCCGGGAAGGTGCTGTTGCTTTTGCAGTGACTTCTATGGAAATGACGATAGGTGGCGCACTTGTTGTCTTAGGAGCAGTCGGCTACGCCTACGCGTTATTCGCTCTTATCGTATGCGCAGCGTTTGCAGTGCTTGTAATGCGCCTACGCTTCGCCTACGGGTGTTTTGTGGTTCTGGTGGCGGGTGCTGAAGCACTGTATCTATCAACACACTGCACACAGGTGAGCCTTGCTACGCGCTCGTTTGGATTCAGCATCGGGGCAATGACCGCAGGAATTCTGGCGGTGAGCGCTTATCTCCTTGAGCAAGAGGAGCGCCTGATCTTTTTGTTGTGCGCTCGGGAGGAGCGCCGAACTGCAAACCTGGCACAGGCAAACTCGAACCTCACATTATCGGCACAAACTGATTTCCTCAGCGGCTTGATGAATCGTCGCGCTCTTGAGGCTGAGCTCACCCAAGCGTGGTCGGACCGAAGACGCCAAGCACAGCCCGTGTCCGCGATTATGCTGGACATCGACCATTTCAAGAAAATCAACGACACATTCGGGCACGCTTACGGGGATATTGTCATCGCTCGGGTAGCTTCGCTTCTTCGAACGGCGCTCCGAGGATCGTTAGACATCGCGGTCCGGTATGGGGGCGAAGAATTCCTGATACTGCTTCCTGACACGCATTTAGAGGCTGCTTACATTGTCGCTGAACGTATCCGGTGTGTTGTGGAATTATCCGGCGCTCCCCCAAGGGCAAGCGGCGATCCCAGCGTGGATTTTAGCCTCACAGTGAGCTGTGGAGTGTCCTCGTGTGCACCCATGAAAAATTGCACGGCACACCAGTTATTAGCAGCCGCTGACGAAGCGCTCTACAGCGCGAAAGGCTCCGGTCGCAATAGGGTTGTGTCGAAGCCGTGTGGCATTTGTGAACTGAGCCTTCCGCCCAATGTGTTTGACGTCTCTTACTTTTCACCGTCGCAGGCTGCTTAGGGTTCGTCTATGCGCGAGCCTGAAGCAGAAGACCACACTCAAACCTCCTCACTGCACGTAGCCCTTCAGACGAGTCTCGTCATGGGTCACCCGAAGCGCCGCTCTCTTCAGCGTGTCTACTAACGTGTGAGCTCAACTCCCGAGCGTGAAAATAGGCATCGCTCATTCCATCTCGGGCTACTTCAGACAAGATGCGCGATGCTCGTTGGATATACGCGGAATTGATTCAGCGACGGCCCAAAGGGCGAGCAGAGCTAATCCTGTGGAAGCAATGCGAATTCGGACGGCAAAGCTGCTTCAACATGAATCCTTTCACCCGTGATGGGATGGTGAAAATTGAGGAAATGAGCGTGCAGCAAATAGCCTCCGTCACCCGGAAGGCCAGGGAGATCTGCAAGCGGCTTACCAGTCGGGCCGTACAGAGGGTCGCCAACCAAAGGGTGCCCAATGGAGGCCAAATGAATCCTGATCTGATGAGGACGGCCCGAGTGGAGGCTTACCTCAAAGATCGTCGTGGTTGTCGCACGCGCGATCACTTTGGCCCATGATTTCGATGCTTTGCCATTCGAGCTGGCGGCCCACACGGAACCGATCAGTGGGTGGGGGACAAGACCAATCGGGGTCAGAATCTCGTAGACATCATGCTTCGCAACGCCTCGAGCCCACGCGCGGTAAATCTTTTGGACTAGACACGTATTCCAGTCTGCGGAGAGTCGTGCGGCTGCCTTCTTTGTCTTGGCGAACAGTACGATGCCGCTCGTCGCGCGACCTAAGCGGTGAACAGGGTTTGCATCGGGGCTCTGCCTTTGGACGAGGCGTAGTAGGGTGTTCTCCATGAAGCCGCCGCCCGGCAATGTAGGCAGCCCGCTAGGTTTATTGACGGTCAACAGATGCGGGTCATCGAACAGGACTTCGAAGTTCTGTGGAGCCTCCGGTTCAACCCACGGTGGGCGATGCCACACCAAGATTTGCCCTGAAGTAAGCGACTCATTCCCGGTGGCTACGATGCCGTCCACAGTAACTTCGCCGCAGTCCAGATTGTGTTGCCACACTTGTGAACTTGAGTGCGTGTAGAGCCTTGCCAAGTGCGAAAGCACGTTCCCTCCATCATCTTTAGCGTCGATGATTGTGGTGTACGCATAGCCCCGATTCAGCATGTGTCCGAGTGTAAGTGACAGGAGTCTTGCGAGCGGTCGCGAGGTCCGAGCGCTAGCGCTAGTTCCTTTATTCGTGCTGTCATAGCAGCGCTTACAAGTTGCAACAAGCATTTCCGGTCGACTCCGTCGCTGGTGACTGGTTGGAGTCTTTCACCTCGTCACGTCAATCTTTGGTTGATCTCTGGCCAACGTCTTCCGACACCAGAAGAAGGAAGACTACTTCGCAAAACCCACTCAAGACGCAGTACGATCTTTTCCCAGCTGGGCGATTCTCAGCGGCGAATCCGTTGTAGCCGTTTATGTAAAGAAGGTATTTTCCTCTGTCCCAAACCGCTCACGGACCAATGGAAGCTATCCGCTCCGGTGAGTTCTGCTGAGGAATTCCACTGCCATTTGCTCAACCATCCGTATCCTCCATCACGGCCACCAAGCCAGGCGTCTGGTTGATCGGAAACCTGAAGCTCTCACACGCGCTGCATGTCATGCCGATCATTCATAAACCGCGACAGTTTTCGCGTGGACCGAAACCCGTCACATCTCAGCCTTGACTTTATGTAAGCAACACGACAGAGTGTTTGAATAAAGATTTCCAGAGGACGCACGGATGCTATGTTCGATTGCATTCAGTCATTCACCTGAAAAACACTTCTTAGCCTTGCTGGAGGGTCCGTTTCTTCACCCGCATGGAATGACTGGTGTGTCGCTCGCAGTCTTTCCAGGAGAAGACGAGTTCATCCACCAGCTCGTTCTTGGGATCTCGGACAACGACCTGATCTTGAAGATCGTGACTCATGTATTGCTTACCTGCACTGGAGCGCTTCAGCCCGGTACTTGGTTACCCGTCGACTTATCCAAGAGAGAAGTCGAAGCAATCGGATTCCGCGTCGAGCCTTAGTCGTTCGCTGCACGGGCAAGGAAAAATTTCGAAGCCTAGACTCAGCCAAGTATTCCTCAGAATTCGTGAGGCAAAGCTCGAAGCGCAATCATTCAATGCGACTCTCTGATGGCGCCGATGTTCCCGAATGCCGCCTGAGTTACTCATGAGAGCCATGAGTACGCGTCTACGCATTCGTTTCTTTCAGCAGCTCATGATGAATTGCGTTTGGAGTAAACGATCATGCTTTTCCATCCTGAGGCTTCGAACGAGACCAGAGACACGCTTTGGTTGACACATAGGAAACCCTTAGAGTGATGCGCCTGAATCCAAAGGCTGGTAGAGCGAACTCGTCCGAGCGAGCAAACACCCGCTATCTTGAAAGCCGCTGGATGGCGTCCGCTGCGACTCGATCCAAACTGCTCCCGAGCCTCTAACAACTTTGAGAAGCGAACGCCATCCAACCAGCGCCTTTGCTGGCTGCCCTGAATTTCATCCGATCGCAGCGAGTTGTTAGCGTTGAGGTCCAACTCGCTGCTTCGGCGTTCTCACAACCGTCTTCAGTAGACCGTTCGCACACTAGGCTCGCGATCCCAGATGCGGCCCTTCGCTGCCGTATCCAGGTATATTTCCGTATCGCCACCGGTGAGCACGCCCGCATCCGGCACAACACCCGCCTTATCGAGCAGAGGCTGTGCGTCGGCTGTGGCCCCGATCACCTTGAGGTGAGCGAACGCATCGTGCACCCAAGCGACGGCTGCCGCCTCGGTGGAAAGCATCTGAGCGCCATCCGCGGAAAGAGCCAGGAACACCGTATCGAACAGCACCGACGGCCCGCCAGCAAGTTGGAAATCTGCTTCAATCAGCTTGCCGTCTGCTGCTACCGCTCCGCCAACCTTCGGCGCAATGATCTTGAAGTCGGCACCGAGCTTGGCCACGGCCGTTTCCAGCGCCAACACCAACTCGCCGTCGGAACCGTCCGCGATCAGGCAGCCTACGCGCCGGCCCTTGAGCGTCGCTTCGGCCTTTGCAAGAATGCTGAGTGCTGGTGAGGGTTCGAGGTCGGTCTTCGCAGGAACCTTGGTCGGCACCGGCTTGATCGGCCCGGTCATGCCAAGACCAGTTGCGACGCGTTCCGCAATCTTGGCGTCCACGTTGGCAAGCTGACCAAGCATCCGCTCGCGCACCGCCTTCGTCTCCACCTTCGATAGCTCGAAGATGAATGCAGAAATGATGTGATTCTGTTCCGGCTCGGTTTGCGAGTTGAAGAACATCAGCGCCTGCGAAAAGTGATCCGCAAACGTCTCCGAACGCACACGCATCTTCTGCCCGGAAACCCCATCGGGAAACGTGTTGAAGCCCTTCGTCGGATCCTGACGCGGCGAGTCCGCCTCTAACGAGCTGGGCGAATACGACACGCGTCCCTTCTGCGGAATCTGCGTCATGTGGCCGTCGCGCTGCATGTTGTGGAACGGACACTTGGAAGCGTTTACCGGAATCTGGTTGTAGTTCGGTCCGCCGAGACGCGTGATCTGCGTATCGATGTAGGACAGGATGCGCCCCTGCAGCAGAGGATCGTTAGTGAAGTCGATGCCCGGAACGACATTGCTCACGCGGTACGCCACCTGTTCCGTTTCTGCGAAGTAATTGTCCACATTGGTGTCCAGCACCATGCGGCCAACCACGCGCAGCGGAACCATCTCCTCAGGAATCACCTTGGTCGCGTCCAGGATGTCGAAGTCGAAGCTGTCCGCGAACTCGTCGTCGAAGAGCTGAACTGCGAGGTCCCACTCGGCTGGTTTGCCTTCGTCGATGCTGTTCCAAAGGTCGCGGCGGTGGAAGTCGGGGTCGCCACCGGAGATCTTCAGCGCCTCATCCCACACCACCGACTGCGCTCCAAGCTTCGGACGCCAATGGAACTTCGCGTAGGTCGATTTGCCTTCTTCATTCACCAGCCGGAAGGTGTGGACGCCGAAGCCTTCCATCATGCGGAACGAGCGCGGAATTGCGCGGTCTGACATGATCCACATCAGCATGTGCGTGCTTTCGGGCGTCAGCGATGCCCAGTCCCAGAACGTGTCGTGCGCGGTCTGCGCCTGCGGAAAGCCGCGGTCCGGCTCCTGCTTTGCCGCATGAATGAGGTCAGTGAATTTGATGGCGTCCTGGATGAAGAACACCGGAATGTTGTTGCCAACGAGATCCCAGTTGCCCTGCTGCGTGTAGAACTTTACTGCGAAGCCACGCACATCGCGTGCCGTGTCAGCCGAGCCCATGTTGCCGGCCACCGTGGAAAAGCGGGTGAAAACCGGTGTCTTCGTGCCAACCTCGGTAAGCACCTTCGCCTTAGTGATTCCGGCGAGGGAGTCGGTAAGTTCAAAGAAACCCTTTGCGCCGAACCCGCGTGCGTGGACGACTCGCTCGGGAATGCGCTCGTGATCGAAGTGCTGTGTCTTCTCAATCAGCAGCATGTCTTCTGCCAGCGACGGGCCGCGCGTTCCACCCTTCAACGAGTTCTCATCGTCGGAGATGATGGTACCGGTCTGGTTGGTCATAGACGGGTGAAGCTCAGACGCAAGCTGATGCAGCTCGCCGCCGTTTCCAATGCTGTGGTCCTGCGACGCAGGGGTGCCGTTCTTTGCAGTGCTCATTAGGATTCTCGACAGGATGGGTTGTAGATCGTTGGGGTTCGCGTTCACGGTGGACGGCGGATGGCCATTCTCGGAATCGCGGAAACGATCTCCGCCTTACGATTCTCTTGAGACTGTCCATAGGTAGATGCAGATCCTGCTCTGCACGCGTTTTGAAAGCTGAAGTTAGGTCTAACGCGCAGCAAAGCCTTCTTGGCGATGGTCTCTACCGAAGCGTTTAGCCCCGTCAGCCACTTGATTCGCGAAACCCATGGCGATCGGAAAATGCCGCCCATCAAAACGAGGAGGTGATGACGGATCACGGTCTTGGGGTCCAGAGCTGCAAGCGGTACGCAGATAAACCGCAAGGTGGGCCTATGAACGTTCTATGTGTCAGGCACCGGACAGACAGTAAAAGAGACTGCTTCTACTATTCAGACAAAGAATACCGAGGACGATGAACATGGGCCAAAATAAGGGTAAGGTGGCGTGGTTCAACAACGCCAAAGGCTTTGGATTTTTGAACCGTGACGACGGAACGGACGTCTTTGTGCACTTCAGCTCCATCCAAAGCGAGGGTTACAAATCGCTGAAAGAAGGAGATGCAGTAGCGTTTGATCTCGAGACTGGGCCAAGTGGCAAGATGCAGGCGTCAAATGTGACCCGCATGGAATAACGGCTAAAAGTACTGAGGCCGAACAAGTTGAAGGATTCCTTGTTCGGACTCAATTCGGACGCGTTCGCGGCTCTCCGATAGAACCCTCAGGCTGAAATTGCTCCCGCCTTGTCGAACAGCCAACAACTCCATTTGGGAACCGTCATCCACTGCTCCCGAAAGCAAAACTTAGGCGAGCTATCGCCTATGCGGAGGCTTATGCTGCTGCTCTCGCGTTCTCCGCGGGCCAGGAAACTTGAGGTAGACCCTCGAACTTGGGTTTTGCAAAAAGATATCCCTGCATCAAGTTAACTCCCAGATCTTGAAGAGTGTCGTATTCGCCCTCGGTCTCGATGCCCTCAGCGATCACATCAATCTGAAGTGCTTGGCAAAGCTGCAGCGTTGCTCGAATGATCTCCATGGACCGCGGACGTAAATGGACGTTCCGAACCAAAAGCATGTCGATTTTGATGAGGTTGATGTCGAGCTCAGAAAGCAAATTGAGTCCCGAGTAACCTGCGCCGAAATCGTCCATAGCCATGGTGAAGCCATGGCGCCGGTATTCGGAAGCAATGCTCTGGAGATGTGCAGCATCGCGAACTCGCTCATCTTCCGTGATCTCGAAGATGAGGGACTCCAAAGGAAAATTGGTTTCTTGTGCAGTTTGCAAGGTTTTCTGTATGCACGCTGACGGGCTGTAGACGGCACCTGGCATAAAGTTGACCGAAAGCTTTGCCCCCTCAGTCGCGATGCCGAGTTGAGCGGCGAGAGTGATTGCCTTGACTCTGCAGCTCTGATCGAAGGCGTAGCGATTCTCCTCAGTCACCTGGCTCAAGACGGAATAGGCACCTTCTCCTTGCAAGCCGCGCACTAATGCTTCATAGGCGTAAACACTGCCTTTCGAAACATCCACGATGGGTTGAAAAGCCATGGAAAAGGAAAACGACAAATCTGAGCCGTTCCTGCATTGACCGCAAACACTGTTACTTGGAATTTGATTGAAAATTTTCATACGTCAGCACAGAAGACAACGTACGTCTCTCGATTGTTGTACCGGCATAAGCAAGAAGAAAGCTTCCCCCCTAGGTACCAGTTGTACTGCCACTTTGGGCAAATAAGAGGTAGCTCCAAAAGGGGCATTAGGTCCGAGCGGGCACCTGCTCACCATACGCCCGCTCTCGGCTGGGCATTTCCGGATTTCCCTCGACGCGCAGCCGGTCGATCGCTTGATTACTTCGTAACTCGGAAAGCTTACTTTCCTCGAAGCTGACGAGCTGCCGGAGAGAAAGCTGTCTATTGTTCGTGGGCCGAGAGTCCATGCTGCTAGCTACTGGGTATTCACAGTCGGTTCACGCTCGCAGCGCGTGTTGTCCTATCCTTCAAGTCATGCGACTGTACGGAACTTTTCATCGCACTTCAATCTTCTTGCTTGCCCTCGGCTTCACCCTCACGCTGATGGCGCAGGATTCTGTGAAGCCAAAGCACAATGTCATCATCTTTGTCGCTGACGGATTGCGCCGCGGCTCCGTAAATGAGACAGACGCTCCCACGTTGGCGGCAATTCGCGCGCAGGGTGTCGACTTCCAGAACAGCCACTCTTCTTTTCCAACGTTCACCACTGCGAATGCTTCGGTGATCGCGACGGGGCACGGCCTCGGCGATACGGGCGATTACAGCAATGTGATTTGGCCCGGAGTGTGGTTGGCCAAGCCCGACTCCGCGGCTGCGACTGGTGTCATCACGCCATTTCTTGAGAACGATGAAGTTCTCGCCAACATGAACACCGCCTTCGCGGGTAACTACCTGGGCGAGCGTACGCTTCTCTCCATGGCGCGTAAAAAGGGATTCAACGTCGCTTCCGTCGGTAAGCTCGGCCCCACCGCCATTCAACAAGCTGACGCACTTTCGTGGGATCAACTTGGCTTGCTGAGCGCAAATGGCACCATCGTCGTCGACGACACCACTGGGCAGGCCAGTGGGTTCCCGTTGCCTGAGTCTCTCCGAGGCACGCTGCTGAAAGCTGGTGTTCCGGCTGAAGCTCCTATGCGGAGCAATGGCTACGGCGCATTCTCGCAATTCAATAACGGTTTCTCCGGTGATGCACAGACCGCGGGCACGCTGCAGGCGAACAGGGTGCAGGGTCAGTGGTTCGCCGATGTGACAACGAAAGCGCTGCTGCCGACTTTCACCGCAGACAATAAGCCTTTCGTTCTGCTTTTCTGGTCACGCGATCCTGACGGTACGCAGCACAATCAGGGCGATAGCCTGCAGACGCTTGAGCCGGGCATCAACGGCGAAACGAGCCGAAGCGGCGTGCAAAACGCCGATCATGCGCTCGCGCAGATTGTTGCATGGCTCGACGCACATCCGGCAGTAAGAGCCACAACAGACATTTTCGTCACCTCCGATCACGGCTTCGCAACCGTCAGCCGTCGCGAGGTGGCACCAGACCACACGCAAACCGCTGAAGTCTCCTCGGCCCTTGACTACGCTCCCTCAGGTCACGAAAACCCCCAGCCGAAGGGGACACTGCCGAGCGGCTTTCTTGCGGTGGATCTCGCGACTCGGCAACATATGCGCGTCTTCGATCCTGCGGTCCGCAGCACTGCCGGACCATCACCTTATGCAGAGGTTCTCGTCGGCGGAGAAGTCTCGCACCACCCCACCACCGGCAGCGCGCTGCTCGGTGAAAATGTGCTGCACCTCGATGGTTCAGACGCGAAGCTGATTGTGGCTGCTAATGGCGGTTCCGACCTGATCTATGTGCCGAGCAAAGACGGAAAGCTGGTACACGAGACTCTGAGCGCCTTGGCCGAACTCGATTATGTCGGTGGCATCTTCATAGATGACGCATATTGCGCCACGGCGAAAGACTGTCCAGGAGCGCTGCCGCTCAGCTCCATCAGCCTGATTGGCAAGAGTAAGCTACCTCGCCCCGCAATCGTTGTCACGTATAAGGTCTTCTACAGCAGGCCCGGAGACCTTCAGAGTGCGGCGCAGGTTTCGGATACGACGTTGCAGGAAGGGCAGGGAATGCACGGCGGCTTCGGCCGCGAGCAGACGCTGAACAACATGGCTGCGATGGGGCCAGACTTCAAAACCAGCAGTATCGATCAGCTTCCCGTCGGCAACATGGATATTGTTCCAACCCTTGCGCATATTCTCGGCATAACCATGCCCGCCACAGGTTCACTGACCGGTCGTGTCATTGAAGAGTCTCTGGCCACTTCAGCGGAGAAGACTCACACCGTGAGCAAAGAAAAAGAGTTGGTCTCAACGCCTACTCGGACTGGGCAGCGAACGAAGCTGCGCTATCAAGAACTAGATGGTCGTCGTTACTATGACGAAGCCTGTTTCGTTAGGAACGTGGAAACGCCCTGCCGGTAAATTTTCCTGCCACATCCCGTAAGCGCCACGACTGGCAGTTGAACACCGTTATCGCCCGAACTGTCCGTTGCCAATTATTGGCAACCGCCACAGTGGGCGTGTTCCTGGCGGCGTGCTGCGCCCGTTGCAAACACCCTAGTTGCACTTCCCAAAACATTCGCGGGATTTACACAGCGTTGACAAGTCAGTTAAAGCGTTTTTACACTCAACGTACTTTCTCAAAGCATTCCGCGGCTGCACAAGCGCCGCGTCCCTGGTTTACGAGCTGCACAGTTGTGCGGCTCGCAGCGCATTTGTTCCTTTTCGAGGAGAAACTCGTCTTGTCTACCTTCTTCAACCGCTGTGTCACCCTTCTGAGCGCCAGTCTGGTATTTGCCGCTTCCGCTGTTGCTGCGACCACTCCAAGCGTTCTGGTGCGTCCGCAAGCTCGTGTCACGGACAAGATCGACAACAAGCAACTGTCCGTGCTCCGCAACACGACGCCCGCTGTTGTTGCCTCTGCTGCCGACCACGGAAGACTCGCTTCCAGCACGCGGCTCAACCACATGTTGCTGGTGTTGAAGAGCAGTGACGAGCAGGAATACGCGCTACACAGCCTGATCGATGCGCAGCAGGACAAGACAAGCCCGGACTACCACAAGTGGATGACCCCGGAGGCGTTCAATGCAGCATTCGGTGTCGCTAGCAGCGACATCACTTCCGTTGACAACTGGCTGAAGGACTCGGGCTTTGCTGTGGAGAAGGTTTCCGCAGGCGGACGAGTCGTAGAGTTCTCGGGCACATCGGGTCAGGTTGAAAGCGCCTTTCACACTGAGATTCACAATGTGACCGTGGATGGAGAAACTCACTTCACGAACACAGTCGATTTGTCTGTGCCGTCTGCGCTTTCACCCGTTGTCGCTGGTATCTCCAAGCTGAACAATTTCGCAAGGAAGGCCAATGCGGTGAATCCGCACCCGGTTGTGAAAGGCAAGGACGGCCAGTTCTACCCGGTCATCCCTGGCACCAGCGAACCTGACTACACGAGCCTTTCCTCGGGTAGCCACTACGTCGGACCTGGCGATCTTGCAACCATCTACAACGGTACGCCGCTGCTCAACACAGGCATCAACGGCAAAGGCCAGACGATCGGCGTTATTGGCCAGACGGCTATCAACCTTTCCAATGTACAGACCTATCGGTCCATGTTTCGTCTGCCGACGAACGATCCGCAGATCGTAAACGTTGGGCCTCCGCCCGCTACCATCGCCGATGATCTGGAGTCCGATCTCGACGTTGAACTTGCCGGCTCGCTCGCAACACAGGCGAAGGTTCTTTTCTACACCGCAGGCCTGGGTGGCTTCTACGACGTAGGAATCGATGTCTCTGCGCTGGAAGCTGTCGACTTGAACGTCGCCGACATCATCTCGCTCAGCTACGGTGGATGCGAAAAGAACAATGGTGCTTCCGGCACCGCTTATTGGACGGGTCTCTGGGAGCAAGCCGCAGCACAGGGTCAGACGGTATTCGTGTCAACGGGCGACTCGAGCGCCACAGGTTGCGCTTCATCCTCCGCTGTGACTGCAACGGGAGCGAACGCTGTTTATGGTGTCAACGCACTGGGCTCGTCGCCCTATAACGTAGCAGTCGGCGGTACAGGCTTTTTCGAAGATTTGAGCGTTGCTGAAGCAGCGAAAGGCGGAGTGACGAAGTACTGGAGCGTCGGTGGTGTTCCTCCGTACACGACAGCTCTCTCATACATCCCGGAAACTGTTTACAGCGATGGTGCCTTCGATGTTGTAGTGCAGGGTTCCGGTGTTGCAGGCGGAGGTGGCGGCGTTTCGATGTTTGCCGCACGGCCGAGCTGGCAGGTCGCCCCCGGCATTACCGCCGCAGATCCGGCGGGCCCCACGTACACCACAGCTGGCGCCATTCCCGCAGGCACGCCCCACCGCCTGGTTCCGGATCTTTCTTTCATCGCCTCCAGCAGCCACGACGCAACCATCTTCTGTTCCGAAGGCGTGTGCAAGTTGGACTCCGCCGGAAACGTTATCGGCATCGGTGCAGTGGGCGGAACGTCGGTGGCAACGCCGGCCATGGCCAGTGTTCAGGCGCTTATCAATCAGAAGAACGGTGGACGACAGGGCAACGCGAACTTCTTCTACTACAAGCTCGCCGCAGCTCAGGCAAGTCTCAACTGCGCTTCCACATCAGCTACGCCCGCCGCTGGTTGCAACTTCTATGACACAGTGACTGGCAGCAACTACTCGCCGCTCAAATCGAGCGCCAGGTATGACGTAAGCACTGGCACCATCACCGGTACGCTTGGAACTGACTACATCGGCTTCCCGGCGACTGCTGGCTACGACGAGGCGACTGGGCTAGGTTCGCCGAACATCACGAACCTTGCCAACAATTGGAGCACGGTCACCTTCAATTCGACAACGACCAAGCTGACACTTAGTCCAACAACAACTACTCATGGCACGTCGGTATCTGCAACCGTGACGGTAGCCGCAGGTTCTGGCACTCCGTCCGGACAGGTGAGCTTCACAGCAGTGGGACAGACTCCAGCAGGGCCCGGCGACGGTAACAACTACACCCTGGCCGCTGGAACGGTCACAACCTCCCTTACCTCACTGCCCGGTGGCACATACAGCGTCGTCGCACATTACGGGGGAGATGGAACCTACGCCGCGAGCGATTCCGCTCCGGTGACGGTCACGATCGCCAAGGAAGACAGCACAACCTTCCTCACCCCTGGTCAGGCAAGCTCCGGCGGAAGCCTGACTCAGTTGGCTACCTATCCCTATGGACTCTCGGTTTACCTGGAGACGGAAGTTCAGGGCAATAGCGCTACTGCAGTCAACGGAAACGACGTGCTAAACACGGGCGTACCAACCGGTGCTGTCACTTACGCTTTGTCCACCGGTGGCACAGCGCTTACGCCAGTGACCGCCAACCTCGACGTCTATGGCACGTCCTATCTTGAGATTGGACCGAGCTATAGCGCCTACTCACTCAACGCCAACTACCCCGCTCTGCCGCCCGCAACCTATGCTGCTACGGCAAGCTACCCGGGCGACAATTCGTTCAATGCATCGAGTGCTGCTGCGACTTTCACGATCGTGAAGGCAAGCGCTACACCAGTACTGCGCACAGCAAGCGCGGAGATTGCTAGTGCGGCAACCGCTACGTTCAACGTGACCATTGCCGCGTCAGGCGCCGGTGTGCTTCCCTCCGGAACCATCACTCTCACCGACAATACAACTGCAACGGTTCTGGGCACAGGAACTCTGGTGAACGGCGCGGTGGTCATCACCACAACTAAAATCACAACGAATGGTGGTCACTCGGTGGTTGCCAGCTACAGTGGCGACACGAACTACAACGCAACGAACTCCACCGCAACAACTGTGACTGTTGGTGGAGCTGCTTCGACACTGACACTCACCGCTTCAGCCACCGCAATCAAGGTGCTGAACTTCGTCACGTTCACCGCCACAGCTCCAACGGCTGTAACCGGAACTGTGTACTTCTACGATGGCGCGACGTTGCTCAGCTCTGCAGCGATCAGCACAACCACTCACACGGCTGTCCTCACCACATCGGCACTCCTCGCTGGTACGCGCAGCATCACTGCAACCTACGCGGGAAGCTCGACCTACCAGTCCAGCACATCGGCTGCTGTGCAGGTGGTGGTTTCGCAAAACACGCCAACGATGACCCTGACTTCGCAGCAGGCGAACAACACAAATGCCGGTATTGGCATGAACGCTGTGTTCACACCGAATCCTCTCAACGTGAATGCCGCAGGCACAGCGCTTGTGGCTGCTGTTCCAGCACCTTCCGTGCCGGTCCAATTCATGGATGGAACGAAGGTTCTTGGCACCGCACCGTTGACCTACACCTTGAACTACCACACCTACGCAGCTGCATTTAGCACCACAACACTTGGCCCGGGACCACACTCGCTTACCGCAGTGTTCCCCGGTGATGCAAATTACGCTGCAGTCACCTCGGCAGCGCAAAACATCAGCGTCGGTGCAACCGTCACAACCGTAGCTGTTCCTTCTGGTCCTGTGACCGTGGGCGTACCATTCTCCCTCAGCGCCACAGTCACGCCAGTGACCGTAAGTACGGTCGGAGTGGGTGGCACAATCACCTTCTACAACGGACCGGTCAAGCTAGGGACGGCCAACGTCACCAATGGCACAGCTGTTCTTCCGAACGCCATCGTCGGCACGACGGGGACACAGTCCATCAGTGCGGTGTATTCGGGCGACCCCAACTATGATGGGTCGACGGGTACGCTCAACGTTACCGTGACCGTCGGGGCTACAACGACCACTGTCACGGTTCCATCCAACGCGGTCACGGTGGGCGTTCCGTTCTCCGTAAGTGCGTCCGTAGCGCCGAAGCTCACGGCGAGCACACTCGCGATAAGCGGCAGCGTCACTTTCTACAACGGCGCAGTCAAGCTCGGAATGGCACCCCTGACAAATGGGACGGCCGTACTTCCCAATGCGATCGTTACCGCAACGGGAACGCAGGCCATCAGTGCGGTCTACTCTGGCGACCCTAACTATGCAACCTCAACCGGTTCGGCAAATGTGAACGTTGTTGTTGGTGCAACAACAACAACCCTGACGTCTTCGACCATTGCTGCAGGCACAGGAGTTCCGTTCATGCTGAGCGCAACGGTGACACCGAAGACGGCGGGCAGCACACTCGCTGTCGGCGGTACGGTCACTTTCTACGATGGTTCGACAAAGCTGGGAACGGCAAACGTCACCAACGGAGTCGCGACACTGAGCAATGTGATCGTCTCTACAGTGGGAACACACGTCATAACGGCTGTGTATTCCGGTGATCCAAACTACGCAGGCTCCAATTCCACATCGAGCGTCAGCGTTTCGGCGGTGACACCCGGTATCAGCTTGTTGGCAAACCCTGCTGACATCAATGTTGTTCAGGGCGAAACCAACTCCGTTGTGATCACAGCCACGTCGTTCGGTCAGTACACTGGTAATCTGGCGTTTTCCTGCTCCGGTGTCCCGGTGGGTGCCACTTGTTCCTTCTCTCCGGGGAGCATCGCTATCGCTGCTAATTCCACTGCACAGACAAAGTTCTCGGTTGCTACGACAGGTGGCAAGAGCAAGGCCGGTTTCACTGGCATTCTCTGGCTTCCGGTCATGCTCCTCGGCGGTGTCTTTGCATGGCGGCGTAAGCAGTTCACGAAGCGTGGATACCAGCTCATGGCGCTTGCACTGCTGTTCCTTGGCATCTCGGCCCTTACCGGCTGCGGGTCCGCGGGCAGCACGGGAAGGCCGCGTGGCGTGTCGACCCTTACTGTCACGGCTGCTGCTACCGGCACAGGAACGGGAAGCGGAAGCACAACCGCAACGATCCACGTCAACCTGTACGTCTACTAATCAGCACGAAACAACACGAAGAAAAGGAGGAGCGAAAGCTCCTCCTTTTCTTTTATCCGTGAGGTAAATGTGCCGGGTTTCGCAGTCACGTGACCTCCGTAAGCGCCCTCGTAATAGCCGCGAAGTGGAATGGAGGTTGAGTCGCTTGCTGACTACCATGATGAGAGCCTGAGTAACCACGCCTCCGCTGAGCTTCACTTGGACCCGCCCAGGATTGTTCGTGCTGTACCCCATCCGCCGGGAGGCGACCACACTCATGCGCTTTCATACGCGGGCATTCCTGTTCAGCTTTATCCCATTCGCTGTTCTGCTGACGTTCAGCTTCTTTCTTGTGCAGAGTCACGTGCAGCGCACCGTGCGCGAAGGTCTCCGCGACTCTTTGCGTCAAAGTCAGCGCAACGTGGCTCAGCTCCGCGATGTCAACAAGCTGCAGAACAGTCAATCCTTGCGCAGTGCGGTAACAGATGCTGACCTCCTCGCGGCAGTGCAGAGCGTGACCAATTCTGGAGCGGCGAGTTCCGACGCGGCAGAGCCGCTTTCGGAGGCCCCAGTAGAGAACCCGCTCCTCACCAAAACCGCCCTCGAAGAGCAATTGCTTCGCATCGGCGTGCATGCGGGCCACGACCTTCTTATCATCACCGGAGTCGACGGCAAGCCACTCGCCGGGGCAGTGCGCGCCGGTGGAGGATCTGCTGAACTCGTTCCGCTCTACGTATTCCCGGAAGTAGAAGATGGCGGCCTTCTTCTGTTTCGTGGCGAATCATTTCAAACCGGAACCGTGCCGTTGACGGTCGATGGAAAGATCATTGGCTCACTTACTGTGGGCGAGCGCCTCAATCTTTCGCTCTTCGCCACGTCCGCGGTTCTGCTTCATCACAGCCGAGCGTTGCGTTCTAACGTGAGCGGCCTCTCACTCCTTGAACTAGGTACGCAACTGAGCAGCTGCCCCGCGCAGGGCGAGTGTGATGTGAAGCTCAGTGGCGAGGAGTGGATGGCGCTCCCAATCCTACAGGGTTCGAAGCACAGCGGCTGGACGCTGCACAGCCTGGTAGACGTTGATGCTGCAACGGCACCGGTCAGCGCTTCGCTACGAAAGATTTTCCTGTCCGTTGCGCTGATGGCACTGGTCACGACGCTCTGCTGCAGTTTTCTTGCTTCGCGCGCAGTGGTTCAGCCCATCGCCGTCATGGTGGAGCACCTGCGCCACACCGCGCAAACTGGTACGCTGCCTGAATTTCAGGGCAAGCTGGCAAATGTAGCTGAGGTGAGGGAACTGGCACGCAGCTATAACCAGGCGGCATCGGCTGTTCGCGGGGCACACAGTGGCTTGCAGAATGCGTATGTCGAGTTTGTCTACGCTCTCGCCAACGCACTTGATGCGCGTGATCGCTACACTGCAGGACACAGTAAGCGCGTCAGCGATCTTTCTTGCAAAATTGCAGTTGCTCTGGGGTTGGGTGAGGAAGATGTAGAACGTCTTCGTATCGGTGCGCTGCTCCACGATATTGGCAAAATCGGTGTAAGCGATATGCTGCTGCAGAAACCCGGTCGTCTCACCGAAGAAGAATTCAAGCTGATCAAGAAGCACCCAGTGGTGGGACGTCGCATCCTTCAAACTGTGCAAGGTTTCGCAAAGTATCTGCCTGCGGTCGAACTTCATCACGAGAACTGGGATGGAACCGGATATCCGAAGCGTCAGCGAGGGCAGGAAACGCCGATCGATGCTCGCATCATCCACGTAGCGGATGCGTACGACGCGATGACTACCGACCGCTCATACCGGTCAGGTATGACGCACGATCGAGCGCTCGACATTCTCGCGGAGAACGCTGGCATTCAATTCGACCCAGATGTTGTCGCTGCGCTTATGACAGCTTCCGCACCGCTCGGCAGCGAAGCGCCGCCGGCGGGCCTCGTTTCTCCAGCAGTCAAAACCGTCCGCACGCGCGAGCTTTCAGCTCAGGACGTGGTTCTCACGAATAAGCACATACCTTCTGAGCTGCTTCACGAAACGCAGCTGATTGAGTTCGCTGCCACGCAAAATTACCCCGTCTGCTAAGCCGGGGGAGCACCCTGCGGCGCTGCAGATCGAAACGCAGTGGCCACCATGAGAACCTGACCTGAGACAAGAAACCCTCCGCTGCCGGAGGGTCTGACGCATTGGGCGACGAAGACTCAGTAAAAGCTATAAAGAAGGCCTGCGGACAGCTTCAACATGTCCTGGTTCGTTGTGGTGCTCTGCCAGACGCGCACCCAATCGGCCTGAGTACGAAGAGCGGCATGGTGTCCGCGCGAAAGCGGGAAGTCCAAGCCTCCGCCTATGGTCGACCCAAAATGCTTTCCGGTAACTTGGGAAGCAGGAATGGTGCCAACCGCTGGATAGTTTGTGGTTGTGATGGCCGCTCCGAAAAGCGCATGCCCTGACGGTGCGATTCCACCAACACGCGTCGTGAACACCGGTCCGCCCGTGAACGTGTAGAAATTCTGGGCGGGCACATAGGTGGTACTTACCGGGTCACCGGAGGCCTTTGCGTACACGGCGCTGCCCTGCACCATGCCGCCTACCCACTTGCGCGCGTCACCGCGTTGAGCCAGAGCGCCTTCCCACCCGTAGTTGTACTTCGGATTTCCGGCATTGGCGGTGCGGTTCGCCACAAAACCACCATACACATCCCAGGTTCGAGTGCGATCAACCTGCGCGTGTGTCAGCGCTGGCGTAAGGAGTGCTGCGGCTGCGAATACAGCAGAATAAAACTTCGACATATTGCCAAAATTAGTTCTTTGGTTTGAGGTGAACCATACAACTTCAGGCCAAAAGACCGCACCTTTTGGCACGTCTGTTACTGAAATTCGGATGGCGGTAGGGAACAGATAAACGGTCGTTGTCAGGGGCCGCACGGCAAATGAAAGCCGAGGCCCCTCACATACGAACTTTCCGGGAAGACCTAGTTACTCTTCGGTGGGGATGTTGGCGGAGCCACCGCCCGCTTCCACAATATCCAGGGCAAAACGTTGTTGGTACTTCATACTTGCAGCGCTGAGAATTGTGCGCAGGGAGCGAGCAGTGCGCCCCTGTTTCCCAATCACCTTACCGATATCAGTTGGTGCCACTCGCAACCGCAACACGGCTGCGTCTTTGTCGCTTATCACTTCTACCTGCACGGCTGAGGTGTCATCCACCAAAGCTTTCGCAAGCTCCTGAATCAACGACTGCATGGCGCTTACAGCGTCCTTTTGCGAGGAACGCTCTGAGCTTTCAGTCACTCTACTTCACCTCGGAATCATTGCTAAACGCGGATCTGGCCGTGCAGCCTTGCTGAATCGATCTCGCCACTACGTTCTGATCTGGTTCGTCGCAAGTGCCCCAAAGGGCTTGCGACTTCCGCTACCCGAAAAGCACTACGCATTTCGCTATTACGTTACTGAGGTGAGTCTACGTGAGTAGTGCCAGCCTACTGAATCCATTTAAGAGTTTTCAACGCACTCAATGGTTCTGGCATGGAGTTACTGTTACGCGGTTGCGGTGGCCTCTGCCGGTGCGGTTTCTGGGTTCTTCTTAACCAGCTTGCCTACTGTCTCCGACATCTGCGCGCCCTTCGAAGTCCAATAGGAAATGCGATCGTGCTGCAGCTTCACGCTGGCGGGATTCGTACGGGGGTTATAGGTGCCAACCACCTCGACGGAGCGGCCGTTGCGGGCACGATCTTTTTCAATAACGACAACGCGGTAGTGGGGCTGCTTGCGGGCGCCAACGCGCGCCAAACGAATCATCAACACAGGGAAGACCTTTCAAATCTCGATTTTGTTCAGGGTTGCCGTTTGTCCTGCGGATGCTGCATCGGACACAGGGACGGGTATGTACTTCCGAACACCTAAGTATCGCGGATTTACTGCAAATCTGCAATCCAAGCGCTGACGATACGCCGATTACTTCGGTCATGCAAACGATTACAAGTTGCCCAATACGCTATTTGCTCTTAGGGTTCGCCGGAAACAGGAATCTCAGCACCTGATCGAATCGTTGCGCCCAAGCCTCTTCATCATGGAGTCCACCTGGAACACGCATGTAACGGAGGTCGCGATCGAGCTTCCAACCACGGTGCAACAGTCGATGCTGCAGCAGATCGCAGTCACGAAGGTGCCGCAGGCCCTCGGACGTGCCCATGTCGAGCCAAATGCGAGGACGGGGACGTGGAGTGGATTCACTCACCATCATCAGCAACGCTCGTTGATTCCACCACACGCTGGGCGACATCACCGCGAGCTTCCCGAACACTTCGGGATAGTCCAGACCGAGGGCCAGCGAGATGAGTCCGCCAAGGGAGCTTCCGCCAAGACCAGTGTTCTCTGCTTCCGGTCGAGTACGAAGTTTCGCATCGATCAGCGGCTTCAATCCCTCGATCAGCAGCCTTCCGTATCGCGGCCCGTCGCCGCCACCCATGCGCATATCGCGCGTCGGCGTGTATTCCGCCATGCGGCGGACGCCGGTGTTGTCGATTCCGACCAGGATGACAGGTTCAATCACGCCAGTTGCTGTGAGCCCATCTGCCGCGAGGTGCGCCCGCCATGTGCGATTGACGACATACGATGTGCGCCCATCGAAGAGGTTCTGCCCGTCATGCAGATAAAAAACAGGGAAGCGGCGCTCAGGTTCCCGAAGGTATGCCTCCGGTAGATAAACGCGGATAGTACGGCTAATTGTTAGGAATTCAGAATGAAAGTCCGAGAGAACGCGATAACGTGGATTGCCGGCTAGATCCGGTGAAGGATCATCGCTCGTGATGAGGCCGGCACCTTCCTCAAACGGAAGAACGAGTTCAGTCTCGGACGAAGATTCCTGCTCCGTCGCGCCGTTCTGGCCAGCCAGGTTCAATGCGAAACACAACCCCTGTGTTTGAATAAGGCCTCAGAGTACCAGAGGGCCGCACAAGCACGATGAAGCGCGAATATCACAAGTGGTTTTCTCCAGAGCTTGGTCGGGACATGGAGATGCTGGTGTACGGGCACGGGGGTCTGCCAGCGGTCGTGTTTCCTACTTCGCAGGCAAGGTTCTACGAGTTTGAAGATCAGGGCATGGTCGGCGCGTTGCAGGACAAACTCGACAGCGGTCGGCTGCAACTGTTCTGCGTCGATTCACTGGACGCGGAGAGCTGGTACAACCGCGGCGTCGGCACAGACTGGCGCGTTGCGCGACAGGCGCAGTATGACCGCTACATTGTGCATGAGGTAGCGCCGTTCGCCCGTTGGCTGAATCACAGTCCCCATTTCATCACCATGGGTTGCAGCTTTGGCGGGTACCACGCGGTGAATACGGCATTCAAACATCCAGATGTATTTTCGGGTTGTCTCTCCATGAGCGGTGCATTCGATTTGAAGAAGCTTGGATTCCTGCACGGCTTCTCCAACGAAACTGCGTATCTCAATTTGCCCCTCGACTACATTCCAAACTTAAACGACTCTTGGTTCCTGGATCGAATGCGCGGCAATAAATACATTCTGGCGACGGGCGTACATGATCAGTGCTGGAATGACAACGAGCGCCTTGCATCTGTCATGCGGCACAAGGGGCTGCCGGTGCAACTCGATGTTTGGGGTGACAACACCGGTCACGATTGGCCGTGGTGGAAACGCATGGTCCAGGTGTATCTCTAGATTTTTTGTCTCAAGGCAGCTTTGTGAAAGAAGCGGAGGAAGATATGAAGAAGATTGGCGTTCTTTTCGGTCAGGAAAACACGTTTCCACCCGCTCTGGTTGAGCGCATTAATGCGATGGACGTGGACGGTATCACCGCAGAATTTGTAGAGGTCGGCGGCGTTGAGATGAATAAGCCGTGTCCTTATGCGGTCATTGTTGATCGCATTTCGCACGATATGCCGTTTTATCGCGCGTACCTGAAGAACGCGGTCCTCACCGGTACAACCGTCATCAACAATCCTTTCTGGTGGTCGGCTGATGACAAATTCTTCAACTACGCACTTGCCGACAGACTCGGCGTCGCCGTTCCGCGCACCGCGCTTATTCCGCACAAGTACTATCCACCGGACATCAATGGCCAGTCTTGCCGCAACATGCAGTTTCCGCTCGATTGGGAAGCGATCTTCGACTACGTAAAATTTCCTGCGTTCCTCAAGCCGCATGACGGCGGCGGCTGGCGTGACGTGTACCACGTGCATGATCCTCGTGAGTTTTTCGAGGCTTACGACCAGTCACGTGATCTCTGCATGACGCTGCAGGCAGCGGTGAAGTTCAACGAGTATTTCCGCTGCTATGTGGTCGGCCAGGAAGAAGTGCACATCATGCCCTATGATCCGCGGCAGCCGCACCACCTGCGCTATGTGCAGGATCCTCCCGAGTACCCGAAGGGATTACTGGAACGGGTGGAAAAAGACGCGCTGACCCTGTGCCGTGCTCTTGGCTACGACCTGAATACGGTGGAGTTCGCCGTGGAAGACGGTGTTCCCTATGCCATCGACTTCATGAACCCTGCGCCGGACGCTGATCGCCAATCCGTTGGCGAAGCAAATTTCGAATGGATTATCGATCGCGTTTCGAAGCTCGCCATCAAGAAAGCACAGGCCCCTGAGGAGCAGAGCAAGCAGTACAACTGGTCGCGCTTTCTGTCCGGCGGAACGATGAATGCTGAGGCAGTGTTGACAAAATCAACTGCAAAGAAGGCTGCGAAAGTAGCGTAACCGTTCGCGTCTGGCGCGAACAAAGATGATGTAGCGAGGTACGACATGCGGCCTTCTTTCACGCTCGGCATCGAAGAGGAGTATCAAACCATTGATCCGGAGACTCGCGATCTTCGATCTCACATTTCAACGGATATGCTCGAGCAGGGTGCAATCCGCCTTGAAGAGCGTGTGAAGGCAGAACTTCATCAGTCCGTGATCGAGGTGGGCACGCGTATCTGCCACACGGTAGAGGAAGCGCGCGAGGACATATACGATCTTCGCCGAAACCTTATCCGTCTTGCAGAAGAGAACGGTCTTGTCCTGGTAGCGGGTGCCACCCACCCTTTTGCGGACTGGCGCAATCAGGAAATCTATCCCGATCCGCGTTACGACAAAGTTGTGGAAGACCTGCAGTTGGTTGCGAGATCAAACCTTATCTTCGGCCTGCACGTTCATGTGGGCATCGAAGATCGCGAAGACGCAATTCGCATCATGAATTCGTTTCGCTACTTTCTTCCGCACATCCTGGCGCTAAGCACCAACTCTCCGTTTTGGATGGGCATGGAGACTGGCTACAAGAGTTACCGTGCGAAGGTCTTCGAGCACTTTCCTCGCACGAACATCCCGGACACATTTGCGGACTATTCTGAATTCGAAAGCTACGTCAATCTGCTGGTGAAAACCAACTGCATCGATAACGCGAAGAAGATCTGGTGGGACATTCGGCCTCATCCGTTCTTCAACACAATCGAAGTGCGCGCGTGCGACATTCCCATGCGTGCGGAAGAGACGGTGGCCATTGCCGCTCTCATCCAGTGCACCGCCGCCAAACTCTGGCAATTGCACGAGCGCAATCTTGACTTCCGTAACTATTCGCGAGCGCTGCTGCTGGAGAATAAGTTTCGTGCAGTACGGTACGGTCTTGAAGGCAAATTGATTGATTTCGGCAAGCAGCAGGAAGTGCCGGAATGCGACCTCATTCACGAATACCTCGCATTCATCAATGATGTTGTGGATGAACTAGGTGCGCGTCCAGCCATCGATCACATTCACACCATGATTCGTGAGGGCTCGGGGGCCGACAGGCAGCTCAAGGTCTACCGCGAGACAGGCGACTTGAAGAAGGTTGTCGATTACATGGCTGAAGAAACTCGTGCGGGCCTCTAACAAGACTCAACATAACCACATTAGGAGAACGGCACTTTGAGCGGAGTACCAACCATGACGGACCTGCGCAGCACATCTTTTCCCGAGGAGTTCCGCGTTGGCGCACGCAATGCGGTCACCACTTGCCTGCGAATCGCGCCAAACGAGAAGGTGACGCTCATCACCGATGCAACCACCGCAACCGTTGCCGCAGCTCTCGCGCAAGAGCTCGATGCGCTCGGCTGTAAATGGAACGGCTTCGTTCTGGAAGACATTTCTGAGCGCCCACTCAAAGAAATGCCTGCCGACGTGCTCAATGACATGGAATCATCGCAAGTCAGCATCTTCGCCGTGCAGGTGCAGCCTAATGAGTTGCGAAGCCGCATGCAGATGACGGACGTTGTAAACCGCCGCCACATGCGCCACGCACACATGGTGAACATCACGCCGGAAGTCATGCTGCAGGGCATGCGCGCTGACTTCAACGCCGTCGACCGGCTCAGTCAGGTGGTGCTGGATAAGGTGCGCGCCGCGAACTATGTTCGCGCAACCACGCCGGCCGGCACCGACATCCGCGCCGAGCTGAATCCTGACTACAAATGGTTCAAGACCTCCGGCATCATTAGCCCGGAAAAATGGGGTAATCTTCCCGGTGGAGAGTGCTTCACAGCTCCCGGCGAAGTGAACGGTGTGTTCGTGGTAGACGGCGTTGTCGGCGATTTCCTCTGCGCCCGGTATGGCATCCTCTCGGAGACTCCGCTCACGATCAATATCAGCCGCAACCGCATCACGGACGTGTCTTGTGGCAACAAGGAACTGGAGCGTGAGTTCTGGGATTACACCCACACTGACGAAAACTCCGACCGCGTGGGAGAGTTCGCAATCGGCACGAACATCGGTGTCTCCAAGGTAATTGGAAATATTCTGCAGGACGAAAAGTTTCCAGGCATTCACATCGCGTTCGGCGATCCTTATGGAAACCACACCGGTGCGCCCTGGAAATCCACGACGCACATTGATGTGGTCGGCCTTTCGTTCAACATCTGGCTGGGCGGGCCAAATGGCGAAGAGCAGATCATGCGCGAAGGACAGTTCCTGATCGAAGCCTGAGCTTCTCTAGCCGCCACACACGGAGCCTCTGATGCTTGAGCCCTACCGCAGCGATTTCAACGCACGCTTCACGCCGGAAAAGTACGACAAACTACTTCGCGTGCTCGACGAGCGTACCCGCACCCACATCCAGTTCCGCATCGCTGAAACACCCTGCTTTTTCGCGCCCGAACTGATGAACCGCATGATCAAGGCGGGAACAGAACTCACCACGCAGCTCCTCGGCAACACGCAGTATATGCAGGAGTCGAACATCGCCATTCCTGACGAATACTGCGTGCCCAACCAGGACAAACACCCGCACTTTATGACTGTGGATTTCGGTCTGGTGCGTGATGAAAACGGTGAGCTGCAGCCGAAGCTCGTTGAAATGCAGGCGTTCCCATCCATCTTTGGCTATCAGCCGGAGCTCGCGAAGGCGTACATCGAGGTTTTTGGCCTCGACCCAGGCCTGAAATCTATGTTCGGCGGACTCGACGAAAAAGCTTACTGGCAGCTTATGCGCGAAACGATCGTCGGAAAGCACAACCCAGAGAACGTCATCCTCACAGAGGTTACGCCGGAGCTGCAGAAGACCCTGCCCGACTTCAACATGCATGCCGAGAGACTCGGGATTCAGATCGTGGATGTCACCAAGCTTGTGAAGCAGGGAAACAAACTTTTCTATCGCAAGGGTTCATCCAGCCAACTGACGCCCGTCGAACGTATTTACAGTCGCGTCATCGTCGATGAGCTCGTACGCGAGAACATCAAGTTGCCCTTCGACTACCGCGACGAGCTGCAGGTCGAGTGGGCCGGCCATCCAAATTGGTACTTTCGCGTTAGCAAGTTCTCCATCCCGCATCTTGATCACCCCACCGTTCCGGCTGCCGTCTTTGTTGACGATTGGTATGCGGGTATCGGCCGCGAGCGCCTTCCTGAGGATCGCGAGAACTGGGTATTCAAGCCGCTCTACTCCTTCGCGGGTAAGGGCATCCAGTTTGCACCAACCGATGCAGATCTGGCAGCAGTACCGCCAGAAGAACGTCACAACTATTTGCTGCAGGAGCGAGTGAGTTTCGAGCCAGTTATCCACACACCCGAGGGCATGACGCAAGCCGAGATTCGCATCCTGTACGTGTGGCCCGAAGGCAAGTCGATGACCCCGATGACGAGTCTAGTCCGCATGGGACGCGGGTTAATGATGGGCGTAGACCACAATCGCGACCGCACGTGGGTCGGCGGCTCGGCTGGTCTTATGCCTGCGTGAGTGCGTCGATTTAGGCATTGTCTGCCACTTTTGCTCAGATAGAATGGCCTTGTTCACAGCTAACCGCTTGCAGGCGTGCTGAGGAGAATGAATGCCTGAGTCCACAGAAGCAACTCGTAATGACCCAGTGCGCGCCTCCGTGCGCTTTCCGCTTCATCTCGAAGTAACACTATCGTCCGGTGAGCGGAAATATCGGGCCATGACGGAAGACGTTTCCGCCAACGGTCTCCTCTTCACGGCAGAAGATCTTCCGCCGATAGGAAGCGAAGTCCAGTTACGCCTCACCATGCCAGCGGCCATGATGGGCGGAACCGACGACGTGACGCTCCACTGCCAGGGCCGGATTGTTCGCCACGACGCCATGGCAGACGGAAAACATAAGGCCGCTGCGGTGATCGACGATTATTCCTTAAAGGCTGAGCATCTATGACGGACGAGCTGTTGGACAACCACGACGGAATCCTCTCCGGCGAAGGCGACGAAGCTGTAGCGGTTCGGGTCATTCTCGCCGACTCACAGGCCATCTATCGCGTCGGTATTCGTAAAGTTTTTGCGCTGGAAGATGATATCCGTGTCGTGGCGCAGGCTGAGAGTCTGGACAACCTGTACGCCGCGTTGCAGCGTTTTCCCACGGATGTGGTTCTGCTCGAAGGCGCACTCATCTCGGGTACTATCGACGCCATTCCGCAGTTCATGCGCCGCGCACCAGACGCCAAGCTGATCGTGCAGGTTTCTGAATCTGACGAGAACAACACAGTCGAGCTTTACCGACGTGGTGTTCGCGGTGTGGTGCCACGTTCCATTTCACCGGACCTATTGGTGAAATGCGTTCGCAAGATCGCCGCCGGTGAAACGTGGATCGACAATCAGTCCATCAGCTGGGTCATTGAGGCTTATCGCACGCAGGCTGCCGCACTCACCAATCCGCGAACACAGCCACGACTTTCGCCGAAGGAACTGGCGATCATCAGCTGCATTACGCGCGGCATGCGCAATAAGGAAATCGCGTATCAGATCGGGACGACTGAGCAGGTCATCAAAAATTACCTTCGCAAGATCTACGACAAGCTGGGTGTTTCTGATCGTCTCGAGCTCGCGCTGTACTGCCTCCATCACCAAATCCTGAAGGACGAGGCTGCGGCGATAAATATCCCAATGCCCAATACCGTGGTGCCGTTCCGCGCGAAGGCATAAGCGAGCCCAGTACACTGAGAGCGCGATGCCGCTCCTTCGACCGTTCCAAGCGTTAACATCAGCGCAACGACGAACCTTCTTCGCCTGCTTTCTAGGCTGGACGCTCGACGCGTTCGACTTCTTCGTTCTCACCTTCTGCCTCCGCACCATCGCCGCTGACTTTCATGTCTCGCCTGCCACGGCGACCAAGAGCCTCTTCTGGACGCTGTGCATGCGTCCTGTTGGAGCTTTGCTGTTTGGTGCACTCGCAGAGCGCTTCGGTCGACGCAAGGTGTTGATGCTCAACATCCTGTGCTTCTCTGCCTGCGAAATCGCGTCGGCCTTCGCACCCACCTTCGGCATATTCCTGTTCACTCGTGCTCTGTTCGGTATCGCCATGGGAGGCGAATGGGGCGTCGGCGCCGCGCTTGCGATGGAGACGCTGCCCACCGAAGGTCGTGGCTTCTTTTCAGGCCTCCTGCAGGAAGGCTATGTCACCGGTAACCTGCTCGCCGCCGCGCTCTACGGGCTGGTCTTCCCGCACCTCACCGGAGTCGGCTATGCCTCAAATTGGCGCGTTCTGTTTTGCCTCGCCACGGTGCCGACGCTCTTCGTTTTTTATCTACTGCTCGGGGTCAAGGAGTCACCTGTGTGGCTCGCAGGCCGCAGCCGGTCTGCCGCGCAAAAGCATTCTGCGCGCGCCGTGTTCACCTCGGTGAAGAGCTTTCTTCCGACATTCCTCACCCTTACCGCACTGATGGCATGCTTTGCATCATTCAGCCACGGCACGCAGGATCTCTACCCCACGTTCCTGCAACGCGACCATGGGCTTACGCCGCAGGTCACATCTTCTGTCGCTATCGTCGGCAACCTCGGCGCGTTCTTCGGCGGCCTAAGTTTCGGTGCACTCTCGGAGAAGTTCGGTCGCCGCCGGATGATCATCACGGCCGCGTTGCTCGCAATCCCCGCAGTTCCGCTGTGGGCCTGGAGTCACACCGCTGTTCTGCTCGCGTGCGGTGGTTTCCTGATGCAGTTCATGGTGCAGGGCGCTTGGGGCATCGTGCCTGTGCACCTGAACGAGATGTCTCCCGGACCCGTCCGTGCCATCTTCCCGGGCTTGACTTACCAACTCGGAAACCTGATCGCGGCGTGGAACAGCCACGTGCAGGAAACGGCAGCATCTCGCTTCTATAGCGGACGTCTCGCACCGGTAATGGCATGGACGGTGATCATCATCGCCGTTGCGCTTGCGATAATCGCCGCGCTCAGCCGCGAGGCCAAAGGCGCCCGCTTGGCAACGGAATAGCGCGTCTGCTAAGACTGAGGCGGTGGCGCGCTTGCCAACTGAAGGGATTTTCATGCCGTCTGCCGTACTCGAGCCAAAGAAGCTGCAAGCCGCTGAACCGTACCTCATTCAGCAGGACTGGAAGGCGTACACGCCGGAGCAGCACGCGATCTGGTCCGAGCTTCTGCAGCGTCGCATGCCGCAACTCGAAGAGCATGCCTCTGAGGTTTACCTTGACGGCTTCCAGCAGATCGGCCTTGTTGCCGACGCGATTCCTGACCTCACTGCGGTAAGCGCCCGGTTGCAACCGCGCACTGGATGGCAGTCGTCACCTGTCAGCGGCTTTCTGCCTGCCGACGCGTTCTTCGAGATGCTCGCCGCGCGCATGTTCCCGACGACCACCTGGATCCGCAGCCGAGAGTCGATGGAGTACACGCCGGAGCCTGACATATTTCATGATGTCTTCGGCCATGTACCTATGCACGCTCACCCCATCTTTGCCGATTTCCTTGAGCACTACGGAGCAGTGTGCGCCTCGCTGAAGTCGCAGGACGCGCTAGAACGCATGGGCCGACTCTTCTGGTTCACCGTGGAGTTTGGCGTGATCCGCGAACGCGGCAAGATCAAGGTGTATGGCAGTGGTCTCATCTCATCTCACGGCGAATGCACCCACGTCATCGAAGGCGGTACCGATCTCGAGATCCGTGATTTCGATCTCGACTGCGTGCTCGACGAACCCGTGGACACCGGCAATATGCAAAAGGTGCTCTACGCCATTGAGAGCTTTGACCAAATTTACGAAGCAACGAAGGAAGCAGAAGCGAAGCTAGGCTGATTTGCAGTTCGAGAGGCTAAACCTTCCTCTTTCGAGATCGCAAGTCTCCTGACAGCGTGCGTGAAGGCCTCTAAAATGACGTTGGCAGCATGTTGCTGAATGTTCGCAGCCGATCGCCACTTGAGGTACACCTTTGGATCGCAGGAAATTCCTCGCCCTTATGTCGACGACGGCAGCTGCCGCCTCGAAAGCCTCTGCAGCTCCCTTACACACGCTCCGTGGAGCCGTAGGATCTTCACCGCGTAAATCGAGTAAGCCGCTGAACGTCATCCTCTTTATCTGTGATGACCTTGGCTTCGGAGACCTCGGAAGTTATGGCTCCAAGCTGCCGACACCGAATCTCGATCGAATGGCAGCCGAGGGCATGCGTTTCGTGCGCCACAATGGAGGGCACCCTCTATGTTCCGCTTCACGTGCATCTATCCTTACCGGCCGCTACGGTACACGCATGGGCGTGGTAGGCGCGTTTGGGCCGAAGGAAAAGCAAGGTGCCGCGCTGGATGAGACGATCCTGTCGCAGCTTTTCAAAGCCAAGGGTTATAAGACAGCGGCAATCGGTAAATGGCATCTTGGTGGTGAAGTACCTTACCTTCCGACCAGCAGAGGCTTCGATTCCTACTTCGGGCTCAACTGGAGCATCGACATGAATCCGCATCCGCTGATGCGCGATACGGCAATTATTGAAGAAAATACCGAGTGCCGCATGCTCATTCCCCGCTACACGGAGGAAGCGTTAGGCTTCATTGATAAGCAGGACAAAGATCCATTCTTCCTGTATTTCGGATTCCCATATCCTCATGACCCGCCGGACGCATCACCGCGGTTTCGGGGAAAGAGTGGTTTCGGTAAGCAGGGTGATGCGATTGCTGAGATCGACTGGGCTGTAGGGGAAGTCATTAAGTCACTCGACGCCAAAGGTCTGACCAAGGACACTCTCATCCTGTTCACCGGAGACCACGGACCCTGGATGCAGGGCTGTCCGGGTAACCTCCGCGGACGCAAGGCCTCAACTTTTGAAGGCGGCTTCCGCGTGCCGATGTTGGCGAAACTGCCCGGTCTCGTGCCTTCGGGTGCAGTTTGCGACTCGCCGACTTCGCACCTGGACGTCTTGCCGACCATCGCGAAATTGTGCGGACTATCGTTACCTGAGAAGCCACTCGACGGCATCGACATCTCCTCAGCGCTTCTTGCAAAGGGGAAACCACCCGAACACACCCAAATTTATTTCAGCCCCATGAGCAAGGCTGGGCTTCAGCCGCACTGTATTCGCAAAGGCGATTGGAAGCTGCGTGTCGCTCAGGCATACGGCGGCGAGATTTACATCAATGACGGCGTTCAGGCGCATCAGTCAGCTTGGCTCGCTCATTCAGAACTTTTCAACGTGGCCCTTGATCCAGCGGAAAGCTATAACGTCGCTGACATGCATCCAGCTGTCGTTCAATCGCTTTCGATAGAGCTCGATAAGCAGATGGCGACATTTCCACCAGATGTTCAGGGTCTATACGCCGCGCTGAAGCAAAACGTGGATAGCCCAAATACTCCGACCGGCGCAGCACCGCGATTTCCAAAGCCGTCCGTCTAGTATTTTCCCTCGGTTTGTAACGGGCAGCGTGCCGAATCGTTGTTCTAGGCGCGCTTGGCAATTACTTGCAGATACTCATTAGCCACGAGCATATGTGTTTCAGGATCAGGCGAAATGTTCGCGTCTGACCACAACGCAATAAGATCCGCAGAGAACGCCTCTTGGCCCTTCTCATCCAAACGGCTAAAGGCCATCTGCGTCGGCCCGAAATACTTGCGGAAGAATGCGACAGCACCTTCCGCGTTTGTCGGAAGATCGAACTTCACAGGAATCAGTTTGGTCTGGATGTCCGTGAAGTTGTCACCGAGCCTTTCCCGTACAGTCTTGTCATCACCCCAAAGAACCGGTGGCGGTACGCCTGCGGGCGGTGGCGCATGTTGGCTGCCGACCTTGAACATTTTTCCGCTGAAGCTCGCCGGATTCCAATTCGCCATCGCGAGTATCCCACCCGGCTTCAACACACGCGCAAATTCCGAAGCAACCACCTCAGGCCGCGGCGCAAACATGGCGCCAAACATCGTAACAACAGCATCGAAGCTCTCATCGGCGTACGGAAGCTGCTCTGCATCGCCCTCATCAAAGCTAATGTCGAGTCCTTGATTGGTGGCTCGCTCACGTGCTTGTTGCAGCAGATTCGTGGCGATGTCTACGCCCGTCGCAACGAATCCACGCCGCGCCAGTGGGATGGTGAGGTTGCCGGTACCGCACGCGATATCCAGCACATGCGAACCCTCCCGTAGATCGAGCCGGTTCACAAACTCTTCGCCGCTGCCTGCGATCGTTTTCGCGACGACGCCGAAATCGCCGGCCATCCACGTTGAACGCATCGCTGCCTTGATCTGATCCATAGAAGGTGCAGCTGAAGCCATAAAAGTTTTCCTCGGAATAGACCAAGGATGCGTTGCAGACTCGTTCGCGTCAAGGTGAAATCTGCTCTGTTACGCGTGGCGTGGATCCGGCTCTCCCTCAAGACCTGTTGATTGACGCGCTTTTGCTGCGACGTTATCTTTGAAGTATGCAGAAGCTGCTTGCCGCGATCTCCTGTTGTACCTGTCAACGCACTGTGGCTTGTCGCGCCGCCATGTAAGCAAGGCGTTTCTGACCTCCCCCAAGTGCCCACGACGAATTCGTGGGCCTTTCGTTTTTACAGCCACAACAACTGGAGAGTTCCGTGCCGGATAATAGCCCTGCCGCATCTGCGACATCTGCTCCGAAAGAAACAAAGGCCCAAAAAGTTGAACGCCTGAAGCTTGAGAAAAATCCCTGGGACGCCTGGGAAGATGTCCGCCAGTTCGCACGCGAAGGTCGCGAAAGCGTTCTGCCGGAATGGGCGGGCACGTACTTCAAGTGGTGGGGCATATACACGCAGGGCGACGGTGTTGGCGTAACTGGCGGTGTAGGTGGCGAGGGCAAAACCACTGAGTACTTCATGATGCGCATTGGCCTGCCGAACGGCATCCTCTCCTCACAGCAGTTGCGTGTGATCGCTGATCTCACGGCCAAGTACGCACGCGGTATCGGGGACATCACCACTCGGCAGAACATTCAGCTCCATTGGCTCACTATTCAGGCGCTGCCGGAAGTTGTTGACGCACTGACCACAATCGGGCTCTCGCCGAAAGGCGCATGCGGCGACGTCGTCCGCAATGTCACCGGTTGTCCGCTCGCTGGCATTGATGGACACGAACTCATCGACGCATCGCCTCTTGCACGAGAAATTGCGGAAAAGCTCACTGCAAACCCTGACTTTTACAATCTGCCGCGCAAATTCAAAGTCTCAGCAACTGGCTGCCCGGTGTGGTGCAGCTATCCAGAAATCAACGACGTTGGCCTCACTGCGCTGAAGCGTATAAAGAATGGCCGTGAGGAGATTGGATACAGCTTGCGTGTCGGCGGCGGGCTTTCGACGGAACCGCACCTCGCCATTCGTTTGAATGCCTTTATTCCGCAGGATCGTGCATACGACGCGGTGCGCGCCGTTTGCGAAATCTTCCGTGAGCAGGACGCCCTGCGTCAGAACCGCACCCGCGCCCGTATCAAATACATGTTCATGCGTCACGGCTGGACAGCGGAAACGATGCTGACCGCAGTAGAAGAGAAGCTCGGCTTGGAATTCGACCCGTGCGAAGAAGGACCAATTGCAGATGACATCTATCGCGATCACATCGGCGTGCACCCGCAGAAACAGGCCGGCCTCAGCTACGTTGGAGCGACCGTATTGCGTGGCCGCTTGACTGCTGACCAGATGCACTCATTGGCATCGCTCGCCGAAAAATATGGCAACGGCGAACTTCGCACCTCCATCATGCAGAACATCAGCATCATCAACGTGCCAAATGCAGAAGTCTCTGCGCTTGTGCAGGAGCTAAGTCACCTTGGTCTCCAAGTCGAGCCAACGCCTTTTTACCGTGGTGCGATCGCCTGTACAGGCACAGAGTTTTGCAAGCTGGCGATCTCGGAAACCAAGGCATTTACCAAGTGGCTGGTCGAAGAGATGGAAGAGCGCCTGCCCACGTTCGACCAGCAATTCAAGCTGCACGTTACAGGCTGCACCAACAGTTGCGGCCAGGCATGGATTGCCGACATCGGCCTTGAAGGTAAGAAGATCAAGAAAGATGGCCAGATGGTTGATGCCTACTACTTCTGCGTGGGCGGCGCCGTCGGCGAGCACGCTGGGATCGCGCGCCAGATTGGTTATCGTGCCGCCGCAGATGATTGCCCCGAGGCGATTGAACGCCTGCTGCGTGGCTATATCGCGGGCCGCACAGACGGTGAGAATCTGCGCGCTTACTTCCGCCGCACCAGCGACGCTGATCTCCGCGCCCAGCTTGCAGGAGCGGTCGTAGCGCCGGTGGAACGTGATTCCGCTCCCGCAGGCGGAAGACATGCGAGCAACATCGATGGTTAACCGCATCCGTATGGGAATAAGGGGGAACTTGTGAGCCTCTTTCCCATGTTCCTCAAGCTCACTGCGCGCCCATGCGTCGTCATCGGTGCGGGCAATATCGCCGAATCGAAAATTGAAAGCCTGCTGCAATCCGAAGCGCGCGTTACCGTCATCGCTCCGCACGCCCTTCCTCGCGTGCAGGAGTGGGCTGATGCGGGCGAGCTGCAATGGCACCAGCGCGAGTACCAGCGCGGGGATCTCGCAGGGGCGTTCCTTTGCGTAGCCGGTACAGCAACGGCTGAGGTGAATAGGGCCGTCTTCGCAGAAGCCACCGAAAGCGGTGTTCTCTGCAATGCTATCGACGATCCTCCATTTTGCGACTTCTACTTTCCCTCCATCGTCCGCCGCGGTGAGTTGCAGATTGCTATTTCGACCGCCGGCGAGAGTCCTGCGCTGGCGCAGCGTTTGCGTAAGGAGATCAACGCACAGCTTCCGCTTGACCTGAGTGAATGGCTAATGGAGCTCGGCCGCCTGCGCCGCGAGGTCACTGCAGTCGAACCCATCGGAGAGCCGCGGAAGCTCCTGCTCCACGAACTTGCGCAGCGCGAGGTTTGCGGCTTTGACGGCTGCCCCTCACGCGCCCGCGCACGCCAGCATGCCCGTGAACTCGGCTACACCCCCGCACGGCAAGAGGAGACCGCATGACGGCAGCACAGAAGGGAACTGTCTACCTCGTCGGCGCGGGTCCAGGCGACCCTGAACTCCTCACAGTCAAAGCCCTCCGCCTGCTTGAAACAGCAGATGTCATCCTGCACGACGATCTTGTACCCGAAACTGTTCTCGCACTCGCTCACCGGCATGCGCTCATCACCAGCGTCGGCAAACGTTGTGGCCGACCACGCATTACGCAATCAGGCATTCACGCATTGATGATCGAGTCAGCGCGTGCAGGACAATCCGTCGTTCGCCTGAAGAGTGGCGACCCGCTCATATTTGGTCGCGCGGGAGAGGAACTTGCCGCGCTGCGGGCCGCCGACATTCCACATAAAGTTGTCCCTGGGGTTACGGCTGCGCTCGCCGCTGGAGCTGCACTGCAGGTTCCGCTGACTGACCGCAAGTCCGCCTCGAATCTCATCTTCTGCACCGGCCATCACGCCGCCGACAAAGCTGACGCAACGCCCATCTGGTCGGGCCCGCTGCCGCACGACGCCACGCTGCTGATCTACATGCCCGGACGCGACCTGCAACGCCTGCAGCGCGAGCTGTTGCAGGCCGGATTACCGGCAGACATCGCGTGCTGCGCAGTCTCGCATGCCGCCACGCCGAATCAGGCGCACGTTGTTTCCCGCCTGGAAACTCTCGGTTCACTCGTCTGCGGGCCCACGCCCTTGTTAATCGCGGTCGGGCGCGCGCTGGAGCAGCTTATGCGGAAAGATACACAAACCGTGCCTGGTGAAATCACGGCTGCTGCAAGCTCGTTCTTGGGGCTTGAATAACAAACCTCTGTTAGTGCTTCGGCTCGGATTCCGCGAGCAGCTTCACGAGATAGTCTTTCCAGATCGCCGCCTGCGTATGCGTGCCATGGCCGCGAGTTGCGTCCGTGGTCGGCAGTAAGACAAACTGCGCATGCGGCATTCTGCTCACCATCTTTTCTGCAATGCCGAGCTCCGGCGGATTGATGAAGTCGTCCGCTGAGTTGATCCACATCACCGGTACCTTGATCTTCTCGAGGTTCGCGCTGGGATCGTAATTTCTTGAAGCGTCCACGTAATAGATCATGTTGTTCGCATCCGTCCCTGCCGTCGCGCGTGCAAGATAGCTGTCGATGAACTTTTCCGCCGCGTCACGGCTCGGCGCCGTTTTCTGCTGCACAAGTGGTGCTGAGCCCATGACGAACAGCAGCTCATTGGCCGCACGTAACCCCTGCGTCGGTTCGGCGGTGTATTCACCGTTCTTCCATGCAGGATCATTGTTGATATTTTCGATGATCATGTAGCGCATCATTCGATTCCTGCCCGCGATCTGCACGGGCAGGCACGCCAGCGGCATGAGTGCATCTGTGAAATTCGGATAAGTTTCTCCCCAAACGAAGCCCTGCATGCAGCCCATCGACGTGCCGAGGATTAGCCGCAGGTGATCGACATGCAAGCCCTCCAGCAGCATCTGGTGCTGCGAGCGCACCATGTCGTCGTAGTCATAATGCGGGAATCGCATGTGGAGCCCGTCGGATGGCTTTGACGACTCACCCTGACCGATGTCGTCGGGAAAGATCAAATAATAGCGCGCGATGTCGAGCGGCTGCCCCGGTCCAAACAGCACGGAGGAAAATGGCTGCACGAGCAAGGTATGCGCGTTGCCACCGGTTCCGTGTAGCAGAAGAACAGCGTTGTCCACGTGGCCAGCAGAGTCGCGGTGCAGCGTGCCCAGAGTAAGGTAGTGCAACTTCAGAGCGGGAAGCGTCTCCCCCGTACCGAAGTGAAAACCATGGGCGACATACTCACCTGGCGCACCATCGTAAGGCGGCGGTGTGATGACGGGTCGCGCATTGAATGCGGTTTGTTGAGCCGAGACACCGGCGCAGAGAAGGGCAGCAGCAAGACTCAGTGCTAAGCGGCGCATCATGTATTCCTCGACAAAAGAATATCCGCGCCGGTGATCAGGCGCGGATCGGATTTGCGGTGCAAGGAAGGTTAGTCGTGCGGAGGTGGACGGCGCGACGCCGTATCGGGCACTGCCTCTGCCTCTGCCTGCTTTTCTGGTTCCGGCAGCTTCGTTTGCGGCGACAACGGCTTGAGAATCTCGTCGAGATAAGCTGTAGTGCCCTCCGTTCGCTCCAGAGCCGGGTAACGCTCGCCTTCGTGGTAGTCAATGTCGTACGACTTCACATAGCTTTCGGTCTGAGCAATGACGTGGATTGGTTCACTTGTACCCTTGGCAGCTTTCACGGCTTTCGTGAGCGCACCTGCTGACATGGTGCGGCCGTTGATCGCGATGATCTTCTCAGCAGGCGCAAGCTTCGCCTTGTCCGCAGGGCTTCCCCAGCGAACGTCGGAAATCGACCCGTCGTTGCCGACGCGCAGGCCCAGCGAATACCAGACATTTGGTGCCGCAGGTCCACGTGTCGCCACGCCGCGGCGCTCAGTCGCAGAAGGGTGATCTTTGTAAACGAGCTTGTATCCACCAAGCTCAATGCCTTCGAGGTCAGCGCGTGGAGTCACTGCATCCACACGGTCGTGCAGGAACTTCGCCCAGTCATACGGCGCAACCTGGTTCAGATCGCGGATCAACTCTTCGCGGTTATAGGTGACTATGAGTGGCCCGGTGTTCCCACCTTTGCCGAGGAAAATATGCTGGAAGTCTGTCAGCGTTTTCTGCCCATTGGTCAGCTTACGAATGAGGGTATCCGCGTCGAGCCACAGCAACTCGCCTTCAGGGTAATAGTCCTGTCCGCGCTTCCAGTTCGCCCACGCCGGGTCGCCGCCACGCAGTACGCTGGCGGCAATCGCCGTGTCGTCCGTCGAGCGCCACCAGCGTCCAGGCTTCGTATCGAGGTTCGCCGCGGAAGATGCGAGGCGATCACGATACTGCTGCGGAGTCTCCAGCCCCGTACGCGCGGCCAGCACATTGCCCATGTACTGCGTCATGCCTTCGTAGACCCACAGCAGTTCGCCAATCTGCGCGGTCGCGAAATCGGTCTGGTAAAGGCTGTAAGGACGACGGTACTTGCCATTCCAGGAATGCGTAAACTCGTGCGCCAGCAGATCAGCGTTCTGCCCTGGGCGCGCGAAGCCGGTCTCGCCGACGCCGTTGTCGGACGACTGGCCGTGCTCCAAACCTTCACCGCCCGCAACATCAGAAAGCGTAAGCAGAAAGTGGTACACGTTGTAATGCCGGGAGGCATACGCGGCACCGGTTTCGTACACAAGATTGTTCAACTCCGCCAGCAGTGCCGGACGCAGGTTTGAATCGTCCGGCTCGTCAGAAACTACATCAATGTAATGTTTTGGCGTGACATCCGGCGCGAGCGCGAACTCATGAAAGTACTCGCCGGCGATCACCGGTGAATCTTCCAACTGTTCCACTGTGGTCGCCTGGAAGGGCGTCGTCCCGCCCACCTTGGCATTTGGGTCATAACTGCCGGCAGGCTGCAGTGCCGTGCCAATGCCCCAACCGGCAGGCACCGTCACGCTGGGCTGAATGGCGATCTTCGCAACCGGGATGTTTGCTGGGTAGAGCATAAGCTTTTCCCACTCGAGTACAGCCAACTTGTCCGACGCGCGTGAAAGAACGATGCAGTCCAGATGTGCATGCACGCTGGTTGTACCCGCGGGAAGCATCACGTGAAACTGATACAGATCCACTTCATCACGTCGCCAGGTAAGCGTCTTCCCATTTGCGGTGAAGACCACCCCTGTGATGTCGTCTACCGGACCAGTTGGACGGTGGTTGCCAGGGATCCACTTCGGTGTGGTCAGCGCGATCTGGCCAGCCTTCATCGCCGCACCGCTCACCGGTATGTCGACCTCTGCGTGGTACAACTTGCGCGGCGCTTCCGTGAGGTCCGCAGTGATGCGAATCGGCGTTTGGCCAAGTGCCGCTAGGCTGGCTGCTGAAAGAGCAAGAAGAAATAACGGCTTGGGGATCATCAGTGGTTTGGTGAGTCCTTCCGGCAACTTGAATTGTTTATTCGTCTTTCAGAGACGTTATCAAATGAACGCAAGACGCATGCAGAACGACCTGCGCCAACGGATGGCACAGGTCGTTTCAGGCATCGGTAATGTCTACTGCGTTGCGAGGTCGAGGACGTCCGCAACGATCCGGCTTAGCGGATTGTACGAAACTACATAACCGTCGTAGTAGCCGTACCGATAGCCCGGGGGCGGTGGCGGCGCGCCACGATAGTACGAAGATGGAACTGCGCGGATGACATAATTGCGCGGAATCACTGCTCCGCGCTCGAAGTGCGGCCGGTTGCGGCGTCCGCGCCAGCGCATGGCATCGGACCGGTAGTGCCGATCAAACCGTCCGCGGTCATCGTTGCCGAAGTGCCAATCTGGGGGACCATCATGATGACGGTCGTCGTGGCGATAGTCATGCCCGTGATTGTCATGTCCATGGTCGTCGTGATGCTGCGCATGAGCAGCGGCACCGGTCAACGCGAGTGCAGCTGCCAGTGCGAGGTTTACGAAACGATTTTTCGTGCTGGAGTTCATTGCTTCTCCTTTGTTCTATTGGATGCCACACGGCGAGACGCGCTGGTGACAATCGACAACTTTGAGGAGCCGTAGCATCCACTCAGCAGGTGATGGGTTGCTAATTCAGAAACATCGTCCGGTAAAGCGTGTCGCGCTGAACGGGTTTGAAGCCAGCGTCGCGGATAATGCGGCGAAGCTCTTCTTCCGTAGTGGAATTGGAAGTGCCCGCGGCTTTCACCACATTCTCTTCCAGCATCACGCTGCCCACATCGTTACCGCCAAATCGCAGACCCATTTGGAGGACCTTGAGTCCTTGCGTCACCCAGGAGCTCTGTACGTTCTCGATGTTGTCGAGGTACATGCGGGAGATCGCCAACGTCTTCAGGTATTCGACGCTCGTGGCTTCATCCCAGCCACGGCCACCGAGCGCGGTGTTATTAGGTTGAAAGCTCCACGGGATGAACGCGGTAAAGCCACCAGTTTCTTCCTGAAGCTGGCGTACCACTTCGAAATGGTTAACGCGGTGTTCCATGTTTTCGCCGACGCCGAACATCATCGTTGCCGTGGTGCGCATGCCAAGCTGGTGGGCGGTGCGATGCACGTCCACCCAGTCCTGCGTTTTGCATTTCAGGCGGGCGATGCGGTGGCGTACTTCATCGTCGAGAATCTCCGCGCCACCGCCTGGGATTGAGTCGAGACCGGCGTCGCGCAAACGCGCAATCGTGGTGCGCAGATCGATCTCGGAGTACTCTGCAATCGCAAGAATTTCACTCGCACTCAGGCAGTGGAGCCAGATCTGCGGAAAACGCTGCTTGATTCCGGTGAAGAGCTTTTCGAACCAGTCAATCTTCAGGTCGGGGTGAATGCCGCCCTGCATCAGCACACCGGTGCCGCCCATTTCTACTGTCTCGCCAATCTTGTAGTAGATCGTATCGAAGTCGAGGATATAGCCTTCGCTCGCGAGCTTGCCTTTGAGCGGTCGATAGAACGCGCAGAAGGTGCAGTACTCCGTACAGAAGTTGGTGTAGTTGATGTTGCGGTCGATGATGTAGCTGACCACGCCTTCCGGGTGAAGGCGTCGGCGGACTGAGTCGGCTTCCATGCCAATACCAATCAGGTCGTCGGAGGCGAAGCAGTCAAGCGCTTGCTGGCGAGTAATGCCCATGCATGAAGTTTACGCTTCGCGTTGCAAGCCGCGGGTGATCAAGCCGCGACTCAGTTGTGCCCACTAGATGTTGTCTATGGCTGTTGCAGCATGGTCAATCGCTTCCGCAATCTTCTTTATCTGCTCCGGCGTCATGGTTCCGCGCGCAAGCTTGGCCTGTACGGCACCGCGAAGATTGCCGAAGGCACGCATCAACTCGGGAGACCGTCCGCGGCCGAAGCGTTCGCCACTCTGGTCGAGGCGCTCGTTGATAGCGTCCAGGCGAGAGCGGTTTGCCGCCAACTCGGCTTGGCCTGCTTCGGTGACCGTGAAGACCTTCTTACCGCCTTCGGTTGATGAGGTGGCGAAGCCCTTCTCTTCCAGCATGGTCAACGTCGGGTAAACGACACCGGGAGAGGGAGCATAGCCACCGGCCAGCTTTTCTTCGAGTGCTTTGATGAGTTCGTAGCCGTAGCTCGGCTTCTGCGCGAGTTGGTCCAGAATAACGAGCTGCAGCTCGCCGCCGTCGAACATGCGCTCACGGCCACGCCCATGGCCAGGGCCAAAGCCGTGACCGAATGCGTGCTCGCTGTGACGGCTGCCGAAGCGTGCGAAACGTGGGTCGTTGCGCTCGCGCGGAAGCCAGGAAAACGGGCCAGAGGGCCTGCAGCTAGAGTGCTCGTGGTGGCTATGACGGCCACGTTGTTCTGCAAAGTATGGATGAAACATGTACAACCTCCTGCTTGCGATATTTCGCAAGATATATCTTAGATACGCTCGTAGCAGAACAGATTCAAGATATATCTCAATTTCTACAAAATGACTTTTCGGGCAGTTTCGCGGGCAGCGTGAATCAGGTCCGGCAAGCCTACTCCTCGGTAACTGCTGCCGAGAAGGTGAAGACCCGGTAAACGGCTGATCGATTCATCCAGCTTTGCCATGCGATCCAGGTGGCCGACCTCATACTGGGGCAGCGAGTGAGGCCACCGGTGGACGGTCGTGAGATTCTGTTCCGAGTCAGGAAGCGGACCGAGAATGGTCTGCAACGCCGCAAAGGCAAGCTTTGCGATCTGCTGATCCGAGGTTTGGGCGAAATGCTCGGTGCTGTTCGCACCGAAGTAGACGCGAATGGCGCGTGCACCAAGGGGCGTCCGGTGAGAGAACTTCTGGTTGGTGAAGGTGGCGGCGAGGATGCCGCGTTCTGAGGTGCGAGTGTGATCCTGAGGAACGAGGAACCCGAAACCTTGTGGAATGTTAAAGGTACTTGCGACATCTGCGGGCCAGCAAAAAGTCACCAGGAGTGCGGAGCTGGCATGCGTCGGTAGGAACTCTGCGAATGGGAAGCCTGCAGGACCTGCGAAGGTCTTTGTCACCTCGAGGGGTGTAGCAAGCACGATCTCATCGAAGCCTTCCGCTAAGTCTTTTTCTGAGCGGGTCGCGATGGTCGTTAGCAAACCAAGGAACGATTTGTAAGGGTTACCAGCCATCACGGCCCAGCCGCCATCCTCTGCGGGCCAGGAGTCAAGCTGCCGGTGGAGACGATCGCTTGGAAGCTGCTCAATGATGGCTTCGACTAGAGATTCCATTCCTCTACACAGGCTCGTGAATGTGGGCTGCGGCTTCTTCTCGCCACGTTCAGCAGCTCTGCGTTGGAGGGCAAGCACGAGCGAGCCGTGCTCCTGCTCCATCTTGACGAACGGAGCCAACACAGAGCGAGAACTGAGTTTGTACACGTCGCCGCCGAAGATGCCGGAGAGCAGGGGAGCGGCGACTTTCTCCAGCACCTCGTCACCGAAGTGACGTCGAACGAAGCTCGCGACAGACTCATCGTCTTTTGGTGAAGAAGCTTTCAGCTCCTCTGCACGCTCCACCTCTGCTGCATAAGCCTGCTTTGCAGATGTTGAGAACAGCGGTGAGCTGTCAAGTGTGGAGAGGTCTTGTGGGACAAACATCCGCATGCCGTCCGGCATGGCCTGAAGTATGCCGTCGATGTAGATGTAAGTTTTCTTGTCCGCATCATTCGAGTAGATGAGCTGGTCTTCCAGCCCAAGCTCAATCGCTAACTCGCGAGCCCAGGGCTTCTCACTGACCCAGGCGTCCGGGCCGCCTTCAAGAATCCACTCGCCTTCCGGTGTGGTGTGGCGAGTGGTCTCGACGATGCCGCCGAGGCGATCGCTGGCCTCGTACAGGTGCCAGTCGATGTCAGCCCCACGCTTGCGCGCTAGCTCCAGCTCGTAAGCCGCGGTCAGGCCGGAGATGCCTCCGCCAATGATGGCGATGCGCTTTGTCACAGCTCCGCTGCCGCGATGAGTTCAGCTTCGGGAAGCGTGTCCATCACGACTTCCGCGCCTGGCGTGATGGAGGTAAACGGTTTGACAGCAGTGGCCTGAGCCGGGCGTTCGAGGACGTGCTTCAATGCACGGATCAGCATGGGTGAGTCGTTGAGGCTTTCCGCGCGTGTGACTTCAAGCCCAAGCTTCTGTCCGAACTCTCTAAAGTTCACGTCGATGTCATAGAGGATTTCGACATGGTCGCAGAGAAACCCGATGGGCTGCATCACGACTGATTTGTGACCCTCTTCTGCCAATGCCTTCAGCGTGTCCTCAACAGAGGGTCCTAGCCATGGTGCCCCGGCGACGCCCTGGCTCTGGAACGCAAAGTGCCAGTCAGCGTCGGTGAAGCCCACGACAGAAAGCCGCTTTGCTACGGCAGCAGCAGTCTGTTTGCATTCGATCGGGTAGGGATCGCCAGCCGTGGCAGTCCCGTAATTTTGAATGCCTTCTGCTGGTACGGGCGCGCCGGGCCTGTGCGCTGAACCTTCCGCCGCTTGCGTCACATTGGTCGCGCGGATGGTGCGGCACGGAACTGAATGCGCGGTGAATAGCACTGGCACATTATGTCCGGTCTTCGCAGAAGCTTCAGCCCACGCGGGCCAGATGCGTTCGGCGAACGCCTGCGCGAGCAGTGGCTCGTCTGCCCAGCCAGCGATGAAGTCGTAGGTGAATGGGTCGCCGGGCATATCGCGCAAGGCTGCATCGAGTGCTCGGCGATAAAGGCCCGTAGACGTTCGCGAATTTTGTGGTGCCAGGCAAAGCACCTTTGCATGCGTGACACCGTCAGCCTTCATCTGTGAAACCACATCGTCGATGAAGGGATGCCAGTTGCGCATTCCGACGTAGACCGGCTGTTGCATGGCATCAGCCAGCAGACGCCCCTGCAGCAGCGTCCAGCGCGTAAGCGGTGGGCCGTCCGGCAGCGGCTCATCGCGTAGACCGATCTCGGCGTAACGATGCTGCAGCTCTTCCACAACGTGCTGAGGCATAGGGCGGCCACCAGTCACTTTGTCGAGATACTCAGCCATCTCGCTTAGGCGATCGGGCGTTCCATGCGCGAGCAGAAGGACGGCGGATTTCGCTGCGGTTTCCAAGCCTCTATGGTAAACGGGCGGAGCAAAACAAAGGCAGCGCCGCAGGGCTGCCTTTGAAGCACACGCCAAATTTAGTTGGCCAGTTCGACCAGCACTTCTATCTCAACCCGTCGCGTGGAATCGGGCACGTCGAAAGAACCGATTACGGTGGGCCTACCCAGAGCAACCGACTCGACCCCTTCAAAAACGGATTGGCGCACAACCGGTTCCTGCGCTCCGCTGGACATGGTGCTCACTTCAGCAACGCTGGATTGCTCCACCTTATTTTTCAAAGTAATGGTGTCTCCGGCACGCGTTGCGGTCGTGTCGAAGTTCATACCCACATCGAGATATTGGTATACGGTGCTCGTCTTATCGGCTGGGTTTGACGATCCTGTGATAACAGGAACTTTGCTGCCCTGCTTCACGACGTTTCTCTGCCCGTCAAAAGACATCATGGAGTAGTGCTGCACACCGGAGCGTTTTCCATTGTCAATCTCGCTCAATGTGTACTTGATGCGGTAGGTTGGCTTCAGACGGTCAAGCTCTTTGATGATGGTCTGCGCCACCTCCTGTTGGTCTGGCGAAGCACTCACCACAATGGCATTCTGGTTCGCAACAAGATAAATCTTCACGCTGGGATCGATAATGTTGCGAATCGCGATGAGTATCTCGTTTGCATCGTTTTGCTGCGTGACGCTGGCAAGATGATAGGTCCTGAGGACGTTGTTCGATGTATCCCACGCCTTGTGCGCCGGAGCCGGTTTTGCTGAGGCTGGGCTGTCCTGTGCACCCAGTGTGAAGTTGGGTAACAGAAATGTCGCGACGAACATGGAAGTCGCTACCTTCGAAAAGATGCGTGTCATTCGGTTTCTCCATTTGCAGTACCAGATGTAGGTGAATCGAAGAATCTGCGGAAATCCTCATCATCCGCCGGATCGCGTAGTGGCCATATCGGACGTTTCAGCCCGGCGATCTGTGGCGATGATGTTTGAACATGTGCAGCAGCAAGAAGCAGTCGCTCCTGATTGGTGATGGGAAGCGCAGGCGCCTGCTTACTTGGGGCGTTTGTGGCATCTCCGATAGATTCCCTGGATGGATCACGCCGCTTGTTCTCCGCTATCCCAGCAGCGCTGCTGGCCGAGGCCCACGTAAGGTTTGCCTTTGGAGGTGCATTGGTGATCGTGTGCGGAAACGCCTTCATGGACCGCGACCGAACTGCCGCTGTAGGCTCGAGCGCTGCGGTGGTGGGTAACCGCTCTAAGTGAAGAACGATGGGACGGGTCTGTTCCTTTGCCACCCAAAGCGCCGCAGCTACCAAGGCACAGGCGAGTGCTGCCATGACGGGAAGTGTGGAGGAATACCACGGCTTGCGTGGGGAAGCGGTATCTGCTCGAGCACGCTGCACCACACGGTGGTCCATGCCATCCGGTGGAACAGCCTGCGCGAACAACTCCAGAGCTGAATCAATGTCCTTGTCCGATGCGCCATGGTTCTTCATTACGGCATTCCTTTCCTGCTCAAACGTTCGCGAAGTCGAGTTCGTGCGCGAAACAGCAGTGTACGAACGGCAGACTGCGTCTTACCCATTACGTTCGCAATTTCTGCGGTGCCCAACTCATCCATAGCGGAAAGACACAATACCTGAAGTTCCGCCTCGGGCAGCCGATCCATCGCGGCCAGCACGGCCCTCAGCCGCTGCGCCTCTCCGTAGACTCTGTCTGCGGGAAGTTCTTTTGCGCGCAATTGAGCAAGTAACTCATCAGGCAGTGCCTCCGGCTTCTGCCGCCGGTGCTTGTCTACTGCAAGGTTCCAAGCGATGCGCACAAGCCACACGCGCATATCGCGAACTTCCGGCAGGGCGGATTTGTGCTGCATCACGCGTACGAAAACATCCTGAACGACATCCTCAGCTTCTGCCGAGTTGTGTACTACCGAATTGGCGACGCGAAAGAGCAGCGTGGAGTAAACATCCACGAGCGCTGCTAAATCGATATGCGACTCAGCAGCGGGTGAAGCAAACGGCCATGCCAAACTGATGTCCTCGAACACGTTGCCCTTCTAACAAAGACAGACGTGTGAGGAATCAAAGCGCTCGGAAATATTCGCTGCGGCGACGAAGAAGAAAGAAGTGGCTAGGCCCGAACCGCCCACTCGCTTGCGGGTTCGTCGCTTGCGCGTGGGTAGGCGGCCGCGCCGAACTCCTTCACGAGACCGACAACGTGCATCACGTTTTCCACTGGCGTACCCGGAACGATGCCGTGACCCAGATTGAAGATGTGCCCGGGACGACCATTTGCGAGCTCGAGGATCTCGCGAACTCTTGCACCGATCACATCCTGTGGAGCGAAGAGTGTTATTGGATCGAGATTGCCCTGCACCGCGCAGCCAGCTCCAGCCGCACGCCAGCCTTCGTCCAACGGGATGCGCCAGTCGAGCCCAAGAACATCAGCGCCTGTTTCGCGCATCGTCGGAAGCAGCGAAGCAGTGTCCACGCCGAAGTAGATAACAGGCACACCGAGAGCGCGAATTCGCTGGATCAGCTCCGTTGTGGGCCCGAGACAATATTGACGGTAGTCAGTGATTGAGAGCGCGCCGGCCCAGGAGTCGAAGACCTGGATGACATCAGCGCCTGCTTCGACTTGCTGCTGCGCATACGCGACGAGCACTGTGACGAGCTTTTCCATCAGCAGTGGCCATGCCGGTGAGGCGGAGTACATCAGCTTCTTGGCCTCAACGTAGTTTCGCGATCCGCCACCTTCGATCATGTAGCTGGCGAGTGTAAACGGCGCGCCGCAGAACCCGATGATGCCGAGTTGATCTCCATCCGCGCGAGGAGCGCTGAAGTGCGACGCGACTTTCTGGATCGCCTCCGAGACGTACCGAAGATCGTCGGTGCAATCCACACGCAACGCCTGCACGTTTTCCAGTGAGCGCACAGGCGTGTGTACCACTGGACCCTCGCCGTTCACGAATTCAAAGTCCAGACCCATGGGAGTGAAGGGAAGAAGCAGGTCGGCGAAGATGATCGCAGCGTCTACACCGAGCTTTTCCGCTGCAGTGATGGTTACTTCCGCGGCAATCGACGGCGTGCGGCAGATGTCGAGCAGCGAGTGATGCTTGCGGACGGCCATATATTCCGGCATGTAGCGGCCTGCCTGGCGAAGAAACCAGACAGGTGTGCGGTCAACTGGCTGTCGCAGGCATGCGCGCACAAAGCGGCTGCTCCCCTGATGTGCGGATTGATCGAGCGAAGGCAAGGCGGAACTCCTGCTTTCAGCCTAGCGCAGGCGGTGCATCTGTTGCCGCGGATCGTGATCAGCGGAACCACGCGGAATGGGAACGAAGGGTTACCTCGGCGCGATCACTCGTCTTTTAGTCACGTGAACGGGACTGCGTCCCGAATGTAGACTTGTACGGAACGCGCAAACGCTGCCTTTCTTATCCTCTGAATGGTCCTGTTGCAAACCCAAGCTGCACTGAGAGAAGACGAACAAACACTATGACGAATTACCTGACGCTGCCCATCGGTCCGAAAGCTCCTGAAGTAGTGAATGCTGTTATCGAGATCCCGCTTGAGGGCATCAGCAAATACGAGTACGACAAAGAGCTTCACGTCTTCCGGCTCGACCGCAATTTGTATTCACCGGTCCATTATCCCGGTGACTACGGTTTTATTCCGAGTACGCTCGGCGATGACGGCGATCCACTGGACATTCTCGTACTTGTTGATTCGCCAAGTTTCCCCGGATGCCTTCAGGAAGTGCGTCCGATCGGCATGCTGGACATGATCGATCAGGGAAAAGGTGACGAAAAGATCCTATGTGTCGGCGCGAACAATCCGCGCTACACGGATGTGTGGAACTACACAGGGGTATACCCGCACGTCCTGAAAGAGATCCATCACTTCTTCTCGATTTACAAGGACCTTGAAGGTAAGCGTGTCGAAGTGCGTGGGTGGCGCGATGCGGAAGTTGCGCGTGCCACGGTGCTGAAGGCACAGCAGAACTTTATCGACAACGCAGAGAAGCACGCGCAGTAACGACGGATTACCCGGCGCGTGTTGACTGCGTGCCGGGTAATCCGCAGTGCGTCAATGCTTTGTCTGTCGTCTGAAGCTCACCTTCGCCACCGCGTACATCACTGCTCCTGCAACAGCAACCAAAACTGCAAACAGAAGAGCATTGATTCCAAAGACGTGCTCATTGCGCGCTGTCCAGAGCGCAAACGCGATCAGGATCGTCGGCCCAACGCCAATCAACATCGCTCCAACCTGTCCACCGGGAACACGAAACGGCCTGTCCAAGTCTGGCTCTTTCCATCGCAGCAGTGCGAGCGCGACAAACTCCAGAATGAGCGCGCCGCCATACAGCACCAAATCAATCGAGATAAGCCGCTCAAAAGTGAGGCCAAGCGCGAGTGCCCATGCGATTGCGCATGCGACCACGCTGACCCACGGCACACCTCGCGCTGTTTGCTTGCGCAGCAAGGCAGGTAGCAGACCGTCCTCCGCCATCGCGAAAGGCAGGCGGGTGAGTGTGAGGGTCAAGGCGTTGAATGTGCCAAGACCATCAAGTGACCCGGCGAGTACAACGCAAAGAGCAAGCCAGGAACCTGCCAGCAACGTCGCTGCATCGGCCCACGCACCAGTCGAAAAGCGTGAGGCAGGAATGCCGACCGCCCAGACGGACAGTAGCGGCAGCGTGTACACCAGCATCACCATGCCAGTTGCCAACAGCATGGCTCGAGGGTAGTTCCGCTGGGGCTCCTCTACTTCCTGCGCGATGGTGCTGGCGTTGTCCCAACCCATGTAGTTCCACATGCACACGCTCAGGGCGGTGCCCAGGTCGCGAGGACCGAGGGAAGATGTACCTGTGAGGTGCAGGCCACCATGCAGCACACGCCACCACGCAATCCCGATGAGCACAACAAACGGTGAAAGCGAGATGAACATCATGCGTGTGGAGCCGTGTCCAACGGACTCCGCTCCCCGCAAATTCCACAGCGCTGATATCGCGACAATACCCAGTTTTAGAGCGAGACCGCGATGCCCGGCAGTCGCCCATGGAGCGACACGCCCGAGGTAGAGCGTGAATGTTGTTGGATAAATTGCCATGTCGAAGACGCTTGCCGCAAGCGATAGCCAGACTTCTTGAAATCCCCAGAAGCTTCCTAGCGCGCGAGTCACCCAAACGTAAAAACCGCCCTCGGCCGGTATGGAGCTCGCTAATTCGCCAACCATAAGCGATGTTGGAAGGCTCCAGAAGAGCGGGACGACCGCCAACAGCAAAAGGGCGCGCCCGTATCCGGCCATGCCGATGATGTCTTCCAGGCCATACGGACCACCGGAGACAATGAAGTATGTTGCCGCGACAAGGGGCAGCAGACGCATCTTGCCTGACAAAGCGCGCGCGATAGTCATTCTCCTTGCGGTGTGCAGATTCGAAATTAGACTTTACACAGAATCTGCATACGGCGGTGCAGTTTCGAATGAACACGCTATAATCAAGCTCTGTTCACCCCGCAGGAGAGTTGGCCGAGAGGCTGAAGGCGGCGGTTTGCTAAACCGTTATAGGACCAAAAGTTCTATCGAGGGTTCGAATCCCTCACTCTCCGCCAGTTTGTCTGCACATTAGATCTCTGGACATCAGAGTTCTTCAAAAACCCACAAAAATGCGGGTTTTTGCGTAAAAGCTCTGCTCAGAGAGAAGCTGATCACTCTCTCTTTTTCTTAGACTTTGAGTTGGTCTCTACATACAGAGTCTTTTCTTATTTGGCAGAGAAGCGGACGCGACTAAATCACACAGGCGGCCCGTTGGGCCGCCTGTCGTCATCATCATCGGCGCCATCGACGAGCTCGAACGCAACCTCATCATCGAGCGTGTTCGTGCCGGCATGTGCCGTGCCCGACTTGAGGGACGCCACATCGGACGCAAGCCTCTCGAGATTGATCGTCCTCCGTACTTCGCGACCGTGCCCGCGGGCAGAGCCTCGGCCAGATCGCGAAGGCACATCGCGTCTCACGTGCCACCATCAGCCGGTGCTCAAGGCCGCCGCAGCGGCCTGATCGCCCTCAACAACCAGATGTTCGAAAGGGGTGCCGCACGGCACCCCTTATCTCGTTGAATCTACGTCACCGGAATCGGTCGCCAGCGCTGTCTCAAAAGGTGTGGCTTATGAGGAAGTCCTCGATTGGCGTGAATGAACAAGCTAAAGCTTAGGAACGCTTTTGCCTTCCATTCGCCTTATACTTTAGTTTCAGAGGCTCAACATGTCACAAGTCGCGAATGCAATCACAACTACTGCTGTGGCATGTCCTGAGTGCGGAGCCTCCGTGCCCGTAACTGAAGCCTTGGCCGCTCCTCTAATTCAAGCGACGCGTGCAGAGTTTGAACGAAAGCTAAAGGAGAAAGACGCAGCACTCAGCAGCCAAGTTCAGGAACTCGAAACCAAAGAGCACGCGGCACTCGAAAGATCTCAGCAACTCGCTCTCCGAGAATCTGCGCTCGCGCAGAAGGAATCGGCTATTCAGGCTGAGCTGGAGCGTCAGCGGAATGAAATCGCGAAGGAAGTCAGCCGACTAACCGAACTAGGCATCTCGAGCCAGCTTGAGGAACGACTAGCAACTGAGAAGATAGCCATTGCAGCACTTGAACGGCAACGCGCTGCTGCGCGATTTGCAGACGAACTCGCCGAAAGTGAACGTGATCGAGCCGAGCAAACTCAACGCATCGCTCAACTAACAGAGAAGCTCACAACTGCCCAGACAGTCGAAATAGAGCTCAAGAGGCGCGAACGGGATTTTGAGGACCGCGAACGAGAACTGCCGTTGGTGGTTGAACGTGAGGTGGGCGAGCGACTCGAACAGGTAAGAATTCGCGCAACAAACGAAGCGAGCGAACGACTCAGTTTGCAACTCAGTGAGAAAGAGCGGCAGATCCGAGATCTTGCCGGCAAGCTCGAAGAAGCAAGCCGAAAAGCACAACAAGGTTCACAGCAATCACAAGGTGAAACGCTTGAACTGGTACTCGAAGATCAACTTCGTCGGCAGTTCCCATTCGACGAACTGCAACCAGTACCTAAGGGTGAATTTGGTGGAGACACCTTGCATGTGGTTCGTGACAGTTCTGGACGTGAATGCGGTCGAATCCTATGGGAGTTCAAACGAACGAAGGTTTGGCAGCCAGCTTGGATAACAAAGCTGAAGGAGATCAACGTGCTGCGCGGGCAGATATTGCAGTTATCGTCTCGCAGGCGATGCCCATTGATGTGCAGCACTTTAACGAGATTGAAGGTGTTTGGGTGTCGTCACTGAGCTGCACTCTGCCCGTCGCAAGCGCACTGCGCGCTTCGCTGATTCAACTTGCCACGCAGAGACGAACTGCTCAGGGGCAACAGAGCAAAAGTGAGTTGATCTACGCCTACATGACGGGGCCGCACTTTCGTGGACGCATCGAAGCAATTGCTGAACGATGGTCTGAGATGCAGAATGACCTAGCGGACGAGAAAAAGACAACGTTACGGCGATGGGCTAAGCGAGAGACTCAGCTACATACCTTGATTGAATCCACTTCAGGAATATATGGCGATCTACAAGGCATTGCAGGGCAAGATTTAGCCGAGATAAATGCCCTTAGCGACACATCGCAACTGACATCTAGAAGTTAAGGTACTGCAAACGTTTTTCGCAGACCTTACAGTGGAGTAATGGCGGGATTCTGACTTCCAGACGTAAGCTTCCGGAGGCTCGGGAGTAGCAATTAGCACGTCCGCAATAGTTCGCTGTGCTCCCCATCTCACGGAAAGCATGGGTGAAAAATGAAGATGATAGCGAAGCGTCAGAGCATGCGCCTCAAGCTTTTGTTAGTAAATTCGGAGGTTCGCTTGCTTCGATTAGCCTACCGTTGAAGATTGACGCCGTAATTTGCGCATCGATGGTGTCCCTCAGCTGGCTACTCGTTGACTTAAATCCAAAACCACGTGAGACCGCTTGGATGATCTCATCGCGAGTGCCCCCCAAACTGGCGCCCACGACAGCGACGATGGCTTCTCTCACTTCAGTGGGCGGTAGCATCTCCGCGCGGCGCAGCCCCGCGGATTGAACTGAAGAGCGGTCACGTGGCGTAGGCTTTCTGTTGGGTATATCGAGGAATGCATCGCCGTCTATCTTGCCTTGTGTGATGGCAAAGCGGATCGCACCTTCTAGAGCTATCTGAATTCTGCCACCCGACCGAGCTAGATTCCATGCCGCACGAATGCGCGCAATGACTTCGTCGCGGTGAACCGGCCCCTCTGCATCTATAACGTCCGTTACGAATCGGGCGAGTATAGCAGGAGATGTCGAAGCAAGGTCCTGAGTAAACGGAACTTCATGAAGCACAGCCTCTCGATACAAGGGCGGCCCCGATTCGGAAAGCGGTTGTAGTCCAACCTCCGAAGTGCTACCACGATCAACACTTACGATCTCTACGGGAACAGCTGCACCACGTTGTTGTGTCTTTTCTACCTTAAGGTTCTCGACTGCATCCCTGACAGCATCCAAAAGCCTGCGAGCCTGCTCCTCCGGTCTATTCAACCAATCCATGGCCCAAATGTGATGCAATGCCCAGCCATGATCCCGCAGCACAGCATCGCGCAGGCAATCGCGGTCGCGAGCAGACAACGCTGACGCATATGACGGACCGTCTAGCTCGACTCCGAGGACATACTGCCCTGGATGCTCTGGATCCGACACGGCGACATCGATAAATAAGCCTGAAATGCCCACGTTGCGATGGGTCTGATAGCCGTTCGCTTGTAAAATGTTTTCTATCAGCCCTGCCAGCGGAATCTGGCTTCCCTCATCTTTCGAGAATTGTCCCCGCTGTAAATGACCCGTTCGCGCGTAATGCAAAAAGAGTTTGAAAGCGAGAACGCCCTTGCCTTTCGCGCGCTCCGTGTCGATATCCTCGTCAATGATCGACGCGAATACGTCACACCGACGCTTAGCGCGACTGATCAGCACATTAAGCCGTCGCTCGCCACCTTCTGCTCCTAAAGGACCGAATCGCATAGCAAAAAATCCTTTCTCGTTGCGACCGTAGCCCACAGATATGAAGATCACATCGCGCTCATCACCTTGCACATTCTCAAGGTTTTTGACAAAGAACGGTTCACTCGCGTGGCCGGAGAAGAAAGGTTCTGCCTGGGGATTTGCACGGCGCATCGCTTCGAGGTGGTCCTGAATCGCTTTTCTTTGCCGAACGGAAAATGTTGCCACCCCGAGAGATTCATCAGGGTTATCCAGGGCATGCCGAATGACCGCCTCCGCAACGACTTTTGCTTCGAAGGTATTTGCGCCAGTCGCACCGGATTCGAACACACCCTCTGGAACATGAATGAAGCGAAGTCCACTTCCTGCCTCTTGCGTATAGGGGCTTGGAATAATCTTTAGTTTGTTCTCATAGAACTGACTATTTGATACCGCGATTAGGGACTGATGACGACTGCGGTAATGCCAGCGCAACATGCGTTGCGGCAATCCTCGCGCAAGGCAAAGGCCAAGGACGCTTTCCACATCGCCGACTTGCGCGCTGGCATCTTCATCGTCCTGATCGCCGAATGAATCATTGGTCATCTTGCTAAAAAACTTAGTTGGAGGCAATTGCCGCTCGTCACCCACCACAACGATCTGCTTGCAGCGAGCTATCGCTCCCAACGCGTCCACCGGCTGAATTTGGCTAGCCTCGTCCATGACAAGCATGTCGAAAGTCATGTGTCCTGGCGAAAGGAATTGCGCAACGGAAAGAGGGCTCATCATTATGACCGGCTTGAGTGCTTGCACGACCGGTGCCGCTTTCAGCATCAATTGCCGAATTGGCATGTGAGCTCGGCGCTTTGCGATCTCTCCCCGGAGGATTCCCACAGGGCCGATGCCCCCGGAGGAAGGAAAGCGGTGATGATGCGCGCGAGCGACTCGCACAGCGGCTGAACGAATGTGCCGGACATCCATCGCGCGGAAAGACTCGATCAATCGCTCATGCAGAGTTCCGTCAAAACCTGCGAGCTCAGGAAAAGCAGACAACTGATCGCGGAGGAGACCCTCGTAGTAGGCCGCATGAAAGTAGCGGAGCAGATCCGGGGGTGAAACCGATCCATTCTCCAGCCCCTCGACGAACGGAGATAACCCGAGGGCACTCGCGCGCCTGGAGCGTTCCTGGTAATTGACCCAGTGCGAAAGCTGCTCGCTTTCGCCTAGCATTCTTTGTAGACGCGATGCGAGCGGGTGCAGTAACACCGTCTCAGTTGCTGGGTCGCCGTCTACGGGGTCGATTGTCCACTTGAGCAAATCGACCACTTGGTTAGCTGTAGCGGATGCCTCTTCAGCCGCGTGCAGTGCTTCCTTTGTCGCTTTCGGAAGCAAAGCACGGTCGTTCACAGAAGCTGCAATCGGACGTACATCTTGGTTCGCTGCAATCCAATCGTGTACGCCCCTGAGCTCTTCCCAGTTCGATGATTCGCCGCGCCAAAGCTCCGCGAAGGCCTTTGTGCCGTTCGTGTCACAGCCACGCAATGCTTTTTGAGATGCGAGCAGATCCCATAACGTCCGCAGCATAGAGACCATATTCGCAACAGAGGATGCTGGAGAAAGCGACAGACGAACGGCAAACTCGTTGGCAGCAGCGATCGGAGCCAGCAGCAGGAGAAGCTCTGCAAACGAACTATTCGCGTTGATGACTTGTGAGACCCCACGAAGATGCGATTGCATCTTTTGTACGGTACCTCTCAATGCCCCAAGCTCACGCGTCAAGCTCTGGTCGTGCGGGTTCGAACTTGCATGGTTTCGAATTGTGATTCGGTCATTAGGCAGAGCAAACTGCGACAGACCTCGCATCCATTCCGTCAGGGCGAGCAAATGGGCAGCAGCTGAGCGCGCACCGTGCCATTCCGGGCCAAAAATGTTGGAACCGAATTCTTTCTCCTGATCGATACGCGCGTTCGCGTTTTTTCCTCGTTGCAATTCATCGAGCAGTAGCAGTTTGTGTTGAAGTGGAGATTTGGCATTCGTTAAGAACGAATTGACGAATCGGTTTGCTTGTCTCCAGCTCCCGCTGAAAAAGCGCAAGAAGCTCTCACCAAACTCCGCTAGAACTTGCCGTGCTTCGGACAAATCTGTACGCCACGCGGCATCTGACGCCTGCTGACCAACAAATTGCTTCGCTTTTTCCAAATCAGCTAGAGTCTCTGCAATGTCATGTGCCCGCTCTACTTCTGTTTCCCATAGAGGGCTGGAGAAAGCTCCCGCTGCTACCTCTGGCGCCTTTTCTATCTGAGAGGCAATAAGTAGCAGAGTCTCTGCTCCGCGGAGATTCTCAATAGGTTCGCTTCTGCCAACAGTTCGGCTAAGCGTTGATGCTTGTTCTCTCAGCGTGGGGATTAGCTGGAGGACCTCCTGCACGCTCGATAGCGAAGATGCCGCCAAACCTTGCGGGAGCCCTTCAAGCACTGTCCGCGCTGCCTCGACCTCTTCATCCTGCGTCTCAGCAATGGCCTGAAAATCTGCTTTTCCATCTAGGGTTTGTCTCAGCGCGCTGTTGCGAACACCGGAGTCGATTAGCAACCGCATCTGAGGCAGATCTTCCCAAAGTGTCGAGCCGAGTGCGGAGCCGCTGATTTGAGGAGCGGTCATCACTTTTTCCGCAAGAGCGATCGTCTGACGTGCCGCGAGAACTGTTTGGGAATTATCTAGGTTAAGGATTTCGGCCAGATCACGCAGCGCAGAGAGGTCGTGGGAAATTGTCGATAAGGCAGCGCTGATCTTCACAGTCAGCCTGGTCACATCGGTCGGAAGCATGGGAGGCAGGTTTACTCCGCGCCAGGCATGATCCCTCGGATGTCCAATCAGCGCGATGCGCTCTCGCAAATCGCCGAGCACGCTCTCTCGCTCTTCTCGTTCCGGCGCGGTCCACCCCGGTGCATCATTAAGGACAAATTGAGCAGGAGGGACACCCTGTGCGCTTAGGCACGCGAGTTCACCCATTACTTGGAATGGTGTGAGAGCAGCTTTCGCATGAGGCGTGTGAAGGCGATGCGTAACCGCGTTTAATTCATCTCTAACGGACAACAGCGACAACGACAACATCTCGTCGTTCTCGCCATGTGGGCTTCCTAGATCCCAGGTACGACTCAATTCTTGCAGTAACTGCCGCTTGTTAGCCTTGTTGCTGTGAAGTTCCAGACATGCATCTCCAACGCCAGATGCGTCGAGTCTTCGCTTCACAACTTCCAGAGCGGCCATCTTCTCAGCCACGAACAATACTGTTTTTCCATCAGCGATTGCTGCGGCAATCACGTTCGCAATGGTCTGAGACTTGCCCGTTCCCGGCGGGCCTTGAATGACCAAGTTCTTTCCGCCTCGGGCTTCATGGACCGCAAGCGCCTGAGAGCTGTCGCAGTTCACGATGTGAACGGTATCCGCAGGTCGAAGAAGCGAATCTATATCAGCCTCCTCCGGCAGCGTCTCCCCTTGTTCAGGAAAACCATCTGCAAGAAGTGATCGCACAAGAGATTGCTCTACCAGCGGGGAAGATGGCGGCCAGCATTCGGGATCCAAATCCCGGTACATCAAGAATTTTGCGAAGGAGAAAAAGCCTAGCTGAATTTCATCCTCGGAAACTTCCCAGCCCGGCTTTTCCCGCACCGCCACGCCAAGTGACCGGACGTAAGTGGAAAGGTCCAGATCTTCGCGCGCCTCGAAGTCTGGCAGCCTGATTTTGTGAACTCGATCGAGATACGCTTCCAGCGACAGATTGCTCGATACATCCTCGGGCCGCGCTCTCAACTTGAAACGTTCGGCCGCACTGCCTCGCTCCAGTACCACTGGGACGAGGATCAAGGGCGCGTATCGCGCAAGCGACGCGTCTTTAGGATCGATCCACTTCAAAATACCGAGAGCTAGGTACAAAATGTTGACGCCCTGCTCCTGCTCCAGCGTAAGAGCATCCGTGTACAGCTCCAGGAGTCTTTTCTGCAAACCTTGGGAGGTGAGCCGTGTCTGGAGACGCGTATCGCTATGTCGCACCAGGACCCCCCGTTCGTCAACCGTGGAGTCTCCTGGCTGGACGAGTTCGTCGACTTCGTCGCTGGACCTAGAATCGCTTTGTGCGTCGAATCCTGAACTTTCACGTCCAGGCAGAAAGGTGAATGCCTTGGCATCTCTTACGAGTAGTCGATAAATCTCGGCCGATTTCTCATCAACGATCTCAATACTCCGAACATTTCTCGATGAGCGCGGAATATTCAGAAGACGGTTCCGAGCAGACAGGTCTAGAAGTTCCGTGCGAGCTCGCTCAAGCTTCTGATTGAGCGGCAGAGCTTCCCGAAACAACGAAGCGGTCGGGTCCTGAGGTGAGGATTCGTCCTGTGTCGGCATAGTGCTCAGATAAACCTCTCGCAACAATTTTGTGGAGTAGTGAGTGTAATGCAGCTACGGGAGAGGCACCGAACGCTTCGTCACTCTGTAACTGGACCCGCGTCCAACTTTTCAAGAAGGCAAACGAGAGCGACGACATGGGAGAAGATGAACTCTGCTTCTTCTTGCCGAGTGAGCTGTTCTGTAGGATGTGCCAAGCTATGTTGATTTCGGATATGGTTGAAGCTCTCCAGCGTCGATATCGAAGATCGCAATATACGCAGTGTCATCTCTGACAGAGTGTGTCCCGCACCGCACAAGTTCTTAATGTGTGTTCCCATGAGTGAATGAAGGGGGAAGTCGCTGGAGGGACTGTTTTTAGCTGCGTTTGAAACCAGTAGACGTAGGTAGAGTGTGACGAACGTATGAAGACGGTCCAAGCCAGCATCGTAGCTTTTGAGATTGAGGTATCTCTCAACTTCGTCACGAACACGCTTGAAGACCACGTGTACTGAAGCACGCGTTAACCTTGGGAGCCTCTCAATCGTTTCGTTTGAAAGGCGTCGAGCTATGGCGCTTACCGCTTCCCGATCTGTGTTGCTGACAAGGGGGTAAATGTCTAGATTTGGACGCTTCCTTTCACGCGCGAGCAGGGCACGAATGATCTCCGCCACCCGTTCGTCGCCCAAAGATTCAAGGACCGCGCGAAACAATTTTGCTTTAGAAGTGCCGTCGCGATTGAACTCGCCAGAATAGACATCGATGTTCGCAATGTCCTTCAGAAAATCTGAGAACGTACGGTTGCTGAAGTCCAACACATATCCTTGTTTCATCGAGAAGACAGTCGACAAGGATTCCAGTTCGTCGAAAGTAAGTTTTGCCACAGCGACACCTAGAGCGTACGGATTGGCTGATCCCCGTTACGAACCAATATAAGCATTCACTTAATCTACAAACCGTGAGCGACTCGGAGAGACGTCGCAAGCGTCTCCAACATTGCTCGTCATGGACTTCCTCATAAGCCACACCTTTTGAGACAGCGCTGGCGACCGATTCCGGTGACGTAGATTCAACGAGATAAGGGGTGCCGTGCGGCACCCCTTTCGAACATCTGGTTGTTGAGGGCGATCAGGCCGCTGCGGCGGCCTTGAGCACCGGCTGATGGTGGCACGTGAGACGCGATGTGCCTTCGCGATCTGGCCGAGGCTCTGCCCGCGGGCACGGTCGCGAAGTACGGAGGACGATCAATCTCGAGAGGCTTGCGTCCGATGTGGCGTCCCTCAAGTCGGGCACGGCACATGCCGGCACGAACACGCTCGATGATGAGGTTGCGTTCGAGCTCGTCGATGGCGCCGATGATGATGACGACAGGCGGCCCAACGGGCCGCCTGTGTCGAGGTTCTCGCGGAAGCTGACGAACTCGATGCCGAGATGGTTGAGCTCGTCGAGTACTTCCAAGAAGTGAAGCACGGACCGTGCGATGCGGTCCGATGCCCAGACCAGGAGTACCTGGAACCGGCCGCGCCGAGCGTAGCGGAGCAGATCGTCAAGCCCGGGTCATAACTCTTGAATAGCACTGCTCCTAGCTCTCATCGTCCAAACGTTCTCGCAATCAGCAACCTGCGACTGACTGTCGCGTCCCGGAGGCCAAGATGTTTCGTTGGTCCTGCCAATGCGTGGGCGATTCGGTAGTGTAGTTACGCAGGAACAACTCAGGACTTTGTTGTCCATCGAGAAGCGCTTCCGTGAGGTCTGGTGCCAGAAACGCGAGCGGCAGGAAGCGGCTAATGTACCGCTCGTCGAAACCGGTAGCCTTCGCCAAAGCCCGAGAGTTGTCGCACTCTCCTGAAACTATTCTTTGCAGCCAGTCATGAGCTCGCGCAAGGGCGTGAACTATTGGCCTACTGTCACGCCGCAAGCCGATCGCTTTGTCTGGAGGGAGTACCAGCCGACTCTCGCCGCCACATCGTTTCAGAGTGACTGGAACGGTGACAGAATGAACGACATCTTCAAGAGGGTCAAGACCGACACGCTCCGCAATAGCCCGGGTCGATAGGTCGATAACAATGTCACCGGAAAGAACAGTTACCCTACGCAAGACTTCAGCCGCCTCGATTCCATTGCTTTTCGCGAGTTCCTGAATTCTTTGAACGACCGCTGGCAAAGCACCCCCCGGACTGAGGAGATCGAGGAGACGCTGAGAGGAATGCAGCAGGGCGGCGACCTCCGACTTAACGAGCTGCTCAATCTGTTCTGCCGGGATGCGCTGCTTTGTAGCCTGACAGACATAGTAGTGGTATTTGCGCCCTTTCTTGCAAGTGTGCGTAGGCGTGAAGCTGTTGCCCTCGCTGTCGCGCAGCAGCCCCAGGAGCATCGCCGAGTCTTGTGCCTTTGGGCGTGTTCTCTCAGCCTGCATGTTGTTTCTGAGCTGTGACTTCACTTGATCGAACAAATCTTTGGGGATGATCGGTGGATGCTGCCCGGCGTAGGAGACCTCTTTGTGAGTGATCTCACCCAGATAGATTCGGTTCTGTAGCATCTGATACAGGGCTCCGCGGGAGAAGGGCTGGCCACCTGTGATGTTCCCGGTTCTACTAGTTCGTATCTTGCTGCGGACGCCGCTCTGCTCGAGTTTTTCCCGAAGTTTCGATACACATCCTTGTTGCAAATAGGTTTCGTAAATCTGCCGCACGATGATCGTGTCCTGCCCATTCGGCACAAGGCGGCGCTCATGAACGTCATAGCCCATCGGCACTACACCGCCCATCCACATACCTTTGCGTTTGGAAGCGGCGATCTTGTCTCGAATGCGTTCGCTAGTGACCTCCCGTTCGAATTGGGCGAAGGACAGCAGGACATTGAGGGTGAGACGACCCATCGACGTTGTCGTGTTGAACTGCTGGGTCACGGAAACAAAGCTAACGCCCTTCTTATCCAACTGCTCCACAATCTTCGCAAAATCGAACAGCGACCTGGTCAGGCGGTCGATTTTATAAACGACGATCGTGTGACAAGTCCGGCTGCGATCTTCTCAAGCAGCTTCTGTAATGCAGGTCTCCCCATGTTGCCGCCCGAATAGCCGCCGTCGTCGAAGGTCTCAGGAAGGCTGACCCAACCCTCATGCTGTTGGCTGCGCACGTATGCTTCACACGCCTCCCGTTGTGCGTCGAGGGAGTTGAACGACTGCTCCAAACCCTCTTCCGAAGACTTGCGGGTGTAGATAGCGCACCGGACAACGCTCACTTCTTCTCCTTTCTTTTCGTTCCGAAGAAAGCCGGTCCCGACCAGTGAGTTCCGGTAATCTCCCTGGCAATGCGGGAAAGGGAAGTGAACTGCTTGCCGCGGTATACATACAATCCGTCGCGACAGTCGACCTCGTGCACCTCCCCACCCCACACGCGAATAAGACGTGATCCGGAATCAGGGTCTGATGGCTTTGGTGAAGAACTTCGGCGATGTGCGCCAAGGCTTAGGGCGATGTACTTCAGGCGCTTGCGTGCACTGTGGGACAGACCCCCATATTCCTTCTCCTGCAGTCTGTAGGCCAGGATCGGGACCATAAGTTCTTTCCGGAGCTTCGGTGGAGGTGGGGTGCTGAAATTCTCCGACCATATAGGCAGAAGCTGAGTTTTGCTGAGGTCTGGAAGGTTTGCGATCTTCTGGTGTAAGGCACTGTCCATTGCGTCTCCGTGTGCCGGGGCAGAGATCCGGCACACCCAGTTCCGCTCTGGTCGGGCAAACAGTCAAGCGTTATAGGAGATCTCATTCAGAATGGCCCGCTGCCCGAGTGTCGCCAGCTAGCAGGATTGCAGTTGCTGAATCGCTTGCTGGACGGCTTCGGAGGAAGCGGCAAGGGGGAGATGGGCCGGTGGGGTGCTCACGAAGAAGATCAGCCCAGATTTAAACCTCCGCGACCAATAGCAGATAGACAGTCAACATGAGCTCCGCAAGCCGGGGGCGAGGCCGCTCTGCAGCTCGCCAGGAAGGTGCGGCGCGTTACAGGCCTCAGTTTTTCAGTTGCAACGCTTGTCGTTCAGAACATCGCTTTAAGGATCCAAGCTTTGTTGCATGAAGCACCAACAAAGCAGAGGTGCCTTCTACCTGTTTAGCATGCTAATCAGAAGACCCAAACCCACAACTATGCCTAGAACGATACCTATCACTTTTGCAACACCGCTTCCTTCGGGTTCGGAATACACCGGAGCGGAGTAGTAGCTGGGTCGTTGAAGCTTGAGGTGCTGATGAGTGATTTTGATCATTCGGTCATCCGCACCGAAAAGCAATGCCATATGACACCCGGTTGCTTGCCACTGGAGAAGCCTTTGGCCGTGTGCCATCGAACTGATCGAGGTGGGCTGCCCGACTGCGCTGATGATCTCCTCGCTCGTCTTTCCGCTCATGTTCCCCATACTGACGAAACGTGAGTGGAGTAGTCGGCCAGAAGCCGTTATGTCCATGGAGTGCTCCTTGTCAGTGTCGGAGCATACCAGAAAAACAATACTTATAGTCTCTACTTCTGCTTCGCTCAAATCCCGAAACTTCAGAAGTGGGACAGGATATCCAAACGGCGCTGGGCGCTCGCATCCGTGACCTCAGAAAAGTGAAGGGTTGGTCACAGGAAGATCTGGCGGCGTCCTGCAAGATGCACTGGACCTACATCGGCCAGGTCGAGCGTGGGGAGAGAAACCTCACCCTACGCAGCATCCAGTCCATAGGAAAAGCGCTGGGACTGAAGATCTCAGAACTCTTCTTTCATTTGGATTAGAGCCTACTCGCGCCAGGTTCGTGGACGCGACCATGCACCCACAGTTCATCTATCTCCTTTCGAGACAAGAGCGGCGTGAGCGGGTGCCTGACTCACGCCGCTTCTTCATCACATTTGCAGCTCGAGGATCCGGAACCCACCGCCGTGTGATCGCGTCAGATGATCAAGCGCCTGCGTAGTGGAATCCACTTGATCGTCGTGCTTCGTCCCAGGGAAGCCGGTAAGCTCTCGAACGTACTCGTCAAGCCACGGGGCACTGGAAGGCAGGAATATCCTGCCGCTCTCAAAGACCGCTGACTGCGCAACGAGCCTCATCTGCTTGTCGTGACCTGCCGGAGGAGCATAAGGTTTCAGGTTCATTCCATCGCGTTTCAAGTCTTGCAGGATCTGCGTTCCGGAACCTTTGTCCTCGACGATCACATGACGGGGATGGTATTTGCCGTACTGTTCCTCTACTGCGCGCCTAAGCTCGGGATACGCCATCCTCTTTCTGAACACGTCGAGCAGGTAGTAATTCTTGTTCACAACGCCCCAGGTCGTGCACACGCTGAAATCGTTGAGTTCGCCGCTCTTGTTCGCGGTGTCCCAGCTCTGAACCTTGTAGTTGAAGTGCTGTGGAAGCTCATGGTGCAGATAGCGGCATAGCCAGGCAGTCTTGATGATGGCGCCGCCCTCGGGTTGAGGGTTCTGCTGATATTGAGCGTCGAAAAGGTAACTGCCTACCTCGCGGCGCGTTTGTTCAAGAACATTCCTTGGACTTCGAGAAGGATCCAGAACTTCTCCAGCTTTTCTGTGAAAGTGAACGTTGCCGCACCACGTGCCGCGTCCAGACGCTCCTCTTCCTCTGCAATAGCTGGCAGTTTCAGCAACTCCCAACCGCCCTTCTCAAGAAGATGACCTATCAGGTCATCCTGATGCAGACGCTGCATAACCACGATGATGACGCCGTCCTGCTTATTGTTGAGACGGCTGAGGAGGGTTGACTCGAACCATCTGTTAACGGATGAGCGTTGTGTGTCCGAGTATGCGTCGTCAGGTTTTAGCGGATCGTCGATGATAAGGAAGTCGCCTCCTCGCCCGGTCAGCACGCCACCCACCGAGGTGGCCATACGGAAGCCCCCTTCGGTCGTCATGAAGTCATTCACCGAGAGGCGCTTCGTAGAAAGGCGTGTATTGAAGATGTGGCGATAACTCGGGCTGAGCATCACAGCCCGGGTGTCACGCGCATGTTTATCGGCAAGGTCCTGCCCGTAGCTGGCGCAGATGATTTGCCGATGAGGTTGAAGACCAAGGAGCCATGCTGGCAAGGCTACGCTCACCATGATGGACTTCAGCGAGCGTGGTGGAAGGCAGATCATGAGCCGTTTACATCTTCCCTCTACGCACGCCTCCACCTTCGCAGCGAGCAGACTCAGATAGCTGCTGTCCACGAATTCAGACTGGGGATTGAGTTGAGAAAATGTGAATCGGGCAAAGGTCTTGAAGTCCTTGCGCAGTGCGAGTCTACCGTCCACATACAGGGAAGACACGTCAATCGAATTTGATGACATTGATCGGTTCCTCCCCATCATTTTTCTGTTTGACTTCGATCTCCTTGGGCTTCTCCTGTTGCTGTCGCTGTTCCACGTCTTTCATGAACTTACGAGCCAGATCATCAAATTCACTGTCATCGAATTGATCAGTGCCTGATGCTTCGAACAGGTGGGCCCATCTGATGAACTGCTGTATCGCATGCAAGTTTCCACTAGCCGCCTGCGTAGCTAGTTGTTCGTAAGAAAGATCGAGTAAAGGGACGTTCCTTGATCGGCCATTTTTGGTTCGTGGCACAAGAGTGTTTGCGATCTTCATGAACCTCGTTGCGAGGTTCACGGAGCCTTTCGGTCTGCCCCTGGGATTGCCCGAACGTCCTTGCTTGAATTGCGTTTTCTTCGGCGGTTTACCGTAGCCCACTTCGTAATCTTCGTTAGCCATGGGAAGCCTCCTGTCTTTCGTCAAAGCGAACTCCGGTCTCGTTATGTAGCGCGTGCTCACCGGTGAGTCGTTGCCATCTGCGGATGATAAGATCCACGTACAGAGGATCAATTTCAATGCCGCGGCACACACGCCGGGTCCTTTCTGCCGCAAGCAGCGTGGTGCCCGACCCAAGGAATGGGTCAAGGATGAGGTCGCCCTTTGCCGAGCAATCCAGGATGGCCTCCGCCACGAGTGCAATCGGTTTAACTGTGGGGTGGTGTGACAGTAGGTTCTCTTCACCGCGCACACGGGAAGTGGTACTCGCGCCCGGATAGTCCCACACATTACTTCTGTTTCGTCCGAATTTGCCGAGCTGAATATTGTTGCGATGACGGCCTTTACCCGCTTTGAATACGAGGAAAAGCTCATGCTGGGACTTATAGAAAGATCCCAGTCCGCCGGACCCGTTATTCCAGACGCATAGGTTCAGAAGGTCGCTGTAGACTCTTTCACCGGCACCCAGGAACTCCGGCAGGTGTCTCCAGTCTGTAGCGACGAAGTGTATCGATCCATTTGCGCTGACCCGCGCCGCATGTCCCATGCAGGTCGTCAGGAAATCTGTGAACTCCTCCTTCGTCATCTCTCCAGACGCCATCTCGAATTCTCTGTAGTGGGTCTTTCCATGACCAGCAGCGTTTCCATCAATCACCACGTTGAATGGCGGATCAGTGAAAACCATGGAAGCGCGTTGTTCCCCCATGAGAACAGTGAAGGAAGATGCGGCTCGAGCGTCGCCGCAAAGAACACGGTGCTCACCTAAAAGCCAAAGATCACCTCGTTGACTCACTGCGGTTTCCTGCATCGGCGGCAACACGTCTGCTTGATCGGCTTTGCTGAACTTGCCGCAGACGATCAGGTCAATCTCCGGGACCGTGAACCCGGTGAGAGAAACATCAAACTGCGGCAGTGATTCGAGATGGATGAGTTCGACTTTGAGAAGTTCCTTATCCCAGCTGGATTTTGCAGCTATTTCGTTGTCGGCGAGCATATATGCGCGGATCTGGTCATCGGTAAGGTCGCGCAAGCATATGGTCGGCACTTGTTCCATCTTCAGGAGCCTGGCTGCCTGTACCCTGCCGTGGCCGGCAATGATGGTGCCGTCACCGTCTATAAGCACCGGGTTTACGAAACCAAACTCCAGAATGCTGTCCTTTATCTTTCGAACCTGTTCCTTTGAATGTTTTCTGCTGTTCTTAGCGTGCGGTATCAGTAACTCTGTTGCGCGGTAGCTCACGGCGAGGGTGACTTCACTCGCCGCCGTAGAGGAATTTAGATCCGGAGCAATATCGTTGCTTTCCGAAAGACATGGATTCGTCGTGGACACAGAATCTCCTTAAGAGATGTTTGGTGAACCAATGGATCGCGAAACAGAGGCCCGGGCGCATACGTCTTTGCGCAGCACGGCATCCTATCGCCTGAATTCAGATTTTGTAGTGTGATTTACCAGAGCCTGGCATCCCGCCGAGGCGCAGCATCCCGCTGCAGGCACATCGAGCCGCTTCCCGCTGCTCAATAGAGCAAAGTTACCTCAGCTGATTGTGGAAAGTCTAGTGCGTTCGTGGTCAAGCCCACGCATCACCTGTTGTCGAGCATCGTAGCCATTCCTCATCGACTCCTCGGAAAATGATTCCGAAGCCATCCTCGAGATAATCGCGAAGCTAACGCCTCTTTATAAGTCCTTGTTGAGGAGTTGGCGGCCGTCCCAGTGACGCGCTCGTGGATAGCCCGCTACAGTGCTTGCGCACATCGGCTTGGGTATGAATTACTCCGGAATTGCGAAATCACTGCCAAGTCGCCGAGAAGATTCAATCTACGTACCCCGAAGCGCTTTTACTCGCCGAAGAGTCTAGGTGAACCTCGAGGGGAAGCGGTTGGCATGTGGATCGGGTTGGAGTGCTCGCCAACGGAGGTAGTGAAGAGTGGCTCTAGCAATAAGCGGTGAAGTCCTTCCGTTTGTATATCGACTCCGGGGACGCCTTCTGCTTGGCTGCGAAGCGTTCAGCATAACGTTCATTCTGGCTTTCGGGAACAGTTGTGAGCACCATCAACACGGTGAGTCAGAGAAGCTGACCCAACGAGTTGCTACATCAACGCTCGTTGCGATGACTTCGACCTGATCGTAAGTCTGAAAGATTGAGCTACTACAGCGAGCGACGTTTGTTATGGCTATGTTCGTCCCAACCGTATGGAAGAACTCGACCCGCAGCAAAATCCTCTCGACCTGTTTTCATCGTGGATGAAAGAAGCCGAAGCTTCTGAGCCGAATGACCCAACTGCCGCGGCCCTTGCAACCTCGCACCTGAACGTAGCAAGCGTCCGCATGGTGCTAGTTAAGGGAATAGCGGAACGAGGTCTGCATTTCTTCACCAATCTGGAGAGTCAGAAGGGCCGGGAGCTTTCGGCGAATCCGTTCGCATCGCTTTGCTTCCATTGGAAAACACTGCGGAAGCAAGTGCGCTTTTCAGGTAAAGTCCAGCGGCTTAGTACCGTCGAGGTTGAGCAATACTTCCACTCTCGCAGCCGCAAGAGCCAGTTCGCCGCTGCGGTCTCGAAACAGAGCTGTCCGCTGGATTCGCGAATTGTGTTGGAGCGGGAAGTTGCGGAGTACACGCAGGCACTTGGAGATAATCCAGTGCCGCTTCCCGACACTTGGGTCGGTTACACATTGGAGCCGTTAGAGGTTGAGTTCTGGAGCGACGGACCGGACCGGCTGCACGATCGTTTGCTGTTCCGTCGCAATGAAACGTGGAGTGCTGAGCTACTCTACCCGTAATCGCCTAAGCCGCTTGAGACGGCGATTGAATGCAGATGTCGAACAAATCCAGTGGAAGACTAAGTTCATTGGCACATTTGCCACAGGGCACGGTTACCACTCTGTTTCGTCCAGCTCCTTTCGCCCTGTACAGAGCTTCGTCGGCAGCCTCGAGCAACTGCTGTGCCGTCCAGCCTCCAAGCGATGCGCACGAAGATATCCCGCAGTTCACGGTAGGTCTGTAATCGCCCTCTGGACCACCGCTTCCTTTTGGCGGCGCACCAGACAGTTCCACAAGGCATCGAATGCGCTCCGCTCGCTCAAGCACAAATACGTGCCCGGGGTCGCACCGATAGGACGGATGGCTTCTCATCGGATCCACAGAATTCCACGTTGATCATCAGTTTAGAAACCGCTTGGAACCTGCTGTGGTCAACCGTTCCACACCTCGCTTCCACGGCGCCTAGCTTCTCACCAATTTTCCAAGCGCTTCAAGATCTCTTTCGGCGTGAGATTGCCGGAGATAAATGTGAAGTTCGTTGTACTGCTGGCTCACGACAGCATCTGCCACTAAAGGATGTGGACCGAATGCGCGAGTTAGTCTGTGTAGGATGTCGGTAGACGCTTGCTCGACAAGGTGACGCAGAATGAGAGCCCGGGTTATCGAGCGCGGAATTTCGGCAGGCTGCGCATCGATTTCACGCCCGGCAACGTCCAGGTATGCCTCGGCAGCCCAAATATCTGCATACATGGCACCTTGGTGAGCGATCGTGTGGGCATCAGAACGGGACTGCTGCAAGGCATAGTCGAGAAGACCTGCTGCTCCACCTGCCCAGCACGCTGCCGGCCCACAGGCCCCATGCCAAAAGCCAGGACGACTTAGATACCAGTCGGGTCCGCCGATAAAATCGTGCTCTGAGAACCCGATTTCATTGAAAGAGACCGTGGCTGTGTTCGTCGCGTGGAATGCTGATGACTTCCACGAGGACAGGTCGTATTCAATGTGTGTCGCGTTTGCGCGAAGGTCTACATCGACTAAGCGAGGCTCAGGAAATAGCGCTGTCACAAGAGCCCTATCAACTATGCCCGCTCCACTGCAGAACCCCTTGCCCCCGCTAAGTACGAAGCTCTCATCGGAACGGGCGAAACTTATTGGCTGACCCATACGCTCTGAAGCCCAGACACCGTAAAGCTGGCCGACTGCTGGTCTCCTTCCCGCCTCAGCCAATATCGCCAGTGCGTCCCAATGTGCCTCTACCAGTCTGGCGACTGTCAGCCCTTCACGTGCAATCTGAAACAATGCACGATGACGTTGAGGTGTCTGTCCTCCTCCCGGAAGCGGAATGTCTCGGTCGGACAACGCAAGGACATGCCGTCGCAGCTCGTCAGTGGTCATGCGTTCACCACATTGTGTGAAGCGAGAGCGTCCGCAAAACCGCTGGGTGCCCGTCCTACTTTGCGTCCGCTCGTCAACACAGAAAGTGAACTCGGCGAGATGGTTCGTGCCGAGATCTTCTTGAGCCGGTTCCAGAGATCGTGGTCCTCTGCTGTGGCTAAAATGCCCCAACCATCCGCGTGGAGATACTTATCCGCTCTTATTCCAAAGTTTGCGCCGTGAACGTGTGGATGGGTGCCATCGGCATGAAGAACGTAAGTCTCACGGAAGCGCTGCGGTACGTGTGTCTGGTGTTCTACGAATGAATCCACATCAACGATTCCAGCTACTACTTCGAAACCGGCGTTCGCAAGCGTGGATTGACTCAGCAGCCATTCTTTCGGAACCGAGCAATCAGCGTCTGTATTTGCTAACCAGCAGCGGTGGAGCGGACCAGCGTACCGCTGGAGCGCCGTCTTCGCAGCGAGCTTTCGCGTCTGCCCAACGCAACCGGCATCCGTTCTGACTACGGCTCCCAATCCCTGCAGCATTCTCGTTGCGATCTCGAACGTTGCATCGGTAGAGCGGTCTACAGCAACGACAATGTCGGACGAGAAACTCCGCGGTAGCGCACCAAGTGATGCAATCACCGAATCCAAACATCGCGGAAGCAACGTTTCCTCGTTTCGGGCTGGTATGAGCACACTGATGTGCCATGGACTCAGAATCAAGACCGCTCCCAGCGGTCCAAGATGAACCCATCATGCGCTTCTGAGAGCTGAAGAGTTAGTCCCGGTTCGGATCGGATTATGTCGTGAACACGTTCGCCATGAAGGATGTGATCGGAAGAGTGCCCGGTCCAATGTGCAGCGAGCAGGATGCCACCGGGTTCCAGAATACGGACTAGACGGTCGATGATTGCACGCAGTTCGAGTTCTTCAAAGTAGTAGCCAATCTCGCTGAAAACGATCAGGTCGTACGCCGCAGAAGGAATGTTGTGGGGAAGTGCGCCGTGCGTGATCTTCGCTGTGGTTCCGGAACAACGCTTCATGGCTTCGCATACGACCGTTTCTGAAATATCGAACGCGTCCACAGCAGCACAGTAGTAAGTCAGCCGTTCTGTAAGAACTCCGATGGAGCATCCAGGCTCAAGCGCACGTCGAAACCTCCGCCCTTCCAGGGCCTGCATCGTGGCGTCGTATCGGCGGTTTTCATACTCGCTTTTAGCAAAATTCCACGGATCTGGGTCCGCTCGATACTTCGCCTCAAAGAACGATTCAGTTGTTGTTGCTGCAGTCATGGACGTATATAAGCCTCAAAGGGGAGGTGAGCTGGCCAGAGTAGGTTCTCGGGAAGGATTGGCTCACCAGACGAATGGATCAGTTGCGAGCGGTGGCAGCGAATTGCCTCGCTTTTTAACACCTGCTGCAACTCGGTGAGTGGCATGTTCAGCAGCTCGACATCCTTGAGAAGGGACGGGGAGCCTTGGTGAAATGTCCAGAACAAGTAGAAGCTAATGGATGCGCCAGTTTGCTTAGCCGCCTCTTGTGCTGCCCTGCCGCACACTTCATGGTCGGGATGAAAGTCATGGACCCAAGGTGCTACTACGTGAGTGCTGCCATCGATCATCGAGAGAAGCTTTTCTCTTACCTGCTGCTCCACACGCCCCAAGCCACTGTCAGGCAAGTGAAATCGAACAATGTCACCGGCGGAACCCCCCAATCTCTTCAACGCAAGCTGTTGTTCAGCTTGTCTGATACGACGAATCTCAACGCCGTCGTCGTAGGCGCTCTCGCCATCCGTCACTGCGGCCACGACTACATCCACATTCGCTTCACGAAGAGCCGCGATCAAACCTCCACACGCAAGCGACTCATCGTCGGGGTGTGGTGCGACAATCAGAGTCTTCTGGAGCGGAGGAAACCAACACATTCCCGAGGCCAGCGTCTGGAGCCATTCACGCTGCTCATACTTGGGAGTGACCATAGAGTATGTTCATGTGACGCGCAGAGGAGCAGTTCGGTATGCTTCACTCGCGAAGGAAGTCGACAGCAGCGATGTCACTGCCCGTGCACCAGCAAAGCGTCGACCTTGAACTCCCTGGGTTTAGCAGCTGTTGTTACTGCCATTCGACTCTGGCTTTGAAATTTCTCCGCCACTCCCCGTACGGCAATCTTAGAGTGCGGCTATCCACACAACTTTGCTTTCAGAGGACCTTCATGGCTCTCGAGATCGCGGGTCTTTCGAAGACCTAGTCGAACGGGGCGCGTGCACTCAATAACCTGTCACTATCCCATCGGGAACAACATGTTCGGCCTTCTTGGACCCAATGGAGCTTGCAAGAGTTCGCTAATGAGGACGATCGCGACACTTGAAGATTTGGTTCTGGATCTATCACACTGGATGGACTTGATGTTTTGAATCAGAAGAACGAGGTCCGAAAGATTCTCGGCTACCTTCCCGGAGAGTTTGGAGTGTATCCACGCATGAGCGCTGTGGACGTGCCAGTCCCTACCAATTCATTCAGTTCCGCATCATGGAGTTTCCTCGCTACCGCGGCTTCGCGCAGTCCTTCTCGAATACTGTCCCCTTCTCTGAGGCATCAGCTTCATCGGACGCCAAGAAAAACGGACTGACGTTGATCTGACTGACTTTGTCACGGCTCATGAGTTGGGTCATCAGTGGTGGGGGCATCAACTCATCGGTGGCAATGTCCAAGGCTCGAACATGATGTCCGAAACGTATGCTCAGTATTCGGCGTACATGGCGATGCAGCGAAGTTTGGCAAAGACTATATGCACCGCGTTCTGCGCCACTTCCTTGATCGCTACCTGCGTGGGCGTGCAGGTGAAATTCGTCACGAACCGCCACTAGCTTCGGTTCAAAGAGAGCCTTACGTCTGGTACGAGAAGGGCGGCCAGATCATGTACGCCCTGGCGGATTACATTGGTGAAGATACCGTCAATTTGGCCTTGCACAACTTCCTAACGCAGTATCGGTACGCGAATGCCAACAACCAGGTAGACAGCACAGGCAACACAGTCGGCGCGGCAGCCGTTTCGCAGACGTCCCTACACTCGGCTACTCATCGACGCGCTTCGTGCTCAGACACCGCAGGATATGCAGTATCTGATCGATGATGGATTCAATCGCATTGTCCTGTACGACAATAAGGCGCTCAGCGCGAAGTGGAAGAAGACGCCTGATGGCAAATATCAGGTGACGCTCGAAGTTTAGGCGCGAAAGGTTCAGGCCGACAGCAGTGGAGTGGAGTCAGCAATGCCGCTCAACGACCTGATCGAGGTAGGAGTTTTCACTGGTAAGAAAGACGAAGAGAAAACATTATCTATGCGCCGCGAGCGCATGACTTCGGAGCACGCGACATACACTTTTGTCGTCGAACAGTAGCCGACTCCCGCAGGGATCGATCCTTACAACGAGCTGGTGGACCGGATCCGACGACAATATGATCGATGTAAGTAGGCAGTAGTCTTCTGACACCCTGATCCCTTCTCACTACGATTCGTAGCAGAGGTGCATCGGTCATCTTATGTCATTCGAACCAGATTGCACGGGCGATTTTCATGTCGCATGCTGAGGAAGCAGCGTGTTTAAGATCCTCACTAGCGATCTAATCAGAAGCGCAACTTGCGCTGACGTCTGCGGCAGCAACCAAACACGGACCTTCAATGGCGGCGGTCAACCAAAGTCCCAATTGTGCCGCTCTCTGTCGGCTCATTTGAGTAGTGGTCGGGCCAAGCGCTTGAACCGTGACCGACTAGAAACTAGCCGGAGTCGTCGGAAATAAAATGTGTAAAGTTACCGGCTCGGATTGTTCCCCTAACAGGTGATCCTCCTAGCCACAGAGGTGGAAAATGGCGCAGATGTCCGATTCTCTAAGAGCAGAAGTGATTCTGGCCCTTAGGAGACTTCTCGATCTTTTGTCAGGAGCGGTCACGGCACTGGATTCTCAAGAACTTTATGACTTGGTGCGGGCGTCATACGACAGCGGGAGTTCAATCACAGAACTTGCCTACAGCACCACGAAAGAATCAGACCTTAATTCGGAAGTCGAGCGCTACGGATCTGAACTGGTTCAGCTCAAACGTCAGTTGGTGGTGTCCAGTTCGACTTCTCCAAGGATTGGAGATCTGCTATCTGCCATAGATCAGTTTCTGAATGTTGCTTCAGCGGTGAACGCGCTTCACGACTCTCCTATAAATCCGGTACCAACTCCGGATCCTTCATCGACGGAGAATAGCGCCAGTGTCTTAGAAAAGAGCTTCGGTGCGCCGAAACAACCCAGAGTTTCAGAATTAGCGCCACCTATGGCGGCAGCAGGAGCCTCACCAGAGCCAAGTGTCATGATCGAGGACCTGCGGGCGTCGGCCGTGGAAATTGGTGAGCAGTTCACCCGCGTAAAGATCTTTGATGCGACGGATAGGCAGAAGGCTCCTGACTCCGCTCGCGGCTATGACTTCACGGCACGACGCGCCGACGATGGTCAGTTGACGTTTGGCGAATGTGAAGTGACGATACCCGACTCGCACAAAATGGGTGGGTTCGAATCCCCGGCGTGGTGGAGACTGGAGTTCCACCCAAATCCGAAGAAGCACATCACCCTGCAGACTGTAACTACAGTTGCTGAAGATGCGTTCCTCGATGAGGTGCGGCGTCGTGTAACCGAGTCAACCTCCAAAGAAGCTTTCGTGCTCGCGCATCGCTACAACGTGTCATTCGAGGACGCGGCACGACGAACGGGACAACTTGCCTATGACCTGAACTTTGTCGGAGCACCAATTCTTTACAGCTGGCCGTCGAACGGTTCAACGGCGAATTACTCTAGCGACGAAGCGAATGTAATCTGGACGTCTCCGCATCTTCAACATCTCCTGACATTGCTGAACACGCGGAGCGGTGCAGCTCGCATTCATCTTGTTGCGCACTCGATGGGCAATCGTGCCGTTTGCGATGCACTTCGCGAACTGAGCCGCTCGACGGTTGGGCTGACGCTTCCCGTCCTTCATCAGCTTGTACTGGCCGCACCGGACATCGACGCTGGAACCCTCAAGGAAATGGCCCAGTCAATTGCGTCCGTGTCGAACCACACTACGCTTTACAGCTCATCCAAGGATAAAGCGATTGCGCTCTCCTGCGGTTTGCACAGGTACCCGAGAGCGGGTGGTAAGCCGGTCCTGATCTTGCCTGGCTTCGAGACTATCGACGCCTCAGAAGTTGATTCAGATTGGCTGGCGCATTCGTACTTCGCTAGTACGTGGCCTCTACTCGCGGATATCTACGAGCTGCTCCGATATGACAAGGGGCAGGCGAGCGCATGGCTCTGAAGCCATTGAGCGGTAGGAAAGGAGCCTGGTTTGCGTTCAAAGGGTAGCTGATTGCACCCGTCCCAAATCAGGTGACGGCTCTGTCAAGGCGTGTCAAAGAGGAGCGGCGCCTCTTGTATAGGTGCAACGGCGGTCGAAATCGCGTCTGTCCACAGCGTCTGTCACGCCCAAACATGAAGCGGTCGTTCTTATGCAAAGCCTGTCCTTGGTTAGGCCAGAGACTGATGCTGTCCGGCTCAACTGGCACATCAGCCGAGTTGTGGAAGGGCACTGAAGCTGAATAATTCAGGCCGGACGGTATGGTGGTGCAAGTTACATCGAGATGTACCAGAACGTTGCTACGATGTCGTACTGCTCGCAAACCGCTCCGGCGAAACCGAGGGACGCCTCTATGCGCTCGCGGACGCGCTTTCGGCCGCCGCAGAGGGGACTCTAGCTCGCCTCTGCCATTTACAAGTCGAGCTTACGGTATTCCGAACCCACCACCGAACTGTGGTTCTAGGCCATCGGCTCCGCTGGGCACACAACCTAGAGCCCTACAAACGAACCGAGCCGTAGCCCATGGCGCGGTACTTCAACGAGGCATCGGCGAAATCGGCGATGCTCATCGGAATATACGAACAACAGGCTGAACAAGCATAGGTATCTGCCTCCGCATCGTTGTACGCGCCGGGTTGGCTCAACCTCACACTCGTCACAAGCGCCCCCTTCTATCTCGAAGGTCTAGGACGAAACCCTTGTGGAACGGGCACTTCTGGTCCAAACGAGGAAGACCGGTATTCCAAGCGCCACGAGCATGAGGCCAGGCCAGGTAAATTGTGGCTTGTAGCGCAGCAAGCAGAGGCATATCCACGCTGCAGCGATCACATAGAGTGCCGGCAGCACAGGATAGCCGATTGCACGGTAGGGTCGGGGAGCGTCGGGGCGTGTGCGTCGCAGGACGAACAGACTCGAGATCGTGAGTATGTAGAACAGCAGCGCTGCAAACATGGTGTAATCCAGCAGTTGCCCGTAGGAGCCGGATAGGCAGAGCAAGCATGTCCATAGGCACTGCAGCAGAAGAGAGGCCACTGGGGTGTTCGTTTTCGGGTTGAGTGTACCTACAGGCCTGAAGAACAGACCGTCTTTACTCATCGCGTAATACACACGGGCACCCGCCAGGATCATGCCGTTAGCACAACCGAAGGTAGAGATCAGGATGGCGGCCGCCATGAGTAAGCTACCCTTTGCGCCGAAGATCTGTTCCAGCACAGCGGTCCCCACGCGTTCTTCCTGTGCGTACTGAATGCCCCGACCGACAACGGTCGCAGCCGTAGGCGAGCCGTGGAGCGGAAGCACGCTTAGATAGGCGAAGTTGGCAAGAATGTAGAGCAGCAGAACAAAACCTGTGCCGAGAAGCAGTGAGCGAGGAAGGTTGCGCTTTGGGTTTTCGATTTCTCCAGCGGTGAACGTGACGTTGTTCCAGGCGTCTGCGGAAAAAAGGGAACCGACTTGTACGACTGCAAGGATCGTCAGCACGCCTACGGCGATGCCGCCGGGCTGAACCGAGCGAGGACCTGTCGAGTGTGCCCAAAAATCGTGCAATGCAGGCCCGAAGTTCTGGGCGATAGCAATGGGATTTCTGCCGACGAGCAAGCCGAGCAGAACAAGCGCGGCGAGTGCCAGGCACTTGGCCGTGGTAAAGACGTTCTGGATGGCTGCGCCCATCTTTACGCCAACAATGTTGATTGCGGTTAGCAGAATGACTACGACAACGGCGACGGAATTAGCTGTGCTGAAACCGACGTCCATGTTGCCGACTATTACCGGACCGATCGTTAGGGATGGCACGTGCGCGATATGCCACAGCCAATGTGTGGAGGACACAGAGGGTAGGAACACACCGAGAAATTTCCCGAACGCGACGGTCACAGCGGCAATGGTTCCCGTCTGAATGACGAGAAACAAAGTCCAGCCATAGAGAAAGCCCCAAAGAGGGCCGAGTGCTTCGCGGAGATAAACATACTGACCACCAGCTTGTGGCATCATCGCCGCCAACTCACCGTAGCTCAGCGCACCGATGATGGTGAGGAACGCGGTGATGAGCCATGCCGCAATCAGCAAAGCAGGCGAGTCGACGGTACGGCCGATGTCCGCGCTTACGATGAAAATGCCCGACCCTACCATCGATCCGATGACGAGAGCGGTTGCAGAGAAGAGTCCGAGACTGCGTCGTGGGACAGCCGTGAGTTCTAAATCAGACATGCATCTCCGTTTCTAATTTGGTAATTTCCGTGCGATGGACTTGGCCTGAGTAAACAGGCTAAGGTAATCCGGTCCGCCGGCCTTCGAATCTGTTCCGGACATCTTGAAGCCACCGAACGGATGCGCGCCAACCATAGCGCCCGTGCACTTACGATTGAAGTAGAGATTCCCGACCTGGAACTCACTCGCAGCACGCTCCAGTTTTTCCTCTGAGGAGGTGAAGACTGAACCGGTCAATCCGTACTCTGTGTCGTTCGCGATTTCTAACGCGTGCGAGAAGTCTCTCGAGGGAAGCACCGCCAGCACGGGACCAAAGATCTCTTCCTGACAAACTGGATCGGATGGCGCGAGTCCAGTCACGATGGTGGGTGCGATATTGAAGCCCTCCTCAGGCGAGGTAAGCGCAACTCCACCGTAAACGACCTTTCCGCGCGCCTGTGCGTCTGCTATGTATTTCAAAACGCGATTGTAAGAGCTTTCGTCGATTACAGGTCCGACTGCTTCGTTTACAGCGGGATTGCCTGAGCGCAGCAGCGCCGCTTTGGATGTGAGGCGGTCCACAAATGCGTCATGCACGGCATGGTCAACGATAACTCGCGAACAAGCAGAGCACTTCTGCCCATTGAAACCGAAGGCTGAAGCGATTACCGCGTCGGCGGCGGCCTCGAGATCACCGTCGGCTTCAACAATGATGGAATCCTTGCCGCCGAGCTCCAAGATGGTGCGCTTGATGAGGGTTTGACCCTGCTGCACCTGCGCTGCTTTTCCATGAATCTCTAAGCCGACTCGCTTGGAGCCGGTGAACGCAATGAAGCTGACCCTGCTGTTGCGTATAAGAGCATCGCCCAAGTCCGGACCTCCCTGCACAAGCGTGACAACGGCTGGAGGCATGCCACAGGCAATTAGAAGTGCATGGAACCGGGCGGGAACTGTGGGAGCGAGAGGAGAAGGCTTCAACACGACCGTGTTGCCAGTCACGATGGCGGCGCAGGTCATACCAGCCATGATGGCGAGAGGGAAATTCCAAGGCGGGAGTATAATCCCGACACCTAGCGGCATGTGGATCAGTGAGTTCTGTTCGCCGGGGTACTGAATAGTCGGTTTGGAACTGGCTAAGCGGAGAGCTTCCAGGGCGTAGTACTCGAGAAAGTCGATAGCTTCCGCTGTGTCTGCGTCTGCCTCTGCCCAATTCCTTCCGGTTTCATAGACGAGCCATGCAGAAAACTCCATTTTGCGTTTCCGCAACTTCTCCGCAACATGCTGAAGGAGGTATGCGCGATCGGAAACAGACGTGCTGCTCCAAGACTGGAACGCATCTTCCGCAGCGGCGATCGCTTGATCTACGGCCGTAGATGCGGCACTCTCATGCACACCGATGATCTGAGAAGGAGGTGCTGGATTGTAGGAGTAAAGCTTCTCAGTATCTGTCCCAGGTGTGGAGCAGACATAAAGCAACCCGAGGTCTGCATGAACTTTCAACAACGCCATTTCCATCGACTTCCGCACTACGGGATCACTGAAGTCGCTGAACGGCTCGTTGCAGAACTGGACGCTGAGTGATTCGGCTGGGGTGACCATGATGCAAGATTGCACACCATATTGCATACACACAAGCCAATAATGTCGCTGCTTTTTCCTAGGGCAGTGGAGTTCTCTCATGTACTATCAGCGGTGATCTTCGTGCTCGAGGATCAACCACATAGGTGCGTATGGCGAAGACGAAGGCTGCTGCTCGAAAGACCGCAGGCGATGAGGGCAAGCGAGTCGATAGCGTGACGGCCGCGTTTCTGAAGCTGCGGGACCTGATCGTGCAAGGTCAAATCGCACCCGGTTCCTGGGTGGTAGAAGCGGAGTTGGCCCAGCGGCTTGGCTTCAGCCGCACGCCGATCAGAGGGGCCCTGCAGCTGCTGCAGCGGGAAGGTTTCATCTCAGAGCATCGCTCTGGATCGAAGAAGTCACGTCTGCGTATTTCACCCCTTACGAAGGAAGATGCTCAAGAACTTTACCTGGTCGTTGGCACCATCGAAGGTGTTGCCGGGGTAATGACGGCAGCACTTCCTGCTGCAGACCGGGAAGCCCTATGCGATCGATTAGAAGCCCTCAATGAGAAGCTCACCGCTATCGCCGCGATGGAAAAGGCTGACCTGCGCAGCGTATTCGACATTGACACCACGTTTCACTCTGAGATCGTCGCCGCGAGCGCTGGACCCCGACTGCAGAACATTCATCGCATGGTGAAGCCACAGATCGAGCGCTACTGGCGTTTGTACGCGCACACGATCGTTCAGGACTTAAAGCACTCCGTGTCAGAGCATAGAGAAATTATTGCGGCTGTGCGGAGCGGTAACGCAAAGGCTACTGAGAAAGCCATGTCACTAAACTGGCGCAAAGGTGCGGATCGAATCTTTGGGTTGATCGATCTTTTTGGCGAGCGCGGCAGCTGGTAGATGTGCTGGGTGCCAATAGGATTCGTGTGTACATTCTGAACGTATACGAAGACGTATACGAAAGTTGTATTCCACAACGCATTCAAAAAGTGCTTGACGAATCGTATTGACCTGTGGCCTCATGCGAATACAGCGTTACATGTTGAGTTCGGGTTGACGCGGTCTTCGGACCGTGGTGGATATGCAATCTCTTGCAGTACTCCCGTGCGTAAGTAACCGCTTCTTCGGGATTAGAAGAACAGCTTTGGCACCACCCTTTTCGTCACGTATTGCCGTATGTCACGAAAGGGCCACTCACCACCCAAGCCTGGAGAGTTCTCATGCGCCAAATTGCCGCCCTTTTCGTTACAGCTTGTTCAAAGACGCAACGCCATGTGCCACGGTGTGGTGCGTTGCTGCTGTGCTGCTTTCTCTTGAGTGCCACCGTGGATGCGCAGACGCTCACAGGGTCCATTGCTGGAACAGCAACTGACACGTCGGGCGCTGTTCTGCCAGACGCAACCGTAATCGCCACAAGCCCAGCCCTGATTGACGGAACGATGACCATCCACACGGATGCGCAGGGATACTACAAGTTTCTGGAACTGCCACCAGGGCTTTACTCGGTAAGGGTCGAGAAGCAAGGGTTCACCACGTTCGTTTCAACCAACATCACCGTGAACTCAGCCGTAACTGTAACGACCGACGCGAAGCTGCCGATTGGTGGGGTATCGCAGGAAGTGGTCGTGAACGGTTCCGCTATGTCCATCGATACCGAGAATGTGGCTTCACAGCAGGTGCTAGGGCAGCAGATGTTAGAAGGAATTCCTTCGGGCCGTAACCCCTGGGCTGAAGCAAACATGGTGCCCGCAGTTGTGCCTAATAGTCGTGACGTGGGCGGCTCTACTGGCATGCAGGCGGCCACGATGGTGGTTCACGGATCGAGCGTGGCAGATCAGCGCTTCATGATTGATGGAGTCAACGTAACGTGGGCCGGTCTCACTGGGGGTGCTACGGCGATTTATTACGACCAAGGCATGTTTCAGGAAATCAACTACCGGATTGGAGCGCTTCCTGCAGACGTTGGTCCTTCTGGCGTGTACATGAACATGGTGACAAAGGATGGTGGCAACAAGATCCATGGAACGCTATTCGCGAATGGCGCCAGCCAGGGCATGCAATCCAGCAACGTGGATTCGACGCTGAACGCGCAACTGCGAAGGAACATAACGAATACAGCCGCTGCGGGTAACCCAAACCTTCAAGTCGGCAATCCCACTACCGTCAACTATGACTACAACGGCAGCGTAGGCGGCCCAATCCTTCATGACAAGCTCTGGTACTTCGGATCGTTCCGATACTGGAAGGTGAACAACATCGTTTCCGGTGCGTTCAACGGCGACGGCTCTGCCGCGATCAACGACAATCTGATCGCCAACGAGATGGTGAAGCTCAGCTATCAGATGAATGAGAAGAACAAGTTCACGGCAATGTATAGCCGTAACCAGAAGAACCGCTATCATCGCCGCAACACGCCGCCATACTTCGTTCCCGATAAAGCTTCTTGGCTCCAGAATCAACCGGGCAGCACAGTTATCGCCAAGTGGATCTTCACGCCAACATCGCGGTGGGTGATCGATACGGGTGCAGGCTACACCCATATCAAATACCCGCAACGGTACGAACCAGGTGTTCTGCCAACGGATATCTCCACGACAGACAGCACGCTTTCCACGCTGACGAATGCGGCGCAGTACAGCTATGTCAATCCAACTTGGCGGCTGTCGCTAACCTCGTCCGCTTCTGCGCTTCTGAAAACGCCGGTCGGCACGCACAGTTTGCGAGTTGGCGGTGAATTTACTCACGACTACTACGCGCAGATCTATGTCGAGAACGGTAATTTGCAGGCGATCTATAACAATGGATCTCCGCAATTCGCTGGCCTCGCTACGACCCCTATTCAGCAGCAAACAAACCTTCTCAACACCTTGAGCTTCTACGGGCAGGACTCGTGGAAGCTTGGTAATCGCGTGACGCTGGACCTTGGCATCCGTTTCGAACACCTGAATGGCTATATCCCCGCACAGACATCTCCGTCCAGCCCTTGGCTGAACATTGTTACTGGATCGACAGCAGCCTCTCGAACCTCTGCTGCAGAGAATGGCGTTCCCAATTGGAACTACTGGACCCCACGTCTTGGCGTGAGCTGGGATGTTGGCGGGCACGGCAAGACCGTGCTCAAGGCCAGCTTTAGTAAATATATGCAGGGGGCTGGAATGAACCTCCTCACAAACATCAATCCATTTCAGTACTTCACAAACAACGTTCCTTGGACTGATACCAACAAGAACGGCATACCGGATTTCTACGGTGTTGGGGATGCTCGGAATGAGTTCAATCCTGCTGCAGGTTCAGGTTTCGCATCTGCGTACGTTCAAGACCCCGGTATTCGGCGCCCCAATAGCTGGGAGCAGTCCGTGGGGGTTCAACAAGAACTGCCCTATGGCTTCATCCTTTCAGTGTCAGGTTGGCATCGCGCCACAAGCGATCTTATCGGTCGCTATAACGCAAGTGTTCCGTCCAGCGGGTACACTCCCGTAACGATCAACAACCCAGCCACGGGGCAGCCGATCACTGTTTTTAACCAAACGCAAGCTACAGTTCCTTTGGCGCAGTACCACTTGTTCAACACGCCGTTGTTGAACAATGAATACCGCGGCCTGGACATTTCCCTACAAAAGAACTTGTCACAACGTTTCATGCTGAACGGTGGTATCACCTGGAGCAGGCTGCGCGGCGCAATCACAGGCGACCTGAACACTGCTCTCGATGATTTCAATAACCCTAACTACAACATCAACCGAATTGGTGAATACCCGAATTACGACGTGCCTTTGCAGTTGAAGTTTGCTGGGCTTTACAAGCTCCCGTACAAATTTGAACTTGCAGGGGATTTTCAGCATGCCGGTGGGCCAGCTGTTACCCAGACCTACACACTTTCTACAGCCATCATCGGGCAGACCCTTCATCAAAGTCAGTCAGTTGTTGTCTATCCTTCGGGCCCAATTCGTTTGTCAGACATCAACCTGTCTGATCTGCGCATTGATCGGCCTATCCACTTCGGCGAGCGGTACACCTTCAAGCCCGAATTCGATGTGTACAACATGACGAATTCCGCCGCTATCGTGAGCGTGAATCAAAGCGTCAACAATGCAGCCCTCAGGCTGAATCCAACAGCTATCTTGCCACCGCGACTCTTCAAGGTTGGCGCCGAATTTACCTTCTAATTTCAAGGCGACTGACCTCCTCGCTCCGTCGCTTTTAGTTTGCCTTCATTCAGAAAAGGACAGGAATATGCCAAGTCTTCGTGGCAAGCAGCTCTTGGTGGCCGCTTGTGTTTTGTCTGCAACGTTCGCGCCCCACGCCTTTGCCCAGGGCCGTGAACGAGGAGCGGTGAATCCAGCGCCCAATCGGAAACCAGGCGAAGGGGGCGGCCCCTACGACCGTCTTGTGATTCGTGGCGTGACGGTGATCGATGGATCCGGTGGCGTGCCGTTCGGTCCCGTTGACCTTGTAGTCGTGCATGACAAGATCGCGGAGGTAGACATCGTCGGGGCGCCCAAAGTCCCAATCGATCCCAAGCGCCGCCCAGCAAAGGGCACCTTCGAGATCGACGGCAAAGGCATGTACCTTATGCCAGGCTTCGTAGACAATCACGTGCATTACGGCGATCCGCAGAAAGCGCCTGATGCCGAATACGTAAACAAGCTCTGGCTCGCACACGGAGTTACAACCGTACGCGGCGTTCCTGGCGGAGGTCTCGATTGGACGCTGCGCGAACGTGAACGCTCCAACAAGGACGAGATCGTAGCTCCGCACATCTTCGTGTATCAGCCCGCGTTTACAGGCGATGGATGGAAAGCTAATCCAATACACACCCCGGAATCCGGACGCCAGTGGGTCGACTTTCTCGCGGATAAAGGTGCAGACGGCGTCAAGTTTTTCGGCGACGATCCAGATGTTGCCGCTGCAGTATTCGACGAAGCTAAGAAACGTCATCTCGGATCTGTCGCGCACTTAGGACAGATGTACGAATCGCGGCTGAACGCGCAGGAAGCGGTCGACCGCGGTCTGGGAACAGTCACGCATAACTATGGCTTGTTCGAATCGATCCTGAAGGAGACTTCTGTACAGAACTATCCTCTGGACCAGGACAATGGCGATGAGTACATGCGCTTTGCGCAGGTAGCTCACAACTGGGACAAGATTTACCCGCCGGGCAGCCCAGAGTGGAAAGCGTTTCTGGAAGACATGAAGGCGCATGACGCCATCATGAATCCCACCATGACGATCTATTCGGCAAACCGCGACCTGATGCGTGCATACACAGCGGAGTGGCACGACAAATACACGTTGCCCTCTCTGATGGACTACTACCAGCCGAACCGTACTCACCATGGCTCCTACTTCTACTACTGGACTACGGAGGATGAAGTCACGTTCCGCAAGTTCTACACGGTCTGGGAGCAAATGATCCACGACTACAACCAGATGGGTGGACACATAACGGTGGGCACGGATGCGGGATTCATCTTCCAGACCTACGGCTTTGCCTACATTCAGGAATTGGAGCTGCTTCGCGAGGCTGGGCTTTCACCGTTGGAAGTAATCCGCTCTGCAACACTCTACGGTGCTGAGGAACTGATGAAGCCCAAGGGCCTCAAGCCGGATTTCGGGATTATCCGGCCGGGTATGCGCGCCGATCTCGTGCTCGTTGATCAGAATCCGCTGGAGAACCTCAAGGTCCTCTACGGCACGGGCTGGATGAAGCTGAACGACGACACCGGAAAGGTGGAGCGTGTTGGCGGCATTAAGTATGTGGTAAAGGATGGCATCGTCTATGAGCCAAGCAAGCTGCTTGCGGATGTTGCCGCCATGGTCCAGAAGCAGAAGGACGAGCGCAAAGGAAAGCCAGAGGTTCGTGAGGGTATGACAGTCACCGCGCCATGAGGCAGGTGACTGATCCGACCGTGTCGCTCGGGATGCACTCCTGAGCCGCTAAGCACAAAAGCAGCAACGCTGAATGTAAGTGGAGTGAACCGATGAGCAGTCGCAGGGACATGATTCATAACAGCGCGTTGGCGCTGTTCGGCTCTGGTTTTATGAAGCGCGTAGACCGAGTTGCATCTATGCAAAGTACTTCTCCTTCTTCACTCGAGCAGTTGCTTAATAGCCAGGGCAGTGGACCTAGTCAGAAGATGCTTCTGACTCCACCCACTGGTCCGGATTCGCCGCCTGCGCCGGCGACCTATGACCGATTGCCGTTGAGTTGGTACAAGGCCAAGACGCAAGAGTTCAAGAACGCGCTGAACGCCCGCGGAATACAAGCTTTCCTGCTGCGAAATCCGCTGAACGTCTCGTATCTGATCGGTTATTTCCATCGGGAGACGGAGCGTCCACAAGCAACGTTCATGAATAAAGACGACGAGAACCCCTGGTACTTCTATCCAGGGCTTGATCGCGACATCGTTCGTAGCTGGTGGTGGGGCGATGGACTAGCTTACTTCGATTTCCCGGATGCCCGCGGAGCATACCCGTACGAGGGGAAGGTCTTCACTGCGCCGACGAATGACATTTTCACGTACATGCTGGAAGGCTTGAAGAAGCATGGCATACAGGGAAACAAGCTCGCGATAGATGGCGAACTATATCCCTCTGATCTCGCGAAGGTGCAGAAAGTATTTCCGGGCGTGAAGGTCGTCAATGTTGGCCCTGATTTGATCAAGATGCGTGAGGTCAAAGCGCCGGAAGAACTTGCTTTGTGGCGGCGTGCGTATGTGTATTACGACCGCGGGCACGCTTTTGCGCGTGATTACATCCTGACGCATGGCACCGATATCTACGATCAGGAAGTCGCTCGCGCCACAGACATGTGGACAAGCTTCATGTTGTACAAGGACTTGGATCTGCATGATGGTGAGTCCAATTATGGTGTAGGGGCAGAGATGAAGTACGACTGCCGTTGCGGACCGGTCACAGCGGTCCCGCACCCGAACCAACCCTTCTTCCACAAGCTTGAGAAAAATCGCTCCATTCAGATCGATGGAATCTGTCGCGTCGGCGGCTACGGCGGCGAAGGGTATCGCATGTTCATCACTGCCGATGCAGCCGGAAAATACGACCCGCACATGGCCAAGCTCTGGGAGGTGTCGCGAAATTGCTGCGATATTCAAGTGAAGGAATCCAAAGCAGGCGTTACGTGTCAAAGCGTCGCTGAAAAAATCCTGAAGTACCAGGTCGACCAAGGATGCGCGCAGTACATTTACCATCGCCCCGGCCACGGGCTTGGGACAGAGGGTCACCAACCCCCATACATCGCGCTGGGCGACGAAACCGTGTTGAAGCAGAATATGTGCTTCTCTGAAGAGCCAGGTTTGTACGATCTCCCAAACAAAGTCGGTTTCAACTGGTCAGACACCATCGTGGTAGGTGATCAGAAGGGATACCGAATGAGTATGGTTCCGTATTCCAAGGAATACCTCTGGATAAAAATCTGAGCAGGTGTGTTTGCCTGCTTGCCACGCAAGCGCCGTATTGAGAGCAAGTACCGGAGCAAGTCAATGATGAATCGTAGAAGCATGTTGCAGAACAGCGCTCTCGCCACGCTGGGCGCTGGTTTCATGACGCGCGTCGAAAAGGTAGCTGCAGCGCAATCCAATAGTTCCGTGTCTTCACTTACTTCCATCGTTAACCAGCAAGGCCACGGGCCGAGTCAAAAAATGTTGCTTACACCGGGCACCGGTGCAGACACACCCCCTGCTCCAGCGACGTATGACCGCCTGCCTCTGAGCTGGTACAAGGCGAAGGTGAAGACCTTCAAAGACGATTTATCAGCAAAAGGTATTAACGCATTTTTGTTGAGAAACGTACTGAACGTTAGCTACCTCATTGGTTATTACCATGTGGAAACAGAACGGCCACAGGCCACCTTCATGAACAAGGACGATGAGAATCCTTGGTACCTATATCCGGGGCTCGACCGGGACATTGTGAAGAGCTGGTGGTTCGGAGACGGTTTGGCCTATTACGACTACCCAGATGCTCGAGGTGTATACCCCTACGAAGGTAAGGTGGCAGTCGGCCCTTCTAACGACATCTTCACATACACACTGGAAGGCATTAAGAAGCACGGGCTGCAGGGTAAGAAGCTGGGCATCGATGCAGAGCTTTACCCCAGTGAACTAGCGAAAGTAAAAGCCGTTTTCCCCGATGTTGAAGTGGTCAACATTGGGCCAGACCTGCTGAAGATGAGGGAGATCAAATCGCCAGAAGAGCTTGCTCTCTGGCGGCGCGCTTACACTATCTACGATCAGGGTCACGCCTTCGGCCGGGACTACATGCTGACCCATGGAACCGACATCACCGATCTAGAAGTGGCAGCGGCTTGCAATCTCTGGACCAGCAATCTTCTGTATTCCAGCCTTGATCTCCACGGCGGAGAGGCGAACTACGGAGTCGGAGCAAGCATGCACTACTCTGTGCGAGCCGGTACGGTAACCTCCTATCCGCATCCGAATCAGCCGTACTTCAACAAGATTGAGAAGAACCAACCCATTCAGATCAGCGGCGGTTGCCGCATCGGCGGATTTGGAGGCGAGGGTTACCGCATGTTTATCACCGCGGACAGCTCAGGTAAGTTTGATCCGCATATGGGCAAGCTTTGGGAAGTGAGTGAGCACTCATGCGACATGCAGGTAGAACTGCAGGTGGCTGGCGCAACCTGCCAGAGTGTGGCAAAGAAGATCTTGGAATATCAGGTCAAGGAAGGTTGTGCGCAATACATCTACCATCGGCCCGGACATGGAGAAGGCACCGAAGGGCACCAGCCTCCGTATCTGTCTTTGGGTGATCAAACTGTCCTGCAGAAAACGATGTGCTTCTCAGAAGAGCCTGGTTTGTACGATTCCAAAAAAAAGGTGGGTTTTAACTGGAGCGACACAGTTGTAACCGGTGAAAAGACTGGCTACCGCATGAGCATGGTTCCGTACTCTAAGGAGTATCTGTGGATTAAGCTCTAGTCAGGTCCGAAACGCTTGAGGTCCGGGCATTGCCCGGACTTTTTACTAGCTACGGAAAAGATTCCGTACGATGAAGATGAGATTGGCGGGCCGCTCGGCCAGTCGGCGCATGAAGTAGGGGTACCATTCCGTGCCGAATGGGATGTAAACGCGGACGCGGAAACCTTCTTTGATAAGTCTTTCCTGCAGGTCGCGGCGAATCCCATAGAGCATTTGAAATTCGAAACTGCTTAGATCAAGCTTCTCCTCTCTTGCGAAGGACTGAATCTCGTTGATGATTGTTTCGTCGTGGGTAGCCAGACCGTGGAAGATCCCGGAGAGAATCATCCGTTTGGAGAGCTTCACATAGTTCTTGTCGGTGTCTTCTTTCCGAGCGAACGCGATCTCCGCCGACTCCAAGTAAGCGCCTTTACAGAGCCTCATACGGATGCCTTCTGCTAGAAGTTGGTCCACATCCTGATCGGTACGATATAGATACGCCTGCACGACGACACCTACGGCCTCTCCGTAGATAGGCTCAGCATGTATGCGGCGCACAAGGTTGATCGTTGCCTGCGTGTACGGGCTACCTTCCATATCGACACGCAGGAACGTCCCGCGCGTAGCGGCATGCTGCACCAAACCGCGAACAATACCTTCTGCAACATCTATCCCGAGATCAATCCCCATTTGAGTCAGCTTCAGACTCACATTTGCATCAAGCTTTTTATCGCCGATCGTATCGATCATCTCGCGATAGATCTGAGCGGCTTCCTGAGCTTCCGCTTCCGTGTCCACGTTCTCTCCCAGAACATCGAGCGTGGCAGAGATGCCGAGTGCATTCAGCTCCTCTACGGCAAAGAGCACCTCCCGCAGTGAAGTACCTGCGATGAAACGCCTAGATATCCGCCGCGCAAAGTAGGAGTTCTCAGCGAAAGCGCGAAGGCACCTGGAAGAGGAACAGCTGATGAGAGCAGTGCGGAGTAGGGGCATACCCAAGAATGTATACGATCCTACATGCAATATTGAAAACTATGTGAGCTATGTATGTATGGACGATCCAAGTGTTGGGTCCGGGCAGCTCTATGAATGAGTGCATGCACGACGGCGCGACCAAGGCTCTAATTACCGATCGGGCCACCCTCCCAATAGCTCCATGAGCTTTCTGCGCAAAGCATAGCTTCGTGAAATAGGCACAACTCGAAGAGCGGCATGGGAAGAACGTTCATGGAGCTTCAAAGAGCGGGAACTTTTCCTCAGTCACAATCAGGTTCTCTGCGTCCGTTTCTATTCACAGTACCGTTATGGTCCCGCGCTAGGCTTGGCGCCTCAGCCTTTTCAAAGTTCTGAGGTCAGGAAGCCTCATGCCCAAGGGATCTCTCGGTTTTGTCTTGTTCTCGTCCTACCTTGCTTTAGCTAGTGCGCCAGCGGTTTCGTTTGCGCAGCAGATACCTTTTTTCAATCCTGGGAATCTGGTTGTAATGGCGGAAGGCTGCGGAACCACAAACCAAACGGCCGTAGTATCGCGGCATGTGCGATCTCCGCTCGCATCGACTTGAAGCGTTACTGACCTTGCCTGATGGACTGAAGGAGCTCTAAATACAAGACCTTCCCGACTCGTTGCATGGACATTTACCAAAGCCGAGGCTGGTACGGTACACATGAATAGCCACAGCGCCAATCTGCTCAGCCCGCGCTTCTCCAAAAAACATACGCTCTCGACGATAGCGCAGTTGAGCAATTCCGAAGCAATGGGAAGGAGTGCAATGTTCGATGTCGAATCAGTAGGTTGTGAGGTTCGTGATTAGGACGTGCGAGTCGACGCTGCACATCACTCGGCGCAATCCACTCGGCAACACAAAGCTTTGTTGATGGAAGTTGAAGGTGCCGCACGACCTCGGATCCGAAGGCAGGCGTGGCGTGTCGCTGGTAGGAATAGAAACCGCTTCTGACCACACCGTCCAATCGTCGGGGTCAACTTTGAAAAGGAAAGCGTTGTACCCTCCGCCCATGACGAGAATATCCAGCCGTCCTTTCGGATCGGGTCTGACAGTAAAGCGTGTGACATCTGGTCGCACCTCTACTTTTGTGTCGAGCGTCAGGGAATGGAAGACAAACAGAACGCTGAGAAGCGCGAATAGAGAAACGGATGGTACTCCAAAACGCGCTTTGTTCAATGTGGCTTTTGAGCAGCAGCAATTTCGCTGACCCGTACTGCTATTCAGCAGACAGCGACCCTCGAATGGCACGTATCGTCAAGGTCAATCTGTTGTCCGGAGAACCTATCAGCTTGCGAACACGAGACGATGTCCGACGAGCCGCTGCTGCTAAGCGTGCATTTGTCGATTACACTACAGTCGCGATTGAACTTCTCGACGACGTGGGTAATTTCGCTCGGTGGGCCAGTGGGCGAACTGGTCGAATACCCTTGCGACAGATGCGGTGTTGGGGTCGAGAGAAGATGATCGTCGTTCCCGCAAAGCGTGGCAAAAGATCCTAGGAGACGCATGAATGTGAATGGCGGAGCTACCCAAAAGAGTGATTCCATTCCTTTTTGATGGGCAATATTACTTAGGTAACGCGACGACCGCGGTAAGAGTTACAAACCTGTAAACGTATGGTCCAGCCCTACCCAACAGGAATTTGCATAAAGGAAGCAATATATGCGCAAACGCGCCCTTCAAGATTTGTGCTCGACGCTGAGGCTCGCTTACCTCCAGAGCACCAGAACCACGTTGGAGCAATTGCAATCTGGACTCGCTTCAGCGAGAACCTGTGAAAGGCTGTCTGGCTTCTTCATGTTAGCAGCTCTCATCTGTGGCGTTTCGCAAACAAAACTTGCAGCACAATCTCTAGAACTCACCTTCGGTGAAAGAGGTGTACAGACACTTCGGTACAACGGGGTTACGCTTGAAGACGTCGCTAGCAATCCTAGCGATGCTTTCCACATATGGCACATGAAAGCTACAGACCTGTCTGGTAACACCATCAGTTCCGGTCAATACGGCTGGGGTGAAAATAATAACGGAACGAGTTGGGATCCGAGCAGCAAGACGGAGACATACGCGTTCCAATGGGGAGCAATCCGTACAAAATTCGTGCAGAGTGGCACCAAGCTCGACATGATTGTGACAGAAACGAACAATGCGGATTCGGGCGTTCTCTTCGATGGTGCGGAAATTTATCCGTTCGCTCTGCACTTTCCACAGGATCCGACGAGCTTTTACGGCTATACACAGAATGTCGTAACGACTAGAGGGCCGGGTGTGAGTCCAGCGGATTTCGGCTCAGGCGTGGTCACAATGGTCATTCCGGATGAGACGGTTCCCATGTATGGCGGGTGGAAGAACGCGGGTAATGCTACCTACAGTCCGCTGATGACAACCACAACACCTGACTCGTTGGCTCCTTTTCTTCCAAGGATTGATCGTCCTGTGCAGCCTGGAACGTCATTTACCTACACAGTGTCTCTCCGGTTCACACCGGAAGGCACTGCAGCAGACGCGTCAGACGCGTACGCAAGCTTCGCAAAAATCTACCCCAGCCAATTGAACTGGACAGACAGACGGATCTTGGGTACTGCGTATCTGGCAAGTTCGCCTGCGGGTGGTGGAGACGAAACTCAGCCGGGTGGTTTTGCCACCAATCCGCGGCGGTACTTCAACGATGCTTCGGTGGATGTGACTACGACCAAGGGTTTGCAGGCGTTTCAGGACCGCCTCTTGGCGCAAGCTGTCAGTAATGTTACTAACGCGCGCAATCTGAATGGCCAGGGAGTAATCACCTGGGACATCGAAGGCGAACAATACCCCATGAACACGAGCTATGTCTGCTCGCCCGATCAGATCGCCGCAGTTGCACCTGAGATGGAATCCGCCGTGCTCAATCCATCGTCGCCCTTTTATGGGCAAAAGCTCGACGATGCGTACTTCAAGACGATGACACAGGCAGGGTTGAAGGTCGGTGTGTGCATACGCCCGCAATTGTTCGCTCTGAACTCGAACGGAACGGCGAGTCAGAACTTCTTACCCACCATCGGTGCCATCGCCGCGAATTTAGAAAACAAAGCGAGATTTGCCAATGCACGTTGGGCGGCAACTGTTTTCTATGTCGATTCAACGGTGGATGCTTATGGCGGAACGCTAGACCCAGCGATTTTTCAGCAGTTAAGCACCGACATGCCAGGATTTCTGTTTATCCCGGAAGAAAGCACTCCTCGGTACTACGCCTACACTGCTCCCTTTTATTCCTTTTTCTTTCACGGTGCCCTCGGCACAGATTCGTCAGTTTACAACTACTATCCGAACGCCTTCGGCGCTAACTTGATCAATGATGTCTCAGCTCCAAGCTTGGCTGCCGCTCAGCCTCAACTCACGCAAGCGGTTAGCAAAGGTGACATCCTTATGGGTCATGCGGATTGGTGGCAGCCGAATGATCCGGTGCTCCTGGCCATTTACCAGGCTGCTGGGAAGGCGAGTCTTCCGCCTATTCAAGTAACACCCACAATCCAATGGAGCACGCCTGCTTCTATCACGTACGGCACGCCACTCACCACTGCTCAACTGAATGCTTCGGCAAGCACGATCGGTTCTTACATTTATGCTCCTGGTTTCGGTACGGTGTTGAGCGCCGGAATTAATAAGCTCCTGGTCAGCTTTACGCCAGCAGACTCTACCTCCTACGCGCAAACGACGGCCTCCGTGAGCCTTAATGTTGCTCAAGCGAACCCTGTCGTGAGCTGGTCGGCACCTGCGAGCATTGTGCAAGGCATGGCATTGAGCGGGGCTCAACTTAACGCCACAGCCGACGTACCTGGGACGTTCACCTATTTGCCAAGTGAAGGCACTGTTTTGAATGCAGGCTCGACTACGCTTCAGGTTACGTTTACTCCGGCAGATGCGCAGAATTACGCGACTGCAACTGCAACAATGAATCTAAGTGTCACAGCCAAGATGCCCGTGACACCGATCCTCTCTTGGGCAACACCAACTCCGGTGGTCTTTGGCACTCTTTTGTCCGCTGCACAACTGAACGCCACGGCAAATGCGCAGGGGTCCTTTACGTACTCCCCAGCAGCAGGAACGGTACTGAAAGCGGGCACAACCACACTTACTGCTACTTTCGTTCCTACAGATAAAGCCAGCTTTAGCTCTGCGACAACAACGACAACTCTGGTAATTACGCAGGCGACCCCAATCTTGAGGTGGTCAGCTCCGGCCGCTATCACGCAGGGTACTGCACTGAGCGCCACGCAACTGAATGCAACGGCAAACGTGGCGGGTACCTTCAACTACGCACCTGGTGTCGGAACTAACTTGAATGCGGGTGCCAACGTCCTGAGGGGCACGTTTACGCCGACGGATGCGACGGACTATACGAGCGCTTCGAGTACAGTGAATCTCATCGTTTCTGCCAAGGTTCAGATCACGCCAACGCTCACCTGGGCAACTCCCGCTGCGATAACCTACGGGACGGCGCTTAGTGGGGCGCAGCTCAACGCGTCTGCCAACGTGAGTGGAACGATCAGCTACGCACCCGGATTCGGAGCTGTTCTGAGCGCCGGCAGCCAGACGTTGACGGCAACCTTCACTCCGTCAGACCAGAACACATACAAAATTGTCAGCCGATCCGTCAGACTTACCGTCAACAAGGTTGTACCGTCACTTACCTGGGGCACGCCCGCGAGCATCACTCAGGGTACTGCATTGAGTGGCATACAGCTCAACGCTGCAGCAAGCGTCCCGGGCAGCTTCGCGTATACACCGTCGAGTGGAACGCTGCTCAGTTCCGGCACACAGAAGCTAAGCGTGGTTTTCACACCAGCGGACACCACTGACTACACGACTTCGACCGCGTCGGCTCTGTTAACGGTCAATGTTGCTCAAGCTACCGTTGGACCGTTGTACATTGTATCCCCTAGCGCAACATCCACTGTCTCAGGCGTGATCACCGTATCTGGTCAGTGCTCGCTTGCACTCGATTCTGCGGGAACATTTCTGATGGTGGACGGCCAGGAGATCGGTACGCGAAGGGTGACTTCTGGACCGTTCCTGTATGGCCTGGACACACGGACTTTGAGCAACGGGGTGCACAACCTGCAGCTCTGGGGACATGACATAGGCAACAACACGACCTTGTCGCCGATCGTCCAGGTCATGGTTCAGAACTGATCCCGGAAGATCAAGTTACCGCGACCGCAATTACCCTGCGGTCGCGGTAGAGCTACACGTGCTAATTGCCTTCTTTGCTTGACTCACGCGCCAAAGCGCCTTTCTCGTGATGAGTAATGAGCAATCGTAGTTCGCTGGCATTTGAGGAACAGACGTGGCGCTCGCCCGCTGAACTATCGATAATAGAGTTACCGCACAGAGGAACGTCTCTGCTCAGTACCGGCACGAGGTGTTCTTGAGCGACAACGCAGCCAATCAGAGTGAACACAGCCATAGCTTTGTCACGCTGGATGCCTTGCGGGGCATTGCGGCGCTGGCTGTAGTAACTCTCCACTTCCGGGAGTTCTTTTTTCAGTACTTCAACCATGCTTATCTGGCGGTTGATTTTTTCTACATGCTAAGTGGCTTTGTCCTGGCGTATGCCTACCAGTCCAGGTTGGATATGGGTTGGCGCACGACATCGTTCCTTCGCGTGCGCTTAGTTCGGCTCTACCCAATGTATTTCGCAGGCCTAGTTGGAGGGATTACTGTTGCTCTGCTGCTTCGTCATGCGGGCCTTCTCGCTATAAGGCCGCTCACCATGGCAGTGGCTGTGGGAGCTAACCTTCTGCTGCTGCCTTCTCCCACTTTCCACTCTGACATGCCACCCGCGATGTACCCGTTCGACTACCCTGCGTGGTCGCTTTTCTTCGAGTCAGTTGCGAATGTAGTACAGGCCGTGGCTCTGCGCAGGCGAAGTTCCTTTGCACTGGGTGTGGTGATTGCAGCGTCTTTTGCAGGACTGGTGTTTGCTCACCACCAGACCGGACGTTTGGACTTCGGCGTGCTTCGGGAGGACATTCACTGGGGCATCTTCCGCGTGCTCTTCAGCTATTGCGGGGGCATGCTGCTGTACCGCTTGTGGAGGTCCGGTATTTGGAATAGGCGAGTGCCGTTACCGCTGCTCCCCGCAGCTTTGTTGGTTGTGCTGCTTGTGCCAGCAAGAATACCCCACGTCATCGTCTATGACCTGCTCATTCTGGTGTGCGTCTTTCCGGTGCTGCTGATGCTGAGCGCATCGGTCGAACCCGGGCGTAGAATTAATCCTGCGTTTCGCTTGATGGGTCGGACTTCCTATCCTGTATACGTGCTGCACGTTCCGATTGCGGAGGCGCTTCGCTACGCGAATCCGTACATGGCCGCACATGGGTTGCGTCTGCGGGCACCCTGGACAGGCTTGCTGCTATTGGTCTTAGTAGTTCTCGCATCTCTCGCACTGGAGCGCTGGTACGACTTGCCCCTGCGAAACTGGCTGCGGCAGCGTATCTCGCAGCGCGCACCCGGATGAGACGGGCCGGTAAGTGCTCTTAGTGCTTGCGAGACACAGCTTATGAACAGGAGAAGTGGACGTTGGACCGCGGGTTGGGGCAGTACTGTAGGCAATTCAGCGCACGGTCGAGTCGTGTGATCGCCGACAGAGGTACCACGCATGATTTCCGCCCGGCTCACAGTCCCAGTGTGTCGCGAAATACATAGGGAGCGAGCTGGATGGGCTTGCTGTCAGCGGTGCCTCATTCGGCGGAGCATTATCCTGCATAAGCATCAGGAACGAAACTCTTTGGAAGATTGCGAGCGAGCGGTCATCGTTCGGCAGCAAGGGAGAGCCAAGCTGCGGTACGGCTTCGTAGAACGTTCCATCATGAGGAATATTGGCTGCGTTCTTGACGCCAATGAGCAGTATCGGATCGCCGAGCCATGCTGTGTTGTACATCAGGAGATCGTGTTCGCGAAAATAATGAGCCGAAGCCCAGTAGAACGGCAAATAATTGAGCCCGACAGTCGGCAAATTACCTATGGGCTGCATGAGCAGGCCTTCGCCGTTGGCCGTCGGTGCATCGCGTAAAGAGGCGATGGCCTTGGCGACGGGCGAAATGAAGGCGATAGCAAGAACTAACGAGAAGATCGCGAAGCCATAAGAAAAACTTCTCGTCCATACTGAGAACCTCTTGTACCGCATCAACGCATGTGAAGCTCCGGCCACCGCGCTGAGGAAGAGGAGTATGCCGAGCCGACTCATAAAAAAGAAATGGTTGGCGATTTTGTCGGGAGCAAACAAAAAGAATGGCAGGGAGACTAAGCTGAAGACTGCCCAAGTGTCAGCCGTCCGCCAGACTTTCAGCTTCCGCGCCTCGTTTAGCTGAACGATGCAAAAGATGAAGCAGCCAAAGAAGAGGACAGCGATGCCTCCGCGATATAGTCGTGCAGCGAGGCCGTGGCCGCCAAAAATGGCGATGCCAAATGTTCGCGTGATACCGCTAGCTCGCAGCAAAGCGCGCACCGCAAATGCGGGTACAAACCGAATCAATGATGATTGAAGCGGCTTTTCCGGGTCGAGCGACTGTACCATTCCGTTGAAATGCAAGACGTAGGGTGCTGGAAGCAACGACGAGAGGAATAAGCCTAGCTCTCGGCGGCGCAGGTGGCCCGGTAGGGTGGGCAACCTAGAGTGGAATTGGCGTACCATGTCAATGCATAAATCGAGAGCCGCGTAAGCCACGACATATAGCCATGGCAGTGGATGGGTGATCATCATTGCCGCGATGAGTAGTAGGTAGATCCCGCCCAGCCGAAACGTCGGCTGTCGGCGGAACCGCATCCAGACACTCAAGGCTGCCAATGCAAAACAAGTTGATAGAGAGTAACTCAGAAACCCCATCAGCAGAGGCCAATTCAGCAGAACAGGAAGGACAAGGAACGATGTCCAGCCGTTACTTGGAACGGCTGTTAGAAGAAAGTAGCGGGCGCAAGCTGCAAATCCAATTAGATAAATGCAAACAAGTATCTTGTCGGCCCACTCCAGCCCGACGCAATGGCCGAGGCCCAGAAGGCCGTAGTAGTACAGCGAGTACGGCGTGATGAGACTCTTGACTGTGTACAGATCAGCGTATGCCGCAGTGTCCCGTGCCAGAAGATGGCTTAGAGCATTCACATAGTACAAATGCAGCGGCCCATCTTGCGACGGAAAAACCGGAAGCGAAAGGACCCAAACGCACAGCGCTAACGGAAACAACCAATACAGAACTACCTGGACAGATGAAAGCGACCGAACTGAAGGTGGGAAAACCATTCCATGCCTCACTACTCATAGGTAGATTTCTCCAGCCCTTCGTATGGGTGAACCGCTGCACCGCACTCTTCAGTTCGGAATCACGTTTGGGCGTGGTGGCAGTGCGTCTATGCTACTTGACGTTCTGAAAGTCTGATCTGGTTTCCTGCTGAAAGCTCATTGTGGTCTGACTGGCTGGAGGTTTTTTGTGCGGCTTGTTCTAACAGAAGAACGACGGCGACTGCAACGTACGGACAAAGCTCTCCGTAAACGCGAGTTTCCAAGATCACTCCCGCGTAGAACATGGAAGCAAACCAGAAGGGCACAATGCAGAGATAGTTCCCGAACCGTATCGGGTGAATTCTCGCCCCGAAGATCACCACGAATGGAAGAACATAGCCGCACATATTAAGCAGAATGGGCCACAACCGCGGGCGAAGTCTGCCTACGTTATCCCATACTCGGGTGAAATTCTCTGAGTTGTCATTGAAACGAAAGTGATACACCAGAACAAGTTTGACAACAAGCCATAAGGAAAAAAGTAGTATTACTCGCTTCCAATCGATCTGATTGCGGCTAAATCTCTCGCGAAATCTGATGGTCTTGGTCTGGTGGTCATGGATTCTATTCGATTGATCTCTGGAGGCAGCATCGAGTACGTAGATGCCTACAAGAAAGATGGTTGTCTCGCGATTGAAGGTACCGACGAAAACCAGAGCAGCCAAAGTGTTGAAACGGCGGGTATAAATCGCATGCAGACCCGCAGCAAAGAATGCCAACGCTGGCATGTCATACGGATAAGAAAAGTTCGCATCAATGTGGATCACGTAGCTCCACAGCGTAAGTGCCATGAAAATGGGAAAAACAAGAAACGAGAGTCGCCCGCTCGGCATCACTACGTTGTAGAGGCGCTGCGTAAAGAAGCCTGCTATGGAAAATGTAATGAGGGAGACGACATAGAACGCCAGCTTTTCTGGAGTAGCTGCCGATGCGGAGTCAAATCCACCACCCGTGTGCGAAAAATGCTTCATCACGAGTGCGGAGTGATTGATCGGCCACATCAAGGCAATCGGAAGGACACGCTCCTGAAAGGGCAGTCGCTCCCGCCCAGACAGGTACTGATTCATATTGAGGTAGAAAGTGGTGCTTACAACGTAGTAGCGGATGAACTGCAGCGTGGCGCAAGCGACAAAGACTGCGGTGAACAAGTCGAGAGACCGTCTTTTCAGCAAACTTTAGTCTCCAGAGACGTACTCAAGCGAGTGCTCCGGCTACCTCAATCTTGCGAGGGGCCCACACGACCATAGTATCGCAGAACTCTCGCGTGCTCTGATCCACCTCGTAGAACACGATCGGCAAAGCCCTAAGCCTCTCAGAAAGAGGCTAAGCTGCCTTTGCGCGCGTTGTGAGTATTGCGGTGATTGAGGTGCGATGGCTACGGACCGCGCTTCTGCCTTACGTGAGCGACTTCGGATGGCAGTCCGTTCAGAGTCTCTCTCGAATTCAGAAACGCGGCAGGAATGAAATTGACAGGCGAGACGAGTTGCCAAGAGTTCTCAAATTTCCGAATCTCTTTCTTTGCTGTGTCGCACTGCGGGAACTGCATGCCACGTGGGACGTAGAGTTTGGTGAGGATAGGGATTACCATCGCCCCAATGTTCATAAAGACAACATTGCAAGATCTACGTAGAGCTTTCCGGTTAGAAGGGCATTTCGCAGCGGGCTTCTCTGCTCTCGTGCTTGTGTTTGCATTTTTCCCGCTGAGGGCAGCAGGCCAAGATCTCCAAATCTTCTATGGTGCAAAGGGGATCCAAACGCTTGCCTACGCTGGAGTGACGCTCGAAGACGTCGGCATGTACCCCGATGACTCTTTTCACATATGGCATAGCAAATTGACTAGCCTGAGTGGAAAACCAGTTCCCGGGTGGGGAGAAAACAATCGGGGAGAATCCTGGAACCGTGCCACTCTCACCGAAACCTATTCCTTTCCCTGGGGAACGATTGCCACACAATTCGCACAGCGTGGAGATACGCTGAACGTCAAGGTGACCGAGACCAACCGTGTCAACTCCGGTCTCATTTTCAACGGTGCGGAAATCTATCCATTTGCTCTTCACTTTCCGCAGGACCCTGTGGGGTTCTCAGGTCAGAGTCAAACTCTCGTCACCACGACCGGCCCTGGCGTGAGCGCCGCCGACTTCGGGCCAGGTGTTGTTACGGCAGTTCTTCCCGACGAATCAATACCGATGTACGTTGGTTGGAAAAATGTGGGAAACAAAACGTACAGCCCTTGGATGACCACCACCTCACCCGACGGCCTCGCGTCTTTTCTCCCACATCAAGATTATTCTCTGCTTCCCGGAAAGACCCTCACTTACACTCTCTCCTTTCGCTTTACCCCGAAAGGAATCGCTCCCGATGCTGCCGATGCCTTCAGCAGTTTCCGCGCGAAATACCCCAGCCAGATGACTTGGTCTGACAAGCGGGTCATCGGCACGGCGTACCTAGCGAGTTCACCACCTAGTAATGGAAACGCTTCTGTTTCGGGTGGTTTCCCAACGAATCCTCGCCGCTATTTCAACGATCCCTCCATTGACATCAGAACACCTTCAGGTCTGCGAGCCTTTCAGCTTCGCATGCTCAAACAAGCTGCTACCAACGTTGCCACGAGTCGAGACCTTCACGCTCAAGGAGTCATCACCTGGGACATCGAAGGTGAGCAGTATCCTCAGGCCACCAGCTATGTGTGTTCTCCTGATCAGATTGCAGCCGTAGCCCCCGAGATGGAGTCAGTCATCACCGACCACGGTTCTCCATACTTTGGTAAGAAGCTCGATGACGCCTATTTCCAGACGATTTCGTCTGCAGGGCTGCGCGTAGGTGTCTGCCTTCGTCCGCAGATGTTCACCCTGTATTCAGACGGCACGGCCGGTCAGGTTTACCTCACTAGCAACGCTGCGATCACCCAAAACTTGCGGAACAAAGCACGTTATGCCAACGCCCGGTGGGGCGCCACAATTTTTTATGTGGATTCCACAGTGGACAAGGACGGCGGAACCCTCGATCCTTTCATTTTCCAAAAACTCATCACTGCGATGCCCGATTTTCTGTTCATTCCGGAGGAGACCACACCCCGGTATTACGCTTACAGTGCGCCGTTTTACTCCCTCATGTCTCACGGCACGAAAGGAACGCCTGCTTTCATGTACAACGTTTACGCGAACGCTTTCGGTGCAAACCTCATCAACGATACGGCTCCGTCCACGCTCGCAACCTCGAAATCAGAGCTCGGATTGGCTGTGGCTCACGGCGACATTTTGATGGGTCATGCGGACTACTGGCAGGCTAACGATCCAGTTCTCGTGGGCATCTACCGGACTGCGGACGTCCCGCAAGCCGCTTCTCCTAAAACGCGACCAGGCGATGTCAAGTCAGGCCCAGAACGAAAGGGCGAAACGCGGCGCTAAGCGTCACAGCTGATTGTGCCGGCTGATCTTTGCTGACTTTGTATACGCGTCTGACAACAAAGCTTGTCGGTTGCGAGCTATTCCGACGGACAGGAGCAGTCTCCGGGATAAGCTCCTCAAGGGGCGCGCCGAAAGCTTGCTAGCCACGAGATGTAGTCAGTTCGTAAAAGATTTCTCTTTTCTGACCACCTGGCGGCACAAACCGGACAGACGGTTCTCGATTTGCTCCACGATCGGGCTTCTTTGTGAGCAGTTATCTGGTACCTCATCAAGGAGATCTATTGCGTTCCTGTAAGCTACCTGCAATGCTGCGCCCAGATGAATCGTGTGAGCATCCCCGAGCCGGTTTTCTCATGTCCGAACTCCCTGCCGAAGATCACAACAAAACCCACGCGCTCGAATCTCACTCCCATGAGGGACGGCGCCTAGTACGGCTCACGCGCCTGCTGACACTTTCATTGGCGGTATTTGCCTTTGCATTCGCGTGTAGACTGCCGCGTTGCACCAATGAGATCTTCCTGGTGGACAGCGCAAACTATGTTCGCGCCGCCAACAACGGGGTCTGGTCGCAATATGTAGGGTTGGATGGCATGTCCGTTGTCGAGTTCCTTCGCCTGCGACGGGCGGGAGGGGTCTTCCGACAGCATCCGTGGGGGGCACTGAGTGATGCCGGTGACGGTGCTGCGCTGCGCCATTTTCACGCGCCAATGTCGTTCTATGTCTATGCACTCACGCAGCGATTGTTCAGCGATCGTCCATCAGCAAATCGAATCATCACCGCCATCATCAGCTCAGCTATAGTTGCGCTGTTGTTTGGCATCGCGCTGTTTGAAGGGGTTCCGCTTGCTGCGGCATTGATCGGCACTGTGGTGCTGAGTCTTTCGCCTGCATTACTGGTGTCCGGAACCGACATGACGCCACATCCCCTGTTCTCGCTGTCTGCGATGTCTGCCATTGCCGCATTTGCACTCTATTGGCGCAAACACCACATCACTTGGCTAGTGACGTGGATAGTCTTGACAGCGGTTGCCATAGCGACCTTAGAGTTTTCGACGTTGCTTATCGCGGCGTTCGTGCTCATGCTAAGCATCAGCTTCTTTCAACGGCGTAGCGCAGCGGGTCACGTCAAAGACCTGAAACGTTCCTTGCTGGCGATCTCGGGTTTGTTAGCGTGTCTTTTCGTCCTGTGGCCAGCGGGATTTATCAAGGGCGGTTATGCGCTTAGCTACGGCACCTTGATCTTCCAAGGAACGTTCCGGCAGCGCGAGCAGCGTGATCTCCTCACGACGCTCATACGCTTAGGTTCCGGACACCTGTGGATGGGACTGCTCTATTGTGTTTTACTTGGAATTGGCCTCTATAGCGCTTTCCGAAGCCGGCATTATGTGCTACTTGCCACAACCGCTCTCTACGCGCTCCTTATGTTCCTCGAAGGCAAGGGCAACGGCTTTTCGAACCCAACCTACGCTTCTCAGTTTCTGTACGCCATCGTGTTCCTGACTTTGCTGAGCGTTCCTCGCTTATGTAATACATCCAGTCGTGGAGACAAGCTTGCGGCGGTTGGATCTATCTGCATCTTGGTCCTGCAAGCGGCGAGTTACTGCGTTCTCGTCGTTCGCACTCGACCGGAGCAGTGGACGCAAGAACCGGCCCGCGTTGCAGCAGCGATAAATCAGCTGAAAGCTAGCTACAAGCCCGGCACGACATTCGTGATCAATAACTACGCAGAATCGATGACGACATATGCTCCCGACTTCCGTTTTGTGTCGACATTGAACGGTGGCACGCTTACTGCGCAACCCTGGGAGAAGATTGGCCCACACTATTTGTTGATCTATGATAAATCACTCACGGAAGCTGCTCCTAGTATTTGTGTTCGCCCTCTATCACAGGACTTCTGGGTTTCCTGTGACCAGCTTGCCGCCACGTCGAACGACTAACGATCTTGCAATCATCGATCACGCTTCCAGGTGCTGAATACCACAACTCACTTTCCGCGTCATTATGGGTAGTGAAATAACCACGTTCGGGTGTTCCGTAGAGTGGGGAAGCTGTTCTTCAGAGTGGACGTATCTCTGATAAGAAGAGGGGCGGGTAAGTGGTTAGCGAAGGCCATTGCTGCGCGCATCGCCAAGAAGTGGCGATTGTACGTTCACCGCCTGCTCAATCACGCGGTCTAGCCTTAGGTCGAAGTAGCTGCTCAGGTAGAAAGAAAATGTGAACAGGCATAAGTTTACTCCGAACAGTGCTTCGGTTAAACCCGCAAGGCGGTTCTCTGGTTGCGCTTCTGAAGGATTCGTCAGGGCGGCTACAAAGTAGTCAAGAGAACCCACCGATCCACGCACAGCCGCTTGTCCGCGTGTCGAGCAGCGTGCCACCAAAAGACTCATCACAGGTATGTTGCTTGCTTCGTCGGCAAATTGCGCCCGTTCTCGAAGAGACATCCTACTCCATGCAGGAATTTCTTCCTTATTATTGTCCTTAGAGCTCCACCTAAACTTGTCACGAAATCTTTGCAACGCGCTCGGAGGAGCTCCGTTTTGCGTACTGGTCTGCACCCTTGTCTCGGGCCTGAAGTGCAGATAGCTTTCCACTTCCTTCTCGCTGGCGTGCTGCAGGAACGCCGCATTCACCACAATCTCGAGCATCGTATGTCCAATCGCCAAAATTTCCTCGACGGAGCAGGAATTCGCTAGTACTCGCACCGCCTCGCCAGCCGAAGCCATCTTGAGAATGGAAGCCATAAGCAAGGTGTGGACCACGGACGACGTCTCATGCAGCGCTGGGTTGCGAACAATGTCATTCGTAATTCTGATGAACTGCTCGAGTCGTAAGACTTGAGCGTCGACATTGGTATGAAAGACAGATGAACTCATGTAGGTCACAAAGCCGAAGCTCACTCCTGATACCAGCAGCTGTCACTATGATGAGTTCCTAGCTTACTGTGAAGCGATTGCTCACTTCTCGTCTGGCAGGGCTGAGATAAGGTGAGCGTGCACGATAAACCGTTCCGGAGCAGCTCCTATGTAATTGAACGGATAGCAGGTGATGAGCGTTAGCTCAGGCCTAGATTGAATGTCCAACACGCGTACCGCATCAGGGGAAACCACTTCCGTTGAGTCAACGGAGTAGTGGTAGGTTCCCGAACTGTCGGCTACCTGGATGTCCATATTGACCTTGATTCCACGGAGCGCTCGGAAATATGTGTCGCGATGGCCAGCTAAACCGACGGTGCCGAGACCACCCGGCATTGCGGTTCCAGGAATGTGACCTATTCCTTGGCGAAGGCTATGCGCCTGATAATCACGCATCATTGGTACCGACAGGTTTAGTTCAGGAATCCGAAGCCGTCCCATCACTTCGACCGAACTAGAGGGGAAGAGATTTTCTTTTACTTTGCCCCCCGAGTATCCTCGTGCCGTGGAAACATCTCGCCCTTCTCGAATCAAGTGGTCGGCAGCACGCTCAGCCCTCTGTGCCAAAACCACGACAGAGAATAAATAGCAGCCGCATGCGACGGCGATCAGAACTGCAGCTAGTTCGAACGCACGTAATCCGTGTTGTAAACACGGTCTCACGCGCTCTCAGCAGAGCGCACTCTGCTGCGCCGAAGAAGCAGACGGCTTGCAGTGGCCACCGCAAGCGAGGAGAAACCGATGAGCATCACAAGTGGGAGCGAACTTCCTGTATGAGGCAAAGAAGAAATGACCGGCCGCCGTTTGGGATGAGGAGAAGCATTGGCGCGGCTAGGCCCAAGCTGCGGTACTTGTAACTGCGCTACTTCCCGCATAGGAACAGATGCGTGTGACGGTGTAGGCGTGGGCACCTGGGCAGCTACTACCGTGGCCTCAGCTGTACCCTGATATCGCTGGGCCTCAATAGCTGGCGTCTTATCACTGGGTCCGACTGTGGTCAGGGAGAGCATCCACAGATTGATCATCTTCATGTCTTCGGGAGACATTTTGCGCAGCGCCGGTCGTCCCTCGGATTGGGGATCCATAGCGATCACACGATCAGCGTTCGCCTTGGCAAGATCGGCCGCTACCGCTTTTGGGTAGACGAACTCGACCTCATTACCCTGAGAAAATGCGAAGCCCCGCATTGCGGGCACTCCGTTGAGGTCGGCTTTCCAAATCACAGCGCCTGTGGCACCAACACCCGCTACTCCGTGTTTCGGAACAGCCAAAAATACAGTCTGCCGCTTCCCCTCGGTATTCTCCACGCGCACCACCATGCGATCAGAGAGATGATCCAAGACCGCAATGGAGTAGGATCCCGGCTTAAGGATTTCACCCGGAATCTGGGTCTTCTTCGCTATCGAGAAGGTGGACGCTGCAGTCTGCGCCGAAACCGCCATACACGTGGCGGTCACAAATGCCAGCGCCGCGATGGCACAACGTGTGAATTGCTTCTTCATGGGTGAGCACTCCGTATAAATATGCGTTACTAAGGTAGGAGTGACTAGCAATACATTTGGATGTCCAGTATTGACAGTCACAAATAGGTATTCAGAATAAACTCGGCTGGAGCTACCGGCCTTTATTCGTAAGTCGCGCGACGAACAGATGACTTGGTCACCGACCTCAATTAGGTAAGTGCATCACCTCACAGATCGCCAATTTGATGTAGATGCACTCATGTACGGAATACCGCGCACCAATAGCCGAAGCATCATGTTCACGGCACTTTCAGTTACGTTATTCCAACACGCGCGTTCAGAGCATCTAGCATCGTCGCAGCACGAACCTGCCAAGTGCCCTGCAGGCTTGCCCGCCAACGATCTTCCGATAACTGATCGTCGAACGATTTGCTCCGGAGCGCTTCAAGCGCCTCCGCAGCTTCCTCGGCACTCTCCACTAATTTCAGCAACGGCACCTTTTGCCTGAGTTCTTCTAAACCGGGAGTAGCCACCATTGGGCGGCAAGCTGCCAAATGTTCGTAGAAGCGAGTGGATGAGCCGGAATAAGTTGGCTCGCAGCGAAGGTACGGTAACACCGCCACATCGAATGCCCGCGCGTAGCTCGCGAGTTCGCCGTACGGCTTGCGACCCACGAATCGAGTCTGCGCATAGTCCATGACCGCATTGCGCGCCCGCCGAGCTTTGCGATCGCTAATCTTCATCTGAGTTGGCCCGACAAATATCCAGGAGAATTGCGGACAAAGTGCGATCAAGCGTTCCAGAAGCACCCAATCCATGTTCCCTGCAAGATTGCCAATGATTCCCGCGACAGGTCTGACCATAGGGCCGTCAGGTACCGCATCGGCCATTGGCCCGGGAGCATTCGGAAGTATGTTTGCTGCCCGGGTGGCATTCGGAAGGATCTGTATCTTCTCGGGTTCGCAGCCCGCAACGCCAATGAGGTACTCCGCAAGACGCCGTGAATTGGGACACACTACGGTCGCGGCCTTACACATGCGTCGATCAAGCCTGTAAACCAGTTTTCGGTTGGCACTTGCATACTCCGCGATCAAATCCGTCAGCCAGTAAACAACCGGCCCAGGCCACAGTTCTGCTACACCAGCAAAATACGGCGTCGTGCAGATAAGCGGCGAGTGTAGCGGCTCTGGTGTCTGAACAAGAAGGCGCGTTATTGTTGTTTGGGACGTATTCGCGAACCAAGATATTGGGGGGCGAGCATATCCGCGCAGCAATGGCAGTCGTCTCAAACGGAGACTGGGCTGCTCTGGCCAAGCTCGTTCGCACTCCTGCCCAATGAGAACCCTTCCAGGCAGCATGGAAGACTGTGGTTCCCAGCCAATCACCGGAACTAACTCTGCGAGGGCCGACGCAAGCTCAAGGTCTAGCGCATCGGAAACCTGTAGCAAATGATGGACAATGGACATTATCTTGACCGTCTCCGTTTGAGAAGAAGCCTTCGTAGAAGGCCCGCAACACCGCACTAACCTACATAGCGAACATCACACACGGAGCATTGTTGTGGACTCATACTTCCGGGCTTCTAAATGAGAACACCGGTGCGCGGCATTCACATCGGACGGGAGCCATGACTAATTGTCTAGGCTGCTGTTCTCGCACGGTGCGAAAACGTTCTCGGGAATGCAGTTTTGCGTTGCTCGAGGGACGCTTGTAAATGGTGCACGACAGTCATAGCCACCCGAGGCATGGGAGATCCTGTGCACCGTTTCAGAAGGAGATGTTCTCCGGTGCCAGAGTCCAGGCGAATTTCGTAGGAGGAGAAGCCCGGTGCTTCGGCAAATTGAGCGTGAAAGTCGCGACCATGAGAGTTTAGATGAGCAGATGCAAACTCTAGCTCACTACACGTTTCGCAAATCACTTTCCACCAAGACTCTAACGATTCCGCCTGACGAAGAGTCTGTTGGAACTCACGCACATAGATCTCCTCCTTCACTGCACGCAACATAGAGGTGCCGGAGAGTGTATCCCGCGCGGCTGCAAACTCCACATAGCCAAGCCGCTTCACTCCAATAAGAACCAAGCCGCAGAAAAGAACCAGGACAGACCAACGCAAACCACCAGGTAGTACGCTAGCCAGTATGGCGAGCGAGGCGCTTAGACCACAGACTCCGTACAAAACCAGCGCAGCACGGCGAGTCGAAAATCCAAGACCTAGCACCATGTGATGTATATGTCCCCGGTCCGCTTTGAAGATAGAAACACTTCTCAGTAAGCGCCGGCATATCGCCACACCTACATCGAGAAGAGGTAGTGACAGAGCCATGAGAGGTGCCAGCATTCCAAGCAGGGTGCCCGTTCGCTGACTCCAAATCAATCCGAAGCAGCCTAGCATAAAACCCACCGTCAACGCACCACAGTCACCAAGGAAGACGGACGCAGGGGCGAAGTTATACCGAAGAAAAGCAAGTAGGCACCCGACCAGCGGAATGGTCGCCAGTGCGAGCCCCACGTTTCCACCTAGAAGGGCGACTAGTAGGGTTGTCAGCGCAGCCAACAATCCAACGCCGGTCGCTAATCCGTCCATTCCGTCGATCAAGTTCACTGCATTAGCGCAGCCCACCAGCCAAAGCACGCTCAAAGCGAACGAGATGGAAGGATGCGCAGGAAAGAGTTCCATACGAACCCCAAAAGATACGACAAAAACCGCAGCCACAACCTCACCCACGAGCTTTTGCCGCGGCCTTAAGCCCCAAAGGTCATCGATTAACCCGATTGCGAAGACGAGCGCAGCCGCAGGAATAACTACATGGAAAAGATGCTCGTGCTGGATGTAAAGCTTGCCTTTCAAAGGGTTGAGAAAAAGGACGAAGAGCAGCGCTCCCCCATAAGACAGCGCTATCGGAATGCCGCCGATCCGCGGAACCGCGCTTGTATGAATCTTTCGGGCCTCGTTCGGGCGGTCCACCCATCCGCGCTGCAGAAAGAAGTTGCGGCAAAGTGGCGTAAGGATGAAGCATAGAACGAAGGCCGCGCAGCCAAGAATAAAAAGTTCGTGCATGGATGTGTCTCCTCCGAGCGCTAACGCGCTCGTGCTTCCGCTGATTGAAGAGCGTGCACAGAAGATCCAGTAGTGTTTTGAATCACCGTCTCGTCAGCAAGCTTCGTAGTCAAAAAGTCAGATTTGCTCGTCTCGGGAGAGGGTGCAGTTGTAGAGATTTCTCTCAGCTCATCCTGGAGTACAGCTGAAGAGCAAGTCCTAAGTTCGCGGGTCTTTACGAAACGCGCGGGATTGCCCGCATAGATCTCGAACGCCGGAATAGTTCCAGTCACCACGGAGCCAGCTGCAGCAATTGCGCCCTCTTTCAGGACGACGCCGGGCCCTAACAGGCTTTTCGCTCCTACCCACGATCCCTCACCTAGCTGAATGGATGCGACCCGCAGGCCGAAATGTGGATCGGTCCAATCGTGATTACCCGTGCAAAAGTAAGCTCCTTGCGAGACGCAAACGTTTGATCCAAGCCGCACAGTAGTTAGGTTGTCGATCCAGACATGCTCGCCAATCCAGCAATCGTCTCCGACAGTAAGGTGCCATGGATACTTCACATCTACGGAGGGTTTGATCACGACGCCCTTCCCGATACTCGCGCCGAATGCACGAAGAAGACGAACCCGCAATGAGGAGGAGGGGATCCACGCGGCCCGCAAAATTGGCTGCCCTATAAAAAACCAAGCTGCTCGTTTCAACAGACTGCCTCCCGGCTTGTACCAGGAGTTGTTGTACTTCGCGAGTTGGATTGTGTTCTGCGTTGTCATGGCTGCACCACCTCAAAGCTGGCGGGTTTTACGCCACCGCTTACCCATGCGTACAAGTCGGCCATTTTCCTTGCGACGTTCGGCCACGTATATTGATTACGAATGAGCTGTGCGCCGCGTGCCCCAGTTTGGCGATTCTGCTCCGGAGTTCGGACCAGGAATTCATCTAGCGCGCCAGCCAGCGATGCTGCATTTTGCTGGATCTGCCAACCAGCTTGTGTTTGAACCACCTCTGGCATATTGCAGGCATCGGTCACGATTACCGGGAGTCCCATTCCCATCGCTTCCAAGACAGAAACACTCAGACCCTCAGAGTAAGAGGGGAGGACAAATCCTTCTGCGGCTGCAAAGGCACTCCACTTCACCGAATCCCGTAGCATCCCGGTAAATGTCACAGTGTTATCCATACGGTGGGCCTTGATAATGTGCTCCACACTCGACTGTGTTCCCTCGCAATCCGGGCCGGCTAACACGAGGTGAGCATCCGGGTATAACTCTGCAAGCTTCGACCAGGCGTCGATCAGCAGATCAAGCCCTTTTTTCCGATGCAGTCGTGCTAGAAACAGCACCAGTCGTCTGCCACGCAGCTTGGGAAAGAGGTTCAGAAACAAGCTCGCGTCTCTGTGTGCTGGAATGTCGACTCCGTTCGGTATCACCGCAATGGGCGAGCGGGCCCCGAAGCGAACGAACTGCTCTGCCTCGGCGTTCGTCAAAGCGTGCAGGCAGGCCGCCCCCTGGACGTTCGGTCGCTCAATTAACGAGCTGTAGATCAGCTTCTTGATCCGACTTGAGCGCAAGGCCCACGGCTCGAGCATGCCGTGCGCCGACAACACGTAAGGAACGTCATGTTTTCTCGCCCGAGATGACGCGAGTGCCGTGCTTCCTTCCCACAGCCCGTGGATGTGAATGCCGTCGCACTGCCGCACAAGGTCAGCGAACTCTGTTTGTGATCGAAGAGCGAACACATTGCTCAACCAGGCTGCGCGGTGAACAGGCCAGAAGCTAATCTCAACTTTCGCGCTTAATTCGGGTGGTGTCAGCGCCTCATTAGGCCAGCAGAAAGCGGCGAGCGAAACATCAACCCCTTCGATTTGTGCCAAGTGGCTTCCTAGAGATGGAACCGCAGCACTCAGGCCACCATACTTTGGCTCAATGTGCGACATCACCTCAAGCCAATGGCCTGCCGTAGTCGACACCTGCCTTTCCGTTAGTTGCGATTGGAGGTCCACCTGCACGCTCATAACGGACCTTCCGGAAGTGCTTGAAGGAGTCCAGAGCGATTCCCCGCAGTCGAAATCTCCAAGATTGATCGCCCGAAGCTTTGCGGGGAGAAGACCTCAATTGCTTGTGCGGACGCCGCTCCCATTAGCGCACGCTGTTCTGCGGTTAGACTTTCCATGCGGTGCAGCAATCCTGTTAGTTGACCCCCATCAAACGGTTCGAACGAGTACCCATTGACACCCTCGGTCAGCAGGTCAGCGGCGCAGCCACAGTGATTGGAAACGAGCACCGGAAGCGCGGCTGCCATAGCCTCATTTACTACAAGGCCCCATGGCTCACGCGAGCTTGGCAGCACGAAGCATCCAGCGAAGGCATAGAACGGAAGCAGCTCCGAGGCGGATCGAAGGCCGGGAAAAATAATGTCTTTCGCGAAAATGCAAGCAGCAGCCAACTTCCGCAGCTCATTGGATTCCGGACCTTCGCCCACCAGTACCAATGGCCAAGAACCGCCTGCATTCCGGTATGCAATCCAGCTGGTGACTAGCGTCGATACATTTTTCTCCTCGGCCAAGCGACCCACATATAAAAAGTACGGTGACGTACTAAGTCCGCTTTCGACGCGCGCCGCGCCGGGCTCGCTTCGGACGCTTCTGCAGCCATTGTGCAAGAACTCGTTATCCACCACGTCATAGAAGCCGGTGACGCGATCCAGCGGAAAGCCAAGCTGTTGTAGATAAGCGACATGCGCCCGGCCACCGGTGACTGCCCAGCTAAAAAGCATGCGCAGCCCGAGGGACTTCAGCTTTTCTCGCCAACCTGTTCTCGAGTGATCAAAAGCGCAACTTTCTGTCATCAGCACGCTCTTTGCGCCGTGTACCCGCGCCCACAACGCCGTGGCGAGTCCCGGCAGTGTGTAATAGCCGGGCACGAGTACAACCTCCGGCTCCAACCGAGAGAGCTCCCGCCAAACCATCGAAGCAAGTCGAAGATGGCTCGCCTCACGCCAGCTCACATTGGGCATAAGTGTGGTTATTGGAAGCTCCGCTGGAAGCTCTTCGCGAAATTTCAGTCCTGCGTGGACGCCGACGCCTCCGACAAGCTCGATGCCCGCAACCTCACCGTTGAAGGCCGAGACTAGGCCTCGGAAGCGCGCCACGTGGTACGGATACCAGTCAATCCAAACAACTGCCACTCGGCAGCGCGGGCTTGCGCTCTGCTTAGGCATCGTTGAGGAGTCCTCCCTGTTTTTGCTGCCGGCCTCTGTAAAACAGCTTTGCCGCTGGCATCTGGTTGGCAGTACGGAACTCCGAAATCTGACGGGGCGAGAAGAACCTACGCGATGCTTCTCGCGCGTGCGGTGCTTTCAAAGCCCAGCGCCACACCAGCCAACATGGAACCGAGAGTTCTATGGTTCGGAAGATCACCGCTTCCCCGGTCTGCATGACCAGGTAAATCGAGAGCGCTGCCAGAATTATGTACTGCGAACTCCATGGACCTCCTCGAGTGACGGCGCGTTGCCATACGAAGCCATATGCCAAGCCCAAAAGCGCCATGAGCGGAACAGCCAGCCACCATGCTTCGACAAAGAGATCGGCAATGATTCCCGGAGCTGAGCCGACCGCTCCGACCCAGCCAAGGGCGTCAGCGAAACCTTCGCCCGTACCGGCATTGAAGAGCAGCTCTGGTACGCCGAAATCTTCATATTTGGTCGGCCAGATTGCGCTTGGGATAGGCCGCACAAGAACCTGGGCCAGGTAACGCCGCATCCAGAAGTAATGGTCGTGCCGCTTCGCCGAAAGCACTGTTCCAGAGCCATAGATGTATTCGTTACCTGTATCCGGTGTGGCGATTTCGCTTGAGACGCTCGTTTTCACGTCAAAGCTTGAGCCCAGATAAATCTGTGATCGGTTTGTCACAAGGAACAGCACAAACCAGCCCAGCACCAACCCACCTGCAGCTACCAGAAGGACGGGCGGACGCTTGGAACGGTTGAAATACCAACCCATTGCTACAACCACAACGAGGTTGAAGGTAGGTCCGCGCCGTCCCATCAGAAGCGCGCTCGCCGCCCATGGGAGGCCGACGACCAAGGCCAGCAAAATGCCCGCCAGGCGAGGACCGCCCGAGGAGAGCGACGTCATGATCAATAACAGCGCAACCAATAGAAGCATGGCTCCGTCACGCACATAGCCACTGGCGTCGTAACCGCCGCCGTAGGCGTTACTAAATGCTGCGGTAAATCCGCCCACGTTGATGATCGTTACTGTCCAACACGCCAGGCCCACGCTTCCAACAATTGCAGCTCCTACCAATAGCCGCCGCGCGACGTCCGGTGTCAGTATTGCTGGTGCGCTCGCCCTCTGTTTGCGGCGGAGCCTCACTCCAATACCTAGACACGCGAACACAAACGCCGCGATGCCGAGGAGATTCAATGTCTGTACGAAACGAAGCTGGTCGCCATCGAAGAAGCGGTCGAGAGCATTGCCCTGTAACAGCTTCCACGGCATCCAGGCGTATAAAAACGCCAGCATTGGACCGATGAAAATGAGCGGATGAAAGACGTCGCGGCTACCGTCGTAAGCCACAAGAACACCGAAAGCCACCAAACCTGCCGCGGCTAAAAGCATCAGTTCAAACATGACGGACCCTTCGCATGCGCTGCCAGGACAAGCCAGTTCGGGTTCGTATCGCTGCCGCTGTTGGAAGCCAGCTAAATGTCCGGCCGAAAACGAACAAGCCAACAACGGAACATCCAAGCACGACCAACATCGCGCTCGTTAGAGGGAACGTCAAAGCAGGACGGAAGCTTCGTATGACTGCTGCAGTCGCGAGACTGCCTGCCGTCAGCATCGAGAACAGGTACAACCCTGTCATGCCAGCCGGCACATGATCCTTGGCTCGCAAGGTCAGTAGCACAAGCGAAGAGGAGAGGACATGCGCAACAAAATAGATTCCCATGGCCTGCCACGCGCTTCCGCCGACATATAAGAAAACGGTCGCTGCCAGCGCGACGAACACGGCCCAGACGGTGTTGATGATTCCGGTCGCGCGGATGGACACAATCGAAAGTCGCGCCGCCGCTGGCGCATTGCCCATGTGGACCACTGCTACCGCGAGAGCAATTGCTACACACACTGCTGCTGGAGCGTACGCGCGTCCATAAAGCAGCGTAATTCCCCATGGTACAAAGACGATTCCCGCGGACGCGAGCATTAATGCCACTGCTATGGAAGCAAAACTGCACAGCGCCATGACTCGATGCGGCGTTCTCGTGCTCTCTCCCTGCGGATCGGCCATAACGGCGTATGAGCCTTCAGTCATCAGCCCCGGTGCAATTCCAACGATGTTGCGCAACTGACTCGCAATCGTAAAAAAGCCCATCTGCACAAGCGTGTGATCACTTCGTGCGACAAGGGTTGTCAGCCACAGCCCAGCAAGGTTCGAGCCGACTAGCCCTGCAAGCTGCACGAAGCCAAACGACCACACTTCGCGGAGAATCGGCAGGAGTGCGGGTGCATGCGATGTGTTGTGATCAGCTCGCGCAAGAAGACCCAGTGGACGCGCCAACAGGAGACAAAGAACCACGGCCGCTACTGTCGTTAGACCTTGGCTGATGATCATCAACACAGGATTGTGCATTCGCGCTGCGATCGGCAGGAGTGTGATCATTCCACCTCCGACTGCTACCGAAAGCAGCAGCAGTGCAGCCAATCGGCGCTGCCCCACAAAGAATCCACGCGCACACTCGAGCAGGATCATCCCTGCTGCAGAAATCGCGGCCCATCGCAAAAGATGCGTAAGCGCCGGCTTAGCCAGCAATAAAGCAATGGGCGCAGCGCCTAGCCACAGTGCGCATGCAGCCACGACTGCGGAAGCTAGAGACACAATGGCAAGCACGCGCGCCAGCGTCGGATACGCATTCCCCTCGTATGAATACTTACCGGAAAATCGTGTCGCGGTGGCTCCTATGCCACCCGCCGCGTAAGTTGAAATGCTATTTGCTGTGGAGATGCCGAGCGAATAAGCGCCAAACGCTGAGGCACCCGCAAATCGCGCAGAAAGCAAATTAGCCAGGAACCCCGTTCCACGCTCAATGAGGATTCCCGCACCCAGCATGGAGGTGCCCCGAATCAAACGGTTCTTAACGTGTCCAGGCAAATTTTGATCCACTTCGACCGGCAAAACGTTCTGGTCGAATTCCATCTGGATCGGGCCCGAAGCGGGAACAAAGTGAGTCTCGGGGGACGTGGTTAGGCCCGCCATAAGAGCGTCCTTTCGGAACTATTTTGCGAAAGCCCGAAATTCATCGTGCTGCTCCCGCCCCATTTGCGCTGCTCCCATGCTGGTAGCGGAAATATGAGGAGTAATAGCTTGATCTGCTTTCAAGTGTTGGATCAAAATCGTTCAATATGGTGCCGACAAGGCGAACGCCGTCACGATCCAGCAGGTCACGTACATCTGCCGCCGTGTCATACGATGTTGAGCCTGCTCGGAAAACTAGGATTGCTCCATCACTCTGCCCGGCCAGCACCCGCGCGTCGGCCATGTGCAACAACGGCGGCGAATCAATGAGAATCACATCGAAGTCTCGCGAAAGCCGTGCCAGCAACGCGCCGAAATAGGGCGAGTGCAGCAACTCAACAACGTCCTCGGAACCTTCACCGGCTGCCACCACAGAGATGTTCGGCATGTGAGAAGGTTTCGCAATCTCCTCCGTGGAGGCGCTTTCCAGATCAATCTCGCCTCGTAGAATGTTGCGCAGACCAACGTGATTCTCGAGCGTAAATGCCCGGTGAAGCGAAGGGCGTCGCAAATCACCATCGATCAAAGCTACCCGCAGACGGGATTTGCTAAGTGCCACCCCGAGGTTAGAGGTAACAGTTGTCTTGCCTTCACCTGCAGTTGGACTGGAAACGACATAGCTTCTCGAGCGCTTTGCCGGGTCCGCCAGCAGTATGGAAAAGGTCACGTTGCGGTACGCTTCCGCCGCCAATGAGAACGTGTCGTTCCAGCGCGTCAGAGCAATTGCGTCACCCTGGCCAGCGCTGGTTGCAGCCAATACGTTAGAAGAAGCCAAGGAATTTGGCCGCCTAATAGACGGAATAATTCCCAATTCCTGCACGTTCAGCAGCCGTGGAACATCTCCCGGCGAGCGGACAATCTTGTTGGTGCGCTCCCGGTAAAACGCCAGCCCGATCCCGAACAAGGACCCAAGCGCCAAGCCCACGCATCCCGTTAGCTTCCGCTGCGGAGACGTAGCGAACTTAGGCACCATAGCGGCGTCCACCACCCGAATGGTTGTCGCCTGCATTGCCGAGGCAAAGCCTGCTTCCTTTGCCCTTTGTAGCAACGTCTGATAGAGCTGTTGCTCGGAATCCACGTCCCGCTTTAGCAAAGACACCTGCGCCGCCTTCTGCAAGTTAGCGGAAACCAACGCCTGCTGCGCGTCATAGGTGGCTCGCAGCAACGCCTCGCGATGCCGCGCCGATGAATACTCGTTATCCTGACGACCAGCGCTGGACCCTTCTGTACTCAGCACACCGGCTTCGGCGTCCGCTATTTGCGATCGCAACTTCATCACCTTAGGGTTTTGCTCGGTGAGCGCCGGTACCAGCAGAGCTAGTTGTGAGCGCAAGTCTGCTAGCTTCAACTCGTAAGCGCGATGTTCGGGATTATCCTGCACCCCCGGTACGGTACCGGGCGCTGCACTGTGCGCGACTGCGGAGAGAGCTTCCTGCTGAATCCGATCTGCCTGCGCTTTGGTCAACTCCTCCTGAAGAGACCGTAGACGTTCCTCGCCACTGCTCGTTGAGGTCTGTGAAAGCATGAGCCCGTTACCACCTACGGCTGCCTCAAGCTTCTTCTGCGACTCCTCGGCTCGTTCGCGCACATCCGCTAATTGCCTAGTCAACCACTCGCTAGTCTTCTGCGCTTCGTTAGAGCGATTCGCCAAATCATTCTCTTGGAATGTCTGAGTCAACGTGCTGCAAAACTTCGCGGAGAACTTCGGGTCATACGACTCACAAGTAATCTCCACAAGGCGAGTCAGACCCAGCGGCTTCACTTTCACCTGCTTGGCCGCGTCTTCCACTAACAGTGTGTAAGGAAGATTTTCATGCCCTCCCATGTGCACCGCACGTGCCACCTTAGAAACTAAATCTTCCTTTGGAATGGACTGTGGATGCGGCTCCGTTAGGAGACGCTGAGTGACGTCCGCAAGCAGCGATTCGCTTTGCAACAGCTTGATCTGAGTTTGAAGGTTTGTGTCATTGTCGATCCCCCCACTCCCGCCCGTTGCCTGGACGGAGTGCAGGTCCATGAAGTCATTGTTCACGCTGCGGATCTCAAGTGAGGTGCGTGTTGAATAAGTCGGTAGTTGCGGGAGCTCAAGCAGAATGCTCAGCAACAAGCCCAAGCCGGCGCAGATCATTATCAGCTTCCGATGGCGCTTGTAAGTCCGACCGTACTCCTGAACCATACCCTCTGGGGGCACCTCAATCCTCGTGACGGGAATACGTGGCATCGAGGGCAGCCCGGTAAGGGGAGCAGGCTGGTACTGTCGCGAAGTTTCCTGACTGGAGAGATGGTGTTCCATGAGAAGCCTTTCGGGGCGGGAGGAAGCTGGCAATTAGCGGTAAATCAGAATGCCTGACGTAATTCCGATGGCCGCATCCATTGCGCGGCGTGATGTAACCTTCAGTCCGCTGTGAGGGATGAACAACACATCGTTGGCGAAGAGCTGAACGTCCGGTGCCTTGCCTGCAAAAATTTTGGGTACATCAACCGGGATCTGACGCGGCGTACCATCGCCACCTGGGACGGGCCGCAGAATCCGGGCGCGCTTGGCAGCATTGTCCTGGGCCAGACCTTCCGCCAAAGTGAGAGCCTGAAGCAGCGAAATCGTCTCGTGAGTAGAAAGTTGGAATCCACCTGCCTTATGAACGTCACCTAATACGTAGACGAGGTCTGCGCGTGGAACGGAGATCACGTCATCTGGCCTGATCACAATATTGTTTTGGGGGGCCTGCGAGGTCATCAGGCTGTCCAGGGAGAAGGTCGCTGTTGTTTCGCCGGTCGCAGGATCCGTTCTCGTACGCGGCGCGTTGATGGATCCCCACTTCGCCGCGCGGGTGACTAGTACGTTAGGCCCTGCGTCAGATTTAACTCCCCCGGAAAGCGAAAGCACCTCAAGTAAATGCTTTGTGCCAGCGAGCTGATGCACGCCTGGACTGGTAACTTCGCCAATGACCGAAACGGGCTGGCTTCCACTCGCCGCAAGATTGATGACGATACGGGGGGTCGTGATGAATGGGCGCAGCTTGGTTGTCAACTCACCTCTGAGCTGGTCGAGCGTTAATCCCGCCGCCTGTACTTGACCTGCGAGCGGCAAGTCAATGAAACCAGAAGGGTCTACGGAAATTGGCCGGTCAGAAAGTTCATCTAGATCATCGACATGTAGTGAGATCTGGTCGCCGGGGCCGAGGACATAGTCCGGTATTCGATCACTGCGTCGCAGCAAAGGCGTTTGCGCGAGCATACAGAGAGAGAGCGAGACGTAAAAAGCTGCAATCCGGCAGTACCATTTGCACATTCTCTTCCCCCCTTAGTAATACGATGGAAAACACGTTCCGGTTTTCGCCTGTTCCTATGCGAAAAACCGAAATCGTGATCGAGCGCCGCGAGACAAGCGACCTCTGTCCATGTTGCGTTTGGGCTGGAAGAGGGAACCTGTAGACGCTAATTGTTCAATTTGTAAACTCAGCATTGTTTCGACGCAAGTTATCGAACACTACGTTGTTCAGACTCACTACTCACGAGGCAGCTATGCCATTAGGAGTGACAGCATTAGTAACAACAACGAAGAACGATCGATGGTCCGCGCCTGCACTCAGCAGCTTCATTCTCCTTTACTGCCGACTAATGAATGATTCGGGACTAAAGTGTTTCGCGAAGCATTACTAATTCACGTGAAGTAACTCCAATCTTACTTGTATGAATTGGCTTCGATCCTCATGCTTCGAACTAGTCTGATACAGGTGAAAGCGTCCGCCGTGTGTCCCAGAGACGAGCACTCTGGTAAAGTCAAGAAGGTGTTCTTGACCCAGAACTAATGGGTTGTTCAACCCAATAGTCACTTCGGTTCTGCCCTTTTATTATTGGGTTTCGTCCAACTAGGCGGAAGATCTCCGTGAGGAGCGACGACATCAGACGACTTAACCTCCTCGCATACGTCCATATGCGTAATATTCATAACTCCACTGGTGCCGGGCGCACTGCCCGTCAGCTCGTCGAGCACCTTTCCTGCAGACCCGACATCAATCTGGAAGTGCTTGCTGACGCAAGCGATATGGCCCGTGTGCTGCCACTGGTGAAGGAACCATGGACTAATTATCGTTTTCATCCTTTTCAGGCTGACACCAGCCGCCAGCAGGCACGTTGGTTTTTTTTAGACGACCCACCTGCTGAGCGATTTTGGCCAGACGCTGATGTTGTTTTCTGCACCGCAGAGTCCTACGTGCCGGTCCGCACGGCACGTCTTGTTATGACCGCGCACGACGCCGGTTACTTTGAATCTGGGGCGCACACGCGAGACACAACTTACTGGAAAGCTCGCTTTAAATGGACCCTTCTCTTTCAAAAATTGGCACGGAAAGTGGATCTTTTCCATACTGTTTCGCAATTCTCTGCTGACCGGTTAGCTCACTTTTTTCCAGCTATCCGCTCCCGAGTTCGCTGTGTTCATAATGGCGTGACTCCGCACCTTTTCGGTCCGGTTCCAGATGCAGGGCTCGAGTATCTCGATGTGGCCGGACTTGCCTCTCGCCCATTTGTCCTGATTCCCGGCGGCCTGCACTACCGAAAAAATGCCGAGCTTATCCTCCAAGCCGCGCCCCTATTGCTAAGGCAATTTCCCGACTTGATCCTGGCTGTTGTCAACCATTGCAATCCAACTTATGCCGAGTCCGCTCAGAAGCTGGGTCCGCGTTTCAAACTGCAGGGCTTTGTCTCAGACGAGGCTTTACATGCGCTCTACACAGCCGCCACGGTCGTTTGGTTTCCATCTCGCTATGAAGGCTTTGGTCTTCCAGTCATCGAGGCCATGGCATGCGGCACGCCGGTGGTGGCGAGTAATGCGTCCTCGATACCGGAAATCGCCGGGCAAGCCGCTATCCTCGTAGATCCTGGCGATGCACAGGGCCATGTTGCTGCCATCGCCAGCCTTCTGACCGACCCGCTCGCGCGGCAGCAGTTCGCCTCGGCCGGCCGAGAACGCTCCGCCGGGTTCACATGGCAGCGCAGTGCCGCACAGCTCAAGCAGCACTTCGACACGCTCGTATGACAACTCAGAGCACCAAATCGACTGCTACAACCAAAGCCGTCGTAGTACACGCTGGCGCTCGCGATGCCTACCAGCTAGCTTTGGCACTTTCGGAAGCCGATATGCTCGAAGCTCTCGTCACCGATCTCTTTTGGCCGTCCGACAGGCCATGGGCAGTCGGTCTCGCTAAGCGCCTTCCATCCGCCCTGCGTGAACTCGTCCAGCGGCGAAGTGTACGAGGTCTGCCTTTCCATCAGGTGCGTGTACAGCTGCTTGCAGGTCTGCGCGTGCTCTTGTTCGATAAGACTCCTCGCGTTCCCTTTTACATCCGACAGCGGAGTACCCGTGCCATGGACGCCTCCCTGGGAAGCGCCGCAGGCCGATTAGCTCGCGGCAACCGTGTTGGCCTTGTCAGCTACAGTTACACCGGTTTCGACGCTATCCGCGCCTACCAGGCACCGGCTATGCTTTTTCAGGTCCACCCTCATCCCGGTACCGTCCGTCGTATTCTCCTGGAGGAACTTGCCGCCAATCCTGATTGCGCGGAATCGCTCCAGCAGGAGTGGGAGCTAGCCTTGCCCGAGGAGGAATTTCACCATCTTGTAAGTGAACCCGCCATGGCAGCAAGATTCCTCGTCGCTTCCAGTTTTACCCGCCAAAGCCTGGTCGAGCACGGCACTCCAACCAACAGCATCACCGTCGTGCCATACGGCGTGGATCTTGACCGATTTCGTCCCGCGCCATTGGAGTACGGCCACCTAACCCGCACCGGCCCCATTCGCCTGCTCTTTGTCGGTCGTATCAATCAGCGGAAGGGCATCAAGTATCTTCTTGAGGCTCTTCGCCTTCTCGGACCCGGTGGCGTTCACCTCACCATATGCGGTCGCGTCGTTGACGATCTCAGCCTCTTCAAGCCGTTTTCCGGACAGGTCGAAATTCGCCCATCTGTAAGTGAGCACGAGCTGGTTCGTGCATACCAGCAGGCAGACCTGTTCGTCTTTCCATCCGTCGCGGAAGGCTTTGGACAGGTTCTACTTGAATCTCTTGCTTGCGGACTGCCGATCTTGTCCACTACTCACACCGCAGCGCCGGACCTCATAACTGATGGCGTGGAGGGTTTTATTGTGGAGCCGCGTCGCCCTGACCTTCTTGCCGAGCGGATTGGCTGGGCCGCCAGTCATCGTACGGAGCTTGTGCCCATGGCGAGAGCTGCGCGCGCGCGCGCTGAGCATCTTACTTGGGGTACCTTCCGCCGCAAAGCCGCGAACGCGGTTCGCCTTTACCTGGAATCGCAGCACTCAAGTTGACCTCTCCGCTTCACTAATCTGATCCATGCCTAGTGTCTTCGTCTTCTATCACTTTCTCTACCCCGACCCGGTCGTCAGTTCGGTTCATTTCAGCGAGCTCTGCGAGAGCCTCGCGGAACGTGGATGGCGGGTGACTGGCTTCGCTAGCAACCGGGGCAGTGGCAGGCACGAGGTTACCTATCCACCATCAACTACTTGGCGCAAGGTAGATATTCGCCGCTTTTGGCGTCCCAAGTTAGCTCAGAATTCTTCCTTCGGTCGTGTTGTCAATGCAACATTCATGATTTCTCGGTGGGGTCTGCTTGCACTCCGGCGTTCTGCACCGGATGTCATTGTTATGGGCACCGATCCCATTCTTAGCGTCTTGATTGCACCAATCTGGCGGTTCTTTCATCCTCAAACCAGAATTGTGCACTGGTGTTTCGATCTCTACCCCGAAGCTGCCATAGCAGACGGTATTCTTCCCGCCCGCGGATTGCCCACGCGCATGCTCAAGTGGCTCGCTCGACACGGCTACGCCGCATGCGACATCATTGTCGACATCGGCTCCTGCATGCGAGAGCTCCTGCTTCCTTATGGATCGCCCGCGCGCCACGTGACTCTGGTACCTTGGGCGGTTTCGGAGCCGCCTGCGGCGCTGCCAGTACCATCCACGGCTAGAGCTGAGATCTATGGCTCCGCCCAAGTTGGGCTGATGTACTCCGGCACGCTTGGTCGTGCTCATACGTATGAAGAATTATTGGAGCTGATGCGTCAGCTGCGCGGCTTGCCAGTTCACCTCGCCTTCTCTGTAACGGGTAACGCCGAAGCGATGCTCCGCTCAGCCATCCAACCGGACGACACCAACATCAGTTTCGTTCCTTTTGCCTCCGCATCCGCGTTGGAAGAGCGCCTAGCCACGGCTGACATCCAGATCGTCAGCCTTCGACCGGAGTGGACCGGCACAGTCGTCCCGTCAAAGTTCTTTGGAGCTCTTGCCGCGGGTCGGCCAATACTGTTTTGCGGGAGCCGCCATTCCGCGATAGCTCGCTGGATCGAAGAGTTCCGAGTTGGTTGGGTCCTCGACATCGGACAAAGCGCTGCTATAACCTCAGTGATCAGCGACCTCACGTTGACGCCAGCCGCTTTAATCGAAATGCGTGTCCACTGTCACCGCATATACCAGCAACACTTTTCTCGCTCCTCCATAACTGAAGCTTGGCATCGAGAACTTTGCAACCTGCTTTCCTTGGAACAAAAGGCGGAGTTGCTCCATGAACAAACGTAGTTCGGCACGTGTCAGCCACGCGAGGCACACACTCACTCTTCAGGCAATCGGGATCGTATGAGTCCCAACGAATCTAAGCTGCTCCTCCAGCCCGAAAGAAGTACGTAGTTTCAAAATGTTGAAGTCCGCACGCGGGCGGCTCACGTATCTCCCATAGGGTCATAACGGTTTCCCTTGCAGAACCACTTCGAACTGATTGGCCCGGGACAATAGCGAACTAGCAGCCTCAATCGAATTTTATGTCTCAAAAAAATGTAAGACGATAGCTGAATACAGCAGAGTTGAAGAGTTAGTAAAGAGGACTTATCGGATGAAGAGAGTTTTGGTCTGTGGTGCGGGCGGGTTCATCGGCGGTCACTTAGTAAAGAGACTGAAGAGTGAAGGATATTGGGTGCGGGGTGTAGATATTAAGCACCATGATTTCGAGACGTCACATGCCGATGAGTTTATGAAAGGCGATCTACGCGATCCAGAAGTCGTGAAGCAAGCCGTGGCCGGCATAGCTGATGTGTATCAGCTTGCCGCAGATATGGGTGGGGCCGGCTATATCTTCACTGGCGAGCACGATGCGAACGTCATGCATAACTCTGCGACCATCAACCTAAATGTTGTTGAATCTGGTCGTATGGCTGGGGTCAGCCGTTTCTTCTATTCCTCTTCCGCTTGCATCTATCCCGCCTACAACCAAATGGATCCGGATGATCCCAAGTGCTCTGAAGATTCAGCCTACCCCGCTGAGCCTGACTCTGAGTACGGCTGGGAGAAACTTTTCAGTGAACGACTCTATTTCGCTTACATGCGCAACCATGGCATCACGGTGCGGGTGGGCCGCTTCCACAATATCTTTGGACCGCAAGGGACATGGCGCGGTGGTCGGGAAAAGTCACCGGCCGCTTTATGCCGCAAAATTATTGAGACCCCAGAAGGTGGGAGCATTGAGGTATGGGGAGACGGCAAACAAACACGTTCGTTTCTCTACGTTGACGAGTGTGTTGAAGCAATCCGGCGAATGATGGAAGGGTCTTTCGAAGGTCCGCTCAACATCGGTTCTGAAGAGATGGTCTCAATCAATGAGTTAGCTCACACGATCATGCAGATTGCCAACAAGCCACTAACAATCAACAACGTACCTGGCCCGCTTGGAGTGCGGGGGCGCAACTCAGACAACCGGCTCATTCGAGAAAAGCTGCAATGGGAACCTTCACTGCCGCTTAGAACTGGCCTTGCAAAGACTTACGACTGGATCAAGGCCGAGATCGCAGCTCTTAGAACGAAGTAAACCAGATGGACTAACGCGTTATCGTGGCTGTTCTGGACGGTCTTCGTCACAGCGGCAGCTTACGAACTGGTCTAGCGTGAAACCGCGCGGACGGAGCCAGCGTTTCGAGATCACGCTCAGCATGCGATTGGCGAATCTAAAGCTCAAGCTCCTGAATACGGAAACAGGCCTCTTCCTGCATGGCGCGCGGCTACGGACCGTAGGCTCGCATCAATCTTCGAAGTACATCAGCGCAGCCTTCTTCTATCAGGTGACGAACCGTTAGGGCGCGCATTTGTCAAATCCTTGTGGCGGCTTTATCAACCCTCACCAGATGCACGTAGGCAACTGTTAACGTGCCTTGTTGCCAGATTCGCAAGCGGAGAATTGTTGTGTGAATTGGCCTTCATAAACAAAGCAGTAGTTTGTAAGGTGAGCCCGCTGGAAATGTCCATGTAGTCGATTGTTCCCAAGAAGTCTGATCTGACAAATTGCCTGTGTGCATGGCGTCTACGCAGGTTTCTGACTGTCCTGCTCCCAAGGTTTTGTTGCCTTCCAACTGCTCCTCACTCGGTGCGATGGGAGAATTGCTTCGGTAGGGGCCTTTAGCGGAAATGAAGCTGCACCCTAGCTTGAAGCGTTCCGCGACTGGCGCGGTTCAGTGGAGCTCTACCTCACCCCGGAAGGATTCGCGAAGATGAAGAAGCAGTAAGCGGCGCACCCTTCGGTTCCCCACTCGGTTTCCGTTCGGACAACCAAAAATAAACAACGATCAGCATTCCGCCAACGAAGCTCGACGCCCAGACCCAGGCGAGTACCCGAAGTATATCCAATGGTGCATGTCACTTGGATATACCCGGGGATGGCACCCCATCGTCACATTCCAGCAGCGATTAGTGACTGGCGACATGTTTTCCAGACCAACAACAAACTGCTCGGCGCACGCGAAATACCGCGCAGCGAGCATCCGCAACCGCCGCGGCTCGTGGGAGCTCTACCTCACACCAGAAGAGTTCGCGAAGCTGAGGCAGTAATAACTAGTAACCCGAATGTGCTATCGCATACACGATGCGTCCCAGGCACGATGCGTTGTGGCTGCGAAATGGGGCTCCGAACATGTGCCGTACCGGAGCCCCACAGTTGGTTGGCACCAGCTGTCTCGTACACCGTTCAGGCCATGGAGTGTCAGGGTGCTCGGCTCTTAGGTAAGCGCCAAGACACTCCCGTCAGTACCACACGGAGTATTCAGTGTCATTGGCCCGAACTTCCGCCACATAAGTCACCAAAGCCGTTCGCCACTTTGCACAAACTTCGGCATTCCCCCGACAATCCCGGCGTGTTCACGGCACAATACATCACGGTGCAGGCATCAGGCCTGTGTAATGCAGCGGGCGACTTGGTCGTTGCCGGCTGGATCCGCTTTACGCCCTCCAGCAAGTTCTCGATCGGCGGCAAGCAGCCGACGGCTGCACCGATACAGCACCGATACCGCGACGGATCGCGACCGTCGCCATTGTCGAGCAGCTGCAGCTCGCAAATCCGGCCGTCACCAGCCCTGTCGACATCGGCAACACCATCCAGATCTACGAGTCGAACGCCAATCAGACCGAGACCTACGAGAACGTAGCGATCGACGACGGTACCTAGCGCCTGAATACGCTGCTTGCAGGTTTTTACACGACGGCAAAGCCGTACCCGCTTCCGCTTGCGCTCGCGATCGGCACGGTCCAAACGCTTGCACCGGATACTCAGGCCCGGGTCACGCTCACCGGCACGGCACCAGACTCTGTCCTCAAATTCGGCATACCAGCCGGAACTTCCACAGGAGAAGGATCCATGTCCCTTAGCATCGTCATCGGCGCAGTCACCACCGGCGCAACTGATTCGCATGCCTCCGTAACACTTACCGGAACTTCGCCCGACTACACACTCAATCCCACTATCCCCGCAGGGCGTCCAGGGTGTGGCAGGGAAACGGGTACGCAGGGTGCTGATGCTGCGACAGGCGCAACGGGTGTCGCCGGACCTGCAGGCGCAAGGCGACACTGGCGCAACGGGCGCGCAGTGCTCTACCGCCGCTGGGGACCTCAAGGATGACACCGGCGCGACCGGTGCAACATGCGTAGGACCGGCAGGTCCAAGAGGCGATACCGGCAGCTCGGCTCCCGTGCTGCCTGCGCTGCCGCACTGGGATGCAGATCGTGCGCGTGTGCTGGTAGGTTCAGGTCAGGCTAAGGTCTGTTTCGTGGGTGACAGCACAACGCGCGGGGTCGGCATCCGAGGGACGGACACCGGTGACCTTGCCTTGTTGGCTTCTCCAACAACTTGCGAGATTCATAACCGCAACCGGAGTTCCCGCCGTTAGCGAGTTCGTGGTTAGGCGGCGGCAACACGAATGCTCGTGTGTCGTTCGGCGGCTGGAGTCCTCACCTCACCGCGCCCGGCGGCGCGATGATGAATGCCAACTCCGCTGCCACTTTCACGTTCACATCAACTAGCCCAGTGGACACCTTTACCGTCTGGTTTCCGACCAATGGCGTCCTTGGGACGATATCGCTGAGCGTCGACGGTGGAGAGGCTGTAGTCGTCGACGAAAATCAGGCGAGTGGCTTCAAGACGGTGATGTCAGTGGCTGCTCCTGGCATTCACACCCTTTCCTTGCTTGAATTAAGTGACGGTCGTACTTCTCGCAAATCGACGCGACATTAGAAGAACCAATATGTGAACTTCGCAAAGTGCGGTTGGCCCGGTGCCACAGCGGGAAACTGGAACAACAACAGGGCTCCTTGGCAGGTTCTCAGGCCTGATGGCGATGCCGTGCGATCTCATCGTGCTCAGCCTCGGTATCAGTGACTGGACTGGCTACGGGCGGCCTCCGGGTACCAGCATGGCCGCTTAGAAGGTGAACATGCAAACGCTGATTACCGCGTGGTTGGGGGGCAGCGATGTTGTTCTGGTCTCGCCCGGGCCCAGCGCCGTGGGCGCGCAGACGGTCGCGGTGCAGCGGCGATTCGTCAGCGCAATGGCTGACCTGGCAACCGCCGACAACCTGCCTTTCGTAGATAAGTGGACAAAGCGGAACGGCTCAAAGGCGACGAAGTCTGCGGCTAAATCTTCCTGTTACTGGCATACCCGCCATCCGCACGAAACCGGCTACGCAGACTTCGCACACGGCCCCGTTCGGCTTCTGCGGTAGTGGACATGCGGGTCGACTGGCGATCCTCACGCCCCGGGAACTACCGAAAGCGTGTGTAGGCAGGGTTCTTCTCCGATCGGTTCTGCAGATCTCGTCGACCAGCCAAACACAATCGCAAGAGCCGGCGCGCAGGAAACCAGAGCACAGGAAACCAGAGCACGGGAAACCAGAGCACAAAGAGCACCTAAGAGGAAATTGAGTATTGGCACTTACCCGATGCTACTCGATGGCTTGGTGCTAACGCTCGTGAAGAAATCGCGTCTAGGGTTTTATTGCGTTTCCTGCGTCAGTGCGGGGCGAAGCGTCAGCTACCTCGTATGGGATTCCCGGTCAGACTTCCTCCGGTGAAATGTCGAAATTCCAGCAAAAGCAGGCGAAAGTGTAACGAGCCAGGGAACCAGTAGGAGCTGCCGGAAACGCCGGGACCACCCCGACGATTCAAAGGAGAACGTCCATTCCGGGAGCCGACTTCTGCGCTGGTTCCTGCTGGCCCGTCAACATACGGGAAACAATGCACCCGCAAGCTACCATTGTCGTGTATGCCAACCGATACGCTATTTCGCGTGCTGAACGCCACCGATCAGGACCTCGACGAGCTGCAGGAAGCCGCCCGAATGAGAGGTAATAACGCACTCCTCGCCTTAGACCCGAATGCTCCTTCTACTTGTTAGGTGGAGACAATGGCGTTCAAACGACAGCCATTGCGACAAAGTTCGCGTTTCGTGGAAGCCGTCGCGGTCGTCGCATGTGCCAACAAATGTTGGATCAGCTTCCCTGATAATCGCTGACATTCCCTGTTCCGCTTTTAGGTCGGCATCGTGAAACGCAAGAAATCTCCTAGGAAAGCTGGTTAAACACCTCCGCAACGGGCTGAGAGTTCGGCAAAGTCCCTGTAAATCTCCCTGATAGTGGGAATGGCGTCCAGAGACAAGTTTGAGCCAGACTACGTCCACCGCCACTTTTTCAAAAACTTGATCAACAGCGAGAAGTTTGCCTGGGGCTCCTGCCCAGCTATGCTCCTGTGTGCGCTGTCAACCTGACATGTCTGCTAGCGCGGTTGCTGACCCTTCGGTGTTAGTGCTGCGTCCATTTGCCCATTGTTCGGAGATCGGATTCATCGGAACATCCTGTTACCGCTGCTTACGCGCCAGTCCATATTGTGAGTGTTTGGAATGTACGGAAGAGCTGCCCTGGCAGAGACAATTGTTCGCAAGCTGAGGCTCAACTCGGCCCTTCTTGCGCTCGCGGTGTCCGCGATTGCGGGTTGCGGTGCGGGTTCTAATCCTTCAACAACGGCAGTGCCTCCCAACGCCAGCCTCCATCTGAGCGCGGCAAGTAATTCTTTGCGTATCGGTGAGTCGACCAGCATCAATGTGGTTGGAACGCAGATCGACACCTCACAAATTGCATGGAGTCTGGCGTGTCCTGGCAATAGCTCCGCAGCGTGCGGATCTATCAACGGAGCAGTTTTTAGCTCACCCTCCACCGTGCCAAGCGGCGGCGCAGTTGTGATCACCGCCACCGCACCTGTCAGCGGTCAAGCGACGATCACTGCATCGTTGACGCTGAATCTTCTGAATCCTGCGCCTGTGTTGCGGACTGTGAGTCCATCCGCGGTAACACCTGGACCAGTGACGCTCACTGTAAGCGGAAGCGGCTTCACTCCGCAGTCTTCCATCGTGGTCGCGGCTAACCCGACAGCGTCCGTGCAGACATCGCTCAGCTATGTTTCTGCCACCCAGATGAATGTAAGTCTCGTAACGCCGAGCGCGTATTCGGGAACACTTGTCTTGAGTGTCTCCAATCCCGATCCAGGCGCGTCGTCGTCAACAGTGGCCGCGGTCAGCGTCGCGACGCCTTCCACTCTGAGTCTCACCACGGGCAGTTCGCAATTGCGCATGGGAAAGACAACATCCGTCGCTCTTACGGGAGAGCAGGTAGACGTTTCGAAAGCAACATTCAGCTTGGCTTGTCAGGCAGCCGCGCAGAGCGACTGCGGGACGCTGATTTCAGGCGTTTACACAGCACCTTCTGTCCTTCCGATGGGCGGAGCCGCTGTATCGGTAATCGCAAAGGCACCCTCAACGACCGGCACGATGCTTTCGGCTTCCTCCGTATTGCAAATCCTGAATCCTGTCCCGGTGCTCGTGACAATTAAGCCAGGGATCCTGCAGGCAGGTGCTTCGACAGTAACGCTGACTGGCTCGGGCTTCACAGGACAGTCAGCGGTTGCCGTTACTACCTCTTCTGCTTCGCAGATTCAGTCATCCAGCACTTTCATTGACCCGACTCATCTCGCCGTGCAGGTCACGACAGCCGACAACTTCAACGGCCAGCTTACGTTTCAGGTGACCAATCCAGATCCTGGATCCGCTCTTTCCGGAACCGCTTCGGTCCAGGTGACAGCGGATATAACCTACGACGCCGCAGTACGCTTTTTGAGGCAGGCGACTTATGGTCCTACGCCTTCGCTGATTGCGCACGTTCAGGACGTTGGCTTCTCGCAGTTTCTCGAAGAGCAATTCGCCGCATCGCCTTCGCTCTACAACCCAACACAGTGGTGGCAGCAGGAGCGTTTCAGTCTGATGCGCAACGCGGTGATTGGGAACGATCAGCTCAGGCAGCGGGTCTCGCAGGCACTCTCTGAAACCATCGTAACTTCCATGTTTGGACAGTCGGCCGACCAAAGCGCATTTCCGGTATGGATGAATACTTTGCAGAGCGATGCGTTCGGTACGTACGGACAAGTATTGACCGATACGCTCAAGCTCCCGGCTCTCGCCGCGTTCCTAACAAACATCGGTAACAACGCGACAAGTGACCCCTCACAGCACGTATCCCAAAATCTTGGGCGGGAACTGCTCCAGCTCTTCTCGGTAGGGCCGTACCTGCTGAATCAGGATGGGTCACTCATCGTGGACCGCCAGGGCAATCCGATGCCTACTTACGATAACGACGTGATCGACGGCGTATCGCGTGCCCTCACAGGCTGGAATTTTCAGCTATGCGCGAATAGCTCGACCTGTATGTGGCAGACGGCCCTTGTCGGTATCGACCAGAAGCACGATACACAGTCGAAGCAGCTTCTCAGTGGCACTGTACCGGCTGGAGGCAGCAGCACGCAGGACTTGGATGCGCTTGTAAGCAACATCATGCAACATCCAAACGTAGCGCCTTTCATAAGCCGCCGACTTATACAGGCACTTGTGACCAGCAATCCCAGTCCGCAATATATTGCGAGGGTTGCACTGGTCTTTCGAAACGACGGAACTGGAACAACTGGAAATCTAAAAGCAGTGGTCAAAACAATCCTTTTGGATCCAGAGGCGCGAGGAGCAGATGATACAAGTGTCGCCGCGCCGGGTGGTCACATTCAGGAACCGATTTTGTTCGCAGCCGCAGCAGTACGTGCTGTGGGTACTTCCATCCAGCCGTATCTCTCGTCTGCACCAGTAGGCGAAGATTCCCCGGGGCCGTGGGCTGCGGGAGATGCGGTTGATATAGAAACGTGGGCCGGTGCAATGGGCGAGCAGCCACTGTATTCTCCGAGCGTCTTCAACTTCTTCTCTTGGCAGAACACACTTTCAGGAACATCGACCTTCGCTCCTGAAATGCAGATCCAAACGAGCTCGACTGTGATTGCGAGGGCGAACTTCGTGAACGATCTTCTCTACGGTTACCTCAGTCAGGATGCACAAAACATGGGATGGCTTGTGGCTTCCGCTTCGTCGAGCAGCACACTGGTGACACAGCTCAATCACTACTTACTCGCAGGACGAATGGATGCATCGTCCTGTAGTGCGATAGCTGCGGCAGTAGACGTTATCCCAAGCAGCGACCCAAATGCGCGCGTTCGTCAGGCACTTTATCTATTTTTGACGTCGCCCCAGTACCAGGTTATTCAGTAGGAGACGATCATGAGCGTAACCCGTAGAAACTTCATTCGAGGGCTGGGTCTTGTCGGCTGCGGAGCATTGACGCGTCTGGGTTCCTTACCACTTTTCGCTCAAAGCTCGTCCGACTACAAAGCTCTGGTGTCAATTGCGTTGTCAGGCGGAAACGACGGAAACAGCGTGCTTCTACCAATGGGCAACAAAGAGTTTGCAGCTTACAAAGCTGGCCGTAGCGCTCTTGCTCTGAATCAGGGCAGCTTGTTGCCGATCGCGGACGCCGGAGTTGCATACGGTCTGCACCCATCGCTGGCAGGAGTGCAGCGTCTCTACAACAGCGGGAGATTGGCGTTTGCGGCCAACGTCGGCAATCTGATTGAGCCGACCACGCGGAGCACTTACCAAGCGAACAGTGTTGTGCTTCCAGACGGACTCTTCGGGCACGACAGCCAATCAAACGAGTTTTACGCAGCCACGGGTTCCGCGACCGCGAACTCAGGATGGGGCGGTCTTCTGGCGGACAGCTATGCGGTTCAAGGCGGCAGCCTTCCTCCACTGATCAGCGTTGCCGGAGCGAGTGTTTTTACGAAGGGCCTGAGCCAGTCGTCTTTTGTGCTTTCTGCCCCATCCGTATCTGCTTACCTGGGATTCGATAATTCTTCTGCAAGCCAAGCCCGCTTACTTGCTATGAACACGCTTGCAGCAGAGCACAGCGATGCTGCTCTGGTTGCCGCAATGCAGGGAATCACTGCACAAACGATTAAACAAACAGCGACGCTGCAGACCGCACTGCAAAGTACCGCTCCACTCTCGACTGCCTTCCCAGAAACATCTCTTGGAAACCAGTTAGCGATGGTTGCCAAGCTCATCAAGGCGCGCTCATATACAGGCGCAACACGTCAGGTGTTCTGTTGTCAGATTGGCGGCTTCGATATGCATAGTGATGTGCTCGCAACATCCGCTAATCTGCTCGCCGACGTTTCGGCTTCCTTAGCGGCGTTCGATACGGCCATGCAAGAGCTAGGCACCTCCCAGGCTGTAACTACCTTCACGATGTCGGAGTTCTCACGCACGCTGCAACCGAACACATCAATGGGTGTGGATCATGCCTGGGGATCCAACCACATGATTATGGGAGGCGCAGTCAATGGGGGACACGTCTACGGAACATATCCGGACCTGACCCTGGGCGGAGCGGACGACGCAGGCTCGATCGGCCAGTGGATACCTTCCACAGCAACGCCCCAATACAGTGCTGCGCTTGCAAGATGGTTTGGATTGGCCAGCTCCAAGCTGAACACCGTATTTCCGTTGCTGAATAACTTCCCGGGCGGCCCCTCGTCCTTTATGAGAACTTAAGCCCAGGTTAAGTTTCGGAGAGAAGTACCCACTGTTCGTCTCAATGAGTATGAATGCGAGAAGAAAATTAAACTTTTCTTGAGCTACCTTTTCTACATGTTCGGGAACCGTAGTTCGTGCATTTCGGTCTACGGCGCGAAGGCCTCATTCACACCCAAGTACGGACCAGACGCGAGACTTTGTCTCTATCGGCAATATGCTCAGTGACTTAGTCGGAGTATCGTCCCACGAGAAGAAGCCATCGGCAGACGCGCACACGAAAAGGTGACGAAAGTTGCGGCGGATGATGCGAAAATTTCGCGGTTACTGAGGTCATCGCCCTCTGAACCAAAGGGCTCCCCCGGAAGTGTTGTGTTCCTGCATCTGAGTTGTATATGCTTCCGATTGAACAACTGTTTTAGCTTGTCGCCCTATCGTGAACGAATGATTGAGTGCGCCACATCCGCGTTTCTCAGGCAACAATACACAAGGGAGGCCTCTTGAAGGTAGAAATAGCCCACATTAGCAACTTCGTACCAACGAAAGGTAATGCAGCTTTGCAACGTTCGTCAACAGATAAGTTCTCTGATGCGGGGTTGCGGGTTGTACACGTTGTCGAAGCAGGGCAGGGTGGAATCGAGACTGCCGTGCGCCTCCTTATTGAGGCACAAGCAAACGACGACCTCATTGAGGGCGTGCACCTTCTCGCAGATTCCGCTCGGTTGGGCAGCCTGCTCCGTGATTCACCGGCAAGATTGCACTTGTACCAAAGTAGCCGGCGACCTATGTCGGTCCTGAAAACTTCCAGAAATATGCAGCGTTCGTTAGCAGATCTCGCGCCAGATGTTGTTTATCTCCACAGCACGTTCCCTGGAGTTTACGGAAGGCTGTTCCAACGAAAGAATTCCGTTCCGTGGAAGACAATCTATTGTTCACACGGCTGGGCCTTCACGCAGAAAGTTTCAGCGGCGAAACGACATGCTTATCTTGGCATCGAGCGCGTGTTAGCTCCTCGTGCCGATGCAATTGTCAGCATTTCAAGCAGCGAGTTTGAAGCGGCTACCGATGGCGGGCTGCAGCACGACCGGCATGAGGTCATTCTGCATGGAGTTCCTGCGGCTGCCGTTACGACAGAAAACAAGGTTCAATTTGCGAAGGACAAGCTTAACTTGGTCTTCGTGGGTCGTTACGACCGGCAAAAGGGACTCGACCTTCTGGTCAAAGCCTGGAGAGACGTGCGATTAGCAGACGTGCATCTTTGGATCATTGGGGATGCTACTCTGCCCGACGCTGTGGTTGTAGAGAAGCAAGACAACGTGCATTGCCTCGGTTGGATCCCAAATACTGACATTGACGCCTATATCCAGAGCTCGGATGGCATGATCGTTCCTTCGCGCTGGGAAGGATTCGGGCTCGTCGCTTTGGAAGCGATGCGAAATGGTAAAGCAGTCCTCGCCAGCCGAGTAGGTGGACTGAATGAGCTTGTTCAGGATGGATCCAATGGCTTCTTCATCGATCCGGAGGATACGGACAGCCTCATTGAGGCAATCCTTAAGCTAGATAAAAACGAACTTGCGCGGATGGGCGACGTAGCTAAGTCTCAGTTTGAAGAGAAGTTCTCTTGGGAGACATGCTATGGCCGCTGGCGGGCACTGATGGTGCAGCTCGCAGATATAGGAAAGGGAAAATCAAAGGCAGCGACTTCTACTCTTGGTGCAACAGCAAGAAAGACACACCTCGTTGTAAAACGTGGTCTCGACATACTCGTTTCCTTTGCGGCACTTTTCTTTCTTTCACCTTTTCTGCTTCTAATTGCCCTCGTAGTTAAATTGACCTCTCCGGGACCTGTCCTTTTTGGCAACGAGCGGATAGGTCAACACGGTAGACACTTCCGCGCCTGGAAATTCCGGAGCATGGTTCCTGATTCAACGCACGTGCTTGAAGATTTTTTCCAGAAGAACCCAGATAGCAAGGAGCATTTCGAGAAGTTTCACAAGCTGCCGAATGATCCGCGCGTTACCCGCTTCGGGCGATTCTTGAGAAAAACGAGCCTAGATGAGCTACCCCAACTGCTCAACATACTCTTCGGAGACATGAGCCTAGTCGGTCCCCGCCCAATCGTGCTGGATGAAGTGGAGCGTTATATGGGTGCCTACGATTTGTATCTCAGTGTGCAGCCGGGACTGACTGGTCTTTGGCAGGTTTCTGGCCGTAACCGCACCACTTTTGCGGAAAGAGTTGCTTTCGACGAGTACTACGTTCGCAACTGGTCGATGTGGCTTGATCTTCAGATTCTCGCGCGCACCGCTCGAGTGGTTTTTTTCGCAGAAGGTGCTTATTAGCGGCACATTACTCGGCAGCGCCCGCACTCCACAAAACGTTGGTCAGGCCAGAAGCCCGTCGCTCGGAGGTGGTACAGCGCCCCGCTGATGCACTTAGAGCAAATAAGCAGTTCCAGGTTGGTGTACGGCGTTAGTCCGCGTGCGTGCAGCACGATCGATCCATAAGAGACGACTATTTACATGCGTCGTTCAATGAAATGAGGCAATTACAAGTGAGTGCTATGCAGGAGCGACAGCTAAGTCTCCGGGATATATTCGTTATCATCAAGCGCAGACTGCGCATTGTGCTGCTTACGCTTTCTGCAGTGCTCCTGCTTGTTCTCGTGTATTGCGCGCTTGCTACAAGAGAATACGAGTCCACAGCGACGATCCAAGTTCTCAACGAGTCACCCAACGGCCTTCCAAGTGATGGTGTTTTAGGTGGGGCGAACGCGACGGCGGACGCTCAAACAGCTCCTATCGTTGATAAGACGGAAGCACTTATCCTCACTTCCGACACACTCGCGCTGGAGACTATTTCCAAGCTTCATCTGGACCAAAACTGGAAGCTTCCCGCTGCCAAAAGTCGGACAGAAGCGGGCGGTATCATCGGAGATCCAGCGAGGGAACAAGCAGCTTTACGCATCTTCCATAAGAATCTGGCTGTCCAGCCGGTTACCGGAACGCGAGTCATTTCGATTAGTTACCGTGACCACAACCCTGTGGTTGCAGCGCAAGTCGTCAATACGCTTTCACAGGAATTGATCAATTACACGGTCGACGAACGGCATCAGGCGACCGCAAATGCCACCCAGTGGCTTTCAGGGCAGCTCGTAGACCTGCGCAAAGAGAGCCAGGCATTGCAGGACCGTGTTGTTGCCTTGCAACAGCAGTCCAGTGTTTTCGGCATCGCGAACGCCGACGCCAGCGGTAAAGAGTCAAACTACTCTGGCCTCATCGACCAGCTGCAGCAAGCAACGGTTGCATATAACCAAGCGGAGCAGAACAGCATTGTTAAAGGAGCGATCGCCAGGATCGCGGAATCGGGCGATGCCGACACTCTATCGGGTTTGGGCGGGAACGCGGTCACCGGTTCTTCCATGTCGGAATCTCTCAGCTTGATTCAAACAATTCGCGGGCAGGAAGCGACGCTGCGCGCGGACATTGCGGAAATGCAAAGCAAATATGGAAGCGCTTTTCCTCGCCTTGTAGAGAGTCAGAAGAAGCTCGCAAGTCTAGAACAGGCTGTTACCCAAGAAGTCAACCGTGTGAAGCAGAGGGCTCAAAGCGACTACAAAATCGCGCAGGCTGAGCAGGTCGCAGCGAAGACTCGTTACGATCAGACACAGACCCTTGCTTCCGGGGCGAGCGATAAGGCTGCAGAATACGCAATTGCGCGAGAAGATGCCCTTCGCAGCCGCACCCTGTATGAGGACATCGTCCGGCAATTGAAGCAAGCCAACATCGGTGCTGAACTCAAATCTGTAAACCTGGTCGTCGTGGATCCGGGTAGAGTGGCCGCTAAAGCAAAAACACCCAATATACCCCTCCTTTTGCTCATTGGAGTTCTAGGTGGTCTATTCGTCGGAATATGTGCCGCGTTTGGGGCAGAAGGTACCGACGACAAAGTGCGCGGACCTGATTCGCTCGAGTTGGAAACACAGCGGACGACCAACCTTGTACTGCCAGCATTTCCAAGCAGCAAGTCCAGAGGTGCGTTGGGTGCACTTGAGAACCTCCAGGGTGGCTCCAGCTTTGCGGAATCAGTGAACGTCCTCCGCACGTTTCTCTTTGCGCTAGCGCGACCGCATTCACCCAACTCGATACTGGTTACCAGTTCAGTTGAAGGCGAAGGAGCAACCGTGCTGAGCAGCAGTCTGGCCGCTGTTCTTTCTAAGTCGAGGCGCCGGGTATTGCTTGTAGACACAGATTTCCGATCTAGAGCACTCAGTTCCGAGTTGAAGCTATCTCAGGGCGCAGGTCTGTCCGAGCTGCTCTCGGGTGTGTCTTCAGATCCTCGTATACAGAAGCTGGAAGCATTTCCCAGCCTCGATGTTCTCGGGGCAGGTGAAGCAGGAAAAGCAGCTGCGGAGTCTCTCGATTCAGAAGCCATGCGCGCCTGGTTAGACAAATGGCGATCAACCTACGAAATTGTGATTCTGCACGCGTCGCCTGTCCTTCGTAGTACCGGGCCATTGTTGCTCGCCATAGCTGCCGACATGACACTTTATGTTGCCCAGACCGGAGTTTCGAAGCGCACCGACGTGAAGGAAGGCTTCTCAAGGATGGTGCTGTCTGCCGGTAGCTCTGATCGCTTGTACCCAGTCCTTTACGGCACGGAAACGAAAGAAGGAACTCGCTAGCATGGCATCTTTATCACAGAAATTCTTTGTAAGCCTGCTTGGCATCCTGATACTGGGGTGCGGAGCCGGAGTTCACGCTCAGCAAAACGCTCCCCAACCCGAGAGTCTCCTTATTGGTCCGGGAGATACGCTGCACATACAGGTCTTCGGTGAGCCGGAACTGGAAGACAGAATACGTGTATCCGATGCTGGCAATATTCGTCCCAGACTCATCGGAACAATTCATGTGGGCGGCCTCAGCTCAGGTGCTGCTGCTGCGGTGATCGAACGTGCCTTGGTGGAGAAGTCATTCCTGTTACACCCAAGTGTCACCGTGAGTCTTGATGACTATTCAGGCAGGCGGGTTACCGTATTCGGGGAGGTCCGCACGCCGGGTGCATTCGTCCTTCCCACGTCTGCTTCTGTCCTTGACGTTCTCGCCCTTGCAGGCGGTCTGACTGATGTGGCGGATAGACGGATTACTATCGAGCGTCAAGGTTCCGGGGAACGCGCTACATACTTTGTTTCCAACAGCGCAACGGATCTTATGAACAGCGAGGTGCGAATTAATCCAGGTGATCGGTTATTCATTCCGAAAGCAGGCGTGATCTACATTCTCGGAGACGTCCACGCTCCCGGCGGCTACGCTATGACTAACAATGAAGGCTCCTTGACGGCCATGCAGTTGGTGGCTCGTGCTGGCGGAACCAACACGACGGCTGCGCCTGATCACGCAATTATCGTTCGTGGCGGAACAGGATCCCCGGCGGTAGAAAAGATAAAAATTGGCAAGATCCGCAAAGGCAAAGTAGCAGACGAGGCTATGCAAGCTGGTGACATCCTTTACATACCATTCAGCTACCTTCGCAACTTCGCGGTTAACGCTGTTGGCATCACTTCGACGCTTGGATCAGCGGCGATCTATAAATTCTGACCTCAAGCAGAACACGAAGGATTTAGTCATATGGTTTATCACTTTCTGGATGAAAGCGAGCCCTTTTCTGAAAAGACGGGCGGAGCAATTCAAAGGATTGTTGCTAATTTGCTGCGCGGAGATGAAGATTCCCGCGTAGTCTGCTCAACTTTCGACGAGACCTGGAGCTTCCCCATACACCAAATTGTGAAGCTGTCTCTGCTTCGCGGACGTACGCGCTGGCGTGGCATCTTCCATTACCCGTCATTTGTTCAGAGGGCTCTCCTAAAGGGCTGGTTCGACCCATTAGAAAAGCTACTCAAACCCGGGGATGTGCTTTGGATTCACAACCGCCCCGACGCCATTAACGCGCTTGCGCCAATGGCACTCCGTTCGGGAGCCAAACTTGTGTTGCATATGCACAATAGCTTTTCTAAGTATCGGCCTGCCGTTAGCTACATGAAGAGTTTCGCAGCTACGGAGAAGATCGTTTTCGTGTCGAGTTACCTCGAGCGGGAAGCTCGTGAGCGCTTCGTAACATTGGGCCATACAGTAGTCATGCACAACGGCGCGGATTCCGCTATTTTTCATCCGGGGCCGCTACCGGCCGGACGTGAGATTCCGGTGGTGAGCTTTGTCGGACGCATTGTTCCGGTCAAGGGTGCACATGTTCTGATCGACGCGATGAAGTTGCTGAAGCAGCGTGGAGTCAAACTTCACGCCCGGTTGATCGGGGCGTCCTTCTTTGGAGGAGCCGTTGCCGGCTACATGCGGAAGCTTCGCGACAATGCTCCTGACAACGTGACCTTCCAGGGGTACGCAACCGGAACTGGCCTCGCGGACGAATATAGAGACTCTGATTTCTTCTGCTGCCCGTCGGTGTGGAATGATCCATTTCCAACCGTCAACCTTGAGGCGATGGGCTGTGGACTTGCATGTGTAGCGACTGCGGTTGGAGGCATCCCGGAACAGTTCGCTGAAGGTGGTGCATTGATGGTTCCACCGAACAATCCGGTTGCGCTCGCGGACGCGCTGCAACAACTCGCCACAAATCGTGAGCTTCGCGCACAACTGGCAGCCAAGTCAGTCGCCAATTTTGACCGCAACTTCAGTTGGACTGTGGCGAGCCAGCGATACCAAGCCATCCTGAAAACCATATGAAAACGAGTGCGCGGAACGCCAGCTGGATAATGGTAGGAAAAGCGCTGTCTGTGGTTGCGCAGGCGCTCTATTTCATTGTGCTCGCCCGGCTCTTGGGCAGCCAATCCTATGGTGTTTATGTAGCCGCTGTAGCTATGGTTGCGGTCGTCAATCAATACGGCTCACTCGGTTCTGGATATGTGTTCCTCCGATATGTGAGTCGTACAGCCTCCAGTGCTCCGCTGTATTTCGGCAACGTTGTACTCTCCACGCTCACCTTTGGTCCTCTTCTTATACTTGGACTCACATTAGTTGGACCGAAGATACTGCACAGCGATCAAAGAAGCCTCATCTTCATGATCGCTGTCTCCGACTGCCTCCTGAGCGCTCTTGTGTTAGCGTCTTCCCAGGTTTTTCAGGCGTTAGAGCAGATGTGGATTACGGCCACCATGAGCGTCGTCACAGATGTGTTGAGGTTAGTTGCGGGTCTCGTTCTGCTGATAGTGGTACATTCCGTCACAGTCGCTCAGGCAGCTGGCGTTACGCTTGCCGTATCTGCCGTGGCTGCCGTGTTTTCGATGTGGATCGTGTTTCGCAAGATAGGCCGTCCAACATTCAGTGTGCCTGTTCTTAGGGAGCATGCGGGAGAGGGCCTAACCTTTGCCCTCTCGTCTTCCACCACAATCATCAGCAATGACATCGACAAGGTCATGCTTAGCCATTACGGCATGAACGCTGCAAATGGTGTTTACAGCCTCGCCTATCGGGGAGTGAGTGCAGCTTCGATGCCGCTGCTTTCCATCTACACAGCGCTTATTCCGCGGTTTTTTCAAGAAGGCGTCAAGGGTGTGAATGGCACCTATGCGCTGGCGAAGCGTTCTCTCCGCAAGTCGGTGCCAATTTCTTTGGCCATGGCACTGTCTCTTGTTGTCATAGCTCCTCTTATTCCGATATTTGCCGGGCCGAGCTTTCAGGAGAGCGTTTCGGCACTTCGCTGGCTCTGCATCATCCCTTTTTTTCGTAATCTGCAATGGTGTGCGGGTGATGCGCTCACCGGAGCCGGACACCAGGGTATTCGGCTGGGCAGTCAAGGTATAGCTGCTGTATTCAATTTTTACGTGAACCTGTACCTGATACCCCACTACTCATGGTGGGGAGCCGCTTGGAGCAGCGTAGCGACCGACGCGCTACTAGCCGCCATACTGTGGTCAGTTTTGATTGTCATGAAGCGCAAGGCGGTCGAGACACCGGAAGTGATGGTGGCTTAACGATGAAAACTGTAACTAACATCGAGCCGACAAATCGACACCGCATCATCAACGCGGCAGCAATTCTTCTATGCATTTTCAACGTGCTGGTGCCTAAAGGCGGACTGCAAGGCGGTGGTGTCCCCCTCACGTGGGGCTACATGCTGATAGCACTTTTCACCTTATTTGCCCTCCCGGGAGCCATACTGACTTCAGCGACGCAACCGGTTTCGACTTGGTCGATCTTTGCCGCTTCTATTCCTTTCCAAGCCACTCTTTTGTACGCCACAGCGATGTACAAGATAACGCTGCCAGGTTATGCCGTCTCCCAAGCGACATCTTTCGGACTCCTTCCAATCGTGTTTCTACTATGCTTTGGTCGCTACTGGTCAATTTGTGACCAGAAGTTGGTATACCGAACTCTGGCTGCATGCATTTTCGGAGCAGCGGTATATGGTATCTTCCTTTTCTTCTGGCGTATCAAGATGGGTTACTTCATCGAGATTCCGTACGTCACGGTAAACGCATCGGATATCGGTCTTACCGGCACGATCAAGGAAAATGGTCGCGGTAGCATCTACAAACTCATTAGCAGTTACGCAAACGGGAACATTTACGGCGTGACTACTCTTATGCTGTTACCGTTGTACGACGAAATTGAAAAGCCGCGACGCTGGCGAAGCATTCTCGTCCGCTTGGCGCTTGCACTGACCTTGTCGCGGACGGTGTGGCTCTGCCTGATACTTTCGCAAATCATCAAGCCGGTCGTCGAGGCCCTCCAGCGATTCCCGAAGCTCACCTTCTCATGGCGTCTTCTCTTCCAGATGTTCCTTGTAGTTCCTGTTTCTGGACTCGTGGTGGTTGCACTCTGGGCAATGAACGCGGATCTTTCATTCTTGTTTGATCCCACGTTAGGTGGCCGGGCTCCGCAGTTAGAAGCTCTCCGCGACCTGAGCTTTCTTCCAACCCAAGCTCCCGGAGGAATTTCGGAAATTGTCTATTTAGGAATTCTTAGTGACTTCGGTGTACTGGGACTTCTCACTTTCATGCTGATGCTCTTCTCGCCCTTGATCTTTGCCATAGTCAGGCCGCACGTATGGCGGAATAAGTACGCAAGGGCGGCGCTCGCTGGTCAGCTCATCTACGCCGCAGCGGCGGGCATGGACGGTGCAATCAATTACATTCCAGTCATGGCTGTGTGGTGGTTCTTAACCATGATCATTATCCGTACCGTCGACAAGAAAGAACGAGCGAGCGATGGCAATCTGCTTGTCTCGACGTCACCTACTGCGTCTATTGCGAACACCCAGTCTGCAATGGTTTAGTCGGAGAGTTCACTTCGAGTTAATTAATTCGACTGCACGCGAGTCATAGAGCTTCTGAGAGACCCATATGAAAAAGAAAATTAGTAAGGCTGTTTTCCCTGCGGGCGGGTTAGGTACTCGCTTCCTACCGGCCACAAAGGCAGTACCGAAAGAGATGCTACCGCTCGTAGACAAGCCACTCATTCAGTACGGCGTGGAAGAGGCTATCGCAGCTGGTTGTACAGAGATCATCATCGTGACGAGTAGAGCCAAAACCACGATGGAAGACCACTTCGACCGGTCGCGTGAGCTAGAAAGTCTTCTGGCAGAGAAGAACAAAACCGAGCTGCTTGACCGAGTTCGTTCCATCGCGGGCAAGGCTCACATTACTTACACTCGCCAAGCCGAGGCCTTGGGTTTGGGGCATGCCATCCTGCAAGCCAAACCTCTTGTAGGGGATGAGCCTTTCGCCGTCATTCTCCCGGATGACATAGTCGATGCTGCTGTCCCTTGTATGAAACAGATGGTGGAGCAGTTCGAGAAGATGGGAAGCTCCATCATTGGGTCCGAAGTCGTTGAGGGCGCGGCGATCTCAAACTACGGCTGTCTCGATTGCACAGTAGACCCTCTCAATCCGAAACTGCTTGATGTGAAGAACTTGGTTGAGAAGCCGTCGCCAAATGAGGCCCCTAGTCAAAATGCCATCATCGGTCGATACATCCTCACACCGCGCGTTTTCGAGATGTTGGAGAACGTAAAGCCGGGAGTGGGCGGAGAGATCCAGCTTACGGATGCAATAAAGGCACTTCTTCAGTACGAACGTGTGTACGGCTTCTCGTACGAAGGGAAGCGCCACGACGCGGGCGACAAGCTTGGATTCCTGAAAGCGACGGTCGAGTTCGCGCTGAAGAGGGAAGATCTGGGTCCACCCTTTCGGCAGTGGCTACTCAGCCAGAAGTGGTAGTGCTGGTGAGGCTTGGATGAACAGTGCGTGGTTAGTTCAAACATCCTGAACATTACTAGTCCTGTTTGTAACGCTTTGAGAAGTCTGCCGAACGCCGACACGGAGACCTGATGACCGCCGCGACAACCGAGAAGTATGGCGTTCCCCCTGCCACAGCTGAGAGTTTTGCCGGGGACGAATTGAGGAGCGATGCTGTCGCGACCATCTTACCTCCCGCGCAAGGAGCAGTGCGTTACCTGGAACTGGATGCGCTGCGAGGTGTCGCGGCGCTCACGGTTGTGTTCGCCCATTTCTCCGGCCTATTTAATCAGAGAACCATGTCCCATGTGGCACTTTTCTGGATGGCAGGGCCCCTCCAGCTCATCCGGGCTGGGCACGCAGCCGTTGTTCTGTTCTTTCTACTAAGTGGCTTTGTGCTGTCACTGCCAGCAATAGCTGGCAGGCCGCAGCCGTATGGCGTATTCCTCGTGCGCCGGTTCACCAGGGTTTATCTGCCTTACTTTGCAGCACTCTGCCTCGCTGTAGGTGCGGATGCACTCTTCCGAAGAAACATATACGTGAATCCATGGTTTTCCGAGACGTGGAGTGGACCGGTCTCTTGGCACCTCGTTCTTTCTCACGTGCTCATGTTGGGAAATTACCGGTGGTCGGAATACAACACGGCTTTCTGGTCACTTGTCTACGAGATGCGGGTGTCCATAGTTTTTCCGCTACTCGCATTCGTAGTCTTGCGGTCCAAAAAGTGGCTCGTATTCGTCGCTTTGGTGTTGTGCTTCATTGTGGAGGCTATCCTCTCCTTCCCGGCTGATTCCCATACGCTCTTCGCTTTTCCAGCCTTCATTGTGGGCATCCTGATCGCTCGCGATCGGCAGTCCATAGCTATTCGACTGGAAGCATTACCGCGCATGCCGTTTTCTCTTCTGGTGGTCTCCAGCGTCGCGCTCTACGCTTATGCCGGGTACGCGGTTCACTTGCCGCGGCCCTTGCCCTGGATGGCTGAACCGCTTGTTCTCGTTGGGGCCTCTGTATTGCTCTGCGCCAGCTTTTCTCGGCACTCGTGGCGTATGTTCCTCCAGCGAGATTCGCTGCAGTGGCTTGGTCATGTGTCGTACAGCATGTACCTTGTTCACGCCACGGTGCTGTTTTCGCTCGTGCATCTTTGCTTTGGAAAAATTCCGCTGTGGACTCTGCTGCCCGTCTATCTTTGCCTGGTGTTTGCTTTGTCGCGTATCTTCTTTGCTCTCGTGGAGCGACCGGCAATGAACTTTGGCAGGCGTCTGACAAAGTCTGAAACGGCACAGACGCCGGTCTCTGCTTCGCGCTAGATACCAGATCGGCGCTGTAAGAAGACAAGGCTGTGCCCCGCTTACGACGAATCCTCCGCAGTTCCAGCAACACGGAAGCAGAACGTAACGACCTTTCGTAACGGGGTAGATGACTAATATCCTCCCACCTCCTACGACGAGCATAGATTCTCTGGCATCCAACGCTACTCGTCGGCAAAAAACGGGTTTGATAAGAGAACCGAGGTAAACGGATACAGTTTGTCTGCCAGCGCGGCAAGACCTGGAACTTTCCTACCTTCAGGCGATACAAGTGCCGTAGAGTCGCGATATCGAGGAGATCCGAACAGGATGAGCAAAGCCCTTCCCAAATCCGAGAAGTTCCAAGGTGCAGGTGTCCCTGTCAATTTGACTGGTCGCCCATTTATTCAGATCGTCTCGCTGGCTTTGCTGTTGGCGTTCTTGATCGGGGTTTCGGGCTGCGGCAGCGGTGGAAGTTTGGCCGGCCCCACAGTGATCGTTTACCCGAACATCACGGGAAATTGGCAAATCCAGACGAGTGCCGGGAACCCAACTCTGGGCGTGCTCCTGGTGGGCTATCTCTCAGAGACTGATTCAGTGGTGACCGGAACGCTTCAGTTCACCAATCTTGTCCCAGGTAATTCCTGCGGAAGTGCGCCCTACATCGTTGCAGTAAGCGGCGGTGTAACGCCGGATGGAAAGCTAACGTTAGGAACTGCTGTTGGCATGAATGGCCCGACTGTCCAGTCGAACCTCCAGCTTTCGCCGGGAGCTTACAACTATGCTTACGGGAGGGTTACAGTGACAGGCCCAGGTCCTTGTGTGTATCCCTCGACGAATGCGCTCGGTGCACACATTGGTACCGTCACCGGAAAGTACACCGGAGCACCCACTTTGGCGGGTGCTATTTCTGGGGTCGGAATAAGTAGTGCGGCGCTGACACTTACGCAGGCACCGACTCCAAATGCAGATGGCTCCTTTCTGGTGTCGGGGAACCTTGCGTTTGGGGGAGCCGCTTGTTCAGTAACGTTGCCGGTGCAGGGAAGTATTCTCGGCGTGGGTCTTAGCCTTACTTCCGCTCTCAGCAGTAGCAGTCCTACCCAACCCGAGGTGACCATCAGTTCGACGGTCAGTTCAGATCAGTCCCAGTTGTACGACGCGTCCTTCATCTTCAATTCGGGACAATGCACGTCTTCAAGTTCAGGATTCGCCAAGTACCAGGGGTCGCTCAAGCGAGTGAATTAACCGACTCCTGCTGCGTCGCCGCAGCCGACGTAGCTTTGCTCGCCGAGCTTGAAGCACGACTCGAAGAGTCTTTGGGTCGCCTTGCGAGTGCGAAACCCGCTGTTTTGGGCAGTGGCAAGAAGTACTCGGGATAGCGAACGAGGTCCGAAACCAATACCGCGGCGAACAAAAGAGTTGTTGAGGCAAACCCTGCGAGGATGATCATCCTGAGCTCCTACAAACCACATGGTTTATATCGGCTCGGCACCACACTTGTACAGCGCGTGTCCTACAACTTTGGGGCAGGAAGTTTTTCCACAGCTCCGAGATTAACATCTTGCATTCGCGCAAAATCTCGTGAGATGTTATTTCTCTAACGCGGCTGACAACTCTCGAGCCTTCTCACGGCGGCTCCCTCCATGCAAGATGGGTCTTTCAAGTAAGCGCCAGGACAGTTCTGCAACAATCAGTGGGAGCGCGAGCGCCACGAGCGCACTGACTAATTTGTTACTGATAAAGCGTTGTACGAGGTCCAACGCGCCTCGGTGAACGAGGTAAAACATGTAACTGATTCGAGCGAGCCAGCCGAGCAGCGGTACCCGGAGCACGTTTGTGAAGTTTCCGCTGAGTGCCCAAAAAACTAACCCTACCATCCCGAACAGCGCCACCTCAAACGTGACCACATTCCCTCGAGCTGTATGGTCTAAGATCCGGAAGCCGCTGGAGAAGCGGCTCAGAATCAACATAATCGGAAGCATCGAAGCTGTGGCAATCAGGCCGTAGTGGCCGTAAGCACGTATTCTTTCGCGGTGCGCTCTCCAAGCGAAGGTGAGAAGTGCACCAGCCGCTAGCGTATCCATGCGAAAAATAGTGCCTTGATACACCGCCCACTGCGCTCCGTGTCGAGCAAGGATTGGAGTAGCGATCCCGCGAAGCACCGGAATCAAAATGAGGGCGGCGCAGAGAACCTTTGGTAACCGTTTAACAGGAAGAAAGAAGATGACCAAGGGCCAGACCAGATAAAATTGCTCTTCAACGGCCAAGGACCAAAATGGCGTGACGGCTTCGTTCGGGAATCCTTCTGGAAAGATCTGTAGATAGTTCTCAGACCGATGTACATGTACCAACGGTGGGCCCAGTGAAATCAAAAAAATATCGAGATAACAGCAAGGGCCAGAATATAAGCTGGAAGGAGACGACGCACACGCCTTCTGTAGAAGCTCCCAAGATAAGTTCGTAAGCTCTGGTGCGGAACATCCAAGAGGATACCCGTGATAAGAAATCCAGACAGAACAAAAAAAGATCTACACCCATCCACATCATGCGTACATGTGCCGAGTGCTCGAGAAAAACTGCAATAAGAGCTAGGGCGCGAAGGCCATCGAGCTCTGGGATACGCTTAGACACTTCGATCACCTCGAGTTGGACGACAGCCGAAAGCTGAAAGTTCTCTTTTGCTAGAGAATGAGTAGGTTCGTCGCAGACCTACTTAGGCTCGCCGAACCGTTGCTGGTGCCATTCCCAAGCGCTCGCGATGATGTCACTCAGTTCTGGGTGTTTTGGGGTCCATCCGAGCATCGTTTTTGCGCGTTCTGAACTGGCGACGAGGCGGGCAGGATCTCCAGGGCGGCGCGGATGAATGACCGTCTTGATGGCTCGCCCAGTCACCTGCAAGGCGGCATCGATGACCTGTTTCACCGAGAAGCCGTTACCGTTCCCAAGATTGCAGAGCAACTGCTGTTCCTGCTCAAGGTGATTGAACGCCAGGATGTGAGCGTCCGCGAGATCGGACACGTGAATGTAGTCGCGGATGCAGGTGCCGTCCGGTGTGTCGTAGTCATCGCCGTATATGGCAATGGACTCGCGTTTTCCAAGCGCAACATCGAGAACGATCGGGATCAGGTGCGACTCCGGCTCATGCTCTTCGCCGCGGCCGGGCAGTGCTCCTGCTACGTTAAAGTACCGCAGGACCGCCACTCGCAAACCAAGCTGAGAAGCAAACCAGCGCAGCATCTTCTCCACAAGGAGCTTGGATTCCCCATAAGCGTTAGTCGGTTGAAGCTTGTCGGTCTCCAGAATCGGGGTATGCTCCGGCTCGCCGTAAACCGCAGCGGTGGATGAGAAAACAATCTTCTTAACACCAGTTGCATGTATCGCTTCTAGAAGTGCCAAGGTCGACGCGGTGTTATTACGGAAGTAAACTTCCGGCTGTTTCATCGACTCACCTGCTTCGATAAGCGCAGCAAAGTGAAAAACACCGTCAGGTTTCAACTCTCGAAAAAGCTTCTCCATCACTGGGCGATCCGCGATGTCTGCTTCAACAAGCTCTGCCCCAACTGGCAAGGCAGAGCGGCGGCTGTGGCAGAAGTTATCAACGACCGTCACTCGGTGGCCCTGTTGCAAGAGAAGAGTTGCAACCGTGCCTCCTATGTAACCCGCACCGCCCGTAACCACAACATTCATTTCGTATCCTTTGTGAGCGAGCTTCAAGCCCGCTTGGTCCTGTCGATCACAGATCCGCCTGTAGCGAAGTATCCGGAAAGAGGCTCTGGTTCGACCAGGGGCTCCCGTCGCCGTCTGGTCATGGATTATTTCAGGGCTGTACCGGCCCGCATGCTTGCCTGAAGCTCACCTGCCGATGATTCAACTTTACTGCAATCCGGCGTTTACCCAAATTGGCGAATGACGCATCTTTAGAGATTCCCAACATTACTTCGGGCACTTCACGCCCCTGCCAGTGCATGGATCAGACGTTCGTGTTCCCTCGCATGCCCAACCCAGTGCTGCGGCCCAGTCCGGCAAACACACGCCTAAGCTCATTCAGTTCAGTGAGTACAGCAGACGAAGCTATTGCAATGCCAGCACGACAGCACCGAACGGAGGAAGCACTACAGAATCAAGGTTCAGGCTGCCGGTTTGCTTCATGTAATTGCTCTGAAGCACTTTAGCGGTTCTGCTCGTACGTGATTCGTCCGGCAACATGAAATGCACGGATTGGCTCTGTCCGCTCATGTTAAGAGCTACAAGTACGTCGCGCTCATGCTTCTGGCCTGGTACGTGACGCAAAAAGCTGAACACATGCTCATCGTTGGGATTGATAGTCGTGTAATCGCCGTGAAGCAGCGCTGGCTCCGTATGTCGTAGCTTGAGCAGATCCTTGTAGAAGTTCAGCAAGCTGTTCTTGTCTGCGGACTCGGTCTGCACGTTCACCGTGCGTGCACTCGGCGGAACGGGCAGCCATGGTGTAACTCCCGCTGCCGTGAAGCCTGCGTTCGGGATCGCCGCAGTCCACTGCATCGGCGTACGCTCGCCGTCGCGGCCTTTTTCTTTCGGCCATCCAGTGATGCCAATCGGATCGCGTACATCTTCTTTGCGTTTCGGTTCTGTTGTGCGCATGCCGAGCTCCTCGCCGTAGTACATCTGTGGTGTGCCACGGGGCGTCAGCTCGAGCACAGCCATCAGCTTGGCAATCTGCTCGTTGTGTACGCCATCGCCGTAGCGCTCCCATTGACGAACCTGATCGTGATTGCTGAAGAAGTATTCCGGCCAGCCGTTTGCAGGGTTGGCTTCTACTTCGGCGAAGAGTTTGCGGAACTTCGGCGCGGAAAGCTGGTTGACATCCGCAATCTGAAAGTCCATTGGCAAATGCACTTCGTCTGCGTTGGCTCCGTACATTTTGCTGAGGTCACCGATCGTTGGCTCATCTGCCTCTGCAATCAGGACGGGATGGTTTGGGTATCCGTCCGCCAGCTTGCGCAGCTCGCGAAACACCTCATGCACCTCAGGCAGATCATCGGTGTACTTGTGCTGAATGTTGCGATCGCCAAAGGCGTTATATCCCGGCAGATAGGGATCGTCGCGAAGCTGCTGGTCTTCGAAGAGGCGCGAAACGGCGTCCATACGGAAGCCAGAGACACCCTTATCCAGCCAGAACTTCATCACGCCGTACATAGCCTTGCGAACCTCTGGATTGCGCCAGTTGAGGTCAGGTTGCTGTGTGTAGAAATAGTGGTAATAGTACTGGTTGGTTTTCGGGTCGAGCGTCCATGCAGAGTGGCCGAACCAGGACTGCCAGTTGTTGGGATAGCTGCCGTTCTTACCGTCTTTCCAGATGTACCAGTCACGCTTGGGATTGTTGAGCGATGAAGCCGATTCCTTGAACCACGGGTTCTGGTCAGATGTGTGGTTCAGAACAATATCCATGATCACGCGAATTCCAATCGAGTTAGCGGTCTTCAGCAGCGTGTCGAAATCGCCCATCGTGCCATACTGTGGGTCGATGGTCATGTAGTCCGCGATGTCATAGCCGAAATCGACTTGCGGCGACGGGTACATCGGCGTGATCCAGATCGCGTCAATGCCGAGGTCCTTCAGATACTGGAGGCGGCTCTCGATGCCCTTGATGTCGCCGATGCCGTCTTTGTTTGAATCCTGAAAGCTGCGTGGGTAGACCTCATAGATAACGGCGTGATGCCACCAGGGATCGCCCTTACCCGTGCTGATGATGTTGGGCGGGTGCTTTTGCGGTGTTTCAGCCTGCTGGCTGAAACATGGAGCCGCAGAACACATAGCAAGGCACAACACTGCAACAAATAAACGCACAAGACCCTCCGGGAATGCTCGGAACAGCTTAGTCGATTCGCAGCATGGTTGGCATGAGCTCCAGACAACTGGTGTAGCTCTTCGTCGGTCCAGACGTACGTTAGCGCATATGCTGCATGTGGCCGGCGTCGCCATGCAGCGGTGTCTGACCGAGTGTCAACATCTTGCGTTTCACGATGGAATACGACGAAGCACCTTCGCGAATGGTGTAGACCTCGCCCGCTGGAAGGTCGCGGAGAACTTGTTCAGTGTGGAACTGTGCGGACCAACGGATTCTGATCTCGTCTACCTTTCGCGCTGCTGCTATGCCAATGTGCTGTTCCATTGGGCTAGCACCAAAACTGGAGACAGCACCAACTGTCCGAAATACGTGTCGCAGCTTTTGACCATCATGGAAAGTAGCCTCGATCCTTGCACCGTACGCCGCGCGGTTAGACTGCACACCTTGGAGTCGAAGCGTGATGGAGTGGCCAGGGTGACCTGGATTGCGGTAGAGCGCGCTTTGATACGCGTCACCGACGAACGCGCCGCCCATCTCTTCGAAGACATCCTCTTGCCCGCGGTTTTCGAGGTCCGCGAACGCCACTGCATGTCCCTTCTGCAAATGTCCAAAACCGCCGCTCGTCGTGACGTCTTGAAAACGAACACCGCCGTCATTGCGGAACATTCGGTTAGGGAGAAGTGCCTGATACGAAGGGTCGCCAGTCCCAAGGTAAACGTCGAGCCATCCATCGTTGTCGAGGTCGCCAAAATTGGATCCCATCGTGAGCATGGCGCGGTCGATGTGCATAGCGTGGGAAACGTCGGTAGATGTACCGTTTCCATTGTTGTGGTACAGGTGTGGCAGCCCGGCGTCGGCTGGCAAACCATTCTCGAATTTTCCAACGTCCTGCAGCGAGCCATAGTAGTAGCCAGCGGTGAAAAGATCAGGCCAGCCGTCATTGTCATAGTCGAAGAACCACGTGGCGAAGGTGTTGCCTTTGGGGATGACACCTGCGGATGCCGCGACGTCGGTGAACTTCCATTGTGAGGGATCTGGACTGGTCGGGTTCGCGGGCCCATCGTTTCGGAGGAGACGATTTTTACCTTCCCGCATGGAGATGTATAGATCAGGCCGCCCGTCGTTGTTGAAGTCTCCCCAGGCAACACCTTTGACGTGACCCTCCTCACCCAGACCAAGCGACCGGGCTACCTCGGTAAAGGTCCCGTCATGATTGTTGTGGTAAAGCCGTGAGAGTTGATGATTACCAGGCGTCGATTCGTATCCGACAAACAAATCAAGCCAGCCGTCGTTGTCGTAGTCCGCCCAGGCGGCTGTCTGCGTCGCACCGTTGTAGAGCAACCCCGCGCGCTCGGTAACGTCCTCAAAAGTCCCATCGCCGCGGTTGTGCAGCAAGGAAAGTGGATAGTTGCCATACACTCCCCACCACCCGCCGCGCAGAACCATGATGTCCGGGTGCCCGTCATTGTCGAAATCAGTGAGCACCAGGTTGAGGCCACCAAGCTCGTGGCTCAAACCAGTTTTCTTTGTCCAGTCGCTGAAAGTGCCGTCGCCGTTATTGTGGAAGAGATGCAGTGGATCGAGTGGGCCAGAAGAGGAGGTGACGATGTCGAGAAATCCGTCACCATCGAAATCTTCAACAGCTAAGCCACCCGCGTGTCCTGTTACGTCCACGCCCGACAGGGAAGAATAGTCGAGAAACTCGCCAACATTAGCTTCCGAAGTGTATATCTTATCCGGCAAAAGCCATTTGCCTGGTACACCGCCGGGGTAGCGGCCGAGCTGCATGTAAGCCACATTCAGCAGCCATCGTGAGAGTGGGTCGTCTGCACGATGCTCCAGCAGCCACGACAATTCACGCACAGCACCCTGAGCGCCTTCAGGAAGCATGTGTACACCCTGCTTCACCAGTGGGAATACGCAGGAATGCTGCCCGTGCATAGCGACACAATTTTCCTGCTCTCCAAGACGCAGGTACGCAATCGCACGCAAGTCGTGCATCGCTTCTTCTGCCTGCCTGGGAGAGCCAGCACTACCACGGACCAGCGACTCAACCTGATCGAGTGTTTGCAGCGCCGCTTTGGGGTCACCGGCACGTAGTTGCTCCGTCGCAAGTTTCGTTAGCGACAAGCAGTTTCTGTTCCTGCGTGAGTTTGGCGCGCTGAAGAAGATCCGCAAAATAGGCAGCGCGTTGCGCTGGTTTGTTCGGGTCTGCTTTCCAGTCGGTCCCTTGGAAAATGGCCCGTATACGAGCCTCCATCGCGATCGCGCCGGGCGAATCGAATTGTTCGCCGGAAGGAGTCGAGGCACCGAGTAGCGCTGTGCCCGCCAGTAGCACGCACGCGAGGCGCACAATTCGGAGCTTGCCTCCTCGGCGCTCTGTGCTGGAAGTCTCCGTTATTAAAACCGGTGTCATTCCACTGTGACTGTTTTGGTCACGAAGCCGCTACCGGCCGGGATGGAAACATTGAGAACTCCAGAGCGCAGCTCTCCATCATCCGACTTCAACGCGCGCGTGGTGTTGTTGCGAAGCGAAAACTGCACTGAGGAGCCTGCCATGGCTTCGATAGTGAGAGTCATCCTGCCGGCTGTGTAGGTTTCAGCAATCACGTGCGGCAGTTTCGTTTCATCGCCGATGGCGGTCGGAGGAAGTAATAGCTCTGCCTCAATTGCAGGAAGAGGGAGCGTGACCTTGTGCTCTGACGTAATCGCAGCTTTGCATGCAGGAACGCGACTCAGATCGGTCTGCGCAATGAGGCATAGAGCGTCGGGCTTGTCTCCTTTTGCTGTGATAGAAAGCTGGTTCGCTGTGCGTTGGTATTTGACTGTGTACATGGTCGTGCCGACGCGAACGTGCTCCAACGTCGCATGATCCCATGACGGCGGCAGATGCGGGTGGAGGATGAGCGTGTGGTGCGTCGCATCCGGCTCCAAACCGAATAATCCACGCAGCGCCGGAGATAGTGTCATAGCGGAAGACCAGAGCTGGTGCGTGCTTGAGCGGCCGAGCGGTTGGTAGAAGCGTCCCGAAAGCAGCTCTGTTACTGCACCCGGATCCTGAATCCATGTGAGTTGCAGATTGTGCTGAAGCGCCTGCCAGCCGGCAATGGGATGGTTGGTGCGGTACTCCGCCATGGATGTCCAACCGGTGAATAGCGGCCATACAGAACCGCGGTGGTAGCTGATCGGGTCGTAAGTTGGATCGTTTTCGGAAACAGCGCGCGTACCCCAGTCGGTCTCGAAGGAGTGACCTGCCCATGCCGCGAGGGTTGGCTTGGCATCGGGCAGCCCGGCTTCTGTTCCCCAGAAGGCTACCGATGGGTAGACGGTGAGGGTGTTATCGAAGGTGCCATTGCTGTTCTTGCTGAAGGCGTAGAGACCTTTCTCGGTGTGGTATTCCGCGACCCGCTGCGCGAGCTTTGCTGCTGTTTGCTTGGCGCTATCGGCAGTGTTCGTGTCGTTCATCCAGCGTGCGAGCTGCACCATGGCGAGCGTGGCATCACGATCCAAAGCGGCCAGGTAGAGCTCTTGGTGCGGCTGGCCCGCAGGCCAATCTTCCACCCATCCCGTGCCCTGGCTGTTGTCGTAAACACCATCACCGTCAGAGTCATGCATGCGTTCGAACTTGTAGGCCCGCTGCACGCTGTCCCAATTCTTGCGCAGGTAATCCATATCGCCGGTGGCGCGCACGTAGTCCTGCATCGCGAGCAGGTACAGCGGTGTTCCATCTGCCGCGGCGTACTCATATGGCAGCTTTGACCAAGCGTAGTCGCCGGTAAGCAGGCTAGCCGATTGCGAGTACTCGTGCATCATCTTGCCGTCCACTCGCTGGCGCTTGATCAGAAAGTCGAGCGCGCGGCGCGCGAGGGCAGCATCTCCGTAACTGTCGATGGCGTACATCGACCAAAGTGTGTCGCGACCGAAGAACCAGCCGAAACCGGGACGGGCCGAGTCGAACGATGGGTACCATCCGGCGACCAAACCGATTTCGCCTTCTGGCGTTCGCACCTGCGCTTTGTCGATAGACAACTCCGCCCACTGCAATGCTTTGTCAAAATCCTTGTCGGGCGTGTGAGCGATCAGGCGAGTCGAGAAGAACGAGTCATAGTAGGCCTTCGTTCGTCCGTAAATTTCTGGTAGCGATTGGGATTGCTCGATCATTCGCTGCTGCATGGCAGTCGTTGTGGCAGAGCTATTGCGTTCCCCGGGGCGGGGAGCTTCGCAAAGCAGCGGAAACAACCTTCCGCCATCGTGCGCAGGGTCGTAACGGACTTTGAAAACCAGCGGCAACGCGCGTGGGCGCTCCTGGTACGGAGACACATCTCCAGGTGTCGCATTGGGCATGCCAATCATGCCAAACAACGTTGGGTCATCCGTAGCGATGGAATAAGCGCCGCCAGAACCCATAGGGTGCCAGTCCCATCCCGGCTGACCATGCTGCGCTGCTGGCCATTCGAGAACCATCGCAGGCTGCAAAGCAACAGTCAGCGTGGCCGGGCGGATCGACTGAATTTCGAAGAGAATCATTCCGCCGAGCCCGTTATTGCCCTCACCCGCCGGAACAAACATGTGCTGCCGAACAGTGATGTTCGCATGGGAATAGGTGATCGTGGTGTGGTCTGGGCTCACATCAATGCGAGAGGCTGCACCATTCAGGTCGATCGGGACGGGGTAGCCGTCAATCTGCGCGCTCAGGTGCAGACCGCTGAAGAACTTCAGAGGCAAGTGCCAAAGCTCCACGGTTCCGTCCTGCATACCGAGAATCGTCCCGCTTGTTCCGGTTACGGTGAACGGACGGTTTGGCACGGCCGGATTGTGTATCGTTAGCGCGTTCTCCGGAAGCTCAAAGTGCGGAGTCGCCAGCAGTGCAGGCGAAGCGGTTTGCGCCACGGCAGAGAAAGTACCGGCTAGAAGAGCAGCAATGCCAAAAATGGCGCGTGGTGCCGTTTTCATAGTGCCTCGGCTATAAGGTTAGTGTCCGAGATGGTGTTGCATGTCTTCGAGCGTGTATCCCTTTGTCTCCGGGTACACGAAAAGGACAACAAAGAACTGCACCACGGTGAGCGCTGCGAACACGCCGAACGGAATCGCTTTGGTAGTGCGAGCAATGATCGGAAACGTCCACGCTATAGCTGCGTTCATCACCCAATGTGAACTGCAGCCGAGGCTCTGTCCTTTGGCCCGCACATTTGTCGGAAAGACTTCGCTCAGGTAGACCCAGATGACGGAGCCCTGTGAAATGGCGAAGAAGATGATGAACGCGACCAGCAGGGGCAGCAAAAGGGTTTGGTGCGTTTGGGTACCGAACACATACGCCACGCCCGCAAGGCAGATAGCGTCGCCGGCAGCGCCAACCAGCAAGAGTTTCTTACGTCCGAACTTATCAATGATGCTGATGCCCAGCAGCGTTGCAAGCAGATTCGCTGCACCGATACCGACTGCCTGAATGTCCGCCGAAACACTGCTGAAGCCGGCACTCTTGAAGATGTCATTCAGGTAATACAGGATGGCGTTGATGCCGGTCACCTGATTGAAGAAGCCAACCGTCAGCGCGAGAAAGATCGGAAAAGCGTAGCGTTTGGAGAAGAGGCTATGTTGCGCCGCACCACCTTCCTCCTGTAGCGAGAGGGCGATGGCATCGACTTCCGCTTTCGAATCCGTCGATCCCATCCGCGCGAGTACAAGCACAGCTTCGTCAATGCGGTTCTGGCTCACCAGCCAACGGGAGCTGTGAGGCACCGTGAAGAGCATGATGAGGAAGAAGATTGCGGGGGCGGCAGCGATGCCAAGCTCCCAGCGCCAGATCACCAGTCCCGTGATGAAATGTGCGATCACAGCGTTCGACAGGTAGGCGAGCAGGATCCCGACCACGATGTTGATCTGGAAAAGTCCAACCATGCGACCGCGCCACTTGGCGGGTGCCAACTCCGCAATGTAAACGGGACCGAGCACGGACGAGCCGCCGATTCCAAGTCCTCCAATAAAACGAAAGACGAGGAACATGGGCCAATTCAGTGCAAAGGCGCACCCAATAGCGGAGGCGACATACAGGACGCCAAGCCAACGCAGCGCCGCGCGGCTGCCGATTTTCTGGCCAAGAATCCCGCTTGTCATGGAGCCGATGACGGTGCCAATCAACGCAATCGCAACGGTGAACCCGAGCTGGTTGTCATTCAGACCGTATTGCTGTGTGAGCGGATGGGTTGCGCCCGCAATGACGGCGGTGTCAAAGCCAAACAGCAGGCCGCCAAGCGCGCCGGTGAGGGCACTCTTTATCAGAAGAAACACAGCTCGTTTTTGCGGGGCGTCCATGCACTTACCTCGAATGAGAAAAGGCGTGTTCACCACGGACTGCGGTGAACACGCCTGAGTTGTTACTGCACGCTTGCGACCCAGCTTGAATATGGCGGGAGAGTGATGTTGGTGAGTGACGACGTCGATTGCAGTGAGCTGTCCGAAGCCATCAGCGTCTTCACCCTCTGTCCGGTGATGCCGGTTTCGGAAAGGTCGAGTGTCACGGTCTGTGGCTTGGCGCTCATGTTCATCGCAACGATGACAGGCTCACTGCCAGACGGCGCTGTACGGACGTAGCTCAGGACGTCGGCGTTATCTTTGCTCAACATGATGATGCCACCGTCATGCAGTGCAGCGTTCGAGCGACGTAACGCGAGCATCTGCATGTACCAGTTCAGCAGGGAATCGGGCTGGCCAGTTTCGGTTTGCACATTGATCTGCTTATAGCTTTTTGGAATTGGCAGCCACGTGTTCGGATTGGTAGAAAAGCCCGCCTGTGGCCCAGGTGTCCACTGCATCGGCGTGCGCTCGCCGTCACGGCCCTTTTCCTTCGGCCACCCAGTGATGCCGATCGGATCCTTCACGTCTTCCTTGCGCGTGGGTGTGGTGGTCGGCATGCCGAGTTCAGCACCGTAGTATGACATCGCGGTCGCGCGCGTAGTGAAGAGCATCGTCGCAATCAGCTTCGCAATCTCTTCTGAATGCTTACCGTCGGTGAAGCGATCGATAGAGCGAATGTTGTCGTGGTTGTCGAAAACGATGAGCGGCTGCGAGCCGTGTACCTGCGTTTCGACTTCTGACAGATACTGCCGGAACACCGCCGCATTCAGAGGCGAAGCGCCCTTCTTCGGGCGAGGGAAGCCGACAAGCATGTCCATCGGCAGTTGCAGCTCATTGTGCTGCGCGCCGCCGTACCACTTATCCAGCTCGACTGTATTCGGCAGGTACGTTTCGCCAATCAGCACGCGGTCACCCGGGTACTTGGAGACCATTGTGCGCATACGGCGAATCACGCCATGCACTTCCGGTAGGTTGTCGGTGTAGATGTCGTTGAGGTTCGGATCGCCCTGTGCGTTGAAGCCGCTCTTTGCAGGATTGTTGCGAAGCTTGGGGTCCTCAAACAAAGTAGGAACGGCGTCCAAACGGAATCCGGCTACACCCTTATCCAGCCAGAACTTCATGCTGTCGAACATCGCTTTTTCAACGGCTGGATTGCGCCAGTTCAGATCGGGCTGCTGCTTGTAGAACTTGTGATAGTAGAACTGCTTGCGAGCTGGCACCCACTCCCATGCTGAGCCGCCGAAGATGGAAACCCAGTTATTCGGAGGCACCATGCCATCGTGTTCGTACTTCTTCTGATAATCCGTGACGCCGGGGGAGTTCACTGCAACGCCATCGTTCCAGTCGTACCAATCGGACTTGGCATTCGTGCGCGAACTAGCTGACTCCGTGAACCATTTGTGCTTGTCCGAGGTGTGGTTTAGAACGAAGTCCAGTACAACCCGCACGTGGCGAGCTTTGCCTGCCGCGATCAGCTTGTCCATGTCGGCCATGGTCCCGTACTGCGGGTCGACACCGACGTAGTCGGAAACGTCATAGCCAAAATCGACCTGCGGCGAAGGAAACATCGGCGCAATCCAGATTGCGTCAACGCCAAGCTTCTGCAGATAATCCATGCGCTGCGTTATGCCGTTCAGATCGCCGATGCCGTCCCCATTGGAGTCCTGAAAGCTGCGCGGGTAAATCTCGTAGACGAACGCGTGTTTCCACCACGTCTCGTCGTGCGACGGCATTGCGGCAAGCTTGTCAGGAGTTACTCCGCCATTTGGCAAAGCTTCATGCGCGACTTGACCGTATAGAGACCCGGAAACAAGGCAGGCAGCAAGTGCAAGCGCAGGCAAACAGTGCGAAGTGATTCCGCGGATGATAGTGGCCATATGAGGGCCAAACATACCACGCGCGATTCGCGAGTGTCGAACGGTTCGCCCCGGACCAATCCGGTAGTGAGCAGAGCCTATTTAGCAGGGCTGGAAATCTTGCCCCTGCCTTCCACAAGAGTCGTGAAACGATCCGCGACTGGTGCCTCAAAACTCTCCGTTACCCCGCTCGGCCATCGAACGGACAGTGCAGTCAGCTTTGGTGCGTCTCCCAGGCCGAAGTGCAAACGGAGATCGCTCGAGCTGTTGTAGCTAGAACCCGAGCGCACCTCATCTACCCACACACGCGGCTTGCCACTCTGTGTTCCCGTCAGTGTGACTCGCGCGCCGATTGCGTTGCGGTTGGATTTGGTGCCAACCAGGTCGACACCCACCCAATGGTTTGCGTTCTTTGCTTCATTCACCAGCAGCATCGGTCGGTCGTCAAGGTTGTTCACGACCGCTTCGAGTCGCCCGTCATTCCAAAGGTCTGCGACAGCAAGACCGCGCCCGGATAAACGCTCTGTCAGACCTGGCCCGGAGTTTCTCGAAAGATCGCGAAAGTGTCCGTTGCCCAAGTTGTAGTAAAGGAAACGCGGTTCTTTGAAGGTGGAACCGAGCTGCGCCTCGTCTACTTCGGGATACACGTGCCCATTGACCACCAGCAGGTCAGGAAAGCCATCGTTGTCTACATCCGCGAACATCGTGCCCCAGCCAAGCGCGTCTGTGTTCGTAGCCAGGCCGGCTGCTGAGGTGATGTCTGTGAATGTGCCATCGCCGTTCGCGTGGTACAGCGTGGACGTGTCATCAGAGAAATTGGTTTTGTAGATATCGAGGTGGCCGTCGCCATCATAATCAGCGGTTGTCGCGCCCATGCCTGCCTGCTCGCGGCCATCTTCGTTGTAGGCTACGCCAGATTCCGGTGCTGTATCAGTGAAGGTGCCGTTGTGGTTGTTGTGATACAGAATGGCGGGCGTTGAGTCGCAGGCCATGTAGACGTCAGGCCACCCGTCTTCGTCGTAATCCAGCGTTGTTACGCTGAAGCAGTAGTGACCGGATGTCTTCTCGAATCCGCTGACTTTTGAAACATCTTCAAACTTTCCGTTGCCAAGATTGTGCAGCAAGATATTAGGAGCGCTCGGCAAGCCACGTGGTCCGCACATCACGGGTGTGCCCTTCCACATGCAGCCTGCTTCGGATCCAGGTTTCGGTGTCGTCGCCAGGTCAAAGTGCACGTAATTCGCTATTGCAATGTCGAGCTTGCCGTCGCGGTCGTAGTCAACGAACGCACAGCCTGTGCCCCACTCTTTCCCACTGCCCGCAGCACCTGCCGCTTGCGCGACTTCTTTGAACAGCTTGCCGCCCTCGTTGTGAAAGAGCCTGTTGTGTCCGTAGCCAGTGACGAAGAGATCCTCGAAGCCGTCATTGTCGTAGTCACCGACACATGCCCCCTGGCCCCAACCTACGGAGTGCAGACCCATCTTTTCGGTTACATCAGTGAAGGTGCCGTCGTGATTGTTGTGAAACAGGTGGCTGGTCGGAGCCGTCTTTGCGCTTGGGTCCTGGTTAAGCGCCTGCCCGTTCACGAGGAAGATATCGGGCCAGCCGTCGTGATCGTAGTCAATGATGGCGACTCCTGAGCCAGTTGCTTCAACAATGTAGCGTTTCGCCTCCGCGCTTCCGTTCACGTTTTTCACCGTGATACCAGCGGACGCTGCTTTATCGACAAACCACGCGGGAGGAGCGTGCTCGGTCGTTGGGGGGTACGGAGCCGTCGCCCCTTTCTGCGCTGAAGACGCGATCGCGATCGTCGCAGAAAGAAAAATCAGTGCAGAGCGAAGCAGGTTCACGCGCCAGCCTTCTTCACCGTCGTGGGCCGGAGACCCTGCATTGGCACAGTCTTCACCACTTGCCCACCCTCGCGAATTACGTGCAGTTGACCGGCAACGAGATCCTTCAGCACGTCCTTCGTTCCTGAGGGCCAGGTGATCTCCACGCTGTCAGCCTTCTTCGCGGCATCAAGGCCGAAATGCATCCGGAGATCGTTTTGCGAGTAGTAGCTTCCGCCCGAACGCACCTCATCTATCTGACGCAGTGGCTTGCCAGGTTGGTTCTCCGCAGTGACGGCGATGCGAGCGCCAATGCCAGCCCGGTTGCTTTTCGTGCCGATGAGCCTGAGTTTGATGAAGTTGCGAGCTGTTCCGGGTGCTGTGTCACAACGCAGCAGTTGCGGAACCGAGTTGACGCAGTTCACCACAACGTCGACGTCTCCGTCGTTGTCGTAGTCGCCGAATGCACAGCCTCGGGCGGCCACCGCATCCGTAATGCCTGCGCCCGCCTTCTCAGTAACTTCTTCGAACTGGCCGTTGCGGAGATTGCGGTAAAGGTATTTGTGCTCTGCATAAGGTGCTTCAAGGTGCGAGCTGTTGACTTCCGGATATACGTGTCCGTTCGAGATGAGGATGTCGAGCCAACCATCGTTATCGGGGTCGAAAAATCCAACGCCCCAGCCGAGGTAGCGCGTGTTCATACCCAGGCCTGAAAGGTAGGTGTGGTCTTCAAAGGTGCCGTCGCCCAGGTTTTGATACAGCGAATCAGTGTCGCCCGCGAAATTGGTTTTAACAATGTCCAGCAGACCATCGCGGTTGAAGTCGCCGATGCTCACGCCCATTCCAGCCTGCGGCTTCCCGTCGGGTGAATATGCGATTCCACTTTCAATCGCTTCGTCTTTGAACGTGCCGTCCTTCTGATTGCGGTAAAAAGTAGCGGCCGTGGAGTCGTTCGCCACATAGATGTCAGGCCAGCCGTCGTTATCGAGATCGGCGACCGTGATGCTGAGCGCGTAGGTTCCGATCGTGTCGAGAATGCCAGCTTTTGCACTCACGTCGGTGAACGTACCGTCACCGTTGTTGCGATAAAGGATGTTCTTACCACCCTCAAGACCCGGAGGCCCGCAGGCAACCTGGATACCCTTGTAGGCGCACCCTGCTGCCTCTGGTAGGGGTGCCGTCTTAATGTCGAAGTCGATGTAGTTCGCGACGAACAGGTCCAAGTGTCCATCTTTGTCATAGTCAAGAAACGCGCACCCGGAGTTCCATCGGGTCTTCTTCTGGAGGAGACCAGCTTTCGCCGTCACGTCTGTGAAGGTGCCATCACCGTTGTTGCGGTAGAGTGCGTTCTGCCCGTAGTAGCTGACGAACAGATCATTCCAGCCGTCATTGTTGTAGTCGCCCACGCAGCAGCCCTGTCCCCAGCCGCTGCGCGCGAGTCCGCTCTTCAGAGTTACGTCCGTAAAAGTGCCATCGCGATTGTTCTTGAATAAACGCGATATCGGCTCCTCACCTTTTGCAAAGCCCTCCAGCCGAGATCCATTGACCAGGAAGATGTCGACCCAATCATCGTGGTCATAGTCAAAGAAGGCTACGCCGCAACCTGTCGTCTCAAGCAGGAACCGATTCTTGTGTTCTCCACCGTAGGTCGTCTTGGCATTGAGACCGCTTGCTCGCGCAACGTCGACAAAGCTGTAACCAAGCGGGGTGCCGGTGACCGGCGACGGGCCTAACTTTGGCGCAGGTCGCGCAGGTGTGTTGTATGTGGGCCGCGAAGCACCCATCTGCGGCGTCTGCTGTGCGGGTGCCGCAAGTGCCAGCACATCGTCTAACGAGAGCACCAGAGCTGTGCGGGAAAGGGAAGATAAAAACGTGCGGCGAGACCAACTCATGAATGCGTGCCCTTGAGCGTATGCATGCCAGCCCGGCCCCATCAGCAAAACAGCCACATCGCTTGCGGCTGAGTATACGAAAGCTATAACAGGCTAAGCAAAAGCTGGAGCCGCTACCTCGGTGGAGTGATCCCGTGCGTGTTCAGCCCTGCAGCCTTTTCTTTTTCAGCTAGCGCATCTGTTTTGCGCCCCACCCGCGTGTACGCTTCAGCGAGCGCAAGATGCACGTCGAGGAGACCAGGATCGGCGCTCTCCGCAGTTTGTAACTGCGCGATGGCTTCCTCCATGTGCCCTTGTGCGAGAAGCGTTCGACCGCTCTTCAGGTTAAACTGCGCGCGCTGCTTGTTCGTTGCCTCGCGACTAAGCTGCGCAACGATCTTGCGTTCCGCAGCAGCCGCATCCTTGTCGCCTCGTTCTGAGTAAATTGCTGCCAGCATGACATGCAGGTTCGGTTGGTCTGGCTGCAGTTCGATTGCCCGCTGTAACGAGGCTTGAGCACCTGCATCGCCGCCCTGCTTTTGAACATTGCCAAGTAGGGCCCAGGCATCACCGTTGTTAGGTTGCGCAAGCAGAACTTTCTTGAACTGCGCTGCTGATTCAGCGAAGTTACCACGCTGCATTTCAATGACTCCCAGCGTATAGGCGGGATCGGGTAATTGTGGATCAAGATCCTGCGCGCGCTTCAACTCCTCGACTGCCGAGGGAATGTCATCCTTTAACTTGAATGCGAGCCCCAGGTTGTAATGAAGTTGCACATTCTGCGGCTCAAGTGTAAGACCTGCGCGAAACTCTTCCAGTGCGTGGTCGATGTCGTTGAGCTGGATATAGGCGGCACCTGTATTCTCGTGCAAAATCGCGCTGTTGCCGCTGATGACGAGAGCACGCCTGTACATTTGCAGCGCTTCTGTAGCTTTCCCGTTCTGGACTAGCGCCAATCCATAGTTCGTGAGCACATCAGAATCATTTGGTCGACTGGCCGCCACGCTGGCAAACACGGGTAGAGAGCCCACAGAATCTCCCGCATTTTGCAGCGCCAGCGCCAACGCGTATTTAGCATCAACGGAAGCAGGATCAGCCGCGACAATCCTACGCAACTCCGCAATACCTTCTTCTTGATTGCCGGATAGCGCGAGAGCTCTCGCCAACTCCATCGAAGTTCCCGCAGAGGAGTCTCCGTCCTGTTGCGCATCGCGCAACTCAGTCACGGCAGACTGGGGGCGATTTGTTGCCAGCAGAACGCTTCCCAGGTGAGCATGCGCAGCGGCGTACTTCGGGTCACTCGCTAAGGCTCGCTCAAATGATTCTTGCGCTTCGCCGAATCGCGATTGTTGGGCGAGCAGGGAGCCGAGCGCGTCCTGCAGCATCGCGCTCCCGGGGCTTCGCTCCAAAGCGTTGGCTATAACGGACTGCGCGCGAGCCAACTCCCCCGTCGCTGCAAGCGCTGCTGCGTAGCTTCTGGATTCGTCTGGGTGGAACAGCGAGCCGTCCTGCTGCTCACCAATACTGAAAGATTGAACCGCAGCCGCGTGATCTCCCTCATGCTCGTATGCCACACCGAGATCTATATAGGCGTGGGAGTCCTGAGGGTTCAGTTGAATCGCTGTCCGAAACTCGCCGATGGCCCTCTTCGAGTCGCCTTCAGCGAGGAGGACAGTCCCGAGGGCAGTGTGCGCTGGCGCTACCTTCGGCACAAGCAGCACCAATCGACTGAATGATGCATGTGCCTGCTTTAGCTTTCCGGCGGCATATGCCTGCGATCCTGCTTGGAATAGACGTGTCGCTTCGGCGGCTTGCGTCGGTGGAGCTTTGCTCACCTGCGCGAAGGTACTTGTGGCGAGAGCAAGCGTTGCCAGCCAGAATGTAATTTCCCGAACGCGGAAAAGCATGAATTCTGATTCTAAGTCGAAGCTCTAAGCACTCGTTTGAAAAGTAATCGTTTGCATTCTCAACGCTCAGATTTGTATCGCATTCCGAGTAGAAAACCCGCGGGTTTACGGGCCGAATGCGTGCTTGACAGTTCAGGTAACTACTCGTTACTGTTCGCAGACTCACATAGTAGGTATCGAACTGTTGTGTACTCGGGCACCGTAACCGCGGTCCGTGTGCGCTCCACCACTGCAACACAATGAAGTCCTTTGGGAGGTTGTATGAACAAAATTAGAGGAGCATGTTTCGCTGGTGCTCTCGCCCTGGTGCTCGCTCCGTGCGGTGCATTCGGCCAAGCGGTCTACGGCACGATCTACGGATCGGTCACAGACTCGACCGGCGCGGCGATACCCGGCGCGCAAATCGTCATCACAGACACCGCAAAGGGCACGTCGCAGACGATTCCGGCGAGCTCAAGTGGCGAATTCCGCGTTGACCACCTTATTCCTGACACCTATTCGGTGAAGGTAACCACAGCCGGTTTCAAGGCTTATGAGCAGAACAACATTCGCGTTTTCGCGGACAGCTCAGTCAAAGTGGACGCCGGACTCACGATTGGCGGTCAGGGCGAAGTTGTTGAAGTGAACGCGGATACTGTGCCGCAGTTGAAGACGGACCGTGCAGATGTCTCAACGACCTTCACCAACCAGGAAGTGGTCGAACTCCCCATCCCCGATCGTAACTTCACAAATCTCCAACTGCTCTTACCCGGTGCACAACAACTTGGATGGGGACACGCAGCTAGCGAGAACCCTCAGGGTTCCAAGCAGATCATCGTTGATGGTCAAGCCTTCGCCGGTGTTAGTTATGAGCTGGACGGAACCGACAATCAGGACCCGATCCTCGGCATCATCGTGATTAATCCGAATCCTGATTCGCTGTCCGAAGCAAAGATCACTACGCAAAACTTCGACGCTGAATTCGGCAAAGCTGTATCTTCCGTGATCACAGTTCAGACGAAGTCGGGAACAAACAAATTTCATGGCAGCGCGTTTGATTACCGCGAGTCCAATGCGAACTTAGCTCGTGACCCGTTCTCCCAGAGCCCTGGCACCTTCTTTCCCGGCGGTCTAAAGAATCAATTTGGCGGCTCCATTGGTGGTCCAGTTTTCAAGGATAAGTTCTTCTTCTTTGGCGATTACCAGGGCGTACGCCAGAAGGTCGGAATCGCACAGCAGCAAACTGTCCCGACCAACCACCTGTTTAATACCTGCCTTGGCACCGAAGCCACAAACACTGGCGTTGCCGGTTGCGACTTCAATGAGTACGCAGCAGTCTCGAACATCTACACGCAGACTCTGACCCCTCTCGGCCAGCAGGCTGCGGCTGGTATTCAGGGCCTTCCCGCAAACTCAGCGCAGAATCCTTACTACGTTCAATATGCTGGCAATGTTATCCCCGCCGCTCAGGTGTCCCCTCAATTCATCAACTTCCTGAAGGTGCTGTCGCCATACCGTCCCAACTCGAGTGGTTCGGTTGTCCAGGGTGTTTCGGGCATTAAGAACAACTTCCAGCAGGGTGGCAACGGCAGCCTGAACGACGATCAGTTCGACGTCCGTCTCGACTACCAGCTGTCGCAAAGCATCCACGCGTTTGGTCGTTATAGCCGCTTCACGGATACTCTTGCCGGTAACCCAGTGCTTGGACCCGCGGGCGGTAAGGGTCTCGGACTGAACGGCTACTCGGGTGTTTCGCAGGGAGCTAACGGAAGTGCGGCTGCTGGCCTCGATATTGCGGTGAACTCAAAGCTTGTCACTGATATTCGTCTTGGATACTTCCGTTACAACATCAAGACACACAAATACAACGAGGGCGTTGCCTTCATGTCGAACCTGGGCATTCCAGGCGAAAACACCGGCAGCATTACCACAAGCGGTGCTGGTGGATTCTCTCTCAACGACCCCGGCGGCTACGGTGATGGTGATGACGGAAGTGGTGCCGACTACGGCCAAGGTCTTGGCTGGACGCATTGCAACTGCCCACTGACCGAAAGCGAAGATCAGTACCAGATTGCGAATAACTGGACGAAGACGGCCGGGACCCACGCCATCAAATTCGGAGTAGATCTACGCTACGCTCGTAACCTGCGCGTGCCATCAGATGATGACCGCACCGGCATCAACCGTATCGGCACCGGTGTAACTGGTCTGGGCATTTCCAACACTGGACTCAGTTTCGCCACATTCGCGCTCGGACAGGTCACGCAATATGCCCGCTTTGCCAGCACATCAACGAACGCGAAGGAGTTCCAGAAGCGCTTGTTCGGCTACGTACAGGACACCTGGCGCGCAAAACCGAACCTCACTTTGAACTACGGCGTCCGGTATGAAACGTACTTCCCGGAAGTCATTAATCAGCGCGCTGGCGGCTCCCTCCTCAACCTCGACACAGGTTATCTGCAGGTCGCGGGTGTAGGCGGCGTTGCGAGCAACATGAACATCGGAATCCCGAAGTACGCCTTCAACCCACGGGTTGGCGTCAACTACGAAGTCAAGCCGGGTACTGTTATCCGCGCGGGTTACGGACGCAGCTTTGACATCGGCGTGTTCGGGTCGATCTTCGGTCATGCTGCAACCCAGAACCTTCCAATCCTCTCAGATCAGAAGCTCGTGAAGCTGAACACGAGGGACAGCCAAGCCAAAACGTCAGTATTCAATCTGGCGGCTGGCCCACCAGCCCCGACGTTTGTTACAACTCCGGCCAATGGTTTGCTTCCCAATCCGGGAGCCTCAGTGGCTTCACATTCACGGCCAACCACAGAACGCCTTCCGACACTGGATGCATGGAATGCTGCGCTGCAACAGCAACTGTCAACAAGCTGGACTATGACCATCGCCTACGTTGCTAACAAGGGAACCCACACCCTCGGCGATCCTTCAGGTCAGCAAACGGATCCAAATGAGCCGGGCGACTTCCTGCCCGCTCAGTACAGCGTGACTGGACAGCCATTGCGCTGGGATCCTAATGCTGGTAACAAGCCAGGTGCCGTCAACGGTCTGGCTCAAGACGGTACAACATCGAACGCTGACTACCTCCGTCGTTACTTTGGCGGTCGTTTGGCAGCCTGTTCCGATCCTGCTTACACTGGCACCGCCGCCACTAACCCTCTTACGGGAGCTGCTGTCGCCGGTTCTTGCGGTTGGAATACCAACATCCAATACTACGGCGACAACCAGGACACCCACTTCAATGCCATGCAGGTACAGGCAGTGAAGCAGATGACCCACGGTTATTCCCTCAACATTAGCTACGCTTGGCAGAAGGCAATCGCGCAGGATACTGGCTATTCCACCTGGAACCGCAAGGTTGTCACCGGGCGCAGCTCTGCGCTTCGTCAACAACAAGTTATTATCTACGGGAACATGCAGCTTCCGTTCGGCCATGGCAAGCAGTTCCTTAGCCACTCGAACGGATTCATCAATCAGCTAGTTAGCGGCTACGAAATTAGTCCGGTAATTAACTACTCCAGTGGATTGCCCTTCACTCTCAGTTTTGGTAGCGGTACTAACAGCTGCAACCAGAATGTAGGTGGACCCTGCTATCTGGTCGGTGAAACGTCCGCGTTCCACCCGCAGCAGAGTGGGTTCCCGAACCATGGTCTTCAGTACTATCCGAAGTTCACTGGTAAAAACGTGCTGTCGGCAGCTGGTTATCAAAGCTTCACACTGCCTGCTGTGGACACCTTTGGGAATACTGGACGCAATACCGTATTCGGACCACACTTCTTCAACACGGATCTTTCGTTGCAGAAGAATTTCCAGATTCGCGAGTCTGTTGCCTTCATCCTGCGGGCTGATGGGTTCAATGCGTTCAATCACATCAACTTTGGCAACCCAGATGGAAATATCGAGAATGGCGGCTCCATCGGTAGCGGTCCGTTCCCGAATGGTTCCTCTAACCCACGCCAGCTGCAATTCTCAGGTCGCGTGCAGTTCTAAGCGCATCCTGCAGTCCTAACCCGAAGGGGAGAAGAGCCTGGCTCTTCTCCCCCTTCGCTAATTGCAGCATTGCTCTGTTAGCCTCCTACTGGACGCAAATGACCCCGCACTTCAGATATCGATGGATTGTTAAAGCAGCGATGATCTTCGCTGGTTTGTCTCTGGTTAGCAGTAAGGCATTTCTTGGAGCCCAGAATGCGAACCCACTTGCGGTTGCGCCGAAAACCACTCTGAACGAAGCAGATCGTCTAGCAAACACGGGCCACAGCAAGGAAGCTCTGGCACTCCTCGAACAGCTTGGCTCCGGCCCCGCTCCACCTGTTGGTCTCGAACGTCTTCGTGGGCTCGCCTATTACAACAGCGGTCAACTGCGCGAAGCGGATGCCGCATTCGCGAAAGCGATAGCTGCTAACCCTGAGGACAAAGAAGCCGTCCAGATGCGCGGCCTCACACTGTTTCGCTTAGGCAGACCTGCCGACGCTATTCCGCTTCTTGAGCAGACCTCCACAGCCATCTCGCAAAATAAGGCAGATCCTTCGTATGTCTTAGCGCTTTGTTACATGGACACGCGTCGCTACGATGATGCCCGACATGCTTTTGCGAAGCAGTATAGCTTTCCGCCAGATTCAGCACCCGCATACCTCATCGCAGCGCGGATGCTCTTCCGTCGAGAGTTCGTTCCGATCGCGCAGCAGTTTGCGACGGAGGCCGCGCAAAGAGATTCACAGATGCCGCTCGTAAACGAGTTGCTAGGTGAGATTGCCCTTGCAGGAAATCACCTCGATGATGCGATTGGCTTCTTCGATAAAGAGCGGCAACGCAATCCACTCGAACCGAGTGTTTACGAGCGGTTGGGCGATACGCTGAGTCGAGCGGCACGTTACCCGGAGGCCCGCACCAGCCTGCAACGGGCAATCCTCCTTGAACCGAATTCCACGGGACCTTACATCCTCCTTGGGAAAGTCAGTCTGAAGGAGAACGACCCTGTTTCCGCGCTGACCTACCTACAACGGGCCGAGCGAATGGATCCAGCGAACTACATGACTCATAATCTTCTTTCTCAGGCTTACAGATCTGTTGGAAGAACCGCTGAGGCCGCGAAAGAGCTGCAGCTCACAGAACAGACTCAGCACCCTGACAGTGCCAAAGCTCCTGCTGCGCAGTAACAGAGATGCCGAACTGGTCTAGGCACCACCTCTTACTTCGGATTGGATTAGGCGCAGCCTCATTCCTCTACGGGCTGATTGTGCTGCAACAATCAGTGCGGCCAGTCGCTCCTCCCCAAACGGTTCTTGCCTCGTCCATAAACACGGCGGTGGGCAAGTCTCACTTGTCCGACCCGGACACGCGTTGTGCGACATGTCATGCTGCAATTTACAAGCAGTATGAGCAGAGTGCGATGGCGCGCGGCAGCGGGACGGCGCGGGAGGGCTATCTTAAAGGCGAGTTTCAGCACAAGCCGTCAGGTGTGGACTACCGTGTCTTCCTGCGCGGCGACACGCCATTCATGTCATACCACCGCGACTATTCTCCAGAGGCTGGATCGCTGGACGGTGAGCGGGAGCTTAGATACTTCATCGGCTCCGGAAAGAAAGGCCGCACCTTCCTGTATGAGCAGGAGGGCTTCTGGTTTGAGCTGCCGATCAACTACTACGCGCGTAAGGGTGGCTGGGAGATGGCACCGGCGTTTGGAAACGCCACGCGCATGCCAGCCCCGCTGCCAACAGACCCTAACTGCCTCCACTGCCATGCGACTGCCGTCAGCGCGCCTCTAGAGGGCGCGCGCAATCACCTCGGAGCCGTTCCGTTCAGGCAGGGTGGTGTTGGCTGCAATTCCTGCCATGGCGACCCAAGCGCGCATTTGGCGCAGGGTGGTCATGGCCCGATTACCAATCCTACGAAGCTCACTCCTGCAAAGCGAGACAGCACCTGTCTCCAGTGCCATCTCGAAGGGAACGCCGTAGTCTACCGTCCTGGAAAGAGCCTCGGTGACTTCAAGGCAGGTGACGACCTGAATGACACAGCTCTCTACTTCGTTCATGCAAGTCAGGCGCTCGGCGGATCGCGTGCGACCAGCCAGTACGAGGCTCTTCTGCAGAGCGCATGCAAGCGTGGAGCAGGCGATCAGCTCACCTGCACCACATGCCACAATCCGCATGGCGACCCTCCTGAAGCCGAGCGAGTCAGCTATTTTCGAGCGAAATGTCTAAGCTGTCACACGAATCCGCAGCTTGCGACCAAGCACCACCCAGAGCAGCCTGACTGCGCCAGTTGCCACATGCCTTCTCGCGGCACATCCGACATAGCGCATGAGCAAGTTACGGATCACAACATTGAAGCCCGCCCCGGAATCCAAACGAACGCGAAGCCGCAGCCCGGAGAGGAACTGCTGCCCGTCGGAGCCGTGAGAGCAGGCGAACGTGAGCTTGGACTGGCCTATTCGCAATTAGCTCTACAGGGCGATCGAAAAGCAGGAGAGCGCGCTTTAGCTTTACTTAACCGTGCAGAGGAGGCCGGTGCGCAGGATGAACAGGTTCACCTGAATCTTGCCTTTTTGGAGCAAGTATCTGGCAATATTTCAGCTGCGCGCACTGAGTATCTCGCCGTGCTTCAAACAAACCCCTTTGAAGCATCGGCTTTGTCGAACTTAGCGGTTCTCGATGCTGGTGGCGGGGATTTGGCGGGTGCCACGGCGCTATTTCAGCGTGCTTTGAAGGCGGACCCGGCGCGAACGGCAGCAGGATTGAATCTCGCATTCCTCGAATGCAAGCTGGGCCATGTGCCTGAGGCCCGCTCAGTAGCGGCTAGACTGCGCGTTTTCGATCCAGACTCGCAGAAGCTTCTAGACTTCATCCGTAAGGGTGAATACGGAGGGCAGCGTTGCGATGCAATGGTCCCCCTGCAGCAATCAACAGCGCCAACCCTACAGCCTGTAAGGTGAGTAGTCGGCTATCAAAATAAGCTCTAGTCAATGAGGTCCTGAATGTCCAACACTACTGAAAGTCTTCCGCTTACCCTCCAACCGCGTTCCGTGGAGAGGATTTGGGGAGAAAACTCTCTTCACTCCTGGTATGCGCAACCGCAGACGGGTAAGCCGGTTGGCGAGGTCTGGCTCACGGCTGAAGAATGTCAGGTGGAGGGGCAGGCTATGACATTAGGTGAACTCGTACGCATGTCTCCCGAGCAGCTTGGAGACGAAGGGCACTCGGGATTTCCGCTACTAATCAAACTGCTGTACCCCCGCGAGAAGCTCTCCGTCCAGGTTCATCCAAATGACGCTGAAGCGCTTGCTACTTTAGGTCAACCGCGCGGAAAGACGGAGTGCTGGTATGTGCTCTCTGCCGAGCCAGGTGCCCAGGTGGCTGTGGGTTTTGAGGTGCCGATGACGCAAGCAGAGATGCGTTCCGCGATCGAGGATGGAACCATCGAACATCGTCTTCGCTACATCCAGGTGAAAGCCGGAGATATGGTGTTCGTCGACGCCGGGACAGTACATGCCATAGGCCCAGGCATGGTGGTGCTGGAAACGCAGCAGTACAGCGATACCACTTTCCGCCTATGGGATTACGGTCGACCGCGCGAATTGCATCTCGATGCGGGTCTCGCGGTAGCGCGGGCCGAGACAGCAGCAGGGCTTGTGGAGGCTCAGGAGATGGACGGCTTCAGGCGTCTGATCAGCTGCGCTTACTTCACTGTCGACAGCTTCAAATCGGACACCACGCTTTCGTACCCGCTGAATCAAGCGGGCATGCAGATTCTGATTGCTCTAGGTGAAGGCGCAAGCATATGCGTGAACGATGAGTCTTACCCTCTTGCAGCTGGACGGGCTGTGGTCATTCCGAAGGGCATGGCAATGCTGACGCTTGGTGTGCCGGCACGCACTGAAGTGGTTCGCGTCTTCTGAATATTCGCCCCGGGTTATCGCGGTGCCGGACCGCGGACTACCTGCACAAGATTATCTGTGTGGATGTTGCGAGCGAATGCAGCCTTCACTGCTTCCGCATCGATTTCGATGTACTTGCGCGCGGCCCTCACAGACTCATCCAGCGGAAGACCTAGTTCGGCGCGCGCCAACGTGACTGCCGCTACGGCGTCCTCACTTGAGCCACTCAGTGAGAGCTGCCGCAGGAGCAGCGCTTTCGCCTGATGCAACTCGCTCGTCGAGACGGACTCATTACGCATCTGCTCGAGATCTCTTACCGCGAGTTGCCGTGCCTTGGAGACATTCTGCGGATCGCATCCATACGTAACTGTGTAGGTCGCACGCGTTTTCGCCGCGCTAAGCCCTACATCTACGCTATACACATAGCCAGAAACCTGACGAAGATCGTGGTAGAGCCGGGTCGCGTAGAAGCCCCCTCCTAATACATGGGTTCCAAGCTGTAGAGGGTAGTAGTCGGGACTAAAGCGATCAATGGTCAGCTGTTGCGCGAGCGTCACAGAATCCTGAATCTGTTCAGCGTCAGCTACATTCTGCGCCGATGCCTTGTTTGCTGGAACCTGCGGGAGGTCCAACTCAGGCTTTGGACCAACAGCCTTCCAGCCGCCAAACCATTTCTCAATTTCTGTTCGCGCGTCAGCTGCCGAAACATCGCCAACAATCACGATCGTTGTGACGTCGGGCCGAACAGTGCTTGCGTAGTACTGTTTCACCTCAGCGAGCGTAACCTTATTCAGTGAAGCAGGCGTGGCATCGCGTAGCGAAGGATCATTCGTTGGCAGCAGGGCCAGCTGCAGGGCGCGAGCAGTGCGGTATCCGGGGCTTTGCACATTTCCTGCGACGAATTCGCTGGTCTGCTTCTGAACGACCTGGAAACCTTCTGTGGGCAGTGCGGGATGCAGCTCGTTGTCGGCCAGCAACTGAACGCCACGTGAGAAGTTCTCTTTCAGCACGTTGAGCGAGAAGCGATAACCAGCGCTCTCGTTTGCGGCGATGTCATCGAGTGCTTTCTGGAACGCGAGCCGGTCCATGCTCTTTGTGCCGTAGGAGTAGAGCCCATCGAGAATGTCGGAAACGCCCTCTTGGCCCTGCGGCGTTTGCAGATCGTCATTATGTTTTACGGAGCCAAGGAGGCTTACCGTCGGACTAGTGTGATCTGTAAGAACGATAAGGCGAATGCCATTGGCCAGTCTCACATCCGATGGCGTAATCGAGAGCTGCGGAACCTTGAGCTGTTCGAGCTTTGTTGCGGCCCACTCAGGGAGCACAACTGGTTTCGTGGGCGCTGAAGTCAGCTTCTCACCACCGCCAAAGCCGGAAGCGGCTACAGGCTGTCCAGTTGGAACGGGCTTGAGGACAGCGGTGATCGTGTTTACGTTGAACAGATACTGTTTCGCAACTCGGTTTACGTCTTCCACTGTTACTTTGCGGATGGCGGCGACATCTTCATCTGGCGAGTTACGGCCTTCGGCCGCAAGCGCATTTGACCAGACATTTGCGAGCCCCGGAATCGAATTGCGCTGAAACTCAGCCTGCGCAAGTTCGCTCTTCTTTGCAGCCTCTATGAGATCAGAAGGTAGGCCCTTTTGCGCGTAGCCTGCCAAGACACCCTGCATCTCACGCATGGCAGCTGCTGGATCTATCCCTGCTGGTAGGGCGACGAAGCCGTAGCCGGCACTTGCTTTCGGATATGACTCCGCAAGTCCGAACTGCGCAGCCAGAGCTTTGCCAGCAGGAACCATGGCGTACAAATCACCACGTTGGCTGGCGAGCACGTCGGCCATGATTTGCGTGGCTGCGTAATCGGGCGAGTCTGTGCCGGGCAGCCGGTAAGCAACGAACCCGATCACGTAGGGTAGGTTGCTATCGAGTGTGAATGAGTCTTCTTTCACCGGCTGCAACGCGATCTTCGTATGCTCCGGGAGAACATGGCTCGGAATCGGCTCGAAGAGCTGCTTCACGTGAGCCAGTGTCGACTGCGGATCCACATCGCCGACTATGACCAGAATGCCGTTCGCCGGTGTGTACCACTGTTTGTAGAAGTCCTGCAGCATGACATTCGTTGTTGCGTCGAACGATGCCTTGCTGCCAAGAGGAAGCCGGTCGTACGGCGTTCCTGGGAACAGGTGAGCCACCATCCGATCCAGAAACTTGAATTGCGGGTTCGAAAGATCGCGCGCGACTTCCTGCTCGATGGCACCTCGCTCCTGGTCCCACTCAGCTTTGGTGTTGTCAGCCCCCTTCAGGCAGGCTGCCTGTGCCTCCAGTGCCACATCGACATCGGCAGACGGAACGGTCGCGTAATACTGCGTGATGTTCTGCTGCGTGTCTGCGTTATTCTCCCCACCAAGTTGCGCATAGATCGCAGCAGTCTGGTCCGCGCTCATTCCGGTGCATCCGCGGAATGCCATGTGCTCTTCCGCGTGCGCCATGCCAGGGAATCCGTCCGGCGTGTCTACCGCTCCCACCACGAAGTTCATCTCGACCGTTGCTACAGGAGCGAGCTTATTCTGCACGATAGCCACTCGCAGCCCATTCTTTAGCGTCGCTCGCGTGACCGTGGACGGGTCTGTCGCAGAGAAGCCGGTGACTTGCAGGCTCATAAGCAGAACAAGAGAAAACAGGGAGGTGAGCTTCGTGTTCAAGTGTGCGAACTCCTTGATGGTGCTGCGAGACAGATGTTTGACGGCGAACCGCCGAGCTTCGTTTAGGCGCGACGCGCAGTAGCTCACCGGTGCGGACTCAATCTACAGAGATAGAGAGCTCGCGAAGCAAAAACGCGTAATCGAATGCAATTTCTTTCAGGTAGTCATAGCGGCCCGATGCCCCGCCATGCCCGGCATCCATGTTGATGTGCAGCAGTAACGGAGTGTCGTTCTTCTTCAGCGTGCGTAGCTTCGCCACGTACTTTGCTGGCTCCCAGTACATCACCTGTGAGTCATTCAGGCTGGTCTTCACAAGCATCGCCGGATAGTCGCCCTCGCGCAGATTGTCGTAGGGCGAGTACGACAGCATGTAATGGAACGCCTCCGCCTCGTTTGGATTGCCCCACTCTTCGTATTCAGCGACCGTCAACGGAAGGCTCGCATCAAGCATCGTGTTCATGACATCGACAAAAGGAACATGGGACAGCACAGCACGGAACAGGTCAGGTCGCAGATTGGTAACGGCACCCATCAGCAGTCCACCAGCACTCCCGCCTTCAATGGCGACGCGCTTGGGGTCTCCATACTTCTGCTCGACAAGGAACTCCACGCCTTCTACAAAATCAGTGAAGGTGTTCCTCTTCGTCATCATTTTGCCAGCATCGTGCCAGGGATCACCGAGCTCTCCTCCACCGCGAATGTGGGCATAAGCGACGACGATGCCGCGATCGAGAAGTGAAAGTCTCGCCGCGCTGAAACCAAGCGGCAGCGGATATCCATAAGACCCGTACCCGTACACATATAGCGGCGAGTTGCCGTCATGCTGGAACTTGTCGCGTCGATAAATCAGCGAGACAGGCACTTCGGTACCATCGCTGGCCCTGAACCAGAGGCGCTCCGACTGGTACGCGGATGCGTCGAACCCACCCGGTACTTCCTGCTGCTTCAGCAGAGCGGACTCCGTGGTCGCCAGATCATACTCAAACACGGAGGCCGGTCGTACGAGGGATTGGTATGAATAGCGAAACGTGCCCGCATGGAAGTCGCGATTGATTTCCCCATAGGCGTTGTAGGCCGGGTCAGGGAAGCGGATGTCCTGTGGCTTGGAGAGACCAGCGCCTTCAAACTGATGAACGCGGAGAACTGGGAGACCACGTTCGCGATAGTTCGCTACAAGGAAGCTCTGGAACAAATCGAAATCATCCAGCGGTGCCTCTTCGTGTTCTGGCAGAACCTCAATCCAGTGTTCACGGTCACACTGTTCTACAGATGCACGCACCAACTTGAAACGCTCAGCGTTGCGATTTGTGCGAATGAAGAACTCGCCATCGCGGTGGTCGACGGAGTATTCCTCATCATCTACTCGCTGCGCGATGAGTCTGAAGCTCCCCTCTGCATGAGCCGCATCCAGGAACGATGCTTCGCTCGTGGTGTGGCTTCCTGCTTCGAGCAGAATGTACTTGCGGTCGCGAGTTTTACCCACACCGAGATTGAATCGCTCATCCTTCTCTTCAAATACAAGAGCATCCGGGCCCGCGCTACCAAGCTGGTGGCGCCAAAGCTGGTTCTGCCGCTTCGTCTGTTCATCCTCCGTTGTGTAGAGCAGTGTGGCGGAATCCGCAGCCCACGCCAGGGAACCAACGCGCTCCGCATGGTCCGGGAGCAGATCTCCGGTTTCAAGGTTCTTGACGGATAGTGTGTATTGCCGGAAGCCAGTGTTGTCTGTCGTGTATGCGAGCAGCTTGCCATCGGGGCTCACAGCAGTTCCGCCCACGGACATGAAGGGCTGCCCTTCCGCCAGTTGGTTTACATCGAGGATGACCTGCTCTTCACTTGAACCGTCCGCCGCACGCCGACAGAAGCGTGGATACTGCAAGCCCTTCCCGGTGCGCGAGACATAGATCCAGTGGCCGTCCCTATACGGAACGGAGACATCATCTTCCTTGATGTGCGAAAGAATCTCGTCATACAGCTTTCCCTGCAACTCTTCCGTACCGCGCATTGCTGCTGCCGTGTAGCTGTTCTCGGCGTTGAGGTAATTCAGCACGCGAGGCGATTCCTTCTGTCGCAGCCATGCATAGTCATCGTGAAGCTGAATGCCGTGGATTTTTGTTAGGTGAGGTTCGCGGGGGGAGACAGGTGCTGTGAAATCGTCAGGAGCCATAGGTTCGATTGACAGGATACAGGTTGCTATCCGCAGTGAGACAACACCGGAGAATGGACGCGTACTCTCACTCCCAAGCACAGTCTGGTGTAAGCAGCGTTGATCGCCTCAGGAGATACATATGTCGAAATACATTCAGTTGATTGCAGCAGGTCTCGTTCTGCTTCTCGCTTCGGTGGTCGCGTCTGCGCAGTATTCTTCCGACAAGAAGTTCCTCGAAACTGATTCGCAGGGCAATGTAGCCGAAGTAGAGCTTGCCAAGCTTGCGCTGAACAAGGCTTCAAACCCAGAGGTAAAAGCGTTCGCCCAGAAGATGGTTCACGACCACGAGTTGCTCGCCACAAAGATGAAGCCGTTTCTCGACAAAGCTGGTGTGCAGCCATCTGGTTCGCTCAACACCACCCACCAGCGTTTATTCAACAAGCTGAAAGGCCTCTCTGGAGCGGAATTCGATAAGGAATACGTCTCCGCGATGGACAAAGATCATCACGACGACTTGGCAGAGTTCAAGAAGGAAATAGCGTCAACGCAGAATGCCGAACTGAAGAATGCAGTCGAGTCCGGCGAGCGCGTGATCCAGGAACACACCGCGATGATTGACGCACTTTCCAAGAAGATGGGCCTTTCGGTAAAAAGCTAGGCCCTTACTGGCTGTCTGTGATTCGCACGATGTAATCCGGCAGTGATAACGCTAGACCGCACGTGAACGAAATACAGGAGAAAAAATGAAGACCACCACATTAGTCGCAGTCGCAGTGCTCACCTTCTCAGCTGTTTCCCCACGGGTTGCAACTGCAGCCGTTACAGACGCAGACAAGACATTCCTGACCATGGCGTCGCAGTCTGATCAGAACGAGATCGCCCTGAGCCAACTCGCTTCAGAGAAAGCAACCGATCCGAAGGTGAAAGCCTTCGCCGAGAAGATGGTTTCTGATCACAAGATGCTATCTGCGAACATGAAGCCCTTTGCAGACAAATTCGGGGTCACGCCGGCAATGGGCCCGGATTCTGAGCACCAGGCCGTGCTGGACAAGCTGAAAGGTCTTTCCGGCACTGACTTCGATAAGGAATACATGACGGCTATGGACACCGACCATCACAAGGCGCTCGACGCCTTCAAGACAGAAAAGTCCACCACGACCGACGGGAAGTTCAAGTCCGCCGTCAGCAGCGGCGAGAAGGTGATCGCAGAGCACACGAAAATGGCGGACAAGCTTACGGGCATGTCCGGCAAAATGTCCGGTATGTAAGACTTTCATTCTGACAAGCAGCCTCTGCTTCGTGCGGAGGCTGTTTTGCGTAACATCGAAAACCGCGGTACGGAGTAGCATCAAATGGTGTTCCGCCCGATGCCACGTATCGCGTTGTTGCTCTGTCTGATCTTGTCAGGAACCGCTGGCGCTGAGAAAGTTGCTGATCTGCCGAAGCCGACGGGGTATGTAAACGACTTCGCCGGAGTCATCGACGCCGATTCTCAGCAGAGAATGCAGGAACTCGCGCGCCAGATTTATACCAAGGCCCACGCCACCATCGAGATCGTGACAGTCAAGTCCCTGGACGGCGAGCCCATCGAGGATTTTGCCACAGCGCTGGAAGACAAGTGGCACGTTGGAGCAAAGGGCACCGACAAGGGCCTGCTGATGATCTTCGCTGTTGGAGATCGCAAACGGCGCATCGAAGTTGGCTACGGCCTGGAAGGCATCCTGAACGATGCAAAGGTCGGTGACATCGGCCGCAGCATGGTGCCGCAGCTAAAGCAGGGTGACTATGGTGCGGCAATTCTTGGCGGTGAGCAGCAGATCGCAAATGTCATTGCCGCAGATGCAGGTGTGACGTTGGACGCGCCGACCGCCAAGCAGCACACCTACCACCGTGAAACGACGCGGCACAGTCGCGGTTTCAGTTGGTTCGGACTGGTCATCTTTCTGTTCTTCTTGTTTCTAATCTTCGGGCGTCGTGGCGGCGGCGGAGGTCCCGGAGGGAGTTTCCTGCCGTGGTTCCTGCTTGGCTCCATGATGAACCGCGGCAGAGGTGGCTACGACGGTGGCGGCTTCAGCAGCAGCGGAGGCGGTTTCGACGGCGGGGGCTCCAGCGGTGGAAGCGACGGTGGGGACTTCGGCGGCGGGTTTGGTGGTGATTCAGGCGGCGGCGGGGCGAGCGGTGATTGGTAGTTGGCGTAAGCTGATGTGCGAACAGTAGGAGAGGAAATTCGATGAAGCGTGGTGGATTGATTGCGATCGTCCTGGTTGGTGTACTGGTGCTGGTCGTAGCGCTTGGTTTTGGGAGCTATATCTCTTCCAAGAATCAGATGGTGTCGCTGGATGAGAATGTGAACCAGGCTTACTCACAGGTGAACGTCGTGCAGCAGCGCCGTTTGGATCTGATTCCAAACCTTGTCGCGAGCGTAAAGGGCTACGTCAAAGAGGAAACAACGGTTCTCACCAACATTGCCAACGCGCGAGCTGGCGTTATTGCTACTGCCTCAGACACTCCGAGTGCTGCGAACATCAAAGCGAATGAACATCTCAGCGCAACACTGATTCCATTGTTCCGCCTGCAGGAGGCGTATCCCAACCTGAAAGCGGATGCGCAATTCATACGCCTGGAAGATGAGCTTTCGGGTGCTGAAAATCGCATCGCAGTAGAGCGCCAGCGCTATAACAAGACTCTGCAAACCTACAACACCTACGTTCGTCAGTTCCCGAACAGCATCTGGGCCGGTTTTGCAGGCTTCCACTCCAAAGAAGATCAATATTTCAAAGGGAATCCCGAGAACGGCACCGCTCCGACGGTCGACTTTAATAAGTAAGCAGCCATTCATGGAAGTCAAAGGCCGTCACGAGTGTGACGGCCTTCTTTTGGTTTACGGTTAGAGTTGTGAGCCAGACTCCACAGACCCCGACTAGTGTCGCCATGCTCATGGGCATGCCCGTCGTGGACGCCAACGGTCGGTCGTGCGGCGAGGTCACGGAACTTGCCGTCGACGTTTCTCGTGACTCGGGACATATCGCGGGCTTCATCATCCGCAAGCGCTTCAGCGGTAAGGGGGGCGACTGCTATCTGCCTGTAGAAGCGCTGGGAAGCTCGAGCGTGAGCGGGCGCAAGTTCAAGGCGAAAACCAATCCGGGTCCACCACCTGAAATGGAAAATTATCTGCTGATGGATCGCGACCTTCTCGATCAGCAGATCATCGATGTGGATGGCCGCAAAGTTGTGCGGGTCAACGATGTCGAACTGTTTTGGGAATCAGGCAGTAGCGGCCCAGAGCTACGCATTGCCGATGTGGAAGTGGGTCTGCGCGGAGCAGTTCGCCGGATGCTGAAAGGCTTTCCGTCGCATCAGGTCTTTGGTATTTCCAACCAGTTCACAGCGCGAGCTATCCCATGGAGCTGTGTCGACCTAATCGACCGCGACCCAGCGCGTCGCGTGAAGTTGAAAATTGAGCAGGCGCGTCTTGCCAAGCTTCACCCATCAGATATTGCTGCCATTCTGGAAGAACTCGCTCCGGCCGAGCGCGAGGCAGTTTTCACCAGCCTCGATGAAGAGACTGCCGCGGAAACTCTTGAAGAAATCGATCCAAAGATGCAGAAGGCCTTGCTCAAGGGCCTGAACTCTGAACGAGCTGCCGACATCATTGAGGAGATGGACACCGCAGCGGCCGCTGATCTGCTGTCTGAGCTTTCTGATGAGGAGAGCGAGGCCATCCTCGAGGAGATGGAGCCTGAGGAGCGGCACGAAATCGAGGAACTCCTGGAGTTCTCGTCTGATAGCGCCGCAGGCAGCATGACCAAGGATTTCGTTGATGTGGCTCACGGCGCCAGCGTGTCGGAAGCGATCGATGCTTTGCGTGTCTTTGAAGGCGACGCAGACACAATCACGGAGGTCTACCTGATCAACGACGCTGAACTTCTGAAAGGTGTCGTCACTTTGCCACGCCTGCTGCTTGCAAAGGGCGACGCTTCGCTCGAGTCACTTTCCGAAGGGCACATCGTGTCCTGCAAACTGCACGATTCGCACCAACATGTTGCGGAACTTTTCGACAAATACAATCTGCGCTCATTGCCCGTTCTGGACCACGCGGGGAAGCTTGTCGGCGTGATCCACGCCGAGCAGGTGATTGCGCAACTGCGCGAAGGCTAGCCGCCAAATCGGGTGGCGTTCTGTAACAATCCGTCGCGCATCCCGCGATATCTTAGGAACAGCGAAGGAGGGCCCATGCAAACATCAGTCGGACGAAACAGCATTGGGGCTTCTGAACCGCTGGCGGTGCTCGCTTGAGCTCTTGGCGCCGCTGGCGCACAAGCCTTTTCCTTGTTCTCGCAGTGCTCGGCCCCGGCTTCATCACCGCGAACGTCGACAACGATGCCGGGGGTATTTACACCTACGCTACCGCTGGCGCCCAGTACGGCTACGCGCTGCTGTGGACCATTATCCCGATGGCAGTCATGCTGACCTTCGCGCAGGAAATCTCCGCGCGCATGGGCGTTGTTACGGGCAAGGGACTTAGCGAACTTATCCGTGAAGAGTTCGGCCTGCGGACGACCGCATTCCTGATGTTTGGGCTCGTCATCTGCAATCTCGGTGATGTGATTTCCGAGTTTGCCGGTGTTGCCAGCAGCGGAGAACTTTTTCATCTGAGCAGATTTATCACGGTACCGGCCGCTGCCGTTCTGGTGTGGGCGCTCGTTGTTTTCGGTGATTACAAGAAGCTGGAAAAGATATTCGTCGTTCTTTCCTTCCTGTATGTGGCGTACATCATCACTGCAGCGCTGGCTCACCCGGACTGGAGTGTGGCGGCACGCGAAACACTCCGGCTTCCGCGTCTGCGTGATCTCAAAGATCACAGCTACTTGTTTCTTTCCGTCGGTATCATCGGCGCGACGGTAGCGCCGTGGCAGCAGTTTTACTTACAAGCCTCCGTCGTGGACAAAGGCAGCCACTCTTCTAATCTCAAGTTCGCGCAGATAGACGCAGTTGTCGGCTCGGTGTTCTCTGTGGTGGTTGCCGCCTTTATCGTGATCGCCTGCGCAGCCACGCTCTTTATGAGTGGCCACCGAGAGATAGTGAATGCCGCCGACGCAGCCCAGTCGCTCAAGCCGCTTGGGCACGAATTTGCCTCCATGCTGTTCTCGTTTGGGCTTCTGAACGCGTCGCTGTTCGCGGCCTCCATCCTGCCGCTGTCCACGTCATACACCGCATGCGAAGCGCTCGGTTTCGAGTCAGGACTAAGTAAGAAGTTCAGGGAAGCTCCTGTCTTCTACTCGCTTTACACCTGTTTGCTCGTCGTTGGAGCGGTCATCATCCTCCTACCGAGGATGCCGCTGGTGAAGATCGCCGTCCTGTCGCAGGTTCTGAATGGCGTGCTGTTGCCATTCGTTCTCGTGTTCATGTTGCTGCTGGTAAATCGCAGCTCCCTAATGGGCGATAAGGTGAACTCGAAAGCCTACAACGTGATCGCCTGGGGCCTCACGGGACTGGCTACGATTCTCACGGCCGTCATGTTGATCGGGCAGATTCGCGGCAACTAAAGCAGTTTGCCGGTCGCCAGATCGCGAATGAGCTGAAGATCTGCCGCAAGGAAATCAAAGTCGGGCAGGCGTTCCAGCGTACTCCATTGCATGTTCTGGAAGATCCGGTTTTCCAGCTCGCCACTGAATTCGGTCACGCGGAAGAACTGGATTTCGATTGCTCCGCCATTGCGATAGGTGTGATTCACCGTGGTAATCCGCTCTCCCACGGTTGCGGTGATGCCAAGCTCTTCGTTCAACTCTCGTGCAAGCGCTGCTTCCGCAGTTTCACCCGTCTCAACCTTGCCGCCGGGGAACTCCCATTTCAAACTCATCGGCTGGTCGGGGCGTCGCTGACACACCAGCACCTCCCGCCCACTCTCGCTCTCGCGCAGGATCATTGCAGCCACTACGTGCCGCACTGGCTTCGTCGGCCCCTGTGAGCGATTCCCGTTCAGTTTGCGAATAGGTTCCTTCACGTCTACGCAACAGTGTAGTCGCTGGCTACGGCGGAGGTGGCCGTCAGAAGGGCCGCACTGCCGCTGGATAGTAAACTGGCCAGCCTTCGATAACACTGCGGCGCACGAGCTCGGCCGAAGGGTTCACCGGAAACGCGCCTCTCGCGATCGACAACATGGCAGCGTCGTGCACTGAATTGCCGAACACTGCATCCGGTGCGTCTATGCCGACACGCTTGAGCGCTACTACTTTGCCTTCGTCGGTCGGCACGTCAACCAGGTGGTCCGTCACAAGACCCGACTCGCACTGCACACACGCAGCCAAAACCCGTGAGGGCGGAATGCCGAAGCGCTTCAACCCCTCTTCAATGACCCAGTCACACGTAGAGCTGACAGCCCAGATGACGATTCCCTCGCGCTGTAGATCGGTGACAAGACCTAGCATCTCCGGGAAGATGTTCGGCTCAATGTGTTCCGCAAAGAACGTTGCGGCTGCCTCACGCAAAGCACTTTCTTGCAGTCCCTGATAGACCTGCACCATCTCTCCGCAGATCGCGAGCTCATTGACCTCACCGCGCCGGTATGCCGCATAGCGCTCGTTGAGCCAATCCGTTGCTGACTGGGAGAGAACTCCCACCTCCATCGTCCAGCGCATGAACGATGAGCCGGCATCGCCGGACCACAGAGTTCCGTCGCAGTCGAAGACTGCCACCTTTGGCGACAGGCTGTGGACTCGCTCGAGGAACTCGTCCGTCGATAGGGCTTGCGGCGCTCGGAGTTGATCAGGGGGTGCAGCAGTGCTCAAGGAAACTCCAAAAGGGGCAGAAACCCCACCCTTGAGTAGAGCAGCGTGGCCCATAAATGCCAAACTACATATGACGGAGGGAAGAATGATTGTCGTGATGATGGGCGTCAGCGGTTCCGGAAAGTCGCTGATTGGCTCAACCCTTGCCACGCGCTTGGGAATAACATTCGCCGACGCGGACGACTTCCACCCGGCAGCAAACAAGCAGAAGATGGCTACGGGAAACCCGCTTACGGACGAAGACCGCCAGCCGTGGTTAGAACGCCTCAACCGCCTACTGGCGGACTGGTCGGTGAGTCATCAGAGCGGAGTGCTGGCGTGTTCCGCTTTGAAAGAACAGTATCGTGAGACTCTCCGTAGTGGCATTCCCCCTGCGGAGATCCACTTCGTCTGGCTGGACGCTTCTCCAAAGCTCGTCGCCGAAAGACTGGTGCAGCGGCATCATGAATATATGAGTCCCAATCTGCTCGCAAGCCAGTTTGCCACGCTCGAGCCACCATCCGACGCGCTGCGCATCGTGAATGACAAAGAACCCGCACTGGTGGTCGACGAGATCACTCAGGCTTTGCGTTCCGTCTCAAACTGAAACTTCACAACTACAGGTCACGACGGTGATCGCAAACGACGAAGGGCCGAACGTTTCCGTTCAGCCCTTACGTGCATTGATGGTGGGAGAGCCTCAGCTCTACTGCTGATGCGTCAGCGTTCCTGAGCCGGTGGCCGAGCCACACGGTCCAGCTACCTGCACACCCTGTAGCGTGAGCGTGTTCGCATCCGCTGAGAACGTTCCGGTGATGTTGATCTGTGCTGACGATTGCGGATCTGTGTAGAGCACAGTAAAGGAGCTTCCTGTGACCTGGGCTGAAGTTACTGGGGTCGGGCTGACGAAGCAGGGATTGCTTCCGCCACCGAACGTTCCGCTCCCGGTCATCTGGAAGTTGCCATTCGTGTCGGGTGAGCCCTGCTGGTTGAGCGTTGCGGAGACGGGGATTTGGTCGCCATCGGAGTCAACGAAGCTGCCGGTGTAATTACCGGAAATGTTCGCGTAAGACTGGGCTGTCGCGTCCGCGGGCGAGGCAAACGCACAAGAACCACCGTTCACCATGTACGTGGTGTTGCTGAGCGTCTTTCCATCGGCAGCCAGCGTGCCTGTCAGAGTCAACGTACCGCCACCAACATTTGCGCCAGTTAGTGTCAGCTTGTTGTGAGCATCAGCAGATCCGGTTACCGCAAACGAGCTTTTTGGCGACACGCATGCCAAGGCCGAGTTCGAGTGGAGAATGCCCGTGAAGGCGGTATTGGTGCCGGTCAACTCGCCGGAAAAGGCCTGGAGCTTGGAGGCTTCAGTCGCAGCTGAGCTGAACTGCCAGTTGCCGGTAACTACGACCGCCTGTGCCGTCACAGGCGAAGAGATAAAGCCGGTGCCGCAGCCCACCAGGGCGGGTACACCAAGTGAAAGAGCGGAAAGGAGAACTGCGCAGCGGGAAGAACGAAATGTCATGGATGCTCCGGGGCCGTTACTACTGTGAGTTACCAGTGGAGTATGACCAATCACCCTTCATGTGGCGATAGCCCATTCGTGGGAAAGCATCCCCTGTTCAGTCCCTTACAGTGAGAAGCATCTTTCAGCGTCAATGCGCATCAATATATTTGACAGTAACTCACTCACATGCGAAAGTGAGAAGGTCAAGACATCCGGGCTGCGGCTCTACAGGGGACGAACATGGCAAAGATAATTGGAATTGATCTTGGAACGACGAATAGCTGCGTTGCTGTGATGGAAGGCGGCGAGCCGAAGGTCATTGCGAACGAAGAAGGTGGCCGCACAACTCCATCCATCGTTGCGTTCACGAAGAATGGCGAGCGTCTCGTGGGACAGGTGGCGAAGCGTCAGGCCATTACCAATCCCGAAAACACGGTGTATTCCATCAAGCGCTTCATGGGCCGTCGTCAGAATGAAGTGAACGACGAAATGAAGATGGTGCCTTATAAAGTCACGCCGCAGGGCGACCACCTCGCCGTACTCGCGCAAGGCAAGGAATACACCGCACCGCAGGTCTCGGCCATGATTCTTCAGAAGCTGAAGAAGGCTGCTGAGGACTATCTGGGAACTACGGTCACAGAAGCTGTCATCACTGTTCCCGCTTACTTCAACGACGCGCAGCGCCAGGCAACGAAGGACGCCGGCAAGATCGCTGGTCTTGACGTCAAGCGCATTGTGAATGAGCCCACAGCCGCTGCTTTGGCTTACGGCCTCGACAAGAAGAAGGACGAAACCATCGCTGTATACGACTTCGGCGGCGGCACCTTCGACGTGTCCATCCTCGAAGTAGGCGACGGCGTTATCGAGGTGAAGTCCACCAATGGTGACACTCATCTCGGCGGCGACAACCTCGATCAGCGCATTGTCGAATGGCTCATTAAGGAGTTCAAGGACGAGTCCGGTCTGGACCTTACTGCTAAGGGCAATGAAATGGCTCTACAGCGCCTGAAGGATGCGGCCGAGCGCGCCAAGATCGAGCTCTCGACTGCCCAGGAGACCGAGATCAACCTCCCGTTCATCACGGCTGATGCCAGCGGGCCGAAGCACCTCGTCCGTACGCTGAGCCGCGCTAAGCTCGAGTCGCTCGTCGACGACCTGCTGCAGAAGTCGGTCGGCCCATGCAAGCAGGCGATGACCGATGCGGGCGTAGACGCCAGCAAGATCGATGAAGTGGTGTTGGTCGGCGGACAGACTCGTATGCCAGCGATTCAGGAACTGGTGAAGAAGCTCTTCGGCAAGGAGCCGCATAAGGGCGTGAACCCGGACGAAGTTGTCGCGATCGGTGCGGCTATTCAGGGTGGCGTACTCGCTGGTGATGTGAAGGATCTTCTCCTGCTCGACGTAACGCCGCTGACTCTGGCAATCGAAACAATGGGCGGCGTAGCAACGGGTATGATCCCGCGCAACACCACCATCCCGACGAAGAAGACGGAAACGTTCTCGACGGCGGCAGATTCGCAGACGGAAGTCGAAGTACACGTTCTGCAGGGCGAACGTCCTATGGCTACGCAGAACCGCACGCTTGGCAAGTTCAAGCTGAGCGGCATTCCACCAGCACCACGCGGTGTGCCGCAGATCGAGGTCACGTTTGACATCGATGCAAACGGCATCCTGAACGTGACCGCAAAAGACAATGCGACCGGCAAAGACCAGAAGATCACCATCACCAGCTCTTCAGGGTTGAGCAAGGAAGAGGTCGAGCGCATGGCGAAGGAAGCGGAAGCGCATGCGTCGGAAGACAAGGAAGCCAAGGATAAGATCGAGGCTCGCAATCAGCTTGACTCCATGGTTTACAACGTCGAGAAGATGCTCAAAGACGGCGGCGAAAAGGTGGACGCAGCAGATAAGGGTGAAGTCGAATCTGCCCTGGCGGATGCGAAATCCACCCTTACCGGCGACCCGGGCGCAACGGAACTCACGGCAGCGCGCGAACGCCTGACGACGGCTAGCCACAAGCTTGCTGAGGCGCTCTACAAGGCCAACGCAGCAAGTGGCGGATCTCCGACAGATGGTGATGCAGCGTCAGCGGGTACTGCGGACGAACCGAAGAAGGACGAGGGCGTGATTGACGCGGAATATGTCGACTCGGAGAAGTAAGGCTTCCGCTACGAGTGCTCACATGTACCAGGTCGGGAGGAGCGCTTCTGCGGAGGCACTCCTCCTTGCTGTTTAGGGGGCGTTTGCCCAGCTCAACTTTGTCGGATTAGTGGTGGTTACACGCAAGCGGGTCGAATCGAAACATCGGGTAATGGGTTCTAACAAGTAGCAGCATGGAGCAGCACGGCGGGGGTACCAGTATGACAAACGAAAGCGGAAGGAACGAGCAGGATCGGGCCAGACCAGAAGCCATCCAATGGAATCTGGGTATAGGTGGAGAACATAGGAACAGCATCGTCTGGCGTTGCGATGCTCTTCGCGCGGGCAAGCTGTACAACCGCAGTCTGTTCGGCACGCGCGAAGAAGCGGAAGAATTCGCGCAGAAGATGCGTCGCGTTGAGCCGGACCAGATGTTCAACGTGGAAGAGATCAAGGCCAGCACCGTCTGGAACTAGAACGCAACCGGCATCTGAGCCGCAGCTGCCCGAAGCGGCTGCGGTTTTCTGCATCTGAACCTGAGCGGAGCGAGGGAACTGTGCCTGAAGGGAATGAGATACATCGCTGGGCCGATCGCCACAACGCAGCGTTTGCCGGACGCAAATTGAATGTGCTGCCAGGGCCGAATCATCGCTTCGGCGATGCACATCTGGTTGACGGCAAAAAGCTACGTAAGGTGATCGCCGTCGGCAAGCATCTCGGCTATGAATTTGGCGATGATCTCATTCTCCACGTTCACCTTGGCCGCTTTGGTGACTGGACGGAAGGCTGCGGCAAGCTGCCTGAAGCGAAGGGCGCGCTGCGTGCCGTTCTTCAGCGCACAGGCTCGAGTAGGGCGGACCGGAGCATGAAGGGCCAGCCGCACAACCTTCGCTGCCAGGCCGACGATGGCACGCAGCCCTTTCCTCCAGAGCAGGTGGAGTGGTGCGAACTCCGCGGACCCACGGATTGCAGTGTGTACGATCGCGCGAAGTGGGACAAGCTGCTCGAACGGCTTGGTCCCGATCCCCTGGGGAGCGATACGAAAGGCCACGACGATCCGCAACATTTCTACGACGCCGTACTCGGTCGCAAGACAACGATCGCGGAACTACTGATGGATCAAACGGTGCTTTCTGGCATTGGAAATATCTACCGTGCTGAGCTGTTATTCCGGCATCGCCTGAATCCATTTCTGCCCGGCAACGAAGTCGATTTGAAAGTTCTGAAAGCGATCTGGAAAGATTCCATACCTCTCCTGCAAGCAGGAATGGTCGATCGGCGCATAGTGTGCACCAAACGCGCGGATAGGCCAAGCAGGAAAGAGCCAGCTCTGCGTGGCGAAGAGCACTACGTTTACCGCCGCCATGGTAAGCCATGCTTTCTATGTGGAGAGCGCATCCTGCATCGTGACATTGGAGGGCGCACCCTATACTGGTGCCCCAGAGACCAGGGAACAACGACAGCGGAAAACAAGCGCGCCTACGCGCATGGCATGAGCTTGCGTGCCGCACGCGCTGCTGAGAAGAGCAAGAAGTCGGGTGTATTAGCGTAGAGAAAGCTTCATACCGCGAGCATGCGCAGCATTACTGAACCTTCGAGAACAGAGATAGAAAACAATGGCAGCAAATCAGCAGAAGGACTATTACGGCTCCTTAGGTATCAAGAAGACGGCTTCGCAGGATGACATCCGCAAAGCATTTCGTAAACTCGCGCGCAAGTACCACCCGGATGTGAACCCGGGAGACAAAAAGGCCGAGGAGAAGTTCAAGGAAATTTCCGAAGCGAACGATGTTCTCAGCGACGAGAAGAAGCGCAAGGTATTCGACCAACTTGGCTTCTACTCCGACAACATCGACCCCGCAGCGGCAGAGGCATACGCGCGTGGTGGCGGCGGAGGCTACGGCTCCGGCGGTCCGGGCGGTCAGGCACGTGGCGGCGGGCAAGGAGTGCCTTTCGATTTTGGTGGCTTCGATTTCTCTGGTTTTACGCAACAAGGCGGCGGTGCGGGGAGCAGAGCAGCGGACTCTGGTGGAGGGTTCGGTTCGAGCTTCAAAGACATCTTCGGCAACATGTTCAATGGTGGTGGAGGGCGTGCGCCGCGCGGTGCGCAGCCGGGCACTGATCTCGAATACCAGGTTCAGATCGACTTTTGGACCGCTATTCAAGGTGGTGTGACTAAGTTGGAAATTCAACGCCAGGAGCAGTGCTCTACGTGCAAGGGAAGCGGCGCGGTAGGCAAGCCGATGGAATGCCCCGAATGTCACGGCACGGGCAAGGTAACGCAAACAGCAGGCCGTATGAAATTTGACACGCAGTGCCCTCGGTGCGGCGGCGCGGGCAAGTTGCAGGCGGCCTGCACCACCTGCGGCGGAGAAGGCGTGGTCACGCGACGTGAGCCGCTGGAGTTTCGCATCAAGCCTGGTACGCGCGATGGGCAGCGCATCCGGCTCGCAGGGAGAGGCAATGCCGGCACAGAAGGTGCCCCGTCTGGCGACCTATACCTGATCATCAAAGTCGGAAACCACAAACTCTTTCGTCGCAGCGGAGATGACATCTACGTAACCGTGCCGGTTACGGCAATGGAAGCGGCTTTAGGAGCGCGCATCGAAGTTCCGACCATTGATGGGGAAGGGGGGCATGCTGGCCGCGCGCAGTTGAAGATCCCGCCCGGAACACAGACTGGTCAGAAGCTGCGCATGCGCGAAAAAGGTGTTCCCAACGCTGCTCACGAGGCAGCGCGCGGCGATCAGATTGTCGAGGTGAAGATCGTGGTTCCAAGAGTGCAGGACGAACGCTCCAAGGAGATACTTCGTGAGCTGCAGAAGCTGAACCCGGATGACCCTCGTGAGGAGATGTTGGCGGAAGCCTAACCAAAAAACTTTCGAATCTGGCTCACTGTGGAAAATGCGCGGAGCCGAACCGTCACTAGACTATCCTGTCGCAGAAGCTTCGCATGCTTACTCCGCTCCCATTAGTGAGCTTCAATAAGGTCAAGCCGAAGGCAGGATATGCCGATTTGTCAGGCCGTTGATTCGTTGCAGAGTCTCCGGGAAGATCCCAGCGAATCTCGCACCTAGCCAAGCCTGCGGTGTGATGGTTATCTCCGCTCGTCCCTGCACAACAGCGCTGAAAATCCTGTCGGCTGCGTGTTCCGGTGTTGTAGCGACCCCTGGCGTCTTCGCCGCTAACTGAAACCAGCGTCGCTCCGCATTCTGATTGCCCACGAACTTGGCGTGGTCCTCACCGCCTGTCCGCATCAGCCCAGGGCAGACCGTTGTGACCTGAATACCTTTGCCGTACAGCTCCGCAAACAAACCTTCGGAGAAGCCAACCAGCGCGAACTTTGCTGCGGAGTAGGGAAGCAGATGCGGCAATGCGAATTTGCCTCCGATGGAAGCAATGTTCACGACAGCTGCCCGCCTATCCCCTGCTAACGGTTTCTGCTCGCGCAAGTGTGGCAATGCCGCCCACGTTGTGTGAAACGCTGCAAAGAAGTTGATCCGCATGGTCTCTTCGAACACCTCTGCGGACTGCGCTTCGATCGGTCCAACTTCAATCACTCCTGCATTGTTGACCAGAACATCGATGCGTCCGAATCGAGCCATTGTTTCCGATACCGCGCGCTTGCACTCGCCTGCCGAAGAAAGGTCTGCCGAAATAAGGTGGAAATCTTCCGGCCTTAGGTGCGCGTGAGCTGCAATCAATCTGGCCTGAGCATCCTGCAGTTCAGCCCCATTTCGCGCGACCAACACCAGTCTTACTTCGCCCTGCGCGAAGCGCGAAGCAATCGCGAAACCGAGGCCTCGGGAACCACCTGTAATGAACACCACGGATCCAGGCGCAATCGCGGTCGAGCGCAGTGCGCGCGTTGCAGCGATTGCTGCACCCACGGCAGCCACGCCAGCACCAGCAACGAACGCTGCCTGCAGAAAAGGATTGCGCTTGGAGCAGAACATCGATGGGAACCTCAAGCCGTTTGGATGCGTTGAGCCGGTGAAACGGGGTATTCTTCTCTCGGTGGCAACAAGACGTAAATCGAAGGGTGCGTACATGATCTCGGCAGTAGCCGAGATGTACGAAATTCATCCGCAAACGTTGCGTCTGTATGAGCGTGAAGGGCTACTGCGCCCATCCCGTTCTGAAGGAAACACGCGACTCTATACGGACGAAGACCTGGAACGTCTGGAGTTCATACTCAATCTCGCGCGCGATCTCGGCGTGAACATTGCCGGTATTGGCATTGTTCTGCAGATGCGTGAACGCATGGAAGAGATGAACCGGCAAATGCAAGGCTTCGTCGATTACGTTCGCACGGAGATGCTTTCTCGGGTGCAACAGCAGGCACCGCCTTCCGCTGGACTGGTGCCCTTCCGTCGTCCCGTAAAAACGCCCAAGGACAGGTGAGGCCAGGACCCGAAGCGCCTCGTCTACACTAGGGGACGGGCCTTTGTGCGCCCAGAAACACGGCGGCTGGGTGTGATTCGGTTGTTTTCGCAGTGCATTTTTTGGATTTCCGCGGTGGGCGTCGTCACCTCGTCTATTTACAGCGTCCTTGTACTCGTAGCTGCTGTCCGTTTCGGCCTTCGACGTAGACGCGAAGAGCGGGAACCGGCGAGCTTTCTTCCGCCACTCAGCGTACTGAAACCTCTCCACGGAACAGAAGAGGGTATGGAGCGCAACCTTGAAACCTTTTTCGAGCAGGACTACCCAAATTTTGAGCTGCTCTTCTGCGCTAGGCAAGCCTCCGATCCTGGTCTCCAGCTAGCCCGCAAGGTCGGCGCCCGGTATCCTAACGTCCGCGCAGACTACCTTACCTGTGGCGAGCCAGTGCCGAAGTTTCACAACGCAAAGGTTTTCTCGCTCGCGAAACTTGACTCGGTCGCGCAGTATGACGACTACATCACCAGTGATGCGGACGTTCGCGTGGAGCCGCAGTATCTGCGAAAGACAGTGCAAAATCTTCGCGACCCGAAGGTGGCGCTCGCCTCCTGCGTATACCTTGGCACCGCGCATGAGGGTGCTGGCTTGACGTCTCAGCTTGACGCGGTTGGCAAGAGCGTTGAGATGACTTCCGGCGTGCTTGTCGCTGACATGCTTGAGGGCACGAAGTTTGCTCTCGGCGCAACCATGGCTGTCCGTCGGCAGAGCTTTGTGGATGTTGGAGGCTTCGGTGAGCTGGGGCAGTTTTATGCCGATGATTTTGTTCTCGGCAATCGGCTGGACGCTCAAGGCAAAGGAGTACTGCTTGCGACGCACGTGATAAGGCTCATGGTGCAGGACTCGCCTTTCGCGTTGAGCTTTCGCAACCAGCTACGATGGATGCAAAGCACGAGGCGTTCGCGTCCATGGGGGCACCTGGGTTCTGGCCTGACGTTTGCGATGCCTTTCGGATTCCTTGGCCTGCTGTGGGGCCTCGCTACTGGGAATGTAGCAATCGGTTTCGGTTTTTTGCTCATCGCACTGGCAAACAGGCTTGTGCAGGCAGGGGCCATCCTGACCGTACTGGGTGACGCAAACTGGCTGCGCGGAACGCTCCTTTACCCGATACGCGATCTGCTTGGAAGTGTGCTTTGGGCGGCGAGTTATTCGGGCGAGAACTTCTACTACCGCGGCAAGGTATACAAGCTGAAGCAAGGCGGCATGGTGGAATCGGCCGAGTAGAGCATCACCGCTGATTCGTCAGAATGGTCTTTCCACCTGAGTCACCAAAGTCAAACACTGGACCGTACGCTGCGAGGTCGGCTTCTCTACGCTGCCGATGGTAGGTGAGAAGAAACACCCGGTTCGACTCGCTCCAAAGCTTGTGGAGATCGGCGTCGTTTTTGAAGACGTGCGGTGCGTCGGGCCAGAAACTGCCAAACCACGGTCCATTGATATGCCCGTTCACCAGCAAGACCGGTTGGCCCGTATAGAACAAAAGTGTAGAGCCAGCGGTAAGCTCACCATCGATCATCATCAGGTCACCCGGTTTGCGTGCGTGGTTCACCGCTAAGGCCAAGTCTTTTGACCCGAGTATCGGATAAAAGCGAACCAGACCCTCGTGAGCTGCAAGGAGAACGCCAGTCATGCTTGCGGCGATGAGCAGGTTTGCTGCATACGTCTTACCTGCGCGTCGCAGGTAATAGGCCACGGGACCAAGCGCGAGCATGCAGGCAGAAACCGCAACAAGAGGTCCGCGAAAGAAGCCCATCGCTTCGCTCTTCAGATCGAACATGTGACCGAGCGAGAGATTGTAAAGGTCCGGGTTCGTGCTGAGCGCCTGATTGAGGTCAGCGCCAGAGCGAGGATGCGGTGAAGTAATCGCGAGGTAAGCGCAAGTCACGCAAATCGTCGAACCGAGAGGAATCAGAAAGTAAAGCGAGCCTCGCAAAGCCTGAGAAGAAGCTTTTGAGAAACCAGCGGTTCCAGCAAATAAAAGCCTCTTGCGATCGTCGGCAGACGCGAGTAGCCCACCCACAAGCGATGCGAGGGCTGGTAAGGCGGGCAGGTGGTAGTACTCCTGACGCGAAGAGAGCGTGAAGAACCCGAGGATGATGCCTGCCCAGAGCAGAAGCGAAAGCGACGCTTCCTCGAGCCGCTCTTCTGCAAGCACCTCTTCCTTGCTCAAGTTCGCTGGACGACGCCTCGACCATGAAGAGTAAAGCTGTCTGCATGCGTCTGTGACTGCGGCAGGCAGGAATGCCGTCCAGGGAATCAGCCAAAGCACAAGCAGAAGCCAGAACAAGGGAATTGGCACCTGTCCGTAGTCGTGCGGAATCCGCTCGCCGAGAAATCGCGCGACATGTTCGTTGTACAGATAAAACCATGACCAGCCAGCGCGTGCGGGAAGGCCGACACCTACGGGCATGGCGATCGCCGGGTTCCGAATTGCTGCAAGAACATGCCAAGGGGCCGCAACTATCAGGAACGCTGCAAGCATTGCGGGTACCTGCAATTTCAAAGCCATGGATAAGCTGCGTGTGAAGGCCAGATAAATAAGAACGAAGGCGAGTGGAAAGACGATGCCGATGAAGCCCTTAGTCAGTACGTTCAGGGCCAGCACGATTCCGAAGAAAACGCTGGGCCAAAGCGGCGACCGGTGCTCCTGCACTAGCTCACGGGCTCTCAGAAAGGAATGCACCGCGAGCGTCATCCACAAGCCGACGAGAATGTCTGGTATGTAAAAGCGCGTGTAAAGGTACGGCCCTATCGCCGTGCCGATTGCGAGTGCAGCATACAAGCCACCGCGATCAGGAGTATTCTCCGGCGACACTCTCCGGAATAGACGTATGCCGAGTGCGTATACCGCGAAGAGCAAGGCGAGAACGCCAAGCGCCAGCGGGATGCGCGCGGCCCAGTCATGTACCCCAAAGACCTTCATTGAGGCAGCAGCCATCCAATACATGAGCGGTGGCTTATCGAAGAAGCGAATGCCGTCGACGGTGGGCGTCACGAAGTCGTGGCGGACGAGCATTTCACGAGCAATCTGTATGTATACCGAGTCCACGTCGTCGAGAAGTCCGGGCGTGAAGAGACCGCCTAAGTCCAGCACAGCCCACAGGCAGAAGAGAAGTGCTACTGACCGCCAGCTCCAGTGACGCGGTTTGCTTGGGGAAGTGCTAGGAATCTTCAGAACCTCGAATTTCTCATGTAGCTGTGCGCTGCAGTTGAAACAACTCACCGAATCATCTATCGAGGGGACGGTCTGTGACTAGTCTCTTTCCAGACGCTTCCTTCAGTAGATATTCTCGGCTACCAAGAAGTCGGTCTGCATCGCGGCTTCTTTCTTCCGGAATAAAGAGCAGCTTGCGCTCACCCTTTCCCCATTCCTGCAGCAGGTGATCCGGCGTCCAAAAGATCGGCGCAACGTCGGTGAACGTGCTGCCGAACCACATGGACGATGTTCTTCCATCCACCAAATTGACGGGATGTCCAAGGTAAAAGGGGATGGAAGAACCCAGCGTCTGATCGCCATATAAGAGCACGCGGCTCGAAGGAGCTACGGACCCCGCGACTTCCAACTGCTGAATGCGCGCAGCAAAATCTCTGGAAGAGAGCATCGTTGAGAAACGGACCAAGGCGATGTGAGCCGCCACAAGGAACAACGCCGACGTGAGAGCGACAGCCACAATACTTGACGCGTTCTTGCGCTGGCGATGCAGGAGCCAAGCAGCAGCGGGCCCGATGAGAAATGCAAACGCTGCAAGCGTCGCGGGCAACCGCAGAGCGGCGAACGACGCCGTCGTGAGGTCGAAGAAGTGAGACATGGAAAGCGAATAGTCGCCGACCCCGCGACGATTGATCAGGTCGCCGATGTCCGGCTCAAACGGAAGATGACGAGAGCTCCACAGACCGTAAACCAGCGCGACGGCCACGGCCGCACCTAAAAGCGTGAAAGCCGAATAGGCAAATGTCTTTGCCCGCGTGATTCTGCTTTCGGAGACCCCGGCCCTCTGTGTACGTGCAACAGCAACCGCAGTCAGCAAGAGCAGTGGGAGATAAGCCGGAAAGGTGTAGTACTCCTGATTGGTGGAGAAGGAGAAAAAGACAATCAAAAGGACGAAGAACAGCGTCAGCAGAAGCGCGCTACGCTCTGCGAACGTTTGTGGCTTCAACAATCGGAGCCGGGAACGCCATCCTTCAATCACGGCGACCGGGAGGAACAGGCTCCAGGGGAACAGCCACACGATGTGCAGCGACCAGTACAGGTAACCCGGAAGTTTGTTGTAGTCACGCGGAATACGCCTGTTCAGGAAGCGCATCACGTGCTCGTTGACGAAGTAAAACCAGAAGAAGCCATGTCCCTGATAGCCACCGGTGTTTCGAAGACCCGCCAGGATGTGCCACGGCGCAGCGATGAGCAAGAACAGCAGGAACCCTGTGAGCAGCTTGAGGTGCGCCCAACGCCGCCACTCAGCCGTGATAAGTGAATAAAAAATCAGCGCTCCGCCAACGAACACAACGGCAATTAGCCCCTTCGCAAGGACGGCGAGCGCCAGCAGCGTCCATGCAGCGTAGGCGTAACGAGCAGGTTTCCTTGTTGCCGGTTCCAAGGCGCGCAGGACACAGAACAGAATGGCACCGAGCAGGAACGACAGCAGAGCTTCTGGAATGAATATCCGGGTGAACAAAAAGACGCCTGCCGCAGTGAGCAGGAACATGCCCGCGTAAAAGCCGGCGAGTTCATTGAACGCCTGCCTGCCCCAAAGGTAGGCAAGCAGCGCGAGCGCGAGCACAGAAAGCGCAAGTGGCAAATGGATTGCGAAGGCATTCGATCCAAACAGCTTGATGCTGACGGCATTGATCCAATAGGGAAGCGGCGGCTTTTCCAGGTAACGGATTCCGTTTACCTTAAGCGTCACCCAATCGCCCGTGCGCAACATGGTTTGTGATGCCTGTGCGTGCGTTGAATCGGCATCGTCCAGAAGCGGTGGTGTCCACAGCGCGCCGACGAAGATGACGAGCCAAAGCACAAGAAGGAAGAGCAGGCGCGGGGAGCGCCAAGCGAAGTTTTTTTCAAGCTCTATCGATGGAACAACTGCCCGTCCCGGTGTGCCCGGCTTTTCGTTACTGATCATTTGTCTACTTTCAAAGGGTACCAACTCCGGAGAACGGTGGCGCGGTTCAGGGCGCTCATCTCCGCGTCAGCAGCAGCATGTATCGTGCTAATTGTTAGAAACTTTTCGCGGTCCAAGGATGCAGGGAACCATGCCAACTTTTGCAGCAATCGACATCGGTTCCAATTCCTGCCGTTTGGCCATCGCCTCGGTGCAGCAACACAAGCTCAAGACGCTGCATGAAGACCGGGAAGTAACGCGTCTGGGAGAAAGCGTCTTCGAAACCGGCGTGATTTCGCCGGAAGCGATGGCAAACACCATCAAAGCGCTCAAGCGCTTTCACAAGGCTGTGCAGTCTCACGTCGTGGATAGCGTACGAGTGGTGGCTACCAGTGCTATGCGCGATGCGCGGAACTCGGATGCGTTCCGCGCGTGGGTCAAGTCAGTGACCGGCTGGAATGTTGAAGTCATCTCTGGCTTGGAAGAAGGTCGCCTCATTCACCTTGGTGTGGTAACTCACGAGCCGGGCGCACGCGGCCGTTGTCTGCTCGTTGATCTAGGCGGAGGCAGTTGCGAGATCACGTTGTCGAATCAGGGGCGCATCGAGGGGATGGTGAGTCTGCCTTTGGGAGCGGTTCGTTTGCAGCAGGAGTTTCTCCGAGCCGATCCGCCAGCCAAAGAAAACATTGCAGCATTGCGCAAGTACATCGGCCGGGAACTCGGGCGAGCTGAGCGCAAGTTCGGGTCGCCAAAGGTCGATCTCGTCATCGCGACCTCAGGAACTGCGGCTGCTCTCGCAGAGGCGAGTTCGAGTGTGAAGACGCCGGTGCCAAAACCGCGAACGAGATCTGCCAAAGCACCCGTTCTGAGGCGCAAGGTGGAGTTGCAGGCGACGGCACCCGCGGTACGCGCGCTAGCAGACCGGTTGCTGAAGATGACGAATGCAGAGCGCGCTGCTGTGCCGGGTGTGGGACCCAGGCGTTCCGAGATCATCATCGGTGGCGCACAGGTTTACGCGACGCTGATGGAGCGGTTGCACCTGCGCAGTTTCCGCTACGCAACAAGTGGTTTGCGCGATGGTCTGCTTGCGCAGATGCTTTCCGATGTCGACTCACGAGCAAGCGTTCACCGCACCATCGAGAATGAGCGCTCGCAGGGTGTGCTGGAGGTATGCCGGCGATATGGGGTCGACCTGAAGCGTGTTGAGCCAGAGTGCCAATCCGCGCTCATGCTGTTCGATCAGTTGCAGCGCGTTCATGAGCTCCCGCCGGAGTATCGGCTTTGGCTGCAATCCGCAGCGATGATGAATGGTGTCGGCAAATTCATGAACCACCAGGGGCATCACCGCCACACTCAGTACATCATTGCGAACTCAGACATCTTTGGCTTCTCGCCACAACAGCGATCCATTGTTGGGGCAATCGCGCGCTACCTCGGCAAGAGCCGTCCTGACCCTATGGACCGTCCGATGCGGGCACTTCCGGTAGAAGAGCATCGAAACGTGCAGCGCGCGATTGTGCTTTTGCGCCTTGCGCTCGCGTTGAATCAGGACCGCACGAGTGCTGCCCTCCGTGTGCGCACGCGACTGTACCCAAAGCGTGTTGTTGTCGAACTCGAAGCCACGCGTGGAAATGCGGAGCTCGAAGCGTGGTCGCTCAAGAAGGAGCGCGGCTACTTTCGCGAAGTCTTCCGTCGCGAACTCTTGGTCGAAGTAGCATAAAGCGCCCGTACGATACGTGGATCAAGCATCCACTGCAGCGTGGTGTGACCGCGTTCCAGGGTTAGTCGTGCAAGAGATCCCTTGCGCAAGCGAAAGCGTGCAGAAGCTAGCTCATCAGGCTCGCGATTTGGCGGCGCAAGCAGGCTCCCCAAAAAAGCGGTGATATTGGGGTTGTGGCCTACGACCAAAAGATTTTCAAAGCGTTCGCATTCTTTGAGCAGCCGTTGAAACTGCGAAAAGTCAGCTGTTGGCTCCAGCGCGTTTGAGACGAGCACCTTTGTTTCGTAACCCATCTCCGTAGCAACAAGCTGCGCCGTTTGCATGCTCCGCTTCAGGGGGCTTGAAACAACCGCATCGAAGTTCAGCTTCATCGCGTTGAGCACGTGCGCAAGATGCAGGCAGTGACGCTTGCCATCTTTGTCGAGCGGCCTGACATGATCAACGGTTGGATTGGCTCGCCTTGTGCCGGCGCTTGCGTGACGAAGAATGTATAAATTCATGCGGAAGCGTTCGTTCCTCTGCGGATTGTTCAGTATGTATTGGACGGTGCCAGCTCAGCGCGTCTTACGGATATCGCCCTACTTGCCGTCAAATTCCCAAAGTTCAGTGTAAAGAATTTCGAAAAGAAACGTTTGCCGTGCGACACGACGAAAGTTCGCACGGAGCATAGGTCCTTCAACATCGGGCAAGCGTTGTACCCGCAGCCCCGTCGTCACTCTGAAGGCAAGATAAAGAAGCCGGATGTAGATTGCCGCAGGAACTCGCAAGAGACCACGCGGCGGCACGGCAAAGTCAGATACAAGCCAAGTTGCGCCCGGGGTAACAACAGCCGACACGCGCTGCACAAGATCTGTGACCTGCTCTTGTGTCAGGCAGTCGAGAAAGAAATGGCTCACAATGAGGTCTGTTTTGAGAGGCGGAGACACGGAGCACGCGGATGCATGTACGGTCGCCAATCGTTCACGATAGGCTTGACAGCGCTTCGCGAGGAGCGACAGCATAGTCCTGCTGGAGTCCACTGCTGTAACCCGGACCTTCCGATTGCCACTCAGGAACTTTTTCATGAACCGACCGTCACCATCCCCAAGCACGTACGCGGTCCGGCGACCTGCTAGAAGCGGAAGAAAGTGCTCGCGCGTGCGTTCAAGCAGCGGCCCCAACGTAAGATACTCAGCGCAGCGGTAAATGCGTGCGACACCGTCGAAGTTTGCTGGAGCTGGATCGAAAGACTTCATCGGCGAGACAGACCCTGTAGTAGCAGCAAGCCAAGTGGAAACAGAAGGGCAAAGTCGATCAATGCTCTGCGATCCATTCTGTCGATGTGTTTCCGGCTGGCGTGCAGCAGCAGGAAGCAGAGGGCACTCACTGCTAGCGAGATTGCCGCAACCGGCGCGCTGGCCACCATCGGGTGCCGCAGACAGACGATAGTGGCGAGGCTAAGAACCAAGCAGACGGCAACATTGTTGTGCCTCATGACGAGGCGCGTGGTCCAATGCGCGTGTGCGGTAGATTGCTCATGTTCCCATGCATAGATCAAAGTGCAATTCAGCGTGCACACAGCGGCCAGCAAGAGCGCCAGGGGAAATAGTGCCATGCGAAGTTGAGGAGCACGTGCCACTGTGGGAATGAACACAGCCGCAGCAAAGAATGCCCCAACTGCGAATTCTTTTGGAACCAGCGCCGACTCTTCTAACGGGAAGGGACGCGCGTGAATAAGCAGGCAGTACGCGAAGAGCAAAATTCCCAGTGCGGAAAAGAGTTGTAACTCAGTGTGCTCAAAAGGGAAAACCAGTCCAACTAGGAGCAGGGAACACATCCCGATAGCGACGACGAAGGGTCGCCGGTGTCGGCGATGAAATCTATGCCGCTCCTCGAGTTGATGAGTGCACAGAGTGTCACCCCGAGAGTCCAGTAAGCGGTCTGTTGCGTAGATTATCCAAACAGCGCTGAACATTGCAGCGAGCGTCGTCCAGTGAAGGAGAACGCCACTCACATGGGCAATGGCGGCGGTCCAGCAGGTCGCCACAGACGGTGCGTCAAGCGAACAAAGATGCCACAGACGAAGCGGGGTGAGAACACGTCGCAGATTGCTTGGGTACTCACAAACGCTGACCTGATCATCAGCGGTAACGAACTTTGAACCGCGCGCTGCATCAACCTCCGGGAAGGCCGTCCTACAAATGTCCACGAACTTTTCCATCGATTGGGAAGTGCTGAGTCGGAGCTTTAAACGGCGCGCGCGGATCAGACTAACGACGATTGAGCGTCGGTTCAGACGGTTCGTAGTTGGAGGCCGACTCAGATGTTCGCACTGTCAATGAATTAGCTAAACGGAACCGAATGACACTTTCTGACGGTATGGAAACCTGCTGTCCGTGCGTAAAGCCCTGGTAAGCTGCCCCGCCACCGCCACCAGCGAGTCCGCCGATTGCAGCACCTTTTCCGCCACCAAGTATGCCCCCCAGAATAGCGCCGACAGCGGCTCCGCCGCCAATCTTTTCGGCAGAGTTCTTTCCACGCCCCTTTCCCTCGACCGTGTAGTCGTCGGTTGAAATCGCGAGGCTTTTCCCATGACGATTCACAGCAGTGAGACGAACAGAAAGAAGGGAATGCCCTTTGAAGTGCCCAGCTTCGTGTGATGCCACCACGCGTCCGCTAACGCCGGATCCTGCTGGGATGACGACTGCGCCGTCCACTACAACCTCGCGGGTGACAACGCCGGAAAAGGAGTCGCCTTCCTGGGAGGATTCGCTATCCAAAGTTTGGGTGATCCGGATCGGGATCACCGAGCCTGCTGCAACAGTCACATCACGGTAGGTCGGTTCGGGAGGAGGTGCTGGAGCTGCAACCGGTACGGGCACCGGTTGATGCGTCGCGATAGCTTTCCGTTCCTCTGGAGTAGTTTGTCGGGAAACCTTTGGTGCTGACGGCGTCACCACGGTGGGAGCCACCTGCACGCCGGCAATCTGCAGGTTGTTTACGACTTCTTTCACGCCCTTCACTTTTGCAGCGTCTTCTGCGGCCACAGAGCTCGCCGTGTCGTCGCTGACGTTGCCGCTGAGCGTCACAATGCCATTCTGCACTGCGGTCTGGATCGGTTGCTGCTTGATCGCGTTGTCTGCCGATAACGCGGCCTGCACGTTGGTGGTCAGCGCCGCATCAGTGATCGGTTTGTTGCATCCCGAGAGCACACCCCCTGCAAGGAGGCTGAGAGTCAACGCTGCGCCGCAACGGAATGAATTTGGCAATGTGTTCGTCATCGAAATGGGCTCCTCAACCGATTAGGTTGTACGTTTGTAGGATGCAAGGTGGATCACTCAGACTGAACTTCAGAGTGTAAACAGCAGCGATGGTTTTCCACACCACGCAACCTTGTTGGTGTAGGGGGCATCCACGCAGTAAGACGAGCGGTTTACGGCTACCTAATACATCATCGCGTAAGCCGGAGTGCAAAGCTCTTACGAGGAGAAATAATGTCAGACAACGATAACGGCGTTGGCGGTTTTGGATGGTTTTTGGCTGGGCTCGGCATTGGCGCGCTAGTTGGCGTGCTGTATGCGCCGAAAGCGGGTAAGGAAACACGTGACGATATCGTCGCTGGTGCGCTGGATGCTCGCGAGAAGGCGAACCAGTACTACAACCAGGGCGTTGAGCAGGCCGGCCAGTATTATGGCCAGGGCAAGCAGGCAGTCAACGAGTACCTCGACAAGGGAAAAGAAGCCGCGGGGCAGTATGTCGATAAGGGTCGTGATGCGCTCGACAAGGGAAAGACGCAGTTTTCACAGTATGTCGACAAGGGCAAGGAGCTCATCCAGAATCAGGGTGACGCCGTAACGGCCGCAGTTGACGCTGGTAAAGACGCTTACACCAAGACCGCCAATCCGCCGCAGAACGCATAAGCAAAGGTCTGTAGCACTAAGGGCCGGCGAGTTGACCGGCCCTTCTTTGCGCCCAGACAACAAACTTTGCTCTGCGGCGCGTGAGCAGTTAGATTGGCATTGCCGCATTTCATAGACACAGGAGTCACCCATGAATCCCGCTTCCAGCTTGATGCTGTTCTTCTTTCAGTCCACCTCACCCGAGGTGAGTGGTCGCGACATTCATCTCATTATGGGATCGGAGGCAGCGATTGCCGCTGTCATGCTACTGCTGCTACTGGGCTTGTTGATTGCGGGCATCGTAGCCTTGGTCTACGTGAAGAAGCTGATGGCGATCGTGGATCAACTCCATCAGAAAGCAATGCCGCTGATCAGCAAGGGCACCGAGCTCGTTGACGACTTAAGCCCAAAAGTGCGCAGCATTACGAGCAATGTAGAAGAGATTAGCTTTACCGCACGCGCGAAGGTGGATGAGGTAAGTCAGACCATTACTCAGATCAATCGCACTGTTGCGGATATCAATGCCAAGACGCAAGTCCAGGCAAACCGAGTCCATGGCATTGTTACTGATGCGCTCACGACGACAAAGCATGTTTCCGACAGTGTTCAAGAAGGAATTCGTGTTCCCGTTCGTCAAGCGGCTGGGATCATTGCTGGCGTGAAAGCTGCGTTGCAGACTCTTGCAGAAAAATCACCGCTCAAGCCGCGCACAACAAGATCCACGAGCGATCGCTTCGACTATTAGTCGTCGGTCTTGGCAGCTTGCCTGATCCATCCGCCGCCAACTACTTCATCGCCACGGTAGAAGACCGCTGATTGACCCGGGGTTACGGCGCGCTGAGGTTCGTCAAATTCTGCCTCAATCATATCGTCCCCAACCCTGCGTAAAGTGGCAGGCGCAGGCTCGTGGCGGTGACGAATTTTTATACTCACGCGAATGGGTTCAGTCGGCTCAGCAGTCGACACCCAATTGATTCGATCTGCAACTAACTTGCGAGATAAAAGCTGTTCGTCAGTTCCCACCTCTACAGCATGCGAGTCAGGGTGAATGTTGAGCACATAAAGCGGCTGTGGTGAACTGATCCCAAGTCCCTTGCGCTGGCCCACCGTGAAGGCATGGATCCCTTCATGCCGTCCAACCACCTCCCCGGTGCTCGTAACCAGCTCTCCTGAACTGTCCGGAAGTGATTGGCCTTGCTCGTTCAGATATGCGCGCAGAAACTGTGAATAACTTCCGCCTGGAATAAAGCAGATTTCTTGAGAGTCCGGCTTCTGTGCCAGTTCCAGACCGTGTTCAGCTGCCATGGAACGAACAGCCGGCTTCTGCATCTCGCCGAGCGGAAAGAGCGTTTGTGAAAGCTGCTCCTGGGTAAGGCCGAAAAGAAAATAGGTCTGGTCTTTGGATTTGTCCGCAGGACGCGACAACACCCACCGGCCACGCGCTTCGTCGTAACGATTACGCGCATAGTGGCCTGTCGCAATGCGGTCTGCGCCGATCTGTCTAGCTGTCACCAGAAGCTGATCGAACTTCAGATGGTTATTACAAAGTGTGCAGGGAATTGGAGTGCGTCCTGCAAGATACTCATCGACAAACGGACGAACCACTTCAGCTTCAAAACGCTCTTGCGCATTCACGAGGTAGTACGGAATCCCGAGTTGCTCTGCCACACGTCTCGCGTCGTAGACATCGTCGATGGAGCAGCAGCGCCCTTGTACGGATTCGGGCATACCTTCCTGGCCGGCAAGGCGCCGTTGGTTCCAGAGTTGCAGTGTCAGGCCGACGAGACTGTAACCCTGCGCATGGAGCAATGTCGCCACAGCGGAAGAGTCAACTCCACCCGACATAGCAACAGCGACCGTATTGTTCTGCTCCGTATTCATTTGCTCTTCCTCTATCGTAGACCTTTGAACTTCATAACCCATGCCGAACTCGAAGCGCATCGCTCCTTCAAGCATCTGTATAGGGGATGACTTCTTCTCCCTCTGGATCATTTCAGGGCCGGTGGGTCCTTCCGTTCCTTGGCGTAGCTTGCGCTGTCGGTGTTGGCTCTCTGTACTACAACCAGCCACTGCTTCTGGTGATGGGCGCGAGCCTGCACCAGAGCGCGCGTGCAATGGGCTTCGTCGCCGTATCGACGCAGGTTGGATACGCATTCGGCATACTCAGTTTCGTTCCGCTAGGAGACGTAACTGACCGTCGCAAACTCATGATGCGACTGTATGCGGGTGTGGCTTTATCGCTTCTTCTGGTGGCTTTGGCGCACTCGCTGGCAGTGCTTATAGCTGCGAGCATACTGATCGGGCTTACCGCTTCCGTTACCCACGTAGTGGTTCCAATGGCACCGGAGCTTGTTCCACCCGAGCGTCGGGGCCAGGCCATTGGCGTGGTGATGACCGGTTTGCTGCTAGGCATTTTGTTGGCGAGGAGCTTCGCGGGCTGGATCGCAAACGTGGGCGGCTGGCGCAGTGTGTATGTCATTGCCGCGGTCATGAATGCAGCTTTTGTTCCGCTGCTCTACAAGGTGATGCCGCCATCGCCGCCGCGCCAGAATCTCTCGTATAAGGCAACGCTGCAATCGCTTTGGACGATGTTCCGCTCGGAACCTTTGTTGCGCGAATCTGGAATCGTCGGAGGTCTGTGTTTTGCGGCCTTCAGTTCCTTCTGGACGACGCTGACTTTTGTGTTGCACCAGCACCATGGAATGGGTCCGGGCGTGGCCGGCACCTTCGGCGTGGTTGGGGCCGCTGGTGCGCTTGCCGCACCCGTCGCTGGCAAACTCGCCGACCGCCGCGGCACGCGTTTCGTGCTCTCCGTGGCGGGTGTCATCATGGCAACATGCCTCGGTTGGATTTGGCTCAGCGAGGCCATCCACGCATCGACGGTGGTGCATATGGCGCTGCTCGTCATTGGAGTCATCGGGCTCGATCTTGGCATGCAGACTCTGCAGGTCGGTAACCAGACAAGAATCTTCGGTCTGGGCGAGTCTTCCCGAAGCCGCCTCAATACGCTGTATATGACCATGTATTTCGTCGGTGGTGCGTCGGGCTCGGCCCTCGCCAGCCTTGCGTGGAACCGCTGGGAGTGGAATGGCGTCTGTCTTCTTGAGATTGCGCTGGTGCTTGCGGCGGGTCTCTGCCACGCTTTCGGCTACAGCCGAACGCACGTGGCTGTAGCTGTGACCGCACACACGCGCGAAGAAGAACCTGCCTAACGACGCCTGGCTATACGGTTGCATGGTGGGCGAGACAGGGCTCGAACCTGTAACCCCCGACTTAGAAGGTCGGTGCTCTATCCAGTTGAGCTACTCACCCGCTCGTTCGAGCGTTATACGTCGATTGTAGCGGAATCGCGTGCCGGTTCCAGGTCACGGTTCCGCAGTAGATCTACCACCGCTTCCAATGCAGCTTCCCAACGGGCACGTGCCGTGTGTACTTCAGGACCTAAAGAAGTGATGTAGAGGGTCGTCGCGAAGCCTTCTAGGGGTGTGCCGAAATCGAGCAGCGCAGGCCGAAGAACGAACTGTGTCGTGCTCTCGGCAAACGGCAGTTTTTCGACGCGACGGACTAACCGCTCCAGACGATCGCTCTGCTGGTGTGCCGAGCCAAAGACGTTTCGTTCACGCCATAGCAAATCGATGTACGAGCCCACGCCTGCGACTGCTTCTTCATCATCAAGATCGAGCTCCATCTGAATCGACCGAAGCGCATCGTTCTGCTCCGTCTCGGAAAGCCTCCACACATCGCACTTTGCTGTGAGGAAAGGAGAACGCGTTGCATTCAGTGCTCGTAGCGCTCGGCCCAAAGCGGGAAAGCGCTCGGCCTCCTCGACTTCAGCAAGATCATAAGGATGGCTGCGCAGGTTTACGAAAGCGAGGCTCTGCTCAGGAGCAGACCACGGCACCACAAGCACCGGATCGTCGGTCGCGCACTCAGCAATCCATTCAGCGAGCATCCCTCTAGAGTACGAGAGTCAGACTGCAAGTTCCGCTTGCATTAGCAGAAAGCGAAGTGCGGTATGTTCCGCCCAATAGCCATCGTTTCCGTTGCTCGGCTCCGGCTTCGCGAGAAATGCACAATGACCGCCGTGTGGTGTCTCCAGAAAAGTGATGTGCGGGTTCGAGTAGATCTTCTGCCGGGTCTCAGCGGCGATGCGAATGAAGGGATCGTCACAGGCGTGGATGATCAGTGTGGGTACAGCAATCTTCTCCAGGACCCGAGCTGCCGCGGCCCGGTAGTAATAATCGTCCGCGGAAAGAAAGCCGGAATAGAGCGCAGTCACCTTGTCATCGAATTGCCGGAGAGAATGAATGTTTCCTGCCACACGGCTGTCGAAGGCACGAGGAAACAGAAGCGCCTTGCGCCCGAACCGTTTCAGTAGAGCGCGCAGGAAGCGGCGTTCGTAGAAGCGATTCTGCCACTCGTGGAGCGCGTCTGCAGACATGGCCAGATCCATCGCGGGAGAGACGCCGATCACGCTGCGGAGCTGTTGAGGATATTGCGCGCCCAGATCGCCTGCGAGCTTCAAAACTAGATTGCCGCCCATGGAGTAGCCAATCAGCGAAAAGGATGTGAGCTGGTACTTGCAGAGGAAAAACTCCATCACCTGCAGCACGTCGCTCGACATGCCGGAGTGATACAGCGTCGGTGTGAGCCGCTCCGTGCCGCCGCAGTTGCGCATATTCATGCGCACTACATTGCAGCCAGCGTTCCAGAGCTTGTTTGCGTTACCGATTACGTATTGTGATCGCGAAGAGCCTTCCAGCCCGTGTACAACGATCACAGTGGGGCTGGCAGCGCGCGTTGTTTCGGGTTGCCAGTGGCATTCGCAGCGGACCTGGCTGGAGATCTGTGAGCCGTGTGCCGGTGTCATTTCTACGAACTGCTCTTCAGCAGGCGGCAGATGATCAGGACGCGGAAGAAGATTGCCCAGAATCGTCTGTAAATGCCCGTTCGCGACGAAGGAGCGAGGTGTGAACGGAGCGTATCCGTGCGGCCAGAGAGCGCACTCCTTAGGAGAACTCACGAGGCTGTATTTCCAGTCGCGCCATTCAGCTTGAGCGTCTTTTGCATCAGCGAAAGCGCGTTCAATGCACCAGTCGGTTCGTCCTCGTGCTTCAGGTAAGCGAACACTTCGCCCACCTGGGTCGCATCGACGAGCGCCTGAGCACGGGTGCCGAGCACGCGCGGAGAATACCCGCCCGGTTTCCGAAAGCGATAGTACCGAAACGGCGCAGTAACGACGTCCGGAGTCACGATAGCTTCGCTGTCCGCAATGCAAAGCGCAGCACCGAATGAGCGGAGAACGGCATATGTCTTTTCGCTGAACCAGCTCTCGTTCCGGAACTCGAAAGCGATCCGAACACGCTCCGGCCCTGAACCGAACGCTGCAGCGTTCAACAGAGCTTCCAACCTCTCGGAGCTCGCTTTGTAGTTTGGGGGCAATTGGAACAACAACACGCCAAGTTTCCCAGCATCGCGAGCGGGGAGGATGGAGTCAACAAACTGCGCTACAGCGTCATCGCAGTTCAGCAAACGCTTGCGATGAGTAATCAGTTCCGGAGCTTTGAAGGAAAAGAGAAAGCCCGGCGGAACGGAGTCGAGCCAGTTCTGAAGGGTGTCGCGCTCCGGCAGCTTGCGAAACGTGTGGTTAACCTCAACCGAAGTAAACCGAGAAGCGTAGTAGTGGAGAAAACCACGCGACGGAACATTGGCGGGATAAAACCCCGGCTTCCATGTGGGGTACCCCCAGCCTGAGGTGCCGAGGTGAAGATTCGTTAGCGAAGGCGCAAGAGCGGTGGCGGCAACGGGCGGTAGTTGGGAAACGCGCGGCAATACAATCTCTCGAAGGGCGCGAAAGTCTGTCGCGTCTTAAACTCAGAAGGAGGGGATTGGGGCGGCTAGTGGGGTTCGAACCCACGACATCCGCTGCCACAGAGCGGCGTTCTGCCACTGAACTATAGCCGCCGTATCGAAATCAATTCTAGCATCCAATCTGCTGTAAGGCGAAGAGGTGCATCGTTGTCGACAATTACAGGCCATCCCGAAATCATTGCCCCAGGCACTTCGCCGCAGGATCAACTACGTCAGCGTCTCCATGGTGCCGGTGGAGTTTTTCGCGACGAAAACCTCGATATGCTTTCGAAACTGCTGGACACTTGGTTCAAGATTCCGGGTACGAGCATTCGCTTTGGCCTGGACGGAATCATCGGCTTCGTTCCTGGCATTGGTGACCTCCTGGCCGGAGCAGCCAGCTGCATGATTGTCATAGCTGCTTATATTCGCGGCGTACCCATGATTACCGTTGCGCGTATGGTGGCGAATCTCGCCATTGAAGTCGTCGTCGGCATGGTCCCCTTCGTCGGCAACCTGTTCGACATCGGATGGCGCGCTAATCGCCGCAACTACCACCTGCTCGAACGCAGTCTAACCCTAGGTCGCCGGGACACATGGAAGGATTGGCTCTTCGTAGCCGCTCTCGCCACGGGCCTGATCGCGATGGCGATGCTCCCGTTCCTTCTCCTGCTCTGGCTTGGCGGTGCGATGCTTCGCGGCATGCGCGCACCAGGCTGGTAGCACCGCACAACCCATCTTGCGGTAAGATACCGAGAGTCGGGGCGTAGCGCAGCCTGGTAGCGCATCTGCTTTGGGAGCAGAGGGTCGGGAGTTCGAATCTCTCCGCCCCGACCAACAAATCAGCAGGCGACACCAAGATGCGGTATGCGGGTTTAGCTGCTCTCAGTACGGTGTTCCAGCCAAGGTTCCACTAAGAACGTCCCAACACATCGGAATCCGAACCTCGGCGTTCTGTCCTTACCCACATGAAGTACTGTATGTGCCGTGTGCGAAATGAACCGCAAGCTTGCCTCGGTTCTCGGTTGTGCACAGCAATGTATGCTTGCGAGACATTTCTCACGAGGATCGAGCTTGTATGACAGATAGCCTGGAGACGCCTGCGTCCGCGGTAACGCAAGGCGGCGAATTCCACAAAGCGCTCGGCCTGTTCGACTCCATCATGATCGTGTCCGGCATTATGGTCGGTTCGGGCATCTTCATTGTCAGCGCAGAAATCACTCGGCAGGTTGGATCTGCGGGATGGTTGCTGGTTGTCTGGCTCATCACGGGTGTGCTCACGGTCGCAGCAGCGCTCAGTTATGGTGAACTCGCAGCGATGATGCCCAAAGCGGGTGGCATGTACGTCTACCTGCGCGAGTCGCTGTCGCCCCTGACCGGATTCCTTTACGGCTGGACGCTGCTTACAGTGATTCAAACCGGAACCATTGCCGCAGTTGCGATCGCCTTCGCTCGCTTTGGTGGGATTTTGTTTCCTGAAATCAGCGAACAGCACTACCTGGTTGCGCCCACCAATCTGCTGCCCGGTTATGCAATCTCTTTGTCGACAGCACAGCTCGTGGCACTCGCCGTCATCCTCCTGCTCACGATTGTGAACTGCTACGGCGTCGAATGGGGCAAGCTCATCGCCAACATCTTTACCGTTGCGAAGCTCGCTGGCATGGTCCTGCTTTTGCTTCTTGGCCTGGTCGCCTTCATCCACAATCCGAGCGTCTTTCACGAGAACTTCGCAGCAGCATGGCATCCGGTGGACGTGACCAAGATCAACACAGTCGACGCGACAACGGCGTTCGGTCTGTTCATTGCACTCTGCGTATCCCAAACAGGAGCGCTCTTCTCGGCAGATTCCTGGCATGACATTACGTTCGTCGCAGGCGAGGTGCGCAACCCTAAGCGCAACCTTCCGCTGTCGCTGGCACTTGGCACGTCCATGGTCATCGTGCTCTATCTGCTTTGTAACCTTTGCTACCTGGCCGTGCTTCCACTCCACGGTATACAGACGGCTCCCGGAGACCGCGTAGCTACGCTCGCAGTAGATTCAGTGCTACCTGGTATTGGGAAGATCGCCATGGCTGTACTCATCATGGTGTCTACGTTCGGCACGGTGAACGCGATGACGCTGGCGGGCGGTCGCGCCTGCTTTGCAATGGCTGAAGACGGATTGTTCTTCAAGCGCGCGGGTGTGCTCAACCGTGCCGGAGTGCCGGCCTGGGCGCTTGCCCTCCAGTGCTGTTGGTCCCTTCTGCTCGTGCTTCCCAGAACCTTCAACCAGGCCACACACACGTACGGCAACTTGTACAGCAATCTTCTGGATTACGTGATCTCCGCCGCATTGATCTTCTACATCCTGACCGTTGTTGGCCTTTTTCGACTGCGCCGTACCCAGCCCGACGCACCTCGCCCGTACAAGTGTTGGGGCTACCCGTGGCTTCCCGCGCTGTATGTCATCGGGGCTACCATCATCCTCGTCGTCCTCTTCGCATTTCGCACGGCGACCACGTGGCCCGGACTGCTCATTGTGTTGAGCGGCGTCCCTGTGTATTTTCTGCTGGTCCGGCGCAGAGAAGATTCAACCCGAAGCGACCTTGCAATCTAGAGCGCGGACTCCATCAAAAGGTGGAGGTAGCTTTCAACACTCCAGTTCTGGCGAGCCTAACCTTCGACTCGCTAGAATGCAGACTGACAGCGCCGCTGCACCCTCAACACTGCGCGGGCGAATATCTGCTATCTCGGGCTCCGCAAAGGTTTACGTGAATTCAAGATGGGTGTTGCGTCTGTCGCTGATAGCTTTAGGCCTTGCCGGCGGCGGCTCGCTCCTAACGGCGGTGCGCGCTGGCACCGAGGCGGAAGCAGCCAAGTCCGCCCGCCAAAGCTACAACGCAAAGGTCAACGCAACCTACAACAAACGCTTTGGAGCAGAGTCTCCGTTCCTCCCATCGAATGCGACGACGGATACCGGAGAGTTCCTCGATCCCAAGGGCTTTCCGACGGCTAAGTACTGCGGACATTGCCATCAGCAGTCGCACGAGGAGTGGAGGCAGTCTGCACACTCCAACTCCAACCGCCCCATCTGGTATCAGCGCAACGTGAATCTGCTGCAAGCGGAGAAAGGCGTGGAATACACGCGACACTGCGAAGGCTGTCACAATCCCATCGCGCTGCTCGGCGGTGCGCTGACGCAGGGCGCGCCCGCAAAGCACTCTTACGACGACGACGGTATTACCTGCAGTGTCTGCCACTCCATCCAGAAGGTCGATGCACGTGGCACCGGCAGCTACGTGATGGGGACACCGGCAGTTCTGGTGGATGCGGAAGGCCAGCCGATCACGCGTCCGGTCAGTGATGCGGAAATTCTCGCGCACCTCGACCGCCACAGCAAAGCGGTCATGAAAGACTTCTACCGCACGTCGGAGTTCTGCGCGTCGTGCCATAAAGCCGCGCTACCACGCAGCCTGAACGACTACAAATGGCTTCGTGCCTTTTCTGTATACGACGAGTGGCAGGGCTCATCATTCGCCAAGCAGTCGCCACTGCCGTTCTACTCGAAGGACACTGTCTCGAACTGCGAGACTTGCCACATGCAGCGCGAGCCGCTGAAGGGCGTCGATCCGGGAGCAAAGGACGGCAAACTCGCCTCCCATCGCTGGCTCGGCGCGAATTCGCTTATTCCGAAGTACTACGGCTTTGACGAGCAGGCAGCGCGCATTGTGCAGTACCTGCGCGCGAACGTTTTCAATGTCGATGTCTTCGCGCTGGAACACGGCGATGCGGACGACGTCACGAAGCCGCACGAAATATCAGCACCGCTCGGACCTGTGGCGTACAAGGTGGCACCTGGCGAACTTCTCACCGCAGATGTCGTGATCCAGAACAAGGGTATCGCGCACAGCCATGTGCCTGAGCAGCGCGACATGTATGAATCCTGGGTGAACTTCGCTGTCAAGGACATGCAGGGTAAGGTGCTCTTTGAGAGCGGCTTCATCAAACCCGGCGGCGACCTCGATGAGCGCGCGCACAGCTTCACGAATCGTCTCATCAACGTGAAGAACGGTCTCAACGATCTCCACCAGGTTTGGAATAACCGAGTCGTCGCCTACAACAATACGATTCAGTCGGGTCGCTCACAGCTCGTGCGCTACACCTTCCGCATGCCGCAAGGCGCAAGTGACAAGGTCGTGCTCACAGCGACGGTCAAGTACCGCCGCTTCGACCAGCATTTCATCGACTTCGCCATGGGCAAGCACTACGAAGAGCCAATTATCGATATGGTCGCGACAAGCCGCACGATTCAGGTCGGTGACAACGCAGCTACTCCGCCCGTTGATAACGAAAACAAAGAGTGGATGCGCTGGAACAATTACGGCATCGCTCTACTCGATGCACAGCAGTACGCTGCCTCTCTTAGCGCCTTCCAACACGTTGCCACACTCCGGCCGGACTATGTTGACGCCTACACGAACCTCGCCATCGTTGAGATCCAATGGGAGAAATACGACGACGCGCGTCCTCACCTCGACAAAGCGCTGCAACTCGCGCCGGGCAATCCACGCGCTCTGTACTACCGCGCACTGGTCGAACGCAACGAGGGCAACTTGGATGGTGCAGTGACTGATCTCCAGAGTGTCGCAACGGCGTTCCCGCGGTCCCGCGACGCGCATCGCGAGCTTGGCTTCTCCTACTACCAGCAGCACAAGTATCCGCTGGCAATGGCGGAATATAAGACGCTGCAGGGGATTGATCCTGACGATCTCGCTGCTCATTACAATCTGTCAATCCTGTACCGCCGCCTTGGCATGAAGGACCAGGCCACGAAAGAAGCGGCTTATTTCGCGGATCAGAAAGATGATCCTACCGCGAGCACCTATGCGCTGGAGTTCCTACGCAAGCACCCCGAGCTTGCGAATGAGAGCGTGCCGTGGCATGCACACGACCTCACCAACGGTGGCACTGTGAAGCCTGGCGTGGGAACATTGGGAACTGCAGGTTCCCGCTAGAGCAGTCGGCAATACACTGGCTTCTGAGAAATATCGAATGCTTGATCAGAAAATTTGTCGCGTGCTCCGGCTCTCGCTACTCGGCCTGCTTACAATCGCCTTTGCTTCCGCGCAAAGCCCGAATCCGCTGGAGAAACAGGCTCAGAAGCATGAAGAAGGCGCGCAACCCGTGTCCGCAACAGGAGTCAACACCGGTGGTGCTCATCCTCCGGTACTGGACGCCCAGCACCGGCCGATTACAGCTGGCGGCCTGGTGAAGTCCGGCCCGATCGTATTTCAGGATGTCGCGGCGAAGGCGGGGCTCGCAACGTGGAGTCATCACATGGGCAGCCCGTCCAAGCCGTACATACTTGACTCGATCGGTTCGGGCGTAGCGCTTCTCGACTATGACAATGACGGTTGGCTCGACATCTACTTCGTGAACGGCTCTACGATCGATGCCGCTGCCGGTAAGGCGCAAGCGCCCCATGCGGCACTCTTCCACAACAACCACGATGGCACGTTCACCAATGTGACCGCAAAAGCTGGTGTCGCCAATGATCGCTGGGGTTTCGGGGCGGTGGTCGGCGACTATGACAACGACGGCTGGCCCGACATCTTTGTCAGCAACTACGGCAAGAACCGCCTCTTCCATAACAATCATGACGGCACCTTCACTGACGTCGCAGAGAAAGCCGGAGTCACCCTCGGTAACTGGTCCACCGGTGCAACCTGGGGTGATTACGACGACGACGGCCGCTTAGATCTGTTCGTCCCTGGCTATGTGCACTACGACTCTTCCAACCCGCCTGTGGCTTTTAATTTCTGTCAGTTCCGCGGAGTAAAGGTGATGTGTGGTCCGCGCGGACTGCCCGGCGAACCAGACCATCTCTTCCACAACAACGGCGACGGCACCTTCACGGATGTAAGCGAGCACGCTGGCGTAGCGGATAAGACTAACTTCTTCGGGCTGACGTCGCTCTTTGTCGATGTGAACGGCGACGGCAAGCCCGATCTTCTCGTTGGAGACGACTCCACGCCGAACTATCTCTACATCAACAAGGGTGATGGCACCTTCGAGGATGCCAGCTTCGCGAGTGGATACGCGCTAAATGAGAGCGGCCGTGAGACAGCCACAATGGGCATCGCTGTGGGAGATATCGCGCATAATGGCCGCGTCGATCTCTATAACACCACGTTCTCCGACGACTACAACCCTCTCTATCGCAATGATGGAGACGGCAACTTCACTGACATTGCTTTCGACGCCGGAATAGCCGAAACCACCGTTCCGTTTCTAGGCTGGGGAACCGGCTTCTTCGACTACGACAACGATGGATGGCTCGACCTGATGGCCGTGAATGGTCATGTCTACCCGCAAGCCGATCAGCAGAACTGGGGCACGAGCTGGGCCGAGCGCCCACTGTTGTTTCACAGCGATGCAGGCAAGTTGGCGCTTGTTCCAGCGGTTGAAGGCACAGCGCTTGCGAAGATCGCGCCGGCGCGTGGCATGGCTTTCGGAGACCTGTTCAACGATGGCCACATCGATGTTGTGATCAACAACATGGACTCTCCTCCCTCGTTATTCCGCAACGTAGTCAAAAACGAGAACCACTGGATCGCATTCCAGCTTATCGGCTCGCCATCGACCGATCCTGAGAAGCCTGGCAGTCCGCGCGATGCCGTTGGCGCAACCGTGTATCTCACCGCGAATGGATTCAAGCAGCGCGCAGACGTGATGGCAGGTGGAAGCTTTGCGTCCAGCTCCGATCAGCGTCCACATTTCGGACTTGGGGCTGCGACAAAAATCGAGAAGCTGGAGATTCACTGGCCAAGCGGACGGGTTGAGCAGATTGCAGCGCCAACTTCGGTCGATAGCTTCTTCGTAATCACCGAAGGCAAAGGTACAGCAAACGCTCGGCGGAAATAAGCGGTTGTCCGATCAACTAACGAGAGACGCTGCTTACTCCGTAGAATGACGTACGGGGCGGCTTGGAAGGCGGTTTGGCTCAATCGTTTCCTGTCCTGCAAACTGCGGGTCAGCCCCCGGAGTCTTCTCGCCTGTCTCCATCACTGCACGCATCCAGTAGTTGCCGTCGCCATCCACCTCGATGCCGTGGACTTCGCGCTCGAATCCCGGAAAGCGCTTGCTGAATTCTTCCATCGCGAGGATCAGCTTGATAACCGGAGATTCAGGGCCGCCAAGCCGCTCGCCAGGCATCGACATCGGAATGCCTGGCGGGTAGGGAACCAGCATGACTGCCGCAATTCTCCCCGTCATCTCGGTGAAGCGAACGCGCTCCGTCTCATTGCGAACGAGCTTCTGGTAGGTCTGTGCCGGCGTGAGGATGGGATCGAAGTCTTCATCGCAGGCTGCATTTACCAGTCCAGGCAGATTCAACTCGATCATGGCCTTATGCATCTCATCGCTCAATTCCTTCAGCGTGAGCTTGCGGTAGCGTGAGGGAAATTTCTGCACCAGTTCCGGCAGGGCCTCATCGAGATAAGCGTCGGAGTCATACAGGCGCTTGAATTCGAACAAGTTCTCAAGCAGGCTGCCCCACTTGCCTTTCGAAGTTCCCACAGAAAACAACACAAGAACTGTGTAGTCGCCAGTACGAGCAATTTCGACGCGGCGGGAATCCAGAAACTCCGTCAGGATCGCTGCCGGGATGCCCCAGTCGGCGATCACGCCCTGCGCATTCACTCCGGGCGTCAGGATGGTCACCTTCGCGGGGTCCAGCATGCAATAGTCGTCCGGCGAGTCCAACCCGGTAAAACCGTGCCACTCGTCCCCCGGCTTCACGGCCCAGCAGGAGGATTCCGACGCCAGCAGCTCGTCTTCGGCATCTTCAAACAGAATGCTCTCGCCTGTCGCAGGATCAGTCACGCGCTCCGGTTGATAAACACCGAAGAACCATCCTTCACCGTTTTCGGACTCGCTCCGTAGACGGTGCGCAACAGAACTCATCGCCTGTCGAAAGCTGATTGCATCGGCAAGAGTCTCGTTCATCAGCGTCGGCCCGGCGGGCTCATCCATCATTGCGGCGGCGACATCAAGCGAGGCGATCAGTGGGTAAAACGGTGAAGTCGTTCCGTGCATCATGAAGGCTTCATTGAATTGGTGAAAATCCAACGGAGCACGCTCCGAGAGCTTCACATGCACCATGGAACCCATGGAGAACGCGGCAAGCATTTTGTGCGTGGATTGCACCGAAAAAATTGTTGGCCTGTTCTCCATGTCGTCCGGCACGCCCATTGCGTAACGGTGCTGATAGATCGGATGAAATTTCGCGTAGGCATACCAAGCCTCGTCGAAGTGCATCCAGCCGACAGACTCCCGCAACTCCTTCACGACCTGATCGACGTTGTAGCAAAGGCCATCGTAGGTCGAGTTGGTGATCACCGCATAGGTAGGCTGCGTTGAGCGCGCTCCAGCGGCAAACGGGCTGCGCTTGATCAGTTCCCGCACCGACTCCGGTGAAAACCGCTTCAACGGAACCAACCCAATCATGCCATAGCCGTTTCGCGTAGGTTTGAAGTACACAGGACGGGCCCCGGTCACCGTGAGCGAGTGGCAAATCGATTTGTGGCAGTTCGCGTCCGCCAGCACGATGTCGTCCTGCGCGATGACGCCGTGCCCGACAATCTGGTTGGAAGTGCTCGACCCACCGAGGACGTAGAACGTCCAATCGGCTCCAAAAATCCGCGCTGCATTGCGCTCCGAATCGCCGGGAGGGCCGATGTGGTCGAGCCAGGACCCCAGCGGCGCAGACGAGATACCGAGGTCCGAGCGCAAAAGGTTTTCGCCGAAGAAACGGTGAAACTCCTGCCCGACGGGATGCTTCAGGAACGCGACGCCACCCATGTGCCCTGGCGCGTCCCAGGAGTATGCCGACTGATCGTTATACTTCAGCAACTCGCGGAAGTATGGCGGCAAGAGCTGTTCATGGTAACGCTCGATAGCCGTGTCCAAGCGCGAGGCGATGAACGACGGTGTGTCACCGAACAGGTGAATGTACTCATGCACCTGCTTGACCACTTCCAGTGGCAACTCGGAAACCAGCGTGCGGTCCGCGATAAGGAAAATTGGAACCTTTTTGTTGCGATGACGAACGCCGCGAATGATGTCCAGCGCGGCGCGCTCCTCAAACTGCGAGTTGGTCTCCAGGTCCCAGTCGAGCAGGATCGCTGAATAGCTCGGGTCGGAGTTGATGAGGGACAAGCCATCTTCCGGCGAGATCGTGCGAACGACCTCGTAGCCCTCATGCTGAATCGCCTCAACCAGACGCTCCATCGCCCGATCCGAAACCGAATCGGTACGTCCTACTTCGCTGGCAATCAGCAGCGCCCAACGCTTTTCACTCATCTACTCAGTGCCCCTGCAAACCACTCTTCGCCTTCTTCACAAAGGCACAAATCGTTATAGTACAGCGCCAGCGTTTCGGTCTGATGAGCGCCAATAAGTAGGCCTCAGCCGACAATTTAGAAAGAGTGATGAGATTGGTGGACGCGGAAGGAATCGAACCTTCAACCTGTCGATTAAGAGTCGAATGCTCTGCCAGTTGAGCTACGCGTCCAGGCTCCGAACACCCGTTTGGCGAGTGCGCAAATCATACGATTTGCTGGAGAGTTGAGCGGGGAACCTCACCGCACGAACATGAGTGTATCACGCTGCACGGTGAGATCTGCACTTAGCCGACAAAGTCAACTTCCGCTTTGTGCGGGATGATGCCCCTGTCGTAACCCATGTCGAGTAGCTTCCGAATGGCTTCACGTCCGTCTTCGCCGTAGTTGAGTGTGCGCTCGTTGACGTACATGCCGACGAAGCGATTTGCGAGGCTTGTGTCCAGATCGCGCGCGAACTGCATCGCGTACTCGAGCGCAGCGTCACGATGATCCAGGGCATGCTGAATGCTGTCACGCAACGCGTTCGTTGTGATCAGTTGCACGTCGCCACCCAGCGAACGACGGATCGCATTGCCACCTAACGGTAGTGGAAGCCCGGTTTGCTCGCGCCACCACACGCCTAGGTCAAGAATCTTCTTCAGACCGTCGCGACCATAGGTAAGTTGGCCCTCGTGGATGATGAGCCCAGCATCGAATTCACCTGCCAGCACTGCAGGAATGATCTTGTCGAAATCGACCTTTACGGTTTCGATGTCAGGTGCGAAGAGCTTGAGCGTGAGAAATGCCGTCGTGAGTTCACCGGGGATCGCAATCTTCAGCTTCTTCACTTCGTCCAACGTGTACTGCTTCGGAGCGACGATCATCGGGCCATAGTTCTCTCCGACAGAGCCGCCGCATGCCATCAGCGTGTAATTGTCCTGAATGTACGGGTAAGCGTGGAAGCTGATGGCGGTGACGTCGTAGGTCTGCTCGTCCATCGCCTTTCGATTTAACGTCTCGATGTCCGTGAGTGTGTGGTGAAAGCGGTAGCCAGGCACGCGGATCTTGTTGGTGGCGAGGCCGTAAAACATGAAAGCGTCATCAGAGTCCGGGCTATGGGCAATATTGATGTCGCGAACTTCGAGAGAAGCAGAGGTCATTTTGTTCCTTGTTGCAGTATCGAAAGCCTGTTTCAGGCGTGCGTTAGTGGTGAGACGTTAGTGAGCGGCCTGCCGGCTCTTCAACGCTCGGTAAATGCCTGCTGCAGCGACGATCTTGACCGCTTCGCCAGGAAGAAATGGCGCGATTGCCGCGATCCAAGTGGCATGCAGGCTCAGGTGGTGCTCATGCATCAGCCATGAAGCACCGCAGGCAAACAGGACGCAAACTGCAGTCGTGCAGCCCGCAGCGGCCGCGACAAATCGAGGCGTGATCTTCTCCAGCAGACGAGTAATGCCGCCAGCCAAAGCTGCAACAAGCGGATAAGCCATGAGGAAGCCGCCGGTTGCGCCGATAATCTGCAGGACGCCACCCGGCCCTGTGGGGCTGAAGACTGGAAGTCCCATCGCGCCTTCAGACAGGTAGAGCAGCATGGTAAGAAAACCCGCTACAGGCCCCAGAGCGAGACCAACACCGAGTACCGCGAGTGGCTGCAAGCTGAGTGGAACCGGCGTGAACGGCAGCGGAATCGCGATGCGCGCTGCGGCGGCAACCACGAGAGTCGCGGCAATGCAGAGCACGACCTTGCCTGAAATCGAATCTGAGAAGGGACGTGCATTTGAGCCAGGAGCAGCAGCGACGTGATTGGTTGCGGTGTTCATCGTTACCTCTAAATCTAAACTTTGCGATGGAGGGTGTGCTTCGCGGTGAAGGTTGACGGGCTGTAGCGCATCTCGGCCCAATCACGGGTAGCGGAAATCGAATTTGCTTCAGCACTGCTCTCGCTACCGACGACTTCAACATTCGGCCCAGCAGTCTTCGTTGCTTGTCTCGTCGCGTTCAAGTCGCGCTTCATCTCTTCAACAGCCTGAATTGCCTTACGTTGGCGCTTCCGTGCGCGCCGTATGTGCCGCGCTGTTGAGAACGCCGCCCAGAGCAGCGCAAGCAGGGCAGCGACCGAAATGATGAAAAGTATTCCCATCGGGCCTCGCTAAGTCTAGCAAAGCTGCGTTCCGGATGTTGTCCGTATCCGGGCGTGCGCGGCGTTCTGCGAGGCGATTGGAAAAGTTATCAGTAAGGTTCCACCACCGCGAAACTTTGGACCTCAATGAGCGTGTAGTCAGGCGATACTGAAAGAGTTCTCGTTACGCCGCGCCCATGTCACTCAGCACCCCACAAAAACCGAATCGCCGGATGTTCTTTCCGCGCGAAAGCAAGCATGGCTGGAAGCGGAAAGCAGCCACGGTCGCTGCGGGTGCGCTTGCGATCGTTATGGCGTACGGCGTGGTGTTTGGTCATAATGGGCTGACCGCGTTTGCGAAGAAGCGCGAGGAAGAACGGTCGCTGCAGAAGCAATCACAACAACTTCAACTTGAAAATGAACGCCTCGGGGGTCACGTCGATCGCTTGCAAACGGATCCCGGCGCAATCGAGCACCAAGCCAGGGAAGAGTTGCACTATACCCGCGCTGGGGAAGTGATCTACACGATTCCGACTGCGCCGCCCCAAAAGACCACTGCTCCACAGACTTCCCACTGAGTTGATTCCAGGAGTTGGCGCGCTCGAGCGAGCTGCTATTGAGATTCGCTCATTCTTCGCCTATGATCCTCTCGTGAAGACCACACGAGACGCCGCTGTCAGTGCGAGCGACCTGCGCCGACAACTTAGCATGCTGAACGTCACCCGAGCAGAGCAGCACACCCACGAGACCACGTACAGCTCGGTGCCCAGCGTGATCTACAGTGAGACGGAAACAGGTGCGCACGGCAACTTTCTCGCCGCGTCTTACAAGCGAATCTGCGCGGACGCAGATTGGAGTCGGCGACTCAGCAAAACCTATACGGCGAGCTCCCGAGTGCCTCGGAGTAGCGATCGCCGTCGAGGCGAACTGGAATGCGCAAACAGTTCAGACGCGCTGCTTATGAACATCTTCTGCTTTCCACGCATTCTGCATGGGGCGTCCCTATGCACCCTGCTCGGTATCGAGTCCGGTTTGCGCCCGGAGTTCGGTGTACGTGCAAATATTCCCATGCAGAAAGACGAAACTGATCGCACGGAAATCGACATGCGTCTTGGGCCGCTACTCGTTGAGGCCAAACTCACTGAATCGAACTTCGGAACAGCTACTCGTCAGCGTATGGAGCGCTATACGCAGTTAGAAGATGTCTTCGATACAGAAGATCTTCCGTGGTCTGGAGACAAGGTCAATGGCTACCAACTCGTTCGTGGAGTGCTTGCCGCGAAAGAGGCAGACGCACGATTTGTTCTGCTCTGCGACGGTCGCCGCACCGATCTGCAGGAAATGTGGTTCCGTGTGCTGCGTGCGGTCCGCTCGTCTGAAGTGAGAAGCCGTATGGCGCTCCTCACATGGCAGGAGCTTGCCCCGTGTACGCCAGCAGTGGTGAAGAAATTTTTGCGGGAAAAGTACGGCATCCATAATGCTGCCTAGTGGTCCTTATTTCCATCCTTCGCTTCCAGGACAGCAGGTTCTTTCGCCAAGTTGAAGTGCTTAGCTTCATCAGGTTTCTCTCGTTGCAAGCGCCAGCCGCGGTGCTTGGCCGCTCCAACCCGCTGCGCGTGGTAGATACCCGAATGTCCGGAGCAAAGGTAACTCACGACACAAGCGATTCCGGCAAAAGCTCCGGCCTCCGCGCCGAACAATTCAACGGCCATAAAGGTGGAGGCAATGGGTGTATTGGCCGCGCCCGCGAACACGGCCACAAAACCCATGCCGGCCAGTAGGGAAGGAGGCAAAGGAAGCAAGTGCGAAAGAGTATTGCCCAGCGTTGATCCTATAAAGAAGAGCGGAGTAACCTCACCGCCCTTGAACCCGCTTCCAAGCGTCACAGCGGTGAACACAAACTTTGCGAACCAGTCGTACACAGGTAGTCTACTGTCGAACGACGCCACGATTGTCGGAATACCGAGCCCAATGTATTTCGTCGTGCCGAGAGAAAACACAGCCAGCGATACAACCGCCCCGCCTAGTGCCGGGCGAAGTGGGCCATAGGGAACCTTGTGCTTCAGTGCGCTCGAGATTGAGTGAGTAGCTTTCGCAAACAACATCGCGACCACGCCAAACACAACACCGGCTGCGATAGCTGCAAAGATTCCTTCCATGCTCACAGCGGGCACCGAAGCGACGCGATAAACCGTGTGCTGTACCCGCCACGCGCGCGTAGCAAGATCGCCGGCGAAAGACGCGAGCACGCAAGGCGCAAGTGCCTGGTAATTCAGCTCACCTACGGACAGCACTTCGAGGCCGAAGATGGCCCCCGCCATCGGCGTTCCGAATACTGAACCGAAACCGGCGCTCACACCTGTCATCAGGAGAATCCGCCGATCTTCTGGGCCAAGCCGCAGCGGACGGCTCAGTTGATCGGCCAGTGATGCTCCGGTCTGAACCGCTGTTCCTTCACGCCCTGCTGAGCCGCCGAAGAGGTGGGTCAAAAATGTGCCTAAAAGAATGAGCGGCGTCATGCGCAGCGGAACGGTTTGCTGCGGATTGTGAATCTCTTCCAGGATGAGATTGTTGCCAGCTTCAACAGACCGTCCGAGGCGGTGGTACATCAGGCCGACCAGGAAGCCAGCGGGCGCGAGCAGCCAAATAATCCAGAGGTGGCGTTCTCGAAAATCTGTCGCGATATTGAGCGAAACGAGCAATAGCGCCGATGCAGAGCCAGCAAAGATCCCGACCAGGATGCAGATTGGAAGCCAACGAAAAACGTCGAATAAAAGCTTGAAGCGCGAGAGGAATATGCGACGTATTGTTTCGAACACGGGTTCTCCTACAAAGCTCAGTAGGAGTTATCAGCTTTCTTGGCAGAAAGCGGCAGGCGAACCCCATCGCCACATCGATGCTGACAGCGTAGCAATCTGTTCAACGAAAATCAATCGCAGCACGAGACAGAAAAATCGCGTTTGACACCTCGAAGTGCCTGTAAAGGTGCAACTTAGCCTATTGTCGCTTCATCCCACGTGGTGTGACTCCGAAAGTTTTTGCACTCCGACGCGACCGCCGCCGTGCTGCACTTGTGGCTTGCCTGGCCGCTACTCTTCTTGGCTGTGCAACCCATAAGCTTTCCGCCTCGGAGGATCCGGTCTCGAGCTTTGCGGCGTTACCGAATGCGCCAAGTGCCGTGCTCCTGCCGGCAGCTCACGCGTCGCTGGTTCCAACCAGCTCCTCAGGAGATGTCGCAAATAAATACCACCGCATCGTAAAAGCGGGGCAGCAGGCGGTTCCACTCACGGCGAAAGACAAACTCGTCCTATCGATTGTTGATCGCGCATCGATCTCTTCAGTGGCTTCGTCAGCATTCTCTTCCGGACTCGGATACTGGCGCGACGACACGCCTCATTACGGCCTAGATCTACCCGCCTATGGGGAGCGGTTCGGTGCGGCTTACCTCAAGGCAACGTCTGAATCCATTTTCAGCTACGGCGTGTACGCTGCTCTCTTTCACGACGACCCGCGCTACTACGTCATGGGAGACAAGGAAAAGATCACAAAGCGCGCGATCTATGCCGCCACTCGTGTCGTGATTACTCGTAAAGACGATGGCACCGGCGCCGTGAACTGGCCGAAACTCGCGGGCATCACCAGCGCGGCGGCACTGACGAATGCGTATTACCCGGAGCGTGATCGCCGCGTTGGCCGAACTGCGACCAGCGTCATCTCGTCGATAGGCACCACTGCAGCGATCAACGAACTGCATGAGTTTATCGGGGATGCCATGCACCTTGTCTTCCACAAGCACGATGCCGACAAATAGCCTGGTGCTACGGAAGCAATAAAGACGCATCCAATCCTTCTATGCCGGAGCAAGCTCCCAAACGAAAGTTATCGATCATGGAGCTGTTGCGGCCGCACCGCCGCCAGTTATGGCTTGGCCTTGCGGCCATCATCGGCGAGGGTGCAGCCGATCTGCTGGAACCTTGGCCGCTGAAAATTGTCCTTGACGACGTAATTCCTGGTAAGCACGCTCACCAGGCTTCCCACGGCTGGCTAGTCAACAGCATTCACCACTTCGTTGGCACAGATCAGGTTCACATTCTCGGCTTCGCTTGCGCCGCCGTTCTTGGCATCGCACTGCTCGACGCAATCTGCAGTTACGGTGAAAAGTACGTCACCACAACCGTGGGACAGTGGGTCACGCACGATCTGCGCGGACGACTGTACTCGCAGGTGCAGCGCTTATCGCTTGCGTATCACGATCGCAGTCAGACGGGCGATCTCATAAGCCGAGTTACAAGCGACATTGATTCCATTCAGAGTTTTATCGTTTCTGGTCTGCTTAGCATCCTCGTGGACATCATCATGCTCGTCGGCATGATTGGCATTCTCTTTTACCTGAGTTGGCAGCTCACGCTAATCGCGCTCGCGATAGTTCCTATTCTGTTCACCATCGTGTACACCTACACGCGACGTGTAAAGAAGGCCTCACGCGAGGTGCGCAAGCAGGAAGGCAAAATGATCTCCGTCGTGCAGGAGGTGCTTGGCTCCATGCGCGTGGTGAAGGCCTTCTCGCGAGAGGCATACGAGGTGCAGCGGCTTGAAGGTGAAAGCCTTGAGACCGTAGAAGCTTCGCTGAAAGCTCGCACTCTCAAGGCTAAGCTCGTGCCAATCGTAAACATCGTAACGGGCATCGGCACGTGCGCGGTTCTGTTCTTTGGCGGTAAAACCGCAATCACCTTCGGCCTGACCGGCGGTTCGATTTTTATCTTCCTGAACTACATCAGCAAAATGTACAAGCCGATGCAGGATATTTCGAAAATCATGGACTCCTACTCGAAGGCGGACATTGGCTACGAGCGCATCAAGGAAGTCATCGAGAACGAAAATGAGATGCGCGATGCGCCGGATGCGAAGAAGGCTCCGCGCCTGCGTGGGGATATCGTCTTCGATCACGTCGATTTCGCCTACGACAAAGATCGCGAGATCCTGCGCGACATCAATATGCATGTTGCTGCCGGCACGATGATTGCTCTCGTCGGCCCGACGGGCTCCGGTAAATCTACGCTGGTCAACCTCATTCCGCGCTTCTACGACGCGTCGCAAGGTGCCGTGCTCATCGATGGCATGGATGTCAAGTCGCTCCAGCAGCGCTCATTGCGCGAGCAAATAAGTTTCGTTTTGCAGGACACTGTTCTGTTCAGCGGCACAATTTGGGACAACATTGCCTATGGCAGGCCTGACGCGAGTTCTGCCGCAATCAAACGTGCTGCGGACGCAGCGAACGCCACCGAGTTCATAAACAAGCTTCCGGAGAAGTTCAACACCATCCTTGGCGAACGGGGCATGACGCTTTCCGGAGGACAACGGCAGCGTATCGCAATCGCACGCGCTATTGTTCGCGAGAGCCCAATCCTCATACTCGACGAGCCAAGTTCAGGCCTCGATGCAGAGTCAGAACAGCTTGTATTCGAAGCGTTAGACCGCCTGATGCACGGCAAGACGGCTATTGTCATCGCTCACCGTCTCTCAACGATTCGTAAGGCCTGCTGCATCTACGTAGTCAAGGACGGCCAGATTGTCGAGAACGGAAGCCATGAGGAATTGCTGCAGCGTGAACACGGCGTCTACCGGCAGTTGCACGACATTCAGTTCAACACTGAGGAAGAGAACGCGAGCGCGGATCACCTGTTCGCCTAGGAAGAAGCTGAATGAGAAGGCGCGCCATTGCGGGCCTACTCTCTGCCGCACTTCTTACAAATGCTTCAGCAATTGAATGCGGTTCTCAACGACCATCACGTATTTATCTGCGTCAACAGCCGGGAAGTTAGCGGCGCGGAACGCGTCGGCAATCTGTTTATGAGAGAGCTGACTGAGCAGCCCACCCATCCACCGCGCGTCGGCAATTGGAATGTCATCACCGATCCAGTCGTATCCCTTGCGCTTCATGAAATCCTTCGCCAGCACCCCACCGGACACTAATAGCAAACCGGTCGGCGGCGCGGGCGTGCCGAAACTAACCATGCCGTCTTCGACCTTCGTAATGAACTTCGAGTCCGCGAACTGATCGACGTTGCCTTTGTCCTTTTTCCGACTGTTAGTGATGTTGTTTGTCGCGAAGGTGGCACCAATGTCGCTCACCAGGAAGACTTGCCGATCGTGATCCACATCGCTGAAAACGGAATTGTTCTCGTCTTTTAGATCCCAGTTGTTGAGAACCGCCATCATCACCCTCAGGCCGTTGAACTCACGAGTCCCGAAGAAGGGATTTTCTTTCCATGGCCACGTGCCAATCTTTTTCTCGCCTTTTGGCTTGCGCGCGAAACGGGCATCTGTGACCTCCTCACCCTTGAAGAACTTCTTGCCGCGCTTTAGATCAAGGCCTGAAACGGATGTTTTGGGAATAAGGTAATCGTCTTCTGTGAAGTAGCCAACGGCCCATAGCATGCGCGAAGCGGCAACTTCCGGCCGCGATTCTTCGCCGAGCTTCACCCGCCACTTCTTATCATTCGCGTCGCGGGCGTCGAACTTCGGATTGGTTCCGTGCATGCTCTCCTGCAGGAAGGTGAACGGCGGGGCAGGTGCATGCTTCTCTCCTCCCTGGCCATAAAACAGATCCAAATCTGCAATGTTGTCCCGCTTTTCCCAAAGCACAGGATTGTGAATCTGGTCCTTGGGCAAAGGGCTGTCGTTGTCCTTGCCCTTACTCTCTTTGTCATCCTGCGTTGCGAGCACGGTAGCCGACAGCAAACGTGTGCCTGATTGGCTCCCAATCGCAACCTGAGCAGGAACACGGAGCCCGCAGAATAAGAGTGATAACGCGGCAGCAGATACAACATGGGCGGTACGGAACATCGTGCTCTCCGATGGTGGTTTCAGATGGGTCTGCTTATTAGAAGCCTAAATCTGCTGCTACGCTTCTCAGCCGGCCCGGAAAACATCCTGCGCCCGAGAGCGTGCATCCTGCCGGATGACGTAATCTGCATCTGAATACACCTGATCAAAGGAACGACGTGAAGCTTTTTGTTCAACCGGACGACGGTATCCAGCCCATTCTTGACGCTTTGAATAAAGCTAAAAAGAGTATTCAGATACTCATTTTTCGCATCGATCGGAGTGAGATAGAGAACGCACTGTTTGACGCCGCCGCGCGGGGGGTCTCCGTGCAGGCGCTTATCGCTTACACCAACCGTGGTGGAGACAAAAACCTTCGCCGCTTCGAAATGCGTCTGTTGGAGCGCGGTATCACCGTCGCTCGTACGGCTGATGACCTCGTTCGATATCACGGCAAGATGTTCATTATCGATGGCAAAGAGCTCTACCTGCTTGCCTTCAACTACACGCATTTAGATATCGGCCTAAGCCGCTCGTTTGCGCTCGCGATCACCGATTCAGCCATTGTCCGCGAAGCTATCAAGCTATTCGAGTGCGACGTGAAACGCATTCCATATCAGGCTGGCAACAATGATTTCGTCGTCAGCCCGGTGAACGCGCGCGAACAACTGATGAAGTTCATCAAGGGTGCTAAGAAGCAGTTGCTGATGTACGAAATGAAGGTTAGCGACCGCGACTTCATTCAGCTTCTCCATCAGAAAGTTTCAGAGGGGGTGGATGTCCGCATCATTGGTCGCACCGCAACCAAGGGCCGCGGGCTAGCCACGCGCTCGCTCCCAATGCGCCTGCACACACGCGCCATCTTGCGCGACGGCAAATCAGCCTTTCTGGGCAGCCAGAGCCTTCGCAAGCTCGAGATGGAGGCGCGCCGGGAAGTTGGCGTCATCTGCCATGACCCGAAGATCGTGCACCAGATGATTCAGGTTTTCGACAAGGACTGGGAGCAATCCGCACCTCAGATTTCCGAAGACGCTATTGCCGATGCGCTCGATATTCCTGCCAGCAAAATGGCAAAAGCCGTCGCAAGACATATCAATGTCCGCCCGGTCGTCGAGCAGCTTCTCGACAAGGTAATGGACTCCAAGCCGAATCTTGCATTCGAGCCGGACGAAGTAGTCGACACGGTTCGTGAAGCTTTTCGAGAGGAGGTCCACGATGCGGTCGTAAGCGCATTGCAGGAAATGATGTCAGCGACCGCAGACGACCACGATCAGCATCAGCATCCATCGAAGCCTTCTACGAAGGCTTCGAGAACAAAAAATATCCGCTAAAGCTGAACAGGGATGCTCCGCCGTTCAGCATCGCTCTGCATCGCGAGTTCAATGAGCCGAATGCACCGGTAACCATCTTCGGGTCGAATGAGTAGATCAGTGGTGCCGCGAATCGCATCGCGAACATTTTCATAGAACATCCGGTAATCTCCCGGAATGGTCGGGTGCGATTCCTGGCGTAGATTTGGCTTCAGAGCATCATCTACCGCCATGGTCAGCATGCCCCACAACTCCTTCGGCTCCGCCAACCAGGTGTCGCCAGAGCCGGCAACCGGTGGCCGCCTTCCGCCCCCCACTGCTGCCTCCTGTGGATCCACGCCGTATTTTGTGTAGCTGCCTTTGGTGCCGTTTACCCGGAACCTGGGTTGGGGGTCAGCAGCAAGCAACGTTGAGCCACACCGAAAGCGCATGCCCCGGCTCGCATATTCCAGCGTTACCTCGAACGAGTCATCGATACCGGTGCCCACACGATCGCGATAAATGCGGGCATCGACGGAATCTGGTGCGCCAAACAGTGCGAGTGCCTGATCCAGCAGGTGCGTGCCAAGGTCGAAGAAAAGCCCACTCATCGCACCACTCTCTTCCTTCCAACTGTTCTCGCGAACCTGTGGACGGAAGCGGTCAAACCGGGAATGGATCTCCACCACTCGACCGAGGGCTTCCTCGGTGAGGAGGCGCTTGAGCGTGAGGAAATCTCCGTCGAATCGGCGGTTGTGAAAAGGAACCGCAAGCTTGCCCATTTTTCTGGAAAGCTCCTGAAGGGCTACGCATTCCTCACCCGTAGCGGCGAAAGGCTTGTCCACAACACAGTGCTTGCTGGCCTGTAGCACCTGCGTAGCCAGTTCGAAGTGAGTAGTATTCGGCGTCCCTACAACAACAAGATCGATAGTCTCGTCCTGCAGGACCTCACGGACGTCCCGCACAACTTTCACGCCAGGATAGGCGTTTCCCGCCTCGTCGCCGCGACGCTGCACAATCGCAGCGAGTTCCAAACCGGGAACAGCCGTAATGAACGGGCAGTGAAACACCCGCCCGGCTAAACCGTATCCGACCACCGCCGTTCGTATTGGGGCTATTTCCGCCGCTGCTGTCATGCGGCCCATCATACGACGTGCAACGATGGCTTCAGACTCAGTCTCATTTGGCAACATTTTTTGCATATCCAGAGTGTCTTCGTGCATCTAGAACAGGGAACAACACCTTACTGGCTTCAGACAGGACCGGCGGCATCATCCGCGACCTTCGAATTAGCATGATTGATATGGGCAAAAAGCAAATTGGCGCGTACGTCGGCGCGCTTGCTATCTCCTTTGCCTGCGTGTCTGCCACGGCGCAGATGGGCGGGAATCAGAGCGGCGGATCCAACAGTGGCGCCACCGCAGGCGCAACATCTTCTGGCAATCTCGCTGCTGCAGCCGCAGTACAGCAGCAGTTGAATCAGGCGGGGCCAAGTGTAACTCCGGCAAACTCGAGCGACCCTTCGTACCGTGGCAGTCTCGTCACCGGCAAATCGAGCCCGGGCGTTCTCCCGCTCACACTTGACGAAGCGATTCAGCGGGGGCTTCGCAGCAATCTCGGACTTATCCTGCAAAGCTCCCAGGAAAAGAACGCCAACGGCCAGCGCCTGCAGCAACTACAGCGTCTTCTTCCAACAGTGACCGGTACAGCGTCGTACACGGTGGAGCAGGTGAACCTGGCTGCATATGGCCTTACCTTTCCCGGCTTGAACCCCATCGTCGGCCCGTTCCAGGTCTTCGACTTCCGCGCGTACCTCACACAAAACCTCGTAAACCTTCAGGCGCTGCAGAGCTACATCGCGTCAAAGCACAACTTCGAAGCTTCCAAGCTTACGGCGCAGGATGCCCGCGATCTTGTCGTCCTTACTGTGGGTAATGCATACCTTCTGTGCGTCGCCGATGCCGCGCGCATCGAGGCAGTGAAGGCTGACCTCGCCACGTCCAGGGTGTCGCTTGATCAAGCGACGGCGGAACATGATGCCGGGACCAGCCCACGTCTGGATGTGCTCCGCTCGCAGGTCGATTACCAGAACGAGCAACAGCAGCTAATCTCTGCTTCCAATCAGTACGAAAAAGACAAGCTCGCGCTGGCCCGCACCATCGGCCTGCCGCTCGATCAGCAGTTTAGTCTTGCCGACACGACCCCATTCGCGGCGCTCGACACGCCCGACCCTGAAGCCGCTTTTCAGCAGGCTCTGAAAACTCGCAAAGACCTCGCGGCCTCGGCCCAGCAGGTTGAGGCTTCCAAAGCCGAAAAGAAGGCTGCGATTTACGAACAGCTTCCTTCAGCCAGTGTTTCCGGGGACTTCGGCGACCTCGGAACCACTCCCGCTCACTCGCATGGAACCTACACGGCTACTGGGCAGATCAGCGCACCAATCCTGCAGATTGCCAAGACTCGCGGCGATAAGGAAGTAGCCGCAGCACAGCTCGATCAGGCGCAGGCTCGGCTTTCCGATCAAGTGCAGCAGGTCAATGCCGATGTGCGGAACGCGATTCTCGACATTCAAACCGCAGCCAAACTCGTGGACGCCACAAAGAGCAACGTTGACCTCGCGCGTGAAGCCCTGAGTGAAGCGCAACAGCGTTACCGGGCGGGCGTGTCGGACAGTTTGCCGGTATCTCAGGCGCTGTCCACAGACGAGCAGGCCAACGACCAATACATCAGTGCGTTGTATCAGCACAATATGGCGAAGCTCGCCCTGGCCCGTGCGCTCGGCGTGTCGTCGACCAACTACAAAGACTATCTCGGAGGAAAGTAACAGTGGCCGATCAGGACCAGCAGGTACAAGGCGGGCAAACCGCGCAAATCTCGGGAACGGTGCAGATTGCGCCGGCCGAGGGAACACAGGGCGCATCGCAGAATACAGCTCCGCCTCCGCCCGTCGAGACACCGGCAAAGAAATCCAGTCGCAGGATCATCATCATTGGCGTCGTGCTGCTTCTTATTATTGCCGCGCTGTTCTTCTACTGGCGCTCGACGTTTACAGAAGACACGGACGACGCGCAGGTCGACGGCGATCTTTACCAGGTCAGCGCTCGCGTTGCCGGTCAGGTTACCAAGGTTTACGTGCAGGACAACACGCCGGTGAAGGCTGGTCAGCCCATTGCCGACCTTGACCCTAAGGATCTCCAGGTCGCGCTCGAACAAGCTGAGGCCAACCTCGCAAATTCGCAAGCCGAATTCGTTCAGGCAAACGTGAACGTGCCAATCACAAGCCTGAACGTGCGGACGACGGTGACGACCTCGGCGTCGGATGTGCTGGGTAGCCAGGCCAGCGTGTCACAGGCGCAGGCGAATGTTGCTGCGGCGCAATCTCGCGTGGAGCAGGCGAAGGCGAACGCCATCAAGGCGCAGCTCGATGTGGATCGCTACACACCGCTGGTCGCCAAAGACGTCATTTCCAAGCAGCAATTTGACTCTGCTGTCGCGCAGGCAGCAGCGACCAAGGCTGCCGAATCGGAAGCTGAGCGCTCGGTCAAAGCGCAACAGGATCAGGTGAATCTCGCGCAGCAGCGCTTGGCACAATCGCAGTCCATGCAGGCGCAGAACCGCAAAAACGCTCCCGACCAGATTCGGGTTCAGCAGGCTCGCGCGCAAGCGGCAGAAGCTGGGGTGAAGCAGGCCCAGGCACGGCTCGACCAGGCCAAACTCAACCTCAGCTACACGCACATTGTCGCTCCCATAGACGGCATCATCAGCAAGAAGAATGTCGATGTTGGCGAGAACCTCAGTGTGGGTCAGGACCTCCTCACGGTCGTTCCATTGAATGATCTGTTCGTCACCGCCAACTTCAAGGAAACGCAGTTGAAGGAAATGCACGAAAACCAGAAGGTCGATCTCAAGGTCGACGCACTCGGCGGACGTCATTTCACCGGGCACATCACCCAGATAGGCGGCGCGACCGGTTCGCGCCTCAGTCTCTTCCCGCCTGAGAACGCGACCGGCAACTACGTAAAGGTCGTACAGCGTATTCCGGTTCGTATCGACTTCGACAACTTGAGCGAGGACAACAAGGATCATGCACTGAAGCCGGGTATGTCCGTGGAGCCTAACGTCCACGTGAAGTGATCCCCGCACACTGCGAATGTGGCCCGGCGTAAAGCCGGGCCATTCTTTTTGTGCGCCGACCCACTCTGGTCGCGCATCTACAACACCATCGTGCAAACTTGGAGCGCAGTCGAGCGAAGGGAGGCCGTATGAGCGGCATGATGCACATTTTTTTGCACCATGCTTATCTGGTGCTCTTTAGCTGGGTGCTGGTCGAGCAGGGTGGACTGCCTATACCCAGCATTCCGCTTATGCTGGCTGCCGGAACCATGAGCGCGACCCACAAGCTGCACATTGCGTATGCGCTGCCCCTGATTATGCTGGCATGTCTCATCGCAGATTCCGCCTGGTACTTCCTTGGGAAGCGTTACGGCAGTCGCGTACTCAATTTGCTCTGCCGCTTCTCCCTGGAAGCTGCCACCTGCGTCACGAAGACCCAGGGTACTGTCGTCAAGCGTGGAGCGTTTACGCTGCTCTTCGCGAAGTTCGTCCCCGGCCTCAGCACCATGGCCGCGCCGATCGTTGGACAGGCCGAAGTGCCGTATCCGAAGTTCGTAGCGTATGACATGGCTGGCACGCTCATCTGGGCCGGAGCATGGCTGTTCGCAGGACGCTTCTTCGGCGACATCGCAAAACGGAGCAATGAGTTCTTCGGCAAGCTCGAACATTTTGCCGTCGTCCTCGTGCTGCTTGCTGTTGTCGGCGTCGTCGTCTTCCGCTTTGTGCGTCAGCGCCAGTTCGTTTCCGAGTTGCGTGGTCTGCGCCTTGAACCCGCACAGCTCTTTGCAATGGTTGGAGATGCACAGCGCGCAGGCAAGGAGCCGCCCTTCATTATCGATCTGCGCCATCCGCTCGATGTGCTGACCGACCCATTCGTCCTTCCAGGTGCGCTGCGCATCGGCCCGGACGATTTGAAGAACCGCCGTGAAACTCTGCCACGCGACCGTGACGTCGTGCTCTACTGCACCTGCCCAAGCGAGGAAACCAGCGCAAAGGTTGCGATGGAGCTTCGCCGACTGGGTATCCGGCGTGTGCGTCCGCTGCGTGGCGGCCTGCAAGGCTGGAAAGACGCCGGATACCCACTCGACGCTGTTGTCATCTAGCTGCCGCCGAGATGAAACGCGACGGTGAACATCGTGTCCACCTCTGTCGGTTCACCGTTTAGCAGGTAAGGCCGGTAGCGGGCTTTCGTGACAGCCTCTAACGCCGCAGCCTGCAACATCGCCGGCCCACTCATCGCACGCGCACTCTCCACAGTTCCACGTTTCGAGATGATCGCCTGCACCATCACCGTTCCCTCGATGTGCGCCGCCTTCGCGATGGATGGGTACACCGCGCGAATCGGTGCCAGCAAAAGCCCTGCTGAAACGCCGGAAGAAATGCGTGTGCGAGCACCCGACCCAGAACTTGCAGCAATGACACGCGGCCCAGTAGCCACAGGGCCGGACCCTAGCGCCATTGGGAAGCCCGGCGCACCCGTGCCTCCGATGTTCAGCCCACTGTCGACGGTCGGCGCGTCCGATCCACCCGCTGCCGGCTGCGTGTGAGGAATGCGTGGTGCTGACGGAGCAGGCGCACTCGTTGCAGGGAGCGCCGCAACACTGGAACTCTCCACGTGCAAGCGCTCGTGTGGTGCCGGTGGAGGTTGCGGTGGCTTCGGCATTGGCGCAATGAGTGAAAGGGCAGGTGCATGCAGCGGAAGTAGCTCCGGGTGCATGAGCGGAACGGAAAGCAGGACTGCGGCAATGGCAGCCTGAATGGCAACAGAGAAAGCTATCGACCGGTGATTACGCGGCCGGAGCAGACCGGACGATTCAACAAGCGATTCCTCAAACATGGCGGCACCTCGAAGGGGTTTCGATAAGTGCATTCAGGCGAGGAATGCGTCTGCGCTATTGGACACCGCACCCGTCTTGGTTGTTCCTTAGGTAGGTAGATGACGGCGGTGTGCTTCTCAGCGATGATGGAACACATGCCACAGTCCAGCAGCCAGTCGTCATCTACGACGACGACCAAGCCCGCGCGTGTTCTCTCGATTGATGTACTTCGCGGCATCACCATCGCGCTGATGATCCTTGTCAACGACCCCGGCGATTGGAAGCGCGTGTTCTCGCAGCTCGATCACGCAGAGTGGAACGGGTGGACGATGACTGATCTCGTTTTCCCGACGTTCCTTTTCCTGATGGGCGCGTCGATGTTTCTGTCTATCGAAAAGCGCGAGAACGCGGGCGACTGCAAGAAAACGCTGGCAGGTCACATCGCACTGCGTTCCGCAAAGATCTTTGCCCTCGATCTCGTGCTCGGGTTCTTTCCTCGCATGCACTGGACGAGTCTGCGGCTTTTCGGCGTGCTCACACGCATCGCGCTGTGCGCCCTCATTGGCGGCCTCATCCTGCTTGGGACCCGCAAGGCACGCAACCTCGCTATCGTCGTCGGCGCGCTTCTGATTGGTTATTGGGTGCTGCTGCGTTTCGTTCCGGTGCCGGGTGTGGGTGTGCCGGGGCGTGACATACCGTTCATGGATCAAGCGCAGAACCTCGCGGCGTGGACGGACCGTGGCTTCACCGCGTGGACGCAGCGTTGGATTCACGCAGGCACGCTCTACAACAAGGTACGCGACCCTGAGGGTCTGCTAAGCACACTGCCTGCTGTTGCCACCACGCTTCTTGGTTCGCTTACGGGCATGTGGATGCGCCACGCGCGGTTCAACGGCAGCGCTAGCCGTATGCGTGCAATGCTCGCGATTGCTGGCGTAACAAGTTTCCTCTCCGGCGAGATTTGGGGGCGCTGGTTCCCGGTCAACAAGAACTTGTGGACGTCCAGTTACGTTCTGGTCGCGGCCGGGATCGCCGCGGTCGTGCTGGCCTTCTGCTCCTGGCTTGTGGACGACCGTCCTCACCCATGGCCGCGCCCGTTCCGTTTCGCTGTGGAACCGTGGCTTATTTTCGGCTCGAATTCGATCATCGCCTTCACGACTTCAGTGGTGCTGGTGAAGATGCTCATCTACTTTAAAACGACTGACGCGGATGGCAAACAGCACGCGCTCATCAGCTCGATTTACCACGACGTGTTCGCCCGCCACGGATCGTCGGAATGGACTTCACTCGCCTATGCGGTTTGCTTCGTTCTCGTTTGTTTTTTACCGAACCTCGCGCTCTGGCATCGCAAGGTCTTCTTCCGCTTGTGAGTGATTTCGTGCAAGGGCCGAAATTCTGTCAAGCCCCTGAACCTGCTAAGTTTCACATTGCAGTGCAAACAGAGTTTGCATAGTTATTTCCCTCGATTGCGTAGTCTAGATACAGCACTGAAACCCCCGGTGCGCTCAACGAAAGCAGAGGACCGAAGTGGCGTATCAAGGGCTGCACGACTGGATCAAACAACTGGAGCGTGCAGGCGAGCTGAAACGCGTCACAGCGGAAGTTTCGCCGATTCTGGAGATGGCGGAGATCGCCGACCGCGCCGCGAAATCAGGCAAGGGAACTGCGAACGCTGGCGGCCCTGCGCTATTGTTCGAAAACGTGACCGGTTATCCCGGCGCACGCGTTCTGATGAACCAGTTCGGCAGCGAGCGCCGAATGCGGCTGGCGCTTGAAGCAGATTCACTGGATGAGATTGCGAAGCGCATCGAGGTGCTTGTCCACCCGGTTCCACCATCGGGGCTGATGGACAAGCTGAAGACCCTAGGCATGCTGGCGGAGATCAACTCATTTCTGCCAAAGGTTGTTGACTGGAAAGTCGCTTCTTGTAAAGAAGTCATTCTGCGCGGCGAAGAAGTCGACCTGCTCAAATTTCCTGTGCTCCAGACCTGGCCGGGCGACGGGGGCCGGTTCATCACGCTGCCCTGCGTGGTCACGCGAGACCCCCGCAGCTCTGGCGGCCAACCTGGCAAGCGCAACATGGGCATGTATCGCATGCACGTGTACGACGGCCAGACGACCGGCATGCACTGGCAACGGCAGAAGGTCGCGGCAGAGCACTTCCGCGATCGCATCCGCAGCGCTGCCACTGACGCCGCCGAAGCAGTGGACATCATGGCGCTTACCGCCGGCGGGACTGCTGCCGCGGAGAATGCCAGCAACATCCCACAAACGATCCGCACAAAGATTCGTGGCGACCGGATGGAGGTGGCAGTCGCCATCGGCACCGATCCGGCAACAACGTTCTCCGCCATTGTTCCTGCACCGCCGGAAGTTGAGGAATACATCATTGCCGGGTTCCTGCGTCGCAAGCCGCTGGAGCTGGTGAAGTGCGAAACGGTTGATCTCGAAGTACCAGCACACGCCGAGATCATCCTGGAGGGCTATGTAGAGCTCGGCGAACTGCGCACCGAAGGGCCGTTCGGCGATCACACAGGCTTCTACACCATGACGGACGAGTACCCGGTCTTCCACATCACCTGCATCACGCACCGCAAAGACGCAATCTACGCGGCCACCGTTGTGGGCAGGCCGCCGATGGAAGACACATGGATGATCAAAGGCGTCGAGCGCATTTTTCTGCCGCTCATGCGCCTCACCATCCCGGAGATCATCGACATCAACCTGCCAGCGGAAGGCGTGGCGCACAATCTCATGCTCGTGCGCATTCGCAAAAGCTACGCGGGCCACGCACGCAAAGTGATGCATGCCATCTGGGGATTGGGGCAGGCGATGTTCACCAAGTGCATTGTCGTTGTGGACGAAGACTGCGATGTGCAGGATGTCGGTGAAGTGATGCTGCGGGTCGGCAACAACATCGACCCCGAGCGCGACATCCAGTTCACGCTAGGTCCCGTCGACACACTCGACCATGCATCTCGGCTACCGAACTTCGGCAGCAAGATGGGCATCGACGCCACACGTAAGTGGGCCGCCGAAGGCTTCACGCGCCGCTGGCCACAGATGTTGACTATGCCCGAAGAAGTGAAGGTGCGAGTCGACAGCATATGCGAGTCGCTCGGCCTTTCTCACTAGCTCCGAACGATATACTTCGAAAGTGCGCTTCGGCGCCGAATACGTGCAGGAGAACGCATTGGCTTTAGCAGAAATCGGCATCATTGGCGGCAGTGGTTTGTACAACATGCCCGGCCTCACAGACGTTAGCGAAGAGCGTGTGGAGACACCGTTCGGTGAGCCAAGTGAAGTGTTTGTGCTGGGAACACTCGAAGGCCGAAAGGTCGCTTTCCTCGCTCGCCACGGCAAGGGCCACCGCATCCTGCCCAGTGAGCTGAATTTCCGCGCGAACATCTACGCGATGAAGAAGCTCGGCGTCACCAGCATCCTAAGCGTGAGCGCAGTTGGCAGCTTGAAGGAAGAGCACAAGCCGACAGACTTTGTCATTCCCGATCAATTCATCGACCGCACGTTTGCGCGCAATGCAACATTTTTCGGTGAGGGAATTGTCGGGCATGTTGGATTTGGCGACCCGGTTTGCTCGCTGGTCGTAGACACATTTGTGAAGGCCTGCGAAGAGATCGGCGTCGTTGGCAAGCGCGGCGGCACATATGTCTGCATGGAAGGTCCGCAGTTCTCTACTCGTGCCGAATCGAATCTGTACCGCTCCTGGGGAGCGGACGTCATCGGCATGACCAACCTGCAGGAAGCGAAGCTCGCGCGCGAAGCCGAGATCAGCTACGCGACGCTCGCGATGGTGACCGACTACGACTGCTGGTACGAAGGGCATGATGATGTCACCGTTGAGCAGGTGATTGCCGTGATGCACCAGAACAGCGACAACGCTCAGAAAGTCGTGAAGGCTGCAGTTCGCCTGATGCCCACAGACCTGAGTGCATCGCCGGCGCAGAGCGCGGCAAAGTTTGCCATCATGACCGATCGCGCGGCGATCCCGGCAGCAACGAAGGAAAAGCTTAGCGTTCTCTTCGGCAAGTACCTCTAGCCTTCAGCCCAACAAAGTTTCAGGAGTTCCATGTCCATCTTGGTAGTCGGTTCTGTGGCGTTCGATTCGCTCGAAACGCCGAGTGGAAAGCGGGAGCGCATCCTCGGCGGCGCCGCAACTCATTTCGCACTGGCAGCAAGTTTCTTCACGGATGTTCGTGTGGTGGGCGTGGTTGGGGAAGACTTCCTTCCGGAACACGAGCAGGTGCTCACAGCAAGAGGCGTGGACACTACTGGCATCGAGCGTGCCGCAGGCAAGAGTTTCCACTGGACGGGCACCTATCTGCGCGACCTGAACGAAGCCGACACCCTTGCCACGGATCTGAATGTTTTCGCTGACTTCTCTCCAAAGATCCCTGCGGCCTACGAAGATTCCGATTACCTGTTCCTCGCCAACATCGATCCCGTGCTGCAGTTGCGAGTACGCAAGCAGATGCCGAACGTGAAGCTCGTCGCCGGCGACACGATGAATTACTGGATCGGGGCACATCGCGAGAACCTGCTGCCTGTGCTGCGCGAACTCGACGTGCTGCTGATCAATGACAACGAAGCGAAGATGCTGAGTGGCGAGACCAACGGTCTGCGCGCGGCGGAGAAGGTAATGGAACTCGGTCCGAAGTCACTGATCGTGAAGCACGGTGAGTACGGTTCGACGGCCTATTTCTCGGAACGCAGCTTTGGCGATGGTAAGAAGCGCGCCCCTTTCCGCGCACCGACTCTGCCGCTCGCGGATGTAGTGGATCCCACCGGTGCGGGCGACTCGTTCGCCGGCGGTTTCTACGGTTACATCGCATCGCAAGGTGCGCTTACGCCGGAGGTATTCCGTACCGCACTGTTCTACGGAAGCGTGATGGGTTCGTTCGCGGTGGAGCGCTTTGGCACAGAGCGCCTTCAGGAAGCCACGCGCGCAGACATAGACGAACGCTTCACAAAGCTGAAAGAAATTTCGCACCTTTCGTAACTATGGCCAAGGAAAATACACTCCGCGGCACAAGCTACAAGCCGGGCCTATCGCTTCGGCAGCGCAGACCGAAGGCAAAGCTCGACGCCTGGCCGACTGGCGATCCCGAAGCTGTCCGGCCCGTTTTGCGAGGCGAGAGCTTTCCGCTCCTTGCCGCCGGCATCGTGCTGGGCTTCTTTGCTCTGCTCGTTTGCTACGCGAAAGGCTATCTTCTGCTGTACGGAGACGCCGTCGCGCACCTTGGCATCGCTCGCCGCATCATCGACGCCCGCTATCCAGGGATCGCGCAGCTAGGTGGCGTGTGGCTCCCTCTGCCGCATCTGCTGATGCTGCCGTTCATCGGCAAGATGAGCATGTGGCAAAGCGGCATGGCTGCTGCACCGATGTCCATCCTCAGCTTCGCTGCCAGTGTTGCTGGTATCTGGCGGCTTTCGCGTCGCTTGATGCGCTTGCGTTGGGCGCTGGTTGCGACAACGTTCTACGCCCTGAACCCGAACCTGCTTTACCTCGCCACCACAGCCATGACCGAGACGCTATTTCTCGCGTTGCTCATCTGGACGGTAGTGGCGACGATGGAGGGCATTGCGGCGATTCGAGCCGGCAACACCGCTGTCGCGCGTTTGCGAATGCTGCTCGCTGGCGTTCTGATCCTCGGGCAGGTGTTCACGCGCTACGACGGTTGGATCATTGGCGCTGCCGTCTGGTGTTGCTTTGCGTTTGGTCTGTGGAGAAGCAAAGCAGAGCTTCGTCGCCGATTACTGCCAGTGTTTCTCGCCTTCACGGCTATGTGCATTGCAGGACCGCTGCTGTGGTTTTGGTACAACGCGCACTTTGAGGGTGATTGGCTCGACTTCATGCGCGGGCCGTACTCCGCAAAGCAGATCGAGCGCAAAACGGCACCTCCAGGCCAGCACTATCGCGGATGGCACAACATGGGCTGGGCCGCGTTGTTCTACACGCGCACGGCGCAGGTAGATGCTGCAGCATGGGAAACCGGCTTCATTCTTATCTTCGCCGCGTTGTACGGTGCCTGGGCGCGTTGGAAGCAGCGAGCCGACGATGTATTGAGCGGCAGAGCCGATCAGTTCGCCTTGCTGCTGTGGGTGCCGCTGCCGTTCTATATCTACTCTGTTGCGTACGGCTCGGTGCCGATCTTTATTCCGCAGTTGTGGCCGCATTCGTTCTACAACGCGCGCTACGGCATGGAGCTTCTGCCTGCCCTGTGCGTGTATGGCGCGCTGGCTGCTGAGCGGCTCGATGTTTGGCTCAAGTCACAAACCGCAGGGTGGGCCCGTGTGAGCGCGCGCTTGTGGCATCCCGCTGCGATGGTGCTGTGTGTGCTGAACTGCATCGCAATGATGTACCGGATTCCGCTTGTATTGAAGGAAGGCGTCGTCAACGCAACAACACGTGTGCCATTTGAGCATGCGCTTGCTGGAGCGTTGCAGCAGATGCCGCCTGACCAGCCGGTGATGATGTCCGTATCGGCGCATGTCGGCGCGGTCCAGACTGCCGGACGGACACTGCAAAGCATGGTCAGCGAGAATGACGAGCAGCTTTGGGAGCGCGGGTTGGCTGATCCAGCCGGGCAGGCCGCCTACGTGATCTCGATGAAGGGTGATCCAGTCGACGTGGCCGTGAAAGCGCATCCGAAGGGGCTCACCGAATTGAGCGTCATTTGCACCACTGGGCAACCGTGTGCGCGAGTGTACAAGTCAGACCGCTGGCAGGCGAAGTAGCAGCTACACCTGCAGCGAAAGGTGCATCTGACATTGTGTACGCCCTGACCTGTACGGAACGATTTTGTCAGGAATCCCAAACAATCTAATCCGGAGACACTGCAAGTGTCTTTGCGGCCCGCCAAAAGGAGCTGTGGCATTATGGGAATTTTCTCGCCCGATGTGAACACATTGCGTGAACTTTACAAAACAGAATTGCAAAAAGCACTGAACATGGAAACTCAGATTGTGGAAAAGGGCTTGCCCACAATGATTGAGAACGCAACCAGCCCGGAGCTTGCCAACGCGTTTCAAACGCATCTTGAGGAGTCGCGGGAGCAGGTTGGGCGACTCAAGCAAATTCTGGAAGAGAACGAAGGAGAAGCCACCGAGAAGACATGCAAAGCGATGTCCGCTCTCATCAGCGAAGGCGGAGCTTCTGCAAAGGATGCAGGTGATCCGACCGTACGCGACGTCGTTCTGATTGCCGCAGGAAATCAGGTGGAGCACCACGAAATCGCGGTGTATGGCACGCTGATTAGCTGGGCCAACATTCTCGGTGAAACGCGTCACGCCAATCTGATGGAGCTGTCTCTCCAGGAAGAGAAGAACGCCGACAAGCTGCTCAGCAGTCTGTCGGATCAGATCAATGTCGAAGCGCCTGCTGCCTAAGTGGCTTCAGCTCATAAGAGCGTCCGCATGAGCGGGCGCTCTTTTGCTTTGTGCATCAAGCGGGCGGGCGCTGAATAGTATTCTGAAACGCAGTGAACACCGCTCGTAACATCCCCTTCGCTAAAGCGCATGCGTGCGGTAATGACTTTCTCGTCATAGAGGAGCGCCACGCGCAGACGGAACACGCAGCACTCGCGCGGAAGCTCTGCCACCGGCACACAGGAGTCGGAGCGGACGGCATCGAGTTTGTAGAGCGTCGGTCGGACGGAACATTCTTTCTCCGACTCTTCAACTCCGATGGCAGTGAAGCGGAACTAAGCGGAAACGGCACACGTTGCGTAGCCGCCTGGCTGGCTCAAACCGAGAATGTACAGCAGGCGGAGTTTGGCACTTATGGCGGTAAGCGCGCCTGCCGAGTGGTAAGGCAAGACGAGCAAAGCTGGCTGATAGAGAGTCAGATGGGAGTGCCGCGTGTCATGCCACGAACACTTCAAGTAGACGGCATAGGTGGCGAGATCGTTGGCGTGATGGTGAACGTCGGTAACCCTCATTTCGTGTTGTTTCCGGATGCCGAGGACTTCAGCTTCCGTGGACTGAGCTGGCAGGAAGTTGGAGCGATTCTGAGTACGCATCCCCTGTTTCGCTTTGGTACCAATGTCGAGTTTGTCCGCGTGCTGGCAGAGGACAGAATCGAGTTCAGAATTTACGAGCGCGGTTGTGGCCCGACGACATCGTCCGGCACAGGGACATGCGCGTCGGCCGCCGCCGCGATTCGCATGCGAGATGTTTCGCGCTCGCTCACAGCAATTGCAGAAGGCGGCGCACAGAGTGTGGAGTGGCTGGCAGACGAGGAAGAGTTGAAGCTGACGGGACCAGCCGAAATCATTTGTAAGGGCGAGGCGTTTTTTGGCTAGAACAGTTTTCAAGCCTAGGCTGCGAGTTGGTGATCGTGTCGCTGTCGTGTCTCCTGCGTCGTACGCGAACGCTGACCTGGTACAAGCAGGTTGCGAGAATCTGCGTGCCTACGGCTATGAGCCTGTCGTCATGCCGCACGCCCTCAGCCGAGGGCCGCTGTATTACGCCGGGCCCGCGGAGGAACGGGTCGCGGATGTCCACGCAGCTTTTGCAGACCCGACTATTCGGGGCGTCTTATGCACTCGCGGTGGCTGGGGCTCGGCAGAGTTGCTGCCGCTGTTGGATCGCGAGTTGATCCAGGCCAACCACAAAGTGTTCGTCGGCTATTCCGATCACACGTCGCTGCAAGCCTGGTTCTGGAATGAATGCCGCCTGCAAACCTTTTACGCTCCAATGGTTGCTGCTGATTGGTCGAAGGACAACGGGGCAGACCTGCGAAGTTGGAGATCCGCAGTAGAAGACAAAGGTCTGGAATGGCAGCTTGGAGTTTCGGATGGCATGAGTTCGCTGCGTGAGGGAACTGCGCGTGGCACGCTCCTTGGCGGCTGCCTTGCGATTGTCGCTGAAGGTCTGGGCAGTCCGTGGGCGCTCAGGTTAGAGCAGCCTACGATTCTCTTCCTCGAAGATATCGGCATAAAACCTTACCAATGGGACCGCATGTTGCAGCATCTGCAGTTCGCAGGCTTATTGAAGAACGTCACGGGTATCGTGCTCGGAGATATGACCGCATGCGGTGATGCAAAAGAGCTACCGTTACTGCGTGGCGCATGCCTGCATGCCTTGAGAAATTTCGAAGGACCAATATCGATTGGACTGCGCTGCGGACATGTGGATGGCGGAAACAGGTCCGTCGTTCTAGGTGCGTCCGTTGAGCTGATATGCGGATCTGACGCGAGTTTGACCTTCTTAGCCTGAGGAGAGAATAGGAAAACGAAGCATGAGCAAACACATTCATCTCATCGGGATTTGCGGCACGGCGATGGCATCGCTCGCAGGCATGCTGCGCGCGCAGGGACATCGTGTTACCGGCTCCGACATGGCAGCCTACCCGCCGATGAGCGACCAGTTGAAGGCGATGGGCATACCCATCATGGAGCCCTACGCCGAAGCGAATCTCACGCCTAAGCCAGACATGGTGGTTGTGGGTAATGCGATCTCGCGCGGAAACCCTGAGCTGGAGCGTGTGCTCGACGAGCGCATTCCGATGACGTCCATGGCTCAGCTCATCCATGATGAGTTTCTTTTGCCGCGCGACCGCTACGTTGTCTGCGGCACGCACGGCAAGACAACAACCACAAGCATGTTGTCCTGGATCTTCGAAGTAGCGGCTAAGAACGAGAAGAAGTGGAAACCGTCCTTCCTCATCGGTGGTGTTGCCGAGAACTTCGGTACCAGCTTCCACGTGCAGGAAGACACGCGACCGTTCCTTCTTGAAGGCGACGAGTATGACACCGCTTTCTTCGATAAGGGGCCAAAGTTTCTACATTACTTTCCAGACGCTGCGATTCTGACACACGTAGAGTTCGACCACGCGGATATTTATGTCGATTTGCCAGCCGTGAAAACCGCATTCAAGCGCATGGTGAATCTGATCCCGCGTCGAGGTCGCCTCGTTGCGTATGACGGCAGCGACAACGTGACAGAGTGCGCCGCAAAAGCGTTCTGCACAGTGGAGCGCTACGGGTTCGAGGAGAACTCCTACTGGCAGGCAGTGAACTTGAAACACGAGGGAGGAGCAACGTCGTGGACTTTGCTGCGCGGCGGGATGGAATTCGCACGGCTGCGCTTGCCAATGGCCGGTGAGCATAACGCGCTGAACGCAACGGCAGCAGCGGCGCTGGCGGCGGGCCAGGGAATTACGGCAGAAGCAATCACTGAGGCGATTGGCTCTTTCCAGAGCGTGAAACGCCGGCTGGAAGTACGCGCGGAGGTCGCTGGTGTCACAGTTATCGATGATTTTGCGCATCACCCGACTGCGATCCGCGAAACGCTTCGCGCGCTTCGCAGCTCCTACGCTGGCCGGAAGCTTTGGGCAGTGTTGGAGCCGCGATCCAACACGTTGCGTCGAAATGTTTTTGAGAGAGAGCTGGTGGAAAGTCTGCAGCTTGCGGATCAGGTAGTGCTCGCCGGTGTGTTCAAGAGCGACGCAATACCCGTTCTCGAACGGCTGGAGCCTGATCACGTGATTGAGGCGCTCAAGGCGCGGGGCATGCCCGCTGCCATGTATGACGGTGCGGACGAGATCGTGGAGAATATTGTGCCCGAGATTCGCTCAGGAGATGTGATCGCGATTTTATCGAATGGTGGGTTCGGCGGTATCTACGAAAAGCTACCCAAGGCAATCGAAGAGGCGCAGATGTGACACGCTGGCGTCAGAGCAAAGGTATGCTGGTCGTGTATGTTTGCCGCTCTGCGCATGTTGTTCGTCTTTGTGGTGCTTGGCGTTCCGGCGTCAATCATCGGCATCCTCTGGTCTGCCCTACGCAAGGATTTCAGCCTTATGTATCGCTGGGGCATGGGAATCATTCGTCTCGGAACTCGTGCGGCTGGGATCCGGGTGCGAGTGGTCGGGCTTGAAAACATTCCGGTCGGGCAGCAGTGCATCTTCATGAGCAACCACCTCTCCAATGTAGACCCGCCGGTGCTTCTTCCAGCGATCCCCGGCATGACAAGCGTGTTTCTGAAAAAAGAACTCATGAATATTCCGCTGCTCGGAACAGCGATGCGCATGGGGAAGTTTGTCCCGGTGTCTCGTGCGCACTCGAGGGAAGATGCGGTGCAGAGTGTGGACGCAGGAGCAGATGCGCTGCGCTCAGGATTGCACGTGACTGTCTTCCCAGAGGGCACGCGCTCGCCGGACGGCAAACTGCTGCCGTTCAAGAAGGGAGCATTTTTCCTTGCTGTTCAGACGGACGCGCCCATCGTCCCCATCATCCTCCGTGGAACGGCGCAGATGATGCAAAAGGGCAGTTTAAAGCTGATTCCGGGCGCAGCAGAGGTGCGATTCCTTCCGCCTCTCAAGCCGTCGGCTTATGCGACACGTGAAGACCTGATGGAGGGAGTTCGCGACGCCATGGAGCGCGAGCTTGCGGAAACTAGAGTTGCTTAATCATCGCGTGAAAACCGTCGCCCTGTAAGCGATCTTTCATCGCATCGGCAGCTTTGTGGTCGTTGAAGGGACCGACTTGCACGTGGACTAGTTTGTCGCCAGGTTCATTCCGAGCAGCGACGGCATAGCCCTTTTTCTGTAGTGAACTCACGAGTAGTTCAGCGTCTTCCTGATGCGACACAGCCGCGACTTGCACGACGAACGTGCCGCCAGTGAGCCCGCCGGTAGCACGAGCCGGAGCCGGCATCGGAACTGGTGATGGCTTCTCAAAAGGCTCTTCTGCAACAGCTTGCTTGCTTATTGTTGTAGTCGCCGTGTCGACCTTCGGAACCCCAACGCTGCGCGGGGGAACTCCAACTACGTTTGCTCCTGAGTCGCTCGTACTTGAATTAATCGAGGACTGGCCTATGGGTGAACCCGCAGACGGTTTCGGAGACGATGAATAAGCTGCCGAAGCGGAAGTGTACGAGTCGGAGGCATCACCCGAGCTGGCCGCGAGTGCAGGCGAAGCTTTGTGCCCCATGTTGTAGCCGAACGCAAAGAAGAATCCACAGAGCAGCGTAAGCCCGAAGAATATGCCGAGGATCGCTCCCGTACTGAGAGTCACTTCACGGTCACCGCGCTGGCGCGGCAGGTCATCATCGTCGTCGAGAAGGTGGCTCATGATCGCAATCTTCCGCTAAAAGCGGGCGTAGATACCCAAAGTAGGTTCGGAAGTGAATGTGCGCTGCTTGATAGTGAAGTAGTTCTGCCCGAAGTCAGGCGCAAGGAAGAACTTCTGACGGAATCCCGCGCGCAAACCAAAGTGCGGCCCGAAAACGTCCTGCTGCAGACCGACCGAGTAGTAGTAGGTCATGCGTGCCTGCGTCTTCAAGCCGAGGCCGCCGTTCCGAGTGGGTTTGAACTCTGTACTGCCTGCACCCACGGAGACGTATGGCTGAAACCCGTGAATGTCATGCGCCGGCGTCATAAGGTAGCCGAATGTAAATTCATTGGCACCAGTCTGTGCGCCAAGTGACGGAGCAGGGTAGGAAAAATTCTCTGTGTACCGGGCGTATCCGTAATTGAACTCGAAGCCAACGAATGGCTTTGCAACATACCGCAGATTGAAGTTGCCGCCAACGGTAGTGGAAGCGTTCTCGGAGACAATGAGGCCGGTGTTTGGCGCACTCGGGAGAATGGGTCCTGAAACGGTACGCGTAAACTCACCAGCGGCGGATATTGCAATATCGATGCGGTCCAATTGCTTCTGAAGAGGCGTCACCTGAGCTGAGGCTGCACTGATGCAGCAAACAGCGAGTGCTGCGGAGGCTAATGAGTTGATACGGATCAAGCTGAAGAACTCCAGCGCACAGTATGCACGCAATACTATGAGTCTAAACCTTTGTTCCGGCGGGCGCGTCTCGCAAGGGCAGTGAGCATTGAGGTTCCGGGGCCAAGAACGATTGCCACTGAAGCTGCTACAACGATGCTGATTTGCGACTCTCCGTCGGTGCCCGAGAGGAGGTACCTGCAGCCGAAGTACGCAGCCAGACCGGCGGCCAGCTCTGTGGACCAGTGCAGTTGCCGCCTCAAACTTAGGAGCTGGACTGTCGCCGCAGCTAGGAGCAGAAAAATTCCGCTGAACCTCCAAGGTAGATGCGAAAGAGCGGCGGAGCACACCAGCACGATTGTGAGACCGGCAGTCCCGGGGAGAACTAATCCAGGGCGGTTCAGCTCAAGGTAAATGAGCAGAACACCGAGAAGGCCGAACAGCAACAGCGTGTTGGGAGCGTGCTGAAGATACGACAGCGGGCTCACTGCACTGTTTGACCGCGCTGCCGCAGGTTTTGGCGCATCGCAATTGCTGCAGTGTTACGGGGCTCAAGTGCGAGAGCGTGGGTTACATTGTCGGCGCTGGCAGCTAGATTGTTTTCCGCTAAATCAAGTCGAGCCAAAACCAGCAGTGCAGGCACGTTGCTGCGTAGACGCAGCGATGCCTGGGCTTCGGTTCGAGCGTCAGTTCTGTTCCCGCTACCTTCTCGTACTCGGGCTAGTCCAGCACGCGCATCCGCACTGTTGCTATCTGCGGTTAGCGCGGCCTGAAACTGCTCTTCTGCTTCCGGAAGCAAACCTTGGCCGAGGTACTCATCGCCTAATTGGGTGTACTCTTTCGCCTGCTGCGCTGGTGGAAGCACAGCCATGCGCATGGAGCGTACCTGGGCTAACTGAAAGGCAGCTTGCCGGAAGCTCGTTTCGGAATAGCTGCGGTTGATGCGCTCCACAGGGCTGAATCCACCAGACTCACCATCAGCGAGCCGCGTCCCAAGCGGCACGCTGGCGACACGAGCCCGCAACGCACCAGCCTCGTTATCGCCTGGTTTCAGCTTGAGCGCAGCGTCGGCTTCCTGCAGAGCCTGTACCGTGTCTCCACGTCGAAAAAGCGCAATCGCAAGATTGTAGTGATAGTCCTCATTCGAGGGATCGGCTGCAGAGGCGCGTTGGAACAGCGCAACTGCATCCTTCCCTTGTCTGCTCAACGCAACGGCCTGATTGTTCGTTACTTCAGGCAGCGGAAGCTGAATGCCGACGAATGAGAAAGCAGCTTCCGCGCCAGCGTAGTTGGCGGAGTTGAATCGCGCCAGCCCAAGATAGAAATTAGCCTCCAGTGCAAGACGGCTGGCAGGGGGAACTTTAGCCAGGGTAGTTGCTGCGGCCGAATAGTCGTGAGTTGCGAATTGCGTTTTTCCCAACGAGAGGAGAGCTGCGGCGTAATCCGGCGCAATCGCCACTGCTGCCTTCAACTTCGCGATTCGTTCCTGGCTGGATGGCGCATTGGTTCCGCGTATGTAACTTTCAAACGCAGGAAGCGGAACACTTCCCGGCGCGGCGAGGAATGTCCCTTCCGCGATATTCAGTTGAGGATTCATCTCGCGGGCCACCTTCCAGGCGACGGCATTCTCCGCATCGAAAAGCCTGCTCAGTGGCGCACCATCTTCCAGCGGTGCTGAAAGGCGCAAGCCATCCACCGAGAGTACTCGGGCCTGAATAGCAATCTTGTCCTTATTGGTAGTAAAGCTGCCGATGACTACGAAGTTCGCGTCGAGCTGTTGAGCGATTCGGATTGTTGTTGCGCGCGAGGGCCGGAACTGGACGGGCAAGCCCAGATGATTGAACGCATAGTCGCGATCATCATGGGAAATGGTGAGGAAGCCAGAAGAGTTGAGCCTCTGATCCAAAGTGTCCGGGAAAGAATCGCCGATCCAATTCAGAGAGGCGTTTCCAGAGCGATTCTCAAACGGCAGCACAAGCACGACATGCCCGCCAGAAGAGCCATTCTGTGACTGCGCACAGGTCGGCGCAATGCTACTGACAAGAAGCAGAGCAGTCGAAATTCTCAGCAAAAAATGCATCATGCCGATTATAGGTTCGCGCTACTTTTTCCCGAACACATCGCCCATGCGCCGGATCTGAGCTCCAACACCTCGGAGTTTCTCTTCGATGCGCTCATATCCGCGATCCATGTGGTAAACGCGATCCAGAATGCTCTCCCCATCCGCAACAAGAGCCGCCAATACAAGCGATGCGCTGGCGCGCAGGTCCGAGCACATCACAGCTGCCGACTGCAGTTTCGTTCCACCGCGAATCGTTGCTGAGCGCCCGCTGACCGTCACGTGAGCGCCCATCCGATTGAGCTCGCTGACGTGCATAAAACGGTTCTCAAAGATGTTCTCCGTAACCACAGATGTGCCCTCGCACTGGGTGAGCAGCGCCATGAACTGCGCCTGCATATCTGTTGGAAAGCCGGGGTATTCCTCAGTGGACACGTCTGTGCAGGTTAGTTTGCCACCAGAGTGAACGCGGACGTTGTCCGTTCCAATCTCCAGCTTGACGCCGCACTCCTGAAGCTTGCTGATTAGCGAGCCCATGTGAGCTGGGTTACAGCATTCAACATTCAAGTCGCCGCCAGTGATGGCCCCTGCAATGAGAAATGTGCCCGCCTCGATCCGGTCAGGGTTGATGCGATGGCGCGCGCCGTGGAGCTTTGCGACGCCTTTGATTCTAATGGTGGAGGTGCCTGCTCCCTCGATCTGTGCACCCATTTCGTTCAACAGCGCTGCAAGGTCGGTCACCTCAGGCTCGCGTGCGCAGTTCTCGAACAGGCTCTCTCCGTCAGCGAGTGCTGCTGCCATCAGCAAGTCCTCTGTTCCGGTGACGGTGATCTTATCGAAAATGATGTGCGCGCCCTTCAGGCGATCCGCACGCGCTTCCAAATAGCCATGTTCCTGCGTGATCTTTGCGCCCATGGCTTCCAGGCCTTTGATGTGCAAATCAATTGGCCGTCCACCAATCGCGCAGCCACCAGGCATCGCTACGCGAGCCAGTCCCGTGCGCGCCACGAGAGGGCCGAGTACCAGCGAGCTCGCGCGCATGGTCTTGACGATCTCGTACTTGGCAACTGGATCCGAAAGCACAGCACACTTGATTGAGGTGCGGTGCTGGGCCCGGCCATAGCCCAATTCCACTTCAGCGCCCATGCTTTCCAGCAGCCTGCGCTCCGTCTCGATGTCCTGCACCTGCGGAATATTTTCGAGAACGACCTCATCCTCGGTCAGGATGGCGGCGGCCATGCACGGCAGTGCCGAATTCTTTGCGCCGGAAACCTTGATGGTGCCGAGCAGCGGATTACCGCCGCGTACAACAAACTTGTCCATCCGTTCAGTGTACGAAGAAGGTCGGTGGATAGGAGTGCCGTTTGGGATTCGGGATCCTCTGGATTGCTGGTTCGGAGTGGAGAGCGGGACAGCGTCTGGATGCCGACCATGTCGCGGGAGGGTTGCACGCGAGCTGCTGGAGTAAGCAAGCGATTCGCGGATGTTGCGCTTGGTTCTAGCGCGCTTCTCGACCGCTGAACTACGGTGGCAAACGAGCCCGAACAAAGTCTGTGTCAGCAAAATTGGTGATGAAGCAGAAGTCACTTGTTGCATTATGTTTGAGAGCGGAAGTGAATGTGAAACTCCAATCTAGTTCGTGCTTAGCTTCTCTATTTTATGTACGCGGTGGATGCAGAAGAGGAGTGGCACGCAACCGAAAAATCCGAAGCTGGAATCAACTAGTCGCCAGTAGACGGGTATGCCCCGAACTTCGCCAGCGATCAGCGCCAGTGGAATAACACCCGCGCACGCAATGAGACCGAAAGTTAGCAGCCACTTATTTCGAACGGGGTCTTTGAACAGGCCGAGGAAAGCGACGGCTATCACAAGGTGGCCGAACGCCAGCCAATCGGTGCCGTAAGCAAGGAACGGAAATCGGCGGTTTGTCTCCGCCAATGCGCTCGAGACGTGAACAAGCCACTCATGAAGCGCTTGCCAGTGCATGGGGCCGTGGAGAGCGACCGAGCCGCGGACGAGCAGGGCAGTTTCAGTCTGAAGCGGGAACGCTGTGACGCCGCTCACAACAAGGCCGACAACAAAGACAGCCGCCCAGATGCGTATAGCGCGGAGGTGTTCGGCTATTTGGTGGGTTTCTGGTGGCAATGGAGGCGAAATGCGTAGGTCCTTCGCTTTAAACGGGCGGTCACCCCGCTGCAGAGCAGCGGCTAGAGCTCCAAGCGTGAGTCATCAACCGCCAGGCGAACGTTGCCGTCTGATTTCTGTAGACGTCGGACGGCGTCCATCTTATCCACTCCCGCCTTGAGCATGACAACGGCAATCGGAATGGATTTTCCAGCAGCCTTTATCGTGCGTATGGCGGTTTCGCGATCGATTCCACAGAGCTGCATGAGCACCCGAATTCCGCGCTCGACGAGCTTGGCATTCTTCATGTGCACGTTCACCATAAGGTTGTCGTACACATAGCCGAGCCGGGTCATCGCCGCCGTGGTGATCATGTTCAAAATCATCTTCTGGGCAGACGAAGCCTTCATGCGTGTAGAGCCAGAAACGACCTCAGGGCCAACCTCGGCGCAGATGGTCACGTCTGCAACCTGCGACAGGTCGGAGCCGGGATTACAGGTGATGGCGGCCGTCTTCGCTCCGCGTGAGCGCGCGTATTCTGTTGCCCCGACAACGTACGGGGTGCGCCCAGAGGCGGATACGCCGATGACGATGTCTTTGCGCGTGGGCCGGCGACGAGCGATGTCTCGCTGGCCGAGTTCAGGTGAATCTTCATTCACGTCGGAGGCGCTGGCGAGGGCTTTCGGGCCACCAGCCATGATGTATTGCACCTGCGAAGGAGCTGTGGAGAACGTCGGCGGACATTCGGAAGCGTCGAGGGCTGCGATACGTCCGGAGGAACCGGCACCGATATAGATCAGGCGCCCGCCATCACGGAGACAGCGTGCCACGGTGTCGATCACGATGGCGATCTCAGGTAACGCCTTCTTGACGGCGTTAGCCACCTTCATGTCTTCCTGGTTGATGATGCGAGCGATATCGATCGCGGACTTGGTATCGAGGCCTACCGCAGCCTCATTCATTCTTTCGGTCGTAAGACTTTGCAGATCGGCGGTGACGCGCTGAGGCTTCTCAACGGGCGCGGATGCTGGCATCGGGGACGTAGCCATATTTTCTCGCTGAACCTAGAGTCCACCGGAGCGGACCCAGCGGCACCTTTCGCAGCCGCCTCGTGCAAAACTGATAACACTCAATCAACAGTATAAGATGCGCTGCAAGGGGACGCTAATGGGCAAGGTTCGTTTCTTTGTATTGACCGGGATTGCGACTCTCGGTTTCGCCATGGCGCTCGTAAGCGTACACGCGCAGTCGGGTGGCTCAAAAGCTGCGGAGCAGCTGCCGAACCAGGGTACTGGCGGCGACCTTAGACAGCAGATCGACCAGATCATTGCCGCGCACCGCGGTAAGGTGGCGCTTTTCGCGGTGCAACTTCAGAGTGGACAGACGATTGGCATTGAGGCCGACCGCCTTGTGCAGACAGCTTCCGACATCAAGCTTGCCATTCTTTACGAGGCGATGGTGCAGGTCCGAGAAGGCAAAGCGCGTTGGGATGAGAAGCTGACGCTGCCTGTGGGCGAAGCGGTGAACGGCTCCGGCATTCTGTTGTTCTTCGACGCGCCACTGACATTGACGCTGAAAGACGTCCTTACGTTCATGGTGATTGTGAGCGACAACACTGCTACCAACATGGCAATTGATCGCTTCGGGGTGGATGCGGTGAATGCGCGCATGACAACGCTTGGGCTAAGGAACACTCACCTCTATAAGAAGGTGATGAAGCCCGCGACAAGCCCCATGCCAGCCGACCAACCCAAATTCGGGCTGGGCAAATCTACCGCGTATGAGATGGCGACCCTGATGACCAGGATTGGCCGCTGCGATCTGCATGCGTCGACGACCCGCACGACGCCCGTTCCGCCAACTTCTGAAGATGGGTTCGCGAAGCCGGACGAGGCAGACAAAGCAGTCTGCGCCGTGGGGCTCAAAATGTTGCGCAACCAGTTCTATCGGGAAACGATCCCGCGGTATCTCGAGACAGTTGACTCGAGCGAGACCGGAACGGCCATCGCAAGCAAAACCGGAAGCCTGAACGCCGTACGCAGCGATGTGGCGATTGTTGCAGGGAAGAGTGGACCGATCGTCCTCTCGATTTTCACCTACGACAATGCCGACCACGGATGGACGGTAGATAACGAAGGGGAAGTGACGGTAGCAAAATTGGCAAAGGCGATCGTGAACGCGTGGTCGCCAAAAGGCATCGACGGCAAGACGCTGGTGCCGGGACTGGCGCTCGAGATAGCGTCGGAAACGCTGGCCCACCCCTGACCTTCGGCTGCACCAAAGTTCAGGAAATATCGTCTATAACATCAGCAGGAGCTGCCCCGTTGCATCAGTTACCCGAAGATTTGCGGATGAACACACCGCGCGAAGAGCGTGGTGTTCGCTCATTGCTTTGGGACCTCTTGATCGCCGGGCTCATCTCTGCGGGCATCATCCTCTTCTTGTACCAGCCGGTGCGCGTAGAGGGCACCAGCATGCTTCCTGTGCTCGAGGACCAGGATCGCCTTTTCATCAACAAAATCGCCTATTCGAAGATTGGCTCTCTGATCGGACAGGACATCCATCGTGGTGACGTGGTGGTGTTCGAGTACCCGCGCGACCAGACGAAAAGCTACATCAAACGCGTGATCGCGCTTCCTGGTGATGACCTGAAGATCGATCACGGTCAGGTTTGGGTAAACGGTAAGAAACTGAAGGAAACGTATGTTCCGGTGAAGTACGAGGATGACCGTTCCGTGCCGGAAGAGACGATCCCGCAGGGTGAGTACTTCGTCATGGGAGATCACCGGCTCATTTCAAGTGATAGCCGTGACTTCGGGCCGGTCGACCGAAATCTCATCTATGGACGGGCGGCCTTTGTGTACTGGCCGGTAGATCAGGCGGGCGTGGTCAGGTAAGGTTACCCGCCCGTGGGAGCGCCGCTCGCTGAAGTGGGATGTTGAAGTTGGTTTCCGGTGACGATAGTTGGTTCAGACGAAAGACCCCTCCCCAACATCTAGTCTCAAAAGCCGTCCGACCTCGCAACCACGAGTCTGACGGCTTCGTTGTTTTTGCGCAAAATCACTGTTTAGCTGTAGTTGACGATATTTGCGAAGTCCGTTGGAATCAGGCTCGCACCGCCCACAAGTGCGCCATCGATAGACTCCTGCTTCATGAGCGCTCCAATGTTTTCCGGTTTGACTGAGCCGCCGTAGAGAATGCGTGTGTTCTCGGCGGTCTGCTGACTGCAGCAGTGGGCGAGTTCATGGCGAATGATGTTGTGCGCTTCGGCGGCGATCTCGGGGGATGCGGTGGAGCCGGTGCCGATAGCCCAGATGGGCTCGTACGCTATAACGAGACGGCGGGCTTCGTTCGACGAGATGTTGCGAAGGGCGTTGCGTACCTGCGTACGCAGGGTTTCTTCGGTCTTGCCGTCCTCACGTTCGACCAACAGTTCGCCGACGCAGACGATGGGCGTAATGCCATGATTGATCGCAGCTTTGAGCTTGAGGTTGACGCGTTCGTAGGTTTCATTGAAGTACAACCGTTGCTCGGAGTGGCCGAGCAGCACGTGGCGGCAGCCAATTGAGACGAGCATGGTGGGCGAGGTCTGACCGGTGTACGGCCCCTCGTTGAGCCAATGCATGTTCTGGGCACCCGCTCGAACATTGGTGCCGCCAGCCGCATCGATGACATAGCCAAGCGAACTCATCGTTGGGCAAATCAGGATTTCGTCGCGGTTGTGCCCTTCGACCAGCGGAAGAAAGGCGTCGAGGAAGGCGAGCGATTCCTTGGGCGTCTTGTACATCTTCCAGTTGCCGGCAATAACGGGCTTGCGCATAGGCGAAGTCTAGCTCCAGATGTGTTGTTGTCAGAGGAGAGTACGGGTGCGCGCGCGCAGATGGCAAGAGGCACCTGAGCTGCAGCTATTTCTCAGTGAGCGCTGCCACGCCTGGAAGCGTTTTGCCTTCGAGGAATTCCAGGCTCGCGCCACCTCCGGTGGAGATATGCGAAATCTTGTCCGCCACGCCCGAATTGTTGATGGCTGCGACGGAGTCACCGCCGCCGACAATGGTGGTGGCGTCTTCCAGCTTGGCTAGTGCGCGGGCAACAGCGTTTGTACCCTTCGCAAACGGAGCGAGCTCGGCAACACCCATTGGGCCATTCCAGACAACAGTGGCGGCATCGGCGATTTCGGAAGAGAAGAGCTTGATTGTTTCTGGCCCGATATCGAGGGCCATTTTGTCAGCCGGGAACGGCTCTGTGCCGCTGAACACCTGACTCTTCGCATCCCCCGCAAACTTGTCAGCGAGCACATGGTCGACCGGGAGAAGCAACTTGATGCCTCGCTCTTCGGCTTTGGCGAGCGCGGTGCGCGCGACTTCGATTTTGTCCGGTTCCGTGAGTGACTTACCGGTAGTTTGCCCCTGCGCGTTGAGGAAGGTATAGGCCATCGCACCGCCGATCAGCAGCGCATCCACCTTCTCGATGAGCGCGTTAATGACCTCGATCTTGTCCGACACTTTCGCGCCACCGATGATGGCGACGAAGGGACGATTGGGTTCCGTAACGGCCTTGCCGAGGAAGTTGAGCTCCTTCTCCATCAGCAGGCCTGCGGCGGATTGTGAGACAAAGTGCGTGATCCCTTCCGTGGACGCGTGTGCGCGGTGGGCGGCACCAAAGGCGTCGTTCACGTAAATGTCGCAAAGCGAGGCAAGCTTCTTCGCAAATGCCGGATCGTTGGCTTCCTCTTCCGCGTGGAAGCGCAGGTTCTCAAGCAGCAGCGTCTGCCCGTTTTCTAAATTGCTGGCGAGCTCTTCCGCGAGCGGACCGATACAGTCTGGTGCAAAGGCGACATTCTCGCCCTCGTCCAGCACGTGATCGAGCAGCGAGCGCAGACGGTCAACCACAGGACGCAGGCTCATTGTCTCGTTTGGCATGCCCTTCGGACGGCCAAGATGTGCGGCGAGGATCACACGTGCTTTGCGACGTAGCGCGTACTCAATCGTCGGAATGGTTTCGCGAATGCGCGTGTCGTCGGTAATCGCGCCATCTTTTGACAAAGGCACGTTGAAGTCAACACGGATGAACACACGCTTGCCGGTCAGGTCGAGGTCACGAATCGAAAGCTTAGCCATTGCAGACGAGGATACCTGACCGCGCTCTATGCGTACCGACGTAAGTCGCTACCCGTAAGGTGATAGTGCAAAACAAAGAGCAGAACCGGGCGCGACAGCCCGAACTTGCCGCATGCAGGTTTGGCTTCGACCATCCGCTCATCCGGCTGGTACGCTTGCCTTGCTGATTTCTGGAGGTTTGTGTGCGTATCGGTGTGGATCTTGGCGGAACAAAGATTGAAGCTTTGGCGCTTGATGATGCGGGCAAAGAACTGCAGCGTATTCGCGTGAACACGCCGCGCGGCGACTACACGGGAACTGTCAAAGCGATCGCGGATCTGGTCAACGAATTAGAATCGTCAACCGCGAACAGGGGCTCAGTGGGTGTGGGGATTCCTGGCACCGTAATCGAGTCCACAGGGCTGGTGAAGAATGCGAACTCTACCTGGATCAACGGCATGCCCTTTCAGAGGGACCTTTCCACTGCCATGAGCCGCGAGGTGCGCTGCGCCAACGATGCAAACTGCCTGGCGGTGAGTGAAGCTACGGATGGCAGTGTGGCCGGGATGCCAGTGGTGTTTGCTGTAATCATGGGCACGGGATGCGGCGGTGGAATCGCCCTGAATGGTCACGTGCATGCCGGACGAAACGGCATAGCGGGTGAATGGGGGCATATGCCTCTGCCCTGGGCGACTACAGAAGAATATCCCGGGCCGCCCTGCTACTGCGGGCGCCACGGCTGCCTGGAGACATGGATCTCGGGTACCGGTTTTGAGGCGGATTTCCTGCGAATCACGGGCGAGTCGTTACGTGGAAAACAAATAGTAGCCAACGCGCGAACAGGTGATGCAAAGGCTATCGCATGTCTCGATCGTTTGCAGGACAGGTTGGCTCGTGGACTTGCTGTCATTGCGAATGTGCTCGATCCGGATGCGATCGTGATTGGCGGTGGACTGTCGAACACGGATGAGCTCTATATCGGCATCTCGGAGCGGATAAGCAGCTATGCTTTCGGGGGCGGCATGCACACGCCTGTGGTGAAGGCTATGCACGGAGATTCCAGTGGCGTTCGCGGCGCGGCTTGGTTGTGGCCTGCGAACAGCTAGCCGCGATCTACTGAACCGCGGCCACATGGCCACGCATCTCACGATTCATGAGCGAACAAAGGGATTTGTCCACTGAATTGCTTTCTGCCGTGCGTGCGGAGTTGAGTGCGCTCGTCCATGGCGGCGGAGCACACGCCACTTTCGAAGAAGCAGTGAAGGACTTTCCGGTTGAATTTCGCGGGACTGTGCCAGAGAACCTGCCTTATTCCGCATGGCAGATCGTGGAGCATATTCGCATTGCGCAGCAGGACATGCTGGAGTTCAGCAAGAACTCGGATGGCAAGTACACGGAAAAGAAATGGCCAGACGACTACTGGCCGAAGACCGCCGCACCACCAAGTGATGATGCGTGGGATCAGGCGGTAGCAACGGTCGAGCGAGATAAAAAGGCGTTCGAGAAGCTCGTACTCGACGCGGGCGCAGCGGAGTTGGTGAAGCCGTTTGCGTGGGGAAGTGGCCAAACTCTGCTGAAGGAAGCGCTCCAGTTGGCAGACCACAATGCATACCACGTAGGCGAGTTGATTGTCCTGCGTCGTGTGTTGGGAATCTGGAAGAGATAGAGGGTCTATTTTCCCTCCGCCGCACCTGCATTACACCGTTCCATGTAAGTCGCTCTTGGGAGACTTCGGCCGCTGCACAGTCGAGAAGACTTTTATTCCGAAATTGCGTCTAATGGTGCTGGTGCCTAGCATCGGACGTTTGAAGAGGAGCGCGCATTCAGCGTAAGCCCGACTCCAACCGTAAGAGGGAAAAGACTGCATATGGATTCATCGAATTTGCCTGGACGCGGACTCGGTCAGAAGCTCCGCTCGGCTCGCTTCTCCACTACATTTCTCGTGCTGGGCGCTTTGAGCGTCGGCATCCTTGCAGGCTCAGTTGTAACCGGGAAAGTAAGCGGCAAGGAACAGCAACGCGCTGACTCCAGCGACGCTCGTCCGCTGACCATCCCTTCCCCGACGACGTTATCCAACGGTTTCTCAGGCATTGTGAAGCAGGTTGGTCCCGCGGTAGTCAACATCAACACTGAGCAACTACCCAAGCAGTCTGTCGTGCCGAAGGGCCGTCGCGGTCAGGGCCAGGGTAACGGCGGCGATCAGGGCGACATGCAGGACTTCTTCAACCGCTTCTTCGGTGGCCAAGGTGGTCAGGGCGGCCAGGGTGGCGGCGACGACGAAGATGGCGCAGGCCCAGGCGAGCGGCGTGCACTTGGTTCGGGCTTCATCGTAGACCCGCGTGGCTACATCATCACGAACAACCATGTTGTCGATAAAGCCGACCACATTTATGTGAAGCTTTCGACTGATCCCGAAGGTGGCCCGGGTGAATTGGGGCGTCGCGCGACGGTCATCGGTACGGACAAAGAGACTGACATCGCAGTGATCAAGATCGACGCACCACAGCCGCTGCCCACAATCAAATTGGGCAACTCGGATGGCGCGCAGGTCGGAGATTGGGTACTGGCAATCGGCAGCCCATTCGGTTTGTCTCAGACGGTGTCAGCAGGTATCGTTTCTGCGAAGAATCGGTCCATCGACGAGGGTCCGAGCGCATCCGGTGTCGCAACAAACCAGTTTCAGAAGTTCATCCAGACCGACGCTGCGATCAACCCAGGTAATTCGGGCGGTCCGCTTGTTGACCTGGCGGGACAGGTGATCGGCATGAACACCGCGATTTACACACAGTCGATGGGCTCGCAGGGTGTCGGTTTCGCAATGCCCTCGAACACGTTGGCGAGCGTTTACAACATGCTGATCGGGCCTGACCACAAGGTCACACGCGGCTCTATCGGTATTCAGTTTCAGGCAGCGCAGGCATCCGCGGTCGGTCGTGTATACGGCTTCGCAAGTTCCGGTGGCGTGCTGGTCGGGCAAATCACACCGAATGGCCCAGCTTCTAAGGCAGGGCTGCAGCCGGGTGACATCATCACCTCGGTAAACGGTACTCCGGTCAAAAATGGTGACGACCTGGTTGGCATCATTTCCGAAAAGCGGCCTGGCTCGACGGTAAGCCTAACCTACCTACGCAGTGGCAAGTCGCAATCGGCCACCGTGGGTATCGCAGACCGCGCCAAGCTATTCAGCGATCTGGACAAGAATGCACCGGATGCTGATACACCAGACGACGTTGACGCAGGGCAGAACAAGCTAGGCATTAAGGTGCAGCCCACCACACCCGCTGTTGCCAAGAAGCTTGGCATCACTGGTGGTGTGACGGTCACCTCTGTTCGCCCTGGTTCGTTCGCGGACGAGATTGGCCTCGGACAGGGAGCGACCATCACCGAAATCAATCGCCAAGCGATCACGGACGAAGCCCGGTACCGTGCGGTTGTGGCTGGTCTCAAGCCCGGTACCGACGTGGTCTTTGTCGTACGCTATGCCGCCGCGGCAAACTCCGGCCAGACTTATGTTGGCGGAACCCTGCCATAGTCGGTATCACTTGCACCAACCGACAGCGCCGGGAGCTATCTCGGCGCTGTTTTCTTTTCCTATTCACCCCATCTGAAGATGAGGGCCACCCATCTTGGAAGATGGATTGTGTATAAATACGACAAGACTGGTCCGAATTGGAGACGGAACAAATGAGACACTTTCTCGGAGCTGGATTGCTGCTAAGCATGACGGCCTTCGGCACGCAGGCACAGAGACCGGGCGGACCGCTACGGCTGGTGCTACAGGCGCTGGATACAGACAAAGATGGAAGCCTGTCCGCTGCTGAAATCGCGGCTGCGCCCAAGACACTCCTCACGCTGGATCGAAACGCTGACGGCCAGCTAACGCCTGATGAACTCGCTCCACGGCCGGAGAACGCGGGTGCATCCGCAGATGAGCTTGTGAAGCAGCTTCTGGCGTTCGACAAGAATGGGGACGGTGTGCTGAGCATGGACGAGGTTCCCGCTCGCATGCAGAGCATGTTCAGCCGTGGGGATACGAACCGGGATGGCAAGCTTACGCAGGACGAAATTCGCGCAATGGCTCGGCGGCAGGGCATGCCAACAGGCGGAGCAGATGGCATAAAGCGGATGTCCGCCATGTTCAAGAACGACCCTTTGCTGAACGCCCTCGATGCTGATCAGGATGGTGTCCTTTCTGCCGCCGAAATCGGTGCGGCACCACAAGCGTTGCTGACGCTCGACGTGAACCATGACGGGCAGATCACGTCCGACGAGATGAAGCTGCACCAGCAGACGCCCGACGAGCGGGTCGACCACATGCTGGATGAGTGGGACACGAACAAGGACGGGAAAATCGCAAAGGCGGAAGCGCCCGACCGTATGCAGCAGAACTTCGATTCACTGGATAAGAACAGCGACGGCTTTCTTGATCGCAGCGAGCTGCTCGACTACTTCGAAAACATGGGCGCAGGCCAGCGAGGTGGGGGGCCTCCCGGTGGATCACAAACGGGTAGCACGCCAGGTGCGCCAACGGGGCAGAAGTAAATGGACGCAAGAACCTGGAAGCTGATACGTAGAAGCGCCGCATACCTGCCGCTTGCAATTGCGGCGACGCATACCAATGCTCATGCGCAAAACTCGTGGCAGACGCAGCACGGTGAGCAGGAAGCGGGCACGTGGGTGTTCCATCATGAGCATGTGCTGGGCACGTCACTTGAGCTGAAGGTGCGCGCTTCAGGTGCGGAGGCAGCCCGGACCTCAGAGGCTGCAGCGGTCGCTGAGTTCGACCGGCTCGAAGCTATCCTAAGCGCGTGGCGTCCGGACAGCGAGTTTTCGCGCTGGCAGGGTACAAAGTTTGTCGCGACGAAGATCTCACCAGACCTGATGGAGGTGCTCAGTGCTTTCGATCAGTGGAGAGCGGTAACAAACGGCGCCCTGGATGCGTCCGCAGAGACAGCGATCCAGCTTTGGCGGCGCGCGCTCAGTGAAGGTCGCAAGCCCACTGCGACGGAGATCGCCAGTGCCCAGGAAGCGATGGCACAGGAGCACTGGTCGCTGGATACGGAGCGCAGCACAGCCACTCGGCTGACTGATGCGCCCATTGCGCTCGCGTCATTTGCAAAGAGCTACGTCACCGAACGAGCAGCGCAGGCAGCCATGCATGCGGGAGCCCGTGGGGTGATGCTGAACGTCGGTGGTGACATCGTCGTACGTGGCGACATGGCTCAGACCGTACACATCGCGGACGGACGCGAAGCTTCAGACAATGCAGTAGCCCTGGATGTTGTTCGTATTGCCGATCGCGCAATCGCAACAAGTGGGTCTTACAAGCGCAGTCTTGAGGTGGCAAATGTTCCTAAGCTGCACACACCAGAGTTCTCTCACTTAGTCAATCCACGCACAGCAAGCCCGGCGGTAGGAGTTCTTTCGTCGACTGTAATCGCTCACAGCGCAAAAACAGCAGGAGCACTTGCCACAGCTCTCGCAGTGATGTCGCCGGAAGAAGGGACGCGCCTCGCAGACAGCATTCCCGGAGTGGATTACCTGCTGGTTGCGGGAAACGGAACGGAGTTTCGCAGTAAGAACTGGAACCAGTATGAGGCCCCGGGTCTCCGCAACGCGATGTATGTGACGCCCGCGAAACCAGCCGCTCACGTGCCGGAGGGGATTTGGAACCCTGCTTTCGAACTGGCGGTGGCACTCGAACTCCCACGCATCGATGACGCGCGGTACCGTCGCCCGTACGTCGCCGTCTGGGTTGAAGATGCTGATCATTTTCCGGTCCGCACGCTGGCACTATGGACGCAGAATCCGCGTTGGCTGCCTGAGCTGAAGAGCTGGTATCGCGATGACCAGATTCGCAATCTCGCCGAAGGAACAGACGTGTCAAAGACAGTTGGTTCCGCTACGCGTCCGCCCGGCCACTACATGCTGAAGTGGGATGGAAAAGATAATGATGGCAAGCCGGTAAAAAGCGGTAAGTACACCATCGTGGTTGAGGCTTCGCGCGAGCACGGCGGGTATCAGATTGATCGCAAGGAACTCGACTTCAGCGGACAGCCGCAGCAGGCTGCGCTTTCAGTAGGCAAAGAACTCGGGACAGTTACGCTTGACTACCGCAAGCGCTAAGCGCGGTCCGTGGCGGCGAAGGATCGCCGTCGCGGCACGCTGGCTGCACGTTTACCTAAGCATGGGCAGCTTTGCCATCGTGCTGTTTTTTGCCGCCACCGGACTCACGCTCAACCACCCTGACTGGTTTGCGAACAGGCAAAAGACGGTTGAGCGGCACGGTGTGATGGACAAAGCCATGCTGCGCTCGCACGATGTCGATGGCGCAGACAAGCTCGGCATAGTCGAGATGCTGCGCTCGCGCGAGCATGTGCACGGGGCCGTCGGCGACTTCCGCGTCGACGACGAGCAGGTCTCCGTCTCGTTTCGTTCGCCAGGCTACACAGCGGATGCGTTCATTGATCGCGACACAGGCAAATATGACCTGACTGAGGTGAACAGCGGAATTCTCGCCGTGATGAACGACCTGCACAAAGGCCGTGACTCCGGCAGCCTCTGGGCTAAGCTCATCGACGTGTCCGCAGTGCTGCTCGTGGCGGTTTCCATCACCGGATTGGTGCTGATGTGGTTTGTCTATAAGCGACGCACCAGCGGCTTTATCTTTGCCGGCGTTGCGACCGGTGTTTGCATCGGGTTGTGGAAGTTTTTCGTTCAGTAAAACCCGAAGGTGAATAGACGCGGGACCGAAGACGGTTCGGGCCGCCTCGACGACGGTTGCGAGTGCTACCCCGGGTGGATTAACCTTTCACTCGGGACGGTACTTTGGTACCCGAACGCGATATCAAATCGAGGCTCCTTCACGATGCACTTCAATCCTCGCTCCGTCGCCGCTGGTCTGCTTCTTCTTGCACTCCCCTGCGCGGCGTTCGCTCGAACGCGCCATGCCGCTCCCCACCAGCGCCATACCTCCTCAAAGTCTCACGGTTCGTCGCGCGGTCACCACGCCGTTGCTGCCGCGCACCATGAAGCTCCGCCAGCGATGGACGCTGATCGTGCCTCAGCGATTCAGTCTGCGCTGATTCAGCGTGGCTACCTTGCAGGTGAGCCCTCCGGACACTGGGATGCAGACAGCATCGCCGCCATGCAGAAAATGCAGAGCGACAACGGCTGGCAGACCAAGGTGACGCCGGACTCTCGCGCTCTGATCAAGATGGGACTTGGTCCGCATTCCAACGACGAGAACATGGCTACCAATTAGCTGTGGCAGAAGACACAGAGGTCCGGCTACGCGCCGGGCTTCTTTCGTTGGAACGGGCGTTCCGTGTGTGAGCTCCCGATAAACTAGATGTGTGAGATTTGTCAGCCGCGCTCTCCTGCTTTCTGCTCTTTGTTCCGGCATCTTCGCAAACGCTGCGCACGCGATCGAGATCAAGGTCTCGTCCGAAGCATTGGAGCGCACGCTGCAAAAGCAGCTTTTCACGGGGGAGAAGGGTCGCTACTACATTCGTGGCAGCGGCACCTCAGCCTGCTACGTGTTCGCAGAAGAACCGAAGGTCAGCTTCGCCGCAGACCGCATCGTTATTCACGTGAAGACGCATGCGAAGCTCGGCACAGGCATGGTTGGCGCATGCATCGGACTCGGCCTGAATCCGGAGGCGGATGTGTCAGTGCTCCCGGATGCAGAGGGTGAAAGCATAGGCTTTCGAGATGCCCGCGTGGAGAAGCTCAGCGAGTCAAAGGAACTAAACTTTTTCCTCGTCCCGTTCCTCAGCCGCAAGCTGCCGCAACAAATGAAGATCAACGCTGCCGATCTAGTGAAGCAGTTGTTGTCGAATTCCGCGCAAAGCACGGGCTACGACCTGAAGCTCGATAACCTGAAGATTCACTCGATGGTGGTGCAGAATGGTGCGTTAGTTGTCGATCTGGACGGCACGCTCTCAGTTCATTAGCGCCAGCTAACTGCCAGATGCCACCGCAGACCACGGTCAGCAGTCTTGCGCAGCACCGCTTCGTACTCACGCAGTTCCTGCAGCACGGCATAGCCTTCGCTTCCAAGCTGCTGGGGATCGTGCGTGAGTGCATCCACGAGCGCCGACACGGTGCGAACACCATCTTCTCCCTGGTACCACTGCGGTGGCGGCAGGTGACGCATCAACTCAGGATTGCCCGCGCCCTCTTCGATCAGCAGGGCCATGGACGCTTGGTCCGCCGAGAAGAACTCAATCAGCGGCTTCACGCCGAGGTCAAGCGCAAGCCGCTCCACGGCATTCTCGTAGCGCGCCAGCGCTCGGCCATTTACGAAGATGTCGTAACCGGGATCCTCCCCTTCTACGACGATGTACATCGACGCTGCCATTCCTCGAAGTTTACTCGCTACGACGTGTTCATCAAGAGTCGCCGGGCTAAGCGAGCAAACGAAACGACTCGTCGCTAACCTCGTCCTTTGTACGCAGTAGTGCAACAACGCTCCCAAGCAGGATCGCGACACCGAGTCCCATGCGCAGGTCAATACGTGGCCTGAATAGAAGGAGGCCATACAGGAACACGGACAGGGGTAAGAAGACGAAATAGGCAGCATACTTTCTACCGCCGAGGCGACGGACAGATACAAGCGTGGTGCTGAAGATGACCAAGTCGAATCCGCATGCCTGCCAGGGAAATGTGCTTCCCCCTGAATGCCGCAGTAGTGCTGCGAACGCAAACACCACGCATGCACCCAGAGAAGCGAATGCTACTCCCCACCTTTCTTTGTTCTCCCTTTCTTCTGACGCAAACACCGCACCGGTGCCGGTAGCTGTTGGTAGCAGCACCAGGGTCAAAGCTCCAGAGAGGGAATGAACCCGGGGCTCGGGAAACAACAGCAATAACGCAGCGGAAGCCGCAACACCCGGCCAGAGGGCTTTCGCCGACAGGGGGGCATCTCCACGAGCGGCAAAGGCGATCGCGGCGACCACCGGGACCAAGGTTCCAGCGAGAAGAATGTCACTTTCTACGATGTCAGCGGCGTGAAGGATCAGCGGACAGGCTGAGCCGCAGAGGAGAAGCGCCCCGGCAAATGCCACCCACGCGCCTTCAACCATCTTCTGCGGCAACGCGATGCGATTCACGCCAAGGAAGACTGCGCAGCACAGCGCAATCGATCCACTCGCTACAGCGAGTGAAGTAGCAGTTGGTAGCACGACCGGGAAGTTGTCAGCCACTAGAAATCGGGCGAACGATGCAAAGCAGAGCAACGCGAACGGCCACCATTTCGTCAGAAAGATCCGCATGGCTGGTCGGTCTGGAGGAATTGTCATACAAAAGAGTGAAGCCGCGAGCGAGCGCGGCTTCACCTTCTGAGTTATACCTCGTGCTAGCTGTTGCTGCTGCCACCCGAGCTCTGTCCGCCACCGTTGGAACCGCCCCCATTGGAAGCGCCACCGCCCGCACCCGGTCGGCGACCACCCCGACGACGGCGGCGCGGACGCTGACCCGCAGGACGATTGCCTGCCGGAGCGCCGTTCACACCTGCGGGCTGCGTTGCTGAACCCTCGGCGTTCTCGCCGCTGGTCTCCTCATCGCCCTCGCCCTCGTCCTCATCACCATCGAGGTCATCGTCTTCGTCCTCATCGTCGAAGTCGTCTCCGCCTTCGATAGTGATGGTGTCCTGCTGCGTTGGCGGTTCTGTGTTGCGGGGCTTGCGCTCGTCGCGTTCACGACGGCTCGGCGCACCCTGACTGCTCTGGCCTTCCGACTCCTGTGCAGGGTCGGGCAGACCGAGCTTCGCGCGCTGCTCCTTGAGAACAGCTTTACGCGAAAGCTTGATGCGATTGCCCTCGATTGCCAGCACCTTCACCAGAATTTGATCGCCGTCGCGTAGCTCGTCCTTCACTTCTTTCACGCGATGCTCTGCGATTTCAGAAACGTGCAGCAGGCCATCGGTTCCTGGGAAGATTTCGACGAACGCGCCGAACTCCGCAAGTCGAACTACCTTGCCCAGATATGTCTTGCCAACCTCTGGAACTGCGGTGATATCGCTGATCATCTGGATGGCTTTCGCGAGACCTTCCTGGTCGCTTGAGGCCACATTGACACGGCCGGTATCGTCGACATCGATCTTCACGCCGGTGGCGTCGATAATGCCGCGAATCACCTTGCCACCAGGTCCGATCAGGTCACGAATCTTATCGGTGGGAATCTGGATGGTGTGGATGCGCGGAGCAAACTTCGACTTCTCCTCGCTCGCGCCGGAAACCACCTCATCCATCTTGTCCAGCAGGAACATGCGGCCTTCACGAGCCTGCGCCATCGCTTCACGCATAAGCTGCGGCGTGATGCCCATGATTTTGATGTCCATCTGCAGCGCGGTAATGCCCTTGCGTGTTCCGGCTACTTTGAAATCCATGTCGCCGTAATGATCTTCTGCTCCTGCAATATCGGTCAGGATGGCGTACTTGTCGCCTTCCTTTACGAGACCCATTGCGACGCCAGCAACAGCACCCTTCAGCGGGATGCCAGCCGCCATCAGCGAAAGGGAAGCACCACACACCGTGGCCATCGAACTCGATCCATTGGACTCGAGAATGTCCGACACCACGCGCAGCGTGTACGGCGACTCATCCTCACCCGGCAGAACAGCTTCAATCGCGCGCCATGCCAGAGCACCATGTCCGATTTCACGACGCCCAACGCCGGTCATACGACCAACTTCGCCGACCGAGAATGGAGGAAAGTTGTAATGGAGCATGAACTTGCGCTTTTGCTCGCCTTCGTAGCTTTCCATGCGCTGCGCATCATCGGTCGTGCCGAGTGTCGCGCTAACTAGCGCCTGAGTTTCACCGCGGGTAAACAGTGCGGACCCGTGCACGCGCGGAAGTACACCTGTCTCAATCGTGATCTGACGAATCTCGTCAAATGCACGATGATCGGGACGGATGCGCTCGTTCAACACCTGCTCGCGGAAGATGCTTTCGCGCAGGCCTTCGAGGTACTTCGAAAGCTTCTTCGCCGCAGCAGGATCGCCTTCCGGCAACTCCTTCTTCAGCTCGTCCTTGATTTCTTTGACTTTGGCGTAGCTTTCGAACTTCGGGTACTTTTTCGTGTTCAGCGCATCGGCCAGCTTTTCGCCAACCTTCGCCTTCAGAGCGCCCGCGTACTCGGTATCGTTCTCAAGCTCGGCAACCTTGCGCTTCGGCTTGCCAGACTTGCTGACGAGTTCCTCAATACCGGCGCAGATTTTCTTGATCTCTTCGTGTGCGAACTCAATCGCGCCGACAACGATCTCTTCTTCAACTTCCTTTGCGCCCGACTCCACCATCACGATGCCGTCTTTGGTGCCGACGACCATGATGTTCAACTGGCTGCTCAAGCGTTCCGTGTACGTCGGGTTCACGATGTACTGCTCATCGATGTATCCGATACGCACAGCGCCTACTGGGCCGTGGAAGGGAATGTCGCTCAGCGCAAGGGCGCAGCTTGCACCATTTATTCCGAGCACGTCCGGGTCGTTTTCCTTGTCAGCCGAATACACGAAAGCCACTACCTGCGTCTCGTTGCGGAAGGCTTCCGGGAATAACGGGCGAATCGGGCGATCAATCTGGCGGCTGGTAAGAATTTCCTTCTCGCTGGGGCGGCCTTCACGCTTGATAAATCCACCAGGGATGCGGCCACCAGCGTAGGTGAACTCACGGTATTCCACCGTCAATGGAAAGAAGTCGATGCCTTCCTTCGGGTCCGGTGAGGCTACTGCTGTTGCGAGCACGGCGTTGTCGCCGCTCGTCGTGAACGAGGCACCGGACGCCTGCTTGGCGATCCTGCCCGTCTCGAATTTGATGTGCTTGCCGCCGGCAAGCTCAACAGTTACGTCCTGTTTCATGTTGTTTTCCTCTTCGTTCTTTTCTGTTTGTCTCTAAGCTTTGGTTGCGCATTGCGCGCTAAAGCAGAAGCCCCGCCGCATGATGCGCGGTCGGGGCTTGCTTGAATGCAGAAGCGTGGAATGCTGTGAGTGATCGAGATGATCTGCCGTAGATGCAGAAGCCTCTAAAGTCCCCGTATTTTCGGAAACCTGTCGAATAGCTCCTATCCGGTGCCTCTCGGTTGGCAAGGTCAAACTCGATACACTCCTGGCGGGCTGCTCGCTCGAAATGAGCGCAGCCGCCGGCTAAGATCTACTTGCGGATTCCGAGCTTGCCAATGACTTCGCGATAACGATCGGAGTCAGTCTTCTTGAGGTAGTCAAGAAGACCGCGGCGCTTCGATACGAGCATCAACAGACCGCGGCGGGAGCCATGGTCCTTCTTGTGAAGCTTGAAGTGTTCGGTCAGCTCGCCGATGCGTTCGCTGAGAATCGCAATCTGCACTTCCGGACTTCCAGTGTCCGAATCGTGTGTGCGAAATTTGGTGATAATGTCGGTTTTCTTTGTGGGTGCTAGCACGCCAGTTTCTTGCTCCTGTTTCTCTATGCTCTAGTCACTTCTCTCAGTGTCTCCATTAAAAGTAACACGCCAGAGCCTCGATAATCGGCTTCTGGCGTGCTCTTTGACCGTCATCTATTGGGTGACGTGCTGCTTCAGAAACGCCAGAGAACGCTCCCGCGCCAGCTTTGCCGCCTCAGGTCGAAAGCTCGGACGCTGCGCATTGGCAAACGCATGACCTGCGCCATCATAGGTAAGTATCTGCAAGTCCGGGTGTGCAGTTCGCACTGCATCTACCTGGTCCTTCCCGATGTGGTCATCCTCCGCGCCGAAATGCAGCATCACCGGACAAGCAGGCTCTTCTGCAGCCACCTTCCCGATCCCACCCGCGTAGTATCCGACGCAGCACGCCGGTTCCATACCGTGTTGCTTGCCACGAGTGGCTGAAAGCCAGCTCACCAGCCCGCCATAACAAAAGCCAAGCACCGCTATCTTCTCTTGAGTTTGCGCGACGTATTCAAAAGCCGCCGAGACATCAGTCAAAGACCGATCGGCATTCAGCTTAGGGTAGAGTTCGAATGCCTTTTCCATGTCCTCCGGCCCGTAACCCAGCTCGATCTTCTTCTCGATGCGATCGAACAGTGAAGGAGCGATTACGAGAAAGCCTTCCGCAGCGTAGGCGTCCACCACCTCGCGAATCGACTTGTTCACTCCAAAGATTTCCTGCACGATGACAAGTCCACCGAGCGGCTTGCCGTCCGGTTCCGCTACGTAAGCAGCCAGGTCTTTGCCATCGGTCGTTTTCAGATCTATCCAATTGCCCAAGAATCCTCCATTTGCCTTCCTCAGGTTACTTGGTGACTAACGCGTAGTAATTAACAAGGTTCGGCTTTACGCTTCGCTTGCGGAGTTCGCCTTTTATTCGCTACCATGACCGCCATGGCGATCACGCGGCGACAAAAAGAAGTTCTCGACTTTCTTTCGAGCTTCACAGGCAGAAACGGCTATTCCCCTTCCTATGAAGAAATTGCGAGCGGGCTTGGCCTGAACTCCTTGGCGACGGTGCATAAACACGTCACCAACCTGCAGAATAAGGGCCTTCTGCAGCGCGCGCATAATCGCAGCCGCTCGATTGATGTGCTGCCTGCCCGTTCCGCGAAAAAGGGTTTTGAACGCCTGCCGCTGCTTGGACGCATTGCTGCCGGCAAGCCGGTCGAAGCGATCGAAACCGCTGAATCTATCTCGCTCGGCGACATCATCGGCAACCGAGAAGTCTACGCGCTGGAAGTGCGCGGCGACTCTATGCGTGACGAACACATTGTTTCTGGCGACTACGTTCTCGTGGAGCGGACGCGAACCGCTCGCGAAGGCGAGATCGTCGTGGCGCTTGTGGATGGAACCGACGCTACACTCAAGCGCTTCTATCGCGAAGGCAATCTCATTCGACTGCAGCCCTCAAATACAGAAATGGCCCCGATTTACGCGCCGGCCGTAAATGTCAACATCCAGGGTAAGGTGCTCGGCGTTCTGCGCAAGTACGCCTAAGCTTTTCTACGGAACCGAACTGATTTCCCATGCGTATTGCCTTCCAGATCACTGCTGCTCTGGAGGAAATGCAATGTCGAACGGCAAGCCCGGCAAATCCCGTAAACGTCTTTGGATTGGCCTGAGTGCTGTCCTCGTTGTCCTCGGTGGCGCAGCTACATGGGGCCTCCGCGTTCTTAATGCGGCTCCTAAGATTGATCCCACACAGCTCAGCAAGGTCGAAACCGGCGATGTAGCACGCTCCGTTGTGGCTACCGGCAAGGTCCAGCCCATCACGGAAGTGGAGGTAAAGTCCAAGGCCAGCGGTATCGTGACGAAGCTCGACACGGACATCAATCGCCCCGTTCATCAGGGCGAGGTTCTAGCGCAACTCGATCAGCAGGAGATCCTCGATCAAGTTGCTGCGCAGAAGGCACAGCTTTCCGCTGCGCAATCGAACGCACATTCTGCAGAGGCTGCTGTTGCCTTCGACAAGGTAGCCGCGCAGGCACCGGACCTGCCAATGCTGGAACACACCTACCATCGCGCTCTGGAGATGCAAAAGGTCGGCGTGGTCTCGCAGCAGGCAGTCGACACATCCGAACAGCAGTACCGCGCTGCAGCGAATATGCGCGACCGTGGCGTGTCGCAGATCGCGGTAGACAACGCGAAGCTTCATCAGGCGCAAGCGCAAGTGCAGCAGGCGCAGGCATCGCTCAAACAGCTTGAAGAACAACTCTCCTACACAACCATCGTCTCGCCCATCAACGGCGTTGTTCTGTCCCGTGATGTTCAGATCGGAGACGCAGTCAGTTCGATCCTTGTGCTCGGCAGCACTGCCACGCTTGTCATGACGCTTGGCGATACACATGAGGTCTATGTCAAAGGCAAGGTCGACGAGTCCGACATTGGCAAGGTTTTTATGGGACAGGGAGCGCGCATCAAAGTGCAAAGCTTTCGCGATAAAACTTTCGCGGGCCGGGTTACCAAAATCGCGCCGCTCGGCGTGGAGAAAGATAACGTCACCACATTTGAAGTGCAGATTTCCATCGACAATCCCGGCGGCGATCTCAAGGCCAACATGACTGCCAACGCCGAGATCGTGCTGGAAGAGCACAAGCAGGTCACCACAGTCGCCGAGCAGGCAGTGCTCTTTGATAAGGACCGCAATGCCAGCGTTTGGGTACCTGACGAACACGGCAAAGACGGCCACCGCATCGTCCCGATCAAAGTGGGTCTTTCCAACGGCAGCCGCGTCGAAGTACTCTCTGGCCTAAAACCTGGCGACACCGTGGTTCTACAACAGACTTCGTAAGTTTCACCACTTTGCAACATACGCCTAGCCACAAAGGAGTTCGCCATGAAGCACCTCATCCTCGCATCCGCAGCGCTGCTGCTCACCACTACGGTCGCGCTCGCGGACTCCACATTCCAGCGTTCGCTTGGCGTCTCCGGACAGCCAGACCTATACGTCTCCACCGGCGCTGGGTCTGTACGGATCTTTCCGGGCGGAGAAGGTCAGATCAAAATCGTCGGCCACGTGCATGCAGGATGGAGTTCATTCGGCGATGTGAACGGCCGCATCCAACGCATCGTCGATAACCCGCCCATCGTGCAGAGTGGTAATACCGTTCGCGTTGGCGAGTCCAACGACCGTAGTCTCTTCAACAACATTTCGATCGACTACGAAGTCACCGTACCGCAATCGGTCGCCCTTAATCTTCATAGCGGCTCGGGCGACATCGAAGTGGACCATGTTGGCCGCTTCCTCGCAGCAGACACGGGCTCCGGCTCGGTACGTGCTCACGGCATACACGGCTCTGCGCAAATGCAAAGCGGCTCCGGTGATTTGGAATTGCAACAGGAGGGTCCGGGCGACGTGAAAGCACGCTCTGGCTCTGGGTCGATTCGCATCAATGGGCTGAACGGTGGCCTCATGGCCCGTACAGGTTCGGGAGATGTGGAAGCTAACGGACGGCTTCAAGGCGCGGCGAACATTACGACTGGCTCAGGCTCCGTCCGCCTGCACATCAACAATGACACTCACTTCAATCTCGAAGCCTCCACCGGTTCAGGCTCCATCCGGGTGAACTTCCCGGGCATGTCGTTATCCAATGGTGACTCCCATCATCACCTAACGGCACCTGTGAACGGCGGCGGCCCACCGCTCGAAGTACACACCGGTTCAGGCGACATCGAAGTTGATGGCCGCAGCTAGAAGTCAGGAGCCGATACAAAGTTCATAAGAGGCGCGCATCCATGCGCGCTTCTTCTTTCGTTTCTGGTCTGTCAGCCAGAGCCAATGCTTACTTCTTCTTCCCGGCACACACGGTGCAAGCGTGGCCATCCCGTGCTGTGCTCTAAACTACGTCGATGCCGTCACCTCCCCGCCTTCTCGTTTTCGACCTCGACGGCACGCTGATCGACTCCTCACTCGACCTCTGCAATGCCATCAACGCAATGCTCACCCACCTGGGTAAGCCGTCGCTGCCCAACGCGACAATTGGTAGCTACATCGGTGATGGAGCCGCGATGCTCGTACGCCGAGCGCTGGGCGATCCCGGAGACCTCGATGCGAGTACACACGATGAGACAGTGCTACGTGAGGCACTGCGCTTTTTCATCGTGTACTACCGCGAACACAAACTCGACAACACGCGCGCTTATGGCGGCGTTCTCGATGCGCTTCACAGCATTCACAAAGATCACCCGCAGCTACCGATGGCCGTTCTGACGAATAAGCCGGTCGGCCCGTCGCGCGGTATCTGCGATGCACTCGGACTCACGCCGTTCTTCTTCCAAAACTACGGCGGCGACTCTTTCCTTACGAAAAAGCCTGACCCGCATGGCCTGATAACACTCCTCGCCGAAGCCAACGAGCGCGACGCTTCATCGCAGATCGTGCCCGGCGATGTTGTGATGATTGGCGATTCCGACGTGGATGTCATCACCGCGAGGCGAGCCGGCACTAGGAGCCTGGGCTGCACCTTCGGCCTCTCGCCACACTCCTTAGCCGCAGCTGAGCCCGATGCGTCTGTGGATCATCCATGCGAGTGGCAGAATGCATTGGGACTTTAGCTGGGAAAACAGTCAGACCACGCGTCTCTACTGAGTTCTCGTTGTACGGCTGTCAATGAGAGAATCTAGTCATGGTGACTCCGGACGATCTGAATCAGGTGAATATCTTTGCGTGCCTTACAGAGCCGGAACGCCGTCGTTTTGCGCAAAACGCGGCGGAGCTTTGGATCCGTAAGGACGATACGCTCATCCGCGAAGGGGAAACGCCTTTCTTCTATGTCCTGCTGCAGGGCAAGCTACAGCTAAGCAAGGATGTGATGGGGCGCATGCAGGACTTCACCACGTACGGTCCCGGTGAGTTCTTTGGCGAAGTCCCCATCCTGCTCGGCGTGTCCTCCTTTGCATCGATACGGGCGCTTGAATTGTCACGCGTGGTGCGCTTCGAGCGCCAGCAGCTTCAGGAACTGATTCGTTCTTCGGAGGCGTGTAGTGCCCTCATTCTGCAAACGATGAATGATCGCCTGATGCGTGTGCAGCGCTTCGCCGTGGATTCGCCGATGTCGCGCGTGCTTGTGGTCGGATCGCAATACGACACCGATTGCCGCGACATTCGTACGTTCCTTTCGATGAACCGCATTCCCTACGAGTGGGTTGATCGCGAACGCGAACCCGAGCGTGTGCCGTCATGCATGCCTGCTGATCAAAACGGACCTTCCGTTGTTGTGGACCATGCGTTCTGCGTAGGACCATCGCCAACAGTGCGAAAGGTTGCGGAAGCGCTGGGCATCCGCACTACACCACGCAACGAAGACTACGACGTGACAGTCATTGGCGGCGGACCGGCAGGTCTCGCGGCCGCAGTGTACGGCGCTTCCGAAGGCCTCAAGGTTCTGCTGATTGAGCGCAATGCCGCTGGTGGGCAGGCTGGCACTTCATCGCGAATCGAAAATTATCTCGGATTCCCGAGCGGTATTTCGGGGGACGATCTGAGCTCGCGCGCATTGCGGCAGGCAGAGCGGTTCGGGGCCGAAATGGTGATGACCCGTGAGGTTGAAAACATTGAGGTGATGAACGACGGCTACTGCGTCGAACTCGACGGTGCGCAGCGCGTTCGCTCAAAGACAGTTGTCCTGGCTACAGGCGTTGACTGGCGTCGCCTGGACGCCGAAAACATTGATGACATGCTCGGTCGTGGCGTTCTGTATGGTGCCGCGCGGACGGAAGCGCAAACAGTCATTGGCAAAGATGTGTTCATCGTCGGCGGTGGAAACTCCGCCGGTCAGGCCGCCATGTACTTTTCGAGCTATGCGAAATCAGTGACCGTCGTCGTTCGCGGCGAAGGGCTGAAGCTGAGCATGTCGCAATACCTGATCGAGCAGATCAAGAATAAGTGCAACATCCGAATCGAGCCGTTCACACGGGTAGTTTCTGTAGGTGGTCACGACCATCTCGAAACCATTTACACCGTAACGAACAACGAAGCGCCCCGCGAACGGAACGCCGACGCACTCTTCGTGATGATCGGCGCGGACGCAAATACCGGCTGGCTTCCGAAACAGTTGCAACGTGATGACCGCGGCTATATTTGCACAGGTCGCGATGTTTCGGACATTCCTGGGTGGACAGGCAGACGGGTTCCATTTCTGCTCGAGACTAGTCTGCCGGGCTTCTTCTGCGCGGGCGACGTGCGACATGACTCCATCAAGCGCGTGTCCAGCGGCGTGGGTGAGGGAAGTATGGCGATTGCATTTATTCACCAGTACCTTGCGCTCAATGATGAGGCAAGGAAAGTCGCGTAGCAGCGGCCTTCTCTTCTTACCGAAAATAAACTCAATCCGCAGACAATATCTGAGCTCGTGAACCGTTTTGACTGTAGACGCTGACTGCGGCCGCAACCTGGGCCGGAAGTCAGGGCGTACAGAATGAGTGCTGACGAAGCCATTATCGACGATCAAAACCGCTCGATCGCGGAAGCGTTCAACGAGAATGAACCGCGTCTGCGGCGCTTTATCCGGTCTCGTGTATTGGATAGCAGCGATACCGAAGATGTGCTGCAGGACATTTTTTACGAACTGATTCAGGCATACCGGTTGATGGAACCTGCGGAGCACCTTACAGCGTGGCTCTATCGCGTTGCTAAGAACCGCATTACGGATATGTTTCGCAAGCGCAGGACGGACTCTCTGAACGAGCCGGCGAGCGAAGAAGACGGCTCGCTGACGTTGGAAGATCTGTTGCCCTCACCGGACGCAGGGCCGGATGCGATTTACGCACGCAATGTGATGCTGGACGCCTTGCAAGAAGCTTTGGAGGAATTGCCCGCGATGCAACGAGATGTGTTCGTCGCTCATGAGTTTCAGGGCAGGAGCTTCAGAGAACTGGCAGAAGAAACAGGCGTGCCCGTGAACACGTTGCTGGCGCGGAAAAGAGCAGCAGTGTTGCGTCTGCGCGAGCGGCTCCTCGCGTTCAGTGAAGGGTATGAGAAGGAGTAGAGATGAAATTTCTCAAAGTATTAAAGGTCCTTGTAATGGTGGTGGCCGCTGCGACGGTGATGTCCTTTGTAGTGATGCATCTGTGGAACTGGCTTATGCCATCAATCTTCGGCCTGCGCACGATCACATTCCTCCAGGCACTCGGACTGCTGCTGCTAAGCAAGATTCTGCTTGGTGGATTTCACAAGCACGGCGGACGCGGCGGATGGGGCCGCGGTCGCGAATGGAAACGCAGAATGAATCAGCGCTGGGACAACATGTCGCCGGAAGAACGCGAGCGCTTTCGCTCGGGGATGCGGGCGCGTTGGAACTGCAGTCCGCGATACAAACAGGGCGCTGCTTCCGAGCCCTTTGCTTCAGAGCAAGCTACAGGCTTGGAGAGGTAAGTGATGATTGTGAGCAAATTGAAGATCGACTTCTCGGATGCGCCGTGGTCAATGGTGAATGGCGCACGTGCTCGGGCGCAAAATCTCTTTGAGGCTGCGGCAATGCGTGACGTGCTCAGTTCACCCGGGCAGAACGGGCAACGGCCTTCGCTAGGGGAGTTGTTGTACCGTGCTCTCGTTGAGCCAATGGAGATGGCGCGCTAGTAAATCGGCGCGCCGTCAGCCCAGGTATCACCACTCTTATGTTTGCGGATAGCATCCATCGCACGCAGGCGGGCTCGATCAAACTGGACCTTACACGCATCCGTGCCAGCACCGTTTGTGGCTTGCAGACGGCATGCAGAGAGCTGAAATACCATATCGTTGACGACGGCTGCGGCGTCTTTTTCGCGATCGTCTTCGACCATGCCGTTGAGCGTCGCCTTAGCAGAGTCAACCTGTTTCATCTGAGCGTCTGACACAGTCAGATCAGCTCTCAGGTCGACGCGCGAGGCGTTGTCGATCACCGTTTCCGCGGCCGTGACGAACGTATTGCGCAGAGGCGCATTGTGCCCTGAGGGAACCTGTGCGCCTGCTGGAAGCATGGCGAACAGAGCGGCCAGTGCGATTGTATTTTTCAAGACGCCTCCCAGTTAGCAGTTCGTTGGCGCTTCGCTTCTGCTAGTTTGCTGGTCATTCGCGAAGGAATCACCTTTCGCGTATCGGTGGCACACTGCCAGCGATAAGGAGTGTTGGAGAGATTCGCAGCAAGTGGGACTATGTGGCCTTCCGCTGGAACGCGGTCTTCTTCGCGCCGAGTGCCGTCTTCCCTTTGAATCCTGCGTTAGACCCTGTTTCCGCAGGCTTACCGCCTGCCGCGGTCTTGGCCAGCTTATCTCGCATGGCTTGCAGCTTCTGCTCTTTTGGGCTCAGGCCGGTGCGGCGAATGGGCGTTGCTGCTTTCGACGTTTCGTCACTCATGCAGAAATTTTCTCACGCCGGAAGATAGTTCGCCGCAACCTCATTGCCACTTTCGACACTCCGGGAGTATGTTGGTGGCCCGCAGATTTGCGGACGATGGAGGAGGCTGCATGAGCATCACCGTAACTCCCGTGAACGCGACGACACCAATCCAAGCTGCTCCGGTCAGCTCTGGAGCTGTTCTGAAACAAGCTGCTCCGCTGTTCGGCGACATCGCAGAAAACACGGCAACGCCGATCCCATCGCTCGCTGGTTGCTGACGCAAGAAGGATGCATCCCATACGCAGAAAAGCCGCACCCCGCCAGGCGAGATGCGGCATTGCAAGGCGCGTGCGTTACAGACCCTTTTTCGCGAGGAACATGATCAAGTCCTTCACTCGGCTGGAGTAGCCCCACTCGTTGTCGTACCAGGAAATGACCTTGCCGGTGTTTCCGACAACCTTGGTGAGTTTGGAGTCGACAATTGAAGACAGCGGATTACCCTTGAAATCCGAGCTGACCAGCTCTTCTTCCGTAAAGCCAAGGATGCCTTTCAGCGTGCCTTCGGACGCGGTCTTAAGAGCGGCGTTGATGCTCGGGACATCGATCGGCTTTTCAGCGACGAAGGTAAGGTCAACAACCGAAACATTTGGAGTCGGAACACGGATCGCAAAACCATCGAGCTTACCGTCCATCTCAGGAATCACAAGCTTCAGCGCCTTGGCTGCACCGGTGGAGCTCGGAATCATGCTGAGCGCAGCAGCTCGGGCACGGCGAAGATCCTTGTGCGGAGCATCGAGTACAACCTGATCGTTGGTGTAGGAGTGAATGGTCGTCATGATGCCCGATTGAATCGTGAACGTCTCGTGCAGAATCTTCACGACAGGCGCCAAACAATTAGTTGTGCAGCTCGCGTTCGAGATGACATGGTGTTTCGCTGCATCGTATTTCGAGTCGTTTACGCCGAGGACGACGGTCAGGTCTTCGTTGGTGGCAGGAGCGGAGATGATGACCTTTTTCACCGTGGTACCCAGGTGCGCTTTCGCCTTCGTCGCATCGGTGAAAAATCCGGTAGACTCCACCACAATCTCTGCACCGACGGAAGCCCAGTCCAGTTTGGCGGGGTCGCGTTCTGCGAACACCTTAATTGCCTTACCGTCCACGATGATTGAGTCTTCGGTCGCGGAAATCTCGTTCTTTAAGTTTCCGAGGATCGAGTCGTATTTCAGCAGATGTGCCAGTGTTGCGGGCGTGGTCAGGTCGTTAACCGCGACAAATTCAATGTCTGGATTGCCAAGCGCCGTGCGAAATACGTTGCGTCCGATGCGGCCGAAGCCATTGATACCGACCTTTACTGCCATGGGAGATTTCCTCTTCACAAGAACTGATATGCATGTGCTCGCGGCGATGCGGGGAAACACATGCTCCAACCCCTGAGGCTACCAAAGCGCGGGTAGCGGGGCAAACGTGACGCAGAGAAAAGAGTGCCGCGGCGTGCACCGTTTTTGCTGCACTGCCAGCGGTGTGTTACAAACCAAAGTATGCGCGACTGGATGCGCGAGAAACTCATGAAAAGACGTTCCAAGCGTGGGCCAAACGAGTCCGAGTCCACGGGAAAAATTGGACAGGAAATTCCCACGGACCAGCCTGCACCCCTGCGGCCTTCCTACCCCGAACCTGTTGCTCGCCAACAGGAGCCGGATGCAGAGTTGACCGCAGAGATGCATGGTTTTGAACCAGGCGAAGAGGACTCAGGTTCTGAATCACCTGCGCCGCTTACACAGCCGACGCCTGAAACCATCGAAGCAGAGCCTGTGGAATCCACCCCGAAAATCGTGCACGAAACGCAGCCCGAGTCGCTGGCAACACCTCCGGCCGAGCCGCAAGTTGTGCCCGCACGTTCTCCTCGCGGCTACGTTGTGCTGACTATTGGCTTGCCCGGTTCCGGCAAGACGACCTGGTACAAGCGCCGCGGAGTTACACCGCTTTCGAGCGACATGCTCCGCAATATTCTTTTCGATGACATCACCGAGCAGCGCTACCAGGGCCTCGTTTTCAGCACACTGCGCAGCCTGCTGCGCGCGCGACTGATCGCGAAGATGCCGTGGAATTATGTCGATGCCACCAACCTGAGCCCTCACGAACGCCGCCAGTGGATCAAGATGGCGAAGAGCTTCGGCTATCAGGTGCAGGCGGTGTTCTTTGATGTGCCGCTCGACGTCTGCCTGGAGCGCAATTCCAAGCGTGATCGTCAGGTGACCGACGAAGTGATGCACAAAATGGCCGAGCGGCTCCGTCCACCGGCCTTCAAAGAAGGCTTCGACAAGATCACCGTCGTACGTGTGAAGGGTGCGACCGCAAGCAGTCCAGCACAACCTCTGGCGGAGGCTTCGAGCGACGAGCAGCAGGGTGCCGAGAACGCTCCCGAAGCCGCAGTCGAGGGTTAGAAGAAGAACAAGGAAAGCAATGGCCGCCCGGGAAGTGAAGTTCGCAGATGTGAGCTTCACCCTTCCGGACGGTCGTTCGCTTTTAAAGCGCGTCTCGCTGCGGGTTGCTGCCGGAACAACCACGGCGCTGCTGGGCCGTAGCGGCTCTGGCAAAACAACCCTGCTGCGGACGGTCAACGGCCTCGTTCAGCCGACTTCTGGCAAGGTCTTTGTAGGAAGCGAAGAGGTAAGCGCCGTCGACCTTCTCACGTTGCGCCGAGGTATTGGGTACGTGATTCAGGAAACCGGCCTTTTCCCGCATATGAGTATCGAGCGCAACATCGGCATGTCCATGGAGCTCGCAGACGAGCCAAAAACAGACATAGCGCGGAAAGCCGCGGAGATGCTTGCACTCGTCGGCCTGCCGCCTGAGATGACGAATCGCTACCCTTGGCAGTTGAGTGGTGGCCAGCGCCAGCGCGTCGGCCTCGCACGGTCGCTCGTCAGCGAACCCACGGTATTGCTCATGGATGAGCCGTTCGGCGCGCTTGATCCGCTCACCCGCGCGGAAATGCAGACCATGTTGCGCGATCTGCTGCGGCGCGTCGGCACCACGACGCTGATCGTGACGCACGATCTCGAGGAGGCACTCTACTTAGCAGATCGCATAGTTCTGGTGGAGTCCGGTCAGATCGTCGCCGATCTCCCGCGCGATGAAGTTCGGAGCTCCACGAATTCGGCGGTGCAAGCCTACGTTGCCGCCACGACGCGGGAGGATGCCTCTTGAGCGAGTTCCTCCGCCATCACGGCTCGGAAATTGCCAGGCTTACATTCGAGCACGTCTGGCTGACCGGAAGCGCCATCTTATTCGCAGTGGCGATCGGCATCCCGCTCGGAATTGTTCTTACACGCAAACGTGCGTTTGCGAAGCCAGTGCTCGCTATCGCGAACATTCTGCAGACGGTTCCCAGCCTGGCTTTGTTTGGGCTCTTGCTTCCCGTACCGTTCCTGGGTGACCGCGCCTCGCGCCTCGCAATTGTGGCTCTGGTTGGCTACGCGTTGCTGCCCATTATCCGCAACACCTACGCCGGTATCGGGAATGTCGACGCAGCGCTAATCGATGTCGCAAACGCATTAGGCATGACGTCAATGCAGCGTCTCTGGAAGATCGAGTTGCCACTGTCCGCGAGCGTAATACTCGCGGGTCTCCGCACCGCCACTGTAACCTGCGTCGGAGTGGCCACCATCGCTGCCGCCATTGGCGCTGGGGGCTTGGGCGAATTGATCTTCCGCGGTGTCGCAAGCGTGGACAACGGCCTCGTTCTCGCGGGCGCAGTCCCTGCGGCCCTGCTTGCTTTGTGCGCAGATGGCCTGCTGGGCCTGCTGGAAAAACGATTGGCGGTTCGCCGGTGAGATCAAGAAGGAGAGCGCTCAGGAGCTGGTCGCCGCACGCTCTGCTCTCGTTGCTCCTTCCGCTGGTGCTTAATGCCTGCGCTCCACCGCGGTCCTCTCACATAGTTATCGGCGCGAAGAATTTCACCGAACAGGTTGTTCTTGGCGAGTTGCTGGCGCAGGAGATTGAAGCTTCCGGCGGCGGCAAAGTAGAACGCCGCTTTTGGCTGGCCGGGAGCTATCTGTGTCAGCAGGCGCTTGTCTCCGGGCGAATCGACGGCTACGTAGAGTACACCGGGACCGCTCTCACAGCAGTGCTGAAGCAGCCGCTCGAGCGCGATGCAGACAAGGTGCACGAAACCGTCGCTCGCTTGTATGAGCAGCGTTACCACGTGCGCGAGGGTCCGGGGCTTGGTTTCGAGGACACCTTCGCAATGGTGGTGCGTGGTGACGACGCTCGCAGGTACAACCTGAAGACGATCTCAGACGTGACAAAGCTCCCGACTCTCCGCCTTGGTGTCGGCTACGAGTTTGCAGAGCGACCTGACGGCTTGCGCGGGTTGGCGTCTGCCTACGGACTTCAATTTGCCGGCCCGCCTCGGACGATGGAGTTAGGCCTGCTGTATCGCTCGCTCGCCGCGCATCAGGTGGACATCGTGGCGGGCAACTCCACGGATGGTGCAATCAAAGCTTTGGACTTTGTAGCGTTGGATGATGACAAGCACTACTTCCCACCATATGAAGCTGTGCCGCTGGTACGGCAAGATGCGCTGCAACGCTGGCCGCAGATTGGAGCAGCGATGCAGAAACTGGCTGGCCGCGTAAACGCCGATGAGATGCGCGCAATGAATCTGGCCGTGGAGACGCAGCACCGCGACGCCGGTGACGTCGTGCGAGAGTTCCGCGCGAAGAAAGGTTTGTAATGTCGAGTGAATCAGCAGATGGGGCGGAGCCTTGGATGCGTGGCACGCACGAAGAACTTGACCCGCTTCGTCGCGCAGTGATCCATGCCCTGGAACTGACCGAAGAAGATGTAGAAAAGTGGTGCGCCAGTCTCAGCGACGATCAGATGTTCGCTCGGACCGCGGGTCTCGCACCGGTAGCATTCCACCTACGCCATATGGCGCGATCCGCTGACCGGCTGCTTACCTATGCCGAAGATCGCTGGCTTGATGACGATCAGCATGCCGCGTTGCGAACCGAGATGAAAGCTGGCACAGCCGCCGATGTGATGGAAGAATGTCGACAAGGACTGAACTCCGCGAAAAAGCGCGTGATCGCGTTCCAGCCGAAGCGCTACGATGAGTCTCGCGGCATCGGGCGCAAACGCCTGCCAACAACAGTTGCCGGCCTGCTGATCCATCTAGCGGAGCACACCCAAAGACACACGGGTCAGGCGGTTACTACAGCGCAGCTCGTCGCTTCTGATGCCCAGCAGAACGGATAGCCATCACTCAGCATCGAAGAAGAAAGTATTCCGGAGAGAACTGAATGTTGAGGCAGTTGAGATTAGGCGTATTTGGGGTGGCTCTTGTGGGTAGCATGCTGGCTGGCTTAGATCGTTCCGCGCTGCCCCAGACCGTCACCCCCGTGCCGAAGCTCGACCTAAACCGCCTGCGCGGAACCTGGTATGAAATCGCAAAATACCCGTACAAGCCAACCAAGCAGTGCCTGAATAATTCATTCGAACTGATTGCGCTAAACAGCGCGCCCAGGTCTGTTCAGTTGGTTGATTCCTGCGTCACCAAGCGCATCTACTCCGATCCTATGCACACGGCTGCGACACAGGCAAAAAGCGGCAGCGGTGAACTGAAAATCAAGCACCTGCTTATTTTCCATAAGACTCGCGATGTAATCGCAATCGCAGCCGATAATTCCTGGTTTGTGATCGGCAGCCCGAATCACAAAGATCTTTGGATCTATTCGAAAACCGCGACGCTACCGGACGAGACTTTCGCAAATTTAGAAGCGCAAGCAGTGGCTCAGGGCTTCGCGGCGGCAAAAATAGTGAAAACTCCACAAAACATCGTGGCAGCCCAGACGAATAAGAACGCTAACTGACGAGGTGGCCCATTTTCTCGCGCTTGGTTTCAAGGTAGCGTTCGAAGGTGGGTTCACTCGGGATCGCGGCGCTCAGTCGTTCGGCGACATGGATGCCTGCCGACTCCAGAGCTCCTACTTTCTCGGGATTATTGGTCATGAGGCGTACCGACGTGACGCCGAGCTGCTTAAGTACTTCTGCCGGCAACTCAAAGTGACGCAAGTCGGCCTCGAAGCCTAATTGCTCATTGGCCTCGATCGTGTCCGCGCCGCGGTCTTGCAGTTCATAGGCCCGGAGCTTTGCCATCAAGCCGATGCCGCGTCCTTCTTGTTGCTCGTACAGCAGGATTCCTGCGCCCTCATCCGCGATTCGCTTCAGTGCAAGGTGCAACTGGTCGTGGCAATCACAGCGCAATGAGTGAAATACGTCTCCCGTCAGGCACTGCGAATGAATGCGCACGACGGGCGGCTCCGAATGGATATCACCCATCACCAATGCCACAGCGCTTTCAACCGGTTTGCGCGTGGGGTCCCCAGGCTCCGTCAGTCCTTCAAAGCCAAATATGCGAAAGTGTCCCCAGCGCGTGGGGAAATCGGCATCGGCAACCTTGCGAACCGCGGCGAAGGGCATAGCAACAGTATAGATTCCCGAGTTCAGGGATGGATTCAGCGGCAGCGTAGAGTAGAGGCGTGCATGCGGCTAACTCCAACCTGATCTGGATCACGCTGCTCGTGGAGCTCGGGGTGGCCGCAGCCGTGGCTAGCTCTCTGGCGCGTGCGAATCGCTTCAGGCGTTTGCTGCTGCGGCGCGAGCGCACAGGGCGCGAAACGCTTCAGTTACTTGCATGGATCTGTGTACCGCTAATGCTCGGTGTATGGGTGCGCGTGCGTGTGCCGAACTTCCTAGCCGCCGACCTTTCCTTCGAAGCGACGACGATGATTTCTTTGCTGCTCGGCCCTGCTGCGGGAATGCTCAGCGGCACCCTGCTCGCGCTGCCTGCCATGCTGCACGGTGAGTATCTCGCGCTCCCGGTAAACCTGGCGGTCGCGCTCACCTTCAGCACTTTTCGCCGCTTTGTCAGCGAGGAGGATGTCTGGTCGTTTTCGCCGCTTATCGACATCAGCATCTATCGCTGGATCCGGCGGACCGTAGAGTACCCTCACGTCGACCGCCAGATTTCGTTATTGCTGCTGCTTATGGCAGCGCAGTTCGGAACAAGTGTGCTCGGCCACTTCTATCCACGCAGATATTTCGAGTTGCACTCAGACTCGTGGTGGCTGGAACTTGCCATTTGCGCTTGTACTCCAGTGATCGTCGGGATTCCGCTGAAGATCTGGAATGCGATACGTATCGAGAGCAAGCTCCAGGAGCAGGGTCGCCTCCTGCTTGAAGCACGTCTCGATGCTCTGCAACGGCAGATCAACCCCCACTTCTTGTTCAATACGCTGAACTCCATAGCTTCCCTCATTCGGTCCAAACCAGAACTAGCACGGCAGATGATTGTGAAGCTTGGCAACATTCTTCGCGTGCTGCTGCGTGAGCGCGATGCTTTCGTGCCGCTGGAAGAAGAACTCACCTTTACCGACGATTACCTGGACATCGAAGTGATCCGCTTTGGTGAGAAGTTGCGGGTAGTAAAGGAAATTGCTCCGGCGACATTGCAGGTCGTGGTGCCAAGCATGCTGCTGCAACCGCTCATCGAAAACAGCATCAAGCACGGACTTGAGCCCCGCATCAGTGGTGGAACAATCGTTCTGCGGAGTCGCCTTGAGGGTGAGCGATTAGTCATCGAAGTCGAAGACGATGGCGTCGGTATTGAGCCTGCAACCACCATTGCAGCGCCTGTAAGCGGCCTCGTGCGTGAGGGCTCCGGGATCGGGATGCGCAACGTGCGGGAGCGGATGGAAGTGCTCTACGGCGACGACGCGCAAGTGGAGATGGTAAGCAGGCCAGGGCGGGGAACTCGCGTGCGCCTAGTGATGCCCGTTGGCGGAGTCGATCGTCTGCTTGAGCCGCTTAGGTAGCTTTTTGCCGTCAACGGGTCTTATCTTGTCCGTTGCGATTACATCCGCGTTTCACAGGACGCGTGAGTCTGCTTTGCTAGAATTGGCGTTTGTGGGAGCCAGCCGTGGCCGAGCTTGTGGAAACGATTGGTGGTGCGGCAGGGCAGGCAATCGCCGTCGACCGCAGGCCTTCACTGCAGGACCGGCTGCAACACCACATTGCGCGCACCAGAAAGAGCGCCAGGAAAACAGGAGCAACAGACAGCATGACTGAGATTGTGTCGATTCACGCACGCGAAATCCTCGATAGCCGCGGCAACCCAACGGTAGAAGCGGACGTTGTGCTGGGAGACGGCGTTCGTGGCCGTGCTGCAGTTCCGAGTGGAGCATCAACGGGCGAGCACGAAGCTGTCGAACTGCGCGATGGCGACAAGAGCCACTACCTCGGCAAGGGCGTTCTACAGGCAGTGGAGAATGTTGAAAGCATCATCGGCCCTGAGCTGGTCGGTATGGATGCCAGCAATCAGCGCATGATCGACGCGACAATGATCGCGCTCGACGGCACGGAGAACAAGAGTCGCCTCGGAGCTAATGCCATCCTTGCCGTTTCCATGGCCTGCGCGCGCGCCTCTGCGGAAGCACTCGGCTTGCCTCTCTACCGCTATCTTGGTGGCGTAAATGCATGCATTCTGCCCACGCCCATGATGAACATTCTGAACGGTGGAGCGCACGCCGACAACAACGTGGACTTCCAGGAGTTCATGGTGATGCCAGTCGGCGCGGAGAATTTCAGCGACGCCTTGCGCTGGGGCACGGAAGTCTTTCACACGCTGAAGGGCGTGCTGAAGAAGAAGGGCTACAACACCTCCGTTGGCGATGAAGGAGGGTTTGCTCCTTCGCTCAAGTCGAACGTCGAAGCTTTGGAAGTGATCCTTGAAGCGATCGAGCTTGCGGGTTACAAGGCCGGTGAAGACATCGCGATTGCACTCGATCCCGCCGCCAGCGAGTTCTTCGATAAGAGCACCGGCAAGTACATCTTCAAGAAGTCCGACAAGAGCGAAAAGAATAGCGAGCAGATGGCCGCGTATTGGGAAAGCTGGACGCGCCAATATCCCATCGTCAGCATAGAAGACGGCTTGGCTGAAGACGACTGGACGGGCTGGAAGATCCTCTCGGAAAAGATCGGTCGCAAAGTCCAGCTAGTCGGAGACGACCTGTTCGTGACGAACACGAAACGCCTGCAGCGCGGCATTGAAGAAGGAGTCGGCAACTCGATCCTGGTGAAGGTGAACCAGATCGGCTCCATATCCGAAACGCTGGAAGCCATAGAGCTCGCGCGCCGCAACGGTTACACCAGCATCATCTCGCACCGCTCCGGCGAGACCGAGGACACCTTCATCGCGGACCTAGCTGTGGGCACAGGTGCCGGGCAGATTAAGACCGGTTCCGCCTCACGTACAGACCGCATCGCAAAGTACAACCAGTTGCTGCGCATTGAGGAAGAGCTCGGGCAAACGGCGGAGTTTCTTGGCCGCGACAGCGTGAACTACTCGGAATAGTTGCGATACTCATGATCCGCTCCTTTGGCAGTAAACAGACTCAGGCATTCTTCGCTGGAGAGCGGGTTAGGGAATTCGAAGCAATTGCGAGGGCAGCTCGTCTCAAGCTGGATCGCCTCTCGATAGCCACGTCTTTACGGGAGCTCGGAAGTCTTCCGGGCAATAGACTGGAAGCTCTCAAGGTGATCGCGTGGGCCAATATTCCATCAGAATCAATGACCAGTGGCGGATTTGCTTCTCTTGGAACAGCGGCGAAGACGAACCTGCGAACGTGGCAATTGTTGATTACCATTGAAGAAGAGAAGCGATGCCTGTCGAAGCGATACATCCCGGCGAACATGTTTCAGAAGAAATTGACGCTATGGGCACGTCTGCGGAAGTTTTCGCGACGCAGCTTGGCGTGACACTGGAAAGGCTCACCGGTTTACTAGACGGTCAGACCATCCTAGATGCGGAGATGGCACTGAGACTCTCGCACTTCTTCGGAACCAGTCCGCAATTCTGGCTCAATCTGCAGAACCTATACGACCTCCGGAAAGCTGAAGAGCGCAGCGGCGAGTCTATCCGCTTATTGCCCACAATCAAAGAACTCCAAGCAGCCTAGGGTCCCTGGGGACGATGAAGACAAATAACGGACCGGTCATCCTGACCATTCTTGACGGCTGGGGTTACCGGGCCGAGACGCACGGTAATGCCATTGCGCTGGCGAGAAAGCCTACCTACGACAAGCTGCTTCGCGAATACCCCAACACACTGATTCGTGCGAGTGAGCACTTCGTCGGTCTGCCGGATGGGCAGATGGGTAACAGCGAGGTCGGCCACCTGAATCTCGGCGCAGGCCGCGTCGTTCGCATGGACATCACACGCATTGATGCCGCTATAGCTTCCGGCGAGTTTTTTAGGGACCCAACGCTGCTGAGAGCCATGCAGGCGAGTGCTGCGGAAGACCGTGCACTGCACCTGATTGGCCTGCTCAGTGATGGCGGAGTGCACTCGCATCAGCGGCACCTGTACGCGCTGCTGGAAATGGCCGCGCGGCAGAAGGTAGAGCGCGTCTTTGTACACGCATTTATGGACGGTCGCGACACGCTACCGACAAACGGCGCTGGCTATCTTGAAGCGTTGGAGCAGAAGTCCGCCGAGTTCGGAGTTGGCAAACTCGCCAGCGTAAGTGGACGCTACTTCGCATTGGATCGCGACCTGCGCTGGGAAAAAGAGCGCAAGGCATTTGACGCCATGGTGACAGGCCAAGCGCCCGGCGGGCTGCACCGCAGTGCTGTGGAACGTATTCGCGAAAGCTACAACAACGGTGTTACGGACGAGTTCACCGAACCCTTCTGCTGCGCGGACGAGCATGGCCATCCTGTCGCACTCATTCGCGACGGCGACGCGGTGATCAATTTCAACTACCGCGCCGATCGCGCGCGCCAGATCACGCGTGTGCTCGCTCGTCGCAGCGGCCTAACAGCTACCGGCGGCTTGGAGCTGCCGAAGGCCGCCGAACTCGATGCAGAGATGCCGCTTGAAAGCGTTCCGCAAGACCTGCATTACGTCACCATGACGCAGTACGACCCCAAGTACACGCTGCCTATGGTCATCCCGCCAGAGAGCATGGACAATCTGCTCGCGAACGTGATGGCCAAGCACGAACTCCGCAATTTGCGCGTCGCTGAGACTGAAAAATACGCTCACGTCACATACTTCTTCAACGGTGGCATCGAGAAGCCGTTCGCAGGGGAAGATCGTGAGCTTGTGCAGTCGCAAAAAGTCGCAACCTACGACCTCGCACCCGAAATGAGTGCAAACGGCATTGCCGATGTCGTAGTGAAATCCATCACGGACACAGCCTTCGACATTATCATCGTCAATTTCGCCAACGCCGACATGGTCGGCCACTCGGGCAAGATTGAGCCCACGGTAAAAGCTGTAGAAACCGTCGACGCTTGTCTCGGTCGCGTCTACGATGCCGTGCGCGCAAACGGCGCCTCTTGGATCATTACCGCCGACCACGGCAACGCAGAAATGCTCATTGACCCAGGTAGTGGCGGCCCGCACACGGCCCACACCACCAATCCAGTGCCCTTCATCCTTGTCACCGACCAGGGGAAGAACATCGGTGTGCGAGAAGGCGGCTCGTTGCGCGACATCTCGCCCACCATTCTTTCGCTGCTCGACTATAATCTGCCCAAAGATATGACTGGCGGCTCACTCCGCGTTCTCCCGCAATAAGGTTCAAAGCACGCGGCGGTTTTCAAGCGCGCGCGTCATCGTCACCTCATCGGCGTACTCGATATCGCTACCGGCAGGCACACCAGTTGCAATGCGCGTGATGCGCAACCCCGCATACTTTGCGTGGGCCTCGTCTGCGACAAACCGCGCTGTCGCTTCTCCTTCAACCGTCGGTGAGGTCGCGAGGATCATCTCCTCGGCATCCGTTAGCCGTGGCCACAGGTTGCCGAGGCGAAGCTGCTCCGGGCCGACGCCGTTTACAGGTGAAAGTGTTCCGTGCAGCACGTGGTACACACCGTTCCATGTGCGCGTCTTCTCAATGGCAGCGATGTTGGTCGGCTCTTCCACCACGCAGATAAGCCGCTGGCTCCGAGAGGGGCTCGAACAGTATCCGCAAGGGTCAACATCCGTTACGTTGTTGCAGAGGGAGCAGAGCCGCAACGCGGCCTTCAGCGCACGGATGCTGTTCGCCAGCGCATCTGCGTCGCGATCGGACGAACGCAGAATATGAAATGCAAATCGTTGCGCTGTTTTCGTGCCGACGCCGGGCAGCTTGCGAAGTTCGTCAATCAATTGCGCCATGGGCGCGGCGAAGCGTGTCGATGAAGCCATCTTCCTAAGTGTAGTGGGCCAACGTAGCGAAGGTGCAGCGCCTTACATGCCTGGGAGACCAAGACCACCCAGCATACCCGCCGTCGCGCTTTGCGCTGCAGCGTCGGCTTTGCGTCCTGCCTCGTTAATCGCGGCAACGATCAGGTCTTCCAGCATCTCGATGTCTCCCGCTGCGGCGCTCGCAGCAGAAGGAGCAATGGTGAGCTTCAACACTTCCTTGCGACCGTTCATGCGAACGCTGACAGCACCGCCACCAGAGTCTGCCTGCACCACCGTGGTGCCGAGTTTCTGCTCCATGTCTTCGCGCATCGCGCTGGCCTGCGAAAGCATCTCGCCCATCTTGCTGAAATCCATGCCGAACTCCTTCAATTCTTCTCGCGTAGGTCGATCACGTTGCTGATCTCAGCACCGAACAACTGCTGCGCCTGCTGAACCAGCGGATGCTTCGCGGCAAGCTCTTCCACACTGCCGGCGGCGGCGACTCGCGGGGCCTTAGCCTTAATCGTCGACTTTGCTGTTCCCGGCAGGAATCTCAGTTTCAGTTCCCCAGCGCCATTCTCGCGCAAAGCCGCTTTGATCGCGCGGTCTGCCTCCGGATTGATGGCAACTGGCAGCATCGCTTGCGAGACCGTGGTCTGAACGTCGAGCGAGTTACCTGACAATACAAATGTCGCTTCCTCGATGGTGTGCGCCGCCGTACCTTGTCCCTTCAATGCATTTAGAGCGGCAACGCACGAGGACTGTAGTGCAGCCGTGTCGATACTGCTCGCCAGGGCGGTGGCAGGCGGCTCCTGTGGCACTCCAATCGGTTCAGCAACAGAAGTCGCCACGACTGGCTCCACCAGACACGGACGCTCAGCTTCGACCTGCACGGGCTTCGGGCCTACAGCCTGCATCGGCGGCTGCGCCAAGGCCAACGCTCCCGCTGTTATGTGCTGCGTGCTCGTGGTTTCAACGTGAGCAATCGGAGTCTTACGAGACCGGTCAACCTCGAACGGGGTCGGTCGCGGTGAAGTGAGTGTACTTGTTCCACTCACTAGCGTGCTGCTTGCGGTCGTCACTGTTGCGCCAGGTTGAGCGCTCCTGGTGGTTCTAACCGGAGCACCCATTGAACTTGCCGCGCCCTTCTGCGGAGGCGCGCCAAGCTGGCTTAGCAACTCCTCGATCGGCACAAGCCGCTGCACATGCACCAGCTTCAGAAGTCCAAGCTCAAGATGCAGCCGCTGCTCCTGGCGGTATCCAAGCTCATCAAAGGTGCGCAGCATGATCGAAAGGAACCGGGAAAGCTCTTCTTCGGTGAAGAGCGCGGCTGAGCGTGCGGCCCGGCGACGCTCCTCGTCGGAAATCTGCAGCAGGTCAGCCGCGATGCCGGTCGCAGGCACATCGGGCTGCAGTGCCGTGATCTTAGCAATCGTGCAGTTCCGCAGGTAGCGCACAAACTGCCGCGCAAGCTGCTGCGGTCCGTTGCCGGCGTCCAGCAAACGGCTCATCGTGCTCAGCACGTCGGCGCTGGAATTCGCATCTACCGCTTCGAGGATTTGCTCGTAAACCACATTTGAGACCGTTCCCATTAGTTCACGAATCTGGTTGACCGTGAGCAGGGGCTTGCCATCCTCCGTGGGTGCGCTGGCAATTGCCTGATCCATGATGGAAAGCGCATCACGCATGGAGCCGTCCCCCGCTTCTGCAAGCAGTGCGAGCGCAGCATCGTCGACGCCGATGTTCTCGTCTCTGGAGATCAATTGGAGCTGCCCCACGATGTCATCGAGCTTCACAGCATGGAAGCTGAAGTGCTGGCAGCGGGACCGAATGGTTTGAGGGATGTCCTCTGGCTGAGTCGTCGCCATCATGAAAACAATGTGCTCGGGCGGCTCTTCCAATGTCTTCAGCAGTGCATTGAAGGCAGCATCGGTGATCTGGTGAGCTTCGTCCAGAATGTAAATCTTGTACTTGTCGCGAGACGGACGGTACCGTGCCGCGTCTCGCAGCTCTCGAATTTCGTCGATACCGCGATTTGTCGCAGCATCGATCTCGATCACATCGACCGCATTGCCCTGACGAATCTCGAGACAGCTATCGCACGCATTGCAGGGTTCCGGTGTAGGCCGAGCAGGGGATCCAATCGCATTACGGCAGTTCAGTGCGGAGGCGAGAATGCGCGCAATCGTCGTCTTACCGATCCCGCGGTGTCCTGAAAAAATATAACCATGTGCAATGCGCTGCTTCTCAAGCGCGTTGAGCAGAGTACGCGTGACATGGTCTTGCCCAACCACGTCAGAAAAGCGCAGTGGGCGGTACTTGCGAGCTAGAACCTGGTAAGGCATCGGGCAAGGTCGATTGTATCGCCCGGTGGCCTGTGGCTATTTCGACGCCTTCGCCTTTCGCCGTGCAAGCAGCCGCTCCCGCCGCTTCACTTCGCCGTCCGAGTACATCGTGCCCCTGCACTGCGGCGCGCCACAATAACAGTCGGCGACGTCGTCCACGTCAGAGTCGTACAGGTTGTACTCATACACCAACTCTTCACCGGCAGCGATGTTTCGGATCGCGCGAATGAAGATGCGGCCGCCCTCCTCATGGGTTTCGCAGTTCGGATCGCAGGAGTGATTTAGAAACATGGCTGTTCCGAACCCGTCGATCACATCACCTTTTTCGCCGAAGCCGAAGAGGTAGGTCACAACACGATCTTCGTAACGCTTGTCCGCTTCCTTCTTGGGAATGCGTTCGCCGTCGTACTCCATGACCTGCTGTCCCCGGCGAATCCGGTCCAGCGTGTAGCATCCCGCGGCATGGATGGAGGAAGAGCGAACAAGGAGGCGAGGCGAAGCGGAGACGCGCGGCATGCGCGGAGTATAGCAAGGCCAGCACCTCGGCATGATGAGGTTGCCAAGAGCCTCGTGCGGTAGAGTGTTGAACGAAGCCTTCCTTCACGAGTACAGCTCACGATGCCCGCAGACTTCCGCCAACTGAAGAAGATCATCGGCTACAAGCCCACGTCGCGCCTTGGTCGCTTCGTATACCGGCTCGTCTTAGTGATGATTGTCTTGCTGTTGCTTGGCGAGATACTGAAGCCATTCCATGCTCTCAGCCTGGTGCTCGACGCATTCCTTGGTTTTATCGTGCTCATCGTATTGCTGTTTATGGGCGTGCGGGTGCTCAATCAGCGTCTACTTTGGAAAGTCCGAAATCGGCTTATTCTGACTTATCTGCTGATGGGTTTGGCGCCGGTGGTCTTGTTCGGCACGATCACTGGCATTGCGGCGTATACGTTTGCGGGTCAATATGCAACTAACTCCGCGATCACGGTACTCGCTGACACAGAACGCCGCGTGCAGGACGAAGCAGGTACAGTCGCGATTTATCTGAATGCACATGGGATGCCGACGCACGGCAATATCCCGATTGCCGGCGATTTTGGGCCGGGACAGTCGAACATCTCACTTGCATATCTCGACAGTGGCATGTGGCGCGCCATTCCCGTCGAACTAGTTGGCGCTAAGAAGGTTTCGCCTTTTGCCAATCGTCCAGCCCCCGCCTGGATGCAGCAACACTTCGACGGTGCCATGTCGCTCGATGGGCACCTGTATCTGTGCAGCCTGGTAGTCATCCCAAACGGAAAAACGACGACTACCGTTCTGGGCAGCCTGCCGATAGAAAGAGAGACTTTGGATTCGGTCGCGACGGGGTTGGGTCGCATTCTCGTGTCATCAGTCAAAGTCATCAGTACTTCCGATGGCCAGGATGTTACGCTCCCGCCCAATGTGGGCCCGGCTTCGGATCAGGCCGTTGGCGAAGTTGCGCCAATCTTGAGACCGGAGGGCGCGCAGCAACTGCATATGCACCGGTCGGGACCCAGACGAGGAGGCCAGGAGTCGAGTACCGCAGCAGAGAAAGGTAACCCGGCGACAGCGATAGAACGCTTGGCGGCAATCAGAAATGCACCGGATGATTTCGAACGTGTATACGGCGGCAGGGTGCCGCCGTCCGACCGTTTGTTCGACGTAAGCATCAAGTTCAGTGCCCCGCTTCCGGTCATCTCGTGGGAGAGTGGCGACGTCATTCCCGCAGTCATCGGCGTCGTGTCGCGCCCCACTGTGCTTTACACAAGGCTGTTTGCTACCTCGGTAATGACGGGGTCGATAGTGCGCATCGGCCTCATCGTCATCTCGATCCTTTTCGCCCTTCTTGAGCTCTTTTCACTCTTTATGGCCGTGCAACTGAGCCGTACCATCACCGAATCCGTTTACGGGCTCTACCAGGGCACAACCGAGATTGATCGCGGCAATCTGGCTCATCGCATCCACGTGAAGCAGAAGGATCAGCTTGGCGCGCTTTCGCAGTCTTTCAATTCCATGGCTGCGTCCATTCAGGATCTTCTCGTGCAGCAGCGTGAAAAAGACCGCATGCTGAACGAACTCATGATTGCGCAGGAAGTTCAGAAGAACCTGTTTCCTGCCTCACCCATCCACGCTGGCAATCTCGAGGTTCATGCGCTCTGCATGCCAGCAAGAACCGTCAGCGGAGACTATTACGACTACATCGCGTGGGACGATCAGCGGCTTTGCATCGCACTCGGCGATATCAGCGGAAAGGGGATTTCTGCAGCGCTGCTGATGGCATCGCTTAACTCAGCCGTGCGTGCGTTCACGCTCGGTAGCGGCGATGGACTTTCCAAAGTGCCATCGCCTGCCGGTCTTCTGACATGCCTGAACAGGCATCTGTATCGCAGCACGACCCCAGAAAAGTACGCGACGCTTTTCATCGCCGTCTTCGACTCTTCAGCAAACACTCTTACCTATAGCAATGGAGGTCACTTGCCTCCGCTCGTTCTCTCCAAGGATGGCACCGTGCAGAGGCTGGAATGCGGTGGAGCAGTGGTGGGACTGCTGGACGGTCTGCACTACCAGGAGGCCACCATTCAGTTGCGGCAGGGTGATTTGCTCGTTGTTTACAGTGATGGGCTTACAGAGCCCGAACGCGGTGATGATGAATTTGGCGAAGATCGTCTGCGCGATTTCGTTCGAGCTAACGAAGCAAAGAGCCTGGCTGAGCTAGCACTGGAATCTATCGGCGAAGTAAAGCAATGGATCGGAAACGCAGAACAGCCTGATGACATGACCATCCTGCTGGCTCGTTGTAATTGAGAGGAACGCTCGCGAAAGCATGTGCATCAGGACGGGATGAACAAATACAGTAGACTTGCTCGCATTGATTCTGTTGCATAGAAAGCTGTCGCACGGCCAGTAAGTTCAGGGAGAACGTGGATGCCGGTTACGGAAGGGAAGTCAAACAGGGTAGACCTAGAGCTTCCATCGGTGCTCGGAACCATCGACACCATTGAGCAGAACGCTGAGCAGTTTGCACAGCGCGCCGGCTTCGATGAAGACGAGGTGAGTCAAATTTCCCTCGTGTGCCGGGAAGCAGCCGTAAATGCGGTTGTCCACGGAAACAAGTATTCAACGGAAAAGAAGGTGTCCGCTGCAATTGACCTAACGCCAACAGCGCTGCGCGTCTGCATCTCCGACGAAGGTGCGGGATTCGATGCTGATAAGCTCGCCGATCCACTGGCAGCGGAAAATCTTCTCCGTACTTCAGGGCGCGGCGTTTTCCTGATGCGCGCCATCATGGATGAGGTACACTTTCGCCAGTTGAGTCCGGGTACGGAAATCACACTGATTAAGAACAGGACTAGAGGAGAGGCTCGCGGCGACATGGATATTAAGAACCGGCAAGTAGATGGCGTTTTGGTGTTGGACCTTGGTGGCAAGATCACCATGGGCGAGGGCAGCGGTCAGCTGCGCAGTGCGATTCAGGAAGCTCTCGCCGCTGGTTCGAAGAAGATTCTCGTGAACCTGAGCGCTGTGAGCTATGTGGATAGCTCAGGCCTCGGCGAGCTCGTTGGCGGTTATACGACAGTGAAAAATGCAGGCGGGGATCTTAAGCTGCTCGGCCTCACGAAGAAGGTCAAGGATCTCTTGGTGATCACGAAACTGCTCACTGTGTTCGACACTTTTGAAGACGAGAAAACCGCTCTCGCTTCGTTCGCGTAAGGGTTCTCTCACTTGCAGTAAAAATGCCGTCGCACAGCGACGGCATTTCTTTTACCCAAAAGTCTTGCTCGTGCCCGTCTGTAAATAACCTCGGTGGCTCCAAGCTCACTGAGCTAAGTCGCTGGATGCACGTCCGCAGCAGGCTGGAATGTCGACTCCGGCTTTAGAAGAAAGAAGCCTGCGATCGCCATCAGCATAACTCCCGCACCAGCCAGCGTGGGCGTTACACCGAAGATGGGAATCAGCTTGCCCAGCGCAAGTCCACCTAATGGAATACCGCCGCGAAACGCCAGGTTGTACACGCTCATCACACGCCCGCGCATCTCGTTTGTCGTAATTAGTTGAGCTAGCGAAAGCATGAACGATGCTGCGGCCATAATCGCGATGCCACTCAGGAAGAGCAGGGCACACGACAGCGGTAACCAACGGCACACGGCAAAACCTGCGGTCAGCATTCCCAGCACAACAAGAATCAACAAAGTCTGCCGGCCTTTGCCCTTCATCTTCTCCGACGCGGCCACTCCCAGCGCTCCGCATATCGAACCCGCACCGGAGCACACCAGCAGCACGGTGTACGTCTCCGGTCCTCGATGAAAAATCCTGCGCACGAACACCGGTAAGAAGCCGCTCACTGCAAATCCAAACAGCGTCGTGCAAAACGCCAGAATCACCAGCGCTGTCATGCCATCGCGCTGGCGGATGAAGCTGATGCCTTCCTTCATGCTGGTCATCACTGCGACGGTGGTTTTCGGGGGAACGAATGTCACGTGAATCATCAGGAGCGAGGCAATCACCGCAAGGTAAGACACCCCATTCAGCGTGAAGCACCAAGTGGCACCCAAGGTCGTGTAAGCCAGGCCGCCAATGGTCGGTCCCAGCACGCGTGCCAAATTGAACTGAATGGAATTCATTGCGATCGCGTTTGGCAGATCTTCTGCCGGCACCAGGTTCGGCAGCAGCGCCGAATAGGCTGGCCCACCGAACGACTGCCCCACACCCACCAGGAACGAGAGACTAAGAATCTGCCACACCTTCACCATGTGGAACACAAATAGCAACGAGAGCGTGAACGCACACACCATCTGCACATACTGCGAGGTGAGCAGCATCTTGCGCCGGTCCAGTCGGTCGGCGAATACGCCTCCGAACAGCGAAAACATGATGATGGGTAGCTGTCCGAGAAACAGATCCAACCCGAGATAAAAGGGATCCTTGGTCAAATCGTAGACCAGCCAGCTCTGCGCAAACTGCTGCACAAATGTGCCGATCGTCGACACACACGCACCGATCCACATCACTCGGAAATCACGATAGCGGAATGCGCGGAAAGTTCGTGCCAGGGAAGAGGTCGAGTCGGGCATGCTTTGGAGTGCGTTCACGTCAACGCGGAAGCGTCAATGAGATGGTACAGGGTGAGATGTTCTACTTAGGCAAAAGACGCACACATGCCCATTGGGTTCGCGCAGGGTGTACTCTTTCCTCGTCCCATCGTGACGTCGATGCGATAAATACGTTTGCAATAACCGGGAGAACAGCATTCATGAATAGAATTCTCTGCATGGCCGCTATCTTCTCGGCCACCATGACGATGCATAGTTCCGCACAAATGAAAGTTTCCTCCGCAGACTGGGGCAAAGCCGCCGACGGGCATCCGGTCAAGCTCTACACCCTCAAAAGCGCCGACCTTACCGTGCGCATCACGGACTTCGGCGCACGCATCGTCAGCATCGAGGCTCCAGATAGAAGCGGTAAGTTCGCGAATATCGTACTCGGCTACGGCAATGTCGCTGCTTATGAGGCGGACAAGTCCACCTACTTCGGCGCAGTCGTGGGTCGCTACGGAAATCGCATTGCCAAGGGCACTTACTCGATCGACGGCAAGACGTACCATGCGCCATTGAACAACAACGGCAACATGCTGCACGGTGGGACCATTGGCTTCGACCACAAAGTTTGGAGCGGCAAACAAACCGCAGATGGCATTGAGTTGACTCTGGTGAGTCCCGATGGCGACATGGGTTTTCCCGGAGAACTGACAGCGCACGTTCACTACACGTTGCAAGGTCACTCACTGAAAATTGAATACAGCGCCACAACAACGAAGCCAACGGTTGCCAACCTTACGAACCATTCTTACTTCAACCTGAGTGGCGAAGGTACTGGCAACATACTGGGCGAAAAGATCATGATCCCTGCAAGCCGCTACACCCCCGTCGATGCCGGACTCATCCCCACCGGCGAGCTGGCTCCCGTGAAGGGCACGCCATTCGACTTCACGAAAGCGACGTCCATCGGGGAACGTATCAACGCGTCGAACGAGCAGCTTAAGCTCGCTCGCGGCTACGATCATAACTTCGTGCTCGACGGCACATCCGGCATGCATGAAGCTGCGAAGGTCGTTGACTCAGCCAGCGGTCGCACGCTCACCGTCACCACCACAGAACCCGGCGTGCAGTTCTACTCCGGTAATTTCCTAGACGGGACGAACGTCAGCGCGTCTGGTGTGAAATACGAACAGCACTTCGGCTTCTGCCTGGAAACGCAACACTTCCCGGATTCACCCAACCACCCAGCTTTTCCATCTACCGTACTCCGCCCAGGGCAGACGATGCATTCGACAACGGTCTTCACCTTCGGCGTTCAGAAATAGTGCAGCCCTGCGGGAACCCCTTCGCCTTCTATTGGTCGTTCCCCGCAGGGATTTGCTTCCTAACCGCGCGCCGAAGGAGACAGAAGAAGCATGTTAAAAGATCTCCGCCACGCCAGCTTCCTGCAAAGCATGCACCTTGTATGCGCCCGCTTTCCGCTCGCCACATATCCGAGGGGTAGGAAATAGCTTGTCAGGGTTCGCAATGTTGTTCGGATCGAAGGCCTTTCGCACGCGCAGCATTGTCGCGAGGTCCGGCTCCGCGTACATATAGCTCATTTCGCATTGCTTCTCGCGGCCCACACCGTGTTCGCCCGTGATGGAGCCACCCGCATCCACGCAAAGCCGCAGGATCTCATACGAGAATGCCAGCGCACGTTCTTCTTCACCCGCGACCGCAGAGTCGTACAGCACCATTGGGTGCAGATTGCCATCACCCGCGTGGAACACGTTCCCGATGCGCAAACCCTTCTCATCAGCCATGCGCTGCATGGTTTCGAGCACATGCGGCAGTGCCGTCCGCGGGATCACACCATCCTGCACGATGTAGTTGGGCGACACACGCCCCATTGCCGCAAACGCAGCCTTGCGACCCTTCCAAACCAGTGCGCGCTCCTTATCCGTTGCGGCCAGCCGCTGCTCCCACGCGCCGTTGCGTTCGCATATTTCGCGAACCGTCGGCATTTGCGCACTGACCTCCACTCCCGGTCCGTCAAGCTCCACCAGCAACAGCGAATTACAAAGGGGATAGCCCGGATGCACAGCCGCTTCCACGGCGATGAGAGACATACGGTCCATCATTTCCATGGCGCTCGGCAGCAGGCCCGCCGAGATGATGTCGCTCACGCTCTGCGCCGCCGCGATGGGAGTATCGAAAGCAGCAAGCAACGTCTGTATTGCTTCTGGCTTTTTCACCACGCGCAGCACTGCCTTCGTGGCTATACCAAGGGTTCCTTCGCTGCCGATGAACACTCCGGCAAGGTCGTAGCCAAGCGGATCGATCACTCCGTGCTCCGAGCCTAACCACACAGCCTCGCCTGATGGCAGCACCACCTCGCAGCCAAGCACATGCGTCACGGTAAAGCCGTATTTCAAGCAATGCGCCCCACCCGCGTTCTCGGCAATGTTGCCGCCGATCGTGCAGACCGTTTGTGAAGAAGGATCCGGCGCGAAGAAGTATCCCGCACTGCGAACGCGCTCTGTCACCTGCGTGTTCGTGACGCCGGGTTCGACCGTCACCAGTCCATTCTCGAGATCGACTGCCAGTATGCGGTTCATCCGCGCAAGCGAAATCACGACGCATCCCGGCGTGGGCAGCGATCCTCCACTTAGCCCCGTTCCTGCTCCGCGTGCCACAAACGGAATCCCATGTTTCGCGCAGACTCGCACCACCGCCTGCACCTCTGCGGTAGAGCGTGGCAGCACCACCGCACCCGGCAGCGCACGAAAGTTCGTCAGCCCGTCGCACTCGTACGTTTGTAGCTGGCTGCGCTCGGCAACCAGACCCCTGTCGCCTACAGCCGCACGCAATTCGTGCAGCACTTCCGCGCCAAGTGCAATGGCTGTCGTTGAGTCTTCAAGCGTCTGCATAGAATCCGTTCACTCGCCGAGCATAATGCGCTTGATGCTGTGTGCCTTACCCGTGCCGCCGTCGCAGCCGATCAGAGTCGCGCACATTTTTGGATTACCCTTGGCCGGCTCGAACTTGCCCGGCATTCCGGTTAGAAACCGCTTCAAAGCAAGCTCCGCTTCTACGCCAATCACCGAGTCATACGGGCCGCTCATGCCAACATCGGTTTGAAAAGCCGTTCCGTTTGGCAGCACGCGCTCGTCCGCGGTAGGTATATGCGTGTGCGTGCCCAGCACCGCCGTCACGCGGCCATCGAGATACCATCCCATCGCGACCTTCTCGCTCGTCGCCTCGGCGTGGAAATCCAGCAGGATCACCTTCGCTGTAACCCCTTGCAGCAATTCATCGGCTTTGCGAAATGGGTCGTCCGTCGAACTCATAAAGACGCGGCCCTGCATGTTCATCACGGCATATTCCTGCCCGGTCGGCAGGGTGCCCTGGTACACGCCGAATCCCGGCGTTCCGACGGCGAAGTTTGCGGGGCGGAGGATGCGGCGGCCACGTCCGTGCGAGTCAGCCGGCACGCCCATGTATTCGAAAATCTCTTTCTTATCCCAGATGTGGTTGCCCGTGGTGATCACGTGCGCGCCCATGTCGAAGAACTCTTCTGCAATGGATGGCGTAATACCGAAGCCTCCAGCGGCGTTCTCACCGTTGATGACCAGTAGGTCAACTTCGTTCGACTCCACAACGTGGGGCAGGTGCTCGTGGACGATATGCCGCCCTGGGGAACCGAACACGTCGCCAACAAAAAGAATATTCACTAGGCGAGTCTATTAGACTTTGCCCATGCTCGACTTGCAGTGGAACTTCCCCTTGCTCCCGGAGCAGGAGGGAATCTGGCGCGATTACCTGAACCGCGCCATGCGGGAATACAGTGCCGAAACCGTCGAGATTCAGCGGCCCTCGTTCCGCACCGTGGAACAGATCCTTCGCGAGACAGCCGCACGCCTCCTCAAGTTTCCGGTTGCACGTACCTGGGTTACCGCAGGCGGACATCACGGCACACTGAACGCGCTCCTTGCTTCTGGTCTCGTGTGTAAGCGCATCGCAGTGGAAGCGAACACCTATCCAGGATTCCTAGATCAATGCCGCGCGACAAAGACCTCCTTTGTGGCCTGCACAACCGATCAAGAAGGCATCGTTCCCGACGCGTTGCGCTCGTTGTGCGAGCGCCTTCAGAAAACAGGCGTTCCCTTGCGGGGCCTCTTCACCATGCCTACCGTGCAGAATCCAACCGGCTACGTCACGCCGCTGGAACGTCGCGAACAGATCGTGGAGATCGCGCGCGGGTTCGAACTCACCATCATCGAAGACGACGCGTATGGTTTTATGCAGCCAAACGCTCCGGCTAGCTACGCGGTGCTCGCACCCGAGCGGACCTACTACGTCCGCGGACTTTCGAAGAGCTTTTCACCAGCCACGCGCACGGGCTTCTTGATAGCTCCAGAATCGGCCAATGATGCGCTCGCCACTTCGCTCCGCTGCACCGCAACTGGCACAGACGTTCCGCAGAACCTCGCCTCGCTGCTGATGATGGAAGACGGCACGCTAGACCACATCATCGACCTGAAGCGCACCGAAGGCGCTGCCCGCAACTGGGCTGCACGCGAGCTCCTCGGCGAAGCGGCGGCTCCCGGCGCCCCGTGCGCCTGGCACCTGTGGGTCAAGCTGAAAGAAGGGCATGACTCGCGTGCTGTCGAAGACGAACTCAGGAGCAAAGGGGTGCTCGTCTCCGCCGGACACTGGTGCGCCGCCGGGCCGGAGTACGGCAAGGGTATTCGCCTCGCGTTGGGAGGGGAAATCAAACGCGAACGCACGCTGGAAGGCGTGCGAATCGTGGCCGATGTGCTGAGTTCTAGTGAAGAATGACCGACAGGTGGAGATCAGAAAGCCCGGACAGGTGTCCGGGCTCTGCTGCTTGGAAAGCAAACTATTCGGCTGACTCGCCGCCCTCGGCTGCGGGTTTCGTTTGAGCAGCCACCCCTTGCGGACGCATCAGCGGAAATAAGATCACATCGCGAATCGAACGCGACCCCGTCAGCAACATCGTCAACCGGTCGATGCCGATGCCTTCGCCCGCGGTGGGTGGCAGACCGTAGCCGAGCGCGCGAACGTAGTCGTCGTCCATCTCGCCCATAGCCTCGTCGTCGCCTGCGGCCTTGGCTTCGAGCTGCGCTTCGAAGCGGCGGCGCTGGTCTTCGGCGTCGTTCAACTCGCTGAACGCGTTGCCGACCTCGAAACCGCCGATGTAGAACTCGAAGCGCTCGACCCAGTCGGGTTCGTCGGGCTTGACCTTGGAGAGCGGAGAGACGGCTAGCGGGAAGTCGTAGATGATTGTGGGCTGGATGAGATGTTCTTCGGCTAGGTGCTCGAATAGTTCGGCAACTACTTTGCCCGGCAATGTGCCCATTCCTAAGGAGCCGAGTAGTCTCTGAACAAAAAACTGATCTTGCAGACTCGTACCTTCAGGAGATTCGGCAATGTGTCTTGCTGCCTCAGGACCGATTTCTAGCGAGGCTGTCTGGATCTTCATCCTGACGAAAGCAGGAGGAAGCACCTTCAATTGCTCCTCAATGGCAGTCTCAGCAGCTATGAGGAGTGCTCGTAGACTTTGTGCATCGCTGAAGTCGGATTCCGCTGGTTTCGCACCCCAGGTGACTTTCCACCACTTCACGATCGCCTTGCGCATGCTGAGCTTCTGCCATTTGCTGAGGTCAATGTCGTTGCCATTGAAATGAGTGATGGTCGTGCCGTTTACTTCCATAGCCACGAACTTGATCAGCTCTTCCGTAAGGTCCATCAGGTCGTGGTAGTTTGCATACGCCTGGTAGAACTCGAGCATGGTGAACTCGGGGTTGTGCCGGGTGCTGACGCCCTCGTTACGGAAGTTGCGATTGATTTCGTAGACGCGGTCCATGCCCCCGACGACGAGGCGCTTGAGGAAGAGTTCTGGCGCGATGCGCAGTGAGAGCGGAATATCGAGCGCGTTGTGGTGCGTGGTGAAGGGGCGGGCCGTGGCTCCGCCTGCAACGGTGTGCAGCATGGGTGTTTCGACTTCGAGGTAGCCGCGCTCGTCGAAGAAGCGGCGGATGGCACGCAAAACCGCTGCGCGTTTGACGAAGACCTCACGGACGTTGCGGGGCGCGTCGTTGTGCTCTTCGTTGGGGGCGGCGGTGTCGGTGACGGCGGAGGTGCCGGGGGCGAGTTCCGTGGCAGGGACTGCAGGTCTCTCCACTCCGTCGCTTTGCGACTCCGGTCGAGATGACAACGTTATTGAATTCGGAGCGGGTTCGACCTTGGGCGTGGTGCCCGAGTTCATGATGAGGTCGACATAGCGTTGGCGGTAGCGCGCTTCCACGTCTTCCAGGCCGTGATACTTGTCAGGCAGCGCGAGTGTGGCTTTGGTGAGGAAGCTGATGGCTGGCTTGCCCACGTGTTCCGGCAAGGAGATGGCATGCGCCTTCAGCGTGAGCTCACCGGTGCGGGTGCGCATCAGTGTGCCGCGTACGCCGATGTGGTCGCCGAGGTGAAGCAGTTTGTAGAGTTCGAAAACGTCTTCGCCTACATCGTCTTTGCGGACGTAGATCTGGATGCGCTCGCCGCCGCCCTGAAGCTGCGCGAAGCCGGCCTTGCCCTGTGCGCGGTGCGCTACGAGACGGCCTGCGATAGCCGCTTCGAATGGTGCGACTTCGAGCTCTTCACCGGATTTGGCTTCGCCGGTAATGCGGAGCTCAGGAATTGTCGTCGTGAACGCGAAACTGTTGGGGTAGGTGGCGTCAGCGTAGCTCAGGCCGAGTCGCTGGCCGATTTCGGCAATCTTGGCGAGGCTGTTGACGCGGTCATGGTAGAGCTTGGCTTCATATTCAGTGTCAAAGTGCGGCAAGGGATTGTGGCTCGTTTCGGCTGAGTTTCGGAGGCTTAAGTATATCGAGCGGATCCGTTCGGGTCTGGATAAGTCGGGCCTTCAGCCCTTTGTCGGTTGGCTTATGGGATGGGGCCGCGCCAACGCTGGCATGGAGCGCGCCTTTGGCGCTCTTTCAGGGGCTGAATTGAGTAGCTGATCGGCTTGAAACAGGGGTGGCTCAGAGAGGGAAGCAGATCCTCAAGCTTCGCGGAAGTATGACAAGGCAAGAGGTGGATTCCTCTTTGGAAGAGTGAGCGCTGCAGAAGAACGCAGATTCCCTGCGGGAATGACAAAACCATAGATGCGCCGCCCTACTGTCTACCCTCTACTGTCTACCGTCTGTTCTAATGACTTCGATGGCTGACGGCGACAACAAGGGCGGCATGAACGACTACGTGAAGGCTGAGAGCATGGTGCAGATTGCCATCATTCTGCCCGTGTCGTGCCTGATCGGCGCAGGTGCAGGCTACCTGCTCGACAAGCATTTTGGGACAAGCTGGATGATTGTCGTAGGGATCGCGCTGGGAGCTGTTGCCGGCTTCGTATCGGTGTTCCGAACTGCTTCCAATTTTCTGAAGCGGAGCGGCGATTAGTGCTTGCGCTTGATGGATTTACCGACGCTGATTTCCGGCAGACCATCCTGCGGGCGCTGAAGCTGCTCGCCATCGTGACGGTCATCGGAGCTTTGCTTGTGCTTTGGAAGTTTGGCTGGCAAACAGCGCTCTTGCTGGTGGTTGGAGCAGGTATTTCCGGCTCAGGTTTGTGGGAGTGGCTGCGGCTGATGACTGCCGTAATGGCTCGCATGGACGACGGCGGAGAAGCTAAACCAATGGCGCTTCTGCTGATCGGTTTCTTCATACGACTGGGTCTGGCTGTTGTGGTTCTCTATGCTAGTCTTAGGTATCTGGACGGTTCAGTTTACGCGCTTGCTGCGGGCCTCGCTTTAGGCATATTTGCCCTCTCGGTTGAGGGTCTGAAGCTTGTAAAAGCGTGGACGGTGTAGCGCAAAAGCCTGGTCCTGAACTGACTGTTCTGATTAATTTCTATATGCTGAATCAACTGCTTTTCACTAGATTTCTGAACCACATGTTTGCCGGTCCGGTAGACAAGCTGTTGGCTGCCGTCCGCGTGACCCCTGCATTCGCGCAGGCTCCCATCACGAATCCCGTTGCGATGGAGTTGCTGGTTTTCCTGGTGCTGATCGCGTACTTCGTGATCGTGCGAGTGTCGCTAAGCGTAGAAACGCCGAACGGTGTGCAGCACCTCGCTGAGATGAGCCACGAGTTCATCTCAGAGCAGGGTGAACAGATCATCGGCCACGGCTATGAGAAGTTCACGGGCTTTGTCATTGCGCTCGGCCTGTTCATTCTGCTTGGAAATTTGATGGGTCTGGTTCCCGGCCTGGCATCGCCGACCGCATCCATCACCGTGCCGCTTGGACTTGCCCTGGTGACGTTTTTCTACTACCAGTACCAGGGAATCAAAGCGAACGGTGCCAGCTATATCAAGCAATTTCTTGGACCGGTGTGGTGGCTGTCGCCTCTGCTCTTCATCATCGAAGTGATCTCGCACGTGGCACGCGTTCTTTCACTCAGTGTTCGTTTGTACGGCAACATGTTTGCCGGCGATCTGCTCACGCTGGTGTTCTTCAGCCTTGTTCCAGTAGGCATTCCGTTGATTTTCCTTGGGCTACACCTTGGTGTGGCTGTGATTCAGGCGTATGTGTTTGTACTGCTGACAATGGTCTATCTGTCACTGGCTGTGTCGCACGACCACTAGAGGCAGACAGTGGACGGTAGAGAGTAGACAGAAAGCAAGTTTGCCGAGCGGAAGAATGCTCGGCCGCAAAGATCCTGCGGAGGGGTGCTCCCTCTTCGTGGTGTGTTTTCCGCCGCTTCAGTGTGAGGGCGCCAGCACGGTGAGCGTCAACCACCAACTGGCGGCGAGATTATGGGGGCATGGAGTAGCACTATGCGTAAGCTGCAATATTTCTTTATGGCAATGGCCGCGATGCTGATCACAGCGCCGGCTTTCGGACAGGCTGCAGGCGGCGAGAACCAGTGGGTTCCGTTGGCTGCTGGTCTCAGCATGGCCCTTGCGGCCGGCCTCTGCGGTCTGGGTCAGGGCAAGGCAACCGCTTCGGCAACCGAAGCGCTGGCGCGGAACCCCGGCGCACGTCCTGGCATCTTCATCTTCCTGATTCTTGGTCTCGCGTTTATCGAGTCGCTGGCGCTGTTCACCTTCGCCATCATCTTCGCCAAGGTCAAGTAAGCTTCGCAGGTTGCAATAAGGAAAGCCTCCGCTGCGGCGGAGGCTTTCTTGTGTGCAGGGATACGTGCGCAGCGGAAATGGTCGCGCCTGCAGCGCTCGATTGATTACGGCGTTGAAGAACATAGGGGGCAGCCCTATGCTGGTTTGGCTAGCGCCGTTGGCGCTTGGCACGATTGTTGCGATGGCTTGGTTCGCCTCAGCAGAGCAGTGTGCGGGATTCCAAACGGGAGGGCCCCGGCAGAAAGCTTTGAGCACAGTTGCGCGGAAGAATCGTTGGGGTCCTTCGACTTCGCCCTTCGGACTCCGCTCAGGATGACAGAGTTTAGAAGGGAGCTCAAAATTGCTGCTGCTACGCGGACAAAGTTCGAAGGGAGCTGAACATTGCTGTTCCTGAGCAGAGGCCTTCGTGACGAGGTATCTAAGGTCTGTTTGTTGGTTCTGTCGCGGGCAGCGTTGATGCTGTTGATTGCTCAGACGGCGCGGCTACGGCGTTCGGTGTGGCGTGCTGCACCATGTCGAGCACGCGGCCTGGGGCGATGCCGAGGATAAGTGTGACGAGTGCTGCGAACGCGAGAGCAGCGGCGGCGGGAACGCTCACTATGCGGCGCGTAAATGCGGCATCCTGCTCTCTGACCGGACGCGAATACATCGCGGCGAGCAGACGCAGGTAATAGAAGCAGGCAACGCCAGAGTTAGCGAGACCCACGATCGCTAGCCAAACATGGCCTCCGTGCACGGCGGCGGAGAAGGCGTAGAACTTACCGAAGAAGCCGCCGGTAAATGGAATACCGATGAGTGAGAGCAGGAAGAAGCCCAGCAGCGCGGACAGCACGGGTCGCTTCAGAGCGACGCCGGTGAAATCCTCAATCGAAGTGGCCTGTTCCTCGTAGCCCGAAAGCTGCGTGAGCACGAGCAAAGCACCGACGTTCATCGCAGCATAGGCAGCGGAGTAGAAGAGCGCGCCGGAAACAGCGTCCTCGTGGAACGATGTGAAGGCGACGAGCAGGTAGCCTGCGTGCGCGATGGAAGAGTACGCGAGCAGACGCTTGACGTTCTGCTGGACCAGCGCGCCGAGATTGCCAATCGTCATGGAAGCGACGGCAAGAACCTCAATGAGGATGATCCAGTGTGGGCGCAGCGCTGGTGTGGCATTGAACAGGAAGCGAAGCAGAACGGCGAACGCTGCGGCTTTGGGCGCGGTTGACATCAACGCGACGACAGGCGAGGGTGCGCCCTGGTAAACGTCTGGCGTCCACACGTGGAACGGCGCGAGTGAGACCTTGAACCCCAGACCGATGAGCACCATGGCAACAGCGAGGATGCCAAGCAACGGAACGGATGTAGTCCCGATGTGTGCGGCAATGAGGCTGATGTGGGTAGAGCCTGTGGCTCCGAAGCAGAGTGCAATGCCGTAAAGGAAAAATGCGGTGGCAAAGCTGCCGAGCAGAAAATATTTGAGCGAGGATTCAGATGCTGTCGCCTGACCTTTGCGGAAGCCAGCGAGTATGTAGGTCGAAATGGAGGAGATTTCCAGACCGATGAAAACCATCAGCAGCTCGACGGAACAGGTCATGAGCATCATGCCGGTTGCGCCGAACATGGCTAGCGCGTAGTACTCGCCAGCGTGGGTGACGGGACCTTCGAAGTAGTCGAGCGAGGCGAGCAGGACGACGATAACGATGGCGGCAATTAGCCAGTGAAAGAAGATCGAAAAGGTGTCGACCTGGACCGTGCCGTAGAAGCCGGTGAATACGCCTGCGGAATGGATGTGCTGTAGCTGAACATTGGCCGCGATGCCCGAGAGCAGAGCGCCGAATATTGCCACCCATCCAAGTGGCTTGCGAGAGCGACCGGCGGGCAGCATGGGTTCCGCCATCATGATGCTGACGCCAAATACAGTGAGGACAATCTCAGGGAGCAGCGCAAGAAGGTTGGTAGGCATTAGTAGCGTGCTCCCTTGTTCTGCGCCGGAGCTTGTTTGCCGAGAGCAGCGGCACCAAGCGCCGGGTCGACGAAGCCGCGGTTCGCCGTCGGCTGGTATGTCTCAGTCTCAATGTGCTTGAAGCTGCCGGGTTCGAAGCGGGTGGGCCTGTCGGCGGTGAGGGTGCCATAGGTGTCGATGGCGCGCATCCAGAGGGGCGAGCAGAGACCCATCACGAGGAAGAGCCCAGCGAACACCCAGAGTTCGACCTTCTCGCGAACGTCGAGATCCCAGCCCTGCACTTCGCTTGGGCGGTGGCCGATGTTGCCGTAAAACACGCGCTGGATCATCCAGAGCATGTACGCAGCGGAGAAGATGACGCCGGTCGTGCCTACGACGGCCCACGCCGTGTGGTGTGCAATGGCGGATTGCATGGTGCCGGAGAGGATGAGGAACTCACCCACGAAACCGGAAAGCATAGGCAGACCGACCGCCGCAAGAGCCGTGATGACGAACATCGTGACCATCCACGGGTGGCGTGCGGCGAGCCCGCCGTAGTCGCGCAGGTCGTACGTGCCGTAGCGTTCGTAGAGCAGGCCGAGGAGGACGAACAGCGCCGCCCCAATGATGCTTTCGTTCAGGATTTGGAAGGTTCCGCCGTCGACTCCGCTGACTGTGAAGGTGAAGATGCCGAGCGCGATGAAGGATACGTGTCCAAGGAGCGAAAATGACGCGAGTTTCTTCAGGTCGGTTTGGACTAACGCGAGGAGCGACCCGTAGACGATGCCGACGGCTCCAAGTGCTATGAGGAGCGGGGCGATGTGCCGCGATTGGTCTGGGAAGATGCCGAAGCTGAAGCGCAGGATGGAGTAGAGGCCAAGTTTACCGGCTGCGACCATCGCCAGGGCTGTGGGCGCTTCGGTAATGGTGTCGGAGAGCCAACCGTGGAGTGGGAAGATTGGTGCCTTGACGGCGAAGGCTACGAGGAACGAGAGCGAGCAGAGCCATAGGGCAGTGCTGTTTGTTGAAATGGAGTGCGAAGCCGCGAGCGCTTGCAGGGCAGGGAAGTCGAATGTCCCGGTGCGGACGTAGAGCCACAGCAAGCCGACGAGCATGATCGCCGACGGAATGAACGCGTAGAGGAAGAACTTGATGGCGGCGCGGCGGCGGTTCTCGGTACGACCAAACGTTGCGATCAGCAGTGTGAGCGGGACAAGCGAGAGCTCCCAGAAGCCGTAGTACAGAAACAGATCAAGCGAGAGAAAAATGCCGAGCATCGCGACCTGTTGCAGGAGGAAGAGCGTGAAGAAAAGCTTGGTGCGCGTTTTGATTTCACGCCACGAGGCGAGCACGCCGATAGGAGCGAGGAAGCCGGCGAGGACCGTGAGCCAGAGCGAGAGGCCGTCAACGCCGAGGTGGTAGCGGATGTCTGGCGAGGGTATCCACGCGAGGTTCTGCTCGAATTGGAAACTGCCGGGCTGCGCGGCGTACTTGTAGTGCGATGGGAGATGCAGCGTCAGCAGGAACGTGATGAGCGTGATCGCGAGGGCGCCGATGTGGTGCGTCTTCGCACCTTCGCGCTCGGGAATCAGCGCGAGCACGATTGCGCCTGCGAGTGGTGTGAGCAGGATCAGCGACAGGATGGAATGGTCGAAGTTCATGAGGTTCTCGGTGTTCTAAGCAGATTCCTTTGCGGCGCGTTTAGTGTGCGAAGAAGGCGACGAGAATGACTGCGGCGGCACCGAAAGCGAGCCAGCCAGCGTAAGAGCGGATGTTGCCCGATTGCATGCGGCGTGTAATCTCGCCTAGACCGCGCGTAGCACCCGCAGCAGCGGAGCCGCTTCCGTTCACGATGCCGCTGTCGACCAGACCACCGAGGAAGTAGCGTGAAACTTGTAGGAGCGGCGTCACGATGGCTGCGTTGTAGATCTCGTCAACCCAGTACTTGTGATCGAGAAGGGTGTACATGCCCTTGAACTTACGGGCGAGTTCTGTTGCGCGTCCGGGCTTGCGGAAGTAGAAGAGATAGGCGGTTGCGAGGCCAAGAGCAAAGGCGAAAACCGCAATCGCCGTAAGCGAGATGGCCTGACCTGCTCCCGAGGAAGGCTCGGGGGTTGGCTGACCGGAAGCGTAGGCACTGAATACGGGATTGAGAAAATGCTCGAATTCGTTATGGCCTCCGAACGCGATCGGCACACCAACGTAGCCACCGATTGCTGCAAGCGCTGCGAGCAACATCAGGGGCGCAGTCATGACCAGTGGTGACTCGTGTACGCCGTGGCCGTGAGCGGCCTGTCCGGAATCGTGTTCCGGCTCGGCGACCATTGTGTGCTGATCATCGCTGCGGGAGTGAACCGGGGCGAGAGGGTCGTATCCGTGTGCGCCGTGTGCCAGAGCGTGCTCGTCATATCGGGGCACACCAAAGAATGTCTTGAACCACAGGCGAAACATGTAGAACGACGTGAGCAGCGAAGTGAATACGCCGACCGCCCAAACGAGTTTTCCTACCGGAGAAGGCGAAGTGAACGCCTGGTAGAGGATCTCGTCTTTAGAGAAGAAGCCAGAAAGAAAGGGGCAGCCTGCAATGGCAAAGACACCCACCGTCATGCACCAGAAGGTGACTGGGATCTTTGTGCGAAGACCTCCCATGACGCGCATATCCTGTTCGCCGGACATAGCATGGATCACCGAACCCGCCGCGAGGAAGAGCAGTGCCTTGAAGAAAGCGTGCGTCATCAGGTGGAAGATGCCGGCCGAGTAAGCGCCCACGCCGCAGGCGAAGAACATGTAACCGAGCTGCGAAACTGTGGAATACGCAAGCACGCGCTTGATGTCGTGCTGCACCATACCGATAGTTGCCGCCATCAGCGCAGTTGCAGCACCGACGACTGCGACGACGGTCAGTGCCGCAGGAGAGCGGTCAAACAGCACGTGGCAGCGCGCGACCATGTAAATGCCAGCGGTGACCATGGTTGCGGCGTGGATGAGCGCCGAGACTGGTGTCGGGCCTTCCATGGCGTCCGGCAACCACACGTAGAGGGGAATTTGTGCGCTCTTGCCGGTTGCACCCACAACCAGCAGCAGAGCAATTACTGAAAGGAAGCCTCCAGTTACACCAGCTGGAAGAGCACTGATCTGCGTGAAGACGCGATCAAAGTTCAGGCTGCCGAAGTGTGCGATGAGCAAGAACATTGCGAGCAGAAAGCCAAAGTCGCCGATGCGATTGACAATGAATGCTTTCTTGCCGGCGTTTGCAGCGGAGTCACGCTTGAAGTAGAACCCGATCAGCAGATAAGAGGCGAGACCGACACCTTCCCAACCGACGAACAGCAGAAGGAAGCTGGATGACAGTACCAGTACCAGCATGAAAAACATAAAGAGATTCAGGTAGGCGAAAAAGCGCCAATACCCGTCCTCATGCGCCATATAGCCGACCGAGTAAACATGAATGAGAAAGCCGACACCCGTGATGATGCCGAGCATGATTAGTGTCAGGTGGTCCACGGTGAAGGCAAAGTTGACCTGGAAGCCGGTGATTGCGATCCACGGGCGGCTCGCAATGGAGAGCACGAGAGGCGCTCCGGCGCTCTTCATGAAAATCCAAAGGTCAGCAACGACCAGCGCGGACGCCAAAGTGGCGAGTAGCGCGATACCGGCGACCACAGCGCGCGGAAGCTTCCGGCCCACGGTGCCATTGATGAGGAACCCGGCGAACGGGAGGATCGGGATGAGCCAGAGCAGCGAGGGGTTCATGCGGGTTCAGTGGCTCCTAACAGCAGATCCCCTGCGGGGATGACAACAAGAAAAGCAAGAGCAAATATGAGCAAAGCTAGTTCTTCATCAGGTTGACCTGGTCAACGTTGAGTGTTTGGCGCGCCCGGAACAAGGCAATAATGATCGCGAGCCCGACGGCGGCTTCCGCTGCAGCCACGACCATGACAAAAAACACGAAGATCTGGCCAGATACCGCGTGCCACATATGTGAGAAGGCTACGAATGTGAGATTCACGGCGTTGAGCATCAACTCAATCGACATGAAGATGGTAATGACGCTGCGCTTGATGAGAAATGCGGCGATGCCGATGCAGAAGAGGACGGCAGCCAAAATCAGGTAGTACGCGATGGGCACCATCAGAGCTCACGTTCCTTGCGCTCGCGCTGAATTCTGTTCCAAAGCAGCGTGCCGACGAAGCCAAGCGTGCCTGCTGCTATGAAGATTTGCGAGGTCAACATCACTGCGTGCCTGTCCACGTTAGAGCTCCTTCCGCGCGAGTACTACAGCGCCGAGTATTGCTACAAGGATGAGGATGGATGTGACTTCGAAAGGCAGAAGGAGCGTAGTGAAGAGTTGATGCGAGATTGCCGTCAGATTGGAGACAGCTCCGGACATCATGTCCTGCAGATTGGCATAGCCCAGGTGCTGCTTTTCCTTCAGGAAGACGTAAGACAGCAGGCAGAAAACGGCTGTGGCACCCGGGATGCCGATAATGTAAGCGACTTTCGAACCTTTGATGCTGCGCTCTTCTTCACCAGCATTCAGAAGCATGATGACGAAAACGAACAGCACCATGATCGCGCCTGAGTACACGATGACCTGCGCGGCAGCAAGGAACTCAGCGCCGAGCGACCAGTAGAGGACGGCAAGCGACATCATAACCACGATGAGTGAGAGCGCTGAATTGATGGGGTGGCGCTGCAACAGGAGATTGAGCGCCCCTGCCACTGCCAGTAGACCGAAAATGATGAAAAGCGCAAGTTGCATTGATGCCGTTTCGACTTGGTTCTCTTCCAGTCGAAAGAGAACGCTGTTTCAGAATTTTGGGTTCAGCCCCATTGTAAAGCGTTCGTAACGTGATGCAGGTGCAGCTATCTCAGGAACGGTAGGCAATGATGAGTGCCGTTGCGAGAATGTTGAGAATTGCGATCGGCATGAGGAACTTCCACCCGAAGCCCATGAGCTGGTCGTAACGAAAGCGCGGAACCGTAGCACGGATCCAGATGTAGAGCAGGATAAAGAACAGTACCTTCGCAACGAACCACATGATGCCGAGCAGAAATAGTGCAAGGGGCGTGTTCAAGACAGCGATGTGATTGAAGGTGTTGCCGAATGGTGAAAGCGTGCCGCCAAGAAAAAGCAGACTGGCGACGCAGGCTACCGTGATCATGTTGGCGTATTCGGCCATGAAGAACATTGCAAACTTCATGGAGGAATACTCGGTATGGTAGCCAGCGACAAGTTCGGATTCGGCTTCCGGAAGATCAAACGGAGCTCGATTTGTCTCTGCGTAAGCGGCCATTAGGTAGATGAAAAAGGCGACGATCTGGAGGCCACCGAAGACATTCCAGGAGATGAGACCGTGTGCGGACTGCGAGTGGACGATGTCGCGGAGCGAGAGAGACCCGGCACGGAGGACGACACCTACAAGAGAGAGACCAAGAGCAAGCTCATAACTAACAAGCTGCGCCGAGGCGCGGAGTGAGCCGAATAGAGAGTACTTGTTGTTGGAACTCCAGCCGGAAAGCGCAATGCCGTATACGCCAATGCTGGTGATGCCAAGAATAACGAGCAGGCCGATATTCAAATCGGATATCTGCCCAGCGTCAACCTTCGTTCCGTTCAGATGGATGATGGTTTGTGCTCCAAACGGAACCATCGAAATGGAAACGAGCGCGCACGCGAGCGCGATGATGGGTGCCATGACGAACAGTGGGCGCTCGACGGCAAGCGGCATCATGTCTTCCTTGAGAAAGAGCTTGATGCCATCGGCGAGTGGCTGCAGCAGGCCAAATGGACCGACGCGCGAGGGCCCCCAGCGGTTCTGCATTCGACCGAGCACTTTGCGCTCCAGCAGCACGGTGTACGCGACTGCAGTGAGCGTAATGACCAACACCACAGCGATCTTGATGATGCTGAGGAGCAGGAATGTAAGAAGTGGACTTTGACTCAGGTGGCTCATTTGCTACTGTCCCGCTCCCTCAGTCGGCTTCGGCGAAGTGATCGGCGACTTCGCGCTGTTGGTGTTTCTGGATGTCCAGAAGCATGGGCGAATATTTTGTAAGCGAACCCGAAGTGAAGAGTGTGTCCGACGAGGGAAGCACGAGGTCCTTACGGTTCTCGATCTGAACAAGGCCGGAGGATGCTGGCCCGATGTGCTGATCATTGCCGCTGAGGAGCTGAAGGCGGCGAAGCTTGTCATAGCCCGGCACGACGCGCTGGATCTCGTCCAGTATGGCGAACGGGTCGAAGGGGCTGAGCTTCGGCTCAAGGTTGTTCGCGGTGAGGAATACCGCGTGACGATCGGCTTCACCAGATTGCGCACCCCGCGTTTGTCCCAGATCAGCGCGGAGACCTTTACCGAACGGAACCAGAGACTTTACTGGGTGACCCATTTTGTCCGCGAGGCGAACGATGAGTTCGAAGTCGGTGCGGGTGCCAGCTTTGTCTGCGGCCTTGGAGACAAGCTGCACGTCACCGTAGCTGTTGGTAACGGAACCAGACTTTTCGTATAGGTTTGCGGCCGGAAGAACTACATCGGCAAGGGCTGCCGTCTCTGTAAGGAACATGTCCTGCACGATCAGAAACGTATTCCGCAATGCTGACGGATCAACGCTGTAGCGCGCCACGGGATTGGAGCCGACCACGTAAAGAGCCGACAGCGTGCCCGAGTTGGCCGCGTCAAACATTGCCAGCATGTCGAGCCCAGCCTGCGCGGGTGCGTTGTATTCGCTTGCGATCGCGGAGCCGGAGATCGGCTGATAGCCGGGCAGTGTGTCGGGCAGAACACCCATGTCCGAAGCGCCACGCGAATTTGCGTAGTCAGCGATGCACGCGAACTTAGCGTTTGGAAATAGGTTGACGAGGCGCGTGAGTTCGCCGTCGCGAAGCTCGTTGCCAATGAGAACGAGCAGATTTTCTGCTTCGCGAACGGAACTGCGGAATGTGGAGAGTTGATCGGCCTGCGCGGAAACAGATGCGGAGTTTGCGGCAGAGTCGTCACCGGTGAGATAGCTGACGAAGGCGTTGTAAGCAAAAGGAGCTACCTGGACGAACGCCTTGGCTTGCCGCCGCAGCTTGATCTGTTCTGTGTTGGCGATAAAAAGCTTCGCCTTGTTCAATCGAACGTTCGTGCGCAGATTCCAGGCAGTGAGTGGCGCCTGGTTTGTTGGGTCGCCCCCGATGATGAGCACGTTGGAGGCGGTAAGCACATCACGCTGCGAAGCGAGTTGTCCCTGTTTTCCTTGTAGGGCCGCAGCGAGCGCCACGTAGTCTGCAGTCCTATGGTGGTCGATGTTGTTGGTTCCGATGACCGTGCGCGCAAACTTCTGAAGGAGGTAGTTTTCCTCGTTCGTCGTGCGGTTGGAACCGATGACACCAATCGACTGTGGGCCTCTGCTGTCACGGAGTTCACGTAGCTTGTTGCCAGCGAAGGCGAGAGCCTCTTCCCAGGACACTGGCTTGAGCTTGCCATCGGCCTGGCGAACGAGCGGCTTGGCAAGTCGTTCCGGCTGGTTAGCGAAGTCAAAGGCGTAGCGGCCTTTGTTGCAAAGGAAGTCGCCATTCATGCCGGATTTATCGCGGTTATCGCCGCGCATAATCTCCGTACCCTCGGTCGTGGAGCGAACACCAAGCGTGGTCTTGCAACCGTCGCCACAGTGCGTGCAAACGGTAGATACGTGATTCATTTCCCACGGGCGAGTCTTGTAGCGGTAGGTTCCAGAGGTGAGTGCACCAACAGGGCAAACATCGATGCACATGCCGCACTGTTCGCAGTCGACCTGCGCGCGGTGTTCGGGCGAAAGCTCAGCCGGAACATTGGGTGCGATGACCGATGAGGAACCGCGGTTCTGAATCCCTAGAGCGAAGACATCCATGCCTTCGCCGCACATACGGACGCAGCGATAGCAGAGAATGCAGCGGGGGCGGTCAAAGTAGACGACCGGCGACCATTGCTGCTCTTCGCGATGATTCTTCGGCTCGGCGTAGAAGCTTTCCGCTGCGCCGTATTTGAATGTCATGTCCTGCAGTTCGCACTGGCCACCCGCATCGCACACGGGACAGTCGAGCGGATGGTTGCCGAGCAGCAATTGCAGTGTTGACTTGCGCGCCTGCGCAATTTCGGGCGACTCCGAAACGACCACCATTCCTTCGGCGACCGGAGTGGTGCAGGCAGTCTGCAGCTTTGGCATTTTCTCAATGCGCACCACGCACATACGGCACGCGGCTTGCAGTGAAAGGCCTGGATAGTAGCAAAATGCGGGAATCTCAATACCCGCCGCTTTGCAGGCGTCAATGAGCAGCGTGCCCGCAGGTGCGGTGAGCTTCTTGCCGTCAACTGTGAAAGAAACGTCTGGCATAAGGTCCTTAAGCTGCCTGCGCGGTGTGCGTATCGGTGTGAGCGTGAATTTCCGGGAGAGTAACGCTCAGCCACTCAACTTCGTAATGAGCTTCTGACGGGTCAGGATCGAACTCGGAGAAGTCCACATTTTTCGAGACAGCCTGAGGAGCTTCGATGCCTCGCTCTGCCAAGTTCTCCAGTTGAGCGTGGATGCCTTCAAGCAGGCTCTGTCGTGCCAATTCGATGCTGTCGCCAGCACCAACGGCACCACTAATATCAGGTGTCCAGCCGCCCCAATTGTCCGGCGCGATTCTTTCGTAAATGACCATGTAGCTTCGCTTCATTTCAAGCCTGCTTGCTTCAGGATAGAGTATGCCAGCTTGCCCAAGTCTTTACCCGAATGAAATGGCACGATGACCAGTCCGGGTTTCGCCACATGATGGAAGTGAACGTGGCTGCCACTTCGCTTCACTTCGAACCAGCCGTCCGCTAACAAGACTCTTATGATCTCCGCAGGCCTCACTCTTTAGTTGAATCCTACCGGGGTTCCGGTCTGAATGGCGCAGAAGGCGTCAGGTGGTGCCGCGCCGTGCGTGCTTTGTGCAACGGCAAGAGCTGCTGGTGTGCCGAGGGCGGCCTGCCCTCGTGTGAGCACGGGAATATCCGAGTTGGCCAGCGCTCCATTGTCGGGAGATGGTGCAATTTGGAGCGGCATCTTCAGGCTGATTTTCAGGGTGTCAGCGCTGAGGCCAGCGTACGTCGGGAAGAGCTTGCCAAAAGCGTCATGGCTGGTCAGATGCTTTTCGAGCTCGTCATTACTTCGTCCGCGAAGACCCGGCCAGCAACTGTGCGCAGCGGTAATCCAGCTTGAGTCCACGAAGTTCTTTGGGCCGCCGACAGCTGCCTTCGGGCCGCAGCCCGTCGTTGCGAACGCACAAACCGTCGAGGCGATCAGTGGAAGCCGAACTGGCGTAATGCGTTTCATTCGCATCGTTTAGTGAGCTGCTCCGATAAGTGCAGGCTCGCCGACGGGCTTGATCTCAATGAGTGGGTTCGCCACCCGCGTGCCGGCAAGGTAATCCTCGAACTCTGAGCGAAATTTCTTGTAGAAGCCGATCATTGGCATGGCAGCAGCGTCACCAAGCGGGCAGAAAGTACGGCCCAGCATGTTTTCCGCCAGATACTGCATGTTGTCGATGTCCTTCTTGCTTCCGCCGCCCGCGTGGAAGCGAGTCATCGTCTTCTTCAGCCAGTCAGTACCTTCTCGGCATGGGATGCACCAGCCGCAGCTTTCATGCTGATAGAAGTTGATGGTACGGAGAGCGAACTCTACGATGCTGACGGATTCATCGAGCACAACAATGCCGCCTGAGCCGAGCATCGTGCCCGCTTTGGCCATCTGATCGAAGTCGAGCCCGACGTCGATTTCATCTGCTTTGAGCACGGGGCAGGAAGAACCGCCAGGAACAACGGCCTTGAGCTTCTTGCCGTCCTTGACCCCGCCAGCCACCTCGAAGATTGCTTTACGGAGCGAGTAGCCCATCGGCAATTCGTAAACGCCGGGACGTTCTACGTGGCCGGAGATGCCGAAGAGGCGCGTACCACCATTGCGTTCGGAACCGAGCTTCGCGTAAGACTCGCCTCCCATCAGCAGGATGTGCGGAGCCGAGGCGATGGTTTCGGCGTTGTTGATGACCGTGGGCCCGCCGTAGAGGCCAACAACGGCTGGAAACGGTGGCTTGATGCGGGGAACGCCGCGCTTGCCTTCGAGCGACTCCATCAGGGCGGACTCTTCGCCGACTTCGTAGGCTCCTGCGCCCGTCTGAGTAACGATGTCGAAGTCCAGGCCTTCTTTGCCGAAGATGTTCTTGCCGAGGATACCTTTCGCGTACGCGTCGGCAACTGCCTTTTCGACAATCTTGAGCAGGTAGCGGTACTCGCCACGCAGGTAGATGAAGCCCATTTTCGCGCCGATCGCGAGCCCTGCAATCATGGTGCCTTCTATCACGGCGTGCGGATCGTGCAGGAAAATGACGTGATCTTTGCAGGTGCCTGGCTCGGATTCATCCCCGTTGACCAGCACGTACTTTGGCTTTTCGCTTTGCTTGGGAACGAACGACCACTTCATACCGGTGGGGAAGCCCGCACCACCGCGACCGCGAAGACCGCTGGCCTTCATCTCGTTGATGACCCACTCAGGGCCGCTTTCGATTGCTTTCTGCACGGCCTTGTAGCCGTCGAGCTCGATGTACTTGTCGATCTCTGCGGCACCCTGGCCGAACCGGCGCGAAAGAACCTTTACCTCATCCGGATGCGAGACTAGGCGTGGCATGAAAAAGACCTCATCTATAGAGGTGAGTATACCGAACCTGGTTGATGACACCAGCATTCACGCGAGTGTGAACTTCAACGGAACGCGACTTAGATACCCATTTTTCGCGCTCACTACTGAAGCGGGTATTTCTCTGCGAGCTCTTCCAATTCCGCCTGATGTTGCTGAACAAAATCAAGGTTCTGCGCGCTCACCGCTCCAGAAGAGATGAGCTTTTCTCGTGGCGTTCCTTCTTTGAGGGCAGCGGCCGCAAAACCTGCTTGAATCAGTGTGAACTCGGCCACCATAAACTGCCTGGGAGTGAAGCCGTGGTTCGCCATCATGCCGACGATCGCTGGATAGGCGCTGAGCTTATTGACTGCGGACGAGAGCGTCTGTTCGCCTTTGTCGTCTGTTTCCGCGCTAAGGCTCTTGTGCAGATTTGGATCCTTCTCTGCGGCCTGCTTAATCTCATGCATCGTGATGTAAAGGCGATGAACGCCCTCCATCGTGAGGGCATAGGAGCGGATCTCCTCGGCGTCCTTATCCGTTTGCGCGCGCGATGCAACGGGGCAAAGAAGTGCAAGAAACATCGAGACGATCAGCGGGAATGTATATCGCAGACGCATATCTGCTTTATGGATGCGGAAAATAGGAGCGGCGAGTAGCGAGGGCTGATCAGTGCGAGGGCAGTCACTCCAAACGCGGCGCTGAATCTCGGCCTTTGCCGCACAGCGATCAGCACGGCTAGAGGAATCACAAGCTGAAAGCGAAACAGGCACAGCGCGAGTAGGCACGCGGCAAGCGCGTCTCGTCCGCGCTGGAGCTGTGCCCACGCGGAGCAGCAAAGCAGAAGAAAGAGCAGCGAGTCCTGGCCCTGCCAAACGGCGATGATCACCGGCACAAAAAGGAAGAACATGAGCCCGGGACGAGGCTGCAGGCCAGGAACATGACTAAACCAGGGGCGCGCAATGAAGAAGGTTGTGCCTAGTAGCAGGACGTTGATGCAGATGAAAACGAGGTAAGCGGCACGGTAGTTGAGGAGCGAAAGCGGCGCAAAAAAGAGCGCCTCATAGCTGGGATGGACGTAGGGAAGCGGAAGAGGCAGCGACGAAACGAGTGTGTCTTGCACCTGTTTCTGTCGTTGCAGGTCGTAAAGGGCTGCAGTCTGAGTCCGCACCATGTATCCGGCGGCATAGAACTGGCGGAAATCAAAGGCCCTGCTGGAGATCTGCGGGGTGCGCCAGCCAAGAACCAGCATGAAGAAAAGGAAAACGCCACAACCGATCAGGAACGGTGTGGCGCTTCCCTGTGTAGCTTCAGTTTGATTCCTTTCCGCGATGGCAACACCTCGTGTTGCTAGATTCGAGCCGCCAGATCAGCTAGCGGACATCCGTCCCGCGTCCCTCGCGGTAATTTTCCAAAACTGCGTCAAGCTTGGTAGGCGTCAAGTCATCGTGGAAGTCGTAGTTCACCTGCACGGCGGGCGCCCAGCAGCAGGCACCGATGCATTCCACTTCTTCCAGCGAAAACATGCCGTCTGGCGTGATGCCCCTGTTTGCGACTCCGAGCGTCTTCTTGCAGTGATCCAGAAGCTCGTAACCACCACGAAGCATGCAGGAGATATTTGTACAAACCTGCACGTTGTACTTACCTGCAGGCTTGGTGCGCAGCATGGAATAGTAGCTGAGCACGTTGCGCACATCGAGTTCGAGCAGGTCGAGTCGCGTGGCGATTTCTGCGACCACCTCATCGGATACGTAGCCGATTTCGTCCTGCGCATACAGCAGCATGGGCACTAACGCGGAGCGTTTGAGCGGATAGATGGTGACGAGCTTATCAAAGCGGGCAGCGGTTGCTGAAGTGAAGATGGTGTTCTCGACTGCGGCCATAAGGGTAGGGTACAGGGGTCAGCGTTTGGGGTCTAGCGCCTGGACCCTCAGGCGTTCATCAACTCGCGTATCAGGCGCTCCGCCGCAAAATCCATCTCTTCCGGTTCCTGAGGGAAGAACGAGACCGCACCGGCTTCAGTCAGTGCGAAGGATTGCGATGCACCGGTGTAAGTGTCCAAAGTAGTGGAAGTGAAACGGAGCCACTTGCTCCCGACTCGAACCATGATCTCCTCGGGTCCGACTTCAACAACAGCGTGTTCGCTACTGTTCATTCCGTGCGCGGCTGCGTAGGAACGAAGGAGTGATGCCCAGGAGGTCCAAAGCTCGGTGTGAAGGCGCGCATCCATACTGGCTACGCTATTCCGAGAGCTTCGCGCAGTGTAAGAAGGGCGAACTCTTCGCCTGTGATCCAGGCGCTTTCGATATGGTAGCTTTCGCTGAAAGTCGGACTGCCGTCAGCGTCATAGCTGATGAAGAAAAACGGTTTTGAGAAGGGCAGTGTGTGACGTCCCTGTGCGCCGCCACGCGAAAGCTCCACGTGCGCCTCACCAACCATCAGCAGAAGAACGCGAGTGAATCCATGATCGAAGCGCAACTCGTACGTGCGAGTTTCCATCTTCAAGCGCGGGCCGTTCCCGACCCCCTCATTGAACGACTGCACAATTGGCTCGAACAGCTTTTGAACAGCTTCGAAATTGCGATCACGCCACTCTTTCGAGGTGCGGGTTCGCTGTTCTGTCTGCGCCTTTTCTGATGTATCAGCGCTATGCTTATCGGAAAAGTTGCTAGCCAGGAGCTTGCCAATATCCATGGTTTACCTGTCGATGGCTCCCAGCACAATGTCGAGCGAGCCGATGACGGCAACCACGTCCGCAATGAGGCGCCCCTTGCACATGGTCTCGAGCGCCTGCAGATTGGCAAAGTCGGCGTTGCGCATGTGTACGCGATAGGGCTTGGCCGTTCCGTCCGAAACGACGTAGTAGCTCATCATGCCGTGCGCGGCTTCGATGGACGACATAACCTCGCCCGCGGGAACCTGGAAGCCCTCGGTGACGATCTTGAAGTGATGGATGAGTGACTCCATCTGTGTCTTCATCTGTTCGCGATCGGGAAGGACGATCTTTGGTGCGTCCGCAGTGATGCGGCCACCCGGCATGCCGTCCAACGCCTGCAAACAGATCTTTGTCGACTCCCGCATTTCCTGCATGCGGACTACGTAGCGTGCCCAGACGTCGCCGTCGTTTGAAACCGGCACTTTGAATTGGAACTTCTCATAGCTGGAGTACGGCATGTCGCGGCGAAGATCGAAATCGATGCCGGAAGCACGCATCGGCGGCCCGGTTACGCCGAGTGCAAGCGCGTTTTCACCCGAGATGTAGCCAACGTCCTTCAGCCGCGAAATCCAGATGGGATTATTTTGCAGCATCCCTTCGTACTGATCGATTTTGGAGGGGAAATCCTCAAGGAAACGGCGGATCTGTTTGAAGAGGCCGATCGGTGGCTCCAGAGACACACCACCAACGCGGATGTAGCTGGTCATCATGCGCTGGCCACTAACGGCTTCGAAGATGCGTTGGAGTTCTTCGCGCTCGCGGAAGCAGTACAGGAACATGGTGAGCGCACCTATATCCAGAGCGTGCGTTCCAAGCCATACCAGGTGCGAATTGAGACGCGTCAGCTCGTTGAAGAGAACGCGAATCCACTGCGCGCGTTCAGGAATTTCAAGCTGAAGCAGTTTCTCCACCGCGAGTGCATACGCGAAGTTATTCGACATCGGCGACAGATAGTCGATGCGATCCGTCAGCGGTACCACCTGCTGGTAGAACTTCGCCTCGCACGTTTTCTCAATGCCCGTATGCAGATACCCGATATCGGGCGCGAGCGAAACCACAGTTTCGCCGTCGACCTCAATGACGAGGCGCAGGACCCCGTGGGTAGAAGGGTGCTGCGGACCCATGTTCAGGATCATGGTCTGATCGCTGACCGGATCAGAGCCGTGCGGATGATGGTGAGATGTTGATTCCTCAACAACGTCCTTCACATCCGGAATGATGAGATCTTCGGCAGGGCGAAAGCCAGCAAGTGTTGCGCCTGTGGTGTCAGCGACCGTCGGCGTTTGCTCAATTTCGTTGTGCTCAAGGATGGCTGGGCTCATTAGCGGTATCCCTCCACGGGGTAGTCCTTGCGCAGCGGGTGGCCGCTCCAGTTGTCGGGCATCATGATTCGTGTCAGGCGTGGATGTCCGGCGAAGGTAATGCCGAACAGGTCATAAACTTCACGCTCGTAAAAGTTAGCGGCGGGCCAGTACGGCGTGATGGAGTCGATGGTCGGGCTGTCGCCGCTCAGGAAGGAGATAAGCCGAATACGCTGCTTATGCTGGTGACTCACAAAGTGGTATGTCACCTGAAAGCGAGGTTCTGCAGGGTACCAGTCAACAGCGGTGCAGTCTTCGAAGAAGTTGTAACCGGCCGCCCTTGCAGCCTGCACTGCGGCAACGATGTTTTCCGGTGCAATCGTGAGGGTTAGCTCGCCGCGATCCCACTTTGCATCTGCGATGTAGTCCGCGAGGCCGACAACGGCGGCGTGTTCTGCGAGAGCTGCGTTGACAGCCTCCTTGCCGAAGATGGCCTCTGGCGTTTGTGGAATGCTTGCTGGATCAGACATATGTGCTCCGCGCGAAGTGTTAGAGGTCAGCTTTGTCGTTCGACCAGTTCAGGATGCCCTTCTTCCAGACGTAGAAGAGGCCGACGGCGACGAAGCCGAGGTATACGAGCATTTCCCAGAATCCGAAATATTTTGAACCGGTGATGCCCGGGAGGCGGCGGAAAATAACCGCCCAGGGAAGCATGAACACAGCTTCCACATCGAACAGGATGAACAGCATCGCCACCATATAGAAGCGCACGGAAAAGCGTCCGCGGGCGTCGCCAACCGGATCCATGCCGCACTCGTAGGCACCGAGCTTTACCTTGTTGCGCTTGTGTTTGCCGATGAAATACGAGCCGGCAACCATGCCGCCCGCCATGCCAATGGCCACGAGAATCTGTAGCGCAAGCGGAATGTACTGCCAGATATACGGGGTAGCTGAACTCTGCATAGACAAGTTTGAGTGTAGGAGTGTGCTTCGAGAGGGTCAAGAACCGCTCGCCGCTGCGCAGAGCCGACATTCATACGATGCGCAGGAGAGCGGCTACACTGAGGCCACACGAAATCGAAACGAAACGGGACCAAAGATCATGGCAGCACATCAGAAACGAGCACTCGTAACCGGCGGCGCAGGGCTCATTGGATCGCACATCGTGGACCTGCTTTTACGAGAGGGCTGGACCGTGCGCATCCTCGACAATCTCGAGCCTAATACGCACAAACACGGCAAGCCTTCGTGGGTGAACGAGAAGGCCGAGTTCGTCCAAGGCAACGTGCAGGACTACGACACGATGCGCGCCGCTCTGGAAGGCATTGACGTCGTCTGGCATGAGGCGGCCTACGGTGGCTACATGCCGGAAATGGCGAAGTATGTTCTGGTTAACAGCTTTGGCACCGCGCAGATGCTGGAGATTATCCGCGACCACAAGCTGCCGGTGAAAAAAGTGATTGTGGCGAGCTCGCAGGCAGTCTACAGCGAGGGTGCGGCAGAATGCCCCGAGCACGGGCATGTAGTGCCGCTGATTCGACCAGTGGAGCAACTCCGCGCAGGCGATTTTGCGGTACATTGCCCGGTTTGCGGCAAGGCGACAACGAGCATTCCGACACCTGAGGCGACACCGGGTGGAGGTGAGACTGTTTACGCCCTGACGAAGGTAGACCAGGAGCGCCTGGTCTTGCTTTGGGGTAAGCAGACCGGGATTCCGACGGTGGCTCTTCGCTACTCCTGTACGTATGGTCCGCGCCAATCATTGTTCAATCCGTACACCGGAGTGATCGCGATATTCTGCACGCGTTTGTTGAACGGAAAACCGCCGGTGATGTACGAGGATGGCGGGCAAACGCGCGACCTGTGCTTCGTAGAGGACATCGCCCGGGCAAATCTGCTGGTCGCCGAATCAGACAAGCTCGACGGGTTACCGGTAAATGTGGGTAGCGGACGAGCAACCAGCGTGCGTGATCTTGCCGGCATCATCGCAAAAGGGCTCGGACTGAACATTGAACCGCTGGCGCGCGGTGAATTTAGGCCGGGAGAAATACGCTCGCTGATCTCAGACATCTCTCGGATACAGACGATCGGTTACGAGCCGCAGACCACCATCGAGCGGGGCATCGAGCGATATCTCGAGTGGATCAAAACACAGGGCACGATCACTGACTATTTTGGCGAGATTGAAGCTGGACTACGCGCTAACGGCATTGTGCAGAGTATTGGTAAATGATTGTTGGCCGCTACAACCATCGAAACGGGCCGCCCCGGTATGGGACGGCCCGTTTGCGAATCTTCGCTCAATCTCGATTTCCAGATACGAGTCGAAGCAGGTAGGTCAGAATGACCGCGCCAAGCGTTGCGATGACGATGCTCATGATGAGGCCGTGCTCGCGAACTCCGCCCGTCCCGATATGGTAAGAGATGAATCCGCCGATCATGGCGCCTACCAGACCAACGATCATGTCAACGAAAAAGCCGAAGCCTGAACCCCTCATGATCTTGCCTGTCAGCCAGCCCGCGATAACGCCAATGATTATCCACGCGATGATTCCGTGACCCATTACTTCCTCCTGAAACTTTGAAATTGTTTTGCTGAAGGTTTGATGCGCATTCGAGCTTGAGGCACACGGCAAATAGCTCCGGGCAAGCAAAACCTCTCGGAATGTTCTTTGGCTACACTAGACAGGATGAATCCCCAACAGAAGAAGAGGGCCCTGACCTTTCAGGAGCTGCTATTCACGCTGCAGACTTTCTGGGCAGAGCATGGCTGTGTCTTGCAGCAGCCCTACGATCTCGAAGTCGGCGCCGGCACCATGTCTCCGGACACGTTTTTGCGCGTGCTCGGGCCGAAGCCGATCAACATCGCGTACGCGCAGCCATCAAGACGGCCCGCGGACGGACGTTATGGTGAGAACCCAAATCGGTTATTTCGGCACACGCAGTTGCAGGTGATTTTGAAGCCGCCACCGGAGCGTGTGCAGGAGCTGTACCTTCAGTCGCTTGTCGCAATCGGCATCGACCTGAGCGAGCACGACATCAAGTTCGAAGAAGACAACTGGGAATGGCCGGTGGGTGGGGCTTGGGGCGTTGGGTGGCAGGTGATGCTTGATGGCCAGGAAATCACGCAGTTTACTTACTTCCAGCAGTGTGGCGGACTCGATCTCGACCCAATTTCCGGCGAAATTACATACGGTCTGGAACGGATTGCGCAGTTTTTGCAGGATGTCGATTCCATCTATGACATTGTGTGGTCGCGGAATGTAGCAACAGGTGCGGAGATGACCTACGGCGAGGTGCGCCTGCATGAAGAGCAGCAGTTCTCCGCCTACAGCTTCGACTATGCCGACGTGCCCAAGCTGTGGCAGCACCTGAATCTGTATGAAGAAGAGTGCAAAGCGCTGCTGGAGCAAGCGAAGTCAACGCTTGTGAGTGAGGGTGGCGACGCGTTGGCCATCCTGCGGTTTCCAACAATGGGTGCCTACGAACTGGCGCTGAAGTGTTCGCATACGTTCAATTTGCTGGATGCGCGTGGTGCGATTTCTGTGACGGAGCGTGTTGGTGTGATGGCTCGCATCAGGAACCTGATCGTTGGTGTTGCCAAGGTTTACGCAGAGCAGGGTCGCCTGAAGGCGCTCGACCAAGCGCTTGTCGCGTAGAGAAAGCTAAGGATCGTTGTGGCTGATTTTCTTTTTGAGATTGGATTGGAAGAAGTTCCTGCGCGCATGCTGCCGGGAGCGCAGGCGGAATTGTTGCGGCGCACTCTTGCGATGCTCGGCCGCGAAGGACTCCTTGAAGCGGGCGTCAATCTCGAGAGCGATGCTGTCGCGTCCTACTCGACTCCGCGTCGCTTGGCGGTGCTCGTGAGTGGCGTGCGCGAGCAGCAGGCCGATGTCACGGAGGAAGTGACCGGGCCCGCAACGAAGATCGCCTTCAAAGATGGCCAGCCCACACCTGCTGCAGAAGCTTTTGCTCGCAAAGCCGGCATGTCCGTCGCAGAGCTAAAGACGATCACCACTCCAAAGGGAGAGTACCTTGCCGCGACCACTACCAGACGCGGCAGAAGTGCGGCGGAAGTGCTCGCTGTCGAACTCCCGAAAGAGATTGGCGCCATTTACTGGGCAAAGAACATGTACTGGCGGCCTGGCAAGCCGGAGCGCTTTGTTCGTCCGGTACTTTGGTTGGTTTGCCTGCTCGGAGACGCAGTCGTGCCGGTGGAGTTTGCTGGCAAAATCGCCAGTCGGGCCACGTATGGACATCGTGTGCTTTCAACCGGCGAACCCTTCGAGATCGTGGCACCTGAGAGTTACCTCGCGCAGCTTGAGGGTGAATACGTTCTCGCCGATGTCGAAGCGCGTCGGCACAGGATTCGCAAGGCTCTCGATCGCGTTACCCGAACCGTCACTGGAACTCAATGGCGCGAAGATGAAGCGCTGGTGGATGCTGTCACTCATCTGACCGAGTGGCCGGATGTGCTTTTAGGAAACTTCGGGCCAGAGTTTTTACAACTGCCGGAAGAAGTGCTGGTCACCGTCATGCGCGATCACCAGAAGTATTTTGCGGTGGAAGATGCCTCGGGAAAATTAGCACCGCATTTTCTCACCGTGCTGAACATCGGGCTGACTGAAAAGAACAAGAGCATTATCCGGCAGGGAAATGAACGCGTACTTCGTGCACGCTTCAACGACGCGCGATTCTTCTGGGAGTTCGATCAGCGCACCTCGCTGCGTGATCGAGTGAAGCTGCTGGAAAACATCACCTTTCAGAAGGATCTTGGAAGCTATGCGGCAAAGGCGGAACGGGTGCGTGGAGTGGCAGCGAAGCTCGCCGCTGCGGCTGCAACACGAGGGGTTGCCATCGATGCCGCCGCTCTGGACGACGCAGTGGTGCTCGCGAAAGCCGATCTCACAACGGAGTTGGTGAAAGAGTTCACGGAACTGCAAGGAATGATTGGCGGTCTTTACGCCCAAGCGCAGGGTGCAAGCGCCACCGTGGCGGAGGCGATCTACGATCAATACCTGCCTGCTTCTGCCGACGACAGTATGCCACGTTCCCCTGAAGGCGCAGTGCTTGGTCTGGCGGACCGAATAGACACGCTCGCCGGAATGTTTGGCCTAGCAATGGAACCCACTGGCTCGAAAGATCCGTTTGCTTTGCGCCGTGCCGCGAATGCAGTCGTTCGCATCCTCTCAGAATCTGGTGTTCGCCTGCTGCTGAGTGAGGCGATTGCAGCAGCGGCTGCCTCGGAGAGCGTGGTGATACGGCTGCGGCTCTTCTTTGAAGAAAGGATTGCGTTCTATCTCCGAGAGGTTCGAGGGCAAGCCTATGACGTGGTAAACGCTGTCATGATTTCGGGCAGCGACGATCTGCCGGACCTGCTTGCACGTGCCGAGGCCGTCACTGCGGTTCGCAGCGGTGAAGACTTCCTGGCTGTCAGCGCCGCATTTAAACGTATGAGGAATATCCTGCAGCAGGCTCTGGATAAACACATCGAGATTGGTTCGGTTGTAAACAAAGCACTGTTGAGTGAGGCGTCAGAGATAGCGCTGGCGGAACGGTCTGCTGAGGTGGTTGTGCGCGTGGAGAGCCTGAGGTTGCAAGGTAACTACCGCTTGGCTCTTGAAGAGATAGCCACACTGCGACCGCAGGTCGATGCGTTCTTCGACGCTGTGATGGTAATGGCGCCACAGGAGGAACTTCGCGCGAACAGGCTCGCCCTGCTCGGCAGAATGGTCGCTGATTTTTCCCTTGTCGCAGACTTCTCCGAAATTGTGACAGCGGGCTAGTTGACCCTCTGCAACCGGGCCACGAGCTTCTCGGCAAGTGGCTCGCCGCTTTCCGTCCAAAGTAAGCGGCTTGATATGCCCGAGTGCTTTTCGACCGAAAGCGTAAAGGCCAGTAGCTTTTCCACGTTCTGCCGAATATGTTCGGCAGCATCAGCGTCGAGTTCCTGGTCTTCTTCGCCTTCAAATGTCCACGGAGTGTCGAGCCCGAAGTCGACGCGGATCTGTCCATTCTGCTCATAACTGTTGTGATCGAAGTCTGGACCGAAGCCGCAGATGCGCACTCGTGTGGGCTCGAGCTTCCATGCGGTGTCCAGTCCGGAACCGTCGGCCACCTCCGGTGTCCAGAGGAGCCAATGCATTTCGAATTCATACGCCATGTCGTCGTGTAGCTGTTCTGTTGCTTCGGCTACGGCATTCTCAATAATCGAGCCCTCCGTGTCAGCGGACTCCTGTGAGCGTTCGTCATTGACGTAGATGCGTTGGTAAGTGGGTGATTCCGTCCAGTCGATGGGATACGTACTGGCGGCAGCAACACGCCCAAAGGCGCTGTTCGTCTGTCCGTCTTTCGCAATGAGCGCGAACTGGCGCAGCACGGACGTGAGAGCGGCGGAGAGCGATGTAAGGCGGAAGTTTGGAAACCAGAGGCTGAGGTAAAGCTGATCTGCCATTTGCACATTGTAGGGTGCCGTTCAGCGCAGAGGCACGTCAGACGAGTGAGAAGATAAAGCCAGTGAAGGCCTCGGTTGACAAGCTGCGTTGGTTGTTGGCGGGCGGTTCGCTCTTCCTGCTGCTTTTCCTGGTGGCGGTGGTCGGTTACGGACGTTATAGAGCTGCCCGGCTCTGGAAAAACCGGCTGGATAAATTAGGCGTTCACATCGAGCAGACGACGGACAACGTCACCTATTCGCAAACCATTCAGGGGCGCACTGTCTTTACGTTGCGAGCTGGCAAGGCAGTACAGCGAAAAGATGGCAAGACCACGCTGCACAACGTGCAACTAACGCTCTACGGAAAGAAGGACGGCAGCGAAGACCGCATCTATGGCTCCGAATTCGAATACGACGAGAGGGCCGGGGTGGCGCGTGCTGTGGGAGCAGTGGAGATGGACCTACGGGTTCCGAGCTCTTTGGCAAAAGATCCTGCGGCAGGTACTACCAGGACACAGACGGATAGCGCAGGTCGCGATATACACGTTCGCACCAGTGGGCTTACGTACTTGCGTAATCTCGGCGTGGCCGCTACTGACCAGCAGGTGCTACTTAGCTATGGCGGGCTGGAATGTACCGCGAAAGGTGCCGAATTCAATTCGGGTGAGAGCGTTATCCATCTTCTCGCCGACGTTGATTTGCATGGTGCACTTCGCGGCAACCAGATTCAGTTGCATGCGGCAAAGGCTGATCTAAACCACGGGACAAACTCGATCGCGCTATCCGCGCCAGATGTGCAGAGTGGAAAACAAAGAGCAACCGCCAGCAATGCCGTCCTGCAACTTAGGCGCGACGGATCGATTGAGTCAGCACAAGCCGAGGGCGCTGTAACGCTGCAAAAAGCCGCGAGGATCATCACAGCGGCTCGACTGGAGAGCCGATTCGGTAAAACAAACCTTCCCGAACAGGCGAGCCTGACTGGTGGAGTGCGGCTCGTGGACACGACTGCAGGAAAGCCGATGCACGGATCCGCTAGCCGACTTGACGGCATTTTTGACGCGGATGGCTCGCCTGTGAAGTGGAAGGCGAGCGGTGGTGCATTCTTCGAAAGCTCGGTGGACGATGCCCATGGATACCTGCTCTCCCGAAAGCTGAATGGCAATGAGATAGAGGCCTCGTTGAAACCGGGTAAAGGCAGAGCAAAGGGTGAACTCACTGCGGTGCGTGCCACGGGTAAAGCACAGGTCTACGCGGAAGTAGCTACGGGTGGGGGAGTGAAGACCACGCAAATCGCTGCTGACGACCTGAACGCTGCATTTTTACCCGGCTTTACTAGGGGAACGCCGGTCCTACATCAGGTGGTTGGCATGGGACATACCCGGCTACAGCAACATAGCCCCAATGGTGACGAGCAAGTGAGCACGGGAGACCATCTGCAGCTGCGCTTTACGTCTGATGCTGCGAAAGCCGGAGAACTGCAGCTCGCAAATGCGACTGAGGATGGGAATGTCATATTCGAGAGCCGCCCTGCATCGAGAGCCAAAGGAAGCAAGCCTCAGGCACCCATCTCAGCACGCGCCGATCGCTCTACGTACGACGGCGCAACGGAGGAACTGACGCTGGCAGGTCGCGCGGAATTCATGCAGGAAAACACGAGCATCACCGCAAACGCACTTACCGTCAACCAAGAGACGGGCAATAGCGATGCCAATGGAAACGTGCTGGCCACGTTAACCCCGACGGAAGGACACACAACGGAAGCGACACACATTCGTGCAGAACGCGCGCACATGGATCGCGCGGGGCAGGTGAGCTCCTTCCACAGCACCGATCAGAACCCCGCAAGACTCTGGCAGGGCGCCTCGCAGGTAGAGGCTGCGACCATCACGATTGATGGAAAGAAGCACAAGTTGACGGCGCGTCCAGAAACTCAGAACACAATGGTTCACGCCGTCTTCGCTTCGGCGAGTAAGACTACGGACAGCACGTTGAAACGCGTTGCGCAGGTGGAAAGGATCAGCGCCAGCAGTATGGATTACAACGACGTAACGCGTATCGCGACATTCGCCGGAAATGTAATCGCGCAAGGATCCACAGGACAGGTGCACGCTCAGAACGCCCAGATGTATTTTTCCACGGGCGAGAACACGAAGACCGTTCCGAGCCCGAACTCTGCCAGCGCGCCGGGCAGTGTGCCGTCTATGGGTGGCGCACTCCAGAAAGCCGTCATCTGGGGAAACGTCCAACTTAGCCAGCCGGGAAAGACGGGCAGGGGAGACCGGCTTGTCTACACGGCTGCAGACTCCACCTTCCTCCTCACGGGCAGCCCAAGGCAGCCACCGCAGGTCGTTGATGCGGAACGCGGCAGCGTCACAGGTGCGGCTCTGTTGTTTCACTCCGGCGATAATAAGGTCGTGGTGTCCGGCTCGAATGCGACAGCAGAAACAAATGTCCGCGTGCACACGGAAACCGGAGCGCAACAGTAGAACTGATGAGAACGCTGGCGACTGACGAGATTGCAAAGAGCTACGGCGCACGACAGGTAGTGCGCGGTGTTTCGCTCGAGATTCGGCAGGGCGAGGTTGTCGGTCTCCTGGGGCCGAACGGTGCCGGCAAGACGACCAGCTTCTACATGATCGTGGGCCTGATTCGTCCAGACGCAGGTCAGATTCTTGCGGATGGAAAAGACATCTCACGTAAACCGATGTACCTGCGTGCGCGGGAGCACGGGATCAGCTACCTTCCGCAAGAACCGTCAATTTTTCGCAAATTGACAGTTGAGGAAAATATTCTCTCCGTGCTTGAACTGCAGCACGACACCTGGGAAGCCCGGCGTAAGGCGACTGAGAATCTTATCTCGCAGCTTAAGCTGGATCATGTGCGCAAAACCATGGGCTATGCTCTTTCCGGTGGCGAAAGGCGCCGCGTCGAGATCGCTCGCTGCCTTGCCATGCGACCAGCATTCATTCTGCTGGATGAGCCGTTTTCCGGCATCGATCCTATAGCTGTGCTCGAACTACAGGAGATCATCCACGATCTCAAGTCGAGCGGCATTGGCGTGCTGATTACGGATCACAATGTTCGTGAGACGCTCAGTGTGACCGACCGTGCTTACATCATCAACGAGGGCCGCATCTTCCGTGCGGGAACGCCAGGTGAGCTCGGACGTGACCCAGAAGTGAAACGCGTGTACCTAGGCGAGGGTTTTTCCTTCGGCAATGGGTGAGTTACTACCTGTGATATCGCTAGCTTGCGTACCGCAGCGTCTCCGCGCGAGGGCGAGTACACTTGCCCAAGATGCACTCGGCTCGCGTGGCGAGTTGATCATGGTCTAAGTCTCAGCGGAGGTCGTAAGGTAGCAAGTTGCTTTTGCAGCCCAGACTGAACGTAAAAGTGGCACAACGCCAGGTGCTCACGCCTGGTCTGGTGCAGATGGTTAGTGTTCTTGCGCTCAACAAACTTGAGCTGAAGGACATGCTCAACACGGAGATGGTTGAAAATCCTGTGTTGGAAGAACTGGAGTTTTCCTCTGAGACGCTGGAAGAGCGTACCGGTCGCGAAGGCGATCAGGAACGTAGCGCAGAAGACTTAGCAAACGCGCCCGAGAAGAACGAAAAAGACCCATTCGACGAGATTGATTTCGGCAGCTATTTCCAGGATTTCCTTGATCCTGGCTATCGGACATCGTCGAGTTTCGAAGATTACGACAAACCATCCTTCGAGCATTTCCTTGCCCAGCCAAGCAATCTGACAGACCACCTGTTGTGGCAGTTAGGTTCCATGTCGCTGCCGCCAGATGTTCGTGATGCGGTGGAACTCCTGATTGGGAACCTGAATGAGGATGGCTATCTCACGGCGACGGATGAGGAGCTGGAGCAGAGTCTAGGTGAACTCAAGCAATCGAGAGGACTCGCTGCAGCTGCTGACCTCGCTGCAATGCTCACGGCGGCCCGGCGCGTCCTTTCCGCACTCGATCCGCTTGGACTTGGCGCGCGCGATCTCCGCGAGTGTTTGCTGATGCAGGTGGAAGCACAGCGGCTGAACGGCTTCGAAGTGAACGATGCAATCCGCGGCACTCTGAAGCTCATCGTCGACAAGCATCTTCCGTTACTGCAGAAAAAAGACATGCGCGAATTAACACGCGTGTGCAAGCAGGATGCTGAGCATGTTGCGGAAGCCGTAGAACTGCTCCGACGGCTGGATCCGAAACCAGGTCAGAGATACAACCAGTCCGCGACTCACCTAATCGAGCCTGATGTTGCCTTCGTGAAGCGTGACGATGTGTTCGTTGTAGTGATGAACGAAGAAGATATTCCAGCTTTGCGACTCAACAACAGCTACCGCAAAATGCTGCGCACCAAAGGAACGGAACAGGAAGTCAAGGAGTACGTAAAGGAACGCTACCGCTCAGCCATTCAACTTCTCCGCAATATCGAACAGCGGAAGAACACCATTGTTCGTACCTGCGAAGCCATCGTGCGGCGACAGGCTGAGTTTCTGGAAGAAGGCGTTTCTGCACTCAAGCCGATGATGATCAAAGAAGTGGCTGAGGAGATCGGCGTGCACCCGTCCACTGTAAGCCGCGCCGTAGCCAATAAGTATGTCCACACACCTCAGGGCGTCTATGAGCTGCGCTTCTTCTTTTCAGAGGCTGTGAACGGGCCCGAGGGTGGAGACCTGCCGTTGCTGCTCCTGAAGCGTAAGGTGAAGAAACTCATCGAGGATGAGGATTCTCGCAAGCCGCTCACCGATGATGCGCTGGCAGCAGAATTACAGCGACAGGGCATTCAGGTGACCAGGCGCACTGTTGCGAAATACCGCGAAGATATGCAGATTCCGAGTACACACCAACGTCGTGTACGCTGACCGCATCAGAAAAATGATGGCAGCGAGTTCCATGCTGTCGTTAGAAGGAGCAGCTCATGAATGTTGAGTACACTGGTCGACAAACCGAGGTGACCGCAAAGTTGAAAGCGCAAGCTGAAGCTGGGCTCGCGCGTGTAGAGAAGGTTGCAAACCGCTGCACGAGCGCTCACGTCATCCTGACGGAAGACAAGTACCGCATGATCGCCGAAGTAACGGTCCAATGCCGCGGAGAGCAGCTTGTAGCAAAGTGTGAATCGACGAGCATGGAAACAGCGCTCCACGATGCCCTGCAGAAGGTGGAAACGCAGGCCATCAAACATAAAGACAAGTTTGCGACAGTGCGTGATCATCCCAAGCCAATCCCCGCCCCTGAGTCGCTGTAAGGGCTGAAGGCTCCCAAATGTACAAACGCCCTCTTGCGAGAGGGCGTTTGACTGTCTGGGTATGCCCGAAATACACAGGTGCTACGATGCACCCATGGCAGCCCGCAAGAAGAGCCCCGCAAAGAAGAGTACGCCGGAACAAGAGGGTCTCGCCCGCGAACTGATCATCGTTACGGGCATGTCCGGCGCGGGAAAGCTGTCGGCACTCAAAGCACTCGAGGACCTTGGCTACTACTCTGTCGATAACCTTCCGATGGAACTGCTCCCGCGCTTCGCGGAACTCGTCCTCAAGTCTGGGGACATCATGCATGCGGCTCTTGGTGTTGATGTGCGTGAAGGCAGCAAGCTTGATCGCTTTCCGAGCATTCTGAAGCAGGTCCGCAAGGTGATTGGGACGCGCGTCTTATTTCTTGAAGCGAGTCCGGAAGTGCTCGTTAGACGCTTTTCGGAAACTCGCAGACCACATCCGCTAGGTCGCGAAGATACGGTCAGCCGGTCGGTGAAGGCTGAACAGAAGCATCTCGATCCGATTCGAAATGTAGCTGACATCATCCTCGATACGTCAAAATTCACAGTTCACGAACTTCGAGCACACATCAATGCACAATTTCAGCATGGCGGGGATGGAAGCGATCAGAACCTGACCATCTCTGTAACGAGCTTCGGCTTCAAAAATGGCCCACCTTCGGACGCTGATCTTGTTTTCGATGTTCGCTTTCTTCCTAATCCACACTTTGTGCCCGAGTTTCGCAAGCTCACCGGCAAGCACCCAAAGGTTGCGAAATACGTGCGTCAGTTTCCGCAAACGAAAGAGTTCCTGGATAAGACGTCGGACCTGCTCACATTTCTGCTTCCTCACTACGTGAAGGAAGGGAAGAGTTATCTCACGATAGGGATTGGCTGCACCGGCGGACAGCACCGGTCGGTAATGATTACTGAGGAACTTAAGAAGCGGCTTGGCGCTGCCGGCTATCGAGCGAAAGCGACACACCGTGATATGCCGCGCTCTTCCCGTTAGCTCGCGCGAGTAGAATTGGGCCGATGGACATGGCTCATCTCATGGCACACGCGTGACAAAAATCCTGCGTCTTCTGCACTATTTGAGACCGTACGTGCTGTACTCCGTCGTTGCGTCTCTGCTGATGGCTTTGGTGGGAGCCCTGGCTAGCTTCCGCGTTTTACTCGTCAAACCGATTCTCGATAACGTGCTGAACGCCGGTGTTTCACCGAACCGCATTCTGGTTTTCCGAGTTCCGGGCACTGCTCACGTCGTCGACCTGCAGGGCGTGCTTCCGCATCACTTCCACAACTCATGGACTGTTGTCGCGGTAGCGCTCATTGGCTCAGCCCTCCTGAAGTCGATTTGCGACTACGCGGGAACTCTGCTGACCAACCGCGCGGGGTTCGGCATGATGAATGACCTGCGCAATGATCTTTACGACGCGCTGCTGCGCAGGTCTGCGGCTTTCTTTCATAAGCACCCAACAGGCACACTGACCTCCACACTAATCAACGATGTGGAACGTGTGCAGTCGGCCATGGCCACCGTGATGAGTGATTTTCTGCAACAGCTCTTTACGTTGATCTTCATGGTTGCCGCAGTGATTCTTGTCGGCGGAAATCTCGCTTGGGTGCTGTTGCTTTTCGTTCCGCTCATCGTGTCATCGGCTCGGCGCATTGGTAGAAGCGTGCGCAGAACCACGCGAAGGGGGCAGGATAAGCTTGCTGAAATTCAGAACATCATCGTTGAGACGATCACTGGCAACAGCATCGTTAAGGCGTTCGGCATGGAACTCTGGGAGCAGACGCGCTTCCGTCGCGCGACGCAGCGGTTGCTTAGCGCCAACATGCGGTCTGTTGCGGTGCAGTCTATTTCGTCGCCGCTTATGGATGCGCTTGGAGCGATTGCAATCGCCCTTTTGCTGCTTTTTGGACGGGAACGCATCAAGCACGGCGACACAGCCGGTACGTTTGTTGCATTCGTCGTTGCCGTCATTGCGCTCTACGATCCTGTGCGAAAAATGCCGATCTATTACAACGCTTTCCAGCAGGCAATTGGCGCCAGCGAAGAAATCTTCCGCTTCATGGACGCGCAGGACGAGGTTTTGGAAAGCAAAAAAGCAATTGCTATCCGCGGCTTTGACGAAGCGATCGAGTTTCAGCAGGTTACATTCAGCTACGAGCGCCAGGGTGAAGCAACAGAAGTGCTGCATGATGTTTCGCTGCGGGTGCGCCGGGGAGAAGTCATCGCCCTCGTGGGACCGAGCGGAGCAGGCAAGTCGACGCTCATGAATCTGCTTCCGCGCTTCTACGATGTCACAGGCGGCAGAATTTTGCTCGACGGCCACGATGTTCGTGAACTGTCTCTCCAGTCGCTACGAAAACAGATCGGCAAAGTGACACAGGAGACCATGCTGTTCAATGATTCCGTGCGTAACAATATTGCCTACGGCCAACCGGATGTTCCGCTCTCGAAAATTCAGGAAGCTGCGCGCATGGCGCTCGCTCACGATTTTATCGAGCGGATGCCCGAAGGGTATGACACAGTTATTGGAGAGCGCGGCCTCAGACTCTCGGGCGGCGAGCGACAAAGACTTGCAATTGCCCGAGCCATACTCAAGAGTGCGCCGATCCTCGTGCTCGACGAGGCGACTTCCGCTTTGGATACGGAGAGCGAGGCCGCTGTACAAGCAGCGCTCAGCAATCTGATGAAGGACCGTACTGTGCTGGTGATTGCGCATCGACTTTCAACCGTTCGCAATGCCGATCGCATCGCTGTGCTGGAGCATGGTCGCATTACGGAGTTGGGCTCGCACGAAGAGCTATTAGCGCGAAATGGGACCTATAGTCGGCTGTACAATTTGCAATTTGGTGATGGAGACCCACAGCCATTGCTGCTCCTGCCTGACGATAGTCCGGAAGGTGTAGAAGGCACCGCATGACTGTAAGCTAGAGACAAAGCACACGCATGGCAGGCATTCTTTTCATCATCTCGGCACCGAGCGGGTCAGGAAAATCGACTCTCGTTTCTGAAGTGCGGCGCCTTGTGGAAGGTCTCGACTTCTCTATCTCTTTCACCACTCGCGAACCCCGCGGCTCTGAAGAAGACGGTCGTGAGTACCACTTCACTACGCGTGAGAACTTCGAACGCATGATCGCTGCCGGAGAGTTCCTGGAGTGGGCCGAGGTTTTTGGAAATCTCTACGGCACAGCTGCTTCTACGCTGAAGCATGCGGCAGATCTAGGCAAAGATCTCCTGCTCGACATTGATGTGCAGGGCGCGCTGCAGGTAATGCAAAAGGCTCCCGAAGCGATCTCACTTTTCATACTTCCGCCTAGTCCACAGGTTCTGGAAACAAGGTTGCGGAACCGCAGCCAGGCAGAAGGTGTCGTGCAAGAGGATGTGATTCAGCGCCGCCTGTCCCGGGCACGCAACGAGCTACAGCGCCTGTCCGATTACAAGTACGCACTCGTGAACGATCAGCTTGATCAGGCTGCCGCTGAAATGCGGGCTATTGTTCTGCATGAACGAGGCGAGGACAAGCGTTCGGAACAAGAAGCCGCGCGGTGCGAAACGCGAGCCAGATCTCCGCGTTTGGAGTCCGCGCTCGCAAGCTTCGGCGTGACGTCTGACAGGATCACCGAATGATTTACTAGCTTGTGAAGCATTCATGCATGGCTCAGGGCTAAGATAGGTACATTCCCCAGGAGGCGATGTATGGATGCGAACAGTGATTCCCCGAACAAGTACAGCCTGGTGAAAGGCGCAGCACGTCGTGCACGTCAATTGCAATCCGGTGCTCCGCCCATCGGCGTTGCAAGTTCCATGAAGGCCTGCCGCGTTGCACAGGATGAACTGCGTAGCGGTAGAGTCAGCTACACTCTCGGTTCAAAGAAGCCGATTCCGCCCGCTCAAGCTTAGTCGCCGATGAGTGTCACAACGCAGCAAATTCGCGCCTACGTGGACTATCTCCGCGACATGGGCGTGTACGACCTGTATCGCCGAGACAATCCTCACACGCTGCTCTCAGATGACCTGCGAAGAGAGATTGCAGCACGCGACTCAGCTCCGTCGACGCCTGCGACAGCGCGTGTTGCCGCTTCATCGTCGATAGCTCCGCCACTAAAGTCGCAAGTGAGGCCAAGTCTCGGTGCCGATAACGCTTCTCCCCCGCGCAAGGCGGTGCCAAGTCTTGAGCCGCCAGCCAAATACTTCGACATGGAGCCTCAGCCGGAGCTTCCGGCTTCGCTAGAGAGTCCAATGCCCGTACCCGTTTCTTTCGACAAGCTTGCACCCCTACCGACGGAAGTAGTTCCTGCTGCACAGCGAGCATCAGCTCTTGAGGCCCTCCGCGCAAACATTGGCGATTGCACACGCTGCCCGCTCGCTTATGCGGGGCGTCACAACATCGTTTTTGCTGACGGCGATCCCAACGCGAAGCTGATGTTTGTTGGCGAGGGACCCGGTGCTGATGAGGACGCGAGTGGCTTACCATTCGTTGGTAAAGCCGGCCAACTGCTCAACAACATGATCACCGCGATGGGGCTCACGCGAGAGCAGGTCTACATTGCAAACATCGTGAAGTGCAGGCCACCAAGCAATCGAGTCCCCGAGCCGGTGGAAGCGAACACGTGTTCACAGTTTCTCGTGCAGCAGATCGACATAGTAAGACCGCAGGTCATTGTCGCTCTTGGAGCAACTGCAGCGACCTACCTTCTTGGGGTGAAGCAATCCTTGTCTTCTCTTCGAGGTCAGTGGCACACGACGCGTGGAGCGAAACTCATCGTCACCTACCATCCGGCTTTTCTGCTGCGCGACCCGCGGCAAAAGGGCGAGGCTTGGAAGGATCTGCAGATGGCGATGACGGAACTCGGCTTGAAACCTGCAAAGAAAGAGTAAAAAAATAGCAAACGGGCGAAGCTGATCAGCTTCGCCCGTTTCGATCACTGATCGCAGCAGTGTCTAGCTGTTGTCATTTCCGCCGAAGCCGCCCATATCCGAAGCGTCATCCTGATCATTGCCACCGTTGTCACTGGAATCGTCAGAGTAATCGCCGGACGAGTTACTGTTCGCGTCTGCGAAGTTTGACCTCTCCGCATCATCGCTTCTGCTCGCATCATTCGAGGGATTGTAGAAGTTGCTGTCGTCATCACTTGAGTTCGAATCAGCGAGTCCTCTATGGTGGTCATCGCGATCATGCCGCTCCTCGCGTGCCATCTCTTCTTCCCGGCGCTCATGGTTTTCGTAGCCATGAACGGCCGATTCCACGGCTCCCGTCACCAGAGCACCAGCGGCAACGCCAGCGACAACTCCACCCATTCCACCCAGCATGCCTCCCGGCTGGGCCCAACCGCCGCTGCCGCCCGCCGGATAGCCGGATGGGGGCGGATAGCCACTCTGGACAGGTACTGCTGGATACGACGGCTGCCCATAACCAGGCTGGCTGTAAGGTGCTTGCGGAGGATAGTTGGCGGGCACTCCGTATGCCTGTTGCGGATACTGTGGCTGCGCCGGGTACGGATTGATTCCGTAGCCCTGTTGCGGGTATTGCGGCTGTCCCCCATAAGGCTGCTGCCCATAACCTCCCTGCGGGTATTGTGGCTGGGGAGTCGCGTTAGCTCCGGGCAGGTTTGCGTTTACGGCCTGGTACCCTGCGGACCCGAGAGGTTGTCCTGGGCCGGGTTGTTGCGGCTGTGGGACATTTCCTTGTGGCTGGCCGTAAGCGGGAGGCTGCCCATAATAGTTCTGATTCGCCCCGGATGGCTGCCCAGGGCCGAAGATGCTCTCCAGAAAACCTGGCTTCTGCTGAGGTGGTTGCGGCGGGGGCTGTCCTTGCCATCCGCCCTGCGGAGCAGCTCCTTGCTGTGCCTGCAGCATTTCGAGCTGAATGCCTTGCGCCACTGCAGCCTGAGCGAGTAAGTAAAACGCGTCGGGCGCGTTGCTCAAGCCCTGGTGAATGCGTTGCGCTAGTTCCGGATCAATCGTGTCGCGCCTTTGACGGATACGATCGACTAATCCGTCTGCGATTCGCTGTTCTTGCGGGTTCATTCTCCCGTGTCCTCCAAGCTGTTCGCGCGGCCTGATGCCTCTCGCTGAGCTAGCACGGATGATACGCGTAAGCGGCTAGATTCGCTCCGGTGGGTTACGTGGAGACGCGAGAAGTTCTGCTAAACTGTGACTCGCTGCATGGTTGAACGCGCTTTCCGGCGAGGTTCCGATGCATGGTGGGGGGCTGTAGCTCAGTTGGGAGAGCGCCTCGTTCGCAACGAGGAGGTCAGCGGTTCGATCCCGCTCAGCTCCACCAATCACAATGCAAACACTTACTCGGCGCGGAGATTTTTGTTGCTCGCCTTCGCCTTGGACGGGGCGCTCGTGATGAACTGAGCGCTTGCGGCACTCGCGCAGGAGAGAAGAGCAGCCAGCCACACGATGCGGCGAAATCCATACACGAATGCCTGGTCGACTGCGCTTCTGGCAAGTGGGTCGGACGTGTGGATCCCCGCTAGCTGAGCACGTTGCGACTCGATCAACTGTCGTTCGCTTGCGGGTATCGAGAGCTGATCCAGCCGATGATCAAGATTGTGATGGAACGCAACGAGCAGCACCCAGCCAAAGACAGCCACACCCAATAATCCGGCAAGTCTCGAAAAAGCATTGTTCACGCCTGATGCGACTCCTGCTTGAGCTACAGGTACGGCGTTCATGGCGGCGGTCGTTAGGGGAGCCACGCTGATCGCCATGCCTAAACCAAGCACAGAAACGGCAGGAAAGAACGTCGTCCAGTAGGAGCCGCCGACGCCAGGTCGCGAGGCCATCGCAAAGCCGAGGGCCGCAACGAGTGGTCCCACGGTCAGTGGTAATCGGGCGCCGTATCTGCCGATAAGCCCACCCGACCATCGAGATAGCAGGAAGAGGAGGACGATCAGCGGCAGCAATGCCGCGCCTGCTTCTGTCGCAGAGTAGTGCTGCACCTGGATCAAGTTGATCGGAAAAAAGAACAGCAATCCACTCAAAGCTGTGTAGAGGAAGAGGGTGAGGAGGTTCGCGGCGGAAAAGGTGGCCGAGCGGAACAGCCCGAGGGGAAGCATAGGTGATTTGGTTCGCTTCTCTACGAGGAGCAGCAGGACTAGGAGAAGTCCACCGGCGATCGCCGCGGGGACGACGCCTTTTCCTTCGATCAGCGCGAAGGTGACTCCGCCGAGACCTAGTGTGGCGAGGGTTGCTCCTGTCCAGTCGAGCCCACCCTGCTGGTTCGGATCGCGGCTTTCGGGCAGCTTCCATGTGCTTAGAACGAGGACTGCGGCTGCGATGGGCACATTGATAAAGAAGACCCAGCGCCACGAAGCGTGGTCGACCAGCCATCCGCCGAAAACGGGTCCGACGGCGGCCGTGAGCGCGCTGCAACCTGACCAGATACCAATCGCGTGGCCGCGTGACTCTTCTGAGTAAGAGGCGCTTATGAGGGCAAGGCTGCCGGGCACGAGTAGGGCGGCACCTACACCCTGCAGACCGCGAGACACGATAAGTGCGTGGATCGTGTGGGCCAGGCCGCACCACGCAGAGCCAACGGCGAAAAGTGCCACGCCGATCGAGAAGATGCGGAGACGACCGTAGCGGTCGCCAAGCGAGCCGCCTACCAGCAGGAGGGAAGCGAGAAACAACGCATAGGACTCTACGATCCACTGCATCTGCGTTTCAGTGGCGTGGAACGCGTTCTGGAGAGCTGGAAGGGCGACAGTTACGACCGTGCCGTCGATGAAGGCCATGCTCGACGCGAGGATCGAGGCGACCAGCACCCAGCGCGCCGTCGATGCCGGAACGACTTGAGGCACGGTGCCCGCTTCTGCTGGAAAGTTGGTTTGAGCTTGCGAGACGGGCACTCCTGCTTCTGATGCTGTGAGTGCAGTTGAGACTGTTCACAGATGTTGCGTGCAAAAGAAATCTCCCGTGTAGAGCACGGGAGATTCATCAAGGGACAATCCGGTTACGCGGTAGCTTTGCTGCAATAGGCTTCGAAGGCTCGGGTGAGTTCCTGCGCGATGGCGGGAGCCGTGGAGCTTTCGATCGCGGAACGCTGCAGGAGGTATACCAGCTGACCGTCGCGGAACATGGCAATCGCAGGAGAGGTGGGGGGGTGGCCCTGGAAGTAGCTGCGCGCGCGCTCGGTGGCCTCGCGGTCCTGTCCAGCGAAGACGGTAACGGCGTGGTCGGGGCGGGTGGCGTTCTGGAGCGCAAGGCGTACACCGGGGCGCATCTTGCCTGCGGCGCAGCCGCAGACGGAGTTCACAACCAGCATGGTGGTGCCGGGCTGCGCGACAGCCTGGTCAACGTCAGCGGCGGAGCGGGCTTCGGTGACGCCTGCCTTGGTGAGCTCTTCGCGCATAGGGATAAGCATGAGTTCGGGGTACATTCTGGTCTCCTGGTGTGCCTTCAGGCGATTCGACTTGTTCTGGGTGCCCTACCCCTCCCCCATACTTTGTCTGCAAAGTCTTGCAAACAAGGAACATAGGTTCAGACTAAGTCCACCACGTACGGAGGCGAATCCGGCTGTGTCTGTCTTTTAGATTCTACCGTGCCCGTCAAGACTCAGGGATGTTTGTCAAGCGGCTGGCTCTTCTGGTGTTCTGTTACCTGGGCTAGAGAAAAGCAGATCCCTCCGCTTCGCTGCGGGATGACAACGAAAGGGGTACAAGAGGCCAGCTACTTTCTCATGCGTGGGTCGGCGAGGGCGTATGCGGCGTCGGTGAGCAGGTTGACGAGAACGTAGGTGAGGCCGACAGCGAGGATGCAGCCCTGGACAAGGGCGTAATCGCGGTTGGATATGGCGGAGAGGGTGAGCTGGCCGAGCCCGGGCCAGCCGAAGATCTTTTCCGTGACGATGGCCCCAGCGAGCAGTGAGCCGAACTGGAGACCCATGACCGTGAGCACGGGGTTCAGAGCATTGCGGAGCGCGTGGCGATAGACGACGTCGCGTTCCGGGAGGCCTTTGGCGCGGGCGGTGCGGATGTAGTCCTGGCCGAGTTCTTCCAGCATCGAGGTGCGCACCATGCGAGTCAGGATGGCGGCAAGGCCCAGCGCGAGGGTGATGGCGGGGAGGATCAGGTGGCGCAGGAAATCTAGGGTTCCGCTTCCGGCACCAGAGACGGGCAGCCAGCCAAGCCCGATGGAGAACACGATGATCACAATGGGCCCGAGCGCGAAGTTCGGGAACGATAGTCCAACGAGGCTGAAGAGGCCGAGCGTTTTATCCTGCCAGCGATTGCGCTTTTGTGCCGAGACGATTCCAGCGGGAATGGCGAGTGCGGCGCCCATCAACAGGGCTGCGACGCTCAGCGCCAGGGTGTAGGGGTAGCGCTGCAGCACGAGGTGCAGCACGGAGTCATGCAGACGAAGGGACTGGCCGAGGTCACCGTGGGCGATGCCGCGCCAGTAGCGCGCGTATTGCGTGGCGAGCGGGGCGTCGAAGCCGTAGGCGTGGCGCAGCGCGGAAAGATCGGTGGCAGATGCGCCTTCACCGAGCATCTGCGCGATGGGGTCTCCCGGAACGATGTGGATGAGCAGGAAGACAACCGTAACAACGAGCCAAAGTACAGGAAGCGTCACGAGAGCTTTTTTCGTGATATTCCATGCTGTCTGCTTCCACTTTCCGCCGCCGGACGAGCTCAACGGGGAGCCTCGGCTACGGCGTCGCGATTGGTGGGCAGCTCGGACGCGGATGCCTGGGCGCTTGTTTCTTCCACGCGAACTCGAGCGATGCGCCGGCCAATCATCTCGACCACTGTAAACCGCCGGCCATCGTAATTCACCGTCTCGCCAATCTCTGGAAGGTGGCCAAGCTGGGCGAGAAGGAATCCGGCGAGCGTTTCCACACCGGACTCGCGAGGGAAGTGCCAGCGAAGCTGCGTGACGAGGTCGCGTAGAGATGCGCTGCCGTCGATCATCACGCCGCCTCCAGCGGAGGGCAGCGGAAGGTCGCGCCCGATGTCGAACTCGTCGTTCAGCTCACCTACGATCTGCTCCAAGGCGTCTTCGGCAGTAACAAGGCCGCGCGTGTCACCGAACTCGTCCACCACAATGGCGATCTGCCGACGACGTTCCTGAAATTCCTGTAGAAGCTCGACTACGGGCTTCGTCTCCGGGACGAGCAGAACATCACGCATGATCTGGCGGAGGGTGATCTCGGGCGCGCCACGGCTACTCAGGCCCTGCGCAATGCTGCGGAAGTGCATCAGGCGGGAAACGTCCTTGCCGTAGACGACGCCGATGATGTGATCGCGGCCACGCGCAGGGTCGTACACCGGAACGCGCGAGTGTTCTTCTTCGACGATGCGGGCGCTGGCACGTTCCAGCGGCGTGTCGGCCGGAAGCGAGAAGATGCGACCACGTGGCGTCATGATTTCGCTGACAGCGACGGTGTTCAACTCCACTGCGCGATGGATGATCTGTTCCTGGAACTCGGGCAGCATGCCGCCGCGACGTGTGGCCGTTGCCATCAGCTTGAGCTCTTCGGGCGAGTGCGCTGCCGATTCGCCGCGCAGCGGAGCGCGAAAGGCGCGCAGGACGAGTGAAGCCGATGCGTTCATCACGCGGATGGCGGGGCGGGTCATGCGGATGAAGACGTCTACTGGACCCGCGACGGCGATGGCGATGCGCTCGGCCCGCTGCAGTGCAAGAGACTTGGGAACGAGCTCGCCGAGCAGCACTTCAAAATAGGTGATCACGGCGAAGGCGAGCACCACAGCGAGCGAATGGGCGTACGCCAGCGCGTGCGCGTTTACGGCGGCATACGGCACGCGCTCCAACTGATGTAGCAGCGCGTCGGCGATGGCGGGCTCACCAATGCCGCCGAGTGCGAGGCTGGCGAGCGTGACGCCGAACTGCACGGCTGGAAGGAACTCGTCGATGTTGTGCTTGAGCTGAAGGGCGATGCGAGCGCCGGGCCGATTAGCCGCAATCATCTGCTCAAGACGTGTTTCACGAACGCTGACGATCGCGAATTCCGCAGCCACGAAGAAGCTGTTCGCCAGAATGAAGAAGGCGATCAGGCTTCCGTGAACGAGTAACCACTCGAGCATGTTGTGTTAAGGGTAGCACTGGCGTGAACGTGATTCTTTAGAGAAGGACGAGCCGTAACTCACGATATCGGCGTTTAGCAGGACTTAACTGGTGAAGACGAGGTTAGCCAGCTTCACTGATCTAGGCACGCAGAGATTGAGTGATGGCTGGAGGTCAGATGGTCCTGCCCTCCACCCGGCAGATGAAGTTCATTTTCTCTCTGAAGGCGATCCTCGGCTCAATGGACCCAGGCTGCAGCAGCTCTTGAGCGTAGGACTCGATGACCCCCTTGAGCAGGTCATGAAAACGATGAACGTTGACGACGATACTCTTTTGGTCGGCTGTGAGAGCGACCAATGGAAGCGCGCCTCGCTTGATCCGCGACGTACCTTCTGCCTCTGACTGATGCAGAAGCCCGCAGCGAATCTCCTTATAAAAGATCTTTGCAGTATCTTCGGTGAAATACTGAGCGAAAGCCGTTCCTGTAAGGAAATCGACGAAGTACTGCTTACCTTTGGCGCTTGGAGTGCTTCTTGTTCCGTTGCGGAACTGCTGCAAGGTCTCCACGAGCGCGCAATCGAGGGACAGAACCGCGAACCCGCTAGTCTTGCGGCTGATGAGAATGTCAATATGGTCGAGATAACGTGTCTTAAGCCTGTCCTTGAACATGTCGACGGCAAGCTCCCAATCGTCTTGGTCACTGAAGGTCAAGGCCTTCCAGTCATCAACTGTGTAGCTCGCGGAGATTCTCATCTCAGGCTTTCCTCGTCAGTGCGGTGTGGTTCCACTATCAGCGAGATCAATACAACCACAGGTCTTCACCCCGTTGAATCATCTCGTGAATCGACCGAAAAATCTCGTCTTCCATCAAGACCGGAAAATCCACAACAAGTTTCTGAATTTCTTCGCGCTGATCTTGCGAATGCGTGATTGCAAGTGAAGCCGCTCTCAACGCCTGCTCAGTCTCGTTTTCTTCGAGAAGCAGACCTATCGTCATGTGAAGCTTCGCAATAAGGTTTGGCTCTTCAAAGAGCAACACGTCGAGCGACTGACCCAGTGTTCCACGGCCATAATCTTCAATGTCAATAACCTTGAACATCTTGACGAGTTCCTCCGGCGACCAACGGAACGAGGGAGTGACCAAGTCGGAAACGGTCGTAGGAATCCAGTTCTTGCCTTTGATGTAGAAAATGTCGGGATGGGATCCTGCGTGCGCAAGCAGATGGATCGCACGCTGCAAAGCACGAGGTTCGTAGTCAAGGATAAAGCGACGAATCATGATGAGGTACTTTGCATCTGACCGCCCAAGAGCCCATGCGTCATAGACTGCATCAGTCTGCACGTCTCCGGAAGCGAGTAGTTTCGTAGCGATCGTTCCAAATCTGCCTGCGTATTCCGCCAGTGCTGCCGTGAATGCTCCTCGAAGATTCTCTTCCGTCAGAATCGCCTCTCGGCCTACAGGAATGCTGCCGATCTGCTTCTGAGGGTTCGCTCGAAGATGCCCGGTAATGTCGATCCAGCGCATTAGCTGATCGTCAGGGTCATATACGACGCCGAAGATTGGTACCGTGGAGAAGCGCCAATTGTTCGCGTGCTCATCGAGCGGAATAGAGTAATCGCCCCTAGCTGTGCGGTACGAGACGCCGGCCTTCACTTGGAGAGCGACACAGAGAAACGAGACAGATCCTTCGTCCCCGATGTCCACGTAGGCGTCTTTTCCGAAGTCATTCTGTTGCGCGACCTCCTGGAAAATACATCTGTGGCGCTCGAAGAACGCCTGAGCGGCGTTGATACCTTCACGGGCTGTAATGCGCTCTGAGGGATTCTTCACGGCTTGAAAATAATAGCGTGCCACTCCGTTCGGAAGCGATCTACCCCATCCACGTAAGTATCGATATGTCGGTCTCCCGGACGTGACAGGCGACGCTCAACAAGCGGTACAAGCCCGCCGCGTCAGTGCTGTGGCCACTCTCCATCGGCGCACCGCCTTTGCAGCAGGTAAGTGGATACCATGCAGTTATGCCTCACACGCCAGGAGAATATTGCGATGCAGAGTTACATCACTTCGACAAGGGCGATGACGAAGACAAGAGTCGAATCGATCAATGTGAGCGGTCCCATCAAGGAAGTGCTATTCGCCGGACAGATTGTCGCAACAGGATTTTTCAAGTCTGCGATGGAAGGTGCGGTGTTCGCGCACAGGTTGGGCCTCGAAGGAGATGCCCAGGCAGACTTGAGTGTTCATGGTGGTGTGGACAAGGCCGTCTACTTCTACCCGCGGGAGCACTACCAGGCCTGGGAGAACCTGCTGGGCTCAGGACCTTTGGCACCAGGAAGTTTCGGAGAAAATGTCACGGCGGAAGGCTGGCTGGAAACGGATCTGAATATCGGAGATGTCTTCAGGATCGGTACAGCAATCCTCCAGGTTGTGCAACCACGCAGCCCTTGTTACAAGCTCCAGATTCGCTTTCAGCGACCCGACATGACAGCTCTTTTCTTTCGCCAAGGCAAGCCGGGCTGGTACGCAGCAGTGCTAGAGGAAGGTTCGTTTTCTGCAGGTGACGAGATGGTGATGACGGAACGCGCACCGAATAGTGTCTCGATAGCCGACGTATGGAACTTTAGTTTCCGGACGGGCGTGTCCCGGGAGACAGTTGTTCGCGTGATGAACCTTGAAGTCCTGCCTGATTTCTGGAAAGAGCGAATAGCGGGTCGTGAATAGAATCATTTCGATTTCTCGACTGCGCCTTGAGTGTGCCTTCACTTGGCTCCACGTGGTGGAGCACAGTGCCTAGCTTCCACTCGCCACCCGGAGTCGTGTCAGCTGTGGCCACACCCTATAGCTGATTAACTCAGTGACGCGCGATAGTTCAACGCAAGGAAGTGGATATCATTCACGTATGCCTCCCAAGCTGACCGACATGTCGACATGGACTGGGCGGACGGGTCACGATGGTCTGCGCTCCTTCACGGTTGGCGACGGCACTTTCTGGCTTGAGCAGAACGCGACCAAGACGTCCAAGTGGGCGAAGTTGGCAAGTAAGGGCCACGCCGTAGCGTGGGAGTTCGGCGCAAACCGGCGCTACACAGGGCGCATGCTGATCGATGGTGAAATCCTCACACCAGCCGAGGCCACAGAGAAGTTTCTGCCTGCGGGTTCCAAAGTGTCCTCCAAGTAGCAGCCGTAAATACGTGTCTGAACGCGCTGTTTGTTAGACAGAAGCTCATTGCTGAGAAGGAACCTTGGTGAGTTGGGGGCGTCTAGCCGCTCTGCTTTTCCTATGAGACCAGCACTGACGGGCTGGGCTGAAATGAGTCGCGCCTTTGGCGCTCGTGCATGGGTCAATGGATCAATCGCGTACACGGGTCTGAGGCCCATGCTGGTATGGTGCGCGCCGTTGGCGTTTGGTGTGTGCAGCGGAGCTTGGTTGCGTTCCCCACTCATGACGGTAAAGCTGTCATGAATGGGCCACCCGTGATTTTATTATGCAAGGCTTTGGCAGGCCTTCGGGCTCGGTGGGTTCGCGGAATGGCTCAACTTCGATGCGCTGGTAGGAGACGTCGAGGACGGTGAGGAGTTCGTCGCCACCGGGGGCGTGGAGGGTGACTTCGTCATCGGGGGCGGCTTTGGTGAGGGCGCGGCCAAGGGGCGAGTTCCAACTGACGTGGTTGCGGTCGAGATCGACCTCGTCGGTGCCGACGATGCTGACGGTGCGCTCGTTCCCGGCGGCGCGCTCGTTCCCGGCGGCGTTTGCGAAGCGGACGGTGGTGCCGAAGAAGGCGCGGGTGGCTCGCTGGCCTGAGCGTGGGGCTTCGGGGTCAATGAGTTCGGCGGCTTCGATACGTTTGCCGAGGAAGCGAATGCGACCGTCAATCTGGCGGAGGCGGCGTTTGCCGTACTGGTAGTCGGCGTTTTCGCTGCGGTCTCCGTTGCCGGCCGCCCAGGCGACTACTTCGACTGTGGCCGGACGGGCCGTCGTGAGCAGATAGCGGCGCTCGTCTTCGAGGCGTTGGAGTCCGCCGGGGGTGATGTAGTTTTTGCCGTGGCTCGCTGCCGGCTGTTCGGCTTTGGGTCTTCTGGTGAATCCTTTTTGCATCGTGCGGGACTCCGGTTGGTGGCGCTGGGCTACCTGGGTCTGATTGCGCTATGTACCGGCGGTGGTCTCGTCTTCTTCCATGGCGTGGTTTGGCGCGGTGCTAAAGCCGAAGCCGCCGCTCATACCCCCTCCGCCTCCGCCGCCGTCCATCCCACTGCCTCCCCCGCTTTGCTTGCCATCGGACTTATCGGATTTGTCGCCCTTGTCTTTTCCGCCTCCGGATGGGGACGGGCGGGCTGGACCTTGCGCGGGAAGCTGCAGATCTGCGGGGATGGGCTCAAGGTCGAGCGCTTCGCGAATGAAGGAGCGCAGGGAGGTGACGAGTTCCTGCGTGTGGACGAGCTGACCGGCCGCTAGCTGGCGGGCAGCGTCGGCGGCGAGGCGCACCTGTTGTTCGGTGCCGAGCAGAATAATGTCGGAGAGTGCGGCTTCCACTGCGTCGCGGATGCGCCGCTTGCGATCGGACTTGGATGAGTCTTCGAGTTTCAGGTCGAGCGGAGCGACAGGCGCGGAGCCAGGTGTGTCTGCGTGTTGGCGGAGGTCGCGGAGGTGGATGGGGTCGACGGTAAGGTCTCCGGTGAAGGAGCCGCCGAGCGTCTTGTAGGCCGCGATCAGGGCGCGGAGGCGCTCGTTAATCTGGCGATTTTGGCGCTCGCGGCGGCCCTGGATGGTCGCCATGGTGAGCAGGCGGATACCGACGCCAATGAGCGTGATGACCGCGAGGCTGAGCAGCGTGGTGAGGAGCGCGTGGAGCGAGCTGAAATCAATGCTACGCAAGGATTGAAGGGGCCTCCCGGTGGAAGTGGCACGATGTTGGATGCAGAAGAAAACCCGCAGCGCGTGGCTGCGGGTTTCAGACTTGCTGCGCAGAGTGCGAGTTACGCAACCTGCGAGGGCGTGATGACGCGCTGGAGTGTCTGGTCGATGGTTTCCTTGGGGACGAAACCGACGATCTGCTCGGCGACCTTGCCGCCTTTGAAGAGGAGCAGGGCAGGGATGCCGCGAATGCCGTAGCGACCTGGCGTCATGTTGTTTTTATCCACGTCCATCTTCATGACCTTGAGCTGCCCGTTGTATTGCTCGGCGACCTGATCTACCACGGGTGCAAGCGCGCGACACGGCCCGCACCACGCTGCCCAGAAATCCACCAGCACCGGCGTGTCAGACTGCAAAACCTTGCTTTCGAATTCCGCGTCGTTTACTTCCGTGACAAACTGTCCTGCCATCTTTTCTCCTTTAGCTGCCCGGGCGGGCTAGCCTACCTGTATTCCATTTGAATAGATGCGAAATTGCGCCAAACGGTGCAGAGTCGCGGTGGTATGTCAAGTTACAGCAGAGTGACTGACGCTCCAGCGGACATCCTAAGGGAAATCAGCTCTGTCTGGCTGGGGAGTAGCGCCTTGAGGCGAGTTTCGGCGGCAATCACTGGGGTATCCGCTGCAAGAAAGACGAGCACGGAAGGGCCCGCGCCGCTTAGCGCGACGCCAGCTATTTCGGGCTCGGCGGACAGAGGAGCGAGCAGTGCTAGCAGGGGGCAGACGCTCTCGCGATAAGGCTGGTGCACGCGATCCTGCATGGCGATTTTCAGGAGATCGAGCTTGCCCTGTGCGAAGGCTGCTGTGAGCAGCGAAGCTCGCTGGATGTTGAAGACGGCGTCGGCTTTGGAGTAAGTGTCGGGTAGAAGCGCGCGGGCTTCTTTGGTGGCCAGACTGGTTTCGGGAAGGGCGAGGAGCATCTCCCAGGCGGGCTGGGCAGGGAAGGTGGCGAAGGCGATAGCGGAATTTTCAGCCGGAGCGGAGACGGTGAAGCCGCCGTACCAGCAGGCTGCGACGTTGTCTGGGTGGCCTTCGCGGCGGGCTGCTTCGGCAACAATGCCTTCTTCTCCGAGCCTCAGGCCGCCTGCGTAGTCGGCGAGAACCACACCTGCAAGGAGCGCTGCGGCACTGGAGCCGCAGCCCATGCTGAGCGGAATTTCGTTGTGTAGCTTGAGGTGAAGTGGAAGAACCTTGCGGCTGTGTCGTTGCAGCACGTCGCGGTAGGTCTCGAGGATGAGATTCCCGTCGACGTTGCCGCATTGTTCGGCGTTGCGGCCTGTGGCTTCGATCGCGAAGGCTGGTGCGAGCTTTGCATCGACGGTGAGGTGGATCGACATCGCCAGACCGACGGCGTCGAACCCGGGACCGAGGTTGGCTGAGGTCGCGGGTAGGACGATGCGGATGCCGCTTTGCGTTTCGGTGCTCATGCTGAGTACCCACTGCCTTCTTTTACGGCGTCGAGTGTGCGTAGGACGTCATCGACGTTCGGATCCAAAACTACGGGCTCGCGACGAATGGCGGCGTGCATTGCGAGTTCTTCCGGGGAAGCGCCGGCATTTTCTTCGGCTGTGAACAGCTCGTCGCGATGGTATTTGATGGTGTACTCGGGATCTTTCAGCGTGTGGCCAGTGAGGAGTAGCACAGCAGTTTCTTCGGGCTGAACGAAACCTGAGGCGACAAGCTTTTTCAAGCCAGCGAGCGTGACAGCGGAAGCGGGCTCACAGCCGATGCCCTCTGCGCCGATCTCTGCTTTGGCGAGAGCGATTTCGCGTTCGCTTACCTGCTCAACGGTGCCACCCATTTCGCGCAGAACTTTGACGGCCTTCTTCCATGAAGCAGGGTTGCCGATTCGAATAGCGGAAGCGCGCGTTTCGGCCTGAACAGGCTGCAAAGTTTCTCCGCCACTGGTCTTCATAGACAGGATGAGGGGGTTTGCGCCTTCGGCCTGGATAACACTGATCTTTGGAACGCGCTGGATAAAGCCGAGATGCATCATTTCGGCAAAGCCCTTGCCGAGTGCGGAGCAGTTGGCTAGGTTGCCGCCGGGCACGATAATGTGGTGCGGAACCTGCCACTCAGTTTGCTCGAGCATCTCGAAAACGGGAGTTTTCTGGCCTTCGAGACGGTAGGGATTTACGGAGTTCAGGAGATAAATCGGGGCGCGCTGGATAACCTGGTTGAGCACGCGTACGCAGCCGTCGAAGTCCGTGCGTAGCTGCACGGTGACGGCACCGTAGTCCATGGATTGCGAGAGCTTGCCCCACGCGATCTTGCCCTCTGGGATGAGCACGAGGCTGCGCAATCCAGCACGGGCGGCGTAGGCAGCCATGGCGGCGGAGGTGTTGCCGGTAGAGGCGCAGGCGACCCATTCAAAGCCGCGCGTAACGGCGACGGAAAGAGCGGCTGTCATGCCCGTGTCTTTGAAGGACCCGGTTGGATTCATGCCCTGGTGCTTGGCAAGCAGCCAGTTGAGGCCGAGCCTGGCGGCGGACTTGGGCAGCTCGTAGAGCGGTGTGTCGCCTTCCATCAGCGTGACAATCTGGTCTTCGCGAACGATGGGGAGCATTTCACGAAAGCGCCAGACGCCGCTTTGGTCAATGTTGAGGATAGAAGTCTTTCGCTCGTCCCAGAGATAGCGGAGCGCACTGGCGTTCGGGCGATTGACCGGGACGCCGGCGGCGGCTGCGGTGTCCGCACTCCACGGGTACTCAACCTGGTACAGATCGCCGCATTGGGGGCAGCGGAAATTGCTGCTGGCCTCTTCGCCAGTGATGCGGGTGCCGCATCCGGTGCATCGAAGCATGTGTGAACGCAAACTCATCTTGCCTCTTAGGGTACCAAGCTGCGAGACAGCAGCCGATGGAACGCTGCCACGGGGTAGTGCCGCTGCTGGTGCTGATGTTTGCGTTAGCCAGTTTTTTGCTGCCGGGGCCTGCAGTTGGACAGGCAAAAGAGTTGCGCATCGCCGCTGCTGCGGATCTGCAGCCGGTGCTGCCGAAACTGGCTGCGGAGTACGAACGCCAAACCGGTGTAAAGATTGTTGCGTCGTACGGCTCGTCGGCAACCCTGACCCAGCAACTTTCCAATGGCGATCCGCAGGACGTGTTCCTTTCGGCAGACACAGCGCATCCACAACAGCTTGTTACGGCGGGGCTGGCGGATGACGCTACTCCGGTTGCGTATGCGCGCGGTGTGCTGGTGCTCTGGGCGCGCAAGGACTCGCCGGTGCAGCCGCTGTCAATCGAGTCGTTGAAGAGTTCGCGAGCGACACGGATTGCGATTGCGAACGATCAGCACGCGCCGTATGGAATGGCGGCGCGGAGAGCTCTGAAAGCTCTGAAACTAGAGAGCTTGGTGGACCCGAAGCTTGCCGTTGCGGAGAACATCATGCAGACGGCGCAGTTCGCGGAATCCGGTAATGCGCAGCTTGCGCTTATTTCGCTGACCATCGCGAGTTCGCCACACTTTCAGGAGCTTGGAACGTTTGTGCGCCTGCCGAACGTGTATGGCGAAATCATGCAGAGTGGGATCGTGCTGAAAGCGTCGATGCGGAGAGCTGCGGCGCATGACTTCCTGCGTTGGCTGACGAGCGCAGATGTGCAGCACAGGCTCTCGTCATTAGGCCTTGACCCGGCCGAGTAAACAAGCCTCACGCTAAACTTGGCTGGATGGACTTCGCTGCCCTGCGATTGACGCTGCGCCTCGCACTCGTGACCACGGTGCTGCTGCTTGCGATTGCGACTCCGTTAGCAGCGTGGATTGCGAGCGGACGGGGCTTGGCTCGCAAGCTGGTGCAGGCGGCGGTGGCGTTGCCTCTTGTTCTGCCGCCAACAGTGCTGGGTTTTTATCTGCTTATGGGTTTGGGACCGGCAACGAAGTTTGGCAGAGCAATCGTTTTCTGCTTTGGGCATCCGCTGGCATTTACATTCAGCGGCCTGGTCATTGGATCCCTTGTTTACAGCTTGCCGTTCGCAGTGCAGCCGCTAGTGGCTGGCTTCTCGTCCGTTGATCGAGAGATCATAGAAACGGCGCGTGTTCTGGGGGCAAGCCCTGCGGTGGCATTCCGGCGCGTTGTGCTGCCGCTTTCATGGGCGTCGTTTGCAACCGCAGCCGTCCTTACGTTTGCGCATACGGTGGGTGAGTTTGGGGTCGTGCTGATGGTGGGCGGCGATATCCCCGGCGTGACACGCACGCTTTCCCTGGCGCTTTTCGATCAGGTGCAGGAGTTGAACTATCGCGGCGCGAACCGTATGGCACTGTGGCTGACATTTGTCTCATTCGTCGCCCTTTTGTTGGTATATCTCCGAAGTCCACGCGGCCGGGGTGGGAATCTTGTCTGAGCCTTCGGTCCACCATCACATCGCGGTGAAACGCGCGCTCGGATCGTTGATGCTGGAGATCACGCTTTCGCTGAGTGCTCCATGGACGATGATTTACGGCCCTTCCGGTAGCGGCAAGAGTTCCATTCTGCACGCGATGTGCGGCTCGCTGGGCCGAGAGGGTGTGGAGTTCACGCGGCGCGTTTCAGGCGGTGCTGGCGAGTTGATTACGCCTGAATATGCGATGCCGACTCACGGCCTTGGCCTCAGCTATTCACCGCAAAATCCGGTGCTGTTTCCGCATATGCGCGTGCTGGAGAACATCACCTTTGGATCCACCTGCCGCGGTTTGAAGGTGCAGAGTTCCTCGACGATCACCGAACTGCTCGAAGTATTTGAACTTGAGCCGGTGCTACTGAGGCGTCCGCAGGAGCTTTCGGGTGGGGAACGTCAGCGTGTAAGTCTGGCGCGCGCGTTCGCTGTTCCGGAAGCGAAGCTGATGCTACTCGACGAGCCATTTTCCGGCGTCGACCGTGCGATGCGCGATCGCATTTTGCCGCGCATGATGCGGTTCCTGGAGCAACGTGGAATCCCGGTACTTTCCGTGTCGCACGATGTGGATGAAGCCCTACTGTTACGGGCAGAAGTGGTTCGGCTGAAGGCGGGAAAAGTCACGGCGCAAGGGCCTGCGGCAGTCGTGCTGGCGGACGAGGTGAAGCGGCTGAAAGCGGCGCTACAGTAAGCACTTGCCGCTCGTTAGGAACTGTGGCCGGAAGGAAGAAACAGATCCCAACGAGCGGCTTTGCTCAGGGTGCGGAGTGAGAATCGGCCAGGTGCGGGTTACGGCGAGAGCCTCAGCTCAGCAGCACGGGTTCTTGCTCCAGAGAGAGGCCGAACTTCCGCTCTACTCCCTGAACAATCTCGTTCTGTAAGGCGACGAGGTCGGCGTAGGTTGCTCCACCGCGGTTTGTGAGAGCAAGTGTGTGTCGCGAAGAGATGCGCACCGGGCCGTGCCCGTAGCCTTTCACAAATCCACTTCGTTCGAGCAGCCATGCGGCAGCGAGCTTGATGCGATTTGTACCCGCAGGCCAGTGCGGAACTGCTTGTTGCTCGACGTTCGCCGCCAGCGCAAACTCCGGCAGACGGTCGGCGTCAACGATGGGATTTTTAAAGAATGAGCCGGCGCTGCGAGTGTCAGGGTCGCCGGGCGTGACTACCATTCCTTTCGCGCGACGAATTTCGCGGACAGCCTCTGCAACCTCGATGAGCGAGGGATTTTGTTGCCCGTTGAAACGTTTTTGAAGGTCTGCATACCGGAGTGTTGGAGCGCCACCAGCGCGTAGCGTAAATCGCACTCCCGTCACGATGTAGCGGCCACGATGCGTGGTGTTGAATATGCTCTCACGGTAGTGAAAGCCGCACTCCGCGTTGCTGAGTTCCACCATCTCACCGAGCTCGCGATCGAAGGCGCGCACCGAAGCGATCGTTTCCGAGACTTCCTGGCCGTAGGCACCCACATTCTGCACTGGCGTTCCGCCTACGCTACCTGGGATTCCTGCCAGGCACTCCATGCCCGCAAAGTTGGCTGTCACCGTGTGCTGGACGAGACCATCCCAGCTTTCGCCTGCACCCACCGTGAGTACAGACCCCTGCCGTTCAACACCCATGATGCCGATCTGCAGAACGAGTCCATGGAATCCTGCGTCTGTGACAAGAAGGTTGCTGCCGCCGCCCAGCGGATAGAGCGCCACGCCGCGTTCCTGAGCCCACTTCACGGCAAAGGCGACGTCCTGCTCCGTGCGAGCTTCCGTGAAGTAGCGTGCGGGCCCGCCGATTCCGAACGTTGTGAGCGGAGCCAGCAGCACGTTTTCTGCAATATTCACTTTTTGAGGGTAACTGACAGACCAGTAACGCACGAAGAGGGTTCACGCCCTTAAACATTGAGAGCGATGATCTCAGCTTTCGGTTCGCCTTTATCGAGCTGTAGGTGCGCCACGGTTATGGGAAGTGAGAAGCGCTTCGGGCCGGCTGCACCGGGATTGAGGAAGAGGACGCCGTCACGATGGGTGATGGATGGTTTGTGTGAGTGGCCGGAGATCACGACGCGAACGCCAGCTGTATACGGGTTGATGTCGATGTCCTCGATAGAATGCACTATGTAAACCAGTTGGCCATTCAACTCAAGGGCCTCCGTAGCTGGCAGCTGGGCGCACTCGCCGGCGCGGTCAATGTTGCCCCGAATCGCTGTGACCGGCGCGATTTGTGCAAGCGCCCTCAGAATTTCCGGATTGCCGACATCACCCGCATGCAGAATTTGCTGCACGCCCGCGAGCGCGGCGATGGCTTCTAGCCGCAGCAGGCCGTGCGTGTCTGAGATGACGCCGACCAGCATTCAGGCGCCCTCGCGCGCGTTCGTTCGTGGATCAAGATAGTCCCGGAGCCCGTCGCCTAGAAAATTGAACGCCAGCACACAGAGTGCGACGGCGACGGAAGGGAAGAACACGAGGTAAGGCGACTCGAAAAGGTGGGAGCGAGCGTCGTTCAGCATGGCTCCCCAGGTGGGTGTGGGCGGCTGCACACCGAGACCGAGGAAGCTGAGCGTGGCTTCAGCGAGTACCGCGGCGGCCATGCCTGCGGCGGCCTGCACGATGAGCGGCTGCACGATGTTTGGCAGAATGTGGCGCAGCATAAGCCGCGTGTTTCCTGCGCCCAGGGAACGCGCTGCCTGGACGTACTCGCGTTCTTTTACGCTGAGCACCTGTGCTCGCACGAGTCGCGCGTAGTTCACCCAACCCGCGAGTGCGAGTGCCATGATGAGGTTCGGAAGGCTGGGGCCGAGGAACGCGACGAACGCGACCGCGAGCAGGATGCCCGGAAGCGCGAGAAAGGCGTTGCTGAGATAGATGTTGATGAGCGTGTCGGCGACACCGCCGTAGAAGCCTGCAATCGCGCCGAAGAAAAGGCCGATGGCGAGTGACAGGCTGACGACCGCAACGGCCACTGTGAGAGAAACACGTGCGCCAAAAACCGTACGCGAGAACACATCGCGGCCAAGCTCGTCGGTCCCGAACCAGTGGGCGAATGACGGTGGGAGCAGCCGGTTTGAGAGGTCGAGCTGCGCAGGGTCCACCCGCCCCAGCCACGGCGCGAAGATGGCAGCTAAAAGCAACAGAAGCAGGACCGCAGCACCGAATGCTGCCAGCGGATGCTGACGGCAGAGGCGCGCGAACGATTGTTGACGGCTGAGGGTTGGTTCCATGCTGCTTGCCTCGATGATAGCTCCGCCGGAATAACACGACAGTGTGAGGACCGGAGCGCAGCTTTTCGGCGAAGTCTGTGTTCAATACGAGCATGAACACCCGAGTTCTGCTGATGCTGGCGGTCGTGGCTGCCGTGTCGTTGCGCTGCGCAGCGGCCCAGCGGCCGACTTCTGTTGCCGAGCAGTACCTGTTCACAGCGGCAAATGCCGAGCGCGCTCAGAGGGGTTTACCGGAGTTGCATTGGGATGCAATGCTCTACCGGGCCGCACAGGGCCACGCACAGGAGATGGCGGAGCGCGCTTCAATTTCGCACCAGTACCCGGGTGAGGCTGAGCTTGCGGTAAGAGCGAAGCAAGCGGGCGCGCGGTTCAGTCTAGTAGCGGAAAATGTAGCAGAAGCACCATCCGCTGTTCGCATACACGACGCGTGGATGAACTCGCCGGGGCATCGCGCGAACCTGCTGGATCCGAAGGTAGATTCCATCGGCATTAGTGTCATTCGCCGGGATGGACAACTTTACGCGGTACAGGATTTTGATCGGTCTGTTGCACGACTTTCCTACGATGAGCAGGAGGGCGTTATCTCGCACTTGCTCGACTCTGCCTACCCGTTGAACATACTTGCGGGGAGCGAAGAAGCGCGTGAAACCTGTTCGATGGAGAGCGGCTATGCGGGCCGACGGCAGCCGTGGTTTGTGATGCGATTTACAACAGGAGATCTTGACCGCCTGCCTTCGCAGCTCACGGCGAAGCTGGCTACGGGTAAGTATCGCGAGGCGTCCATTGGAGCGTGTTCACCTTCGGGAAGACAGCCTTTTAGCTCGTACAACATCGCGGTGCTGCTTTACCCGTAGGTGGGTCGTTAAGCGGTTGCATGCTCAACTCCGGCTTCGGCGAGTTCTTCTGCAGACGCCGGTAGTGTGGGCTCCATTTGAAGCATGTTGTTGAAGCGATTGAAGTAGTTGAAGAGACCGATGGCGGCCATTAGTTCGATGACTTCGCCTTCCGAGTAAAAGCGGCGGAGATCCGCCATCTCTCCATCGGAGAACGCGCGCGAATTCAGCGTCATCACTTCGGCGAGATGAATGGCCTGCTTTTCAGCGTCGCTGAAGAGGGAACTGTCGCGACAGTTTTTGAGCGCTTCCAGATGCTCCGGTGTCCAGCCCAGACGAAGGCTGATTGCTGTGTGACTCGCCAGGCAGTAGGCGGTGCAGTTGAGTTGCGATGTGCGTACAACGACGAGTTCCTTGAGCTTTGTCGGAAGTGTGCCTGTGTTGAGCACCGCGTGCATATGCGCCGTTACGGTCTGGAAAATCTCCGGCCGGTGCGCAAGCGTGCGAAAGAAGTACGGCACGTTGCCGCGCTCGCGAAGGAATTTGTCGTAGCTTTCGCGGAGCTCCGGCGAGACTTCTGAACGATTGAGGCGGGTGATACGCGGCATGCGGCTCTCCTACTTTCTGGGATGATATGCGCTTTGACCGAGGCACTTCGTTTTGCTATAAACGTAGAGGCAGCCGCCCGGCTGTTGCGCGATGTTCGGCGTGTGATCCTGAGTAGCTCAATGGCAGAGCATTCGGCTGTTAACCGAAGGGTTGTAGGTTCGAGTCCTACCTCAGGAGCCATAAATGCTGTAAGAATGAACAATTCGCGGAGGCCACCCGAGAGGTGGCTTTCTTGGTTTTGGTCAGGTGGCCGTTTTGGTGGCTGTTCGACTTTTGTGGTTTCTTTGTGACGATTTCCGAAAGGAAACCGCTCCTGCTGCGAACTCTACCTCTTGTGAAAAAGCCGAGTTCACAAGAGGAGTGGCAGGGTGTAGGGTCTCCGCTGAGAATTCAGGACGAAATGCCAGATGGTGCTCTAGCCGGCAAGCCGCTCCGGATGATCACCCTTCGTAAATCTTCTCAGGTCTGAGAATGCGATCAGTACCCGTGTACCGATTACGACGCACTGTGAGTTGTTTGTTCGCCACTAAGTAGTCAAGCGCACGTTCGCTGATAGACAGCATTTGCGCAGCCTCGCTCCTACCTACGAGGAGTTTGCCTGTGGAGGGAACGTGAGTTCGGACGCTCGGCTTCCTCTTAGCGGGATCAGTCTGTTGCATCGTAGTCGCCTCTTAAACGAGCTTGATTGCCGCCTGACTTGTTGCCCAATAACTTCTGGTGTTTCAACCATTCCTCCCAAGAATACCGTTCCCCAAACGGGCTCATTACTACAGGCGGGGCACTCGGACAGGCTCAGACAAAATGAAGCCGCTGCGGTTTCGCAGCGGCTTAGACGCCTTCAAATCGGGATGGGCTAAGAGTTTCCTTGAAGCGAACGGAACTGCCTTAGGACCTGCAACGCCTCCCTTCACGGATCGGAGTCCCTCTGCAGTCTCCGCAGAAGAAAGCGGCTACCTGCACTCCATCGACACCGAAGATTTGATGGAGCTGGCTACCACGCGAAAGGTGTTCTTGGAAATCACGTTGAAGCCGGGAGACCACGTGGTGCAAGGCACAGCAATAGTTCAGGCCACTCCTTCTCGCTTGAGCGAGGAAGATGAGCGTCGGGTTCGCGAGGCGTTCGTCATCGGCTCGGCGCGGACGCCTACGCAGGACATCCGCTACCAATTCCAGCAACTGACGGACGTGATCGTTCGGGCTCTCTCTCCCGGCATCAACGACCCGTTCACCGCAATCAACGACATCGACGAGCTCGCCACAGGTCTGACTCTGCTGGGCGCGGCGTCCTCGTACTGCCGAACTTCGAAAGACGGCGAGGGTGTCCCGCGGCTACTCACGCCACGTCCTCAACTCACCGAACTGCTGACAAGCACGGTGGGGTACATCGCCATCTATGGAGCGAGCGACTCTCTTATGATGGACCGCCTGCGCCGCGTCCTGAGATCGTGGAACCGTCACTGCAAGGTTCTGAGGAACTCGGCACCCTACAAACACTGCGAGCAGAGTTGCAGTAGCGGGAACAAGCGAATACCAGCGGCTGAGTCTCGCTCTTGCCCCAAACGTTCCACTTAAGAAGGTGCTACGTAGAGGTTCCGAAGGAACTTAGGCCCTTTTCTGCACATGTAGTTCTAAGAACAAACTCACTTTGTTCGCTTTTTACCTTCGCCCTGCACCATGAGATCGTTGTCGACGGAGAAAACACCGGGCGCAAAGTTTGCCTGCATGTTGGCTATATCTGCATCTGCTTGCCTATCGACCACACCTTTTAGCGTGACGTTGCCGCGGTCTACGATGATGTGAATAGCATGATACCCGCGCGGAGGGTCTTGCGTGATGCCTCCAGCAGCTAAAGCTAATGACGGAAAGCGACCAAAACCCACAGGGCTCCCCGTGTATCGCCGAAGTGCTGGCTGACCATAGATTCGTCGATATACGTCCGACCGAATGCGGTCGTCGTTTGGCGAGTTAGGAAGAACCTGTATCTGGTTGTCGACAGACTCTACCGCTTGAATCGATTTGATAGCATCTGTCGCACTCGACTTGAGAATAGGCCGGGATGCATAGCCTTCAAGCGTGACACTGCGTCCCTTAATTGCGAAGCGCAGTGAATCGAACACACCATAGTAGGGCAGGCTCAACAATTTGCTGCGTACCTCTTTGACGATGCGCAACGTATCGGATTCTGACCAAGTATTTGGGTTTGTTGTACCCTCTTGGCCTTTCCGCTGAGCCGAACTCATGGTTGGGCTGAAGAAGGCCAACAATAACAACGGTGCGATACAAGAGTTTTTGCGCAAGTTGCACGTCCTTTTGACCTGGAATGAAGTTACTTTACATCTAGATGCTTGTTTCGGTACCCAGCCTGCCGCAAGCATTAGAAAGGGAAAGGCTCGCACGAGCTTGGCGTCTGATTGCGGCGAGCCTCAGCGCGGAGCGGGTGGAAGATCTGCCAACGAGGGATAGTCGGAGGCACTCAGACGGGCACTGGCGCGGATGGATTCTGCCTCTAAGTAAATGTGCTTGATGTCGGGAAAGCGCGATCGAACGGCCGCCTCGATCCTGTCAATCGCCTCCTGAATACCGTCGCGGGTGAGGCTTTGGTCAAAGCTTATGTTCATGGTCAGCAAGATGCTACGTGGACCGAAGTACATGGTCAGCGGGTAACCGGCGAGTTCAACCCCCGCTTGCGCCTGCGTAAGGGAACGAATTTCTCGCAATGTCTGAACGTCCGCGCCCTCGCCGACCAGCAAAGCCTTGCTTTCGGCAATAAGCAGAATAGCCACGCCGGTAAGCGTGACGCCAATGAAAACCGACGCTATCCCGTCTGCCAAGGGCCAGTGCATCCATTGATCGAGCAGGGTACCGACGAACGCTGCCAACAAGCCGACTAGAGCGGCACTATCCTCGAAGATAACCGTGAACGTACTTGGATTCTTACTGGCGTGAATGCTCTTCCACGAGGCTGCTACGCCCTCGGAAAGCCGGAATTCCTGCAGCCCTACGAAAAGAGAGTAGCCCTCAAACAGTGCCGCGACTCCGAGAGTCACATAGTTCCACACGATGTGTTCGATGGGCCTGGGATGTCGGAGGTGAGAGACACCGTCTGCAATCGAAACGCCGCCACCGACCAGAAAAATGAAGAGTGCGACTAGCAGCGTCCAGAAGTAGAGCTCCTTGCCATAACCGAAAGGATGCGTCTCATCGGCAGGCTTCTTGCTCAGGTGCAGCCCCAGAATCAGCAGTGAACCATTGCCTGCATCGACGAGTGAGTGGATTCCCTCCGACAGCATGGCTGAGGATCGGCTGAACGCAAAGGCAGTCAGCTTCGCTGCGGCGATCGCCACGTCAGAAACAATGGCAGTGAACACTGCTTTCCGGGATGACGACATGCGGTCGATCCTCCGTGGGAGGAAGTTCTCACTGCAGGTAGCTGCTTTTCTGACGAGCTGGAGTAAGGCCAACGAGTAATTCGAAGCTTTCGCAACATTACCATGAACGTGAACGTCTGCTTTACACCGGATGGCTGTACGTGCCATCTAGTGCCAGTGACTACCGCATCTTCGCTCCAGCTGTAGCGTCCCATCGTGAGAGCGGATCAAGCACACACAGCAGTGTGCCAGGTGTCCATAACCGCTACACTCGACCCATGGCCCGGCACACAGCTGCGTTCCTAAGATCAAAGCCCAGCTTTCACCTGGCGCTTGTGGCCTGCTTGTGCCTGTTTGTTGTGCCTTTCGCGAAGGCTTATTCCGTCCAGAGCCATCAGCAACTTGTTGACCTGTCGTGGAAGCAGTCGATGGTTCCGCTGCTCCTGGCACGTTACCCGGGGCTTACCGAAGCGGAGCTGCAGGAAGCGCATGCCTATGCCTACGGGGGCTGCGCCATTCAGGATCTGGGCTACTATCCATTCGGAGATGAGTTCTTTAGCAACCTGCTGCACTACGTTCGTTCCGGCGAGTTTGTGCAAGCTCTTTTACGCGACTCTCAGTCTGCAGATGAACTGGCCTTCTCACTTGGTGCACTGTCTCACTACGTAGGGGATTCGATCGGTCATTCTGTCGCCACCAACTTTGCCGTTCCGGTAGAGTTCCCCAAATTAGGCAAGCAGTACGGACCGTGGGTTACCTATGACCAGGACCCACATGCGCATGTTCAGGCCGAATTTGCTTTCGATGTGAACCAGATCAGTAAAAACCGGTTTGCACCTCCGGATTACCTGGAGGCGGTGGGCCTGCAAGTGCCGCTTCCACTGCTATCGCGAGCGTTTCAGGAAACCTACGGTATTCCACTTCACGATGTTCTTGGTGGCAGCCAGCATCCCAACCTCTTCGGCTACCAGACTTCGGTGCACCACGTATTGCCGCGCATTGCTGCCGCAGAAGCACTATTGCATGAAAAGGATATGCCCAGCGACACGGCAGGTCCTGAGTTTGATCGGATGGTGCACGACCTGGCCCAATCCGGTCTGGACAACGGTTGGAACCGCTACCGCAGTCCCGCGGGTATAGGCACACATGTGCTTGCTGGACTGGTCTATTTGACACCGAAGATTGGCGCACCAACGATGCTGGCCATTAAAGGACCAACAGTGCAGACGGAACAGGATTACGTGACAAGCCTGAACCGCTCGATCGCTGCAATGCACTCTATCGTTGCCGATCTCCATGCGAACAGCGCAAATGCCTCTCGGGATCTTCCAAATCGCGACCTGGACACCGGACGAGAAGTGCAGCCCGGAGCCTATCGTCTTACTGATTCGACCTACCAGCGGCTTCTGGCACGGCTCACGCGAGGACCGACCTACCCTGTACCACTCGGACTTCGCCGCAACATTGAGGCGTTCTTCAGCAAACCCGAAGCCTTTGGTAGTCACATCTCTGCAAAGCAGTGGCAAACCATACACGAAGGACTGGCACAGTTGCAGGAGCTGCCGGTACCTGCATGTGAGGACGGACAGCAGAGTCCTCAATCTTCTCCTTGCTCCCTCGTTCCTTCTCAGGTGACAAACATGTTTTTTGACAATTGGGGTGGACTGCTGCGCGTTTTGATTGTCGGCGTTTGTGCCTACAGCGCACTGGTGCTCATGCTCAGAGTTTCCGGCAAACGCACACTTTCCAAGATGAACGTTTTTGACTTGGTGGTCACGGTTGCGCTTGGTTCCACGCTCGCCAGCATCGTGGTCTCGAAAGGTGTGGCGCTTGCAGAGGGCCTGCTCGCGTTCGCAGTGCTCATCAGCTTGCAGTTCCTGGTCGCATGGCTTTCGGTACGCTCGAAACTCATCAGCAGACTGGTCAAAGCAGACCCTCGTATGCTGTTCTTCGAAGGTCAATTTATGGCGTCAGCAATGCGTTCAGAGCGAGTGACTCAGGTTGAGGTTCTCGCCGCGATTCGCGCTGCCGGCGTTGCCGAGGTAGACCACGTCGGAGCTGTTGTCTTGGAAACAGACGGCTCTTTCACTGTTCTGGGTAGAGCAGGCAATCAGAACTTGTCCTCCTTGCGGTCCGTGGAAGGCTTCCCACACGATGAACCGCTTCAGGGCTGAGGGAACCTGAGAGAGTGGCTCTACAGTCACCGGAGCTCAGCCAATCCTAACGAGCGCGCGGATACCTTAGCTGTACAAAAAGCTGGTGCTTCTAGGGCTATACGCACTCCGCCGAAATGTGTGGTCTCTGTTGGTTTGGAAAGCAGCCAAGCAGGTACCACGATCGCAATGCTAAGGAGTACACCAACGCAATGAACAAGATTGAACGAATCTGTACGCCATCGAAATGACTCCTCTACGCCGATTATCCGAACTACGCTAGGCCCTGCTAGCTAAAGGAGGAGCAATACGGACATCTTCTTAGGAAGTCGACACGAATCTTTCCGCAGCCGTTGGGCTTAGTGCGAATGATCATTTCTAGAATCATCGAAACAATAGGCCCGGTGAGTGCGCGGACGACTTGCCGGGCGGAGCCAGCGGAACCGGGCTACCCGAGCACACGCAAACAACACTTCTTTGCTGCTTCCCGTGCGCCTGAAGTCATCGTCCGTTTCTGATGAAGGGGCTTAGTGGCTCGGGCGGAAGCAGTATAGGCTCAGGCGCATATCTCTAACAGTTGGGTGTCAACCGCGGTTGAATTTTCTACGGCTACGGGATTCTGCGTTCCCGCAGGGCGGGCATCTTGCGGCAACGAACTGAGCAAGAGGGCAAGGGAGAAGAGAAGTCTTTTCAGGGCATGGCCTCGTGTAAATCGCTAGATGAAGAATGCTGCTCAAGAGGGGCAGCCTGCGAGCCGCATAGCTGCGCGCACGAGGCTGATGTGCGAGAAAGCCTGCGGAAAGTTGCCAACCAAACGCTTGCTTTCGGTGTCATATTCCTCCGAGAGCAGCCCAACGTCGTTGGCCAAGCCAAGGAGCCTCTCAAAGAGCGCTCTGGCGTCCTCTACCCGGCCTTGCATCGCGTAGACCTCCACAAGCCAGAAACTGCAGGCGAGGAACGCGCCCTGCTTACCTTTGCTACTCTTCGGGATGTTCCTCAGCAGCAGTCCATCCCTAAGCAGCTTACTTTCGAGGGCTTTGACGGTGGCGAGCATGCGTGGGTCTTCGGCCGGAAGAAAGCCGACCACAGGCAAAAGCAAAACGGAGGCATCCAGGTCTTTGGAGCCGTAGTGCTGAACGAAGCTTTTGACATGTTCGTTATAGCCTTGCTCTTCAACATCCTGACGCATTTGGTCGCGAAGCTCCTTCCATGCATCGAGAGGCCCATCCATGCCGTGCTGCTCTAGGCTCTTTACTGCACGGTCCAGAGCCACCCATGACATCGCGCCCGAGTACGTGAAGCGCTGCGGTTTCTTTCGTTCTTCCCACATTCCAGAGCCCGGCTCCTTCCAGATGGCCGCGAGGTGCTCCGTCAGGTGCCGCTGCAAATGCAATTCCCGCTGCTCGTACGGAATACCTGCTTCGCGAGCGTGGTAGAGCGCAGATGCAATCTCGCCATAGATATCCTGCTGCGTCTGATTTTGTGCGGCGTTGCCAATCCTCACTGGCGTCGATCCTTCGTAGCCTTCCAGCCACGGAATGTCCCAGTCGGCGATATGCCGCTCACCGGCGACGCCGTACATGATCTGTATCTGGGAGGCATCCTGTCCGACCGCTCGGAGCAGCCACTGCTTCCAAGCGACCACTTCGTCGGTATAGCCCGCTTCGAGCAGGGCGGACATGGTCAATGTTGCATCGCGAATCCAGCAGTAGCGATAATCCCAGTTCAGCGAGCCGCCGATGCGTTCCGGCAGTGAAGTCGTGGGCGCTGCCACGATGCCCCCGGACGGCCGATACGTCAAAGCCTTAAGAGTAAGAAGCGAGCGCTCCACGGCCTCTGCGTATGGTCCGTTGTACTTGCTCTTGGCAGCCCACTCCTGCCAGAACTGCTCGGTCGTTCGGAGCTCCTGATCAATGTCGACCGGCTCCGGTAGTGAGTCGAAGGAGCAGCCGTAAGTGAGCGCGAAATCCGCTCGTTCTCCTTGCCGCATAGTCCAAGTTGATGAGAGCGTTCCGGGAGTGGCCTCCTCCATTGCAACGCCAGTCCGTAAGACCGTGAGGTCCGCACCAGCTTTGGCGGTCCATGTGGGTGTTTGCGGTGAACCGGAGGCGGAGTTGTTCACTGCGTCGATCCACGGCACGGTGCTGCCGTAGTGAAAGCGCGGGCAAATTTCCGTTCGCATCACGACAGCACCTTCCGTACAGATCACCTTGCGGATCAGGTCGGAATGCTTGCCACGGAAGGGCATGAAATCGGTCAAAACGACGGTTCCGCTGCTGCATGTCACGGTCGTTTCGAGGATGAGCGTGTGTGGCTTATAGCGTCGCGTGATGGTGACGCGTCCGCCGTCCGGCGCGAGACTCCAGAAGCCATTGCCCGGTGACCCCAGCAGCGAGGCGAAGCATGCGTCTGATGCAAAGTTCGGCCAGCAGAGCCACTCGACAGTTCCTTCGCGGCTGACGAGGGCGGCTGTTTCGCAATCGCCTATCATGGCGAAGTCTTCGATCTTGCGTGCGGGCATGCTTGTCCTTGTCTTATTGTTGCGGGCTGCCGACCTGAGATCCCTGCTGGATGTCGCGAGTATGCAGGAAGCTGAGCAGATCATTGACCTCTTCCGGCTTGAGGATGCCGGCGAAAGAGGGCATGTTGTGCCCACCATTCAGGATGCGCCACTCGACTTGTGAATCGTTGAGTCGATCCGCAACACGGGTTAGGTTGGGACCGCGAAGACCTCCGTAGCCGGAGATCATATGGCAAGACTCGCACCGCTTGTCATGGAACAGCTGCGCTCCATGCTGAGCTCTCGTGCTCAGAGAGGCAGTCATCGCGGGAGGAAGCGGAGGCGCGTCGAAGTGCGGCGACCAGGGCGACACCTTGCCCTCGTACCAGAATGTGCATACGCCCACGGCCACCACGATGACCCATGCCACCGCCCATGGTCGACGCTTGAGACTGCGTTCGCCGCTGTTGAAGAAGAACGGGAGCGCAAACATGGAGCCGAAAATGGCGGCAGGCGCCAGGATCATAATGGCTGATTCGAGTTGGTGCGGGCTCATGGCCAGAATGGCGAAATACCAGAGCAAGTACCAGTCGGGCCGCGGCTCGGCTTGGAGAAGGGTTGGATTCGGGGGCGGTGCCAGGTGCGGCGGCCCATAGATGAAGCCGAGGGTGACGATGCCCGCGATCACCAGGCATCCGAACAGTGCGTCGCGCCAGGCGGCATCCGGCCAGAAAGGGACGCCATTCTTTTTGACCAGCTGTTTGTACTGGCGGCGATAGGTCTTCGGGTTGACTGGCACTCCTTCCACGGGCGGCTCGGAGATACCGTTGTAGAGCACCAGGTAGAGGTGAACGCCGATGAAAGCGAACATCATGCCTGGGATGATGAACACGTGGAGATCGAAGAAGTGGTTCAGCGTCATGCCGTTCAGGCGGTCGCCGGCGTAGACGAACTCCTGCAGATATTTGCCGATCAAGGGAACGCGGACGGACTGCCGAGCGGCGATGTTGACCGACCATATAGCGGTCTGGTCCCAGCGCAGGAGCTGACCGGTAAAGCCCATGCCGAGCGTGAACATCAGCAGCACAACGCCGGTGAGCCAGTTGCCTTCGCGCGGGAACTTGTACGCGGCGTACAGAAACACGCGCAGCATGTGGATGCCGATGAACAACACCATCGCGGAGGCGCCAAAGTAGTGCAACCCGCGCACGAAGCTGCCAAGCGTGGCCGCACGGCTGATGTACTCCAGGCTGTGGTACGCGCCTTTTGCAGAAGGGTCGTACACCGTTGCCAGCGCCACGCCGGTCACCACCTGCAGCATGAAGGCAAACAGGGTCGCCGAGCCAAACACGTACGCCCATTTGCTCTCCTTCGGGACACGATGCTCCATGATCGGCTTGAGCGTCTTGACGATGCCAAGCCGGTCGTCGATCGTATGCCAGATTTTGAGCAGCAGCGAAATCACGCGTCAACCTCGGTAGGCTGTGTCTGTCCAGGGCAGGGACCTTTGCCTGCGATCGGTGGCAGCTTGCGCCACTCTACCTGCACGGCGTTGTTGAGGATGCGAACGGGAAACTGTTGGAGTGCATGCGGCGGTGGGCCCGCGGCGACTTGGCCGTCTTTGTAGTAGACGCCGCCATGACAGGGGCACATGAAGAGCTCTGCATCGGCTTCCCAGCGAACCGGGCAGCCGAGATGTGTGCAGTCGACCGCAAACGCTTCGAAGGTTTCCTCATCGACCCGGCGCAGCCAGGCAGCGGTCTCCGAGTCCTCTCCACCCCAGACGAGAGCGGAGGAATCGTTGAACGTCACCTTGGAGGTGTGGCCCACGGCGAAGTCCTTGAGAGCGCCGACTTCACGCCACACCGCGGGCTCTTTACGAAACAGCGGCGCAACCAGAAAGCCTACCAGCGGAAGCCCGACGATCGTGGCCGCTAGTCCACCTGCCGCAACGCTGACGAACATCAGCAGATGACGGCGCGTCAGCAGGGAAGTCAAGCTCAGGTCGGGAGTGCCGTTGTCTTCAGTCATGCAGAAGTTCTCCGATCCATTTGGCAATGGCGAGCACAAAGATCACCACCCCGACCACACTGAGCGGCCAAACGGTGACCGCACCCAGAGCAATGAAGACGATGCCGAATGCTGTCATCGCGGGCGCGTAGGTAGGCACAGGCAGGCGCGTGGGGTGGGGAACATGCCAGCCGGGCGTGTGTTGTGTCAGCAGTTGCGCGTCTTCGAAGTGGGCGTCCGGTGCCGGTAAGGCGAGTGGTGCCTCGGGTTCGCGTGCCGCCGGGTTGTCCGAAGCATCGTTGCGATTCGAGTCTTCGACCGGAGCCGGAAGCGGGTCCTTCCCATCGAAGGCGCGCCCTAGATCCACTACCGATCTGCCCAGCTTCACCAGAGAGGCCCAGAAGCTGGGTTGCTGCGGATCGTGATCAGCCATGGCGAGCCTCCCGCTGCGAGCGGTTGAGCGCCGCTAACAACACCTGCTTATCGGGATCGGGCGTGCGATACCAGCGGCTTAGTTCCACCAGCATGACGATGAAGTACAGGGTGCAGCCGGGCACCCACATGAGGAGACCGGCAAGCTTTTCGTCCTCCGCTGCGGAGATGTTCCAGGTATCCCGTACCAGATGTAGAGCGCCGAGTTCATCGCTGGGGTGCAGGTATGGCTCATAGTGGCCGACTGGCAGAAAGGTGATCAGAATCCCCAGAACGGTACTGACAACCGCAGCCCCGAAGAGGTAGAGCATTGCCGGGCCAGGCTGCATGCGTTCCGTAGGAAGCGGCGTGAAGATCGGCCACCAGAACATGCAGCCTGTCACCAGAAAGGTGAGGTGCTCAAAGATGTGGATAGCCGTGACAGCGTTGGCAGCGTTATAAAGCGAGGGGATGTGCCACACGGCCATCATCAGCATATTGGAAGTCCACGCGATAGAAGGTCTACCCAGGATGTAAGCAGCGCGGCGTATTCTCACGCTGAGCATCCAGCGCGACACAAGCTCAGGGGCAAGGCCCACGAGGAGCAGCGGCGGAACCACCAGGATGAGCAGCAAGTGCTGAAGCATATGCGCGGAGAACAGGTACTGATCGCCGAGCGGGTCGATCGGCGAAAGCAGCGACAAGGCCAGCACCAGGACGCCCAGCAGAAATGAGACGGCATACCTGGCGCCGCGCGGTGACACCGCGAAGTACCAGGCGAGCATGGCAATGCACCCAATCACCACAGTCGGGTGCACCTCCCAACCGTGGAGAATGAGGTCCCGCGTGCTGTTCAGCTGGTCCGTCATCGTGCCGACCACAAATAAACCACGCAGAAAACCATGACCCAGACGATGTCCACGAAGTGCCAGTAGTAGCTCACCGCGCGAAAAGCCGTGTGGCGCTTCTGTCCGAGCTTGCCCGTCATTACAAGACCGAAGATTGTGAGCAGCATCAGCAAGCCAAGGGACACGTGAATGCCGTGGAAGCCGGTGAGTGTGAAGTAGGTACTGCCGAAGAGATTACGGCTGATGGAGATATCCTTGTGCAGCAGACCGGCGTACTCGCGCATCTCGCCGAACAGAAAGGCGGTGCCCAGCAGGATGGTCGCTGTCATCCAGAGCGCGAAGCGCTTTCGGTTACTCTCCAGCGACTTTTCCGCAAAGAAGATTGTGGCGCTGCTCAGGAGCAGAAGCACGGTATAGATGCCGGTTTTCCACGGGACAAGGCTGCTCTGCGCCGTCGGCCCATTGATCTCCGAAGGTTGCGAGTAGATGTACGCCACGATGAGGAAAACGAAGAACACAAACTCTGAGGCAAGAAAGAGCAGAACAGCCAGGCGCGTCTTTTCGTGCAGCAGCGGATGCGATTCATTCACGCCCGACGGAGCCAAAGTGTCGAGAGCATCCGGCGATGGGCTGCCCTGGGCGGCGTAGGTGCCGGGAGTGTGCAGTTTTGCGGGCTGCGTTGCCGAGGGATGCTGCGGACTCGCCAGACTCATGGCTGATCCTCGCGCATCCAGTCCGCCTCTTCCGGGTGGTGGAGGTCCCAGACAGGCCGACGGCTATGAACCGGCGGCACTTCCGCGAAGTTGTAGCCCGGTGGCGGCGAGGTTGTTGCCCACTCCAGCGTCCAGGCCTGCCATGGATTGTCGCCAGCTACTTCGCCCATCGAACGGCTGCGGTATAGGTTCACCAAGAGGAAAAGCATGGACCCGCCGAGGACAAAGGCACCTATCGTGGAGATCAGGTTCAGCACGTGCCAGCCGGGCAGATTGGGATAGGTCCACACGCGACGTGTCATGCCGCGGAAGCCGAGCAGGTGCTGCACAAAAAAGGTAGCGTTGAAGCCCACGACAGTGAGCCAGAAGTGCCACCGGCCGAGCCGTTCATTGAGCATGCGACCCGTCATCTTTGGGTACCAGTAATAGATTCCGGCAAACAAGCCGAACAGTGTGCCGCCAAACAGCACGTAATGAATGTGCGCGACGATCACATACGTGTCGGTCAGCTGCCAGTCCATGGGAACCACGGCGAAGATCACACCACTCAAACCGCCGATCGTGAACTCGATCAAAAAGGCCGAAGCGAACTGCATAGCCGTGGTGAATCGGATCTTGCCGCCCCACATAGTCGCGATCCAGTTGAAGATTTTGATGCCGGTAGGCACTGCGATCAGGGCGCTTCCCGCCGCGAAAAAGACATCCACATCGTGCCCCATGCCGGTCGCAAACATATGGTGCGCCCACACCGCGAAGCTGAGCAGCGCAATGGCCACCGTGGAACCAGCGACAAAGCCATAACCGAAGATCGGCTGCCGCGAAAACACCGGGATTACTTCGGAAATAATCCCGAACGCAGGCAGGATCATGATGTACACCTCAGGGTGGCCGAAGTTCCAGAAGATGTGCTGCCACAGGATGGGCGAGCCTCCGCCGCTCGGGTTGAAGAAGTGCGCATGCAGGTTGCGGTCGATGAGCAGCATGAACAGCGCCGAGTTCAGAGCAGGAAAAGCCAGAATGATGAGGAAGCTGTTCACGGCCGACATCCACGTGAACAGCGGAAGCCGCTTGAAGCTCATCCCAGGAGCGCGTAACGCCGCGATGGTGACAAGGAAGTTGATGGCCGTGGCGACTGTTCCGATACCAATGACGAGCAGACCCAGTGCCCAGTAGTCCACGCCGCCTAACGACGAGTAAGGCTTTTCGCTCAGTGGCGCATAGCTGAACCAACCCATGTCCGGCGCGTTTCCCGCCAGGATGCTGCCATACAGTAGTAAGCCGCCAAACAGAAAGAGCCAGAAGCTCATGGCGTTGAGCCGCGGAAACGCTATGTCGCGAGCACCAATTTGTAGCGGAATGAAGTAGTTGCCGAAAGCAAGAAGCCCTGGAACTGCCACCAGGAAGATCATGGTGGTCCCGTGCAAAGTGAAGAGCTGGTTGTAGGTTTCCGGCCCCATGAAGTTGTTCTCGGGTCTGGCTAGCTGCCAGCGCATCAGCAGGGCTTCCAAGCCGCCAATGATGAAGAAGAACAGACTCGTCAGCATGTACATCACAGCAATCTGTTTGTGGTCCACAGACGCCACCCACTTCAGCATGCCCGCATGCTTCTGGAACCGCTCCAGCCGTTCCATCTCTGCGGGAACGATCTCGATCTCTCTCGGAATCACTGGAGTGTCTCCAGATACTGCACGATGTCATTGCGCTGATCGTCGGTGAGTCGCAGGTTTGGCATGTGGCTGCCCGGTTTGAACGAATCTGGATCATGCAGCCAGGCGGACAACTGCTCCGGCGTGTTCAGCATGCGCCCGGCGGCTAAGGTCTCGCGGCTGGCTATATGTGTGAGATCAGGGCCCACACGACCGTGGGCCGAGGTGCCCTCAATGGTGTGGCAACTCGCACACGGCATGTTCGTGACGTACTGCTGCCCGCGTTGTGCGGCGGCGGCTTGCGACGAAGCCCCGGCCTGTTGCTCCCCTCTCGCCCACGCTGCGAACGCCATCGGACCGTCCGCGATCACGCGAATACGCATCCAGGCATGTTCCTTGCCGCAGAATTCTGCGCAGGCGCCGAGGTAGGTTCCAGGATGATCGGCAGCGAGCCAGATTTTTGCATGCCGGCCAGGGATCAGGTCGATTTTGCGCCCCAGTTCCGGAACCCAGAAGTCGTGAATTACGTCGGCGGATTCGAAACCGAACTGCACATTTGCGCCTGCCGGAATATGCACCTCGTTGGCGGTGCGAAACCCAAGCTTGGGATAACGCACCTCCCACCACCACTGATGACCCACGACGACAATGTCATCTCCGCTGGCCTGCGCGGGCGGATCGGAAGTGTGCATAACGTGCAATGTGAAGCCGAAGATCACAGCTAACAGCAGCGTCGGAGGAATGACGTATGCCATCTCCCATTTTGTGCTGCCAAAAATCTGCTTGGGGTCTTCCTCACCCGGACGAGCACGAAACTTCCAGCCTGCATAGCTGACCAGACCCGCAACAAGCAGGAAGATGATCAGACACACCCACAAGACGCCGGAGGAAAGCTCAAAGATGGACCGCGCATAGTGCGACTCCGGGTGCATGACCGGGTTGCTCGTAGGGCCGACGATCATGAGTGCCGCTGTCACCACATGCATGGAGGGGACTCCGCTAGGCTGCGTTGAAAAAGGATGTTCTTGACCTTACTTCAGGCGCGGAACGCCCTTGCCCCAGGTCTCCGGAGGAGCAAGTTCGCGCCGGATGGGCGGGGCGGTCATGTCGCGATCGTTACTGTTGAAGATGCGATCGCCCTGTGAAATCAGGTAGTCTGCGGTGCGCGCGGCCAGAGCTTGTATGGTGAGCCCGGGATTGGCCGACCCCTGGGTGGGGAACACGCTTCCATCGCAAACGAACAGGTTCGCGATGTCGTGCGTGCGGCCGAACTTGTCCACCACGGAGCTGCGCGGGTCGGAGCCCATGCGGCAGGCACCCACCAGATGAGCGTAGCGGGCTTCCTGAATGACTTCGGTCGCGCCGGCCGCCTGCATCACCTGCTTCGTCTTCTCCTTGGCGGCCTTGATGAGCTTCTTGTCGTTGTCGTGGAGGTTGAAGCTCACGTGGGCTACCGGCAGGCCGAAACCGTCCTTCTCGTCCGCCAGCGTAACGCGATTGTCGTCCCAAGGGAGAATCTCGCCGAGCAGACCGAACGCTGCCCAGTGGTTGTAGTCCATCATCTCCCGGCGAAGACCCCAGCCCCACGCCTTCTTGGCGGCCAGCATCTGCTTGCCGAAAGCCTGGGGCAGCGGACCGACCGTCTGAATCGCAAAGCCGCGAGCAAAGTCGTTCTTCGGATCGGTCTCGTAGAACTCTTCCGTGAGAGCATGCGCCGGGGGCGCCTTGTACATGCGCACCGGCTGTTCGAAGCGCCCCATCACCACGTTTCCAGCCTGTGCCATTAGGTAGTGCCCGAGCACACCGCTCGAGTTCGCCAATCCCGTTTCGTAGCCCTGGCATGCCGAATTCAGCAGCAGGCGCGGCGTTTCGATGGAGTAGCCGGAAATGATGACGGCCTTGGCTCGCTGAAAATGCGCGTCGCCGTTCTTATCGATGTAGTGAACGCCACGCACCCGGTTCTCTCCACCGAGCTCCACCCGTGACACCATGCTGAAGTCACGAATTTCCGCGCCCTTGCGCAACGCGTCCGGCACATGGGTGATGAGCGTGCTCGCCTTCGCGCCTACCTTGCAGCCCTGAATGCAGAAGCCGCGGTAGATACAGTGAGGACGGTCACCATGGGAGCCGGAAAGAATGGCAACCGGACCCCCGATGGACACGGGAATGTTCAGGGCCGTACAGCCCTTGATGAGCGCATTGCCCACGCCGCCCATGGGGTGCGGGCCGTAAGCATACCCGTGCGGGTGGCCCCATGGATAGTAGGCGGGACCGGCAACCGGCATCTCAAGTTCAAGCTGCTCATAGTAAGGCTTGATGTCGTCGTACGTGATAGGCCAGTCGACGCCAACGCCGTCGCGCGTATACACCTCGAAGTCCGAGGGGTGGAGCCGTGGCGTGAACGACGCCCAGTGCACCGAACCGCCACCTACGCCTTTGCCGCAGTTGTTGGCACCAAGAGCCAGCGGGTCGGAGCCGCCGGTCACACGCGGCTCGGTCCAGTACAGGTCGTGTGAACCGGCTTCATCGCTGACCCAGTCGCGTTCCGTATCCCAGAAAGGTCCTGCCTCCAGCCCTACAACGTTGAAGCCTGCCCGTGCCAAGCGCTGCAGCAGTACACCACCGGCAGAGCCTACGCCCACAATGGCATAGTCGACTTCTTCCTCGTCCTTGAACCGGCGCATGGGCACGTGGATGGACTGCAGCGAGCCCAGCATGTGCTTGCCACCTTGTGGAGCGGCAAAAGCTCCCAGAATAGGCTCCTTCAATGCGTGCCTCCACTTCCGTGATGAGCCTGGTCCTCGTCTTCGGTGGTGTCGATCTCACCGGAGACAGTCATCGTGGGCGGAAGCCATTCATAGCGCTTCTCTTCGACCTCCCAGGGCTCGGGCTCGCCGCGCTCCAGGCGCGTGTAGGCGCGAGGATAGGCCGGGCCGCCAAAGCCGATCTCATCCCAGGCCCAAGGATGCGCATAGTAGGCGTCGATAGCGTCGGTCATGATCATCTGCCAGAAGCGCCTGACCGACATCTCCTTCCAGATGTGCGGCGCGGCCTGCGTCTTGCCTTGTGCGATGGCCTTGAGCACTTCGTCCTGCTGACGATAGGGAAGTAGAAGGAATTTGCCGCCGTAGCGCTGCTCGGCCTCGCCGTCTATTGCTTCGATCCCGATCTCGTAGACCACGCGGTCCTTGGGCATGTCTTCATAGCGATAGCCAACGGTGCGGTTGGCCGCAAGCCTTTCGTCCAACATGGGAATGAGCGGGATCTTTCGGTCGGACGTGCGGTCGTACTGCGGAACAAGATGTTCGAAGACGGCCGTCCAAAATGACCAAGCGTCTTCGGAGAAAAACTTACGCGGCGGTGGCTGCTTGACGCGTTTGTCCACGACATTACGCGTCGCGTCGTCCCAGAAAGGGCTCTGGGAAAGCGTGCTGAAGCCAGGGTAGTACCCGGGTTGCGATGTGGGTGGCAGCGCCTCCATCGTGTCAGGGTTGCGCGGAAGCAGGGCAGAGTCCACCGGAGGAAAGTTGGGTTTCATTTCTGCCTCCGCCGCAAAAGACTGGCTAAGACACCCAACATGCCTGCGGCTCCAAACAGCAGCGGCGCAAAGATGGGTGGACCATACATGATGTTGTAGAGCAGCCGCTTGCTGCCTCCGGGCCGTCGGAGTACTCCGCGGCCGTGATAGAAGAAGCCCACAGCTGCGTCTGCACCCGCAAGGATCGAGACAGCGGGTAGAGCCGTAGTAGCGAGTTTGCGGCTTTTGACAGAAGCGAAAGCTACACCGGCCAAGACGGGTGCAATGGCCACAGGCGTCCATTGCACCCAATAGCGAAAGTTGTTTTTGTAGTGCGAATAGTACGCCTCAAACCCGCTCAACAAAGCGCTGACGCCAGTTACGATGGCCACCTGACGCTGGAACTTGCCTTCGCGCACATCCTGCTCGACTGAAAGCAGTTCACGCTCGCTACCTGAAGGTAGGAGGCGGCTCAGAAAGGCGTCTTTGCCCGAGGTGGATGCGGGAGCGGTGCTTTCTTCGCGCTGCAGATAGGAGGCGATCAGCCCAAGGTAGGCGCTGGTTCCAAATAAAAGCGGAGCAAAGATAGGCGGCCCCATAATCATGTTGGTCATCGGCAAACGCCAGCCGCCGGGCTTGCGTTTGATGCCGCGCACGTGGAAGTAAAAGCCGATGGCGGCATCGACGAGCGTAACGAATGAAACCAGCCGCAGAACGGTGCGAGCAGCACGCCTGCTGAAAAACCCTGCAACACCTGCGACGGCAAGCAGCAGGCTGAGGATGACCGGCGTGTACATGACACGCCGGCTGTAGCTGCCACGATAGTGCTCGTACGCCACTTCGAGCCCACTGACAATGCTCGTTGCAGCCGTCAAAAGTGCGAGACTTCGCTGAAACCGCCCTTCGCGAATGTGGTTCGCGACGATCTCAAGATCCCGTACCGGCGTGCTGACCGATAATGCCGCATCCTCTGACATTGGCTAGAGCACCTCGCGGAATTTGTCGATGCCGATCGTCTTGACAATCTTGATCGCGTCCTTCTGACCACGCACCAGGGCTTCGGCAAACTTGATAGCCTGCTCAGTCTTGATCTTGCCCGGCATTGGAGGCTCGTTGGGATCGACGACTGCCTGCACAACGGTCGGACCTTTGTGCGCAAGCGCCTCGCGCAGGATGTGCTCAGCATCTTCGGGACGTTCGATCGTGTAGCCCTTGGCTCCGCACCCTGTGGCGACCATGGCGAAGTCGATCGGTTCGAGTTCCACACCGAACTCGGGATTGCCTTCCAGGATCATCTGCTCCCACTTGATCTGGCCCAGCACGTTGTTCTTGATGACGATGACGCAGACCTGCAGCTTGTACTTGACCAGTGTGGCGATCTCTCCCATAAGCATGGTCAGACCGCCGTCACCGACAACGCAGACGACCTGTCGGCCCGGATACGCCACAGCAGCGCCGATGCTGTACGGCAGGCCGTTCGCCATCGTAGCCAGCGATCCGGATAGAGAGAACTGCATCGTGCCCCGGATATCGACATGGCGAGCGGTCCAGGTAGCGATGGTGCCGCTGTCGGACGACACGATCGCATCGTCGTTCAGCAGCTTGTTCAGCGTGTGAGTGACAACCTGCGGCTTCATCGGCATGTCTTTCCGGGTGCCGCGTTCTTCCATCAGCCCAAACCAATCCTTCATGCGTTCCTGCGACTTCTTCAGGAATTTGTGGTTCTTGCTTTTGAGCAAGGGAAGCAGCGCGGTGAGGATTGCTTTCGAATCTCCCTCCAGGCCCACATCCACCTGGTGACGGAGCCCGATGCGGGTCGGATCAATTTCGATCTGCACACACTTCGCCTGCCCGGGTTTGGGCAGGAAGTCGAGATAAGGGTAGCTTGTGCCGATCATGATCAGCGTGTCGCACTCTTCCATCGCGTCGACGGAAGGGGCCGTGCCCAGGAGACCGAGGCCGCCGGTTGTGTAGGGGCTGCGATCCGGAACGACCGCTTTCCCGAGCAGCGGCTTGACGATGGGGCCGCCTACGGTATCTGCCAGCTGCGTGAGTTCTTCCGCGCATCCAAGCGCCCCCCGCCCGGCGAAGATCACAACGCGAGAGCCGGCATTGATTACGTCGGCAGCTTTTTGAATGAGCGACTGCGCTGGTTTTGCGCTGGACCGGACCCTGTAGTCGGCGCTGTGGTGGGCAACGTTGGCGTTGCTGCGATGGTCGTCGGAGACCTTCCACTCCTGGATATCCTTCGGAATGCAGATATGCGCGACGCCGCGCCGGCCATACGCTGTACGCACAGCCATATCCACCACGTTCACTGCATGCGGGGCGCTCATCACGCGTTCATTGAAGACCGAAACGTCCATGAACAGCTTGTCGAGATCGACATCCTGCTGGTAATCCATGCCGATCAAGTCGCTAAAGGTGTGGCCGGTGATGGCCAGCACCGGCTGCAGATCGCACTTCGCGTCATATAAGCCGTTGAGCAGATGCACGCCGCCCGGACCCGAAGTCGCGCAGCAGACACCGAGCCGACCTGTGTACTTTGCATAACCGACGGCAGCAAATGCAGCGGCTTCTTCATGCCGGACCTGAATGAACTTCAGCTTGTCCTGATGCGTGCGCAGCGATTCAAAGAAGCCATCCACGCCATCGCCGGGAAAGCCGAAGATGGTGTCGACACCCCACTCAATCAATCTCTCCACAATCAAATCAGAAACCTGCTTTGCCATGACGATTCTCCTTGCTGCGGCCGTTGTTTCAGGGACGGCATGCCCGTTGTGTTCTAGTTCGTAAGTGTTGACCTCAGGAAACGAGGTACTGTGCGGCATCCTTCTCTTTCAGCTCGAGTCCCATGCCGGGACGCGAGAGGTCGGGAGACATCACACCCTTCACCGGTTCGCAGAATCCATCGAAGAACATACGTTCGATGCGGACGTGATCGTGAAAGTACTCCATGTGGATGGCGCGCGGTACCGCACAGCACACGTGCAGATGCATGCTCGGGCCGCAATGCGAAGAGAGCGGCACGTTCGCGGTCCAGCACAGGGATGCGGCATGAAGGAATCCACTGATGCCTCCGCAGCGGGTCGCATCGGCTTGCAGGACGGTCACGGCTTCCGCGTCAAGCATCCGCTTGAAGTACCAGGCTGTGTAGCCGTACTCACCAGCGGCGATATCCATGCCGAGCGGGGCACGCTCTCTGACCTGCCGCAAGCCGGTGAGATTATCCGAGCTGACCGGCTCTTCGAACCAGCGGACGTGTTCGGCCGCAAACGAGTGCGCAAGTGCGAGCGCTTGTGTCATTGTGTAGCCGCCGTTGCCGTCTACAAAGAGACTGACATTCTTGCCGATCGCCTGTCGAGCCACCTGCACGCGGCGGGGATCGTCTTCCGGATGGGTGCCGACCTTCATCTTTACCATGCCGAAACCTTCTTTAGCCCAGCCTCCAAGTTGCTGAGTCAACTGGTTGTCGTCGTAGGAAGTAAAGCCGCCGCTTCCGTATACGGGGATGCCGGAACGGATAGCGCCAAGGACCTGCACGAGCGGGGAATCCAGCAAACGCGACTTGAGATCCCACAAAGCATTATCGATGGCTGAGATCGCCATGCTCGTCACGCCCGTTTCGCCAGAGTTGCGGACCTGATGGTAGAGAGCCTGCAAGATAGCTCCATGGTCGAAGGCTGGCTGACCATCCACCACCTTCTGCAACAAAGACTTGACTACCTTTCCGGTTGCCGCATCCGCATAGGTGTAGCCTAAGCCCTGCTTACCGCCCGCGGTAACGCGGACAAGCACCATGGTGGTGCTGTCCCAGGCGAACGTGCCGTCCGCTTCGGGCGCGTCAGTGGGAACGGTATAAACCTGCACTTCACTCGCGGTAATTTTAGGCCCGTGCATAAGGAAACCTCAGAAGTTGGTAACGACCTGTGCTCCGTCCGCCGTGACGGCGATCACGTCGCAGTGTCGCATTCCGCCGTAGCCATCGAAGTAAGCGGCCGGTTCAATGTTGAAGGTCATTCCCGGCTCTAGCACGTCCGGAGACTGTGGGTGGATGCGCGGACAACCGTTCGGATTGGCGGCAGCAAAGCCAACGCCATGACCCGCCGCATGCTTGAACTGCTTGCCAAACCCGTGCGCTTCCATCACGCTACGAACTGCGTGATCCACATACGCGCCGGTGACACCTGGACGAACGGCAGCGAGGCCGGCAGAACGAGCTTCGTCGATGGCTCTGCGTATGTCCTGCTGGCGATCAGAGGGCGCGCCTACCGTGTAGGTACGCGTGATGTCCGTCCAATAGCCATCGGCGCAGGTATTTGCATGGATCATCACAAGATCGCCTTCTTCTATGACCCGCTGGCGGGTGCGGGCATAGGCGGCGGCGGCCTTCGCGGAGTTTGGACCCGACATGCAGAAGTGACAACCGTAGCTTCGCTGCAATACCTCTGCACGAGGCGTTTGTTCGAAGGCCGCCTGCACCCGTGCGGCTACTTCGGTTTCGCGCAAACCGGCTCGAATGCAGGTCGCGGCTTCTGTAAAGCCTGCGGAGGCCACTCGGCCAGCTGTTTTCAGGAACTCCAGTTCCTTGGCGGTTTTCACCGATTTCAACAACTCCAGTAAGTCGTCGCAACTGGCAAAATGCGCGTCGGGGAGGAGGCTCTTGAGCAGAGCGGGAAGTGCAGTACGAAACTTGTTGGATACCACGTAGCTGGACGGCTGTATGCCTTGGTTCAACTGCAGCCCAATGGATGCCCTTTCCAGGCCCATGCTGCTCAACGTGGACGCAAGTTGCTTTCCCAATCGAGTAAGTGGACTCTCCAGCGAGTCGAGTCCGGCGGGTTTGTAGGGGATGAGTTCCGCCGCTGATGTTTTCTGCGCCAGTTCGAACTCGTCTTCAGGCAAAATCAATTTGACCTGCCCGTCCAAGGAAAAAACTGCCACGCTTGCCGACATGACCGGCCAGTACCCCGTAAGCAGCAGTACCTCCGTCGCGGAGCCGCAGAGGAGCGCATCATGCGGGGAGTCAAGTAAAGCGGCGGTTGTCCGAGCGTGCCTTTCGGCATCGATTGCCATAGCTCAGAGCTCTCTTTTGTCTGCCTTCTAGAAGATAAAAGCAACAGACACAAGGGTCACGTTACCAGAGATTGCATCTCATCACCAGAAAGCACGTTTGTTTGAACGTCGGTGTTTCCATGTCAGAATCGCTTGTAGTTGTCGTCACCGGTTCGTCGGCTGGCCTTGGCCGCGCCATTGCGCATGGGTTTGCGAAGCGTGGCGCACGAATTGGGCTCATGGCGAGGAACCCAGAAGCGCTCGAAGCGGCCAAGCAGGAATGTGAGTCGCTGGGTGGACAAGCGCTCGTGTTGCCAGTGGATGTCTCGGATGCGGATGCGGTAGATTCCGCGGCAAGCCGCGTGGAACAGGAGTTCGGCCCCATTGATGTTTGGGTAAACGACGCTATGGTGAGTGTATTTTCTCCTGTCAAGGAGATGGAAGCTTCCGACTACAAGCGTGTCACCGAGGTTCTCTACCTCGGCTTTGTCCATGGCACGCTGTCGGCTCTCAAGCGAATGCTACCTAGGAATCGTGGAACCATCATCCAAATCGGCTCGGCGCTGTCGTACCGTTCGATTCCGCTGCAGTCGGCGTACTGCGCGTGCAAGCATGCCATAAATGGATTCACCGATTCTCTGCGTTGCGAACTGCACCACGACAAGAGCAACGTCAAGGTCACAGCTGTGCAGATGCCGGCGATGAACACAACGCAGTTCGATTGGGTGAAGAACCGCATGCCGAACGACACACAGCCGGTGCCACCGATCTATGAACCAGAGTTGGCGGCAGAAGTCGTTGTTGCGGCTGGCCTTTCAAAGAATCCGCGCCGTGAGTACTGGGTGGGAACGCCGACTGCTGCGGCGATCATTGGCCAGAAGTTCATCCCTGGTCTGCTGGACATGTATCTAGGAAAGACGGGTTACAAGTCACAACAAATTCCAAACGAGCCCAAAGATCCGAACACGCCAAACAATCTATACGACTACGTTCCGGGCAAACACAGCGCTCGCGGCAAGTTTGCCGATCGTTCCACCATGACGAGTGCAGAAGTCTTCATCGTTCTGAACCGAAACATCGTCGCGATGGGCGCGGCGGCATTGTTGGCGGTTGCGGGCACGGCAATCGCCCTGCAACGGAGGCGCTCTTGACGACCGGCGGAGCTTCTAACTCCTCGCTGACCGAGGACAACCAGCCCCTTCTCATCATCGCGTCGTGTGTAGCGCTCGCGACCCTTGCTCCAGTAGCCCTCTACCAAATCGGTGTCATATCAGAACTGCCTGATCCTCCGATGAGTGTCTTCGACTCGGAGAAGATCACGATGTCCAAGACCGCTCATCCTCTTGGGATTCCGGACGCATTGCTCGGACTGGCAAGCTTCGGCACGACACTGACGTTGGCTCTCCTTGCGGATCGAAATCAGACGGCAAAGAAGCTTTTAGGCGTAAAACTCGGGCTGGACGCTTCCGCGGCAGCGTTCAATGCTGGTCGTCAGGTAGTCAACTTCCGCAAGCTTTGCTCGTGGTGTACCGCTACGGCCTTTGCAGCAGGTGTGATGACGTATGCCGGTCGCGGATCCGTACGCGAGGTGCTGTCCGAGGGAGTGAAAATCACAAAGGCCCTGACTCAAAGCATACGCAACGAATAACGCAGAACCATTCCTGGGGGATCGGCCATAGATAAGGGTATTGAGAAGCACGACACGACTCGTCCCGCTAGTCCTGTCCGCGCGGAAGGTAAACCGGGCGACAAGCCCACTTGGTCTTCCGGAGCTAAGACCCTCGTCGGCACGGCAGCTTCATCCCGGAGCCGTATCTGGTTTACAGTCGGCAACGGAACCCTAAAGGAACTGTATTTTCCTGATGTAGACCAAGCGAACACACGGTCGGTCAGGTTTCTGATCAGTGACGGCAAGAGCTTCTTTTCGGACGAGCAGTGGGATGCTGAGCACACGGTAACGTGGCTCGCACCGGGCGTGCCCGGCTGCCACATCGAGTCGAAGTGCAAGGCTGGCCGGTACACCATTTCCAAGGAACTCGTCACGGACCCAGTGCGGGATACATTGCTCATGCGGGTACGATTCACGGCGGATAAACCGGATTCAGGATTGAAGCTCTACTTGTTTGAAGAGCCTCAGATGGGTGACCGCGGGGAAGGCAACACTGCTTGGATAGGAAAGTATAAGGGCCTATCGCTTATGTTTGCACAGCGTGCTCGCACATGCCTTGCCACAGGTTTTCAACCCCCCGCGCTACAAATATCTTGTGGGTATGTGGGCACTTCGGACGGCTTCAAGGAATTGTCCTCGTTTAGGCCGCTGTCCAGCGCCAACATCGCAGCGAGCGGCAACGTAGCTTTGACTGCAGAGATCGACTACAGCAGGAAGCAGGGTCAGTTTCTGGTCTCCCTTGCCTGCGGCTCTGACCGTGCGGAGGCGGCGCAGCAGGCTCGCGCGGGCATTCTCGACGATTTCGACAATACGCAGTCTGTGTTTCTGCGGGAATGGCAGGAACAACAAGGGAAGTACGCCTCGATTGCCGATCTCTCTGGCAGCAAGATTGACATGTATCGCGTGAGTACGGCGGTCATGGAAACTCACCAGTCGAAACGCTTTCCCGGTGCGTTCATAGCCAGCTTGTCGATGCCCTGGGGTTTCGACCGTTCAGACAAGGATGTGGGCGGCTATCACGTGCTCTGGCCGCGTGACCTCTGCGAAACGGCGATGGGAAAGTTAGCTAGCGGCGATGCCAAGTCGGCCCGCTCAGCTCTCTTCTATCTCTCCTGCACGCAGGATGAGCACGGCGGGTGGAGTCAGAATATGTGGCTCGACGGCACAGAGCATTGGGGAGCTATCCAAATGGACGGCATGGCGCTGCCCATCCTGCTTGCCGACAAGATCCGTCAGGCGAAGGCGCTGGAAGGGTACGATGTGGGGCCGATGGTTCACGGCGCTGCTTGCTTCCTGCTTAAGCACGGTCCTGTTTCTCAGCAGGGAAGATGGGAAGCGGCACCCGGCTATTCGATCTACACGGTCGCTACCGAGATCGCCGCTCTGCTTGCGGCAGCCGACATCGTAGAAGAGGGCGGTAACACGGCTGGAGCTGATTTTCTCCGCGGCACCGCAGATGCGTGGTACGACGCTCTGGATGAACTCACGTACGCCTCGGGCACACCGCTTGCAAAGCAACACAAGGTAGCGGGTTATTACATGCGCGTGACGCCGCCTAGCATCATGGAGCATGAGAATGTCGGGCATCTTCGGGTCAAGATGCCGAACCACCCCACCGGGAACAAGACCGCCAGAGCTATCGATGTCGTCAGCCCGGATGCGCTAGCTCTGGTTCGCTTCGGTCTGCGCAAGGCAGACGATCCCCGGATGCTGGACACGGTCAAGATTCTCGATGCGACGCTGAAACGGGACACGAGCACAGGACCTGGATGGGTGCGTTCCAGCGACGATGGCTACGGGGAAAAGAAAGACGGTCGTCCTTTTCATAAGACCGGCATCGGAAGGATTTGGCCGCTACTGGCAGGTGAGCGCGCGCATTACGAGATTGCTGCCGGGAACCGCGACTATGCGCTGGAATTGTTGCGTACTATGGCGCGGCAGACCAGTCAGGCGGGAATGATTCCTGAACAGATCTGGGATGCCGACGACATACCGGAGCGCTTCCTCTTCAACGGTCATCCCGCAGGTTCGGGTATGCCGCTGGTGTGGGCCCATAGTGAATACGTGAAGCTTTTGCGCTCCTTACACAGTGGCGCAATCTGGGACCTACCAACGCAAACGGTCAAGCGCTATCTCAAAGAGGAGCACTCCGCAGCATTCCAAATATGGACAAGAAAGCAACGTCGAAGTTGGCTCACACCCGGCAAGAACCTGCGTGTTGACTTGGACAGTCCTGCTGATGTGGAGTGGAGCTTCGAGGGCACCGCGGGAACCGAGTCGACTCACGACACAGGACTCCATCTTCATGTGGCGATGCTTCCGTTGAACCAGGCCATGGAAGGATCGAAGATCTTTGCGAAAATCTGTCCGAAGTTCAGGGACAGCAAGTCGGTTGAGGATACCTTCTCTATTCGCATTCGGACCACTGCCTGATGATGGATCCCATCAGCCTTCAAAAGGCAGCTGTTAATGGATGGCGCTGGCGAAACGGGCGGATCGAACGAGGGTGTAGCTGCGGGTCAACAGCGGGCACTCGCTCTCGAGCGCCGTTGGGTTGGCAGTAACCACCGATGTGCCCTCTTCTCGGAAGTTACAGGTTTCGAGGCCCCGAGATCGTTTATTCAACTGAACAGCGGCATGCCAGCAATGGGTAGTTTAAGACAATCGGCTCTTCGGGCTGGTTGTCCATCTCCATGTCCCACATTAGGCAAGGACCCTTAGGCAGCGATGGGCGCGAATCTAGCTTCTTTATGCGCTTCGAACTTCTCTTGCTCTTGACGATATTGGGCAAGCCGATCAACGGCTGCTAGCTTGTGCGCTGGTGCAAAATGAGCATAGCGAACGGTCAACTTAACGTCTTTGTGGTCAGCACAACTGTCCAAGTAGGACTTGATCGTCTGGGGAGTGATGTCGTCAAGTGCGACCTTCCCGAGAACAGGCAGGAGCTTCCCAACCGTCGAGCGGTCACCGGGGTATGACGCCTTGTGCTCCTTCGCGTACACAAGCGCATCCGCCGCGATCTCTTCAAAAAGCACGGCTCGGCGCGCCCGAATCTCCGGCGTCTTTACACCCATTCGGGCATCCGTCTTCCGGCGTTGGTAGAGGGCCACGGCGTCCGAACGCCGACCGTCCTTTTCACGGAATCTTTTGCCCTCTATGTAATAGTCGATCCACCAGATGCCGCTCCCGTCTGGTCGCTCGAAAATTCCTTTGATCGGACCGAAGGGTTGTAGGTTCGAGTCCTACCTCAGGAGCCATTCTTTCAACAACTTAGCTGGCCATGCGCTCCGTTTGCGCTCTGAAGGCGATTCCCGCTACTCGAATCCCTGCATTTTCCATTTCATCAGTGACTACGTCGCCATAGATGTTCATCGTCGTGCGGATGTCCGCATGGCGCATCATCTTCTGCTGCACTGCTATTGGAGTTCCAACCGCGTCTAGCCAGGAGCGGTACGTGTGCCTGTAGGTGTGAGTGCCTAGATGGCCGAGGCCCGATGCTTTCGCACCTCGCGACAACTCGACACAGACGCCTGTGTACGAATACGGCAAACGCCCCAGCTTCAAAGGACTGGCGAAGACCCAGTCTGATGGCTCGGGGAACTCCGTTGAACTACGATGGGCTTTCAGTCGCTCAAGAACCTCAGGTGCGAGGTTCAATGCCTTTTCTGAATTGACGGTATTCACGCTGCCGACGACCTGATTCACAATGCCACGACGAATATGCAGTCGCGACCCAAGCCAATCAACATCCTGCCATTGTAAGGCGAGGCATTCGCTGAAGCGAAGACCCAGACACACACACAGCAGAGCTATGGAGGAATGCGGCTCGCGAAGCTCTGAAAGAAGATCATGAAACTCAGCGGCGGTTAGGCTGCGGGGCTTCCTGACTTTCTTCGTTGCACCTGTGTTCTTCACGAGAGAAACGGGATTGATGTTGAGCTCCAGTAGGCCAGCCCACATTGCATACTTCACGATCCCGTAGAGGAGAGACCGCACATGCGTCTTGGACTTCGGCGCAAGGGCCAAATCTCTCAACCAAAGTTCAATCGGACGAGGGCGGAGTTCACGGATGTTTACCGCTCCCCACTTCGGCAGAATGTGATTGTGCAAAAACGCGCGATACACCCGCGCTGTGGATTGGCGCGTGGGCATTCGTTCGTTTTAATACATTGCTGCAATTGCCTGCACAGTGTCACCTGCTTTCGCCGAAGTGTCTTGGATTTCTATGTTGAGGCTCTGGACGCCTCGCCATGCTTCTGCTTTGGTTGGGAAATCTTGCTTTGTTCCTATGCGTTTTGATCGACGAACCTTTCCGTCGTACCAGAGGTAATTCCAGGTCCTTCGTCTCTTGTCATAACGTACGGTTCCTGTTGCGTGTCGCTTGGTTCTCATTGCTGCCCCCTCTCAGCAGAACCAGCGGATGACACGCAGAGCATAGCATCCAACTCCGAACGTAGAAAACGCCAAACGATGCGCCTATGACCGCAAAGCTTGTGAGCTGGAACTCTTCGCTCACGCGCCCAGACCAGGATGGTTCGCGGCTTCACTTTCAAATACTCTGCTGCTTCATTTGCTGTGAGCCACTGTGACTGCATTGCTGATCCCCCGACTGGTAAAAGTGCTTCTACTGAGATAGCTGCAAAATTGGGCTTATTTTTGACACCTAAGCGGAGAATTATTTCTGAGCTCTAAACACCGAAGATGGTGATCTCTTTACAAAGCGCTCGAGCTACGAGGAGAAGCTCTTTCAGACGCGAATCATGCAGCAACGATGCGCACCAAATCGCCAGGATTGGGGCCGGGCCTGTCCTCTGATACCGAGGGCAGAACCAGCACCGTGCTTCGCACGGGATGAATTATGACACTCCACCCCTACAGGGTTCGTGCAAGTGCACTACGGTGCACTCTTTCAAAATCAACCACATACAAACTTCAGGTGCACTTGGGTGCACTCCGAAAACTCGCGTAGTCACGGGCCTCAACGACTCAGCCGCTGACCTGAAATCGAACGCCGACGGAGACACGCCGAGTGCTATTCAAAAGTTGACTCCGAACGGACCCTAGAGAAGCAGGAAGAAGGGCAGAAGCACGGCAGCAAGCCCTGTACTGCCGTCGCTGGTACCCTTCGCTCCGGCGTCAGTCAAGGCGCTTCGCCCGCTACGCGGCGTGCTTCGCACGGCACTGACAGCCGCCTCCACTGCGGGTTTTGGCTCGATATGAGGAGCATGCGCTCCTCTGTTCTCTAAGAACCGACATTTGACGGGAGACACCATCCCTAAGCCTGTCGGCTTAGGCTGCGACGCTTTTGCCGCCAAGTCGAACGTGCTTCGAACGTCCTTGAACACCGTGCGAGCTTGTTCGAAGTTCGTTCGACCTTTGTTTGAATTCCTATGCCGCCAGACTTTGAGTTCAGTCACTTCTTTGACGACTAGAGCGAGGACGCGACGTTCGATATCTTCATGATCCTCGCGGGCGTTAAGGCATCTTTCTCTAGGGTCAGGAAGAGGCCAGTCGTCACGTCGTGGACCCTAGGAGGCCAGTCGTTCCTGCATCTCATCGTTGTGCGTATTATGCCGCCCGCGCCAACCCGTCATTAAGCTCGGCGCGAATTAAGCGTAGTAGGCAACGTTTATCCTTCACTCCGGCTGGGAGTACTTTGAACTTTCTATTGCGGTTGCAGCCGCTGTATTGACTTAAGTCGGCTAGAAGCCTTCGTGTGCGAAGTAGGGCATTTTGGAAGTTTCTGCAATGATTGCCGCAGTGAACAGCCTTCTGGTCGCGGCGACGACAATTCGAGACTGTGCCATCAACGTTTGAAGTTCACTCAATGAAAACGCACCGTGCGCTTAGTCGATCGTGTACTACGGGTTCCCGTCATTAAATCCAAGGGCACCCATAGTCCCCGATACTCTTCCAAAGTGCCCTGTCTCATAAAGGCAGTTGGGCGTTTCCCAAAACTTCTACTCGAGTGACGAAGAAAAATCAGGGGAATTTCTTTTCAGCAAGTACGTCCAAGGATGTTTCAAGTCCCAGCTTACGACCGTGTTCTTCGAATAAAGATTGAAGCGCTGCTAATGTCCGGCCTTTATCTCCCACCAGCGCACCGTGGTCATCTGGGTGTACAAGGACCGTCAGCTGCAGCACGAGTGACACGTTTTGGATGACGACATCGACGAATTCTGGTCGCCGAGCGAGAGCACGAGCAAGTTCCAAGAAAATAAACTTAACCTCATCGATGGAAGACTTTACTGAATCACTTTCGCTCGCGTTGACTTTCACTTTGAAAGCGTCAGGATAGAGGTATTTGGCGATTGCGATTCTGGACAGGCGCGCAGCCTCCAACCTGCGCTGAAGTAGGTCTCGGAGTCTTCCAGTTTCGCTACGCAATTGCTCTAGACCAGACATCGGAAACGGACAACACAGACCTAGCATGCGCTGCTTGAGATGACCCTAACTCGCACGGCCTGCAGCATGCCATTCCAACCAGTTTCAACGTCGTACTCGACGAAATCGCCTTTGCAGAGAAACTGATATCCGTCGCATTCGATGGCAGAGGAGTGAACGGAGACATCGGGTCCGGGCGTGTGTGAGATTGCACCGTGGCCCTCCGCATTGTTGAACCAGGTGACGATTCCTTTGTGCGCAGACATAAAGTTATCTCCGTGAACGGAAGGACTGCGTTCATGTCTATAGCTTCGTCGCGTCCAACCATTAGAGAACCGTAAGAGAAGAAACTACGCTCAGGTGTCGCCTTGATGACGGGTTTGTCATCGGCTCACACGAGCGCTGCGAAGGCAAGACTTTCAACAAAGTGGTGTCAACGAACGCGTTCGCTTCGTCTTAGCTGTGGGCGCCAAAGAGCGTGCCTGCAAGGGTGGTGGCGGCCATGGCGAGGATGCCCCAGAACGTCATCCGGATTGCGACACGCGCCTGTCTCGCACCACTGACCCTGGCCGTGGCGATGGCAAAGCTTACCAGCACCAAAAAAGAAGCGATCCAGATGGCCGCGACTCGTTGCGGAGGTGGAAAAAGTAGCGGCAGCGAGTGGGAGCACCCCGCCGCTTATGAAGCATGATGCTGACGACAGTGCCGCCTGCACAGGTCTGGCGCTCGTCAGTTCACTCATCCCCAACTCATCACGCATGTGCGATCCAAGGGCATCGTGCTTCATGAGCGCGGCGGCGACATCAGTGGCTAGCTTGCGGTCGAGCCCACGGGTGACATAAATGTCGGCCAGCTCCTCCAACTCACCGGAAGGGTCGGCTGACAGCTCAGCCGTCTCCCTCTCAATGTCAGCCTGTTCTACGTCTGCCTGCGAAGAGACCGAGACATATTCGCCCGCTGCCATCGACATGGAGCCTGCCAGAAGTCCAGCGACGCCCGCGACAAGAATGTTGCGGGTGGCTCCGTGGGCAGCGGCTACGCCGAGAAGGAGACTGGCCGTCGAAAGAAGGCCGTCATTTGCTCCAAGAACGGCTGCCCGGAGCCATCCCGTGTTGCCGGTACGGTGCTGTTCTCTATGGCTCTGCACGGGTTACGTCCTCTTGGTCACCATACCGTTGAGGATCCAGACGTTGCCAAGCAGAGAAGGGCTGGAGTCCACATATTGTTTGCTTCGGGGAAGATCTATCGCGCGTAACGAACTAAAGAGCCGAAGGACATCTCTACTTCAACCAAGTGCAGTCTACCGAGATCGGAATGCTGTTCTTGATTGGCACGGTCAGGAACGTTGGTGGATCGATATGGAAGTCAGTCAACGTGGCTGGGATCGTGCCGGTGACGTGGCGGCGCATGGGGTAAACGTCCTGATGAAACGGGACGTGAGCATAATGCGCGTGGTTGCCAGCGAACTCTACCTCGAGATCAACACTGACCTCTTGTGCTGAAGGTTCCGGGTTTGCGAGATGGAAGCGCACCATGACGACGGGGAACTGAGCACCACGTGTAACTTGCAGCATGTGAAGATCGCGGTTGCTATCGCCAGAGTCGAAAGACTTTACAGGCGCTGCTAAGAGAAAGTCACAGCCAGTCGCATCACATACGCCCTTTCCCTTCGCGGCACGACTTACGCCATCGACTTCGTGGATGGGATGAGACATGTGATACGACAGCTTGCAGGAATCGAGTTTCCAGATGTCATACGTCTGTGCAGAAGCAGCCACCGTCAACGCGATAGGCAATAGGAATAGAAATCTCATGCGACTAGTGCCTCAGGTGAATAGGCCATGACACGGCAACGATGGCAGCGCTATAAGAAGCGACGGTTGTCCATGCGACCGCCGCATGCGCCGATGCGATTCCGTGAACCCTTTCTCCGTTATTGGCTTGATTGAAGGCAATCGCTCCGAGGATTGGGGTAAGGATCATTCCAGGCGCGTGTATGTAGATCAGGTATTTATGGAGCTTGATTCCGCCGCGAGCTGGTTGGTCAGTGATGCGCGGCGCTTTGATGGCGTAGTAGGCCGTCGCTCCGTAGGAAAGAACTGATAGCGAGCCGAGACTGAGATGAATGTCACGACCCATAGTGTTCCCGCCCCCATTTCTCGGGTCCGGAGGAGCAGCCGCCGAGCTTATGCAGGCCGCCGCGAGCGGAGCCAAAGTGATAATTCCTAGGCGCTGGTGCACCTTGAGCATGTGCGTGCGACGATCAAGACGCGCCTGCATGTCAGGATCAGCCTTAGTTTGTTTCCGGCGACAGCCCTAGATCGTCGAGGGACGGCTTCTTTGACTGAGACTGTTGAGACTGCAAATCGAACATTCCCAAAGATGACTCCGCAACAAGCGCATTCTCATGCGAGGCGTCCGATGTCATGCGACTTGAGGGTGCGTCAGGCAGCAGTGCGAGTGCAGGCTGCAGCGCTGGTCGCTGCTGCGGTAAAAGAGCGGCTTGCGAGTGCAGCGCTGCGCCGGAAAGTAGGCACACAAGCGAAATGCGAGGCAGAAAATCTCGTGCTTGGAACGTGAGCAGTCGCTTCACCTGGAACCTGCCAAAGGCGTTGTGATCCTTCAATGAGGTCTTGGCCCAAAAGCAGCCTCATCGAAGGACCTTTGACCTTGTTTACAGCTGCGTAATGAAGAGTGGCGAACACGGAGATGACAAACGGTTCACTTGCCGTGGAGCTAACCATCACTCTTCGGGAACGCCAGCAAGATGGACGCTCCGCCCTGACTCCGATTCGTCGCAAGAACTTGGCCGTTGTGGCTTCTCACAACGGCAGCAACGAAAGCTAATCCGAGCCCGTGCCCCTCAGACTCCGAGCTCTTCGTGTATCTCTCGAGCACGCGCGGCAGAATATCGGTTGGGAATCCTTCGCCGTCATCTTCCAATAGAAGAAGGCTTTCGCCACCTTGCTGCCGAATGGTGACATCAATGGTGGAGCCTGAACGCACGTGTCTCAATTCATTGTCGAAAAGATTCGTTATGGTGCGTTGGATCAGCGAAGAATCTGCATCGATCCAAGTCGGACCACCACTCTTCAGTCTGAGGGTAAGACCTGCCTGAATGAACACTGGCTCGTAAAGGCCGATCAACGAGCGGGTCGTGTCTTCGAGATCAATAGGCTCTTTGCGCAAGCGAAGTGCGTCCGCGTTCGCTTCCGAGACGTCCAGTGAAGTGTTTAGCAACGCCGACAGACGATCGAGCTGCTCGATCGAGCTGATAATTGCGTCTTCCTTTGTCGCCTGCTCGTCGTTCATCAGAGCGAGTTCTAGTTTTCCTCGGATTGATGTCAGCGGACTTCGAAGATCATGTGCGAGCGAGTCTGACATGGTATGAAGCTGCTGGACAGACCCCTCAATTCTGTCCAGCATCTCGTTGAAGGTAGAGGACAGTTCAGCGATTTCGTCATTTCGCTTGCCTGCGGGCACCCGACTCCGCAGGTTTCCTCTTCCTATTTGCGATGCAGTTTGTGAGATGAGCTGCACTCGCCCCAGCATGCGTCGAGTACTAACAAAAACGATCGCTGTCCCCAGCAAAATGATGCAGCACCACAGAAGCGCGAATTCAGCTCTCAGCCGCTTCAACACGTGTCTCTCGTAGCTAGTCGACAATCCGAGATAAATGCTGCCGCCCTGTCTGAGCCCGCTAGATGCAACACGGAATGGTATGGAGAAAGCGGGAATCTGTATTGTCGCCGGTTTGGCTGGAGCAACGGTGCTGTTTTGGATGGCGGTCAATGTTGCTTCGCCCGAACCAGCTCCCGTGTGCAACACGAGACTACCGTCGGGCGCTGTGAGAACAAAGAAAACTGCGCGATTCATCGCGTTTTCAGCATCATCGTGCGGAACTTCGCGACTGGCAAGCTCGGCAACTTCACGCACCACCACGTCGTGCAGATGATTGCCGGGCGTTCGTTCGGCTACGTCTGCCAGCACACCCAGTTCACCGGTCAGCCAAGAGTCCGCGCGACTCTGAATATCGTTCGCCAGAAAGGACTGTAGGAACCAAAATGCGACGGCGGTGCCAATCGCGAAGACAAGTCCGCTCCAGAGTGAGATTCTCCAGGCAGCGGTCATTATCTTGCGACTAGCGATCTTTGAGTACATATCCGACTCCTCTTAGCGTTCGGATCAACGGGTATTCACCTTCGGCGTCGACTTTGGTACGCAATCGATAGATGTGTACGTCCACGACGTTCGTATCCGGTTCGATACGCATCTTCCATACTTGCTCCAAAATCATGGAGCGAGTGACCACGCGACCGGCATGCCGGCAAAGGTATTCAAGAAGTGCGAATTCCTGTGACGTCAGTCTCAGCGATCTGGAGCCGCGACTGGCTTCACGGCTGAGCAGATCGAGTTCAAGATCACCTGCTCGAAGACATGTTGCAACAGTCGCTCGTGCGTTTGCTGAACGCCGGAGTAAATTCCTGATGCGTGCCGTCAACTCAGCGATGGCGAAGGGTTTGGTCATGTAGTCGTCGCCACCTTCTTCCAAACCGCGCACGCGATCGTCTACTGAGCGTCGAGCTGACAAGATGAGCATGGGAGCGGTGACGCCTTGCTGCCTGAAGGAAGACATCAGCTCAAGGCCATCGCGATCTGGAAGCCCAAGGTCGAGGATCAACGCGCCGTATTCCTGCTCCACAATCATGTGCTCGGCCTGCGAGGCATTCCGGGCCGCGTCGACAACGTAACCTGCTTCACGCAAGCTGCGCGTAATGAAGTCGGAGATCGCGACATCATCTTCAATTACGAGCAGGCGCATAGCAGCGATTCTAGAGAAGACGAACGGTCTCGTAGTGCGACATGACGAAGATGTCATCTTGACGCAAGCTTGGCTACAGATCGGACGCCTATAAGGAATGCTTTGGACAACAGCAACTAGACGTGGGGTGAGTGAATGAATCGGGTGTCTTTGGGTATGCTCACATTCTTTGTCGGTCTCCTAGTTGTTCCGCTGGCACTCTTCCTTTATCTCGACTTTGGAAGACCACCTGTCGCGGTAGCCGATTCGCCTTTTCCGTCCGAGAAACGAATCGTGAGCAAGTTCTTGAATGCCCGCATAGCTTCTGAAGTGCAAAGCTCTCCGGTGCGGACGACATCTTCAACGCTGCTAATTGGGGCAGCCATATACACGAGGAACTGCTCGTTTTGCCATGGCTCACCTGGAAGAGACTCCACTCTGGCTGCGAACATGTACCCTCCTGTTCCCCAACTCTGGAAATCGCACCGCGCGGGCGTTGTCGGAGTCAGCGATGATCCTGCAGGCGAAACGTACTGGAAGGTGAAGAACGGCATCCGCCTGTCGGGAATGCCTTCTTACAAAGGCCTGCTTTCAGAAGAGCAGATGTGGGATGTAAGTCTGCTGCTTGCATCCGCTGCGAATCCCTTGCCCGCCGAGGTTCAAGCATCGCTAACGGACGGCACGGCCAACGCAGCAAAGGAAAAATGATGACTGACCTTGATTCGAGCAGACGCAACAGAATCGTCTCCTGGCAGAGGGCGGGACTCAAGGCCGCGGTCATTGTGCTGTACACGAATGTACTGCCCTTTGGTTTCGCTCAATCCGTCAGCTCGCCTCAGGCGGTTTCTCCCGCAGAGCGAGCTTCTCAGCAGATGATTGCGGAGGTGGGAGCGAGTCTCCCGAACGCGCCAAGCTTTTCACTGGTCAAAAGCAGCGTCTCATGGGAGCCTCTCGCTGCCGATGCGGGTCTGCCGGACCACGCTGATGAACCACTGACCATCAAGAAGTTTCCTCTTAGAGTACTCACGGATGAGGTGCAGATCGTCACCTCTCCAGCTCGTATCCGAACGAAGGATTTACGCTGGCTTCTCCCGCTAGCCGGAGCGACTGCCACAGCCTTCGCAACCGACACAAAAACCATGCGAGACGTTGTCAGCCACGATCAGTCTTTCAATGCTGACAGTTCGACAGCTTCAGACGTGTTGCGCGGTGCCGCAATCGGCGTTCCAGCGCTTATGTTTTCTATTGGCGAATTTACAGGGCGAGATCACGAGCGAGAAAGCGGGATCCTCGCAGGTGAAGCGATTGTTGACGCCTACATCTTCGATGAAGCCATCAAGTACGTGACTCTCCGCGAGAGGCCCTATCATGATCACGCGCGCGGGCACTTCTTTGTTGGTTCAGCTTCCTCGGACCCATCCTTCGTCTCAGGCCACAGCATTGTGGCTTGGTCTTCCGCTGCCGTACTGGCGGAAGAGTATCCCAAGCCTTGGCAGCAAGCGTTCATCTACACGTTGGCGTCGGGCGTAAGTCTCACACGAGTCCTGGGGCAGCAGCATTTCCCATCCGATACGTTATTAGGATCAACAGCAGGGTGGCTGATTGGTCATTATGTCTATCGTGCCCATCATCGCAAGCATGTTCACTAGAGAAAGCCTCAGACGACAATGCTTAACCTTTTTGCAGGTTGTTTCTGTCGCATTCACTGTGCCCTTCGGGGGAGCGGCTTTGCACGCCCAAGACGAACTGTCCCTGCATGACGCTTTGGAACAGGCAAAGAACAGTCCCGCGGTGTTAGCGGCGGATGCTACCGTGGCGGCGGCCAGAGGCAGTGTTCGGCAAGCTGGACTGGGACTGAATCCGAAGCTGTTCCTGCAGTCGGAGGACCTCCGCCCGTGGGCTAGCAACTTTTCATTCACCAATCAGACCGAAGACTACGGCTATCTTGGGCAAACGATTGAAACGGACGGTAAGCGCCGCAAACGGGTTGCGCTGGCAGAAGCGCGACTACATGAGGCCGAGGCGAACCGAGCGCTGAAGCTGCGCGGAATCTATGGCAAGGTGGCATCTGCGTATTGGGCAGCTGTCAGCAGCCAACGCGTTCTTGAGTTGCTGCGAGAAGACTTGAAGGCTGCTGATGAGATCGTGCGCTACCACAAGGAGCGAGTCGACGCTGGAGCGGCTCGCGGTGTTGATTTGCTGCGAATGCAGATTGAAAAAGATCGACTGGTCATCGCGCTTCAGGCCGCTGAACGCGAAGCAGCACAGGCTCGCTTGGAGCTTTTCAGGCAAATGGGTAAAGCCGTCGAGACTGTGACGCTCACCGATAAGTTGGAGTCCATTCCCGTGTATCCGCCCGTTGCTCTCTCTGAAGCGCTGAACGAGCGTCCGGACGTGGCTGCCGCGCGATACGCTGTGGAGGCCGCGAAAGCCGATCTAAAACTTCAGAAGGCCGGTGCTTATCCCGACCCGGACATTCTGGTGGGATACAAACGGAACTCGTCAGACGACACTCTGTTTGCCGGATTGCAGATTTCACTGCCCGTGCGTAATCGCAACCAAGGTGAGATCGAACGTGCGCAAGCTCAGGTCAACGTCGCCGAAGCATTCTTGAAGCTTCTGGAGAATGAAGTCGCAATTCAGATTCAGCAGGCGCAAGCTAACTTTGACGCACAGAACAAGATCGTTCACGAGACGCTCCCCGATATGAGATCGAAAGCGGAGCAGAACCTGAAAATTATCACCGAGGCATACCGTATTGGAGGAGTGGACCTGCTACGACTGATAGACGCCGAAAGAACAGAGTTTGAGGTCGAAGTCAGTGCGGCACAAGCTCTAGTGCAACTCCAGCAGAACGCCGTGCAGCTACAGCTTGCGTATGGGGTGCAGCCATGAGGTTCGCGAGAGTCACGGCCCTTTGCTTCGCCGCCGCACTCCTAACAAGCTGTCACAGCAATAGCAGCGACACCGGCAAACCTTCGAGCGGCGACCAGCAGAAAAGTCAAAGGGATTCCGACAGTGGCTCAGGCGGCCAAGATACGAAAGGCGGCAAGGAGCAGGACAAGGGCTCTTTCCCTTCGGATACGGTCAAAATCGCGAGGGAAGATCAACCGAGAGCGGGCATTCAGGTAGTCGCCGTAAGTGTCCGAACCATGCCCAGAACGCTGAACGTGTCTGGACAGGTCGCGATGAATGACCGGAACACGCAGCATATTGGCGCGTTAGCTGATGGGCGCATTGAGAGCGTCTTCGTGCTTCCGGGTGACGCTGTGAGGCGCGGCCAGACGCTCGCCACTTTGCACAGTCACTCCGTTCATGAGACCGTTGCCGCCCTTACGCAGGCATACGCAGATCTTAGCCGGCAACAGAGTGCCGTCAGGTTTGCGAGCCAGGCGAGAGACAGATATCAGAAGCTGTACGCAATTCAAGCCGCCTCTCTGGAAGAGAAGCAGCGCTCCGAACAGGAACTTGCGCAGGCTCAAAAGAACCTCATCGACGCGGAAGCAAATGTTCGGGCGGAGCGAGAACACCTGGCGGAACTGCTTCAGGTCGATCCTGCTACGCTTCAGCCTGGAACACTTTACAGACGAGAGCTGATACCAATTCGTGCCGTCTCGGACGGCGTGATTATTCAGCGTGAGGTAACACCGGGTCAGGTACTCAACACCGGAGACGAGGCTTTCGTTGTTTCGAACCTCACTACGGTTTGGGTGAATGCCGCAGTGAATGAAGCTGATGTGCCGATGGTGCGTCGCGGTGCCTTCGCAGCAGTAAAGACTGGAGGCGCTACCGAACAAAACCTCAGCGCAACGGTTGGGATGCTCAGCGATGCTGTCGATCCACAAACCCGCACCCTTCCGGTTCGCCTTGTCGTGCCGAACCCTGCGACACGCTTAAGGCCGGGAATGTTTGTGACGGCAATGATTGCGGAACCGGCCACCCGGTCCGCGATCTTCGTCCCGGCCAACGCACTGCAGGATGTTAATGGCTTTCGAGTCGTTTTCGTCACGAACGATGGGGTCACGTTCCAGGCTCGCGCGGTAAAACCGGGCACCGAAACCGAGGGTATGGTTGAGATCACCGAAGGGCTTCAAGCAAATGACCACGTCGTGAGCGGCGGAGCTTTTATGGTGAAAGGTGAACTGCTCAAAGGCTCAGTAGGCGAGGGCTGATCAGTGAACCGCGCCATTGACTTCCTTCTTGATAGCCGATGGCTCGTCTTCGGGCTGTTGCTCGCGCTGATTGTTGGCGGCCTCACGGTCATGTTCCATCTTCCACTTGAGGCTTTCCCGGATCTGACGAACAACCAGGTCGTCGTGACCGTCCAATGCCCGGGGATGTCACCGGTAGAAGTGGAACAGCTCGTCACCTTTCCCGTAGAGACAGCAATGATGGGCCTGCCGAAGCTGCAGATGGTGCGCTCGACCTCGAAGCTGGAACTGTCGATGGTCACCATTATTTTCAATGATTCGATGGACAAGTACCTCGTTCGGCAGCTTGTGTCTGAGCGGCTAAACCAGGTGCAGGCGCGCATGCCCGCGGGTCTCCAGCCAACAATGAACCCGATGGCAACAGCCTTCGGCGAAGTCTACCAGTACACCGTCCAGTCTCCTCACATGTCGCTGATGGACGAGAAAACACTCCACGATTGGACGGTTCGTTACGCTCTGCTCGCCGTTCCAGGCGTCAGCGAGATCAACTCCTGGGGAGGTGAAACAAAGCAGTACACGATTGAGGTTTACCCGGAGTCTCTTCGCCGCTACTCGCTCACACTGCACGATGTTGTCATGGCGGTCTCCAACAACAACGCAAACTTCGGTGGCAGCTATATCGAGCACGCCGAACAGCAGTACACCATCCGCGGGCTGGGCCGTGCCACCGACATAAATGACCTTGGCAACATCGTTGTCAGCACGACAAACGGCGTCGCGGTTCTGCTCAGGCAGGTCGCGCAGATCGGTCCACGCGCCTTGCTGCGTCATGGCGCGGTCATGCACGACGGCCAAGGCGAGACAGTCAGCGGCATGGTGATCATCTTGCGCGGCGAAAACGGCCAGAAGATCATCAAGGAAGTGAAGCAAAAGATTGCCGATCTGAAGCTTCCCAACGGAGCAAAGCTGGTTCCGTTCTACGACCAAAGCGATGTGATCAACGCGACGACCCGCACCGTCAAGCACAACCTTTTGGAAGCCGCCGTTCTCGTCATCATCATCCTTCTCATCTTCTTGGGTGATTGGAGGGCAGCGCTCGTCGTCGCCATCACCATTCCACTCTCTCTTCTATTCGGGTTCCTTGGCATGGAGGTATTCGGCATCTCCGTGAACCTGATGAGCCTGGGAGCAATCGACTTCGGAACGATCGTGGATGGCTCTGTGGTCATGGTCGAGAACTGCATGCATCGACTGGAAGGCGCTAACGAGAGCGGCGCCGAAGAGAGGAGCGATGTACCGGGCTCCGATCGCCTGGTGCGGGTAGTCAGGAGTGCAGCCCATGAGGTAGCTCGCCCCATCGTTTTCGGCGTCCTCATCATCATTTCCGTGTACTTGCCGATCCTGACGCTACAAAGCCTCGAAGGGCGAATGTTTCGGCCCATGGCGGTGACGGTAGTTTCTGCACTCACAGGTTCACTCCTTCTTGCGCTATTCGTCGTTCCGACGTTATGCACTTACGCGCTTCGTCATCGTGCAAAAACAGTGCGTGTGGCGAACAAGGAGGGTGCAAAAGAGAATTGGTTCGACAAGCTGCGCGGACGCTATGTTCGTTCTTTAGAACACGCCGAAGGGCAAGCGAAAGCGATCTTCATTGTCGCGGGAGTGCTCGTGGTCGCCGCAGCCGTGTCGATGAAATTCATCGGCACAGAGTTTATGCCAACGCTTGATGAAGGCAGCATGGTCATTACGTCAAAGCGGCTGCCCGGCATCTCGCTTACAGAGTCCATTCGGATCGGCAATGAAATCGAAAAGACGATCAAGAGCTTCCCTGAAGTTACAAGCGTTGTTACGAAACTCGGTAGGCCTGATCTCGCCACAGAAGCGATGGGGGAGTACGAGTCAGATTCATACATATCGTTCACAAAGAAAGCTCGGGACGCGGATTCTTCGGACAAGAAGAAGCTTTCCGACCGTATGGAGGAATCGCTGCAGAAGATTCCGGGCGTCAGCTACGAATTCACGCAACCCATGCAGATGCGCATGGACGAAACGATTACTGGTACTCGGGGAGACGCAGCACTAAAGATCTTTGGGGAAGACCTGGACACGCTGGAGCGCCTCGGCAAACAGGCTAAGAACATCATCAGCAGCGTCAAAGGTGCTTCCGAGACGCAAATGGAGTTGATGTCCGGTGCAGAGGAGTTGCAGGTCGACTTAGACCGGACCGCCGCAGCGCGGTACGGCGTGAATGTCAGCGACGTGCGGGAGGTCATCGAGAACCTGTATGGCAGCAAGCAGGTTTCCGAAATGGTCGAAGGGGAACAGCGCTTTCCGATCGCCTTCCGCCTCCCTGCGAACCTCCGCAATGATCCGGAGCAGCTAAAAGCGTTGCAGATGAAGACGCCTACGGGTGCGCTCGTCCGCCTCGATCAGGTTGCGCAAATCCGGCAGGTTCGTGGGCCTATCATCATCAATCGGGAACAAGCGCATCGCCGTGTGGTCGTGATGTCGAACGTAAGTGGCCGTGACCTTGGCGGCTTCGTCGAAGATGCCGAGAAAGCTGTGGGGCAGAAGCTGCAGCTTCCGCCCGGATACCGGCTGGAATGGGGAGGGCAGTACGAGAACCAGAAGCGCGCGCAGGCCAGGCTCCTGATCGTCTTTCCCGTGTCACTCCTCATCATCGCCGGTTTGCTTTACGCGACTTTCCGCAATGCGCGACAGATGTTCCTCATCTTAATGATTGTTCCCCTCGCCCTCGTGGGTGGAATCGCGGCTCTCTGGATACGCGGCATCAATCTCAACCTGTCAGCGAGCGTTGGGTTCATTGCCCTCTTTGGGATCGCCGTGCTGAACGGTGTCGTGATGGTTAGCCACATGAACGCGCTGCGTGAGTCCGGCAAAGATATGGATGAGGCTGTCCGTGGAGGTGCAGCGGACAGGCTGCGTCCCGTACTCATCACTGCTCTGGTTGCCAGTCTTGGCTTCATTCCAATGGCGCTCTCAACTTCAAGAGGTGCTGAAGTACAACGACCACTCGCCACGATCGTTATCGGGGGTTTGGTCACTGCAACAATACTGACGCTTTACGTCTTGCCGTTGCTTTATCGCCGCCTGTCGCCTGACTCAGCTCAGGCCTTGTGAGCAAGAGTCGGTGCCGCGAGCGGACGGGTGGTTTGAATTGCGTGAGCAAGGCCACAAAGCAGCGAGCTGCGCTCTGTTTGCGCTCTGTTGGTTGACCTTTGAGTGCCTTCCAGTGCCTTTTGGTGTCATCCGCTGGCCTGCATGTTGTTGAAAATCCGTTAGATTGATAATTCGAGTCCTACCTCAGGAGCCAAACTCCAAAATCTTGGCTCGTGGCGTTCTTCCCGACTGAAGAGTGGCTTACCTCAACGCTGAAGAAGTCACAGCAAATCGATGAATGGTGGAAACGTTAGCAGGAGCGAGACGGCTAACAAACCAAGTGCCGCAAGTACGATTGCTCTTAGTGGTAGGTCGCGCTTTGTCCATAGCAGATGAAGCATCAGCCATAGAATCAGCCAGGTCGCGATCGAGAGCGACGTGACTCCAGATAGGGCACCGGTCGGTTTATAAAAGATCATCCAATTCTTCACGACCGGGTATTTATCTGCTGCGAAAGTAAGAACGCCCAAAGTAAGGCTTCCGAGCGCGGCTGAAAGCACTGCTGCAGCGCCCGCTCCGTTCTTACGAGCTTTGATCAAAACCGGCGTGTTTGCGTGCGCCATGTCACTTGGCCTCACTATGAGCAAGAACGATGGTTGATCCACCGTTTGTTGGCGCGTATTTGTTGATCATTGCCCCGAAGAATCCGGCGACACCTGCTGATCCGAACGCCACGAGAGTGAAGGCCAGAACCGCTGATCGAAGGTATGGGTGCTTTCGGAGCTCACGACCGTATTGAAAGAAAACAGAGGTCGTCATAGTGATGGCTATGGGTGTCAGCCAGGCGACATGCTCTTTCCACTCCATGCCTAAAGTGTGCCATCCTGCGGTAGTTGGATGAGCTTTCAACAGCAGTTGCGGATACATCGACAGGTCGTGGGTTCCTGCAGGTGCAACAGCACGATACCAGGGATAGATGATGTAGGCTCCCGATAGAACAGCTAACCATGCGACAACGCTCATTCCGAATAGGTACCACTTTAGGAAGCTGTCGAAACGTTCAGAAGCGGGGTTGTCGCTGAAGCAGACTCGCCACAGTTCAACTAAGGCAGCTGTGCAGCCTAAAAGGAACAAAGCCCCAAAGCACATCCCGTGAATTAGAGTCCATAAACCGCGGTAAGTTATTTCCATTGAAACCGCACTCCACAGTGAAGAAGCAACATCTATTTCTTTAATGCTGGTTGACCTCTTGAGGGTCTTACCTCAAGTCCGGTACACGCCGCATGTGTGCGTTTTCGCTTGCCACATTACCCTATCGATACCCGCAAACATGAGCTACATGAGATCGGGGAAGCTGTAGTTCTCTCCGCAGGTAGCCACAATCGAACGGTGAACGACCTCCGGACCGGGTTCTGTGCCTCATAGTCGCAGATGTCCTCCTTCACCATATAACGCAAGTCTCCACTGACGCGGACTTCTCTGCCCGGATCACCAGTTGGAAGCTCAATGGAAAGGAAAGACTCCGCGTGGCGCCAGCCAAATCCAAGCCCCACCGCTGCAGGTTAGGCATTCGTCGATGCGGGCGACGAAGGAGACGCACAGTCAAGCCAGTGCGGCACGAGGCTCGCGCGACTTCAGGAGAATCGGTTGCTTCTTTAGGTAGTCTTAAGGTGATTGAGGTGAAATCGGATTGTGAGCAGCGATCTTCACGTCAGCATTTCGAAGCAAGATGCACCTTCTGGACATTGCGACCTCGTTATCCGCGCTCTGGATGGAACCGGGCGGTCGTGGAAGAAACAATACGATGGAAATATCTTTATTGGTCTGGATGCCGAGTCGCTCGGTCTTTTGGAGAGTGCGCGTGGTAACGCTCAGGGCGGCCCGCGCCTAAGGCTTCGTCGAGAAGCTGACCTCGACCCGGAGCGGCTGCTCCGTCTGGGCTTCAGACAGATTTGACGCCCATACAGTCACAGAGCCAGAGATAGAAGTCTGCATGCGCGTACTGGTCGTGGAAGACGAAATCCGGTTGGCTGAGAACGTCGCGAAAGCTATTCGTGAGGCGACGGGCTATGCCGTCGACGTTGTCCACGAGGGCAACGATGCGCTTCAGGTGTGCCAGACGAACACCTACGACCTCATTCTGCTGGATTTGATGATCCCTGGTATTCCCGGCGAGGAAGTGATTCGCAAGCTGAGGGCGGGTCGCAATTCCAGTCCGATCCTAGTGGTCACTGCCGTTGATGAAACGGGCAAGACGATCGATATGCTCGACCTCGGTGCCGATGACTACATGACAAAGCCATTTGACCTCGGAGAGCTGATCGCTCGAGTTCGCGCGGTGATTCGACGAGCCAAAGGTGCGAGTACACCTGCTCTGAGGTTTGGTGCGCTTCGCTTGCATACTGGAGAGCAGACAGTTCATGTTGGGGAGAAACAGGTGGAACTGTCACCGACGGAATATCGCATACTGGAATACCTGATCTTCAGGCCGCGCGTCGTTGTATCGAAGCGCGAGTTGGCTGAACACCTCTACGACTTCACCTGGGAACATCACTCCAACGTGATTGAGGCGCATGTTTCCAACCTCCGCAAAAAATTGCGCGCTTCGTCCGACACTGATGTTTTGGAAACGCTGCGTGGTCGAGGGTATCGGCTAGCAGGAGAACGTTAGGTTCTGTGAAGACGAAGTCGCTCATCCGCCGTGCCGTCTTCAGCGTGTTCCTCGCGCAACTGCTGTGTGCGGCTGTACTTTGCGCGGCAGCCTTGCTGCACGAGCATCAAACCCGTTTCCGGGCATTCGATACGAGGCTCCAGGGAAAATCGGACTCGTTGCTTGGTGCGGTCCAGGATGCGGAAGACCCAGAAGATAACGTCACCATCGATCCCACAGAACTTAAGTTGCCGGGAGAGGACGCTTACGCCGTTTACAACCAGGGAGGTCGACTTCTCGGTACATCCTCGAACGCGCCTTCGGCGCTGATCTCTCGTGGTGCTGACGGCTATCGCGATGTCAAGCATCTCGGCAAACGTTACCGGGTGTTTCAGCGCGAGGCGTTGCGGATCATCGATCGAGCTGAATATGGTGGCGTCGGACTTCGTCGACCGGTCACCATTGTCTACACTGCACCGGTGGCGCACGTCTGGCATGAAATTTTTGAGGCGGCGAGCTACTACCTTCTCACTATTCTGCTCGCGAGCGCTGGTGTGGTGTTGCTTGTCACGGCTCTTTTGCGCAGAGCTTTCCTTCCGCTTACTGAACTAGCCGACGCGACGGCGAACCTCAGGGCTCCTGCTTTGGCGTTTGATCCCCCTCAATCTGCTCTTCATGTGCTTGAGCTGCGTCCACTCACGCAGGTCCTGGAACAGACTATTTCGCGCCTCCGTGAATCGTTCGCGCGAGAGCGCCAATTCTTCGGAGATGCCGCACATGAATTGAAGACCGCCATTGCTGTCGTGCGCTCTTCTGCTCAACTCTTGCTGATGAAGCGCAGATCAGAACTGGAGTACAGCGAAGGCGTAGAGGGCATCGTCCAGGACACGGAGAGGCTTGAAACGCTCGTAATGCAAATGCTCCAGTTGGCTCATGAGACCGAGGCCGGTGAGGCTCCCCTACAGATAGTGAACGTGGGGGAGACGGTACGTTCCGTAGCCAGCTTGCTTCAACCGGTGGCCAACCACCGCGGTTTGCAGATCCGCGTAGAAGCCATATCCGATGCTCCAGTGCGTATAAAAAAACAGTCAGCCGAAACCCTGGTTTCGAATCTGCTGCTCAATGCCATCCAGTACAGCGTCGAAGGTGGAACGGTGGAAGTATCGGTCCTAAAGAAAGGTGCCGATTCTGTTTGTATTCAAGTGACAGACCATGGATTAGGAATTGGCGCTGAAGCCTTGCCGCACATTTTTGATCGCTTCTACCGCGAAGATCGTTCCCGAGCCCGCGGGACTGGTGGTGCAGGACTCGGACTCGCGATCTCGAAATCGATTGTCGACACCGCGAAGGGTTCAATCCAGGTGCAAAGCTCCAAGGGCGAAGGGACGACCATGATCGTGACCTTCACGGCAGCTTAAGTCGCACCGGACATACTGTCTTTCTCTCTGAACGAGAGCTATGAGGACCCATGAACCGTTCCCTTTTTTGCTCGCTCGCTCTGGCAGCGGGTCTGAGCACTTCTCCTAGCTATGCCCAGCAGCCGTATCACGTTGCGGAACATTGGAAGATTGGCGGCACTGGAGGATGGGACTATCTGCTTGCCGACTCATCTGCGCAGCGTTTGTACGTGACGCACAGCTCGCGTGTGGAAGTGCTTGATACTGAGAACGGCAAGCTCGTCGGAGCTATCACAGGGCTGAAAAGCACGCATGGTATCGCGTTGGATGAGGGTGGCCTGTTCGGCTACATCAGCGATGGCGGCGCGAATGCTGTGATTGTGTTCAATCGCCAAAATTTGGCGACGATAATGTCGATTCCAGCGGGTACAAATCCAGACGGCATCGCCTACGAGCCGCTAACGAAAACTGTCTGGGCATTCAACGGACGCAGCAACAACGTGACTGTCATCGACACAGCGAACCGTTCCGTTGTGACTACCATCAGTTTGCCTGGCAAGCCGGAGTTCCCCCAGGCAGACGGTAAGGGCGGCATCTTCGTGAACATTGAAGATAAGAACAGCGTTGTAGCGCTCGATGCCCGAAGCAAGACGGTGACGGGTACATGGAAGCTCGATGGTTGCGATTCGCCTTCTGGCATGGCAATTGACCGCACCCACGCCCGCATCTTTTCAGTTTGCGATGGCAAAAAGATGGCAGTTTTGGATACCAAGTCCGGAAAGCAAATTGGATCCGCTGAGATTGGTGACGGGCCTGATGCGGCTGGCTTTGACGCAAAAGATCAGCTTGCGTTTGCGTCCAGCGGTGATGGGTTTCTTGCAGTTGTAGATGCAGCACATGGCTACAAGACACTCGAGCTGCTGCCGACACTCAAGGGAGCTCGGACAATGACATACGACGGACGAACCGACACCATTTATGTCGTGACAGCAGAGTACGGTCCTCGGCCGGACGCGACTGCAGCGAGCCCGCGGCCCCGGCCTGCGGTAATCGCAGATACATTCGAGGTGCTTGTCATCAAGCGTTAGTCAAATAGGTATCCAAGCGAAGTTCCACTCATTGGTGGGACCTCTTTTGCTAAGCTACGCGACCCCGAGCTGGCGATCATGGTTGAGAGTAAGAAGGTAGTAGATAACGGGCGTTACGATCAGACTCAGCAACATGGAGATGACAACACCTCCGATTACCGCGATGGCCAGTGGTTGCAGCATCTGCGAACCAGCGCCAATAGCAAGCGCGAGCGGAAGCATACCTGTAACCGCAGCAAGGGCTGTCATCACGATCGGACGTAACCTTCGCTGCGCTGCCATCATCATGGCTTCACGCGCTTTCACGCCTTCAGCACGGAATCGTTCATCAGCATCAAGCAAGAGAATTCCGTTCTTTGCGACGATGCCTATTACCATGATGAGTCCCATGAAAGACGCGACGTTGAAGGTGGTACCGGTCAGCAATAGTCCAGCGAGAACGCCCGCAATCGACAGCACCGACGAGGCAAGGATTGCTGTCGGTGCCGCGAAGTTGCCGAACTCAGCAAGCAGAACACCGAAGACAAGAATCAGAGCGAGAAGCAGCACACGGAGTAGTTCGGAAAAAGACTTCTGCTGTTCTTCATAGGTGCCGCCGTATTCGACGCGGACATTGCGCGGCAGGTGCATAGCCTGAACCCGCGCCTTTACCTGCTTCACGGCGGTGCCAAGGTCGGTTCCTTCCAAGCGTGCCGTCACTGTAACTAGCTGTTGCAGGTTCTCGCGGCGAATCTCGTTTTGCGGCGGCAGCTCTGTGACATGGCTCATGGAGCCAAGTGAAGCTGTATGACCGCTGCTGGAGTTGAAGACAGTGTCTCGAATGGTGTCCAGACTCTTCCGTGTCTCGGGCCCGAGACGAACGCGGATTGTGTAGGGTCTTCCATTCGCGATGAGCGGATCGTTTACGGTGACCCCATCAAGGATCGAGGTTGCATCTTCCGCGACCTCAGATGGTGTAAATCCCAACTGCGCGGCAAGCTGCGGATCGATTTGAAAGCTGGTGGCTGGACCGCTGATCGTGTTGTCGACACCGTTCTCAATGTCGACGACACCGCTTACCTTCGCGATCTCCTGCCCGACGCGTGGACCAAGTTGCTCCAGCAGTGCGGAATCATTTGCGAAGAGCTTAATCTGAATCGGCTCCGGAGCATTGGACAAATCACCGATATTGTCCTGCAGCACCTGTGTGAACTCGACATCCAGCTCCGGCTCAGTCTTCTTGAGCTGTGCGCGAACATCTGCGATGACTTCATCAATACCGCGACTACGCTTGCTCTTCAGCTTTACGCTAATGTCGCCAGTGTTTGCTTCAGTGACAGCGGCAAAGCCCATCTGGAGACCGGTGCGACGACTCGTGCTTTCCACCTCAGGCGTCTCTTTCAGAATCTGCTCGACGTGTGTGAGGACCGCGCCCGTTGAGGCGAGCGAGCTACCAGCAGGCATGACGTAGTCGAGAATGAATCCACCCTCATCCATCGCTGGCAGCAGATCCGACCCTAAGCTCTGGTACATGAAATAGGTGCCAACGGCGAGAACAGCACAGGCTCCGGCGAGCCATATCGGACGCCTTAGAGCCAGGGTTAGCAAACGTTTGTGCCAGCCGAGGACACGACTTAGAACAGGGCCAGTTTCTGGGTAGTCTAGGGCCGATGCTGTCTGTCTATGTGCGTGCTTTGCTTCACCGAGGAGCAACAGAGCGAGACCGGGTGTAAACGTGACGGCCAGAACCAGCGATGTGAGCAGCGCTATGGTCATCGTTATGGCTAACGCTCGGAAGAAGCTGCCGGTAACGCCCGTCACGGCTATCAAGGGAAGAAATACCACGACCGGCGTTACGGTAGACCCGATGAGTGGACGAGAAATCTCACGAAGAGCTTTGCGGATTGCCGACAATCGTGGTTCACCCGCGTCGCGATGCAGCACGATATTTTCCACGACGACGATCGCATCGTCGATCACCAGACCGATCGCGGCAGCCAATCCTCCGAGGGTCATCAAGTTGAAGCTTTGCCCCATCAGCCAGAGCGCGAGAACCGTCGCCGATACCGTGACAGGGATTACCAGACCAGCGATCAGTGACGAACGCCAATCGTGCAGGAAAACGAAAAGGATGATGCAGGCGAGAGCGAGACCAATAAGAATCGCGTCGCGAACGCTGCTGATGCTTTCACGGACGATCTGCGATTGATCGTAAAAAGGCTCTAACCTAACGCCCTGTGGCATTGCTCTGCGCAGGTTCGCTACCTCTGTTGCAACTCCATCGGCGACTGCCACCGTGTTACTGCTGGGCTGCCGAGCGATGTTGAGCAGCACGGCAGGTTGGCCGTTGGCACGTACGTCGGTGTACACGGGCATGGCTGCCGAGACCACGTCGGCAACATCGCTGACCCGCACCGGAGCACCGGAGACGGTCGTCTTCACTGCGAGTTGCTTTAGTGAATCAAGATCGTGAGCCTGCGCCCCGACCAGCGCGAGCACCAGCTGATGATCCTGCTCGTAGAGGCCGGGAGAATCAATAATATTTGAGCTCTGAATGGCGTTCGTGAGGTCAAGAATGGTTACGCCTGCGGACTGCAGCTTCGCGAGGTTAGGCACCACGTGATATTCGGGGACTTGACCACCTTGGATCGTCACCGTACTCACGCCGTTCACACGATTCAGCGGAGGTTTCAGTGTGTAAGTGGCGAGCTCCCAAAGCTGTGACTGAGAGAGTGTGTTCGAAGTAAGGCTGTAGCCCAGAATCGGAAAGGTGGCGAAGGTTAGTCGCGTTGTGGTGATTTTTGCGGTTGATGGCAATGATTGCTGCGCCTTGCTCAATGCGGCGTCAACCAGTTGCTGAGTGCGCAGCATGTCCACTGACCAGTCGAAGAAAAGACTGACTTCCGCCGAGCCGCGGCTTGTAGTAGAGCGAACCGTTACCAGTCCCGGGACGCTGTTCACCGCGTCTTCAATGGGCTTCGTGACCGTAACCTGCATTTGCTCGATTGGCGTCACGCCGTTATCGATACCAACAACAACTCGGGGAAAGTTGGTTTCGGGAAAGACGGCGATCGGTGTGCGGAAGAATGCGTATACGCCTGCGATCGTCAGCGCGATGGCAGCGAACAGAACAGGACCAACAGAGCGCTTCAGCCAGTAGTGTTCGCTGCTTGCCTCGGGATGGGAGACGGTGTTCTCCGCCATCAATCTTTACCCTTGTCGTCGCCGCCAGCTTCTCCGGCCTTGCTTTGTTGAACCTTTGTGCCTTCATCGAGCCCGTAGCCGCCAGAGATGATGACCTCATCGGCAAGAGAAACGCCGGAAAGAATCTGCACCGAGGTTGCGGTACGAATGCCAACCGAAACTGGCTTTCGATGTGCAGCACCGTCGCTACCGATGACCATGACCGCAGCCGACGCGTCCTGCCCCGGCACGATGGATGCGGCCCGTACCTGGAGGGCGTTGTTGATTGTGGTTCCGATAATGCTTGCGTGCACCGGTGTGCCAACCTTCAGACGGCCATCTGCGTTGGGTAGTTTGAGCCAGACTTCGACGGTTGTAGAGCCAGCGTCCAACGCTGGGCTGATGAAGGAAACTGTTGCTTCGATGGGATCTTGTATCCCAGGAACCTGGACCTCTGCCTTGTGGCCTAACGTGAGCTTCTGTGCGGTAGCTTGCGCCAGATGCAGCTTGGCCAGCAAGGAGGATGTGTTCATTACCGTAATCACCGCAGTGCCTGCCGTCGCCGTTTCACCAGGAAACAGCGGCCTGTCGGTTACGAGCCCATCGATTGGGCTTCGCAGGTTTGTGTAGCTAACCTGCGCTTCAGCATTCTGCAGTCGCCCTTTAGCTGAGGTGAGCTGGCCTTCGGCTGTTTGTGCATCGGTTATGCGAGTCGTGTTGGCAACCCCTTCAGCATGGGACCGTGCCGTTTTATACGCCGCTTTTGCCTGTGCTTCAGCGGCTACAGCCGTATCCGCATCGCGACCAGAAAGCGCACCTTCGCGGTAGAGCTTCTGCCGCTCCGCCGTCGTTCTTTGCGCGACCTCATAAGCTACCTTAAGCTGCGCTACCTCCTGCTGTGCCTTGATTACTGCTTCGGGTACGGTAGCCTGCGTTGTTGCTTTGTAGTTGGCTTGTGCCGAAAGTACTGCGCCTTTGCTGTCTAATGCGTTCCCTTGTAGGTCGCGGCTTTCCAGCGTAAGCAAGAGCTGCCCGCGTCGCACGTGAGCACCGCGTTGCACATACTCCGCGCGAATGGGCGCGCTGATGCGAGGCGAAATCGCCGCCTGAGAAAGCGGTGCCAGAATCGCATCCGCTTCTACGCTTTCCGAGATGGATCCGATCCTTGGGTGCGCCGCTTCAACCCGAACGGACGGTTCGGCGGCTTCGTCTTCTTTCTTTTTGCAACCGGCTAACACGCACGATATAAGCGCAAGAATAAGCGCAGGCTTCGCGAGCGGGCGGAGTACCGAGTCTACATTCATGTCACAGCGTTCCCGTCAACGTCTGGAGATTGGCCAACGCAAGTTGGTAGCGCGTGTTGCCATCAATTCGTGCGTTTTCAACGGATGTCAGCGTACTCTGTGCGTCGACAACCTCCAGCACGGTGCTTTCGCCATTCACATACCGCAGATTCGTGAGCCGAAGGCTTTCGCGAGCCGTCACGACGCTCGCGTCCAACGAAGCAAGCTGTTGGCTCGCTGCTTCGGCTTCTGCATAGAACTCCTGGAGGTCGGCGACGGCTCGGCGCTGTGCGCTGGTGAACGTGGCCTTCGCTGCCGTCTCACGGAGTTTACTGGCCCTGATTTTTCTCTCGGTGGTCAACCAGTCCCAAACGGGAATATCGAGCTGTGCGCTCATCGCATAGCCGAGGTTGTGAATACCATTGGGGCCATTGACTGCAAAATTCGTCGAGTCAATTCCGTAGGTAAAGTTCAGGTTGAGCTGCGGCAGCAGAGCTGTTTGTGAACTGAAGGTCTCCGCCTGGCTTGCCTGCACGGAAGCCAGGGCGCTTCGCAATTCAGGATTGTTCTTCCTCGCCAAATCCTGAACCGCGGTGCGATCCGGCAACATCGCGGCGGTTCCCATAGGCACCACATCGAACTGCGTTGCCGGGTCAGGGAACAGTAACACCGCCAGCTCAAGGCGTGCTTTCGCGGCGGCAACCTGTGCATCGCGGAGTTCGCGATCGCGCTGCTGTTGAACAAGCTGCGCCTTCAGAACATCGGCATGCGCCACCTCACGCTGTCCTTCGCGCTTCTGCGTGATGTCGGCAAAGTGGTCTGCCTCTTGCTTCGCTTCCGCAGCAATCTTCAGCTTGCTTCCACCTGCACCCGTTCCGTAATACAGCGAAACAACGGTGCTCACCAATCCACGGCGTGCAATCTCCAGCTCTGCAGCGGAGCGTGCAGCGTTCGCGTCCGCGAGGCGTATGGCGGCAATCTGGCCTAAGCCAAGTGTCTCGTTGAAGACGCCCTGGCTCGCATATTCGCGCACCGCATTGTTGGCAATGAAGACCGGTGAAGGGGCATCCGTGACCTGGCCGATTCGACTGGCTGGAACGCCATTCGGTTCCGTATAGATTGCTTCATTGTGATACGTTGCGGTCGGCAGCAATGCAGCGCGTGCGTTCGTGCGCTCCAGCAACGAGACTTCATGGTTTGCCTTCGCAGACGCGAAGCTCGGCTCGTTCGCTGTTGCACGTGCGATTGCCTGATCCAGCGTGATCGTGACGGAAGCGGGAGCGACGGACTTTGTCTGCGGTATGGCCGCTACCGAAAGGCAGATGAAGGTTCCGAGCGTCGCAACAGGACCCATCCGCTTATCGACGAACATTCGACTACTGTAGCCCTAGACCCTTAACTTGCGCTGAAAGCGCATCGCCTCAGATAGCAAATAGAGCTCCTGCATACCCTGAGGGAACACTCGTCACGCTCTAATCTCTTCCCCCGCGATCATGGCGATACGAGCTCAATGTCTCGGACGTTGCTCCATTCAGAAAGTTCATCGAGCTACTTGCGTAAATTCCTCGTCGATACACCGTTGCTCATAATTGTGATGAGCAAACAGAAGCACAATCGACATTTGCGAGACACCGGACTGCCTGGTGCGCGACGAGGAGCCGCTGAATTAGAGCCTCTCATCGTCGACGGCTCGCGGACTGGTCTGTGTTCGTGCACCTCAAATCCGGCCCAGAACTGGCTTACGTGACATAACAAAAACGCTTGTGGGAGTGTTCTCCAGATTCAATTGACAAGGTCTTTCGCCGTTCGGCTGTGTGAGGCATGCCATCCTGTAACTAGACATGTCGAACAAGGATCGGGCACCCGCAACCAATGGACCCAGGGGAGGCCAATCGCAACCAAGTGCAGCGGTTGAATCGCCGGTGTTGCGCTTTGAGCAGGTCGTCAAGGAGTACACGACTGAAGGCGCACACGTCCGCGCGCTAAACGGACTGTCCCTTGCGGTTCAGAGGGGAAGCTTCGTTGCGCTGATGGGTCGTAGTGGCTGCGGAAAATCAACACTGTTGAACTTAGCCGGTGCCATGGACTTTGCAAGCAGCGGCCGTGTGTTGCTGGACGGGGTAGACACAGCGGGCCTTTCTGAAACGATGCTGACACGGTTACGTCGCGAGAAGGTCGGGTTTGTTTTTCAATCTTTTCAGCTTCTTCCAACGCTTAGCGTGGTGGAGAACGTGGAATTGCCTATGCTGCTTGCGGGTACGGCAGAAGCACGGCCGCGAGCTCTGGACCAGCTCGCAGCCGTTGAACTTGAGGAGCAAGCAGGACGGCTCCCACATCAGCTCTCGGGCGGCCAGATGCAGCGCGTGGCGATCGCGCGAGCTCTGGTCCACCGACCGCTGCTGGTGCTAGCGGACGAGCCAACAGGGAACCTTGATACATCAACCGGAAACACGATTCTTGAACTGTTGAGGGCTCTCTGTCGCGACGGTGGTACGACCGTGCTGATGGCAACGCACAGTCCCGAGGCGGCGGCTTTTGCCGACGCCGTTGTGCGGTTACGCGATGGCGAGATTGAAGAGATTACCCCTACGGCGCGGCACTGAAATGAATGCGTTTGCTTTGCTTTATCGCTTGATACTGAGGCCGATGCTCCGAGAGCGTGGACGCTCGGCGCTGATCCTTGTGGCTGTTGCGCTCGGCGTCGCTGTTGTGCTGGCAATCGACCTTGCCAGTAACGCTGCAGCGGGATCGTTCCGGTCCTCCATGCAGACGCTTTCCGGTGACGACGACCTTGAGGTTGTTGCTACAGGCGGCGTGCCACAGGAGCTGGTGGGTAGATTGGCCCGTCTGCCGTTTCCCATACGCATCAGTGCGCGCATCGAAGACCACGCCACTGTTGCGAGAGGTGAGACGGTTCCTCTGGTGGGGCTGGATCTCATTGCAGAGGCTAATCATGCCAGCGGTGTTGCGGTCGCGTTCATCGCGGAGAACAGCGATCGGTTGAGCCTCGAGCACCTGGGCGATTCGGGTGCTGTCTGGGTGACACATGGACTCGGCAGAAATCTTGGTGATCACCTGTCGCTCCTAATCAATGACACACACCAGAACTTCACCGTACGAGGCTGGATTCCGGAGTCGGCGAGGCTAGGCTCAGACGCGGTCGTCATGGACATCGCCACCGCGCAAATGGCAACGAGCAAAGCGGGACGTGTCGATCGGATCTTGATCAAGGTGCCGGACGGCGATGACCTTGAATATTGGCAGCGCACGCTGCGGCCTGCGCTGCCGCCGGGAGTCGAGCTGCGCGCCCAAGGCAGCCAGACAGAAGCCAATCGCAAGATGCTTTCGGCGTTCCGCTGGAATCTGCGCATATTGAGCTACATCGCGGTGCTGGTTGGGTCTTTCCTGATTTACAACACCATCTCTGTGTCCGTTGTACGGAGGCGTGCACAGATCGGGACAGTGCGTGCGCTCGGTGCAAGTCGCAGAGCGGTGCTGCTCGCGTTACTTGCCGAAGCGACACTGTATGGACTCGCTGGCTCGGTACTCGCTATCCCATTCGGTCGCGTGCTAGCGAGCGGTGCGGTCCGGCTTCTCTCCAAGACCGTCGACGCGCTCTACATATCGAGTCACGCCGGGGATTTAAAGATCTCTGCGGCATCTCTCGCGCTGGCGTTTTTTGTTGGAATCGGTGTCACCCTTGTCTCGGCGCTAGCTCCGGCGCTGGAAGCCTCGCGCGTGTCACCTACCGAGGCGATGTCTCGCGGTGCCCGCGAATATGCAATTCACGTTGCGCGCAAACGCGATGCTTTCGTTGCCCTGCTGCTGGCGGCATGTGGCGCGGCGGCGGCAAAAGCACCCGCCATCGCTGGCAAGCCTATCTTTGGCTATCTGTCGACGATGCTGCTTATCGCAGCGTGTGCGCTGGCAGTGCCGGGCCTGGTAGAAGGCGTGATGGCGATCAGCTCAAAACTGCTTCGACGCACGCTGGGTATTGAGGCGCTGATCGCGTCGCGAAGCCTTACAGGTTCTCTGCGGCGCACCTCTGTGCTTGTGTGTGCGCTTGCGACTGCTATCGCAATGATGACTTCCGTCGCCATTATGGTGGGTAGCTTCCGCCAAACGGTGATTAGCTGGATGAACACGCAACTGCCAGCGGACCTGTATCTGCGTCCTGCTGGTAGTCCGGCAGCGGACCGTCATCCAACGCTCGCACCTGAACTCGCCAGCCACTTGAGCAAGCTGCCAGGCGTCGAGGAGGTGAGCCGCTTTCGTGCCTACGAAGTCGAGTACCAAGGGCTGCCGATCACGGTGGCGGCGATCGACACGGACGTGCCACGATTCAGCCAGACTTCAGGCTACTTTTCGGGAAGAAGCCAGGAAGCCGTGCTGCGTGAACTCAACGAGCCGGGTACTGCCATGGTGAGCGAGCCCTTCACAAATAAGCACCATGTGAAGACGGGCGACGTACTGAGCCTTCCAATCGGTTCGCAAATCGCGAAGCTTCGCATTGTGGATACGTTTTACGACTACGCGAACGAGCGTGGGTACGTGATTGTCTCGCGCAAAAACATGCGGTCTTACCTGCCCGATGACGCACCCTCCAACCTTGCGGTCTACGTTGCACCGGGAGCAAACCTGGAGACCGTGCGCAGTGAGATCGAACGCGCAACTGCAAACCGCGACGTATTGATCTTTTCCAATCGTGACCTTCGACAGCTCGCGATCAAGATATTCGATCAAACCTTTGCGATCACGTATGCACTGGAGGCAATCTCTGTGATTGTCGCTGTCTTCGGTATCGCGGGAGCGCTGCTTTCCATCGTGTTTGATAGACGACGCGAGTTCGGACTTCTGCACTACCTGGGCGCAGCGAAAGCGCAGGTGCGTCGACTCATCCTGATCGAGGCAGGGTTGATCGGTCTGCTTGCAAACATCGCCGGTCTTGCGCTCGGCATTGCGCTTTCCTTTGTTCTCATTTTCGTCATCAACAAGCAATCGTTTGGATGGACGATTCGCTTTCACTGGCCAGTCGGTGTGCTGCTCGGTGCATTGAGCGTTGTGTATGCGGCGACCGTGCTTGCCGGCTTTTACCCCGCTCGCTTCGCACAGCGGCTCAACCCTGTTGAGGTGGTGCATGAAGACTAGGCTGTTTAGATCGTTGTTGGTACTGGTAAGCGCCTTTGGCTTTGCTGGAGCAGCATTGCCGCAGGCATTCGTGCCGGCGCAGCCGGGCTACCACTACGAGTTTCCGCGCGACCACTTCAACCATCCTGACTACCAGACTGAATGGTGGTACTACACGGGCAATCTAAGGGCCGCGAACGGGCATCGTTTCGGGTTTGAACTGACGTTTTTTCGCGAGGGCGTCACAAGAAAAGCAAGCACATGGCCGTGGGCACTACGTGACATTTACATGGCGCACCTCGCATTATCCGACGTGAGTGGTCAGCGTTACTACACAACAGAGCGGCTGAATCGGGCGGGTCCAGGGATCGCAGGCGTGGACGCATCCTCCGGAAATGTCTGGAACGGCAACTGGCAAACAGTGATCACTCCGAAGGCACACCAACTTCGTGGCATCGGTGAAGATTTCTCGTTAGACCTTCGAGTTGTCCCGCAGAAAGGGCCTGTGATTCACGGAAGTGACGGTGTCAGTCAGAAGAGCGCCGACGAGGCGTCACATTACATCTCGCTCACTCGCATGGCTGCCACAGGCACAGTGACTCTGCATGGGGAAGCGTTCAAAATTGAGGGAGATGCGTGGATGGACCACGAGTTCTTCAGCAATGCCCAAGGGAAGGTTGGTGTTGGATGGGACTGGCTCAGCATCCAGCTTGAAGACAAGACCGAGCTAATGCTTTACAGGCTGCGGCACAAAGATGGGAGCGTGGACCCGTTCTCCTCTGGTAGCTACATCGATGCGGTCGGCAAAGTTACTCATCTCAGTCTTTCCGATTTTGCGATGATTCCGACCGCGATGCCATGGAAGAGCAGGTCGACTGGGGCTAGCTACCCGTTAGCCTGGACAGTCACTATCCCAAAATTGCAACTGCAGCTCGAAGCACGAACGCAGCTCGACGATCAGGAGTTCGTGAGCCGCTTCGGGCCGAGCTACTGGGAAGGTGCCATCGACATCCATGGCCATCGTGGAACGAATTTGATCCATGGGTCGGGATATCTGGAGATGACTGGGTATGCGGGACGAGCGAAGCCGCTGATTTCCCGGTGAGCGGTGCGTTGATAGCTCAGAACTAAAGCCACGAAGGATGATGCGGCCTTACGCGTTACACGGAATGGAACGCGGTTAGCGGATGCTAAGCCTCCGCTGCCATCCGCGCGAGGCCGTGGGCCACGGAAGTGAATACATCCGCCGTATGAACGCGCTCTTCGCCAAAGCGGGAAGTGAACATTTGACGTACTGCGGGAACCTGCGATGTTCCACCGGTCAGAACAACTTGAACGTCAGTGGATTGCAATCCAGTCTGGTGCAGCAGCTCATCAAGAATCGCTTCCATCTGTCTACGTTCCGGTTCTATCCAGCCGTTGAAACTGTCACGGCTGACTCGTTCCTGAAGCTGAATGGCTTCCGCGTCCAGGTGGAACAACGCTTCGTCCTCACTGGAGAGCGCGACCTTCAGTTGTTGCACCGCTTGATGAAGCTGGTACCCGAGGTCATGATCTATAACAGAGCGCAACGCGGCGACCTTGTCGGAGTCGGTCGTGCGCCGCTCAGCCGTCCGGAGCATCTCCCGGACCTCGTGCGTCCTCAGAAACGACAGCGTGTGCCAGCGCTCCAGGTTGCTGAACACCCACGCCGGAAGTGCAGGCAGACGCTTGCCGAAGGACATGATTTCAGCTTCGGAGCCAAGTGCCGGTGAAATCAGCTTACGAACGATCTTTGCGTCGAGGGCGTCGCCTGCGAGGCCCACACCTGCACTACCGAGAACTTGCGGCGGCGTTCTGCGGGTGGGCTCGATCTTCAGGACTGAGAAATCAGTAGTTCCACCGCCGAAGTCTCCGATGAGGATCGTCTCGGCTTGTGCAGCGTGCGAGTCATACGCGTACGCTGCGGCAACGGGCTCGAAGACGAATCGAATTGATTCGAAACCGGCCTGCAAGAAGCATTCACGCAACCGCTGTTCCGCGTAGTCGTTGTCGGCTTCGGATCTGGCTCCGACGAACGTCACAGGCCGTCCCGCGACTGCATGCCTCACGTCAAAGCCGAGAGCCTCACTGGCCCGAACCCGCAGGTCGCGGATCATGCGCGTTACCAAATCTCCAAACAGGTACTTGCGTCGGAAAATCTCCGTACCGGTGAGAGTGCGGTCGGAAAGGTGACTCTTGAGGGATTGAATCAACCGGCCTTGCACCTGTTCGTCGGTGCTGTCATGCCGCAGATATTCGTAGATGGCCTGCGAACCGGTCCAGGAGGAGACCCGCGAACCGGCTACACCTGTCTGCTTCTGAAAGTAGAGAAGAGATCGTGAAGACGCCGTCTCTCCAGTGGAGGACGGAAATTGTACGAGTCTTACGTCGCCTGCGCCTGCATACGCGACGGAACTGTTCGTAGTTCCGAAGTCGATACCTACTACGGCTGAGACCTCCGAAGACATTTCATTATTGTCGCAGCCCAACATCTTCCGATCGAGGCAGTTCAGTTCGCTACAGCCTCTATGCTGACGCTACTTTGCCTTACTGAAGAGCTCGTCGAGCTTCTGTTCGTAGGCGTGATAGCCAAGGAACTTGTAAAGGTCGGCACGCGTCTGCATGGTGTCTAACACTTTCTTCTGTGAGCCGGTCTCACGAATCGTCTGGTACACATTCAGAGCAGCCGCGTTCATGGCGCGATATGCGGAGCAGCAGTAGAGAACCATGTCGACTCCGACACTCGCGAGTTCGTCCTTTGTATAAAGCGGCGTATGTCCGAACTCAGTGATGTTCGCCAGAATGGGAACACTGGTCGCTGTTTTGAACTTGGCATACATGGTGAGGTCAGTGACGGCCTCCGCGAAGATCATATCGGCACCGGCCGCGACGTAAGCGTGAGCACGGTCGAGTGCCGAGGGCAGGCCTTCCTTCGCGAGAGCGTCCGTGCGAGCCATGATGACGAAGCTCTCGTCCGTGCGGGCATCGACTGCCGCGCGAATGCGGTCAACCATCTCTTCAGTGGAAACGACCTCTTTGCCTGGACGATGACCGCAACGCTTCGCGCCCACCTGGTCTTCCAGATGGACGGCAGCGACCCCTGCTTTGCTCATCGAGCGGATGGTGCGTGCGATATTGAATGCACCGCCCCAACCAGTGTCGATGTCTACCAGCAGCGGCAGGGAAGAGGCATCCGTAATGCGCCGCACGTCAGTGAGCACGTCATCCATTGTGCTGATGCCAAGATCTGGCATACCCAGTGAGTTCGCAGCAACTCCACCACCCGAAAGGTACAGCGCTCGGAAACCAGTAGCTTCGGCCATGCGCGCTGTGTAAGCGTTGATCGTTCCCACGATTTGCAGTGGCTTCTCGTCGGCGAGAGCCTGTCGAAAGAGGGTACCGGGCGTGAGTGGCTGAGGTTTTGCTTGCATAGGACGATCCAATAGAGAGCTATTTGCCTTGCCAGAGTGGTGCGCGTTTTTCGAGAAACGCCGTGAGACCTTCGTGCTTATCGTGCGTAGCGCATAGGCGACCAAAAATCTCTGCTTCTGCTGCTAAACCGTCTCGCAGCGTTTGTGTCTCGCAGGCGCTTGTCGCTTCGAGAACGGCAGATACAGCCAGGGGCGCCATGCTGGCAATTGTTTCCGCGATTGCCTGTGCGCGACTCATGAGATTTCCTGCGGCCACTACTTCGTCCACTAAGCCGAGCCGGAGAGCCTCCGTTGCGTCCACTACCTCCGCAGTCAGCATGAGACGAAGCGCCGCGCTCCTGCCAATGAGTCGCGGCAGACGTTGTGTTCCGCCGTAGCCGGGAATCAGGCCTAGCTTCGCTTCCGGCAAACCAAGCTTCGCGCGATCGCTGGCGATGCGTATCGTGCAGGCCAGCGCGAGTTCGCAGCCACCCCCCAGGGCGACTCCATTGATGCAAGCGATAACGGGCTTGCCGCAGTTCTCGATCTGAGCAAACACTCTTTGGCCGCGTCGCGATACTCCAAGGCCAGACACAGAGTCGGTGGCTACTAACTCGCGAATGTCGGCACCAGCAGCAAAAGCTCGCTCCCCGCTTCCGGTAAGGAGTATGGCGCGAACTGCCTCGTTCGTACCAAGCCTGTGGAACTCCTGCTCGAGTTCATCGAACATTCGCGCGTTCAGTGCGTTGAGTGCTTCGAGACGTTGCAGGGTTACGGTGGCGACTGCACCGTGGATCACTGTGAGGACGGTTCTGTTTTGCTCGTTCGACATAGAGACAGTTGCTGATGACGCGCAACAACGAATTATAGAGTTCTGCGCGGTGAGGCACAGCCGAGCGCCTTCTGGACAAAGCTATACCCAAGCTGAAATGCTGCGCTGGATGAGAGACGTAGTAATCGTTAGCGCGGTAAGAACACCAGTCGGCAAGTTTGCAGGATCTTTGAGCGAATTCAGCGCTGTTGAGCTCGGCGCTTTCGTTGTGCGCGAAGCTGTGGCTCGTGCGGGCGTTGCTGCAGAATCTGTAGACGAGTGCATCATGGGCTGCGTACTTCCCGCCGGTCTCGGCCAGGCACCAGCCCGGCAGGCAGCGCTGCGCGGAGGTTTGTCCGACCGTGTCGCTGCTCTAACGATCAACATGGTTTGCGGGAGTGGCTTGAAGGCTGTCGGCCTGGCAACGCAAAGCATCATGCTGGGCAGCGCCGAGGTTGCCGTTGCCGGTGGTATGGAATCGATGAGCAACGCGCCGTACCTTTTGCCGCTGGCACGCAAGGGTTACCGGATGGGCGACGGCAAGATGGTCGATTCCATGGTGCACGATGGTTTATGGTGTGCCTGCGACGATCAGCACATGGGCGTGACTGGTGAACTGGTCGCCGAAAAACATTCCCTTACGCGCGAGCAGCAGGATGCGTATGCACTCGAAAGCCATCGCCGTGCAGCGGCGGCGTGGAAAGAGGGTCGCTTTGCGGACGAGGTGATGAAGATCACCATACCTCCCAAGAAGAAGGGCGGGACGCCAACGGAATTTGCATTCGACGAGAGCATTCGTGAAGACGCGTCGCTCGAAGCATTGGCGCAGTTGAAGCCTGCATTCAAGCAGGGCGGTACCGTCACCGCAGGCAATGCTCCCGGCGTGAATGATGCTGCCGCCGCAGTGGTGCTGATGAGCGCGGACCGCGCGAAGGATCTTGGGCTGGAGCCGCTCGCATACATCAAGGCGCAGGCGAGCAGCGGCGTAGCGCCGAAGTGGGTGATGCTTGCACCGGTCCCTGGTGTGCGAACGGTTCTTGCGCGCGCTGGTTGGGACAAAGACGAGGTTGACCTGTTTGAGCTGAACGAGGCATTTGCGGTACAAGCGCTGGGAGTGACGAAAGAGCTTGGGCTAGACCTGGCAAAGGTGAATGTAAACGGTGGTGCGGTAGCCATCGGTCATCCGATCGGTGCAAGTGGCGCGCGTGTGCTGGTGACGCTGCTGCATGAGATGAAGCGTCGCGATGCAAAGAAGGGTGTTGCGGCGCTATGCCTTGGCGGCGGCAACTCCGTCGCGATGGCTCTGGAACGTCGCTAGCAGCGGGGGGTCGTGTTCGCTCCGCGTACACTGGTAACGAGGAGACTGAAGTGCCACTTTCCGGTGAAGCTATTCGTACGATGAACTTTGTTGATGATATTTCCGTAACGCTGCGACGCATCCTTACCGTGATGCCTGTGCTGACTCCAGAAGAGCGGGAGCGCGTTGCCGAGCACATTCGCAACTCCGATCCAAGCTACGAATCCGTCGTTGCGGCTATGAACGCGAAGTAGCGGATGCACGAAGAAGGCGCGTTCCGTGTGGAGACAGTAGCCGTAATCGGCGCTGGCACTGCGGGACGCGCTTTTGCTTTGCGCTGCGCACGGGCAGGCGTCCGAGTGGTACTTGAGGACGTTATGCCTTCAAAGCTAAGGCGTGCGCAGGATGAGTATGCGGATGAATTAGCTGGTGCGGAAGGTTTAGTTCAGTATGCGAACACCGTGGAAGATGCTGTAGCCAACGCTGATCTCGCAATCGACTTCGTTCCTGACGAGTTGGAGTCGAAGCTTGAAATCTTTAGCATGCTTGATCGCATGGCTCCGCCGCGTACGGTGCTTTGCACGCCGACAACCGCACTGAGTATCACGGATCTGGCTTCATGCACCTACAGAGCAGATCGTTGCGTGGCAGTTCAGTGGGAAGGTGAGGCAGAAGTCCGCCTCATCGAGAGTTCAACACTCAACACGTATGCAAAGGCGCTCACCACCGACTTCTTCGAGCGCTTAGGCTTCCAGACACAATTTAAAGCCGACACTCAATCACCGATGCTGACAAAGAACTCTGCGGGAGCGGGGAACAGAGCTTAGTTCGAGGCCTGCTCGCGTCCGCAAGCACTTGGCTTCTGCATATCAGCGCGAGCCTCGTTAATTGCTCCTTGCGTGTTGTCGTTGGTCTGCACGGCAGAGCGGTACTCATTGACGGCACGCTCGCGCTGGCCGGTGCAATCGAAGATTTTGCCAAGATTGATGTGGCTCCAGACCTCGGTCCACTTCGGATCGCCATCTCCGCGCAGCGAATCACGGAAGCTGTTTGCGGCAGATTGGTAATTCTTCTGCATCATGAAAATTTCAGCAAGGCGATAGTTCGCGAGTGAGCTTGCGCGGTTTGAGTCGATTGCTTTCTGGTACTCGCTGATCGCACCCAGCAGATCGCCTTGCGCCACGTCCTGCTGACCGCGGAGTACGGCGACGCGAACGGCTAGGTCTGGAGAACTCTTCAGCAGCCAATTTTCAGGATCGATAGTGATGCGACGCGGTCGGCCAAAAGTTTCTACAGAGTAATGTGACTCGGGCCCGGAAAGGTCCACGCGTCGAATCTCGGTTTTGCCCTCTGTTTCAATCCGCAACTCGACTGGCATACGGAAGAGGTCAAGGTCCTGAGAAACTGTCCCGACGGTGCGGAAGCCTTTGTTGCTGCCGAGACGAAAGACAGAAAAGTTGTTTGCAAACTCCGGCGCGCCAGTGCCGTCCAGCCACTGTGAAAAGAATGCCTGAAGGTTTTGATTCGACTGAGCTTCAGCAATCGTCTGCACATTCGCGGTACGTATGCTCTTATCGGTGTACTGCGACAACATAGCGCGAAGGAAGGCCGTGAACGCATCGTCACCAAGCTCCCAGCGAAGCATATGGAACACCATGGCTCCCTTTTCCAGAGTCATGTTCTGGAACTGCGGGGAAAACGGATCAAGACGACCCAGCGTGGTGAGCGGTTCTGTGTCGTACGACAGGGCCCCTGCTTCGGTGTCAGTGATTGCTGACTGCAACGCGGTCTTTCCGCCTGTTTCTTCCAGGTACATCAGCTCGGCGTAGCGCGACATGCCGTTTGTGATCCAGGCGTCATTGAGTGTTGCGGGTGAAATCTCCGAGCCCCACCACTGGTGAGCAAGCGTGTTCGCGAGCAGGCGCGGACTGCCGCGGTCTGGACGAATGGCGAGGACCTCTGGTCCCCAGGCAGCGGAAACAGAATCTGTCGGCAGTTCCACCACGTCGATGCGCGGGGACTCTGCAGAACCAAATGTGCTGCTCATGAATTCAAGCTGGCGAGCTACTGTTGCAGCGAAGTCGGGGGCTTTGGCCTTGTTTGCTTCCGTTGTGTAGACATGAACGTTGGGTATGCCTGACGCAGTGACCACTGGAAGGAACTTGCCAGCGACAATCGTCCCGGGAAAGCCTGGCTTGGCCCAGTTGAAGACGTATTCAGTGCGACCGCCTGCGACGGCGTGCTCGGTCTGCAAGCCGCTCCCTACGGCACGCTCACCTGAAGGAACGGTGATGTGCGTTTCGGCGGTGAAGCGGTCGGTGAATAGTCCAGGCATGGAGATAGGGAACCATCGGCCTGGGTACAGCAGCGTGCTCACAGGGTCGGTCACCTGCACAAACTTGATGCCGTCTACGGGACTGGTGTTGACGTTCGGCACACCTGCGTAAGTAAACGTCCAGGTCGCGACTGTTCCTTTGGTGAGCAACGTCTTCGGCGTCACGCGAACAGTAGAATCTGTCACGTTACGCTCAGAATTCAGGACCGAGTTTCCGCCGTCGACAATCTTCGCCACTTGTAAGGCATTGTTGAGTCCGAAAGGAACAACCGTCAGGTCGTCGAGGGCGGTAAATGTGACAGCAGCGGTCGCGGATAGCTTGCCTGTTGCGGGATCAAGATCGGCGTGGATGACGTAGCCATTAACGTCAATTTGCGGACGGGTCGGTGTTGCGGCATGAACCGAGAGAAGAGTAGTGCTGAGAGCAAGAAGGGTCGCAGTGCGGAATCGCTGAATCATGTATTCGGGTCCGTCGAGTTGGCCTGCGCATCGTGCGCCAATGGGCCGGAAGTCATTACTTGTAACTACTTATTAGACGCAGGTTGTGCCGCAATGGACTTACTTGCTCCCTCGGGCTCGAGCAGTGACATGATCGCGGTGGCAACGCGCTCCACAGAAGAGCCTCGCTGTTGCCCTGATGCATCGTCCGAGAGCTTGCGTCGTATCTCAGCAAGCGCAAGTATCTGCCGCTCGCGTTCGGGGCCGTCGGTCAGCAGCGGCGCGAGGGCCGCGGCGACGTTCGGTGCTGTGAAGCGGTCCTGCAGGAGCTCCGGCACAATTCGCTTCTGAGCGATCAGGTTCACCATCGAGACGGGTGGATCGCCGTGCAGATCGGTCATGCTGGCAAACTCCTCGGGGTAGCGGACGAGCTTGCGCAGAAGCTGGTAAGACAGCGAGGACACCCGGTAGACCACGACGAACGGGTTGCCGATGAGTGCGGCGAGCACAGTGGCAGTACCGCTGGCGACGATGGAGGCGCGGGCGTGGTGCAGTGCTTCTGCCGCGTCTGGCACCAGCGTGAGGCGGATGGAAGATGCCTCAGGACCGTAGTACTTGAGGTGCTCGGTGTTCAGTTCGGCGATGTACGCGCGCAGGCGTTCCGGATTGATGGTGGAGGCAACGGGCAGCAGGAAGTCGTACCGGGTGAAGGCGGCAGGGTTCGAGGGCTCGGTGAGGCGTTCGCCATCGAACAGGGTGTGCGATGCGGCGGTGCACATGAGATCAGTCATTGCGAGCTCGTGCAACGCAGGCAGGTTGGCGAGGATTTCCTTCCAGCGGCTCCCAGGCAACAATGCGATCCAGGTCTTTGCAGCGTCCAATCCGTGGCGAGAGGCGTAGTGTTCGCGCGCGACCGTTGGGAGCGGGAGTTCGGCCAGCGGGTGGCCGACGAACTCCGCGTCCACTCCACGCTGACGATAGAACGATTCTTCGAACGGGAAGATGACGAGCATGCGGTCTACGCGTTCCTGCACCCATCTGAGGCGACCGCGCTTCCAGGCCCAGAGTTGGGGGCTCACGAACCAGACCACCGGCACGCAGGCCTGGCGGAGGTGTTTTGCAAGGCGGAAGTTTACGTCCGGGAAGTCGATGAGTACGGCGACATTGGGGCGCTGCAGGCGTATGGAGCGGACCAGCTTGCGATAGCTGCTGTAGATGCGCGGGATGTGGCGAAGGATCTCGGTCACACCCATGACGGCTACGTCTTCAGCGCGGACCACACGTTGCTGGCCTGCTGCCTCCATGTTTCTGCCACCTAGGCCGGTGAAGGTGGCGGATGGAAGCTGACGGTGAAGTGTCTCGATGATGGAAGCGCCGTAAGCGTCTCCGGAAGCTTCCCCAGCGGAAAGGAAGATGCGCGGGTTGGGCGGAGCGGCGATGCTTCTGAGTTTAGCCCGGGCAGGTACCCCTCCCCCCGTGCGCCCAAGGTAAAGTATTGCAAACGCAGCGGTTAGGCTCTGAACGTATGACAAAGTATTCAATCTGTGGGACTTAGGCGCAAAGTATTCCAACCATTGATGTTATGGCCCCAGATTAGTCAGAGGCAGGAGGCGGATCGGACCTGCGCCTGAAGCCGATTGCGCGGCACTCGGGAGGGTTTGCGGCAGCAGCATAGGCATCCAGCTGGCGAGTGCCTGACGAGTGCGTTGCGAGTGCTTCTCCCCGATGCGAATAAAGTGCTGCTGCTCTTAGTTTAGGCAGCAAGGGGAATATTCTGTGCAGACGATATTCTCTTTCGATTGAGAGACTTACATGGTGCCGGGGCTTGACACGTTCCGGCAGTAGGCCGAGGATGGGCCGATCTGAAATGTGTCGACTTCTCGTCATTTTGAGTAAATGGAGAGCTCGTGGCAAAGAAGCAGGCAGGTACCGTGTTGCAGAGATTCGAAGCGGTGCTGGAGAAAGGGGAGCGATCGCTGGGATGGACGATCGCGCGCGTGCCGTTTGCCCCGTCGGCGGTGTGGCCCAAGATGGTGCGCCTGCGGGTATGTGGAGAGCTAAACGGATTTCCTTTCCGGACGTCCTTATTTCCTGACGCGGCGCGACCAGGGATGTATTTCCTGCTGGTGAACAAGACCACACAGCACGGCGGGGGCGTCGCCCCAGGTTCCAGAGCAAGTTTTATGCTTCGACCCGACCTCGAGGAACGGCCCGCGGAGTTGCCGTATGGCCTGGAATCGCTGCTGGAAGAGGAGGAGGGGCTTCGAGCCTGGTATGACGAGCTCAGCGAATACGCCCGACGCGAACTTGGTAAGTGGATCAACGCTGCAAAAAGCGAAGACGCCAAACTTCAGCGATGCGCGCAGACTGCAGAACGGCTGCTAAGCGCGATGGAAGCGGAAAAGGAGCTTCCACCGGTCATTGCTGCTGCGTTTAGCAGGCGACCCAAGGCACGCATCGGATGGCAGAAGATGACTGCCGTGCAGCGTCGCAACGAACTATTGGCCGTGTTCCACTACCAGTCTCCGGGCGCGAGAGAAAAGCGCGTCATGAAGCTGTGCGACACGGCGGAGAAGAAAGTAGCCAGCACTTAGTGGTTTCGGGACAGCCACCCAGCTCTTAGTGGTTTCAGGACAGTCACCCAGCTCTGGCGGTGAATGACGAAAGCGAATTATGGCGTTGTGCTTATAGCCGACGCAGAAAGCACAGTGCGGAGGTCCCCGATGAGTGACGAGTGGAAAGAAGTAGAACGCGTTCTTCCGACTGCGCCCGCGGCAGGTTCTCCGGTTACGAATGCTCAGGATGGTTGGCAGACTGTGCCAGCAACGGCACCGGGGTTTGCTGCGCCTCCGCCCCCACCGGCTGGCTACCCGGTGTATGCACCGCCACCGCAATATGGCGCGGTTGCGCCGCGCAGGAAATCGCACGTGGCTCGCAACATTGTGCTCATTGTTCTGGCGTTCGTCCTGCTTGGTATGGCCGGATGTGGCGCGGTGATTTACAAAGGCATGACATACCTGCGGGACTCCGCACCGACGCGACTGGCTGTGCACACTGCTGAACGCAGCCCATTTGTGCAGGAGCGCATCGGCACACCGCTGAAGCCTTTCTGGTTTATGAGCGGAAGCATGCACACGAGTCTGGATGGAGGTGTGAAGACGGGTTCGGCCAACTTGAAGGTGAGCGTTACCGGACCCAAGGGCGAAGGAACGCTCTACGCGAACGAAACGCTTACAGCAGGTGGTTGGAAGATAGATTCGTTGACGTATCAGGATGCGGGATCCGGGAGTACGCCGCTGGTGCAAGCAAAGGTGCGCGAACCGGGTGCGGACACTTCTAAGAGCCTTGAAGTGAGAATGCAACCGGAGCGGAGCGATGATGACAGGTGACAAGAGTTTGATAGGTGCCCAGGAACTAGCCGGAAAGAACAAGGCGCACTGGCCGAACGAGACTGCAGCGTACCGAGCAGCGAGAAACGCACTGCTGGTGCGCGAAATCGAATTGCGGCGCGCAGTAGAGAGCCTTGCCGCTGAGCGACGGGCGCTTCCTGCAGGTGGGGAAGTGCCAACGGACTTTGAGTTCACCGGTGAAAATGGGCCGACGCGTCTCTCGGAACTCTTTGGCAGCAAAGACACGCTGATGGTTTACAGCATGATGTTTGGGCCGCAGCGTAAGGCGCCTTGTCCGATGTGCACGTCCTACCTGAGCTCGTGGAACGGAACTGCTGTGAACCTGCGAGAGCGTGTTGCTATCGCTGTGACGGGACGCTCGCCTATCGAGCGGCTTCTTGAGTTCAAGCAAGAACGTGGGTTTTCGAATCTGCCGTTTTTCTCAGATGGGGCAGGCGATTACACGCGCACATACGTGAATGCCGATGATGGCGATGCTCCGGGGTTCACCGTGTTCACGCGGCGCGATGGGACGATCCGGCATTTCTACAGCGGTGAGATGAGTGGCGAGATGGCTGACCCGGAGCAGGACCCACGCGGAGCGCCGGACATCGATCCACTTTGGTTGATGCTCGATCTGACACCTGATGGTCGCGGCGGTAACTGGTACCCGAAGCTGAGCTACGAGAACATCTAGCTGATCGTCGGTGTAGAAGAAGGGAAGCATCGCGGCTCATTACCCGGACCTGGGGGTTGGCCGCTAAGATTAGTGAGATGTCTCGCGCTGAGAGCCAAGTGGGAACCGAGCCGCACACGAGCGACGCTGAGGAACTGCGCGTGAATGCGCTGCAGTTCCTTCAGTCGCTGAGCGAGGGTGTTATTTTCCTCGACCAAGACTGGCGCATCCGGTATGCGAACGCTGCGGCGCGAAAGATCAGTCGAATCGCCGACGAGCACATCCTAGGGCCTACGCATTGGGAGCTTTATCCGGACACGGTCGGCACTGAAATCGAGCGCGTATACCGGCGATCCATGACGGAGCGGATTTCGCTCACGCTAGAGATTTTCTATGAGCCGTTTGACGTGTGGCTCCTTTTGCAAACAGTACCGATCCCGGACGGGATCGCTCTTTACTACCGCGACGTCACCAGGCTGAAAGCAGCAGAAGGCGGCAGAGACGCTACTGCGCGGCAGCTTGGGGAAGTGCTGGAGCAAACGACCGATGCGATTGCGATGCTGGATCGCGAGTGGAGGTTCACATTCATCAACCGCCGTGCGATGGGTCTGCTTGCGTCCGGAAACGCTCTGCTTGGTGTCAAGATCTGGGACGCCTTTCCGGCATCGGCGAATCCAGACTTGCCTTTCTGGGGCAACTATCACCGTGCAATGGATGAACGCGTTCCCGTACACTTCGAGGCGTTTTATCCCGAGCCGCTAAACGCATGGTTCAGTAATGAGGCGATGCCTTCGGATGGTGGCATCATCATCTTCTTCCGCGATGTGACTGCGCAGCGGTATGCTGCCGACGAGTTGCGGCGCAAGTCAGAGCAGGCAGAGCAGCAGGCTATTGAGATCGAGGCGGTGTATCGCACCGCCCCAATTGGGCTTGCTCTGTTCGAAACGGAGGAGTATCGCTATCTGCGGCTGAATGACCGGCAAGCCGCATTCTTCGGGCTGAAGCCGGAGCAAATTGTTGGACAAACAGTGCTCGAAATGGCTCCTATAGAAGGTCTACGAGAACTGTTCGACGGAGTTCGTGCCGGTACGCCGGTGGTAAATTTTCCGCTGGAAGGTGAACTGGTCGGGCGGCCAGGAGAGCATCGCTACTGGACGGTAAATTATTCGCCTGTATATGCGCCGGATGGCTCTGTGCAGTACATTGCGGCAGCGTCACTGGAGATCACACAGCAGAAGCGCGCGGAGATGGCTCTGGTTCAAAGTGAAAAGCTTGCCGCTGTGGGTAGGCTCGCGTCATCGATTTCGCATGAGATTAACAACCCGTTGGAAGCGGTGACGAACCTGCTGTATCTGATATCCGCGAGCGATGGGCTGCCTGAGGACGTGCGGCAATGGACGGAGCTAGCAGAACGGGAAGTTGCGCGCGTATCGCAGATTGCGACGCAGACGTTGCGATTTCACCGGCAGACGGTGAAGGCAACAAGAGTAAGCGCGGAGCAGTTGATCGAGCCTGTGCTGGATTTGTATCTCGGTCGGCTGAACAACTCGGGTGTTCAGGTTGAGACGAAGTATGTCAGCACCACTCCTGTGCTGTGCCTCGAGAATGAAATCCGCCAGGTATTGAACAACCTCATTGCGAACGCGATCGACGCGATGAAGTCGGGCGGCAGACTGGTGATCAGTGCGCATGACGCGCGGCTTCGCGCGGACGGTGTGCCGGGGGTTCGGATCACTGTTGCGGACACCGGGCATGGAATGCCGAAGGCGACGCAAGACCGTATCTTCGAGGCGTTCTTTACAACGAAGGATTTGAACGGCACCGGGCTAGGGCTTTGGATTTCTAAGGACATCGTCGTGCGGCACGGAGGCACGTTGAAGGTGCGGAGCTCTTCCGCGACTGAATTGCATGGAACCATTTTCAGCTTGTTTTTGCCGGTAGATCGCGAGCCGGAGCATGGGAATCAACCCACTGCTGTGAACTGACGAGCATCGCTACCGTTTGAACTAGGCTGGGATGCCTAATTCCTGGTCCTTGTACTGAAGCTGGTAGAGCTTGAAGTAGAGGCCGCGGTGAGCGAGAAGCTGCTGATGCGTGCCTTGCTCTCGCAGCAAACCCTTATGCATGACGAGAATCGTGTCGGCGCGTTGGATGGTGCTGAGGCGATGCGCGATGACGACGCTGGTGCGGCCAGTGATCATGCGTGTCAGGGCTGACTCAACGCGAAGCTCGGTTTCGGTGTCGACGGAGCTGGTGGCTTCGTCGAGGATGAGGATGCCGGGTTTGTGGGCGAGGGCGCGCGCGAAGGAGATGAGCTGCTTCTGGCCGGTGGAAAGCGTTGAGCCGCGCTCGAGGACGGGTTCGGCGAAACCTCCGGGGAGGGTGCGGATGAAGTCGCCGACGTTGACCTCATCGGCTGCGTTGGCAACTTCGCTGTCGGTGATGGTGTCGGTGCCGAGGCGTATGTTTTGCGCGACGGTGCCGGAGAAGAGGAAGGGGTCTTGTAAGACGACGCCGAAGCGTTTGCGGAGGGCGATTAGTTCCTGATCGCGAACGTCGACGCCATCGACGAGAACCTGGCCTGCCTGCACGTCGTAGAAGCGCATCATGAGTGCGGTGATGGTGGTCTTGCCGGCACCGGTGTGGCCCACGATGGCGGCTGTTGTGTCAGGCTCGACGGTGAAGGAGACGCCGCGAAGGATCCACTCGACGTTGGAGAGGAGCGGGTGGTGAGCGGGGGACAGCCCCTCAGCGGCTATAGCCGTGTTTGTGGCCAGGTGTTTATGGACGGGGTGGAGCCCGTTCCCTTCCATGTCTGAGAGAGGGGCCGTATCCGCAAGTGGCGGAAATGGACCAACGTTTGTGAGCACACGATGACCGTTGGGGTCCTTCGACTCCGCTTCGCTCCGCTCAGGATGACAGATGTTTTTCAGTGCTGATATTTGTTCTGGTGTGAGTTGCTGGTATGTGAACCAGACGTTGCGGAACTCAATGCGACCGGAGTTGTTGCCTCTGACTGGCTGGTCGGGTGCTTTGATGTCAGTGTCGGTGTCGAGGAGTTTAAAGACGCGTTCGGATGCGGCCATTGCAGCCTGCAGGATGTTGTATTTATCGCTGAGGTCCTGAATGGGACGGAAGAAGCGCTGCGCGTATTGGACAAAGGCAATGAGTACGCCGAGCGTTACGGTGCCGAAGATGCTTGAGTGCGTGGTGCCATCGGCGGCGAGGTAGAGGTGGCGCGTGAGCCAGTGGAAATGTTCGGAGTTGAGGACGGAGATGCCGCCACGCCAGATAACGAGGGCGATGGCGATGGAGCTGAGGAGTTCGACTACAGGGTAGTAGAGCGAGTAGGCGAAGATGGCGTCGGTCCATGCGGACTTATTTTCTTCGTTGACAGCGGAGAAGTCTTTGAACGCGCGGGCTTCGCGGTTGAAGAGCTGCACGACGCTCATGCCGGAAACGTATTCCTGCGTGAAGGCGTTGATCTTTGCGGTGGCCGCGCGCTGGCGGCGGTAGCTGTCGCGCACATGCTTGCGGAACACCTGTGTGGCGAAGATGATGCCGGGCAGAACGGCGAGCGTGAGCAGCGCGAGGGGCCAGCTCATGGAAAGCATAATGGCAATGATGTAGGCGAGGATGAAGATGTCCTCGAAAATGGCCAGCACGCCCGAGGTGAACATTTCGTTGAGCGCGTCCACGTCGGAGGTCACGCGCGTGACGAGGCGGCCGACAGGGTTGCGATCAAAAAAGCCGACGTGCATGCGCTGAATGTGGCGGAAAATTTGGCTGCGAAGATCGAACATGATCTTCTGGCCGGTCCACTGCATGAGATAGGTCTGCACGAACTCAAGCAGAAAGGTAAAGACGAGCGCGCTGAGGTAGAGTGCGCCAATCTCAGAAATGGCAGTCGTTGCGTTTGAGTTGAGGTGGCGAGCGAGCCAGCCCGGATGTGCGCGCGCTGCGGGCGACGGCGAAAGGTAATTGTCTACGGCGACTTTGACGAGGTAAGGGCCGAAGACATCGCTGCCAGCCTTGATGATGATGGCAACGCCGGAGAGACCGACCTGCAGCTTGTACGGGTGCAGATAGGTGATCAGGCGGCGCATGAGGCGGCTGTCATAGACTTTGCCGACTACGTCGTCGTCGTGCTTTTGCTCCGGCGTGGTATCGGTCGCCTTGGGTCCGGACGCAGGTTTCTTCTTGTCGCTCTTGTTCTGTTTGTTCGCGTCCGGCATATTCCCATTCTATTTGTGAGCAACAGGCGGCGACGAAGGCACATGGCGAGCGCATGAAAGAATACTGCTGTGATGGCAGAGGACAGCGGTGACAAGCTCGGCGTGTATGTTTCCGTGCCGTTTTGCCGCGCGAAATGCACCTTTTGCAATTTTGCTTCGGGGGTGTCCGCCCCGAACGTAATTGCGGACTACGTCGAGGCACTTTGCGAAGAGATTGCCAGTGTGCGCCAGACGGCCCTTCGGCTGGGTGGGGAAGTGCCGAATGTTGTTGACACGTTATATTTGGGCGGGGGAACGCCAAGTCTGCTTCTGCCGGAGCAGCTCAGCAGGATTTTTGGTGCGCTGCGCGGTGAGTTCGCGATTGCGCCGGATGCGGAGATCACGCTAGAGGCCGCGCCGGGGCAGATTGCGGATGATGTGCTGGAAGAGGCGCTGCGGCTTGGTACTAACCGTGTGAGCCTGGGTGTGCAGTCATTTGTTGATCGCGAATGTGTGGCGGTGGGTCGCTCACATACCAGGGAGAGCTGTCTAGCGGAATTCGCGCGGCTGCGCGCAGCTGGAGTTGCGGATGTCGGTGCGGATTTGATTGCTGGCTTGCCGTATCAAACTGCGGAGACTTGGGAAGAATCCCTGCGCATTGCGGCGAGTGCAGATCTCACGCACCTGAGTGTTTACATGTTCGAGGTTGATGAGGACTCGCGGCTTGGTCAGGAAGTCGCTTCAGGCGGTTTGCGCTTGCATGCACCGCGCGTTCCCGATGACGATGCGGTCGCGGGCTTGTACGAGCGAGCGTGCGATGCACTGCCGAGAGGCGGCTTTGCGCAGTATGAAATTTCAAATTTTGCGAAGCCCGGGTTTGAATCTCGGCACAATCGGAAGTATTGGGAACGCGCGCCGTATGTGGGCTTCGGTCTTGATGCACATTCCATGCTGAAGCGGAATGAGGGCGCGGTGCGGTTTGCGAATCCTGATGAACTGAAGCACTACAAAGGAGCGCTGTGTGCACGCGAGGTGACCGATGTGGGTTTGCGGGAGGCGTTTGAGGAGTCGCTCTTCCTTGGTTTGCGAATGTCGCGTGGTGTTCCGGTGGGAAGCTTGCGTGAGCAGTATCCAAGCGAGTGGGTTGATGAGGCGAAGAGTGCCGCAGAGGAACTCGCATCAGAGGGCCTGATGTCGGTTTGTGACCAGGTTCTGACGCTGTCTGGGCGGGGCAGGCTCGTCTCCAATGAGGTGTTTGGGCATCTGCTCGCGGGTGTCGCGGCTTAGGCAATGAGAATTGTTCAGGAGAACAGGTGAGTTTGGAATCGGGAAAGAAGTTGATCGATCTACGTAGTGACACAGTGACCAAACCAACAGCCGCTATGCGCGCGGCAATGGCCGAAGCAGAAGTTGGCGACGATGTGTACAGCGAAGATCCAACGGTGAACCGTTTGGAACTCCGCGCCGCGGAAGTGTTTGGGAAAGAGGCGGCAATCTTCGTGCCGACCGGAACGATGGGCAACCAGATTGCGGCCAAGCTGCACACGCAGCCAGGGCAGGAGATCATCTGCGAAGCGCGGTCGCATGTGCTCGATTGGGAAATGGCAATGATGTCTGCCTTCTCGGGATGCATGCCGCGCACGATTGCAGGTGTGCGTGGTGTCGTCACGGCGGAGCAGATCAAGGCTGCGATTGCCCCGGACATCTACTACCGCGCCAGAACAGGATTGGTCTGGATTGAGAATTCGCACAACATGGCCGGTGGCACGGTGACGCCGCTGGAAGTGCTGGAGCCTATCTGGAAGATGGCAACGGCCGCGGGGATTGCAACGCATCTGGATGGGGCACGCGTGTTCAACGCGGCTACGGCGTTAGGCACGAATGTAGCGGCGTTGACGCGTGGGTTTGCCACGGTGATGTTTTGTTTGAGCAAGGGTCTTGGCGCGCCGGTGGGGTCGATGCTGGTGGGGACGACGGCGGACATCAAGCGCGCGCGGTCTGTTCGCAAAGCTCTGGGTGGAGGCATGCGGCAGGCCGGCGTGCTGGCCGCAGCGGGGTTGATTGCGTTGGAGCAGATGCCGGGCCGGCTGCACGAGGATCACGCGAATGCTCGGCTGTTGGCGGAGGCTGTGGCGGAGTGTTCGGCAGCGGAGATCGACCTCGATTCGGTGCAGACGAACATCGTGATCTTCGGGTTGCGTGATGGTGGCGATGCTCCGGGGCTGGTTGGCCGCATGAAGGAACGCGGTGTTGCTGCGAGTGCGATCGGGCCGCACCATGTGCGCTTTGTTACGCACTTCGATGTGAGTCGAGAAGAGTGTGAGAAAAGTGCAGTGGTTGTTCGGGAGCTGTTGAATTAGGTCGGCGGGACGCTTGGAATTCGTCGCTTTCACGCCATCAGCCCAGATGACCGTGCAGCGCATGTGATTGTAGTCTCGCCATCAGCATCGCATCGCAGTGGCTAAAGCCACCTTACGTTGAGGCTTCGGTCTATCTCGGCAGCTAAAGCCGCTTGGTCGAAGCCAGGGTATCTGCGCCGCAAAGCTTCCCGCGCAATAACTTGCTCTGTGCAATCCGCCTCTACCTAGTAGGCCGATGCCGCGGGCCAGCAGATGAAACGTGGTACGGCGGGGTAGTAGAGACCGAGCATGATGGGGTTGGTTTCTTCGCTGGCCGTCCGCAGCAGATTTGCATAGCTTGCGAGTTGCGGGCTGTATTTTGCGCGTTCTTCCTGCTCAAAACGAGCGGCGGAACGTGAGCCCTGTTCTGCAGTTTTGAAGTCGATGATCCACAAAATGTCGGTGCCCTCTGCCGAAGGCTCAGAGCCAGCACGGAAGGTGCGGTCTACACGCATTGTGGATGGGCCGAATTCGCTGCCAAGCGTGAGTGCGGCTTCGCTCAGGGAGTCCGGGTGAGGAGAAAGAATCCAGCGCCCAATTGGATCTGCGACCGCGTTCCTGAGTATTTCGAGCGCGCGCGTTGCTTCTCTTGTGCAGAGAGCAGGAGGAAGTCCTTCGCTGCGCAGTGAGGCGAGGGCGCGTCCATGCCAGGAGGGGAGCTGCTGAGTAAGATTATCTGCGTTCTCACCTTGCGCGAGGCGCTGTGCGATGAGCTCGAGAAAGCGGTGCACTGTGTTGCCAAAGGCGCGGATGGCAAAAGACCCTTCAGGACGCTCGAATGCATTTGCCTGAGCAGATTGCGGCGCGGGTTTGGAGAGACGATTTGCTGCTGCTTGCGCAAAGGGTGCAGCGAAGTCGTATGTGAGGGGAACGCGCGTGAGCAGCGGATACGCGCGACTCTTTTCCGGTGCTTGCTCGTCGTCTCCAGCGGCTGCGATGGCAAACACGTCTCCTGCGTCGTCAACAGAGATTTGCGGCGGATCGTCGCCGGCCACATCGCTCACATTCTCTCCAAGCCGCGTTTGCGTGAACTGCGCGAAGTTAGGCGCAGCCGCCGGCCAGAAGCTCTGCAGAAGAGTGCCGGTTCCCGGCGTAAGTTCACCACTCTTTTTCCGTTCGCATGCCCCGAAGAGATGCAGCTCTTCACGCGCACGCGTGCAGGCTACATACAGTAGGCGTTTCCGTTCGGCCTCTTCCCGCTTGTTACGGGTGTCGCGAATCCACTTGGGGAGCTTGCCTGGCGTATCTCCCATCTCGGCGATGGGAGCGAGCAGAACCGCTCCGCCGTCCACCTTTGCTGAGTCAAGCTCAAGCCAGTTGAGCAACTCATAGCGCGAGACCTGGCCCTGCCGCTCCAGCGCAGGCACGATGACTACGTCCCACTCAAGGCCCTTGGCTTTGTGGATGGTCATCATCTCTACTGCGTGAGGGTCATTGCCGGGTTCAGCGTAAAGCTCCTTTAGCGAAGTTTGCAGCGTTTGCAGATTGAGGCGGCCACCGGCTTCAAGTACTTTACGCAGCAGCGTGAGGTAGCGCTGCACATTTGCGCGTTCCTCCGGCGCGATGCTAGCGTCGCCCCCGAGCGAGAGCCAGGTGCGCTCCACCAGTTCTGGCAAGGGGATGCGTCCGGCGTGTTGCTGTGCGGTAAAAAGGATCGGCGCTGCACGGGCGAGCAGTCGCTGTGCTTCGGTGCTTAGTTGATTGGACCGATGGCGGATGCAAGACGCTATGGTGATCGTGCGTGCCGTGTTGCTTGCGACGTCAGCACCGTCGCCTGCCAGCGCGAGAAGGTCTGCCGCGCTTAGACCACACCACGGGGCGCGCAGGGAACCTAGCCATGCCGTGCGGTCCCCGGGATGCAGCAGAGCGCGGGTGAGGGCAAAAACGTCGAGCACCTCCTGACGCTCACCAAGTTGCTCCACGTCTACAGCGCGGAAAGGAATGGGCGCGCCATTTGCTGCACTCTGAAACTCCGCGAGCGTGGGTGCCAGGTGGTGACGTGCTCTGGCAAGGACCGCGATGCGCCACGGTTCCTCGCGGCCTTGTGACAGCGGCTCGTTCTGCCACGTCTCCACCACGCGGCGGATTTCGATCGCTTCCTGCAGAGCGCGCCTGCGCCTCGCTTCTGCGCCCTTGCCATCGAGAACCGCAGCATGCCATTCCATGCTGCAATCAGCATGAGTAGATCGAGTGGGTATTGCCGCGACGAAGGGCACATCTTCCTCGACGTTTTCCGCGCTAAGGTGTTCCCGAGCGGGGAACAGGCGCTCGAAGTCGCGATTGAAGTCTTCGACGAGGGCAGCCTGTGAACGAAAGTTTGCCGTGAGTTGCAGTGCATCGAGAGGAACATCGCCAAGTCGCCGCTCTCGCACAGTGCGGAGGAAGCGTTCCACACGCGCCTGGCGGAAGATGTAGATCGACTGCTTGGGATCACCGACGAGAAACAGCGTCTGGCTGTGGCCGTCCCAGGTATGCGTTAGCAGCTCAAGCAAATCGTACTGAGCCGAAGAGGTGTCCTGCATTTCATCGACGAGCAGGTGTCGCAGTGTGCGACCGGAAGCACTTGCAAGGTCGGCAGCTCCGCCTTCGCCGTGAAGCGCTTCGCGTGCCGCGAGCGACAACTCGGAAAAGTCACACTCGCGTCGTTCCGCGAACAGCAGTTTGAGCTCTGCGAGCGCATGCAGGAGGAGCCGGAAGAGTGCTTTCGCCACTCGCCAGTGGTCTTCTGGATATCGGGCAGGCGGAAGATCACGGACAGCATGTAGCGCCTCCAGACGTTCATCTGCTGGTAGCGCGCCGATGATGTTCTTCAGATCGGCCTGTTCAGGCTTGCCAAGTGTGAAGGTGAGCAGATTCGCACCGAAGCTCTTCCTTCCGGTGCCTTCCTTGGTCAGAAGTAAATGGAGGAGCGCGACCCAGTGTTCCAGGTGGTCCGCAGCTTCATTGGGTGGAAGTGAACGCGATGCGCAGATAGCGATGGCTGAGTCGACGGGGTGATCTGGCGCACCAGCGAGCCGCTGCGCCAGAAGGGTAAGTTCGTGCAGAAGATCTGACGGCAGGCTGCGCAACGCGCGCGATAGACCGGCGCAGACGACACGCTCGAGATTTGCTTCCAGTCTTGGACGAACCTCGGAATCGAGTACTTCGTCCGTGAGCGATGCCCGGTCCAGCGGGATGAGCTCGGCCCACTGCTCGCGCTGCGCAAGCATGGTGACGAGGAGTGTTTCGACGTTTCCGAGATTGCCGTCCCGGTGCAAAATCACAGTATGCAGCGCCTCGTGCAGAACGTGATCCGAGCCGCCGAGCTGCATCACTGTTCTTCGTGCAGCCTGGCGGTATAGCGGGCGCGCGTCTTCCACAGGAACGCCGGAAACACCGCTGCCGGACAGTAGAGGCAGCGTGCGTGCGATGTCTCCGCAAACGGAATCGATGGTGCGGATACGAAGCTGAGTGGGATCGGCGAGAAGCGCCCATCCGATCGCCTGGTCGCGAGCAAGCACCTGCTGCGCCAACCCACGTGTTGCGCGTTTGAATGCGGGTGCATCCTCGGCGAGCGGCTGATTCCGATGAGCAGCGTCCAACTGCTCGAGCACGCGGGCGTGGAGTTCTGCGGTCGCTTTGCGCGTAAACGTGATGGCGAGCACTTCATCAGGGTGCGTGACGGAGTCACTCGCGAGAAGCTTGAGATAGCGCTGCATCAGCAAGCCGGTCTTTCCAGAACCGGCGGGAGCTTCGACAATCCAAGAGGCGGTGGTGTCAAGTGCGCGAAGCCGCTCTGCTTGGTCGGGAGCATGTTCTAGCGGTGCGGTGACTTCGCTTTTGGGCTTGGAGAGAGGAGGATCCGGGAAGAGGAGCAGGTTGGTCAAGCGCTTGCTTCCTCCTCTGTAGGCTCGAGCGGGTCCTCAGTGTCGAGCAGCGTGGCGGCATCGAGCCGACACAACAAGCGCTGCGAGCAGTAGGAGCAGGTGACGGGATAGCTCTTTGGGGCGACGTTGATGTCACCTTCCGCAAAGGAATGAGCAAGCGCTTCTAATTGAACTTTCCATTGCTCTTGTAACGCGGGCAGATCGCGAACGATGTTTTTTCCCGGTATGACACCAGCCTGTGTGGCGTATCCCTTCCATTCCATACCTTTGCCGGGCCGCACCTTTGCAAAAGCTACTCCTGCCAAGGGTTGGTCGCGGTCAAGCAGTGCGTAAAGGGGAAGCTGCGGCTCGTCCGGTCGTTCGCCTTCCCAATCGGCTGGGCTGGCCGAAGAACCGGTCTTGTAGTCGACGAGGAACTCGCCGTCTTCGACGCGGTCGATTCGATCCACACGCAGTGTCAGATCGAGCGGACCGACGCGTACTGTCTTCTTTTCTTCAGCTTCGCTGACCTCGAAGTCTGTACGTTCCAGCTCGCTGGCAAGCCAATGCTTCAACAATCTCGCGAGGCGCAGTTTTTGTAATCGAAGGTACGCGACGTCCCACGAGCACTCTCCCTGGGGGCGATGGCTGAACGCGTCTTCAATACAGCGACTGAGGACGGCCAGCTGTTCGGCGTTGGTCATTGCCTTCAGCGCGCGCTGAGTCTTCACTTCTTTCCAGAAGCGTTGCATTACGTCGTGTAAGACGTTGCCGCGGTCGCGAGCATCATGGCCCAGGTCGCGTACTTCGGGACTTGTGGACCGAAGGCGGATTTCAGCGAAGGCGCGGAAACCGCATGCCGCCTGATGCTGGAGGACTGCTGCGCCTCCATGGACGTGCTCCGAGGTGAGAGGAGGAAGGGGTGCATCGTCTTCGAAGCGCTCTGGAACGACGAGCAGCGGAGCAGGCGGATCGATTCCTAGGTCCGATGGGAGCCTGACTGGCAGTTGCAGTTCGGCGACGAGAGCAGACGGGCGCTGTGGACCTGTTGCGCTTGAACAGGAATAGCTGAAGACAGCGGACGATGTGCCATCGCGAAGAGCCGCGAAGTCAGAGCGGGCTTTTTGAAGATCGGCAGCACGATCAGTCCCGGGCATGCGAAGAGCAGATTGCAGCGACCACGCTACCAACGGATTGCTCGACGGGAGCTTAGGCCATTTGGCATCTGTTGCGCGCGCGAAGATGACACGGTCAAAGGTCATGCCCATGGCGTCGGCAGGGCTAAGAACCTGCACGGGCGCTCGCTGTGTACTTGCGAGGTGAGTATTTGCGAGTTGGCGTTCCAACGCGGTGAGCACATCGCGGAAAGGCACCCGCTCGCCCTGAAAGTCGAGTGTCGCTACGCTGTCAAGCGCATGCTCCCAAGCACGTTCGACGGCAGCTTCGTGTGCGGTAGATGTGACCCCGCTGCTCCATTCGGCGGCTCGAAGGAGGTGGCGGATGAACTCGGTGCCTTGCCCGAAGCTACGCGGTGCATCTGACGCTTCGCTGGATTCCACGAACCGCGCAAGGCTGTTGATCCAGGTGAGGGCAGCGGCATATTCGGAGCGAGCGGCATCCCGTGCGAGCGAGCGCAAGCTGATCTCCGGGCGAAGGCGTTGGGCGGCCTGTAGCTTGCAGGCGTCGAACTGCGCACGCTGCTCCAAAGCAGCGCCAGGTGCGATGTAGGGAGAAAGCAGCAGCGCGCTCGCAGATTGCAGACTCAGCGGTGCCTGCGACAGACGGGCGAGATCCAGGGCGGCCGCAATCATCGGCTCTGCTGAGAGAGGCTCTGAGCTGGAGAACTCGTACGGCGCAACCGCGTCGCCTGCTCCGATATCCTGCAGTTCCGGGGCGAGGACATTGCGAAAGATGCTATCCATGCTCGGCTGAATGGCGTCGAGGTCTGGTACGAGGACTGCGATGTGCGCAGGAGCGTTGGCCGGGTGTTGCTCAAGGACCGAGCGTGTCCACCTGGCGGCGGCATACAACTCAGCTTCTTCTCTGTCTGCTTCAAGCACGAAGGAATCTGCACTGGTGCCCGCTGTGGCAACCTGGCTTACTTCTGAGACGGTCGCACCGCTGTTTTGCAAAGCGTTCAGAAAAGCACGCTGCGCGGGTGTCCAGTTCCCGAAGCCAGCTACCGTAACCGTTTGTGTGGTTTGCAGTTCGCATTTGCTGATGCGAGCCTGAAGCGTCGCCTCCAGGCTCGCGCGCGAGATGAAGCCCTGCGCCTCACACGTTTTGGCGAAGGCGGTTGCCCACTCCGCGAATATTCGGGCGTCGTGCGTAGTGGCAGCTTGTCGAAGGCGCGAGGTGGCGCCGTAGCTTTCGCTTAGCCGCCACGCTGCCTGGGCCAGCTCGGCCAGTGCATCTGGAGAGGTAAGTGTCTCGGAGCCGCGGCTTTGCACGATCTGTGACCATAGGCGGTGTTCCTGGGCTGCGTTGAGGAGCAAACGGTCTTCAACGCCGTCGGTCAGCGTTTGCGCCCATAAGGAACGTAGCCACTGCTCCCAGCTGAAAACATTCGCCGGTGACCAGACTGCCTTACCCGCTGCGCGTTGCTGCTGATCGTGTCTGTGGCGAAGCTGCTGGGTGCCTGCGTCGCTCGGCACCACGACCAAGCTGCTAGAGGCGAGCAGTTCCTGGGCAGTCAGTTGGTTCGCCGTGTGCACTCAGTCATTATGCGCCGACTTTCTCTTGCTGTTCGCCTGTGAGTGTCTGGAAATCTGAGGATTGGGTCGGCTCTTCGGTGCTGACGAGGCTGGCCAGGAGTAACAGAAGCGTGAGTGCGGCGGGAACGATCATCGCAGTTCGTAGAGAACCTGTTGCGGTGGAAATGCTTCCCATGAGTTTCGGGAACACGGCTGCACCTAGTCCTGACACCGCGAGTATGAAGCCAGCTTCGCGTGCTGGTGGGAGGCGTCTCAGGAGGAGACCGAAGGTAGCTGGGAAGAATGGAGCCAGGCTGAGGCCGAGAAAGATGCACCACACGGAAAGCATTGCTGCTCCGTGGGAGGTGGCGAGGCCGACTACGAAGATGAGGGCCAGGCCAAGGGACACTCTTTGCACGAGGGTCTCGCTACGAAAGCGGAGCACGAGAGAAGCAACGGCCCTCCCAGCGGTGAGTGCGATCCAGAGCAGGACAGTGCCTGATTGGCCGCCGAGCAGGTGAACGTCTGCCGCGTAACGGATGGTGAAGGTAGTGAGCCAACCGGTGAGGCAGGTTTCGAGACCACCATAGAGGAAGAGGAGCGCAGCGAAGAGCAGGAAAGCTTTGCGATTCAGCTTCTGTGTGACGTTTCCGGTTGTAGGGACAGTCGCAGCCGATCGTTCATTCTGGAGTACGCCGCCTAAACCCGTGACGAGGAAGGCTGCGGAAATCCAGAAGAGCAGTGGAGTGAGACCGAGCCTTGGAAGAAACGCCGCCACTAGTACACCGGTGGCGACGGCTCCCAGGCTCCAGAAGAAATTGAGAGACGCAAGCGCAGACCCGGTGTGGGCCGGGTAACGGTTGCCTGCAAGGATGTTGGTGGAGGCGATGAGTTGACCAAGTCCGACTCCCGCTACGAAGAGAGCGAGGCAGCCGAGAGCGAGACCGCTGGCCAGACCAAAAGAGCAGAAGCCGATGGCTGTTAGAAGTATGCCGATCAAGATGCCATAGCGGAGCTTGCGGGGAATGGAAACGCCGCCCAGGAAAGCGCCGACAAACTTCGCAAAAATGAGCCAACCGCTGTTCGTGTCGGTAAGGTGCCAACGCTGTGAGACGTCTGGAAGGATCGGTCCAAGAAGAACGGTGCCAACGCCGGCGAGCAAAGCTCCGGCGCCGAGCCAGATGACGGAAGGACCGGCTGTACTACGTTCCAGTTGCTGCTGTGCGGATTCGCTCATCGCTCCCTGCAATAGACGTGTGCGGAAAGGCAGACGCTGGCGCGGAGGTTTGCATGAGGACAGCAGCAATGGTGAGACAAGATCAACGTTTGTCAGTAGCCGCCGCACCACGGTCGACTCTGCGCTGAACACCACTACCCGGAAGCGATGCTATCACCTCGCGGCTGTCGCTTTGCGGACAGCTATCATGGAGGTTGATGCGCGAAAACAGGATTCTTTACAGATTTGGGAGCGCCGCCTGGGCCATGCTGCTGGCGGTCGGCCTTTGCCTGGCGCCTGGTCTAAGCGGATGCCACAGTGCTGGATCTTCGCATGGGAACGACGTGGCCAAGCGGTACCCTGTGCGAGGAAAAATCATCTCCGTCGACGCCGCTACCGGGCACGTCATGTTGGACCACGAGGCCATTCCGGGCTTCATGGAAGCTATGACCATGTCATACCGTCTGGAAGATGCTTCGGTCGCTTCGGAGCTACATCCAGGAGACCGCATTACTGCGACTCTGCTGGTCGACAACGACTCCGCCGGTCCAGTGAATCCTCGGCTGAGAGACATCGTGGTTGTCGCGCAGGCACGACCAGACTACAAGCCGAAAGTTCAGTACCACGTGCCGGCGATAGGCGAGACGGTGCCGAATTTCACCATGCTGAACCAGTCGGACAAGAAGATCAGCCTTGCGCAATTTCACGGCAAAGTCGTAGTGATGACTTTCATCTATACGCGTTGTCCTTTAGCTGACTTTTGTCCGCGCATGAGCCGTAACTTTGCGGACTTGGACAAAGCGCTGGCGGCCACACCGACGCTGTACGCGGAAACGCACTTGCTTAGCGTGAGCTTCGACCCGAAGTACGACACGCCCAAAGTGCTGCGGAGTTATGGCGGCTCGTACACGGGTAACTTCGTCAATGAGAAATTCGATCATTGGGATTTCGCCGCGCCCACAGAAAGCGACTTGGCCAAAGTGGAACAGTTCTTTGCAGTCGGCGTGACTCCGGGTGAGGGCAACGCGCCGCTGCAACACTCGCTTTCCACGATCGTGATCGGTAGAGATGGCAAGATAGCGGCGTTCTATCCCGGCAACGAGTGGACCGTTGCGGACGCGATGACCGACGTGAAGAAAGCCACAGCCTAGGTACAGAGCAGGAGAAAATATGGCAAAGGTAACGATTGTTTTCGGTGTTGCACTCATCGCGCTTGGCGCAGGCTTCTATCTGGCAACGGGAGCCACTGCGCCGACATCGCTGATTCCCGTTTACTTTGGAATCGTCCTGACGATTTGCGGCATTTTGGCGAACAGCCCCGAGCCGAGCCGCAGGATGCTGTGGATGCATATCGCTGTGACGTTCGGCCTGCTTGGTTTTATCTTTCCGGCAGCCAGAACCATCATGGCGTTCGTGAAAGCGCACGGCGCTTCCGTGCCACGTCCGCTCGCAGTGGCGGAGCAGGGAATTATGGCGGTTGTCTGCCTGATCTTTGTGGCGCTGTGCGTGCAGTCATTTATAGCGGCGCGTCGCGCTCGTACGGCGTAAGACAGCAAACAGAAAGTGTGAGCAGCAGTATGGGAAGTTTGGGTCAGCCGAATCTTAGTCGGAGCGGTCATATGCCATCCGGGGAGCGTCCGGTGCGCGGCAACGCTCGCGTGAAGCCGATGGACCTTACTGCGTCCAGACCAAAGGCGAAGCTGAAAGACGTGTGGCCTGAGATCTGGAAGCTCGTAAAGCCGCGCTTGCCGTTGCTGCTTGGTTGCTTTTTCATCATGGTTATCAATCGCTCGGCCGGGCTGGTGCTTCCGGCGCTTTCGAAGCCGCTGATCGATCGCGTGATGAATGCGCACCAGATCTGGTATTTACCGCGCATCGTGATGATAGCGGTGGCTGCCGTAATCGTGCAGGGCGGAACCTCATTTGCACTCACGCAGGCTCTGTCGAAGTCAGGCCAGCGGCTCATTGCCGATCTGCGTAAACAAGTGCAGCAACATGTGGGCCGGTTGCCCGTCGCTTACTACGACACGAATCGAACCGGTGCCCTTGTTACTCGCATTATGTCTGACGTTGAAGGTGTTCGGAACCTCATCGGGACAGGCGTGGTGGACTTTGTGGGCGGGCTTCTTACCGCGACGTTCGCATTTATCTATCTTCTTCACCTCAGTGTCGTGATGACCCTGCTGACCTTCGCGATTCTCGTGATCTTTGCAGTCATTCTGCGAAGAGCATTCCGAGTCATCCGTCCGATTTTCCGCGAGCGCTCGGTTATTTCGGCGGAGGTGACGGGCAGGCTGACGGAGTCGCTTGGTGGGGTGCGCGTGGTGAAGGGATACCACGCGGAAGAGAGCGAGGCCGCGGTGTTTTCCGGCGGCGTAGAGCGCTTACTGCAGAACGTCATCAGTTCCATCACCGCGCAGTCGCTGATGAGCCTTGCCTCGACGGCGGTCCTGGGTGTGGTCGGCGCGTTGGTGATGTTTCTTGGTGCTCACCAGAACTATGCGGGCAAGCTGACCACTGGCGAATACGTCACGTATGTGATGTTTCTGGCCTTTATGATTGCGCCGATTGTGCAGCTTGTGTCCATTGGGACGCAGCTGACGGAAGCAGTGGCCGGCTTGGACCGTACACGGGAAATACTCGGCGAAAAAGAAGAAGACAACGACGCCGGGCGAACTGTCGAGCTAGGCCCATTAAGCGGGGACGTGAGCTTCCTCGACGTCAACTTCTCCTACGAAAAAGACAAGCCCGTTCTCCACAACATCAGCTTCGAATCAAAGCCTGGCACAGTCACAGCGCTGGTCGGGTCTTCCGGATCCGGAAAGTCGACGATCATCAGTTTGATATGCGCGTTCCACACTGCGGGAGAAGGACAGGTGCAGGTAGATGGCATCGACCTGGCCCGTGTGAAGCTGAGCAGCTATCGCAAGCAACTCGGCGTGGTGCTGCAGGAGACGTTCCTGTTCGACGGAAACATTCGTGAGAACGTGCTCTTTTCTCGTCCGACTGCCACCCAGGAGCAGTTTGAACAGGCATGTGCGGTTGCGCGTGTGGATGAGTTCGCATTGAGCTTCCCTGAAGGCTACGAAACGATTGTCGGGGAACGTGGCGTGAAGCTTTCCGGTGGACAGCGACAGCGCATCTCCATTGCACGGGCGATTCTTGCCGATCCACGCATTCTCATCCTGGATGAGGCGACCAGCTCACTCGACTCTGAATCGGAAGCCATGATCCAGCAGGGCCTCAGCTTCCTGATGAAGGGGCGCACTACCTTTGTTATTGCGCATAGGTTGTCGACGATTCGACGAGCGGATCAGATCCTGGTGGTGGAGCGCGGCAGTATCGTGGAACGCGGCACACACGAAGAGCTCTACAGACTCGGTGGCCGTTACTTTGAGCTCTACACCAGGCAACATGGTCTCGAGCAGAACCTGTTCCTCGCGCCTGGTGAGGGCGACGGCGCCCTTGCAGAAGCCGTCGCAAAGTAAGCTTTGGCTACGACGGCGCAGGCTACAAGGCTCCCGATAGATGGGATTCTTCCGGCGATACTGGCTGCGCTGTCGCAGAATCCCAATCTGGTGATTGAAGCTCCGCCCGGAGCCGGTAAGACCACGCGAGTACCCGCAGCTTTGTTGGGGCTTGTGACGGGCGGGATCATTGTGCTGGAGCCACGCCGGATTGCCGCACGGCTTGCGGCACGCCGCGTAGCGAGCGAGCTGGGCGAAGAGGTGGGAGCGACCGTCGGTTATCAGGTTCGCTTTGAAGACGTAAGCAGCGAACGTACGCGCTTGCGCTTCGTTACGGAAGGCGTGCTCACGCGCCGTCTGCTGTCTGATCCCGAGCTCAGGGGCGTCGACGTTGTGGTGCTGGACGAATTTCACGAGCGCCACCTTGACGGCGATCTCGCACTCGCACTGCTGAAACGTCTGCAGGCGACACGCCCCACGCTACGCATCGTGGTGATGTCTGCGACCCTTGATGCTGCTCCGATCGCGAAGTTCCTCAATGAGTGTCCTGTTCTGCAGTCAGAAGGACGTATGTTCCCGCTGGAGGTCCGGCACTTGCCCTATTCTCCAGCTCCGCTGGAGTCGCAGGTGAAGCATGCCTTGAGTGAACTCATTCGCGAGGGCCATACAGGACATACGCTCGTATTTTTGCCCGGTGTGGCAGAGATAAGGCGCGCGATACGCGAGTGTGAAGCATTGGGGCAACGAGCGGATTTAGTGCTTCTGCCGCTGTACGGCGAGCTCAGTCCTGCTGAACAAGACCGCGCTCTCGGCCAGTCCGTGCAGAAGAAGGTAATCTTCGCAACCAATGTTGCGGAAAGCTCCGTGACAGTGGATGGCGTGACTGCCGTCATCGATAGTGGACTGGCGCGTAGAGCATCATTCTCGCCGTGGACAGGCCTGCCCACGCTTGAGCTTGCGCGCATCAGCAAAGCGTCGGCGCAGCAACGTGCCGGGCGTGCGGGAAGGACCGCGCCAGGCTTAGTTCTACGTCTGTACCCCGAAGCGGACTTTGCACAGCGTCCCGATCATGACCTACCGGAGCTGCTGCGCGCGGACCTGTCGCAGATGTGCCTGATGCTTCGTGCGTCGCGGAATGCTACGTTGCAGCATTTGGAATGGCTTGACCCACCGCCAGATGTCGCAATGCACAATGCAAACGTGCTGCTGGATCGGCTCGGCGCGTTCGGCGACCAGGCACGCGAGATGGTGCGGTTGCCAGTAAGTCCGCGGCTCAGTCGGGTTCTGCTGGAAGCAAAACGCCGAGGTGTTGGCGAAGCTGGATGCAAGATAGCGGCTTTACTTACTTCTGGAGCTAGATCGGCGCAAACAGATCTTCTTGCGGCTACTGAAGCGCCGATGGACGCTAGAACCCAGCAGCTCTTGCAGCAGATTCGACGAATCGCAAAGCCAGCTCACGGGAAGGGTTCGCAAGACGAGTCGATTCTGCTGGCAGTGCTTGCCGGCTTTCCAGATCGTGTTGGGAAGATTCGTGCCGGCAAGCAAGCGCTTTTATCGAGCGGCGGGAGCGCGGAGCTGGATGGAAGCGATCTTTCTTCAGAGTTCTTTGTGGCAGTCGACATTGAGGACCGAAAAGATAAACCTCTACCGCTGATACGCATGACGGCGCGCATTGAGCCCGAGTGGCTGATCGACTTGTTTCCCGAGCGTGTACGAGAAACAGAGACGCTGGTGTGGCATCGTGAAGGCGAACGTGTAGAAGCAGTGAGCGCGCTGATGTATGACGATCTCGTGCTGCAGGAAACACGTGGTTTGCCGCAGGACGCTGCAGCGGCTACAGAGCTGTTGGTACAAAAAGCTGTGGAGGCGAGCGTTGGACGCTTCATTGACGGAGAGCAGCTTCAGCAGTTGCAGGCTCGCATCGACTTCGCGGGACTAGCGCAGCCGGATGTGGGTGCGGTGCTGCTCGAAGTTGCACATGGATTGCGGAGCTTCTCAGCCTTGAAGGAGGCTGCTCTTGGTGTGTTATCGCTGATGGAAAGCAGGGCAGGCACGCAGCTACTGCAATCGAGAGCGCCGACAAGCGTGCGCCTGCAGGGCGGCAGGCAGACGAAGATTCATTACGAGGATGGAAAGCCGCCCTGGATCGAGTCAAGGCTGCAGAACTTTTTTGGAATGCGGGAAACGCCACGCATCGGTGCTGAGAAGACACCCGTCGTCGTTCATCTGCTCGCACCGAATAAGCGAGCGGTGCAGACAACAACCGATCTTGCGGGGTTTTGGGTGAGGCTCTATCCAACGGTGCGCAAGGAGCTGATGCGGCGATATCCGCGGCACAGCTGGCCGGAGAATCCAGCCTGAGCTGTTTACCAAAACACACTTAAGTGGCTGTGATGATTGGGATTACCTCGCGCGATCTCATGAAGTGCATGGGGAGTGTAAGGGGCCGAACGTGCTAGCATCAATCGTCGCAAGGCGAATTATTTCTTAGGATTTTCTTCTCGATGAGTGTGCCCGGTCATCATGCGCTGCTGTTTGAAGTTGGCGGCGGTGTTGTGGTCGTGGGGGCCGCGCTCTTTTTTCTGCTGACGAAAAAGAAGAAGCAAATCGTAGAAGAGATGACTGCGGAAGATATGCAGCGCATTGATGATCGTCTCGTCACTGGAGACTTCGCGAGGTCGCAATCACGCTTCCGCCGTCGCTACGGAGTTGAGGCAAAACCGAAAGATTTTGCCGTGCAGAAGCCGCCGGCACCTGAGACATCCAAGGAAGAACCGAAGGCAGATAGCGATAAGAGCTAGAGTGGGTGGCTGCTCCTGGGAGTGGCCACCCAGCCACGCTGGTGTCTAGTGTGCGGGGGTGGGTGCAACTGTTTCAACGCTTCTTCCTTTACCGCCAAAGCGCACGAGCAGCGTTTTCAGCACAACGTAGAGAACCGGAATGAAGAACAGATTCAGGACGGTGGATACGAGCATGCCACCGACGATAGCTGTGCCTACGGAATGCCTGCCGAGTTTGCCCGCGCCTGTTGCGAACACGAGAGGCAAGACACCGAGAATAAAGGCGAAGCTCGTCATCAGGATAGGTCGCAGGCGCAGTTCGCCAGCCTGAATGGCGGCGTCGGCGATGGTGGCGCCCTTGTCGAGGATCTGCTCCGCGAATTCGACGATCAGGATGGAGTTTTTTGCGGATAGACCGATCAGCATGACAAGACCGATCTGGACGTAGATGTCATCTGCGAGACCCCGACCGGCGATGAACACGAGCGCGCCCAAGACTGCCATAGGTACAGCCAGCAGGATGATAAAGGGGAGCGCAAAGCTTTCGTACTGCGCAGACAGCGCCAGGTACACGACGAGCAGACCGAGCGCGAAGATGATGACGGCCTTGCCGGCAGATTCGATTTCTTCCAACGCGAGACCCGACCACTCAAAGCGCATACCCTGAATCATGTTTTTGCGCGCGAGTTTTTCCATGTTCTGCAAGCCCTGTGAGGACGAGAGGCCGGGAGCGGCGGAGCCCAGGATTTCTGCCGAGCGGAACAAGTTGTAGTGGCTGATCGTTTGCGGGCCGGTGGTGTCCGTCACGGTCACGAGATCGTCGAGCGGCACCATCTGGTTCGTCGAGGAGCGCACGTAGTACTGGCGGATGTCTTGCGCGGTATGGCGGAACGGAGCATCTGCCTGCACGTACACGCGGTACGAGCGATTGTTGAACTCGAAATCGTTGACGTATGCGGAACCCATAAACACGCCAAGCGTGTCGTTGATTTGTGAGAAAGGGACACCGATGCTCTTCGCCTTTTCGCGATCGATTGTGACCAGCAGTTGCGGGTCGTTTGCCGTAAAGCTGGTGTAGAGACCGGTGAGGCCATTCTGCGGATTGCGTCCGGCGGCCACTATCTGGTGCGCGACGCGGTCGAGGTCCTCGATCTTATTGCGGCCCTCATCCTGCAACTCGAATTGGAAACCACCGAAGCTGCCGATGCCTTGGATGGGCGGTGGAGGGAAGGCGAGGATGAGGCCGCCCGGGATACCGAAGAGCTTTGGCGTGAGGCGGGCTATGACATCCGTATCGGCGTGTCCGTTTGCTTTGCGCTGGTCCTGGGGAATGAGTGAAGCGAAGATGAGGCCCTGGTTCGGTGCCGCACCGGAGAAGCCAAAGCCCATCACAGAGAAGGAACCGAAAATATCCGAATCCTGCTTCATCAGCGCCTGTGCTTTGTCCGCGAGCTCCGTTGTGTAACTCAGCGAGGCACCCTGCGGCGCGAGCACCTGAAGAATGAAATAGCCCTGATCTTCTGCGGGAACGAAGGCTGTGGGAACGTGCGTGTACATGTACGCCGTCGCGCCAAGCCCCACCGCGAAGAGCAGGAGCATGACCCAGCGAATGCGTAGCGCGAAGTGAATCGCACGGCCGTAAGCGGAGGAGAGACCGTTGATGGTGTTGTCAATGAAGTGTGCGAAGCCACGGTAGCCGCGCTTGAACGCGTCGATGCCGGTCCAGTCCAGCAGCTCGTATTTATGTTCTTCACTGCGGAGGAACAGGGCAGCCAGCGCGGGTGACAACGTAAGGGCGTTGAATGCTGAAATCGCGATGGAGAACGCGATGGTCAGTGAGAACTGCTTGTACAGGATGCCAGTCGTTCCGGGGAAAAAGCTGACGGGAACGAAAACGCTGATGAGCACAAGCGAAGTAGCAATGACGGCGCTGGTGACCTCGGCCATGGCGACGGAAGTGGCCTGATGCGGGTCGTGCTGCTCGTCCTGGCTGCCGTGTGAGAGATGTCGCTGGACATTCTCGATCACCACGATGGCGTCATCGACGACGAGACCTGTCGCTAGCGTGATGCCGAAGAGGGTGAGGGAATTGATGGAGAACCCGAACATCTTAATAAACGCGAACGTGCCGATGAGCGACACGGGAATGGTGATCGCGGGGATGACCGTGGCTCGCCAGTCCAGAAGGAACAGGAAGATGACGACGACCACGATGACGATTGCTTCTACGAGAGTCACGAGCACTTCGTGAATGGAGTCACCCACAACCGTGGTGGTGTCGAACGCAACGACATAATGCAAGCCGGGAGGGAACGTTTTGGCCAGTCGCGCGAGCTCAGCCTTCGCCTTGCGATCGACGTCAAGCGCATTTGCGTTCGTAAGCTGCTGCACGCCGATGCCGATTGCCGGCTGCCCGGAGAACTTCAGGTTGGTGCCGTAGTCTTCGGCCCCGATCTCTGCACGGCCCACATCCTTGAGCTGGATGATGCCCGTCGGCCCGTTCTTCAGAATGATGTTTTCAAACTCTGAGGGATCAGTAAGGCGACCAACTGCGCGAACAGAGTACTGGTAATCCTGTGGCCGATCGAGCGGCTGCTGACCGACGGCGCCTGCCGCGATTTCGACGTTCTGCTCCTGCAGGGCGCTGACCACATCACTCGCCGTGAGCTGACGCGCGGCAAGTTTTGTTGGATCGAGCCACAGCCGCATTGCGTACTTGCGAACGCCGAACACCTGGACGTCACCGACGCCGGTGATGCGCTTGATGGGGTCCTTAACGTAGAGATCAAGGTAGTTCGAAATGAAGTCCTGCGAGTAGCGGTTGTTTTCTGCGTAGAAGCCCGCGGCGAAGACGAAGTTCGGGTTCGCCTTCGTGATGGTGACGCCGGTGTTCTTTACCGTCTGCGGCAACACGCCCTGCGCACTAGCGACGCGGTTCTGTACGTCGACAGCGGCAATGTTCAAGTCGTAGCCAGTCTGGAAGGTGACGGTGATGCTGCTTACGCCGTTGTTGCCGCTGGAAGACGTGATGTAGCGCATGCCCTCTACGCCGTTGATCGACTCTTCGAGCGGGATGGTGACATCGTGTTCTACCGCAGCGGCGTTCGCGCCAATGTAGGCAGCAGTGACTGTGACCTGCGGTGGTGCCAGGGACGGGTATAGCGAGATTGGAAGACCCGGGATAACGACAGCGCCGCCAAGCACAATCAAGAGAGCGCAAACGGTGGCGAAAACCGGACGACGAATGAAGAAATCTACAAACACGAGCGTTCCTCGGAATAGAACGTGGCCACCAGCTTGGCGCCAGTGGCGGTAAGTCTTTGTCGCAATGCTCGCGACGAAGAGTACTTAGCCCATGGGCTGAACGGGCGCACCTTCAGCCAGCATTTGCAGTCCGGAAGTAATTACCTTGTCACCGGGGCGCAGCCCACTGAGCACGGGGTAGGTGTTGCCCAGCGCGTCTCCAAGCGTGACGGCTACCTGATGCGCTGAGTAGCCGCGGCCGTTTGGTGCTGCAACGTACACAAATGCCTGCCCGCCGATGCGACTCACTGCCAGCACAGGAACCACAGTAGCCGGAGCCATGCTCCAGATCACGCGGGCTTTGACTAACTGCTGGTTGCGGATCGAAGCCAGCCCAGACGGTATTTCGGCTTTCGCAAGAATGGTCTGCGTGCCGTTATCTACCTGTGGGGAAAGGAAGGAGATGGTCGACTTGGTGATGGGATTTCCCGCCGTATCAACAAGCTCTACCGGGAGCCCGGTTTTCACCTGCGATGCGCGATCGGTCGGGATGTAGATGTAGGCCTCCAGGCCGGAGTTCTCATCTACGGTAGTGAGCAGAGTTGTCGGAGAAACATAGTCACCCTGGTGCACGGGAATGTCTCCGACGATGCCGCTGAATGGTGCACGTATCTGATAGTAGGCGAGCTGCTGCTGCTGCGCGCGTGTGCCTTCCACTGCTGCGCTGTAGGCGCCGGTTGTTGTGCCAAGATTCTGCATCGTCTGCTCGTAGGCGTCGCGGGAGACGACACCCGCAGCAAAGAGCTGCTTCTGACGATTTTCTTCTGCACGGTTGTAGTCGAGCGAAGCCTTGGCCTGCGCTTCCTGGCTCTTCGACTGAGCAACCGTAGCCTGCTGTTTGAGTGGGTCGATGCCCATAAGAAGCTCGCCAGCTTTCACCACCTGTCCCGAATGGACAAAGATGCGTGTGATGTTGCCATCCACCTGCGGTTGGATCGTGGCGGAACGGCGGCTTTTCACAGTGGCTACATACGTGTCACTTGCGGGAACCGGCTTAAGGTCCACATTGGAAACCTGAACAGGCATCGCTTGCATGGCGGGTGCTGGCGGGGGAGCGTTCTTACAGCCGCTCATCATCAGAAGAGAAGCAAGCACGACCGGAGTCGGAAGCTGCAAGCGGCGGAGTAGCGGATGAGATAAGTTCATACTGGTTTCCGGAAGAGATATTTAGATGAAGTGGGGGTACATGTTGGTGCGGGTATCTCCAATGTATCTTGCTATCCCTGGACGTCGGCTTCTTCTCTCATTGCATCGGAGCTCCGCTGAGCTAACATTTGCAAAATGCGACAACAATCTGTCTGGATTTCGATGCTCAACCGCGTGTGTGTCTTGGTGGTGCTTTGGTTTGGTCTAAGCATCGCAAGTGCCCAGTCCGCAGCGCTCGCTGGATTGGAGCCCTTCCATGGTGGAAAGCAGGAGTTCGGATTCATCGTCGGGTATTCCCCGGCCGGTGGACCTATCTGGGGCTACCAGCAGAATGTTCGTTACAGTCCGACGATTCTCCGTTACTCCGTTGAGGTGACACCGGATCTGGGTCTCCACTGCCACTGTGCTCTGCGCTATGCGCCCGAGATTACCGCTCTTTCTGTCATGCATGAGAAAGCACCAAGCAGCACGAACCCCGCAGCGCCTGTAACTCATTACGGTGCTGGCGTCAGCCCGGTAGGACTGCAACTCGACTTTCGGCGAGGCAGGCGAGTTCAACCACTCTTTACAGGCGATGCGGGCTTCATCTACTACAACGACCGTGTGCTGTCGCCCCAGGGATCACAGTTCATGTACACCATCGATTTCGGCGGTGCGGTGGAGCTATTCACTTCTGCACACAATGCAGTTGTTTTGGGATATCGTTATCAGCACTTGTCCAACGCTAATATTTCTGACCACAATCCGGGAACGGATGCGGATACGTTTTATGTTGGGCTTTCGCACTTCCATTCCCGGCATTGAAAGCTCTGTACTTCCGCCATGGTCCTTTCCAATCTGTATGCACGTGTACGGTCTCCGTCTCCCTCGCACTGCGTCTCGATTGCAGGAGTTTTGCTTTGGGGACTCGCGATTCTGCAAAGTAGCTCGGCGTACGGACAAGCTGTTGTCGGTCTACCTACGGCTCCATCAGCACTGCTCGAATCTGCTCTAGCCGACCTCAACCATGATTTAGGCACCGCCCCACCCTCGGCGCAGCAGTGGCCTGTAGCGGGTATTCCGGGCAGACCCGAAACAGTGCATCGTCAGCCCGAACCTACTGGCTATCCGGCTTATCCGACAGAGCACCAGCAGCACGTTCGGGAAGAGATCGAGCGCAATACCGATTGTGAGCAGCACGTGCGGCATGGGAAAGAGTGCCGGGTGAGTTGGGCCCGAGTACTCGGTGAGTCGTTCGAGTTCCTCGCAGCCCAGCACGGCGGCAATATTTCAATGGACCGCGATACGCGGTACGCGCTCACCCACGGCTCCTTTTGGGATGACTACATTTACTGCGTCGACCACTACCGTTATAGCCGCTGGAAAGATGATGATCCCTTTTCCATCGACTACATCGGCCACCCGATGATGGGTGCGATGACCAACAGCATCTACGAACAAAACGATCCAAAACAGCGCGCTCTAATGTTTGAAAATACGAAGCGGTACTGGATGGGACGCCTCCGGGCCACTGCGTATTCAGCCGCCTACAGTGCACAGTGGAAAGTGGGTCCAATCAGTGAGGCTTCCATTGGCAACACTGGAATCAACTACTATCTGCGTGCAGACGGTGTGAGTACTAACGAAACTGGTATGCAGGATTTCTTCATTACGCCGATTGGCGGGCTGGCCTGGAATGTGGGTGAAGACGCCATGGATCGTCTTGTGTTTAGCCACATACTCCACTCGCAAAAGAATCGTGCTGTGCTGTTCGTCGCTTCGGTTCTCACGCCGCTCAAGAGCGCTGCAAACCTTTCCCGTTTCCGCGCGCCATACTACCGCGACTACGACGAGCGCACCGCGCGGCTGATTCACTGGAAGCACGAATAAGCGTCTGTGCTTCATGCAGCAGAGACCTCGCATTCACAGAACATTCACATTTGATTGGTTGCTCGTTCACATAGGGCTGCGACCATCGTTCCTATACCGCACTCCTACAAGGCCTGCTTACGCTCTGAGCGTTACAGAACTGGTCTGCCCGGGTGTTGGTCTTGAAAGGACGATAATGAAGCGACTCGGCAGAGTGGCGGCAATTGCTCTCATGGCAAGCCTGGCAAATGCTCAAACCACAAATACCGCAGCCTCCACGCATCGCACGAAGAAGGCGGCGGCCCACAAAAGGACCATGGCACACAAGCCTTCGGCAACAGAGCAGCAGTTGGAAGCCATGCGCGCCCAGATGAAGGAACAGCAGGCACAGATTGATGCCCTGCGCGGCCAGATCGCCACACGCGATCAGCAGGTGCAGGCGGCTCAGACTACGACTGCTACCGCTCAGGCGCAGGCAGCAGATGCAAGTGCAAAGGCGGATGCCGCCAACGCGGCAGTCCAGCAGACCACCACACAGGTGGACGCTCTGAATACAAAGGTGGCCGACGTTCAAGCGAACACGACGTCGCTGCAGGAAACTGTCGTTGCCAACCAGGCGCAGACTCTCCAGCAGATCAACTCGCCGACCACGCTTCATTACAAGGGAATCACGATAACTCCGGTAGCGTTCTTTGCTCTCGAAGGTGTCTACCGCCAGCGGACCGTGAACTCGGACATCAACACTCCGTTCAACTCGATTCCTTTCCCCAGCGCGGATCAGGGCCATGTAAGCGAACTCAATTTTTCCGGTCGTCAGTCGCGTCTCGGTGGGTTGTTTGAAGGCAACGCCGGCAAGTACAAGCTCTCCGGCTACTTTGAAGCCGACTTCCTCGGAACGGGCACCTCGTCCAACAATAACCAATCGAACAGCTACGTTCTGCGCCAGCGCCAGATTTGGGGCCGTGCAGAAACTTCAGGCGGTTTTGCTGTAACCGGCGGACAGATGTGGTCGCTGGTAACGGAGGACGGCAAATACGCGGACAACCGCACTGAAAAGCTTCCGAATACCGTCGATTCGCAGTACCTGGTCGGCTACTCGTGGACTCGTCAGCCAGCCATCCGGTTCGCGCAGCGCTTCGGCGACGTCCGCACAGGTGCTTTCACTGCTGCGATGTCTCTCGAGCAAGCGCAGATTACTAACTTCACCGCGAATGGCACGAACCCGGCAAACTACTTCTTTGCTGGTCCTGGTCAGAATGGTGGCCTGTATAACGCGGCGGCCGGTGCGGGCGCAGGTAACGTTGTGCCCAGCGGCGCGATTACGACCTATGCAAACAACGTGGCTCCGGATGTTGTGGTCAAGGGTGCTCTCGATTTCCCGCACTCGCACTTTGAGCTCGGTGGGATCGCTCGCTTCCTGCGTGACTACTACAACCCCGTAACGATTACTGGTACAGCAGCAGTGCCCGTGTTCACCTATGACACCACGCGTCAGCTAAGCCACACGGCTGCAGCAGGCGGTGTCTTCGGCAGTGCGCGTGTGTCTTTCAGCAAGTACCTCGATGTTGCTGCGCAGGCAATGGTGGGACAGGGAACTGGCCGCTACGGCTCCTCGCAGCTTGCTGATGCAACGCTGCGTCCTGACGAAACGCTCGAACCGATCCGGAATTATCACGGTCTGTTCAGCCTGGAAACGCATCCCACACCGAAGCTTGACGTTTATGCCTACTATGGCGGCGAGTACGCACAGCGCACAACTTACGTGACGCCGGCTGGCAACATCATCGGCTACGGTCCTCGCAACCTGAATGACGCGGGTTGCTATGCTTCGCCCCAACCTGATCCGACTGCCGGTACCGGTGGCTCGCTGAACGCACTCACCTGCGGCTCGCCGACCCGTTACATCCAGGAAGGCATGATGGGTTTCACGTACAAGGTGGTCAACAGTCCCAAGTACGGACGCCTGCAGTACCAGTTCACCTACAGCTACCTGCAGCGCAACCTGTGGTCTGGTGTTGGCAGTGCGATTACACCCAGTGGACCGCGTGCGCTGGACAACATGGTGCATGCCGGCATGCGTTACTACATTCCCTAAACCCAACGGTGGAGACAGCGGCAACGCAGATGCCGCCGTCTCCATTCCTACTTTGTAACAGTGCACCTTTCACAAGCCGGTTCCGCGACAGCGAGGGCCGTTTCACGAGGAGAACGCATGAATCTCAAGCTTGCACTCGCCATCGCCGGGCTCAGCCTGGCTTCTGCCGCCGGAGCACAATCGCTCAACGGCGCAGGCGCAACCTTCCCCAATCCGATCTATTCCAAGTGGTTCAGCGAGTACTCCGCCAGTCACCCCGGCGTGCAAATTAACTACCAGTCCGTTGGCTCCGGCGCGGGTATCCGTCAGGCGTCGCAAGGCATTGTGGACTTCGGCGCGACCGACGGCCCAATGACCGACCAGCAGATGTCGGAGGCTAAGGTAAAGCTGTTCCATATTCCGACCGTGCTCGGTGCCGTGGTTCCGACCTACAACATCCCTGGTGTGAGTGGCGAGCTAAAGTTCACCGGCGACATCATTGCTCAGATCTATCTTGGTGAAATCAGTAACTGGCACGACCCGAAGATTGCTGCGCTGAACCCCGGCGTAAACCTGCCCGATCACCAGATTCTTCCGGTGTACCGTTCGGACGGATCCGGTACGACGTACATTTTCACCGACTTCCTCTCCAAGTCGTCCGCTGATTTCTCATCGAAGATCGGCAAGAATACGTCGGTTCACTGGCCAGTCGGAATCGGTCAGAAGGGCAATGAAGGCGTAGCTGGTATGGTTCGCAATAGCCCGTTCTCCTTCGGTTATGTTGAGCTGATTTACGCACTCCAAAACAAAATGTCGTTTGGTTCTGTCAAGAATCCGGCTGGCAAGTTCGTGCGCGCTACCACTGGAGCGGTAACTGCCGCTGCGGCGGGAGCGGCGAAGAGCATGCCGAATGACTTCCGCGTGTCCATTACGAATGCTCCTGGTGCTGACTCTTACCCGATCTCTTCCTTCACGTGGCTGCTGATCCCAATGAAGTCTGCCGATCCTGCCAAAGGCAAGGTGCTAAACGACTTCCTGCACTGGATGCTGCAGCACGGGGAAAGCGAAGTGGACGCTCTCTCCTACGCTCCGCTTCCTCAGCCAGTGGCTGTGAAGGTAAACGGCGCTCTGAATTACCTGAAATAAAAGTCTCGGAGGGCTTGTGCAATCGCGCAGGCCCCCTTTCTTCAGCAGTAGAGTTTTCAAGTAGGATTTGATTTCCGAGTTCCTTTTCTGCTGAGCTCCTCGGACTGCAATCAAGACCCGGAAGGTCTCATGTCAGAACCATCTCGAGTGGAATTGCCCCTGCTCAACCTGCAAGTGGGTGAAAAGGGGCAGCGTGCTCCCGCTCCACAAGTTGCGAAGCCTCCTGCGGATATCCGAACGTTTCTGCGTTCACAAACCAGCGGTGCCGTAGGCGATAAAATCTTCAGCGGCCTGATGCTTACGTGCGCGCTGAGCATTATCGCGATCGTCCTGCTGATCGTCGTTATGCTCGTGCAGAACTCTAAGTTGTCTCTGCATGCATTTGGTCTGAGCTTCTTTTTTAAAACCGCATGGGATCCGGTCTCTGGAGACTTTGGTGCGCTGCCGTTTATCTTCGGAACGCTCGTCACATCGTTTCTGGCGCTTTGCATTGCGGTGCCCCTGGCGCTCTGCGTGGCAATCTTCATCATGGAGATCAGCCCAGCGTTCCTGCGCGCGCCGATCGCCTTTCTCACCGAACTGCTCGCGGCCATTCCGTCTGTTGTATATGGGTTGTGGGCCATCTTCGTACTCGTGCCTATCATCCGTGAGCACGTTGGCCCATTTCTTGCGAAATACTTCGGCTGGACGGGGCTTTTTGGCGGGCCGAACTTTGGCGAAGGCTTACTGACCGCGAGCATCATTCTTTCCATCATGATTCTTCCTGTCATCTCCTCCATCACTCGTGAGGTGATGGGCGCAGTGCCTGTGAGTCAAAAGGAAGCGGCTCTTGCGCTTGGCGCAACGCGTTGGGAAATGATTCGCATGGCAGTGCTGCGGAACTCTCGCATTGGCATTGTGGGCGCGGTCATTCTTGGTCTAGGCCGTGCTCTCGGAGAAACCATGGCCGTCACCATGGTCATCGGAAACAATCCGCAGATCAGTCACAGTCTTTTCGCTCCGGGTCATACGCTCGCCAGCGTGATTGCGAATGAGTTCACGGAAGCTACCGGCGATCTGTATCTTTCTGCGCTCATTGAGATCGGTCTCGCGCTGTTTCTTGTGACCATCGTTGTGAACTCCATTGCCCGGCTGCTTGTCTGGGCTGTCACGCGGGGCAAACCCGTTGCCACACACTAGGACGCGACCATGACACAGATACGTCCGAGCCGCGCCAATACTTCCGTCCGCCAGGCCACGGATCACATTGTGACTGCTATCTCGGTACTCAGCACCGTGATCGTGTTGGTGCCGCTGATCGCGATCCTGTGCTACCTCTTCTACAAGGGATTCAGTTCGCTGAACCTCGCCTTCTTTACGCACATTCCGAAGCCCGTTGGCGAAGCTGGCGGTGGCATGGCCAACTCCATCGTGGGTTCATCTGTGGTTCTCGTACTGGCTAGCCTGTTGGGCATTCCGGTCGGGATCGCAGGCGGTGTGTACCTTTCCGAGTACGGCAGTGGCAGTTGGATGGGAACCATCATTCGCTTCACCGCGGATGTGCTGAACGGTGTGCCTTCCATCGTGATGGGAATCGCCGGATACACATTGATTGTTGTTCATCAAAAGCATTTCTCGGCCTTCGCTGGTGGCGTAACGCTTGCGATCATGATGATTCCGACTGTGACGCGTACGACAGAGGAGATGCTTCGCACTGTCCCCAACGCACTGCGCGAGGCAGCGTTCGGTCTGGGGATCCCGCGCTGGCGCACGATTTTATCTGTCAGTTTGCGCAGTGCCGCGCCCGGCATTATCACGGGATGCATGTTGGCCTTCGCGCGTGTCGCTGGTGAAACGGCACCATTACTGTTCACGGCTTTTGGCAGCCAGTTCTGGCCACATAGCCTCAACGAGCCAATAGCTGCTTTACCGCTGCAAATATTTACGTACGCGCTGTCCCCTTATGACGAGTGGCATCGCCTCGCATGGGCCGGTGCACTGGTCCTCATTACGCTCATCATGGTTTCCGTCGGCCTGGTGCGTTACGTCACATCTCGCGGACAGCTCAAGGGAGGAATGTAGTGGGCGTTGGAATCGAAGTTGCAAACCTGAACGCGTGGTACGGCAGCACACACACGCTGAAGGACATTACGCTCAATATTCCACCGAACTCCGCGACAGCGCTGATCGGGCCGTCGGGCTGCGGTAAGTCTACGTTTGTTCGTTGCCTGAACCGCATGCATGAAACGAACCCGTCTGCGCGCGCGGAAGGCACCGTCAAAGTTGGTGACCGCGACATCTATCGTGAGTCTTCACCGGTAGAAATTCGTCGCCGCATCGGCATGGTCTTTCAACGACCCAATCCTTTCCCGACGATGTCGATCTACGACAATGTCGCTAGTGGACTGAAGCTGAACGGCTTTCGAAATCGCAAGGTGCTTGACGAAGTCGTGGAGAGATCGCTGAAGCAGTCGGCGCTCTGGGAAGAAGTAAAGGACGATCTTAAGAAGAAGTCCGGCGCCTCGCTATCAGGAGGTCAGCAGCAGCGTTTGTGTATCGCGCGCGCTCTTGCCGTAGATCCGGAAGTTCTGCTGATGGACGAACCGGCCAGTGCTCTTGATCCTGTTTCGACTTCGAAAATCGAAGACCTGATCTTTAACCTGAAGAACGAGTACACGATCGTCATCGTGACCCACAACATGCAGCAGGCTGCGCGTGTTGCGGAGAACACCGGCTTCTTTCTTATGGGACAGTTGGTAGAGTTCACCTCCACCAACGTGATCTTCACCAAACCCAAAGACAAGCGTACGGAAGACTACATCACAGGAAGGTTTGGCTGATGCGCGTTAAATTTCACAGGAACTTGGATGAACTGAAAGAGCGCTTGCTCGTGATGGCTGGTCTGGCCGAGCAGGCTGTGCAGCGCAGTATCGAGGCTTACCGCACACGAGACCAGTCCCTTTGCGATCTGGTGTTCCAATCGGAGCCTGCGATCAATCGCTTCGAGCGCGAAGTAGATCAGATGGCTCTGGATCTCCTCGCGATGGAGCAGCCGATGGCGGTTGATTTGCGCTTTCTTTATGCCGTGCTGCGTATCAACGCTGACCTCGAACGCGTTGGCGATCAGGCCGTCAATATCGCTGCTCGCGTACGCGAGATGACTTCGCAGACGAGTGTGGAACTGCCCGTGGACATCCCACGGCTCGCCAATCTCGCGTCCGCAATGGTGCGCAAATCATTGCAGTCCCTGATAGAAGCCAACAGCAAAATGGCGCATTCGGTGCTGGCGATGGACGATGAAGTCGATGCGATGAACAGCGCGGCGTTTCACGCGATCACGGAACTTGTACAGCAGAAGCCAGAGCTCGCTCCACAGGCGCTCAACGCGCTCATCATCGTGCGTAATCTGGAACGCGTTGGAGACCACGCGACCAACATCGCCGAGGACGTTATCTTCTGGGTTGAAGGCGCGGATGTGCGCCACGGCGGTGACAGCAAAGTCGAACGACCAGTGGAGTAGTCAAACCCGTTGCCTAACAACTGCGGGTTATTGGCCCGCAGTTTTGTTTTCTGTTTTCGTCTGAGTCCTGGCGGGCTGCGCAGAATGGTCATCCGCATCCGGCGTCGCGGGTGTGCTTCCACCAACGCTTTCCGCAGGAATAGAAGGCGTGGCGACTACAGCCAGCTTCTGCAGATTGCCCGCTTTCGTACGCTGCTTCGTGACGTACGCGTTAATAACCTGGGCCGCCAGCATTGCGGAGTTGTTACCCCAGTTGCCGTGCTCCCAAAGGACCGCAACGACGATGTCGGGGTTGCGTCGTGGTGTCATACCAACGAACCAGGCGTTGGGCACAGTGTTGTGGCCCTTACCGGTGCGTGAAAGCGCATCGTGGCTCATGACCTGTGCGGTGCCCGTCTTCCCTGCGAAATCGACGCCTTCGAGATGAGCTGCCGCCGCCGTGCCAATCGGTCCTGTTACATTCGCCATGTCATCGGTAATGAGCTGCCAGTTATCCGCGCTTATCGGAACAGTCTTCTTGCCTGCGCCGGTGTAGGTACTTTCGATCGCGGATAGCTGATCGTTAGAAAGCTCGTTGTCCATCACGACGTGAGGGCGTTGCAATGCGCCGCCGGACGCGATGCCACTCAACGAGCGTGCAAGCTGCAGCGGAGTGGCCTGAATCGCTCCCTGGCCGATACCGACAGAGATCGTTTCTCCCGCGTACCATTTATCATGCTGCGTCTTCAGCTTCCACTGCTCGGAAGGCATGATGCCTGCTGCTTCATCCGGCAAGTCAATGCCGGTCTTCTCGCCAATGCCGACGCTGGTTGCATACTTGGCCATCGTATCGATGCCCAGGCGATTGGCAAGTGTGTAGTAGAACGTGTCGCAGGAATAGGGAAGTGCGTTGTGAATGTCTACCGAACCGTGGTGCTTGTCGCACGCGAAGAAGTGCCCGTAGAAGCTTGCACCGCCGTTACAGGAGACTCTCAGATCCTGCGCCTTGTTTTCTTCCAACCCGGCGTAGGTCATGATCACCTTGAAGGTTGATCCCGGTGCGAGCTGTGCTTGTATGGCTTTGTTCAGCAGCGGATGCTCTGGGTTCGTAATGATCGAGTTCCAGTACGCGCGCGTCAGGCGAACAGCAAACTGATTCGGATCGAAGGTGGGCCGCGACACCATCGCGAGGATTTCGCCGTTGTGCGGATTCATCGCGACGATAGCGCCCACTTTTCCTTCCAGCGCTTGCTCTGCGGCGCGCTGGATGTCAAGGTCGATCGTGAGTCGCAGGTCCTTGCCTGGCGTGGCGAGCTCCTGACCCATCAGGCCGAGCTCTTTGCCGTGCGAGTTTACGATGACGTCGCGCGATCCATCTATCCCGCGGAGTACTTCGTCGTAAGCCTCCTCCACACCAAACTTGCCAACGACGTCGCCAGGATTGTAGGCGGCGTATTTTGACTGCTTCAGATCGTTTTCGCTCACCTCGCCGACATAGCCGATGATGTGGGCCATAAAGCCGTCGCGCGGATAAAGGCGTCGCTGCTCGTCAAGCGTTTCCAGCTCTGGCAACTCTTCGCGATGTGCCTCGATGAACGCCTGCTCATCCGGCGTGATGTCCTGCTTCAGCGGAATGGGATGATACTTCGGCTCATAAGCGAACCGGTGCATGATCGCTTCAATCTGGTCCACCGTCATGTGCAGGCCGGCAGCAATCGTCGGTAGATCAGCCTGAAGATTCTTTTGCTGCTCACGCAACAGGTAGCAGGTCACGGAAGGATAGTTGTCGACAAGGATGCGGCCCTCGCGGTCGAAGAGCCGTCCACGAGGCGCTAGTACAGGCACTTTGCGAACGCGATTTTGTTCCGCCAGCACGCGATAATTCGACGCGCCAAGAACCTGCAGCTTCCAGAGGCCGCCGCATAGCACCAGCAGCACCAGCGCAACCACATACTGCATTCCGTGCAGTTTGGCGACAGACAGCTTCTCGTCTCGAACTACTTCCTGGTGTTCCATAGGCCCAGCTTCATGTTACTTGGACGACCTGCGAAGCGAATCGCTACTCACGCACCTTGAACTTATCCAGAAGAAAGAACAGCGGAATTGCCACAACCGTATTACACATCGCTCGCAGCAATTCATACAAAGGCCGCATGTGCACCGTCGGATCGGCCAATAACCATCGCATGATGCCGTAGATGATTCCACTCTGCAGCAGGCTGAAGCCGAAGTTCAACGCCATGCGATTGATCACGTTGTCTACGTCTACCGTGAATCCGATGCTCGCGGCAATGTAACCGATAACGCTCTTCGCGATGCCGTTGATGCCAAAGGGCTGATTAGTGAGTCCGTCTTCAAAAAGGCCGATGATCGTGCCGGTTGCCGTACCCGCAATAGGATTACGCCGAGCGATGGCAAAGAAGATCACACCAATCAACGGCAGATCCAGAATGATGAGCCTCGGCCAAACTCTGGGCAGCACCGCTTGAAGTAACACGAGTACCAGCGGCGTAAGCAGCGTCACCGCCGGATGGAAGCTGTACTGGTCAAGCTCACGTCGAGATGTGTAACTGTGTTCAGGCATCTGCTGCGATCGTCATTCCTTTGGTGGCTCTGTCGTCGGCGTGGGTGCAGCATCTCCGGGCTTCATGTCCTTTGCCGGTGCCACCGTGCCGGGACTGTAGCGGTCGGGATGCAGCGCAGGCTGCGTTTTTACCGGGCCGGACCTCGCCTTTGTCAGATCCTGAACCGGCTTGGTTGCATCCGCCGCGTCACTCGGCTTCTCATCGGTTGGTGTGTTCTCGTGCAGACTGGGGAGCTTCTCGGCGATTACATCCGCGGCTCGTTTGCTTTCTTCGGCAGTTGCTTCTGCGGAGTCCGCATCATGCTTTGCCTCTGCTGAGAGTGTGGCGTCCATTCCAGTGATCACGAGTACTTCTTCCAGCCGCGTGAGGTTTGCGAACGGCTTGACCGTGATCGCGGTATAAGGCTGGTGCTGGGGGTCTACGGCAATTGACTCAATCACCCCGACTGCGAGTCCGCGCGGAAACACCTGATCGCCGCCGGAGGTGAGCACCTTTTCACCAGGCTTGATGCGGTCGTCTGCCGTCAGATTGTTGATCTGCACCTGCCCGTTCGCATTGCCACGCACGATGCCGCGCATACGAGTCGATTCCAGCACGACCCCGGCGCCTGAACTCGGGTCACTCAGCAACAAAAGCTGGGATGTGTGCGGCAGCACGTCGCGCAGCTTACCCACGACACCGTCCGGGGTGATGACCGCCTGCTGCGGTTTCAGCCCATCCGCTGATCCCTTGTCGATCCAAAGAGTGTGGGAGCGATCTGTGCCGCTCGTGCCAATTACCTGCGCTGCAACGGTCTTCGTGATGTATTGCTCTTTGAATCCAAGCAGCTTTTGCAGCCGACGACCCTGCGCAGCGTCTTCCGCGAAGGATGCCTGCTCCAGCCGCAGTCGCGACACTTCTTGCTCCAGCGACACATTGCGTTCGCGTGCATGTCGAAGGTCCCCGTAATTCGACCAGAGGTGCCGAACACCCGTGCCACCGCCGTGCAGCAGACGCTCAAACGGCGTGACAATCGCCACGGTCCAGCGGCGCAGCAACATTGTCTTGCCTTGATCCGGAGTATCGCCAACACCTGCGCCAGCGACCGGCTTTTGCACCTGCACAGCCAACGCAACGATCTGCGCCATCACGATGACGATCAGCACAAGCGGGTTCCTGAAGCGGGTGAAAAACGATTCCATGTTGGCTGTTGAAGCGCATCGCGCCCTTTCATTATTTCATCGCTTCGCCTGCTAGCATCACGATGTGCCGTTGGAGTTATCGACGCCCGTCAAGTACATCAAGCGTGTCGGCGAGCGCATCGCGGAGAAGCTTGCCGAGCGTGGTGTCGAAACAGTAGAAGACCTGCTCTACCACCTGCCGTTCCGCTACGAAGACCGTCTGCATCCGAAGCCACTTTCCGAGTACCAGACCGGTGACATGGCGAGCCTTGTCGGCGAGGTGCGAGGAACGGTATTGCTGCGCACGCGCTCCGCACCAATCTTCGAAATGACGGTGGGCATACAGCCGCCGTTACCTGACTCGGATTCAGCGCTTGAGGGACTTCTTCGGTCGCCCAGTGGCATCCTCGAAACCGTGAAGTGCATGTGGTTTCACGGCGGCTACCTGAAAGATAAATTCCGGCCAGGGCAGACGGTTGCACTTTACGGCAAAATCGAGGCCTCTCGTTCCGGCAGTCTGCCGAATGCAGCACCCGGTTCTGCCCGCTTCAAGATGGTCCAGCCCACGTTCGAAATTCTGCCCGATGCAAGCGCGACCGGGGAAGACGCTGAGTTCACGATGCTCGAGATGGGCCGCATCGTGCCGATTTATGAATCACTTGGCGGAAAGACGCCATGGGGCGCGAAGCTCACATCTCGGTGGTTGCGCCGAGTGGTCTGGACCGTATTCCGCGACCTTGCCGAGAGCGGTGCGCAGGCGGAAGAAACACTACCAGCAGCGGTTCGCGAACGACTTGGATTCCCATCGCGCATGGCTGCGCTGGAAGCCCTGCACTTTCCACCGGCAGGGACGCCCATTGCAGACCTCATGACTGCTCGAACACCCGCACACCGGCGGCTAATCTTCGAGGAGTTTTGGTACCTCGAGCTCGGGCTGGAGTTGAAGCGGCGTCGGCTGCGTGATCGAGAAGGCACCGCTTTCCAGACGGACGATCGCGTGCGAGAAGCATTGAAGCAGGTGCTCCCGTTCAAGCCGACGACGGCACAGAAGCGTGTGCTCGGGGAGATCGTCACGGATATGCGCGCACAGCGGCCTATGAGGCGGTTGCTGCAAGGCGATGTTGGTTCCGGTAAGACAATCGTCGCGCTACAGGCTGCGCTCGTTGCGATCGAGAACGGCTACCAGGTGGCGCTCATGGCACCCACTGAGATCCTGGCGACACAGCACTATCTGTCATCGCGTAAACTTCTGCGCGATGCGATCTCGCCGACCACCGGCAAGCCCTACCGCGTGACACTCCTCACCGGCTCGCTTGATGAGCGCAGTAAACGTGACGCTCGCGCGCGCATCTTTCGCGGTGAGACAGATCTTGCGGTCGGTACACATGCGCTCGTCGAAGATAAGGTGGACTTCGACAATCTTGGATTGGTAGTCGTCGATGAGCAGCATCGGTTTGGTGTGCAGCAGCGCTTCCGCTTGATGCGCAAGCCTGGAGCAGATGGCGTGGCGCTGGAACCCGACGTCCTTGTCATGACTGCAACACCGATCCCACGCACACTGGCTCTCACCATGTATGGCGACCTGGAGGCGAGCGTGCTGGATGAGCTGCCGCCTGGCCGCTCGCCGATCACCACACGACGCATGCCGGAGGAGCGCAGTGTTGAAGTTTGGGATTTCGTCCGCAAGCAGGTCGTCCTTGGCCGGCAGGCGTACCTTGTTTACCCGGTAATCGAGGGCGAGAAGGACGAGCAGCCGGAGTTGGACTTCGCCAAAGACGACGGAAACGATTCAGGCGAAGTGGCTCCCAAGTCCAGCGCGTTCCGTGAGCGAGTTGAAAAGTTGGCAGCCAGTCACAATGGCCACGCTGCGGCGCGTCGCGTCATAAAACCGCGCACCTCGCGATTGGAAGCAGCTCAGGCGGAAGAAAGGAAACCGAAGCGAGCAGTCAAACGAGCCAAGCTCCGTTCCGCTACGGAAATGTTCGAGGAGCTTTCTGTCGGAGCACTGAAGGGCCTTCGTCTTGGCCTGTTGCACGGACGAATGAATGCGGACGACAAAGAGGTCACCATGGCGCGGTTCAAGCGCGGCGAAATCGATGTGCTTGTCTCGACCACTGTCATCGAGGTGGGTGTCGATGTCCCGAACGCCACGCTGATGGTGATTGAACATGCTGAACGCTTCGGTCTCGCGCAGATGCACCAGTTGCGTGGCCGCGTCGGTCGCGGTGTGGCCAAGAGCTTCTGCGTTCTGCTCACCGGAAGCCACGTATCCGCAGAAGCCGAGCAGCGGCTCGACGCCATGGTGCGAACGCAAAATGGATTTGAGCTTGCAGAAGTTGACCTGGCTCAGCGTGGTCCGGGCGAGTTCTTCGGAACACGGCAGGCCGGAATGCCGGAATTTCGTGTCGCGAATCTTGCGCGGGACCGCGAGTTGCTGGAGTTAGCGAAAAGGGAAGCCGAGCGCTTTGCTCAGGCACCGGATCCCGCAATCTCGCGTGTCGAGACGGATGCCGTTTGGCAGCGCCTGAAACAACAGTGGCAGCGGCGTTACGGTCTGGTGGAAGCCTAGCTGACCCGCTGCGCGCGCTATGCGGCAGTCTGGACAGCCTGCGGTACGAGGACACTTTGCACCTGCTTCTTGGGGCCGCGTTTGCGAGCGACGAGGATACGGATGCGGTCGAGCATTTCCGCCGGCGTGCACGCACCTTTCGGCAGGAAGGCGTCAGCCGCGGCAGCACGGTCGAAGTTTGTAACAGTTCCTGAAATCAGCAACGCCGGCAGAGTCGGGTGCATGCCTTTCGCGCGACGTATCAACTCGTTGCCGTCCATCTGCGGGAGAATCAGGTCAGAGAGCAAAAGGTCGATGCTGTTGGGCAATGCATTTTGCAGGTGCTCCAGCGCTTCCGCGGCCGAGCTCATTGCAAGCACGCGATACCCGCGTGTTTCCAGCAGAAATTTACGGACAGATAGCACCTGCTCGTTGTTTTCCACACACAAAATCGTTTTACGAGGGCGCATTGTCGTTCTCCATGGCCGGCGGTTTTCCGGCTCCCGGTTGGGTACTGCGTTTCTTGTGTTGCCGGAGATCGTTAGCGTTCTCCGTCCTGCCTATTCATTACTGCTGTGGAAAAAGCGCGAGGCTTTCCCGTCTACTCTGCGCAATGCAAAGCAGTGTTTCGCGCAGACGGACCAGGATGGGTCATCCCTGGGCTCAGTGAGCGAGAGAAACGAGCGTGTCGCGGCGCTTTCTGCAACGGCTGCACTACCTTCTTGCAAACGTGCGAGGGCGTTAGCGGCGTAGGGGCCGGCGCGATTCTCTTTGTAAAATGTCAGGTATTTCAGCCGGAAACCCGCGTTGTTAGCGCTTTTCCCCGGCTGACGATTTGCTGACTCTACCGGGAGGCATCAGCAGAAGCAACAGCGAATCTTTAGCGAAAACAGAGTGATATTGCGCTCCGTCATCCACCGCTCTCTGCGCATACCCCGTGCCTATTGGCGTTTGTGGTTCACCTGGCTGTGGGAATCTCATTCGTTAACACAGGAAAAACGAGCCCGTTGCCACAGGAATGGTGCGACCGCCAACTAGAACGTCATGCACGCGCCCGCCTGTAAGCGTCGCTCGCGCCGTAATTACGCTCGGTCGAGCGATCTCAACACCCTGTCGAATAGTCATTGTTGTGTCTGAAGGTACGAGTTTCTCCTTCACCAGCCACGCAACGCATGGCCCGGCTGCTGATCCAGTCGCTGCGTCTTCGCCGCCATAGAACTGCATGCGAGCGCGCCAGCGGCCCACGTATGCGTCGTTCGTGTCTTCTGGAGCGATGCAGTAGAACCAGCGCATCCCGCGGGCCCGCAGCCACTCTGTGGCTTCGCGTTGCGGTATGTCGAGTTTCGAGAGTGCATCAATTGAACGAAGTGCCACGATGCAGAATGCGTTCCCCGTAGAGACACTTTGTGGAGCGAAACCATCGATGACTTCGCGCCAGTCGATACCGATGACGTCCGCGACCTCGGTCGCGTCAAACTTTGTGCCGAATACAGGATCGTTGTGCTCCATGGTCGCGTCGATGCCACCGTCGGTGCCTGAAGGAGCGAAGTGTACGTGTATCGGCCCAACGTTCATCTTCAACGTTATCTTCCTAGCGCCTTGCGTTGGAGGGTGGTGCAGGTGCAGCCAACTCGCGGTACCCAGCGTCGGATGTCCGGCGAAGGGTAACTCCTCCTGAGTAGTGAAGATCCGAACCCGTATACCTTCGTTCCGATCCTGCTCCGGGTCGTCGCTGGGGAATACAAACGTGGTTTCAGAAAGGTTTGTTTCGCGCGCGATCGCCTGCATCTCGCTGTCATTCAGTGAACGTGCGTCGTGAAAAACCGCGAGCGCATTGCCTTCAAGCGCGCGTTCAGCAAATACGTCGAGCACAGAATAGGGAAGGGTTCTCATCGCCCCAGTCTAAGTTCAATGGTCCTTGCGTAATGCGAAGTTGACACATGGTAAGACGGGCCGTACCTTAGGAACACCGCAGCGACCGGCAACCTCCGGCAGCGGTAAACTTCGATGCGTTTGCTTCCTTCCATTTCGAAATCCATATTCTGCTGTGAAAGCCGCTGCTGTTGCTGTGGCCCTGCACGGGTGAGTGGATGAGCGGATCGAGACGCTAAACGTCAAGAGCAAGCATCAGATACCCACCCAAGGCAAACGCCGGGTGGGTTTTCTGTTGAGAGCGCACCAAGGGCCGCGAAACAACATGAAAAAGGCAGGTACAAACGAATGTCTCTCCGCATCAATGATGTAGCTCCAGACTTCACGGCGGAAACCACGCACGGCACAATTCACTTCCACGAGTGGATTGGCGATGGCTGGGCTGTCTTGTTTTCGCACCCCAAGGATTTCACTCCGGTGTGCACCACGGAGTTGGGTGCGGTTGCAAACATGGAAGTGCAGTTCGCCGCACGCGGTGCCAAGGTAATTGGTTTGTCCGTTGATCCAGTTGAGAATCACAGCAAGTGGGCACAGGACATCGAAGACGTGGGAGGTGCCAAGGTGAACTACCCAATGATTGGCGACCCCGAACTCAAGGTGGCAAAGCTGTACGACATGCTTGCTGCTGACGCTGGCGACACCAGTGAAGGGCGCACGCCTGCCCAGAATGCGCCTGTACGGACCGTCTTTGTCATCGGGCCGGATAAGCGCATTAAGCTTCACCTGGCGTACCCGATGACCACCGGCCGCAACTTTGATGAAATCCTACGCGTGCTTGACTCCATGCAACTGACTGCCAAGCACAAGGTTGCGACGCCCGCGAACTGGAAGCAGGGCGACGACGTCATCATCACCGGGGCGGTTTCAAACGAGGAAGCCGATAAGATTTTTCCGGGCTATAAGACACTCAAACCCTATCTGCGAACAACAACACAGCCGCAGTAATGAGCAATTCGCAGGGCGGCAAGTAGCTGCTCTGCAACGAGCACCGGTGGCGAAGTGGCTAACGCGCTGGTCTGCAAAACCAGTATTCGTGGGTTCGACCCCCACCCGGTGCTCCAAAATTTTGGAAAAGAAAAACTGTCTCGTTAGCAACATATACGGTCCGCTGCGTGTCCACTCCTCTGCACTTCGAGGAACGAAATGGAATTGCGGGCCCCAGAAGAACGAACAGCATCCCTCCAGCAACTATTTGAGTTCGAGCAGCACAAACTGCTGGAACTTCGCCGCCAGCAGGATAAGGAACGAAGCATTCCAAGCGGGCGTCCAGAGCTCCTCAACCCTGACATTCTCACTTGCGAAGAGATGATTCGCATCTGGCGTGTGCGCCTCGAAAGCCCCACACCTCCAGCTCAAGCCTGAAGCCAAAACTACACACCAAGAGGAAAGGGTGCACCTGTGCAGGTGAGCCCTTCGTTCCTACTGCCGCGGTTATTTCGCAGTCACGTTCAGCGTGTATGTGATGGAATGCGTGAGCACGCCGTCCGCTGCGGTGATGTTGTAGGTGTAGCTGCCTGGAAGTGTGGCATTCGCGTTTTTCGCCGGCTTCAGATCACCGCATCCGGTCAGGAACGCTCCTCCCGCGAGCAGCAGAATCGCCAAACCGGAACGAAGCAGCATCCCTGACTGCTTCCGCCGGAACCACACGGTGCTGATAAGGCCGAGACCTAGAAGAGCGAACCACCCTTGCCCAATTCCCGTGTAGCCAATAACGGCGTACTGCGCTGTCGTGGCGATGGAGACGCCCACGTTAGTGACACCGGAAGGCGCGAAACTGACTGTGGCTACGGTGCACGTTGACCCGGGCGCGCTGGTCGCACACTTCAGGGAAACGACGTTCGCAAAGCCCGCCAGAGGTGTCAGGATCGAAGTCGTCCCAACGCTCCGTCCAGCAATGACAGTGCCAGACGCCGGAGTGACTCCCATCGTGTAGTCCCAGCCGTTTCCGGTAAGCGCAATGCTTAGAGCGGAGTAGCCAACGCTGTTGCTCGCCGGCGTCAGCGCGCCTGTCCGGGGACCATACACCGTTGGCGTGAAGACCACGGTCACGCTGCAGCTTCCGTGTGCAGCAACCTGCCCACAATCCGACGTCGCGGCGAAGTCGCCACTCGTTCCCAGTTTTGGAATAGGGACCGCGAATTCATTCGGGTTGGTGACGACAAACGTGCTCTTCGCCGACGCTCCCACGTCAACGCTGCCCAGATCCAGGGTCGTGACCGTGCTGACGAGATCGGGCGTGCCGTTGCCGGTCAGTGTTGCCTGCAAGGTCTGCGCTCCGGAGCCCACATTCAGAAATCCTGTTCGAGCGCCAAGAGCCGTCGGCGTGAAGTTCACGGTGATGTCACAGGTGTCTTTGCTCTTGAGCAGTACACCCTGGCAGCCATTCTTCACAACGGCAAAGTCTCCCACCGTGGCCGCAAGAGACACTGTTGCGACGAATGTGGAGTTGTTGGTGAAGGTCACCTTCTTCGCGGCCGTTGTGAACCCGACAGCCTCGTCTCCAAAGTCGAGTGAGGTCGGCGAGATTGAGCCTGTGCCGCCATTGTCCGTCAATTCGAAGAGGCTGTACTCCAACAGTTTTTCCTGTGGTGTCATCTTGGCTGATGACGGGTCAGGACATTCTGTGGGGAAGGGCAGGTTAGCCGCGCTGGTGCTTCTGCTATTGGGAGGTACGTATGTCGGGTTCTCAACGTGATACTCGTTGTACAGGACCCGGCCGCACTGCCCGTTTGTGTGCCCAATCGGCGTATCGAACACAAACTGCATGATTCCGCTAGTTTTGTTCAGCGTCAGCCAAGGCTGCGTAGGAGACCCTGCTGGAAGGCCGCTGATGTCACTTCTCACCACGGAAAGATTAATCTGAGCAGGATTCGTTCCACTTATTGAAGCTCCAACTAAGGGAAGCCACTCGCTCAGCGTTCTTCCTTCAGCGAAGTTAGTGACTACGGTCGCGGGCCCGTCGAGCGGGGAGTTTCCTGTCGGTGTCTTATCGCCAGTCCAGTTTGCGGCGGTTTGAAATGCGCCGTTTGTCCACAACCAGGAATAGGCGTAGTGGCTGGAGTAGACGCGACCGCCTCCGTTAGCAAAAGCGAGGAGGTTTGCGAGTTGATCATTAGGTCGGGGGAACTCACCGCCTTCACACGGCAACATCAGAACGTCATAACCGTTCAGCGTCGCGGGGTCTTCCATCAGCTTTGTTTCCTGAGGCGTCGTGCTATCGATGATGGCTCCGCCGGACACGCGCTCCTGCCCTTGCGGCGGCGGATCGATCACAGAACCATCGCCCTGGAAGAGTTGAATGCGTCCCGGTCCACCCGGGTTGGTGAACTCAGAATCCTGCACACCCACGCGTCGTAGAACGCATTCCACCTGATCCACGGAGCCAGTTGCAACGGCAAATTTCGGAATCTCACCTTCGGATTGGTTACGCGGAAAGTGCGTCAGATCTGCCGTGATTGCGACCGGCGTCGTGCAGCTTCCGGCTGATGTGTCAATCGTCACCTGCCGTCGCCAGCGACCGGAAACTATGACAAGCGTGAGGTTCGAGCTAACAGGAACCCCCGCAATGCTGAATGTGCCGTTTGTGTTTGTGGTCCCGCCAATTTTCGGGTCTCCCGGCAGTGGGTCGGCCGGATTCGGACAGGAAACACCAGCAGAGAACGCGGGCAGCGGTCCAGTCGTTAGCGGGTACACCGTCACATTCGGCAATGGATCAATGCCGTTTGGCGCATAAACCGTGCCCGTGATGGTGGTCGTTCCAGCTACACAAGAGGTCTGGCCGATGGCCGGGAGCGTGCATCCGAGCGCAACGAAAGAGGTGAGGAAAACGGAACGAAGGTTCATGCGGGTCCCAGAAAGGAAGCCAGTCCTGCCGCGGTGCAAGGAGCGGGTGCGTGGGAAAAGAAGAAAGCGGAGGGCTGTGGAAGCATTCTTACATGCGCGGCCCATAACGGGCTGACGACGAGGAGAAATCTTCATGAACGGAATCCTGACGGTTGAGTCGAGTGCCGCTGCACGCAAGTTTCACCCGCTCAAAGAAGAAAGCCGCCCAGCTCACGGGAGCGCAGGCGGCTTTCGGTGGTTGAGAAATGGCTAGAGGAACAGCGGAGCCAATACCAGCGTGATCGTTGCCAGCAGTTTGATGAGCACGTGCAGCGAAGGGCCCGCGGTGTCTTTGAAGGGGTCCCCAACAGTGTCTCCGACGACTGCGGCTTTGTGAGCGTCAGATTTTTTGCCGCCGTATTGGCCGGTTTCGATCCACTTCTTGGCGTTGTCCCATGCGCCACCGCCATTGTTCATCAGCATGGCAAGCAGGATGCCGGAGATCGTTCCAACCATCAGCAAACCAGCGACTGCAGATGCACCGCCGAGGTTTACCGGGATGCCGTTGATGGTCGGAACCGCTGCGTTTGGCATTCCTGCCAGACCCTCTGAGCCTGAACCGTAGACCGACGAGAAGTTCCGGAAGATAAGACCGACCGCAACCGGCAGACCAACCGCCAGTACCCCCGGAAGCACCATCTCTTTGAGCGCCGCGCCCGTCACGATGGAAACGCAACGTGCGTAGTTCGGCTTGCTGGTACCTTCCATGATGCCGGGATTCTCGCGGAACTGAGCGCGTACATCTTCCACCACTTTCTGCGCCGTGCGACCCACCGCCTTAATGGCCAATGATGAAAACAGGTACGTCAACATGGCACCGAGCAGCGCTCCAGCGAACACCGGAACTTCTGCAAGGTTGATGTTCGTGAACGACCAACCAGCGGGCATGTAACCCGCCGCACCCGCGTGGGCCACCTTGTCGGCGACGATGGAGCGAACTTCCTCCAGATACGCAGAGAACAGAAGGAATGCCGCCAGCGACGCCGAGCCAATGGCGTAGCCCTTGGTAAGCGCCTTTGTGGTGTTCCCAGCTGAATCCAGCTTGTCAGTACGGTCGCGAACGACGCCTTCCTGGCTGGACATTTCGATGATGCCGCCGGCGTTATCCGTGATGGGACCGAACGTATCCATCGCCAGAATGTAAGCCGCCGAACTCAGCATGCCCATCGTGGCAATTGCCGTTCCGTAGATGCCCTTCGCGTAGTTTGAAATATGCAGCGGCAAGCCAGACGTGTCGGTGGCGTGTGCAAGACCCTGCACACCGAAGTAGTAGCTCAAGAGCAGCGCCGCGCAGATAACGATAACCGGAAGCGCGGGCGTTTCCATACCCACAGCGATGCCGGAGATGATGTTGGTCGCAGGTCCGGTGAGTGAAGCTTCCGCGATCGACTTCACGGGCCGGTACTTGCTTTCGGTGTAGTACTGCGTGATCCAGACGAACAGGAAAGCCGTGGCCATACCGACGACGCCGCAGGCAAGCAGCCAGCCCCACGCGACGTTCGGACCGTTCAGCATTTCGTAAACCGCGAACGCGAAACCACCCAGCGCGAGCACAGAGGTGACATAGAAGCCGCGGTTCAGCGCAGACATCGGATCTTCACTGTCGGTCGTCTTCACGATCGCCACGCCGATGATAGACGCGATCAGGTTGATGGCATGCACGATCAGCGGAAACAGAATGCCCTTGATGCCGAACACCGGATAGAGCGCCGCGCCAAGAATCATCGCGCCGACGTTTTCGGCAGCGGTCGATTCGAAGATGTCCGCACCACGTCCCGCGCAGTCGCCCACATTGTCACCGACCAGATCAGCGATAACGGCTGGATTGCGTGGATCGTCTTCAGGGATCCCGGCCTCCACCTTACCAACCAGATCAGCACCGACATCAGCGGCCTTCGTGTAAATGCCGCCACCCAGCTGCGCAAACAAGGCGACCAGCGAAGCACCGAACCCGAAGCCAACAAGCTGGTATGGAACTTCGCGAGGATGGTCAATTCCACCGAAAAAGAAGAAGAGCGCGCCTACACCCAGCAGCGAGAGCGCCACAACAACCAGCCCCGTCACTGCGCCACCGCGAAGCGCCGCCTGCAGAGCACCATTCAGAGAAGAGCGGGCTGCGGATGCGGTGCGGATGTTCGCGCGAATGGAAACGTACATCCCCGTGAAGCCTGCGAGTCCGGAGCATACTGCGCCTACAAGGAACGCCACGACCGTCTTCAGAGCGACATCATGCGTGCGCTCGGAAAAGTTGTAGCCGAGAAACACGATCACAGCCAGCACCACCGCGAGAATGCCGATGGTCTTGTATTGGCGTGCCAAGAAAGCCTCCGCTCCCTCGCGGATCGCATTGGATATTGATTGCATCTCCGCAGTGCCGGTGTCGGCTGCAAGCACCATACGTGCAAGCGCAAGGGCAGCAACCAGCGCGAGAACGCCAACACCCATGGCGATCCACAGCCACATGGCGTCGCTATTGGAAACAAAAGTCGTCTGCGTGTACGGCGCGGCGGCAGAACTCTGAAGGGTCAATAACAGTGATGCAGGGGCACCCAGATGCATGAACGGCTTTCCTCCTGAAAAATGGCTAGTCTGCGGCCAGGGTGACGGTACAAATCACCTTGAAACGCGGGAATCGGTTGTTTTCGGAACGGGCGAATTACACCATCCCGGGTACGCTGCGGTCAATTTGCGTCGAATGGGTGATTGCCGCAACCGCCTTCAACGGCTTATGACCAATAAACTCAAGACATGGCAGAAGAAACAAGCGTGGTGCGAGTAAGCAGCCCGAAAGCGGGTCCGGAAGCCGTCGCACCTAGCCTCGAAGCGAAGCCAGGCCGCCCGGTTCCCACCAGCGGAACTCTGGCCCAGGTAAAAGCGCTGGGCCTCTATATGACGAAGACAGAGGTGCACACCTATGCGTTCAGTGTGGCTGCGCAGGTGATTCTTTCTCTATTTCCGTTCATCGTGATGCTCCTCACCATCACGAACAAGGTCTTCCACTCCACAAAGATGGCTGACGTTGTTACGGAACTGATGACGAACTTATTGCCTGCCAATCAGGAGTTCGTGATGCGCAACATGCGCTACCTTGCCTTTGCCCACACGCAGACGAAGGTCTTTTCTCTGATCATGTTGTTCATCACAGCAACTGGCGTGTTCCTTCCTCTCGAAGTCGCACTCAACAGTGTCTGGGGAGTCACAAAAAACCGTTCCTATCTGCACAACCAGATCGTGTCGATAGGACTGGCGATCGGCGTCGCCGCACTGGCCATGGCGTCGGTCGCACTTAGCGCGTCGCAGCAGACGGTCCTTGGCTGGATATTCTTCGGCCACACCGACAACATCGTATTCAACTTCGTGGGAAAGTTTTTTCTGCAAATTTTTGCTCTCGCCGCGAGCGTCGGCCTCTTCTTTCTGATTTATTGGGGCCTGCCCAATCGTAAGATCCCCGCCAGCGCTGTACTTCCGACGGCGATCGTAATGGGTGCCCTTTGGACCGGGGCGAAGTACGTCTATATACTCGCGCTGCCGCACCTTGATTTTCGTGCGGTGTACGGCCCGTTTGAGGTGTCCGTCGCGTTGATGATGTGGGCGTTTATTTCCGGCCTGCTGCTGCTCGCTGGAGCGTATGTGTCAGCAACCCGTCAGGCCCTGCGCGAAACGCAGGCAGCGGAACTCGAAGCGGCTTGACTACTTCACCGTGAATGCTTTGACTACCACATCGTTCGGTCGCTTGCCCGCAGGCAGCAGCGTGACAAGTCCAGGGCCAGTTCTTCCCTGCATACGCAGGACCGCCACATCGCCGGTAGCAGTGTTGGCCACCAACAGCAGGTGCTCGTCGGCGGAGAATGCGATCGGGTCTGGCGCTGCCCCAGTGCGAATACCAGTGACAAGCCGGCCATCATCAATGTTGTATAGCGTCACCGAGTCAGCGCCGTAGTTTGTCACCCAAAGTCGGCTGTTATCTTGGCTGATCACAGCCCGCGTTGGCCTTTGGCCAATGAGGTAGGTGCCAAGCACTTCGTTCGTCCACGTCGAGATTTCCGAGATGCTGTCAGAATCGAAGTTCGTCGAGAACACCTCTCCGCCTCCCGGCTTCAGTACAAGCGAGGTGGGTGTCTGCCCAACATCGAGCATCGTCAGCAGGTGGTCGCTCTGCAGCGAAGCATCGACCTGCCCGCGCCATGAGTCAGGAGACGCGTTCAGCCATAGCGCCATGACCTGATGCCCACCTGAACAGGCGACGAAAGCTTTCTCGCCGGACTTTGGATCACCGGCATAGTCCGGACTGATAACAATGTCCGTTGCGCCAGGGCATCCGGAGAAAGCCTCGCGGAATTGGAGCGGATGCTCATCCGAATTGGTGATGGTGTACACGGAAACACTTCCCGCCACACGATTGCTGACAACCAGCGTGCGATTGTCCGGAGACACGCGAGCGAGTCCCGGGCCTTCTCCGGTAGCCGCTACGCCGAGTTCGCGATGCTTCTCAAGATCGAGCACACTTACCGTGTTCGACCCGGAGTTTGCGACATACGCGCGTTTGCCATCAGGAGCGACGTCGATGAAGAACGGTGCGCGGTGTACTCCGATAGTCGAAGTGACTTGATTGCTTTCCGTGTCGATGACGCTGACCGAATCACTGCCTGCGTTCACTGCGTACACTTCATTGCGTACCGGATTCACCGCAAGTCCGGTGGGTTCTTTCCCAACCTGCAGCACACGGTCCTGACGCAAATACACAAGGTCCAGAACTGCGACAGTATTGGAAGCGCCATCCGTGACGTAGGCGAACTCGCGATAGCCGACTGGGTATGTGGGAAACGGATGCCTGTTGCAGCCGAGGAGCCCGAAAGGCAGAAGTAAGCCGGCCAACAGCGAAAGTCGTTGCGTGTGCGACACCCTTCGCAGTGTAGGGACGTCCGTCACGCGACCGCAACTCGATAATGCAGCAGAAGCTCTCACGAGGCGAAACTTTTTCCTGCTTCAAGCGTTTTATAAAAGGACGCGACCGCCATCAGTAGTGGCCGGGTCCAGCATGACTCCTCGGAACAACGGGGTCGGGCGTTTGCACCGGCTCCGTTGCTTTTTTCCACCGAGAGGATCGTCCCCACTGGACGGCTAGATATGCCGCATATCCAAGCTGAAAAATCCAGACAGCGCAGTAGGCGTACACCAGGTGTCGCTCAGAAAGCGTGTGAAACGGAATCATCGTGCCTCCAGCAGAACAACTTCTTCTGAGGGCAGGAACTCGAGCGCCGCAGCCACTTCAGCCTGTTGCTTGCGGCGTTCAATCGCGTACCGCAACCCAACGACGAAAACGCCCCACATCGCCCAAGCCAGCATGTTCCAAAGCACTGCCGGAACCATGGACGGATCGATGCCGGAGTCTTTGCCGCCGCCAAACACAGGTGCAGGGTGCTGTGTGCGCCACCAGCGGATCGACATGAAGCAAATTGGAATATCCAACGCCGCAAAGATCGCGAGGACAGACGCGATCAGCGCCGTAGATCCGCCTGCCGAGAACCGGCGCACAATCAGATAGCTCACATAAAGCAGCCATAGCAGCAGGTACGTGGTCAGCCGCGCGTCCCACGCCCACCAGATGCCCCACGCTGCACGTCCCCAAAGCATTCCAGTAACCAAGCCAACGCTTGCGTACAGAACCGTAGCTTCTGCCGTCGCGACAGCAAACGCATCCGCCTGCAGCGCACGCACGCTGCTCCGACCGCGGAAATACAAATACGCAAACGATGCCGCACAGTTCAGGTAAGGGAAGACGAAGCTAAGAATGGTGTGCGGCAGATGGTAGAAGAAGACGCGGTAAAGATTGCCCATCGTCGCTTCCGTTGGGGCAGTCATCGCTCGATAAAAGCCGAAGCCCATCACAAGGAACGTCAAGAGGAGCCAGAACACCCCGACCGCCTGCATTTTTCCTGACTTTTGCACTCCCTCCAGTTTACCGTGTACCAACGACTTCCTAAGCCTCTCAAACCCGTGCATCGTCACCATGAAAGTAAAACCATGACGTACAAAGGCAACTCAAAGGGAGAGTGGGTGCTGATAATCGGCGCGGCTATCGTCAAGCTGCTGTTCTATCTCTGGATCTGCGGAGTTTTGCTAGGATCCTTGGGCATGGACGTTCATATTTCCCGCTGGATTGTGAATTTTGCCGTGCTTCGCTAATCCTCTAGCTAATCGGCATTGAGGATCAAGTCAAACAGCAGGATGCAAGCAGTTGTAAACACCACGCAATACGCGAACAGCACCTTGATCCAGAGCGACGGGCTGAACTCTCCAGTCAGCACATCGGTTGTTGCCTGAATCATGGCCAGCAGCGCAGGCATGGCAATCGGGCACAGCACCAGCGGCAACAGAAGCTCACGATTGCGGCTCCTCATGCCAAGCGCCGCGAAGAACGTTCCATTGATGACCAGCGACCACGTACCGAGTGGCAGAATGAGCAACAGCAGCCACGCCTGCCCAAGCAGATGCAGGTTATAGAAAACCGCGAACACCGGTGCCAGCACTATTTCAACAGCAGTCACAAAGACGAAGTTAGCCAGCGCCTTGCCTAAGAACAGCGTCGAAGCCGGCGCGGGCGCAAGCCTGACAGCGTCCAGCACCAGATTGCGCTGTTCCCGTGCCCACGACTGATTCAGCGCTGTCATGGCGGCGAAAAGCAGCGCAACCCACAGCAGACCGCCGCTGATTTGCCGCGCAATCGTCGGGTACGCAGTGGGGTCGAACGCCATGGCGAACACTACAACTACCAGCAGCGCGAAAAACAGCATGCCATTGATTGAATCGCGCGCGCGCCACTCCAGCCGCAGATCTTTTTGCAAATGTGTCCAAACGTAGCGCGCGTAGCTCACACCCTCATCGTATGCGAGCGGTTATCCTTGAGCCCAATGTCCGTTCTTCCTCCTATGCTTGACGTCGTCCGCCTGAAGAAGCTGCACCCCGATGCGCTGCTTCCCGAATACCAGTCTGCGGGCGCGGCTTGTTTCGATCTCCACACCACACATGCTGGCTCCGTTCCGGCAAACGGCTCCGCCGTTTTCCGCACGGGGCTCAGCTTTGAAGTTCCCGAGGGGCACGTGATGCTGGTCTACTCGCGCTCGGGACACGGATTCAAGGCAGATGTGCGTCTTTCCAATTGCGTCGGCGTCATCGACTCCGACTACCGGGGCGAGGTCATGGTAAAGCTCACCAGCGACGGTGGAGAACTCAGCATCAAGGCCTGCGATCGCATTGCACAGGCAATGATCGTTCCCGTTCCCCGCGTCCGACTCGAGTGGGCCGATGAACTCTCTGACACGCACCGCGGACATGCCGGCATGGGCAGCACAGGCTAGCTTCAGCCTTGCTCTAGATGCCTGGAAAACAGCTCGGAAGCGCAAGAATTCTTCAGCATGGCTACATCGTGTTTGGAGCCACCCTGTTTTCAGCGACCTTCATAAGTTCAGCGATTTCATTCGCATCGTCGTACGCGCGGCGGTCCTGAACCGGAGGATGTAGTCGATCTGCATCTCACTACCTGTTCGCATATGGTGACCTTTGACGACGGCGTATCTTAATCGCATTTCAACTGCTGTACCAGACCACGATGTTCATCCGGCCTTTGTCGCGTTTGCTGACTCGCTCCTTGACAGCGCGCCTGATCGACGCGCACAGCCGTTATTCCGCCGCATGGCAACCCGCTCCGCCATCGAGCGGCGCTATTCCGTGCTCGCACCGAACGAGGCGTCCACAGAGTTCTGGGTCAATGCGCACGAGTTCTACAAGCGCGGCGCGTTCCCAGAGACGTCGGAGCGAATGAAGATCTTCGAAACATTCGCTCCCGTGCTTGCACGACGCGCGCTGGACCGTCTCGCGCTCACTGCTGAAAAGCGCCATTCAATCACGCATGTGGTGGTCACTACCTGCACTGGTCTCTACGCGCCGGGACTCGACTTCGACATCGTCGACCACCTCGGGCTGAACCCGCACGTGGAGCGCACCGTCATCGGCTTCATGGGCTGTTACGCAGCCATCAACGGCCTCAAAATGGCCCGCCATATCGTTCGATCTGAGCCAGACGCGAACGTGCTCATGGTGAACCTCGAACTCTGCACACTGCATCTGCAGGAAACCACGGACCTCGAACAGGTACTAAGCTTCCTTGTGTTCGCGGATGGCTGCGCCGCGAGCATCATCTCCGCCGAGCCTACCGGCTTCGCGCTCGACAGCTTCCGCGCACTCACAATTCCACAGACGCGCGACCTCATTACATGGAAAGTCCGTGGTCTCGGCTTTGACATGCTCCTTAGCGGGCAGGTGCCTGGTTCCATCGCGAAGGCCCTTGAGTGTTGCGCGAATGACGTGCTGGGTGCGACCCAGAAAGAAGACATTTCGCTCTGGGGCGTGCACCCCGGCGGGAAGTCGGTGCTCGACGCCGTCGAACGAGGCCTTGCTCTTGATTCATCCGCTCTCACGGCCTCCCGCGAGGTGCTTCGTGACTATGGCAACATGAGCTCGGCCACAGTGATGTTCGTGCTCGAAAAGCTGCTTGCAACCGCGCAAGCGGGTCAGCAGGGATGCGCCATGAGCTTCGGCCCGGGCCTTACTGCAGAAACGATGCTCTTCCATGCCGTCTGATCCGGTACTCGCGGGCGCGCACTGGCAGCGACGCACCGAGCCCGATGACCTACCAGAGTGGATGGATGAGCCTTGCAGCTATGAAGATTTGCGCGCGTGCCTCCGCGATCTCGGTCAGGTCAACAAGTTGACCTTTGGCTACAAGCCCACGATTGCGTTCTTCGAACGGCTAGCGGCTAGAAAGAGTCCCCCAGCTAAGCTGCGCGTACTCGATGTGGGGTTTGGTGGGGGTGATGCTCTGCACCGGCTCGCGCTCTGGTCACGCAAGCACGGCGTCGGTATGCAACTCTCGGGTATCGATCTCAATCCGCACGCCGCGCGAGCCGCGAGGGAACGCCAAGGCGACGTGGATGTGCAGTGGCTGATTGGAGACGCTCTCGCTTATACGGGCGAGGTGGATGTTGTGATTTCTTCGTTGCTCACGCACCATCTTTCTACTGAGCAGGTCGTTGCGTTTGTTAGCTGGATGGAGTCGAAGGCGAGCGTCGGCTGGTTTATCAATGACCTTGAGCGCAGTGCTCGCTCCGCTTCAGTTTTCGGCACCCTTGCTCGCGTAATGCGATGGCATCGCTTCGTGCAGCATGACGGTCCGGTCTCGTTCGCACGCGCCTTCACACCAGAAGATTGGCAGCACATGCTTGCTCGCTCTGGTGTGCCGCCCGGCTCTGCCGAAATCGCTCGGGGCTTTCCTGCACGACTTTGCGTCAGCAGGTTCAAGTGACCACAGACGTGCTGGTGATTGGCGGTGGCCTTGCTGGTTGTGTAGCCGCAATCCAACTCGCCCGAGCTGGCCGACAAGTGACTTTGCTGGAGCGAGAGCGTTCGCCCTCACACAAGGTCTGTGGCGAGTTCCTGAGCGAAGAAGCGCTGCAGTACCTTGCAGAACTCCGAATCGACTTAGAAGCCCTCGGAGCTGTCCCGCTCGAAGCTGTCCGCCTCACCGGCCGAGGTCGGTTTGTGGAGAACGCTCTACCATTCCCTGCGATGTCGCTGACGCGCCGATGTCTTGATGCAGAACTCCTCCGGTGTGCAGAGGACGCTGGTGCGGACGTGCGACGCGGTTGCTCTGTGGAAGCGCTCCTCCGGACCGGCGAAACTTGGCGTGTAAGTCTCGCGAGTGGTGACGAGATGACCACGCCTGAGGTATTCCTCGCCTCCGGGAAACACGATCTCCGGGGTCATCCCAGGCCTGCAGGCAAGCAGCAGGGGATGGTCGCTTTCAAGATGTATTGGCGGCTGAGTCCCGAGCAAACGCACGAACTGGGTCGCACGGTAGAACTGATCACCTACCAAGGCGGCTACGCTGGTTTGCAGCCGGTTGAAAACGGCACGGCAAACCTCTGCTGCCTGGTTCACACGGACAAGCTGCGCAGCCTTGGTGGTAAGTGGGATGCCTTGCTCGCACATATGTGTCAGGAGTCTCCGCACCTCCGCCAACGGCTTCTTGGTGCAGAACCGCAACTCGCCAAACCGCTCACGATTGCATCACTGCCGTATGGCTTCGTCCGCCGACGCTCAGGCGGACTCTGGTATTTGGGCGATCAAGCAGTCGTTATCCCATCTTTCACGGGCGATGGCATGTCGCTGGCGCTTCACACCGGCATGGTTGCGGCAGAGATGTTCCTTGCCGGTAAGACCGCCGACGAGTACCAGCAGACACTAGCAAAGCACACGCAGCGGCAGGTAGCCATTGCTACTGCTGTCTCCAAAGCGATCGTGCGGATGCCGCGCGCGGTCATAGGCTGTGCACGATTCTGGCCAGTTGCGATGAGTGGCATAGCAAGGCGGACGCGAGTTCAAGTAACGACGTCTTCCCATAGCTTGGGGTCTCAGCGGTTCTGAGCGCCGTGCCAAGTGCGCAAGATTTCGATCACATCCGGTCGAAGGCGGTAGATCACGACGTACGGCAAGGGAGCGAACACTAGTTCGCGAGTGCCCGAAACCTTCCCGGGACGCACGCGCTCCGGGGCATAAATCAGAGAGGCGCATTCGTTGTAAATCGATGCTGCGACTCGTTCGGCAGCGTCATAGCTCTGGCTTCGAATGTACTTGGTAATTTGAACGAAATCGTAAGTGGCTCGCGCGGTCCAACGTACTTGCATCCGCTGCGGAGAGCATCCTGCACTTTGCGCCAGACTTCGGTCGGTTCGACGAACTCTCCACGTTCAGCACTTTCGACACCGTCTTCCACGAAGGTTCGATATGCCAGTTCTTCGTCCACAAAACGAAGCGTCACGCTCTTGACGTATTCGGTTAGATTCACTCCGGTGTTGCTGGCTGCCTTGGACAGACGAACCTCTTGCTCGGCAGTGAAGTCGATTTGCATATACACAACTTAGGAACCTGCATTCGGATTGTCAAACGGTGCGAGCACTGCGGAAATCGTTCCAACTTGCACCCGCATACCGCCCGTGATACAACAACTTCAATTCAACCCGTGCAAATCGGGTCGAATTTCATGCAGAGTGGTTGAGGGACGAGCCCTACGACGCCACGACAACCGGACAGATAGTAAGTACCGGTGTCAACTCTCGCCTGTGTAGACAGGACACATGAGATTCGGTGGCGTCAGTCTGTTCATCGGCCTGCATTCCACGTCTCTCTGTATCCCTACTCACATGTGAGTTTGGCTTTGTAGCCAGCAGGACCCCACAGCCATCGGAGCTGGCAATGGAGTATTCCTGTAGCGTCTACGAACTGCGTTGCAACGAGTGTGGGAAGAGTTTCGGCAATCGGCCACAATCCGCTTGCGACGATTGCCTGGCCCCCCTCGAAGTTCAGTACGATTTGGAACAGATTCGCGGTCGCTTTACCCGTGAAACCGTTGCAGCCGGGCCCGCAAACATTTGGCGTTACAAAGAGCTTCTTCCTCTGCCGCAGGGTTTCGAGCCTGATCTGCCCGTAGGTTTCACTCCACTCATTCGTGCAAAGAATCTTGGCAAGCGCATCGGCGCTACGAATCTCTACGTGAAGAACGATGCGGTTTGCTTTCCGACGCTTAGCTTCAAAGACCGCGTAGTCAGCGTTGCTCTTGCGAACGCGCAGGCTTTTGGTTTTACGACTGTCGGTTGCTCCTCCACGGGAAACCTCGCTAACTCAGTTGCAGCGCAAGCTGCACGCCTCGGCCTCAAAGCCTGCATTCTCGTTCCTGCCGACCTCGAGCCTGCGAAGATCCTCAACACACAAATCTATGGCGCGCATCTGGTGCGTATCGATGGCAATTATGACCATGTCAACCGGCTCTGCACATTGATTGCGGACGAGTATGGCTGGGGTCTGGTGAACGTCAACCTGCGGCCATACTACGCGGAAGGGTCCAAAACCTACGGCTACGAAATTGCCGAACAGCTTGGCTGGAAGCTTCCTGACAACGTTGTCGTTCCGATGGCTGGTGGTTCGCTGATTCGCAAGATTCGCAAAGCTTTCAACGAACTCATCGCGCTGGGTCTTGTTGAAGACAAGCCCGTACGCTTCTTCGGAGCGCAGGCCACAGGCTGCTCGCCAATTAGCCATGCGGTGAAGCAAGGCTGGGACTACATCGAGCCACAGCGCCCGAACACCATCGCCCGTTCGCTCGCCATTGGTAATCCTGCCGACGGACCTGCTGCGGCTAAGATGATTGCGCAGAATGGCGGCTACGCCGAGGATGTTTCCGATGTGGAAGTCGTGTCGGGCATGCAGGAACTCGCGGAAACTGAGGGCATCTTCACCGAAACAGCCGGTGGTGTCACGACGGCGGTCACTGCTCGCCTCTACTCGCATGGGCGGATCGGTGCCGATGAGACAACGATCATCTGCATCACTGGAAACGGCTTGAAAACTACCGATGCTTTAGAAGGTCGATTCGCGCAACAGCGTGCCGTGAAGCCACGGCTTTCTGAGTTCGACGACTACATGCGTGAGGTCGATCCCTCGCTGCTGGGCCAAATAGATCAGGAACTGGAACTTGCGGGAGGTGTACGGTGAGCGTGAAAGTGGTTTTGCCAACAGCGTTGGCCAGGCATACGGAGGGCCAGAAGTCCTTCGCATCAGAAGCGCAGAATCTGCCAGGCCTTCTTGCGGAATTTGACTCGAAGTACCCCTCGCTTTCGCAGAACGTGAAGGACGATTCCGGCAAGCTGCGCAAGTTCATCAATGTTTATGTGAACGACGAGGACATCCGCTTCCTTGGCGGCGACACGCATCAGTTCGCCGACGGAGACGAAGTCATGCTCATTCCTTCTATCGCCGGGGGCTGCTGACGGAAGTTGGAAAAGGGATTAGGGCAGAGAGATGGGACCGAAACGGCCTCATCTCAACTCCTTCGCTCTCGCCTTTCTTGTTTTCATTCACGAAGGGAATTTGCTTCCTGCGTTCGCCGCAGCAGCCGATAGGGATCATGCAAGTGATGTTTGGCGGTACCGCCGAAGCCGCTCACACGCGTCCGCGATCTCCGCGTCTTTCTTCGCGAAGCAGAAGCGCAGCAGGTTCTCGCCTCGGTTACGATCGTCTTCATCCTTGCCGAAGAACGCTGATCCCGCAACAGCAGCAATACCTGTTTGGGCGAGTAGTGTGCGAGCCTTCGCTTTTGCGTCCGCACCTGCAATTGCGCTTGCATCTGCCAACACGTAGTAAGCTCCGCTCGGTACCGATGGAGTGAGCCCCGCATCCGCAAGCGCTTGGCAAACAACATCGCGCTTCCGCTGATACTCCCTCGCAAGCTCCTCATAGAACGTCTGCTGCAATTGCAACAGGCCGGCCGCGACGCCGTGCTGCAGCGGTGCGGGAGCACACACGTAAGTCAAGTCATGGAAGTAGCCAATCGCCGGCAGCCACCGCTCGCTAGCCGCGAGATACCCCAACCTCCATCCAGTAACGGAGAACGTTTTGGAAAAACCCGAGATCGTGATCGTTCGGTCGGCCATGCCGTGTAGCGCCGCGATACTTCGGTGCTGAGCCCCTTCGTAGACGAAGTATTCGTACATCTCATCGGTGAACACGAACAGGTCGTGCTCTATCGCGAACGCAGCAAGCTCATCGAGCTCTGCAAGCGTGAACACTTTGCCTGAAGGGTTTGAGGGCGTATTCAGGATGATTGCGCGCGTACGCTCTGTCACAGCCGCGTTTAGCCGCTCTATATCGAGCTTCCACTCAGGCGCTTCCAGCGGGACCACAATGGGCTTAATGCGTTGAGAAAGCAAAGTGCTGACGTGATAGCCGTAAAACGGCTCCAGCACAATGCACTCATCACCCGGATTCAGCAGTGCCATGAGTGCAGCATGCATCGCGCCCGTTGCTCCGCTGGTTACCAGGATTTCACGGTCCGGATCAGCTTGTAAGCCGTTGAACCAAGCGAGCTTGTCCGCGATCGCCGAACGCAGCGGAGCGATTCCATCCAGCCGTGTGTAGATGTTCTGTCCGGATTGAATGGCTTCGATCGCTGCTTCGACAACAGCGTGTGGAGGATCTGTATCGCACACACCCTGTGCCATGTTGATGCCACCCGCAACTGAGCAGGCCACGCTCATGGCGCGGATTTCCGACTGTGTGCTTCCAGGAGCAAGCTGGCTGAGGCGCAGCGACGATGCGAGAGCGAGTTCTTCTGCCATAGGAAAAGCGTGCCCGCAGGCACGCTTTCATCGTAAACGGAATGCGAACCTGCTCAATGATGTGCAGCAGAAAGAGGAATTACGTAGATGAGAATGAGCGAGATGCAAAACCCAGCTGCTTTGACGAGTACACGCCAACCCGAGAGAGTTATTTCACGCAAGATTTCGTCGCGGATTTTCACTGCAAGCAACTTGCTGCTTTGAATTGCGCTCTGATTGCATGATGCGCTGCAAGGCGTAACTTCACCAACAAGGTGCAAACATGTTTCTTGGACTTGCGGGACTTCTTCTCATCGTATGGCTGGTGCTTTGGCTTGGGCTACATGTCGCGGGGTGGGCGATTCACCTCTTGATCATCTTCGCCGTGATCTCGTTCATCGTGCATTTCTTTACTGGCAAAAAAGGTTAACCCGGCGAAAACGTAGCAAAGGCCGCGCAATCTGCGCGGCCTTTGCTGCTTCCATCTATTGGTGCGCGGAAGGCTGAACGCTTCCTTCTGGTGGAACGGGCATCGATGCAAGCACTTGCGGCGTCTCCTCTTCCAGGTGCGGTAGCTTGCCTGCAAGAGCAATCTCCAGCACCTCGTCCATCTGCTCCACCCAGTGCAGCTTCATGCTGTTCTTGATCAAGTCTGGAAAGTCCGCTAGGTCCTTCTTGTTTTCCATGGGAAGTACCGCTTCGAAGATGCCTGCACGATGTGCCGCAAGCAGCTTCTCTTTCAGACCACCGATCGGAAGAACCTTACCGCGTAATGTTATCTCCCCTGTCATTGCGATGTCGCGGCGGACAGGAATCTTCGTCAGCGCGCTCGCAAGAGCAGTCGCCATTGTGATGCCAGCAGATGGACCATCCTTCGGGATCGCGCCTTCCGGCACGTGGATATGGATGTCGATGTTCCGATAGAAATCCTTTGGTAGACCAAGGTGCTGTGTACGAGAACGAATCCAAGTCAGCGCTGCCTGCGCTGATTCCTGCATCACGTCGCCGAGCTGCCCCGTCGGCGTCATCTTGCCTTTGCCGTCGAGCACCTGCACTTCCGTCTGAAGAATGCTTCCGCCCATCTCCGTCCATGCCAGACCTGTAACGAGGCCCACTTCGTTCTTCTCATGAACCTGCGAGTCGCGGTAGCGCGCGACGCCTAGAAGCTCAGTCAAAAGCGCCGGGTCAACCTTCGCGACATACGCCGCATCCTTCACGACTTTGCGTGCTACCTTGCGGCACACGTTACCCACTTCACGCTCGAGATTGCGGACACCAGCCTCACGGGTGTAGCTGCGAATAATGTCTCGCAGGGCGTCGTCCGTGAAGCTGATCTGCTCCGGCGTCAGGCCGGTAGCCTCAAGCTGTTTCTTCACAAGGTACTGCTTCGCGATCTCGAGTTTCTCGACCTCGGTGTAACCCGTCAGCCGCAGCACTTCCATACGGTCCTGCAGTGGACCGGGAATGGTATGCAGCACATTGGCTGTGGCCACGAAGAGCACCTGGCTGAGGTCGTATTCCACGTCAAGGTAGTGATCCTGGAACGTGTTGTTTTGTTCAGGGTCGAGCACTTCCAGCAGAGCACTTGCCGGGTCCCCGCGAAAATCCGCTGCCATCTTGTCGATTTCGTCCAGCATGATGACCGGATTTTTCGTCCCAGCCTTCTTCATCGACTGGATGATCTGCCCCGGCAGCGCTCCGATGTAAGTGCGCCGATGCCCGCGAATTTCCGCTTCATCGCGCACCCCACCCAGCGACATACGAACAAACTTACGACCGGTCGCCTTTGCGATTGACATCCCCAGTGATGTCTTACCCACGCCTGGAGGTCCGACGAAGCAGAGAATCGATCCCTTCGGATTTTTGACCAACTGGCGCACCGCGAGAAATTCGAGGATGCGATCCTTGATTTTCTCCAACCCGTAGTGATCCTCGTTGAGCACCTGTTCTGCATTCTCAATTGAGCGGATTTCCTTGGAGCGCTTCTTCCATGGCACTGCGAGCAGCCAGTCAAGGTAGTTACGGGAGACCGTAGACTCAGCCGACATGGGCGGCATCGCCTCGAGCTTCTTCAGCTCCTGCATGGCCTTTTCCTGCACGTCCTTCGACATGCCGGCCTCTTCGATTTTCTTCTTCAGCTCATCGAATTCCGACTTTTCACCGCGACCAAGCTCCTTCTGGATCGCTTTGATCTTTTCGTTGAGGTAGTACTCCTTCTGTGCGCGTTCCATCTGGCGCTTCACGCGCGACTGGATAGTGCGGTCCATGTTGAGCTTCTCAATTGCAATATCAAGTGCGTCAGCTACACGTGAAAGCCGAATCTCAGGATCGAACACCTCAAGGATCTGCTGCTTTTCCTCAATGGAGAGTTGCAGATTCGCGGCGATTACGTCAGCCAGCTTCGCGGGCTCGTCCGTGCGAAGGGCTGCAGCAGTTTCGTTATTCAGCGATTGCTGTAGCTTGTTGTACTGCTCAAATAGCTGATGTACGCGGCTGACGAGCTGCTCAGTCTGCGTAGTCGTCTGTAACTCGGCGCGAGAAGAGCGCACGGTAGCAACGAAAAATCCATCTTCGTCGTTGATTTCAGTGGCGCGAGCACGCTCGACACCCTCTACAAGAACCTTGATATTGCCGTCGGGCATGCGCACCGACTGCACGATGTTACCAATGACACCGACGTTGTAGATGTCGTCCGCGGTGGGCTCATCGACCGAAGCATCATGCTGCGTCGCCAGAAAGATGCGGCGATCGCCGTTGAGCGCCTCTTCCAGGGCACGCACACTTGATTCGCGCCCAACAACGAACGGGGCCATCATGTGCGGGAAAATGACCATTTCACGGATGGGCATCATCGGGAGTTTGCGTTGCGCGCCGTTCAGCAATTCGTCGTTATTCATAGTCTTCCAATTCGACGTGTTTCACCGCAAAAAGATGCGGCCCACGACTTCGTGTGATTGTAACGCTCAGGTTTGTGTGTGCGCTGACGCGCAGGTGCTATAGCGTAGCTACACATAACGCAAACGGACAGCCGAAGGCTGTCCGTGTAAGCAGTGATTGCGTAGCAGATTAGCCAGCCTTCTCCAGCAAGACTGGCAGATTGATATCACGGTTTTTCACCATGGTGTCCGTAATGGTGAGTTCCTTTATCTTCTTGTTGCTTCCAGGAACGTTGTACATCAGGTCAAGCATCAGCTCTTCCAGAATCATGCGCAGACCACGCGCACCAACTTTGCGCTGCAATGCTTCCTTGGCGATTTCGCTGACTGCTTCATCCGTCCACATGACCTTCACGCCTTCGTAGTCGAACAGTTTGGCGTACTGCTTCAGGATCGCGTTGCGTGGACGAGTAAGGATGTCGATCAGTGCCGCTTCATCCAATTCGTCAAGAATGCCGAGTACCGGCAGACGTCCAACGAATTCAGGAATCAAGCCGTACTTCAGCAGGTCCTGAGGCTCTGCCTGACGCAGCAACTCACTATCGCGCTGAGCACGAATCGGAGTAATGTCGGCACCCTTCGCATCGGCTTCTGCAATGGCTTTGAAGCCAAGTGCCTTTTTACCTACGCGTCGGCCAATGATTCGCTCCAGGCCGACGAAAGCTCCACCGCAGATGAACAAAATATTTGTGGTGTCCACCATCGTGAATTCCTGGTGCGGATGCTTGCGTCCACCCTGCGGTGGCACACTCGCGACAGTGCCTTCAAGCAACTTAAGCAATGCCTGCTGTACGCCCTCACCCGAAACATCACGCGTAATGGAAGGGTTCTCGTCTTTACGGCCAATCTTGTCGATCTCGTCGATGTAGATGATGCCTTGCTGCGCCTTGTTCACATCGCCTTCAGCGGCCTGTAGCAGCTTCAGAATGATGTTCTCAACGTCCTCGCCTACATAGCCAGCTTCAGTCAGCGTCGTTGCGTCCACGATTGCAAACGGCACATCCAGCATCTTCGCGAGTGTCTGCGCCATCAGCGTCTTACCGGAACCGGTGGGTCCTACAAGCAGGATGTTTGACTTAGCGAGTTCGACGTCATTGCCGCGCACGCGGTTCATCTGCACGCGCTTGTAGTGGTTGTATACAGCCACGGCCAGCTTCTTCTTCGTGACGTCCTGACCGATTACAAACTCATCAAGGAACGTCTTCACTTCTGCGGGCTTGGGCAGATGGGGAAGGGCAGCGCTGGCAGGAACTTCACCCTTGTCGTCTTCCAGAATCGAATTGCACACAGCGACACACTCATCGCAGATGTACGCGCGAGGATAGTCAGAAGGCGAGGAGATGAGTTTCGCAACCGCGTCCTGAGACTTGTGGCAAAACGAGCAGCGGAGAGATTCTTCGGGGCCGCGGGAGGTCTTCATGAGATGGAGCAGCTCCTGTGTGCGGCCCGGCAGGTGAGTGGCTCAGCACATTTCTGACTTCTTAAGTTTACACCCGCTACTCCCGCACCCAGAGCACGAAGGTGCCCTGCGAAGGTACGGGAGTAACGGGTTGAATGCAGCAGAGGAGGTAAGGTTACGTGCGCGGGCGATCGATGATGTCGTCGATGATGCCGTATTCTTTCGCCTGCTTGGAAGTCATGATGAAGTCGCGATCCGTATCGCGCTCTACCTGCTCAAGCGTCTGCCCTGTGTGCTCAGCCTGAATGCGGTTCATGACTTCGCGAATGCGCAGAATCTCGCGCGCCTGAATATCGATTTCGGTTGCCTGCCCACTGATACCTCCACCCATGATGAGCGGCTGATGGATCAGAATGCGCGAGTTAGGCAGCGCGAAACGTTTGCCCTTCTTACCGGACATCAACAGAAACGCACCCATCGACGCGGCCTGACCGATGCAGATGGTGGTGACATCATTCTTGATGTATTGCATCGTGTCGTAGATCGCCATACCGGCAGTAATCGAGCCACCTGGCGAGTTGATGTACAACTGGATGTCCTTCTCTGGGTCCTCGCCGGAAAGGAACAACAATTGCGCAATGATCAGGTTCGCGATGTTGTCATCAATCGGTGTGCCGAGAAAGATGATGTTGTCGCGCAGTAGACGGCTGTAGATGTCATACGAGCGCTCACCACGGCTCGTCTGCTCAAGCACCATCGGTATCAATCCCATAACTCTCTCTTTCTCGCTGTCATATTCTGGCTAATGGATGCGGCGTTGGCACCAAAGGTGCGAGTCGGCAACTTCTGACTACGAGGCCAGCCGTTCGAATAGCGTCGATCCTGTTTTCTCACGACGCATCTGCTCGCGGATCCGGTTGATTGTGCCGTCTTCCTCCAAGCGCTTCCGCAGAGTGTCCAGCGGCTCGCGTGATTGTAGCGATAGCATCAACAGCTCGCGCTCCATCTCTTCGTCACCGATCGTGATGTTTTCAGCATCCGCGATTTTGTCGAGAATGAGGGAAGCCTTCACTTCATTCACAGCCTGGTCCCGTTGTGCTTCACGCAAACGGTTAAAGTCGAGCGAGCGCATTGCTTCGGGCGTCATGCCCTCCTGTGCAAGCGCACGCAAACCGCGATCGAGGCGCGCATCGATCTGCTGCTGAACGAAGGTTTCAGGAACAGGAAAGCTGAATTTGTTGATGAGCTCTTCGACCATCGCGTCGCGAGCGCCGGACTCAAGGGCATCCTTCTTCCGCGCCGAGGAGCGCTCCCGCAGCTTCGTCTCAAAGTCGTCCCATGACTCATAGTTACCCAACTGCTTGGCGAACTCTTCGTTGCGTTCCGGATAATCCTTACGCTTGATCGCTTTCACGGTGACGTCGTAGCTTACTGTTTTGCCTGCAAGCCGCGCATCGCCGAACTCAGCCGGGTAGCTCACTTCAAAGGTCAGCTCTTGGCCAACCTTGGTATTGCGAAGCGCCTCAGTGAACGCGGGAAGCGTATTTTTACCACCAATCTCAAGCAACACATCTTCACCGGTGATTGGCTGCGACTCTGAACTGGTTTCGACACCGTCCTCACCAACCGTCTGCGCGACGTCCTGCACCTGACCCTTGAACGCGATCTCTGCCCAGTCGCCATCCTGTAGTGGACGATCTTCTTCTACCGGCTCCACAGTTGCATGGTGATCGAGCACGTTGCTCAACTCCATCTGAAAATCGTCATCGGACAATGCGGAGTCTGGACGGGCGACAGAGACCGTGTCATAGCCGGTGATGTCAAGCTCCGGCAGCACTTCGAACGTGGCCTTGAAACGGAGTGGCTGACCCTCGAACAATTGCAGGTCCGTAACTTGTGGCTGTGAAACCGGATTCGCACTCTGGTCTTCCAGAGCCTTGCGAAACCGCTCTGAGACTAGGGATTCGAGAACTTCCTGGCGAACTTCCTTCGCAAAACGCGACCGCACCAATGATTCCGGCACTTTGCCGATCCGGAAACCCGGAATGCGCGCAAGCTTCGTATAACGCTTCGTCACCTTGCTGAACGCCTTATCGACGTCTGCCGCAGGCGCTTCTACCTCGATGGAACGCGTCAGCTCCGGGTTCAATGTCGGAGCGTGATTGTGGTGGTGCTCGTGACCTTCGTGGTCGTGTTCCGCTGCTGTTGCTTCGATTGCTGGCTGTTCGGCCGCGAGAGTTTCTTGGTTTGTTTCTGTGGGAGTCAAGTCGTAGTGCCTTCCGGAAAGTTTGGCGCGAAGTGTGTACAACAAGCGCGAAGACCGCGCTGTTCGCCTCGAATCAGGATACGAGTGTGCCGCAGCAGGGTCAAACCGTGAAGCACCCGCCTGTGGATCGATACCAACGACAAACTTCCAACTCTGTGAACCCGGAAGTCCGCACGGTCACGCCGCGTCACCTCAATCCATCTCTGCGAAATAGACACAGCGGCAGACTCAGGGGGCGATGTGGGGAAGAGTCGTCGCGCATACTATCAAGCAGCTGTGTAATGTTGTGCCTTTCGATGGACGAAGTCGGGCCTCACGAGTCCGAGATGTGAATAACTAGTGGTACGCGGGTCTCAAAAAATCTTGATATTCTAGGCATCCAAGCTTTTCAGTTGAGGGACGAAGAAGCTCCCGGAGGAGACCTAACAAATGGCTTATGTAATCGCAGAACCATGCATCGGCACCAAGGACCGCGCATGTGTGGATGCCTGCCCAGTAGATTGCATCCACCCCAAAGCCGATGAAGACGGCAGCGAAACGCTTGACCAGCTCTTCATCGATCCCGTCGAGTGTATCGATTGCGGTGCCTGCGTTCCGGTGTGCCCTGTTTCTGCAATCTACGCAGGTGATGACCTTCCCGATAAGTGGGTCGATTTCCGTGACAAGAACGCAGCCCACTTCGGGCGCTAAATTTCGCGATGTACACAGAAGGCGCGACCAGCGGGTTGCGCCTTCTGCTTTATGTGCGTTTGTCGCGCGGATGAGACCATAGCTTGTGGCAGAAGGCAGGCAGATTCCGCACCATGGCGAGGCCATTGTTCTTCGCACGTGGCCGTTCCATGAGGCCGATTTGCTTGTGAGTCTCTTTACACGGGATCAGGGAAAGGTAAAGGGAATCGCACGCCACGCGATGCGCAGCCGTCGGCGTTTCGGCGGTGCGCTCGAGCCTGCAACCCACGTTCAGGCGCACTACACCGAAAAGCCGCGCCAGGACCTCGTGCGCCTCGACAGCTTTGAGATTCTATGGTCTCCGTTGGCGGCATCGCCGGAATACGTGCAGGTAGCTGCCCTCCAACTTGTGGCCGAAGTCCTCGAAGAAGTGCTTCCTGACCTCGCCTCAGATGACAATATTTTCCGTCTCGCGCTCGCGACGCTTCGATCTATGGAACGCCAGCCAGTGTGGCTCCCGGTCACCTACTTCTGCCTGTGGATGAGCCGCCTGCTTGGCTGGCTCCCTGAGCTTGGGCACTGCGCCGCATGCGGCCTGGACCTGCGCGGTGCCGAGGTGTGGTGGTCGCCGGCAGCGGACGGTGTTAGTTGCTCAGACGACCGGCGCGGCGGTAGCAAGCGGCTTTCTGCGGACAGCGTGGATCTCAGCCTGCGCATTGCTCGCACTCCGCTGGCCGACCTGCTGAACTCGGAAGAATGGCCGCGTGAGCGCGCGGGGGATCTGCGCACATTCTCGCTCGGATTGTTGGAGCGCCACATAGAGCGGCGGCTGCGCTGCGCAACCGCACTCCTTTAGCTCGCGGGTTGCTCAGTAGGCTTCGCGCCGTGGTGGTGCGCGCTGCTACAAAGATTCTGCTGCGAACGCAGGCTACTTCGCTGCGGCGGAGGACGAATCCGCTACCGCGCGATGCTTTCCTTCTGACCTGCCTCAACAAGCGCTTCGGCTAGGCTCTGCTCAGTGAGGCAAGTACCTGCCGGAAGGCTTCGTGGTCCTTACTTTCGAATCCACTCCTCAGGTAAACAGCGGATTTATCGAATACGGAGCGGAAGCCATAGACATTTTTCCAGGGCAGGTGGCCAAGGTGAGAAATCTCGCCTTCCTGCTTCACGATGCCAGCAACGCCCGTCTTCAGAAGGAAGCCGGACTTGATCCGCAGAGCATAAAGCCAACCGGTCATATCGATGGGGCTGAGCCCGGCGGTGTCGTTGGCACCATGGCCCATCGAGCCGTTCGCTGCGTCCCGAGCGATCTGTACTTCACGAGTTGTCGAGATATATGCCTTCAGGAAAGGTTCATTTGACATAGTCGTGAGGTGCATCGACTCGCCGCTGAGGATTTGCCGCCACATGTGGTATTCCGCAAAGTGCTTGCCGTCCTCACCCTTGCCGGACATGTAAATGGCTATTTGTTTTTTGAACTCAATTTGCGCTGCGGGGTCGAGCGTCAGGCCTTGCTTCCGGTTCATGTAGCTGTAGAACTCGGCGGCGATCTTGCCTTTGTAGAAATCGTCCGTTCGCATCGACGGAGGATAGAAACCTCCCGCTGCCATGATCTTCTCGGGAGACCGTTGATCGCCGCGGAAGGTGTAGGCGGCTACCTGTTCGAACAATTTCATGTCGCTCCAGGTATTCACCATTGCGCCAGAGCCTCGCGCACCCATATTGAGCCCGGTGCGAAGTGCGCTTGGGGCGCCTGGCAGGTTCACATTGACGTGAGCGGGATTCCTTCCCTTCGTGCCCATGACGAATGCGCCCTCGGTGCCCCTGGCGCGCGTTACAAGATCGGCCTGGTTATTCGCTCTTCTTTCTTCGTTTCTTTTATCAACGTTTCGAGGATCGGCAACGGTGAGTTTCCATGCGAAATCGATCAGCTTCTGAAGCTCGACCGGATAGTTGTTTTGCTTCACAAACCGGTCTTTCATCGGAATGTAATCAAGATTGAATCTGGAGTGCTTCGACCGTTCGCCAAACGGCTGCCAGGCGGTGAAATCGTTCAGACCTTTGTAGACCTGGCCGGGGATCTGGGTAGGTCGATCCGGCGCTGGCGGTGCCGGCGCTTTGGTAGGCCCGGACGGGTACGGTGCGGTAACCTTTTTCGCCGCCTTGGCGAGCATTTCCATGTAAGTAGGCATTTCGCGGAGCTCCATTACGTGCTGTTGCGCAGAATTAGGCGTCACCCGAACGGGGTCAATTCCAGAAGCAAGAAGGAGTGACGTTGTGTGAAAGCTAACACAACGGCGTTGCAGCAAGCCCTTGCACTTGACCCCATAAGCCCACCCTCGCCGCTTCTCGTCGAGATGGGCGACCCCACAGTGGGGGTTTGGCAAGCGACGTGCTGTGTTGCTGATCTGATATCAGAGTTAATCTGCCGCTCATAAAGAACAGGGGTTTACATGCTGACGGATGGAACGCCGCGCGCGCAAAAGGTAGCGATCGTCATCTTTACGTACAAACGGAATGAGGCGCTGCTGCGGCTGATTGTGCAATGCCGCGGCTTTCTTGACTCGTACCGGGGGCACAATCGATACGAGCTGTGCGTTTCGGATTCAGACCGGATGAACCCGATGGCACCGCTTCCTTCCGGGTTCGGAGTGAAGTACGCGGTGAACCCGGGCAGCGGGTTTGACGACAACGTGTACCACTTCTGGCAGAACAGCATCGACAAGTACGACTTCATCCTGAGCATTAGCGACGACGATTTGTTTGCGCCCTGGCTGAACCCGTTGTACCTGCTGGATGCGGCGATGGAAAGCGGGCATCAGGCCGCTCTGTTCAACCATCGCTATTTCACGCGAGATGCGAGCGGCAACGTCGATCTCGGCACGCTGAACTTTGTGGAGACCGAGTTGATGTACGACAGAAGCTCTTTGCTGCTGCGCTTACTTCGCAATCCGCCCAGCCACGTTGGCCTGTTGTATTCCACGAAGCTGCTGAAGGTGACGCTCCCGAAGGCGCGGGAGTTCCGGGGAACGCTGCATCTGTACGCCGTGCCAGCGATCCTGGCGGCAGCCTCGAACACGCTGTTGTATTCGGAGCACGTGCTTTGCCTGTTTCAGCGGGCGTGCAAGGCAGACGGCGCATGGAACGTATCAGAAGACGTGCTGAACGGCCTGGTTCTGTTCCTGAAGAAGCTGAAGCAGTTGTTTCCGCCAGAGCTGTACCGCGTGGCGGAGGAGGGCTACTTCTCGGAGTTCTTTGGAACCGATTGCTGGCTGCGCGGCGAGCTAGGGAACAGTCCCACGCTGAAAAGTGAGCAACAGATTCGGGAGTTGCTGGCCGCTGCTTGATGCCAGCTAACATCCGACAAGCGCACGTCTCAGAAGCGAGACATGGGGCACCCAGCTAAGCAGTCGCCGAGGCCTGGTGGAGTGGGTGGCTCGAGCGACCCACTCCTCCGACTGAATATGAATAGACCTCGCCATCAATGACGAAGTCTATTCAGAGTCTCGCTGTGACTCAAACGCTCAAAGTTCGGCGGCGACGTAGCCACATACCAGCCGAAGTGACTAAGCCGGAGCCGAGCAGAAGCAAAGAAGAAGGTTCGGGAGTTGGGGATACGGTAGAGGGTGTTTCGAAGTTGAAGTTGGTCGTCGTGCCATTGACCCCGTAAGAGATATTGTCAACTGCGCCGTCGAATGATCCGTTCCAACCTGAACCGATTCCAACGCTGAAGCCGTACACCCGCAGATTGGGATCAATGCTGTTCCAACCTGCGAGATTACGGTTGTACACATTGAAGGCGTCCCCGGGATTTCCCAGCGTAGCGCTGGAGGTCCAGAAATCATCATTGATGGTGTTGTACGAGACGAATGCGTTCGTCGGCGAAGTTCTGGATCCCGCAGTCTCGTTATAGATGGGCTCGTAAATCAGATAACCGGAATGTCCTGATCCATCGGTAACATAAAGGCGGAGAGCCGGCACGTCCCAAGCCTCTGCGGTACTGGTGGATGAGCGGTACACGTCGTATGAGAATGAAGTAAGGCTTGTAAGGGCGAAACTGTTCGCGGGCGAGAAATAGTACTCCAAGTCGGCCTTGGCGTTGGCAGGACCCGTGTACTGAATGGAGCCATTTCCGTGATCAGCGTAGGTATTGGTAATGCCTACGGCACCCCCGTTCTTAACATTGTTCGCATACCAGGTGTCGGGCGCGTAAGCCCCTGATGTGGAGGACTGGCCTACTGGTGAGGTAACGGTGATGGTGTCAGCAAACGCCGAAGACGAGAGAAAAAGTGCGGCAGACAAAGCCACAACAGCAGAACGCATGATGATGCTCCAGACTAAGTAGTTGGCTGAGTATCGCCTCATGAGCACTCGATCGTCAATATGTAAATACCCAATCCGGGTCATGGCATCTTCATTTCAGACAATACCTATCACTTGCAGCGACATGCGTGCATAGCCATTCTTCAGGTACGTCCGAACGCTGGTGCATGCTGCTCCGGGTGAGGCGATTGGCGAGGCGAAGGTCAACCTCTGTACCACTCGAGCCTAACTACAGAGGAGTACCGGAGGCTGCTCAATCAGGCGGGCTTAGAGGTTGTGGCTCACGTCGTGGAGGATGATCGCTGTGGTGAGCGGACGGTTTGGTTGTCGCGATTGGGGTAAGTTGCGTAGCGCACTCCAATTCTGCTCTCTCTTTTGTGAAGAGCGCGCGACATAGACCACATGGTGCTAAACCTCCCGTAAAAAATCTTTGGTAACCCGCAGCGAATTACAGGGCCTTTAGCAACATAGCAATGCCACACCATGCACTAGATAGCGCGATTTCAGAGCTAGAAATAAAGGCCGCCTCCGGGCGGCTTTTTACTTTGTCGCTGATGAAGAGTTCGGAATTCGGCCTGAGACGAGAAATGGCAGGCGACCGTAACAGGTGAAGGTGATGAAGTGCAGGTGTATTTCCTGCTGGGGGCGCTCCAGTCGAAACGGCATGAGGCCATCTTAGCGGCGCTAGTCGCGCTGTGCACTCGTCGATGGAGGATGGAGTGAGTGGGTCATCTGCCAAGCGGACGGTTTGGGTGGCGTGCTTTAGCATTCCTGCACGAGTGATGACCTGATGTTGTTGAGCCGGAAGCTGCTCCTAAAGACCACGCCAGGTTCATGGACTTGTGTCCCAGACTCACGAAGTGGGAAGACGGTCCGTACGACGATCCGGCGCGAACAACGAAACGCTTCTCATCGGCGCCCAGTCTGGTAGTCGCCAGCACATCGCTGAATTCAGTGAAGCGTCAGGGTCAGTGTGGAGGACTTGGTGGGGTCGGCCTGGGATACGACGGTAAGGGTCACGGTGCTGCCGGTCATCGGCATGGTGGCAGGGGCGGTGTACAGGTACTCGCCGTAGATTCCCTGCGGAACCAGAGCGAGGGTGCCGTACGTGGCGGAGCCGCCGGTGGCGCCATTTACCTGTGCAGTGAGCGCGTTGTTTGTGCTGCCGACGGCGTAGGCGTAGACGATCAGCGTGGCACCGAGCCCAAGCGTGTTGGTAGTGTTGCTTGGCGCGGAAATACCGGTGGTGATCGAAGGCGCCGTGATGGTGAAGACGGTTGAGACCGACGTGGCTCCGGCGACGGTGTTGAGCGTGACCGTCCCGGGCGTTGGGAGATTGCCGGGGTAGACCGGCGGCTTTGCCGGTGAATCGGACTTTGTGCAACGAACGGAATTCTCTGAGGACCCGTGCATCGATGCAGCGAGAGCGCTGACCGGAGCTGGGCCATCGACGTGTTAGTTGATGCTGATCCCACCGTTCGTGGTGGAGAACTGGACGGTGGGGCCGCCGGATCCGATGTTGGTGTCGACGCTGTGGCGGTGGACGCCGTTCCCATCAAGGTGAGCAACGTTCACCTCGATGCCTCCGTTGGTGGTGTTGGCGACCAGATGCGCGGAGTAGTCCGGCGCGGCGTGGACGGAGATGCCGCCGTTAGTGGTGGTGGCCTTGAGGCTGCCACCCTGCCACCGGGAGCCGTCGAGCTTCGCTTCGATGCCACCGTTGGTGGTGGAGAGATGCACGTCACCGGCGAGGTGATGGAAGCTGACTGCGCCGTTGGTGGTTTCGCCCGTGATGTTCCCCTCCAGAGAGGCGAGCGAGATGGCGCCGTTGACCGTCTGGAAGTAGCCGGCAAGGTGATGCGGAACGCGCAGCCGGTAGCTCACAGTCCAATTCTTGTTGCCGCCGAAAAGTCCGCCGAAGCCGCCTCCCTGTCCTAATTTTGGCCCGTGGGCTTCTACGGTGCTGCCGGTTTCGATGGTGATTTCGCGGAGGATGCCCGCAGCCTCGGACTGGCTGCCCGCGCGGGCGGAGACACGGGCCTCGAGAGCGACGTCGGGACGAGCCTCACCGACGACTTCGATGCCACCATTGGTGCCTTTGACATTGAGATGGCCGCCGATCAAGGCAAAGGTCGCCGAGCGTACTTCACAGGCCTGCTCGCCACTGGTCATACGACCGAAGAAGCCTCCGTCGCCGCTCCCGTTGCAGGGATGAGTGGCGAAGTTCTGCGCGTGTAGAGCGGTGGCTGCGGTGAGGGCAGCGCAGATGATGGGGGTGTTCAGGCGCATGGGAGTCTCCTTCGATCTTTCTAGGTCGAGAGGAGATACGGGCGGGGTCCGTGCGCGGTTCCCGGTTTGTGGAAGAAGGTTCTGTTGGGGCGGCAAATCTGTGTTCCCCACTCATGCCTCAAGTGCGAGGGCATGAATGGGCCACCCGCCGGTACCCAGAGGTGCTCGCTGGGTGCCCCATTCATGACGACGGGTTTATCGTCGGCATGGGTGGGGGTTGTTCACGCTCTTGACGGTTGCATGTCCACTCGGATTCAATTTCTACGCGTCCGGCCTCACCCGTGACATAGTGTTTCGCGCTTGACCATTGCCAGTCCTCCGGCTTTTCGACGAGGCCCGCGACGACCGGGTTTTGGTGTATGTAGTTGAGCTTTTCCAGAGCTTCTTCCACGTAAGGACGTTGAAATCGTAGTAGCGAGTCTTCCAGAAATTTGGACGATCTCCTCGCAACAGCTTGGATGTCTCGCCCTTGAGCACGCTCATTGTTGTCGCTAACGGATGCAGTTTGGGTTCGCTCACGAGCATGTGGACGTGTTCGGGCATGAGCACGTATCCATAGACAAGGAACCGATGGTTTGACGGAAGCGCTCGAGGGCCTGTTCAAAGACTGCGCGGGAGTGGTCGTCGTTGAGGAGGGCTTGCTGCCGGTGACAACTGAAGGTGATGAAGTGGTCGTGACCTGACGTTTGATATCGCTTCAGATTGCTTGGCATGGAGAGATCGTAATTTGAGCACCCTACTTACCCCACCCATGTCGACGGTGAAGCCGTCGCCATGAATGGGGCACCCATTCATGGGTGGCGCACCCGGCGCAGATGATGAGGGTGTTCAGCCGCATGGGGAATCTCCTTAGACTTTCGAGGTAGAGAGAAAGTACGCGTGGAGTAGGTGCTTGGTTCCCGGCTTAGGCACGGAGGTTCTGGGGCAGTGGACTTATCAGGAAGTTCGTACTGCTTTGACGGAAGGTAATTTCGTCAAAGCAGTACGCTTCACTCCAGCCTTCGGCAGAGCGGAAGTGGGACTGTGGTTCGGCTGGATGGCCGGGCTGAAGCCCGGCCCCTTCAAAGCTCATCAGCTTGCCGCGCCGGGTGCGGCGCTGATGTTTACGAGCGGGTCATCGCACGGTGTGGCGTTGGGTGAGTTCGAAGGCGAGCCGCTGTACAACGCGAGTCTCGATACGGAGGAGTACCGCGAGCTGCTTGGTGCGGCGGGGTTCGAGGTTGTAGCCCATATCGTGGAGGATGATCGGTGTGGCTGGCGGTTTGGCTGGCGCACCGGGACTCTTAGAAGCAATAATCCCTAATCTACATCAAAAAGTGAGATGAAAGCGCGAACCAGCACCGAATTAGAAACGAATAATTCTTGCCAAAAATGCGCGAACATGGGATCATCGCGTTGTTGTGAAGGAGTTACGTTATGGTCGTAAGCGGCACCCAAGATTGGGTAGTTTCTAAATTGAAGCCGAATCGGCGGCAGCTTTGGGATGTTCCCGAAGCTGCATTGGCGACGTACAACAGCATTGATCCCGCGATCCGGTTGCCGTGGAATCCACGCACCGTTGCAAACGTAATCAACAGCTTCGTGCTCGATGAGGCTCGCAAAGCCTTTTCGGGAAATGGCGGCTCACGGTTCCTTGAAATCAACAACACTGCATACCATCTGATGAACGGCTGCGCCCTCTGGTACAAGCAGTTGGGCGACGACGGCCTGCCATCAAACTACCCGACCGAGAGTGCGTTGGAACTAATGCAAGGATCTTTTCCTTTTGCACCCAAATATCTGCTGCTTGTTGTAGGTTTCAAGTTCGACCCAATGCTCCACAGACTCGAAAAGGTCGAAATTCAAAGATTCAATGGTCTTGGTCAGATGCAGTTTCACATTGAATTGCAGAAGCTGGCGTCACCAGCGCGAGTAATCGCCATGCCGCCAGGGAAAATTCCAGCCAAACCCAAGACGCGAGTCGCAATCAAGCTCGGCCCGGAACAAAAGAACATTATCGTTGGGGAATAGTCGAAGATGCCGCATTTCAATCCAGCGATGCTGACGTTAGCTCGCGAATCGCGTGAGCTAACGCAGGCCGAACTTGCCGCGCGCACTGGTGTGCCTCAGGCCATCATTTCTCGGCTTGAAGCGGGTATTACTCAATCAAATGATGAATACATTAGCTTGATGGCGGGCAAACTCAGATACCCGCTCGATCTCTTCTATCAAGACGAGCGAATCTTTGGGTTTAATGCTTCGGTGTTTTTTCACCGAAAGCGAGCTGACATGCCCGCGAAAACCCTGCGCCGGATTCATTCAGTACTAAACCTAACGAGGATGCGCCTTGGTCGGCTGCTCCTCGCGGCCAACATCATGCCAGAGGTTGAACTGATTCGGATGTCTATTGAGGAGTACGGTGCACCAGAAAGGATTGCGCAGCAGATGCGAGCCCTATTGCGCCTCCCTCATGGGCCTGTCGCTGATCTGACAGCGGCGTTAGAGGATGCTGGAGTCGTCATCGTCAACCATCGGTTTGGAAGCTCCCGCACTGATGCTGTTAGCGAGTGGGTGACAGGGCACCCGCCGATTATTTTGATGAACGCTGACGAATCCATCGGTGGCGACAGATACAGATGGACGCTAGCACATGAATTAGGGCACCTTGTCATGCACAAACTTCCTTCTGAATCGATGGAAGATGAGGCTAATCGTTTTGCGTCCGAACTTCTCCTTCCCGCTCTGGAGGTTCGTCATCACTTGCGGAATGTACGATTGGCGAATCTTGCGCTGTTAAAAGGCGTTTGGAAGGTTTCTATGGGTGCGCTACTAGAAAAAGCAAAGCAGCTGAGGACGATCAGTGCTACCCAATATAGATATATGAGGATTAACTTCAGTAAGCTGCACTACAACACGCGAGAGCCAGCAGAGTTAGATATTCCACTCGAGAAGCCGACATTACTGTCTCAGCTTGTCTTCGCTCACGTTAATGAGCTTGGATTCTCTTTGGAAGATATGTCTAAACTGCTAGGGATTCTTCCTGATGAATGTATCGAGCTTTATATGCCGGAATTACAGAGAAATGGGCTTCGCTTGATTTCCGCGCAGCAACTACCGCGTATGGCGTAGAGGTAAGCTCTGCGCCTTCTACTCATGAGCCCCAACTCGATGCATCAATGTCTTAGACGAAATGTTCTTCAGGAATGGGAAGGTCAGGACTAATTTCCGCTGTTATCCAGCCGAGTAAGTTTAACGATCGAATATTTTCTGCTACGGCCTCTTCGTTCAATGGTGGACGTCTCCTCTTCTTCCAATCTAAAACTTCATTGAAGATGGCTCGCTCGCTTACCTCTTCGCCCGCTAACTTCATTTCTTTAGCGACAAAGTAAGCGGTTGCAGCTATTTCCATATCGCTTGCTGCCTGAAGGCGAAGAAAAAGGTCTGCGACTCTCTCAATTTGAGGAGCCCAGCTCTTCAGATGTTCTAGATACACAGCGCGAGCGTCCTTATAGGTTGGACCAGGAGAAACTTGAAAACTGCGCCCGAACTGCTTTTCCGACACAAGCTGATGATTTTCTAAAGTTGCGACTGCTTTTTTCAACTCTGGAGAAAATGGACCGAAGCTCCCTCTTTGATAATGGAGTCCAGTTGGAATACCTAGTTCTGTAAGGAAATACGCAATCTTCTGCAAAGCAATCCGATTTAGAGGCCAATGGTATCTTTCATTGCAGATGCGGGAGACTACACCCACAAGAGCGAGTAAACCTGGGTTCAGTTTGGAAACGTTAGCGGAAGCGGGGTTCGGCTTTGCAGCGAGGAAATCTTCAGACAATTGAGCTTTGGGTGTTCCGTAGGGTGCATAGAGCATCACCGGAATTTCCAGTTTCGATAAACCCCGGTAGATAGTAGGACCGACCACGGTCCATTCAAGCTGTCCGTTTCCACATCCCAGAGGGGGGACAGCTATGCTCTCGATTCCCCATCTTGAATAATTCTTTGTGAGAAAATCCAAACCCTTCGCGATGTCGTCCAACTTTGATACAGACCGCCAGTGATCCTTCGTTGGGAAGTTCAATATCCAAGGGGCCGTCACACGCTTGTAGAGGTACGGTTCTCCTAAGTGCACCTGTTTCGACTGGCATCGATGTTCGTAGTCTGCGTACATATCGGGAAAGTTTTGCTTGAAGGCCAAAGCAATGCCTTTCCCCATGACACCCACACAATTCACAGTGTTTACAAGTGTTTGGGCATGTGACTCTAACAGATCGCCAGTTGTGACCGTGATATTGCTTTGTTTGGTCATGAGAAGAACATACTCCCGTTTACCTTGGGCAAGCGTCCGCACTGATTCTGGACCGCGATGATTCGCGCTTCGCTAGCGACACATACCCCTCTAATACTGTCGACACTAACTAGATCAGGAACCAACACCTCAGCGCACATTCGAGCTTTGTGATCCCACTCCTTCATCTGGTCTTCTGGATGCTTCCAATTCATGGCTCTGGTCAGGGAGCCGTCAACAATGGCAAGCCCGTCTGGCGCCGGAGCAAATCTGGCTCCTCTCGAAGCTGCATTACGGTCTGTTACGACAACATCTGGTAAATAAAGCACTGATGGATCGACCCGAATCACGCAGACCGCATGGAAACGCCGTACAAACATCATCGGATTGCGTACGTTGATATAAAGATTGGCGTAGTCCCACAGGGGACGGCCTCGCGGAACACTCTTATTGCTCCTTCTATCTTGGACGTTTGGATCAGCTATCGAAGCAGCGCCACGGACCTTAGCGGCACGATGATGGCTCAATATGCCGCGACTAAAAATAGACGCGAGATTGCTGATCGGTGTCAGATAGAACAATTCGCTGATTTCTGCCGGAGTCATCCGACCTCGCTTCGATTCCTGAGCTTGAGCTGAGTGGGTCTATTCTACCGTCACACTCTTTGCTAGGTTCCTCGGCTGGTCCACGTCACAGCCTCGGCGGACGGCTATGTGGTAGGCGAGTAGCTGGAGGGGGACTACTTCGAGGATGGGCAGGAGAAGTTCGTGGGACTGCGGGATGCAGACTGTGTGCTCGACGAGTTGCTGGATGTGGTGTCGCCTTCGATGGAGATGACCCGGCCGACTGGGCGGTGACTTCCCGCATCACTGGAGCGTCACCGTTGCCGTGGCAGTTTTGGTCGTGTCGGCATTCGAGACGGCCGTAATGGTGACGGTGCTCCCGGTCATCGGCATCACCGCGGGTGCGGTATACAGTCCGGTGGCGGAGATGGTGCCGACCTCCGAGCCGCCGCCCGTGAAGCCGTTGACCTTCAGGGTGTACGAGTTGGAAAGCGTGCCGACAACGTAGGCATTGAACTGTAATATCCCGCCGAGATTCACCCTCGCCGCAGTCGGCGAGATGCCCGCGCTGATCGGGCCAACAATGGCAAAGGTGACCGAGCCGAACGCATCGCTGAGAACGTTCGTGGAGCTGTTGCTGACAAACGCTCCCAGCGTCACCATTCCCTGCTTGTATCCAGACCCGACTTGCGCGTCGGTATAGATGGGCGGTGTGGCCGGTGCGACGTAGGTGCCGGTTGGCGCGTCCGTGGTGGGCGTGCTGAAGCTGCCAGCGGCGGAACTGGTCGCTGAGGTGACAATGCTGCCGTTCAAAGTCCAGACAGGGAAGTTCGGTGCATTGTTAACCGTGGTCGAAAAGCTGGTGGACGAGCCTGCTGCTACGGATTGCGGCTGCGGTGAGATGGAAACGGTCACATTCGAGTAGCTGTAGTGCGTACCCCCACCACACACAGAAAACGCAAACGCGCAACAAGCCTTCTAAATGTGTTTAAAACGCACTTTATGCCACTTTTTCGTGACTTCACTTTTGGAGCCAAATGCGTGAAAAGCCGCAATCCACGCGGGTTTTGACGGTTTTCCTCTATTCCACCGTCACACTCTTCGCAAGATTCCGCGGCTGGTCCACATCACATCCCCGACGCACCGCGATGTGATACGCCAGCAGTTGCAGCGGCACCACTTCCAGAATCGGCAGCAGCAATTCATGGGACTGCGGGATGCAGATCGTGTGCTCCACAAGCTGCTGGATGTGCGTGTCGCCTTCGATGGCGATGGCGATGACGCGGCCGGAGCGGGCGGTGACTTCCTGGATATTTGAGAGGGTTTTTTCGTACTTGAGGACGCTGGAGGGGTCGTGCGGATCCTGGGTGGCGATGCAGACGACGGGGAGCGACTCGTCGATGAGGGCGTTGGGGCCGTGCTTCATTTCGCCAGCGGGGTAGCCTTCGGCGTGGATGTAGCTGATCTCTTTTAGCTTGAGCGCGCCTTCGAGGGCGATGGGGTAGTGGATGCCGCGGCCGAGGAAGAGGAAGTCGTTGACGTTGGAGAACTCTTTGGCGAGGCGCGCACACTGGTCATCGACGGAACGCAGGATTTCTTCGATCTTGCCGGGGACGCGGGAAAGCTCGGTGACGAGATGTAGCGACTGAGCTTCAGAGATCGTGTGACGGACTTGAGCGAGGTGAAGTGCGAGGGTGAACAGTGCGGTGAGCTGGGCGGTGAAGGCCTTGGTGGAGGCGACGCCGATTTCCGGGCCGGCATTGGTGGTGATGGTTCCGGCGGCGAGGCGGGTGACAGCGGAGCCGACGACGTTGCAGATGGCGAGAGTTTTGGAGCCTTTGGCGATGAGCTCGTGTTGCGCGGCGATGGTGTCGGCGGTTTCGCCAGACTGGGTGATGAGCAGGCCGAGGTCGGTGGGGTTGGGGATGGGGTCGCGGTAGCGGTACTCGCTGGCGTAGTCGACGTCGACGGGGAGGCGCGCGAGGCGCTCGATCATGAACTTGCCAGCGAGCCCGGCGTGCCACGAGGTGCCGCAGGCGGCGATGGTGATGCCGGTGGCGGCGCGGAAGTCGTCGTCGGTGAGGGCCATGTCGGGGAGGAAGACGCGGCCGGTGTCAAAAGAAACGCGGCCGAGGGTGGTGTCGCGGACGGCGCGCGGCTGCTCGTTGATTTCCTTGAGCATGAAGTGCTTGTAGCCGGCCTTTTCGGCCTGGATGGGGTCCCAGGTGATGCGCTGCGGTTTGAGGGTGCGGGGCTCGCCGGCGAAGTCGGTGAGGACGATGCCTGCGGTGGTGATGGTGGCGACTTCGCCGTCGCCGAGGAAGTAAATGTTGCGGGTGTGGTGGAGGATGCCGGGGACGTCGGAGGCGAGGAAGAATTCGCCCTCGCCAATGCCGAGGACGGCGGGCGGACCCATGCGAGCGGCGACCATCTTGTCGGGCTCGGATGCGGAAAGCACGCCGATGGCGAAGGCTCCGGTGAGGCGCTTGACTGCGCGCCGCACGGCTTCTTCGAGCGAGATGACGTGTGGGACGCGCTCGCGGGTGACGGCCTCGTTGGTGTTGGTGGAGATGGTGCGGGGTGGTGGCTGCGGAGCGGTAGAGATGATGGATTCGGAGTCTTCTTCGTCCCCGGAGAACATGCGGATTTCGAAGGAGTCACGGCCGGGAGCTGCAGGTCTCTCCACTTCGCTTTGCTCCGGTCGAGATGACAATTCCGTGGAGGCGGCGGCGAGCTCGAGCTCGTCCTGGATGACGTGGGCGATGATTTCGGTGTCGGTTTGCGAGAAGAAGTGGTGGCCCTTGGCGGTGAGGGCGGACTTGAGCTGCAGGTAATTTTCGACGATGCCGTTGTGCACGACGACGAGGGTTCCGGTGCCGTCGCGGTGGGGGTGGGCGTTTTCTTCGGTGGGGCGGCCGTGGGTGGCCCAGCGCGTGTGGCCGATGCCGTAGGTGCCTTCGACGGGGTCTTCGCGGAGGAGCGTGGCGAGGTTGGCGAGCTTGCCGGGAGCGCGGCGGAGTTGCAGACCGCTGGGTCCGCCGAAGACGGCGATGCCGGCTGAGTCGTAGCCGCGGTATTCCAGGCGCGCGAGGCCTTCCATGATGACGGGGACGCAGGGCTTAGGGCCGATGTAGCCGACGATTCCACACATGTCTTAGACAGTAGAGGGTAGTGGGTGGACAGTAAAGCGCAGGTTTGCTGCTGCGTGCGCGGCGGGTGATCAGGCTCGGATGATCTGTTCGGAGAAGCGGGCCAACTCGTGGTGTTGGGGTGAGCTTTGGAGAAGAACGAGGGAGCAGCCGGCGCCTTCGAAGTCGGCGAGGCGCTGCTTTACCTGTTCGGGTGTGCCGATGAGGCCGGAGTGCAGGCCGCGGTTGGAAACGGAATAGTCGCGGAGAGAGAGTTTCTTTTCGAGCTGCGAGCCGGAGGTCCACTGCTCGAAATTGGCGAAGCCAGCGGGGGATTGCTCGCGGTCGGGCGGCGAGGTGATGCGATCGACTTCGCGCTGTGCCTCGGCTTCGGAGTCGCGCAAAATGCAGTAGCCGGTGACCCCGAAAATGAGCGGCGGGAGCTCGGGGTGTTTGGCGCGGCGCTGCTTCATATCTACGACTTTGCTGGCGATCGTCCGTGGGTCATCGCCGTGCATGAGGTAGGCGTCGCATTTTTCGGCGATGAGGTTCTTAGCGGTTTCGGATTCGCCGCCGGCGTAGAGGGTGGGGCGGCCGTTCTTTGGCTGAAAGGTGCCAGGGGTAGTGGGGCGGCTAACATCGTTGGGGTCCTTCGACTGCGAGCTACGCGCTCCGCTCAGGATGACGGCTTCGGAATTGTGCGCGCCATTCGCCGTCTGGCCCAGGCTGACAGGATCTGCGGAGTAGGTGCGTTCGGGAAAGGGTTTGGGGCTGAGGATGTTCTCGTCTACCCGGTAGAAGCGACCGTTGTGCGTCGTGCCTTGTTGCGACCAGCAGCCGTCGAGGACATCGAGCCACTCGCTGGTGCGGGCGTAGCGATCGTCGTGCTCGTCAAACGGAATGCCGTACTTGAGGGCTTCGTCTTTCCACCAGGAGCTGACGACGTTGAGGGTGAGGCGACCGCCGGAGATGCGGTCGATGTTGGCCGCTTGTTTGGCGAGTAGCGCCGGGTTGTGGAAGGTGGGGCGAACCGCAACCATCAGCTCGAGCTTGCGTGTGACCGCTGCGAGTGCGGCGGCAGTGCTCCAAGCGTCGAGGGAGTCGGCGGACGGACCTTTGATGTCGTTGAGGTTTAGTTCGGCTATCAGTGTGAGGTCGTAGCCCAGGTCCTCTGCGCGGGTGGTGAGATCGCGGACGTACTCCCATGTGGCGGGCATCTGTTCGTCGTCGATGTTGCGGAGCCAACCGCCGAATACAGGGAGCCAGAAACCGTAGCGCATCTTCTAGACAGTAGAGGGCGGAGGGTAGACAGTAAAGGGCTGGTCACCTGCTGCTAGAGCAGGGCACGGTACCAGGCGATCATCGGTTCGCCTACGAGTGCGGAGACTAATCCGCCGATGCAAAGGAAAGTGCCTAGTGGGAGCTGCGTGGCAAGATCAGCACGGCGGCGCGCGAGAAGGATGACTGCAAAGCCGGAGCAGACAACGGTTCCGATGAGTAACGAGAGCACGGCAGGCCAGAAGCCCAGGAAGGCGGCGATCATCCCGATGAGCTTTACGTCTCCGAAGCCGATGCCTTCGCGATGCCGAATGGCTTTGTAGATCACTCGGATGAGGATGAGGATGAGTGCTGCGCCGACGATGGCAGTGAGTCGACCGAAAACAAGATGCTCTGTGCCGGTGAGGAAGACGTTACCGTGTGCGGCGAATGAGCCGGGACTGCGCATGCGGAGATTGTTGCGCGGCGTGAGGTGGATGTCGTCTGCGCCGACCGGAAGGAAGATGGCTTGTGTGCAGACGAGGAGGAAGCCGATGACGATACCGGGCAAGGTGAAGGCGTCGGGGAGCTTGTGGGTTTGCCAGTCCATGACGAGTAGGCCGATGAGGAGGAAGCCAAGGATGGCGAAGGCGATAACTAGAAGCGTGGGTTGAATGGCTACGTCGGTATCTCGGTGAACATCAATGAAGCCGCGTACAAACCAGGCTGACCATAGTCGGCTACCGGCGAGAGCAAACCAGAGGCCAGCTGTGAGCTCAACGAGTGGGTAGCGCCAGGAGATGTCCGCTCCACAATGGCGACACTTCGCTCGAAGTACCAGCCAGCTCAGTACCGGAATATTGTCGTACCAGCGGATGGTGTTTTTGCATTGCGAGCAGTGTGAGCGGGGCTTTGCGATGCTGCGGTGCTGCGGGAGGCGTGAGATGCATACATTCAGAAAGCTGCCGAAGAGCAGGCCTAGCGCGAAGGCGGCGAGTGCAAAGGCGAGCGGCGACAGCATGGTGTCAGTATAAGAGGGGCATCATGGTGGCGGCATAGTCGAGACCTTCAGTTCGGCGGCCTAAGCCACTCTGTACCGGATGGGAACTATCTCGCGGCTGAAGCTGCTTCCGCGCTTGTGCTTCGCACTGGCGCTTGCAAATGCGGGGATCTCTCCACTTCGCTGCGCTTCGGTCGAGATGACAACTTCTTTCGGCTAGCGGTTGGCGGCTCATCAGGCGAGAAGCACATCCCTCCGCTGCGCTGCGGGATGACAGCAAAAAAGAAGCGCAGCGGGTCTTCACCCGCCCGAGGCGAGACTGTAGTGTTAGTCCTCGGGGACGTGTTCGGAGCCTTGCCACCATTCCGTCGATTGCATCGGTTGGTTTGTGACGACCTCGGTTGGGACGCCGGGCGTGGGTGACCACAGTGGAACGTTTTGCGCGGCTGCGACTTCGGTGAGGCGTTCGATGGGTTGTCGCCAGGCGTGAAGTGCAAGGTTGAAGAGGCCCCAGTGGATGGGCATGAGTAGGCCTGCTTTCGCTGCGCCGCCCATTTGCTGGAAGGCGTCTGCTGCACCATCGGGGCCAAGATGGATGTTGGCCCAGAGTGGGTGGAATGCGCCTATTTCCAGCATGGTGAGGTCGAAGCGGTCGTACTGCGCCGCGATGCCGGCGAAGCCGGGCCAGGTGCCGGAGTCTGCGCCGAAGTAGATGCGGTGCTTTGGGCCTTCGATAACGAAGGAAGCCCACAGTGTGGAGAAACGATCGAAAATGCCGCGGCCTGAGAAGTGGCGTGCGGGCCATGAGGTGATGGAAAGTGATGGGCCGAAGTTCTCGCCTGCGATATCGACCGTCTGTGTCCAGTCGAGTTCAGTGATGCGCCCTTCAGGAACACCACGCTTGCGCAGCCGTTTGCCGACGCCGATTGAGGTGATCCAACGTGCACCAGCAAGGTTGTTGAGCCGTGCGAGGCGACCGATGGTCTGCGAGCCGAAATGATCGTAGTGGTCGTGTGAGATGAGTACGACGTCAATGGTCGGAAGCCGTTCCAGCGAAATCGTTGGCGGGAAGAACCGCTTGGGTCCAAAGAACTGAGCGGGGCTGGCGCGTTGTTCCCAAACAGGGTCGATGAGAATGCGGAAGCCGTCTAGTTCAACGAGCGAGGAAGAGTGGCCGAACCATGTGACGCGCAGGCCATTCGACGGGGCCGTGTCGTAGATGCGGCCATCGGTCGTAAACGGGCCGAGCGGTGTACGCGGTTCTGTTTCTTCCTTGTTGCTCAGATACAGCGGGAGCACTTTCAACATCATGCTGAAGCCAGCCATGGTAGTGGGGACTGGGTTGAGGAACTTGCTGCCTTCTTTTTCCGCGCGTTTCAACTGCATGGGTGTTCGATGCCTGAGTGTAGGTGTCAGTCGCTGGAACTAGGACTTGAGACCCGCAGGGGTCGCTGCGCATATGGGGTCTCCGATAAGAAAGCAGATTCCTCCGCTGCGCTGCGGAATGACAAAACACAAAAAGGTGGAGACTAGGGGAGGAAGTAGAAGGGGTTCGGCAGCTTGATGCTGACGTCTGCTTTTGGATCGCCCAGTAGGTCGCTCCACTGATCGCCCACGCTGAGCACAATGCGATATCCCTGATAGGCGATGCGACGGCGTTCTTCGGACTTGTACTCAATGGTGTGCATGCTGTTTTCGCCGCCGTTGCGGAGTTGCAAGCCGGTCCAGCCGCTGAAGCCTGCAGCTTTCAAGTTGGTGGCGGTGGCAGAAGTTTGGTCGGGCTGCTGTGTTGTTGCGCCGTAGTCCGGGACGCCGGGGCGGCCGGTGATGAAGAAGACTGCCACACCCGCCGACTTCGCATGGTTGAAAAGGCGGAGTGCGCCGGGAATCGCAACGGCAGCGTTGGGGCTCACAACCCAGGAGTTGAACATTGAACCGATATAGCCGAAGTCTTCACGCTTCATCTCGCAATAGCTTGAAAGCGTGGTCTCGTCGATATCCATGACGATGGCGAGCTTTTCCCCTTTGTGACTGTGCGCAATTTGCGCGTTGAGCTCTTCTTCTGCACGTTTGTACTGGGCATCGAGGTCGGCCCAATAGCAGCCGTTTGAGCCTTTGCAGTCCGCGTAATCTGCTAAGCGGAGGCGCTGGATTCCGAAGTTCTCAAGCGGTTCAGCGGAGGGAAGAGCGTGAGCATCGCTTGCACCCTGATGCTGCTCCGCGTGTGCGCGAACAACTGAGTCGACGTAGGGTGCAAGGGCCTGCGGCTCGGCGGAACATGACGGAGGGCCAAAACGATCAGTAGGAACGGAGGGTGCCTGGGCGACCGCCGTTCCTACCAGTAGTGTGAAAGTTATAAGAGCGTTAGCCGAACTATTCCTTGTAGAAGCCATCGATCATGTCCTTGTATTTTTCAAGGATAATGCGACGCTTCAGTTTGAGGCTTGGAGTTAGTTCGCCGGACTCGACGTTCCATTCATCAGGCACGAGGCCGACCTTCTTGATGGTCTCGTGGTGACCGAGGCCGCCATTCACCTTTTCTGCAATGGCTTCGTATGCCTTCTGTACTTTGGGATCTTTGACTAGCTCGGCGTGGTCCTTTGCGGAGACACCGTTCTTCTGGGCCCAACCTTCAAGCGATCCGAAGTTCGGCGAAATGAGAACACTGACAAACTTTTTGTTGTCACCGATGAGAGCTGCCTGTCCAACAAGTGCGTCGGATTTAAGCTTGCTTTCGATTGGCTGCGGGGCAACATATTTGCCACCGCTGGTTTTCATCAGCTCTTTCTTCCGGTCGGTAATGGAGAGGAACCCATCTTCAACTTTGCCGATGTCACCTGTCTTGAACCATCCATCTTCGGTAAATTCTTTCTTTGTGCCTTCTTCGTTCTGCCAATAGCCGGAGAATACCGATGGTCCCTTCACCTCAATCTCGCCATCGCCGGCGGTGCGGACTTCCATGTTCGGAATCACCTTACCTACCGTGCCCGCTCGGTATCCATCGAAGGTGTTGCGCGAGATCACCGGCGAAGTTTCGGTGAGGCCGTAACCTTCAAACACGCGAACGCCTACACCGAGGAACCAGTCGGTCGTTTCTTTGCCGAGCGGAGCGCCACCGGAGATGAACACGCGGGCACGACCGCCAAAAGCCTCAGCGATCTTGCTGAAGGCGAGCTTGTTCGCCAGGCTGTACGCGAGACCACTGGGCTGTTTGCCTTGTGCAACCTCCTCCTTGTGCTTCTGCCCGGTGCGCAGCGCCCAGTCGAGAATTACTTTCTTGAATCCATGAGCCCGGCCCTCAACCGCCTGCCGAACCTTCTCGAAGACGCGTGGAACCGCAACAAAGACGGTGGGGCGAACGCTCTTCATGGATTTTGTGAGGTTGTCGAACTTTGGCTCATACGCGATGGTGGCTCCGAGCATGTAAAACGCGTAGTCCTGATGGCGTGCCAAAGCGTGACTTAGCGGAAGGTATGAGATGGAGACGTCACCCTTCTTGATCTGAAGACCGTCCGTCGAGTAGCGGAGATTGGAGGCGAGATTGTCATGCGTGAGCACGACGCCTTTCGGGTCGCCTGTGGTGCCAGAGGTGTAGATAATCGAAGCAATTTCTTCCGGTTTGGCTGCGGCCACGAGAGCGTCGAATCCGCCATCGCGGTTTTCAAGCTCAGGCGCACGCTTCATGATTTCAGAAAAGTTCTCCGCATTGGGGAAGTCACCGTCATCCCAAACGGCCACATGATCGATCGTGTTCGCACCCGATTTCACGAGCTTCTCATACTGATCTTTGGTGGACATTAGGATGGCTTTGCATCCCGAGTTGTTGAGGATGTAGCCCATCTGCTCGGGTGTGAGCGTTTGGTACAGGGGGACACCAACAGCACCGATTGCGAGAATCGCAAAGTCGGAGACTGGCCACTCCCAACGGTTTTCACCCACGAGAGCAACGCGGTCCCCGCGCTGAATCCCCCAGCTTTGGAGCTGCTCCGCGAGCGCACGGACGCGACCGTAGAGCTGTTTGGAAGTGATCGGCTTCCATTCCGTACCGCTCTGCGCGAGCGAGACTGTTTCGTCTCCGCGATTCGTCAATGAGACAAAAACATCATTCACCGTGCTGACTTCAAGCATTCCCTATCCCCCGCAAGGCGCAAAAGGACCACGCGCCATGCTACATGCTTCGATGCAGATTGGCGCGGCAGGTGCTGTTGGGTGAGAAGCTAGTTGCCGCCCGGTGTCTCAGCGTTTGGCTTTGTGTTGCTGGCAGACTTGGGGTAGTAGCCTGCGCGGGTGCGAACCTGAAGGCCCTTATAGCCCTTTTCTCGAGCTTCCACATGAATCTGTCGATAGCCGCCGAGTTCTGGAGATTTCGTTGAGCGGTACTCGATGGTGTACTGCGTGCGAATGTCCTGTGCTACCTCGTGAGCGAGCCCATCGACCTCTTTGAGCGAGCGCGGGAAATAGGCTTCGCCGCCGGTCTGCTCGCTGAGCTCAGAGAGAACGGACTTTGCATGGCGAGCTTCGCTGCGGCCAACGTCGTCACCGAAGAGCAGGCCGATGGTGTAGATTGCTGGGCCGTCGAGGTCTTGAATGCGGCGGATGGCGGATTCAAGACTGGCACTCGATGCGTTATCGTCGCCGTCTGTGATGACGAGGAGGACCTGCTTACTGCGTTTGGAGTTCTTGCTGAGGTAATCGGCGGAGGCGATCACGGCGTCGTAGAGGGCGGTACCGCCCGAGGCCTTGATGTAGCTGAGACCCTGCTGCAGTTTGCCAATGTCGCTGGTAAAGTCCTGATCGATGTAGGCCTCTGAGCTGAAGTCGACGAGGAACGCTTCATCTTCGCGATTGGAGAGACGGACGAGATCGAGAGAGGCCTCATCCACGGCTGTGCGCTTGTCGTACATGGAGCCAGAACTATCAATGATGATTCCGATGGAGACAGGGACATCTTCGTGGCGAAAACCAAGTATGGTCTGGGGCACTCCGTCTTCGTAGACATGGAACGAGTCTTTCGAAAGCGAGTCGATAGCGCGCCCGGAGTTGTCGATGACCGAGGCGTTCAGGCGAACTTCATATGCATTGGCGCGAAGGGTGTACTTGCCATTCTGCTGCGTAATGTTGCCGCCGCTTGCCTGTGGTGGCGTAGCTGCCGTACCGACCGGATCGGGTGAGGGAACCGGATCGGAATCGACTGTGAGTGGCGGCGTTTGCCGCTGTGGTGCGGACGCTTGTGTCTGCGCAGAGGCCGAGCCTAATACGAGTGCTCCTGAAAAAGCTGCGCAGAGCAGCGGAGCGAAAATGTTACTGCGTTGGTGCATAGTACCCCTCGCGAAAGTGCGCATCCATGGTCGGGAGACCCGGCGGGGGCGCCAATCGCACTCTCACTTTACGATAGACGCCGTTTCGCCGCCGATCGGTAGGGGTGTAGCCAAGAACGTATTCGTTTCGTAGCTCTTCGCTGATTCGCTCGGCAATGTCGCTGAGGTCCTGGATGTCCAGCACCTTGAACAAGCGACCGCCGGTAGATTCCGTGATTTCTTTCAGCAGAATAGGACCGTTCTGTTCTTCTTCCGTGGGCGCGTAAACGTCAAAGATGCCAATACCGTAGATCTGCACTTCGCTTTCGCGAACCACGCGGGTGAGTTCGCCTTCCGTGTAGCGGCTGCGATTATCGCCGCCATCGGAGATAACGAGCAACGCTTTCCGCTGGTACTTCGCCTGCTTCAGCTTATTCACGCCAAGGTACATCGCGTCTATCAGAGCGGTGCGGTTCTCAGGCTTGAGCATCACCATGCGGGCCTCGACGTCGTCCACATCCGAGGTGTAATCGACAAGCACAGCCGGACGGTCGTTGAAGCCGACAACGAAGAACTCGTCCTTTGGATTGCAGGTGCGCAGGAACTCTGTGAGTGCTTTGCGGGCTCGCAGGAACTTGGACTGCATGCTCCCGCTAAGGTCGAAGACGATCCCAATGGACAGGGGAGCATCCTCGGTAGAGAAGGTCTTAATGGTTTGTGGGACGTTGTTGTCGTAGAGCTGAAAGTTCTCGCGTTCGAGTCCGGTGACGAGCCGGTTCATCGGATCGGTCACGGAAACCGGGACCAGCACGAGGTCGACGTCAACGCGGATTTTTGAACCTGGCGAGCTGGTTGCTTTCCCTGCAACATCACCGCCGTTTACGACCGGGCGGGCGTCCTTCGGAACCGTAGGCGGGGGTGCGCTGGTGTGCGGATCGCCTAGCGGGTTCTCCTGCGCCTGCGCCTTAAACAGCAGCAGCGCGAAGACTATGCCGAGTGTCAGTGCAAATCGCCAATGCAGAAATGACCGCTTCAAGACGTGAGTGTCCCCGTTAGGGACACGCGAACTCTTCATGGCCCGTGGCTTTCTATGTATCACAAGCAGAGGCCAGTTGGCTGCGATATGCCCGCCGCAAGTTTCATTGCTTGCGCACGTTGCTCCTAGAATGTAGTCATGGCCAGTTTGTTTCCGTTTCGCGCTCTTCGTTACGACCCAACCCTCGTCAGCATGACGGACGTGGTGACCCAGCCATACGACAAGATCTCTCCCGAGATGCAGGACCGCTACTATGCGGCAAGCCCATACAACCTTATCCGGGTGATTCTCGGGCGTAAGGAGCAGGGTGACAGCGAGTCCGGCAATGTGTACACCCGGGCAGCGGAGACGCTGGACACATGGCGCAATGAGGGTGTGCTGAAGGAAGAAAGTGAGCCTGCGCTGTACGGCTACTCGCAGACGTACACCGTTCCGGGCACGGACGAGGTTCGCGAGCGCCGTGGGTTTATTGCGCTAGGGCAGCTTTACGACTATGACGCGAAGGTGGTCTATCGACACGAGCAGACCTTTCCGAAGCACAAATCCGATCGCCTGAGCCTGTTCAAAGCGACACGAGCCTATTGCGAACAGATTTACATGCTGTACTCCGACCCGACCTTTACGGCGGAGCGGCTGATTTTTGGCGGGGAGGCGGGCAGCTCAAAGAAGCCGGAGCTGGAGATCACGGACGAATACGGCGTCGTACATCGTGTTTGGCACCTCATAGATCCTGAGTTGATTCAGCAGGTAGTCGATGCAATGGCAGATAAGTCCCTGATCATTGCGGACGGTCATCATCGTTACGAGACTTCGACAACATACATGCATGAACGAGCTGCGGAACTCGGCCTGAGCGAAGATGCTGCGCCTTCCGCCGGGCCTCGCGGCTTGCCGCAGCCAGCATTTCCTGAGCAGGCGATGATGATGACCTTCGTGAATATGGAAGCGCCAGGCATAACGATCCTGCCGACACATCGGGTGGTGTACGGGCTGCCGCATTTCGACGGTCGGGAGTTCGCAACGACAGCAGAGCAATACTTCCATGTGGAAGAGGTCCCGACGACCGACGACGGCCGCTACCCGGGTGCGAAGGTTTTGTTGAAGCGTCTGGACAACATTGCTGGCGTGGCGTTTATCGCGGCAACGCGCGACGGAGACTACCTGCTGACGCCAAAGGTCGATGCTATTGCCCCCTTGCTTGCCGACCGCTCGCCTCGTCAGCAGCAGCTTGATGTGGTGCAGTTGCACAAAGTTGTGCTGGAGAAATTATTCGGTCTGGATGAGGAGACCGTCCGCGCCGGTTCCCATGTGCGCTACGTGCGTGAGGCGCAGGAGGCGTTGCAGCAGGTGGGCTCCGGAAACGCGGATGTCGCTTTCCTGATCAAGCCGGTGACGTTGGAGCAGATGAAGGATGTCTCGCTCAATCTTGAAGTAATGCCGCAGAAGTCAACGGATTTCTATCCGAAGCTGCTCAGCGGGCTGGCGATGTACACGCTGGATTAGTGCCGTGCCCCTTTGTGCTTCTTTGGCGCATAATTCAAACAGGAGCTTGACCATGGCCAGTGCACCCGTTGCACTCTCGATCGATGAGTACCTGAGAACAAGCTACCGGCCAGACGTTGATTTCGTGGCTGGTGAGGTTCAGGAGCGAAATGTGGGAGAGTACGAGCACGGCAAGGTTCAAGGATTGTTGTTCACCGTTTTTGCGGTGAATGGTGCCTCCTGGAAAACGGATCCGGTGGTCGAGCAGCGCATCCGGGTGAGCCCCAATCAGATTCGTGTCTGCGACGTAGCTGTTCTGCGTGCGGATGCGCCACGGGAGCGCGTCACTATGACGGCACCTCTGCTCTGTATAGAGGTGTTGTCACCAGAGGATAGAACTGCGCGAGCGAAGCTCGTCCTCGCAGACTATCTCGCGATGGGTGTGGTCAACATCTGGTTGATCGATCCTATCCGGCGGACTGCTTTCACGTTCGATGCGCTAGGTTTGCACGAGGCTGATGTCAGGCATCTTGAGGTGCCCGGTACGCCGATCTGCGTTGATCTAATGCCAATCTTTGCCGCTCTCGATTAGTCCTTTTTGCGACACCCTAGCGCGAGATGTTCTCGAGCGGTGAGCTTGCGCTCGCGTAGAGTTTTTGCGGCATCCGCCCTGCTAGGAATGCTTCGCGACCGGCCTCCGTACCTTTGCGCATGGCTGAAGACATGAGAACCGGATCTTTTGAACCTGCCATGGCCGTATTGAGCAGAACTGCGTCGAAGCCGAGCTCCATAGCGAGGGCAGCGTCGCTCGCTGTACCCAGACCAGCGTCAACAATGAGTGGGACTTCGGTAATCAGCTCACGCATCATGCGCAGGGTGTAGGTGTTGGCAATGCCTAAGCCCGTTCCAATCGGCGCTCCCAGCGGCATCACAGCCGCGGCACCCACGTCGATGAGACGCTTGGCGAATACGATGTCGTCGGTGGTGTAGGGGAGAACGGTAAACCCTTCCTTGACGAGCACGCGCGTGGCTTCGACCGTTGCCTGTACGTCAGGGTAAAGGGTCGCCTGGTCGCCAATGACTTCGATTTTGACCCAGTCGGATAGCCCGACCTCGCGGCCCAACCGCGCTGCGCGAATGGCTTCTTCTGCGGTGTAGCAGCCCGCTGTGTTGGGCAGAAGAAAGTACTTCGCCGGATCGATGTGGTCGAGCAGGGATTCGCTGGAGCGATCCAGGTTCACTCGCCGCACTGCGACAGTGACCATCTCAGCGCCGGAAGCTTCAATGGCAGCCGCTGTTTCGGGACCATCCTTGTACTTGCCGGTGCCGACGATCAGGCGCGAGCGGAAGCTCCGTCCTGCAATCTCTAACTGGTCGGGTTGGCCTAGTTTCGTTGCGACGTTTTGCTGCTCGAGTACATCGGTGCCCATAGGTCTATCTTAACGCGGCTGGAGTGGCTGTGAAGGCGGCTGCTCGTGGTGATGTTGAGGGCGCCGGGTATGGACGGGAAGCGCAGATCCTCCCGCTTCGCGGAAGGATGACAAAGCAATGGGGCACGGCAGAACGTCCGCAGGCTTAGAACTGCCTAGTGTGCCTTGTCAAACACAATCGGCCCGCTCCACTGAAGGAGCGAGCCGACGATGCAGTAACTGATGAGATTGACCTGAGGCATCCGCTTCCCGGATGGGCCTCGGCGAAGAATTGTCTTTCTAACTTACTGAAAAGACCGCCAGGTCTAGAGCAACGGATGCTCTAAGCCTCAGTCACCTCACGAATTGTGGTGCAACATGTACTGTCAGATTTCATATATTAGGACCATCCTCCTTTCCCGTGTAAGAAAAATGTACTTCTGAGTTAACAACGTGTCAAGCGACACAGGAGCGTGAGTATCGCATCCAATCGGACAATATCCGAGGAGTGTTCGACCACATGAAACCAGCAACAATTATTGGCATTGTTCTCATCTTGGTAGGGATCGTCGGGTTTGCTATCGGCGGCTTCAGCTTCACGCACGAGAAGAAAGACGTTGATCTCGGGCCAATTCAGGTATCGCATGAGCAAAAGAAGACCGTGCCCATCCCACCCATCCTGAGCGGTATTGCTCTGCTTGGCGGCATCGGTCTGGTCGTTGTCGGCGCGAGATCCAGATAGCAGATATGTGGGGCCGGGAGTTGAACAGGTCAACGCACTCGGCCCCCCCGTCCGTCCCCCCCCCCCGGAATGCGGCTGATTTCTTCTTGTTAGCTTGTGGAAAACAAGATACAAAGAGGAACTAACGGGTTATTCGTGGTTGTCTAGGTCTCCTTGGGGGAATGATGGGTGGTTCGGCGCAAGGGCAAATTGTGTTGCGGGAAGTGATGGACATCCGGCAAGCAGCTGATTACCTCGGCATTAGTGGAGATACTCTGTATCGCTACGCCTCCGAGGGGCTCATTCCCGCTTTCAAGCTTGGAAACCGCTGGCGCTTTCGCAAGAGCCTTCTGGACAGTTGGATGGATGAGAAGAGTGGCGTCAAGGCCCAACCCCAGATCGTGAACACTACAAAACGTAAGCCCGTCAGCAAAGCGCTCTAGGCTCGTACCAAACTGAACTGAGTGACTTCGGGTCGACAGTTGAAACGAAATGGAACAGCTACGGTTCCGACCCCTCGATTTACATATAGCTGCATCTTTCCAAGTTGGTAGTTTCCCATGCTGTACTTACGCCCAAGCGGTGGGAGGTTAAGTGGCCCAAGGAACGGCAGCCGGACCTGGCCGCCGTGCGAGTGACCGGACAGCATGAGATCGACGAACTTGCCGCGTGGGTGACGAAGCACGTTGTCGGCAAAGTCGGGTTCGTGAGTAAGCAGGATGACCGGCTCCGTCGGGTTCGCGGGGATGGCTTCGCGAAGCTTCGGCAGGCCGTACGTTACGTCTTCGGTCCCGCAGAGCCAAATGCGATCCTTGCCTCGCTCGATGCTGACATGTCTGTTCTGGAGAACGGGCGTCCCGTGTCCCTCCAGATAGGGAAGCACGGCGCGCCCATTCAGCCCGAGGTCATGGTTGCCGAGGACGGCGAAACGCTGCGGAGCTTTGAGTTGCTCCAACATCTCTGCGCCCAATCCGGCTGCACCGTGCTCGCTCTCCACAGGAGAGCGGCTGACGAGATCTCCTGTAAAAACGACGAGTTCAGGTTTGAGACTGTTGACTCGCTCAATCACCTGCTCCAGGAACCACGGCTCAGTGAATCCTTTCAGGTGGATGTCGCTGATCTGCACGAAGCGAAAGCTTTGGAAGCTGTCGGGCAGATTGCGAATCCGGATGGTGACCGGAACAACCTCGAGTTCGTGGCGAGCATAGGTCGCGCTGTATGCGCCAACGGCCAGCGCCGCCGCACCGCCCGTAAGGAAGCTGCGTCTGGTAACCATGGCTTTGGTAGCGTCGTCATCCTGAGTCGTAGCCTCAGCACCCATAAGCTATTTTAGCGAGCGTCCGCTTGGTGCCGATAGATGCCTAAGGTAGGTAGAATCAGAAGGTTATGTCTGAGGCGAATCGACGCAGGAAGGCGATACGAGCAGCCACGGCGCTAGGTGCGGATGCGCTCCTGGTGACGGATGCTGCTTCAGTGCGGTACCTGACGGGCTTCACCGGTTCGAGCGGTGCCGTAGCGCTGCTGGGCAAACGTGCAGCGCTGTTTACCGATGGTCGCTACACAACGCAGGTGCGGGAAGAAGCTGCCGGTATTCGAATCGATATTGGTCAGAATGCGCCGGGGCTCCGCGCAGTAGAGTGGCTTGCAAAGCAGGGCGCGCTGAAGTGCGCCTTCGATTCGGCGAGCCTAACCGTGGCCAGTTTCGACCGGCTTCGCAAGTGTCTGCCGGGTTCACAGCGGCGAAATTTCTTTCTGCCTACAGAAGGTTTGGTCAGCCGCCTTCGCGAGGTGAAGGACGAGCACGAGATCGAGCGCATGCGGCGCGCCGCAGCTTTGGGATGCGCGTTGTTCGAGCATGTGCTCGGACACATGCGACCCGGCATGACTGAGGCGGAGCTTGCGGCGCAGTTGGAGTTCCAGGCACGCATGGCCGGTGCTGACGCGATGAGTTTCGAGACCATCGTGGCGAGCGGCAAACGGTCGGCGCTGCCGCATGGACGAGCGTCCATGGCAAAGCTGCCAAAGCGCGGATTTGTGACGTTGGATTTTGGCGTGGTGCTGGACGGCTACTGCTCCGACATGACGCGCACCGTGCATCTTGGCAGGCCCAGTCAGCGTGAGCTCGACGTGTATCATTCGGTGCTGGAAGCACAGGAAGCTGCCGTCGATGCAGTGCAGTCTGGAGTTGAGTGTCAGGCTGTAGATGAGGCTGCTCGTTCTCTGCTGAAAGAAGATGGATTGGACATGTACTTTACGCATTCAACGGGCCACGGAGTAGGTCTGGAGATACATGAGGGACCACGCGTCGCAGCGAAGCAGACGCAGAAGCTCGAAGCAGGGATGGTGATCACCGTAGAGCCGGGCGTTTACATTCCCGACGCATTCGGGATCCGCATCGAAGATATGGTGTTAGTGACAGATTCGGGCAGTGAAGTGCTGACAGCAGCCAGCCCGAAAAGCTGGGTCGAGATTTAGGGAGGAGCTTCGAAGGATGGACGGGAAAGAAATAACGGAACTGCGCGAGCTGGTTGAATTCCTGAAGGCGAACGATGTCGCCGAGTTCGACATGGAGCGCGAAGATCTCAAGGTACGCCTGAAGTTCGCTGGCGCGCCTGCGGCAAACACCTCATTAGACATGGCGCAAATGGCGCAGATCATAGCGGCGAGCCAAGTCGCATCCGCTGTTCCTGCCGCTGCGGCCCAGACCCAAGGTGCGCAGACCGTTGTGGCGCAGCCGCAGGGATCGTCGGAGTCCAGTGCAGCGGATGCTGCGACCGATCCGACAGCGGGCGCGCACATCGTGAAGTCACCGATTGTAGGCACGTTCTATGACGCTCCTTCTCCTGATGCGGACACCTTCGTGAAGGTAGGCGACACCGTGCGCAGTGGGCAGGTGTTATGCATCGTGGAAGCGATGAAGCTGATGAACGAGATTGAGAGCGATGCGGCTGGCGAGATCATCAAGGTGTTCGTCGCGGCAGGGCAGCCCGTCGAGTACGGACAGCCGCTCTACGCGCTCAAGAAGTAAGCGTGACGAAGCGCTCCTTTCCTGCTGTTCACCGAGAATAGATTCGAAGGCACTGAATGATTCGTAAGGTTCTAATTGCCAACCGGGGTGAGATCGCGCTGCGCGTGATCAGCGCCTGTAAAGAGATGGGCATCCGCACGGTAGCGGTGTATTCGGAGGCTGACCGGAACAGCCTGCATGTGCGGTTCGCCGACGAGGCGATCTGCATAGGCCCGCCGAAATCGGCTGACAGCTACCTGAATGTGCCGGCAGTAATCTCCGCAGCGGAGATCGCTGGCGCGGACGCGGTGCACCCCGGTTATGGACTGTTGAGCGAGAACGCTAACTTTGCAGAAGTGTGTCGTGCGTCCAACCTGAAGTTCATCGGGCCGCCGCCCGAAGTCACTCGGATGATGGGAGAAAAGTCGACCGCTCGGCAGACGATGAAGAAGGCCAAGGTGCCGATTCTACCGGGCTCCGATGGTGTCATCGAAAGCGACGGTGCCGCGCTGGAATGGGCGCAAACCGTCGGCTATCCAGTGATTCTGAAGGCAGTCGCAGGTGGCGGTGGACGCGGCATGCGCATCTGTCGCAGCAAGGAAGAGCTTCCTGCTCTCTACGCTCAGGCCTCCACGGAAGCGTTGAATGCGTTTGGCAATGGCGACCTGTACATGGAGAAATTTATTGAGCGTCCGCGCCATATTGAGTTTCAGGTGCTGGCCGATGAGCATGGCAACGTTATGTCACTGGGCGAACGGGAGTGTTCCATTCAGCGCCGCCACCAGAAGCTCATTGAAGAAGCGCCAAGTCTGCAGATAACGCCCAAGCAGCGTGCCGAAATGGCAGGTGTGATTGGCCGTTCGCTGAAGGATATTGGCTACTGGAACGCGGGCACGATTGAGTTCCTGATGGACGAGGACGGCTCCATCTACTTCATCGAGATGAATACGCGCATCCAGGTGGAGCACTGCGTTACAGAGATGGTGACCGGTGTCGATCTGGTGAAGGCGCAACTGCGCATCGCTTCCGGCGAAAAGCTGGGGGACATTGTTCCGTCGGTGCCGCCGATCAACGGACACGCCATTGAATGCCGCATCAATGCGGAAGATCCGGTGAAGTTCACGCCGAGCCCGGGCAAGATTACGGTCTACAACCTCCCTGGTGGCAATGGCGTTCGTGTGGACACGGCGCAGTACCAGGAAGGCGTTGTACCGCAGTATTACGACTCACTCATCGCGAAGTTAATCTGCCATGGCAAGGATCGCGAAGAAGCGATGAGCAAGATGCAGCGTGCGCTTAGTCAGTTCGTGGTGCAGGGAATCAAAACCACGATTCCTATGCACGAGCGCATCTTTGCCGATGAGGAGTTTCGCTCCGGGAACTTCGATACAAAATTCATGGAGCGCTTTCTGGAGCGGGAGAAGCAGCCGGCCTGAGTCCGCTCTATGCCATCATCGATCGCGAAACACTAGATGCTCGTGGCATCTCGCTGCTGACGTTCACCGAAGAACTGCGCGATGCGGGTGTGCGGCTGCTGCAATATCGTGACAAAAAGAACCCGCCGCAGGAAGTTCTACAAGCGGCCCGGGGTATCGCCGATCTGTTTGCGGGCACGGACGCGACGCTTATCCTGAATGACCGTGCTGATCTCGCCGCTCTGCTCGGGTGGGGAGTGCATGTTGGTCAGGGCGATCTGCCGGTGGAAGCTGCGCGGCGACTGGTTGGAAATGCAATCGTTGGGGTGTCGACGCACAGTGATCAGCAGGTTACGCGTGCGGCAACGACGGGTGCTTCCTATATCGCTGTCGGACCGGTGTTCGCAACGCAGACGAAAGCTGATGTGGAACCGGTTGTTGGACTCGACGGAGTTCGACGAGCAAGGGAACTTACAAACAAGCCACTGGTCGCGATCGGCGGCATCAATGCTTTCAATGCTCCGAATGTCTGGAGTGCTGGGGCGGATACGGTTGCGGTGGTGAGTGGCTTGCTGCCAAGCGAGCCCGGTGACAGCGTTACGGAGTCTGTCTCAAAGATTTTCCGCGCCAGATGACGTGCTTAGCACAGTCGAGTCAAACGGCTGTGAGACTAACGTTATTTGTGGTGTACTGTTGCGATACACAGAGCAAGTGAGAATTGTTACAGCTGCGCCTTCGAGCGCATGTGGCTTTTCTTCGCTATTGAGCAACACGCGAACATCGTAGGTTGAGGGAGATGTAGGTCCGGATGGCGAATCTGTTTGCAAAGAAGTCTATGCAGGTGCTGATGGCAGAGGCACATGCCGAGGGTGAGGGAACTCTCCAGCGGTCCCTCGGCCCATTCCAACTGACTGCACTTGGCATCGGCGCGGTCATTGGCGCTGGCATCTTCGTGCTGGCCGGATTGGGTGCACATTACGCCGGACCGGGCCTGATGCTTTCTTTCGTTCTGAGCGGCCTCGGATGCGCGTTTGCAGGTCTCTGCTACGCAGAGTTTGCGGCCATGATTCCACTGGCCGGTTCTGCTTACACCTATGCGTATGCGACGCTCGGTGAGCTGGTCGCCTGGATTATCGGGTGGGACTTGACGCTGGAATACGCGATGGGTGCCAGTACGGTGAGTTCGGGTTGGTCGAACCATTTCATCGAGATGTTGCAAATCTTTGGCATCAGGTTCCCACTCTGGCTTGCTTACGATCATTGGACAGCTTTGGGTGTGGCAGTCGAGAACGTTTCCCGCCAGGTGATGGCTTCCAGTTACCCCTCGCTTACACCGGGAACTCAGGAGTACATTGCGCAGCTTGGTGTGTTGAAGGCAGCTCCTTCGGCGGACATCGTGTCGCGCGCACACGTGCTTCTGCATGCCCCGGTTCTGTTCGGTCATGAGATCGGCCTCAACCTGCCGGCATTCGTCATTGCGCTGTGCGTTACGACGATCCTTGCCATAGGGATCCAGGAATCGGCCAAGTTCAACTCCGTTATCGTCGTCGTAAAGCTGGCCGTCGTTCTGTTTGTGCTGGCGCTAGGTACGCATTACGTGCATCCCGGCAATTGGGGTAACTCCTGGCACCAGTTCGCACCGTTTGGCTTTGCGGGCATTGGAGCTGGCGCAGCTTATATCTTCTTTGCGTACATTGGCTTTGACGCGGTCTCAACAACCGCGCAGGAAGCGAAGAACCCACAACGTGATTTGCCGATCGGTATCATCCTTTCGCTCATCATTTGCACCCTGCTGTATATCGGCGTTGCCGCTGTGCTCACAGGCATGGTGCCGTGGCAGCAGGTAAACATTGAAGCGCCGATTGCACGTGCCTTCCTTGACCGTGGTCTGCCGTGGGCCAGTGACATCATTACCGCGGGTGCGCTGGCAGGACTGACAAGCGTTATGTTAGTCATGCTTTTAGGACAGACGCGTGTGCTGTATGCGATGGCAAATGACGGTCTGCTTCCGAAAAAGTTTTTTGCAGAAGTACATCCACGCTTCCGCACCCCATTCAAAAACACTTTCCTTGTTGGCACTATCGCCGGAATTGTGGGAGCGCTCACACCGATCGACGATATTGGAAAGATGGTGAACATCGGAACACTGCTTGCGTTCGTGATCGTATGCATTTCGATCATGATCTTGCGGAAGACCGATCCTGATAAGGCCCGGCCATTCCGCACGCCGCTGGTACCTTTGGTGCCGGTCCTGGGAATTATTTTCAACGGCTACATGATGGTGGCGCTAGGCTGGTTGAACTGGGTGCGACTCATCGTTTGGCTGGTGATCGGGCTCGTCGTTTACTTCTCCTACGGGCAGAAACATAGCCGCGTGCAGAAGCGTCTGTTGCCGGGCGAACTGGCGGAGTAGATTGAAGAATTTACAAACTGAAGGTCCGGCGCTATGCCGGGCCATTCGTTTGCTGAGTGGTATGGCTAGCTGTGCGGTCCGTGAGCGTGCGTTGAAATTGATACAGCGCTACTGCTGGACGCTGCCGGAACAATAGCTGAGTTGGTTTGGGCGGGATCGTCGCGGAGATGGAAGAACAGTGTTGATGCGGACGGGTGCGGAATACCAAGCGTCGTTCCGGTAAAGCCGTCCGGCACCGTGGATGGATTGGCGAAGCCGGGATCCGCCGAAACCGACTGTAGAAGGAACAGATTCAGACCCGTCAGGGTGCACTGCTGCGTCGTATCTGAGGGGCACTGGATGTGTGTCAGGGTGGGTAGCCGAACCAGAGTCGCAAGCGGGAGCCAATCGCTCATCATGGCGTCTCCTGGTGTTGCATCCTGCTGCTCGGCTTCACTTGCACGCTTCGGCGAGGGGAAGACCGCGCGGAGGTGTATCGGTCCGAAGGCGCTTGGCCCGAAGGAGCGCAATGGATCGAGCGTGGCAACTACTGTATGAGGGTCTTGAAGCAGTAGCCCGCCCGAAGGGGCGAGTGTGAGTACTGTTCGAAGGGTGCCGTCCAGAGTTTCTACCTCCACGCGACCGTTTCGCGGAAAGGACTGCGGACTTTTCAGCGTGAACGTCAGATGCGCTGAAAGTGGAATGTCTTCCGCGTTACCAAGTGATATGTTGCTTTCTCCTGTGGGATCGGCAGACTTGCGGAGGAGCGAAACACTGGGGCGAGGTGCGGAGACAGTTAGTAGGAACGGGAGTATCCGACCGTCATGAAGAATGATGTCAGCGGTTAAATGATCGTCAGCTTTGGTCGGGGGAGCCGATGCTCCATCTGGTAAAGCGAGACGGAGCGTGGACGCTGGGGCAGTACCCTCCGCAGGTTTAAAATTCAGGTCCCCGACCTTGACGCGCTCAACCTGGCTAAGCTTGGTGCCGTTCAGTACGACGTATTTGTCTCGGGCACGAAGCTCAACAGAGGTGATTTGCGCGGGCTCTTCGAATGTGCGTGTCGAAATTTCGTCTGCTTTCGGTTGTCCGTACTGCTGGATCGCAAGGTGAAGATCACCTGCAACGACACCGTGCTCGAGGGGGAGTGTTACTCCAAGCAGATTTGGCTGATCTGCACGCACTAGCGGATGAAAGACAGCCTGCAGCTTATTCTCATTTCCACCTGGCTGTGCGGAAATGGTGTGAACGCAGGCTGTTCCGCTGGAGGTGAGAAACACATTGGTTGTGTGCCCGGCAATTAGCTCTGGCTTGCCTTCCTCAACGCCTTCAGCCGAAACCATGTGCCACTTTTCACCTGGTAACTGTTGTAACTGTAGAGTAGGTCCGGTAAACCGATCGAATCCCCAGTGCCCTTGGATCGTTCCGGTGAGTGTCACAGGCTCCGCGACCTTGGCGGCAACGGCATTGTCTTTAGTCTTGTCGCCCACTGCTTTCGCTTCGGTCACGGAATCTTTGCCCACGACGAGTGGTGTCGGCTCGTGGAGCTGTTTTCTTTCCGGAGCGTTTTTCTGCAGGACAAGACCACCCTGATACGCATCAGGCAGCAGCGGAATGTCAGGCTGCGTGGGCACCCCATCAGGAGTGTTGAGGTGCAGTACAAGATCGTGCGCAAACGCGGTAGAGAACACCAACGGGGCACCCTCAATCGGCAACACAACCGACGGCTTCAACATGCAGGTGACGTGGGACGCATCGGCAGGACGCAGAGGAGGTGACTGCTCCGGCTGCACTGACGGTAAGCCTATGACAAGGACGGATTTGGGATTGTGAAACGACGGAGGCGTATTGAGACGAAGGTTCATTGCCTCTGCCTGCGGGAACGCAATTGCCGGTATGTATTGGTACTGCGCGGTGTGAAGATTACCCATGAGGCGAACGAGATCAACAATGGCACCGACGTAAGCGGAATATTCGCCGCTGCCCGCAAGGCGGGTATAGCTCGCCTGGTTTATGAAATCAGAGGTTGCTCCGTTAGAGAGCTGTGCCGCAATCGTTTGACCGTGGCCGTCATCCAGTAGCGTTTGTGACCCGGTCTGAGTGAGGCAAGTGAACTGGGTGTCGGGCGAGCGCTTGAAACAGTCGTCATTGGGCTTGAGTGCGAGTGTGCGTGCAAGCAGGTCCGAATGTTTCTGCAGGTCTGCCGGATCCGAGGGTGGAACCCGGCGGATGGAGGCGAGATACTTTTCTATTCGAGCCTGTTCAAAGCCAGCCTCGGCAAGGTCTTGCGATGCGCGAACAAAAACACCGGGCCGCCCTCGGACCGCTGACTTGAGCGTGCTGAAGTCACCGCCAGTCTCGGGTGCCATGAAGAGCACGGCTTGCTGTGCTTCGGGTGGGACGGTGACAAACACACCTTCCTCGCGCACCTTTTTGTCCCATGTCTGAACTCGGATGAACCATTCGTCAGGCGGCGGATTGGTGGTCCCGCGAAGAAAGACGCAGATGAGCAGGTACTTTACCGATTGCGTTGAAGGAAGGTCCGGGTGAAGCCAGATCTTATCGCCAGGCAGGAGATTGGGAACGGATGCGATGGGGAGAGTTTCAGCACCGCGCGTCACGCGAACGTCAATTCTCGGCCCGACAAGGTCAAAGCGGGCGTCTACCGCCCTGCTCTGCCAAAACGAGAGCGACAGAAGGAAGCAGAAGGTCAGTGAGCGGACACATTTCACCATGCTCTTAGGTTAGACGCTCTGTTGTCTGCCCCGGCTGCGGAAACTGTGTGACACTTCGGTTACTGTGCGGAGGACCTAGTGACGTGCGCGTGCGCTGGGTCCATCGGTGGCCACAGAACCGTCACGAATGCTGATGATTCTGTGTGCATATTCCGCGATGTCCGGTTCGTGCGTTACGAGCACGATGGTGTTGCCCTTGGCATGAAGATCATCGAACAGCGCCATGATCTCGATGGACGTTTTCGAATCGAGATTGCCGGTTGGCTCGTCGGCAAGAATGATGCTGGGATGGTTCACCAGAGCGCGCGCGATGGCGACTCGCTGACGCTGACCGCCCGATAGTTCATTCGGCTTGTGCATCATGCGCGGCCCGAGCGAGACCTGCTCGAGTACCTCTTTCGCTCGTGCCGTTCGCTCCGCCGCAGGTGTTCCGTTGTAGATGAGAGGAAGCTCTACGTTGTGCAGGGAAGTGGCGCGGGCGAGCAGATTGAACGTTTGAAAGACGAAGCCAATTTCCTTGTTGCGGATACGGGCAAGCTCGTCATCGTTGAGCTGAGAGACGTCGTGTCCGTTCAGCCAGTAGCTGCCCTGGGAAGGGGAGTCCAAGCAGCCAATCAGATTCATCAGTGTCGACTTGCCGGAGCCTGACGGTCCCATGATGGCAACGTATTCATTGTGGCGGATGCGAATGTCTACGCCCCGCAGCGCATGCACCTGCTGGTCGCCCATTTCGTACGTTTTCCAGAGATTGTCAGTCACAATGACTTCGCCGGCGTGGGGACCGTCGGCATTCGCGCCGGTGCGATCCTGCGCGGGTGTGAGGACAGGTCCTGTCTCGATTGCCATGGTGCATTCCTTCTCTCTGGTGCTGGTGGGGCGAAGCCGCGTGCTAGCTGGAGCTGCTCTGGTCGGCAGACGCGTCTATTGAGTTATCACGCTTTACGGCTGTGCCACTCTTCAGGTTCCGCAAAATCCGGTAGCGGCCGGTAATTACCTCGTCATCATTCTTCAGTCCGCTGAGCACCTCGATTTCTGTGGTGCCGGTGATGCCGGTCGTGACAGGTACAAACTGGGCGCGTAGCGTACTGCCATCATGCTGTAGGACGTAGACGCCTTGTGTAAGTGTCGGTTTCGCCGAGGTGACAACTGTGCTGGAAGCCTTGCCGTGGGCCTTGTACATATCCTTCTCGGCCGCGAGGTCACGCTGAATCAAAGCCTGGATCGGGATGGTGAGTGTGTCAGGCTTGCGTGCGGTTGTGATCTTCGCGGTGCAGGAAAGCCCAGGGCGTAGTTCGTCGCTGACTTGGTCGAGTGTGACGATTACCTTGAAGTCCTTTGCCTCTTCTGTTCCTGTAGTCGATTGCGATGTGGCAACGCCTGTTGTTCTGAGCAGCGCCTGATCACCCACCTCCGTGACATGACCCTTGAAAATTCGTCCGGGTAGCGCGTCGATGGTGACATCGGCAACCTGATTCAGGCGGACATTCACAATGTCCGTTTCGTCGACCTTTACCTCAGCGGTGATGACGCTCATGTCGGCGAGCGTCATCATCGTGGATCCCTCGGCGTTCTGGATGCCGACCACGACCGTCTCGCCTTCGCGGACTGGCACGTTGGTCACGAGTGCATCATAGGGGGCGCGGCTGACGGTCTTATCCAAGGCGTCGTAGTTAGCTCGCTGGCTCGCTTCCGCTTGGTTTACATGAGCTTTTTGCGAGAGTGTCTGGGCCTGAGACTGCGCAAGTGCAGCCTGACGCTGAGCAAGCGTCGCGGTTGCCATATCAAAAGCAGCCTGCTTGGAATCAAAATCCTGCTTCGCAATGAGTTTTGAATTGTAAAGCTGCTTAGCGCGATCGAAATCGAGATGCTTCTGTTCGAGATCTGCCTTCGCCTGATCGACATTTGCTGCGGCCGTCTTCTCAGCAGCCGAGAAAGAGTTCACATCTGTGCGCGACGCGGCGATGGTGGCCTGCTGAGCGGCGACTGTTGCCTGTGGCTGAACGCTTTCGACCGTCGCGAGGATATCGCCCCGCTTGACGTGGTCACCTTCCTTCACATTCAGGTGAGTGATTCGCCCGAATGCCGTCGCGCCAACGTTGACGTAAGTCTTGGGCTTGATCTGGCCTGTGCCGCTAACTGTGGCGACAAGCTCACCTCGCGTAGCCTTTCCGGTCGCCACGGGCGTGACACTGTTCTTACTGTGGATGATCGTACCGACAACGATTCCAGCGATAACGAGCAGACCGACGATCAGCAGGATGACTTTTTTAGCGCTCATTGTGCTTTCTGGGCGAAACGCGCCCCACAGATGTCATTTCCGGATATATACGATCGAAACTGGCCAGCGGTTCCCATCGGCTTGCGATAGGTTCTGCAGGGTATTCAGAAGGATTCCCGGTACCGTTCATCTTATCAGCGGAAACACTGCACAAAGGTTGTACGCAGCGGTGACAAACCCGTAAAATGAAGGTCAAAGCTCTAAGGAGTCTCGGCCCCCTCACATGCGTAAGCTATTCGTTCTTCCCGGTGTCATGGTGCTGGCATTAGCCAGTACAAACTCGTCTCTTTTCGCGCAACCGCAGCAGGATAACGGTGGGGTGATCAAGACGGCTCCGGTAGAAGAGCGACCCGATCCGATGAAGCGTCGCTTGAGCGATCGCGAGGAGAAGCAGCGTCGCTCGTCGGCGAAGGCCGAACTCCGCGGTGAGTACAAGCAATGGTTGAATCAAGATGTTCGCTGGATCATCACCGATGAAGAAGCTAAGGCATTCAAAAGCCTGGCAAATGACGAAGAACGCGATCAATTCATTGAGCAGTTCTGGCTCCGCCGAAATCCGAATCCGGAATCCCCGGAGAACGAGTTTCGTGACGAGCATTACGCACGCATCGCTTATTCCAATGAGCACTTCGCCGCAGGTAAGCCCGGTTGGTTGACGGACCGTGGCCACATCTATATCGCGTTCGGCAAGCCGGACAGCATCGACTCCCATCCATCCGGTGGTAATTACGAGCGTCCGATGGAAGAAGGCGGTGGCAGCACTTCAACCTTCCCATTCGAAATCTGGCACTACCGCTACCTCGCAAGCGTCGGCGACAACATCGATATCGAATTTGTGGACACCTGCATGTGCGGGGATTTTCACGCGACGATCGATCGTTCGGAGAAGGACGCTCTAAAGTACACACCCGGCGCCGGAGCGACGATGTACGAGCAACTGGGTATGGCGAAGCGGCAGGACCGCTTTCAGGGTGGACTGGAAAGCCTCGGTAACGGTCCGATGGCATCTCAGCAGCAGGCGAAACAGTTTGATCGCCTGGAACGTTATGCCAAGCTGATGGCTCCGCCCCCGGTTAAGTTTGCTGACCTGGACGCCTTTCTTACGTCCAGCAAGATCCTGACTGGTCCGCCCTTCCTGTTTGATGTGCGGACGGATTACGTGAAGCTCACGAATGACACGGTGATGGTTCCCCTGACCCTGCAGATTCGCACGGGTGACATCACTTACAACACCAAGGACGGCGATTCGGTCGGAACGGTAAACATTCTTGGTCGCGTGAGCAACATCAACCATCGCGTCATTCAAACCTTTGAGGACACCGTGAAGGTGGAGACGCCCAGCGATCTGCTGGCTCAGACAAAAAATGGAGTTCGCGTCTACTGGAAAGCCTTGCCGCTACCGCCAGGACGCTACAAAGTGGAGATTGCGATCAAGGATGTGAACAATCCTGACCACATTGGTACTTGGCGCAGAAGCGTAGATGTGCCGAAGTTCGATGACGACAATCTCGCGTCTTCGTCGCTCATTCTGGCGGACCAGATGGAGCGCGTTCCTTCCAAGGACGTCGGTACCGGAAACTTCGTGATCGGCAACACGAAAATCCGCCCGCGCGTTCCGCCTACTGTTTCAACACCGGTCACGTTCCATCAAGGGCAGAACCTGAATTTCTGGATGCAGGTTTACAACCTGAAGATTGGTGAAAACCAGAAGAACGACGCCATGATCAACTACGAAATCGTAGACACAGCAACCAACAAACAGATTCTGCAGATGCAGGAGTCTGCGGCAAAGCTAAACGCGAATGCTGACCAGTTGACGCTGGAGAAGACAATGCCTCTTGCCAGTCTTCAGCCGGGTAGGTATCAGGTAACGATCAAGGTGAATGACGGCGTTTCGAAGCAGCAGATCGCAGAATCGGCTCCGTTCATCGTTGTGCAGTAGGGCTAGTAACCGGCAGACAGCAAAGCATGGTTGATCGACAGCGGTGAGGCTTACTCACCTATTTGGGAGCAGGCCGGACGCAATCAGGGATTGGAGCGCGTTGAAGCGAGTATTAGCAAGCTGGATGTTTGTGTTGATGCTCGTGGTGGGCGGACGCTGCTTTGCGGCTTCTGACGACGCGATAGTCTCTGGTGTCGTACGTGATGCCCACGGAACTCCGCAGATGGGCGCGCTCATTCAGGTCCTTGCTGCCGACGCCTCGACCATTGCCACCGCCTTCACCGACGATCATGGCCGCTACATGATTGCTTCCGTTCTACCAGGTCGCTATCAGGTGCGCGCGACTGCAGCATTTCTGCTACCCGCAGTGCGCGGCAACGTTCGTCTCATGGCCGGCGCGCAGGCGGTCGTCAATCTGACGATGACGACGCTGTTCGAAGCGGAAACCTGGTTACCTGCACAGAAGCGACGCGCGAGCGAGCCGGAAGATGATTGGAAATGGACGCTGCGATCTGCAGCGAACCGCCCGCTGCTGCGTGCTGTTGATTCCAACTCCACCCTGCAGGTGTCTTCCAGTGCAGAATCGAACCACCGTGCGGTATCGCAAGCCCGGGTCTCTGTTTCCAGCAACGACGGAGCTTTCGCGCAAGGTGGCGTCCATCAGGTTCTGATTCTCAACAGCACAACTGAGGATGGTGACAGCGCGATTTTCCGCGCCGATCTTGGCAATCCACCCGCGGGATTTCCGACTGGAGCTTCGCTGGAAGTCTCAGCGGGCTTTGAACATCAGGCATCCATCAGCGGGGCCACCACACGCCTTGTAACAAGTTATTCTTCACATCCTGAGCTTGCATACGGTGCGGGCAATGGAGTGCAGGTGCTGCAGTTGGCGAGCACGCAGGAACTGCATCTCGGAGACGCGGTCGAGATTGATGCTGGAACACTGCTGAAAGCAGAACGTCTTGCGGCAACCCACCTGTACAGCGAACCTTTTGTTCGGGCGGCAATTCGCCCATTCAGCGACACGGTTTTCGAGTACCGGTTTGCGAGTGGACGAACACTTCAGAGTTCCGAAGATCTGGACCGAATCAAACCGCAGATGAATATCGTTACCGATACTGCAGGGCACGTCCTTCGAACGGCAAGCAGTCATCATGAGGCGGGTGTCTCGCAAAGGTTGGGGAGGCGGACGCTCTCGATAGCTGCTTATCAGGACCATTTCGACAATGGGCTCGTTGCGGGTACAGGTCAACTGAATGCAGCTTCGATCCAGCAGGCTGATCTGATCGCGGACGCAGCGACTAACGCTTTCCATCTGCGAACGGACGGCTACCGGGCCAGAGGCATGGGGATTTCATATGTTGAACCCATCACTCCTTCGTTGACCGCATACCTGGAATACGACTATGGCACCGCGCTACAGAATGGTTCGAGCGACGGGAAGATGTTCGTAGGCGACGCTGCTCATAATGTAAGCACACATACATCGCATGCTGCAGGCGTTGCGCTGCGCGGAAAAATCCTGCGAACGGGAACAGCAGTGAAAGCAGGCTATCGTTGGCAACCCATGAAGACGGTTACGCAGGTCAACGCGTTCAACGCAGATCCTGAGGACGCATACTTCGGGCTTCTGCTTCGGCAGCGCATTTGCTTTGGGCACTGGCTGCCGGAAGGTATCGACGCAGTGGTGGAAGCGACGAATCTATTGGAGCAAGGGTACCAACCCGTCATCTCGGCTGACGGAAGCCGGCTCTATCTAGCGCAGGTACCGAGAACGATCCAAGCCGGTCTCTCGTTCAACTTCTAGCTGGTGAAGCGCGATAAACGTGCGCTCCCTAACCCAGGAATTGCTCCCCTCACGTATATTCAACGCGAGAGCACCCAGAACCTCGCTTTGAGACTACCTTTCCGACAACATGACTGTTGGTGTGCGCAGCTTAGCGCACTAGCCTTGTTGTTCGTCCTCTTTTTGCCGTTTGCAGCGGCATCACTGAGTTGGAGTGGCGCTCCTGAAGCCTCTCTGCCTGCTTGTTGCCGTGCCCACGGTGAACATAAGTGCGGCATGGTTCGTTCTGACGCGCATAGCGGTAATCGTGAGTCTGGTTTGAGCTACGTGCACGAAAAGTGCCCATGCACTCTGGGCACTGCGCCGTCGCACACGTCCACGTTTGTTGCAAGAAGTCTCGCACCCGAGCATGACTTTACTGCAGAACGCGAAGCCGCTCCAACGCTTCAGCCATTGCAACCTGCTTTACGTGCAGTGGATACAAATTCAAATCGAGGACCTCCGGTTTCAACACGCCTGACTTGAGTAGTTTTTTTAGGCTTGCGGCTCCGCGCCGCTGAAACTGGAGATTGATATGAAAAGCGTCGTGCGGGCGTCAGTGCTCGCAGTTTTGCTGTTGCCAGCACCTGTGTTGGCAATGGCACAGGACTCTGTTGTATACGCGTCATTAGCTGGGCGAGTAGTGGATCCGTCGGGCAAAGCTGTGCCCTCCGTTCAGGTCACCGCCTTTGCGCAGGCGACAAGCAGGAGCTACACCGCAGTCGCGAGCGATTCCGGTACGTTCAGGCTCGCCTACCTTCCCTCAGGCGAGTATCGTATCTCTGCCGACGGAGGTGGGTTCGTTTCGCCGCCGCGGGATATAGCGCTGAAGGTGGGTACTACTTATGACCTCACACTCCGAATGAGTTTGGCTGGTGTCCAAACCACCGTCAATGTGAACTCGCCCGCAGCTTTCGTCGAGGAGAAGCAGAGCGAGATCTCAGGGATTGTTCAACAGAGCGAAGTAGCCGGCCTCCCGTTTGCAGGGCGTAATTTTCTGGATCTGGCACTGCTGCTCCCTGGAGTCTCACCCACCAACACTGGCAGCACTCAGGCATTGGCAGAGACTTCGGAAATTGTCGGTCAGGGTTACTCGGTCAACAGCCAACGAAACTTCTCGAACAGCTTCGTTGTCGATGGCCTGTCGGCAAACGACGACGCAGCAGGAGTCGCGGGAAATGCATTTAGCTTCGACGTCGTCCGTGAATTTCAGGTAGTCACGTCAGGAGGGCAAGCGGAGTTCGGTCGAGCCCTCGGCGGCTATTTCAACATAGTGACGAGGAGCGGTACGAACGATCTGCATGGAACGGCCTACGGCTTTCTTCGGAACCAAAGACTCAATGCAGCGAATGCACTTTCAGGAACAACTCTGCCCCTAACTCAGGGGCAGTACGGCGCGAGCCTATCAGGTCCCGTGCGACGAAACCGGAGCTTTCTCTTCGGCAACTTTGAAGAGCAGCGCCTGCGCACAAACGGAGTGATCACTGTAACCCCAGTGAACGCAGCCGCAATCAACGCGCGCCTGATCGCAACGGGATACAAAGCTCCACTGCTGCCGGTGGTGAATAGTGCAACAACACAGTACCCGACAACTCTGCATACCGATACAGCATTTGCACGCCTGGATCACTCGATTAGCGATAAGGATCAACTCACCATTAGGTACAGCTTCTACAAGTTGAGTAGCCTGAATGCGCGCGGCACTGGCGGGCTGAATGAGATCAGTAACGGGACGTCGGTTTTCGATGTGAACCATACGCTTGCGGTGAGCAACGTTGCGACTCTGGGTTCAACTAAATTCAACGAAACGCGTGCTCAGTTTGTTTACGACAGCTTGAGCGCACCACCCAATGAAACTATCGGGCCTGCGGTTACCGTCGCTGGTGTCGCGGTTTTTGGACGATCGACATCTTCGCCTACCGGGCGGCTGAACTACCTCACTGAAATCGTGGACAATCTGCTACTGCAGAAGGGAAATCACACGTTCAAAGTAGGAGCGGACTTTCTGCGCAACCAGAACACCATCACTTATCCGCAGTCACTGCAAGGAAATTACAGTTTCGCTTGCATCTACGATACCGCTGCAGAAGCGCCTGCGTCGTACAGGGGAGCTTTTTGTGCGAACAGCTTGTACTCGGGGCGTTACAACACACAAGGCTTCACGCAGAACTTCGGGGATGCGACGGTAGAACAATCGAACCCAAATTTTGGCGGCTACGTTCAGGATGAATGGAAGGTCACACCCAGCTTAACTTTGAACCTGGGCGCGCGCTACGATTTGGAATTCCTGAAAACAATCGAAACGGATAAGAACAATGCTTCGCCACGAGTTGGACTTGCGTGGTCTCCTTATGAGAGCGGCAGAACCGTAGTCAGGGCAAGCTATGGTCTTTTTTATGATCGTGTTCCGTTGCGTCCCTTAGCCAACGCATTGCTATCCGCAAACAACACGACGAACCCCGCCCAAGCCCACTTTCTTAGCTACACGTTCTCCTCAGCAGACACGAACGCGCCGGTGTTTCCGCAGACTGCAATCGCGCCGCCGCCTGGAGCAAAGCCGAATTATGCGCTTATGGCTCGGCATATAAAGAATCCATATGCTCAACAGGCGAGCCTTGGAATAGAGCAGCAGTTAGGGCGGAAAGGGACATTGGAGGTTTCCTATCAGCACCTTCGCGGCGAGCACCTGATCAGTTCCATAAACACGAACATAAATGCCGATGGCACCCGCCCTGACGCAACTCGTGGAAACATCAAGCCGTACACATCAGCTTTTGATTCTTACTTTGACGGGCTGGAATTATCTCTAGTGCAACATCCGAGCACGTGGGCGGCTGCGCGTCTTTCCTATACCTGGTCTAAAGCGATCGATAATTTGGGCGAATTCTTTTTTAGCTCCCCCATCAATAACTTCAATTTGCGAGTGGATCGCAGCCGATCCGACGATGACCAGCGGCATCGTGTAGTGTTCGACGGCAGCCTCGCTTCTTCTGTGGCAAAGTCGAAGCACTGGTCTGACTTCCTAACGCATGAGTGGCGTCTTGCCGGAGTTCTTCAGTACTACTCGCGTTTACCCTTCAACATCACCACAGGCACCACGACAAAGCAGGGAACAACACAGCGTCCTTGCGTGTCCGGCTTCACGCTGGCGGCGAGTGCTGGAACAAATCCGTGCACGGAAGCATTGGCTGGTGCAGTTATCGGGAGGAACGCTGGCAATGGTTTCGATTTCTTCACGCTGAACGCACGGCTGAGCAGAACGTTTTCAGTCACAGATCGAATTCGTGCCGAAGGCATGGTCGAGGCGTTCAATGCTCTGAACCACCGCAACGACATGATCCCGAACGCCACCTTCGGTACAGGTTCCTTTTCAGGAGTTGCGACGAACGCGCAATTCGGTCGGCCAACGGCTGTGGGTGACCCGCGCAACATCCAAGTTGCAGCGCGTATCTCGTTTTAAGGAGAAGCATCTATGCGGGCGATACAGATTAGTCAAATCGGTGGACCTGAGGTCTTGGAACTGGTTGAGTTAGCGACGCCAACACCTGGCCCCAAACAGGTTCTGGTGAAGCTTGCGGCCATCGGTGTGAACTTCATCGACACGTATCTTCGCGAGGGCCGGTACCCCGCGGCGTTGCCGTTCATACCAGGTCAGGAAGCTGCCGGCACAGTTGTTGAAGTGGGGGAGGATGTTCAAGGTTTCAAGTTTGGTGACCACGTCGCATGGAACGGAACACGTGGAACCTACGCGGAGTACGCCTGCGCTCCTGCTGGAGATTTACTGCACATTCCGGATGGGATTAGCTTCGAAACGGCTGCTGCTGTGCTGCTACAAGGGCTTACCGCTCACTACCTTGCTTTCGATACTTACCCGATTCAGAAGGGCGATTCCGTACTCATACACGCGGGCGCCGGTGGTGTAGGCCTGCTTCTCACGCAGATCGCGAAGAAGCTTGGTGCGCGCGTGTTGACGACCGTCTCCACGGAGACAAAAGCGGAGCTCTCGCGGGTGGCGGGTGCAGACCACGTCATCAATTACGTTGTTGAGAACTTCCTGGACAGGGTGAAGCAAGCAACTGACGGAACATTATTACCCGTTGTCTACGACTCAGTCGGGAAACACACGTTTGAAGACTCGCTGCGCTGTCTTCGTCCCTTGGGTCTGCTCGCCTTGTATGGTGCATCCAGTGGACCGGTGCCGCCGTTTGATCTCATTCGTCTTTCACAGATGGGTTCCTTGTTTGTGACCCGACCGACCTTGAAAGATTACGTGCAAACGCGCTCTGCTCTTGCGATGCGGGCGAATGCCATTTTTGAGTGGGTCGCGGCAGGCGAGCTCGATGTGCGGATCGGGCACCGTTATAGTCTCTCCAACGCCGCGCAAGCGCACCGAGATTTGGAAGCTCGCCGCACAACCGGCAAGGTGCTTCTGATTCCGTAAACGTCATAGGAACGGTGGCATTCAGCGACTGGCACTTGCGATTGCCGGTTGTGGATCGCTTTGCCGTAAACTGGGGACACGTCAATCCTCGGGCTCAATCTAAGCCCTTACACAAAACTGCTTCCGCAGAGGAATGATCGGGAAGCGCGGTGTAATTCCGCCACTGCCCCGCAACTGTGAAGCACGCACCTCAACGATGAGGTGAGGTCCGTCAGCAAATTTCACTGGCAAGCGCCGGGAAGAAGTTTGTGCAATGCGACGAACCTTGAAATCGTGCAAGTCAGGAGACCGGTTCCCTTGCGTTATGCCTCACCACGCTTCCGCGGGGAAGCGTAGGAGAACACCCATGTCACTTTTCCTGAGCCACAGGCTGAGCCGTCAATCACGACGGACAGCACAAGCGTGGATCTTTGTCCTTGCCGTTATTTCCTTCTGCTCGATTCCAGCGCGAGCCATCATCGTCCGAGGCCGCGTTACCGACGCGCTTGGCAAGCCCGTACCCGGCGCTCGCGTTCAACTCATCGAGCAGGGGCAGGTAGTCACCATTGCTTACGCCGCGCAGGACGGAACCTACGAGGTGCGCAGTTCGGATTCTGGTCGCTTTACGCTTCTCGCATCATCTGCTGGCTTTCTGCCGGGCGTGGGTGAGGGCTTCTACGGAAGCTCGCTGGATGTTCTCTCCAAAGATGTGGTGTTAGCCACAGACACCGTGCGTCAGGAAGTTTCTGTCTCAGCGACAGGGATCCCGATTCCGACGGCCCAACTCACCGCACCGGTGAGCGTGATACCCGGTGAGCTGCTTGCGACTCGCGTGGATACACTCGACGAACTGCGGCAGACGTTGGGAGCAGTGCTTGTGCAAACGGGCCAACGAGGTGGTCAGACATCGTTGTTCATGCGGGGTGGGAATTCCACTGCAAACCTGGTGCTGATCGATGGTGTGCCCGCGGACGATGTGGGTGGGACGTTCGACTATGGCACGGTGAGTTCGACGGGTATCGGTCGGATGGAGCTATATCGCGGGCCTGATTCCGCTACTTACGGAACGGATGCGAGTGCCGGGGTTGTCACCATCAGCACTCCGAAAGGTGACACGCTGCGGCCTGTACTCACTTACTCCGGGGATGCCGGGAACCTGCACACTTACCGCAACGAAGCCACACTTGGAGGCACACTGCGCAAGCTGGATTACTTCGGCGGCTTCTCACGCTTTGACACTTCGAATGCGGTAGCCAGAGATCAGTTCCACTCGGCAACTTCGGTTGCGAACCTTGGTTACAACTTCAACGGCAACACGCAAGTGCGCTTCACGATTCGCAATGCAGTATCAGCCACTGGTCTCCCAAACGCCCATGACTTCTATGGTGTTTCAGCTGACGGAAAGCAAGGCGATCAGGATTTGTACTCGGCCGGAACTTTGGAGCATACATCGCAGAAAGACTGGCATAACCTGGTGCGCTATGGCATCGCTCGCAAGCGAGAACAGCAGCAGTACTTTTCCAATCAGGGAACATCCATCGAGGTCTTTCCGGGGTTCAGCGAATACTTCGGCAACGTCGTGACGATTCGTGGTGGGAACGGGTACACGGCAACGGGGCGGGCGGCGTTCCTAACCGGCAACGACAACATGGCTTCCAATACGGACCAGCTCTACTACCAGAGCGACTGGAGCCCCTCGCCACACTTCAACGGCTTGTTTGGTTTCCGCTATGACAAGGAGCGCGGCGTCTTCAACGCTCCACCTTCGGCATTTTCCGGTGCGACCCGCGAAATCACGCAGCGAACCAACTTCGAGTACAGCCTGCAGTTCCAAGGACAGTTCTTCAGCCGCCTGTTCTACTCTGCGGGCGGGGCGGTGGAGAAGAACCACCTCTACGGCATAGCGGGCACGCCGCGGTTCGGGCTCTCGTATGTGCCGGTTCGCACCAGTCGCAAGGTTTTCCATGGCACACGCCTCCGCGCAAATTTTGCTACAGGAGTTCAGGAGCCGACGCTGGCGCTCGAGTATTTCGGACTCTACGGACAGCTTCTGCGTGCGGGCGACACCGCCGACATAGCAAGATACAACCTCGGTAAGCAGGATGCGGAACGCTCGAGGACGTACGACGTTGGAATCGATCAGAACATCCTCGGAGACAAGCTGACGTTGAAGGCAGGGTACTTCCATAACGTCTTCGACCGGCAGATTGAGGCTGTGACAGGGGCAAATCTTGCTCGCTACTTCGGCCTTAAGTCTGGTCCTTTCAACGATCCGATCAATGGCCAGTTCTATTACACGGGGCTGTATGTGAACTCCCTCGCTTACCGCGCGCAGGGAGCGGAAGGCGAGCTCACCTGGCAGCCAAAGAACCGGCTACTTTTCCGCACTGGTTACACCTACCTGAACGCGCATGTTCTGAAGTCGTTCGCATCGGATGCTGTTGCAGCAAATCAGGGAACTCCAACGCAGAATCCGAACTTGCCTGGAATCGCCATTGGTGCGGAGGGACCACTCGTTGGAAACCGGCCCTTCCGGCGTCCTCCTCATTCTGGCTTCTTTGCAGCGACGTACGCACGTCCGAAATACACGGTGATGTTGCAGGGTGCTTATGCAAGCCGCAGCGATGACTCTACGTTCCTGGACGGGTTCACACCAACCTTCGACAACTCACTCCTGTTACCCAACCGAAATTTGGATTTCGGCTACACAAAACTTGATCTCGGCGGAACATACCGACTTGCGAGGAGACTCACGGTCTTTACGCAGTTGGAGAACCTGTTGAACAACCAACACATCGGGCCAATCGGATACCCTGGACTGCCATTCACCGTCAGAGCTGGTATCAAAGCAAGGATTGGCGGCGACTAGACGGACGCACAAACCCGACCAGCAGCAAAGCACCGCAGACCCCTTTGTTCTCATCTAACTAAGAGAGACGAAGGGGTCTCACATTATGTTTTCACTTCACAGTGGCATCATCGTTGGAGCACTTGCAGTAAGTGCATTTGCGCCCGTTTTCGCGCAGGAAATACAGTCGGAAGGACCGGTTCCGACGACGGTTCTCATCAACGCGGAAAGCAAGAACAAAACCGCGCTGGATCCGGCTGCAATGAAGATTGAAGTGAACGGTCGCGGTGTGCCAATTTCAGGTGTAACGCCCGTTCGTGGTAACAGCTTGCAGGTAGCAATACTCATTGACGACGGGCTGCGCACCTCCTTCGGATTGCAACTGAAAGATCTCCAGAAGCTCATCCAGGAGCTGCCGCAAGGATCACAGTTGCTGGTGGGGTATCTGCAGAATGGCACCGTGGCATCATCAGGCCGCTTTTCCAGCGACCGCATGGAAATCGCAAAGGATGTGCGGATACCTTTTTCCAATCCAGGCATCAGCGCCAGCCCCTATTTCTGCCTTTCTGATTTTGTGAAGCACTGGCCGTCGAACCAGCCTGCCAACCGCGTGGTGTTGATGATCACAAACGGCGTGGACCCTTACAACGGCAGCGTGTCGCCGTTGAACCAGGACAGTCCCTATGTGCAGAAGGCTGCCGATGATGCCCAGCGGGCCGGAGTGGCTGTGTATTCGGTGTACTACGGGCTGCGTGCAGAACGTGGGCTCGCCGTGAGTTTTAGCGGACAGGGGTACTTGAGCCAAGTGGCTGAGGCAACTGGTGGACAGATGTATAACCAGGGCACGATCACACCTCCCTCGTTACTACCGTTCTTCCGGCAATTTGAGAAGGCATTGAACGAGAGCTACAACGTCAGCTTCCGGGCTACACCCTCGCGCCACAAGGATCCGCTGGTTCGACTCAAAGTGAAGACCAGTCAGTCAGGAGTTCATATCCATGCTCCGGACGCGGTTGCTCCGGGCGGAATGCAGTAGATTTGTGCAATGTCAAAGAGGCCGGGACTTGTCCCGGCCTTTCTATTGCTCCTGCTCCGCCTGGCTCTGAATTTTGCAGAGGTGTATGGCCAGCGAGTCACCGATCTGACCACACCCGTATGAGATTGGCGGCTTTCGGCGCGAGCTTAGTGGCACCCTACGAACGAGATTCTGACCGTTGGTATTACACTTCGGGTGTGGGCTCGAAGATGTTCGATGGTACGGTTCTCGATATACGTCGCAGGTCACAGTGCGCTCACGTCCGCATCCTGCAAACCCACATCTCAGACGCGCGATGTGGGCCATCTGCGGCTATCGCAGCCCAACTACCAGGCAGCGTTCAGGATGAGTCTCAAGTTTCTGAATCGCTCCTTGCTCGGCACGCAACAGACTTTCGATGACGCGTGCTGAGCAGTTGCCAAGTCTAATCCACACAACTTTCGGACCACTCTTGTCGAAGACAGTGCGTCGGTGAAAATCTTCGTCTTTGGTCACTACTGTTAAGCCATGGGCTTTTGCGTAGATCCAGATATCGCGGTCGGGTTCGCTCTTGAGGCCGATATCACGTACATGGAGCGAGTTGGGGAACACATCGGCGAGGTTTATGGGCAGCCATGCAGAGAGGTTCTCATCAGAGAGAAGCCTCACGCAGCAATAATCTCAATCCCGCGTTCACGATCTGCGGCGAATGCGAGACAGGCGAAGATGTCCTGTTCGGTCAGGTCAGGGAAGTCGTAGAGGATTTCTTCGTGCGTCATGCCACCGGCCAAATAGCCAAGAACGTCACCCACGGTGATGCGCAGGCCGCGGATGCAAGGCTTGCCGCTGCGCTTGCCAGGTTCCATCGTGATGATCTGCGTGTAGTCCATGATTCTGACGATAGTTTAGGCCATTGTGAACGTAAAGAGCTGTGACGGGCCTCGCATTCTGCGCACCTACATCTAAAAAGAGAGATGTGAGCACACGGCGGACGAGGTGGCCCATTCAAGCCCGATCAAGCTGCGCATGAATGGGCCACCCGCCTAGCATCTGCAAACTACCATCTGAGAAGCGATGTCAAGCACCCAATGATAGTTCTCAGACTTTCTCATTTAGGAGCAATAACTAGACGTAATGGAGATTGACCCATAGGTGCAGCACCGGGAGTGCTGCCGTTTGTGCCCGTAATCTGAACACTGATTTTGTCAAAGTCGTAACGTCCAACACCGCTCCCGAGGGTTTCAACCAATATCGAGATCAGTGAACTACATGCTTGTCTCTGTGCGGCAGATGCATCTTTCCGTAATCCGACGATTATTCCCTGAGCGTATGCTGCTGCAATAGGGTGAGCGTAGTTTAGAGGCACCCCAGCTGCCACGATGCTATTCAGAATCGCATCGGAAGTCTTGGTGACCTCTAGCGAACTTCCGATGATTACGACGTCAACAGTCTGTCCTCTCAGAGGTTCGAAAGCTTGCGTTATACGGCTTAGCTGATTGGGGGAGATCACACGATCAGCGAGTCGAGCTTCCAGCTGAAGTCTAGCTAGCTTTTCTGATTCGGCGATCTTGTTTGCCTCTGCTGCGGCTTGGCGAGCGTCGGCTATCTGAGCTTGAGCTTTTGCCGCAGAAGCGTTTGCCTCGGCAATGTTGGCTCTGAAACCTTCTGCTTTTGCGTTAGCTTCAGCCGAATGTTGCTCGGCCAAAGCCAGGCTAGCTTGTGCCTTTTGCGCACGTTCGTCTGCCTGCTTAGCGGCTTCGTTTGCCTTTCCCGCCGCTCGGTTTGAATCCGCCGCTTGCATTTGAGCGATCGCAATACGTTCGTCTTGATCTCTGGAGTCCAGAGCTGCCTGTCTGTCCTTCGTAGCAATCAAGTCTGATTGAACGAGCGCAAGCTCTTTACTTTTTCGAATGATCCGCCATTGAGAGAAAAACACTAGGAACGCCACCAAAAGCGCGGCTGCTCCAAACCAGACATACCACGCATTCCAGGTATCGATGGAACTACTAAGCTGGCTATTCCTTTGTGCCAAAGTCTGAAGTTCAGGGGCCTTAGCTGCATTGCTCATCACAGAGAATCTACCTCTCTAAGACACCAGACGAAGTCTGATGGCGAACACCAAAGCCCCGGATTCCTCCGGGGCTTGCTGTTGCGCTTGCGTGCAAAGCACGCGTTCCGCCGTCCGCGAAGGACTAGTACATACCGTCCATGCCGCCACCACCACCGTGGGAGTGGCCGCCGGCTGCTTCCTTCTTCTCGGGGATCTCTGCGATCATGGCTTCTGTCGTGAGCATGAGGCCGGCGATGGATGCCGCGTTCTGCAGGGCAGTGCGCGTTACCTTCGTCGGGTCGATGACACCGGCCTTGACCAGGTCCTCGTACTCGCCCGTTCCAGCGTTGTAGCCGTAGTTGGTGTCGTTGGACTCGTTGATCTTGTTGATCACGACTGCACCTTCTTCGCCTGCGTTGAGAGCAATCATGCGAAGCGGCTCTTCGATGGCGCGGCGAATGATTTGCGCACCGATCTTTTCGTCGCCTTCGAGGGTGCCGACAAGCTTGTCAACAGCCTTGGAAGCGCGAACCAGAGCTACACCGCCGCCGGGGACAATGCCTTCTTCCACAGCAGCGCGGGTCGCGTGCATTGCATCTTCCACGCGAGCCTTCTTTTCCTTCATCTCGGTTTCGGTAGCAGCACCGACCTTGATAACGGCGACGCCGCCAACCAGCTTGGCGAGACGCTCCTGCAGCTTCTCGCGATCGTAGTCTGAAGTGGTGTTCTCGACCTGAGCACGGATCTGCTTAACGCGGCCGCTGATCTGATCGTCCGAACCTGCACCGTCGACGATGGTGGTGTTGTCCTTGTCGATGGTGACGCGCTTGGCGGTGCCGAGATCTTCGATCTTGACGCCTTCGAGCTTGATTCCGAGGTCCTCGGTGATGGCCTTGCCGCCAGTGAGAACGGCGATGTCTTCGAGCATTGCCTTGCGGCGATCGCCGAAGCCAGGAGCCTTGACGGCAGCCACGTTCAGCGTGCCACGCAGCTTGTTGACCACGAGGGTTGCGAGTGCTTCACCGTCTACATCTTCAGCAATGATGACGAGGGGCTTGGCCGTGCGGGCAATCTGCTCGAGCAAGGGGAGCAGGTCCTTCATCGTGGAGATTTTCTTCTCATAGATGAGGATGTAAGGGTTCTCGAGTGCTGCTTCCATGCGCTCTGCGTCGGTGACGAAGTAGGGCGAAAGATAGCCGCGGTCGAACTGCATGCCTTCGACGACGTCGAGCTGCGTTTCCATGGTGCGCGACTCTTCGACGGTGATGACGCCGTCCTTGCCAACCTTCTTCATCGCTTCGGCAATGATGGTGCCGATTTGCGAATCAGAGTTTGCCGAGATGGTGCCGACCTGCGCTATCATGTCGCCGGAAACGGGTTTCGAGAACTCGCTGAGTGCGCCGCCGGTGATAACGCCGTGCTCGTCGCGCTTGCCGATGATGGCCTCAACAGCTTTATCGATGCCGCGCTTCAGAGCCATTGGGTTTGCGCCCGCAGCAACGGTCTTGACGCCTTCGCGGTAGATTGCCTGCGCCAGAACGGTGGCGGTGGTGGTGCCGTCGCCGGCAACGTCGGAGGTCTTGGAAGCGACTTCCTTGACCATCTGTGCGCCCATGTTCTCGAGGCCTTCCGGCAACTCGATTTCCTTGGCAACAGTCACGCCGTCCTTGGTGATGGTGGGCGAACCGAACTTCTTTTCAATAACAACGTTGCGGCCCTTGGGACCGAGCGTGACTTTCACAGCGTTCGCGAGGTGGTTTACACCGCGCAGAATCGCCTGACGTGAATCTTCTCCGTGCAGAATCTGCTTTGCCATTTGTTTACCTCAGGGGCTAAAGCCCCGAAACTTTGTTGGATTTACTCGATGTCAGGGCTGAAGCCCTGACCTAACGTTCGTGCGTCCGCGCGTTTACTTCTTGAGGATGCCGAGGACTTCTTCTTCACGCATGATGAGGAGGTCTTCGCCGTCGAGCTTGATCTCGGTGCCGGAATACTTGCCAAAGAGCACCGTATCGCCAGCCTGGACATCGAGCGGGAAAACCTTGCCTTCGTCGTTGGACTTGCCTTTGCCAACTGAGATCACTTCACCCTGCTGGGGCTTTTCCTTGGCGGAGTCAGGGATGATGATGCCGCCGCGCATCGTTTCGCTCTCTTCCAAGCGGCGAACCAGAATGCGATCATGCAACGGCGTAAACGAAGTAGCTGCCATGTGATGTTCTCCTATTACTTTGTATTGTCCAGGAGAGTGCGGGGAGGCTGTTGCCGTTAGCACTCTCAACTGTCGAGTGCTAATGTACGCCTTTCGATGTACACAGGTCAATAGCGGAATGTGAAATGTGAGTGTATGTCACGCAGGTAATCGGAATCGTTTGGATGCGAGACTGTAAATGCCCGTTGTGGTCCTTCTGACGGTAGAATGCTGCCAATGAAGGTCTTTTCCAGGTCGATCTCTGGCGTGCTGCTGGCTTCGCTCGCGGCTGTCTCAGCAATGTCTGCGCAGGAGCGGGCCCACGGCCGCAAGTACAAGCCACCGCCCGCCACCGCCCACATCGTCGTAACCGTAGAAAAGGGTTTCAACGACAAAGCGATTCCAAACGCCGCGGTGATATTTCACTCGACCAAGGACGGGCGGGACAATGGCAATCTTGAGCTAAAGACCGACCCAGAAGGACGCGCGGCGCTTGATCTGATAGAGATCGGGAGCCACGTGACGGTTCAGGTGATCGCAAACGGCTTCGCTACTCATGCTGAAGACTTTGATGTTCCTGGGGATACGAAGGAACTTCTGGTCAAGATGCAGCGTCCCCGTGCCCAGGTATCGACGTATGTGGACAACGACGGCAAATCGTCGCAAATGAAGCCTGGAGTCCAGGAGCACGCCAAGCCGACCACTTTTGCCCCGCAGCCAGCCTCGCGTACGGCACCGTTGCAAACGACTCCGGTGACGAGCACGCCACCTTCAGCCACGCCGAATGGAACACCGCAGTGAGCGAAGGAACACTGCCGCTTGCAGGAAAACGGGCACTGGTTACAGGTGGGGCGAAAAGGATTGGGCGTGGGTTGGCGTTAGCACTCGCGGGTGCTGGCGCGGACGTCGCCATTACGTACCGCGGCTCACAAGCTGAAGCGGACGCGACGGTGCGGGAGATAAGAGCGCTGGGTGTCAGCGGGTTTGCCGTGTCGTGCGATGTGCAGCGCGAGGAGAGCGTACAGGCTGCTGTTGGCAGGATCGTTGAGCAGATGGGCGGCGGACTGGATCTGCTGGTGAACAATGCGGGTGCGTTCGAAACGGTGGCGCTGGAAGAGATATCGGTGGCGGAGTGGGACGCGATGTTTGCCACCAACACACGCGGGCCGTTTCTTGTGGCAAAAGCCGCACACGCGGCGCTGAAGGCGGCGCAGGGCAGAATTATCAATATCGGCTCCTTGGGCGGCATTCATCCGTGGGCGACGCATGCGCATTACTGCACGTCCAAGGCGGCGCTGCACATGCTTTCGCATACGATGGCAAAGGCGTGGGCTCCTGAAATTAGCGTGAACTGCGTTGCACCCGGAATGATTGTGACGAGCGAAGTTGGGTCCAGTTACGAGAGCTTCGTGCAAAAGACACCCATGAAGCGGAACGGGACGGTTCAGGATGTCGCGGAAGCGGTTGTGTTCTTCGCCACAGGGCCGCACTTCATTACCGGGCAACTGCTGGCAGTGGACGGTGGACTGGGCCTTTAGAACTGCCGCACTCTCTAGCGGGCACTTCGGCTCCAGCTTAGAGTTTGCATCGAGCTATGAGCAACGTATGATGATTTGTGTCGCGATGGAACGGTTCAGCTTTGGGGCGAAGCGGCAAAGTAAAGGAATAAAGTTCACACATGTCTGAGAACACCACGAACACTTCAAAACCGCGGGTTTTGGTTGCCGACGACGAGCAAGTGATCGCGAACACCCTTGCCATTATTTTGAACCAGGCTGGCTTTGAAGCCCGGGCCGTATACAGCGGAGAAAAGGCACTCGAGGCGCTGGATACCTTTTCCCCTGACATGCTGATCAGCGACGTGATCATGACTGGCATGACCGGTATTGAGGCGGCAATTCAAACGCGTTCGAAGTTGCCGAACTGTAAGATTCTGTTGTTCTCGGGCCAGGCAGCGACGGCGGATCTTCTAGAGCGGGCGCGCTCGCAGGGACACGAGTTTGAAATTTTGGCCAAGCCAGTGCACCCGACGGACTTACTGGCGAAACTCCGCGCGTGAACTAAGCACCGCAGGTGGTCGCCACGAACCATACCGCCCCGTTTGTGCGGGGCGTTTACTCTTATGGGTGAAGGTGCCATCTCGTTTGCGCCGTACACTCTCACAGGTGGTGCATTCCTTTTATGAGTAACGGTACTTCAATAGCGGTTGTCGGTTCAGGATACGTGGGCCTTGTCGCCGCGGTCTGCTTCGCGGACATGGGTCACGATGTAATCTGCGTTGATAACGACCAGCGCAAAGTAACGGCACTGCAGGGCGGCGATACCCTTATTCACGAAAATTATCTGCCCGAGTTGCTGGAACGGCACCGCAACAATCGGTTGCGTTTTACGACAGATCTGGCGGAAGCGACGAGCCAGGCGCAGGCTATCTTCATTGCTGTCGGGACGCCGCAGTCAGAAAGCGGCGATGCCGATCTTTCCTATGTTGAAGCGGTTGCTTGCGAGATTGCGCGACACATCACCAGCTATACAGTCATCGTTGAAAAGAGCACTGTTCCGGTTTATACAAATGAATGGATTCGCAGGACCATTGAGCGCAATGGTGTCCGCAGCGATCTATTCGATGTGGTTTCGAACCCTGAGTTTTTGCGCGAGGGAACAGCTGTTGCCGACTTTTTACACCCGGATCGAATCGTCGTAGGAGCGAACAGTGCACGCGCCGCGTCGGTGCTGCGGCAGGTGTATTCGCCACTCACTTCTGGAACTTATTACGAATCGAATGACGCGATCGACGGCTGCTGCAACGTGAATACACCGCCAGCCTTCCTACTCACATCAACAAAGAGTGCGGAAATTATCAAGCATGCCTCAAACGCATTCCTCGCGATGAAGATTTCATTCATCAATGCGGTGGCTAACCTGTGTGAAGCGGCTGATGCGGATGTGGAGCAGGTCGCACGGGGCATTGGTTTGGATTCACGCATTGGGCCACGCTTCCTGCGCCCAGGCATTGGCTACGGCGGATCTTGCTTCCCGAAGGATGTCGCTGCTTTCCGTTCCGTAGCTGCGCAGATGGGTGTCGACTTCAGCCTGCTGAACGAGGTGGAGAAGATCAATGCGTCGCAGAAGAAGCGCTTCCTGAGCAAAGTGCGCTCTGCGCTTTGGACGCTACGTGGCAAACGGCTGGCAGTACTCGGCCTGGCCTTCAAGGGTGATACAGACGATATTCGTGAGTCACCTGCAATCGAGATGGTTCAAATGTTGCTGGGCGAGGGATGCTGTGTTTGTGCCTTTGATCCGGCAGCAATGAAGCGAGCTCAGGAAGTAATACCTGTGACCGATACGATGACGTACGCAAATGGCGTTGAGCAAGCTGTGCAGGATGCGGACGCGGTGTTGATTCTGACGGACTGGCCTGAATTTGCGAAGCTCGATCTTTCCAAGTTGCGAAAAGTTCTGCGGTACCCAATTGTGATCGACGGACGCAACCTTTACGATCCTGCCGTGATGCAGGAGAACGGATTCACCTATCTCAGTGTGGGACGTTCAACAGCCTCGCCATCGATGGTTGCCGTACCCGCGTAAAGCAAGTCGACGCTCGCGTTGGTCCCGTGAGAGCCGGCAACTCAGATGCGATTCCCACTATTCCGAGACGTTGGCGCTGGTCCTGACCCACGAGATTGTGGAAGCCAACGAAGAGCCAGAGCTCATTGCGCCTAGAGACAACTACCGCAGCTTATCTGTGGAGTGCAGCTTCGGATAGAACGTAATTTCACCGGCGACTATGGTGTCGCTCTGACCACCCGTCTTGTAAAGAGGCGCTTTCCAGCTCTCGTACTGTACCCAGGCGTTCAACTCAATATCCTTCCGGAGACGCTTGACCACGTCGACCTTGAACTGATTCTGCGTGGTCCCGCCCGCAAAATCTTTGTCATTCTTCTTGTTCAAGTATTCCGCCTGAATCCACTCATTGCCCGACAGATGATACGTGATCCAGGCCTGTCCGCCCTTGGCTTCACGCCCGGCCCAGTCGCCGAACAAAAAGCCCTTATTGGTGTACCCCTGCTTCTGAATGAACTCATAGTACTGAAAGGTCCCACCAGTGCTTGGCAGTACGTCGGGATCGGTGTTGAAGCCTTCCACGCGAAGCTCAAGCCTTGGAGCGTAAGGAAGATGCGAGAAAAGGATGCCGGGGCGGAACGCAGCACGGCGTGGCGCGCTGACAGGCGTTACATCGTCATGTGCTTCAGCGTCGGTGTAGAGAGTCACGTCTTTGCGCAGGAATGGCAGCCGCCAGGAGAAGTTGAACGCAGTGAAGCGCGCACCTGGATCGCTGGCAGAATTCTTGATTGCGGGCGTCGTGTCGCCAATGTCGAAAAAGCTTCGCAGGAAGGTGTGCAGCGTAACGGGCTCGTGCCCCTTGCCGCCCCAGATAACGGTGCGTTGAAAGCCGAACTCGAAATCCCGGTATGGACGAACGGAGACCTGCTCCTGATGAACCCAGGGGTCGTTCGGAGCGGTATGACCTTTCAAAGATCCGACAAAGAAGTCGTAACGCACCGGGCCAAACACGGATGAGAAATATGGGATGTGCAGCGGCTCCACGCGATTGATGCGGAACGAGTAGATGTTTTCTGCGTTGTTACTCCATCCGAATGCGCCACCTTTGGCCGGTCCCGTCCAAGCGTCAGTCTTCCCGCCGCTGATTTCATGCCCTAAGAGGTGGAAAGAGAGCGCCGCCTCCTGCAGACGAAATGGGTTCTGAGTGCCGGTGTTGCCGTATGGAATGGTATCTTGCGGAGCGTTAGGAGCAGCGAAAGGGCATATATTGTCAGCGCAGGAGAGGGTATTGGCTAAAGCGAGTGAGTAGCCGGCGTTGGAAGGCGCATGCTGGTATTCGCCGCGCGCATACAAAGAAAACCGGCCCCACTCGTTAACTGTGGTGAAGCCTGTGACATTGTTGAAGCCCGGCTGATACGGACGCCCGTAATCATTTACCAAGGTTTGGCCTAGATGGTAGCTGTCACGAAGCGTCTGCCCTTTGATCCCCATGAGGCGTGTGTAGACGGACTCCACGCCAGTGACGCTGCCCCGGCGATAGTTCGGCCCGGGGTCTTCTGCGGAGAGATACGCATGCAGCTTCGAGAGGATGTCGATGGCCTCGTCACTACCAAAGTCTTCGATGTCAGCCGATGATTCGTCGAGGGCATGCAGCAGGCTTCGGCGTGTCCACGGACGCATTCCGATAAAAGATGTGTCGAGATAGCCTAGCGCGTACAAGCGCATAGCCATTTCGTTAGCGGTGCTGTCCAGCGGGATGTAGCTGGAACCAAGGTGGTCGTTCTTGTCTTCTTCCGGATTGATGTAGATAGGAAGGTAATTTGGAATTTGACTTCGATTTGTATAGCTCTGGGGTTGAGGTAAGGCGGGTGGAGTGCTGAATTGCGGACTCCCTCCGGCGCTCGTGGGAAGCGTCGAATCAGGCGTTGATTGGGCGTGCATTGTCTGCAAGAAGCAGAGTGAAGCGAATACAACAGAGCCCAAACACAGACGGCCTGACCTTAAGGAAAACATGTTGCCAGTTTACCTGCTGGGTGATCGGTCACCGGATCGTTCGAAACGCCTTACGCGCTAACCGCGCTCTTCCGTGCGGGCTTGAGGAGTCCGCGAACCGCGAGATAACGCTCCATCGATGACAATGCGTTCGAGCTTTTACGCTTTGAGTTCGCTGATGGCAGAGCACACCAGATCACCGTTGGCCCGTCGCCCAGCCGCGCGCGGTGCAGAGATTCCTGCACGACGCGGTAAAGAGCAACCGCATCTTCACCGTCCACTGAAACGGTCGGAACAGCCGCAGATTTCGCGTGCTTGACCAACGTGCTCCAAAGCAGTGGAGTTGCGTTAGCAAGCGGCGCCGTCTCGACGATAAGAAAAGCGACGGGTAGGCGCTGCTGCTGCGCTTGCGTCAGCGTGCTCGCCCAGTCAACCTCTGCCGAAGTGGATGTCAGGCTCACTGCGACATTCGTTCGCTCCGTTGCTTTGATGCCCAATGCGATGAGCGAACTCAGAGTGGGTAAATCGGAGTCGTGCAGCGCCGTCGTGAATAAGGGACCAGCAATGCATGTATGAGACGCCTTGGGAGGGAACAGAGCCATCGCGTTGACGGCTGATTGTGCGCAGAACACGTCGCCATGCTCCAGCTGAATCAAAGTTGCCGCTAGAACAGCTTCAAGGCCTTGCACTGATTTCGGGCCGCGAGCTACCACAGACTGCACGCGCCTCATCAGCGCGTACAGATCTTTCAGCCGTTGATGTGGGAGTAGTGGGTTTTCGGCCAAGCCGCGATTCCTTCGTACAGACTATGTTCTAAGCGCGCGCTGCGCCCGCACCGGTGGTGGAAAGCCCTAATTCAGCAAATGCCTTTTCAGCGACCTTGGCCTTCACGACACCTTCGCGTGCAAGTTTCGATAGTGCTGCCGCAACTACTGACTCGGCGTCCACTTCAAAGTGACGGCGCAGGTGCTCACGGTTATCGGAGCGACCGAAGCCGTCAGTGCCAAGCGAGACAAGTCGCTGGCCCAGCCACGGCGAAAGCCCATCCGGCATGGACTTCATGTAATCGGACGCGGCGATGATTGGCCCATTCGCATCTTTGAGCGCATCGATCACGAATGGTGCGCGCTCCTTTTCCGCCGGATGGAGCCGGTTGTAGCGCTCAACATCCAGGCAGTCGCGGCGAAGCTCCACATAGCTTGTAACGGACCACACATCCGATGCGATGTTGTACTTTTCTGCGAGGATTTGCTGGGCACGAACAACTTCGTTCAGGATGGGACCAGAGCCAAAGAGCTGAATCTGCGCCGCACCCTTTTCCGCAGCTTTGAACTTGTAGATACCGCGGAGGATACCCTCGCGAACTTTGCCATTGGAGTCTTCAGGCATCGCGGGGTTGAGGTAGTCCTCGTTGTACATGGTGATGTAGTAGAAGCAGTTTTCTGCTGCCTCATACATGCGCCGCATGCCGTCCTGGATGATCACGGCCATTTCGTAGACATACGCTGGGTCGTAGGTGAGGCAGGTTGGGATTGTGCCTGATAGAACGGGCGAATGACCGTCCTGGTGCTGCAAACCTTCGCCGAGCATTGTTGTGCGGCCTGCTGTACCGCCCATGAGGAAGCCTTTGCCTCGTGAATCGGCAAACGCCCACGCCATATCACCGATACGCTGGAATCCGAACATGGAGTAATAGAGGTAAAAGGGAACCATAGGTACTTTGTAGTTGGTGTACGCCGTGCCCGCAGCAGTGAAGCTGGCCATGGAGCCTGCTTCGGTAATGCCTTCTTCCAGGATCTGCCCGTCCTTCTTTTCAGAGTAGCCAAGCAGCATGTCTGCGTCGTGGGGAACGTACTTCTGACCTTCCGGCGCATAGATGCCCACCTGCTTCATCACTGACTCAAACCCAAATGTGCGGCCCTCATCGGGGATGATCGGAACAACGAGTTTGCCGATCTCCGCATTCTTCAGCAGGCCGTTCAGTAAATTCACGAAGCCCATGGTGGTCGAGATGGCGCGTCCTTTAGAGCCGTCGAGCCATGTCTTGAAGAATTCGAGCTTTGGCGCAACAAAGGTGCTCGGCGGAACTTCGCGTGCTGGCATTGGGCCACCCAGAGACTCCCGGCGCGCAAGCAAGTATTGCAGCGCTGCGTCGTCTGCATCAGGCTTGTAGAACTGCGCGTCCTTGGCGGCACCTTCAGGAAGCGGAATGTCAAAGTGCTTCACAAAGGCAGCGAGACCTTCATCCGTGAGCTTCTTTTCGGAGTGCGTAGCGTTGCGCGCCTGGGCCGAAGCGATACCGTAGCCCTTCACGGTCTTGGCGAGGATCACCGTGGGTCCGCCCTTGTGTTCGAGAGCGCGCTTGTAGGCGTTGTAAATTTTTACAGGGTCGTGTCCGCCACGATGCAAACGTCCGAGTTCGTCGTCTGTTTTATCTTCGACCAGCTTGAGCAGCTCAGGGTACTTTCCGAAAAACTCGGCACGAAGGTAGGCACCGTTCTTCGCTTTGAATCGCTGGAAGTCGCCGTCGACGCATTCTTCCATGCGCTTCAGCAGAAGTCCTTGGTGATCGCGGGCAAATAGCTCGTCCCAGTCTGATCCCCAGACGACCTTGATGACATTCCAGTTCGCGCCGCGGAAGGTAGCTTCAAGCTCATCGATGATGCGCGAGTTCCCGCGCACCGGGCCGTCAAGGCGTTGCAGGTTGCAGTTAACGACGAAGATGAGATTGTCCAGCTTCTCTCGCGAGCCGAGCGAAATAGCACCGAGCGTGTCGACTTCATCCGTCTCGCCATCCCCAACGAAGGCCCAGACCTTGCGGTCGGTCTTCTCGATGAGGCCACGGTTTTCGAGATAGCGCATGAAGCGCGCCTGATAAATCGCATTCAGGGGACCGATCCCCATAGACACGGTGGGAAATTGCCAGAAATCCTGCATCAGCCAGGGGTGCGGATAGGACGAGAGACCGGGTGTTTCGCGGAGCTCGTGGCGAAAATTCTTGAGGCGCTGCTCGTCGAAGCGGCCCTCCAAGAAAGCGCGGGCGTAGACCCCGGGTGAGGCATGCCCCTGGAAATAAATGAAGTCACCGGGTTGGTCACCGTACTTGGCATGAAAGAAGTGGTTGAAGCCAACCTCAAGCAAGGTGCACTGCGACGAGTAGGTGGAGATGTGCCCACCGATGCCGGGATCGTACTTGTTCTGCTTGTGCACCATGGCCATGGCATTCCAGCGAAGCAGCGCTTCGATACGGCGCTCGATGGGGCGATCACCTGGGTAGGGGACTTCGTCGTGCTTTGGAATCGTGTTCAGGTACGGCGTCGTGATGTCACCGATGGCTGGAACGCCGGCTTCACGAGCGCGTGTGCGTAAGGCGGAAAGCAGCGCTGCCCCTTGTTCCCAGTCGTTCGCGACGACCTCGTCGAACGCTTCGATCCACTCGGCTACTTCCGCGGTCAAATCCTGCTTAACAGCTTCGTCCAGCATGGCCATGGCTACTCCTCAATCGATACAACTTTGCATGTCTACGATAAACGCGGCGAACGACGATGCGCTAGCCAGCGGCGGCTCATACTCGCTCTAGGTTGAGTAGTCGGCGTTGATGGTCACGTATTCGTGCGTGAGGTCGCACGTAATAAAGCGCGACGTTCCCGAACCGGTCCCGAAGTCGATCGCAATGGTGTACTCGCGAGACTGCATCGCTTTGTGCGTAGCGTCCTCGTTGAAATGTGGCGAGCGGGTCCCCTGAGCAAAGACAGGAAGACCGGCTATGCGCACCGCGACGCGTGCGGGGTCGAAGGGAACACCGGCCTTCCCAGCAGCCGCGAGCAGACGACCCCAGTTTGGGTCGGCGCTGGACCAGGCAGTCTTGACCAATGGTGAGTTGGCTATGCTCCTGGCGATCGCTTGGGCTTCACGATTTGAGTTTGCACCTGAGATTTCGAGCGTGACCACGTGGGTAACGCCTTCGCCATCGTCGACAATCTGGTGTGCTAGCGACTGGCATACAAGGCGAAGAGCAGCTTCGAAGGCCTGTGCGATATCCCCTTCTGCAGACACTCCGCTTTGACCGCTGGCGAGCAGAAGTACGGTGTCATTGGTCGAGGTGTCGCCGTCGATGGAAGTGGAATTGAAGCTGTCGTCAACGCAAGGCTTCAGAAGAGCAGCGAGATGCTCTGAACTGGCTTCGATGTCGGTGAATATATAAGCGAGCATGGTCGCGTGAGGAATGAGTTGTGGACCAATCATGCCCGCACCCTTGGCACAGCCGAAGAGGCGAACGGTTTTTTCGCCGACAGTGAAGTCGGCGCGCGCCACCTTGAGCTTCGTGTCGGTCGTGAGGATTGCCGTGGCGAACGCTTCTGCGTGCGCTGGTGTGCTGCCGAGCGCCTGTCGTGCAAGCGGAATTGCGTTCAACAATTTCTCAACCGGCAGTGGTACGCCGATGATTCCCGTAGACGAAGGAATAACTTCGTCGAAGACGCAGTTGAATTCGTCAGCGACGGCCACGCAACTCTTATGACAGGCGTCCACACCGGGCTGTCCAGTGGCACAGTTGGCGTTACCTGCATTCACCAGAACGGCGGAGACGCGGCCGTTGGTCACAGCAAGATGTTTGCGACCGACGATCACGGGGGCTGCTACGACTTGATTGCTGGTGAACATAGCGGCTGCGTTGGCACCGCCGTCACACACGGCAAGGCTTACATCCGGCTTGCCGCTTGCCTTGATTCCGGCACTTACAGCAGACCAGCGAAAGCCTGATGGCAATGGAGTAGGGGAAAGGGAACTCAGTGACACACTTCCAATCTATCAAGCACCGCAGTAGCACCATAACTCATGCGGAACACACAGGGGTGCTCTTCGTTCTCGTCCATGTTTCTGTCCTGCCGAACATCCTGAAGCCGACATACCCGCGCAACCAAAGTGTGTCGCCTTCGGCGGTCATCTCTCCGTGGTACGTCTTACCAGACTTCGGATCGTAAAGTGTTCCACCATCTGCGCGGGAATCTCCTTCGAAACGAAAATCCTTGCCGATGACGAGCCCACAAAGTGGATGCGCGCGGAATGCAGGATCAGGGTTCATCTTGTCGGTCCTCTCGGGTGAGTCGGGACGGATGGCCATCAAAGTGGCACAAACTCGAGGTCCACAAGGCGCGATGCGAATAACAGCACCCGATGGCTCACGCCAGTCGCCGAGCAGGCCAGAACTTCCAACAGCGGGACCTGACAAGAGGAGCAGGTAAGCGACGGTAGTGTAGAAGTTCAGCACAAGTGGTGAGATGCGTAAGGTCCAAAGGAATGCGGTCGCGGCGTATACTTTGGCGTTAACAGCCGAGGAATCAGGACGCATCGTCACCGGCGCGTAGGAGAACACAACACATGGGTAGTAACGGCAACGGAAGCCACGCGAACGGCAATGGTCACTCGAACGGAACCCAGTACAGCGTGCCACAGCCGCGCAAGGAATGGATCGTCAAGCGCAAGGAAGAAGCTGCTCGGACCGGCGATTGGAACATGAGCCAGATGCACTTCGCGCGCAAAGGCATGATCACCGAAGAGATGGCCTTTGTTGCACATAAGGAAAAACTCGCGGCCGAGTTCATTCGTGACGAGATTGCCAAAGGCACGATGATCATCCCGGCGAACATCAATCATCCGGAAGTGGAGCCGATGGCCATCGGCGTGGGTTCGCTGTGCAAGATCAACGCGAACATCGGCAACTCCGCAATCGTGTCGAACGTCGATGAAGAACTTCGAAAGCTTCACACCGCGGTGCATTACGGTGCAGACACGGTTATGGACCTGTCTACCGGTGGCGACATCCCAATGATTCGCGAGGCAATCATTCGCCACTCGCCTGTTCCCATTGGAACGGTGCCACTGTATGAGGCTCTGAGCCGCGTGAAGCGTGTGGAAGACCTCAACATCGACATGTACCTGGAGGTCATTGAAGAGCAGGCGCAGCAGGGTGTGGACTATTTCACGATTCATGCTGGTGTGCTGATCCAGTATGTGCCGATGGTCTCGAAGCGGATCACGGGAATCGTCAGCCGCGGCGGTGCAATCCTGGCTCAGTGGATGACCGCCAATCACAAGCAGAATTTCCTGTACGAGAACTTCGACCGCATTACAAAGGTGCTGGCTAAGTACGACGTGAGCTACTCGCTCGGTGATGGTCTACGCCCAGGATGTGTTGCCGATGCGAGCGATGAAGCACAGTTTGCAGAGCTGAAGACGCTTGGTGAGCTGACACGCCAGGCATGGAAAGATGATGTACAGGTGATGATCGAAGGGCCCGGCCACGTGCCGATGGACAAGATCAAGGAGCAAGTCGAAAAAGAAGTGGAGCTTTGCGACGGTGCTCCGTTCTATGTCCTTGGCCCGCTGGTAACAGACATTGCGCCTGGCTATGATCACATCACGTCGGCCATCGGTGCAGCGATGATCGGGTGGCACGGAGCGGCCATGCTCTGTTACGTCACTCCTAAGGAGCACCTTGGTCTGCCGAACGAGAAGGACGTGAAGGACGGCATCATCGCGTACAAAATTTCGGCGCATGCAGCGGACATCGCGCGACATCGTCCGGGAGCGCGTGACCGTGACGATGCGATTTCCCACGCTCGATACACGTTTGATTGGGACAAGCAGTTTGCGCTGTCGCTCGATCCGGACACGGCTCGGTCCATGCACGATGAGACCTTGCCGGATGACTACTACAAGGAAGCGGCTTTCTGTTCCATGTGTGGACCGAAGTTTTGCTCCATGAATTGGTCGTCCAAAGTGGACGAATACAACGAGCAGGTACATGGGCTGAAGAAGGCCGATTTGACGCAGATCGTAACGGAGCAGATGGCCCTGCGGTAAGAGGTTGAAGATGTAAAAAGAGGCCCGCTTAGGCGGGCCTCTTTCATTGTGACCAGCTTACTTTGCGGCAGACTCCAGCACTGCCGCCGCACGATTCAGCGCATCTGCGAGAGCGGATAGCTGCTCCTCGGTGCGAGAAAGGTCGTTGGCCTCGATGCCTTCGGTGACCCCGGGGATGACGACGGCTGCGTAGCCCGTGTATTCGCCAGGTGCGTAGATGGTGTGCTTGAACCACGGCCTCTTCGGAAGACCCTGCTCGTTGAGCAGAGCGGTTTCTGCGTCACGTAACGACTGGTTCAGCTTTGCTGCATTGGCTGGATTCTTCATCTGCAATGAGTAAACGGTTGTACCGGCATCTGCGAAGCGCTTCGCCGCAGCGTCCGCTTGCGTGAAATCGGCCGTGACATTGGACTCATTCGCGTGCTTCTTCTCCGCGTTGAGATAGCGAATGATCTCTGTGCCGTAGAGTCGGTAGTCGTACGGCAGTACGTCTGCATCAGCCATGTGCAGCAGTTCGAGCCCGAAGACGCGCGCCATCTGCTGCTCATACACAAAGGTGGGGTCGGCGTTCTTGATGAACCAGTTGTAGTTGTCGAAGACGGAGTGGTATACGCCGTATGGACCGCTTGAACCGATGTCGGTGGAAGGTACACCAAGGTGCTGGATAAAGGGTGTGTAGTCGGAGCCAGAGCCGAGATCGCCGACATGGACCGCCTCCGTGCCTGCTGGCGCATTCGATGGTGCTGTGAATGGACTAGCTGCCGTACCGCGGCGATTTGGGCTTTCTGCCTGGGACTTCTGCCACTGGTCGTACACTGTGCCGCCCTTCACACTTGGTACTTGACGCGCAACATCGCGGACAAACTCTTTGAGCGACGGGACTGCAGCAGCGTCAAAACTGGGGCCTGAAACAGCAACGTCCGTGTTGAAGTAAGCAACTGCGTGGCGAAGTTGTTCGGCGTGATCTTCGACCCATTCCGTTGAGCCCATCAGGCCTTCTTCTTCAGCGTCCCAACTGCCCACGACGATACGGCGCTTTGGATGCCATCCTTGTTTCAGCAAGGCACCAAGGCCATGCACTGCCTCCAGCATCGCTGCTGTTCCGCTGTTTGGATCGACGGCCCCATAGACCCAGGCGTCGCGATGATTGCCGGCGACCACCCACTTGTCCTTTTCGGACGGGTCCGTACCGTCAATCACACCGATAACGTCCCAGATCGTGCGGAGCTTATATTCCTGCTCCAGATGCATGTGGACCTTCACCGCACCTGTGCCGCCAAGGTGATAGGTGAATGGCAGCGCACCCTGCCAGTCGCGCGGCGTAGCGGGACCGTCCAGTGCCTGCAGGATAGGGGCAGCGTCCTGATAAGACAGCGGGTTCACCGGGATGGCTGGCTGGTTCATTTTAGCCGGGTCCGTGATCCGCTTGGAGTCGGGCAGGTCTGGCGTTGACGCGATGCCCGGCGTTTCCGGGTCCCCGGAATATATCGGGAGGAACTGCACGCTGCCACGCTGCACAGCGGAGGCTGGACGCCACGGACCGCGCGGGTACTTATCACCCTTGGCGTAGCCATCGTCGGCGGGATCGGAAAAGATGAGCATGCCCGCCGCGCCGTACTGCTGGGCGATGTAGGCCTTTACGCCCCGGAAGTTGTGACCGTAGCGAACGAGCACAATCTTGCCTTTGACAGACACATGCAATTCATCGAGTTTCTTGAAGTCAGCGAGCGTGCCGTAATTTGCGTAGACGGCATCTGCGGTTACATCGCCCGATGCGGACGAGCCGTTGAATGCGGGAAGAATGCGTGGATCGTTCTGGAACGGATCGCCTCCAAACGCAACCGGATCGACGTGTTCCGGGGTCGGCCCGGACATTAGCTTCTTCCCATCGGCAGTCGATGCGTCAATCTGAATCTTCAACGGCTTATTGAGCCAAACCTTGTACGGAACAATCTCGGTTCGCAGGCCAGCTTCACGAAACTTCGCAGCAACGTATTCCGCGGTCTTGTAGTCCTCCGGAGAAGAGGCCCAGTGGGGCTCCGCTGTGAGTGCTTTCAGGTGCTGCCCTGCAAGCTTCGCGTCAGGAACGGCCATGAAGGCCGCGTCCCACTTTGCCTGCTGCGAAAAATCACTGTATCCGAAAACCTTTGTTGGCGCAGTCTGTGCGAGTGACACCGTGGAAACGAAAACAGAAAGAGCAGCGGCCGTTTTTAGACGACGCATGGTGACCTCCGACGAGTGATTGGTTGTTAGACGGGTTGCGTGCAGAATTTGCAGCGTGTTGCCTGGACGGGGATTTCACCGAAACACTGCGGACATTCGCGGGTGGATGGTGGCTCAGCGGCGGGCGGGTTGAATTTCTTAAGCAGGTACTGCGTGGGCAAAACAAGGAAGAAGTAGACGACAGCAGCGATCAGAAGAAAATTGACGATTGCCGTGAGGAATTTACCGTATTCAACTACGCCGCCGTTTACGTGACCAACAAGATAGTCGAAGTTCGGCTTGCCGATAACCGCGCCTAGCAGCGGATTGATGATGTTAGCCGTGAGAGCTGTGACAATCGCTGTGAAAGCAGCGCCGATTATAACGGCGACCGCAAGGTCCATCACGTTTCCGCGCAGGATGAAGTCACGAAATCCCTTGAGCATGGTTATTCCTCGTGCAATGAATTGTGTGTCGATTGCGGCGAGTATATCGCAGCGAACACCAGATGTTTACCGCAAAGGCAGGCGAGGTGCCGTGTTGACGTGTGATGAACAGAACGAGTTCTGTTGGCTAACTGCCGTGCAGCATGAATCTTCTAATGAATGGGAGAGTGAACATGGCAACTACGAAGCAGGCAAGCACAAGGAAGACCGGAGCGAAGAAAGCAGTAACGAAGAAGGCGGTACCTCGGCCCAGGGTGGCCGCGACGAAGAGCATGCCGAAAGAAGGAAAGGATCCGAACGGTGGACTCAGCGCCAAAGGGCGGGAGTTTTTCAACCGCACCGAGGGCAGTCACCTGAAGCCCGGCGTTACAGGGGCGGCGGATACCCCGGAAAAGATGAAGCGTAAGGGATCTTTCCTAAGGCGACACTTCGCGAATCCGCGCGGGCCTATGCAGGATGATCAGGGTAGGCCGACACGTCTGGCGCTGAGTGCGCACGCGTGGGGAGAGCCGGTGCCGAAAGATATGGCTGCTGCAAAGAAACTGGCCGCAAAAGGCCATGCTCTGCTGGACAAGTATCACTCGACACAGGGCAGCCAGGCGGTAAATTAGGGTTCTTCCGGGAAGACACCCAAGTCTACTGCGAAGAAGAGCTCAGTCACAAAGAGCACTGCGGGTAAGTCCCTAGTCTCCGCGAAGAAGAAGGTGCCAGCCAGGAAGATGTCTGCAACAAAGGCGAGTGGACGGTAGCAACGCGCAGAGCGTGGTTCGACTCACGTTATTCTTCGAAAGTGAGTCCAAACACTATGCGCGTACACGTCCTGGCATTCGGTTCCCTGAAGGAGCGCCTACCAGAGGGCGGGGTGTGGCGCGAGATCTCCGCTGATGCGACCGTCGGTGTTCTTCTGGACGCGTTTATCAGTGACGGTAGCTTTTCTGCGGGTGTGCTACGCACTGCGGCCGTTGCTTTGAATCATGACTACGTGCTTCGAGAGCGAGTTCTTGCGGACGGTGATGAAGTCGCAATCCTGCCGCCAGTCAGCGGGGGTTCGGAAGAGGCGGTTCGTCTCGTCCGGGAAGTGATAGACGCCAGTCGGTTGACGGACGAGATCAAGCGAGGCGCTGATGGTGCCGTCGTTATTTTTGACGGCATCGTTCGCGATAACACGCGTGGGCGTGCAACGCTACACCTCGACTATGAAGCCTATGAGGAGATGGCACTCAAGCAGATGCAGCAGTTGCGCGTCAGTGCGATGGAGCAGTTCTCAGTCCGTGAGGTCGTCCTGGTGCATCGCCTCGGTCGGTTGCTGATTGGTGAGACAAGCGTGTTCATCGCGGTTGCTTCCGCGCACCGAGGTGCCGCGTTCGATGCGTGCCGCTGGATCATCGACACCCTGAAGAAAAAGGTGCCTATTTGGAAACGCGAACAGTTTGTGGATGGAGCAGTCTGGGCGGATGGAGAGCCGTTTCCTGAACAGATCGTCGGAGCCGAACGGTGAAGAGGGCAGTTGCAGGGCTCGTATTCTTGTTGAGCAGCGTTGCTATTTACGCGAGTGGTCAGGAGAAGCAGCCTGCGCCGATTGAGCGGCGCGAGGACGGTACTGCAGTCATCCGCATTGAAAGTCGGCTCGTCACTGTTGCGGTAAATGTCGTCGACCAACATGGTGCGCCAGTTTCCGGTCTCAAGCAGGAAGATTTCACCATCTCGGAAGACGGTAAGCCGCAGAAAATCGCTGTGTTTGAGCGTGAATCATCTACGCCGTTACAACTTGTTCTGGCGATTGATGCAAGTGAAAGTGTTTTCAATGACGAGCACCTTGAGAAGGAAGCCGCGAAGAACTTCGTTCGATCGATCTTGCGTCCGCAGGACTCCATCGATTTGATGGACTTTGCGGACGATGTGGACGAGCTTGTCAGCTTCACAAATGATCCGAAGCGCATCGAGAGCGGGCTTGGCGCGATGAAGCATGGAGATGCAACGGCTCTGTACGATGCGGTTTTTCTTGCGGGGCAGCGAATGAGCGAAGTGACGCCAAAGCCAGGACAGCGACGCGTGCTTGTGCTCATCACCGATGGGGAAGACACGACGCATCACGGAAGCTACGACAGTTCGCTCGAGCAGATTCAGCGGGCTGGAGCAATGGTTTTCCCGCTAATCATCGTGCCCGTGGCAGCAGACGCGGGGCGAAATACGGGCGGAGAACATGCGCTTATACAGATGTCGAACGACACGGGTGGCAAGTTCTACTACGTGGAATCGAAGCGGGACCTGCGAGCCGCATTCGAGCACCTATCCGACGACCTTCGCACGCAATACAGCCTCGCTTACTACGCCCCGCAGAAGGGCCGCGACTCATCTGGTTTGCGACACATTCGTGTGCAGCTAAGCGCGGATAAAGCGAAGGCCGGTTACACTCTCCGCTACCGCACTGCGTACTACGCAAACCGCTAAGACGTCTCGGTACAATCGACCTATGACAACAAGAAAACGATCCGGGAAAGGTGCACCGTCGGGCGACACTGGTCAGGAAGCCTTATACCTGAAAGCGCTGAGCGAGCGCCATGTGCAGGTGGCCGTGAAGTTGCGCGACGGTGAAGTTGTGACTGGCTGGATCGAGTATTTCGACGACATGATGGTGCGCATCACTCGTGAGGGCAAGCCAAACCTTTTCATCTATAAAGCGCAAATCCGTACGATTACCGAGAACGGTGGTGCAGGCGTGAGTAACGCTGGCAGCCACGAAGAAACAGCAACAGTAAGGTAGGGAGCAGTGTCCGACTTCGTTGTGAAGGGTGAGGAGATCGCGCGCGAGGCCGGTGCTTTATTGCGCGGGTTCTATGCAAGCGGTGTGGCAGCGGAATACAAAGGCGATGTAGACCTCGTAACCGAGGCCGATCGGCAGAGCGAGAAGCTCATCAGCGAACAGCTTTCTGCTGCGTTTCCTACACATGGAATCTTTGGCGAAGAAGGAACCCGGCAGGCACTCGATAGCGAATATCGCTGGTACATTGATCCGCTGGATGGCACCACAAACTTCGCGCATGGCTTTCCCGTATTTTGCGTGGTGCTTGGTTGTGAGCGGCGCGCACCGGGGCTCGCCGCCGATCAGGACGGGGAGATGGTCGCGGGAGTTATTTACGATCCACTGCGCGACGAAATGTTTTCGGCTGAGCGCGGCGGTGGCGCATTTCTGAATGGCAAGCCGATTCACGTTTCGCAAACGGCGATATTGCAGGAGTCGCTGATTGCGACTGGCTTTCCGAGCCACAAGCGGCATCGCAGCCCAAACGTTCACTTCTATCAGGAGTTCACGTTGCGGTCACACGGTGTGCGTCGTGCCGGATCGGCGGCCTTGGATTTGGCCTATGTGGCCGCAGGTCGAATCGACGGATACTGGGAGTTCATCCTGAACCCGTGGGACACCTCGGCTGGGTACCTGCTGGTGGAAGAAGCAGGTGGGAAGATCACGCATTTTGACGGCGGCAAGTTCACTCTGGATAGCAGGGAAGTTTTCGCTACCAATGGCAAAATTCACGGTGAGATGCAGGCGCTGTTTGCTGACATGTTCGCCGGTCGCGAACTAGAGGCCATCCCGACTCCGCAGGAGTTTGCAGCGCGCAGGGAGGCAGGCGATCAGGCGTAAAGCTTCTGATCGCGCAACCCAGCAGGACCTCGTCGAATCCTAAGTTTTGGAACTGTTCTGCACGGAGGAACACATGCGCTACAAAGAGTTTTGGATTGCACTTGGACTGGGAGCACTGGCGGGTGGTGTTGCTGCACTGCTCTACGCGCCTCAAGATGGCGCTCAGACACGCAAGAAGCTGAAGAGAAGCATGGACGACGCGGGTGATGCTCTGGAAGACGCAACCGCCTACCTCAAGGAGCAAGCAGAGAAGTTGAGCACAGAAGCTCAAAAGTTTATAGACAAGGGCAAGAACCAATTTGGAGATGCAGTCGATACGGTGAGTGACACCTACAAGACAGCGCAGAAAGCAGCAAGCAAACTCATTTGAGTGAGAAGTTGCTTGAGGAAGTACAAAGCCCTGGCGATTGCCAGGGCTTTGTACTTTTGTGTAAAGGCTAATCTACACAGTCGTGAGCGCAAGACCTGCGGCCTTCTCCTCACCTTCTGAAGTAACCGGACGGTAGTGTAGTTGGTTGTTTTCCAGATAAACCTCCAGGAACGCAGGCTTCTCGGTGATCTGGCCAGCGATGAGTGCCTCCGAGAGAGGATCCTCTATGAAGCGTTGCAGCGCGCGGCGGAGCGGGCGGGCACCGTAATTACGATCGGTGACAGTCTTCTCAAGGATCCAACGTTTCGCGTCATCCTGCACGGAGAGAGTAATTGCCTTATGCACCAGATTCGTGTTGAGCTGCTGCACGAGCAACTCCAGAATCTGCATCAAGTCGGAGTCAGAGAGCGCCGTGAAGACAATGGTCTCGTCGAGGCGGTTGATGAATTCCGGGTTGAAGGTGCGTTTCACCTCACCCATCACCATCTCCTGCATCTTCTCCAGCACAACTTCATCTTTGCTCGATTGGAAGCCTAGACTTTCACGCTTCATCAGGTGTTTGGCGCCGATGTTCGACGTCATGATGATGATCGTGTTCTTGAAGTCGACCGTATTGCCGAGGCCATCCGTTAATTGCCCATCTTCAAAGACCTGCAGCAGCAGATTGAAGACGTCCGGATGAGCCTTCTCGACTTCGTCGAGCAAGACCACAGAGTAGGGGCTGCGCTTAACCCGTTCAGTAAGCTGACCACCCTCCTCGTAACCTACATAGCCTGGGGGCGAGCCGATCAGCTTGGAGACGCTGTGCTTCTCCATAAACTCCGACATATCGAAGCGAATGAGGGCTTTCTCTGAACCGAAGAGGAACTGTGCAAGCGTACGCGCGACCTCTGTTTTACCAACGCCAGTCGGTCCGAGGAACAGGAAGCTGCCAATCGGGCGAGCGGGGTTTTTGAGGCCAGCACGTGAGCGGCGGATCGCACGAGCAAGCGCGGAGATTGCTTTGTCCTGCGCGATGATGCGCTTGTGGAGTTCTTCTTCCACCCGCAACAGCTTCTGCGTTTCCTCTTCCTTGATGGAGGTAATGGGAACGCCAGTCCAGCGTGAAACGACGTCTTCGATGTCTTCGCGCGTAACAATGCCGGAACTCGACTCATCGAGGTGGTATTTGTCGCGGAGGGCGCGTAGGTTGTCGCGTTCTTTGCGCTCTTCATCCGAGTAGAAACGTGCCTTCTCGAACTCGTGATTCGCGATGGCGTTTTCCATGCGGTGCACGATGAACTTGATGCGCTTCTGTACCTCGGTGAGTTCTTCCGGCAGCGTCGTTTGACGCAGCTTGACGCGGGCACCAGCCTCATCGATCAGATCGATGGCCTTATCCGGCAGGAAGCGATCCGGAATGTAACGGTTGGAATGCGAGACCGAGAACTGGATCGCGTCATCGGTGTAGCTGACCGCGTGAAACTTCTCGTACTTTTCGCGGATCCCCATGATGATCTTGATCGCATCTTCCTCGTTAGGTGGAGGAACTTTAACAGCTTGGAAGCGGCGTTCCAGGGATCGATCCTTTTCGATGGACTTGCGGTATTCAGCTGGTGTCGTAGCGCCGATGCACTGAATTTCGCCGCGGCTAAGGGCTGGCTTCAGAATGTTCGCTGCATCCAGCGAGCCTTCTGCGGATCCGGCACCCACGAGGGTATGGAGCTCGTCGATGAAGACGATGGAGTTCTGGTTCTCCATCAACTCCTTCATGATGGTCTTGAGACGCTCTTCGAATTGTCCGCGGTACTTTGTTCCTGCAACGATAAGCGAGAGATCAAGCGAAAGTACGCGCTTGTCAGCAAGGAAGCTGGGAACCTCACCGTCAGCAATCTTCTGCGCGAGGCCCTCCACGATTGCAGTTTTGCCGACACCGGGCTCACCGATGAGCACTGGATTGTTCTTCGTGCGGCGGCAGAGAATCTGAATGACGCGCTCTACTTCGCTATCGCGGCCGACAAGTGGATCTAATTGAGCGTCTGTCGCTGCCTGCGTCAGGTCGCGTGAAAACTCCGCCAGCATGGATTGCTCCTGCTGCTGTCCACGCTGCTTGCCGCCAACGGAGCTGGAAGAACTTGAACCCTGCGGCTTTTCCTGCGTGGTGCGCTGCAGTTCTTCGCGGATCGAGGAGAGCTTCAGGCCGCGTTCGGTGAGGATCTCGGCGGCGAAGCACTTTTCTTCGCGCAATAACCCGAGCAGCAGGTGCTCGGTGCCGATGTGCTTATGGGAGAGCCTCTCTGCTTCCTCTGCGGCATAGGCGAGTACGCGCTTGCACTCGTTCGAGAGCGGAAGGTCAACGGAGGTTGAGACTTTCTCACGGACCGTTGTGTGCTGTTCGATCTGTTTGCGAATGGATTCCACGGAGGCATGCGAGCGCAAAAAGCGATTGGTGAGCGCTTTATCTTCGCGCAGCAGCCCCAGCAAGAGATGTTCGGTTTCAATGTATGGCGAGCCAAACTGACTCGCTTCGTAGCGCGCAAAGAAGATTACGCGCCGCGCCTTCTCGGTGTAACGTTCGAACATGCTCCCCCTTCGAACCGTCGCTCCCGCTCCGCCAAGGGCGGGAAGCGAATGAAAAGCTGTGGCCGACCAATGCGATGAACTGCAATGGAGAGAACCGATTTACCGTTGCAACGATGTTGGTTGTGCCCGCATCATCCGCGAGGAGCCCGGTAAATCAGGTAGTTACGTTCCAGTGTATCCGCCTTGTGCCTTGGAGCGAAGCTCGGATTGCAGCGTGGAACCTGCATATTGGACGTCAAGTGCTGTATTCGGTCGCAAGCTCTCAGTTTCGTACTACCCCGGTTCGACATGGCGGACCGACCCCGCTATGTGCATTAGAATGGAATAGTCATTTGAGGAGAACTCCACGCGGGAGTAGTTCAGTGGCAGAACGTCAGCTTCCCAAGCTGAATGTCGCCGGTTCGATCCCGGTCTCCCGCTCCAAAGTTTCTCAGCAGTCTTCAAATGTGAAGGCGCAGATAACTATCTGCGCCTTGTTGTTGTTGCCCAATCTAATTCGCGGCGGTTTGTGTCTTCTGCTCGGAGGGAAGCTTATGGTCCTCCAGTGCTTGCGCCTCGGGCATAAATGTCAGCGCTTTGGCGATCTGCGGGTCCCACTCTACCCGAACGCGCATGCCTTCCATCTGGCCGAACTGTGATGTAAAGAGTTCCGCCTTGATGGTGGCTTTGATCCAATCGATGTTGTCCTGAATGTCTTTATCGGATACATCGATCTTCTCTGACTGCAGGTAGGTTTTGAAATCCTGAAGCAGAGCATCGTTAACCGTTAGGTCTTTGGTGACGGTATGGTTGGCGAGGTAGTGCTTGGAAAAGTTGAAGAAAGCGTAGTGCTGAAGCAGCACGTCCTGCGCATGGTTCGACTTCAGCTCGGCAATTTTCTCGTCGGGAGTAATGCCGCCACCGCCGTACATGGTGCGGCCGCCATCGGTAAGTTTCACTTCTTTGTTCGCACTGCTTGCGGGTTGTGCGCCTTCGCGACCGTAATAATAGTCGTAGAGAGAAAGGCCCTCGTAATTGCGCTGTATTAGGCGACCTGAGGGTGTGTAGTAATGGTAGGTCGTCAGCGCGAGGCCAGTGTTCTCCGAAATCGGAAACACAGTCTGCACCAGTCCTTTGCCAAACGTTGTTTCGCCGACAATCAGCGCACGATCATGATCCTGGAGCGCACCGGAAACTATTTCTGCCGCAGACGCGGTGTTCTTGTTCACCAGGACCACGATGGGGTACTTGGATGACGAGCCAGAAGGGGAGCGATAGATTTGGTCGGGGAAGGCACGACCGCGCTGGGAAACGACAACCTGGCCCTTTTGAAGAAACTTGTCCGAGACACCCACAGCCTCATTCAGCAAACCACCGGGATTGCCGCGCAGATCGATTAGCAGACCGTTCAGGTTTGGGCCAAATTTGTTCAGGGCCTCCTGAACTTCATGTGAGGTCGTTTCCATGAAGTTGGTGATGTGTATGTAGCCGATGCCAGGTCGAACCTGAAAGGCGATATCGACGGAGTAGCGCGGGATTTCGTCGCGTACAAGGTCGAATGTCAGCGGCTTCGCAGAACCTTCCCGCCCCATGGTGACGGACACGTGCGTGCCGCGAGGTCCTTTAAGCAGAGCGGCGACACCTGCTGAGTCGAGGTTTTCAGTGGCCTTGCCATCGACCGACAAGATCACATCGCCGGGACGAATCCCAGCCTTGTACGAGGGCGTGCCTTCGAAAGGCGCAACGACAACGATTTTGTTTCCCTGCGGCTGGATCTGCATGCCTACGCCGTAGTACTTACCGTGCTGATCCTCGCGCATCTGCGCATAGGCTTTCGGATCGTAGAAGTTGGAATGCGGATCCAGGACATGCAGCATGCCCGGTATAGCGCCGTCATACACAGCCTTGTCGGCCTTGTCGCCATCCAGCTTGTCCGCGTAGTTAGCCTCAACTATCGAGTAGACGTTTGTGAACGCCTTCATCGAATCGCGCAACGCTGACTCATCCGACGAAGACTGGGCGCTGACGCCACCGAAGAACGAGCCCACCACCCCACACGCGGCTAGAAAGATTGCTGCAGAAAAAATCGCGCGACGAGAGCGTAAAGCCATAGGGAGAAGGACCTCTGTTCCTGGGCTGAGGAAGAGTGCTAACTCCTTTACAGCCTTTCCGTTTGGACGGAGTATAGCATCGGCGCGTTAGCCTTAGCCCGGGTCCTCCGGTGGCCCATTCACAGGTAAAATACAGCTGTCAGGTAACGTCTGGAGCGGCATCCGGTCAAACTCACTGCACCATGCGTGCAGCGTAAAGTTTCGGCCAGCCGGCGCGTAAGGCTGGCAACGTTTGTGTCTTAGAAGGAACGGATGATCAAGGAACACATGGCTTCATTTGGTGTACGCCGCCTTTCGGCTTTTTTGTTGCTCGCTACCGGTGGTACCGGTGCCCTATACGCTCAAGTGCAGGCCCAGCCGCCAAGCTTTCCGGTTCCCGGCACCTTCAGGCCGACCGGAGGTTTGCAGCTTCCGTCTTTGCCGCCTACGACTGCGATCACGCCAAACGGCGCAGTGGTTGAGGACGTGATTGCACGCGTCAATGACCGCATCATCACGCGCAGCGAATATGAGCGTGCTCAGCAGCAGCTCCTGCAGGAAGCCCAACAACAGAACGCCTCGCCTGCGGAGTTCCAGGACCGTGCAGATAATCAGTTGCGCGACATGATTGATCAGCAACTGCTCATCTCCAAGGGTAAGGAGCTCGGTATCACCGGCGATGCGGAAACCATGCGTCAGCTCGACGATATCCGTAAACAGAACCACATCAACTCGATGGAAGAGTTGGAAAAGGCGGCAGGGCAGCAGGGCGTTTCGTTTGAAGACTTCAAGCAGCGCATCCGCAACCAGGTCATCCAGCAGCAAGTTGTGCGCGAGGAAGTAGGGCGTCGACTCGGCAGCTCTATGACTCACGCTCAGGAAGAGGCCTACTACAACGAGCACAAAAGTGAGTTCACGGTTCCCGAGCAGATCCACCTGAGTGAAATCCTCGTGCCCACGCCGGATAATGCGTCTGACGCGCAGGTGAGTACAGCGCAGGCCAAAGCTGATGAGCTGGAGAAGCAGCTCAAGGGTGGTGCAGCGTTCCCGGACGTGGCGAAGAAATCCTCCGGCGGACCGACAGCAGCAGCTGGCGGCGACCTGGGCGATTTCAAGCGTGGCGCACTGGGCGATGTGCTGGAGAAGGCGACATTTTCTCTGCCTACAGGTGGATACACCGAGCCTATTCGCACAAGACAGGGTTTCGTCATTCTCAAGGTTGATAACCATCAGCAGGCAGGGGTGCCGCCACTGGCGGATGTGGAACCACAGGTGCAGGAAGGCTTGTACATGACCGCGCTGCAGCCAGCGCTGCGCGCCTACCTTACTAAAGCCCGTGACGAAGCTTATGTTGATGTGAAGCCTGGCTTTATAGACACCGGATCAAACAGGGGCACTGGAAAGCCGCTGTTCACGACCTATACGCCGCCTCCAGTAAAGAAGAAGGTGGTGAAGCATCAGGCCGCCGAACAGGCAAGGGCGATCAAGGCACAGGAGAAGCTGGCGGAAGCACGCGCCAAGGTGGCCGAGAAGAACGCTCAGAAAGCTGCCAAGAGTGGTGGCGTAGAGAATGTTTCCTTGCAGAAGAAAGCGCCGAAGATACGCCGCGAAAAGGTCAGGTTTGGACAGGCGCCGCGGAATGCGCTGCCCCCGGCTCTACCAGGCCAAGCCGAAGCGTCCTCGAATCCTCCTCTAATTGGTCAGGCTCCCGGTGCGGCTATGGGCGGTAATGTCGAATCCACAACGACGATTTCAACGGGTACCGGTGCAGATAACGATGATCCGCTTGCGCCAAAAGTCGTGCAGACGCGTAAGACTCGTATCGGCGGTCGCCACACCGAAGAAACTGAGAAGCACGCCGAGGTGGTGCTAGCAAAGGCTGAGGTGAAAGCCGCCGCCCGCCCGATCAAGGCGACCAGCACGGAAACGTCCGATGAGAAACAGCAAGCGGCCCCGCTGGGGCTTAATGGTGACACAACAAAAAAGAAGCCGAAGCAGAAGCGTGTAAAGGGTGAACCCAAGGAACGTATTCAGGAGAAGGCTAAGCCTGCCGAGCCTGCGCCCGTCGACCCTACTGTTAATCCGTCTCTTGGTACATCTCCGATTTCCGCGCATCCCGGTCAGGCTGCTCCAGCGACAAAGCCCAGTTCCGATACGACTACGCTTCCGCCGGCGAACACGCCCGCACCGGGCGCTCTGCCTGCAGGGCAGCCGATTCCAGCAGTAACGGGAACGTCTCCGAGTGCACCATCGACTACACCGACACCGCGATAGTCTTGTCCGGTCCACTGAGCCTCGCCATGTGCATGCATGGCGAGGCTCTCTACTTGGGGCAGGGTATCTTGGGTTTCAGATTGGATTGCAGCTATGAAAGAGTTTTTCGTTGCCGATGCACCACGCTTTGAGAATCAGCTTGTGACCACTTACTTTGCGCTGGCATCAATCGGGGTTCGCGAACGAAAGGGCGGCGGCGGACAGTACCTGGCGCTCACTCTCGCCGACAAGACAGGACAGCTTGAAGCGCGCATGTGGGAAGAGTTTGCCGACGCTCTACAGACGTGCAACGACGGCTGTTTCGTGAAGGTGCAAGGCCAGATTTCCAAGTACCAGGGCAAATTCCAGATCACGCTTTCGCGGATGCGCAACGCTGCGGACGCGGAGATCGACAAGGCAGACTTCGTTCCAACCAGCATGTTCGACATTGCTGAAATGGACTTGGAGTTGCGCGACTATGTGTCGAAATTCGAAAGCGAGTCTTTGCGCCGTCTCGTGCTGTCCTTTTTGGATGATCCCGAGATTGGGCCGGCATTTCGCGAGGCCCCCGCAGCGAAGCGTCTGCATCACGCATGGCTGGGCGGCTTGCTGGAGCATGTGTTGTCTCTGGTGCGCGTGTGTCTCGCGACCGCACCCTTTTATCCAGAGGTTGACCCAGACCTCCTTGTCACAGGAGCGATTCTGCATGACATCGGAAAGGTTCGTGAGCTGTCCTGGAGTTCCGGCTTCAATTACACACTCGAAGGACAGTTGATCGGCCACATCACCATTGGGCTCGCGATGTTGCGGGAGCGAGTTGCGCTGCTGAATGCCGAAGCAGAGAGTAAGGAGCTCCAGAATGAAGTCTTCCCCAAGCAGTTGCTCCTGGTCCTTGAACACCTCATCCTTTCTCATCATGGAAAGCTGGAGTTTGGTTCGCCCAAGCTGCCAATGACTCCGGAAGCAATCCTGCTGAGTGCGCTCGACGATCTTGAGGCGAAGTTCCAGACAATGCGGTCTGAATTCAAGGAAGCGCGCGCTGCAGGCAAGTCTGTCGCAAATACGACGGAATGGGTGCGCTCCATGGAACGCCCCCTGTTCGATTCGCAAAGCTGGTTGCGGTCCAGCGAGAACACCGTTACGCAGAATATTGGAGAGTCTGTCGCTCTGTCTGTCGGCGGGGAAGCTCTCGAAGCAGGTACAGAACCCGAGCCAACGATCCTGACTCGGCAACTATAATCAGAAATTCATGCTTCGTTTTTCTACAGCCGGTGAGAGCCACGGCGAGTCACTCGTAGCTCTCGTGAGTGGTCTTCCTTCCGGCGTGCCCGTTGACCAATCTTTCATAGATCACGAGCTGTGGCGGCGCCAGCAGGGATACGGTCGCGGCGGTCGCATGCGCATTGAAAGCGACAAGGCGCACATACTTTCCGGTGTACGTCATGGAAAGACAATTGGCTCGCCCGTTTCGATGACACTTGCAAATCGCGACTGGAAGAATTGGGAAGAAATCCTGCCTGTCGAAGCGGGCGACGCGGCAAAGCACAAGGCCGTCGCAAGTCCAAGGCCGGGCCACGCAGACCTCGCAGGTGCACTCAAGTACAACTTCAAGGATGCGCGCTACGTGCTCGAACGAGCCTCTGCTCGCGAATCCGCAGCACGCGTTGCATGCGGTGCGCTGGCGAAATTGTTGTTGCGCGCTTTGGGCGTAGAAGTCGCAAGCCACGTCGTGCGCGTGGGCAGTGCAGAGCTTGCGCGTGAGGCAAACTTCGCAGAAATCGCTGCGTTGGCTTCACGCGAAGATGTTCTGCTTGCATGCGTCGATCCAGACTCCGAAGCGCAGATGAAGGCCGAGGTGGATAAGGCACTGCGTACCGGAGACACCATTGGTGGAGTCTTTGAAGTGATAGTGCATGGCTTGCCACCAGGAGTCGGTACACACGTCAACTGGGACGAGCGTCTGGATGGTCTGCTCGCGCAGGCCCTTATGAGCCTTCAGGCAGTGAAGGCAGTCGAGTTGGGTCGCGGTGTGACGGCGGCACAGTCTCCAGGTTCGCAGGTGCACGACGCGATCAGCTACGACGCGGATGCGGAGAACTCCTCGCATACGCGCTTCACTCGCTCGCAGAATAATGCAGGCGGAGTGGAGGGCGGTATTTCGAACGGCGAGGATGTTGTCGTACGCGGGTACCTGAAGCCGATCTCCACTTTGCGAAAACCCTTGGCATCCGTGTCTTTCGAGTCGCGAGAAACGACCAAAGCGTCTTATGAACGATCGGACGTGTGCGTAGTTCCGGCTGCGGGTGTTGCGGGCGAAGCGATGGTTGCCCTTACGATTGCGCGGCTTGTGATGGAGAAGTTCGGGGGCGACAGCCTCATCGAACTGCAACGCAACTACCGCGGCTACTGCGATCAAATACGAGCATTCTGACAATGAGTAACAAAGCGAAAGCAATACACAAGCTTCACGCAATCGTGAAGTATCCCGATCCGGTGTTGAGCCGTAAGGCAGACAAAGTAACAGTCTTCGACGCAGACCTCAAGCAGCTTGTTGCGGAGATGTGGGAGAGCATGTACGCGGCGCAGGGAATAGGGCTTGCCGCACCGCAGATTGGGATATCGAAGCAGATCACCATCATCGATGTCAGCTTCAAAGAGCGTCCTGAGGACAAGCTTGTACTTATCAATCCTGTGATCATTGAGCGCGCTGGAAAGCAGTTCGAAGAGGAAGGCTGCCTGAGCCTTCCAGACATTCGCGAGAAGGTAAAGCGCGCAGCGACGGTAACAGTGCGTGCGCAGGATGAGCATGGTGACTTCTTCGAAGTGGACGGTGATGAGCTGCTCGCTCGCGCGCTTCAGCATGAAATCGATCATCTCCATGGCGTGTTGTTCATCGATCACCTGAGCATGTTGAAGCGGGATTTGGTTCTTCGCCGCATTCGCAAGCTGCAGAAGAATGGCGAGTGGTAGCCCCATGAAGCTCGTCTTTTGCGGAACTCCAGAATTTGCTGTACCCACTCTTCGAGCAGTTCTGGAAGCTGGCCACGAGGTAGCTCTGGTTGTCACGCAACCCGATCGCCCGGTCGGGCGTAAGCAGGAGTTGCATGCTCCCGCAGTGAAGCAGCTCGCTCTCGAAGCCGGTCTGCCGCTAATGCAGCCCGAACGAATCAAGAACAATGAAGAGCTTCGCAACACATTGACTGGCATTCAGCCAGACGCGATTGTGGTCGTGGCTTACGGTCGCATTATTCCTCAGTGGATGCTTGACCTGCCGCGCTTTGGCAACATCAACCTGCATGGATCGCTGCTGCCGAAATACCGCGGAGCCGCGCCGGTGCAGTGGGCTGTTGCGAATGGGGAAACAGAGACCGGTGTCAGCACGATGCGGCTTGATGCGGGTCTCGACACGGGTGACGTTCTGCTTGAGCACCGCATTCCGGTACGTTCCGATGCACTCGCCAGCGAGCTGTTTCAGCAGCTCGCCGACGTAGGTGCAGCGCTGATGGTTGAGACACTTCGTCAACTGGAGCATGGCACGATTGAGGCTCAGCCACAGCTTCACGCTGCAGCGACACTCGCGCCCATTCTCAAGCGAGAGGACGGTCGCCTTGAACTCCGTTCTCGTTCCGCGAAGCAGGTCTATGATCGCTGGCGTGGCTTCTATCCTTGGCCCGGTGCTCATGGAATGCTGCGAGACAAGAGGTTTCTGGTGCACCGCATGCACCTCGCCACGAGCAGTGGCAACCTGCAACCTGGGGAACTCGACACTTCATCTGGCCAGTTGCTCGCCGGAGCGGCGGACAGCGCAGTTCTGGTGTTTGACGAAGTTCAGATCGAAGGCAAGCCGCGCATGTCTGGCGTTGACTTTGCCCGAGGCTTTCAAGTAGTCGCTGGTGAGCGGATTGTCTGAACGGCGAAATTCGAACGCGGCTTACAGCGATCGGAAACCTCGCGCCGATCGAGAACGCTTGCCCGCCGTGACGCCGGCGCGACTAGCCGCTGCAGAGATTCTGCTGCGTGTGGGCCGAGGGGATGGACACAGCGATGATCTGCTGCATGGACCCGTGCTCACAGATCTCTCACAGGAAGATCGCAACCTCACGACTGCACTTGTGTTGGGAACGCTACGTTGGCAAATCGCGCTGGACGCTCGGTTAAAGCCACTGCTAGCTCGACCAGATGAGATGCCAGCGGAAGAAATCTTGCTGGTGCTGCGACTCGGCGCATTTCAACTGCTTTACCTTGATCGCGTGCCCGCTCATGCCGGCATCAATGAGAGCGTCGAGCTAGTGCGTGTGGCTGGACACCCAAAAGCCGCGGGAATGGTGAATGCCGTTTTGCGCAAGTTGAGCGTTTCTACCCCGCTACGCCAACCATTGCACGAACCCGTTTCCGCCATGGCGCAGAGACTTGGCCATCCCGCATGGCTCGCCGAGCGTTGGGCTGCTGCATACGGGCGCGATGCCGCTGTAGCCGTGTGCGAGTTCAATCAGCAAGAGCCATCGTGCACACAAATCTTTTCACCTTCCCCAGCGCATCTGCCGGTGATGGATGATGGATCGCGTCTTGTGGCGGAGCTTGCAGCTATTGCTGGGCGTGGCGCAAAGCGTATCTGGGACTGCTGTGCTGCGCCCGGCGGCAAGACGATTGTGTTGGCTCACAGACATCCGAGCGCGGAGATCGTCGCAATGGACTCCAGTTCTAAGCGGTTGAAGTTTCTTGCGGAAAGACTGGCGCGGGAGCTACCCGAATCCAGAGTAGAAACAGTGCTGGGCGACGCCAGCCAATCGAACTCAGTGGAAGGTGAGTTCGACCTCATTCTGTGCGATGTGCCTTGCAGTGGAACCGGAACGCTGGCACGAAATCCTGAAATCCGGCATCAGTTGCAAGCATCCGAGCTCCCGCGCCAAGCCAAGCGTCAAAGGTCCATCCTTTCGAACGCCCTGCGGCGTCTCGCGAACGACGGCCGCCTGGTCTACTCCACTTGCTCCCTTGAAAAAGAAGAGTGCGAGCAAGTAGTTGCCGCGACGCTTGCTGACAATCCAGAGTTCGAAATGCTGCCCATCCAATCAGCGCTGGCTGCACTACAGGAGAGCGGCATTCTTGCTGGTGGCGTTGAACTCAGCGCGTGCATTCGAGAAGGCATGTTGAGGACCCTTCCCGGCTTCACGCTCCAAGCCGACGGATTCTTCGCTGCTGTACTGGCGCGAAGGTCGGCAGCTTAGTTGCCGGTCGGATTCGTTGTTGCGGGATTTGGTGCAGGGTTCGCTGACGCCGTGTGACCGAAGGTAATGCGAACGGTTTCGCCCTTGAAGACGCGCGAACCTGCTTCGGGCTTCTGAGACGTAACGGGGCCGCCGGGCGATGAGGGTGCGACGGGCACTGGGGCCGCTGTTGCGTCAAGCGCAGCGCTTGGTGCAGGCGTAGTTACCTGCGGGGCGGGTGCTGCGACCTGATCTGCGATGTAGTAGACACGCAGACCGAGCGCCATGCCGGCGTGATTAGCCTGGCTGTAGGTCATGCCCACGAAAGACGGCATCACGAACGCGCTGGAAGCTCCTGCGGCAGCGGTGCTGAGAAGCAGGCTGACGCGTGGCTGATCCAGACCCGCATTTGGTGGCGGTGTCTGCGAAAGCACTAGGTCTGCTTCGCCCGGAGCTTCGAGGTGCGACACCGTACCGAGGTCGAGTGAGTTGCGACGAAGATCCATCGTCGCCTCGCGAACAGGTTCACCTGTCACGTCCGGGATAGTGACCTGCTGGGGTCCAAGGCTCTGCGTGACGCGTACCTGCCAACCGTGACGCACGCGTGAGCCGGGCGCGGGTGCCTGCGAGAGCATCCGGCCGGATGGAACTGTTGTGGAATAGAACTTGTTCTCTATGGTGAGGTCGAGTCCTGCTCGGAGCGCTGCGTCGCTTGCTTCACCAGCAGTCATCCCGGCGAAATCCGGAATCGTGATCTCGTGACCGTGAAGAGCGATGCGCAGTGTAACCACTGCAGCAACGAGCATGACGGTGAACATCAGAATGCCAGCGAGGATGGTCTTGAAGGTGCTCATGGTTGTATGTGTCTGACTCAGGATAGCGCCTCAGCGACGATTGTCGGTGGCCGGTTCAGGGTGAATAAGTACGCGAGCGACCTCCGGGTGAATGCGCCGGAATGCACGCTCGAAATCGGTGATGAGTGCATGTACTTTTCCCATGCTTAGCTCGTCGGGTAAGGTGCAGTGGCAATTGATCTGCACACCTTCGGATGGGCCATGCGCGTGCGCGACCTTGATGTCGTGGACGTCGAGTATCTCCGGGAACTCATACAGCGTGGCGCGGAGACCCTGAGACAGCAGGCGATCTGCCTCGACCTGCGCGGGCTGCTCGATGGTTTGCGGCTCGCTTTCGATGTGAGTGATGACTGAGCTCACGCCGGGGACCTGCTCGCGGATGTTGGACTCCACACGGGTGACGAGATCGTGAGCATCGCGTAGAGGCATGTGCTCCGGAACCTCGAGATGCTGCTCGACGTGCAGACCATCTTCGTACTGCTGTACAGCGACGTCGTGGATGGAGACATTGGACTGTGCAGCAACCGCGCGGACGGAATCAAAGACACTTTCGCCCTGAGCGGCGGTTGGAACAGTGCGGATCACCACATCGGCGGCGGGAAGACGCTTCTGCACGGCTTCTGTTGCGGCGGTCGTGATCTGCTCGGCGCGCTGGAAGGTCAGGTTGCGCGGCATCTCGAGGGCGAAGTCAACGAAATAGTCGGAGCCGGAACGGCGAACGCGGACTCGGTCAACTCCGAGCACCCCGGGTGTACTGCGGAGATCGTTCACCAAATCGAGGCGAAGCTGCTCGCGTACCTCTGGTGGTGTGGCGTCCAGCAGCGAGTCGAGCGTCTGCTTTCCAAGCCGGAGCGTCACGCGCAGGATGATGGCAGAGACGAACAGCGCCGCAATCGGATCGGCATATTCAAGCCGCGAGATGTTGTAGTGCTTTCCAATGTATGTGGCTATCAAGCCGATGAGAACGGCAGCAGCCGAGTAGAGATCGGTGCCGAAGTGCATCGCATCCGCTTCAAGGGCCTCGCTGCGCTGTTCCTGGGCGATGCGGTGTAGGTTGCGGGAGCGGGTGTAGTCCACTGCCATGGAAAGCAACAGGACGACGAATGGCCAGACGGAGAAGCGTAGGTCGAGTTGCTGAGGGTGGTAAAGCATGCGACGAACAGCTTCCAGTGCGATCCAGACGCAGGAACCAATCATCAGCAGGATTTCGAACGAAGCGGACAGGCTTTCCAGCTTTCCGTGCCCGTAGTTGTGCTCCTCATCGGCTGGACGATCGGAGACGCTTACGGTGACGAGCGTAATTCCGGCGGCGACGAGGTCGATGCTGGAGTGGGCGGCCTCGCTCAGCATGCCAAGTGATCCAGTCAGCAAACCTGTGAGTAGCTTGAGCGCGGTGATGGCTGCCGCAGCAAGCAAGGAACTCAGGGCAGCAGATTTCTTCGCTGCGCTGCGATCGGTGAACTCGTGCTGAGGCTCAGCAGTTCCGATACTCAGGACAACCTCCCCCCACCCTTTTGGCGCAAAGTCTTCTATCTACGTGAGTTACACGAGTTTGCACCTGCAAAGTGTTCATTCCAAATAGTTTGCAGGTAAAGTCTTCCAACGACGACAGTTACCGGTATTAGGTGTGGTGTTGGCCGGGGTGAACGAATATGGAAAGCAGGCTCTACTCCAATGATAACGAGCGGCCTGAATTAGTACGCAAATTTTCTTGGAGCGATATCCGTAGCGGAATGTGTGGGTTGCCGGAGATAGCACCTGACTGACCTCTTGACACAATTCAAAAGCGATCAGCAGCTGGAGGCTTTGCCGCGCGGTAAAGTCCTGCTGCATGCAGCAGGTAGCCGTCCCATTCCGGCTTGTTAAATCCGGTTTCGCGAAGCAGGTGCAGCATGTCTGAAGGACGAGGAAAGCGCTGCACGGATGCAGGCAGGTAACGGTACTCGGCTGGGTGGCCTGACAGCACGCCGCCGACGACGGGAAGTATGCGATGGAAGTAGATGTTGTAGAGGAAACCGTTGAAGCCGTCCGGCTGGTTCGCTTCAAGAATGCCAAGCTGGCCTCCTGGCTTGAGCACGCGGAAAATTTCCTGCAGGCCGGCGGAGTAGTTCGAGAGATTGCGAAAGCCGAATGCTGAGGTGACGAGATCGAAGCTGTTGTCCGGGTAGGGCAGCTCCATCGCGTCGCCTTCTACCCACTCGGCGGCGCGGTCGGCGTACTTTATGCGTGCGCGGTTGAGCATTTCCGCGGAGAAGTCGAGTCCGGTAACGGGAATGCCCTTCGATGGGCGCGCGGCAAGGAGGGCGGCGGTCTGGTCGCCGGTGCCGCAGCATATGTCGAGCACACGGGACTCAGGCTTCGCGAGAATATGTGCGAACGCTCGCGCGGTGCGCTTCCACCAGACGCGGTCAAGACCAAAAGACAGCAGGTGGTTGAGGCGGTCGTAGCTGGGCGCGATGGAGTTGAACATTTCGCGCACGTGGTCGGCGGCGATGGCTTCATCGAGCTCGTTGCGTACGCGTGCACCTGTGGCTGGGTGGGGCATCTAGCTGAGTTTACGGGAAGTGCGCGTCGGCTGATTCGTGGGATGCGTTGACATAAGGGGCGAGTTCCTCAGCGCTCAAGCTGATTCTTCTGCCAATAGCCGGGTGAAGCGCGGCCATTAGAAACGTTCGGTAAGCTCGCGCCTTCCGCTCTCGCGCTTGCAAATACAGGGTCTCTCCACTGCGCTTCGCTCCGGTCGAGATGACAAGTTGGAACAGGAACGCATGTGGCTCAGCGGTGGGTGAAAGTCGTGCAGGCGTCCAAGAGTTCTTGTTCGCTTACGTCGCGTACAACCGTTGCGTTGCCGATGCCGGTTGGCAAGATGAAGGAGCGGGTGCCGCTGCGATTTTTCTTGTCTTTCGCGGTGAGTGCCACCAGGTGAGCGGCGTCGGCTTGGAACGGCTTGAGCGGGCCGTAGGTTCGGATCACGTCGCGCATGCGTTCTGCTTCGGCGGAAGCGACGGTGTTACGCTGCTCTGCGATGTGAGTGGCGGCGAGCATGCCCCAAGCGATTGCTTCGCCGTGGAGAAGTTGTTTGTATTCCGTGGCGGCCTCAATGGCGTGGCCGAGAGTGTGACCAAGGTTGAGCAGCATGCGCACGCCGGATTCGAGTTCATCGGCGCTGACGACATCAGCTTTCACGCGGACACTTCCTGCGACTACATGCACGAGCGCGGACTGGTCTCCGGCGAGAATGGCCTCTGCGTTCGATTCGAGGAACTCGAAAAGGGAACCGTCGCGAATGATTCCTGACTTGATGGACTCCTGCAGGCCTGCACGGAGTTCGGCTGGCGGCAGTGTCGAGAGAACACCGATGTCCGCATAAACGGCGACCGGATGATGGAACGCGCCTACGAGGTTTTTGCCCGCTGCAAGATTGACGCCGGTCTTGCCACCGACGCTGCTGTCCACCTGCGCGAGCAGCGTGGTGGGTACCTGGATATAGCGAATACCGCGCATGTACATCGCGGCGAGGAAGCCGGTCATGTCGCCGACGACGCCGCCGCCGAATGCGATGAGGACAGAGTCACGGTCAGCGCCAGCTTCGGCCATTTGCTCGGCGAGCCGCTCCATGGTCTCGAGCCGCTTATGTTGTTCGCCGCTTGGGATGGTGAGGACTGTTGGCTCCTGCGCGAAGCCGGAGAGAAGTTTTGCGCCCCAGTGTTGCCATACTTCTGGTGAGGTGACGACGAAAATGCGCGGCTTGTCGCCGACCTGCTCGCGGAGTTTTTCTCCAACGGAGGGAAGCAGGCTGGTGCCGATTTCTACGCTGTAGCTTACAGAAGGTGTTTGAACCCTGATGGTGGTGCGCACCTGTTGAGGATAGCTTGTGAAGCTAGTGATGAGTGGCTAGTGATTGGTGACTATCGCTTAGTCATGCGGGATGAGTGGCTCGTGTGGCGAAACCGGTTTCCGGAAAATGAGCGAAAGGGTGACGGTGGCCCCCAACAACACGGCGATAACGCCGAGTGAAACAAGTGGAGTCACTTCGACCCACTTGACGATGAGCATTTTGACGGCGGCAAACGCGAGGACGGCAGCAAGGCCGTAGTGCAGAAAGCGAAGTGTGGCGAGCATCGCGGCGAGCAGAACGTACAGCGAGCGAAGGCCCATGACGGCCATGATGTTCGACGTGTAAGCAAGGAAAGGCTGGCGCGTGATGCTTAGAACTGCGGGGATGGAGTCCAGGGCGAAGACTACGTCAGTTAGCTCAACCGCAACCAGTGAAAGAAAAAGGATTGTCGCCATCCAGCGATTGTTTTCGCGTACGAAGAACTTATCCTGACGAATGCTGATGGGTGAGAGTTTGGAAAGCCAACGTATCCAGCCGGGTGCTTCTTCGCTTTCTTCTTTTTTCTCTGGCAGCACAAGACGGATCGCCGCAATGAGCAGAATCGCGCCGAAGACATAGTCGATCCAAGCGAAGGCTTGGAGGAGCTTGACGCCGGCGGCGATGAACGCGCCGCGCATGACGATAGCACCGGCTACGCCCCAGAAGAGAACCTTCGGCTGGCGCTCGTCGGGGATTTTGAAGAGTCGGAAGAGCAGGAGGAAGACGAAGAGGTTATCGATGGACAGTGCTTCTTCGATAGCGTAACCGGCGATGTATTGCACGGTGCCTTGCGAGCCGAAATGGGGGAGCAGGGCTGCGCCGAGTGCGAGTGCGGCGGCTACCCAGAGGATCGTGGCGTAGATGGCTTTGCGCTTCGGGTCAGGGAAGATTTTGTGCAGGCCGAACTCAACGGCTAGCAGCACAATGACGGCTACGTGGAACCAAAGCCAGTAGGAGAGCGGTGTCACTATCTTGCCTCCTGTTGCGTAGCCGCGAGGGAGGGTCTCGTCGGAGACACATCCTGCGAAAAATAACGGGGTCCTTCGACTCCGCGCTTCGCGCTCCGCTCAGGATGACAGCGATCAAGTTCTGGTCGAGGTGACAGATTCGTGTGGGCGAAGCTGTTGGCCTGCATCAGGCGGTCTGTGCTCTTGCTTTGCGTCTTGTGGGGTGCACGAAGAAAGCTATGGCGACGCCGATGAAGTAGAGCACGAGCATAGGCGAGGCGAAGAGGCACATGCCGATGGGACTTGGGTCCGGGCAGAGGATGGCGGCGAGCAGAAAGATACCAAGCACGGCGTAGCGAAAGTGCTTCAGGAAGAATTTACCGTCGACGATGCCGAACAATGCGAGGAAGAACATGAGCACCGGCAGCTCGAACGTGATGCCGAGGCCGAGGATGACGGCGAGAAAGAAGCCTGTGTAGTCCTCAATGGTGATCATGTGCGTGAAGTTCTTGCCCCAGTCTTGAATGAGGAACTTCATGGCACCCGGCAGCACATAGCGGTAGCCGAACCATGCTCCTGAAAGGAACAGGCCGACGGTGACGAACATGAAGGGCAGCACGAATTTCTTCTCGTTCGCATACATGCCTGGCGAAATGAACAGCCAGAGTTGATACAAAATGAGCGGGCTGGCGAAGATCGCGCCGAAAACGAAGGTCGTCTTGATGACGAGGTTTACAGCGTCGGTGGGGTGCGTCATCGTCATGCGCAGGCCAATGTCTACCAGCGGCTTTTGAATTATGGCGATGAGCTGATTCTTGATGAGGTATGCGACTACGCAGCCGATCAGCAGGTAGCCGACCGCCCACATGATGCGCTTGCGGAGCTCCTCGAGGTGCTCCATCAAGCTCATGCCTGGGAGTTCAGCGCGATCCTGTACGGCGGAGCGGGCGCGGTCTACTAGATCAGCCTGCATGCGTCACCGTTTCCTGCGAATGCATGGGAGTTTCGTCACTTGATTCCGACGAGATTGCGGTGGAGCTGTCTTCTTCATGGCCGCGCGCGACGGGGAGGCCTGTTGCCGGGGGCATCATGTGAATGTCTCCGGACGAGGCGATGGGAAGCGGCGACGGGGTGGGTGCTTCTGCCGCAGGTTCCGAGTCGCTTTGCGTCGAAGCTGGAAGATGTGGGTGTTCAGGCTCGGGTATCGCTGCCTGGGGGGCGGCGGCTTCCATGGCGGCGATCTGTTTCTGCCGCTCTTCCTGTTCGGAGACGCGAAGCTCTTCTTCCATTTGCATTTTGAATTCGTTGGAAGCGCGACGGAACTCGCCGAGCCATTTGCCAAGCTCGCGGGCAAGTACCGGGAGCTTCTTGGGGCCGAACAGCAGGAGCGCCAGAATGAAGAGGACGATGCTGTCGGAGAAGCTGGGCATACAGGCTTAGATAATACGGCATAGGTCCCGTTTCGGATGCGACTGTGCAGTGTTTGCGAAACGCTTCACTGTGCTATGCGTCTAGGAATTAGCGTGCGGAGATGTGGGTCTTCGTTGTTGCCTTGTGCCGCAGTGCGCGAGAATGAAAGACGTGGTTACCGGTGGAGAGTTCACGCATGTTTGAGAATTGCCGCAGTTTGTTTCAACGCTCTTTGGCTGTCGCCGGTATTGCAGCCGCAGGGCTTTGGTTGTGCGGCTGCGGAGCATTCTTCCAGTGTGAAGGAAAAGCGGTCTGCGGGGGGACCGGAACAGGCGGCTCAACCAGTGGTGGCGATTATGCGTATGTGTCGAACAGTGCGAGCGGTACCACTTATCTGAATGAATATTCCATTGGTTCTGGAGCGCTGACAGCAATATCCGGCTCGCCGGTGAATATTGGTTTCACGCCAATTGCTATGGCTGTGGCTCCCGGAAATAGCTACATGTACGTCGCACAGTTCGGGACCGGGAATATTGTCGAGTTCACCATTGGGAGCAGTGGAGCTTTGGCAAGTGCCAACAACGGGCAAGCAGTTGGGGTATCGCCAACCGGCTTCTCATCGTCCATGGATGTGTCGCCAGACGGCAACTGGCTGTTCGCACTGGACAGCACCGGGTCCATTTTGTACGAATTTCCGATTACCAAGGGCTCGGGGCTGTTGGGATCGCCTGTGACCTTCACCGTCGGAACAACTGGTACACCAACACCGCAAGCAGTGAAGGTTTCACCGAACAGCAATTATGTCGCATGTGCTTTGGGCACGAGTGGCACATCAGTTTTTCCTTACAGTTCCAGCGGTGGAATCACTTCCGCGAGCTCCGCGAACATCACGCCTGCAACAACGGCAGTGGGCGACTTCGGTGTAGAGATGGATACGAACAATTACCTCTATGTGGCCCGCACGACGGGGCCTGCGGTGTATACGCTATCCGGAGCGGTGACAGCAACGAGCGTGACGCAGGGATCGTTGACGAATGGAAGTGGGCCGCACGCGATTGCATTGAGCAGTACTGCAGGTGTCCTGGTTTATATAGGCAATCAGACGGACGGAACGATTTCTGCTTATTCCCAGAGCTCGGGTAAGCTGACGAACGTGACGACCACCGCGTATCCCGCACCGACCGCTGTTTCTTCGCTGGCGCGGGACAATAGCGCGAAGTACCTCATCGCCACGGGATACAACGCGACGTCGGGAACGCGCTTGTACACGATTGGCACGGGCGGTGCGTTGAATGATCCGACAGCGACGGCAAGTGCTGTTGCGGCGACAGGGACTTCGACTGCGGTGCCTGCGCTGGTGGCGGTGACTCGCTGAGCGGCTTAGTAGAATGCTGTTTGGCCCCGTGCCGCAGATCAGAAGAAAGCTCGCTTCCGGAACACATCCGCACATGGATCAACAACTTTCGCTTTTGAAGAGATCACGTGTTCTGTTCCGGGCAGTTTCCCCGATGTTGGCGGCGAGCCTGCCGTTGCTGCTCGCGGGGTGTTCGCATTTTCGCTCAAAGCCGGCTGACAAGTATGTCTACGTGATTTCGAAGCAGAGCTTTCTGCGGGACCGTGTGGCGGCTGTTTCAAACCGCACGGGACAAGTGAGCAATGGCGACAAACTGGTGGTGCTGGATCGCGCGCGGCGTTTCGTGAAAGTGCGTTCGCCGAAGGGCGATGTCGGCTGGATTGAAGAGAAGCAGACGGCAGATCAGGCGCTTGCGGACAAGTTCGACGAACTGAAGCAGCAGCATGACAAGGACAATGTCGTTGCGACTGCTGTGGCGCGCGATGAGGTTTATCTGCACATCGCGCCCGGGAGGGAAACGGACCGCTTCTTTCGCCTGGCTGAAGGTGACAAGCTCAGCCTGATTGAACGCGCGAGCGTACCGAAGCCTGTGACGCCCGGCGCCGCGCCGGTCGTTGTGAAGCCTCTTATAAAGAAGGCCAAAAAGAAGGCTGATGCGGCTGCTTCCGACGATGCCCATGCGAAGAAAGATGATGTTGCTGAGGTGCCTGCTGGGCCACCGGCTCCGGTGATGGAGGATTGGTGGCTAGTGCGCGATGCGCAGGGTCAGACCGGGTGGATTTACGCGCGCATGATCGATGTGGAGGTGCCCGATGCATTGGCACGCTATTCCGAGGGCCAGCGGATTGTGGGGTCGTATGTGCTCGCGCACGTTGAAGATCCCGAGTCAGGCGTCCTAAACAATGGGCAGACGGTGACGAGTATTCCCGAGTACCTGACTGTGCTTTCGCCGTATCAGGCAGGTCTGCCGTATGACTTCGACCAGGTGCGGGTGTTCATCTGGAATCCGAAGAAGCACCGGTATGAGACGTCTTTCCGGCAGCGAAACATGGCAGGATATCTTCCGGTGCAGTTGAGCCAGAAGGTCGATGCGTATGGCAAATCTGCACAGGCACTGCAGCTTGCGCCGACGTTCAGTTTCAAGGTGCTTGCGGGAGATGCTCCGATACCGACTCCTGATGCGACGGGGTTGTTCAAGCCGGGGCCCACGTTGACAAAGACGTATCGACTTGAGGCGAACATTGTGCGGCGCGTGCTGCCGCCAGGTATGCCTGCACCGGAAGAAGCGCATCCGCATCCAGAGTCGGAGAAGAAGAAAGAAGCTCGAAAGCGGCACCGATAGTGTGGCGGGTTGGACAGCTCAGGCGTAGAAGCGACGTGTAGCTTCGACTACAGTTTCGAGTTCGTCCTCGCGGAGTTCGGGGTAGATAGGGAGGGCCAACACTTCTTCCGCGGCCTTTTCGCTGATGGGAAAGTCACCTTGCTTGTAGCCGAGTGAGGCGAGGCTCTTTTGCAGGTGCAGCGGTAACGGGTAGTAGATTTCCGAGCCGATCTTGTGGTCTGCAAGGAAGGCGCGCAGTGCGTCCCGGCGTGGTGCGCGGATTACGTATTGGTGAAAGACGTGTTCGGCACGCGGGTCGGTGTAGGGGAGCACGATGCCGCTGGCAGTGGTTTGTGCCGCTAGGCCCGCTGCTGTGAAGCGCTCGTCGTAAAGGCGCGCGAGCTCGCGGCGGCGCCTGTTGCCGGCTTCGACACGGCGGAGTTTCACGCTGAGGACAGCGGCCTGAATGCTGTCGAGACGCGAGTTCCAGCCCACTTCGTCGTGGAAGTAGCGCTGGCGCATGCCGTGGGCGCGGAGCATGCGGGTGCGTTCGTCAGTTTCCGCATTGCGGGTGGTGACCATCCCAGCGTCACCGAAAGCGGCGAGATTCTTTGTTGGATAAAAGCTGAAAGCGGCGGCATCGCCCAGTGCGCCTGCCGGCGTACCCTTCCAGCGCGCGCCGAAAGCCTGTGCGGCGTCTTCAATGATCTTCAGGCCGTGCTGTCGCGCGATGTCGCTGAGCGCATCCATGTCGGCGCATTGGCCGTACAGATGGACAGGCATGAGCGCGGGAGTGGTGCCGAGCGCTGTCGCGTGTTTCTGTAAGACGGACTCGACAGAAGCGGTCGATATGTTGAAGGTGCGTTCGTCAATATCAGCGAGAATTGGTGACGCACCGGCGCGGAGGATGGAGCTGACCGTGGCGAAGAAGCTAAAGGGTGTGGTGATCACGGTGTCACCGGGCCCGACGTGAAGGGCTGCGAGCGCGAGCCACAGCGCATCGGTGCCGCTGGCACAGCCAACGGCGAAAGGCACCTCACAGGCTGAGGCGGCGGCACGTTCGAATTCGGCCACCTCGGGGCCCAAAATGAAGCGCTGCGACGCGCAGACAGACTCAATAGCGCTCATGACTTCCACGCGTATTTCGGCGAACTCTCTAGAGAAGTCGAGCATCGGTACGGGCTGCAGGCTGGAGTCGGTCGATTTCTGCGTCATCGTTGAACATGTTAACGCGGTTCGGCATCGAACCTATGTGTATGGAGCATCGCTTTGCACTTCGCTTGTCACGAGCCCCGCTGCTTCTGTAAGGTTGGTTCCTGCGTGGCTGCAGTAAATGTAAGAACTTGAAAGAATCTGGTTCGCCATTTAGCAGGCGAGCTTTCACGTCTTCGTTCCGCATACATAAGGAGATCGGCCCATGGATTCCAAGCCGGCGCAAAATATTCAAGATACCTTCCTGAACACAGTCCGCAAAGATAAGAGCCCCATTACGATTTACCTGGTAAGTGGCGTGAAGCTCACGGGAAAGATTCGTTCCTTCGACAAGTACTCCGTGCTGCTGGAAAACAATGCGCAGGAGCAACTGATCTTCAAGCACGCCATCTCAACTGTCGTGAGCGGTCGGGGACCGATTTCGGGGGAATCTCGCGTTGCGAGCTCCGAAAACCGTGAGCATCGAGCGCCAGCGGCACCAGCCTCGCAGACTCCCGGCGCACCGTCTGGAGATGCGCACCGCAACAACCACTAGGTAACGGCAAGAGATTTGGCAACGCAAACATCCAAGAACACGCAGCGGCCTGTCGACATACGCGAACAGGCGCTGCTGCGTTCCCGTCAGCAGGCCGCCAATGAGCAGGCTGTACTCGTGGCGGTGGATTTTCCATCCGATCATCACAAGCCGACTCCCGCCGCGATGCAGGCACGTGCGGCGGCGGCTGTTCTCGAGAAGAGCCGCGCGGATGGACTCTCCGACGGAGACGTGCTGGACGTGCTGCTATCGCCCTCTCCTGCTGTGCGGGAAACGGACATCGATTTTGACGCATCCTTGGCTGAGTTTCAGGAACTGGCACGGTCGGCCGGTGCGACGATTGCTGCCGTGCTGATTCAGCGGCGAGCGAAGCCCGATGCGGCGACGCTGGTGGGCTCAGGAAAGCTGGACGAGATTGTCGCGACTGTGGCGGCTACCGGTGCCAGCCTGGTGCTGTTCGACCACGATCTCACACCATCACAGGCGCGCAATGTGGAAGCCCGGCTCCCATGTACGGTCATCGATCGCACGCAGCTCATACTGGACATCTTCGCTCGCCACGCCCGTACACGGGAAGGCATGTTGCAGGTCGAGCTTGCGCAGTTGGAGTACCAACTCCCGCGACTAGCCGGACGTGGCAAGACGATGTCGCAATTGGGCGGCGGTATTGGCACGAGAGGGCCGGGCGAAACAAAGCTCGAGACGGATCGCCGCCGCATCAACGCTCGCCTTGATCGCATCAAGCAGCAACTGGAAGCCGTGCGGCGCATACGGCGGCAGCAGCGGGGAAGACGGGAGGCGGTTCCGGTGCCGACAGTTGCGCTGGTCGGCTATACGAATGCCGGTAAATCGACTCTGTTCAATAAGCTGACTGACGCCGGCGTTTTGGAGTCGAAGCAGATGTTCGCCACGCTCGATCCCAAGCTTCGACAGTTGACCCTACCCTCCCGGCGTAAGGTGCTGTTGTCGGACACTGTGGGTTTCATTCGCAATCTTCCACACGCCCTGGTGACGAGCTTTCGCGCGACGCTGGAAGAGGTTGAGCGTGCGGAGTTGCTGCTGCATGTGCGAGATGCGGCCAGCCCGACGCTTGACAAGCAGAAAGCCCAAGTTGAGGCGGTGCTGGAAGAGCTTGGTGTTGGTGAGAAGCCGACGCTGCAGGTTTTGAATAAAACAGACCTTCTGCCGCCTGATACGCCGTTCCCTTCGGGCAGTGTTCCGGTTTCGGGTCTGAGCGGTGCAGGGTGTGAAGAGTTGCTGGTTCAGATCGATGCGGCGCTGACGGCTGACCCTCTGGCTGAGGCACGTTTCCGGGTACCGCAGTCGGAAGGACGTGTGATTGCCGCCCTGGAGCGTGGTGCTACGGTGCTGCATCAGCGGTTTGAGGGTAATCTGCTTTTCTTTACGGCGGTGGGACCAAGCTCGTTGCTGCAGCGTTACCGAAAATATCAAACGGCTAGTGAGTAGTGAGATCCTCGAGCACGCGATGCATATTGAAGCGGGAATCGAGGCTGCGATTCGGCGGCTACGTAGAAAAGAACAGGCCGCCTGACGTGGGGAGCGGAGGTAGAGTCCCCATGTCACGCGGCCTGCACGACCCGAACGGGTCTAGGTATGCCGTTCAGTTTACTACCGTGTCACGATAGAACAAGCACAAAGTAGAAAGATTGAAGAGATTTCGATATCGCGTTGCGCGGGACGCTATTCGGCTCGGTGTGCCGCTAATCGAGTCGGAACTTTGACTTTCCGCAAGGCGCTTTGCTACAACTAAGTCGTAACAACGACTACGTTTCCTCAAATTCAATACCACCGCAGCCTGTAGCTGGTGTTCCTTTGCGTTACGGCTCGGCTCCCCTTAAAAGACTCGATATTTCATGGATATTCTGAATCAAGTTGGCGGTCTCATGCTCGGCTCTGTGCCGACCGTCATACTTTTCATCCTGTTGGTCATTGCGTACAACCTGCTTGTACAGCGTCCGCTGGATCGCATTCTCGGTGATCGTCGCTCTCGCACGACTGGCGCAGTGGAGCAGGCTCGCAGTGCCATTGCAGCGGCTGAGGCGGAAACCGCCGCCTTTGAAGAGAAGCTACGTGCTGCCCGGCTGGAAATCACGCAGGCGCGCGAGCAGAAGGTTCAGCAGTGGCAGAAAGAGCGTGAGGGCGCGCTGGCTGAAGTTCGAAATACTGCACAGCAGCGCGTGGTTGGGGCGAAGCAGGAGATCAACCAGTCTGCCGTCACTGCACGCCAGCAGATAGAAAGCGCAACGGCGCAGTTGAGTGAAAGCATTCTGCGCGCGGTGCTGCCGAAGGGCGCCAATGTCTCGGAGGCGCACCAGTAATGCAGCTTCGCAAAATCTCTGTTTCACGTTTTCTGTTTGTAGTGACGATGGGTGCTTTGCTGGCCATGCCATGCGCGCAGTCCGTGCATGCACAACCTCAGCAAGCTCCTGCGAATGCTGGTGAGCAGACGACGCCCATCCACAACGTTCCTGAAAAGAAAGCGGAAGAGAAGGACGAGGACGAAGCATTCCGTCACTCGGCGACCGTGCAGAAGCTTGGCGGCATGGTGGGTATGAATGCCGAGCAAGCCGCAACAGCATTCACCGTTCTGAACTTTTTGATTCTCGCGGTCATTGTTGGGTACGGTCTGCTCAAGGCGCTACCGAAAGCCTTCAAGAATCGCAACACCGCAATTCAGAAGAAGCTGGTCGACGCTCGTACCGCAACCGAAGAGGCGACTGCTCGCCTGAGTTCCGTAGAGGCGCGCTTGGCAAAACTCGACGACCAGATTGCTGAACTGCGCGCTCAGTCGGAGAAGGATTCCGTGCGCGACGAAGAGCGCATCAAGGCTGCTACCGAAGACGAAAAGACTAAGATCGTGGCTGCTGCAGAAGCTGAGATTCAGGCTGCGACCTCACTCGCTCAGCGGCAGATTCAGCAGTACGCGGCGGAACTTGCGATTGAGCAGGCTGCACGCAAGCTGGTTGTAACGGCGGAAACGGATCGTCTGCTGATAGAGAGTTTTGCGCATCGCTTGGGCGGAGATAAGGGAGGCCAGAATTAATGGCAGTCGTTGATCTTCGTTACGCGCGCGCGCTGGCGCAAGTGGTGGACGAGCAGAAACTGGATGTGAATGTCGTTCAGGCGCAGTTGAACGATTTTTCTGCACTGCTTGACAATAATCATGACCTGCGTGAAGTGCTGCAAAATCCCTCAATTTCGGAACAGCAAAAGCTGAACCTGCTGGATGCGCTCGCAGGCAAGCTTGGCATGAGCAAGCCCGTACGCAATCTGCTGGCTGTGATGACCCATAACAATCGCCTGCATGAATTGGGCGAAATCATTACTGCTTACCACGAGATTGCAGACGAAGAGACACATGTGGCGGAGGCTGAAATTACGACGGCACGCCCATTAGACGATGCGAGCAAATCGCTACTGGAACAGCAGGTAGCGAAGATATCCGGCGGCCAGCAGGTGCGCGCGACGTATAGCGAAGATTCCTCGCTACTGGGTGGTGCGGTCGTACGCATTGGAACGACTGTCTATGATGGCTCGGTTCGAGCACAGTTAGAAGCATTGAAGCAGCGGCTGATTGCCGCACACGCCTAGGCCAATTAGCCGGGCGCAAGTTACAGAAGAGCTAAGAGTAAGAAGAGAAAAAGGGAAAGCATGGCAACGATTCAGGCAAACGAGATTACCGAACTGCTTCGCCAGCAGATTGAGAACTACGAGCAACGCGTCCAGGTCGATGAGGTGGGCACGATTGTGACGCTCGGTGACGGTATTGCGCGCGTCCACGGCCTCGACAAGGTGATGGCCGGCGAGCTGCTGGAATTTCCGCACGGCATCACCGGTCTTGCCATGAACCTGGACGAAGATCAGGTGGGCGCGGTACTGCTGGGTGACTTCGCTGAACTCAAAGAAGGCGAGCAGGTCAAGCGTTCCGGTCGGATTATGTCCGTGCCGGTTGGCGATGCGCTGATTGGCCGCGTGGTGAACGCGATTGGCCAACCAATCGACGATAAAGGCCCGATCAACACAGATCAGACTCTGCCAGTCGAGCGGATTGCTCCTGGCGTTATCGCGCGGCAGTCGGTTACGGAACCGATGGCGACTGGCATCAAGGCTATTGACACCATGATCCCGATTGGTCGTGGACAGCGCGAGCTGCTGATTGGCGATCGCCAAACCGGCAAGACTGCTGTTGCTCTCGATACGATCATCAACTCTGCGAAAAATAATCTGATCTGCATTTATTGCGCGATCGGTCAGAAGCGTTCGTCGGTGGCAGCTGTGGTGCAGACGCTGGAACGCTTTGGCGCGATGGCTTACACGATCGTGGTCGCGGCTACGGCTTCCGAGCCGGCTCCGATGCAGTACCTGGCCCCGTTCGCGGCTACAGCAATGGGCGAATACTTCCGCGACAACGGCAAGCATGCGCTGATCATCTATGACGATCTGTCGAAGCATGCTGCTTCGTACCGTGAGATTTCGTTGCTGTTGCGCCGTCCTCCAGGCCGTGAAGCTTACCCCGGCGATGTGTTCTACCTCCACTCGCGTCTGCTGGAGCGTTCGGCGAAGATGTCCAAGGAGAACGGCGGCGGCTCGCTGACAGCTCTGCCAATCATTGAAACACAGGCTGGCGACGTTTCGGCGTACATCCCGACAAACGTGATCTCGATTACTGACGGACAGATCTTCTTCGAAACCGATTTGTTCAACTCGGGTGTGCGTCCGGCTGTAAACGTTGGTCTTTCGGTATCCCGTGTAGGATTTGCGGCGGCAATCAAGGCCACGAAGCAGGTTGGGTCGACCCTGAAGCTGGACCTTGCACAATACCGTGAGCTGGCTGCCTTCTCCCAGTTCGGTTCGGATCTCGACAAGGTGACGCAGAACCAGTTGAACCGCGGCTCGCGCCTTACTGAGCTGCTAAAGCAGCCTCAGTTCCAGCCACTGACGTGGGTGCAGCAGGTTGCGATCATCTACGCCGGTACGAATGGTTTGCTGGACGACGTTGAAGTCAAGGATGTAACCGCGTTCGAGGCTGGCTTCTACGGCTATCTCGATTCGGCGCAGTCGCAGTTGCTGGCAGATATCGAGTCGAAAAAGGCGCTGGATGACGATCTGAAGAAGCGATTGACTCAGGCGATCAATGACTACAAGCAGGGCTTCCTGGAGCAGCACAAGAAGGCGGGAGCAGTTTCGGCGTAAACCCGGAACCAGATAGCTAATGGCAAACGTACTCGATTTACGGCGTCGCATCCGCAGTGTGAAAAACACGCGGCAGATCACCAAGGCCATGAAGATGGTTTCGGCGGCAAAGCTGCGCCGCGCGCAGGAGCGCGCTATGCAGGCGCGACCCTACGCGCAGATGTTGACCAACGTGCTGGAGTCGCTGGTGCGCCGCACCGAGCTGTTCGACGAAGCTACTGGCGACGTTATGCATCCGCTGCTGGTTGAGCGCGAAGAGAAGAACATCCTGTTGCTGGTGATTGCGGGCGATAAGGGATTTGCCGGTGGGTTCAACTCAAACATCGGCAAGGCAGCGCAAAGGTTTATTGAAGAGAAGCGCGGGCAGGGTAAGAACATCGACCTTGAACCGATTGGCAAGAAGGCGATTGGTCTCTATAAGCGGCGTTTTGCTCCAGCAAAGTACGAGCACAAAGAAGAACTTTACGATAATGATCTCGCCAAGCACATCACCGACGTTCGTCAGCGGGTAGCTCCGATCGAAGTGGCGGCCGAGCATGCTGATTTGCTGGTGAAATCTAATATCGATGAAATCTCAAAGGTTTCAAATTCGATCGTGCATCGCTACGAGAGTGCAGAAATCGATTCGGTATACATCGTCTATAACGAGTTCAAGTCGGTGATCTCGCAACGGGTTGTTGTTGAGAAATTGCTGCCGATACGGAAATTGGGCGAGAACGAGATCACTGCTGCGGAAGTTATGTCGGAGGAGCAGAAAGAAGCGGCGGCCAAGGCTGCGGCGAGCTCGGGTATTTCGATCAATGAGCCGGAAGAATCTGTGATCGATGCCGAGGCGAAGAAGTTTGGTACCTCGGAAGTCGATTACATCTTCGATCAGGCTCCAGACCGTTTGTTTCGTCACCTGATGCCGCGGTACGTGACGACGCAGATTTTTCACGCGATTCTGGAGTCAAGCGCGGCGGAGCATGCAGCCCGTATGACGGCGACGGATGCGGCCACCAAGAATGCTGGTGATCTGATCGACAAGTTATCGCTGACCATGAACCGAGTTCGTCAGGCAGCTATTACGAAAGAAATTATCGAGATTGTGAGTGGCGCGGCTGCGCTGTAGCGCCGCGTCATTGAATGAAAGAACAGCAGCAGCGAGTTTGAAACAGGAAGAATTATGGCAGAGAACATTGGCAAGGTAATCAGCGTCAGCGGTCCGGCAGTTGACGTGCAATTCGATGAAGCAAATATGCCGCCGATTTTTCAGGCTTTGCGCATTACGAGCGAGGGCTTCGATACACCGCTCCCGATGAACGTGATTGTGGAAGTGCAGCAGCATCTTGGCGAAGGCCGCGTGCGTTGCATCGCGATGACGGCGACCGAAGGAATGGTTCGCGGCATGAAGGCGCTTGACACGGGAGCTGGCATCCTGGTGCCTGTGGGCCGTGAGACGCTGGGACGCGTGCTGAATGTGCTCGGCGAACCGGTAGACGAACTTGGTCCGGTGAACGCAAAGGTTCACATGCCCATTCACCGTCAGGCACCTTCTTTCGAGGAGCAGTCGACCTCGGAAGAGATGTTTGAGACTGGCATCAAAGTCGTCGATCTGATCCTGCCGTTCTTGAAGGGTGGAAAGATTGGCCTGTTCGGTGGTGCCGGCGTAGGCAAGACCGTTGTTATTCAGGAGCTCATCAACAACGTTGCGACCAAGCATGGTGGATACTCTGTGTTTGCCGGCGTGGGTGAGCGAACCCGCGAAGGCAATGATCTCTGGCATGAGTTCCAGGAGTCCGGCGTTATCGACCTGAAGGACTTCTCGAAGAGCAAAGCCGCACTCATCTATGGCCAGATGACCGAACCGCCGGGTGCGCGCCTGCGTGTGGCGCTGACCGGCCTCACGGTCGCGGAGCACTTCCGCGACGAAGAAGGCGCGGATACGCTGCTGTTCATCGACAATATCTTCCGCTTCACGCAGGCGGGTTCGGAAGTTTCCACGCTGCTTGGCCGCATGCCCTCGGCTGTGGGATACCAGCCGAATCTTGCGACTGAAATGGGTGAGTTGCAGGAGCGCATCACGTCAACCAAGAAGGGTTCGGTCACTTCGGTGCAGGCAGTGTACGTACCTGCCGATGACATCACCGATCCGGCTCCGGCGACAACGTTTGCTCACCTTGATGCGACGATGCTTTTGTCCCGTCCGCTTTCCGAGCTCGGTATCTACCCTGCTGTGGATCCGCTGACCTCGACTTCGCGTATTCTCTCGGCTCGTATCGTGGGCCAGGAGCATTACGACGTGGCTCAGGGCGTGAAGCGCATTTTGCAGCGCTACAAGGATCTGCAGGACATCATCGCGATTCTCGGCATTGATGAATTGTCGGAAGAAGACAAGCTCACGGTAGCCCGTGCGCGTAAGGTGCAACGCTTCCTTTCGCAGCCCTTCCATGTGGCGGAAATCTTTACCGGCATTCCTGGTGCTTACGTGAAGGTGGAAGACACCATCCGCTCCTTCAAGGAAATTATCGAAGGCAAGCACGATGCGATTCCGGAGCAGGCCTTCTACCTGAAGGGTGGCATTGAAGACGTGATGGCTGCCGCCGAGAAGATGAAGAGCGCATAACTGCGCGCAGTGAATAGTGATTAGTGAACAGAGGATGAGTGCCTCGGATGAGGCGCTCGTCACAAGACAGAGATTCAATGGCGGAAACACAGAATAATTCGGGGTTGCTGAAGGTGCGGCTGGTTACGCCGGATCGCGTGCTGCTGGACGCGACCGCCACGGCGGTGGAACTGCCGTCCATGTCCGGCTACCTGGAAGCACTATATGGCGCGGCACCGCTACTGGCGGAGCTTGGCGCGGGAGAAGTGAAGCTGCACGGCGGGTCAGCTGGTGAGCAGATCTTCTTTGTAGCGTGGGGCTTTGTGGAGGTTCTGCCGGAACGTGTGACGATCCTGGCGGAAACTGCGTTGCATCCGGAGGAGATCAACACCGGTGAGGCACAGGCGCAGTTACAACACGCGCAGGAGCTTTGGAACCAGGCCGGCGACGATCAGGAAAAATACGACGAAGCCAACGCAGAGACGCGAGTGGCGGAAGAGAAGTTAGCGGCCGCTAAAGGCAAGTAGCTGCCTTGCGCCATAAGCAAGAAGGGCCGCTGAGATCTCTCAGCGGCCCTTCTTATGTGTTGCCCTCACTTCATTTGGTCGCCTGGATCGGAGTCAATGAACGGGTGGACTGGCACGAGGTGTCTTACCTGACCAGCGAGATGCTTGGAGCAATCGGTTGTAGGCATTCGATCGGGTGGCAGAGGGCTATACTGTGGTGTCGATTCGCTGCGGACGCTTCCCGCGCAGTGCGAGTCACACAGCTTCAAGGGTCGCTCCGCACAACTGCTGTGCAGATGGTGCTCGCGGGCGGATGTAGCAGAGCTATTTCAGGAGAGTTTAGTTTGGCGAACGAACTGTATTTCGAAGATCTCTTTCCGGGCCTGAAGTTCAGCTCCGAACACAGCTACAAAGTTACCGCTGAAGAGATTAAGCAGTTCGCTGAACGTTACGATCCGCAGCCCTTTCACCTGGATGAGGCTGCGGGAGAGAGCTCATTCTTTCAGGGCTTGGCAGCGTCAGGCTGGCTTACTGCGGCCATCGTCATGCGGCTGCGGGTAGAGTCGATTCGAATCGCTGGCGGGATGATCGGGGCCGGCGTGGAGGAGATTCGCTGGACGCAGCCTGTGCGCCCGGGTGACTCGATACGAACAGAAGCCGAGATCCTGAATGTTCGGCTCTCGAGTTCGCGACCAACGTTTGGTATTGTTCGCTCCCGCACGCTGACCTTCAATCAGCGCGACGAGATCGTGATGCGCTCGGTGGTGAACTTCATGGCACCGCTGCGAAATCCTAAGCCCAGCGCGAGCTAACGCCGAAGTCGACTGCCTCTTATGGAAGAACAAGGCTAGGTACCGGGAAGGCCTCAGAGGCTTCTTGCACAGATTCACGGCGTATTCTTAATCTGTGCGGATGACGGTGTTAGCTTCGGGCTCCAAGGGCAATTCCACTCTGATTGCTTCGAACACCACACGTATTCTGGTCGATGCTGGTCTTTCCTGTCGTGAATTGATCCGACGTATGGAAGTAACGGGTGAAGATCCTTCGACGATCACGGCGATCCTGATTACGCATGAGCACTTTGACCACGTGGCCGGTTTGGCTGTGCTGGCGCGCAAATACAATATCCCGGTGTTCTTTACGGAGCAGACCCACCGCGCATGGGTGCGCATGCTGACGCCGAAAACCACGATGACGTACGCAAAATGGCTGGAAAATCTGGAAAATGAGCGCGCCGCCCGGTCAGTGGCTGTGGCTCCGGCACACAAGTTAGCGAGCGTTGGCGCTACGGCCTTTGCGGGAGTTGGTGTAGAGCTTGCGGAACTTGACGCTGCTGGAGGGGAATCCAGCGGGGCAGCTGAAGATAACGCCTCGGATGCGGGTGAAGAGTGTGAACCGGTTGAGACGCGAAGCACAGCGAAACTAAACCCGACCCAGCTCCCACATGTGGAGTACTTCCAGGCGGGAAAGCATTTCTGCATTGGTGATATCGACGTCAATCCATTTACCATTCCGCACGACGCTGCCGATCCCTGCGGCTTTGTGTTCCATGCACGGCAGGAGTCGGTTCGGATGGCAGTGGCGACAGACCTTGGCTATATTCCACCAAATGTAAACAATGCTCTGAAGAACGTGGATGTTCTGCTGCTCGAGTCCAATCACGATTTGGAGATGCTGAAGGACGGACCGTATCCATGGTCTGTTAAGCAGCGCGTGCTTTCGCGCGTAGGACATTTGTCGAACGCCGCATGCGCTGAGTTTTTCCTGCGCGACTACGACGGGGGCGCGCACACGATCGTGCTTGGACATATTTCCGAGCAGAACAATCTCCCAGAGCTGGCGCGTTACGCTGCGGAGCAGGCGATTGGAGACCGCATGACACTCCTTGGAAATCGCGTTCTGTTGGCTGTCCAAGAAACTCCGCTCGAACCCATTCGTCTGTGAGCCTTGGGGGTGGAACCCGGGTTGGTGCTATCCGCCTCATTGCAAAATCGTCTAAACTGTTACTACGCGATGCAATTTGCCAGCCACTCACATCCGCAATCGACCCACCGTCACCAAGCCTGCTCCGATCAGGTAATTGGGGCCATCCTTTCGGGCTGGCGGTATGACATCTCGGGTATTCCGAGGGATCTGCGTGGTGACTACGATGATCATCTTCGTAGCTGCGGCTACTGCAAACGTCGTCAGCGGGTTCATCGGACAGTAGATGTTCTTCTGCTGGTCGTGACGTCACTTTCGTTTGCCGCGTTTCTGCTGGTTGCATTGGTGCTACACCGCGTGGAGGCGGCGAAAAACATCAGCAACAGCGTTCATCTGCATCTTCCTGCAGCGCCACAGAACGTAGTGGCTCTGGCACACCTGCCATCCAGCATCACCATCAGTCTGGAAGCCGTTGCGATTGCAGGTGTTGTCGTGTCTATGCTGCTGTGGGTATTGGTTGCCATTGCAACGCCGGTTCCTGCGATGCTGACACACCTGGTGCGTGAACGCTTCTCACCAGAAATGCGCGAACGCAAACAGGCTGCTTAGTTTGCAAATCTAACAACGATCTCTTGGACCATCTCGACACACATCCGAGCGCACAGCAGGAGCAGGCTGAAGCCGTTGCGACCATTTCGCCGCTGGTTGATGCCCCGTCGGACGGTCGCGCAGAGCAGGCAGCCGAGAAGCCGTCGCTGCTTGCCTATCCGGCTACGTATCTGCTGCTGGCGATCAACATTGGGGTTTTCCTCTTGATGTTCGCCGGGCCGGTTACGGAGCTCATTCGGCAGCACCAGATCGGCCAAATTTTTACGGCTGAATTCAGCGTTGATCAGATAGTCCGCTTCGGTGGGAGTTCTTCGGTGCTGGTGCAGCAGAATCATCAGTGGTGGCGGCTGCTCACGGCGAACTTCGTGCATGTGACGCTATTGCACCTAGCGCTTAACATGTGGTGCCTCTGGAATCTTGGGCTGTTTGGCGAGCCGCTGTTGGGGAAGCCGGGGCTCATTGCGGTGTACCTGCTTACCGGTTCAGCGGGGATGCTTCTGTCGTTGGGGTGGAGTGACTTCGTACGGCAGCCCGGCGTAGTTGCTGGTGCATCCGCTGCGGTGTTCGGCATTGCGGGCATACTGATTGTTCTGCTGTCGAACAGGAAGCTGTCGCTGCCGTGGAACGAGCTTCGAAGCCTTCGACAGTCGGTGATTTTGTTCGCAGTGCTGAATCTTGCGATTGGGATAGTGCCGCGGTTTATTCCGAGTGCTGTCCTGGCTCCACTGCATCTGAGCCCGAACTCGCTGCCCAACGTGGACAACTCAGCTCACCTCGGCGGTTTTGTAGCTGGCCTTGCGCTGGGTGCGCCACTTTTCCCAAGAATGACATCGGGGAAGTCGAGCTACCGATCGCGACAGTTACTTGTGTTTGTGGTGGCAGCGCTTGCGCTTTGTCTTTGCTGCTACGCAGTCGGGATTACCTTTGCGCAGAGCGCGCCCCCTCAGCAGTAAAGAGGACGACTTCTAGCTAAAGGATGTGGTCGCCGTTGCGGCAAACTTCCGAACCATGGCGAGCAGCAGGCGACGGTCGGAGTCGCTGAGGTTGGCGGAGTACCGCTGAATTTGCGTGAGGAAACGAATCTCGTCCTCATTCAGGCTGGGTCCGACCGCTTCTTTGACAGAGTCCTGCGCAAAGAAATGGCTGAGCGCAAGATCGAGTGCACCGGCAATCTTCTGTAGTGTCTCGAGAGAGGGAATCGTGTGGCCGTTCTCGACGCGCGACAAATAGCAGCGGAGAAGACCGGTACGCTTTTCGATGTCGCCCTGTGACATGCCCTTTTGCAACCGAAAATTACGAATGGTCGTGCCGATGTTGATCGGGGACGGCTGCGGGACCGCTTCGGCAGCGGCCGCAAGAGCTGTATGCATGTTTGCCATTAGCCACAAAGTAACGGGCAGAGTGGCGGCATGGCAAGCGCTATCTTGCACTGGAACAGATGGTTTGTACCATTGCAGATTCGTGGTTGGAGAAACACCGCGAAAGAACGGCGAACACAGCTGAAAGGCCCTAAGCCGCAAATGAACGAATAAGCATTGCCAGACTAACCCATGTACATGCCGCCATTTACATCGAGCGTATGACCTGTGATGTAGGAGGCGGCGTCGGACGCGAGGAATGCGACGGCTGCGGCGATGTCCTTGTCTTCCCCGTAGCGGGCAAGTGGTATCTGCGCAAGGATCGCGGACTTTTGATCTTCTGTAAGCGCATCGGTCATCGCAGTTTGTATAAATCCAGGTGCGACGGCGTTCACGGTGATGGCCCTGGAGGCGAACTCGCGAGCGAGTGACTTGGTGAGGCCGATCAGGCCCGCTTTAGAAGCAGCATAGTTGGCTTGGCCAGCGGCGCCAACTTCTCCGACTACAGAGGTGATGTTGATAACGCGGCCCCAACGGCTTTTCATCATGGAAGAGATGACGGCCTGCGTGAGCAAGAAGGATCCAGTGAGATTGGTGCGTAGGACAGCATCGAAGTCGGCGAGCTTCATGCGAAGTGCGAGTGTGTCTTTGGTGATGCCCGCGTTGTTGACGAGGATGTCAACTTTGCCAAACTCTGCGATGACTGCCTTGGCCGCGGACTTGATGGAATCCTCGCTGGCGACATCGATTGCAAAGGCTTCGGCTGTACCGCCAGCCGCGACAATTTCCGCGGCCACCGCCTCGAGCTTTTCTGTGCTGCGCGCTGCAAGAGCAACCGTCGCACCCAGCTTTGCGAGTTCGATGGCACAGGTTCTGCCGATGCCTTGGGACGCTCCTGTAACCAGCGCAACCTTACCTGTCAGTGATGCTTCTGCCACAGATTCAACCTCTCTTGCGACTTTCCGAAATTCAGCGGAGCGGGCGCGATATTCTTGTGCGAGTCATGTCTGAAATACCCAGCCAGCCGCATTCTGAAAACGATACTGAAGTTTACGCCATTCATGGAGCAGAGCCGGAAGTTCTGGCATATGCGATGGCGAAGTATTCCCGTTCTGCGCTCACCATGCGCGAGTCGCTCGCAGAGATTAGCGCGCAGCGTGCGGAACAGTTTCTGAACACGTTTTATTTTCAGTATGGCCACCGATCGATAGCCGACCTCGCTCACATTCCATTTGCCATAGAGCGCTTGTCGCTGCTTGCAGCGATTGTGCTGGTGGATGAGACTCGCTGGGACGGGCAGGAGCGGTCCACGCGTTACCAGGATTTCCGGCGCAGCGGCTGGTATACGCCTAAGCTGGGCGGTGCGACACAGGCGCTCTACACCGAGACGGTGCGCGGCTCCTTTGAGGCGTATGACGCGCTGAGTATAGGAATGTTCGGCGCTCTGAAGCAGGTGGTCGCAAAGCCTGAAACGGTGAAGCAGGAAAGCTATGAACGGACGCTGAAAGCACGAGCGTTCGACGCTGCACGATACTTGCTGCCGCTGGCAACGAATACATCGCTTGGGCAGGTGGTGAATGCGCGAACGCTGGAGTCGCAGGTTTCACGTCTGCTTTCGAGCAATTTCGCAGAGATTCGTGGGCTTGGAGAAAAGCTGCGAAGCGCCGCGGCGGAGCCGGCTTGGAATGTGCAGCGTGACAAATTGGAGCAGCTTGCGGGTGAGGGCGTCGTAAATGCCGAAGCCACGGCCGAAATTCTTCAGGACCTGATGCCGCCAGTGCGCACCGCGCCGACATTGGTGAAATATGCAGAGCGGAATGAGTATGTCTGCGCAAGCAGATCGGAGCTGGCAGCGGCTGCGCGTGAGTTGATGAAGGGCGCACCGATCTACCCGGCACCGATTGTGGATCTGCTGGACGACGATGAGGATCTGGAAGTTGAGCTAGCCACGTCGCTGTTGTATCCGCACTGCCACTATTCTTACCGGCAACTGCGCGGCGCCGTGACAGCCTTGCCGGAAGCTCGCCGTATCGAACTGGTAAAGCTCGGAGCGGCCAGTCGTGGCCGTCACGATGAGTTGCTGCGCGCGTTTCAATCGGGGCATGGGTTTCGGTTCGATGTGCTGATGGACATCGGCGGATTCCGCGACATGCATCGCCACCGAAGGTGCGTGCAATTGATCCAGGAGTTCAGCGACCTGCATGGCTATGACGAGCCCGTCTGTCCGGGCCAGCCTTCCTTGGCCGAGGCGGGGTTAGAGGCGCAGTATCGCGTGGGCATGGACAACGCGCTGGCGGCCTATCGCGAGGTGCGCGACAGCGGTGAGCCAGAGGCAGTGCAGAGTGCGCAGTATCTTCTGCCGCTGGGGACGCGCTGCCGTGCGATGTTCAAAATGGACTTTTCAGAAGCGCTGTATATCGCTGAGTTGCGCTCAGGAATCGCTGGGCACTTCAGCTACCGGCGGGTAGCGTGGGAGATGTATCGGGCCGTCGCTGCACGGCATCCCGCTCTGGCTGAACTTTTCCGAATACAGGATGTGAACGAGCCGGTGGACTTGCTGAAACGCTAGGCTTCGCCGCTCTTCGTGAACTGAAACGGGTTGAAGTTGGTGTGCTTGTCGAAGGTGTCGACGTGCTCGGCACGCTTGAGTCCGTTTACGACGAGATAGGTGAGGGGAGTTGCAAGAACCTCGTAGGCAACCTTGAGCACATAGCCGCCAGCAATCATGGAGAGCAGCTTCGCCGTGGAGACTCGACCGGCGAAGGTGAGAGCGATGACCAGTGTGGTGTCCACGGCCTGACCCACCACAGTTGAGCCTACGGTACGCGTCCACAACATCCTTCCGTTTGTGAGTAGCTTGAGTCTCGCCATCGTGTAGGAGTTGGCAAACTCGCCGGCCCAGAACGCAATGAGACTGGCGATAAGGATTCGCGGGAGGATGCCGAAGACGGTTTCGAATACCGTTTGATTGTGCCATTCAGGATCGGCGGGTAGCGCTATGACCGCGGCAGACACGGCGTAGAGCGACGCCGTTCCAAAAAAGCCCAGCCAGATGGCTCTGCGGGATGCGGCGTAGCCGTACACCTCGGTAAAAACGTCGCCGAAGATGTAAGTAATAGGGAAAAGTATGACCGCACCGCTCGTGGAAAAATGCCCGACGCGCACCACCTTCTGAGCGAGCAGGTTCGAAATAAGCAGCACAACAACGAAGGCTGTCGTGAGGGCGTCGAGATAGCGGAACCGCTGCATTGTGCTCAGAGTAGCGCATCACGGATGTTGAGCTGCGGATATTAGCAACCGAATTCTGACCAGTTTTCCTTTCGCCTTTCTTTTGCTTTTGCATCTGTTTCGGTGCTAGACTCTGCTTTGACCAAAAGCAGTATTCCAAGGGAGATTTCACGTGGCAGAAGACCGCAGCAAAGCCATCGAATCAGCGCTTTCGCAACTCGAAAAACAGTTTGGCAAGGGCTCGGTTATGCGGCTCGGCGCGAAGGACACGATTGGGCCGATTTCTGTGATTTCGACCGGATCGATTTCGTTCGATGCAGCGCTCGGAGTGGGTGGATTTCCCCGTGGTCGCGTGATCGAGATTTTTGGACCGGAGTCGTCAGGCAAAACCACGATTACTCTCCAGGTGATTGCTGAAGCGCAGAAGGCTGGTGGACTGGCGGCATTTGTGGATGCCGAGCATGCGCTCGACCCACAATATGCACGCAAACTTGGTGTAGATACGGACAACCTGCTGATTGCGCAGCCTGATTATGGTGAGCAGGCGCTTGAAATTGTGGAAGCCCTGGTCCGCTCGAACGCCGTCGATGTACTGGTTGTCGATTCGGTCGCGGCGCTTGTGCCCAAGGCAGAACTTGATGGTGAGATGGGAGACTCCCACATGGGACTCCAGGCTCGCCTGATGTCTCAGGCACTGCGTAAGCTCACGGGTACGGTTTCTAAGTCGCGCACCTGCCTCATCTTCATTAATCAGATCCGCGAGAAGATTGGCGTCATGTTTGGGAACCCGGAAACAACAACCGGAGGCAAGGCCCTGAAGTTTTACTCCTCCGTGCGCATCGACATTCGACGAATTGGTGCCGTGAAGGAAGGTGACGTTGTTGTGGGTTCGCGGACAAAGGTAAAGATCGTCAAGAACAAGGTGGCCGCACCTTTCCGTGACGCAGAATTTGACATTCTTTATGGGGAAGGCATATCGCGCGAAGGTGACGTTCTCGATCTCGCGGTGCTGCACAACATCGTTGATAAAGCTGGGGCCTGGTATAGCTTTTCAGGTGAACGCATCGGCCAAGGGCGTGAGAATGTACGTAATTTTCTGAAGGAAAACAAGGACACGTTCGCACGCATCAATACGGATCTTCGTAAAAAGCTTGGCATCAAAGCGAGCGATGACGTGGATATCCCTGCCGCTCCTGCTGATGGTGCGGAGAATGCTGTAGAGGCTGTTAAGCCGCGACGCGGACAGGCATAGTCAGCTTCAGATCGCGTATGGCTCGAGGTGACCGCCGCTTAGTCTAAGCGTGCGGTCACAGCGTTCTGCAAACGCCATATTGTGAGTGACTAAAACGCCCGCCAGACCTTGCTCACGCTGAAGCTCGCGGAGCAGACGGAAAACAGCTTCAGCCGTGTTGTTGTCCAGATCACCGGTGGGTTCGTCGGCCAGCAGAAGTTTGGGTTGGACAACCAGCGCGCGAGCAATGGAAACACGCTGCTGTTCGCCACCGGATAACTCACCTGACCGATGCTCCCCTCGGTTGGCAAGCCCAACGCGAGTAAGCCAGTCTTCTGCCCGGCGTAATGCATCTTTGTACTTCGTTCCGCGCGCGAGCAGCGGCATAGCTACATTTTCGAGCGCAGTAAATTCTGGAAGCAAATAGTGAAACTGCCAGACATAGCCGATTTCACGGTTGCGGAATTCCGCCGCGGTTTGCTTTTCAAGTCGTGTGACGTTCGTGCTCCCACAGAACACATCGCCGGCTGTCGGCATATCGAGCGCGGCGAGGATGTGCAACAGAGAACTTTTCCCCGTGCCGCTTTCCCCAACAACAGCGACCAGTTCACCTACGGCAACTTCGAGCGAGAGTTCATGGAATAGTTGAAGCGGTTTCGCTCCGGGACGTGGGCTAGCGTAGGACTTGCTCAGACCGCTGGCTCGCAGGAATGGCGCAGGTGTAGAACCAAGGGCACTCATTCGTCCTCGGAGACTTTGCCGCCGTCGTCCGCGATCACCGAGTGCTGCTGATCATCCGCTTCGGCCAGCTGGTTCTGTTCTTCGAGAGCGGCGGCGGGCTTACTGACCGATCGTGATTTCTCTGGATTCCAGGAGGGACGGAATGCTACCCCCAGTCGGTTCCACGCGTTGATGGCAGCGATGGCGAATGTCAGGTCTACAACATCCTTCTCATTGAAGAATTCCCGCACTGCTGCATAGTCCGGCTCGGCGGCATGGGTGCCGGTTTGCAGAAGTGTGAGAGTGTCAGTCCAGGCCAGAGCTGCGCGTTCGCGGGGTGTGAACGCATCGGATTCTGACCAGTTGGCGACTGCATCCACGCGAGTATGTGGCTCGTTATACTTGCGCAGTTCTGCCGAGTGCATGTTGATGCAGAAGTTGCAGTTGTTTAGCACGGAAGCGCGAAGGTAAACGAGCCCAACGAGTACTGGCGGGAGTGCGGTGGCCGTGTTGACGTAATGTCCGAACGCACTGAGCGCGGCGTAACCGTCAGGCGCGATTTCTGGGTAACGCAGGCGAATGGCCATAAGCCGATTCTAAGTTACTCGGTTACTCGTAGCGGAGTGCTTCTGCGGGTAGCACGTTGGCCGCAGAACGGGATGGGTAGAGCGTTGCCAGCAGGGCAACACCAATCGAGACGAGCCCTACGATGAACGCATCCAGGAGTTTCGGTGCGAAGGGCAGATAGTCGAGCGAGTAGACGTTCGCGTCGAGATGGATGAATCGGTAGTGTGCGCCTGCAAAGCTCGCGAGGTAGCCAACAACGAGGCCGAGCAGTGTGCCGAGGCCGGAGATTAGCAGCCCCTGACAGAGGAAGATACGGCGGATCTGGTCCGCGCGAACACCAAAGCTCATCATCACGGCTATGTCGCGTGTCTTTTCCATCACCATCATGGTGAGGGCGATCAGAATGTTCAGCGCGGCAACGACAATGATGAGTGCGAGCACGATGAACGTGACAACCTGCTCGAGCTTGAGAGCGCGGAAAAGCTCACGATTTTGCTCCATCCAGTTCGTCGTCTGAAAACCGGGGCCAGCAGCCTGCTCGATTGCCCGCCCCACCTCTCGAGCACTATAGAGGTCGCGAATGCGGAAACTGAGTACGCTGACGAGGTCTGGCTCGGAGAAGAGGCGCTGGGCGTCTGTAAGTCGCATAAAAGCGTAGGCAGAGTCGAATTGGTAAAAGCCGGAGGCAAAGATGCCTGCGACGACAAAGCGCTGATAACGGGGAACGAGGCCAAGCGGGGTGAGATCGCCCTGTGGGCTGGTAACGAGCAGGGTGTCCCCGACCGTCGCGCCAAGGTTCGCGGCGAGCTCATTTCCAATCACAAGCGGAGGAGTGGCCCCAGGCACAACGCTCGCAGATTCAAGCGGGGCCGCAGAGCCCTCTTTTATGGTTTGTAGAAGATCTCCGACTCTCCGCTCGTCGGCAGGGATGATGCCCTTGATGAGCGCGCCGCCTGATTTCGCATTGCGCGAGATGAGCACCTGCCCGTAAAGCCCCGGAGCCACCGCTTCCACATCTTTGATCGTGGAGAGCTTCGTCATGAGCGGCTGCCAATCGCGCATTCCGTCGCCCGCAACGCGGAGGAGTTCTACGTGGGCGGTGGCACCTACCAGCCGCTCCTGCAGGTCGCGGCGCATGCCGTTTGTGATGGCGAGCGCAATGATCAGTGCTGCGACACCCGCCGCCACGCCCAAGACAGAAATGCCAGTGACAAAGCCGATGACGGCCTGACGCCGGCGTGCTCGCAGATAACGTGTGGCGATAAACAGCTCAAAACGCATGCTGGTTCAGGATACGGCCAGCGGGGTACTGCCTCCGCTTCCGCAGGTTTCGCGTCTATAACTGTGTAAGGCTTTTCAGGATCCCAGTGCTCAAACTTCCCTTAGCTCTTCTCTTTGCAACAGCCATCGTCTCGGCCACCGCCTCCCCCGCTTTGCAGGCGCAGCAGCCGACTCCGCCTCAACAGCAGAAACCGCAGTCACAGCCAGACGAAGGTGGCCCGGTAAACGATAACGGGTCGATTGTTCTGCCGAAGAAGAAAGAAGAAACGGCACCGCCGCCCGCGCCAGCGGAGGAAAAGCTGAACAATCCAAATGGCGAAATCTTTACGATGCGCGTCGACGTTCCCATCGTGAATCTTAATGTCAACGTCATTCTGGACAAAACACATCAGTTCGTTCCTGGGTTGAAGGCGGGGAACTTTGTCGTTGTGGAAGATGGCGTGGACCAGAAGGTGCAAACGCTGCGCACCACAAAGGTGCCGATTACCGCAGTCATGTTGCTGGAGTTCGCGGCGAACTCGTACTACTTCATCAACGACATGCAGAACGCGTCGGCGGCGTTCTTCCGCAGCCTGCAACCTGAGGATTATGTGGCTGTCGAGACCTACGATCTGCGTCCACACATCCTGACGGACTTCACAAATAACAAGGAAGTTATTCAGCAGGCGCTTCAGAGCCTTACGATTCCAGGATTTCGGGAGACGGATGAGTTCGACGCTCTGTACGAGACGCTGGACCGCCTAACTCGTGTTGAGGGCAGGAAGTACATCATCCTGATCTCGACTGGGCGGGACACGATGTCACGGATCACTCTCGATAAAATGCTGGCAAAGATCAAAGCGACGCCGAACGTGACAATCTTCACTATCAGCACGGGTGCCTTCATCCGTGAGATGGCGGATGCACGCGGCGGTATGGGTGCGATCACCCGCATGGATTATCTGCAGGCGGATAACGAGATGAAGACCTTCGCGCAGATGACCGGCGGACTGAGTTTCCAGCCTATGTTTCAGGGAGCGCTGCCAGACATCTTCGGGCAGATCAATGAATCCATTCGCAACCAATACGTCCTTACCTATCGGCCCACAAACACGAAGAATGACGGCACATACCGAAAGGTGAAGGTCTACCTGGTTGATAACGAGGGCAAGCCACTCAAGATGGTCGATGAAAAGGGCAAGCCTTTGAAGTATTCCATTGTCACGCGCGATGGCTATCGTGCGAAGCTCCCGGTGGAGTAAGACTCAGGCGTACCTGTACAGTTCGTCGCGGCCATGGACCGGGGCAAGTGCGAGCAGGATGAGTCCCTCGATCAGCACTGCGCCTTCCAGCTTCACTGACAATCCGTGCTGCCGGTTGAAATGGTTCCGCGCTGCGTTGTCGTAGGGTGCTTTTGTGGTATCTCCGCCAAGTGCGATGCGGTCTCGTTCCATCGACGGGATGATAGAGAACTGAGAATACGCGGTAAGGCTAATCATCGCGACGACTAAGGCGATCTCGACGGCGCGAACGGGATGAGTGTCGCGCTGCAATGCGATGAGAGCCACGGTCATAAGGAAGTAGACTCCGCCGCTCGCCAGGCCAAGCTTGTGGAGCTCCAGCAGAGTTCCGCGAACGACAAGGCCTGCTGTGTGGCTATCCGGCAGCGTATTGAAGGCGACCTTCGCGACAGCGAACGCGAAGAACACAATGCCGCCCACCCAGATGGCGAGCGCGATGAGTCGTATCGCGCGAAGGACTGCGGTCATACGGACACGACCTGCTTCGCTGATGAGCGAGCTAGAGCCCGGCTAAGAATGAGTTCCAGAGCTGCTTTGGTGCTGGAATAGTCATGCTCGGAGATGCGGTTCTGCAGACGTTCTGTTTCCAGCGAGAACAACTCCTCTTTGAGCGCCTGAAACATCAGCGTGTCGTGGTCGATGACGTGGGCTGGCACTGGTGCGGGAGTGGCGTTTGTTTCCACAGCGTGTGCAGATGGTTTCTTGAGCAGCACGCCGGCAGCGGCAGCCAGCAAGAGCGCTAGACCGCCCAGAATCCACCACTTGTAGCGTCCCCAGGGATCGCGGTCGCCTTCGGGATCCAGCGGATTCTGCAGACCGCGACCAGGCGCAGTGTTCTGCGTTTCCGGAACAACTTGCCCGGATTCCGCGCCCGGCGTTGCTCCCTGTGCACCCTGACCTGGGCCGCCCGGGCTGTCTGCATCGCGTGGAAGCTGTCCGCTGCCGGAAAGCGTGAAGGAAAGGGATTGACTTGCAGCTACGTTCCGCGCAACAAAGGTCTGCGCGTTCACCTCGTCGTTCACCGGAGCAAACGGTGCGTCAGCGGCAGGTGTAAAGGTCATGCTCTTGGGGAGCATGATTGCCACTGTGTCTGTCGCCTGGGTGACGTGCGGCGCGAAGGAGAACTTGCCCGAATAGGGAAGCCGGTAGGTGATCTGAAAGCGCGTTTCGCCCGGACGAATAGGAAAGAGGAAGGTGTAGTGACCCTTTTCCGCGAGCGGCACGGGCGCAGCCTGCACGGGCATGCCGCCGGGAGCGAGTGCTGCGGAGCCCTCCACGATGGCTCCCTCTGGAAGCCAGAACTCGAACGGTCGCTCCGAGAACTGAGTCAGCGGCGGCGTGGATTCATTTTTGACGAAGAAGTTTTCCACCACTCGGAGAGCATTACCACCGGCATCGCTCTGAATCCGCATGACGTCTGCTTCGTTGGAGACGCCTTGCACCTTTGCTGCGGCGTTGAACACTTCCACTTCGACGGACTGTGTTCCTGGAGGCGCAGGGCGGAAGTAGTTGGCTTTGTCGTGCGTTACGCGGACAAGGTGAATGCCTGTGTCGGGAACTTCGAGTGTGAAGTGTCCCTTGGAGTCGGTCTTGGTGCGGGTAGATTCCTGCATGCCTTGTTGCAGGCGAATCAGGACAACGTCATCGCCGGCGGACGGCTTCTTAGTGGTGCCGTTTGTTACCACGCCGGTGAGCGTGTCGGCGGCAAACGCAGGAAGCGCTAGAAAGAGGCAGCAGGAAGCAAGAAATCTTGAGAGTGCAGGCACACCTAAGGATACTGCACCTGCTCCGCTACGCTCGCATTTCAGGACTCCAGTATCAGGCCTCGAGTGCGTCCATTTCGGACAGCACGGTAGCTGCTTCGTTCTCGAGCTCGTCGCGCTGCCGAAGAAAATCTTCTTCGGGGTATTTGCCGGCCCGGTACTCGAAGTTCAGGTCGCGAAGATTGTCGTAAATGACTTCTTTACGCTCGCGAAGGTAGTCGAGGCGCGTCTTCTCTGTAGCGTGCGCGGTCGTGTGCTGCGGCCAGAAGATGTAAGCAAAGCAGCCGAGCGTGAGTAGCGTTGCAGGAAGTAGGACGGAAAGATTCATGTGCCTGGTGCGATTCCCGGCTGCGTGAAAGGCGCGGGAGCATCGAAGCTACAGTGTAGCTGTTGCGTAATCGGTTTGTTGTGGGCGTTGCTGAAGGGAAGTTCGCGTGAACGGTTTACGGAAGATGTGTGCGGCTGCTCTGATTGTGTTCGGGTTGGCTGTTGGTGCTCTAGCGGAGAATGGGGCTGCGCTGCACACCGACCCGCTGAACCTGGACGCCACCGTACGCCAGGGGTACGACCACTTCTACAATCTGGACTACGACGGCGCGCTGCGCATCTTCGAACAGGTTGCGCAGCAGCATTCACAGGAGCCGATGGCGTGGAATTACGTGCTGATGGTGACTATCTTCCGCGAGCTCTACCACCAGGATCTGTTGGATACAACGTACTACGCACGCGACAATTTTCTAACGAACAAGCGTCAGGTGGACATTCCGCAAAGCACACGGAATGAGATAGAAAATCTCACCAATCGAGTCGTGGGTCTTGCGGATGCTCGCCTGAAGGCAAACGCGAATGATAAGAACGCATTGTTCGCACGCGGTTTCGCGCGTGGGATGCACGCGGCCTTTATTACGCTTGCGGACCATTCTTATGCGGGGGCGGCGCGGCAGGGCTACTCGGCTCGCAACGACAGCGAAGCCGTGCTGAAGATCGATCCGCAGTATGCAGATGCCAAGATGGCGATCGGCATCCAGCAGTTTGCGGCGGCGAGTCTGCCGAGATTTGTGCGCATGATGATCGGCATTATGGGGCTGGGTGGGTCTAAGGAAAAGGGGCTGGCTATGCTCCGCGACGCTGCCGTCAACGGCACCGCCACCGGGGTGGAATCCCGCACGACACTGTCACTTTTCCTCAGGCACGATGGACGCTATGCGGAAGCTTTGCAGGTGCAGCGCGGGTTGGCTCAGCAGTTTCCGCACGATTACCTGTTTCAACTTGAGGTGGCAAACCTGCTGAAGGACGAGGGACACGGCCTCGAAGCAATCGAAGCCTATAAGCACGTGTTGCAGGATGCGCAGAAGCCTGGATACTTTGTTGATCCTCGGTTGCAGATGGCATGGTTCGGTCTCGGTGAGACGCAGAGGGGCTACAACGACATCAGAGGCGCGGCAAGCTCCTACACGCAAGCCGCCAGCCAGCCGAACTGTAGCGACTGGCTTAGGAAGCGAGCGCAGCTCAACGCAGGCGAAATGTTCGATCTGCTGCACGAGCGTCCTGCTGCTGTGAAGCTGTACCAGGCTGCCGCAGCGTCGGGTGGAGACCAGACGCAGGCTGATGCGGCTCGCAAATATCTGCGGACGCCCTACACGGGCAAGTAGGTCATGGAACCGCCGAACGCTCAGGTCCGTAGAGATCAGTGAAGATATTGTGGAGGCACTTATGGTGTGCGCTGATTGCAGCAGATCGTTTGATGGAACTTCTCGGTTTTGCAATTGCTGCGGACGCCCGCTGCAAAGCGTGGCTCCTTACCCCGAAGGACCGCTGATGCGTTTGCGCGAAGGCCGCATGATCGCAGGGGTTTGTGCGGGCTTTGCTCGTACGTACCGTCTGGATGTGACGATCACACGGCTTGTTGTTTGTCTGCTCGGTCTATTCAGCGCAGGGACAGTTTTTGTGGCTTACCTGGTTGCGTGGGTTGTGATGCCGCAGGCACCGTATGTGTTCTCCCCGGCTGCTGCTGATATCGTCACTCCGTGAGCGCCTTTCCTTCTCCACGTCCCCTTGCCTATGTTGATGACCGGTTGCAGTGTGGCGGCGCTGATCTGACCAAACTCGCGGAGGAGTACGGCACGCCGCTGTATGTTTATTCGTCGGATGATGTTAGAGCGCGCACGCGCATGCTCCAGGACGAGTTTGCCAGTCTTTCGCACACAGTTTGTTATGCGGTAAAGGCCAACTCTTCACTGGCGCTTCTCAAGCTGTTAGGTGAGATGGGATGCGGTTTCGACATCGTTTCCGGCGGGGAGCTCGAGCGAGTAAAGCGGGCCAGCCCCGAAGCTGTCGGTCGCGTCGTGTTTTCTGGCGTGGGCAAACAGACGTGGGAGATGGATGCGGCGCTCGAAGCAGGCATCCTGCTGTTCAACGTGGAAAGTGAGGCCGAGCTTGAGGTGCTTTCTGAGCGCGCGAGTGCGCTTGGGAAGACCGCGCGCATAGCGCTTCGCGTGAACCCGGATGTGTTTGCGAGAACCCATCCGTACATTTCAACCGGACTGAGTTCGCACAAGTTCGGCATCGCCATTGCGAAGGCGCGCGACGTTTACACGCGGGCAGCGGCACTGCCGGGTATCGAACCTGCTGGCGTGAGCGTCCACATCGGCTCACAGATTCGTGAAGTGGAGCCGTTTGCGGAGACAGTAAAGCGTGTGCGCGCGCTGGTGCAGGATCTGCGCGATGGAGGTTTGAACATCCGCTATCTGGATGTTGGCGGCGGCTTTGGCATCGAGTACGGAACGGCGGAGTTCGACCCTGTCCGCAGCGTTTCTCAGTATTCCGACGCAATCAGCGAACAATTGCATGGTTTTGACGTGCACCTGCTGCTGGAACCCGGGCGCTTCCTCGTGGCACAGGCCGGTGTGCTGCTGACGCGCGTGCTGTATACAAAGCGAAATGGGGACAAGAACTTCGTCATCACGGACGCCGGTATGAACGATCTGATACGTCCGGCGCTTTATCAGGCGCACCATGAGCTCCTGCCTGTGCAGAAGACAGATCGCGCGAGTCAGGTATCTGACTTCGTTGGCCCTGTCTGCGAGAGCGCGGATTTCTTTGCACGCGACCGTGAAACGGCGGAAGTGCGTGCAGGTGAGCTTGTGGCGTTGCTGGATGCCGGTGCTTACGGCATGTCGCTTGCTTCGCACTACAACACGCGAGTGCGTCCGGCAGAGGTGCTGGTCGAAGGTGGGAAGGCGCGGATGATTCGCCGCCGCGAGACGATGGACGATCTGTTCGCGCAGGAGCTTCTGTAGGCGATGCTGGGCAGAGTGCGCTGAGTCCTGCGTGCTAAAATTGCGAGCGACGAAGCCGCACGAATAAGCCCTGTCAGGAGCCCTATTCGCGCTGAACCGATTCCATAGCAGCAGAGGTTTGAAGCATGTCCGGCCACTCAAAATGGGCGACAATTAAGCATAAGAAGGGCGCACTTGACGCCAAGCGTGGGAAGGTTTTCACGCGCCTGATCAAAGAAATAACGATCGCTGCAAAGGGTGGCGGGGGAGACCCAGACGGTAATCCGCGGCTCCGAACTGCTATCGCGGCGGCCAAGGCGGAGAATATGCCTGCCGACAACATCAAGCGGGCGATCCAGAAGGGCACAGGCGAACTGGAAGGCGCGAACTATGAAGAGATTCAGTTCGAGGGCTATGGGCCAGGCGGCGTGGCTGTGATTGTCCAATGTCTTTCGGATAACCGAAACCGCGCTGTGAGCGAAATCCGTCATGCGTTCTCGAAGAACGGTGGGAACCTGGGCGAGACCGGTTCTGTGGGATACATGTTCACGAAGAAGGGCGTCATCATTGTAGGCAAGGATGCTTCTGATGAAGACAAGCTAACGGAAATTGTGCTCGAGGCCGGGGCGGAGGACCTCGCAGATGAGGGCGAGTACTGGGAAATTACCACTGCACCCAACGATTTCGAGGCCGTGCTGGAGGCAGTGAAGAAGGCGAAGATCGAGACCGCTTCCGCAGAAGTCACGATGGTAGCTTCCACCTACACCAAATTGGAAGGCACTGCCGCGAGCGCGATGCTGCGTATGCTGGATGCGATCGAAGATTTGGACGACACGCAGAACGTTTACTCGAACTTCGACATGGATGAGGCGCAGGTTCCTGCCTAGTAGCTCTGAACCTGGATAGCGAAAGCCGCCATCCGAATGGCGGTTTTCTTTTGTGAGGCAACAGTGAAGATGTTTCGTTCTTTGGTCGTGGCTGCGGCGTACTGCATTTGTGCTCTATCTTCATCGGCTCAGGGTCCGGTGGCCGATGCTGCGCATCGTGACTGGAACTTCGGCCCATTTGTTCAGGGTGGCGTGGGGCTACAAGACCGCACGAACTTCGGCTTCTTCGCGGTAGGTCTTCACGGCGCGCACACCATGACGGATGAGCTAGGAACGGGCGTGCTTCGCGGCACGGCGGAGTACGGTGTAGAAGTTTTGCCGCTCTGGCAGTCGTACACGCCGACTTTTCAGCGCATCACCTGCCCCACCGGCGCGACGAGTGCTGCCGCTTGTTCGGCTCCGTACGCCGTGGGCGGCACGTTCACCGGCGTCAGCGTGACACCAATCATTCTGCGCTACAACTTCACGCATGGTTCACGCGTGATGCCCTGGATCCAGGGCGCCGGAGGCGTGGTCTACACAACGCGCAAATATCCGGCAGTGGGAAATCTGAATTACGCTGACCCTACGATGACAGGCACCAACGCGGACACAAGCCAGATCAACTTCACACCTCAGGGCGGTGTAGGTCTGCATTACTTTCTGTCTGGGAAGCGTTCGATGGATTTTGCTGTGAACGCGGTACACATTTCGAGCGCAAGCCTCGGTGATAAGAACCCCGGCGTGAACGCGAGTCTTCAGTTTCAGATTGGCTACAGTTGGTGGAAGTAGGATGAGCGACACGCCTCCAGAACCCAGTTCGACAGAAGCAGCTACCCCGATCGTGGAGTGTGTGCCTAACTTCTCCGAAGGAGTGGACGCTGCGAAGGTGCGCCGCATCGTGGCCGCAATGCGTGTGGATGGCGTTCATCTGCTGGATTGGTCACTGGACACGGATCACAATCGCTCCGTTGTGACGATTGCCGGCGCGCCTGAAGCGGTGGTTGAGTCTGCAGTGCGGGGCGTGGTGAAAGCAGCAGAACTGATCGACCTGACAAAGCAAGTTGGTGTTCATCCGCGTATTGGTGCGGCCGATGTCATCCCATTTGTGCCCGTTAGCGGGAGTGCGCTTGTGCAGTGTGTATTGCTCGCCCGGCAGGCGGGAATGGCAATCTGGCGTCGAGCGGGAGTGCCAGTTTATTTTTATGAGGCGGCAGCCGCTCGCCCTGATCGCGTCAACCTGGAAGACATTCGCCGGGGGCAATTCGAGGGCCTCCAGCGCGACTCAATGAAGGATGTCACGCGCAGGCCCGATATTGGCGGCCCAGAACTGCACGGTACCGCGGGCGCGAGCGCCGTAGGAGCCCGTAAGTTTCTGATTGCCTACAACATTTATCTCCGCGACCCAAATGTCACAGCAGCACGGGCAATTGCGAAAGATATCCGTGCTTCAGGTGGGGGGCTTTTTGGCGTAAAAGCAATGGGAGTGATGGCCAACGGACGGGCACAAGTCAGTATGAACATCACTGACTTCCAGCGCACACCAGTGGCCCGGGTGCACGCCGCCGTCGCGGAAATGGCGGAGCGGCATGGCGCGACGATTGCCGAAGGAGAAGTCATCGGGTTGATTCCCGAGGCCGCCTTTGAACCTAACGCGGAGTGGGTACGTCAAACACTGCAGTTCGACCCTGAGCAGAAGGTGCTCGAACGGAAGCTGCGCAATCCGCTGGATTGGCCCGCCTAGGTTTCGCTTCGCGGTTGCAGCTTGGATTTTTTCAGGAAAGAATAGATAGGTACGCGTCCTCCGGGATGCTATGGAGAAAACAGGTGAAGAGCCGAAGCTTTGTGAAGTACGGAACCGCGGTAGCAGCAATCGTCCTCGCAGGTGCGTCATCCCTGCACGCATCCCAACTCAGCGGCGATGGGCGTTCGTCCATTCCGAAGGATGTGCAGCAGATCATTGTCGTGGATTACCGTGCAATGCAGAATTCGAATGCTGCCATGCAGTTGAAGGATCGCGTCCTGCCGCCTGAACTGAAGCGGCTCGAAGCGGCGTTGAAGAGTTCCGGGTTGAAGGTGGACCAGGACGCGGACACGTTGGCATTTGCGGCTTTCCGTGCACCAGGTGCGGCCGCGACGCGCATTCTCGGCGTAGCTCAGGGACAGTTTCAGACACAGTCCATCATGGCGACGTTTGCAAAATCCAAGACGAAGCCTGTGATGGTTCGCAATAACAGTGTCTACGCCATGGGCGCGGCGGGCATGAGTGTGGTGTTCCTGAATCAGACGACGCTCGTTTTCGGAGATAAGGAAGCTGTGAAGGCTGCGCTTGAGGCCCGCGATGGTCTCGCACCCAGCTTTCTCCAGAATGGCGACATGATGAACGAGATGGCCATGGTGGATCAGCGGGCCGTGTGGAGCCTGCTGGACCAGAAGGGCACGCAGACGATGATGAAGAGCGTGCTTGGGGAAGCATCGCAAATCGCCGACTACGACACCGTCAAGAACCGCATGAAGAGTGCTCGTTACACCATGGATTTCTCGAATGGTGTGAAGTTTGACATGGCTGTAGTGATGTCCGACACAATTACCGCAGCTACTGCTGCAACCCTGCTGAAAGGTGTAGCGTTGCTGAAGAAGAGCTCAGGTTCCCCGATCGAAAAGTCGGCAGTAGACGAGACCTCAATCAACTCCGACTCTGGAACGCTGAACATCGGCTACTCATCCTCTGATAATCAGTTCGCGAGTTTGCTCGGCTCACCGCTTTTCCAATCCGTTGTGAAGTAGTCAGCACATGCAAAAAGGGCGGCCATTTGGCCGCCCTTTTTGCTGCTCTGGATTACTGTTCCGGATCCATTTCGATCGGCTGACCAGCGCGGATGAACATGAAGAGGCCGAGCGCGGCGAGCGCAACCAGGAAATACGGCGCAAAGAGCATGATGACGGACACGATCGCATCATTATGCTCGTGAATGGTGGTATCCACCGCCCACAAGCGCGTCGCAATTGGTGGCAGCCCACACACGGCGCAGGCCATGATCAGCATGACGGGGAAAGAGATGAAGCTTGTGCTCTTAGACTTTTCGCCACTGCGGCGGTTTCCAATGACGGGATCAGTAATCACGGGGTGTGACATGGATGCCTTCTTTCACATCCAGTTTTAATCCGTACTTCTAATGAAACCTATTGCCCATTAGAAGCAAATTAGATACCCGTATCGTGTACGTTACTCCGACGTGTTACTTGATAGCACTCTTCTCGCATCGTGCGAGGACGGCTGTACGCAACCGAGTGGCTAAATCCTCAGGAAAATCGTATGGTTGCTGGCCACGATAGATATCGATGGTCTTGCGGGTGGTATCAACCACGACCTCACAGTGATGACAGGATGACAGGTGCTGCTTCACTTCGATGAGAAGGGTAGAGTCAATCTGTCCGTCAAAATAGTCGGTTAGCTTCGCAAGAAAATCCGTGCAGTTCACGTATGGGCCTCTTTGGTCTGCCGAAAATACCGGCTGAGACGTTCGCGTAATTGCAAGCGCGCGCGTAGCAACCTGGATTTCACCGCCGGCACGCTTAACCCCAGCGCATCAGCCGTTTCCTCCGTCGACAGGTTTTCGATGTCCCGCAGTGTGAAAACGGTGCGAAAACCTGGGGGCAGCCCTGCAATTGTTTTCCGGAGGATGTCTCCAAGCTCCGCCTGCGAATAGTTCTGCTCCGGGTTTGGGCGCCATTCGGCGAAATCCCGGGGGATGGAACCCTCATCGGTTTCCACATCCTGGTCCATGGAAACCGTTTTTGAAGTCTTGCGTTTGCGCAGACGCATCAGGCTCTCATTTACCGCGATACGCACGAGCCAGGTGGAAAACTTTGAGTTTCCCTGGAACTGCTCCAATTTTTGAAAGGCCTTAAAGAAAACGTCCTGCGTGATGTCTTCGGCGTCTTCACGATTCTGGGTGATGTGCTGCGCGGTGCGGAAAATCTGCCGCTCATATTTCTTGATCAGAACCTCGAAAGCTGCTGTATCGCCTGCTTTCGCGCGCTCCACCAGATCGAGATCAGGATTTGGCTCTGCATCCGGCGCAGCGCCCACCGGCGGCAACGTTTCCCCGGCTTTCACTTCTGTTGTTGTTTGCAATGCCATATGGTCATTGTCCAGTTTACAGGAGCAGTGACACCGAAGTTTTGCGTTACCTTGCTTGGTTCGCGTAAGCCGTGCGTAGGCTGCGTCAACGCCTTACAGTCAAGGTATGGGAAGCGTAGGGGCCTGTATGCGTATCGGGGCGGTAGTGGCAGTGGCGGTGTTAGCAGTAGCAAGCCTCGCGCCAGATTCGCAGGCGCAGGGGCGCAAGAAACCGTCACATGCGGCGAGCTCTCATGCGGCGCATAAGCCTACCCGTGGAGCTTCTGCTCACGCATCCGCCCGAGAGTCGCCACGAATTAGAGCCAGCAAGGGCCGGACCAGTAAGGGCCGGAAAGGAAATGTAGCTGGCAGAGGATCGTCTATTCGGTCGCGAGCAGCCGTTCGGGACGTTGCACCCACGGCAGAAAGTCGTCGGCTGTCGGCCGCGTTTACCGCATCCAGCCAACTGCGCCCCATGGCGCAACAACTGAGCGCGACCCGTAGCGCACAAGCGTTTGCCGGAGTGCAGAACTACGCCGCTGCGCATCCGGGTGAGGGTGCTGCGGCGGCAGAGCTCGCACTTGGCCACGCCTTCATGCTCGACCATCGTTATGGAGAGGCAGAGACGGCGTACCGCCAAGCGAATCAGCAGGGGCAGACGCTCGACGATTATGCGGACTACCTTGGTGCCGAGGCGGCGGTGCAGGGTAGTCGCCCAAGCGATGCGGTTGCGCTACTTACAGGCTTTTCCACTCGTTACCCCGGTAGCGTGTTCACCAACAACGCTCCTATCGTGCTTGCGAATGCCTATCTCGCCGGTAACAACTCCAGCAGTGCGCTGCAAACGCTCACACCTCTGCTTGGATCACAGCAGGCGGATCACACCGACTTTCGATTAGCGCTGGCTAAGGCCTATCAGGCGAGTGGGGACGTTGCGCATGCGTCCGACACATACCGCGCAATTTACCTCGGGGATCCGCTCAGCAATCAGGCGGTGGAAGCAAAGAGGCAACTGGATGCGATGCGTGTGCCGCTCACAGCGGGAGAGCGCAAGCAACATGCAGACGCGCTGTTCAACGCGAAGCACTATGAGCTTGCAGCGGGAGAATACCGTGCACTTGCGCACGGCAACAGCGGCCTGACGCAGGCAGACACGGATGCGTTGGAGATTTACGTTGCTGTCTGTGACTTACGGCTGAAGCGTCTGAGTCGAGGCGACGTTGACCGACTACCCGTCACAAGCGATGACACTGCCGCTCTGAAAATGTACCTGCAATCGGAGCTTGCACGTAACCAGGGCCACGCCGATGAGCATGATGCCCTGGTGCAGCAGTTGCTGAGTCGCTTTCCACAAAGCCGCTGGACGGAGGAAGCGCTCTATTCCGGCGGCAATATGTACCTGATCAAGCGAGATCAGAATCGCGCGATCGAAGAGTACAGCGAACTGGTTCAGCACTTTCCGCGGAGCACGTACTCGCCGAGCGCGCATTGGCGCGCGGCTTGGTTGTCGTACCGGCAACGAAAATATGCAGATGCTGCTCGGTTGATGGATGAGCAGATCACCACCTATACCGCGGGCACTGAAATCCCCGGAGCGCTGTACTGGCGTGGGCGGCTGTACGAGGACGTAGAGCACAACTTCCCGCAGGCTACGAACTACTACAAAGCGCTGGACGCCTCATTCGTGAACAGTTACTACGCGATGCTCGGGCGGCAACGGCTGGCAGTGCTTGGCAACCGCGGCAGTGCTGAGCCTGCGCCAGCACTCGCGTCAGTGCGCGCGGTAAATGATCCGCATCTGGTCGCGTCGCTTCCTGAGAACGATCCACACCTCATCAAGGCTCGTCTGCTAGCCAACGCCGCGCTGAACGAGTACATACGACCGGAGATTCAGCTCAGCCCCACTTCTGAGCAGTGGGGAGCCTTAGCTGAGGCGCAGATCTACCAGAGCTTCGGTGAGAACACACGTGCGATCCAGGCGATGAAACGGAGCAAAATACCGTTCCTTTCACTTCCTGTTGCGGAGGTACCGACGGCGTATTGGGCTTTGGTTTTCCCAAAGCCCTACTGGGCTGATCTCACTGCGAATGCGCAGGCGAATGGGCTCGACCCTTACCTGGTCGCCTCGCTCATACGCCAGGAATCCGAGTTCAACCCAGGTGCGGTGAGCAAGGCGAACGCATACGGGCTGATGCAGCTGCTGCCCTCCACAGGGAAGCAGATTGCGAAGAAGAACGGCATCAAGCATTTCAGCACGAACGATCTGCTGAATCCCTCTATCAATCTCAAGCTTGGAACGATCGATTTACGGCAGTCCATCAACCGCTTTGGCGGGCAGCTTGAATACGCTCTGGCCTCCTACAACGCGGGAGATACCCCGATTCGCCAGTGGATCAACAGCAACGATTACAAGGACATTCCGGAGTGGGTCGAGTCGATCCCTTATTCCGAAACGCGCGACTATGTGCAGGCTATTCTGCGCAATCGCGAGATTTACCGTGCTGTCTACGGAGGCGACTAGCGGTTCGCTACTCGTGGCGCAATGCTTCGACAGGGTTCATGCGTGCGGCACGCACGGCGGGCAGCAGCCCGGAGAAGATGCCAACGACTGCCAGGATTGCGAACGAAACGAGCAGCGTGACACCGGACGTATGCAGGATGATGTCGCCTTCGTGGTTCGCCGTCTTGTACATATCTGAGTACAACGGCATGGGCGGTATCAGGTGCGTTGCGATGACAGCAAGCAGCATGCCAGCGACGCCTGCTATCAGCGTTAGTACAAGGCTTTCCAGAAGAAACTGCCCAAGGATCTCCCGCCGCCGCGCGCCCAATGCTTTCATCAGCCCGATCTCACGCGTGCGCTCCGTCACCGAGACGAGCATGATGTTCATCACGCCGACTCCGCCGACGGCGAGAGTCATCGCACCGATGATGCCGAGCAAGACCTGCAGCGCTACAGAAAACTGCACCATCTGTTTAGAGTCTTCGATTGTGTCCCACGCACCAACTGCTTTTTCGTCGCGAGGGTCGAAGTGGTGGCGTTGCGCCAGCACGGTGCGGACCGCCTGAATCGCCTGAAGGTGTAACTCCGGCGAAGAAGGCTGGAAGACGATGGAGTTGGGGTCGCGCTGCTGGCGTAATTCACGCATTGTGGGGAACGGGATGAAGATGTTCTCGTTGTCAGGTCCATTGTTGGACGAGTCCTGAATTTTGTTGCGGAGGACACCGATGACGGTGAAAGGCTGGCCTTCCACCTGCACAATTTCACCCACGGGCGGATAGCCGCTGAAGAGCTTCTGTGCTGCGTGGGGTCCGAAAATGATGACCTGCCTGTGCTCGCTAAAATCTGCCGCTTCGAAGTAGCGGCCCTGCTCCACATCAAGACGCCGCATTCCGCCGTAGGCCAGATCGATGGCTTTGGCGGAGATAGTCACCATTTTCGGGCCGTACTTCACCGCGAAGCCGTCATCGGTTTCGCGTGAGACGGCGCGAAGAAAGGGAAGTGAGTCGCGGACTGCTTCCATGTCGCCGTCCACGAACTTGATCCGCGTACCGGAGCGCTGCCCGCCAGCCTGCATCGAGGTTTGGCCGGGCCAGAGCATGATGACGTTGTTGCCGATACCAAGAAAGCCTTGCATCACTGCATTGCCGAGGCTGCGCCCGTAGCTGAGCAGCAGTACGACCGTGACCAGGCCCCAAACAATGCCAAGCATAGTGAGCGCAGAGCGAGTGCGGTTGCGCATCAGCGACTCAACAGATTGCGATGTTGCTTCACGAATGTTCATGGGTCTACTCCGTGCGGAGGCATTCCATTGGAGTGAGCGATGCAGCCTTCATCGCTGGGTAGGTGCCCGCAAAGAACGTGATCAACGCAAGTGTGATGAGCGACGACACAATGGCTGCTGTCGAAATAACTGGATGTGGGATGAAGTCTGGAAGTGGCAAGAGACGCATCAGCAAGCACGTCCCCACTCCGATGCACAGGCCGAGTGATCCGCTCACGAGCGTGATGATGGCTGACTCGGCAATGAACTGCCTGCGAATGTCGATTGCAGTTGCCCCCAATGCTTTGCGCACGCCGATTTCCCTAGTGCGCTCAGATACAGCAACAAGCATGATGTTCATTACTCCGATTCCGCCGAGTGCAAGCGTGAGTAGCGCGACAATACCGAAGAACACCGTCATCGCGCGGAAAATTCGCTGCGTAAAGCGAGCGCCTTCGAGCGTGTCCCAGGCCCAAAGCGCGTCCAGATCCTGTGGCTCGAAATGATGGCGCGAGCCGATCACCTGGCGCACCTCGCGCAAGGCAGCTTCGTGAACTTCTGCAGAAACCGGCTGGACAACAATGTTGTTCACAGTGCCCTTTGGTCCCTCGCTGTTGCCGATTGGGTCTTTGAAGTCAGGAGGAAAGTCGCGTTCCATCGCGTTGAAGGGCACAAACAATTGCGAATTGTCGGGGCCTGAGCCATAGCTTCCGTTCTGCTTTTTCTTTGCGAGTACGCCAATGACTGTGTAAGGAAAGCCTGCAACCATGAGCGGCTGTCCAACCGCAGGCTTGCCCGGGAACAGTTGGCGGCTTGCGTCATCGCCAAGGATGACGACGCGCGCACTGTTTGCTTCATCGTCGTCCGTCATCAGGCGCCCTTCGTCTACGGTCAGCGAGCGAAAGCGTTGGTATTCAGGCCAGACGCCTCGCACTGCCCGGCTCGCGGCATTCCACTGGCTGACTTCGCTCACAGTGCGGCGTAGCTCCGGTGATACCGTCTTGATCAATGGAGCGCCCTGCTGAATGGCCAAGGCATCGTCGAGGCTCAGCATGATCTTGCGCCCCGCTGCATACCCTCCCGACGGCATGCCGGTTTTTCCGCCAAAGCAGATTGCGATATCTGTGCCGAGCGACTTCAAGCGTGTGCTCTGGTCGATGCCGAAACCTATGCCCAAACCGACCAGCAGAATGACGGAGGTGATGCCCCAGATGATGCCGAACATCGTGAGGAAGCTTCGGAGTTTTGTCTCCAGGAGCGCGGCAATCGTTTGTTTGAAGATTTCGCTAAGTGGCATGACGATCTGCAGTGATGCCGAGTAGTACGCAATGCGGTATCGGAAGGTTCCGTCCTTGTTCTGGAGCACTGCGATACGATGAAGTGGCAGCAGATGATCTTTAGCCCGGATGGTGAAATGGCAGACACAGCGGACTTAAAATCCGCAGACCCTTACCGGTCGTGCCGGTTCGAGTCCGGCTCCGGGCACCAGTAGTTGAACGAACGTACCGAAACCCATCGAGCACGTGCGCCAATCTAGGCGTATCGGTGTCTCTGGACAGCAGCAAACCATGCCATTCAAATTCCAGAACAGCTACTCGCAACCGCCTGAGCGTTTCTTCGCAAAGGTGCCTCCGACCTCTGTTTCTTCACCGAAGCTCCTAAAGCTGAATGTGAAGCTCGCTGAGGAGTTAGGTCTCGATGCCGGCAGTCTCGCGGGTCCGCTTGGTGCGGAGGTGCTGAGTGGTAACCGCGTCGCTGACGGTTCGGAGCCGCTGGCGGCGGCCTATGCGGGGCATCAGTTCGGGCATTTTGTACCGCAACTTGGAGACGGTCGTGCCAACCTGTTGGGCGAGATTGTCGATGCTGGCGGACGCCGCTTCGACATTCAGTTGAAGGGTGCTGGACGCACACCGTTTTCACGCGGGGGCGATGGACGCGCGGCGCTTGGGCCGGTGCTGCGCGAATACATTCTGAGTGAGTCGATGGCAGCGCTTGGCATACCGACAACGCGCGCGCTTGCTGCCGTGTCGACAGGTGAGACCGTGATGCGGGAACTGCCACTGCAAGGCGCGATACTGACCCGGGTCGCATCAAGCCATCTTCGAGTGGGAACGTTCCAGTACTTTGCGGCGCGCGGTGACACGGATGGTTTGCGAACTCTCGCTGACTACTCGATTGCGCGGCACTACCCGGAACTTACCGAAAACGGTGCTAAATATCTCGGTCTACTGAAGGGTGTGATCGCACGACAGGCGGCGCTTGTTGCGCAGTGGATGCTGGTGGGCTTTATCCATGGCGTGATGAATACTGACAACACATCGATCTCCGGTGAGACGATCGATTATGGGCCTTGCGCCTTCCTTGAGTCGTACGACCCAGAGCAGGTATTCAGTTCCATCGATCATCAGGGCCGCTACGCTTATAACAACCAGTCGTTTGCGATGCATTGGAACATGGTGCGCTTCGCTGAGACGTTGCTTCCTCTGATTGCAGAGGAAGCAGGCAGCGATGAGCGCGCGCTCGATCTGGCGAAGGCGGAACTGGAGGCTTTCCTGCCGCAGTTTGAAGCTTCCCATCTGGGAGGTTTGCGGCGGAAACTTGGGCTGTTCAATGAAAATGCTGAAGATGTAGCACTGGCCGAAGACTTGCTCGAGCGCATGGCTGCTAACGGGGCGGACTTCACGCTGACTTTTCGACGACTCTGTGATGCTGCTGCGGGTCCGGAACACGATGACCTCGTCGCATCTACTTTTACCGATCCTGCTGCGTACCGCACCTGGGCTGTAGAGTGGCGGAAGCGCCTCAGTATCGAGCCGCAAGCAAGTGATGAACGCGTGCAAACGATGCGCAGCGTGAACCCTGCATTCATTCCGCGGAACCATCAGGTGCAGCAAATCATTGAGGCAGCATACGCTGGGAATTTGCAACCCTTCGAAGATTTGCTTGATGTTGTTACGACCCCGTATGAAGAACGGCCCGAGTGGGAGCAATATTCCGCGCCTGCTGAGGTTAGGCAACGGGTACTACAGACATTTTGCGGCACTTAGAAGCTCATCGCATCGAATTCTGGTTGCGCGGGAGTTACGTGGCTGGTTCGATTGGGACCACCAATGTCTGTTGATTGCGGGCAGGCCAAAGTTCCGACAACAGTATGCCTCCCAAGATGAGGCATGCACCCTCTGCGCTTCGAGAACTCAGATGTTCCCCGAAGAACAGTAGCGACGTCATCCAGGCAAAAACCGGCTCCAAGGTGAAGATGAGCGCAGCGTGTGTCGGTGAGATGTGTTTCTGCGCCCAGCTTTGGATGGTGAATGCTGCGGCAGTGGCGAACAGGCTTGTGATGAGGAGCGCCCACGCAACCGCCCTGGTCCAGTGAAGTTCCAGATGCCGATCTAACGGAAGTGTGAGCAACATCAAAACTGCCGCCGCACCGATCTGTAAAGCGCCGAGTCGGCGAGCATCAGTGTCGGATGACACGCGAGCAATGGTGTACAGGTGCCCCGCAAATGCGAGCGCACAAGCGAGAGTGAGAATTTCACCCAAACCAAATCCAGATAGGAACGCCGTGCTGCCTGCTGGGATGGTGAGAAGAATGAGTCCACCGAATGCGATGAGCGCGCCGAAGAGGCCGTTCCATCGCGTGCGCGGCATGTCCGGCGTTCGCACTCCAGGAATCATCCCGAGTAAAGGAACCAAAACAACAACCAGCCCCGTGATGAAAGCTGACTTCGTCGGCGTGGTGCGAGTAAGGCCGGCAGTCTGGAATTGATATCCAAGGCCCAGGAACACGCCTGCTGCGCAACCCGCTTTCAGTTCCGGTAACGAGGACGACAGCAGCTTCTTCCAACTGAATGCCGCGAGAAGCGCGAATGCGAGCAGCATCCGCAGCAGATTGAACAACAGGGGAGAAACATTCTCAAGCGCTGATTTGACCAGCGTGAAGGTGGTGCCCCAAACGATGACCACACAGAGTAGAAGCAGATGCGCCGTCAGGACGGGCGAGCGGCGCAAAGCCGTCAGCACTAGTCGTGCACCTCGGGAATGGCATGTGGTGGCGGACCACTGACAGCCAACCCTGTGCTTACAAATGCAGTTTCTCCATTCAGCACAGTTCGCAGAACCTGCGTATGCAGAAGCTCTTGAGGCTTTGCTTTCGTGATGTCGCGGTCGAGAACGACAAAGTCCGCGAGGTACCCCGGCTCGATTCGACCCTTCGCTTTCTCGCGAAATTCTGCAAAGGCTGGAGCCTGCGTGTATGCATACAGGGCTTCGCTGACCGTGAGTTTTTCCTGTGGCTGGAACGTCTGCGTTCCGGCTTCGTTCATGCGTGTCACTGCCGAGTAGAGGCCGCGGAACGGTGAAATGGACTCCACAGGATAATCGGTGCCGAAGGCGAGAGTGACTCCGTGGGATAAGAACGAGCGCCAGGCATACGCTCTGCGGCTGCGATCCGGACCGAGCCGGTCGCCAGCCCAAAGCATATCGGTGAGCAGATGACTTGGCTGCATGGAGGCGATCACACCGAGGTCGCGGAAGCGATCAAAGGCAGCCGGAGAAACGACCTGCGCGTGCTCGATGCGAAAGCGGTACTCGCGCGGAGCGCTCCGGTCGTCCGACTCTGATTCCGAGCCTTGTTGCTTGAACTTCAATGCGGGTACACCGACCTGCTCCGCCGCCTGGAACGCGTCGAGAGCCATGTCGTTGGCGCGGTCGCCGATCGCATGAAATCCGAGTTGGAAGCCAGCCGCTGCACGGGCCGTGGCAAGCTCATTCAGCTTGTTCTGTCCATAACGTGGAAGTCCCGAGTTCTGCGCATCGTCGGAGTAGGGTGCCTCTAGCGCGGCGGTGCGCGATCCAAGCGAGCCATCCATGAAGGCCTTCAGCATGCCCAGATGAAGCAAAGGATCGTCAGGCGAATGACTAGCGCGGCGCTGTTGCAGCACGGTGAGTGGAAGGTTGAAATCGAGCCACTCGTACACGCGCAGGTGAAGTTTGCCGGAATGCTCCATCTCTTCGAGCACAAGCCAGTCATCCCAATCGGAGAAATCCTGAACAGAGGTGACACCATGCGCGAGTGCGTCTGCTATGGACAACTCCAATGCCTTCCGCCGGGTAGCAAAGCTTGGTTTTGGTATATGGGCTTCGACGAGGGACAGCGCCGGTGTTTCGCGGACGATACCGGTGGCGCTACCGTCAGCGTCACGGTCGAATTTACCGCCAGACGGATCCGGTGTGTCGTTGTGAATGTTGGCTGCGTAGAGCGCGGCAGTGTTCGCCACAGCGATGTGTCCGTCCACGCGAAACAACAGTGCCGGATGGCCGTCGGTTACGCTATCCAAGTCCTGCCGGGTGGGGAGCGATTTGGACGGCCACGCGGTGTGGTCCCACCCGCCTCCGAGAATCCACTGCCCCGCGTCAGCTTTAACGACGTAAGCCCGAATGCGGGCCTTCATCTCGCTTAGCGAAGTTGTTCCTTGTAGATCTACGGAAAGCCGCTGCTGCCCGGCACTCGCGATGTGCGTATGGGCGTCATTGAAGCCGGGCATGGCAAAGGCCCCTTGCAAATCGACGACTGCGGTTCGCGGGCCCTTGAGAGTCAGAATGTCCTTGTCTGCGCCGATGGCCACTATTCGGCCATTCTTCACAGCGATTGCTGAAACACGGCCGGGCGTTTCGCTGTGGTCCTCTGCGCGAAGGTGTGCGCCGGTGAGGATATCGCCGTGAACGTATAAGAAGTCCGGAGCGGAGGTCTGCGCCTGCAGCGAAAGAGCCAGCGCAAGGAAAGCAGCAGCAAAGAAGGGTGTGGGTTTCACGAGGCTGAGTTTAGCAGCGAGTCTCCGGCGTGCTCACCTGCAGCGGTGAGGGTGCAGGTGTCGAGCACGAGCAGCAGAATACGTCGCAGGGCAAGTTCGCGGCCCGTGGGGTCGTACCATTCGCGTAAAGTATGCATTCCACCGCCTCGCCCACCTGCGCCAATTGCTAACGCAGGCACACCCAGGGAAAGCGGAAGGTTGGCATCCGTGGAGCCTATGCGCGGTTCCGTCGCGATGCCGAGGTGACGGTCCACCGCTCTCAGGCTCGAAGCCAAAGAGGAAGTTTCGCTGAGCATTCCTGCGGGGCGGTCGCCGATTCGTTCGGCCTGCAGGTGAAGCCCACCGCTCAAGTTTTGTTGATTTTCCTGAGCGACGATACCCGTAAGCACATTGAGAATAGCCAACTCTGCGCGATCGAGCTGTTGTGTTGACGAGGAGCGCAGGTCGAGGTCTGCGGTGGCTGACTCCGGGATGGAGTTCACTGATGTGCCGCCACTCACCATTCCGCAGTTCAGCGTTGTACGCGGAACGCTCGGCAGCGGTATGTGAGTAATCGCAAGCAGGCCAGCACAGAGGGCAAGAATTGGATTCGGTCTGCCAGCGTCAGCCCAGGAGTGTCCGCCGGGTCCGGTGACCGTTACCCGCAATCTGCGGCTACCAAGTGCACGATCGACAATAGTGGCGTTTCCAGCTCCCTCCAGTGCAATCGCGGCGTTGATGTGCTTGGAGTAAGGGGAAGGCCCAAACAAATGCCGCATACCACGGAGGTCGCCTTCACCTTCTTCGCCCACATTTGCGGAGAAAAGTACTTTGCAGGCCGGATCTATCGCGCCGTCGCGAACGGCAGCCGCAATCGCCAGAAGGGCAGCGAGGCCCGCGGCATTGTCACAGATACCGGGCCCGTGAAGTTGCGTGCCGTCTTTCCGGACTGTGCAGTCGGTTTCAGCAGGAAAAACGGTATCCAGATGCGCGGAGAGTAGAACGACCCGTGTCGCAGATCCGTTTGCAGGGGCTGTCTCACCAAGGACATTGCCTGCATCATCGACATGGACGTTCGCGAGTCCGAGTTCCTGAAATTTTGTTTCGAACCAAGCTGCCCGGGCGCTTTCTGCGAAGGGAGGTGCAGGGATCGACGATGCTTCTGACTGCCAGGAGCCAATTTGTTGCTCGTGAAGGTGGAACCAGGAGAACGCCCGGTGAATAGCGCGGTTGCTGGCGAGCTCCGAGATGCGCTGGTGGTCGGCGGCTTTGCTCATGATTCCTCCTGCTGCGTAGGCAGCAGTTCGTCGTATTCCACCGCCTTCAGGAAGAGCCCGCTTGCGGGTGCCGTTGCACCTGCTGCGGAGCGGTCACGCCTACCTAATATTGCTGTAACTGCTTCCGGCTCGATCGCTCCTCGGCCCACGTCCACGAAGGTGCCTACCAGGTTTCGAACCATATGGTGCAGAAAACCGCTGCCTCGCACACGATAGATGAGCAGGTGATCTTCGGCGGTCCAGGTCGACTGCCAGATTGTTTTGATTGGGTTGACCTCCTTCAACTCGCCATCTTGGCTCCGCCGTGCGCGCTCCGGATCGGATGCAGCAAACGAGGTGAAGTCATGCGTGCCGCACACCAGCGGCGCCGCCGCACTCAGTCGCTCGAACATCAACGGCCAGCGACAATCCCAGACAAATGGTGCCAGGAAGGGTGAGCAGATATGCTCCGCTGCTGGGTCCGAGGTCGCGGACATGCGGCGCACAAAGATTCTGTACTCGTAGGTTTTCGCCAGCGCACTTTTGCGAGCATGGAATCCCGAATGCACCTGGCCAGCCGACAACACGCGAATGCTGGCGGGAAGGCTTCGATTGAGTGCAGAAAGCAGGTTTGGCGCTGGAATGCTTGTCTCAAGCGCGAAGGAAACTACCTGGGCCAGCGCGTGAACGCCGGCATCCGTGCGACCGGAGCCTTGCGGCGACACGCTTTCGCCAACGACCTGGCGGATGGCCTTCGCGAGCGTCTCCTGGATCGTGGGGAGCCCCGGCTGCACTTGCCAGCCGTGGAAGTTCGAGCCGTCGTAGCTCAGCGTCAGTTTCCACTGTTGCTTCACCCAGCCGAAGCTAACATTTCCGGCGACCGGACGGGAATCGACGACCCAAAGCAGCTGAGTTTCGAGAGGTCGGTCAAACGATATACTGGAGCGGCAAACCCAGCTCAAAGCGAACTTGCTGGAACTACGTCGATTCCTGTTTCGTATCTAAGAAACAGGAACCAAGAATCGTCTGGAGAACCGATCGTGAGATTGAGGCAATTGCAGTCTGCCGCGTGTGTGTCGTTGACCTTGCTGAGCATGGCGCAAACGGGAATGGGGCAGGTTGCGGCCACGCCTGCGCAACAAAACACAAGCCAGACAACGGCTTCGCAGACCAATGCCAATGCGCCCGCGGCTCCGCAGGCGGTCCAGAACGACACAACGGGAAATCCGGGGCTTCCGCAGGCTCCGGCGCCGAAATATACAGAGCCGTTCTACCTGCGTCCGACACAGAAGGACTACACACTCGCCAATCGCTTTTTTCCGAACCCTATTCGGGATTACGAGACGACCAACTACCCGGCTCCGCGACTCGGAAATACCCCTAAACTCGACGACCTGCTGCGCGACGGCAAGATTTACCTCAGCCTGAACGATGCCGTAACGCTCGCACTGGAAAACAATTTCGACATCGCCATCGCGCGTATCAACCTTGACATCGCCGACACAGATATTCTGCGGGCTCGTGCAGGCACGACACTGCGGGGTGTTTCAACGGGACTCGTTGCGAACACATTGGGCGGAACGACTTCGACCATCACAGGCGGTGGTGGTCCCGGCGGCACAACCAGCGCGGCTGGTGGCGGCGGTGCTGGTGCGTCCGGTCTTGTTCTGAGCACGAATGGGGGCGGTCCGCTACCCGAGCTGCTCGATCCGCAGCTCCTCGGCACCATCCAGTATGAGTCAGCGCGCACACCGCAGAGCACCACCTTCATTACTGGTACCAACACGCTCCAGCAGAACAGCACAACGTATAACTTCGAGTACACGCAGGGCTTCGTGACGGGCACCAGTCTTGATGTGACGTTCGACAACTCGCGCTCCACCACAAACAGTCAGCGGTCGAGTTTCAGTCCGCTGCTCAATTCCACTTTTCGTGCCACGGCAACTCAGCATTTGCTTCAGGGCTTTGGACCGTGGATAAACCGCCGCTTCATCATCCAAGCGAAAAACGACCGCCGCATCACCGACTCGGCATTTCGGCAGCAGGTAATTTACACAATTACTCAGGTAGAGAGCATCTATTGGGCGTTGGTGAGCGCCTATGAGGACGATCAAGCTAAGCAGCGCGCTTTGCAGCAGTCGACACAACTGGCTTCAGATAACCGCAAGCAGCTTCAGATCGGAACTCTCGCGCCGCTGGATGTAGTAAATTCCGACTCGGCTGTGGCCACGGACAAGCAGTCGTTAGTGACGTCCAACAGCAATCTCGAATACCAACAGTTGCTGATGAAGCAGGCAATTGCCCGCAATCTGAACGATCCGCAGCTTGCAACCGCTCCTGTCGTGCCCACTGATCGAGTGGGATTGGACCGTCTCGTCGAAGAAGACATGAAGACGGAAGATCTGGTTCGCGAGGCTTACGTCAACAATCCGCAAATTGAGCAAGCAGTGCTCTCGATGAAAAACAACGAGATCACGATCAAGGCGGAGCGGAACGGATTGAAGCCGACTGTGGATGCCTTTGGGTTCTACGGCTCGTCCGCGCAGGGTGGCACTGTGACCAACTGCACCGACCCGACGACCTTCCAAACGGTTTCTTGCAGCACTTTGGCAAACGCCCCGACGGGGTCGAACTACGGTGGTGTTTTTACTAACCTGTTCAACAATTCTTCGCCGGATTACGGCGTGGGTGTAAACATCAACATCCCCCTGCGCAATCGCATTGCACAAGCGGATCAGGTGCGCTCGCAAATGGAGTATCGCCAGACACAAATGCGTCTGCAGCAGCTCTACACGCAGATTCGCATTCAGGTGATCAACGGTGTGTACGCGATCACAAACGACAGGGCCAGCGTACTTGCATCGCAGTCTGCGCGGGATTACGCTGCGCAGTCTCTCGATGCGGAGCAGAAGAAGTATCGGTTGGGTGCGTCAACTACGGCAAACGTTTTGCAGCAGGAACGTAATCTGGCGACGTCAGAAAACAATCTGAACTCCGCAGGTGCCGCCTACGCTCGTGATCGCTCCTCGTTGAATCAAATTCTTTCCAATACTCTGGACAAGTATGGGGTCAGCCTGACAGATGCGGTAAGCGGCACGGTAACGCAGCAGCCGAACATACCGGGCCTCACGGCACCCAAAGCTCCGGAAGCACCGAAGCCGCTGACCGACAATCCTCCGCCGCTACCTCAGTAGTCAGGCAATTAAAGCAAGCCGCAGCTTACAAGCTGCGGCTTTTGCTTGCGCCGAACATCTCATGCACAGAAACGAATCGGACACATGGATAGCCATCAGGAAAATCTTCTAGCGAATGCATCATCGTCTTACCTGCGCTCTGCGCGGCATCAGCCTGTCCAATGGCTTGAGTGGGGGCAGGCCGCATTCGATAAGGCACGGTATGAGGACAAGCCCGTGCTGCTGGATATCGGCGCCGTGTGGTGCCACTGGTGCCACGTGATGGATCGTGAAAGTTACGAGGATGCCGAAACAGCAGCACTGATCAATGAAAAGTACATCGCCATCAAGGTGGATCGTGACGAGCGCCCGGATGTCGACGCCCGGTATCAGGCCGCGGTTTCCAACATCAGCGGACAGGCTGGATGGCCGCTTACAGCGTTCCTCACTCCGGCAGGAACGCCTTACTTCGGTGGGACTTACTTTCCGCCGGAAGAACGCTACGGTCGTCCGAGCTTCCAACGTGTACTGGCAACGATGGCAGATGTGTTCGCGAATAAGCGAGACGAAGTGGCGGAGTCCGGGAGCAGCATTCTTGAAGTGCTCGAGCAGCAGGAAACGCTGGTTGCGCCTGCTGAATCGCTGGACCCGGCCCTGATTACCTCACTGTTGTCTTCGATTGTGGGGCAATTCGATTCGCAAAACGGCGGTTTCGGATCGCAGCCGAAGTTTCCTCATTCAGGGGCACTTGACCTGCTCATTGATGCAGCAGCGCGGCCAGGGTTCAACGCAGCAGCCACAGAGCAAGTCGTGCTCGTGACGCTTGCGAACATGGCTCGGGGCGGCATTTATGACCATCTCGCCGGAGGCTTTCACCGCTACTCAGTCGACGAGAAATGGGTGGTGCCGCATTTTGAGAAGATGGCGTACGACAACAGTGCCCTCCTTGCGAATTATGTTCACGCGTTTCAGACCTTTCTGCTGCCCGAGTTTGCTGCTACGGCGAAAGACATCATTCGTTGGATGGATGAATGGTTGAGCGATCGTGAGCATGGTGGCTTCTATGCATCGCAGGATGCCGACGCCTCTCTGGAAGATGATGGCGACTACTTCACCTGGACGCGCGCCGAAGCAAAGGCTGTTCTGTCTGCCGAAGAGTTTGAGGTAGCAGCGGCTTACTTCAATCTTCGCGACGTTGGCGATATGCATCACAACGCGCAAAAGAATGTCCTTCACATTCAACAGGGCAGCCTGCAGTCGACAAGACGACTCTCGATGAGTGAGGGCTCTCTCGCTTCGTTGCTGTCTTCAGCGAAGGAACGCCTGTATGCAGCGCGGCTTACGCGGCGGACGCCGTCCGTGGACAAGACCATCTACGCAGGATGGAACGGAATGTGCATCTCCGCTTACCTGCAGGCCGCGCGTGTGCTGCAGATACCCGAAGCGCGCAGGTTCGCTCTCCAGTCCCTGGACCGGCTGCTCTCGACGGTGTGGTCACTGAAAAGTGGCCTAAGCAGAGTAGTGGTCTACGCAGACCCTCAAGCCGGGTCCGGGTCAGTTGCGGGAGTGCTCGATGACTATGCCTTCGTTGCCAATGCAGCTCTGGATGCGTGGGAGTCAACGGGAGAACTTCGCTACTTCACCCATGCGCGTGAGATTGCGGACGCGATGCTCGAGCGTTTCTACGATGGTACGGATGGAGGATTCTTTGACACGGAAATTTCCGCTGGTGGGACGACAATTGGAGTACTAAGCATTCGGCGCAAGCCGTTGCAGGACGCTCCAACACCCGCTGGGAACGCCACCGCAGCCACCGTTCTGCTGAGGCTCTCCGCCCTTGCAGACGATCTAAAGTATGCACACAAAGCGGAAGAAACCCTTCGCACATTCGCAGGAGTGGTCGATCACCTGGGCTTGTATGCGGCCAGTTATGGTCTCGCGTTGCGCAGAGCTTTAGAGCCTGCAACACAGGTCTGCATCATCGGTGAAGATCACCTTGCACGGGAGCTTCTGGCGGCTGCCCTCACCAGATACTCCGTAAGTACGAGTGTCATACAACTCCGTCGTGAACAGCTTGGTGCGTTGCCTCCGGCGTTGGCAGAGACGCTGCCGAACCTGCCGCCTGTCACCGGAAGTTTCGCGGTCGTGTGCAGGGGACATAGCTGTCTGCCGCCAGTGCAGGATGCTGAGGAGCTTGCGAAACTCCTCAGCGTGAACTAACTAGGTGGCAGAACCGGTTGCAGATGATGCCGTGGGATCGCCCTTCTGCAGGATGAGCGTGCTTGCGCTCGTGCCGAAAGGAATGTGTTCCTGTTCGAAGGCCAGCAGCACTCTGCGGCGAAGCTCTCGCAGAACACCGTCGCGTTGGTTGGCTCGGACGCGCAGGTTGATCGGGTACTGCACCTCGCGTCCGCTGATCTTGTCCACGCCCAGCACCTGCGGATCAGCGATGATCACATCTTTGAACGCCACATCATCCTTCAACTCGCCGGCAAGGCGCGCCAGCAGCAACATCACCTTGTCTGGATCGGCGGCTGTGTCCACGCTGAGTGTCAGCGTTGCAACAGAGTAGTCGCGCGAAAGGTTGGAGACCGTAGCGATCTGGCTGTTTGGCACGATGTACAGCGTTCCGTCGCCATCACGCAGCTTGGTCACGCGCAGGGTCAGGTCTTCCACCGTGCCTTGCAAGCCGGCAATCTTGACTGTGTCCCCTACGTTGTACTGATCTTCTACCAGGATGAAGATGCCCGTCAGCATGTCTTTAAAAATCGACTGCGCACCGAAGCTGATGCCAAGCCCAATCACACCGGCAGATGCGATGAAGGGGCCGAGCGGAACACCGATGGCTCCAAGTGTTTGCAGTAGCAGGTAGAAGGCGATGAGCGAATAGGCAGTCGCACGCACAATCCCCGCGACAGTACGGAGCTGAGCGGCTCGTTGGGAGTTGCCAACCATGTGATCGGCCCGTCGCCGCAGGCGCTTTACAAAGAACAGCACGATCCTTTGAAGCACAAACGCAATCACAAGAGCGATCAGAATTTTGGGCAAGCCGTTCTGCACGAAGTTGATGAAATCGTTGTGCCAGCCTTGTTCAATGGCGAGGAAAGACTGCTTCTCTTGTGAAACGGGTACAGGGAGGTTCATCATGTTTCGTGTCGTAGACCTGGTAACAGAATACGGACTGAGACCACGCATGTGGCTTTCACATACTGGACGCAAGGAGTGATTATGCGTAGAAGCAGATTCATGATGTTTGGTGCGGCAGCGCTCTTTCTCAGCTGCACGTTACTGCCGGGCGAGAAGGGTTGGGCTTGGCAGGCGACTCGTAGCACACCCACCATCCCCCAGATTCAGACCAGCACCCCGCCCCGCTCCAATTTCCCTGACATGGACAAACGGCCGGACGAAGACTCTGCCCGGGTGCGCATGGAGGAATCGGCGGCCAAGGCACGGAACACGGATCGTTTCAAACGTATTCAGACCGAAACCGAGAGGCTACTGAAGCTTTCAACAGAGTTGAAGATGGATGTTGATAAGTCGACCAAGAACGAATTGTCACTCGATGTGATCCGCAAAGCAGAGGAAATCGAGAAACTCGCCCACGACGTTAAGGAGCGCATGAAAGGCTAGCGCCAGGGACCGCTGCGACAGCCACCTGCCACTCCTCCCTCCATCCGGGTAAAATCCCTAGTGAAATGAAGAGGAGCCGGCAGGTGGCAAAAAACAAGGACTCAAATGGCAGGTCCGCAGCCCAAGTGGCGGAAGCGCCATCCGCCAGCGGTCTGTCGCCGGACCAGCTCGTTGAGTTCTATCGGCTCATGTTTCTGTCGCGGCGCGTAGATGATCGCGAGATTCTGCTGAAGCGGCAACAGAAAATCTTCTTTCAGATTTCCTGCGCAGGACACGAAGCTCTTCTGGTCGCAGCGGGCATGGCACTCAAGCCTGCCTATGACTGGTTCTTCCCGTACTATCGCGATCGCGCGATCTGCCTCGCTCTCGGAAATACAGCCGAAGAGCAACTTCTACAGGCTGTCGGGGCTGCGGACGATCCAGCATCTGGTGGTCGCCAGATGCCATCGCATTGGACCAGCCGTAAATTGAACATCGTTTCGCCGTCGTCATCCACAGCAACGCAATGCCTGCAAGCCGTAGGCTGTGCGGAGGCTGGCCGCTTCTTCACGAATCACCCTGACGCAGCCAGCAAACATGCCGGCGACTATCGGGCATTCAAAGACGTCAGCTTCCATGGCGACGAGGTGGTATACGTCTCTATCGGGGAAGGATCCACCAGCCAGGGCGAGTTCTGGGAGTCCTTGAACACAGCCTCGAACGCAAAGCTGCCCGTTTTGTATGTCGTGGAAGACAATGGCTACGCGATATCCACACCCGTAGAGGTAAACACGCCGGGGGGCAACATATCGCGACTTATCGCCAACTTCCCAAATTTTCACTTTGCGGAAGTAGACGGTACAGATCCAATCGCCAGCTACGAAGCAATGGTCGAGGCTGTGGCATATTGTCGCGCCGGCAAAGGCCCGGCGCTCGTGCATGGGCACGTGGTGCGGCCGTATTCCCACTCACTCAGCGATGACGAGCGCCTTTACCGCAGTGAAGAAGAGCTCCAGGCAGATGCACTCCGCGATCCCATTGCAAAGATGCAGGCCTGGCTGCTACGCGAAGGCGTACTCGACGAGAAGCGCCTGAAGGCGTTGGAGCGCAGCGTCGACGAGGAAGTGCAGCGTGCAGCCGACCGCGCGCTCGCTGCCGCGCCAGCTTCCGTCGACACCATCCTGAAACACGTCTACTCCGAAGACCTGCAGCCAAATGATTCACGCTATGACACCGAACCGGCTGAGTCTGTGAGCGCAACGGAGCACACGCTTCTCGACCTGATAAACCGCTGCATGCACGACGAAATGCGTCGCGACGAGCGCGTGGTGGTTTTCGGTGAAGACGTCGCGGATGCAACACGCGATGAGCCGCTGCGCGCAGGCAAGATCAAAGGCAAGGGCGGTGTGTTCAAAGTAACCCACGGTCTTCAGAGCGAGTTTGGAAACGATCGCGTCTGGAACTCTCCGTTAGCGGAAGCAAACATCATCGGTCGCGCCATCGGTATGTCCGTGCGCGGATTGAAGCCTATTGTCGAGATTCAGTTCTTCGATTACATCTGGCCGGCGATGCACCAAATGCGCAATGAACTCAGCGTGATGCGCTGGCGTTCGAACGGCCAGTTCACCTGCCCGCTCGTGATGCGTGTGCCCACGGGCGGGTATCTGACTGGTGGATCTATCTATCACTCCCAATCAGGCGAAAGCATTTTTACGCACACTCCTGGTGTTCGCGTCGTTATGCCCTCCAATGCACTCGATGCCATCGGCCTTCTTCGTACTGCCATTCGCTGCGACGATCCTGTGCTCTTCCTCGAACACAAGCGCCTGTATCGCGAAACGTATGGCCGCGCTCCTTACCCCGGCCCCGATTACGCCATTCCATTTGGCAAAGCCCGTGTCGTGAAGTCAGGGAAAGACCTCACCGTCGTCACCTACGGGGCAGTCGTTCCGCGCGCGTTGCAGGCCGCACAGCGCATGGAGCGCGAGAAGGGAATCGACGTAGAAGTCATCGACCTCCGCAGCCTGACTCCGTACGACTGGGAAGCGATTGCCGAATCCGTGAGGAAAACCAGCAAGGTGCTCGTGGCCCACGAGGATATGCAGAGCTGGGGCTACGGAGCAGAAATCGCCGCACGTATCGGCGACGAACTTTTCCACGACCTTGATGCGCCGGTACGTCGCGTTGCCGGTATGGACACATTTGTGGCCTATCAGCCGCTGCTTGAGGATGAGATACTTCCCCAGCCCGAGAAGATCTTCCGCGCGATGAGTGAATTGGCTGCTTTCTAACAGAAGTTCGGCGAAAAGTGCATTTCCGCGCAACATGCCCGCTGCTTGGGTGTTCTTCTGCAGTGACAGCAACATTGCTACTCAGGAGCAATTGCCTTGTTTACTCCAAAAGCACAGATATGGAGCGGATCGATTCATGGTGCCGCCATCGGTCTGCTCTGCGCCTCGCTGACGCTGTCGCAAGCTGTCGCTGAGGGGCCGCAGCCTGCAACGGGCAGTCCTGGCGCGGGGCTGAAGTCACAGCTAACGCAGCAGCAGAAAGCACTTCACATCCTGAACCGCTTCTCCTTCGGGCCGCGACCGGGAGACGAACAGGCTGTGCTGAAGCTCGGAGCGGAGCAGTGGTTTGAGCGTCAGCTCCACCCTGGCTCAATCGACGACACTGATCTTGAAGCTCGCTTGGAAGCGTTCCCTGCGTTGCGTCTTAGCCAAAGCGAGCTGTTCCAGAAGTTTCCTCCTCCTGCCATGATTCGACAGATGTCGCAGCGTGGCGATCCGCTGCCGAGCGATCCGGTGCAACGCGCGATCTACGGCGACGCCATCGCAGCTTATAAGGCAAAAGCAAAGAGCCAGCCCCAGAATATTGCCAATCCTGTGAGCAAGTCGCAGATGACGACAGACGGGGACCAGCAAGCGGATGCACAGGACGCGATGCAGGCGGCGTCTTCGCAGCAGGGTATGGTCCCTACGACCGCCACAAAAGGCAAAGGTAAGTGCAAGCTTGATGTGACGCCTGCTTCCGCGGCTGATGTGCAGGCTGCCATCGCGCTGCCGCCCGAGCAACGGATGGCACGGTTGTTAGCGATGCAGCCGGAGGAGATGCTCAGCTTTCGGGCGGCTCTGAAGCCGCGGCAGCGGCTCGAGTTGTTCCGTGGGCTTACGCCCGAACAAATAGAAATCGCCGCAGCCCTGCAGGGTGGCCCGTTGCGGATCATCGGGGCGGAAGCCTTGGAGAGCCGGCTGCTGCGGGACGTATATTCCGAGCGTCAGCTGCAAGCAGTGGTCTCGGACTTCTGGCTTAATCACTTCAGCGTCTACGCGAAGAAAAGCCAGAACGAGCCATACTACCTGGCGTCGTACGAGAGCGAGGCGATTCTGCCCAACGCTCTCGGCAAGTTTGAAAAGCTTTTGGTTGCAACCGCAGAAAGTCCTGCCATGCTGATGTATCTGGACAATTGGCAGAGCGTCGGCCCGGACAGCCCTGCTGCAACCCGTGTCAGGCGTGTGGGCCAGTTCGCTCCAAAGCTCGCGCAGAAACTGCCCAAGGGAATCAACGAGAACTATGCTCGTGAACTGATGGAACTGCACACGCTCGGAGTAAATGGCGGATACACGCAGAAGGACGTGATAGAAGTAGCCAAATGCTTCACCGGGTGGACGATTGATCGTCCGTACCAGGGTGGCGGATTCCGCTTCGAGCCGAACCGCCATGAAGGCGGCTCCAAGGTGGTGCTCGGGCAGACAATTCCTGAGGGCGGAATGAATGAAGGTCTCACCGTTCTGCACATACTCGCGACCAGTCCAGCAACAGCAAGATTCGTCTCAACAAAGCTAGCGATCCGCTTCGTGAGCGACACGCCTTCGCCAGCTCTGATCGATCACATGTCGGCTACCTTCCTCAAGAGCAACGGAGATATCAAGGCTGTTCTCACCACGCTCTTCCACTCGCCGGAATTCAACTCGCCTGAGGTCTACCGTGCAAAGCTGAAGACGCCTATTGAGTTCATGGCTTCCGCGTTGCGGGCCAGCGATGCCGCAGTGAATAATCCGCGGCCGCTTGTGCAGGCGATGGAGCAGCTTGGCATGCCGATATACGGCATGCAGACGCCGAATGGATACTCCTGGCTGGCTGAGCCGTGGGCGAGCAGTAACGCTCTGGTGTCCCGCATGAACTTCGCAGTTGTCCTGAGCGGCAGCAGGATTCCAGGTACAAGAACAGACTGGTCGCAGATTGTGGGCGAGCCGACCACCATGGCATCACCCGAGACCGAGCACAAGCTTGAGAACCTGATTCTTGGCCAACCAGCCGCCGAGCGAACGCGTGCAACCGTCATGCAGCAGGCGTCGAACCCTGATCTGCAGAAATCTGCCGAGCAGAGCTTCGCGTTGCAGGGAGTCAACGAAGGTGATCCAGACGTATCCGGAGCGGTGTTGAAACGGAAGCGACCCGGTAAGGCAGATGGCGGATTACTCAACGCCGCCGCTCCAGAAACACCGCTCGACACAATGGCGGGATTACTGTTGGGTTCACCTGACTTCCAGCGGCGATAGTGTTAGCAGATGATCCGTGCCTACCAGCAATTCTTTGCAGGCGTACCGTTAACGAAGAACAGATTTGCAATGAGCAGTCAGCTCTCGGATGTTCATAGGAGAAAGCCATGTCACTCAAAACGCGATTCACCGACAGTAGCGATTGGGGCTGTGATATGCACGGACGGGACGCTACGCGCCGCAACACCATCACTCGCCGTGGCTTCATGCGCGGTGGAGCGCTCGCGCTGGTTGGCACTTCCGTGATCCCAAGCTTTCTCACGCGATCGATCTACGCCGAGATGACGACAGCGGCGGCCAACAAGAAGAAGCTTGTGGTGATCTTCCAGCGCGGAGCCTGCGATGGCCTCAATGTCGTCGTGCCGTACGCCGAGAAGAATTACTACGCTATGCGTCCGACGATCGCCGTTAAGCAGAACGAGGTCCTCGACCTGAACGGCTTCTTTGGTCTTCATCCCGCCATGGCACCTCTCAAGCCGCTCTATGACCAGGGCCACCTCGCGGTTATCCATGCCGCGGGATCCCCAGACACAACGCGCTCGCACTTTGACGCGCAGGACTACATGGAGTCAGGCACGCCCGGCATGAAGGCCACACCGGATGGTTGGCTCAATCGCGCGCTTCAAGCTGAACATCCGGTCGGTAAGCCGTCGCCTTTTCGCGCCGTCGCATTGGGGACACAGGTTCCGCGCACGCTGCAGGGCAAGGTGCCTGCTGTTGCCGTTGCCAATCTGCAAGACTTCTCCGTTGCAGGAAAAGGGCCAACTACTTCGCCGATTTCTAACGCATTTCAGGCAATGTACGACGAAAGCTCGGATGCAATGCTGCACGGCACGGGGCAGGAGACATTTGAGGCCGTCCGCATGCTCAAGGCTGCCGACCCGGCACACTACACCCCGGCTGCAGGTGTGAGTTATCCCAACACGCCCTTCGGTAATAGCTTGAAGCAGATCGCACAACTGCTCAAAGCTAACCTTGGCGTAGAAGCAGCGTTTTCCGACATTGGCGGATGGGACACCCACCAAAATCAGGGCGCAGCGAACGGTCAGCTCGCAAATCGTCTCAAGGAGTTTTCCAGCTCCATCGCAGCATTCTGGCAAGACATGGGACAGGACTCCGAAAACCTGACACTCGTCACCATGTCTGAGTTCGGTCGTACTGCCCGTCAGAATGGCACGGGCGGAACCGACCATGGACACGCCAATGCTATGTTCGTGCTCGGCGGACAGGTTCGAGGCGGTAAGGTCTACGGCAAATGGCCGGGTCTTGAAAATGAACAACTGAACGAAGGCCGTGACCTGGCAGTCACGACGGATTTTCGAAGAGTGCTCGGGGAGGCGGCCTATAAGACGCTCGGCTCACGCAGTCTCGATGTTGTCTTTCCCGGTGCGCAGGTCTCGCCAGCGCAGTTCCTGAACTTCGTCTAGCAAGTTCTTTGTGTGCTGCTGCGCGGAGCGCTATCACCGCGCATATCAGCCGCACCTTGGTTGTACGGATTAGCTCCCAGTGGGTATTACCGACCACAACTATTTTGCCGAAACTACGTCATAACAAGTGCAGTACGCAACAGCCGGACCTTCACCTCCCTCGGCAACCGGCATCCCCAATCCGCACCACCCTCCCCCACCTTTCAGAAGGCCCCGGAACATCGGCGGCCTTCATGCCTTTAAGGCTTAGGAAGCGGCGCTTGAAGCATGGAAGGCGGTCGCGCGACGTACCCGTCCAGGAAGCGCCGCAACGTCGTTGTCCATGCCGCCGTGTCATCGGGTGAAGCGATTTCCGCTGTGAGTTTCGGATCACCTGCGCGCGCAAAAGCAACAGGCGGTGTACCGCTCTTCGTGTAGGAAATCAGCAGCTTTGGCGTGGCTAGCGAATGCAGCGGATCGGCAAGTGGGAATTTTTGACGGAACAGCAGACTGACCGGGACGATGCGTGATCGCGTGTCCAGTGCCGCCCTGGTTTCGAAGTCGCCGTCTGCGTCTTCGAGAATCAACGCGCCGATCTCGTGATGATCGCCAGAGAGTTTTGTAGCAAGCGAAGCTCCTAAGCCTTCCCCAAATGCGATTACACTCGCAGCGGGCGCATGACGAAGGTTTGTGACGTACTGGAAGGCAGCTTCTGTGTCGCGTTCCATCTGCGCTTCCGAAGGATGGGCACCGCTGCTTTTGCCGAAGCCGCGATAGTCGAAAAGAAGAACGTTCAGGCGTGCGTCGTGCAGCAAGCGAGCTTGGCGCAGCGTGTCGCTCATCGTGCCCGAGCCGCCATGCATCACCAGCACAGTAGGGTCGTTTTGCTGTGCGGTAGGTATCCACCATCCTGTCAGTTCAGGCTGGCCAGAGGCATTAGGGCCGAAGCGAATGTTTTCAAACGCGAGGCCGACTACAGACGGAGACGAAGCGACAGTTCGCGATGGCGAAAGAACGATCTGCCACTGCCCACGCCAGTACAGAGTGCATATCGCGATGTACGCGCACACGGCAGCGACGACAATCACTGCCGCAACAGCCTTCAACATCCATACGGGGTCAACAAGTTCGGGTTGCGATGCAGGTGCTGTTGATTGCGCTTGCTGCCTTTTCTTTTGCTTCTGTGCCATTGTTCGCCTACAAGGTTCAGCATCTCACGTTCGAGACGGAGAAGTTCATCATGGAGCAGTGGGTCAGATTGTGCTCGACAGAAGACGCTCCGCAGGTAGGCGAGATCAGGGAAGTTCAGGCGGCTGGAAAAGCAATCTGCCTCGCTAATGTGAATAGTCGTTTGCGCGCCGTAGGCAATCCTTGTCCGCACCGTGGCGCTCCGTTAGCGCAGGGATGGCTTGATGGCAACAGCATCGTATGCCCGCTGCATTCGTGGACATTCGACCTGGATACCGGCATCGCCCGGGAACCGGAGTGCGCGAGGGTAACAGTGTTCCCGCTGCGTAGGGAAGGTGAAGATTTGATTGTGGATATCGGTTGATTCTTTGGTAACAGTTGGAAAACTTTACACAGCGCATCTGTGTCTCAACAGATGTCAGGCGTCGACAGCCAATGATCGATTGACCGCGACAGGAGAAAAGAATTTATGAAGCGTACGCTGCTCGGTCTTGTTGCACTTATTCTGGTTGCCGGTGCCTTTGCTCCCGCAGAAGCCCAGTATCATCACCGCCGCCATCGTCATTGCTATTGGCGTCATCACCACCGTGTATGCCGCTGGTACTAATAACAGTTCCCAAAAGCCCGACTCCGAGTCGGGCTTTTCTTCGTCAAGTTGCCGGAGGTGCAAGGCTGTTAGACTTACATAAATCCACTCCTCCGGGGACAAGCCATGCAGGCAGTGCTCGCCCTTGAAGACGGGCGCCTTTTCCGCGGTAAAGCTTACGGTTCGCCGGTTGAGCGTGTCGGCGAGGTGGTCTTCAATACATCCCTCACTGGTTATCAGGAGATCTTTACCGATCCCTCCTACGCAGGCCAGATTGTTGTTCTCACCAATCCCCACATTGGAAATTACGGCACCACGCCATCAGACGGAGAGTCTGCGCGTCCCTACATCGAAGGCCTTGCAGTCCGAGAGTTTTCGCCGATCAGCTCAAACTGGCGCTCGACCGAGGTTGCCGATGAATATCTCGAGCGCAATGGTGTGCCCGTGATCGCCGAAATTGACACACGCGCTGTCGTACGGCACTTGCGTGCCAACGGCGTGATGCGCGGTGTCATTTCAACGAATGTCGCAGACACAGATGCGCTGGTGGAGAAAGCTCGCGCGCACAAGAAGATGGACGGCACCGATCTGGCGAGTGTTGTGAGCACAAAGCAGAGCTACACATGGGACAGCAACGATCCTAGGAATGGCACAGGCGAGTCGCTGCTGCCCGCCGCTGATGTGAATGCCTCGGCGGAAGCGATGCACGTTGTTGCTTACGATTTCGGCATCAAGCAAAACATTCTGCGCATGCTCGCGCGTGAGAACTGCAAAGTCACGGTCGTTCCAGCCAAGACGCCCGCGGCGGATGTACTCGCGATGAACCCGGATGGCGTCTTTTTTTCAAACGGCCCTGGCGATCCAGAGCCGCTCGATTACGCGCAGCAAAACATTCGCGATCTGCAAGGTAAAAAACCGCTGTTCGGGATCTGCCTTGGACACCAGCTATTCGGACTGGCGCTCGGCGGCAAAACGTACAAGCTCAAGTTCGGGCACCATGGTGGCAATCACCCGATCAAGAACATGGAAACGGGCAAGGTTGAGATTACGTCGCAGAACCACAACTTCAACGTCGATCCCGAATCGCTTCCAGATGACGTAGCCGTAACGCACGTCAATCTGAACGATGACACACTTGCCGGCTTGAAGCATAAAGCCGACCCGATGTTCAGCGTGCAGTACCACCCTGAAGCCAGTCCGGGACCCCATGATTCTCACTACCTCTTCCGCGATTTCCGGAAGATGATGGAAGAGTGGAAGAAGTGAGGCGCACGGTCGCGACGCTCACGACCCTGGCTCTTTCTGCTGCATCCGTTGCTTCCGTTTCTCACGCTGAGGTTTGCCATTCACCGCGAATCAAGCGAGCAAAATCATGTGGTGTGGTAATTGATCCGTACGGGATGTTTGTTCCGAACGCTAAGGTGACGTTCGGTTCCGCAGGTTCGGACTCACCGGTCGTGACGGATGCTCATGGAAAGTTTTTCGCCCATACTGGCGGCGAAGAGGTTCATCTGAGCGTGAGCGCCCCCGGGTTCCAATCTGTCGAGACCAGTATCGGCAAACTGAAACAGGCCCAAGCGTCCTGCAAGAAGCCGCTCTACGTCATGCTGACGATTGGTGAGCAGGGTTGCGCAATGATCAGTACGAGAAAGAGCGACTTGTTGCTCGCAAAAAAGGAATAGATGCCACGTAGGAATGACATCGCGAAGATTCTTGTGATCGGTTCCGGACCGATCGTGATCGGTCAATCGGCCGAGTTCGATTATTCCGGCACGCAGGCCTGCAAGGCGTTGAAGGCCGAGGGTTATGAAGTGGTGCTGGTGAATTCAAATCCAGCATCGATCATGACCGACCCCGACGTTGCGGACCGCACATACATCGAGCCGCTCACGACCGACTACGTTGAAGAAATACTTCGCGTCGAGACCGAGAAAATGGCCGGGCACGAGGGCAAGTTCGCCGTGCTCCCGACCGTCGGGGGCCAGACAGCGCTGAACCTTGCTGTTGATCTTGCGGACAGCGGCGTGCTGGACCGCCTCGGGATCGAGCTTATCGGCGCAAAGCTAGAGGCAATTAAGAAAGCGGAAGACCGCCTCCTGTTTAAAGATGCGATGAACAAGATCGGCCTCGATATGCCGAAATCTAAGCTCGTGAATAACATTCGCGACGGTCTCGAGTTCGCCACGCAGCTTGGCTTCCCGGTTGTGATCCGCCCCAGCTTTACGCTGGGTGGTTCAGGCGGCGGTATCGCATATAACCGCGAAGAACTAATGGAAATTCTTTCGCGCGGCCTGGACCTTTCACCAGTTCACGAGTGTCTGCTGGAGGAATCAGTTCTTGGTTGGAAAGAGTACGAACTGGAAGTCGTTCGTGATCTGAACGACAACGTCGTGATCATCTGCTCGATCGAGAACTTCGATCCGATGGGCGTGCACACCGGTGACTCCATTACGGTAGCTCCGGCCCAGACGCTTACCGACCGCGAATACCAGCGCATGCGTGATGCTGCTATCGCTGTCATTCGCGAGATTGGTGTAGAAACCGGCGGCAGTAACGTGCAGTTCGCGGTGAATCCGCAGAACGGACGCATGACTGTCATTGAGATGAACCCACGCGTTTCGCGTTCCTCTGCGCTTGCTTCCAAGGCAACTGGCTTTCCCATCGCGAAGATCGCTGCGCGCCTTGCGGTCGGCTACACGTTGGACGAGCTACAGAATGACATTACAAAAGCGACTCCGGCCTGCTTTGAACCGACCATTGACTACGTTGTGGTGAAGATTCCAAAGTGGCAATTCGAGAAGTTCCCCGGCTCCGACGAAACGCTCAGTCCACAGATGAAGTCTGTGGGTGAGGTGATGGCCATCGGTCGTACGTTCAAAGAAGCTTTGATGAAGGCCGTGCGGTCGCTGGAAACAGGCAAGAAAGGCTCGCTGGATTCGATTGAACCGAGACGACTGACGCAGCGTCTCGTAACGCCCAGCCCGGATCGACTGCCATATCTTCGGTATGCCTTTGATAACGGGATGACGGTGCGAGAGGCGGCCCGACTCACGGGCATGGATCCGTGGTTCCTTCATCAGATGAAGACCATAGCCGACGAGCTGAAAAACTTTCCTCTCAAGCCGCTCGCGGAACTAGATGAATTTGAATTGCGCTCAGCAAAGCGTATGGGGCTTTCCGATGAGCGTCTTGCAGCCGCGTTTGGCTTAGACAAAGATGGCGCGGCGCAGCTTCGTTTACGACGCGACGAGCTTGGCGTAAAGCCTGTCTACAAGCTCGTGGACACGTGCGCCGCTGAGTTCGAAAGCTTCACACCTTACCTGTACTCCTGCTACGACGAAGAGGATGAAGCTGCACCAACAGACAGGAAGAAGATCATCATCCTCGGCTCGGGGCCGAATCGTATCGGGCAGGGAATCGAATTCGATTACTGCTGCTGCCACGCCGCTTTTGCGCTACGCGAAGATGGTTTCGAAACCATCATGGTGAACTGCAATCCCGAAACTGTTTCCACCGACTACGACACGAGTGACCGGCTCTACTTTGAGCCACTCACATTTGAAGATGTACTCGCAGTCTACGAGCACGAAGCGTCAGGTGGCGCAGAGATCGGGATGATTGTGCAGTTCGGCGGGCAGACACCGTTGAATCTTGCGCTCCCCCTCAAAGCTGCGGGCGTGCCCATTATCGGTACGTCACCAGAGTCGATCGATCTCGCAGAAGACCGTAAGCGATTTGGCAAGCTGATCGAAGAGCTCGGCATTCCGCAGCCTCCTGGGTCGATAGCAACGAATGTGGACGAAGCGGTAGCGGGTGCTAAGCGCGTTGAGTATCCCGTGCTTGTACGCCCATCTTACGTGCTCGGTGGGCGCGCAATGGTGATCGCTTATGACGAAGCTGCTGTTCGCCACTACATGGCCACAGCAATTGAGTATTCACAGGAACGTCCGGTGCTCATCGACCACTTTCTTGAAGACGCCCAAGAAGTCGACGTAGACGCCTTGTGCGATGGCAAGGATGTCGTGATCGCAGGCATCATGCAGCACATTGAGGAGGCTGGTGTTCACTCCGGCGACTCGTCCTGTGTGCTGCCAGCCGTGGACCTTTCTCCTGAAGTTCTGGAAACTATCCGCGCCTACACACGTAAGCTTGCGCTCGCGCTGAACGTGATTGGTCTTGTCAATCTGCAGTTCGCCATTCAGCGTGGCAAAGTCTTTGTCATCGAAGTTAATCCGCGTGCGTCACGAACGGTGCCGTATGTATCGAAAGCTACGGGTATTCAGCTTGCCAAGATCGCTTCGCGCCTGATGACCGGCCGCACGTTGCGCGAGCTGCTCCCGGAACAACTCGCCAGCGGCAAAGATCTCGCGACAGGCGAGCACTACTTCGTGAAGTCACCTGTATTTCCGTGGGCCAAGTTCCAGGGCGTCGATCCGGTGCTCGGCCCCGAAATGCGTTCGACGGGTGAAGTCATGGGAGTCGCGACGACCTTTGGGGAGGCATTTGCCAAAGCCCAAACTGCTGCCGGACTGCATCTGCCGAAGAAGGGTACGGTCTTCTTTAGCGTGAATGATCACGACAAAAGCAGCCTTACTACGCTCGCTCGCCGTTTTGTGAACATGGGCTTTCACCTCGTAGCGACGCATGGCACTGCAGAAACACTTGAGCAGGACGGGTTGCAGGTCGAACGGGTTTACAAAGTGAATGAGGGTCGGCCGAATGTCGTAGACCTGATCAAGGGTGATCGCATTCAACTCATCATCAACACGCCGCGTGGGCAGGAGCGAGTTTTTGATGAGCAAGCGATTCGTCGTGCTGCAGTGATAGCGCGAGTGCCGACTATTACCACTTTGGCAGCTGCCTTTGCTGCTGCAGACGGAGTCGAGGCTTTGCAAAGTGGCGAATACCACGTGTCTTCTTTGCAGGAACTGCATGCTTCCCGAGTGCCTGTCGCCGCAACCGCGTAAGGATCAATCTGCAAAGATAAGCCCGCCACAGGTGGCGGGCTTCCCCTCTTAAGCTCACCGAGCGTTATTCCCCGTTCAGAGCCAAACGTGCGCCGATGGCGTACCCAAACATCGAAAGCGGAACCCAGGTGCCGATGGCCAGACCATTCCCCGCGAGCAATCCGCTGCCGTGCTCGATCGAGAAGAACGTGCGCTGTAGGCGATAGAAAATGTGTCCCGCGCAGTCGTCACACAGACCGTTACCTGTTGGGAGGTCGATTACCCAGACGCACGCTACGGCGAAGATCAGCAAGCCAGAAATCCAGACGTAGGTGGCAATTTCATCATGCTGACGTTTTGCGACGATGAAGCCGACGACGAGCGGCAACACAAAAGCGAGCAATGTAGCGAAGAGCTTGGGTCCGCTGGCGTTTGCATCGGTGCCTACCAGACCGAAAAGCACGATCATGATGATCAGCGTTAGCAGGGCAAAACAGGTGTGAAGGAAATACCAAAGGGCCTCGTGGCCGAGTAGTCCCGCAGACTTTCCTTGTGAATATTCAAACTCTTCTGCCATAGGTGCCTTGAGTGTACGCTGCAAGCCTAAACTAGAGAAGACCTATGTTGATTGACGGCATTCATGTCCCCTTAGCAGAGCCTTTTTATCGCGACGGGGGACTTTACCTCCGGAAACTCGAGCATAACGTTCGTCGCTATTCGCTCAGCCCGGTGAGCGGCCTTGTTGCATTGCCGCCTCGAGGCGAAGCATCGTCGCTTACTGACCGCGAGGCTCAGGAAGTGTTTGCTGCCGTCGCTGCGAGTGCCGCACGCGAAAAGGTGCTGGTTGCTGGCGTCGAGCGCGATAGTGTACGCGGAGCTTTGGAACTAGCGGAGGCCGCAGAAACTGCAGGATTTGACGCGCTTCTTGTAGCTGCCCCTCGGAATTGGCAAAGCCTGATCAGCACCTCTGGCATGTTCTCGCTCGCTTTGTTCTTCCGCAGCGTTGCCGATGCGAGTGCATTGCCCCTGTTGCTATGGAGCGACACCGCTACCGGTGGCTACAGCATTCCTCTTGGGTTGATTGCGGAACTCTCCGCTCACCCAGGCATCATCGGCATATACGACGCGGAACTGACAGAAAGCAAGCGTTCCGCAATTGCCGCCGCGACCTCAAACCATCGGCGGGAATACGAGGTAACGACGACCTTTGGGCCAGTTACCCGGCGTATGAAAAAGCAGGAAGCTGTGGGCGCTGCCACCTTCGTCTCCGCCGAATCGCTCGGGGGCGGATCAGCGATAGCGACCGCAACACCGAGCCCGGCTTTGAAGACTCGAAAGAAAACTGTCGGCTTCCAGATCATGGCAGCGGGACGTTCTGAGCACCTGGTGCCGCTGCTCGAAGCGGGTATTGCGGGGAGCATGCCCACACTTGCTACCTGTGTTCCACAGGCGAGCTACGAGGTGTACGCCGCATTCAAAGATGGCGATCCAATGTTGTCCATCGAGAAGGCAACCAGGCTGGCTGTCGCGGATGAGCTGATGGCGCAACTGGGTCCAGCCGGAGTGAAGTACGGCTCGGACCTGAATGGATATTTCGGAGGAATGCCGCGCTTGCCGCGTCTGCCTCTCAAGGAGCAGGATCGTGCGCGAGTGGATGCTGCGCTTCGTGAGTTGCGGAACTAGCTAGCGTCGCCTCGCAGGGCCATTAAACACACTCAGTTTTGCTCGAGCCTGTGCTGCTTCCGGTGAGTTTGGGAACCGCTGGATCAGCGCTCGATACTCGCGTACGCCCTCTTCGCGCTGCTTGAGGTTTATAAGGGACTCGGCCTTGTGCAGGTGCGCGGCTGGGATCTTCGCGTTATCCGGATAGTGTTCGATCACATGATCGTAGTTCTTCACGGCGATGCTGGGCTTCGTGTTTTTCATCGCAATTTCGCCCATGTAGAAGTAGGCGTTGCCGGAAAGATTATCGTCAGGAAACGCCTTGATCAGGTCACCGAATTCTGACGTCGCGAGTGGATAATTGCCTGCCATGTAATCGCTGTAAGCAGTTCGATAAAGTGCCTGCGACGATGGGCCGGAGCCACTTGCCTGCGGCCTTGTCGAAGCTGGTTCAGAAGATGCGGGCGCGTTTTCGTCAGAAGCACTTCCTGCCGGGTTTGCTGGTGCAGGCTGCGATGCAGGAACAGCACTTCCTGCCGGAGCAGGCATGTTCGCCAGAGTTCCGTTCGCGGTCTGAATTTGTCCCTGCACATCGCCGAGGGTCTTTTCCATGCGCCCGAGCCGAGCTTTCAGCTCATCCACGGAATCATTGAGCGCCTGCACTTGACCGGAAAGCTGCTCGGTATTCTTGGATGACGCGTCCTGCTGGTTTTGCATGCGGAGTTCGAGGCCGTTCACCGCAACGGACATTTTGTTGATCGTGTCTGTCGACTGCTGTACCAAATCCTTAAGGACGCCCATACGCTCGTCATTCGACTGCTGCAGGCGTGCGACGGCATCCTGTAACTGCTGAATCTGAGTCTGGAGTTGCACCATGTCTCGGTTTACGGCGTGTGCTCTCAGTGGCATCATGCCGGACAAAAGAACAGCGACACCGGCGAAGCGTACGAGGCGTGATTGCGTCATGCAAACTCCTTGGTAGGGACAGGGCAGAACTGAGGCCGCAGGTCACCCCGCGGCCTTGATGGGTGTTTAGCGGTCAAGCTGGAATTGCGCGCGTCGATTCTGCTGATAGCAGCTCTCATCCGCTTCGCTGCAGAATTGACGCTCCTTACCGTAGCTAATCGTGCGGATTCGGCTGGCGGAAATTCCTGCACTCACGAGAGCTGTCTTCGCGGCATTGGCACGATTCTCACCCAGAGTCAGGTTGTATTCAGCGGACCCCCGCTCATCACAGAAACCGCCTACAGTGAGGCGGATTGCCGGATGTGCATTTAGGTAGCGCGCCGCAGAATCGATTGCGGCCTGAGATTCTGCCGGGACGTCAAAGCTGTCATAGCCGAAGAAGACATCTTGCACATTGGAGTGGAACTCCGCGTCGCTGCCCATGTCGCCGCCCTCGTTGCCGGCGTTCGCTGGCGCTGTGGGCATTGTGCCAACCCGAACGGTAACGCGGACGTTTGCATCGGTTGTTCCGCCATCACCGCGAGCAACAAGATGGAAATTGGTCGAGTTCGACGGAGACACGGTCTGCGTGCCGTTTACGTTCACCTGGCCGATGCCGTCTATGCTGACCGCAGTCGCATCTGTCGTTCGCCAATTCAGGACCACAGACTGGCCGAGTTCAATCACCAGCGGGTCGGCTGTTATCGTTGCCGTCGGCGCGGACACCGAAGCAGGCGCGATTGCATTCTGCGGAGCGAGCGGTGCGGTCTTCTTGTGGCAACCGGTGACGGTGAGGAGTGCAAGTGCAACTGTCACCACAGGAGCGAGTTGTCGCTTCATACCGAGTAGGTTCATTGGGTCTGTACCTCGTCCTTTGTTCTTGTACGTTCTCAGTTCGAGTTTGTTACCCCGAACTGCATTGCTTCGAATGGAATGACATTGCGCTAGCGGAAGCTCCAGTTCGGCATATCTCCGCCAGAGCTGGTGAGTGCTCGTTTATTGGAGCCGTCGGCGTTCATCGTCATGATGCGCGTGTGAGCTGCGCGCCCATCCGGCGAATTGGCGAAAACGATGTGTCTGCCATCCGGCGACCATGAAGGAAAGTCGCATCGGCCACCGTCGTGTGTAAGTTGAATCCACTTCTTGGAGGCGATTTCCATGACGTAGATGTCTTGCCCGCCTGGTGCACCCGGGCCGTACTTGCGATCCCAGGCAAACGTCACAAATTGACCGTTGGGAGACCACGAAGGTGAGGTCGCATAGCCGCCATCCGTTAGACGCTGCACACCCGATCCGTCCGCGTCCATGGTGTAGAGCTGTGGAAGTCCGGAGCGTCCGCTGATCCACGCAATCTGTGCACCGGTGCGCGGGTTCCATACCGGTGAGACGTCAGGGCCGCGATAGCTGGTGATTTTGTGCGCTCCGGAACCGTCGGAATTCGACACCCAAATGTCCGGGTCACCACCTCGAGAAGAGGAATAGGCAATGTGCTGACCATCGGGTGCCCAGGCCGGAGAGACATTAGTTCCACCTGCCCCGGCGAAGTTCACAACTCTGCCAAGCAGCAGCGAATACATCTTGATCTGAAAGCCATCGCGGGTAAGAGAACTGAAAGCAAGACGGCTGTTATCCGGCGAAACACGTGGAGAGATTGAGATCGTTCCCAGATGTGTGACGGCGTGCTGGTTAGCACCGTCATAATCCATCTCCCAGATCTCTTTCCCGCCGTCGCCAATTTTTACGTAGTAGAGCTTTGTTTCGGCGATACCGGGTATGCCTCCGCCCAGACGCGAAATAATCTCGTCAGCAAAGCGGTGTGCAATCTGCCGCGCACTGTCCTCGCTGGCGTCTTCGTTGTATTGCTTTGCGAAAACCTGAGGGAACTGAGAGTTGTGGGTGTCGTCGAGAAATCCGTTCACCACAAGGCGATTGTCCTGAGCGGTCAAGTTGCCGAACGCGACCATCGCCGCGTTTGCTGGAGTGCCGCCCCACTGGGCAATGTTGATCTCGGCCTGGGCTCCTGGCGTGGACTGCGGGTTCATTGATTTCGCAACCATATCGAAAATTCCAGCATTCGATAGATCGTTGAAGAGGGTAGCGTCGAAGGTGCGTTTGAAGGGAACTGTCTTCGGATCTGCACTGCCAGGGCGGAAGTCAGCGACTGCAATACGAATGCGGTCGGCGTCTCCGCGATTTGTTTCCAGATGAAACCAGTCCTGCGCGGATGCAATCTGCATCCATGAGCCAAGAGCAAGCATGCAGCAGAATAAGTTTTTTGCAGTGGTACGAACCGAAGAATTACGAAATTCCATGTCTTTCCTATCGTAGCCGTTCGCCGCTCGTGAGGGCGTGATCAGTGGCCCTGGTGGTAATCAAACTTGTACTCGATTGTGATCTTGTCGCCTTCGGGTAAGGGACCAAAGCTGTCAATGCGCTGGATCGTGTGCATAGAGGCCCCGTCCAGCGAGGTCGATCCGCTGGCAGTCTCTAGTTTCAGATTGGCGACCGAACCATCACGAAGAATGTCGAACAGAACCACCGCACTCTTGTTTAGTGCGCTTCGACCGTCGATGTCCTGTTCGAAATAATTACTCTGCACCTTGTTGGCGACGATGCGCAGGTAATACGCGTATCGCGTGCCGAACGTCTTGCTTTGGATGGTCAGCGTACCTGCGCCATTCTTCATCTGAACGGCAGACTGCGGAAGTTGCGGAGCCGCATCTCCCGTCGCAGCTTTGGGTGTAGGAGGTGTGGGCTGGGGATGTTTCGGCGGCTCGGGCGTAGGTGTCGGAGCAGTCTTGGTGGGAGGCTTTTCCGGCGTCTTTGCCTTCACCTCGATGTCGGTGGGTTTTGGTGGCGGAGCGGCTTTCTCTTTCGGAGTCGGGGCGGGAACCTTGCTTTCGTCCTCCGAAGCGAGCACGGCTTTTTCCACGGGTGGAGCTTTCGGCGGAAGCGGGATCGCCGAGACCATGGATGCCTGAATGGCACCAACAGCGGCTGCGTCCTCACCCCAGTCTTTCTTGTGACTACGCGAGAAGACCGCCACACCTGCAAGCACTCCAATCAGCAGTACGTGCAACACCACAGCGCCAGCCATGCCCCCGGCAAAGCGGTCTTGTACCTCGTCCTGTGTGGTGGCGCTTGCTGCCATGTCGTGTTCGACGTTTCCTTGAAGGAGTTACCGCTGTAGTGGTTGCGTAACGATGCTGATGTTGGTGATTCCTGCCTGTTTCACGCCGTCCATTACGGAAGCAAATGCGCCGAAAGGCACTTTCTGGTCGGCCCGCACATAAACAACCCGTTTTGCATTTGCAGGATTGTTTCCAAGCACCGCTGGCAAGTCATGGATGTTTACTGGCTTGTCCTGAACGAAGACGTTTTGATCCTTGTCAATCGTGATCACGGTATGTTCTTCGGTCAGCTGATTCACGGTACGTGTCTGGGGAACAGCAACCTCGACGCCGCTCTGTAGCACCGGTGCGGTCACCATAAAGATCAGAAGCAGCACCAGGACTACGTCAACGAGCGGCGTGATGTTGATGTCGGCGAGCGCTGTGGTGGTGTGGCCTCGGGAGGAAAACGCCATGACTAAAAGGGCCTCCGGAAGTCATCCCGCGTGCCTTGCTGCGGCGGAGACACAAGCGCCGCATCCTCAATACCGTTCAACAACTCACGTCCGAAGTCATCCATGCGCGCCCCGAACTCTCGCAGGCGGGCGGTGAGCTGGTTGTAGCCCATCACGGCGGGAATCGCGACAACGAGTCCTGCCGCTGTCGTAATCAGCGCCTCACTGATGCCCGGCGCGACCGCACGTAGTGTAGCGGCACCCGCAGTGCCTAGCCCGTGGAACGCATCGATGATGCCCATGACGGTGCCGAACAACCCTACAAACGGCGCAACTTGCGCAATGGTCGCGAGCCACGTCATGCGATTTTCCATGATGGTGAGTGATTCGCTTGCCGCAGTGATAGCTGCACGTTCCAGTGCCTGGGGGTTCGGCGGTGCGCCGCGCCCGCCGCTCTGGCGCTGGTACTCGTCATGTATCTCCTGAAAAACAGCCACGAGAGGGCTTGGACGAAACTGTTCGGCAACTGCAGCAATTTCACTCAAGCGCCCAGACTTGCGGAACGCGCGCACGAACCGCTTGCCCTGCGTGCTTGCCGCTTTGAAGGATCGCCACTTCGAAATCATGACCGCCCATGAGAAGACACTCATCGCAAGCAGGAGGAGCAGCACGGCAAATGCCATCGGGCCACTGTTGTGAATCATGTCCCCTAGGGCAGAGGAATGCGCGGGGGCCGCGATGGGTGTGGCGCCGACCGGAACGGCGTCCTGTAGGAAGAAGGCGAGAAGGAGCAAGCTCATCACTTCCAAGTGTAGCGAGGGCGAGCAGCATTTACGCAGAGGGGTGTCGAGGGAGGTGCTCGCTGCGGAAGAGACCGTGTCGGGCCGCGTTTCTTTTCGCCTGTTATTCTCTCGATGACGAGACGCTGATGCTTCTGGAACTGCGCGCTGAAAATTATGCTGTGATCGACCACGCAGTGGCCGGCTTCGGCCCCGGATTGAATCTCCTAACAGGGGAGACGGGCGCAGGCAAGTCCATTCTGATCGACGCGCTCGTGCTGCTTCTGGGCGGGAAAGCGTCAAGCGATATGGTTCGCTATGGTGCCGAACGTGCTGTTGTTGCGTGTGTGTTTGAGGCAACGGCTGGTGCCGAAGCCATTCTTGAGAGCAACGGAATCGATCCTGAAGGTGACGAGATACTTCTCCGCCGTGAGATCGGGTCCAACGGAAAGGGCCGGGTCTTCATCAACAACCAGCCCGCCACAGTAGCGGTCTTGCGGGCACTTGCTCCCGAATTAGCGTTGGTGCACGCACAATCTGAGACGCTGGTCGCGTTCGACGGTGTGCAACAACGATTGCTGCTGGATCGCTACGCCGACCTGAGTCTTGAGGATGTGGCTAGAGCGTACCAGGCGTGGAACGCGTTGCGGGAGCAGATCCGCGATCTCCAGGGCGTAGAGCAGGACCGATTGCGCATGGCCGACCTTTGGAGCTTCCAGGCGAAGGAAATAGCAAGCGCCGAGATCGCGGATAGCGAAGAAGATGCCCGGCTCGAGGCGGAGCGCAAGGTACTCGCAAATGCTGAGCGCCTGATTGTCGGCGCGAACGCGGCGCAGGAGTTGCTGTATGAAGCCGAAACATCAGTAGAGTCACTACTTGGAGCCGCGCTTCGGCATGTGGAGGATCTCGCGCGTTTCGATGAGCGTTTCTCAGAGACCGCACAGCAGCTTGCCGCGGCGAAGGCCGGTGTTGAGGATGCGGCATCGGTCCTCCGCGATTTTGCGGGAGAGATCACTGCTTCTCCCGAACGCCTTGGAGATGTGGATGACAGGTTGGTAGCGCTGCAACGTCTGAAGCGCAAATATGGAGCCACTCTTCATGAGGTGATCGCCTTTGGAGAGGATGTGCGCGGAAAGTTAGCGGAATTGGAGGGACGCGATGCCAAACTTTCCGCATTGGAACGAGAACTGGTGCAAGCTGGTGCTGCTTACCGCAAGGCCGCGGAAGTGCTCACGACGCAACGTTCCGCAGCGGCCCTGAAATTGAGCAAAGCGGCAGAACAGCAAATCAACGAATTGGCCATGAAGGTGAAGTTTGGGGCAGCGGTAGTTCCTGCACCTGCGGAGTCGGACTGGACGCCGGCAGGCTGGGATCACGTTGAGTTCCGCATTGCGACGAACACTGGCGATCCGCTGAAGCCACTAACCGAGATAGCTTCCGGTGGCGAAATGAGCCGGGTCATGTTGGCCCTGAAGGTCTCGGTGGAAGAAGGTGCGCCGGGCGCAGCACGCAAGAGAAAGGCGCAACTTCCTCGAACGCTGGTCTTCGACGAGATCGACATCGGCATTGGTGGCCGCGCCGCGGAAGCTGTGGGGCAAAAGCTCAAGGCTCTTTCGCGTGCCCAGCAGGTGATCTGTATTACCCACCTCCCGCAGATTGCTGCATTTGCCGATCAGCACTTTCTAATTGAGAAATCAGAACGCCGAGGCCGCACGCAGACCGGCGTCCGCAGAATGGAGCAGGAAGAGCGTGTCGAGGAAATCGCTCGCATGCTGTCGGGTGCAAGCCTCACTGAGACCTCGATTCGACACGCTGAACAGATGCTGCAGGGGAGCAACAGCTCCTAAGCAACCTGCTTGGAAGGTAGCGATCTCCAATAGTCTGCATACCGGAGAATACCCATGTCTGAAACGAAGAAATGTGCTCACGAAAACTGTAGCTGCATCTGCAACGACGGAAAGAAGTATTGTTCGCAGTTTTGCGAAGACGCCAAGGGAACGCAGACTCTGTCCTGTGATTGTCCGCACCAGGGATGTGGTGGGCACCTGTAGGGCGCTGCAACTGCTTCGCCCTGAGACGTTGCTGATATCCACTCTCCCAACACGCTATTCTGCACAGTCAGGGGTGCAGAATAGCGTATTTTGTAAGGCCGGTCGGGTATACTTGTCGAGTGAGTAACCTCGTCGCAGAACCCGTTACCTCCGCCCCGTCCGACACAATCCAACACGTCACAAAACGCATCCTGTTGTTGAAGCCGAGAGGTTTCTGCGCTGGTGTGGTGCGTGCAGTGGACATTGTGAAGATTGCGCTCGAGACCTTTGGGGCTCCAATCTACGTCCGAAAAGAGATCGTGCACAACAGCTACGTCGTAGATGACCTTCGGCAGAAGGGCGCGATTTTTGTTGAGGAACTAGATGAAGTTCCAGAAGGTAAGCGCGTCATCTATTCGGCGCACGGGGTTTCGCCTGCTGTGCGCGAGCGAGCGAAAGAGCGTGGCCTGAAGGTGATCGACGCCACCTGCCCGTTGGTGACGAAGGTTCACGTTGAAGCGATTAAGTTCGCAAAGCAAGGCTATTCCCTGGTGCTGGTGGGGCATCGTGACCATGAAGAAGTGGAAGGCACACAGGGCGAAGCGCCCGATGTTACTCAGGTCGTCTCGACGGTGGAAGAAGTAGCCGTGCTGGACGTTCCAGATCCGAATAAGGTCGCCTATCTCACACAGACCACGCTTTCGCTCGACGAAGCGAAATACATGATTGAAGCGCTGAAGAAACGCTTTCCGAACATCATTGGGCCGCATGCGCAGGATATTTGCTATGCCACCGAAAACCGCCAGACTGCGGTGAAGAACGTGGCACATGGAGCGGACATTGTGCTCGTCGTTGGATCTCGGAACTCTTCTAACTCAAACCGCCTTGTCGAAGTTTCACAAAATCTTGGGACGAACTCATACCTTATCGATAAGGCGCAGGACATCCGTCCTGAGTGGCTAGCCGATGTGGCGACCGTCGCAATCACTGCCGGAGCATCCGCTCCTGAAATCCTGGTGCAGGACGTTGTCCATTATCTCCAGGGCAAGGGTTATGGCTCGGTGGAAGAGGTCGAGGTGATGCCGGAGAACGTACGATTTGGTTTGCCGCCGGAGATTGTGCAGGCAATCGCTGCTGCTCCGCCAATGAACAGGCCTTCCGCGTAGCAGTTCGTTGGAACTGGGCTGAGCCGTTTGCGTATACATTTCATCGAATTCCCAGCAGCTAAGGTGAAGTCCTCGGCGAGCAACTTAGAGGCAGAGAACGACGTTTGATGATTCGACCCAAAGCAATCCGGGCGGCGCGCGCATGAATCAACCGCGATTTGGCCGCCTCGACATGGCGATGGAGCGTGTTTCTGAGGGCATCAGCAAGTCAGTGAACTGGCTGCTTGGCCAGCAGCACGAGGACGGCTACTGGTGCGGCGAACTCGAAGCCGATTCGATGCTCGAGGCCGACTACATCTTCATGCATACCCTTTTAGGTACCGGTGACCCCGGTCGCATGGAGCGGTGCATTAACGAAATCCTCCGCCATCAGAATGAGGATGGTGGATGGAGCCTGTACCCCGGTGGTCCATCCAATGTGAACTACGGCGTCAAATGCTATCTCGCGCTGAAGCTCATGGGCTGGAGTGCTGAGCATCCAGCGTTGGTCAAGGCGCGCGAATGCGTCCTCGCCCTGGGCGGCGTGACCGAGTGCAACACATTCACCAAGATTTATCTCTGCTCGCTCGGCCAGTACGACTACGATGCCGTCCCAGCTGTTCCGCCTGAGATTGTTCTTTTTCCGAACTGGTTTTACTTCAACATTTACGAGATCAGTTCCTGGTCACGCGGCATTCTGATGCCGCTTACGGTGCTCTACGCGAAGAAGCCGATGAAGAAGCTCACGCCGGAGCAAAGTATCGACGAACTCTTTGTCGGTGGCCGCGAGAACGCGAATCTTCATCTGCGTTGGGACAAAAAGCACCCTGTATCGTGGCGAAACTTCTTCCTCTTCTTGGATCGGATTGCGCACTGGGCGGAACGAATTCACATCCGACCACTGCGAAAGCGGGCGCTCAGGAAAGTTGAACAGTGGTTACTTGCTCGTTTCGATAAGTCTGATGGACTCGGTGCAATCTACCCGGCCATGCTGAACGCGATTGTGGCGCTTCGTTATCTCGGCTACTCTGCGGATGATCCGCAAGTCATCCGAGCTATGGATGAGTTTGAAAAGCTCGGCATCGACTGCCCTGAGGGCACTCCAGACTACCCGACCCCAACGTTCCGTATGGTGCCCTGCTTCTCGCCGGTCTGGGACACGGCGCAAGTGTTATCCACGTTAGGTGATGCGGGTTTGTCGAAAACGGACCCGCGTATGTTGCGCGCTGCCGATTGGCTGTTGTCGAAGGAAGTGCGTCACAAGGGTGATTGGGCGGAGAAAGTCCCGAACGTTGAGCCGGGCGGATGGTACTTCGAGTTCAACAATGAGTTTTATCCGGATGTCGATGATACCGGGGAAGTTCTGCTTGCGCTGAAGACTGTGGAAAACCCTAGAGAGCGCTACCAGCATGAGGTAGAACAGCGCGCTATCAACTGGGTCTTCGCTATGCAATGCAAGAACGGTGGATGGGCCGCTTTCGACAAAGACAACACGAAAGCAATTTTTCAATACATCCCCTTTGCAGATCACAATGCAATGCTTGATCCGCCCACTGTGGACATTACGGGGCGCATTTTGGAGATGCTCGCGGCCTACGGGTATACGCGTCGGGATAAGCGTGTCGAAGCGGCCGTACAGTTCATTCTTAAAGAGCAGGAGATTGATGGGTCGTGGTTTGGCCGCTGGGGAGTGAACTATCTTTACGGGACTTTCCTTGTGCTGCGTGGGCTTCGCGCAATGGAGTACGAGTACAACGAGACTGCGGTACAGGCAGCCGCCGAGTGGATTCGGATGGTGCAGAATACCGACGGTGGCTGGGGTGAGACCTGTGGGACGTACGACAATCCCGATCTAAAAGGCACAGGCCCTTCGACGCCGTCGCAAACGGCGTGGGCGTTGCTCGGTTTACTCGCCGCGGATGACACCCGCTCGGATTCGGTCGCGAAAGGTATTCGTTGGCTCGTTGAGCGGCAGCATGAAGATGGTTCGTGGGACGAACTCATGCCCGGACGCAACGGCGAGAGCTACTACACCGGCACAGGATTTCCGCGCGTGTTTTACCTCGGTTATCACCTCTACAAGCAGTACTTTCCCTTGCTGGCGCTGACAACATACCGTCGAGCTATCGAGAAGGTTTCCGAACAGGGAGCCTAGGCTGGCTGTACAGTTCTGTTGCTCACTGCGTACTCAGCGAGGTTCGCCTCGCGCTTTGAAAATTTACAAATTGGTAAACTAAATCTATGGCCGTTCCTGTTTCACAAGCCTTCACAGTCGCAAAATACGTGCTCACGCAGAAGTTCAAAGGCCGCAAGCGTTACCCTCTCGTGCTTATGCTGGAACCGTTGTTTCGCTGCAATCTCGCATGTGCCGGTTGCGGAAAAATTCAGTACCCCGCTCACATTCTGAAGGCTGAGTTGACGCCGGAGCAGTGTTTCCAAGCTGTTGAAGAATGTGGCACTCCCATGGTGGCTATCCCCGGCGGTGAACCACTGCTGCATCCGCAGATGCCTGAAATTGTTCAGGGTCTGGTGGATCGCAAGAAGTATGTGTACATGTGCACGAATGCGCTGCTTCTGAAAGAAAAGCTTCATCTCTTCAAGCCGTCCAAATACCTGAGCTTCTCGGTGCATGTCGATGGCGAGAAAGAACATCACGACTTTAGCGTTTGCCGCGAAGGCGGCTACGACATTGCGATGGAAGGTGTGCGCGCTGCTGTGGACGCCGGCTTCCGTGTGACTACCAACACGACGCTTTTCGATGGTGCCGACCCGAACTCAGTCCGTAGTCATTTCGATCAATTGATGGACGCGGGCGTTGAGTCCATGATGGTCAGTCCCGGCTACACCTATGACAAAGCTCCAGACCAGCAGCACTTCCTTGGTCGGGCCAAGAGTAAGAAGCTGTTCCGTACCATCCTCTCCAATCGCAAGAAGACCTGGCGTTTCAATGCCTCGCCCATGTTCATGGAATTTCTGATGGGCAAGAAAGAACTCACCTGCACACCGTGGGGCATGCCGACGTACTCCATCTTCGGCTGGCAGAAGCCCTGCTACCTGCTGCAGGACGGTTACGCCGATTCGTTCCAGGAGCTAATGGACGAAGTCGAGTGGTCGAACTACGGAACTGAGAGCGGCAATCCGCGATGTGCTAACTGCATGGTCCATTCCGGCTACGAGGCTAGCGGCGTGAACTACACGTTTGGATCGATAAGAGGTTTGCTCCAAACGGCGAAGGCGATGTTTGGCACCTATCAAGATCCGGGTGCACAGGATTTGCTGAACAAGTGGGAATCGCCGACGCATGGCCCCCTAATCCAGATCAACGGCGCGCAGCACACTCCCGTAGTTGTCACGACCTTGGTGAACGAGCACACTGGCAGCTCGGTGAGGAACTAAACGATGGCGACACCGCAGCAGGAACACCTCAAAATCGAGCAACTGCAGCACGCCTCGCCGGATGAACTCGAAGTCGCGGCTGGGCGCGAGCGCGAAAATTTAGAGGGCTGGATTCCTGCGCTTGCGACTGAGGCTGAAATTCGCGAAGCGCTGGAAAAGGCTTTTGATTACCGCGGTGACGTCACCATCACCCGTAAGGACGGTTCAGCGGTCGAGGGCTACCTCTACGATCGCCGTAGCGGAGATAGCCTTGCAAACTCTGTTGTGCGCCTCATCCCTACACCAGTGAAAGGTGCGCCAGCGGGAACCGCTGTCGAGCGTGTCAACGTGCCATACCGGGACATCGCGGCACTGAAGTTCTCCGGACGCGATACGGCAGCAGGGAAGACTTTCGAAGCCTGGGTGAAGAAGTACTGGGAAAAGAAAGCTGCTGGCGAGACCGATATCCAGATTGCACCGGAAAAGCTGGACTAATTCCAGCATGCGGCTTTTCATCACCGGTGCCACAGGTTTCGTTGGCTCGCATGTAGCAAATCTCGCAGCAGAGCAGGGAGCTGATCTCCGCCTCCTGAGCCGACCTAATTCCAATCGTGCCAACTTACCGCAAGCCGCCGATGTAATTGAAGGGGACCTGCGGAATCCGCAGGCGTTTGCACCTGCGCTGCAGGGTTGTGATGCTGTCATTCACGTTGCGGCAGACTACCGGCTGTGGGTTCCCGATCCAGCCGAAATGTACAAGGCCAACGTTGAGGGGACGCGTGAGCTTTTGCGGCTTGCACGTGAAGCGGGCGTGCCTCGCGTCGTTTACACGAGTTCCGTGGCTACGATGGGGTTCAAACGCGACGGCACAGTCGTTAATGAGAGCACGCCTGTGAGCCAGGCCGACATGATCGGTCATTACAAGCGTTCCAAGTGGCAGGCGGAGCAGGTTGCAATCGAAGCCGCGCGCGGTGGGCAGCAAGTCATCGTTCTGAACCCCACCACTCCCATCGGTGCCTCCGACACAAAGCCAACGCCGACTGGTCGGATCCTCGTTGACTTCCTCAACAGGAACTTTCCCGCCTATGTCGAGACCGGACTCAATCTGGTGGATGTACGCGAGATTGCCCGCATGCACATCGCGGCGCTGGAGGTAGGCACGCCGGGCGAACGCTACATTCTTGGTGGCGAGAACCTCAGCCTGAAGCAGATTCTCGACAGACTTGGGGAGCTGACCGGTCTACCCTCACCGAGGATGAAGGTTCCGCATGCGGTCGCGATGGCTTTCGCGTGGTTTGACGAGACAATCACCGGCAAGCTGCGCGGCAAGGAGCCTCGCGCCACTGTGGAAGCAGTTCGTATGGGCAAGAAAATGATGTTTGCGAACTCGGCGCGTGCAGAGCGAGAACTCGGATTCCAAGTGCTCCCAGTGGAAGAAGCACTGCGTGAAGCGTGCCGCTGGTTCGTGGCGAATGGGTACGCGCCCGCTCCGCCCAAGCAGATATGAGTGTCGCCATCATTGCCGCGCTGCCGCGGGAAATTGCTGGCCTGGTAGCAGGGCTGAAAGCAGATGCCGCACTGCGCAAGGGTGACATATTTCTCTACCGCAAGAATGACAATGTGATCGCAGCAGCGGGTATGGGCCGCGATCGCGTCGCGCTAGCGGTCGCAGCTTCGCGGGACGCGGCACCAGTGGAGAAGCTGATTTCGGTTGGCTTGGCTGGCGCCTGTTCAACGAGTTTGAAGCCGGGTACTCTGCTGCGCGCGGGTATCGTTGTTGACTCGCTCACAGGTGAGCGCTTCGAGACGGCAGAAGATCACGCAGGCGTAGTGCTCGTCAGTACGGAGGAGATTGCCTCGATTGCGGAGAAGGAGCGCCTGCGCCAAAGCTACTCGGCTTCCATGGTCGATATGGAGGCTGCAACTGTGGCAAGACTCGCCCGAGCGTACGGGCTTGCCTTCCATGCAGTGAAAGGAATATCCGATTCGCACGACTTTGAACTCGCGAATCTGTCCCGCTTCGCAAATGAGCGCGGCCACTTTAGAACGCGTCGGTTTGCCCTTCATACTGCGGTACGACCACACACATGGGGTGCAGCTATCACCCTTGGGCGTCACAGCAAAGCTGCTCTCGCGCTGCTGTCCGACGCATTACTTCCTCTCATCAACACATAGTCCTGCAGTCGGCGACTAAAAGGCTGTTCCACGTCGTCTTACCATCAGCGGCAGACTACGCCAAGCCGTGCGCGAGGTGCTGTTTGTCATTTTTTGTTGGCCTAATTGCGCTGCTTGCAGGAGCAGCAAACCCCTTCCAATCTGCAACCAACGCTGAACTCAATAAGCAACTGCAGCAACCGATCTGGGCTGGAATCGCGGTGTACGCTACTGGTCTCCTTGGCATGCTGTTTGTGCAGGCTCTCGTCCGTCAGCCGCTTCCGGGGGGCGAAGCGCAGCACGTGTCTTGGTGGGCATGGACCGGTGGCCTAATCAGCATTGCGTCGACGATGGCCGGACTCATGCTCGCGCAGAAGTTGGGATCTGGTTTGTTCACGGGTCTGAGCCTCACTGCGTCTGTCGTCGTTTCCGTGCTGCTCGATCAGTTTGGCATTCTTGGGCTGAAGCAGCACACGGCCTCGCCGGGCAGACTAGCCGGCTGTGCGCTGCTCGTCGTTGGCATCTGGTTAGTCGCCAAATTCTGAGCAGGCGGTAGAAGAAGTTAAACTCGTACGAGATGATTTCGCCCAAAGCAACAACGATGAAGGCTGCTGTTTACCGTGACGTGAACGATGTACGTACTGAAGAAGTCCTTGTGCCGGAGATTGGTACCGGCGAGGTTCTGGTTCGAGTCGATACATGCGGCATCTGCGGCACTGATCTGAAGAAAATTCATACTGGTTCGCATGCGGCACCGCGTGTCTTCGGGCACGAAATGGCTGGCGTGATCACCGCAGTGGGGAAGAACGTGCGCGGGTTTGCCGTAGGTGAGCGTGTGATGGCTTTCCATCACATTCCATGCGGAGAGTGCTTCTACTGTCGTAAACAAACCTTTGCTCAATGCGAGCGCTACAAGCTGGTCGGCACTACAGCAGGAGTCGGCGCAGCAGCTGGCGGAGGATTCGCAGAATACATCCGCGTCATGGATTGGATCGTTGGCGATGGTGTCACGCCAGCGGGCCTGATCAAAATCCCGGATGACATCCCGCTGGAGCAAGCGGCTTTTATCGAGCCTGTAAACACCTGCTTCAAGGCCGTTAAGCTGCTGAATCTGGAAAGTGACGACACTGTTCTTGTGATCGGGCAGGGAAGTATTGGCATTCTTCTGGCCGCGCTCGCAAAACAGACAGGCGCGGAGGTCTACACCTCTGACATGTACGAGGAGAGGCATCGCATTGCGGCCAAATTCGGATTGAACCACCCGCTGGACGCACGCGGCGATGTTGTCGGGGCGATGAAAGCGGCGACCGACGGACGTGGCGCTGATGTGGCACTCGTCGCGGTCGGTTCAGACAAGCTCATTCAGCAGGCAATGGACGCCATTCGTCCCGGTGGTCGCGTAATGCTGTTCGCCAGCACGCAACATGGCACGGCACCATTCGACCCCGCGGCCGTGTGTATGGATGAGAAGACGCTGATGGGTTCTTACTCGGCTTCAGTAGCGATCCAGCAGGAAGGCATCGACCTTGTCTTCGAGGGATACCGCTCAGGAAAACTGGATCTGACGCAGCTTATATCGCATCGCTTCTCGCTGGACGACGCTGCCGAAGGAATCAACCTCGCGTCGAACCCGCAGCCGGACTCGATGAAGATCGTCATCAAGCCGCAGAGCAGCGCACACACAGCCTAAGGGTCGCGCCGGAGGAACATTGCACCCGCCAAAAAAACAACAACACCGGCTCCACCCAGTAGGTAAATGGCATGACGGTACGCGGCTTGGACAGCGGGTGGAGTGGCCCGTGTGTTATCGAGGCACTGTGCACATCCCTGAGCTGCAGCGTGCGAATGAGCGGCACTCGCTAGTGCAAGGGAAAGCGAAATGGTTCGCAATAAACGCGTGCCTCTCACTGGCCGTACTCCAGCAATAGGAAGAGAAATATCCAGAGCGCGCCCATTGCATGCCAGTACCAGACAGTGCCGTCTACGAGCACCTGCCGTGTAGCCATTAACCGCGAACGCTGCAGCGCGGCAAGCGCGAGAAGCAGCGCTGCGATGCCGAGAAACAGATGCACGGCATGCGTGATAGTGATGATGTAGAAGAAGTGGTTGCTCGGGTTCGACCGAAGGAAGGCATGCTGCGTGGCTAACTGACTCCACGCCATCCACTGACCCGCCAGAAACAATCCTCCAAGCAGCAGCGTTACCCCAAGCCACAAGCCAGCCCGCTTTGATGTTGGCCGACCAAAGCCAAACCACTCATCCATCACGTCTGTCTCGTGAAACATTGCTCGCCGGGCAATCTCTGCACTGACGGAACTCAGCAGAAGGACTGCGGTGTTTAGCCAGAGAATGCTTGGTATCGCGGTCGGGAGCCATTCATTGATGTAGCGGTTGTAAGCGTCGAAATGTCCCGTCGCTTTGGTAACGAAGAAAACGCTGACGAGTGCGACGAAAAACATCAGGTCGCCGAACAGTGCGAAGAACAGACCGGTGCGCGCGCGGAGAAGGCGCTCACGTGGGCCTCGCCGACCCTGAGGACGATTGGCCCAACCATCGCCGTCATTGTCCCCGTTTCCACCCGTGCGTTTATCGGTGGGAGGTTTCCGGCCAGAACCGCCATCATTCTCGATGTAGTCGGGTGGACGCTTTCGATCGATGTCAGGCGGTGTGATGGTCTGCGGCATAGCTCAACGCGACGCGTACACCACCAGATTACGCCTGTAAGCCGCCACCTAGCTGCCTTCGGTGTCGACGAGCGGCTCCCGTGACCACTGTGGTGAAAATTCAGCGCCACTTTCTGAGTAATGGCAAGGTCCGCGGAAGGTTTTCACCGGTACATCGTCTTCTGGAGCCCACTCCATCGTCGTTGCGGACCAGGGGTTGGGTATGACTGAGCGCGGTAGCAGCGCGGAACGCAGCACATTCAAGAGGAAAGGCAGCTGGGCCAGTCCAAGACAAAGCGCAGAAATGGTGATGTGGCGCTGCAGCGGCATCGTGGATGAAAGCAGCGTTCCAGCAGGACCAGGAATGCCGGTCAACTGCGCATAATGACGAGGCTCTCCCGCCAATCCGGTAAAGTGCATCGGGAGAAACGTGTTGTAGGCAAAGAAGAGCGTGCTCCAAAAATGGAGTTTTCCAAGCCGCTCGGAAAGCTCGCGGCCGAACATCAGTGGATACCAGTAATACGTCGCGCAGAACAGTCCGAACACACCAGCCATCGCCATGATGAGGTGGAAGTGTGCGACGACAAAGAAAGTATTGTGCAGGTACTCATCCAGGATCGGCTGCGCCAGGATAGGTCCGGTGAGCCCTCCCGTAACAAACAGCGAAACGAAGCCTAGGGCGAACAACATGGGTGTTGTGAGCCGAGGCCGCGAACGCCATGTCGTTGCCAACCAGCTCAGCACCTTCGCGGTAGCAGGAACAGCAATCGCAATGGAGGAGATGGCGAACGCTGTACCCGCAAAGGGATTGAGGCCCGCCACAAACATGTGGTGTCCCCACACAACGATACCGAGCAAACCGATTAGCAAAGTTGTCCCAATCATCAACCGGTAGGCGAAGACCCTGCGCCGCGCAAAATTCGCAAGCACCATTGAGGTAAGTCCCATGCCGGGGAGAATGGCAATGTAGACCTCAGGGTGTCCGAAGAACCAGAACAGATGCAGCCAGAGGAGCGGCGAGCCATCACCTCGATGTTGGAGCAGAACTCCGTTGATCCATTCGGCATGCGGCAGGAAGAATGAAGTGCCAAGGTGCCGGTCGCAGAACAGCAGGAGGAGTGCCGCTAGCAACACGCTGAATGCGATCACACTCAGGAGTGCCGCCGTAAACCATCCCCACACTGTCAGCGGCAAACGTTCCCATGACATGCCTTCACAACGAAGCTTGGTGACGGTAGTGAGTGTGTTCACCGCTGCCAGTGTGCTCGCAACACTGAACAGAGCAATGCTCGCAAGCCACAGGTCCATGCCCCAGCCTTCTCCGGGCCCCGCCAGCGCGCTTGTGGATAGCGGCGGATAGGCGGTCCACCCGGAAATGGGCGCACCGCCTGGAACAAAAAATGCGGCGAACAACACTAGGAGCGCGAACCCTGTAAGCAGCATGGCTGCCGCATTTAGCTTTGGGAATGCCATCCGTGTGGAACCAATTTGCGCGGGAAGTATGAGGTTTCCAAAACCATTCTGCGGTGCAACGGTAAGCACAAAAAAGAGCATCAGCGTGCCGTGCATTGTTACCAGAGCGAGATACTCTTCCGGCAGGATGGGACCGTGCAACGGCATACGCCAGGCCGGCCACGCAAGGTGCATACGCATCGCAAGGGACAGCAACGTACCAACGGCTACTGCTGCAAGTGAAATAAGCAGGTATCCGAAACCTACTGTCCGGTGATGCGTCAAGCTCCAGCGAGCTGCTCGAATCGTGCTCACTGCTTTGCTCCGTCCGACTGCTCCAGCCTGTTACGCTCCTGCTGCTTGATCCACATGTCGTATTCAGCTTGTGGCAGAACTCGAAGTGTAGCCTGCATGCGATAGTGGCCCAGCCCGCAGACCTGCGTACACAAAATGGCGTAAGTACCGGCTGTGATCGGTGTGATGTGGACATGAACAGTTTGGCCGGGTACAGCATTTTGTTTCAGCCGCAACTCCGGAACAGCAAATCCGTGGATAACGTCCATCGCGTGCAGCGACAGATCAACTTCGCGGTTCTGCGGCAACACAAGTTGGCTGACCACAAGATCGTCACGGCTATATGGGTCCTTGGGATCGAGTCCTACCGGATTACCCTCGCCCGGCGCAACCAGCTCCATTGCTGTTTTGCCAAACGCGCCATCTGCGCCGGGGTAGCGGAAGTACCAGGCAAACTGCATGCCGGTGACTTCCACCTGTAGCGCTCCAGGTGCGGCACCGGTGTAGCGCTGCAGGGCCCACAAGCGGTGCGCTTGAAAAGCAAGACCGGCAAACAGAATACTGAACGCCGCAAGCGGAGCGTATTCCAGAGTGATCCTGTGGATAGGCCGATGCGCTCTGCGGCGCACTACTAATCCAGACAGCAGTAAAAGGTGAAGCAGCGCTAACAGGCCAAACGCGATCCAGAGGTTCAGGCGCAAATGACTGTCCAGCCCGACACCATGAGCAGCCGCATCGATAGGCAAGCGCCAAAAGTGCGAATCGCTGATAGGTCTCGATTGCAGTTGCACAATTTTATTGTAGAGATTGCGAGCAGCAGCTTAGAGCAGCGCAGCTTCTTTCACCATCAGGAGAAAGAGTTCGTGAACGCGACGGTCATCGCTGAGTTCCGGGTGGAAAGTAGCTGCGAGCAGACGTCCCTGGCGTACCAGAACAGGAGTGTCGTCTCTTCGGGCGAGCACTTCGACGCCGCTCCCGATGCGTACTATTTTCGGTGCCCGGATGAATACCATCTCCATCTCGCCACCGTTCAGACTGGTTTCGGCGTGCAGGATCACCGAGTCATTCTGCCGACCATAAGCGTTGCGCTCGACAGCAACGTCCAGAGCGGCAAATGACCTCTGCGTTGGATTCGAGACTTCCTTGGCAAGCAGAATGCACCCTGCGCAGGTTCCGAAAATCGGCTTTTGGTCTACGAACTCCTGCAATGTTTCGAAAAGTCCGGTGCGGTCGAGATGCCACAGGAACGTACTCGACTCGCCGCCAGGAATCACTAATCCATCGAGGCTCTGCAAATCCAGTGGCTTGCGCACGAGGCGCGTGTCCGAACCGAGTTCGGCAAGCCGCTTTGCGTGCACATCAAATGCACCCTGTAGTGCAAGCACACCTATGAGCGGCTTTCGTGTTGTGCCGCTTGCACTCTTTGAGGCAGAAGGCATGTCGTCGCGGCTACCAGCCACGCGTTTGCATCCTCTGCGAGTCTTCGAGAGCAGCGGCCGCAAGCCCCTTCATTGACCCGGTGACAGCTTCGCTGGCTTCTGCAACCATCTTCGGATCGTTGTAGTGCGTCGCTGCGATCACGATCGCCTTCGCGCGGGAGATAGCCTCCTCACGTTCGGAGTCGTTGTTGAGATTGAGCGGCACTGCTCCGTCCTTCATGAAAATTCCGGAGCCAACAAACACCGTCTCTGCGCCAAGTTGCATCATGAGGGCAGCGTCGGCAGGCGTCGCGATTCCGCCAGCGGAGAAGTTCGGAACTGGCAGCTTTCCGGCTTTGGCCACCATCCGCACCAATTCGTATGGTGCCTGGAGATTCTTTGCCGCGGCATACAGTTCCTGATCGTCCAGGACCGTTAGCTGTCTGATCTCCTTGGTGATCTGGCGCATGTGCTGCACGGCATGCACGACGTCGCCGGTGCCAGGCTCGCCCTTGGTGCGGATCATCGCCGCACCTTCCGCTATGCGGCGCAGTGCTTCGCCTAAATTCTTCGCGCCGCAAACGAAGGGCGCCTTGAAGGCGTGCTTGTCGATGTGGTGTGCTTCGTCCGCCGGTGTGAGCACTTCGGACTCGTCGATGAAGTCCACACCGAGTTCCTGCAGCACCTGTGCTTCGGCGAAATGTCCGATGCGCGCCTTCGCCATAACCGGCAGCGACACTACGGCAATGATCTCCTTGATGAGCTTCGGATTCGCCATTCGGGCTACGCCACCCTCGGCGCGAATCATCGCGGGTACGCGCTCCAATGCCATCACGGAGACGGCTCCGGCCTCTTCCGCGATGCGCGCCTGTTCCACGCTCATCACGTCCATAATGACGCCGCCCTTTAGCATCTCCGCGAGGCCTGTCTTCAAGCGAAGGTTCGTTGCAGGACCGCTTCCGTTGCCGTTATTCATATGTGCCATGGAGCCTCTTCAGCGCAAAACGGAGACCGCTTGCTGCAAAGATGAGTTTACCAGTTTGCGGAGTGGTAAGTAGGCGTAGTTGGACCTTCCCATCCTGGCAGCAGACTCCCGAAACACCAGCGCGGATTACCGTTGGTTCTTGCTATTTCCAGCTTGGGTGAGAAACAATCCTTGCACACCTATGAACACCGATTCTTTGCGTTACTGCGCACGCCGAAGCGCCGCGCTCGTCCTGGGCCTGTCTTGTTTCTCCGCCGGATCGTTGGCTCAGCGAGCCGCTCTTCACGTTCGAGTGCCCGTGCTTCCTTCCGGTGCAGTAGATCAAGGACAGGTATCGAAGGCCGCGCCAATCGATGTCACGGTGTACCTGCAACCGGCAGCGGATAGGACTGTGGCACTCAAGCAGTACTTGAACGCTGTTCAAACGCCAGGCGACTCTGCGTACCATCACTGGTTGACACCCGGACAGTTTGGTCTACAGTTTGGTGCGTCGCAAGAGGAACTGAGTCGGGTGGAGAACTGGGCAGCCGCAAACGGCCTGAAGGCGTCAGGAGTAAACGCCGCTGCAACAAGCCTTACCTTGTCCGGCACTGTCGCGCAGGTTGAAGCTGCTCTCGCGCCATCGCTGCACAACGTCAGCGTCGATGGCACTACCTTCATCTCCAACACTGCCGTTCCGGCGATACCATCTCCTATCAGCACTGATGTCCTCGTCGTGAGCGGTCTCAGTACTCTGCCGAGTGCCCATCCATTTTCACTTGTGACTGCAAGCGGAAGCACGTTAGGGAACGATCCCCTCAGCGCGCTTGCAGCGGCCGTTGACGCGAATGCATCCCGCCTGCTAACGATGAGCAGCACTACCTGCGCGGACGATGTAGATGCTGGAACACAAGCAGCCACGCAACTCGCGCTTCAGCAAGCCAGTGTTCAGGGAATCACAGTCCTTGCCGCTGCCGGCTGTGCCATTCCGGGTTCAGCGTCCTTTCCCTCATCTTTGAGCGAGGTCACGTCCACGGCACTTCAGTCTGGACTTGTCTCCCCGATCACCGAGGCGCTTTCCGAACTGCGCCCCACGTGGCAATTTGCTCCTGGACTTCCGGAGGATAGCTTCCGCCACTCACCTGACCTGACGACCAGCAGTCTTGCGACGTTTGCAACGACGATCAAATCCATTCTGTCGCGGGCACCCTCTCTCGCAGACGGAACGCCGGGAAGACTCGGTAACATCAATGCGACGCTCTACAGCTTAGGGCCAATGCCGGGTTTGTACCCGCAGCCAGACAAAGTGGCAGCGGGTACCTGGGAATCGACGACCGGCCTCGGTGTCGTCGATCTCGACAAACTGGATAAGTTTTTTCCTCTGGGCACCTTGTCAACGGATGTGTCGATCTCGCTCGACAACTATTTCGTTACACATGGCACGAACGTGACCTTCACATCGGTTGTGAAGGACATTTCCGGCCAAGGTAACGGTGCTGCGCCCACAGGCACTGTCACCTTCAACGTCACGCCCGGCGGCGCACTCGGAACCGTGACTCTCAACAACGGGACCGCCACCTTGACCACCAATACGCTCACAGGTGGCACCTACTCTGTTACAGCAAGCTACAGCGGCGACGTGAACTATGTCGCCAAGACAAGTGCGGTCACAGCGACCTTCACCATTGGTCCTGAGAACGCGACAGTCACAGCATCGCAAGTTGCTGCTGTTCCCATCGGCAGCAGCGCGACGCTTGCCGTGACGGTCAAATCGGCTTCAGGAGTCGGCACCCCGAGCGGTAAAGTGACGGTGCTTCCCACGGGCACCCCTGATACAAACACGTACACCGGCACGTTGAGCGGTGCGAACGGAACAGCCGTTGCGCAGGTACTCGTCCCTGGCGTCCAGGCAGGTGCTGACGCGTTTCTCGTCAGCTGCGATGGCAGCGATCCGAGCTTCGCCTGTCCCACGCAGCGGGTGACAGTCAACTTCCTCAAGGCCACTCCGGCGGTCACAATCAGCGCATCACCGAGCGCTCCGAACAGTGGCGACACAGTCACGTTCCAGGCCTCGATTGCAGCGGCCGGCAACAATGCCGCCGCGCCAACGGGCAACGTGAACTTCCTCAATAACGGTGCAATCTTCGGAGCGGGAACAGTCTCTGGCGGAGTGGCAACGCTTACGACCAACAACTACGCGTACTCCGCGTCGGGCAACACCTTTTCCGCGAGTTACGGTGCCGACAATAACTACAACAGCAATTCCTCCACCACGACGACCACCAGCGGAGCCATCGGAACGACAACAGTAGTAAGCGCGTCCCCGTCTGTCGTGCCCGTAGGCAGCCAGATCACCCTAACGGCAACAGTTAGTCCGAATCAGACTTCGGCGAATACGATCGGTGGCACGGTAACTTTCGCAACGGCTGTGTCTACAGTCTGCACGGCTGCTGTTACCAATGGTGTGGCAACATGCACAGGAACAGTGACCAGCGTCGGCGTCTACGGCCCAATCCAAGCGAACTACGGTGGCGACACTCACTTCGCAGCCAGCACCAGCGGTTCCCAATACGCTTCCGTTCAGGTCGTCAAGGGCTCAACCTCTACAACAATCTCCGCGACGCCAACTGCTCCTACAGCTGGCCAGTCGGTCACGTATACGGCGACTGTGAAGAACACGAATGGATCCGCTACCGCCTTCCCGCTATCCGGAGTCGTCACGTTCTATGTTAATGGCGCAGCCGTTGCCGCACCGACCCTCACGAACGGTCAAGCGACTTACACGGCCACCCTGGGCAGCACAGCCACCGCGGTGTATGCGGTCTACTCGGGCGACGGCAACTGGAACGGCAGCACCTCTTCCACTCTTAGTTTCAACTCGAGCACCAGCTCCACTGGCACAGGCACGTCCACCACAACGCTGACTTCCAGCACCACCTTCGCCCTTGCCGGATCGAACGTTGTTCTCAATGCAGCGATCGCTCAGACTGCTGGAGGAACAAACGGGGCACCGCTGAGTGGTAGCGTCACTTTTCTCGACTCCTACAACGGACAGAGCACCACGCTTGGAACGTTCACCGTGAGTTCGAACGGTCCGGGCGCGGGCTTCGTTTCAACGAGCACGACTGGTCTGAAGCGTGGCATGCACGTGATCACCGCCGTCTATTCAGGCAACAGCACCTACTCCACATCCGCCTCTGCGGCGGTAACGGTCTACATCACGGACGCTGATGTGACGTTCTCACCCACGAGCATTACGCTTGCGGCAGGCTCAAGCGCCTCGACAACGGCGACAGTAACCGCCTACACCGGCTTCACGGGGCAGGTCACGCTTACGTGCACACCGTCTGCCGGTTCTGGCATTAGCTGTAATTTCAGCCCCGCGACGATCACGAATTCCGGCACGTCCGTTCTCACGGTCATGACCACAGCGCAGCATGCGGAGTTGAAGCTGTTACCAATTGGCAAGACTGCCGGCGGCATCGCATTCGCGGGGCTGATTTTAGCCTTCTGCATTCCAGGCGCGCGCAGACGTCGGCCTGTACTGCTGATGGGTCTCCTGGCATTCACGTTGTTTGGCACGCTAGGCTGCACGAACATCATCAACGGTGGCAACCAGAAGCTAACGGGTGGCACGCCAAGCGGAACGCAGTACCTGACGATTTCGGCGACTGCCTCTGACGGTAAAACAACTGTGACACATACACAGCAGTTTCAGGTGACGGTCCAGTAACTCGCTCGTAGGGAGAGCCCTCGCATTGAGGGCTCACTCAGCGAGCGCCGTGTTTACTGTCGCGCCTAGGTGTTTTCTTTGCAGGTGTCCGTTTGCGCGGCACAGACTTCTTCATAGGAACAACTGGAGTCGCCGGCACAGGTATTATCTGCGAGCGCGACATCAGCCAGTCCTGCGCACTGTAGGCTGTCGCTGATTTGGGCGAGCGGACATAGGTTCCATCTGGCTGCATTAGGCGCGCTTTTTCAGTGTCCCTCAAATAAGCTTCCAGGATCTCGTCACGCAAACGCCTCATTGCGATTGGGTCCAGGATCGGATACACCACTTCGCAACGCTCATACAAGTTGCGGGGCATCCAATCAGCGCTGCCGGCGAATACCTCCTCGCTGCCGCCGTTTGCAAACCAGAAGATTCGACTGTGCTCGAGAAATCTGCCCACGATGGAGCGAACGCGTATGCGCTCGCTCATCCCCGGTACCCCGGGACGCAAAGCGCACATGCCGCGAATGATGAGGTCGACGACCACGCCCGCCTGCGACGCAGCGTACAGCGCCTCGATGGTCTTGCCATCGAGCAAAGCGTTCATCTTCGCGATAATGCGTGCGGGACGCTTCTTGCGAGCGTGCTCCGTCTCACGTGCGATCAAGTTCAGAATGTCAGACGCGAGTGTGAGCGGCGCCACTTCGAGCGGACGGTAAACATCGTTGTCAGCCTGCCAACCCGCAGTCAGGTAGTCGAACACGCGCTGCACGGCTTCGGTGATCTCCGACCGCGCAGTCAAAAGGCTGATGTCCGTGTAGAAACGCGCCGTCACCGGGTTATAGTTTCCGGTGCCGAGATGCGCGTAGCGGCGAATTTTATTGTCGGGGTCACGGCGTACAAGCAAAGCAAGCTTGCAATGTGTCTTCAGGCCGATGATGCCGTGGAAGACCTGCACACCGGCGCCTTCGAGATCACGGGCCCAGCGGATGTTCGATGCCTCGTCGAAACGTGCCATCAACTCGACAACGACGGTAACATCCTTGTTCTGCGCGTGGGCAGCTTCGGTCAGTGCGCGAAAGAGTGGGGAATCAGCACTCGTTCGATACAGCGTCTGCTTGATCGACATCACGCGCGCATCTGACGTCGCGGATTCCACAAACTGCTCCACCGTGTTGTAACTGTCAAACGGGTGATGCAGCAGGATATCGTGCTCGCGAATCTCATCGCAGATAGATTTCTGCACTGGCAGCTGCAATCTTCGTCCGTGGAAATCAGCAAACTTCAGCGTGGTGTCTTTGACTTCGCTGTGGAGCGTCAGCAGCCGCGACAAATTTACCGGGGCTGTCGTACGAAAGATCTGCCATTCTTCCAGCTCAAAATTCACCCGCAAGCGATCAGCAATCGCGTCCGCGACGGTGGCTTCGATCTCAAGTCGTACAGCATCGCCCTTGCGGCGGTTGTGCAACTCTTCGCGAACGCTTTCCAGCACCGAGCGGCTTTCTTCCTCCACCATGTAGAGGTTGCTGTTACGGGTCACCCGAAAAGTTGCGCGATCAATCACCTCATACCCGCGGAACATTCGCTCTGCGTGCGCTTCCACAAGATCGTCCAGGAGCAGGAAGTCACGGTAGCCGTCCTGCGAAGGGAGGCAGATCATGCTGGGCAGGGAGCGTGGAATCGTAATGACTCCAAGCGCCCGCGTCTGCTTGCCGCCGCCCTGTGGCTTGCGCTTGTGGCGCAGCAGAAGCGCTACGGAAAGCGCCTTGTTCAGTACACGCGGAAACGGATGCGATGGATCGAGCGTAACCGGAGTGAGCAGCGGATCGACTTGTGCAAAGAAGAACTCGGAAGCAAACTCAATCTGGTCTGAACGTAACTTCTTCCATGGCAGCAGGCGAATGCGCTTTTCAATCAGCGCCGGACGAAGGTGGTCTTGCCAGACTGCATCCTGGTTCGTTGCGAACGCATGCAGCGCGTCGCGAAGGCGGTCGATGCGCTGCTGAGGTGTGCAGCCACCTTCGTCGGGCACCTGCGGCAGATCGTAATCCTGTTCAAATTGCTGCAACACTCCTGCGACGCGAATCTCAAGAAACTCATCGAGATTACTGGCGGTAATCGCAAGGAACTTCACACGTTCGAGCAGCGGATTAGACGCGTCCTCCGCTTCTTCAAGCACACGCTTGTTGAAGAGTAACCAGCTCTCATCACGGTTGATGAACCGGTGGTCACTCGGAAGCGCGGACGCGGATCCGCGCTTGTTTGGCTTCGTGGCCGGGAGTAAAGCGGAGGAAATCTTACGGGAGGACTGTTTCGCCGGTGCCATGCACAGTTAGCCTAAACCAGCCAACGACACGCCAAGATTAATAGAGCATTCAGCTCTGCACAGCTGTTACTCACCACCCTCACTTCGTTATTTTGTGCGAGCTCACCTGCGTGTCGTCTCCAACCGGCAAAGCAGCGCAAGGCGTCTTTGTGCAGTGGTATAAACCTAGCGCAGCGGCGGCTGCACTCGCCACCTCTCCACGCAGATTCGAAATCGGTGCGCCGCCGCGCGGATGGATCGCGTTGGCGAGCACGATGATGTACGTATCGGAGCCGGGATCCATCCATAACGAAGTGCCCGTAAAGCCGGTATGACCGAAGCTGCCGACTGGAAAGAGCATTCCGCGCGGTTTAGAGAACGCAGTGTCGATGTCCCATCCGTAGCCGCGAAGGTTCTGGCCCTTGATCGCTGGATAGCTTGGTGCCAGCCCAGGTTCCGTGCCTGTCAGGCCTGCAGCTAGTGCGCTCTTCTGCGCTGCGTTAGCCGCTGCAAGCTGGCCGGCGGATCGCCCCGGCTGCTCAGGCGCAGTCATCTGTTGCAGCGTCGACTGCTTCAAGGGAAAGTCTGTTTTCCGGCCCGCCAGTGCGTCCAGCAGACCTTGCGCATACAGGCTGACATCATGCGCCGTTGAAAATACACCCGCATGACCCGCGACTCCGCCCATTCGACGCGTCGTGGGGTCGTGAACTGTTCCGCGCAGCAAATGATCGTAGTCGGGGTTCGTATCCTTCGCTTCGTCGTCGTGTGCCGTCGGCGCTATGCGCTCCAGGAGTGATGTGCTCCACGTGCCGGTCGTGCAGCTGAAGAGCGTTCTGCCGGGCGGTCGTGGTGCCCACGCAATCGCTACACCAACGACGTCATGCGGCCCACATGCTTTGAACAAAGGCAGGTACCGTGTGTCGCTCATTCCAAGCGGAGCGAACACGTGCTCCTGTACGTATACATCTTCAGGCGTGTTGGATAGTTTTTCGATCAGTGCGCCCAGCAGGATGAAGTTGATGTCTGAGTAACGAAAGACTTCCCCTGGAGCGGACTGCAAGGGATTGTTTAGCGCGCGATGAATGCCTTCGGCTTTGTCGGAAGCAGTGATTCCCCAAGGGTCCTTAAGGCTTATGTCTGGTGCCTCACCAGAAGTGTGTGTCAGCAGCATGCGTAGGGTCACCAGTGCTCGCTGCGGATCGCCACCCGGGTTGAACTCCGGCATGTACTTCTGCACGGGCTGGTCAAACTCCACTTTGCCCTGCTCATAAAGCTGCATCACCGCCGTCGCGGTCGCGAGGTCTTTCGTAAGCGATGCCATGTCGAAGATGGTGTCCTCTGTCATGGGTTCCGCCGGTGAGGGTTTTCCATCTAGCCCCGGCTCTCCCGCAAGCTTGCGGTTCCCGTATGCCTCCTGGAAGACCACCTTGCCGCCGTGTCCGATCAGCACCACGGCACCCGGGAGCTTCGTTGCCGCAATCGCGTCGTTCACCAGCTTTGTGACCACAGAGAAGTCGGGCGCAGGTTCTCGCCGCTTCTGCTGTCCGAGCGCGCTACCTGCGCAGAGCAGAACTGCTACCGCCGCAGTGATTACTGCAATCGAGCGCTTCGATCGAAATGCGAAACTGGCGAGCGACCCGATCAGAAACGTCGCAGCCGAGCCAATCAGCACATACCAGGTCCAGGCCACGTGCGGAACCGTGAGCGGGCCGATGTGAACAGGAAATTGACCACGCCAGAGCCAAAGATTCAAAGCAAAACCGCAGACCATACCTATTGTTGCTCCCATTTCATTTGCAAAACGTGTGAGGGTACCAAGAAGAAACACGCCAAGAAGACAGCCGTAAGCCACAGACGCGATTGACAGGCCGATCTCAACAACGTGGCCCTTGCCCCCGACGCTGACCGAGTACACCGCGATGGCGAACAGCACCAAGGCCCATATTACCGTTGACGATTTCGAAATCATGCCACGTTCGCGGTCATCCGCTTCGGGGCGCAAACGCATGTAGAAGTCCACCACTGTTGTCGAGGAAAGAGAGTTCAGCGCCGCAGACAGATTTGACATCGCGGCAGCTAGAATCGCAGCGATCAGCAGCCCTGCGACACCAATGGGCATTTCGCGCACGATGAATGTCGGGAAAATGTAGTCGTTGGAACGGAAACTGCTGCTACCGCCTGCTCCGTAGAACACGTACAGTCCTGCTCCGATCAGAAGGAACAGTGTGAACTGGATGAAAATCACTCCACCCGAACTCAGTAGTGCCAGGCGCGATTCGCGAAGATTACGCGCGGCAAGCAGGCGCTGCACCATCAACTGGTCTGTGCCATGCGAAGCCATTGTGAGGAAGGTGCCGCCGAGTACGCCGGCCCAGAATGTATAGGTCGTCGTCAAATTCAGTGCGAACTCAAAAATGTGGAACTTGCCGGCAGCGGAAGCGACAACCCCGATGTGCTGCCATCCCCCCGGCACGTGCGAGCCCAGCGTGAACACCGCAATCAGTGTACCGGCGACGTAGATGATCATCTGCACTACGTCGGTCCATATCACGGCTGCCATGCCGCCTTCGAATGTGTAAAGCAGGGTCAACGCAGAAATGATGGCAATCGAAAGGACATCCCGCGTTCCGATGGCTACGCCCACGACAATGCTCACCGCGAATACCCGCACGCCCTCTGCCGCGGCGCGCGTCAACAGAAACAACCCAGCCGTAACCTTGTGCAGAATCGGACCGAAGCGGCGATCGATGAGTTGGTACGCGGTGAGCATTTCGCCGCGCATGTAGCGGGGAAGGAACAGGCTTGCCACCACAACTCTGCCCAGCAGGTATCCGACCACAACCTGGAGGAATCCGAAATTTCCGGCGAACGCGACACCTGGGATCGAGATGATTGTTAGCGTTGATGTTTCTGCCGAGACGATCGACAATGCGATGGCCCACCAGGGGGTGCTGTTGTTTGCCAGAAAGTAATTCTTCAGAGACTTATCAGCGCTCGCGCCTTTGCTGCTTTTGCGGAAGCGCAACCCAAAGAGCGTGATGCCAAGCAGGTAGAACGCGATGATGACCAGATCGACTGGGCCAAGCTTTCCCGTAGGTGAAACTAAGGCAAGGGCGGCAACGGAAATCTGCAATGCGAGCGTTCTCCTGCGATGCTGGGTGCGGGCGACGTAAGAAGGTGTTGCAGGTTATGATAGCGGCCTTGGAGGACGCTTGCGGAGCGTTCGTGTAAGGAGCTGAAGAATGCCGCATTACCTGGCGCTCGACGCCGGTGGAACAAAGACGCAGTGCTGGATTGGCGACGAAGAGCGTGTGCTCGGACGCGCTTCAACGGGGACTGTCAAGCTAATGAACGTCAGTGAAGAGATCGCGACGCAACGCCTGCGTGAGGTTATCCAGGCTGCCGCAGAGAACGCTGGTGTCCGGCTCGACGACGTGGAGCGCACGTGCCTCGGTATCGCGGGTGTATCCATCGAAGCCGTGCGCCATTGGGCGAATGCTGCTTTGCACAGCGTCGTTCCCGGCGAGATCCTCCTGCGTGGCGACGAGGCCATTGCACTCGATGCAGCGTTTCGCGGCGGCCCGGGCGTTCTAGCGATTTCAGGTACGGGCTCCTTCATCGCGGGTCGCTGTTCCGACGGCACCTATGTAACTGCTGGAGGATGGGGGCCTGTCATTGGGGATGAGGGTGCCGGCTCGTGGATTGGAGCGAACGCTATTCGCGCTGCCTTCAAAGCGTATGACCGAGGCAACAAGACGCTCCTGCTTGATCGCATCTGCGCCACCTGGGGCCTACAGAGCGTTGGCGAACTGATCGCAAAAGCAAACGCGATCCGTCGGCCGGATTTCGCTGCGCTGACTCGGACAGTTGTTACCTGCGCCACTGAAGGTGACGAAATCGCAAAACAGCTTCTGGAACAAACGGGACGCGATCTCGGTGAACAAGTCGACCTGGTGATCCGCAAAATGACCTCCTGCGGCTGTTCGATCGATGACGGGCAGCGCGTGGCTTTTACGGGATCGGTTGTCGGCAATGTCGAGGCAGTTCGCCACGCCATGCGCGATTACCTGCTCTTTCACCATCCGCTGCTACAGATTTCGGAGCATGCTGTGGAGCCGCTGGAAGGCGCGATGTGGCTGGCGCGCGGCGGTGTTAGCGTCTGATTGCGACACCCCGGATATACGTCTGCGTCAACCTGGCGTCTGAGTCGAATCGATTCATGCTCGCGGGAAAGCCGACCGCAAGCCGTGTCCTTTCCGGCACTCCGAGCATGGTGGTAGGATTGTGCGAAGCGAGCCGCGCCGCGTCGTCGATACCCGCACCCGTAAAACGCTGAAAGTTCGCAACAGCTGCATCCATCGTCAGCACAGAACCGGCCAGTGTTTCTTTTCCGCGCGCAAGGTCTTCCGCAAGCAGGGCTCGACCTTTTACCACCACAACAGGGAAGTGGCCGAGCATGTAGTCGCCATCCGGCATGCCAGCAGCGGCCATGGCGTCGGTAATTAGAATGCCGTGATCGCGACCCTTGGAACGCCACCAGAGCCGCACCATGGCAGGCATAACATGGACGCCGTCGCAGATAATCTCCGCATACAACCGCTGATCGTCGAGTGCGACCCCGAGGACGCCCGGCTCGCGATGATCGAGCACACGCATCGCGTTAAAGCTATGCGTGGCACTTGTTGCGCCGCTCGCGATGGCAGCTTCGGCCTCCGCAGCAGTTGCGTTGGTATGACCAACCGAGACTCGCACACCGCTCTTCGCGCAGTGCTCGATCAGCTCAAGCGCTGACGAGCGGCGATATACATCAGGCATCATCGCCCCCGGTCCCTCAGGAATTGCGGAGGGCTCGGGTGCAATCGTGACGAGCTTGATGTGTCCTCGGGCCGCAGCCTGGAATTCAGCAAACAGCTCAATACTTGGCGGCTGCAACTCTTCCGTCGGGTGAACGCCACGTTTGGCGTGCGAAAGAAAAGGTCCCTCCAGATGAATGCCAATCGGCTGCGCCTCATCGGGCCCCGGTTCGCGTTCGATCGCGTCAGCGAGCCGCTCCAGCGAGCGAAGCGTATCACTGATTGGAGCGGTGACCGTCGTTGGTAGGTACTGCGCAACACCACGAGTTGCTAGGAACTTCTGCATCGCACTGAGGTCCGCCAACGATGCCGACATAACATCATGTCCGACCGCGCCATGCGTGTGGATGTCCACAAAAGCCGCCGTCAGGCTGTCCTGCTCATTTGCGAGCGCGACCGGGTCGGAACTGATGTCGCTGATGGAGCCGTCACCGTCTACTGTGATGACGGGATACTCGATAGAACCGATATCTGTGTACAGCCGGCGCGCTGTGATGGTCGTAGGCATCAGTGGCTCGCGGGGCTGGGTTGTGGAACTGTGACGGGAACCGCAGGGGCAGGGATGCCGAGGCTTGCAGCGGTAGGTAGCGTCTTCGCGGCAGACCATTGCCGCTGCGCGCTCCGCACTGCATCCACGCGTGCGATCCACGTTGCTACCGCATAGTCATAGCGCGCGAGAACGGGCCGGAGTCCGCCCGGACGGTACGTGCTGAGCCATTGCTTCTGATACATCTCGCGGAGCAGCGAATAGCCGTAAATCAGATCCTGCAGCCGACCGTTCACACCATTGATGTCTGAGAGCAGGGCAGCAGGCCCGGGATGAATCCTGCGAAGCGTCTGCATGGGAATCATGGACTCGGTATAAGCCTGCGCATAGCCGCTGGCCATCTCATCCGCAAGCTGGAATTTCAATGCGAGGAAGTCGATGCGGCGAGCACCGAACTCCATGCCTTCCAGTGCTTCAGTTTCACGAAGATTTGGATTTGCCGCTTTCGCCTGACCGATGAGCGTCAGGGCGCGTTCAGCATGCAGGCGCAGCGGCGAGCTGATGGGACGCATCTTATCCGCGAAGCCCTGCCCATCCTTAGACCATGGATCGACCCAGAACAGCCCGTCGGAGCCTTCTGTGGCCGCGATCACTCTCGTGGTCTGCAAAAGATTCATGGCGACGGTCAGTTCTTTTTGCGCCTCGTTTAGCAGGCCGGTACTGTCGCCATGAAATGCCTGCGCATAGCTGTTCTGGAATGCGGGAATGGAGCTTTCTCCCTGCTGCCATGCCGCCGCCGCGCCGAACAGGATCCCGTACCAGTTACAGTTAGCGAGCGACTCGCCGTCATCGTCCCAGAGCGTGTTGAGCTGACCCGTTGCGCCGAGGCGCTGCCCGTCGCGAGTGAATTCCTGAATATCTTCCAGCCCCAACTGCTGGTTTGGGTACACCTGGCGGTAGTTGTTGATCGAAGGTGCCACCCAGACTTCCAGACCAGCGTCAGTGAAGGGTTTGATCGCTTTCGTAAAACCCTCGGGCCGCGGCGAATATCCCCAGGCGACGGCAATTGTGTTGTCTTTGAATGATTGCGGAAGCGCCTTCACCTGCGCTGGCGCATCCTGCACGACATCGCCCCAGAACAGTATCTTGCGATGCAGGGGCTGCAGATCGGTCACAATGCGCTGCATAAAGTCGAGATACACGGGTGCAAGTCCGCGGCTCTCCACATCCGCGCGGGTTCGGCCTAAGCCAAGATCAACCGTCTCATCCCCACCGACATGCAGGAACGGGCTCGGATACATGGCCGCAAGCTCGGTAAACATCTGGTGGATGAACGGCAGACCACCCGGCTGCCCCGGCGAGATAAGTGCACCGTGCGGTGTCTCTACCAGATCGGAGAACTTCTCCCACATTAGCGTGTGGCGGAGATGACCAAACGCTTCCTGTTCGGGCACAACAGTGATGTGGTACTTCGTCGCGTAAGCCACAAGCTCACGCGCGTCGGCGGCCGAAATGCTGGAATCGGGCGGAGCGACGAACGGATTTGAGGCGTACTGCTGCGTTTGCTCGAAGTAGGGCGAGTAGAGATTCACTTTGTAGGCGGCGAGTGTGCGGATAATTTTCTTCTGAAATTCCAGTGTGTCCACAGGGCCGCGCGAAAGGTCGTCGTGGAGGCCGCGGTACTTCATCGCAGGCCAGTCGCGGATGTCTGCCGCGTGCAACACGGAGGAGCCGTCCGGCTTGCGCTCCAGCATCTGCTTGGCTGTTTGCGCAGCGTAAAACACGCCAGATGCTGACGCTCCAGCTAGTGTGAGCGTGTTGCCGCTGCTTGCGATCGTGTAGCCTTCAGCGCGCATGGCATCCGTGAACTGAGACTGGTTCGCCGCGCGGCGCAGCACGATGCGGAGTCCACCTGAACCCACACTAAGCCCGCGCTCAGCGAACATGGTTTTCAAGTCATCCGCCGCGAACTGATCGTCTGCGTCGCATCCAGAGCACTCGATGCTCACGCTGCTGACCGGCAGGTCGGCCTTGGTCGACACTTCGCGTGGCATCGGAATGAGGTGCAGGGCAGTTTGGGCTGCTGCGGGCAAGGCGAAACAGGCAAGAGCTGCTATCGAACAAAAGCGCATGACCGTACGGTACACGCGAGCGGCGGCTGGCGAAAGTCGCTCGAGTGAGGGCGTGTGTGGCGGCGGGCTGTGAGCTTGCATCCAAACATCGTGAAGGAGCTGAACATGAGCGAGAAAAATGACAACCACGCAAAGAATTACCACGAGCTGAGCGGCGACGAGGGCTACAGCAAAATTGACGAGCTGGTCAAGGGCATTCACATCTGCATGATGACGACCGTCGCAAAGGATGGCACGATGGACAGCCGTCCGATGGGTGTGCAGAACAAGCCGTTTGATGGTTCGCTGTGGTTTCTCACGCGCGGCAGTTCAGAAAAGGTTTCGGAGGTAGAAGGTGATCAGCATGTGACGCTTACCTTCGCTGAACCGAAAGATTCGAAGTACATCACGCTGAAGGGCACTGCTACCGTAAGCAACGACCGTGCGCGGATCAAGGAACTCTGGAGCCCAATGTACAAGGCCTGGTTCCCGGGAGGAGAAGACGATCCTGACATCGCGGCCATGCGAGTCGACGTGCGTTCTGCAGACTATTGGGAAGCGTCCAGCAGCAAATTGCTCATGATGGCCAAGTACGCGGTTGCGGCTGCAAGTGGTGGGTCAGTGCCAGTCGGCGAGTCCGGACACATCACCGTTTAGAGGCTATATCGGTGGCGTGCCCGTCACGATGGTCACGCCCGCAGGTGCATGGAAAGCAAAATCGCTGTCCTTTGTTGGGATGCTCTCGTGGATGTCAGTGAAAGTGAAAGTTGTTGTTGCGCCGTCCACCTCCTCCAATCGCAAAGCATGGATCTGGCCAGAAATATCCACTGTCACAGCGAAGGATTTCACTCGCTGTGACATTCCTTTTGGCACTCCTGAAATGGTGTACTCGTTGCCAACGCTCGCAACCGATAGGGCATCGAGTTCCTTCTCCAGAACCGTATGGCCGAGTAGGAATCGCAATGGAGATCGCAGGTCGTCAAGCTGTTTTGCCGGGATCCGTTGGGCCTGCGCGTCACCTGGAGTGTAGGCAATCGCGTCGCGACCGTCGAGGATAAACACCTTGCCTGCGGGCTTGTCGTAAGCCCACCGCATCTTGCCCGGCTTGCGCAGCGTAAGGGCGCCCGTTTCGCTGCGGTCCATGCCCATACCCTGGAAACGCTCTGTGTAACGCGCTTGCAGAGATTTCAGATGGTTGTAGTGTGCGTCCACGGTTTTCGCGAGAGACAAAGCGGCGGGGGCCTGACCATGAGCGCGCACTCTTAGGAACAAAAGCGAAAAGCAGAAGGCCGCCAGCAGGCGGCCTTTCCGAGACCTCATGTTCAGCATTACTGGAGAAGATCCGCACAATTTGTGCCGCCCTTTGGATCAAAGTGAATCTGGGCGTCCTGATCTGTGCAGAAGCCACGATTGCCTGTCTTGCCGACTGAGTTTGGCACGGCAGTGATCGAGTACGAGTTGTACTGGTCCTGGTTGTTGACCGTATTTTTGTCGCCGCACGCGATTTTGAAGCTGTAGCCGGACTTACTTCCACCAGCAAGGTCTTCATTGATTAACTGTGCGGCTTCTGGTCCCGGAGCTCCGGAACCGGTCTTGCCACCCAACTCAGCAAGTGAGCACGCAAAACCATGCGACGGATAAGTGGAGTTGTATTGACCTTCCATCGACGTCAGCGTGCGTAGCGAGTTGATCGCGGAAGTCTCATTCGCGGTGCGCAGAACGCCCATCAGCTTGGGAAGCGCCAGGGTTGCGATGATCAGGATGACGGACATGACGATCAGCAACTCCACGAGCGTGAAGCCAGCTTCATTCAAGTCGGTAGTCATCTGCTTGCGTACAGAATTCATGATTTTCAAGCCTCGGGAGGCGCAGTTGCTGCGCTATGTCGCTCCAAGTATAGACGTGTCACCGGACAGAATGTAGCAGATGATCCTGCCTCAGCAGGCGAGATCTTCGCGCTCAATCTGTAGCCCGCCGAGATTTCCAAGCAGCGTAAGTGCCATACGATCAGTTTGCAGCAACGCCTGCGCTACGCGCTGCAGGTCAGCAGCCTGCACCTGACTCACTTCCGAAATTATCTCGTCTACAGAGAAGAATCGACCGTGATACATCTGCTGGCGTGCAAGATTGGACATGCGGGAGGAGGAGCTTTCGAGGCCGAGAACCATGTTGCCCTTGATTTGATCTTTTGCGCGCTTCAATTCTTCCTCGGTGACAGGCTCCGACTTCAAACGTGTGAACTCTGCCAAGGTGAGGTCAAGCACTTCCCGGGCGTTCTCCGCAGCGCAGCCTGCGTACACGGCGAGGGATCCGGTGTCGCGGAACGGGTTCATCTCGGAATAAATTGAATACGCAAGCCCGCGCTCTTCTCGGACGGACTGGAACAGCCGCGAACTCATGCCGCCACCGAGAATCGAATTCAGCAGAAACGCAGCGTACCTGTCGGGATGTGCCACGGGAAACGAGGGTACGGCCAGGCAGAACTGCGTCTGTTCAAGGGCCTTCTTGTTCTTGAGCGTGATGTGTGGAGAAGCCTCTGGCGCATCGCTGCGCAGGAGCTTGTCGTGCGAGGTGGCTGCGAGGGAAGCAAAAGATGCCTCTACTTTAGCAATAAAGCTGTCATGGTCGAGATTACCTGCCGCAGAGAACACCATATTGGCAGGTGTGAAACGCTTCGCGTACTCGTCGAGTACAATGCTCTGGTCGAAGCTGGAGACCGTTTTTACCGTGCCGAGTATGGGGCGTCCGAGTGCGTCACCCTTCCAGAAGCTTTGGCTGAAAAGTTCGTGCACGAGGTAATCGGGATTGTCCTCGTCCATCTTGATCTCTTCGAGGATCACGCCCTGTTCTTTGCTGACGTCTTCCGGAGAGAACGTCGGGTGTAACACAAGATCGGACAACAGATCGAGCGCTGCCGGCATGTTCTCGTCAAGGACTTTAATGTTGAAGCAGACTGTCTCTTTACCGGTGAACGCATCAAGGTTGCCGCCGATGGAATCGACCTCTCGCGCAAACTGTTGAGCGGAGCGGGAAGTCGTTCCCTTAAATACCATGTGCTCAAGGAAGTGCGAGATGCCGTTGCGCTCTGCTGTTTCATCTCGGCTACCGCAATCCAGCCACACGCCCATGGACACCGAGCGCAGATGCGGCATGCGCTCGGTCAGTACCAGCAAACCGTTCGCGAGAGTTGTCGTGCGAATGTCGCGGATGTGTTCGGCAGCGGGTGAAACGGAAGTGGCGTTTTCCGCCAGAGGTACGGACATTGTGCTCCTTGCAGAACTCATTGTTTCACGATGGCCTGCAACAAAAATGCGACTACCTCTAAACTGGATGAGATGGCAGAGCCAACGATTCAAACCGGAGTGGATGCGGCGGCTGCTCTGCCAATGCCGGCTACGCGTTCGTTGTTCGGCATGAGCCTTGCAGAGTTGACGCAGGTGGCTGAGTCGCTTGGGCAAAAGCCATACCGCGCAAGACAGATCTTCGAAGCGTTGTACAAGCAGCGGGTCGCGTCTATTGAGAACGTCACTACTCTTTCGCAGCAGCTTCGCGATGAGATTGCGTTTGCTGGATGGCAGATCGGCATGCCACAGATTGTGCAGACGGCTACCTCGGTGGATGGCACCGAACGCTACCTGATGCGCATGGCCGACGGGGAAACCGTTGAAACCGTCTGGATGCCGGACGGAGACGGCGGCGAGCGCGGCGACGGCAGCGAAGCCGCTGCGGAAGAAGCGGGTGACGCTGTTGCCCCGGAAGATGCGGTTGCTGATGCCAGTAGTGCTGCGCGCACCGTGAAGAGTGGCTACTGGTCCCGCCGCGGAGAGGGTCGCGACATTCGTAATTTCGGCACGCTTGCGGAAACGGGTTTCCGCCGAGCTACCATATGCATTTCCAGCCAGGTCGGCTGCGCCGTTAATTGCCAGTTCTGCCTGACAGCAAAGCTCGGCATTCGTCGTAATCTCACAGCGGGTGAGATCGCCGGTCAAGTTGCGGCCGTGCTGAATAGGCACGACATCCAGATCGGCAAAGATCGGATAAATCTCGTATTCATGGGAATGGGCGAGCCCTTCCTCAACTACGAGCAGTTCATGAAAAGCGTACGCCTGCTCGTCGAGGGCGTGGGCATCCCAGAGTCGCGAATGACCGTGTCGACCTCGGGTATCTTGCCGGGCATTGAGGCGTTTGCGCGCGAGACTCTGCGGCCTAAGCTGGCACTCAGCCTTAATGCCTCTAACGACATCGTCAGGGAACGCGTGATGCCTGTCACGCGCAAATGGAAGATTGCGCAACTGCTCGATGCGTGCCGGGCGATCCCGCTCCGCAATCGCGAGTGGGTAACCTTTGAGTACGTTCTACTCGGTGGGGTAAACGACCAGCCGGAGCACGCGCAGGAGGTGCTGGCGCTCTTGAACGGTATGCGTGCAAAAGTGAACCTCATCGTCTGGAATCCGGGCCCGGGTATTGACTTTACTCAGCCCTCCGCGAACACGGTGGCGCGCTTCCAGTCCATGCTCATCGAAGGTGGCATGCCAACATACATCCGCCGTCCGCGCGGTCGCGATATTTACGCTGCCTGCGGACAACTAAAGCGCACGGTTGCAGAAGCGACACCGCAACTCGTGGAGATCGGCGCGGCTGCTGTCTAGCAGCCACCTCGTGCCAGATCGAGCACGCGTTTTGCCACAACTTCGTAGTCATGGCGAAGCACATCACCCTCATGTACAAAGCTTCCGGTGATCGGCTCGACCCCCAGCGCTCGAATGCGGTCGAGATCAACCTCGATCGGCGTCTGACCCTCGCGCGCATACTGCTCGAGTGTGCCGCCCCGAATGGGGCCGATATTGATCAGTGCATAATCAAGAATCTTCGCGCCCGCGTGGTCAAAGAGCTTCTCAATATGCTGCGACGCGGTGAGCCCCAGTGATTCATTCGCCTGGGTCATCAGGTTGCAGATGTACACACGAGTCGCTTGTGACTTGGCGATGGCTTCGGGAATGCTCTTCACCAGCAAATTACAAACAATCGATGTGTAAAGAGAACCGGGGCCGAGGGTAATCAGATCGGCGCGTCCAATCGCATCCAGGGTCTGCGGCAGCGGAAGGGCATCCGGCGGATCGAGCATCAGCTCTACGATTGTTTGCTTGGAAGCGCTGATGCGCGTTTCTCCGCGCACAATCGAGCCATCGTCCATTTGCGCTGAGAGTGTGGCGTTTTCCGTCGTGCATGGATAAATGCGTCCACGCGTCGCAAGAATCTGCGAGCTGGTCTGCACAGCCTGCGCGAAATCGCCTGAGATCTCAGTGAGCGCCGCCAGAAAAAGGTTGCCGAAATTATGTCCTTGCAGGTCGCCGTGAGAAAAGCGATGTTGGAACAGCTTATTCAGCGCATGCTCATCTTCCGACAATGCCACCATGCAGTTGCGGATGTCACCCGGCGGAAGCATGTTCAGCTCCTCGCGCAAACGACCCGAAGAGCCGCCATCATCGGTAACGGTGACGACCGCTGCCAGCTCGCGAATGAGGCAGGTAAGCTGCGATTCATCCTGCTCAGTGTGCAGCGGGTCTGTTCGCCGCCTTCTCGATTCGGGGCTGCTGGGCGCTGCAACATAGCGCTTGAGTCCACGCAGGAGCGTGGAGAGCCCAGTGCCGCCGCCAATCGCAACGACTTTCAACTTCTTGCGGTCAGGGTTCGACATGTTCTATCTACGATTTCGTTCGGGTCGGCGAGTGGAAACTAAGCCTCGGGATAAAGAAGATCCGTGAAGCGTGGGTCATCTGAGACACCTGAGAAATCCGAATCCAGGCGCGCCTGATAGCGGTTCTGCGATTTGAGTCGGATCGCTTCAGTCAGATGCTGGATGCACTTCTGCGTATCCCCCGTCATGCTGGCAAGCAGGGCAAGACCGTAGAAGGCGTAATCGGCACTCGAGTGGTCGAGCAGGATCTGCTCAAAGTGATCGCGAGCATCCTCGTAGTTGCCCTGATTCAGCAGCGAGATTGCGTAGTCGTACCGCTCTTCATGACTTTTAAAATCAGAGCTCCCTTTGGAAATATGACTGACGCAGGCAGCAATGTACATGCGAACGCGGTCGCCGAGATCATGTGGGGCCGTGTCCAGCATTTTCGAAAAAGCTGCATGCGCCTTGTCATACTTCTTCGACTGCAGAAGGTTTAGCGCTTCTTCATACAGAGAAATGATCTGTCGACGCGACTCATCCAAGGGTGCGGGGATGACTCCGGCGATTGTGCGCGGCATGCGCTTCACTTTGGCTTTGCCACTGCTCGGACTTGGGGTGCTCGGCGTTACCGTCTTGATGGGCATGTCGTTCCTGAGTTTTACTGTGGGCGGGTTCCGCAGCGGGAAAAGCTGGCGCGGAGCGTTGGGTCTTTATACGAGTCGAGTGGTCTTCGGGTCAACTCGTTGCGAGGCGGATCAACTTCTCTTCGCTGCTGTACGACGATACAGTACCGGATTCAAACTCGGATCGTTGTACATCTTCATTTGCTTGTAGAGTCTAAATCTTCGCTTCCCCGCGAAGATGTCTCGCCACAGCTCATCCAGCGCGTCGGCCAGATCGCCGCGCTGTTCGTGCAGCAAATCCGCCCGTTCGCGGTTACGTTGCCTATGGTTTTCATCTGCATCGCTCCGTACGCTTTCTTCCAAACTGTGAAACAACTTCAGAGAAAGTATGGAGAGTCTGTCCACGATCAGACCGGGCGTTTCAGAGTGGGGAGTCGCCGCTTCGTTCTGTTTCGCTTTTGCGAACAGCGCCATATCGATTTGCTCCATCAGATCGTTGCGCCTCTGATTCAAGCCATCGATGGAATGCTTCACACGGGTGATTTCAGCGTCTGGAGCCTCCGGATCACGTGCGCGATCTTCCTCGTGCCATAGGTCGAAATTAGCTTTGTGTTGTAAAAGGACGAGTTCTTCCAACCCCGGTGCGGCTACTGGACTTCCGTCTTCAGCTCCATGCCCTGTAGCGTTCCATCCATCATGCAACTGCAGAATTCTTTGCGCTTCGATCATGGTTCCAGATGAACTCTAACAGGCAAGATGCAGTACAACAGGGAGAAGCAAAACTGGTGGCGCACCCGCGCTTTGATTTGGAGGCACGAATGGCACAACAAAGCGCTCGCAGAACAACGGTCTTTTGTATCAGCACCTATGAAAAGGGACAGGCCTTTCTGCGAGAAGTCGCCGCACAAGGCTGTGACGTGCACCTGCTCACAGTCCATAAGCTGGCTGGCGCTGACTGGCCAAAGGACATCCTTGCCGGCTTCCACACGATGGATGAAAACCTCACACCAGAGCAGGTGCTGCGGTTCGCGATGCGGATGGCGAAGCACCTACCCATCGACCGCGTCGTTCCGCTCGATGAATTCGATTTGGAGACAGCCGCGCTGCTGCGAGAACACCTCCGCTTACCAGGAATGGGGCAAACCCTCACTCGGCTCTTTCGCGACAAGCTCGCGATGCGCGTGCAGGCCCGCGCAGCAGGTATCGCCGTTCCGGATTTCTGCTCTGTCGCAAATCATGATGAAGTCTGGGCTTTCTTGCAGAAGACGCAGGGACCATGGCTACTGAAACCACGTTGGAGTGCCTCCGCGATCGGAATCAAGAAGGTTGAGAATCCAAGTGATGTTTGGCCGCTGCTGGAGCAGCTCGGCGACGATGCTACCGATCATCTGCTCGAGTGCTTTGTTCCCGGCGAGATCTTCCATGTGGAAGGCATCACCTGGAATGGCAAGCTACTGTTCACCTCACCACACAAGTACGGTCAGCCGCCGATGCAGACGATGCATCAGGGGGGCGTGTTCACTACCCGCACGATCGACCCCGCAAGTGAGGAAAACAGACCACTTCTCAGCATCCACGCGGACGTCCTGCGCGGTTTAGGTATGCACGAAGGAGTTACGCACAGCGAATTCATCCGCTCGCACGCCGACGGTACTTTCTATTTCCTGGAAACGGCAGCCCGCGTTGGTGGCGCTTACATTGCAGAGGTTGTGGAGTTCGAGAGCAATCTCAACCCTTGGGTCGAGTGGGCCCGCATCGAAGTGGCGGCCGCTCGAAAACAGCAGTATGAGCTGCCAGATGTTCGCCATGATTACGCCGGCAGCGTAATCTGCCTGGCCCGGCAGGAAAATCCGGATACGTCAGCCTACAGCGACCCGGAAATTGTGTACCGCTTGCAGAAGCACCATCACGCGGGAATCATCGTGAGGTCCAACTCAGCTCGCCGCGTGGAAGATCTGCTCGCGGAATACAGCAACCGCTTCATTGATGACTTCTACGCGAGGCTAGACGCTCCCGCGAAGCCCACCGCATAACACCAGCTGCTGGGTGGAGAGATGGTGAGCGGGCTGGGGCTCGAACCCAGGACCAACGCCTTAAAAGGGCGATGCTCTACCAACTGAGCTACCCGCTCTCTCCTCAGCTAAGTTAGCACGGCTCGTTATGCAAAACACAGTCTTACCCGCACATCATGTGCTCCATTACTGGTGCACCCCGAAGTACCGCGTGCGGTTACCAAAACTCCCCAAAAGTTTTCTGGAATCAATTGACTTGGACATATAAGCCAAGTAGCCTTCCGTTACTACCTACAAATGATTTTTGGCGCTCCTCTATGCTGAGTTTCAAGAGGGCAAGACTTTCTTTGGACCGAAGAGACAGGAATGGATACCCAGAACCCAGAGGAACTCGACGACCGCTTGCATGCCGAAATGCCCGAAGATGTAGCAGTTTTGTACTCTTGGGCAAACCTGCAAGGCGCCAAATACCGTGATTTTTCGGCAGCCCGTCGTGAGTATCGCGCACAGATGCGAAAGCGCTCTGCCGAAGCGCAGCGCGAATCCGAGCTAAATGCCAAAACGGAAGCCGAAGCCTCCGCTCTTGCGGCAGAACGTGCAGCTCGTGAGGCCGAAGAAGCTGCCCGCTTCCACGAAAGTGAAGCTCGCAAGGCAGTCGATGAGCTGCGTCCGCATGACTCGCAGGTAGAGCAGCAGGCCAAGGCTCGTGCTATTCAGCACGCGGCGGAACTAAGCCGTCGCGCGGCAGCTGAGCGCATGGAAGCCGCTCGCAGGGCAGAAGCTGTTGCGGCTGCAGAAGCTGCCGCTCGCCGCGAAGCGCGTGAGATGTCAGAAGCGCGTGCATCCGCGGAGCGGCAGGCACAGCGTTACGCGGAATCGGAAAGCATTCGCCGCGCACTTGCCGGCCCTCAACCTGAACCGCAGGTTTACGGTGCAATGGACGATCCGTACACCGAGCCGGCGCCACCCTCCCGTCCCGAGCGAATCTTCAAACAGCCTTCTGTCCTGAGCGATGAGATGGTTGCAGGTCGCATTCGCTCCACGCGGGAAGAACGTTTCATTGTTCCTCAGCCAGAGGATTCCGCGGCAATACGCGCGGACAACGAGTACTGGGCAAGCAGGGCTGCCGAAGTAAGCCCCACCCTTGAGTCCGAAGTAGTAGCGCAGGATATCCCGCTCACTCCGGTGAACTACTACTACGAGCCGGATTCACAGGAAAAGGTCGCTGCCGTCGAACAATATGCGCAGTATTCCCGCTTCGAACCCGAAGAAAAAGAAGTAGAACCCGCAGTTGCTGCGCCTCATTTTGAGGAGATTGTCGCTCCTGCCGTTGTGCCGCCGCGCGGCTATCATCCCGATGAATCGAGCGGCTCACGTCCTGCATTCACGGGAGAAACTACCCGTCCAGCGCACATCACCACTGGCGAAGGCTCTGTGCCGCAATGGTTGCATGCTCCCGAAGAAGAAGTTCGCCCCGAGCCGCGGGTACGTCCGCTCCCGCCTCCTGTGGCAGACACGTTACACCACTCTCGAGAACGTGTAGCGGCCCGCTGGAATGCTCTGAAGGGGATGTTCGATCAGGGCGTGCAAGAAATGCATCCCGACACGCTTCGCGCTCGGCAGGCTGACACGCGCACCCCGCTGGCGGCAGTCTTCTCCATAGCTGGCGGAGTAGGGAAGACCAGCATGGTCGCGACCCTGGGTCGTGCACTATCTGCATCCGGGGAGCAGGTTCTGCTGGTCGACACGACCGCCCACGGCCTTTTGCCTTACTACTTCGGGGCATCTGAACTGCGCCCGAATGTGGTCCGCACGTTCTCACCACCCTCGGGACACAGCGGCTCGCCATTGGCGTTGGTTGGCTTCGATGTCGCGGATAACGGTCTCGATGCAGACTCCCAGGAACGTTTCGTCTCCAATCTCGAACGAAACGCAACCCATGTGCAGCGTGTACTTGTCGATCTTTCAGCATCGTCGCCTTGGGTGACGCGCCGTCTCGCCCGCATGAATTCCGTGATTATCGTTCCGGTCTCGCCGGACATGAACTCTGTGATCAGCCTCGGCCCGGTCGAAAGGTTCTTTGCCAATATTACGGATGCGGACGGGCGTGGGGTGTTGCCGTTTTACCTGCTCAATCAGTTCGACGCTTCTCTACCGCTTCACCTGGATGTTCGCGAGGTAATGCGTCAGCAACTGGGAGACCGCCTCTTGCCCTTTGTGATCCGTCGTTCGCCAGCAATGGCTGAATCTTTGGCGGAGGGCATGACCGTAATTGACTACGCTCCTGATTCTTCGGTTGCGGGTGATTACCTGAACTTGGCCAGCTGGTTAAGAAATCAATCCTCACCCAATGCAGGCGAGGACAACAAAACGCAATGGAGTGAAAGATGACTAGGTCTCCGCTTTGGAGAGAGTTTGAATCCGGCGACAATTTTCTGCTGGTGATTCTCCGGTACCTGATTTTGATAGGCGGGTTCGTCTTCCTCATCTTTGCAGGCGTCATTGATCTCACCTGGCCTCAGCAGGCGGTTCTCGGCCTGCTGTTGACGCTTCTCGCGATCTGGATCGACCGCAGTTCGTCGTCCTACCTGGTCACGCTGACGTTGATGTTGCTTTCCTGCTTCTCGACCTTCCGCTACGGCTATTGGCGCGTGTCGACCGTAATCGCATTCTTCCGTGATCCGGGTACGAACTGGACTGCACTCGACGCCTTCTTCATCTGGTTGCTGGTCCTGGCGGAATGCTACGCATTTACCATCCTCTTCCTGGGGTATCTGCAAACGCTTTGGCCGCTTCGCCGCACGCCAGTACCGCTGCCGGAAGATACCGACCTTTGGCCGGAAGTTGACCTGCTCATTCCTACCTACAACGAACCGCTGAACGTCGTTCGCTACACCGCGCTCGCGGCAATGAACATCGATTGGCCAGCAGACAAGCTCAATGTCTACATTCTCGACGATGGTCGTCGTGAAGAGTTCCGTGCCTTTGCTGAAGAAGCGGGCATAGGGTACATGACGCGTGACGATAACAAGCACGCGAAGGCTGGCAACATTAACCAGGCACTTCGCCGCCTGAGTGCGCCGTTTGTGGCCATTTTCGATTCTGACCACGTTCCGACCCGCAGCTTCCTGCAGCTCACCATGGGCTGGTTCGGCCGTGATGCAAAGCTCGGGCTGATGCAGACTCCGCACCACTTCTATTCGCCAGACCCGTTCGAGCGCAACCTGAATCAGTTCCGCGTTATCCCGAATGAAGGCGAGCTTTTCTATGGCGTTGTGCAGGACGGCAATGACTTCTGGAATGCGACATTCTTCTGCGGCTCCTGCGCAGTCATTCGCCGCTCTGCAATAGACGAGATCGGCGGCATTGCGGTCGAGACCGTAACCGAAGACGCACATACCTCCCTACGCATGCAGATGCGTGGCTGGAACACGGCTTATATCAACATCCCCCAGGCGGCCGGTCTCGCGACCGAGCGCCTCAGCGGCCACGTGAAACAGCGTATTCGCTGGGCCCGTGGCATGGTGCAAATTCTTCGCACCGACAACCCACTTCTGGTACCCGGCCTTACCGCCTGGCAGCGGCTTTGCTACTTGAATGCGATGACGCATTTCCTGTATGCGCTGCCGCGGTTGATTTTCCTTACCGCGCCGCTCATTTACCTGATTCTCGGTCACACCAATGTGCCCGGATTCTGGGCTGCCATCTTCGCATATGCGTTTCCGCATCTGGCGCTATCGAACATTACCAACTCGCGTATTCAGGGACAGCATCGGCACTCGTTCTGGAACGAAATCTATGAGACGGTACTCGCTCCCTACATTTTCCTGCCGACAATGCTCGCTCTCATCAACCCCAAGCTCGGCAGCTTTAATGTCACCGCAAAAGGTGGCGTGGTAAACCGCAGCTTCTTCGACGCCCGTATTGCGCAGCCGTTTATCGTGCTCCTGTTCCTGAACATCTTGGGCGTGCTTTGTGCCATACCCCGCTACCTGCAGTTTCCAGGCAAAGGTGCAGCATTTCCGTTCAATATTCTTGCCAACATGAACGACAGCCTGCATCCAGGAACGATCATGATGAATGTGATCTGGACGCTATTCAATCTGGTCATCTTGAGCGTGGCAACCGCTGTCGCTTGGGAAAGCCAGCAACGCCGGCAGACGGTCCGCGTGGCCATGACGGTTCCAGCCGGAATTCTGCTTCCGGATGGGACGGTTTATCAGGGCGAAACGGAAGATATCTCAAACGGCGGTGTGATGTTGAAGGTGCAGCAGCGTGTGAACGTCGAACCGGGTGAAGCCGTTCGCTTTGTCTTCCCGGTTCTCGATGGCGACGCCACACTGCCCGCGACGATCATTTCCAGTGATTCGAAATACGTGCGCGCTTACTTCGCGCCGCTCAGCATACAAGAAGAGGAAGCTCTGACCATGGTGCTTTATTCCCGTGCAGATACGTGGCTCGGATGGGGCGAGGCACGCGATGCCGATCAGCCTGTACGTAGTCTTTACCGCATCTTCCAACTCGCCGGTCTCGGCGCGAAGCACGCAGTAGGTGGCGCATTCCGGCGTCGGCCAGCACCGGCAAAAAGCAAGCTGGCAAGTACAGCATCGGTAATCCTGCTGTTCCTCCTCGCATTTAGCTCGTCAGCCTCTGCACAGCGCCGAATCACGAACGCGCCAATGGTTCCGGCAGGGAATCAGCAAAACATGGCTCCCGGCTACGAGATGCAGCCATACCAAGGGCAATCCATTCCCACAGGTATGCGAATGGGGCCGGCTGGTATCGGCGACGCAGGCATCCAACAGCGCCCCGTAGCGCCGGGCAAATTCGACAACACCTTCACCATAGCGGACGTTTCTACGCCTGAAACGATCGTATTGCGTGGTGTGGACTCCTACCACTCGGTCTACTTTGCGATCCCGCAGACACAAAACGTCCGCATGGCCACGATGAAGCTGTATTACCACTTCTCGCCCGGCCTCCTGCCGATGATCAGCCATCTCAAGGTGAGCCTCAACGGTACGCTCTTCAAGACCCTTCCAGTCACCACCCGTCCTGAATATGAAGCCACAATGGGGAATGATCTTTCTCCGCAGGCAAAGCTTGACTCACAGCGGGCTCTCAACAACACCCGAGTTGAAAACAGTGATCTACTCAGCGCCACGCTCACGATTCCAGCTGAGCTTCTTGTTCACAACAACGAGCTCACCTTCGAGTTCGTCGGCCACTACACGCTGAAGTGCGAAGACCCGTCGCACACGACGCTCTGGTCTCATGTTGACTCCAACAGCGTCATCGAACTCGCAGGTGATCTTCTTCCGCTTCAGAACGACCTCAAGCTGCTTCCGCTGCCGTTCTACGATGTGGCGGTAAATTTGAAGCCGTCCATCCCAATCGTCTTCCTCTCCCAGCCTTCGAAGAAGGCGCTTCAGGCTGCGGGCATTGTCGCCTCGTGGTTCGGCAAGCTCACCGACTACCATCCTGTTCAATTCCCGGTCACCTTCGGCTCGATTCCACAGGGCAATGCCATCCTCATCAGCGAGAACTCAGCCGAGCTCCCCGCTCAGATGTCGAACGGGGCTGGTGGCGGCCCAAGTATCGCGATGCGGACGAATCCGCGCGACCCCTACTCGAAGCTACTCGTCGTGAGCGGCGATTCACCCGATCAGCTTGTTACCGCAGCACAGGCGCTCACGCAGCAGTTCGATCACCTTGCGGGTGAAGTCGAGCACGTAAGTCTCGACCATGCACCGAAGCCACGCGATCCGGACGACGCTCCACGCTGGCTTCGCACAGACCGCATCACAACGATCGGCGACATTTCACAGCAGGGCGATCTGCAGGGCGATGGATCCGTCCCGGTCGGTATCTACATGCGCGTTCCTCCGGACCTTTTCTACGGCGATCGCCAAAATCTGGCATTCCATCTTTACTACCGCTATAACGGCATTCCGCTGGCGAATGAAAGCACGCTGCAGATTTACCAGAACGGCGCATACGTCAGTTCCACACCAATGCCGCACACCGATAAGGCTTCCGCCGACCTTTACACCGTCGTGCCTACACCTGTCGTAGACATGCGGCCGTTCTCGAATACCACCAATGCCAAGTTCGTCTTCCAGATTGCCAAAAAAGGTTTCTGTCAGGACACCGCACCAATGAACCTGCAGGGTTCGATTCGCAAAGATTCCTACCTGGATCTGCGCGACATCCCGCACTGGGCGCAGTTGCCGAACCTGGAGATTTTCGCAAACGCTGGCTATCCTTTCACTCGTCGCGCCGATCTTTCCGACACCGCCGTCGTCCTCCCGGACAGCCCTGAGCCTGAAGAGATCGAGATGTATCTGGCGATGATGGGCCACTTCGGTGCTCAGACCGGCTATCCTGTTCTGAACGTTACGGTGACCGACGCCGCTAACATGTCCGCCGACAAGGATTACTTTGTCATGGGCACCGTCGGCGACACACCGGCGATCAACAAGCTCAACGATCATCTGCCCGTTCGCATTGGTGCAGACACTCTTCGCATTCAAGACACTCGCGGCTTCTTCGACCAGCAACAGCACGCGTGGTGGAAGGTTCGCAGTTCGGATCGAATCGACACTGGCAGCCTCGAAACATCCGGCGGCATGCCGGATGCCATCATCGAAGGGCTTGAGTCACCGATGAATCACGGTCGTTCGGTCGTGCTCGTCGTTACACGCGACAAGTCGGTCATTCCGAACTTCACCAATTTGTTCCTGAAGACCTCGCAGTCGTCAGACATCCGGCAGTCTGTAAGCGTCATGACGGGCAATCGTTTCGCCAGCTATCGCCTCGGGAACGACTATTATCATGTCGGTTCGCTCGGTTTTTGGATTCGCGTGCGTCTGTTCTTCGCGCAGTATCCCTGGATGCTCGTTGCGGCAGCATTGCTCGCTTGCCTCCTGATAGCTGTCTTGCTCCGTACCATCCTGCGCCGCCAGGCACGCCGCCGTTTGCAGGCAGTCTAAGGGATACATCCGGTACGGAAGTCTCGGCGAGACTTCCGTACCATAGCAAAACCGGAGTTGTTGTTTGAGGACGAAGTCAGGGTCAATCTGTGTCGGAAATGCGGCTCCGCGGCGCATTCTCACGACCTGCATCACCCTGCTGCTGCTGCTCAGCACGCACGCCTGCAAGGCGCAGCAGTCATGGCCCCTCTGGGAAAGCTACGCGAACAAATTCCTCGACGCGCAGGGACGAGTCATCGATCGAAGCGCAAACGATCGCAGCACCACAGAAGGTCAGGCATACGCCATGTTCTTCGCGCTCGTCGCGAACGATCGCACCCGCTTCGAGAAGCTCGTGCAGTGGACTGAAATCAATATGGCGCAAGGTGACCTCACCCTTCACCTTCCCGCCTGGGAATGGGGCAAGGCCGAAGACGGAAGCTGGCGAGTGCTCGATCCTAACCCCGCCGCTGATGCTGACCTTTGGATGGCCTACTCGCTGGATGAGGCCGGTCGCCTATGGCACAACGAGCGCTACGGAAAACTGGGTAGCCTAATCGCTGATCGCGTCGCTGAGCAGGAAATTGTTCCCGTTCCCGCCGTCGGTGTCACGCTGCTACCTGGGGCAAAAGGATTCCACCCCGACGACAAGACCTGGTTCATCAATCCGAGCTACATGCCGCCGCAGTTGTTGAGCTACTTCGCGCATCGGAAGCCGAGTTCTTCGTGGACGCGGGTAGCCGATACCCTGCCACTCATTTCGGCAGCAAAAACCGGCTGGGCAATGGACTGGATGAAGGCGGATGGAAAAACGGTTACTCCGTCACCGGCTCCAGCAGCCGCGCAAGAGAACAAACCCGAGTCTGCAACGGTCGGAAGCTATGACGCCATTCGCGTTTATCTCTGGGCAGGTCTCGCAGACTCACACACGCCTGGCACTCGTGAGAGCCTCGCAAACCTGACTTCCATGGCGACGTACCTGAAGACGCATGTCACCCCACCGCTCCGTGTGGACGCCTCGGGGAAAGTCATCGATACCGATGCACCGGCAGGCTTCTCCGCCGCTGTCATTCCGTATCTGCATGCGCTCGGGATGAAAGATCAGGCAAAGCAGCAGATGGATCGTCTCGCAGCCACGCTCGACAGCAAGTCGGGTTTGTACGGGCACAACGGCGACTACTACGACCAGAACCTGGCAATGTTTACGACTGGATGGGCAGACCACCGGTACCAATTTGAGGCAGACGGCCGGCTCCATGTGAAGTGGAAATAAGAGTTCCGCACCACACACGAAAGAGCCAATAACAGATTCAACACACGGTTACCGCAGTGCGGCACAAATAAGAAAAAAGCAGGAACAGACGTGACAAAACGAGATAAGCTTCCAGAAACGCACTTACTAAAATTGTCCGTTCGCTCTGGCGACAGAAGAGATGCGATGAAAAAGGGGTTTCCGAACCGTTTCGGGGCCGCGTGCCTGCTTTTGGGCGCGCTTGTATGCACTGGATTTGGTTCGTCTGCGGCGGCGCAGGTTGATGCAGCGCAGCTGCTGAATAAAGCGCATGCGCTGGAAGTGCGCGGCCGTATGGACATGGCTCGCGATGCCTGGAAGCAAGTTCTGCTCATTGATCCGAATAATGCTGACGCCCTGGCTGGCATGGCGCGTGCCGCAAAGTCAGAAGGGAACCAGCGTGAGGCTGCGGAATACTTGCGGCGGCTCGCTGCGGCAAATCCCAACGACCCCAACATCAACCGCGTGGAGAACATGAACTCCGCGCAGGCAAATGGCGCTCAACTTCAGGCAGCGGGAAGACTCGCTCAGGCCGGGGAAGCTGAGCGAGCTATGGCCATCCAGCGTCAGATTTACGGTAGGAACCCGCCTCCAGGAGACGCGGCCCTCAACTACTACCAGACTGAAGGCGGCATACCGAAGGATCGCTCCGAAGCCGTCGCTGGTTTGCGTTCACTTGTCGCGCGCTTTCCGCAGGAACCCCGCTACGACGTCGCCCTTGGTAAGGTGCTCACCTACACCCCACGTACCCGCGCCGAAGGCCGACGCATTCTCGAGAAGTATCCCTACGATGCGGGCGCGGTCCAAGGTCTTCGCGAGTCGCTGAAGTGGGACGTGCAGAACCCCGCAGCCGGCGCGTCGATTCGCGCCTACCTTTCCACTCACAACGATCCGGAACTAGCCGCTGCATTGCAGCAGGCAAGCCACAGCCGTAATTATCGAGGCGGTGGTGGGTACAGTGTGACGCCGGGTCAGCGCGCTGCCAACGCGGAAAACGCCGCTCGCACCGCCGAAGAGCGCGCTGCCTATGCGGCGCTGAACCACAAGGATTACAAACGCGCAGATACGCTGTTCAATGCGATTCTGACGAAGAATCCACACAGTTGTGCGGCTCTCTCTGCTCTCGGGTACGTCCGTATGAGCGAGTCAAACTTCGCCGGTGCCATCAGCTTTCTGGAGCCTGCCGAGCAGGAAGGTTGCAAAGACAAGGCAATTGAACGTGCTCTGCACGACTCGATTTTCTACCACACAGTGCAGGTGGCTACTGCAGCTCTCAACGCGAATGAACTCGCAGTTGCGGAGAAAGAGTTCGAGCACGCTCGAACACTGCGTCCCGATGATGCCTCTGTTCTTCTCGGGCTCGGCGGCACCTACCTCAAAGCGCAACAGCCCGAACAAGCGATCGGCATCTTCGAAGCGTATGCAAAGCAGGCTCCGGGTGACATGCGCGCATGGCGCGGTCTGCTGATGGCACAATTCGGCGCGACCAAATACAACGATGCGCTTGCAACGGAGCGCCGCATTCCGACTCAGGTGAAGGCCGCCCTGAACAAAGACTTCGACTACCTGCGGACCCTGGGATCGGTGTACGTCGCAGTCGGTCGCGAAGGCGACGCGCAACGTCTCTTTCAGCAAGCCCTGGCTCTGCCTTATCCAAGCGGTGGTCAGGGCCAGAAGACAGATACACAACTGCAGTATGCCGCTCTACTCGCTACCATCGGACGCCGCGAGCAGGCGGCCAGCATCTACCGTCAGGTACTGCAGACCGACCCCACCAATGCCAATGCCTTTGTTGGTCTAGTGCAGGCGGAACACAATCTCGGACGTGACGCAGAAGCATTCGAGCTCATCAATTCCATGCAGACCATGTCGCCTCAGGTGGTTGCGGCCGCAATGCAGGAAGCCGGTTTCCAAAGCAGCGTCGCCGCCATCTATGAAGGCGTAAACCGTGACGACCTCGCGCAAACGGTCCTCGAAAACCTGCTCGCAAAGCAGGCTGCCGAAGGCAAGAAGCCCTTCGTGCCTGCGGAAGTTCAGCTCGCAGCAATCTATGTGCGCCGCGGAAACTCCGCTCAGGCATACGCGCTTTACCGCTCCATTCTGCAGACCAACCCGGATCGCGCCGACGCGTGGGTTGGTGTCCTTTCCTCGCTGCACTCCACAGAGCACGACCAGGACGCGCTCGCACAGATTCAGCAGATTCCACCTGCTACGCGCCGCAATCTGGAAAACGACCCTGCTTTCCTGCAGATCGTTGGCTCTATTTACAGCGGCCTCGGTGACAACCAGCAGGCGGAAGTCTTCTTCAACCGTGTGCAGCAGTATTACGCTGGTCAGCACATCACGGCACCGGCAGATGTCCAGGTACAGCAGGCGTGGTTGCTTTACAACAGCGGCGCAGACCGCGCCTTGTATCAGCAGCTCATGATGCTCGGCGGACGTCAGGACCTCACCAACCAACAGCGCCTTACCGTGCAGACCATCTGGACCAATTGGGCTGTACGTCGTGCGAGCCAGAACGTCGCGGTAGGGAACTATCGCCGCGCATTTGCCATTCTGAACGCAACCGCTCGCACCTTCCCCGGGAATCCTGCCGTGATCAAGGCATTAGCTAGCGGATACGCCAGCGCAGGAATGCCAAAGGAAGCTGTCGAAATTTTCCGCACGCAGAACCTGAACAACGCCACCGTTTCGGATTACCGCGCTGCGGTGGGTGCGGCCCTTGCGGCCAACGATTCGCGTGACGCAGAACTCTGGTTGCGCTTCGGCCTTGCGCAATATCCCAGAGACGCACAGCTCCTCATTCTTGCCGCGAAGTTCGAGCAGGCTCGCGGCGACGCGAACCGTGCCGCTGACTTCTACCGCGCCACTCTCTCTGCTCTTCCTCCGGTCGACCACGGCGCGCAGCTGGCATCTGAACTGAGCCGCCCGGCACCGCCGCAGCCCGCACCACTGCCCAGCGCGAACCAGCCGCAGGACCTTGCTACGCTTTTGTCTGAGCCGGATCGTGCCGCTCATCGTGAGATGGAGCAGGCAATGCAGCGCCCCTATTTGCCGAGCTATAACAATCCGGCAACCAGCGTGCCTGTTCCGATGAACGGCTACGGGAACAGCTATGGTTCCTCAACTACCGAGCCCGGTTCCTGGATGTCCATGCCTCAGCCGAACACGGCTCCAACCTATTCGCCGAGCTATTCCTCCCCCGGCACCGGTCTGCCTGCAAATCCACCAACGCAGCCAGCGACAGGTGGCTACACACCGCATTCAGAGCTGAAAGCTCCTGTCGTCGGAGATCAGGTGGATGCAGAGCAGGCCGTCATTCATCTGCACCCCTCACGCGAAATGGAAGCGAAGTACGGACCCTATGTGTCGTTCGACCCAAGTGTAGGTGCTCCGCATTTCGCTAATACCCCCCGTGCGCTAGGCGATGGTGTTCTCGTCGCGGCGACCAATGGGGAGGAAGTAGTTACGGCTCGTAGTACCGCAGCTGCCTACCATCCACAGCAGACTCCTACGAACCCGGTGCCCACCGTCTCATACATTCCCTCGTCGCGACCCAACGCGAATACGCGCACTGCTAAGCAGAATGCTGAGCTTCGCGCACGGGCAGCCGCAATCCGCGCCAACCAGAACGGTACCGCAAGCCCAGTGATGAGCGGCCAGAGCCGTCCGCCAGCAGAGGACTACTCTCAGCCGCAAACCAGCGCGACGTCAGGTCTAAGCAACGCTCAGTACTCCACGCAGCTCTCCGGCCCATCGCAGGTGCCAGCAGGTCAGGTGCAGCAGCCATCGTCCCGTCCGGCCTCCACCAATTACATGCCGCAACAGCAGCAATCGGCAGCCCCGATGTTTCCCAGCGGCGGTTCGATTCCACCTTCCGACCAGCAGTATCCTCAGCCGGGTTCGGCTGCTGGTTCCGGAGTGAACCGCTACATCCCACGCCATCGCAGGCCCAGCACGCCTGCCGCCAAGGCACAGCCTGCGTCGCAGCAGCAGCCGGAGTACCGGCCCTCTGCGCCGCCGATGAACTACCCGATTCCCGGCCAGCCTCTGGAAAGCCCTGGCTATCCTCAAATCAGTCAACCTTACCCGCTCGGCACTCCGCCTTCCGACTACGACCTCCAGCAGCGTAATCTGCCGCCACTCCGTGGCTACTTCGATCCCCGCGTCGACGAGCAGGCGCCGCTCACGCCACGTCAGCAGGCTGAGTTCGCTCTCGCAACCATCGAAGGAAGCTACAGCGGCTGGGCCGGTGCCTCTGCCGTCGGACATTACCGCAGTGGCCGAGTTGGTGTGGATCGCCTCGCTTCGCTGGAAATACCTGTTGAGGTCTCACTCGTTGCAGGCAGGCAGGTTCGTCTGTCCATCATTCCGCGCGCTGTATTCCTCACGAACGGCCAGCTCGACACGGTCGGCGGCTCACAAGGTCCTCAGCCACTCGTTGGTTCCCTGAACGGCACTGCCATTTACAATCCTCCGCAGCAGTTCGCGAGCGGTGTCGGCGGAGAGGTTCAGCTAGTCACGAACACCTTTGCTGTCGCCGTCGGGACTACTCCATGGGAATTTCTGGTCAGCAACATCATTGGTCGCGGTCAATGGCGTCCGGGCAACGGTCATTTCATGCTGTTCGGTGGTCGCGATGCCGTCAAGCAGACGCAACTCTCCTATGCCGGTCTCCGCGATCCTGCGAGCGCAACTCTCACTTATAGCGGCAATGTCTGGGGAGGCGTCGTTGCAACCGGCGGCGGCGTTCGCTTCGATGCAGGTGGTGAGCGGTCCGGACTATACATACAGGGCGAGGGTTCCTACCTCACCGGCTATCACGTTCTCGACAACCGGACTTTCGACGGAACGTTCGGAGCCTACTTTCGCGTAGGCTCATGGCCGGAATACGGAAATCTGAATGTCGGTGGTCTCATCTACGGAGCGCATTTCCAACACAACGAGCGTGCTAACACTTATGGACTCGGCGGCTACTTCAGCCCGGAAGCTTATTTCCTTGCCGCTGTTCCGGTAAACTTCAACGGACATTACCGCGGAAATCTGCACTACTACATCAACTCGACCATTGGTGTGCAGACGTTCGCAGAAGACAGCGGTTCGTACTTCCCACTCGACCAGGGTCTGCAGCTAAACCTGAATACCGTCTGCGCGAATCCGAGTATCGTCCCGTTGATCAATCGCAACTGCGCACAACAACCGGTCAACTCGAATACCGGCTTCAACTATGCACTCGATACAGCCGTGTCGTATCGCTTCAGCGAGCACTGGTTCCTCAACGGGTTCCTTAGTGCGAACAACACAAATAACTACAACAGCGCGACTGGTGGCTTTAGCTTCCGTTACATGTTCAAGCCTCAAGTAGCCTCACCGGATTACCCAACTGGACTCTTTCCCATTGAGGGTTTCCGTCCATTGCAGGTGCCGTAACCTGTTGCTTATAAGCAACAGAAAGAGGAGGCCCATCGGGCCTCCTCTTCGCTTTTCTCCAGATTTTCGCTGCTGCACAAACCAGGTGAATTACAGCTTGCAACTCCGCCGTGATGCGACGTATAACTCAGGCACCATTTCTCACTATCTCGTACGCGTCGTGTAGTTCGCGATGCGCGCGTTTCGGAGCATCGATGATCTTTCGGGCCGGGCGAACCTGCGCGTTGTTTCCATTCTTCTTTCCGAAGTTTGGAATGTCGCCCCAATCTCTTGGCAGGGTTCAATTCGGAAGAGTGGCGTACAGCGTACTGGGCGCTCTTGCAGTGCTCGGCAGTGTCTGTCTTCTGCCTGTAGTCTCCGCAAAAGCCTCCAACAACGCTCCCGACTGGGTGCGTGCCGCGGCCCACCAGACCATTCCAGAGCTTCCGGAGAACACCAAAGCTGTTGTCCTGCTGGATGAGACGACTTACACGGTGGACCAGAAAGGACAGGCGGTTGAGCACGTCCGGCGGGTAACTAAGATATTGCGTCCACAGGGCCGAGAGTACGGCTCTCCAATGGTCTACTTCGACAAGGATTCCAAGGTCCTTTCCATGCACGTCTGGAGCATCGACCCAGCGGGCAAGGAGTACGCGCTCAAGGACAATGAGATTGCCGACTTCGGCATTCCCGGTGGTAATGGCGAACTCTACAACGATGAGCGCCTCCGCGTCGCTGAGCCACCTGGTCGAGATCCCGGTGGCATCGTGGCTGTCGAGTACGAGCGCCGCGAGCGCCCTTACCTTGCTGAAGCCAATTGGCATTTCCAGCAGGAGATTCCCCGACTCGCTCAGAGCTTTACGCTCGTCCTGCCGCAGGGCTTCACCTACACCACCACCTGGGCACACCACGCCAGGGTGGACGCAGCAGACCTCGAAAACCGTCATTATCGCTGGGACATGAACAACGAGCCGGGCATCAACCTTGAGCGCGTGGTGATGTCTCCTTCCGCGTCATCGCTCGCCGGTCGCATGACAGTTCACTACGCCGGTCAAGGTCTTTCCGTACCGCAGGAAGGCACATGGAAGGGAATCGGCCAGTGGTACTACGGCCTCTCCCGCGACCGCCTCATTGCGACTCCTGACGTTGCGACGAAAGCGATCGAACTCGCCAAAGGCAAGGCTGATTTTTACGACAAAGCCGAAGCCATAGGCGAATTCGTTCAGCGCGACATTCGCTACGTGGCGATAAAAATTGGCGTTGGAGGCTTTCAGCCACACAGTGCGGGGGACGTTTACCGCGGCCGTTATGGTGACTGCAAAGACAAAGCGACACTGCTGTCTGCCATGCTCTCCAGCGTGGGCATCCATGGTGCGCTTCTGATGGTGCACACAGAACGCGGTGTCATCGATCCCGAATCGCCATCGGTCGTCGGCAACCACATGATCGAAGCCATCGAGATACCGAAGGGCTACGAGTCACCCAAACTCCGCAGTGTAGTCACCGCCGCTACCGGCAAGCGCTACCTCATCTTCGACCCTACCTGGGACCTCACACCGTTCGGCCAACTCGAAAACAATTTACAGGGCAGCTATGGCGTTCTCATGGAGAAGGACGACAGCCAGGTGATTCAGCTTCCCATCCTTAGCCCCGACCTAAACACCATCAAGCGCACTGCGAGCTTCGAGCTTGGCGCTGACGGAAGTCTGAAGGGGAGCGTCACAGACAAGCGCTTTGGAGACCTGGCTGAAACTCGCCGGGGCGTCTTCCAGCACGACACGGGCAAGCAACAGCAGGAGTACATCGATCGCGTAGCTGGTCAGGACCTCGCCGCCCCCACCGTAACGGAACTCAAGGTCGAGAACCTGAGCTCTTTGAACAAAGATCTAACGACGACTTATTCGCTCACGGCCGACCACTACGCAACCACCACTGGACCGCTCCTCATGGTGCGTCCGCGTGTTCTCGGCTCGATCTCACTCCCGGTGGATCATAAGCCGCGCAAGGTAGACATCGATCTCGAGCAGACGATGCTGGACTCCGACGACTTCGAAATCAAAATACCCGACGGTTACGTTGTCGACGAACTCCCCGATCCAGTGAAAGTGGACTACGGTTTCGCCAGCTATGAAAGCTCAACCGAATTCAAGGGTCAGTCTCTGCATTACAAGCGCGTCTACACGCTACGGCAGGTCTTGCTTCCCGCAGCCAAATATTCCGAGCTCCAGCATCTCGCCGGCATCATTGGCGCAGACGAGGAAAGCCGCGCAATCCTGAAGCGCGCCAAATAACCTGTGAACGATGTCCAAGTTCATCCGAGGAAAACTCTCCGTCATGCAACATCGTTTCGTTCCACGCCTTGTGTTCGCTGCCCAGGTTCTTGCCAGTGTCGTGACGTTTGTTGCCGTTCCGCGGATTCACGCGTCTGACCCCTTCACCAAGCCGACAGCGGAAGAACTCGCCATGACTTCGCTGCCCGAGTATCCAGGTGCCTCCGCCGTCGTCCTGTCGAGAGACGAGCAGACGAAGGACGATCTGCACGTCGCACAACACCATGAACGAATCAAGATCTTGACCGAAGCCGGAAAGAAATACGCAAACGTTGAGCTAATGATCCCTTCCTATCGGGACACCTACTACAATGTCAGCGACCAGGCATCTATCAGCGATATCACAGGCCGAACGATCCATCCAAATGGATCGATCATTCCGTTTACCGCGAAACCTCTACTCAAAACAATCGAATCCTCGGAAGAGGGAAAGCTCCAGCAGATAGTCTTCGCCCTACCGGACGTAACGGTCGGCAGCATCCTCGAATATAAGTACTCGCGCCGTATCAGCGATGACTTCTTTGAAGCACCGGCTTGGTACATCCAGGGACCGCTCTATGTGAAGTCGGCACGCTATTTGTGGATTCCAAGCCAGTTCATCCGCGACGCGATCTCATGGTTTCCTGTTCTTCCGCCCGGAGTTGATGTCAAAGCAACGTTCATCCCGGCAGCGTCGATCTACTCGGCGGCCATGACCAGCTATGAACTGACAATGCATGACATTCCTCCGGTGACAGAAGAGGATCACATGCCGCCGGTGGAGGATTTCTCCTACCGCGTCTTCTTCAACGTGAGCCGTTACCGGAGCCCAGAGGACTACTGGACGAATGCAGGTAAACAGTGGTCCAAAGAGGTAGTAGATTCATTTGTTGGTTCGAGATCCTCTGTCGCTGCTTACGCCGCAGAAATGACCGCTGGCACCTCAACGGATGAGGATAAACTTCGAAGGATCTATGCTGCGATTATGCAATTTGAAAACACGCGCTACACTCGGGACCGCGATAGTCGCGAGGAAAAGGTAAGGAGCGCTTCCGATGTCATCAGTCACAAGCGCGGAACACCGAAGCAGTTGAATGACGCATTTATCGCGCTGGCTCGCGCAAGCGGTTTTCAGGCTTATGCGGTTCTAGTACCGGATCGGGCCAAGACCATTTTTGTTTCGCAGTGGCTTAGCTTTCGTCAATTCACCGGAGAACTGACCATCGTCGTGATTAAGGGCAAAGAACACTACTTCGATCCGGGCACCCGCTATTGTCCATTTGGCCAACTCGGTTGGGAGCACACTTTAGTCAGTGGACTTCGTCAAACCGCGACCGGGGTCGAATTCATCATCACTCCGATGAATAGCTACAAAACCAATAAGACGACCCGTGTGGCAAATCTCGCCATCGATGACCACGGTGCTGTGAGCGGGAAGCTGGACATCTCGTTTTATGGTGCCTCGGCATTGCGCTGGCGTCAGCGTGCTCTGAGTGGAGACGCAGAAAGTTTGAGGAGCAGTCTCGAAGTCGAACTGCAGCATATGATTCCCGGTTCACTAAACGTGAAGGAACTTAAGGTTCAGAACATGGATGAGTATGAAAAACCGTTGATTGTGAACGCCATCACCGAGGGAACGATAGGCACTCCGACTGGAAAGCGGATCGTGCTGCCGGCTGATTTATTCTCGGTCGGCGAAACCACAGCCTTCACTTCGGATAAACGTGACCTTGCCGTCGATCTCCACTACCCGGAAGCTGTCATTGACGCGATTCGCATCAACCTTCCAAAAGCTTACGCAGTAGAAGCAGTCCCCGATGCGACTGACCTGAAATGGAAGGATGAAGGTCTCTATTCCTTGACCGCTATATCCACGCCGGGCAACATCACGGTTCGTCGCAGCTTCGTCATGGACGAGGTAATCGTTCCCACAAAGGAGTACGCCGGATTCCATGGCTTCTATGCGCAGCTACAGGCGAGTGACAAAAGTGATCTTGTTCTTGAGACCAGCGCAGTACAGAAATGATTTGCTTGTGCCGTTGGCGCGATTTGCATTCACTACAACCGGCAGACTTTTATGAGCGGGTTGCGGTATGGACAAGGCAGGTTAGTTTGCGCGCTCTGGGAGAGCAGTAGCCAGGTCACACCAAGCGGTCGTAACCGGGTGAGACGGTCAGCGTCGCCCATCAAGTTGATACCTTCTTGCGCCTCATAGCCCTTCTGCCAAAAAGACGCCAAGTTCGGTGCAACTGCTGCTTCACCACCATCCTTGGACTGATCAGGCAGAACGCTGCGCAACGCATGAGCACGGAATGTTTGCGCGTCGTTCTGCGGTTGGTGGATGTAAGTTGGATCGATTGCAAAGAAGGATTCTTCGCTCGTGTTCTGCTTGCACCATAAAAATGCAGAGACCCACGGGTTCAGCTCGCCATGTTCATTCCATGGAACCTCGATGTGCCGCGAGGATGAGAAGCTGTCTTTTTGAACGAAATACATGCACACGGCAGTCACCGCAGTAAGTGCGAATGGAACGGCTCCGATGCCGCGCCTCCACCATCCTGGAGTGACTTTGTTTGACAGTGCGCGCGCAAACCTAATCATCGCTCCGCTCAGTTCCACACTCAGCAAGACGTATAGCAGCATGAACATTCGCAAAGGCTGCAGCCTCGCAACAATGTGCCTGGCTGCGTCTTCGCGGGCAAACAGCAATGCGACAACAAGTGCCAGCAAACCGGCCGCGATGGACGCTATCAACAACCGCCGCGCGGTTGCTCGCCGTTCGTACCGCAGGCGCACTGCAAACAACAGCAACGGGGCAATCAGCCCACAACCTTCGTACCAGCGCCACTCCGAAAGAAACCAGTATTGTCGCGTCATCTCGGCGTGGAGAAAAGCCCTCGACTCTGGCGTCGCATGTAGCTGCAACACCAGTGCAGCGCTCAAGCTACAAAGCCCGATTCCCGCAAAATAAGCGCGCCACTTCGGGGTGCTCTTCGCGCGCGCGAGCCACACAAACACGGCAGCAAAGCCAAACATCAGTCGATGCATGACTGCCGCGGCCAGCAGGCAAGCGACACAGCCTACAACAGATCGCCATCGCAGCTCGCCACGCGAGGTCTGCCAACCTTTCAGCGCAAATGAGATGGCGAAGAGCGAAAACGGCATAGAAAAGCTTCTGGCCGTCAGGTATGGGTCGCCAATGGAAAGTGAAGTGCCTGCGACCGGGAGTGTCCACCACGCAGCGAGCAGCGCCATTGCTACTAGCTGCTCCTCGCGGTCGTATTCACAAATTCGGCAAAGCCGTTGCACGGCAAAGAGTGTCAACGCAGTTGAAACGACATAGCCCAGCAACAACACCCAATCGGGCGAAACACGGAAGAGATGGCTGAGGCCGGCGAAGATCCAAGCAAACGCAGAATATGTTGTCGGTGCCAGCACGAATGCGGTGTCATGCGGAAAGAGCGTCGGCCGTAAGCGGAGGTATACACCGGTCGCGTAGATCCCTCCGTCCTCTGCGCCAGGATGGTAGCCGTGCACCAGCAAAACGGCGATGGTAAGCACCGCAACCCACGCGGAGGTTGACGAAGCTGAGCTTTTGAAACGGGACAGTGGGGAAGACTTCAACGGCTGTGAAAGTTCCTTCAGCGGCCACTCCATGCAGCTCGCCTTCGTAGACTAGCGAATTGAGCTCCGGAGTGCACTGAAACGGTACAATCGACTTGGTGTCTTCCCGTCTTCACATCCTCAGTTCAAGTGGCGCGATCTTCTTCGGCGGTGCTTCTCGGTGAACCGCGAAACACAAAAACGCCTGCTAAAAACGCTTCCCGGCTTCCTGATTAGCGCTTTCTTCCTTTGGTACACATTCCGTGGACTTCATCTGGCGGAGTTCAGGGAGGTTCGGCTCGCCGCGCCTGTCTGGATCATTGGCGTTGTCGCCTTCAGCATTGCGGGTTATACCGTGCGCTGCTTCCGCTGGTGGAGCATGCTTCGGTCCTTCCATTCGCGTTTTGCAGACTGCGCACGAGTCTTCATGACCTCTCTCGCGGCCAATAACATCCTGCCGCTTCGCATTGGTGATGTCATGCGCATCTTTACCTACGCGCCGGACCTGAACGCGTCACCATCAGTCGTACTAAGCACGGTGATACTCGAAAAGTTATTCGACATCTTTTCGTTGGTTCTTTTCGTGGCAATGACGATCCACTCGGGTAACGGTGTTTCGGCCCACACGCGCGTGCTCGTCAAAACCTTGTTCGTTGTGTCCGCGGGCGGACTGATTCTGCTCACGGCGGGCGCTCGTACGCTGGAGCGCCCGCTACGCGCGCTATTCGCAAAGCTGCCGGAAAAGCTTGGCAAAGTGGAGCACTGGCTGCTTCTCGCAATGGAAGCGGTGCGCAGCATCGGCATCCTCGGTATGCTCTGGATTCTGGTGCTCAGCCTTGTGGCTTGGACGTGTGAAGGCCTGCTGTACCTTTCGGCCATGCGCCTCATTGCGCTTCCAGGTGACTGGGCCGCGCCGTGGCAGACCGTCGCTGTTGCCAATCTTTCCTTCCTGATCCCAAGCTCACCCGGTGGTATCGGTCCTTTTGAATGGGCGTGTAAAAGCACACTCATCAATCACGGTGCTAGCCCTGCCGCTGGTGGTGTGTTTGGTCTGCTGATTCACGCATGGCTGCTGATCACGCTCACGGCAGTTGGCGGCGCAATGTTCCTGCAGCATCGCCTCCATCTAGCTCGTCGGAAGCCCCTTCTGGAAGAAATAGAAACGCTTCCAGCAACTCTGCCCTAAGCGCCAACCAGTTCTTGTACGAGTTGACCCTATGTATCGCACGCTGCAGCAGAACGTTCAGTCCCGCATTCAGGCACTTCTTCAGGAGCGCTATGACGTGCAGCTCACGGGAATCGCTATTGAGCTGCCTCCCAAGATCGAGTTCGGGGAGATGGCCCTGCCAATTGCCTTCGAATTGGCAAAGCGGCTAAAGAAAGCACCACGCGCCATCGCGCAGGAGCTTCAAGCCGCACTGGCTGAAATACCGGGGGTAGCTTCCGTGGAAATCGCTGGCGCGGGGTATCTCAACCTCAAGCTGGACCGCGCAGCGACCGTGAAAAGGATTGCCGCGGATGAGCACGCCTCTGTCGGCGCGGAAGGCTTCCGGCTCGTCGAACACACCAGCATCAATCCCAACAAGGCAGCGCACGTTGGCCATCTGCGTAACGCGATACTTGGCGACACCTTTGCGCGCATGCTCCGCCGCGACGATTGGAAGATCGGCTGTGATGTCGGCGTACAGAATTACATCGATAACACCGGTGTCCAGGTAGCGGACATTGTCGTCGCCATAACCAAGCTCAAGGGAATGAGCCTGGTCGAAACGCGCGAGTGGCTTACTGAGTTGCTCGAAAGCAACATGCGTCTGGACTACATCTGCTGGGACCTCTACGCACAGGTGTCGCAGTGGTACGACTCCGAACCTGTGGAAGTGGCCGCTCGTAAGCAGTTGCGCCTCGATACCTTGCACCTGCTCGAAGCTGGCGATAACGATGTTGCAGCCATAGCCGACCTCATCGCGACGGGTGTACTTCGTCGCCACCTGGAAACAATGGAGCGCCTCGGCATCTCCTACGACTTCCTCCCGCGCGAAAGCGAAATCCTCCATCTCCAGTTCTGGGAGGCCGCCCGGAAGCTCATGGTCGAGAAGGGCGTGCTCTACAAGGAGACCGCAGGCAAAAACGCGGGTGCCTGGGTGATGCGCCGCGCCGGGGCAGAGCCGCTGGCCGAAGGTGCGGTCGACGAAGACGCAAAAATCATCATTCGCTCCAACGGCACGGTCACTTACGTTGGCAAAGATATCGCCTATCACCTTTGGAAGTTTGGGCTGCTCGGCAAAGACTTCGGCTACATCAAGTTTCACGAGTACTCAGATCACGTCTGCTGGTCCTCTGCAGTGGAAGGCGAAGACCCGCACCCGAGCTACGCACACGCCACTGCCATCTATAACGTCATCGATTCGCGCCAGGACGATCCGCAAACTCAGGTAAGGGAAGCACTCCGCGCGCTCGGCTTCACGGCTGAAGCCGACCGTTACGTCCACCTGAACTACGCAATGGTCGCACTCACACCACGCTGCGCCGAAGAACTCGGCTACAAACTAAGCGACGAAGACAAGGGCCGCGCCTTCATTGAGGTCAGTGGCCGCAAAGGCTTTGGCGTCAAAGCCGACGACCTGATTGACCGTATGATCGCCGCCGCCAAAGCAGAAGTCGACACACGCCACCCGGAACTCGACGAGAAAGAACGCGAAGACATTGCCGATGCCATCGGTGTAGGTGCACTGCGCTTCTTCATGCTGCGTTTCACTCGGAACACCGTCATCGCCTTCGACTTCCGCGACGCGCTCGCTTTTGACGGCGAAACCGGTCCCTACGTGCAGTACGCCGCCGTACGCGCCGCCAATATTTTCGCCAAAACCGGCGTCGATCCCACTGACTCCATTGCTGTTGTGCAGAACGCAGATATAGCGTCGCTGCTCGCAAACGACACAGACATCTGGGAACTCTGGCTCACAGCCTCACGCCTTAGCAGCGTGCTTGAGCAGGCAATCGCTGCCGCCGAACCAGCCATCCTCGCGAAGTACGCATTCGCTCTTGCGCAGGCATTCAACAACTTCTACCACCGCCACCACATTCTTACGGAACAGGACGCGAATCGCAGGACGCTCCTCCTCGCCACAGCCGCAGTAGCACGCCGCGAGCTCGTCCGCGTTCTCGGCTGGCTAGGCATCCGCGTCCCAAGCGCGATGTAGGGGCCACCACCCTTAGCTAGCGTAGCTACGCACCCACTCCGCGATACTCCGGACACCAGAACCCGTCGGCCCCTTCGACTGCCACGGCTTCACCTCATCTGCCCAGGTCGTCCCGGCAATGTCGAGGTGAATCCACGGCGTCTCACCCACAAATTCCTTCAGGAACATCGCTGCGGTTATTGCGCCACCATAGCGCGTGCCACCGGTGTTCATGATGTCTGCAATCGAGCTCTTGATCTGCTCGCGATAGTCGTCGGTGCACGGCATCCGCCAGAACTTCTCGCCAGAGGCATCGAGCCCAGCCATAAACCTCGCGGTCGTCTCATCATCGTTCGAGAACAGTCCGGCATTGAGCAACCCAAGTGCTACACCGATCGCCCCGGTCAATGTCGCCGCATTGATCAAACGCGTCGCGCCTAACTGCTGCGCGTAATGCAAGCCGTCCGCCAACACCAACCGCCCCTCAGCATCGGTGTTCAGCACCTCAATCGTCTTGCCCGACATCGCCGTGAGTACATCGCCCGGCTTGTACGCCTTGCCGTCCGGCATGTTTTCCGCCGAGCACACCACGCAGATCACGCGCACCGCCGGCTTGAGCAACGCAATCGCACGCATGGCACCGAGCGTGGCCGCCGCCCCGCCCATGTCGTACTTCATCTTGTCCATATTGTCGGCTGGCTTAATCGAAATTCCACCCGTATCGAATGTGATTCCCTTGCCGACAAGACCCATGACCGGCGCTCCTTCCGCCGGAGCCGTAGGCGGTTCATAACGAAGCACAATCAACGCCGGCGGCTCTACCGACCCTTGCGCCACGGCGACGAACGCACCCATCTTCAGCTCGTGCAGTTTGTCGGTCGAATGCACCTCGCAGCTCAGCCCGACTTCCGCAGCCATTGCCGCGGCACGCTTGCCGAGCTCTGTCGGCGTCAGCACATTGCCGGGCTCGTTTACCAGTGTGCGCGAGAAGTTCTGGGAGTCACCGAAAACCACGCCCTCATTCCAGCCGCCTTTGATCTCATTCCCGCCAGCGGCGGACGCAAGTAGCTTAACCGAGTGCACGCTCAGGTCCTTACGATCGCTCCGGTACGTGTCGATGTCGAACTCCGCCAGCACCGCGCCTTCCGCAATCGCGCGTGCCACCATCGACGCGGACACCGTCTCGTCGTGGCCCTCCGGGAACGCAATCGCTACATCCCGCACGCCGCGAGGCTTCGCAAACCGCACTGCCACTCCGGCCCCCTTGCGCACCTCATTCGCACTCAACGATTTCGCCTTGCCCAGTCCGATGACCAGCAGGCGTTCCGCCGCGCATCCTTCTGGGGCGTGTAGCAGCAACGTCTCTCCCAACGTCGCCTTGAACTCGCCCGAAGCCAGCCACTTGGCCGCAGCTTTCGTGAAAGCCTCGGAGCTGGTTAGCAGCGTGGGTGCAGCCGCAGCGTCTTTGTCAGTGCCCGAATCAACGGCAAACACGGCGAGAAGAGGAGAAACAAATGTGGGGATTTCTTGGGAATCTTGAAAGAGGAGTTCAGTTCGCATCACTTGCAATCGTAAACGCTAACGACAGCAACAACTATCTCCTCTGCGACCGCGCGATAGCCGACTTGGCTTCCTTGTCCGCCTCGCGCTTGCGTTCCGTCTCGCGCTTGTCCCAGTCCTGCTTGCCCTTTGCCAGCGCAAGCTCGCACTTCACGCGACCATTCCTGAAATACAGCCGCACAGGTATTAACGTGTAGCCCTTCTGGTTCGTTGCGGCTGTCAATTTCGCAATCTCGCTACGATGCAGCAGCAGCTTCCTCGTCCGCAATGCCTCGTGGTTCATCGCATTGCCATGCGAGAACGGCCCGATGTGCGCATTCAGCAGAAAAGCTTCGCCGTCCTTCAGCAGCCCGTACGCATCCTTCAGGTTCGCTTTGCCCTCACGAATGCTTTTCACCTCGGTGCCTCGCAAAGCTACGCCCGCTTCAACCCGGTCACTTAGGAAATAGTTGAAGCTGGCCGAGCGATTGAACGAAGCATCGCGCTGCCCGGCGGCGACTGGGTCGCGGTCCTTCGCCTTCGTTACAACTTTTGTGGCAGAAGGAACTGTCGGGTTGGATAGCGAACGCGGCACTGAAACGTCAAAACCTCCGGGAAGCACTTTCCATTGCAGCGAACGCGCCGAAGTATCAGATGCTAGCAGACGTTCTTCGACCCGCACCGCTGCGCAACGCTCAACCCCGCAAAGCCCGTAAGAGATGGCACGAGATGGCCCGAATAGCCTTCCGTGAACATCGGCTTAATGCCCCTGTTTCCGGAGAAAGTCAGTGACGCGAATGGTATTATCAGGGCAGCCCGACCAGCCGCTCCAATCCACGGAATGCCCAAAAATGCAGCAGTTGTCTTGCTCCGCCCATGGTGCAGTTTCGTCGATGTGCGAGCAAGGCGTTCGGCGTCACGTGGAGCGGGTCGCACGCATGCAGTCAGGTTGGTTTTTCCGGCGTAGCAAAACACCATCAAACTCAAGAATCTTCCAGCTTGCCGCCCTTGGAATCTTCCTTGTCGCAACGTTCTGCTGCGGTACTCCCGCCGCGCACGCTCAGTCGGCAGGAGGTTGGAATCGTCGTGGTCAGGCCGCTGAAACCCGCGAAGACTATGACGCAGCGTTTGAGGCCTATCGCCAGGCGCACCTCAAGAAGCCTGGCGATCTTCGCTACAAAGAGCGCTATGAGCGACTGCGCTTTCTCGCCGCAGCGACGCACGTCGATCGCGGTCGTGTTTTGCGCCAGTCGGGCGACAGCGGTGGTGCGGTCACGGAGTTCACCCGCGCCCTTGCCATCGATCCAGGTAATCAGGCCGCCGCACAGGAGCTCCAGATCACTTTGCCTGTTGGAACGGCGAACAGTCCCGGAGAAGCGTCCGTGCCATCTACTCCAGACGGCATCACTACCCCGACCTCACCCAAGGTGGTCGGTCCCGGCGGAAACGAACAAACGCCTCACCAGCTTCAGGTGCAGAACGAAATCAAGTCGCTTGCATCGCCGGTCGATCTCCAGCCAGTCTCGAACGATCCCATTACGCTGCATATGGTGGAAGACACCAAAGTCATTTACCAGTCCATTGGCAAACTGGCAGGCTTGAATGTCATCTTCGACCCCGACTACACGTCCAAGCGCATCGCGATTGATCTCAATAATGTGACCCTTTGGGATGCGCTCCGCATTGTCGGCACCTTGAGCAAGACATTTTGGAAGCCCATCACGAGCAACACGCTCTACGTTGCGGACAACACCAATCAACAAAAACGAACAGAAGTAGAAGACCTCGCGGTCCAGACGTTCTACCTCACGAATGTCTCTCAGCAAAACGATGCCAACGAAGTGCTGATTGCACTTCGCAATCTGCTGGATCCAAGCGTCAAAATCTATCTAGTCGCGAGTCAGAACGCTATTGTTCTACGCGCCACGCCTGACCAGCTCGTTCTCGCTGAAAAGCTCATCAATGATCTTGATCGCACGCGTTCCGAAGTCGTTGTCGATGTCGCCGTGCTCGAGGTTAGCCGCGATAAAATTCGGAATCTTGGCATCACGCTTCCGACCAGCTTTGGTCTGACTCCTCAGCTCTCAAATGCGAACACCAGCACCAGCACCACCGCGACGTCCGGAACAAGCAACAGCAACGGCACCTCGACGACGAATCAGAACGCCTCCACCATCAGCCTCAACACGCTAGGCAATCTGAACGCCACGAACTTTTCTGTCTCGCTCACTGGCGGTACAGTCAATGCGCTTTTGTCAGATAGCGACACGCGTATTTTGCAGAACCCGCGTATTCGTGCCACGGACGGCCAGCGAGCGCAGCTTAAAATCGGTTCCAAGATTCCAGTCGCCACGGGCTCCTACTCCGCAGGCGCTGCCATTACGTCCGCCTCACTTGGCGTGCAGACTCAATTCCAGTACCTCGACGTCGGTGTGAACATCGACATGACGCCAACCGTTCACTACGACCGCGAAATCTCTCTCAAGTTAAAAGTCGAAGTTTCTGCGCAAAACGGAAGCGTCACCATTTCCGGGGTTACAGAGCCCATCATTTCGCAACGCACGATCGAACAGGTTATTCAGCTGCGCGAAGGCGAACCCTCAATCCTCGCCGGCATCCTGCAAAAGCAGGACACAAAGTCGACCAACGGCACACCGGGGCTTGGTGAAATCCCGTTCCTGAAGTATTTCTTTTCCACTCAGGGCAAAGAACAGCAAACGGATGAGATTGTATTTCTACTCATCCCACATATCGTCCGGTCTTCCATCCTCACAGAAGACAACACCAAGCCCATCTACACAGGAACTGGGCGCTCGATTGAGCTGATCCGCCACGGTGCCGCGTCCAACCCAGCGCCGTCGGCACCTCCGGTTGCGGTGGCTCGTTCAAGCGGAACGCCCATCACGGCTGCAAACGCTGCCGCCGCCATGGCCGGGCAGCTCGCGGAAGCGGCGCGTCCACCAAGCCCTCCAACGGCTGCTAGTAACCCGAGCACAGCGGCGCCCGTAACCACCGCACCGCCGTACGTCCGGCCAAACACGACTCCAGTGAGTTCGGCACCGAACACTGCGGCCGCTGCGGCAGCAGCGAACATGACTACGCTTCCGGTGAGTGTCTCCGTGGTGCCGCCGCAGCTCAACCAGACCGTCGGTGCTACGTTCCAGGTCGCACTTACGGTCTCAAATGCCAACGATCTGTACAGCGTTCCCATGGAGATGCACTTCGACCCGAAGATCTTGTCGCTCGTGAATGTCGATGTGGGTGAACTGCTCGGCCGTGACGGTCAGGCACCTGCCCTCGTGCATCGCGATGACGGTGCCGGAAACGTCACTCTCACTGCTTCGCGTCCACCCAGCGCCGCCGGTGTCACCGGGCAGGGAACCGTCGCGACGCTCACATTCAGAGCTCTCGCGTCCGGTGATTCACCGCTCACGCTCACGCGCGTCGGCGCAAAGGATAGCCGACAGAACACCCTGCAGGCGAAACCCTATCCTGGGTCCGTTCACGTCAAATAAGTAGACACAACGGCGCAAGGCACCGCGGAGCAGGAGTCAGCTTTTGATGGGGCGTATGAGATTGCGAGCAGAGCTAAGAGACGAGTCGGGTGTCACGCTGATCGAACTGATCATCGTGGTCACCATGCTCGCCATACTCGCAACCGCAGCCATTCCGCTGGCTACCATTCAGGTCAAGCGGAGCAAGGAACGCGAATTGCGCCGCGACCTGTGGGAAATGCGCCGCGCCATAGACGCCTACAAAGACGCAGCCGACCTTGGTCTCATCCAAACAAAGGTTGACTCCATCAACTACCCACCAGATCTTCAGACGCTCGTCGATGGCGTAGACATCAAGGACAAGAAAGTGCGATTCCTGCGTCGCATTCCGGTGGACCCAATGACGAAGTCAACCGAATGGGGGCTCCGTTCCAACCAGGATGACGCAGATTCAGACAGCTTCGGCGGCCAGAACGTCTTTGACGTGTACAGCAAGAGTCAGGGAACGGCTCTGGATGGGACAAAATACGACTCATGGTAGGGCGCACTTACAATCCGCAAGGCAGCAGCAAAGGCGCGAGGTCGCCTGAGTCAGGCTTCACGATCATTGAGTTGATGATCGTTATGGCCATCATCGGGCTTCTTGCCGCCATAGCCATCCCTCGCTATCTGCAGTCCGTCCGCAGGGCAAAGGAAGCTGTTCTCAAAGAAGACCTGCACACTCTGCGGACGGCCATCGACAGCTACACCGTCGACAAGGAAAAAGGCCCAAGCTCGCTGGAAGACCTGGTGCAGAGCGGCTACCTCAAGAGTGTCCCCGTCGACCCGGTGACCAACCGCAGCGACACCTGGATGACCGACCAGTCCGGAAACCCCATCGCCATCACCGAAACCCAGGAAGGCATCGACGACGTCCACTCCGGCGCGCAGTCGCTCGCCAGCGATGGCACCATGTACAGCCAGTGGTAGACCATACGTCGCATAAACTGCTTCAACCTGAGCGTTGCGCTACATCCACGCAAACGCCGTCATCCTGAGCAAAGCGCACCATCCGTGCGAACGCTGTCATCCTGAGCGAAGCGCGCCATCCGCGCAAAGCTGTCATCCTGAGCGAAGCGCGCCATCCGCGCAAAGCTGTCATCCTGAGCGAAGCGCTGTAAGCGCGCAGTCGAAGGACCCCGGGTGTGCCGTTCGCGCCACAGTCTTCGACAACTTTCAGCAAAAAACACCAGCCTTTGTCATCCTGAGCCGAACGCGAGGACCTCGGTATTAGCGTCCCCGCCACGAATACCGACCCCCGTCCAGGACTGATCGCACCTACGGCGAACTCCTCTAGGTCACCGACACCACCCCTGCACCCAAACCACAAATCAGACCGTCTAAGATAGCAAGCACAGTCGCGTCTGAGAGCAGGACCGCCGGCTGTCTGAGGCCCCACATGCGCATCGTTTCTTTTGCAGCTCTCCTCGCAATCTCCGCTTCCACACTGGCGGCCCAGCAAACCACGCCCACGCCCTCGACGCCAGGAGCACCTGCCGTGGCGCAGGACCCTATCGCGGTGCCTGTCCCAGCGAGCAAAGATCCCGTTCCAGGCGCAACTCCGCCACTGAACAAGTCAGAGGACAAGCGGGCAAAAGACACAGCCACCCAGAAGGCGGATTCGGTTCCGTCCCCGGGTGAGGACCTCGATCCACACATCAAGAAGGGGAGTGAAGAAGATGTGGACGCAGTCGGCAACCGTAACATTGGCGGTCGTGGCCTCGGCAACTTCTATTCCACAAATTGGGAAATCTCCAACGGTAAGCAGTACTCCATGGAGCTCGAAAAGAGCTCGCATCTGGTCACTGACCCCGTCGTCGTCGAATACGTCAACCGCGTTGGTCAGAACATCGTTAAGAATTCCGATTCCAAAGTGCCATTCACCATCAAGGTTCTGGACACCGATGAAATCAACGCGATGGCGCTTCCGGGGGGCTTCTTCTATGTGAACTCAGGTCTCATCCTGGCCTGCGACTCGGAAGACGAGCTTGCTGGAGTAATGGCGCATGAAATTGCCCACGTGGCCGCCCACCACGCAGCTCGCGAGATGACACGCATGAACTACATGCAGATGGGCCAGATCCCGCTCATCATCTTTACGCAAGGCTCTTACACGGGTTATGGCATCTATGAGGCATCGCAGCTTGCTGTACCGCTGACCTTTCTCAAGTTTTCGCGCAATTTCGAGGCAGAGGCGGACTACCTCGGCATCCAGTACATGTACAAGGCTGGCTACGACCCGCAGGGCATGGTCACCATTTTCGAAAAGCTCGACGCGCTCGAAAAGCACAAGCCCGGCGCTCTTTCCAAGGCTTTCAGCGATCATCCCGCCACGCCGGATCGCATCGGCAATGTCGAGCAGGAAATCGCCACAATACTTCCGGCCCGGCCCGACTACCTTGTGACTACGTCAGAGTTCGACACGGTCAAAGCACGCCTTGCTCGCATCCAGAACAAGCGCGGCATTCAGGATAAGAAGGGCGGTAACAAACCCACGTTGCGCCGCACCGCCGGTACCAACAACGACCCGAACAACCCGACCGGCACCACTGGCACAAATTCGGGTGACGACCGCCCAACGCTGGGTCGCCGTAACTAGCCTTTCCGCTTGACACACCCGGTATACTCGAAGAGATAGAACATGAAGCCCGGCAGTCGCCGGGCTTCAACCGTTAAGCCGGATTGAGTCCGAACCTAAGCTCAATGAATCGAAGACTTTAGACCAAGAGTATGGGGTGGGTACACCCACAGAACCACAGAAAGTGAACATGGCAGAAAACACCTACACCACCGGCTATACCGACGACCACGCAAAAGCAGGACTGGACATCGAGTTTCCCGCAATCGAAACATGGCGCAATCAGTTCCAGGCCTACGAGATCTTGATCGACGACCCAGAGTTCACCAGCGTCTGCCCGAAGACGAGTCTGCCTGACTTCGGCGTCCTCACCATCCGCTACATGCCCCGCGAAAAGTGCCTCGAGCTGAAGAGTCTCAAGGAGTACCTCTTCACCTACCGCAACCTTGGCATCTTCCAGGAAAACATCGCCAACCAGGTACTTAACGACATCGTGAAGGCCACTGATCCGGTCTGGGCTGAGGTGAAAGGCGACTTCCGTCCCCGCGGCGGTATTTCCACGGTCGTCACCGCCCGCTACCCGCGCACAGAAGAAATGCGCTAGGTCTCTGCGTGTCACAGCGGAAGCGCATCTCACTCGCTGAGACCTCACCTGAATGACGATCGAGAAGAGCACTTCCAAAGGCGGCGCGATCGCCGGAGCCACCGTAGCCCTTGTGCTGCTCACGGCGATGAACTTCGTCAACTACCTGGACCGCTATATCCTCCCCGCGGTCTGGGCTCAGGTTGCGAACGAGTTCCACCTTACCGACGAACGGCTCGGCGCGCTTACTTTCTACTTCTTCGTCGCCTACGTCCTCGCCTCACCCATCACAGGATGGCTGGGAGATCGCTTTCCACGTAAGCCGATGATCGTGATCGTCGCTCTGGTCATCGCGGGCATGAACTTCCTCACGGCGCATGTGCATGGGTTCGGTGAACTGAACGTGCGGCACATGGCGCTCGGCGTGGGCGAGGCCTGCTTCGGCATCTTCGCTCCCGCATTGATTGCAGACTTCTACCCTGAAGACAAACGCAATGGGGCGCTCACCATCTTCAACATCGCGATACCCGCTGGTTCAGCACTTGGTTTCCTCGCGGGTGGCAATATAGCCGAGTCACACGGGTGGCGCATGGCGTTTATTGCTAGCGCGATTCCTGGTGCCGTCATCGCACTGCTAATACTGTTCTTTATGCGCGAGCCACCGCGGAATGCAGAGCCCGAAAAGCACAGCATAGATAAGAGCAGTGCCCTCTCCCTCGGAAAGAACGGAGCTTATCTCACAGCGATTCTTGGCTACGCCGCGGTAACGTTTGCCCTGGGCGGCATCTCCGTTTTTATGCCGCAATTTCTTCAGCGATTTGACGGGCGCGAGATTGGCGCGGCAGGAACCATCATGGGCGGCATCACAGTCGTTTGCGGTCTAGGGGGAACGGTCGTTGGCGGTGTCCTCGCGCAGTGGTGGTCGAAGAAGAATGCGAAAGCTCTGTACCTGGTTCCCGCATTGGGTGCTGCTCTTGCGCTGCCACCGGCTTTGATTTGTTTCTTCGGGCCAAAGTCGCTGACGCTGCCGATGCTGGGCATCGCCGTCTTCATCATCTTCCTAGGGACGGGACCGGTGAATGCCGCCACCCTGAATGCCGTACCGGCCAACTTGCGTTCGGCTGCAATGGCGGGGCAACTGTTTGCTCTGCATATCTTTGGCGACATGCCTTCATCCTGGGTAATCGGTGTGGTGAGTCAACACACCAACCTGCGAATTGGGCTTGGCATCACCTTGGTTTCCATGGCAGTGGGTGCCGCCATATTTCTCTACGGAGCGCGTTATGCTCCAGAGCTAAAACACACGGTCAACTCACCCGCAGCATGACGGAGATGCATGTCCGCGAAACGCTGGTTGCTGGGTCTTATCTAGTCGCGGCTGCATGGTGCTGGAAATCGTTCGCTGCGGCGTCGCACCTGCCCAAGCTCCCTCAGCTGCTGCAGCAACAGTGGAACGTAATGCTGCCAGACGAGCCACGCATCCATGTAGTCGTTCCAGCGCGCAACGAAGAAGCCAATATCGCCGCTACATTGGAAAGCCTGATCACGCAGGACTACAACAACATTCAGATACTTGCGATCAACGACCGCTCCGACGACGCGACGGGCAGCATCATCGACAGCTACGCTGCGCAATCAAGCAACCGCCTGAGGGCCATTCATATTCACGAGCTTCCCGCAGGATGGCTCGGGAAAACACATGCCATGCAAGCTGCGGTAGAGGAGAGCGATTCAGACTATCTGCTCCTCACGGACGCTGACATCCTCTTCGAGCCCACAATCATAAGGCGCGCGCTTGCCTATGCTGAGAGCACCGGAGCCGATCACGTGGTCGTTGCACCCACTCCTGATCTGCACACCCTCGGTGAGGGCGCGATGCTCGGTTTCCTGCAGGTGCTCGGCCTCTGGGCATCGCGTCCGTGGAAAGTGGCCGACCCGAAAGCAAAGCGCGACTTCCTCGGAGTAGGAGCCTTCAACCTTGTGCGGCGCTCTGCATTCGAGCGCGTCGGAGGATGGGAGGCGCAGAAGCTGGCGGTGGTCGAAGATGTAGTCCTTGGCCGCCGTCTCAAACTGGCCGGAGCCGCTCAGCGGTTCGTCGTGGCACCCGGGGCGGTCCGTGTGCACTGGGCACCTGGGCTCACAGGTACCGTTCGTGTCATGACCAAGAACCTATTCGCAATACTGTGTTTTCAGCCCGTGTTGGTGCTCACGTCTTGCGCGTTCATCGTGCTCTTCTTCTTCGGCCCCATCGCAATGCTGTTCTGGCGAGCAACACTCCTGGCCGGGCTGTTGAGCCTGATAAGTATCGCGCTTTGCTATCGCAGTATGCGCACGATCACTGGCATTCGCGCACGAAACTTTATGCTGTTTCCACTAGGAGCAGTTGCGTTCATTTACGCAATGTTCCGGTCTGCGTACACCGTCCTGCGCAACGACGGCGTGGAGTGGCGCGGCACACACTACTCACTTGCTCAACTGCGGCCTGACAACAGCTTCTCGGTCAAGCGCTAAACTTCGACGACCTGCCGTCCGTAGCGCTTCTCTACATACTCGTCGAGAATGACCTGGAACTCTTCCACGATGTGGTCGCCCTTCAGTGTTGTGAACAGCTTTCCATCCATATAGACCGGAGCTTTCGGCTCTTCGAACGTTCCTGGCAGCGAGATACCGATGTTCGCGTGCTTCGACTCGCCAGGACCGTTAACGATGCAGCCCATCACCGCGAGCTTCAACTCCTCGACGCCCGGATACTGCTTCTTCCACTCAGGCATCGATTCCACCAGGTAATTCTGAATGCGTTCTGCGAGTTCCTGGAAGTAAGTCGAAGTCGTTCGGCCACAGCCGGGGCAGCTTGTTACCTGCGGCATAAAGCTGCGAATCGAAAGCGATTGCAGAATCTGCTGCGCACAACGCACTTCCTCGCTCCGATCGCCCCCGGGCGTCGGCGTAAGGCTGACGCGAATCGTGTCGCCGATGCCAGCAAGCAACAGTGGCGACAAGCCAGCGGTGGAAGCAACAACACCCTTCATCCCCATTCCAGCCTCGGTCAAGCCAAGGTGCAGGGCATAGTCACAACGACGCGCTAGTTCTGTGTACACGTCGATCAAATCGCGAACATGCGACACTTTGGCCGAGAGAATAATTTGATCCCGCCGGAGTCCATAGCGTTCTGCTGCCGCAGCGTTGTCCAATGCGGAAACAACCATCGCTTCCATCATCACGTCGCGCGCTTCCAGCGGCTTGGCTGACTTGGAGTTCTCGTCCATCATGCGTGTCAGCAGCGCCTGGTCAAGCGAGCCCCAGTTCACACCAATGCGAACCGGTTTCTGAAACTCGACTGCGACTTCCACCATCGTGCGAAAATTGTCGTCGTCCTTGCGGCCGATCGACACATTGCCGGGATTGATGCGGTACTTGCTCAGCGCACGCGCGCAGTCCGGAAATTTACGCAGTAACAAATGGCCGTTGTAGTGAAAGTCGCCGACGATGGGGGTATTCCAACCCTTCGCGCGGATGCCGTCCATGATGTAAGGCACTGCCTTCGCTGCAGCATCGTTATTGACGGTGATGCGAACGAGCTCGGAACCAGCACGAGCCAGCGCCGCAATCTGCTGAACTGTCGAGTCGATGTCTGCGGTGTCGGTGTTGGTCATTGATTGCACAACGACCGGAGCTTGTGAACCGACGCGGACTCCGCCCACATCGACCGTGACGGCATTTCTACGCTGAATCGAAGGCATACACTGCGATTTTACCATTTGAGCAACAGCGAATCGGGGCTTGAGACGCTCTGCAGTCCGTCTGAAACACACTGGTTGTCTCCATCGATTGACAGTCGACCTGTACAGCCACGACAGTGGATGGCGAAGACGTTAGCAGGAAGCATGACAGAACAGCAGAAGCAATTTGAGCTCACGCCCGAGCAGGAGTCGATCCGTGATCTGGCGATCACCTTTGGCCTTCAGGAAATCGAACCACACGTACTGCGGTGGGATGAAGATAAGTTCTTCCCAATCGATGTCATCAAGAGCGCAGCGAAACTTGGCATGGGCGGAATATGCGTTGGGGAAGATGTTGGCGGCAGTGATCTCAGTCGCCTGGACGCGGTGCTCATCTACGACGGTCTGGCACGCGCCTGTCCGTCCATCTCAGGGTACTTTTCGGTTCACAATATGGTGGCGTGGGCGATCGACAAGTATGGCAACGGTGAACAGCGTCAGCGTTTTCTGCCAAAGCTCTGCGGCTTCGCGCAGCTTGGCGCTTACTGTCTTTCCGAACCAGGCAGCGGATCCGATGCTGCGGCACTCACCACGCGCGCAACGCAGGACGGAAGCGACTACTTACTGAGTGGCGTGAAGCAATTCATCTCTGGCGCGGGCGATGCGGATGTTTACATCGTGATGGCGCGCACAGGCGACGCTGGCCCAAAAGGCATATCGGCGTTTCTCATTGAAAAGGGAAGTGCAGGCCTATCGTTCGGTCCGCCCGAGAAGAAAATGGGTTGGCACACTCAGTCAACCCGTCAGGTTGTCCTGGAAAATGTCCGCGTTCCTGCTACGAACATGCTCGGATCGGCAGGAACAGGGTTCAAGATTGCAATGGCTGCACTCGACGGCGGCAGACTCAACATTGCTGCTTGTTCACTTGGAGGAGCTCGAGCGGCTGTCGCCAAGGCGCTGGCATATATGCAGGAACGAAGAGCGTTTGGGAAGCAACTCACCGATTTCCAGGCGTTGCAATTCCGACTGGCTGATATGGCAACACAGTTGGAAGTGGCGGAAACCTTCTTATGGAAGGCAGCTTCATCTTTGGACTCCAAAGCGCCGAATGCAACCGTGCTTTGTGCGATGGCCAAGCGCTTCGTTACAGATACAGGGTTCAGCGTTGCCAACGACGCCCTTCAGATGCTGGGTGGTTACGGATACCTCGCTGATTATGGCATCGAGAAAATCGTCCGCGATCTGCGCGTGCATCAGATTCTCGAAGGTACCAACGAAATCATGCGGGTAATCATCGCGCGAAGTCTTCTTGCTAGTTAGCCGTACACAATCATCGTGAGGACGCAATGCAGTTAGCAGGCAAAACTTTCATCGTGACGGGCGGAGCCTCCGGTTTGGGGGAAGCAACGACTAGAATGCTGATTGCCCGCGGTGCAAACGTGGTCATTGCCGATATCAGTGCAGGTGGACAAAACCTCGCCACTGACTTGGGAGCATCTGCTGCGTTTGCATCCACCGATGTCACGCAGGAGGCCGACGGGCAGGCAGCCATCGCCTTTGCGAAAAAGAAGTTCGGCTCATTGCACGGATTAGTCAATTGCGCCGGCGTTGCACCCAGTGAACGGATCGTCGGCCGCAACGGAGCTCATAGTCTGGAAAGCTTCACCCGAGCTGTCATGATCAACCTGGTTGGTACGTTCAACATGATGCGTCTCGCGGCCGAAGCAATGACGAGCAACGAACTCCTCGATGATGGTGAACGAGGCGTCATCATCAACACCGCCTCGATTGCTGCTTATGAGGGACAAATCGGGCAGGCAGCTTATGCAGCATCCAAGGCTGGTGTCGCGGGTCTTACGCTACCCGCGGCTCGCGAGTTTGCCAAATCTTGCATTCGCGTCGTCACCATTGCTCCAGGCCTATTCCAAACGCCGATGATGTCCGGCTTCCCGCAGGCAGTACAAGACTCGCTTGCTCAGTCCGTGCCATTTCCAGCCCGGCTCGGCAAACCAGAGGAGTTCGCTTCGCTTGTCGCGACAATTTGCGAATTAACAATGCTCAATGGCGAAGTGATCCGCCTGGACGGCGCGCTCAGGATGGCCCCGCGTTAGCCAGCAAGCCTTCGAGCTTTGTCTGCCTCCGTGCTCAATAGCTGCCGCACACATGGCGGAGCAATGAGTAGGGGCCAAGTGTATCCACGGCAATCCAGTTCTCTTTCAGGTTTTGCTCCATGGCGGTACCAGGGACATACGGTACGTTTCGCCGTTGCGGCAGAGGAATAGGAAGTCCTTGCAGATCCTGGAGGTTGTTCGGCAGTTCAAGGAACGGCCTTTCATAATGTCGCGGTACAAGCGCCCACTCCGCACTGTTCATCTCGTCGATAGCCCGCTGCTCCGTAGGTGCAGAGAACGTATCCACCATGTAGGCGAAGTAGCTGCTTTGGAAGTGGCTGGAACTCTTCAGCGCGTCCTCCACGTCTGGAGTTATCTCCAGCGGGGTAGCTACAAGCGCTGAGCCTACTGCTTTCCCTAGGCGATTCACGTCAAGTTGGTAGTCGTCAGAGTCAGAAAGGAGGTGCCTGCCGAACTTTGTATTCTCGCCGGTCAGAGTCGCTAGAAATTGCGAGCCACGTGCCGGTAGCACAGCACTGAGAGTATCGGCAGAACGGAACCGGAACAGCCTGTTCGTAACGATGACCTGCCACCCAACGAACAGCACCAGTACAACTGCCCAAATCTTTTTCCAATGGACTCTGGCATTCCTAAGAGCGAGAGGCGACAACACAAGAAAGAACAAGCCATTGAAGAAGACGTGAAGCGGGTCGCAACGGCCGAGCGATGATGGAAGCAGAGCAAGAGCAAAGGTGTAGCAAGCGACTATCGGCTGGGTCGATGGCGAAGGCGATGCGAGCGCTTGTCCAACAGCGAAAGGTACAAGCCAAACGGCGCAAAGTAGAAAAACAACCAGATGCGGGTATGGGGAGACGGGAAGATTCAGCGCTCCGCCAGCGAATGCCGCAAGCATTCGAAAATACGCGTGCCCAACTGTGAAGGCGAAACAAACTCCTCCAACTAAGGGACCGCCGAGCGCCAACAGCCATTGAGCTTTCAATTGCTTGGCCTTCCACACCAGCAAAACCGTGGAGCCGAATGCGAAGGCCACACCCATCTCTGCAGAAAGTGCAAACGAGATCATTTGCGCGATGGCCAGCACGACAGCAGTCACGCTGATCGAGTTGAGGCTACCTGCAAGCAGCAGTAGTGCGACAGGTGTGACATAGCGGAAAAGCGTGTAGTTCAGACCCAGTAAAGGGCTGATCGCACCAATAGCAACGGCGATAAACAGAAGTCGTCTTGCTCGAAACCCCAGAGGTAGCGAATTCAGAACGAAAGCAAATTCCAGCAGCCCAATCGCTTGCTCCATTGCAAGCGTTGCGAAATACGTGCAGAAGGTGCTGCAGTGCAGCAACTTCTGCAGGAACACAGTGGGATAAAAAAGCAGGGGTCCGTAGGCAAACTCGATTTGACTGTAGAGGCTTCCTCGGTGCTCCACGTATTTCGAGATTTGTTCGATGAAGTAACCTGCGTCGGCTAGATACCTCTGTCCTGAAACGTGAAGTGCCCAGCCGCATAAAGCCGTAACGCACATCGTAAGTGCGATGGTAGCGAGCACAAGCAGGCGCGGGAGCCCTGCCGTGTTCACTTCGGATCTCTCTGAACAGTGTGGCGTGAGTTGTTGTCGTCGCATGCTCCACAGTGCTGCAGTCACACTCATCGCGGCAGCAGCAATAGCAGCGGCACGATTGCTGAATCCAGCCACATAGGAAGCAGAAATCACCGGATGGAACGTGACCGGCACATAGAAGGGAAGAACGAAAACCAGGAGTGCCGAAACACAGCAAAAGACGGCACATGCTAGGGCCATCGGGCAACGTGCGATCAGAACCTGTTCGGCGCGTTGAAGGCGTTCTCTCAACTTACACTCCGCACCGTTCGAAGCATCCGAGCTCTCAGTGCAACTGCAGGAAACTATGTCGTTTTCGTTGCACCCAAGGCAGGCTCTGGACGCGACCGGCGAGCAAGGTAGGCGGCAAGAGCAAGTGCAACGAGTGTCAGGATCCAAGCATAGAACTGCGCTCGGATGATCGCACTTGGACCGTACAGAAAGTGGTTGATGTCAGTAGAGATAGGTCTGAAGTTCAGAACGATGATGGAAGCTACGATTACCCATATCCAATTCGAGCGAAGATGGACATTTTCATGCAGTAGAAGCATCACGGGCATCACAAGGATTACGGAATAGTGCGTCCACGCGATCGGTGCAAACACAGTCGCCGCGACGAGTGCCATCATCGCGCCTATGGGTGCAGCACCGTATTCCTTCTCTGCGCGGAGACGATCAATCCAACCACCCCACAAAGTGAAGAGCACGACAAGCCCCGTAGAAGCGAGCCGCACCGCAGGCGGCATTCGGAATTCCTGCACATCGAATACCGCATCAGCCGGGTAGCGATGCGCCAGAAGCCAAGCGGCAAAAGACTGATTGTTCATTGGGATAATGAGCACCTGCGATATTCGCTGAAGGTCCGCAAGGTAAGTGTTGGTAAGTTGATGTCCTACCGCAAACACTGTCACGAGCCAGAGCACTGCCGACCAGGCCAACATCGCAGCCGCTGCTTTCCACCGCTTCGTCAAAAGCCAGTAAAGCACAAAGAAAGCCGGCGTAATTTTCACTGCGGCTGCACACGCCACGAGCAAGCCAGCGAGTAGCCACCGTTCCTGTTCCGCAAGCAGCAGGCCAGCAACGGTAAGAAAGATCAGTAGCACATGCGTTTGCATGAGGAATGCCGCATACTGGAACGGCTGCGAGGGTGTCCAAAACGCGAGCACTACGATCAGAGCCACAGGATTGTAGAAAGATGGCGCCCAGTACTTCGCCGTTAGCCATACACACCCGGCCAGGCACAGCATCGTAAGCACCGTAAACACGCGCAAGAACCCGTTCCACGCCACGGTCCGGCAAAGCGGTTGCAGCGTATAGGCCCAAAGTGGCGTCTGAACGTAAGGATGCAGAGCCCCTGTGTAGCCTCCAGCGTCCGCCACGTTCTGCCACGTATCGTCGTCGCCGATTTCGTCGAAGCTCACCGGATCGAAGCTGTACAAATGGCTTGCTTGGCCAGTCACCATCATCCGGCAGCCGACGTAGGAAGACGCGAGATCCTCGCCGGGTGCGTTTCGAAAGGCAACACATCCAGCCACCACGAACACAGTAAGCACAAGAGCACTTAGCAGCCACCGGTCCGGACGGGATTGGAGGATTTGAAAGCTCATGACGATTTATTGTCTCTGACTTCACCATCCGCCACAACGAGCGGGGTAGCAGCGCACAAGCGACGCGCTCTATGCTGACAACGGACGACATTGCAAGGAGCCGAAGCTGAAACAGTCACTGCACAAACTTGAAATGACAACGCGTGGCAAAGGCTTGTACGAGTTCACCTCCGCCCTCCGCGACTGGGTGCAAGAGCAGCAGATCGTGACGGGCCTGCTGACGGTTTTCTGCCGGCACACATCAGCCTCTCTCCTCATTCAGGAGAACGCCGACCCTAGCGTGCGCACTGACTTGAGCGCGTACTTTGATCGCATTGCGCCTGACGACGGGCCTTACGAGCATGACTCAGAGGGAGCAGACGATATGCCGGCTCACCTCAAGACGGCCCTCACGCAGCTCCAGCTATCGATCCCCATCGCAAACGGTCGACCTGTCCTCGGCACGTGGCAGGGTGTTTATCTCTTCGAGCACCGCGTTCGACCGCACAGAAGAGACATAGTTCTGCACGTCATCGGTGAGTAGCACACGCCAAATGGCGGCTGCGCGCGTTGTGAGTGATGTGGTGGCCCGGGCAGGAGTCCAACCTGCGACCTTCGCGTTAGGAGAGCGTTTCTGCCCATGCAAGGTGATGCTACTCTTTGCAGCGCTACGCTGCAAATACCCCTGTAAACATTGATGATTAGTTGATACGAGCCGCTGCGATGCGTTGCATAGAATTGCAGGGATAGACGAACAAAAGTATCCCAAAAGTATCCCAATTCGAGATATGCTGTTTTGGAGGCGGCGACCGTCGCCTTTTGTTCCAGAGGTTCCCAGATGCCCAGGCCCCCAGCTCCAGTCAAAGGTGTTTATCAGCGAGACGACGATCCCAGCGGAAACTGGTATGCGCGCTTCCGTATCGACGGAAAGCTCGTCAAGAAGTCCTTCGGTTCCGACCGAGCGGCCGCAATCGAGTACGTTGAGAAGGCTCGAACGCTGAGACGTTCGGGCGAGGGCCACATTCCAAAGTCCGCCAGAGGCGTCCCTAAGACTGCGAAGGAACTTGAATCAAAGGCTCAAAATTCGTCTGTGCTCATCGCCGAGTTGTGCGACGACCTCCTGCGACATATTCAGAGCAAACCGAACGTCTACAAAGACCAGCGCAATCCTCCCTACCGAATCGGCATGATCAAGAAGGTGTTTGGGGATCGTCCGGCCACCTCAATCAGGCCCTACGAGATCGCCGACTGGTTGGACAGTCTCGGACGAGCTCCAGCGACCGTGAACCGGTATAAGGTGACACTCTCCTCGATCTACCGCTATGGGAAGCAAAGGGACAAAGTCCAGGTCAATCCCGCACGAGAGGTCGCTCAGCAGAAGCTGAACAATGGGATCGTCCGTTACCTGAAGCCCGACGAAGAAAAGCGCCTTCGAGCCGTTTTGCAAAAGGCTGTAGATGCTTGCGGCCCGCAGAATGAACAGCGTCGTAAACGCCTGCAGCACCGCATCTACGAGCTGGATGTGGCACTGGGGACCGGAATGAGGAAGGGTGAACAGTACGGTCTTCGATGGTCGGACATCGACTTTGACCGTCGGGTCATCACCTTGCGGGACACAAAGAACGGTTCCAGCCGGACAGTTCCCATGATTGACGATGTCGTGTCTGCCTTTAGGCAGCTCAAGAAACTGTCGCTCGAACGTAAAGACCGCGCTATTGACCGGCCAAACGCCGCGCCTGACGATGTCGTGTTCGGGATAGGAGATAACAAGAAGTGGTGGGAGGCTGCGCTCAAGGACGCAAAGATCAAGGCCTTCAGGTGGCATGACTTGCGACACACCTTCTGCTCAAGGCTGGCTCAAGCGGGCGTAAGCCTGAAAGTCATTCAGGAAGCAGCCGGCCACAAGACAATCCAAATGTCGGCCCGCTATGCCCACATGGATCACACTACCTTGCAGAACGCGATGTCGGTTTTGAACCGGAACGCGGCAGCGTAAAGACGGCGGCACCTTGAGCAATCTGCCGCTATAATGAGAGCAGATTGCGCGGAGGTCCTATGCCCGAAGCTGTTGTCATTCCAAATCCCGTTGCACCGCCCCAAAACCAGCGGCGTGAACCTTCAGTCTTTTACCGCCGCATGGAACGAAAGCTCGGAACGGGAACGCTGACCTCTGACACCGATTTGGCTCGGCTGGTGGAGGAGCGGCTGCCACTGCTTTCCATCGAGTCTTTGACTTCGCATGGCCTCAGCGACGAAGAAATCTACACCTATATTGTTCCCCGTAGAACGCTGGTACATCGGAAGTCCAAGCGCGAGCCGCTTACCCACGACGAATCCGACCGTGCCGTGCGTATCGCCAGAATCACTTCCCTGGCCGAAGAGGTCTTCGGCGACGATGCGAAAGCCGGTCGATGGCTCCGCAAAATTAAAGAGCGTTTCGACGGACGGACTCCGTTGGAAGTCTCCCGAACCGAAGCGGGGGCGCGTCTCGTAGAAGAGATGCTGCTGCAATTGGATTACGGCATCTTTGCATGAGCGGTGGAGTCACCTTATGGCGCGTGAGCAACTACGCCACTCTGGACGGCGTGGGTGGGACGTATGTGGCCGGGCGTTGGCACACGAAAGGCCATCCCATTATCTATTGCAGTGAGGACCCTTCCACGGCTCTGCTTGAAACTCTAGTTCACATCGAAATCGATGCCGAGGATCGACCGCAAATCTTCCAAGTATTGAAGATTCAGTCATCTGCGGCCCTTACGGTCGAGCGGGTGAACGTGAAGAAGTTGAGTTCCGATTGGCGAACCAATTTGGCTGTAACAAAGTCGATAGGTGACGACTGGCTTCGGTCGCTGAGGAGCCTGCTTCTGGAAGTCCCAAGCGTTCTGGTTCCCGAACGCCGAAACTTCCTGATCAACCCGCTCCATGCGGAGATGAAGAAGCTGCGAATTACGGCACGATACTCCCATCCGTTCGACCAACGATTCTTCAAGTAAGAAGCTGAGTGATGCGCGGCGCGCATCATGTTGGGCCTCAAACTCATTGGACGCGGGGCTTGAGCGGCCCATAAGGTCTGGCTATCGCAACTGAATTCACCGTTGCTGGAGGTAGCCAATGATCCGCCAAAGCAGTTCTGCAAGCCGTCCAAACCGCCTCGCAAATCGCAAGGCCTCACCCTTCTCAAAGCAGTCCATTGCCCACGCATTCCGCGTGATGGCACCCACCCTCGTTGCGCTCACGTTCGCGAGCGCTGCCCATGCGCAAGGAACGATGGACTTCTCCGGCGCTCAGACGCTTATGGGGACGTTCAAGACGTTCGCCATCTACGCTGGCGCCGTCATTTGTTTCGGCGGACTCATTTTCGCCGGCATTCGGATGATGAGCGGTCGCTTCCAGGATGCCATCCCCGGCCTCTTCGGAGCTCTCTTCGGCGCTGGCGTTCTTGGCTGGGGTGCAGGCTGGATTGGATCTCTCACCGGGCAGTCGATGTAGGAGCTGCCATGCACACGACTAAACGGGGAGAACCGCTACCGATCAATCAGGCGTTGAACAGACCGAGAGCCAAGCTAGGGCTTGACCTCTCGGCATGGATGGCCATCGTGTTTGTGACCGTAACGGTTTTCCTCGTCGGTTTCCGAATGCTGGCGATTATGAGCTTTCCAATGATGGCGGGCGGCGCGTGGCTGATCGTCCGTAAACACCCAAAGATGTTCCAACTGTGGGGCCTCAGCCTCGGCCAGAAGAGCTACTATGACCCGCGCAAACGCTGAACAACAAAAACATACCCCGTGGTTTGCGAAGGCCGGAGCCGCGTGCAGCATCGTTCCAATCTCTCGCTTCGTTGGCCCGAGCATCTTCGCGCTCAAGGGCGGGGGTTACGGTTGCCTCTTCTCTCTCGCCGGCTTGGATGAAGAAGCCCTGACCGACCTTGAGCTTGAGGCCCGCGTCCGTCAGGTCGAAGGCGCACTGCGTGGACTGCCAGAGGGATCGTGCCTCTACCAGTACACGCGAGTGATGTCTGGCTTCGACCTACCACGACAGAAGCATTACGGAAGCGAGGTGACAGAGACGTTCGCGAGCGACCGTCTCACTCATCTGGATAAGACAGCAGCCTTCCGCCGCATCGACCTCCACTGGTGCCTGACGCTTGAGCCGTCGAAAGCAAAAGCCTTCGAGCGGAAGCCCGAGGAGAACGCTGTCGATACTTCCCGGATGCTCTCGGACCTGGAAAAAACGGCGACGCTCCTCGAAGGTCATCTCGGCAGTTCGCTTGGCTTGCGGCTGCTGAGCAAGGCCGAAGCCTTCCAGTTCTTCAGCTACCTCTTCAATCTTGAGGAGTGGGCGGACCGCGACCAACTCCGTGAAGACACGGGCGTTGACCGTCAGATCGTCAAGAGCCCCATTGCATGGCACAGCGACCATGTTCAGGTCGGCAAGCGGCATGTACAGATGTTCTCGCTCAAGACGACACCGGAAGCATCGCGTCCTTGCCTGTTCTCCGGCCTGCTGACTCTGGACTGCGATAGCGTGCTGTGTTCGACGTGGCGGGTGAAGTCAACATCGGCAGCTCGCAGCGAGATCGACGCCCAAGAGAAGTTCATTTCTTTCTTCAAAGTTGGTGTTCTGCAGCGTGTAATGAGCGGGCGGGATAGCGCGTCGCTTGATACGGGTGCGGGAGCGAAAGCTGCCAACAATAACGTCGATGACCTCAGCGAGGTTATCCGTTCGCTCGACAAGAAAGCCCAGGGTGAGTTCTCACTTCGTCTGCTTCTTGCGGCAAGAAGCCCGGAGCAGCTTCGGGACATCGTTCCCACTGTGCATCGGGTGTTTGTGGATGCCCGCGCTCAGGTCATGGAGGAGACGCTTGGCAATCTCTCCGCTTTTTATGCCATGTTCCCCGGCAATCACAAGTTTAACGTCTTCCCGCTGTGGCTGGCCGAGGACCATCACGCGCGCCTCTCCTCTGTTTTCGCTCCGCACATCGGACACCCGCACTCGGAAGACCTCGATTCCGAGTACCTCAACATCTTCGAGACCCGCACACGGACGCCGTTCTTTCAGGACGTGTACGTGGACGGCGTGCGGGTCATGCTCATCATCGGACCGACCGGCACCGGGAAGTCCGTACATGGTAACCAGATCATTTCGCTTGAACAGAAGTACGGCGGTTTCACCTACATCTTCGATATCGGCGGCAGCTACGAGAGCGTCGTTGAACTGTATGGCGGGCGTGTCGATCGTGTCGGCAAGGACGGCCCGCGGGTAAACCCGTTCGCGCTGGAACCTACCGAAAGCAACATCAAGTTTCTGTACTCATTCGTGAAGCTGTTGCTGGCGAACGGCGGTGCGGAACTTGAGCCGGAAGACGATGACGTGATCCATAAGGCGGTGCAGGATATGTACCTGCTGGACACTGCAAATCGCCGGCTCTCAAATCTGTTCCTCCCCAAGAAGCTCGACCGGTATCTGTCCAAGTGGGTTGGCAAGGGCATCTATAACGCCGTCTTCGACAACGTGGAAGACAGCCTCTCACTCTCTCGGCTCCAATGCTTCGACTTCCAAGGCGTTAACAACGAACAGTACGCTGACCTCATCGAGCCGCTGATGGTGTGGCTGCTGCGCCGGATCAATGACGTGCTCTACAACCCCGCCAATCTAGGGGTTCCGAAGCACATCCTCATCGAAGAGATCTTCTCTTCGATGAAGAACAAGCAACTCTTGGATGGTGCGCTTGCTTCCATCAAGACCGTTCGCAAGAACCTGGGTGGTGTGACGATGATCGGCCAGTCCGCCGACGACCTCGGAGCGAACGCGGACAGCATCGTGAACTCCTGCACTTCGTTTCTCTTCCTGAAAGACGCCACCTTCAACAGGAAGCGGTATGCCGAACTTTTCAAGATGAACGAGCAACAGCTCGCTCTCTTCGAGAGCTTGCAGGATCGCGAAGGACTTTACATGCGGCGCGACGGGCTGACCAAGGTCGTCACCCTCAATCTCGACAGCCGCAGCTACGCCACCTTTTCAACCAAGCCGAAGGACCGCGTGCGCCGGACCAAGTTAATCGACAAATACGGACTCTCCGAGGGCATCTCCCGCTTCGCCCTCGGCGAGACTGTCTAACCCTATCCACGCTCCCAACTGAAAGGACATCACCTGTGAAGCCCCTCTTCCTCGTCTTCGTAACCTTTGGACTCACTCTCACAACGGCCACCGCAAATGCCGTCACGACCTCGGAGCCGCACCATCTCCAGCCGAACGCTCCGCGTTCTGTCACCGTCACGGAGGCGGAGACGCCACCGGTGATCCGTGCGGGTCTGTTGCAATCGACGCTCATCCTCCTACCCGCCGAGGAGAAGATCGCTACCGTCTTCGGTGGAGACACGGTGGACTGGGTTTTCGACGGCGGCCATGTGGCCAGCCGCTTCATCAGCATCAAGCCGAAGCTGGCGAACACGAGCACGGACATCCACATCGTCTCCGACCACGGCAACGAATACACGTTGCAGCTTCAGGAGATCTCCAGCGACGCCGACGCTCACTTCGATTCCAAAGTGTTCATCATTCCCGGAGACAAGGTTGCGAAGGATAGGCTCACGGACCTGCCAGTCTTCGTTCCCGCCACTGAGTTGGAGAAGGCCAAGCAGGATGCCGTCGCCGCAAAAGCTGCGCAAACAGCAGAACTGAAGGCGGAAGAGGCCAAGGCCGAGACGTACCGGAGCCAGTATCCAGGCAGCCTGCACTTTGACTTTACCTGGGACGACAAGAAGGGCAAGGAGCTTGGACTTCAGCAGATTTGGCATGACGACAAGTTCACTTACCTGCGCGGTCATTTCCAGGAGACTCCGGCGCTGTATGAGTTGAAGGACAAGAAGGGCTCGCTCATCAACTTCGATTACAACGCCGGCCTCTATACCGTCCCTAAGCAACTTGATAACGGGTATCTCACTATCGGCAAGCAAAGGGTGGACTTCCACCGCATCGACGGGAAGGAGTAATCATGCCCGAGACGAATCAGAATCAGCCAGCCACCGTCCCGCAGCAGCCAGAGGCACCCTCTCCGCTGAAGAAGAGCACACCCGTAATTGTCGGATTGATCGCTATCGTCGCGCTGATCGGAATTGCGAATCTTTCCAGCCTCGTGAGCGGCAACAAGAAGTCTGCGCCAGCCAGTGCGATGCCGATGCGCCCTGCGTCTGCCAACCCGCAGCAAGTTAGCAGCTTCGAGACGCAGCAGCACATGCAGGCGCAGCGGGATGCCGATGACCGTCAACACCAACAGGAGCTTGCTGCCTTACAGCAGCAGCTCCAGGCGGAACAGGCCGTACCCGGCCCTGAATCCGCCGGGACCGCTCCCATGACTGCCGCGCAGCGCAACGCGATCTATGGCGATAGTCCTAACGCGCCAAAACAGACCTCCAATGTCTCTCAGGCACAGGCTGAGGCCAAGCAGAAAGCATTGGTGCGAGAGAAGTTGCATCAAGACGCTCTCAACAGCGATACCGTGGCAATCGACTTCGCCCACGCTGCGGCACCGACCGGAATCCCAGCACAGCCTACCGCTGTTTTGGGCGAACGCGAGGAGATGACACCAAATGCCTCCACGGAGACCCTTGCGGCTATCCCCTCCAATGGAGGAGATGGTAGAAAGCAGCCGAACGTTCAGGCCGTCGCAGAGCAACAGCCAAAGAGCAACGGAAAGAGCGACCCGATGTCTGGATATGACTTCGATCGCTATCAGGAGAGGCTCTACCGGGTATTCGAGGGAACGGTTCTTGAAGGGGTGGTAACCAATCACATCGACGGCGGCTTGGGTGGTCCCATCCTCATCATGCTCACTACCGACTATTACTCCCACGACCACCAGCAGCTTCTCATGCCGCAAGGGACTCGACTCATTGGGAACGTGCAGAGCGTGGGCAATGCCCAACAGAGGAAGATGTTCGTCACCTTCCACCGTGCAGTGTGCCCGGATGGTTTCTCTCTCGACTTCGACAAGTACATCGGCCTTGACCCTCTAGGAACGACCGGCCTCGCAACAAATGTGGATCATGGATATCTCCAGGCGTTCGCCGCAGCCGCGGCGGTCGGAGGGTTGGGTGGGCTCGCACAGATTGGCAATAGCGGGAGCGTCCTGTCTTCGTCCACCCAGATTCGCAACGGCATCTCGGAGCAGGCCGCCACCGAAGGCGAACAGGTGCTCAACCACTTCCTCAACCGTTTGCCGATCATCACGCTCAAAGAAGGCTCCCGCGCCCGTGTCTATATCGGCCGCGACATCCTGATTCCGTCTTACGCAGAACATCGCGTCGATCCAACGCTGTAAGTGCTGCGGTCCTGGAGGCATACATGCAGTCCCGTATTCCCAAAATCCTGATTTCGCTGGCCCTGGCCGTGCCAGTCAGCTTAGGCGCCACCCAAGCCGTGCGGACTGTGAGGTTCAGCGATGCAGTGGAGGCTGTCCGGTTCTACTGTGACTTCCCGGACCGCCTCAGCGATGCCGTCGCGAGCTTCAAAACGCTTCCGGAGCGGATGAACCCTACCCTCTCTGAGTGCAACTAACCCTAACCCTTCAGGAGCCTCTATGAAGATCACCATGAAGAAGCACAGAAAGTACCTGCTTGCAGGCGGATTGCTCTTAGCTACGGCTACGCCGAGCTTCGCGCTCTTCGGAATTGGAGACATCGTCTTCGATCCAACGAGCTACGCCAGTCTCGTGTCCCAGCTCACCACGCTGGAGTCGCAATACAACATGCTCAAGAACAACGTCACCCACTTCTCGCTCAAGCAGCAGTGGCAGACAACGCTCACTCAGCTCAAGAACGTCAACGTGGCGAATATGTTCGGCGAGACAGCTGGCATGAGCATCGCGCTCAATACCAACTCGCCAAGCGGTTCGATCGCGGCCTGGAAGACCGCGACCGTTCCTGTCAACAGCAGCACCAGCACCTTCCTCAAAGGTCAAACGGTCGGGAGTAGCACACAGCTCTCGCAGTTGGCCATGATCGAAATGGCGGATTCGGTCTCGCCGGATTGCCTTACAGCGGTCGGGCAGTATCGGGCGAATCGCAGCCAGAACCAGACAGCTAACACAACGCTCCTACAAAACCAGTTGGACGGAACGTCTGCCACAAACAGCGAGGTTCAGCAGCTAAACCTCCTGAATGCGGCGGAGGCTCAAAAGCTGACTGAGATGCAATCACAGGGAACGATGCAGACCTGTCTTGCTTCGCAGATGACCGTCGCAAACATGCAGCAGCGCAACGCCGCCGCCCAGGACTTGAACTCTGCCGCGATGGTCCAACAGCAACGTGCGATGAATGACACCAGTGCGGCCAACGAAGGCCATACCTGGCAGACTTACATTCCCTAAACCCTAAGCATCCAAACCTGAGAGAGAGCATCCGACATGGCTTCCATTGTGTTGTTAGCGCAGGCCCTTCCAAGCACGAGCTCCGGGGTCGATTGGCTGTATCAGTTCACCAACAATCTGACCAACCTCACAACACAAAATGGCGGGGCTCTCACTCAGCTTGGAATGACGGAGTTGGCCTGCATTTCATTCTTCATGCTTGTCAGCATGGTCATCAACTGGCAGACCTCCACCATGACGTTCCGTTTGCATCATCATCCGATTCAAGCGGGCGACCTAACCAAATTCTTGCTCCAGCTCATCATCTGCTGTCTCTTGGAGACCTACTGGGTCAATCCGTTCCCTGGTGCGAGCTTCGGTATCAACCACTTCTTTTCTTACATCGCACAGGCAATGGTTGCGGCGTTCGACCAAAGCTCGCTCGACTCGCTGCTCCAATTGCTGAAAAGCGCCGGCGACAACACCGCCATGCCGGGGATCACGGCACCGATTCAGATCCTCTGCTATTTCTTTGTGCAGGCGCTATTGGGACTGGCATCAGCCATCTTGTTTCTCATTAACTGCAGCGCCTTCATCCTCTATGGAGTCACGGCCTTATTCGGGCCAATCTTTGTTCCTTTGCTCATGACAAGGACGTTTCGCGCGAAGTTCTTCAGCTTCCTTGATGTACTCATCGGCTTCGCCATGATCCGGGCAGTTGCAGCAGCTTTCATCTTTGTGTGGGGCGGGTTCCTTAATGCCTTCATCCAGCAGACCTTCAATGGCAACTATTCGATGGAGATGTGGCTTGCCAATCTAATCCCCTGCACAATGGTTTTCGTCGCGTTCATCATCAACATGCTGTTCATTCCGAGCATGACTCAAGCTATCTTCGGCGGCGCCGCGGGCATGGCCGGGAGCATGGGTGGTGCTGTTAGTAAGGTTGTATCCATGGCCGCTGTCGCGGTCGCTGCGGGGTAACTATGTTCTGGACATTTCTCCAATATCTCTCGATACGACGCCTCGGTTTGGGAAAACCGATACTCCTCGTCTTCCTGGCAGTCTTGCTTGGCTGTTTGATTGCCGGCCTCATCTACGCGTCAGTTGTTTTTCATGCCGTCACCGAAAGGAATCGTGCTCCCCATGTCCAGCGCCACTCTACCCATTGAAGCCCGGCCTACGCCGGAGCAAGTCCTCCTCACCGACCAGATCGGCAACGAGGTGTATGCCTCACATTATGCCGAGCGGAAACTCAGCCGATTCGTAATCGGAACTGAGTCAGTCCTGCTGCTTGGAGCAATGGGCTTGATCTTCTCTCTCGCACACCGTCCCATTGCCAACCGCTATATCCGCATCGACGAGATGGGACGCGCCCAGGCCATCGCCTCCGCAACTGCAAGTATGATCCTGCCCACCTCGTCACTGTCGAATACCCCCGCGACTTCACCTATCGTCCTATGGACTTCCGGTTAGAGGATTCAGTTTTCGATTCCGCTCTCCAATTCCGCCTTGATGCGGGGACATACCCGGTAAGCAAGAACACCCGCTCTGAGCAGGATTGGGGGTGGGTTGTTCAGCAGCTATCGCTTGGTGAGGATGCCGGACAGCTCACTCTGGCCCTTGCTTCCCGACGCTCAGATAAACCCAATCCTCTCTACTACGCCCAGCGCACTATCGACATCGCTTCCGCTCGTCTTTCGCTGATTGAAGGCGTGGCGATCGAAGACGTAATCGCCATGCTTGAAGATCGCCGTTCTGCCGAGATTCCGGCCTCGCTTTGCTCTGCCCGTGCGCGGGAGATTGCGACCACGGCCCAGCGGATGATTGCCCGCCAAAAGTTCACTTCACTTCACACCCCAAAGGAGAACCACCATGCCACTGCTTGAAGTCATCCAAACCCGTCAGATCAGCGCATCCATTCGGCTCACTGACTCAACTGCTACCCAGGTCGATCAGTACGCCGCCTTCATCCGCGCTTGCGCCGATGATGTAGTCGAGCAAGCTCTCGCTTATGTTTTCAGCAAAGACCGTGACTTCCAGGACTTCCTCAAAACCCCGGAAGCCCGGAAGGTTACATCGACGTTGCGGATACGGAAGGTTCCGGCTGCCGAGGCATCTGAGGCGACTGCTCAGAAGCCTCTCCCGACACCCGTTGCCGCTCCCGTATCGCAGGCGAAAAGCGCTTGATCCTCCATTTCATTCCGGTGCAAAGGCACTACGGTGCTGCGCACCGGAAGAATGTTGACACTCCACCCCTTCGAGGGTCGTGCAAAAGGCCGATTTGTATGCGGTTGTATACGTCCTTCGAATCAGGGGCTTAGCGGGAAGACGTATGCAACCGCATACAGGCTGTATGCGGTTGCATACGAGCTGGAAAGGACAGAATGAAGTCTTCATCGGTGTCACCGGTACGCAATCTTGATGCACGTTTATCACGTTCGCAAAGCCGCTCCGCCCGAGTGTGCGTTGCGCAGGCTCGAATCACTGAGGACGAGCGTGAGCATCTGCTGAGAGCCGCGCGCGCCGAGGGAAGGGCTTTAGGGGAGTGGGCTCGCGAAGTCTTGTTGCGCGAGGCCCGCCGCGCTGAAGACCCACTCTTCACTGAACTCATCGCAACACGCATGATCCTGTTGAACCTGCTCAAGCCCCTCGCTATGGGCCAGGTCGTCACGCCCGAAGACTTCTCACGTATCAGCGCGACCGTTCGCTCCGACAAGCGAAAGGTCGCCCAAGAGATTCAACTGCAATACAACAACGCTTCACCGAAGGAGGTGTAATCATGGCGACCCAATGGGGACGAAAAGAGACGATCATCTGGCCTCCGCATGTGCCGATCCTCAGCTATACGGCTATCGCGACCGCCCTTCTTTGCACCGGTATGTTCATCTGGCAACGGCTTGCCTTTTCGTTGACACCGCTCCAGAGGAGCTACATGACCGAGTACATCCGCTCCGATGCAGGGGGTACATTCAACGCACATGAGGCTTATAGGCTTCTCTATCTCGGAGGTGGGAAGGCAAAGCCGCGTCTTGCATTCCCGGTCGATTTTGTCGCGGGCAAGACAGAGCTTCCGAATGGCAAGATCGTCTCAGTCGCCCTTTCGGAATTGGCGACCAGCCAGGGGTACCGCTCGTTCTACCGAGGGCCGGAACAGAAATTGGCCGACCGGTCTCTGCACCGTTGGCTCAGACTGACGGTCTACGAAAACAAAGGCCTATGGTCGCTCTTCGTCGTCAGTGTCATTGAAGGTGCGGTGTGCCTCGCAGTCATGCTTTGGTTCGCCGTTCCGTATGACATCAGGCGTTTCAAACAGATGAAGTACGGCCGGATTCTTCGCGGGCCGCAGTTGCTCAGCCCGCAAGAATTCGACCGGCAGCAGAAGGGTGACGGAATCGGCTTCAAGACGACTGAGTTGAGCAAGATGATGCGGATTCCAGCCCGAAAGGAAGCGCAGCACTTCCAGATCATGGGCGATACCGGCGTCGGCAAGACGCAGCTCATCATGCAAATCCTGCGTCAGATTCGGGAGCGCGGCGAGTCCGCCATCGTCTACGATCCGGCTTGCGAATACCTCCAGAGGTTCTACGACAAGGAGCGAGGCGACATCATCCTGAATCCGCTCGATGAGCGGTGCCCTTACTGGGGACCGTCCCAGGAGATGGCGTCAAATGCCGAAGCTGATGCCATCGCCGCATCTCTTTACCAGCCAGCAACTGATGTAAAAGACGAGTTCTTTCATCAGACGCCGGCACAGATATTCGCCCACCTTTTGAGGAAAGGCCCGACGCCGCATCAGCTTGCCGAATGGATGGCGAGCAGCGAGACATTGGAAACCTTAGTCGCCGGAACGGAGATGTCTTTCTACATCGACCGGAAGGCTGGCCCCCAGCGTGCCGGGGTCCTGGCATCCCTCGGTCTCGTGGCGAAATGCTTCCGCCTGTTGCCTGAAAAGGATCAAACCAATAGGACATGGAATGCACGGACCTGGGCTAAGGAGCGTAAGGGTTGGATCTTCATCACATCGCGTCCTCCAGAACGCGAAACACTCCGTCCGCTGCATTCGCTTTGGATCGACTTGCTCGTGATGCGCCTGCTCACGGCGCCCCAGCCGGGACAAAAGCCGGTATGGTTTGTGATCGACGAGTTGGCGAGCTTGCAGAAGCTCCCGCAACTCCACACGGCGATAACGGAGAACCGAAAGAGCAAGAACCCGCTCGTGCTCGGCTTCCAAGGCAAGGCCCAGCTTGAGGTGACCTACGGTCACCTGGCGGAAGTCATGCTGTCGCAGCCCGCTACCAAAATCTTTATGAAGACGGCTGAGCCGAAAGCCGCTGAATGGATCTCCGAGGCAATTGGGAAGGTAGAGATCGAACGACTGAAAGAGACGAAGTTCGACGGATCACGCTCAGGCAAAAACTTCACCGTCGATCGTCAAATAGAGCCGCTGGTTATGGGTTCGGAGATCAGCGGACTGGACGACCGACATGCTTATCTCAAGCTCGGAAACGATGTAGCGCGGTTCGACTTTGATTACCTTGACCTGCCCACGCCGACCATCGGCTTCCTTCCCCGAAAATCGGCGGATGGGGAGATGGGCTTCGACCCAGACACGTTGAAACCGCATCGCTTGAAGACTGCGCCCCAGTCTTCAACCGAGTCCGAGGGAGAGGGGAACGGGGCCCCGCTTGCCCATAAGAAGGAAAGGCAGACAGCCACGCTGCAGAAGGACGACCAGATCGTAATTGAGACGGAAGTCAACCCGCAGCCGGAAGACCAGGAGAATATCAGGCGACCTCGCGGTGCGCATGATGGAGGCTTGCAGGCGACGGTCGATGAGTTGGAAGATGCCGTGCATCCGGGGATCTTTTAGGCCATGCTGACCATCTCTAAGCCTCTCAGTTCCGGCCAGGCACAGAGCTACCACAAGCTGGAGTTCACTTCGGAGACGCAGAACTATTACAAGCAGGGTGACGCCGTCCGAGGCGAGTGGCAAGGTCAACTTGCCGCCCGACTTGGCTTGGGTGGCGAAGTCTCGCCGCTTGAGTTCTCGCGCCTTGCGGATGGCAAGAACCCGACCACAGACGAGCAGATGGTGAAGCACCGAGCTGCAATGGAGTACAAGAACGCGGACGGAACCACGACAAAGTCAGTCGAGCACCGGGCTGGCTGGGACGCGACGTTTTCCGCTCCGAAGTCTGTCTCTCTGACTGCTCTCGTGGGAGGAGATGACCGCGTGCGCGACGCGCACCGAGCCGCCGTCACTATCGCCTTGGAAGAGTTGGAGCGATACACCCAAGCACGAATCGGCGGGAACAATCCTGCCGAGACCACCGGCAAGTTCATCGCTGCGAAGTTCGAGCACGATACCGCACGTCCGGTTGACGGCTACGCCGCGCCGCAACTCCACACCCATGCTGTGATCTTCAATGTCACGGAACGCACTGATCGAACGACACGGGCCATCCAGCCGCAAGGATTGTTCGACAGCCAGAACTTTGCGACTGCCGTTTATCAGGCTGAGTTGACACATCGGCTTACGCAACTTGGATACGAAATTGAGCGTGGAAGGAGTGGCGCACCCGAGATCAAAGGCTACTCCCAGGAGTACCTCGACGCCTCCAGTCCTAGGTCAAAGCAGATCAAAGAGCAACTAGAAAAGACCGGCTACAGCGGGCCCGAGGCCGCCCAGATTGCGGCGCACTCAACGCGAGACCGGAAGCTGGTGCTCACCGCTGAAGAAGTGCTTGCAGCACACAAGGAGATGGCTGACAGCTTCGGCAATCAGCCTCAGCAGGTTGTCTCGAACGCTCGGGCCCACGCTCAAAGTCAGCAGCAGGAACCGCAGCGGACGGATCGCGCTAAAGAGGCCATTACCTTTGCCCGCGATAGTATCTTCGAACGGGAGGCAGTAGCAGATGAACGCCTAATTCTTCGCGACTCTCTCCGGCGCGGCATGGGCGAGACTTCGTACCGGGATATCCGCTCCGAGTTCGACAAACGACGCGAATCGGGTGAGTTTCGCTCCGTCCACGGCATGAAGCACGACTCAGGTCGGCATTTCACCACGCCTGAAACCATCGCTGCCGAACGTGCAAACATCCGCTATGTCTTGGAGGGCCAGAATGCCGTCGAGCCCATCATGAGCGCAGAACGGGCGCTAGAACAAGCGAAGTCGCGTTCATTCCTTAATGATTCTCAGCAGCGAGTCATCGAGGAAGTCTTGATGTCGTCCGACCGCATCCATGGCCTCCAAGGATTGGCCGGAACCGGAAAAACCACAACTCTCCAAACAATCCGGGAAGGTGCCGAAGCAAGCGGCTATGTGGTCGAAGGGTTCGCTCCCACTTCTAAGGCGGCAGGGCAGCTCCGCGAAGCTGGAATCGACGCCACAACCCTTCAGAGCTTCCTCGCGCGTGGCCAGAATCACCCAAGCGCCGACACCGCCAATCGACATCTGTACATGCTGGACGAATGCAGCCTTGCCAGCACAAAACAGATGAGAGCGTTTCTGAGTAAGCTCAATCCCGAAGACCGTGTCCTTGTCATCGGAGATACTCGACAACATCAGGGTGTGGATGCTGGACAGCCATTTCAGCAAATGCAGAAATCTGGGATGCAGACTTCGCAATTGGACAGGATCATGCGGCAAAAAGACCCCGAATTGCTCAAGGCGGTCGAACACCTGTCCAAGTACGAAACCGAGGCCGGCGTCAGAATGCTGCAGCAGCAAGGGCGAGTGACCGAAATCGTGGATGCCGACCGACGCATTTCAGTCATGGCAAAAACCTTTGCTGCGCATCCCGAGAACACCATCATCGTCTCACCAGACAACGCCTCACGACGAGCTCTGAATCAAGAGGTCCGCCGAGAATTACAGTCTCTTGGACTGGTTCAGAAGGAGGATCGTTCCATACGCGTTCTCACTCCCCGTTCGGACATGACGGGGGCAGATCGAGCTTGGGCAGCGCGGTATGAAGCCGGGGATGTTCTGCATTACGTCCGCGGGAGCAAGGAGATCAAAATTGAGGGCGGTAGCTATGCACAGGTCGTGAAGATCGTTGCGAAAGACAATCTGGTCACCGTCCAGAAATCGAACGGTGAACTCGTTACCTACGACCCTGCGCGACTACGTGGCATATCTGCGTACCGCGAAATCGGTCGCGATTTTGCGATCGGGGATCGCGTGCAGCTCACTGCCCCAAACCGTGACCTCCAGGTGGCCAATCGGGACCTTGGCACTTTGCGGAACTTCGATCAAGACGGACGGATCATTCTCCGTATGGACAGCGGCAAAGATATCACCTTTGATCCACGGGAGATGCGCCACTTCGACCACGGCTATGCAGTCACGTCTCACAGTTCGCAAGGACTCACGTCTGAGCGAGTGTTGGTTAATGTAGATACCGGGGGTCATCCGGAATTGATCAACGGGCGGTTCGCTTATGTATCTGTCTCGCGCGCTTCGCAAGAAGCACATATCTTCACCAACGACTTGACAAACCTAGCAGAGAGTCTGAGCCGCGATGTTTCGAAGACCTCGGCAATCGAATATGCGAAAACAAAGACTGCAGTTCTGGGCTTGACCCAAGAACAGACAAAGATCTCGGAACAGAAGCTGGATACAGGGCTCGGTTTAGCGCTATGAGAGACTTCAACCCGACTTCGAATCTTTTCGTCCCGTGCGCCCCCGCAACTCCGAAACATCGATCGCTGCGTTTCGACACGGACAGGCCGAGGTCGCTGCAGACAGCAGTCTTCTCGTAAAATGTATTGTGAAACCTAAGAAATGATGTCAAGACGCACACTAGTCGGCGAGCTCGATCTCCAACACGATCCTGGTGGAAAAGTGCGTCGTTCCCTTGCTCTCGGCGTGAAAGGATCAGCCCTATTTGGCGGAGATAAGAAGCAGTATCGCTATCTCTTGCGGCGCGTTTGGGACGATGATCGTCCTGCAATCATGTTTGTAATGATGAATCCCTCTACGGCAGACATCGAGGTCGATGACCCAACGGTGGCACGATGCCAAGCCTTCGCTCGAAGGTGGGGCAGCGGAAGTCTCTACGTGACAAACACTTTCGCTTATCGCGCCACGGATCAACGCCACCTGCTCGCCGCGTCTGACCCTATCGGGCCTGAAAATGATCGACATATTTTGGCGACGGCACGTCGGGTGACCAGGATAGTCGTTGCTTATGGACAGCCCCACAGAGCCCTACGACAGAGGGGCTTGGATGTGTGCTCTTTGCTGCGACGCAACGGGCATGAGCTTCATGCCTTGAAGCTGAATGCTGATGGATCGCCGAGGCATCCCCTGTACGTAAAAGGCGAGATAAAACCCTTCCTTTTTTAGTGTTCAACCTCCCTTAAGCAGAAAACGGACTTTCAGTTGCAGGTTCGCGTTCAGCGTGGTATGATTTTCGTACTCGACGGAAGGATTTTCCGACAATGCAAATTGAGATCACATCAACGGCAGATATCGAAGCGCTTCTGATCAAACTCATCAAGGAAGGCAATCCTGAAACTCCAGAAGACGTAGTCGTGGCCAAAACTGTTCCATTCAAAGACATCAAAGGCTTCGATAGCCTCTCAGCACTCGAAATCCTTACTGAGCTCGAAGAGGAGACGGGAATCCACGTTAAAGACGACATCTTTTACGTCGACCTTAAGCCCAAAAAGTTCCGTTCCATCAGCGAAACTGCATTGGCCATCTGGGCAGAACTCCAAAAGGGAGGCATACAACATGCCTGAAAACGCCGATCTTCCGGGGCTTGGCCAGAGACTCCGGCAAGCGAGGGAAGACGCAGGCCTCTCGCAAGCACAAGCTGCAAAACTATTAGGGCTTCATCGGCCCGCTATTTCTGAGATTGAATCAGAGAGTCGAAAAGTCTCGGCTGGTGAACTCAAGAACTTTGCTTCTCTATACCACGTCTCCACTGCCTGGCTGCTAGGAGAGCCCGTGCAGTCGAACGAGCAGTTGAAGATGGCAGCAAGAAATCTCGAATCGCTCAAGGCCAAAGACCTCGAAACTGTAATGCGAGTCATAGATTCTTTCCGACGCGAGTAACCCGATATGCTCACGAAGCTCAAGACCGACGTAGCACGCCGCGCACTAACAGCACGGCAGCGCTTCGGATTTTCTCTGGATTCACCGTGCGATGTCTATGAGCTGATCTCGAAGTACGGCTTAGCGCTTCGCTTCACGAACATCGCTACTCTTGATGGTCTTTATCTGAATGACGGTCTTCTCGGCTCGATAAACGTTTCGGCTCTTCGCCCATCGGGTCACCAGCACTTCACGGCGGCCCACGAACTCGGGCACTTCCTTCTTGGACACGGAGCTCACTTGGACGAGAAAATTGAGGACATGGAAAGTGATTCGACAGAAGAAGCTATGGCCGACACTTTTGCTCGACACCTCCTCATGCCGAAACGAGCCGTCCTTCGCGGGTTCCGGAGCCTGGGAGTGATTCCGTCCGCGGCCAATCCGGAGCAATACTATGCCGTAGCCTCATGGCTTGGAGTGGGCTATACAACGCTGATTCAGCACACCCGTTGGACGCTCGGACTCATCGACAGCGCTCAGCTTCATCAATTAACTCTGAAGACTCCTCAGCAGATCAAACGGAGACAAGTCCCGTCCGTATCGTGGACTGGCCGTAAGGAACTTTGGCCCTTAGCCGGCTGGTGGGATGGGACAAACGTACATCTTCAAATAGGCGACGCGGTGACGGGCCTTGTGTCGCCGTACCTGGATCATTTTGACATCGGAGACGGTTGCGCAATCGCGACAAGTGTTGGCCAACTCTCCGCAACCGTCTACGGCGGTGCAACTGTGAGCCTCAACATTTCAAGAACCGATTACGTTGGCATGTATCAGTATCGATATCTTGAGGAACCGCTCGATGCCTGAGATTACTGAACAATCCCTCTCGCGTGCATGGCTTGGTGCGGTCGCGCTAGCTAACGCGAGCCCACGCAAGGAAGTTTCGAACCTCATCGTCAATCTCGAGAATATTACTGAAGGAAAGCCCGTCGAGAACGTTTCTTTGCGGAGCAGACTCGATGGAGAGTTGGAGAACAACGGGAACTTCGCTGTGGCGACCGTGGCGAATACGATCTTCCCCGCATCGCTCAGGAAGTTGGACGAGTCTCGCCAACAGTTGTTCGATCGGTACTTGCGGGTCTGGCCACGGATCAACGCGGTCAAACAAAATCGGAGAGGCACCTATTTCCAGCGGCTCATTGCATATCCTCAACCAGGACCAAATGCCTTCAATCAACTCGACTTTGTGATTTCAGCGTACTCCGGGGGCACCAAAAGACGCTCCGCGCTCCAGTGCGCCATCCTTGCGCCAAATGTTGATTTGAATGCGACGCCGTTTCAGGGGTTCCCGTGTATGCAGCAGGTCGCTTTCATGCCAGAAGGTAAGAAAGGCCTGCGGATTTCAGCTCTCTACCCGATGCACTATCTATGGGCACGTGCTTACGGGAACTATTTAGGACTGCTCAATCTCGGGCGATTCATGGCTGGTGAAATGGGCTTGGAACTCACGGCCCTCACTTGCGTGGCACTCGTCGCAAAACTAGACCAGCCGAAACTGATTCTACCGTTTAAGGAGGACATCGATGCGCTTTGAGGACTATCAGAAGCGGGCCATGGATACGAACAGACTCGGATCGCAGAACCCATTGACGGTCGCTCTATACGGCCTCGCTGGTGAGACTGGCTCCATCCACACCTTGTACAAAAAGCGGCTACGCGACGGAGATCAGTTCACCGGATTTCGCGAGAAAGTGAAGGAAGAGCTTGGCGACATCCTTTGGTATCTCACCGCAATCGCTAATTTGGAAGGGCTCTCGCTTCAAGAGATCGCAGTGCAAAACATTGAGAAGACAACGTCGCGATGGCTCCCGACGGGTGAAGATGACTGGGTAGATTTCGATGAACACTTCCCACCGACCGAACAACTTCCACGAGAGTTTACCGCACAGTTCGTAGCCTCTATTGAAGACGGAGTTTCAAAAGTAGAAGTCTTAGCGGACGGCGAAAGACTAGGCGCAAAATTGAACGACAACTCCTATGTCCCTGACGGGTATCGCTTTCACGACATCTTTCACATGACCTGCGTCGCCTTGTTGGGCTGGTCACCGGTCGTACGAGCGCTGCTGAAGCGTAAACGTAAAAGCGACAAGATCACTGATGAGGTGGAGGACGGTGGCCGCGCTATCGTGACCGACGAAGCCTTAGCCGCACTGATATTTTCATACGCGGTTCGCCATACTTACCTTGATGAAATCAAGGTTTTGGATTGGCAACTGCTCGACCTATGTCGTGATCTGACATCGTCATTCGAAGTCGGAAAGCGGTCCCTCTATGAATGGGAGCAGACAATCCTTAAGACTTTCGAAGTCTGGCGCAAGGTCCAAACGCATGGTGGTGGTTGGGTTCGCTTTGATCGGAAGTCACGTAGCGTGGAGTTTTCAGTGACGAAACCGCAGCTTCACTCAGAAACTTGAACTGAGTGTGGACAGGCTTCATAGTAACTACCTAGCGGACCCCTATTATTTGATTAATCAACGGCTTAGAGGAGATTGCGGAGTCTTTCAATGTCTTTGGACTCCAATAAGCAACTATGCAAGTTATCGACAACGTCAATCGCTTCCTCGGGGACGACCTAAAGCGCTCAATTACGCCAGACGCCAGGGTGTCCATTGCTGCGTCGAGCTTCTCGATCTACGCCTTTGAGGCACTCAAACGAGAACTCGAATCAATCGAGTCTCTCCAGTTCATTTTCACGACCCCCACTTTTGTTGCAAGTGAAGTCACGGACAAGGCACGCCGAGAAGTGCGAGAGTTTCATATTCCTCAGCCTTCCAGAGAAAAGGGATTCTTCGGTACCGACTTCGAGCTTCGTCTTAGGAACAAGCTAACCCAGCGTGCCATCGCTAAGGAGTGTGCAGACTGGATTCGACGGAAAGCGCAATTTCGTTCCAATCGAAGCGGCGCGCCGATGCAGCAATTCGCCTGTGTAAAGTCTTCGGATGAAGCCGTGTACATGCCGTTGCATGGTTTCACCGCCGTCGATCTTGGGTATCAACAAGGGAACGCGGTATCGAACTTCATTAGTCGCATGGACGAACCGACCGCGACCCGGAGCTTCATTGAACTTTTTGACCAGATTTGGAAGGACGTAGATAAGGTTGCTGATGTTACCGACCTCATCTGTGATCACATCACTTCGGTCTATCAGGAGAACTCACCAGAGCGCATTTACTCCTGATGCTCTACAGCATCTTTAGCGAGTTCCTGGAGGACATCAGTGCGGATGTCCTGCCCAATGAGCGGACCGGCTACCAAGAAAGCGTCATCTGGCAGAAGCTCTACCACTTCCAGAAGGACGCTGCGACCGGCATCATCAACAAGCTGGAGACGTACAACGGGTGCATCCTGGCTGACAGCGTCGGCCTCGGCAAGACGTTTACAGCTCTTGCGGTCATCAAATACTACGAGCTTCGGAACAAGTCCGTACTGGTCTTGTGCCCGAAGAAACTCGCTGATAACTGGCTAACGTACAAGGGCAACCTCAAGAACAACCCCCTGCTTAAGGATCGTCTTTGCTTCGACGTTCTCTGCCATACGGATCTCCTCCGCGACCAAGATGAATCGCTCGGTCTCAAACTGAACCGCGTGAACTGGAGCAACTACGATCTGGTCGTCATCGACGAGTCGCACAACTTCCGCAACGACGACGCTTTCAAGGATCGCGAGACGCGCTACCAGTACCTCATGAACAAGGTCATTAAGCAGGGCGTTCGCACGAAGGTGCTCATGCTGTCTGCGACGCCAGTCAATAACCGATTCAATGATCTCAAGAATCAGCTCGCTCTCGCGTATGAGGGTGAACCTGAAACCCTTAGCTCGAAGCTGAAGGCGACGACGAACGTTGACCAAATCTTTCGCCGGGCGCAAACCGCGTTCAATACGTGGTCGAAATTGCCGGCCGAGGAGCGGACGCCGCAGGCGATTCTCGCATCCTTGGACTTCGATTTCTTCGAGCTCTTGGACTCGGTGACAATCGCCCGTTCCCGTCGCCACATCACTACGTTCTATGACACCAAAGAAATCGGCGAGTTCCCAACCCGCCGCAAGCCGATATCCCACCACTCGCCACTGACTCATAGGCAGGATGTAATCGGCTTCAACGAGATTTTCCTGAATCTGACGACCTTGAAGCTGGGCGTCTACATGCCCGTCAGCTACATCTTGCCGAGCCGACTGTCTCGTTACGAAGACATATACGACACCGAAGTCAGCAGCGGAGGCGGTAAGCTCAAGCAGATCGACCGTGAAAAGAGCTTGCGATCACTGATGACCGTGAATCTCCTCAAACGCCTGGAGAGTTCGGTTGCGTCGTTCCGCATCACGCTCAAAAAGCTTCAGCAGATTCATCTCTCGACGCTTAGCCGCATCGAAAACTTCCGCAAGACGGGGCAGGATGGCACCTTTGCGGACATCTCCGCAACATTCGAGGATGCCAGCCCCGACGAAGACCTCGAGTTTCTCGATCCCGAAGACGAGCCGTCCGATCAGGAGACCGGAGGCAAGGTCAATATCCAGCTCGGAGACATGGACCTCGCTTTATGGGAGCATGACCTGAAAGCCGATCTCGGTTTGATCGAGACGCTCCTCGGTGAGATGGAAAAAGTCTCGCCAGCGGACGATGCCAAGTTGCAGCACCTAAAAGAGGAAATCCTGGCCAAGATCGAAGCGCCGATCAATCTCGGCAATCGGAAGGTGCTCGTGTTCACCGCTTTTGCGGACACAGCCGATTACCTTTACGAGCATCTTTCACCGCTGCTTCGAGAACGGCACGGCCTGCACACCGCTCGCGTCGTCGGTTCGGACAGGCCCAAGTCCACTCTTGCACGGAAGTCTGATTTTCAAGAGCTGCTGATGCTGTTCTCCCCACTTTCCAAAGAGAAGGCTCTCCTCCTGCCCGAGGTCAAAGACGAGATCGACCTGCTCATCGCTACCGATTGCATCTCCGAAGGCCAAAACCTTCAGGATTGCGATTACCTCATTAATTACGACATCCACTGGAATCCCGTTCGCATCATTCAGCGATTCGGACGTATCGATCGCATCGGCTCCAAGAACGCCTCGATCCAGCTCGTCAACTACTGGCCGGACATTTCGCTCGACGAGTACATCCGCCTCAAGGAGCGGGTCGAAAGCCGGATGGTCATCGCTGACGTGACAGCCACGGGCGACGACAATCCCCTGGACGGAAAATCCAACGACCTTGCCTACCGCAAGGAGCAGCTGCGGCGGATGCAGGAAGAGGTCATCGAGCTGGAAGACCTTAAGGCGGAGGTCAGCATCACCGATCTAGGCTTGAACGACTTTCGGATGGATCTCCTCAACTACGTCAATACCAGCGGCGACCTTTCCAAGCTGCCCAGCGGAATGCACGCTGTATTGCCGGCAGCGCCAGAGCGCGGCCTTATCCCCGGCGTCATTTTCGCCCTCCGCAATTGCAACGAGACCATCAACGTGAGCCAGCTGAATCGGCTTTACCCCTACTATCTGGTTTATGTGGGGATGGATGGCGAGACGGTCCTGCCCTATACCGAGGTGAAGCGGCTCTTGGACCTCGTCCGTTCCGTCGCCAAACCGGCCGAAACTCCGATCCCGGAAGCCTATGTTCCGTTCAATCTCAGGACTCAGGATGGCCGCGAGATGCGAGTCTACTCAGACCTGCTTACCGCCGCCATTCGCTCCATCGTGCAGATCAACGAAGAGAAGGACCTGGACAGTCTCTTCAGCGGCCAGAAGACTACCGCGCTCACCGGGCCAGCGACGGGCCCAGACGATTTCGAGTTGATCGCGTTTCTTGTGGTTGAGCCGGCCGCGTCTTCCGTTTCGAGTCAAATTTCCGCCTGAGGCCGCCGTGTTTCTCTACCCTGAGCAGACCAAATTCGGGCGCGTCCTCCCCAAGAACAAGGTTTACGGCCATGCCAAGCCCAGCCGGGCGGTTCGCCAGCGGTTTGTGAATGAAGTCCAGGAGATCGTCTGGCGTCACAAACTGGCGCCGGAAACTCTCCGGCTGCCAGCGAAACTGGGTGTCGCGGAGATTCAGGTCTTCGAGATCGTTCTCAAGACCGGAGAGCTTCGTGAGGATGTCTTGCGGACAATCGACCGTGCCGTACCGTCACTTATTTTCTTCGAGCTGACATTTGAGGGCCGAGTCAGATTCGCCGCGGCCTACAAAAGGGCAAGCGAGATTGCCGCCAACCAACCAGTCGTCGAGACATACTTTGAGACGGCCTGGCAGGATGCAGCCGTTCCTCGTCTGCCATTGCCCGTTGCGCTCGATATGGCGGGCCTCTACGAACAGATGTTGCGGGCGCACATGGCCGCCAGTCCGTTCTCACTCCGCTCACGAGCCGGGGAAAGCGTACCCGACACTGTGGAGCGCGCAAGCCGTATTCGAGCCAAACGTCGCGAGCGAAAGCAGTTGGAAGCAAAACTGAGGAAAGAGGCACAATTCAATCGAAAAGTGGAGATCAACGCACAGTTTCGTGCGTGTGAATCGGCACTGGCCGAGCTAGAAGCCTGACCGAGGGAGTACCACGGCACAGGCGTCCGTTCGAGCGGATACAGTAATAGAAAGCCTTGATTCCGAACAGAGAAGAGCTGGACTCGCCCGATGGAAAAGTTGAAGTTGCATACCCCGGACATCACCACCCAGAACATTGAAAAACTGGCAAAACTGTTCCCCAGCTGCGTGACCGAGGGCCGGGACGAACAGGGGCGCGTCACCAAGGCTCTCGATTTCGACCAACTGCGGCAGGAGCTATCCGACAGCGTCGTCGAGGGGCCACGCGAACGATACCAGCTCGATTGGCCAGGCAAGCGTGAAGCAACCTTGGCGGCAAACGCACCCATTTATAAGACCCTGCGGCCGTACCGCCAAGAGAGTGCGGACTTTGACAAGACGAGGAATCTTTTCATCGAGGGAGATAATCTCGATGCCCTTAAGCTCCTGCAAGAGACATACCTCGGCAAGATCAAGCTTATCTATATCGACCCTCCCTATAACGATGGGAAGGACCGTATCTATAAGGACTCTTTCGACGAAGATCCCTCTGTCTACGCCGAACGGTCCGGGCAGAAAGACGAGCTTGGCCAGCGCCTATTCGTGAACGCCGAATCAAATGGTCGATTCCATTCTGACTGGCTGACGATGATGTATGCGCGGCTCAAACTTGCCAGGAATCTTCTTGCTGATGACGGCGTTATTTTCATCAGCATTGATGACAATGAGGCAGACAACCTACAGAAGATATGTCTGGAGATTTTTGGCGAAGAGAACTTTATTGGTCGGCTGATATGGAAGAACGCCACGGATAACAATCCGAGTCGCGTCGCAATTGAACATGAATACATTTGCGCCTTCGCGCGGGTAAAATCCTCGACTACGGCCGTCTGGAAAACATCAGTTTCCGACGTGAAACTTCTTCTAACGCGAAAGGCGGAAGAACTACTTCAGCAATTTGCCCATGACAGCGACGAGTCTCTCCAACAGGCGTACAGCTCTTGGTTTAGCAAAGCAAAATCGCAGTTGTGGCCGCTAGATGGCTATAAGTTCATTGATCGAGGGGGCATATACGCAGGGATACGTGGCGTTCACAACCCCGGCAAAGAAGGATACCGCTACGATGTGCGTCATCCCGAGACTGGAAAACCGTGTACACCGCCATTGATGGGCTATCGATTTCCGAAAGAAACGATGGATCGGCTCTTAGCAGAGTCAAGAATCATCTTCGGAGACGACCATACCAAGCTGATCGAACTCAAAGCGTACGTGCAGGATTTTCAGGACAAGCTTTCGAGTGTCATCGAACTCGACGGTCGCTCGGGAGCATACGACCTCCGAGAGCTGTTTCCTGAATACAGAACTGCCTTCGATAATCCCAAGCCCGTGCGACTACTTGAGAAGCTGATCTCGTTTGCCATGCCCAATCCTGAAGGTATCTTCTTAGACTTTTTCGCAGGTTCAGGGTCAAGCTGTCATGCTCTTATGGCGATGAACGCTGCCGACGGTGGGCAACGGCGTTACATCGCGGTCCAATTACCGGAACCTTGCAAGGAGGGTTCGGACCCTGCCAAGGCAGGAATTCGTTTCATATCAGAGATCACAAAGGTAAGGCTTTTGAGAGCCGGACAGGCTCTTAGTAAGCAGATTTCAGGTCAAAGGATGCTGGCAGATGCCCATGAATTCGACTCGGGGCTCCGCGTTCTGAAGATCGACACATCCAACATGAGGGACATCTACTACGCTCCTGACACAGTTCAGCAGGCAGATCTGCTCGGCCAAGTTGATAACATCCGACCTGATCGACAACCGGAGGATCTGCTATTTCAGGTTCTGATTGATTGGGGCATTGATCTCGGGCTCCCAATATCCGAGGAGCAAATGGACGGCAAAGCTGTCTTCTTTGTAGATGGTAACGCGCTGGCCGCCTGCTTTGACACCGGGATAACCGACGAATCAGTGAAAGCAATTGCCAAGCGGAAACCTCTACGCGCTGTGTTCCGCGATACCAGCTACGGGAGCGATAGCGTCAAGATCAACGTCGAGCAGATTTTCGGTCTCCTGTCGCCCGAAACAGAAGTTCGGTCCATCTAGCGATGAAATTTCGGTTCAAAGTTCAGCCATTCCAAACCGAAGCCGTAGAAGCTGTGGCGGATTGCTTTCTGGGGCAGCCGCTCGATACCGGGCTGCGCTATCGCATCGACCCAGGAGCGGTAAAGCCGGGGCAGACGGCGCGTCTGGAGATGGACGAGGGCTTCCGCAATGCCGAGATTGCGTTGCCGTTGCCCGCAGTTCTCAAGAACATCCAAGCGGTCCAACTGCGGCAAAACCTGCCCGTCTCGGATGCCATCAAGCAGACATCCGTCTGTGATGTGAACCTCGACATCGAGATGGAGACCGGCACCGGAAAGACCTATTGCTACATCAAGAGCATCTTCGAGCTGAACCGCCGCTACGGCTGGAGCAAGTTCATCATCGTCGTGCCGAGCATTGCGATCCGGGAAGGAGTCTTCCAATCTCTGACCGATACCTCCGACCACTTCTTAGAGCAATACGGGAAGCGAGTTCGCTTCTTCATCTACAACTCCAAGGAACTTCACGAGCTTGAGAGCTTTAGCGCCGACGCCGGCATCAACGTGATGGTTATCAACGCCCAGGCATTCAATGCCCGCGGCAAAGATGCGCGGCGCATCTACGAGGAACTGGACGACTTTCAAACGCGCAGACCGATAGACGTGATCGCGCGGAATCGACCGATCCTGATTCTTGACGAGCCCCAGAAGATGGAGGGAGCGAAGACGGTCGAATCGCTGAAGGAGTTCAATCCGCTCTTCATCCTGCGCTACTCCGCCACACACAAACAGGAACACCACAGGGTCTACCGGCTCGATGCTCTCGATGCCTACAACCGGAAGCTGGTCAAAAAGATCGCGGTACGCGGCATCTCGCTCAAAGGACAAGCCGGGACGAGCGCCTACCTCTATCTGCAAGGGGTCGACGTATATAGAGACAAGCCGCCAGCCGCACGAGTTGAGATGGAGATTCGTCAGGAAGGAGGCATCAAGCCGAAACCTCGCATTCTGGGCAAGGGCGATAACCTGCACGCCAAGTCTGGCGAGCTGGACCAGTACAAAGGTTTCGTGGTCTCAGACATCAATGCACTCGATAACACGCTCAGCTTTACGAATGGAGTGGTGCTGACCGCTGGCGATGCCGTGGGCGACGTCAACGAAACCGTGCTGCGCCGACTTCAAATTCGTGAAGCAATTGCCGCCCATTTCGAGAAAGAGCAGCAGCTCTTCGCGAAAGGCATCAAAGTCCTCTCGCTCTTCTTCATCGACGAGGTTGCGAAATACCGTGTTTATGAGAAGAATGAAGCCAAGCAGGGTGAGTACGCCGCGCTCTTCGAGGAAGAGTACAACGCCCGCCTGAACGAGATCCTCAGCCTGGAAGATAGCAAGTACAACCAGTATCTTCGCGGCATTCCGACGGATCGGACACACGAGGGTTACTTCTCTGTGGACAAGCGTAGCAAGCGACTAGTTGACCCCGAAACCGCAGCTCGCTCAAGCGAGTCGGACGACGTAGACGCCTACGACTTGATCCTAAAGAACAAAGTGCGGCTGCTCTCCCTTGATGAGCCAGTGCGGTTCTTGTTTTCGCACTCGGCTCTGCGCGAAGGTTGGGACAATCCCAATGTGTTCGTCATAGGGATGCTGAAGAAAAGCGACAACACTACGACCCGAAGGCAGGAAGTCGGACGTGGCTTACGGCTCTCGGTCAACCAGAACGGCGATCGAATGGACGATCCAGCGACCGTTCACGAGTTGAACGTGCTCACCGTTGTAGCAAGTGAAGGGTATAAGGAATTCGTCGCGGGTCTCCAGAAGGATATTGCCGCCGTGCTCTCAGCCCGTCCCCAAAGGGCGGATGAAGCGTTCTTCACCGGCAAGGTTCTCAAGACAGCGACCGGAGATGTTCCGGTCACGCCGCAAATGGCAACAATGGTCACGGCCTATCTGCTTGGAAACGATTACGCGGACGATGCCTACAGGATTACCAATACATATCACGATGCCAAACAGGCCGGCACGGTCGCTCCGTTGCCAGCAAAGCTCGCTGCCCACACCCCCGAGATCTTCCAACTCATCGACTCCGTCTACAGCAAGGAACAGTTGCCAGAGATCGAAGACGGTCGTAAAGGACAGCCGAACCCGCTGAATGCCAACTTCCACAAGAAGGCCTTCCGCGAGCTTTGGAGCCGCATCCATCAGAAGGCTATCTACTCAGTCCAGTTCGAGACGGCAGAGCTGATCGTCAAGTGTGTTCAAACACTGGATGCCGAGTTGAAAGTGGCGCCACTCCAGTACGTTGTTCAACGCGGCGAACAAGCCGCAGACACCACCTACGAGGCGTTGAAGGCGGGCGAAGCCTTCAAACTGGAACAGACGCAGACGGCACAGCTCAAGTCCTCCGTGCATTCGGAGGTCAGATATGACGTGATCGGCAAGTTAGCCGAAGAGACCAAGCTGACTCGCGCAACCATTGGAGCCATCCTTCAGGGCATCAGCCCCAAGGTCTTCGCGTTGTTCCGTGTCAATCCCGAAGACTTTCTCCGGGTCGCATGCCGTCTTATCAATGAACAGAAGGCCACGGTGATCGTGGAGCACCTGACGTACTGCGCCATCGACGAGTCCTACGGGATCGACATCTTCACCCAGGAGAAGGATCGCAGGGACTTCAGCAAAGCCGTCAAGACCAACCTGCACATCTACGACTATGTGTTCACCGACTCCGAGAACGAACGGAACTTCGTGAAGGAGCTGGACACCGGGACGGACATCGAAGTGTATTCCAAGCTCCCGAAGAGCTTCTCCATCCCCACCCCAGTTGGCAACTATAACCCGGATTGGGCCATCGCCTTCAAGCAAGGCTCAGTGAAGCACATCTACTTCATCGCCGAAACGAAGGGATCGATGTCGTCGATGGAGTTGAGAGAGATTGAAAAGTCTAAGATCGAATGCGCCAGAAAGTTCTTCACAAAGATCACATCAGATCAAGTGAAATATGAGGTGGTGACGAGCTACAGCAAGCTGATGGAACTCGTCCAGTAGCTCCTCACTGATGCACTCGCCTATATTGCACTGGGAGCGGCATCCCAACCTCTGCTAAGGATTATCGAAGAGATGAAAGCTACCGAAGCGAAGCTCCTGGACTTCCTGAAGAAGTCACCTCAGTTCGTCATTCCGATCTATCAGCGCACCTACTCCTGGACCGAAAAGGAATGTCGGCAACTGTGGGACGATTTGTTTCGCGCTGGGAGCGATAGCCAGGTCTCGGCTCACTTCGTGGGATCAATCGTTTACATCGAAAAAGGGCTTTACCAGGTGTCGAGCCAGAGTCCGATGCTTGTCATTGACGGACAGCAGCGTTTGACGACGCTTACGCTGGTCATAGCGGCGCTTGCTGGTGCGTTAGAGAGCCTCGAAGAAGACAAGCGAGAGCCTGTTGACGGATTCTCCCCCCGCAAACTCCGGAACTATTACCTCGTCAACCCCGAGGAGACCGGAGAGCGCCACTACAAACTCCTTTTGTCGCAGACGGATAAGGCATCGCTCATCGCGGTAATCGGGGGGCTGGAGCGACCAAGAGATTTCTCCCTTCGCATCACAGAGAACTTTGCGCTGTTTCAGAGTTGGATTGAAACTCGGAAGAAAGACCTCACCGCGATCTGCCACGGTTTGGCAAAACTCCTAGTCGTTGACGTGGCTCTCAGTCGTGACCAGGACAATCCCCAACTCATTTTTGAAAGCATGAACTCAACTGGACGAGAACTTAGCCAGGCCGATCTCATTCGCAATTTCATTCTGATGGGACTGGAGCCAAATCTCCAGACCGCGCTCTACGAACAATTTTGGCGGCCGATGGAGGTTGATTTCGGCCAGGACGCGTATGCAAGTCAGTTTGACAGTTTCATGCGGTACTACCTGACCGTAAAGACGGGTGAAATCCCGAATATCAACGACGTGTACGAGAAGTTCAAGGCGTATGCTCGCTTCCCACAAACGGCGGCGGCGGGCGTGAAGGGACTAGTCGAAGACATTCGCAGATATTCTCGCTACTTCTGCGCTATGGCTCTCGGTGGAGAGTCAGATCCCGCTCTTGCAGCGGCATTCCAGGATCTCCGCGAGCTGCGAGTTGAGGTTGCTTACCCATTTCTATTGGAGCTCTATAGTGACTATGCCGATGAACGGCTGTCGTATGAGGAGTTTGTTGCAGCAGTCAGACTCGTCGAGTCGTATGTTTTCCGCCGCGCAATTTGTGCGATCCCGACAAATTCTCTGAACAAGACATTTGCAACCTTCACGAAGTCGCTCAAGAAAGACCGATATCTTGAGAGCATTCAAGCCCATATGCTTTCAATGCCATCGTACCGGGGCTTCCCAACAGACGAAGAATTTAGGCGTCAACTTGAGACCCGTGACCTCTACAAGTTTCCGCGAAAGGCCTATTGGCTTAGGCGCCTCGAAAACTATGGTCGTAAGGAACGTGTTGCGGTTGACGAGTACACCATCGAACACATCATGCCGCAAAACGAGAAGCTGTCGGTAGCGTGGCGAACCGCTCTCGGTGATGACTGGAAGCGCGTTCAAGAAACGTGGCTTCATACCCTCGGCAACCTGACTCTTACGGGCTACAACTCTGAGTACAGTGATCGTCCATTTCCAGACAAACGCGATATGGTGGGAGGATTCAAAGAGAGCCCGCTCAAGCTGAATCAAGGCCTTGGAAGCCTGGATAATTGGGATGAAGATGCAATCAAGAAAAGAGCGGCAAGGCTATCCAAAACTGCGGCGAAAGTCTGGGCCTTTCCAGAGCTTTCAGCAGACGTGCTAGCTGCGTATCGGGTTCCGGAGGAGAGCACGGGGTATTCGATAGTAGATCACCCGTACTTAGAAAACGGGAATGTCCAGCTCCTATTCGAAGCCTTTCGCAAGGAAGTGTTGGCGCTTGATCCGTGCGTCACGGAACAGTTTTTGAAGTTGTACGTGGCATACAAGGCTGAAACAAATTTTGTCGATGTTGTTCCGCAGTCGAAGCGTCTACGCCTATCTCTGAATCTGGCATTTTCCGAAATAAACGATCCGAAGAAATTGTGCAAAGATGTAAGTGGCGTCGGTCGCTGGGGCAATGGCGACGTAGAAGTCGCTCTGGATAACGCCGAACACTTGGCGTATATCATCGGTTTGGTTCGCCAATCCTTTGAAAAACAGATGGGTTCTCCGTCTGAGGCTTGATCCTCATTGCGGAGCTTTGCTTATTAACCGTGCTGCAAGCAATCTTACTCAGATTGGCACGCGAGCGCGCGAAGCATGATTTCTCTAGCCGCAGTTTCTCCCACGACAGCTTTCAGGAAGAGCGAAAACTGCATCGCGCGCACAGCTAAAGGTTCTGTCACGCTCTTTATAGCTTCGGCCGGAAGGGTTGCAAGGTCAGCGGCGACATTCTCTGTTTCTAGATCGCAAAGACCCCACTTCAAAGCTGAGATAACACGCCAGACATAGCGATCTTCAAGGGAGAGTGCAGCGAGAGCGGCAAGCGGTTCGCTAGTATCCTGTCCAGAAAGTTCGGCTTTCAGAAGTTTCAAATAAGGCTTCATGCGCTCCGAGCGCACTAGTTCCTCAGAACCCGCTTCCGTCCGAAGTTCTGAGAGGGAGACCATCTTCGTCGGCTTTTGCGACACGTTTATCTCCTCAATCACTCATGCTAGGGGTAAATCAGCCGTTCTGCGACCGGACAGACCGCCGAGTCTTTCGGTATCTTCCTGGGCAATGCGCCAACGGCTCAGATGTGCGCGATAGACGGGGCAATTGCCGGGAGGAGTGGCCTCCCTAACTCCAGCCGCGATGCGTCTTCCGTTTCCCTCCCTCAGCGGGCCTTTCCCGCCCGCAACGCCCACCCTGTAAACATCCGCTTCGCGATCAAGAACGGTTGACAGACCGTGCGCTAAGGGGCTCTGCCCCGATCACGCGGCGACAAGGGGCATCCCCAATCTTCCGCGCTTCGCTTGTGCAGACCTCCGCTGCGCTCCGCCCTTTCCGTTCCGCCTTCGGCTCCCTCTCCAAGGGTGGGTACACCCCTCCCCTTGCGCCTTGCTACCCCCGCCTTCGCCAGGTGGCGTTCGGCATGTACATGCCGCGTTTCAACGCGGAAGTGCAGCAGCCAAACCCAAGGAGGAAGCACCCATGACCACCACCAGCACTGTCACCCCCATCAGCGAAAACCCTAAACAGCCGCAGCAACGGCAGACGGCAAAGGAACTTATTGCCGCCAACGTCCAGAGCCTTATCGAGCAGTTGGAGGCCGGGAAGTCCGACGCCCTCACCGCCTACCTGAACGCGATGAGCCGATTCCACAACTACAGCTTCGGAAACATCTTGGAGATTGCACGTCAGAAGCCGGACGCGACGCGCGTAGCGGGAATGTATGCATGGAACCAGCTTGGACGCCGAGTGATGAAAGGACAGAAGGGCATCCGCATTCTCGCTCCCATCATCGGCTTTCGCCGCAAGAAGGACGACGAGGCAGCGAAAAGCAAAGACCCCGCCGCCATCAACAAACCGATGCTTGTTGGCTTCCGCTCCGCTTACATCTTCGATGTGTCGCAGACTGAAGGCCCCGACCTTCCAAAGATGCGCGAAATCTCAGGCGATGCCGGAGAGAACCACGAGCGCATCGTGGCATTTATCAAGAGCCAGGGCATCGAGCTTGTTTGGTCGGAGAAGATCGCCCCCGCGCTTGGCATCAGCTACGGCGGCCGCATTGCCATCCTGCCGGGTCAATCAAAGGCCGAGGAGTTCAGCACCCTTATTCACGAACTGGCGCACGAGATGTTGCACAAGGCAGAGCGGCGCACCACCACCACCAAAGTTGTGAAGGAGACCGAGGCCGAGGCCGTGGCGTTCGTGGTCGGTAAGGCCGTTGGACTGGAGACGGGCAGCGCATCCGCCGACTACATCCAGCTTTACCACGGCAACGCTTCACTTCTCGCAGAGAGCTTGGAAGTAGTGCAGCAGACCTCCGCTGTCATTCTTGCAGCGCTGGAGCCGCCCGTCGATGACAAGGCCAGCAACAACAGCACCGAGGGCGAAGCTATTCCCGATGCAGAACTGGCGCAGGTGGCCTAATGCAGACCATTCTTCGCATTCTCAAACAGGCCGGAGGTTGGCACCACGGCCTGTACCTCAAGATCGAGAACCCGCCTTATATGGCGTTGGTAATCGAGGCGACCGACGAGTCCGGCCCGTGTGGGCTTCCCGCTATCTCTGTCTGTCATTACGGCGAACAAAATGGCGACCTCATGCGCGACCCGGAAATGTGTTTCGAGCTTGGACTGGCAGACGGGCCGCACCTGAACGCCTTCTATTACCGAAACGACTATGTGGGTGTAGAGCAGTGGAGCCGCACCATTGTCCGCGACCACTACGTTTACCTCGCCAGCTTGCACCAGCAGCACGAGCGATTCGCCAAGGTGTGGGACAACAACCTGCGATTGCAGGGCTTCGCCGAAGCCTTCGAGCAGCAGCAACACACCCCACAGGCCTAACCCTTTCACGCGCGGAGCGGACAGGCAAAGTGCGTCCGCTCCACAACTACCAGTGCAGTGCAAACCGCTCAAGGAGAGCAGCCATGCAGGATTCCAGCGCATTCCAATTTCTCGCCATCGACCAGATTCACGAGTCCACCACCAACCCCCGCCGCACCTTCGATGAGGCCAAGCTGTACGAGCTTGCCGAGTCCATCAAGCACAACGGCCTGATTCAGCCCCTCACTGTGCGTCCTAACAACCAAGGCTTCGAGATCGTCGCAGGAGCCAGACGCTACCGCGCTGCGCACCTTGCCGAGTTGTTTTCCGTTCCAGCCCGCATCGTCGATATTGACGACGCAAAGGCGCTCGAATGGCAGTTGGTCGAAAACAGTCAGCGGGAGGACGTTCACCCCTACGAAGAAGCGCAAGGCTTCCAGCGGCTACTCGACCTGCCCGGTTATGATGTGGCCGCGTTGGTCGAAAAGTCGGGCAAGAGCGCAAGCCACATCTACGCCCGTCTGTCCCTCTTGCAACTCATTCCGACAATTGCGGAAGCGTTCACACAGGAGCTCATCACCGCGAGTCATGCGAACTTGCTTGCGCGTCTACCCCAGGACGCACAGGCCGCCGCCTACGAGCAATGCTGGCGCAAAGACTGGCAGGACAAGGAGCCGCACCTTTTGCCCGCCAAACACCTGAGCGCGTGGATACAAGCGAACCTCTATCTGTCTCTCGCGGATGCCCCATTCGACCGCGAAGACCCAACCCTAAACACTGTAGCCGGAGCTTGCGTCACTTGCCCCCGTCGCAGCGGCCATAACACCAGCCTCTTTTGCGACGTGCAAGGCGACCAGTGCCTAGACGCGCCGTGCTACCACGGCAAGGTAGAAGCATTCCTTGACCGGGAGATTGCAGCCAAGCCGGAACTCGTGCAGATCGAGAACAGTTGGCGTAATCCCAAGGAGCAGAGGCCGGGAGCCGTGCAGCGCGGCCACATCCGGGAGATCGAGGCAGTTGTCGATAACCCGGACGCGGAGCCAGTCATGCCATGCGCCGCCGCCAAGACAGCCATCATCGTCTACGGCAAGCGCGTTGGCACCAAGCTAACGGTATGCACCGACAAAAACTGCCCGGTGCATGACCCGAGGGTAGCAGCCGAACAAGCCGACCACCCCGCGCCCGTCATGGCCCCCGCGCCGCCGACCGAAACCGATGCTGAACGGGAAGCGCGTGAAGCAGAGTACGCACAACGCAGAAAGGAGCATGAGGAGGAGCAGCAACGCAGGGAGGAAGAGCGCAAGCAGCAATTCGAGCGGGAACAGGAACAGTACGAGGCCGAACGCACCCGCCGAGAAGCCCTGCATAAAGCGCGTCAGTCCACCTTCGAGCGCATCGTGGAGAATGCCCCGGCGATGTTCAGCGCCGCTCAGTTGCGGGTATTGCTCCACGCCCTCATCCACCTTGACCCTTACGACTTCGCCGAAGACGTAGCCGCATACTTCGTTGGCGACGACGAGAACAACCAGCAGACCCCGGACGAGGTTCTGGCATCAACCCTCACCAGCCTTCTAGACGAGAAGCTAACGGGCTTCGCCCTCCGACTTGCTCTGACTGGACACATCGACATACCACGCGAAGGCGACCTCGATTTCCTTGCGGAAGCCGAGAGCGTCTTCATTCCTCAAAAACCCAAGAAGGCCGACGCAAAGAAGGCCAAGGTGACGAAGCCTAACGCGGCTAAGCCCGAACCCGCACCGAAGATAAACACAAAGAAGGCAGCGGTCACCAAGAAACAGATTGCAGCGTAGATGAAAGCGGGAGCCGCCACACGGCTCCCGTTTTTGCTTTTTGAAACAGCGCGCGGGAGAACCCCCTTCGGTTTCTCCCGTACCCTCATCCCGCTTCGCTCGACACGCTCCGGCGGAGCGCGTGGCGGGGCCGTTCCTTCACCCGCACCCCTCCCTTATCCCGAGACGAGGCTGCTTCTGCAGACTCCCTGACGAGCATCAGACGATGACCGCGCGTCTGCCGTAAGGCAGATTGTTAGCATAATTGCCAGTGCCGAAAAAGAATCCACTGCCGGAGCGTAGAGCAAGTTTCATCGAGTCGATGGAATGCTTGCCCGTACCGACCGTCCCAGAAGGACCGGAGTGGACGTATGAAATCAAGCTCGACGGCTACCGGCTCGAAGCCGTCCGCAGTGCCGGCGAGACGACACTCTTCTCTCGCAGAGAGAACGTCCTCAATCAGAAATTCGGTTTCATCGCGGATGCGCTGAAACGTCTGCCAGATGGAACGGTGATCGACGGCGAACTAGTAGCCCTGGACGCCAGCGGGCGTCCCAACTTCAATCTGCTTCAAAACTTCCGCTCTTCGGAATCTCAGATCAGCTACTTCGTTTTCGATATTCTTGTCCACAAAAATCGCGACCTGACCCGGCTGCCGCTGTCTGAGCGCAGGAAAATCCTGCGCTCAGTGATCGAACCTACCGAACACATCGGTCTCTCAGAAGTGAGTGACCGGACAGCGGCCGAAATGCTGAAGTTCGTCCGGGAACACGGTCTGGAAGGGCTCGTTGCCAAACGAACCGACGGCATTTATCAACCGGGACTGAGAAGCGGCCTATGGTCAAAGCACCGCATCAATCTCGGCCAGGAGTTCGTCGTCGGAGGATACGTGCCAAGCAACCTCGGCCTCGATTCCTTGGTCGTAGGATTCTATCGAGGTGAGGAACTGATATACGCATCTCGCGTCCGCGCGGGTTTCATCCCCGCTACTCGTCGGAAAGTCTTCGACCAGATCAAGCACCTCACGACTACAAAGTGCCCATTCGCCAATCTCCCAGAGCCCGCAGCGGGGAGGTGGGGTCAGGGCCTTACTGCGGAGAAGATGAAGGACTGCGTTTGGCTCAAGCCCGATGCTGTCGCTCATATCGAATTCCTGGAGTGGACCGGGGCCGACCACCTTAGGCATACCAAGTTCGTCGGAATGCGGGACGACAAAGATCCCCGTAAAGTCATCCGTGAAACCTAACAATCAGATCACCTTGACCGAGCTAACGAGCACACAACGCCTAAAATATCTCTATGTGCTTCTCTGCGCGAGTGAAACAGAAATTCGATCATCTGTCCCGCCACCACGGAGCGGAGGTAGATTGGGAGGCGTTTGAAGACGTTTTCAAGCGCCGCGCAGAAGGCGAAGATGTCAAAGTAGCCCGTGACCTCCAGCGCAATTATCAAAATCCAGAGACCCCCATTCAAAAGCGGACGGCAGCATACATCGCTCAATATCTCAAGGATAAGAAAACGGAGTGGGAGGGCGAGGTCTTCGTTCAGCGCAGGCGTCTTGCGACGGCAGAGGAATCCCTCACGAAGAAGGAAACCAGGAAGGCTAGAGAAGATGTACGCATCGCAACGAACAAGAGCCAAGTGTTGCTGGACCGCCTTGCTGATCTGCGAAGGACGGAGCCAAACAACGAAGACGCCCGCATCTTTCCCATGATGTACGTTCCTGTGTTGATCTCAGAACATGGCAAGACCGTTATCCGTCCCATGCGTTACGCGTGTCGTCTAGACGGAAAGCCGGCGGATTACGACCGCCGTTTTCCGGGCACCTACAACGCTCGGCGTGACAGTCTCGATGACTATTGGAACAAGGTCTACGGTCGAAACCACGCAGTTATGGTTATCAGCGGCTTCTACGAAAACGTCCCGCTCCATCTGTATGAACACCGTGAACTTGCACCAGACGAGAAAGCGAAAAACCTTGTACTCGAATATGATCCGCAGCCGTCCCAAGACATGCTCGTGGCCTGTGTTTGGGATCGTTGGATTCGACCGGGGTCCTCTGATTTGTATTCCTTCGCCGCTATAACGGATGAGCCGACGCCAGAGGTTGCAGCCACTGGCCACCAGCGAACCGTAATCACGCTTCAGGAGCAATTCCTGTCTGAATGGCTCTCTCCCTCACAGATCAGTAGAAAACGGCTAGACCAAATCCTTTCTGAAAAAGAGACGCCGTACTACGTGCATCAGATTGCTGCGTGAAGGGTAAGAGTCATGCCGAAACGAAGCGCCGGGCTCCTCATGTATCGGATTGGCGATGGCGATTTACAGGTATTTCTCGTTCATCCGGGCGGGCCATACTGGTCGAAGAAGAATGAAGGACATGGACTCTACCCAAGGGTGAGACGAGTCCGATGAAGATCCGCTGGCTGCCGCTATCCGCGAATTTCGTGAGGAAACTGGATTTACGGCTTCGGAGCCGTTTCTTGAGCTTAGATCGATTCGGCAAACGAGCGGCAAGTTTGTTGCGGCATGGGCTTTTGAAGGTGATTGCGACCCTGCACAACTTCTCAGCAACACATGCGAAGTGGAGTGGCCGCCACGATCCAAGCAGCGCATCGTGATCCCTGAGATTGATCGCGGCGCGTGGTTCACGACCGCAGAAGCGCCGATCTTCCTCCGGAAGGAACAACGGCCACTGCTGGACAGACTTGTAGAGCGTCTCGCTCGGCCGTGAGGCAACGCTCACAGTCAATTGCTCTCAATCGAGCACAGGTCGTTGACTCCGGACGTGGTCTTCGTCAACGCCACTCAGTCACAGATCGGTAGACTGGTGACGCAATTCTCCGAAGACAAGCTATCGGATAGCTGACGATAGGCCGACTTCTGGGTACTGATCTGGAGGCGCGTCCGATGGCGCCTTCTAGCCGCTCGGCAATTCAGTCGGCCTTCCCCTTCGACAGCTAAACGCGCGAGAATGCCAACATGCGCGAACTGACTCAGATGATTCCTCACGTAGATGCACTGTTGACGATGGAGCCTGAGGTGCTTGGCGCCAAAATGCTTTTTCTGTTGAGAAAACGTGCCAGCCAAAGCGGGGAGAAGTTCCACGCCGGTAATCTCAACGGGGAGCTTTGGCATAACTCGAACCTGCCTGGCGTTGCACACCCCTACTCGCAGTCGCGGAGAGATCAGGTAGACCTTGCTATTGCAGAAGCCTGGCAGTGGCTCATTGCTCAGGGTCTTCTCGTTCCAGTCGCACATTCAGGCGACTGGGTCGTGCTCAGCCGGAGGGCGCTCAAGTTTCAGGATGAACAAGCCGTCGCCATATTTTCAGTAGCAAGAATGCTACGAAAAGAAGTTCTGCAAGCCCCAATCGCAAATACTGTGTGGGGCGCGTTGATGCGGGGAGAGTTTGACGCAGCGGTCTTTCAGGCTATGAAGGCCGTGGAAGTCGCAGTTCATGAGGCTCTTGGCAAACCTGCAAATCTTCGAGGGGTTGATCTGATGCGTAAGGCATTCCATGCACAGGATGGCAAGCTAACCGATTTGACCACCGAGGTAGGAGAGCGGCAATCGCGCTCTGATTTATTCGCAGGCGCAATCGGCTCATTCAAAAATCCGCATTCGCACCGCAATGTGACTATCTCGGACCCGACCGAAGCAATCGAGGCCGTCATGCTTGCGAATCATTTGCTCCGTATCGTTGCGTCGCGGGTTGAAGCCATTAATTGACCCTAGGCAAGACGCATGCCAACAGGCAGCGGCTGATAACGGGTTCTCTTTAAGAGGAAGATGTGCAGGGAGACTGCAATGCAATCTGGCGTGGATGAGAATGACGCTCGCGGAAATAAGGACGACGCTAAGCAGAATGACACTATCACTCCGCAGAGTTGGGCGGAATTGATCGAATGGCGGCCCAGTTATCCAGAGGTCATCAATAAGTGGCTGCAGGTGATGGGACGCCTAATCCTTCGGACGAAAGTCCGAGATGACGATGAATTGGGAGACCTCATCGTCGGCTGTATGTTCGCTTCGCATCGGGATATCAATGATCTGATGACTCTCACTCACACCGATTCGCATCATGGGGCACAATACTGCCTCCGTGCGTTGTTTGAACGCGTTGTGACGCTCAAGTACCTCTGTCAGAACCCGGAACATCTGCCGGACTTCAAGGCTTACGATGCGGTGGACTGGGATCAGATCATTAGCGGGATTCAGCAAGAAGCTGGCATCTCTATGCAGCCAGAGTCACGCGAGAATCTCTCGAAGCGGGCAGCGGAACTTCGCAAAAAGCACAAGCAGGAAAAATGTCCAGTTTGCAAAAATCAGCGTCCAGTATCGTGGACGCGGGTTGATTCGCGCCAGATGGCAAAACAAGTTGGACTAGACCACCTCTACCTAATGAGCTTCACCATTCCGTCAAAGCTAATGCATCCGACCCTCTGGGGAACACGTGATAGGCTGACACGCAATACCCCGCTGTATAACACTCTCCACTGTATGCACCATCTTCTGATTGAAGTCCTGATGATCCACCGTAGGCATTTCATAGGGAGGCAATACATTACGCCAATCATGGGGAATGCGATCTTAGACTTCCTCAGCGTTTATGTGTATTCGCAGACATCATTCGATGGCGTATTGCGAAGCGGCCAAGAGCGAAACGGACAACGTATCTACTACGGCTTTTAGGAGACTAATTTCTCTCAAAGCAGCATCGCAGTTCGAAGTTCTAAAGCCCCTCGAGCCCGCGTTATTTAGTACCGATAAACGCCGTTCTCGTCAGTTGGGCAGATAGATACTGTCTTGGTGGGCTAGCGTCGGCGGGAAATCGTCGAGCTGAAAGTTGCTCAGACCCACTCCAACCAAACGAAATAGCTGATGCGGTCCAAACTCAACTCGCTCTCGTAGAGAAAGGGCGATGGCAGTTAGTTCGTCGCAAGAGCAGGGTGGAGACGGAGGAGTTAAGCTCCGGGTGATCGTGGAAAACTCTTTCGTCTTTAGCTTGAGAACGACCGTCTTCGCGCATCGCGCATTTCCCCTTGAACCGCTCCACACTTTTTCTGCTAGGCGACGGATCAAAAGTTCCGTTTCAGCGAGCGGAATGTCACGCTCGAAGGTGTCTTCCGCAGAGATCGACTTGCTTGCTCGATTTGGCACGACCGGATTATGGTCGATCCCACGGGCGAGCTGATGGAGTCGCATCCCGTAGCGTCCAAAGTGAGTTTCCAACTGCGCCAAGTCAAGATTGAACAAATCGCTGATGGTGGCGATGCCGACAGCCTTCATTCGAGACTCAGTCACCTGTCCAACTCCTGGGATCCGCCCCACCGTCAACGGCTGGAGAAAGCTTTGGGCTTCGTGGGGCTGAATAACGAAAAGCCCGTCCGGCTTTTTCCAGTCAGAAGCAATCTTAGCCAGGAACTTGTTGGGCGCCACGCCGGCAGAGGCGATCAGGTTAAGCTCCGCCCTTATCTGTTGCCGAATCGTCTTCGCCACGAGGGTTGCTGTGGGCAAGCCTGTCTTGTTTTCAGTCACGTCGAGATACGCCTCGTCCAGAGACAGGGGCTCAATCAAATCTGTATGGCGTTCGAAGATCCCCCGGATAGCTCGGGAGGCTTCTTTATAGCGGACGAAGTCAGGCGGGATGAAGACCGCTCCGGGACAGAGACGCTCCGCCGTAAGCGCTGGCATCGCAGACCGTACTCCAAAACGACGCGCTTCGTAGGAAGCTGCGCACACGACCGACCGATTGCCTCGCCATGCAACAACGACCGGCTTACCGCGCAAGTCTGGGTTGTCTCGCTGTTCAACTGACGCATAGAACGCGTCCATGTCGATATGCACGATTTTGCGTGGTGTCGGAGCGCCGTCCTCAGATAGCGGAATGAGTGGATTATGGCTCGGCACGCTGGAGGATGCTCCTCTCGGAATTGTAAGCGAAGATAAAGCGAAGAACCTAACGAAAAGTTATGACTGCACTGTGGATTGTGCAAGGTTGACTTCCGCCCGGAAGCGCGGAGTATGCTGAGATTCTGGAAGAGAAGAAAAGGCGAAAACGAGGATGGCACTGCAATCACGAAGCACGGCTCTACGACTGGAGATTGAGAGCAGCCTTGCGTCCAGGATTCCCGCCGCGTTATCGCCTCAGGTTGCGCAAGCTCCCCGACTGCTCCCAACTAGAGATGAGGCTGTAAACGCCCTATTAGGCGGTGGCCTGCCCATCGGTGGCATCTGCGAGTTTACCGGTCCTGCCTCGGCCGGCAGGACATCGCTTGCTTTGTCTGTTCTGAGTGAAGCGACGGTCGATTCCGCCTGCGCCTACATCGACGTGAGTGACAGCCTTGACCCGAGAAGCGCGGCTGCCGCCGGAGTGCGACTCACGAATCTCCTCTGGGTGCGCTTTTCGGACGGGCAGGAGGCGAGAGCGAGTTCTGCCCAACCCAGCCAATCGGTCATGCCTAAGCGAGATGATTTGGGAGATAGATCGACCCAGCATCACGGTATCCGACACCCACGCACCGATGCGAAGGGCATCGATCGGGCATTAGAGAAGATGCTTATTCAGAAAGCAGAGACGCGGCTCAAGAAGATGGAAGGAACCCCCGGCTTTCCGAATCAAAATCTTAGCCTCGCGTCCGCTTCGGAGGAGCAAATTGCCTTCGAGCATTTCAACGCCCGCCGTGCCGATGCGTCTGACCCTTTACGGCAGATCGACCGCAAAGCTGCGGACGATGCCCGCGAACGCGCCCACTTACCCGCAGTCGTACAGGGCGGGTTGAAACGTGAGACAAGACCGTGGAGCAAGTTGGATAAGGCTCTCCGGACAGCAGACCAGATTCTCCAGGCTGGAGGCTTTCGGGTCGTAGTGCTGGACCTCGCCTCCGTCACCCCGGAGCAAGCACTTCGTATCCCGTCGGCGACCTGGTATCGGTTTAGCCGCGCCGCGCAGGAGGGCGATGCCATCCTGCTCATCTTGACTCAGGAGCCGTGTGCGAGATCGAGCGCGAAGTGCGTACTCGACTGCTCACCCCGCATAACGCCTAACCAATCAATCCATGTCCTAGGCAGCATGACCCACGCAGCGGAAGTCATTCGCCAGCGGGTAGCGAATCCTTATGGAAAAAAAGCGCCGGGCAGAGCGGTCGAGTGGAGTTCGACCGCGCCGTGGATGCGCGCAGCGGGGAGATAGTCGATGGAGTATGCCGCGATCCATATCCCGGAGTTTCCTGTCGTTGCATGGCTGCGGTCGGATGCCGCCGCCCGCTCTCATGCCCTAGCCGTAACCGAGGGCATCGCGCCACTCCAGGTTGTTGTCTCCATCAATCGCGCGGCGAGAAACCAAGGCGTCTCGCGCGGCATGAGCAAGGTCCAGGCCGAGGCCACCGGATCATTGATCTTCCGCAATCGTTCCATCGCGGAGGAAACCGCATCGTTTGAGGACGTGTTGGAGATCGCCGAGCGCTTCTCCCCACGGATTGAAGCCCTCTCAGGGCCACTCAACAGCTACGCTCAGGCCAATACGCTATCTGTCTCGCTCCTGATAGATCGAACTGGCACCGAGACATTGTTCGGCACCGCAGAACAGTACGCCCGAAAGCTGAAGTGTGAGTTTGATGCGGCAAGTTTTCCTTGCAGCGTAGCCACTTGCTCGAACGCGGAAGCAAGTCTGCTACTCGCTCGTTCGCATACTGGAGTGATTTGCGTCCAGACGAACGAACTGGCAAAGAGACTTGCTCCGCTGCCCATCTCATTGCTCCGCTGCGATGAGGCCACTTTGACTGTGTTTGGCAGGTGGGGAGTGCGGACGCTTGGGGAGCTTGCGGCACTACCCGAGACTTCGCTCATCAGTCGCATCGGACAGCAAGCGAGACGCCTGCAGCGTCTCGCTCGTGGCACAGAAGATCATCTGCTTGTACCGGAAGAGGCAGATCTTGTTCTCTCTGAGACCGTGACACTCGATACGCCGCTAGTCTTACTGGACTCGCTGCTCTTTGTCGCGTCGCCGATGCTGGAACGCATCATGCGCCGCGCCATCGAACGCGCCTACGCGCTGCGTAGCCTCACCGTCAGCTTGCAACTGGAAAAGGCCCCTGCCTACGAGCGGCACATCCGTCCCGCAATCGTTACGCAAAATCGCGAATTGTTGCTGAAGCTGCTCAATCTGGACTTGCAAAGCCACCCGCCGCCAGCGGCCATCCTTGGTGTGACGCTCACGGCCGAGGCCGCGCGACCGCAGACAGCACAGCGCGGCCTTTTCCAAGCCCAGTTTCCAGAGCCGGACAAGCTCGACATCCTTCTCGCAAAACTGCGCTCGATTGCCGGCGACCACAATCTAGGCGCACCGGAACTGAGAAACAGCCATCGTGACGATGAAGTCACCATGACATCGTTTCGTCCCAGCGTCCTTGCGGCTGGCTCATCCATGTCGAAGCCGTCATGTCTCGCTCTTCGCAGGTTCCGTCCGGCTCAACCCGTCCGGGTGTCGCTGAAAAATGGAATGCCGTCGCTTCTTTTCTGGCAGGGCGGACGATTAGACCTCGCCGAAGTCAAAGGGCCTTGGCAGTCGAGTGGTTATTGGTGGGATACCCGAACGTGGGAGGCTGACGAATGGGATGCCATCGTCGTTCAGCCTCTCTATGCCCTACGCCTCCGCTATGAACGCGCGCTAAAGGCATGGACTGTCGCGGGTGTCTATGACTGACGGTTATGTGGAGTTCCACGCCCGCTCCGCGTTTTCTTTTCTAGAAGGCGCTTCGCTGCCCGAGGCCCTAGTCCAGCAGGCAGCCAATCTTGGTATGCCAGCTCTCGGCATCCTCGACCGCGACGGCCTCTACGGAGCGCCACGTCTCTACACGACGGCGAAGAAGCTGGGGCTGCGCTCTCACGTTGGAGCCGAGGTCTCCGTTAGCGATCTTGGCTTGCAGGTGCAACCGGCAGACTGGCAACCGCATACGATTCCTCAAAGACCAGTCCGCCTAAGCCTTCTCTGCGAATCGCAGATAGGCTATCGCAACCTTTCCCAGCTCATCACCGGCTACAAGCTCAGGCAGAGAACGAAGGGTGCGGGGGTCACTACTCTCCGCGAGGTGAAGGACCGATGTGAGGGATTGGTCTGCTTGACCGGGGGCGATGAGGGGCCGCTTGCCGCTGCGCTAGAAAGAGGTGGAATGGATGAAGCAAGACGCCTGCTCCGTTCAATGATTCAGACCTTCGGCCCGAACAACGTGTACGTCGAATTGCAACGCCACCGCATCCGCGAACAGGAAGCCCGCAACGAAGCCGCAGTCTCACTCTCGTACGAGTTTCGTCTTCCCGTGATTGCGACGAACGGCGTCAACATGGCGACCGCTTTAGAGCGTGAGGTACTTGATGTGTTGACGACGATTCGCCATCACACATCGCTTGACGCGGCGGGCCTGCTCTTGCAGCACAATGCAAACCGTTATCTCCGGTCAGCGCAGGAGATGGCAGCGCTTTACAAAGACATTCCCCAGGCCATCGCCGAGACACGCGAACTGTCGTCCCGCCTCCAGTTCGAGATGAAGGACATGGGCTACCGGTTTCCGCTCTACCCAGTCGGCGACGAGACGATGGATAGCTTCCTCTACAAGAGGACGATGGAGGGAGTGCTCAAGCGCTACGGTGCAAAGAGCAGCGCCAGCCTTCGCAAGCGCGCAGAGAAGCAGGTTGAGAAAGAGCTTGCGCTCATCGCCAAGCTGGGGCTCGCTGGATACTTCCTCATTGTGTGGGACATCGTTGAGTTCTGCCGGAAGAACGGCATCCTTGTACAAGGCCGAGGCTCCGCCGCCAACTCCGCTGTCTGCTACGCACTCGGCATCACCGCAGTTGATCCGGTAGGGATGGAGCTGCTCTTCGAGCGATTCCTATCCGAGGTGCGCGGAGAGTGGCCAGACATCGACTTGGATCTTCCTTCGGGAGAAGACCGCGAGAAGGCAATCCAGTATGTCTATACCCGTTACGGCCAGTTGGGAGCCGCGATGTGTGCAAACGTCATCACCTATCGCGGCAAGTCGGCAGCCCGCGAGGTTGGAAAATCGCTGGGCTTCGATGAAGACACGCTCACTCGCCTTACCCGGCTCGTAAGTGCGTGGGAGTGGAAGGGCGCGACCGACACGATGCAGGAGCAGTTCCGCGTCGCTGGGTTCGACCTTGCGCATCCTCGCATCGCCAAGTACCTAGAGCTTTCGATTCGGATGCTCGACTTGCCGCGTCATCTGGGGCAGCACTCAGGCGGCATGATTATCGCGCAAGGGCAACTCGCCTCCGTTGTTCCCATCGAACCGGCGAGTATGCCCGGTCGCAACGTCATCCAGTGGGACAAGGAAGATGTCAGCGATATGGGCCTCATCAAAGTAGACCTGTTGGGTCTCGGCATGATGGCCGTCCTCAAAGACTGCATCACCCTGATTCCCCAGCACTACGGTAAGAACGTAGACATCGCGCAGATACCGCACGACGACCGGCAGGTGTACGCCTCGCTCCGCCAGGCCGACACCATCGGATTGTTTCAGGTCGAATCGCGGGCGCAGATGGCCTCGCTCCCTCGCAACAATCCTGACAAATTTTATGACCTGGTTGTGCAGGTTGCGATCATCCGCCCAGGCCCCATTGTCGGCAAGATGATGAACCCGTATATGGAACGGCGGCAGGGAAGGCAGGAGATCACTTATCCGCACCCGCTCTTGGAGCCGGTGCTACGGCGGACACTCGGCGTCCCGCTCTTTCAAGAGCAGTTGCTCCGCATCGCCATGACCATCGCTGGCTTTACTGGCGGCGAAGCGGAGGAACTGCGTCGGGCCCTCGGCAGTCGTCGCTCCGCCGACAAGATGCGGGCTTTGGAGATCAAGCTGCGGGAGGGCATGGATAAGAACCAAGTGGGGATCGCTGCCCAGGAAGAGATCATTCAGTCGATCAGCTCATTCGCGCTGTATGGCTTTCCCGAATCCCACGCAGCCAGCTTCGCCCTTATCGCCTATGCGAGTGCATGGCTCAAGTTCCACTACCTCGGTGCGTTCACTGCGGCCATCCTAAACAACCAGCCAATGGGCTTCTACTCCGCCGCCGTGCTCGTCAAGGACGCGCAGCGTCACGGTCTCCGTGTGCGGCCCATCGACGTGATGAGGTCGAGCTGGCCGTGTACGTTGGAGCGTGAAGAAGACGGGTCGCTTTCAATGCGTCTCGGCCTGCGCTTCGCCCGTGGCCTTCGAGAGACCGCCGCTGTGGAGCTTGAGGAGGCAAGAACACTACTGAACTTCGCCTCCATCGAAGAACTCGCGCGCCGGGTGCCATCGCTCTCACGCGCTGACCTCGCCACACTCGCCGAGGTTGGTGCGCTCAACTCGATTGGCGAAGGTTCGCATCGTCGCGATGCCCTCTGGCAAGTCCAAAGAGCGGGGCGGCAGGCGGGGCCGCTCTTGGAATCGTTGGATCAAGACGAAGAGCAGACCTCGCCCTTACAGGCCATGAGTCCCGAAGAGCGTATGGTCGCCGATTACGCCGGTACAGGTGTTACGGTGGGCCGCCACCCAATGGCTCATTGTCGCGACCAACTTCGGAGCATGAACGTCTGCCGAGCCGACGACCTCCGTATGCTTCGCCACGGCGTCAACGCCCGCATTGCCGGCTGCGTGATAGCCCGACAAAGGCCGGGCACAGCCTACGGCTTCATATTCCTCTCCATTGAAGACGAAACGGGAATTTCCAACGCGATCATCGACCCAGAGCTCTACGAGCGAAATCGCTCTCTCGTGACCTATACCCGCTTCTTGATTGTCGAGGGGACACTCCAAAACGTGGATAAGGTCATCCACATCCGAGCGCGTCACATAGAGGAATTGAAGGTCACAGCCGCTCCAATGCAATCCCACGACTTTCACTAATGAGCGAGCACATGACATCGCCGGGTGACTCCCAGCCGCCGAAGGATTGGTGGTTGGAAAATGCTTGCCGCATCGCAGCCTTCCGATTGCGGCAGGCGAAGTACCTCAGCTCCAATACCGTGCCCCTTCGAGAACAAGTACGAGATAGCGTTGAGTTCGTTCGGATCGTCTGGGAAGAGATCGAACGCTCTCTTCGTGATGAACACCTGTAATCAATTCAGCCTGAGCACACTAATGGACAAACCTCGGGTGCATGCCCCCTTCTCGGTCTTGACCATCATTGAAGAGGAACCGACACAAACCGTTTCAAAACCAGTGTCCGTGAGCGCATTGGCGATAATCCGCTCATCAAAAAGCTGCAACGAGTCGGTACGCGGTATCCGATCGTCTGAGCGAGTACCGACACCCAGCACAAAGACAGAACGACACGGAACTCCAGGGCTCCGGACACGATGCTGGTGGTTCTGGTCGTAAGTTGCAGCAAATCAGCATCAGGCAAAAAGGCACCACGCAACGCCTAGCTCTAAGCACACCACTCAAAAGACTCATGCGAGAACAAATGGATCATTTGGCAGTCAGGGGTTGTGAGCCCTTGATCGCACATTCACCTCGCGCAGTTAGGTGAGATCAGTTACGCTTGAGCGATCCCGGCCCGGAGTCGTATATGTTTGATACACTAACGCGCTTGCGCCCAGATTTGGTTTTTTGTCTCACTACCCTAATCCTCGCTCCAGTGGGAATGGCCGCGCAAAGCTTGCCGTGCGCTAACGGCATCATCCGTTCCGCAAAAGCAAATGAGCAAATCCAGTTATGCGATATTTTCGCCCAAAGTGATCCAAAGCTTACTGCAGAGCTGGGGGCTGCTCTCAAACTGCTCGGACAGCAGCAGGGGCAGATCAACCGCCTGGTCTCGGCGGTGAACGCTGTCGGTAAGAATGTGGACCCCACGCGGCAGGCTAAAATGCTGCAGACCCTGGTAGAGAAGCTCCAAAGCAACCCGGAGGCAGCGCCACAGCGCGCCGAGCATCTGACGATTGATCTGACTAGCCTGAACATCGATATCCAGAATATCCAGTCAGAACCTACGGCAGCCGCCCTAACCCAGGCGAAGCTGGAAGGTCCCCTTGGAGACGCTGTGGCCCAGCTTGATGTCTCGGAAGCCAAGGCCGACCTCGCCGACATTCGGGCGACGTTGAAGCATATCGAGGCGCAGACACAACATATTGCCACTACCACTGACGCCACACAGAAGGACGTCACATCACTGAATAAGCAGATGAATGTTCTAATGGCCTCAGCTGATCCCGGGCGCGTACTGCCCGCAGCGGAAGCAAAGCTGTACACAGATTTGCAACCGCTTTATATGGAGTGCTCGAGCTTGGCAGCTCGCTGGATGCAGGCTGACACTGCAGGTATGCGCAGCATGTCACAAAGATTGGCGCAACAGCGCGCTGTCGCGACGAGCCCATATCAACAGGATGTTTCCAAGGGTCTCGCCCCGCTTGCGGCTAGCTACGACAGTGACTTGCGGCCGCGGCTGGAGGCCTGGCGACTCAGGCTGGTGAAGGATGCACCGTCAATCTCCACACAGTTGCAGTCCACAGAGCTGCAGTTCAAATCACTGAGTCTAAATTCTAACGGAAACGAGATGCTGATGAGACGGGCTTACGGCCAGGTCGTAACGCTTCTGAGTTATTACACAGCAGGATACAACCGAGATCCCAAGTCGCCGGAGCTGATCGCCGAAGGGGACAAGCTAAAATTTGACCTCAAGGACATGAACAACAAGATGCTTGCAGTTCGTAAAAATGCAGACGAGGCGGAGTTTGAGCGCCGCAACGCCGCCCAACCGGCTGGGCCCACTTTGCCTGCAACGCCAAACTTTATGGAGATGGTCAACCCAGATGTGGACCCGGCATTTCAGAAAGAACTCGCGGCCACGCTGCAACCAAAAATGCAGGAGTGGCTTCGAGGTGTAGCAAAGATAATCTCTATGCGTGAATCTGTAGATTTCACGCAGGCAGTCAATGGCATGACCATGCAGCAGAAGGTGTGTGGTCAGTTTACCCAAAGCATTCTGCCCTTCAATGAGAGGGTGCTCGCCGCGATGCGAGCGGCCGCGGCCGCAGCACGGTAAAGATGCAACCCACCGCGTTCATCTCGCATGCTTCTGTGGATTCTGTCCAAGCCGTCAGACTCGCTGGTCTTCTAGAACAACATGGCGTGCGGTGCTGGATTGCTCCGCGCGACATAACTCCAGGACGCCCTTACGCGAATGAGATTGTTCGCGGCATCGACGGCTGCGCCGCATTCGTTCTGCTGGCCACCACAGCCTCACTCTCCTCCCCTAACGTCCTCAACGAGCTGGAACAGGCACATCGTTCCTCCCGAACCCTTTACACCGTCATGGTCAACCAGCCAAAAGTTCCGAGCGACGCTAGCTATTATGTTGCCCGCCTTCACTGGCTGGAGACGGACGGTAACGACCTTGAGAACATTGCCGTTCGCTTATCCGAGGTGTTGAACGGTATTCGGGGGTGGGAGGCGGTGGCCACGGCGCCATCGCTGACGCGCAGCATTCGGAATGCGCTACCTGCCTTCGGAGGTGCCTTTGCTGCGATCATGATCGCTATTCTGCTGCTATCAGTGGCCGGTGCTTACCTAGGGAGGCGCGAGCGGCGTAATGCGGCCATCGATTACCGTAGTCTAGGCTGGACCACGCTGGGCAACGTCAGTGCATCTAGCTATCCCGGAGCCGAAGCCACGGGCCGCGTCTGGCTAGGCGACCAGAATCTGACGTTCTCCCATGTGAGTCTGGAGGTTGTCGCTACATCCAGCACGGGCCAACAGCAGCAATACAGCCCGGAGCTGCCGCCGACCGGGACCGGGGAAGCTCCCTTCAACCTATCTCTACCAACGGATCTGTCGACATTGGATACGCGTCTTTCCGTAACTAGCTCGGCCGAGCAAGCGAGATTTTGTGTTGCCCAGCACTTCACTATCTTGAATGGAGATGCGCGACAATCCGGGTCGCCACTAGTGAAGCAGCTTCTTGTGGGAGAGACCTGCCGGTGACCGGACCCTTGGCACAACTTCAGAAGCATCTCCTAGTACTCTGCAGGGCCAACGTGGTACACCAGTAGGAGTCAACTTTGCCACCGTCATGTCGGAATTCAAATCCATTCCGTACCGTATCCGCATCGGTGTCACCGGCCACCGCACGCTAACCGACCCGGATTTCCTGAAAGCACAGGTAAAGCTGGCACTGAAGACCGAGGTGCCTAGCCTCTTTCCAGCAAAATCTCGTAGTATCATCGATCGTGTTCTCAGCGCCGGCATCACGTCCATTTCCTATAGCGTTCTGAGCCCACTTGCGGAAGGTGCGGACCGCCTCGTTGCTAGCGCCGTGCTATCCGAGCCTCACGCTCGTCTCGATGCCGTCCTGCCTCTTGCACTCGATGACTACCTAGAAGACTTTTCCGCTGAAGAGTCTCGAGCGGAGTTTCAGGAATTGCTCGCCCAATCCCGCAACCCGGTCAGGCTCCGCACTCGCCGTATTTGCGATGATCGCAACGACCCCGATGGTCAAGCCGAGCTTCGTCGCGAGTCCTACGCGAATGTCGGCCAGTACGTGGTCGACCATTGCGATGTCCTTGTTGCCCTGTGGGATGGCGAGCCATCGCGCGGTAGGGGAGGCACGGCCGAAATTGTTCAATACGCGAGGGAGCAGAGCCGCCCTGTCATCCGTGTTTGGCAAGATACCTTTGAGGTTTTGAACAGCGAGGCTAATAATGGCCTCGACGCCACCGCGCTCGAGGCCATTGATCGTTTCAATCGCCAGCCGGTTAGACTTGAGCAGCGGAACGCCTATATCGGTAATCTTGACCAGGACTTCTTTGTGAAGCCAAAGACGGCAGGTGACATACCCGCGGCGGTACGCGAACTCGCAAATTCGCTGCTGTTCCCCTATTACTCACAAGCTTCCGTCGTGGCCAAACGCAGCCAGAACCTCTTCTATCGGGCGGGTAAATACATCTATCTATTTTCAGCCGCCGCAGTGGGTTGCGCATCCATTGGCGTTCTCCTTCCCCAGCTTTCCGGGTTGTGCTTCAGTGTTGAGCTAATGTTGCTCACCGTCATCTTTTTCACCTTTCAAGTCGCGAAGCGAAAGCACGCGCACTCCTCTTGGATCGAGAACAGATTTCTCGCAGAACGTATTCGCTGCGGAATCTTTATGGCCATTTGTGGTGTGGAACCACGGCCAATTGAGGTGCTTCCCTACATGGGTCATTCACAGACTGTGAACGACTGGACCGTGCGCGTGTTTGACGAAGTATGGAGTCGTTTACCGCCGCTCTCCGGCTGCACAGAAGGGGAGTGCCTCATATTCAACTCGTATGTCCGTGAGGTCTGGATTGGCGATCAGGTAAAGTTTCACCTGGGCAAAGAGAAACGCGAGGGGCATCGCAGAGAGGGTCTGGCCAAGGCGGGCGAAATTATTCTTCCTGCGACGATCGCGGCGGCCGCGCTCCACCTTCTGATGCCCCTCTGGCACCCAGCCGAAACAGCATCCGAATATGTCCACGTTCTGCATGCGGTCCTCCATCATGGACTCTCTTTTGTCGCGTTGCTCTTCCCCGCAGTAGCGGCTTCCCTTGCAGGTATGGAAGCGCACCGTGAGCACCTGCGGCTTGAGAGGCGTAGTGCTAACATGGTGCCGCAGCTGAAGCATCTAAACAAACAGATGGTCTCAGCCACTGCCCCAGAGCGGTTCCAATCGTTGCTGCTACAAGTAGATGAGATGATGCTCCGCGAAACCCAAGACTGGCTCATGTTAATGCGCTATGTTGAAATAAAGGCTGGTTAGAGAGATCAGTCTCGACAAGTCAGCCTCTATCGAATAGAGGGTCAGCTGTCCAAGTCGACTGATGCATCCGGTCTAATCGCGGCCAGTCCCTTCCAGAACAGGCAGCCAAACCAAGGCGTCAACCGGTTCTTCGAGATTCTCTTTACAACCCAGATAGCACGTGGTTATCAGGACAGACGCGTGGCTCAGAATCTGTCCTGCGCGGCCCGCTCTTCTACATAATGTAGGAAGCGTGTCTCCCGCATTAGGCAACGCAGGACGGGGAACGCGCCGGATGGCTGCGGACAGCTGGAAGATGGAGCAAGATAAATTAGGAGTGCCCCCGTTCCGGCTAAACGCGCAGGACGTCAATCGGTGAAGTTTTGTAGACTGGTCGCGTCTGTTCAGAAGTTGCTTAGTCCACTCCACTGACGAGGGAAGCTGATGTTTCCACGCATCGCCATAGTTCTCTTTGTAGGCATCTACGCGTCGCCCTTATTGAGCCAATCGCCTGGGGACCGCAAGAACGTTACGGTGCGAGTACTCAACGCTTCAGCGGTGCCGGGATCTCCTGTGCGCGACGCCCGGGTGGCGATCACCTTTCTAGCTGACGGAACGCCGATCACCGACGCGATTAAGACAACAAACGCGGTCGGCGAAGCCTACCTCGTGGTCTCACGCGAGAAGGCTGAAGAGGGTAATCTCCGCATCGAGCTTAGCGGCGTAAACGATTTAGTCGTATACCAGCCAGCGGATGGCCAGATTGCGGGCGTGTCAGATAAACCCATAATTCTCCTGTTGCTCCCAAAGGGCTCTCTCGTGCTTCTTGGGCCACCCCAGATCGAAGCAACGTTGAAGCGACTCTCACTTCGTGTGTCCGCACTGCAAACCCAAAACCGCAGTCTCCGAAGTCAACTACTTTCGGCACAAGCGCCTAGAGATGTTCTCGCTGCGGCCATCGCCCAGTGGGCCAGAGCCAACGGCTTCCCCGAGCAGGAGGTGCAGGACAAGGTTAGGGAATGGGCAGAAGACATCCAGGCACATGCGCAGCAGAAGAGTCAGGAACAAATGGCACTCGCGCAGTTTGCGCTGAAGAACTATGCCGCGGCGGGCGACTCGTTCCAGCAAGCCAGCGAGTCAGCATTTGCTAGAGCGAGAGAGGTGAGGAAAGATGCTGAAGAGCGGGACAAGCAGTATCACAACTCGATCGCTCAAGCCCTGAGCGACGCTGTCAGCGGCGCGCATACGCTTCAACTTGCGCTGCAATATCACCGCGCTACGAGTGCTCTTCAGGATGCCACCAACGCGTTGGCGAAGGAACGCCAAGAAAATAGCAAGGACGACTACGTGACTAGACTTTGGCTGGAATGTCGTGGCCACTTGGCAGAAACAATGCTCGCGGAGGGTGAGATCGTCACTGGAGGTGGCAGCTCACGCCTTCTTAGTCAGTCGGTCGAGCAACTCAAAAGCTTAGAGATGGAATACGAGAACCGGGCTGACAAATGGAATCGGGCTGCAGCAGAGACTGCCCTCGGAAACGCTCTTATTCGAGAAGGCGAGCGAACCTCGGGGGAGGCATCACCCGCTTTGTTCGCGCAGGCGGTGCAGGTGTACGAGCGTGCCTTGGAGGTTCGAACAAAAGCAGACCTGCCAAGTGAGTGGGCCGCGACGGAGAACAATCTTGGTTTAGCGTTGCTGGATCAGGCTGAGAGAACCTCAGGGGGAGCCTCGACCGCTCTGTTCTTCAGGGCCGTGCAAAACTTCCAGAGAGCGCTCGAGATCCGGACCAGAAGCAACCTGCCGCAGGACTGGGCGGCGACGCAGAGCAATCTTGGCATTGCCTGGATGGATCAGGGTGAGAGAACTTCAGGCGAGGCTTCGACTGCTCTGTTCTCATTGGCAGCGCAGGCGCTCAGGAGCGTTCTTGAGATCTACGACGAGACTGATGCGCCGCGAGATTGGGCTCGGGCGCAGACTACTCTCGGTAACGCCTTGGTTGAGCAGGCCGAAAGGACCTTAGGCGAGAACTCCACTGCGTTATTCGGGCAAGCGGTGCAGGCTTACCAGAAGGCTCTTGAGGTACGCACCAAAACGGACCTGCCCCAGGATTGGGCTGCGACGCAAAACAACCTTGGAGTTGCTCTTAAGGAACAGGCGGAGAAAACTTCGGGCGAGATCTCGACTGCGTTATTCGGGCAGGCGGTACAGGCTTACCAGAAGGCGCTTGAGGTACGCACCAAAGCGGACCTGCCCCAGGATTGGGCCGCTACCGAGTCAAACCTCTGTACCGCTTTTATCGGTGACGGCGAGAGAGCTTCGGGTGCTACGCCCGCGCTTCTGTTCAACCAAGCAGTGCAGGCCTGCCAAAACGCCCTTAATGTCTATACTAGGACAGACCTGCCGCAGGACTGGGCAAGAACACAAAACAACCTCGGCGTTGCTCTGACGGATCTGAGCGAAAGAACTTCTGGCGAGGCCTCGTCCGCGCTATTCACGCAGGCAGTGCAGGCCTATCAGAACGCCCTTGAGATCTATACGAGTAAGCTGCCCCAGGACTGGGCCAGGACACAGAAAAATCTTGGTGACGCCTCCAAGGAAAGGGCTGAAAGGATTTCCGATTCTCACTCCCTTGTACTCTTCACCCAAGCGGCGGACGCCTATCAGAAAACACTCAAGATTTATAATAGGGCCGACCTGCCGCATGATTGGGCTGAAGTGGAATATAGACTTGGAAGGGTTTTGGCAGAACTGGGCGACTTTGTTGCCGCGAAAGATCATCTTGAGCAGGTCTTGTCTCTCGATCCTAACTCTGCGGAAACGCTTAAACTTCTGGCAGGAATATCTCAGGATAGTCTCTTCGATTACGATCGAGCCTACAAAATGGAAGAGCGGCTTCTAAAGCTCGATTCCTCCGCCGCAGCACGTCTCAACTTCGCGGAAGTGAGCCTATCGGCAGAGCGCTACGGAGATTGCCTCCAGCAAATCACTCAGGTGAACGATCAGAGCATCAGCCCCCCTCAGATTGCGGTAAGAGATGCGTTGCAATTGGCCTGTCATTGGGCTCTTTTTAACAGAGCTGATGCAGTCTCTACAGCGAAACTGCTCGCATTCAGAGCGGTCGGTCTCCAGAAATCTGGGTTTTCATTGGCGGGTACGATCCATTTCGTCTCGGCGTCGCCAGCGTTTGCTATTGATAGAGCCTCTTGGATCGACCTTTTTACAAGTGTTAGAGATGCGAATAGTGACGTTCTGCTAGATGCTCTTCGAAGACTAGAACAAATGATGAAGTCTTAATCACATGCTTCATATACGCTACGACGTCTTTCTCAGCTATTCGCGTTCCGACACTGATCGTGTCGAGCCCCTACTGGAAGAGCTGCGCCGAATGGGCTATCGCGTTTTTTTCGATGTTCAGTCGATCGATCCAGGTGAGCGATGGAAGAAGCGCTTGGAACGCTCCATCCGTGCGTCCCGGACCTTGGTACTCTGCTGGTCCGAGCACACACGAAGTTCCGACTACATCACTTTTGAATATTCACGCGCCGAAGCGCTTCACAAACCGGTCTTCCCATGGCTGATGGATGCCACGCCGCTGCCGGCCATGCTGGAAATTCAGGGCCTTACATCAGCGAACCCCTCCGAAGTGGCCTCTGCGCTGCGACCAAAGTTGGGCTGGCCTATGTGGCTGCGCTGGACGAGACAGGCTGTTTTCGGCATTTGTTTTGCGATTGCATTAGTACTGGGCGTGTGGAAGAAGACGCACCCTACGCCTCGGGAGTTCGCCGGCAGAATTGTGGATGCTCAAACATTGGAGGGAATCTCTGGCGCCACCGTGAAAAATGCAGATCTGGCGGGAAATCGCATAGCGATAACGGATGAGTCAGGTGTATACCGCATTTTACTGACACAGCCGCAGCCAAATTACATCCATCTCCAGTGTACGAAGAACGGGTACATGGGCGAAGAAAGGAGCTTCAGCACTCGCGAAGCACCTGATGATTGGCCTTTAGAGAAGCTGCAGTCCCGCTAATTTTTCAATTGTTAGTTGTGCCGGTGAACGCACACGGAACTTCTTGCGCAGAGTTCAACAGCGTCTTTCGTTGAGCGGCGGAGTCGACCTTCGCGTACGTAAACTGCTACTGATTAAAGAGCTTCGTAATTGGGCGGTTCGCTGTATTCCGTTCGGCTGACTCGTCAAATCACTGATCCTGCCGGGATTGTACTGCCAAGCCGGCATAGCGAAAGTGATCCGCATTTGGGCAGCACTCTGGATTGACGCTCACAGGCCGATGCACTCATCTAGATCCGTCACTGCTAGGTGCAGGAGCTGCACCCGTCGGCCTCTGCATTCAGAACTCGCGTACTGGACTCTTCCCCGGCATCCTCCAACCTTCTAGGGACGAAAGATGCCTAGTCTGCTTGCCTGAGTGAAATCGGGAGATCCGGCGTCTTTTCATTGCAATATCGAGCGTCAATCACCTGTTTCACCCCGACTGCAATCGAGAGTTGTGTGCCATCTGTGAATCGCACCAAGACTTCCTTGCCGTACTCATCGTCCTCATATACTGACAACTCTGCGACCAGTTTGCCTGCGACTTCAGGAAATTCGAGTTTCGCTTCCGCCATTGTCCTCACGCCTGTATCAGATCGATCCATGATGTCCCTTATTAGGGGATCGGGTCAACCGTTCACCACACTTCAGATGTGGCAGGAAAAGCGAAACCGGAGGCTCGGAAATCTCGGAAGGGGCGCAGTCCCGCCATGAGAGATTACTACGCCGGAGTCTTGGCGAAATTAATTTCTGCTCGACTGGAAGCCGGCCTGACGCAGCGTGAAGTTTCGCTGCGGCTGGGCATGGCTCATTCGTTTATGAACAAGTGCGAGTCTGGCGAACGAGCAATCGATGTTGCCGAACTCTGGGCGCTGTCTGGGATCTACGGCAAACCACTGAGCTTCTTCGCCCCGGAGCGCTGACAGCAACCGGTACTCCTATGCTGCCAGGCCCCTTTATCGCAACTGTCACACCCCAAACGAAATCGCTGAGTCATTGCGCGCCTGACGGTTATGCCGTCTCTGGGGTTCAGCCGCTACGAAGTCCGTGGATTTTGCGATCCATCTCCAGCGGGGCCGACACGCTCTGTGGCGGCTTCTTAACCGCCGCATGAATGCTCGGGCGAACTCACTCACAAGCTTTGAACGGTTCTCAGCCCGCGAAGCCAAGCACACCTGTAGCTGCAGCTCTTTATCGGCCAAGGGCCGCACCGTAGCACCGAGCTGTTGCACCTTAAGGGCACCCGCCATGGATACGAACGCCACACCCAGATTTTCCGAAACGAGTTGAGCAGCGTCTTCTGCCGTCAACACCTTCTGCCCATCCCGGATAACAATCTCTTCCTCTTCGGCGCGGCGCAGGATGGAGTCATACACGCCCGGATGAGCTTTCCGTTCGAACAATATCCAGGTCTCTTCCGCCAAATCTACCAGCGTCACCACGTCCTTCGCCGCTATCGGGCTATTGTCCGGCAGGATGACGTAAAGCGGTGCCTCGCTTACCTTGCTCGTGGTGAGCTTGCGATTGGGGCCTGGGTTAGCGACCAGAGCCATATCGAGCTTGCCGACGAGAAGAGAATGCACAAGTTCCGGCGCAAAATCGCTGTGCAGGCTAACCTTGAGGTTCGGGTACAGCGGGAGATGAATCGAGAGCAGCGCCGATGTTAGAAATGGATCGGCGTATGGAGATCGACCGATAGTAAGGATCGACTCTTGCCCCTCCGTTGCTGCCCTTGCAGCTTGCATTGCACGCTCATTGTGCAGAAGGGAGAGGCGGGCTTCCTCGACAAAGACTCTTCCAGCCTCGGTCAGCGTTACGTTGGCGTTATTGCGCTCGAAGAGCTTTATGTGGTGCTTCTTTTCGAGTTCCTGAACCCTTCGGCTTAGGCCTGATTGCGTGATGCCGAGGCGTTTGGCGGCACGGGTAAAGTTCAGCTCTTCGGACAGCATCACGATCGCTGCTAGTAAACGAACATCAATCCATCTCTGCATGGGCCCGCCCTCCACCCGTAGGGAAGGTACATCTACGCGTGTCCATCGAGTCCCCGATTGGGCCGCGCTGTAACTAAGTAGACGCTCCCGCGGCGATTTTAGTTACCACGGTGGCATCTGCATCCCAGTCTTTCCCATCTAACGTCGGCCCAAGGGTCGCGTGTTATGCCTACGGGGCATCATGCAGGTCGCGAAAGTCATTGGACATGAGCCGTACGGATGAGGAACCCTATGGTTGCGGGGGAACTGACATGCCGTCGAATGGTCAAATTGCCGATACATCTGAAATAAACGAAGCGCAGCAAGACGACGGTAGAGAGTCGGCGGCAGCAATGCCAGATCCCACCCGGAAAAAGCCTGTCCAGAGGGCTGTAATCCCCCCAGATCAACGCCTCCTGATCGACCGGCGCAATGCAGCCCAGTACCTGTCAATCAGCCAACGAAGCCTTGATTACCTCCTGGCACATGGGGAGTTGAGCGTCCGCCGTATTGGCTCGCGGGTTCTGATTCCACTCTCAGAACTGCAACGGTACGCCCGGATCGATCACAGGAGACTCGTGGGCTGACAAGGTTTCGTCTCCTATAGGCTTCCCGTAAATCCCCGAGCCGCAGCGTGAGCTGCGGCTTTCGTGCGACTCACGGGGGTGTCGCCACCGTCGAACCCCCAAAGTCACGACCGGGTTTCGAGACCAATGCAGGCCATTGCACCCGCTTGCACTGGAAGGGAGCTCAAAGTATCCCAAAAGTATCCCAATTTCCAAACAAGCAGTTGGTCTTGTACGAGCCTCTTGCTGTAAATCATTGTTATGATTCAACTTATTGGTGGCCCGGGCAGGAGTCCAACCTGCGACCTTCGCGTTAGGAGTGCGCTGCTCTATGCATCTGAGCTACCGGGCCTTGCCCTCAGTGTATCGCTAATAGCAGGGGCGCCTAGCCGCGCGCATGGTGCCTTCGCCAGCTACCTGAGCGGCCACAACCGTGCGTGTACACAATCGGCTTGCTCCACTCTTCCATCGTTGCGTAATCCACGCAGCTTGCGCCGCTCTTGGAATCCACCCGCCAGGTCAGATCACCCTGCCGGTACCACTGGTAGGCTCCCGTGCCTGAGAAGCCAACGCCGTTCGGAGCATTTGGCGGCAGGGAATCGTTGTAACCGCCGCCGCTATACGAATCAGGACGCCCTTGTGCGTAGCTCTGCTGCGGAAAGGCTGGCGCAAAAGGTTTGTTGTTGTAAGGTTGTGGCTGTGTTATCGCGTTGTTCGTACCCGGTCCGTATTGCGTTGTTTCCACGCTGTTCGACGTAGGCTTGCCATAATCCGCGACCGGTTCCGTGTTGATTGTGCCGGCAGCATCGCTGCGCGAAGGTGTCGGGTGTGCTTCGATCGGCTTGTCCCCGATGTAGGTCGTCCCGGACTCCATTTGGTCGTGCTCGGAGTTAGAGCGCACCATCACTTCTCCACCACCGGGTACCTGGTCGTGGGTCACTATGCGGTAGATCCAGATGCAGCCAACTATGAGCAGCACGAACAGGACGATGCTTACAACAGTACGAACCATCAATTTCTCCTCGACGCAACCGGACCCGAACAACACGTTCCGGCTCCACGAGCTCGCAGGATCCGAGCTTGTTGCCGATGTCGTAAATTGTCTTGAAACATCAACGCTAACACGAGGCCACAGCCGCTCAAACAGAGAATGCAGTGCGGTGAGCCGCAACCCATTCTATCCACGCACAGGCTCCGTTTAGCTGCAGGAAATGCGGCGGTTACCAAAGAGTGCTGCGCAGCGAATCAGGCCCGAATCGCAGCCACATTCTGAGTGGCGGTTTAGAATATCTCTTGTGCCGAAGTATTCCATCGTAGTTCCGTTCCACAATGAAGAAGAAAACGTAACGCGCCTTTACGACCGCGTAAAAGACATCATGGAGCATGTCGGCGACAGCTTCGAGATGGTCTTCGTGGACGACGGTTCGCGTGATCGCACCTACCGCCTCATGGAAGAAATCGCCGCTGTTGATTCACGTGTTCTTCTGGTCAAACTTCGTCGCAACTTCGGCCAGACTTCCGCACTCGCCGCCGGCTTCGACCACACCTCAGGCGAATGCATCATTGCGATGGATGGTGATCTGCAGCACGACCCGAGCGAAATTCCTGAGTTCGTCACCAAGCTCGAAGAAGGCTATGACGTCGTCAGCGGCTGGCGCGCGCAGCGTGCCGACAATATGCTCATGCGCCGCTTCCCATCTCGCATCGCCAACTGGCTCATGGCGAAACTCTCTGGCGTCGACATCCACGACTTTGGCACGACTTTCAAAGCCTACCGCCGCGAGATCATTCAGAACATCCCGCTCTACGGCGAAATGCATCGCTTCATCCCGGCCTTGGCAAGCTGGTACGGTGCCAGCATCTGCGAGGTGCCAATCTCAAATCCTGCGCGAGAAGCAGGGAAGAGCCACTACGGGATCTCGCGAACCTTCCGAGTGTTCTTCGACCTGCTGACCATCCGCTTCCTCCTCAAATATATGACTCGCCCGCTGCACTTCTTCGGGAGCATCGGCTCACTGGGCGTGGTCGGAGGCGGAGCCATCTCTTTCTGGCTGTTGATCCACAAGCTGCTTTCCAATCACGCTGTCGCGGACGAGCACGGCCCTTGGTTCATGATCGCCAGCGTGCTCATACTCGCCGGCATTCAGCTCATCGGCATCGGTCTGCTCGGCGAGCTTCAGGTGCGCCACTTCTTCTCACACGCACAGCGAAACCCGTACACCGTCGACCGTGTAGTTCGCATGCGTTCGCCAGAAGAGAGCATGCACCGCTAGCTGATCTCCCGCTAACGAACTCCGAGCAAGAAATGGGCCCGCAAGGGCCCTTCTATTCAGAGATTCCTATTTACTTGAATTTGGTGGAGGCGGTGGGAGTCGAACCCACGTCCGAAACTACCAACAACAGAGAGCATTCATGCTTTTCCGCGTTCCTCTTTGTCTCGTCAGCGGCGCTTAGAACGGGCGAAGACGCGCCGCCGACCAGCCTGATTGATCTCGTCCTTGCCGTACAGGCGGAACAGCTTGGACCAGCCTACTGTGCGACGATTGGTATCCGCCCGTAGGCGAAGCGGAAGCAATCGGCTACTTAGTTAATTAAGCAGCAAGCGCGAATTGAGGTTCGGCACTTATAGTTTTGTGAGCGATTACGGGTGTTCACACCCCGGCATGCCTCTCTGCCATAAGCAATCCCGTCGAAGCCGTGACGCCCCCATTTTGGAGCTGGCCCAACATTGCGTTGTGGCGCTGCAAAGAACTAACACCAGTATAGATGGTGGCATCGCGTCATCCGACTCAGCAGCGAACTGGCACACGCTCAGGTGAAAGCTAGAACACCGGCACCGGCTGTGATCAGCAGACCACCAAGCACCTTAAGCAGCGTGAGCTGTTCGCCAAGAAAGAGCCAGGCACACAGAATCACCAGCACCACGCTCAGTTTATCTACCGGAGCCACGCTCGACGCTGGCCCAAGCTGCAGCGCACGGAAGTAGCACAGCCATGACAGCCCCGTCGCGACTCCGGAGAGAAGGAGAAACAGCCAGCTCCTCCCCCCGATGTCCCCAAGGCCATGGTGCTGTCCAAGACTGAGCGCAATCGCCCAGGTAAACACAAGAACAACGGTTGTCCGAATGGCCGTAGCCAGGTTGGAATCGATTCCCTTGATGCCGACTTATGCCAGCAGCGCTGTTGCCGCCGCGAACACGGCAGAAAGCAGCGCCCAGACGAGCCAGCGCTGTTCGGCCATCTGCACTAAAGAGTAGCTTTCTCGAGATCCACATTCATCCATTCACCGCGCTCGATCCCGCCACGAATCTGAGCAGGCGTCCTGCGCAGCTTCGTCTGCTGGTAGGAGTACACAGCCTCCTTCATGCAGGTGGAGCATTCTGCTCCATGCAGACCTTCAAAACAGCTGTGGAGGCTGTTGTGTCCCATCACGCGATCGCAGTGGCAATAGCAGGGCTCCTGATGCAGCACAGCAGGAATCTTCGCTGCCATTTTGTATGCGGTGACTTGAAACGGACGCGAGAAGTTCGGTCCGGTAAGCTGCTGACCGGTGAGAATGGAAGGCAATGGACGCGTTGGCGCCGCAGCGTTATAGGCAGGAACATCTGCCTCGCCGCCGTACTGAGCCGATGCAGCTAGTGCGACCAGAACAAGAACAGCACAACCAAAGAGGCGCTTCATAACCGCAATGATATCGCCCAGTGCTTCCGAGCACGGCAGCAGAGTTCGCGCACGGCAAAAAAAGGCGGCACGAACTGAAACAGTTCGTGCCGGGAGGCCAGTGACGCAACTTACTTCTCGAGGATTGCTCTTCCCGAGAAACCTTCGACGTAATCCCGATTTCAGGATTCCCGTCTGTGAACAAATGTATACAAGAACTATTTCTATTGCAAGCTGTATTTTGCGCGAGCAGTTCTACTGAATTTCAGAGATTCTGATCCAGGAAGGCGCACATGGACGTGTCGCTCTCCGTGATGCCATCAGCGTCATGCGTAATTAGGCTAAGCGTCACCCGGTTGTACCGGATAGCAATGTCCGGATGGTGGCCACGGCTCTCCGCCAGGGTAGCCACTCTGTTGACGAACTCCATTGCCGTTACAAAGTCCTCGAATGTCCATTCCCGAACGACTCTGCCGTCGCGTAGTGACCATTGCGGTAGTGCCGCCAAAGACGATTGGAGTTCCTGATCGTTTAGCTTCTGCATGTACCCTCTCCCATGTCTCTTCCTAGCAACTGCTTGGGCACGAACGTGCATTGAGCTGAAGATTGGAGCATGGACCAGCTAAGTTCCTGCTGCTCATGCCGTGTACCGTCAAGCTACCTTGAATTAGCTTCCGCCTTCTTCGCGCTCACCCAACCTATCTTGGTCGTCTGACGACTCCGCCCAAGCGCTAGCGAATCCTCTGGAACGTCTTCTGTGATGCACGAGCCCGCCGCTACATAACTGCCATCACCAATCGTGATCGGCGCGATCAGCGTTGCATCAGAACCAACGAACACATCATTGCCGATGGTAGTTGTGCTCTTCGTCACGCCGTCGTAATTGCAGGTGATTACTCCCGCACCCACATTCACTCCGGTACCCACCACCGCATCGCCAAGGTAAGTCAGGTGATTGGCTTTGGAACCGTTACCTAGCCGCGTGTTCTTTGTTTCAACGAAGTTCCCGACGTGCGCTCCCTCACCGATTTTGCTGCCGAGCCTAAGATGGGCGTACGGCCCGAGCAGCGCGCCCGCCTCCACCTCAGCACCATCCAGCACACATCCGTTTCGAACCAGCACGCCGTTGCCAAGCGTGGAATGTTGCACCACAGAGTAGGAGCGAACCCGGCATTCAGATCCAACCTTTGTGCGTCCCAACAACTGCACAAAGGGCTCGATCACCGTGTCGGCTCCAACCTCTACTCCTGAATCAATGACGCATGTCTCTGGGCGAAAGATTGTTACACCCTCTGCCATCAACTGCTTAGCCTTCGCCCGGCGCATCGCAGCGTCGAGGTGCATCATCTCGGCTATCGTATTTGCGCCGAGTACTTCATCGACCGACTCAGCCTGCACCGCAACCACGCGCTCTCCGTCGGCCACAAGCATGGCCGCCACGTCAGTGAGGTAGTACTCCCCATGTGCGTTGTTGGTGGAAAGTGAATCGAGGTGCGCAAAAAGCGCCTCCGTCCGAAAGCAATAAATTCCGGAGTTGATCTCCGTGGCTTTGAGCTGGTCTGGCCGGAGAGACTTGTGCTCCACAATAGCGGCTACCTCTGGCGCACCAGCAGCAACACGCAGCACTCGACCGTAGCCTGTCGGATCCGGCGGCACTGCGGTCAAGATCGTCATCGACGCCTGCTCGCGAATATGCGTCTCGCAGACGGCACGCAACGTCTCCGACCGGATCAGCGGCACATCGCCGGACAGCACGAGCAGATGCTTCGGGGGCGCGTCACCGCTTGCGCTGAAATGCGCCTTCACCTGCTGGAGCGCATGACCCGTTCCGCGCTGTTCCGCCTGCAGCACAAAACGCACTCCTGTGCTTTGGATCGCCTGCTTCACGCGCTCCGCTTCGTGCCCAACAATGCAGAATATCTGCTGTGCCTCAGCGACACTTTCCGCCGCAGCAATCACGTGCAGCAAAAGCGCCTGCCCACCAATCTCGTGCAGAACCTTAGGCCGCTTTGACTTCAGCCGCGTGCCCTTGCCCGCCGCCATGATGGCCACACCGAACATGCTTGTATCCATACGGGGCTTATCATCTCACGCGACCCGTTTGGGCCTGCTGGTTCTGCTCAGCCACATGAGGTCGGTCGACAATAAATCGGAGCTTCACCCGCTGGGGTGCTTAGTGCTGAGCGCAAAGCGGCTTCAGCCGTGAAGATAGATCTACCAAGCTCCGCAACGCGGCTTTAGCCGCCGAGATGACAATCCCCGCATCGGGCTACCAAGCCCGTCGGGAACCCTCACCCGCGACACACATTCAAAACCGCTGCGCCATACCGCTCGACCTTCTCCCGCCCGAAACCAGACACCGTCTCCAGTTCCGAAAGCGACGATGCCTCGCTCTGCGCAATTCCGCGTAAAACCGAATCGCTGAAAATGAGAAACTGCGGCAAACCCGCAGTCCGGGCCTGCGATGCTCGCCAATCTTGCAGCTTTCCTACCAGCTCTTCTTGCGAAGTTGTCAGCGCACTCTCCGCGTGTGTCTGCTTTAGAATCACTGGCCTGTGTCGCGGGGCTTGGTCAGCGGACGGCTTAGGGACTGCAGTCGTCTTCGGAGCTGGCGAGCGTTCGCCTAACGGTGCGACTACCACCCGCGAGCCCTTTGCTGGCTCTCGGCCTTTGTCTGCAACCACGTTCTTCTTTTCACCGCGGCAGATCGCCGTCACATCGGCACCGTACGCATCGAGCTTGCCCTGACCGACTCCACTCACTGCGCCTAACGCAGAGATTGTCTTTGGCGCAACAGCGGCGATGGAACGAAGCACAGCATCACTGAAAAGAAAGAACGCCGGCTTGCCCAACTGTGCGGCCTCGGCCTTGCGCCACACGCGCAACTCTTCTTCCAGTCGTTCTTGAGCCGGAGTAAGCTTCACTGCTGCCTCACTCGTTTGCTTCTTCTGTTTCTTTCCGCTGGAGGCTCCACCCTCGACGCCCCGCAAAAACACTGTCGCAAGGGTAGCGTCGTCAGGTGTTCGCCCCTCGTGCGTGACAGTCACCTTTTTGTACGAAATATCCCGGCCTTCGGGGTTGCGGAAAGTGTCTGTGCTGATTGCTACCAACGCCGCCCGTGCCAGGCCGTCGAGCATTCGCTCGAACTCCGAGCGGTCCTTAGTAATGTTTAGCTCAGTAAAGAGCTTTCCGCTTGAAGAGCTTCGGTTCGCTACCGTCTGTAGTATCCGCCGAAGGTCCTCACGCTCGTGGATTGAAGGCGTGCGCATCGCTCCGTTGCCTTCGGTGGTCGGCTTACAAAGATCACAAATCCCACAAGCTACATTGCCGTCCACGCGCTCACCGAAGTGCCTGACCAGCGCGCCCATGCGGCATCCTGTGCCTTCGGCAAAAGCCATCATCCTGTCAATCTGCTCGCGCCGGAAGGCCACCTGCGCGTCGTAACCTGTTTGCCAGCCCCGCTCACCTGTCGCCCGCACTGCTCCACTCATATCCGTGACTGCCACGCCTTGCGCAACAAGCTTTTCGATAACTCGGTCTAGCGTCTCCCGGTCTAACTTCGCCCTTCGCTGTAGTTCATCCACTTCCCGAAACTCGTCCCGCAGCAGGGAAGCCACACGCGTAAGATCGTCCTTCGGCGGATAGTTTCGTTCGAGAAAAAACTCCTGCAGTTTCCGGTCCGCAAAGTTGTAAAGCAACACTGTCCGCGAGGGCCGCCCGTCGCGCCCCGCACGCCCAATCTCCTGGTAATACGCCTCCACCGAACCCGGCAAAGCCACATGCACCACGGTCCGCACGTCGGCCTTGTCGACGCCCATACCGAACGCTACGGTTGCCACAACGACATCCAGCTTGCCTGTAAGGAACGCTCGCTGCACCCGCTCACGCACATCGGGTGTAAGACCTGCATGGTAGGCCGCGGTCGGAAACTTTCCACCCAACTTTCCCGCAAGCTCTTCTGCTTGTTTGCGTGAGGCCGCATACACGATCGCTGGCCGCGCCTCCTCTGGCAGCAACCGCTTCAGCGTGTATTCCTCCCGCTGCGGCTTGGAAAGCTCATGCACTTCGACAGCGAGGTTCGTTCGCCGAAAACCGGTGATAAAGATCGCCGGGTCCTGCAGACTCAACTGCGCCACAATGTCACGCTGCACTGCCGGCGTAGCCGTGGCAGTCAGCGCAATAATGGGTGCTGGCCGAAGTGCCTGCAAGTGTTGTCCCAGCGTTCTGTAGTCAGGACGAAAATCGTGGCCCCACTGCGAAATGCAATGCGCCTCGTCAATCGCGACCAGCGCGGGCTTCCGCTTCGCCAACATCTCCGGGAAACCCGGCACCCGCATGCGCTCTGGCGCAATGAACAGAAAATCCAACTGTCCGGCGAGGTAATCTCTGCAAGCCTGTCGTGAATCTTCGCGTGGCAGACCTGAGTGAATCCGCGCTACCCGCAACCCCAACCCGGCGAGCTTCTGCGCCTGGTCTTCAATCAGCGCAATCAGGGGCGAAATGACCAGCGCCGTTCCACCCCGCGCCAAAGCTGGCACCTGGTAGCAAAGACTTTTGCCCGCTCCGGTCGGCATGACGAGTAGAACGTCCCTGCCCGCCGCCGCCGACTCGCACACATCCTGCTGATGCGGCCGAAAGTCGTCGTGGCCAAACACCCGATGCAATAGTTCTCGTAAATCAAACGTGGCGACGCCCGGCATAGACTCGCCTATCTTCGCATATGCTTCGCCTACGCGACCAAATCTCCGGCTCCGTCGTCTATGCTTGCAACACACAAACATCAGGAGCACACACCTTTGAAGCGTGCCGGCATTTGTCTCGCGAGCGCCACAGCCCTCGCCGTCTTCGCTCTCTCCAGCTTCGGTTTCCCGCGCCCATCCCAAGGCCAGGATCAGCCCCGCCGCGCGCGGCCAACCGGCAATGAACCTGCCAGCGAATCCCGCCAGGCCAACGAGCCCGAGCAGAACAAAGAAAACGCGCTGCCCATCCCGCCCGAGACCAAGTCCGAGACCAAGCACGACTGGTCCGGCAACGGCCGCTCCGTCCACTACACGGCCTCGGCCGGTAACCTGCTGATCCGTGACGAAAACAACAAAGCCAACGGCAGCATTTTCTACGTCGCGTATACCGAAGACGGCGTGCCCTCGAAAAACCGCCCCGTCACCTTCCTCTATAACGGAGGCCCCGGGTCCGCCTCACTCTGGCTGCACATGGGCTCCGTCGGCCCCGTCCGCGTCGTCACCGCCAGCCCCGAAGCCAGCGGCCCCGCGCCCTTCTCCTGGGTCAACAACCAGTACAGCCTGCTCGACAAATCCGACCTCGTTTTCATCGACGCCCCGCTCTGCGGCTTCTCCCGCGCTGTAGGCAAGGGAACCGCAAAAGACTTCGCCGGCGTTGACCAAGACGTGAAGGCCTTCGAAAAATTCATTACGCGCTACATCACTGTGAACCAGCGCTGGAACTCACCCAAGTTTCTCTTCGGCGAAAGCTACGGCACACCACGCTCCGCCGCCCTCGTCGCCGCGCTCAATAACGACGGCATCCAGTTCAACGGCGTCGTGCTGCTCAGCTCCATCCTCAACTACTACGTGCGCTCGCCCGGCTACGACCTCGACTCCACCACCTACCTCCCCAGCTACGCCGCGATCGCTTGGTACTTCAAGAAGGTGCCGCACACCGGCTCCATGCCAGAGTTCGTCGACTCGGCCCGCAAGTTCGCCCGCGGCCCCTATGCCGAGGCCCTCTCCCAGGGCGACAGCCTTCCACCCGCCCGCTTTGACGAAATTGCCAAGCGCGTCGCCGAGTTCACCGGCCTCAGCCCCGACTATGTCCGAGAGTCCAAGCTCCGCCTCTCGCCCACCCGTTACCGCAAGGAGCTCATGCGGTCCAGCGGCGACATCCTCGGCCGCTACGACGCCCGCTTCGAAGGCCACGACATCGACAATGTCGGCGAAAACCCTGGCTACGACCCCTCCGACACCGGCATCTCCGGCACCTTCGTCGGCGCCTTCCACGAGTACCTCCAGACCGAGCTCAACTACAAGAGCACCGAAGAGTACTTCCTCCAGGGCCCCGGCATCAACCAGAACTGGGACTGGCACCACCGCCCCTCCGGCTCAGGAGGTTACGGCGGCGGAGGTCGCGGCGGCTATGACCAGCCCGACACCGTCCTCGACCTCAGCGACGCCATGCGCAAAAACCCGCATCTCCGCGTCTTCTCCGCCAACGGCTGGTTCGACCTCGCCACCCCCTTCTTCGGCACTGAGCACGACCTCTCCCAGCTCATGCTCCCCGAAGCGCAAAAACACAACGTCGAATTCGGCTACTACCCCGCCGGCCACATGGTCTACCTCAATGTAGACGCCCTCAAGTCCATGCACACCGACCTCGAACGCTGGTACGGAGAAGCGCTGGCTCGCTAGCGCCAGCGCCTTCGCCCTCAATCCCAAACACCAGTCGCCCGACCACTCGCCACTCGCCCTATCCCATGCCCTTCGTCAGCCTCACCCGCCTCCGCATCCGATCCATCTTCTTTCTCCCGGCGTTCGCACTCCACGCGCAGCGAACGAACTCACAGGTGAAGCGTGCCCCCGGCTTTCGTCGCGGAGGCCTCCTGCCCGACCGCGACTGGACATTCTGGACCATGACCGCCTGGAGCACGCAGGCCGACATGCGTGCCTACATGGTTTCCGGAGCCCACATGAAAGCCATGCCCAAGCTCCTCCACTGGTGCGACGAAGCCTCCGTCGCCCACTGGGAACAGGAAAGCGAAACGCTCCCCACATGGGAAGAAGCTGACCACCGCATGCGCTCCACCGGTCGCGCTTCCAAGGTCCGCCACCCGTCCCCACACCACGCCGACCTCAGCTACCGCGATCCAAGAACCAGCAGGGCAGTACCCATCACTCGCGCGTGACAGATCAGGCCCACAGCGATACTTTCTGAATGTGCGCCTTGCTCAACTCGCCAAATTCCTGCTCTGGTCTGCCGTCGCTTCCTGTGCTGCTGCCCAGGCAGTACCCATCGTGCCGAACGCGGACCCCTTCATCACACTTCATCCGGTAGACGGCAGCTATCTTCTGCTCGCCACCACAGGCAAGAACATCACCCTGTGGAGTGGGCCGACGATTCAAACGTCCGCCGCCGAATCCAAAGTGCTCTTCACGCCGACCGACGGACTCGAGCAACTCTGGTCGCCCACAATCTGGCAAATCGATGGACGATGGTGGATCTACTTCACCGCGCGCATGCCCGGCAAACAGCACGCCATCTACGCGCTGCAATCGGACACAACCGACGCCCTGGGGAGCTACACCTTCCGCGGCTCCCTCGGTCTCGGCAGGCCCGCCATTGACCCGTCGATACTCACGTATAACGGAACGCGTTACCTGATGTACGTCACCGTAGACCGCGGCGAAAATGCAATACAAATCGTGCGCCTCGCCGCCCCGATGCAGCCCTCGGGCCAGAGCATGGTGATCGCCGAGCCGGAGTACCCGTGGGAGAAGGGAGCCGGCAGCACCAAAAATTATCCGGTCGACGAAGGCCCAACTGCGCTCTACCACGGCGGCAAAACCTTCGTCGTCTTCTCGGCTTCCGACACTGCATCGCCCTTCTACTGCCTCGGCTTGCTCACGCTCACAGGCAAGGATCCGATGCAGCGCGAAAGCTGGACCAAAACACCCCGGCCATTGTTCACGTTGAATCCCGCGCAGGGTGTGTTCGGGCCGGGACGCGGAACGTTTGCCCAGGACAAAGCCGGACAGTACTGGCTGCTCTACGCGGCCAAAGCCACCGACGCACCAACAGCAGCCCACCGCCAAACCCGCGCCCAACCCTTCCGTTGGAACAACGACGGCACCCCAGACTTCGGAATGCCAATAGGCTCGAATCCCACCGCCAAGCCCTGACATCGCTTACGAAAGCATTTGGACAATTTGTGGTCGGCGGAAACTACATCGTTGGCTTCGTTAGGACGTGAATAGAAGAAGTCACGTCGCGTCCTTCTTATGTCTCAGAAGCGAGACACCTCTCTGGCGCCAACGCCGATCATCTCTGCATGAACGAGGTCTGTCGGCTCACTGATTTGAATGGTGGGATTTAGACTCTCGCTCTGCTCACGAAGGTGAGACTCCGCTGAACGGGACCGTCTGTTCGTATCAGCAAAGATGGTGGGTGGCCCATTCATCGCTCCTTGCGATGAGTGGGAAACACAGAATTTGTGATCAAGATGAATTCAGTTTTTGGTGTTGCTGACTTCGGATGTCCCCCACTCATGCACGATGAAGTTGTGCATGAGTGGGCCACCCGCGGAGAAGCGCTGCCACGCGAGCTCAGACAGCTTCAGCCAGACGCGCCGACCGTGTACCCTGTCAGCGCGGCATGTTTGGAGTTCTGTCATCGCGTGTCATACCGGCGATGCGCGCCGGCCATATGCGGAGCCGACCCAGGACATTCCTGAAATTTGGACGGTGCTAAGGAGTAGTCATGGAACGCAGAGACTTTATGCGGCTGGGCGCACTGGCGACGGCCGCCGTCGCAACCCGCGTACCGGGTATCGCGCAATCTGACCGGGCAAAACGCCCTAACGTCATCATCCTCATCGCCGACCAGCGCACATACGGGCTCAGCAAGGCCACGGGTTTTCCTCTGGACACAAGCCCGACACTCGACAGGTTACAGCGCACGGGCATTGGTTTCGAACACAACTACTGCACGATGCCCCTCTGTGTACCGAGCAGGGTATCGATGTTGACGGGTCGCTGGGGAAACGCCACGCGTGTCCGCATGAACCTCCAGGCGAGCGATGCCTACTTCGAAAAGGATCTGTATCAAGTCGCGAAAAGCCAGGGCTACAAGACCGCGCTCTGCGGGAAGAACCACACCTACCTCACCAAAGAATCCGCCGACGTTTGGCGTGACTACTCGCATGAGGGAGGGCCGCACGATCCTGGTTCTCAGAACGCGGCCTTTGACAAGTGGCTGCACGACCGGCATTACGGCGTGGTAGACGAACCGACCCCGTTTCCACTGGAAACGCAACTCCCATACCGCATCGTTTCGGATGCGATCGACTTCATCGATGGAGCCGGCACTCAGCCGTTTCTCGTTCAGGTAAGCATGCCCGAACCACACAATCCCGAACAGGTTCCGGCTCCGTACTGGAACATGTTCCCGCCGGAGGAGGTGCCGGCCCGCTTCGCCGGACCTGAAAGGCTTTCTCAAGCGGGCTACCGTGTCCAATGGGAATACAACATGCAGCAAAGCGCCTCATCTAAAACTGAAGCTCTGTGCCGACGGTACCGGTCGAATTATATGGGCATGTTGCGGCTGATCGATGACCAGATAAAGCGCCTGGTGGATCACCTCGAGACCAAAGGGCTGATGGAGAATACGGTGTGTGTCTTCACGTCGGACCACGGCGACGCGCTGATGAACTTTGGAATCGGGCACAAAGGTCTGGACCTTCGAGAAACTGTTACGCACACGCCCCAAATCTGGTTCGGGAACCTGGTCAAGCCGAACGCGAACGTTGCGCGTGCCTTCACTTCCATGGCAGACATCATGCCCACGCTTTGCGAAGTGATGGAGGCGGAAATCCCGCACGGCGTTCAGGGCCGGAGCCTCTGGCCGCTCTTGCGCGGCGAAACCTATCCGGAGCTGGAGTTCCGCAGCATCTATGCAAGCGTCGGTGTGGGTGGTCTTTACTACACGGCCGAAGATGGTGTCCTGCCATCCATCGCAAGCGATCCGAAGACGGGGTTCTTCGACGAGTTGAATAAGGTCACGCTTAGCGGCAATCAGAAGATGGTGCGCATGGGCGACTGGAAGCTGGTGTACGACATGATGGGCTATGGCGAGCTCTTCGACTTGAAAAACGATCCGAACGAATTGAACGATCTTTTCAATGAGCCGAAGCATGCCAAAACGCAGGCTGCGCTGATGGCCGAACTGCTGATGTGGCTGATTCGAACAGAAGATAACCTCCCCACGGGGCGCCAGAATAAGCAGTACGCCACGAAGTGGCCGGCAAAGCACAATTGGTACACGCCCTACCGCCAGGCTGGTCCTCCTCCTGTCAGGTTCACACCGTAATCAAGTTCAGCCCCACACCCTGCGTTGCAAGGCTCAAAAGCGCGATCATTCAGCGCGTTGCGCTTGCGTATCGTTGCTCGAATCATATAAATTCCCGTTTGCGATAAGCGTTACATTGATATGGCTAAAGCGACGTGCGCTCTATTGTTGAGGCGCGTCGAGGAGAAATCATGAGGGCTAAAGCTCTTTTCAAGGCATTCATTTGTGGAATTATGTTATCGATTTCATCGCTGGCGTTTTCTCAAACGACCGTGGGTAGCGTCTACGGCGCGGTAACGGATACGACAGGAGGCAGTCTGCCCGGCAGCACCGTTGTCATCACAGACGTGCACACGGGGGCAAAGCAAACCACCATAACCAACAACGGTGGTGAATACACCTTTTCTACCGTCAGCCCAAGCGACTACACGGTGACGACAACGCACGTAGGATTCAAGTCGCAAACCCAAACCGGCGTCAACGTTCAGGCAAACAGCAACGTGCACGTGCCAGTGAGCTTGGAAGCGGGCGGCGTGCAGGAAACGGTTCAGGTCGAAGCTGGTGTGACCCTGGTAGACACCCGCGAGGCGCAACTCGGCGACACCATCGATCGCGAAAAGGTAGAAAACCTGCCGAGCATCGATCGCAATCCCTACAACCTCATCTCGACCGTCACCGGCGTTCAGGCATACAACGGGGACACTAATATCGGCAGCCGTAACGGCACCACCTTCAGCGTGAATGGCTTTCCGGCGTCAACCCCAAGCTTCTACCTGGATGGTGCCTACAACAACGCATTTCGACAGAATGGCGGTAATAAAACCCCGAGCCCTGATGCGCTCAGTCAGTTGCGCATCATTACCAGCAACTTCGACGCAGAATTTGGTCGCTCTCCAGGCGGGGTTGTAAACGTCATTACGCGGTCTGGGACGTCGCATTACCATGGCTCGCTTTACGAATATCTGCGGAACGATGTCTTCGACTCCAAGAACTACTACGACGACAATGTCGCGCTCCTCAGGCAGCATCAGTTCGGCGGCACGTTCGGTGGCCCTGTGCCTTTTCTCCGGCAGACATTCTTCTTCGTGGATTATGAGCATTACATCCACCATGCAGTCAGCATCGTCAATTCGACTCTGCTGACTGCCACGGCACTTGAACGCGTGGGTGACTTCTCGCAAAGTAAGACCAAGCCGAATCTCAAATATCTGGATATCGCTACCGCGGCCAACCCCACAGGTACAGGCGTTTGCCCCGGTGCCGCTACCAGTTATGTCATTTGCGCAGCGGCATTGGACACTGTTTCACAAAATCTGCTGAAGTTCGTTCCTGTATACAACGCAGCCGCTGGTCTTTCCGCGCAGCAAACGGCTGTCCAGAACGCTCTCGGCGATCAGGGAACGATCCGCATTGACTACAACCGGATTAGACATCATCAGATCTCCGGTACGTTCTTCAACTCAAACGCGGGCAACGGCGATCCGACTGCCGGGGGAAACCAGATCGTCGGCATTCCCGGTTCGCTCCAGGCCTACTCTGGCATGGTCAATACGGAGAATCAGTTGAATACGATCCTGGCGGACAATTGGACGATCAACGACCGAACTGTCAACCAACTCCACGGCTTCTACTCCCAGAACCGGTACATCATCGCCAACCAGATCCCCAATCGATTGCTCGCTGATCTCGGCAGCACGGCACCCGAGGGGGGATCGGTGGTCTCACCTCCCAAGTTCACCATCGCAGGCTACTGGACAGAAGGCCCTTCCGGTGCGGGACCAAGCGACATCAACCAGTTCTCCTTCGGGCTGATCGACACCGCCATCCTCACTCGAGGCCGTCATTCCATCAAGCTTGGTGGTTCATGGAACTCCAGCAAGTACTCCGAAGACGGGAATGGGAACAACGGCAACGGAACATTCAATTTCACGGCAAGCAATGTCACTGGAAGTTCGCTCGCCGACTTCATTCTTGGCAAGGCCGCGACATTCAATGAAAGTAGCAATGTCCGCCACCGCTCACGCAATCAGGATCCGGCGCTTTACGCACAGGACGACTGGCAGGTCACGAGGAATCTGAACATCAACCTTGGCGTTCGCTGGGAAGTGTTCGCACCGTACACCGGCGACATCACCGAGGGGACCTTTACGGCGGGTGCTCAGTCCAAGGTCATTCCAGGTGCCCCGCTTGGTTTCCGATACGTCGGAGATGCCGGCGTTCCTGACGGCATCTATCACACCTCCTACATGCGCTTTGTTCCGCGTGTGGGCTTTGCCTATGACGTGTATGGCAACGGTCGCACCAGCCTTCGTGGCGGGTACGGCATGTTCCATAACTCCTTCACCGAAGGAGATTTCAATAACCTCGTGCAGGCTCCGTTTGCGCTACAGATCACGACGAACGCCACGCCGAATCTCGTTTGCCCTTATGGAGGCAGCGCGCCTACTTGCCCGGCAGGAACGCCTGCTCTGATCAACCCCGTTCCATTTCCGTTCAACTTCAGTCCCAACAACCGCGCATTCGCGTCCAACGCTGCGGTCTACTCCACACGTCAGAACGAGAGCTCGACGCCGTACGCAAACGAGTACAACTTGTCGGTAGAGCAGCAGCTCAACAGGACCACTGCGGTTCGTATCAGCTACGTGGGCAGCACATATATGAAGCAGTACATCGCGTTGGACATCAATACGCCTCAATACGTACCGAACGCTCCTCTCTCTACTGCTTCCTATAACTGCCGCCGCCCGTATCAGCCGTACCTCGCCACCAAAACCGTGAACACAACGACAGGTTTGCCGACCTGCACATTCAATGCATTTAGTAGCATCAACAGCTTCCAATTCGCTTCCATCAACCAGCAAACTCCCGCAAACAACAGCAAGTACAACAGTCTGCAGGTCAATCTGCACGGAAAGCTGGGCAAGCAGCTAAATTTCAGTGCGAGCTACGTCTGGGGCAAGGCACTCAATTACACAGGGCCGACTGTCGATCAAACGGACATCCGCAAGAACTATGGCGCCGCCGATATAGATCTGCGAAACCGCTTCGTGTTTTCTGCTGTGTACCGCGCACCGGACGTTCACTTCTTAGGCATCATAGGTCGGGAAGTGCTGAGTGGCTGGAACATCAGCGACGTCACAATTCTGCAATCGGGAGGCCCCTTCACGGTGACGTCGGGTATCGACACCAATCGCGATGGCAATAACAACGATCGGGTGAATGTCAGCGGTGATCCGTACACGCACGCCTCGACACGCGAAGGCAAGATTAAGCAATATCTGAATCCCGCAGCCTTCTCGACGCCGTGCTTCAACACAACCGCATGTAACCCATACGGCAACGAGCAGCGCAACTCTCTTTATGGTCCAGGGAACGTCAACAGCAATGTGGCTTTGTACAAGAACTTTGCCATTTATCGCGAGTTACATTTCCAACTCAGGGCGGAAGCGTACAACGCATTCAACAATGTGAACCTCAATAACCCACGTACTAACCTGACTGTCTTCCCGACAGCCGCACAGTCGATTACTGGTGCAGCTTCTCCACGCCAATTCCAATTCGCCGCAAAGCTCGAGTTCTAAACGCAAGCTGGTCGCGACTAACAACGTGGCGTTCTGTGCAATCAGGAAGAATGTGGTTCCTGACCTCTCCTGAGCCATCTGCCTTTGGGCAGGCGGCTCAGAATGTATGAGTGGTAAACTAAGATGTTCGCGCGACTCGCGCGCAGCATGAAAGCGAGGCATTTCACCATGGCAAAACGCCGCGGAAACCCAAATTGGGGTAAGCCCGAGCCCATCGGGCCGGTTGTCCCAACCATCACTTCGTTCGAGCAGGTCGTCAAGGAATACAAGTTGACCCCGGACCAGTACATTCGCTCCACCCGTCTGCGCGAATGGGCCCGTCGTAACAAGAACTCCAAGTACATCCCTGAAGCTTTACTTGAAGCCTGGGGCTTCGAAATCGAGTCCACGCTTTAGCTCAATTTGCGGCAAACTGGTTCAGGCCTGGAAATATGCTGTCAAGGGCTCACACCTCGGGACCGCTGCCTAAGCTGCTCATTCCGGAACCTTTACGCCTCTGAATCAGCTTGCGTAGTTATTGCATCCGATTAGCTAAACTACAAGCAGACCTGAAACACGGCAAAGCGTAGACGGATCAACCTTGCATTCTGTCTATCCTCTACCGTCTCCTGTCTGACTTCATCCAGACTTGGTCCCCACCTATCTCTTCTGTTCTGAAGACTTTAGGACAAAAGTACGGGGGAGGGGTAGGCAGATGCACGGTTCCGATTCAGGCTTCGTAGACGTCCCCACCGCAGTCGCCGAGCTCCAGGCCGGCCGCATGATTGTCGTCGTAGACGACGAAGACCGCGAGAACGAGGGCGACCTCACCCTCGCCGCCGAGTTCTGCACCCCCGAAGCCATCAACTTCATGGCCAAGTTCGGTCGCGGCCTCATCTGCCTCACCCTCACCGAAGACCGCGCCGACGCTCTCCGCCTCGGCCCGATGACGCAGGACAACACCTCCCGCTTCGGCACCGCCTTCACCGAGTCCATCGAGGCACGCGAGGGCGTTACCACCGGCATCTCCGCCGCCGACCGCGCCCACACCATCCAGGTAGCCATCTCCTCCGGCACCACCCCCAACGATCTCGCCCGCCCCGGCCACGTCTTCCCCCTCCGCGCCCGCAAGGGTGGCACCCTTGTCCGCGCCGGCCAGACCGAAGCCTCCGTAGATCTAGCCCGCATCGCCGGCCTCATTCCCGCTGGAGTCATCTGCGAGATCATGAACGACGATGGCACCATGGCGCGTATCCCAGACCTGATCGCCTTCTGCCAAACCCACAATCTCAAAATGCTCACGGTCGCCGAGCTCATCCGCTACCGCCTGCAGCACGAGCGCTACATCAAGCGCGTGGCCGAATCCCAAATGCCCACGCCGTTTGGCGAGTTCCGAACCATTGCCTACGAGAGTGAGGTCGAAGGCGGCGAGTCGCACATCGCGCTGGTGATGGGAGATGTCGAGCAGACCGCCAACAGCGAACCCGTGTTGGTGCGCGTCCACACCCACTGCATTCCCGGCAACGTCTTTGGCTCCACCTTGTGCGACTGTCGAGCCACCGTCGATGGATCTCTCCAGGCCATTGCCGACGCGGGAAGGGGAGCGCTGCTATACCTACACCACACGCAGCGCGGCTTCGGCATCGACCGTACCCTCACGCCCGGTCGCCTTACCTTCCATCGCCAAGGCCGCAATAACGACCGTTCACCGGAACGCACTCCGGAGCGCGAACAGCGGACTCTGCGCGAGGTGGGCCTAGGTGGGCAGATCCTTTCAGACTTAGGCATCCGCCGCATTCAGTTGCTGAGCAATCACCGAACCCACGTGCCTGCGTTGCAGGGCTTTGGGATCGAGATTGTCAGCCAGATCCCTGTGCCACTCGTGAAGCAGCCGCACTAGATCTCAAGCAGATCAGCAAACCCGCGCTCACGCATGTCGGCGGCAAACTGTTCGTGGCTGATGTACTGAATGGCCCGCATGCCAGCGGACTCTGCGCCGTCGATATTTTCTGCGCGATCGTCGATGAAGAGGACGTGGCCGGTCGTCACGCCAAGCCCTTTAGCTGCGTGCTCGTAAATGGCGCGCTCAGGCTTCGCAAGCTTAAGCCTATGAGAGAAGGTGTGGTGGGAGAAGTCATCCAGCCACTTTGCCTCAGCGCGGATGCCGGTCTCCATTGCATCGCCGATGTTGGAGAGAATGCCAGTTTTGATTCCTGCTCGTTGCAGCCGTGCGGCCCATTCGATCATCGGCTTGTTCGGCTGCGTCCAGAGGCGAACGTCCTCATGAATCAGAATCTCGAGCTGCTTATTACTGAGTCCATGGTCGAGATCCGCGCCGACCGCTTGCCAGTAAGCCTCACCATTCAGGGTGCCACGATCGTAGTCATTCCGGTGATGCCAGTAGGCATTGGCGAAGTCCGTGCCAGTAGTACCCAGTAACTGGATCATCGCTTTCCATGCGGCTGGGTCCTGTGGACCACTGAGAACGAGACCGTAGTCGAAGAGCACTGCTTGAATCGATTCCATGTATTTCAAGTGTAGGTTGCTGTCGAGGCTAAGATGAGAAGGCCTGATGAACTTTTCTAAGCGCACCCAATGGGATCTGAGCGAGAACGACTACGCATTGGCAGTACGTAAGGCCAAGGCAGAAGGGCGGGAGCTGCTCGACCTGACAGTCTCGAATCCAACTGCGGCAGGTTTTGGTTTGGAGGCGCACTCGCTGCTGGAGCCGTTGAGTTCGGACTCGGCGCTGAAGTATGACCCGGAGCCGTTCGGGATGCAGTTCGCACGGGCGGCGGTTAGCAACTACTACGCAGATCACGGTGCGTCCGTTTCAGCAGATCGTATTTGTCTAACGACCAGTACGAGCGAGGCATATTCCTACTTATTTCGTTTGCTTTGCGATGCTGGCGATGAGGTGCTCATTGCACGTCCAAGCTATCCGTTGTTTGACATCATTGCGCAGCTCGATAACGTTCGCGTGCGAGAGTACCCTCTGTTCTATTCCGATGGATGGCACATCGATGTGCATGCGTTGGAAGCGAAGATCACATCGCGTACGAAGGCGGTCATAGTCGTGCATCCGAACAATCCGACTGGCAACTACGCTTCAGCGGCGGATCGAATGTCTTTGCTGCAAGTCTGTGCCCGGCATGGATTGGCGTTGATCGTGGATGAGGTGTTTCTTGACTACGCGGTCGGGGAAGAGGGCCAGCCGAGCTTTGCTACAGGCGAGTCGGGGCCGCTGACGTTTGTGTTGAGTGGGATCAGCAAGGTATGCGGGCTGCCGCAAATGAAACTTTCGTGGATTGCGATCCGTGGGTCTGACCAGCTGGTGCAAGAAGCAGTGTCTCGGCTGGAGATGATTGCAGACACATTCCTCTCAGTATCTGCACCGACCCAGCACGCGCTTCCATTATGGCTTTCGTCGCGAAAACCCTTGCAGGAAGTAATCAGGTCTCGTTTAGCAGAAAACCTCAGCCTTCTAGATGCAAAGCTCGCTAATACACAATCGAGTCGTTTGTTCTGCGAGAGTGGATGGACCGTCGTGCTGCGCGTTCCACGTTACGTAGACGATTTTGAGTTTGCTTTCGCGGGCCTGATGCACGGCGTTATTGTGCAGCCAGGTGGGTTTTACGGTCTGAGTGCCGGGCACATCGTTCTCAGTCGCTTGACGCCACAGGAAAAGTGGAAACGCGGAATCGAGCTACTAGCGGGACTCTCTGGACTTTAGATATGGATTGCTGGTTCGTTCTTCGCCTATGGTGGTTGATGGGCCGTGACCCGGAACGACCACTGTGGCGTTGTCCAATGGAAGCAGGCGCTCGCGAATACTTCCGATGAGTTTGTCGTGATCACCACCGGGCAAGTCCGTTCTACCAACAGAGCCGGCGAAGAGTGTGTCACCGGCGAGCAACACACCATCCTGCAGAATGTGCAGGCAGATACTCCCTTCTGTGTGCCCCGGTGTGTGCAGCACTCGGGCTTCGATGCCGGTGATAGAAAGTACTTCGTCGTCAGCAGGAGAGTGATCAGGCGGAGCGACTTGCGGCATCGGGACATTGAGCCACGCAGCTTGCTGGTCCATGATGGCAACGAGCGGCAAGTCGTCCTTGCTATAGAAGATTGGAGCGTTGGTGATCCGCTTCAATTCCAGCGCACTTGCGATGTGGTCGATGTGCGCGTGCGTAATGACGATCTTGCGCAGTGTGAAGCTATGCCGATTGAGTGCAGCAAGAATGAGTGGTATGTCTGCACCAGGATCGATCACCATCGCTTCGCGGGAGGTCTCGTCGCCGAGGATTGTGCAGTTGCAGCCAAGCAGGCCAACCGGAAATGTCTCGCGAATCAATTTAGCTCCAAAGCAAAAGCGCAGGCACATGGCCCGCGCTGTCTGCCGGTGTACTCGACTACTTTTTGGCTGGTGTCGCCTGTCCTGCTGCAGTGCCAGAAAGAACAGACTGTCCGCTAGTCGCGCGAGACATTGCGATAGTCAGACCGATGGAAGTAAGCATAAAAACTACGGCCGACCATGTCGTCAGTTTCGTCAGCAGATTTGCCGCGCCCCGTGGACCGAAGGCGGTGTTGGAACCCTGGCCGCCAAAAGCGCTTGCAATGTTGCCAGACTTGCCCTGCTGGAGCAGGACAACACCGATCAGGAAGAGGCACACAACAACGTGCAGGATGACGAGAAGAATAAGCATGTAGAACGAATAACCCTCGCCGAAGCGCTCTCGAAAAGTAGGATGGTGCGGAGGAGGGGACTTGAACCCCTCGACTTATCCCTAGTCTACCGTAAATGGCTGCTTTTTGTGGTGCGTAGAGGTTGAAAACGGTGGTTCCGGGTGCTTCCTGCCCTCTATCTGCCCAGCGGAATTCAGGCTAGGCTTCGGCTGCTATCCGTTCTCTGCGGCCATGTTCTTCCCACGCGGCATCATGGTCGGCTTGGCTGAATTTCTCTGGGGCAATTGTTATCGAGCCGTGTGGAGTTGTCTCGATTACCCCTTCTACTTCAAGATCGGGATCCATAGCCTGCAGCTTTGTTACCAGTTCGGAGACTTTCATCGTTTTTGGTCCTCTTAGGTGTTCTACCAGTTAGTTCACCGCTTCGGGCATTGCCAGGGCGATGGCGGCTTCGTTGATGGCGCGAAGGCGGTCCATTTCTACTTCGCCGTAGACCTGCATGGTGGTGTGGACGTCGGCGTGGCGCATCAAATCGCGCTTTACGGTGGCGTCGGCGGAGACGCGGTCCAGCAATGATTTGTAGCTGTGGCGGAAGGTGTGCCAGCCGAGGGAGAAGTTCAAGCCGATGGATGTGCCCGCCGGCCGGAGCCTGTCGGTTTGCAGGAAGCGGGCGTCGACCGGAAGGCGGCCCACGTGACGATCGCTGGCGAAGATCCAGTCGGACGGGGCGGGGTAGTGGCACTCGGCGTGCCAGCGCTGGAAGGCTTTCGTGAGTTGCGGGGCGAGGGGTAGCGGCGCTTCGGAGCGCTCCGTCTTTACGCGGTCCACGTGGTTGCGCACCACGGCGCGTTCGATAGTGACGGTTCGGCTGAGATAGTCGATGTCGCTCCACTTCAGTGCAGACAGCTCGGAGATCCGCAGACCCAGCAGATACGCGGCAGTAATCATGAGCTGCAGGCGGGCGTCGGCGGCGAAATAGCTGAACAGGGCGCGGAAGTCATCCGGCGAGATCACCCGTGGGAGCTTCGTGCGTTTCGTCGCGCCTTCCAGAGAAAACAGCGACAGCGGATTCACCTGCGGGGTCATCCACTTCCAGAGCATGGCGTGCTTCAGCAGGTTCTTGAACTGGTTGTGCACGTGGCCTCGCGTGCGCGAGCTGGCCAGTTCGCCATTCTTCAGCGTGAGGGCACGCAGCCAGGCGCGAACCTCGAGCGGTGCTACATCGTCCAGGACAGCTTTACCCCAGCGCGGAAGGATGAAGTTGTTGTGCAGCTTGCGATAGCCGGTGGCGGTGGAGAAGCGCTGCGGCATCTCTTCCAGCTCATACCGGCGCACCAGCATATCGACGGTGTAGACGGGCTTCGGTGCGTGTTCGCCGGCGTTGAATTGATCGCGCAGGGGCTGGGCGGCGCGGGTGGCTTTGGGCTTGCTGGGAAATTCGGCTACCGTGCCGACGCGGAGGCGAGGACGGCTGCCGTCGGGATGCGTGAAGCGGATGTACCAGGTGGGACCAGCGGAGGTGTTGGCGAGCTCAAGCGATCCGTTCTGGTAGCGCGGCATGTCAGCCATGCTACGCCCCCAAAGCTCGAATCTTCTCCGCCCGGAACCGCCACATCGATCCGACCTGGAATCCCGGCAGCTTCTTCTTCTTGGCCTCGCTACGCACGGTGTCGTCAGAGACGCCCAGATAGCCGGCCACTTCTTCGGCCGTCCAGATCTCGGCGTCGAGCGGCGGCTGTTTGCGTTCGGTGCGGTTCGGGTCAGGCGACATCAGGCATTCTCCTCGTCGGCTGCGAATTTCACCGTGATTGCGGGAGCTGTGAATGTCCGGCAGACCTCGTGATCGCCGTAGTTGCGACTCGGAGGAACCGCGGGAATCTGCGCTTCGTGCTCGTCTTTGGCGGCGATGGTGTTTGGGTTGTTGGCGGAGCGTAGGAGCAGTCCGCGCCAGTCAAGGTAGGTAAGGCACTCGGTTATGGAGTCGGCGTCGTCGCTCGCCAACGCGGCAGTCATGTCGAACCAGTCGCGGATGTCGTCCTCGTCTAATGGATCGACTGCGAGGCCGTAGGTCTCGATCACGGATGTGGCGTGTTCGTAGGCGAGAGAGCGTTCTAAAGATTGGATATCCTGGCTCATGCGGCCTCCGGGTGTTGCGTATAGGCAATGAAAAATTGCCCAGTGATATGCTTCCGCAAGCTAAGCCGGGAGTGGATTACATGATTTGGGCGATTGCAGCTGTTGTCTTCGTTGTCTTGCTGATTGCGGCGGGCTTGTCTCTGCAAACGGACGCCAAGCGAGCGGGCGAGGCGAACGTGGCCGCGATTTTGGCTCGCACTGCTGAACAGCCGCTGGAGGGCGCGGCGACGATTCCAGTTGCGCCGCAAGCCCTTGTTGCGGAGCCTGAAGCTGTCACTGTCGTTGGTGGTATTACCCCCGACCAGTTGCGTGCAGCATTCGCCGAAGCGCTCGCTGAACATCGGCGTTACCCGGTGCGACTGACAATGGGACCGATCATCGGCGCGATGCTGCTGGCGAACTTGATCGCCGGACTTGTGGGTGCTCTCTTGTGGGCTGTTACTCACTAAGGCTTGCTCCCTGTGCTGCCGGGTGGCAGTGAGAGAACGTTAGCGCGGTTTCATTGGCATGTCAATGAAATTCATTATTATTTCGCTGATGGCATTTGCACGACAGTCTGCATGCGCTTTTCCGGACCCTTGCGGAGCAGCTTCTTCGTGCGCAGCATGTAGTTCAGGGTGTCGTTCACGGTCCACTTTGTATCGTCGTCCTTGATGTAGCCACCTGCGGTGAGACGGTCCAGTACCAGCTGCTTCGTCATCGGCTCAGGGAATGCCGCAAACAGAAGTGTGATCGCATGCGAGTGGTTTGCAGCGATGGAGAAGTCCTTGGCATCGACTGTTGCCGCAGCTTCTTCTCTACGGATGCTGAGAAGTTCTTCGAGCGACTTCAGCTTGCGCATTTGCAGGGGCAGCTTGGCCGCAATCTCCTCACGGACGTCGATGATCTGACGTTCGAGGTCAAGGACCGACAGAGATGATTTCTTTGTGGGCATGCGCACGATCATTTTATAGAAGTGCGCCGGGCTGCTGGAGCCAATCTGGTGCGCCGGTCGCCTGGCAGAGTGTACGAGTTCGGAGAGTGGCCTGCCAGTGGAACTTTGCCGCTGCCAATGCTGCTAGGTGCGGTAGGTCATCGTCGGTGGCGCAAAGCAGCGCTTCCGGCAAAGCGATGCCCGAGTAGATGGCAGAGTACACCGCGAACTTCCAGACTTCGGCGGCGTCTCGCGTAGTAACTACGCCGCGAGCATGGCAGTGCTGCAAGCCGCGCACGACGATCGTGAGTTCCCGGAGTCGGGTCAGCAGCCCGGGGATGCGACGGGAGGCGTTCCAGAAGTCGGGGCCGGCGACGCATTCACTTTCTTCAGTGATGAACGGTTTGACCGGATCCATACGGCCGTGAGGGAGTTGGGCCACGGAACGCTGGCAGGGCTCATAGACGCGGGCGGAGAACAGAAAAACAAGCAAGCAGATGATCGTAAGTGTTGTTGCGAGCGAGATCGTGTGCATTTTGGCTTTCTTTTAGGCCGTAGGGGCGAGGTTCGGTTTACGTTCTGAGAGAGAGAAGGCGAGCACCCAGAGCAGCAGGCAAGTCAGCGCTGCGAATGCCTGAAGTTCGGTTGCCAGTTCACGCTGCGGTTTGTAGCCGCGGTTGAGGTCCGCTGCAAATAAGCCGACGCACGCTTTGACTGCTATTCCCAGAGTGATCATGAGCCCGCGTTTGCTCCATCGCAGACGCGACGCAACGATCACGATAAGGAATGCCGTTGCGAACCCGGCCCAGCCGATGAGAACTGCGCTGTCGATTGCGAGCGCCATTGTGCGAAGCCGAACGGCTGCAGGCGGACCATCGAGCGAGGCGAACCACCAGGCGAATGCCATCATTGCTGCTCCGGTGCACACCACCGCGGTACGAAGTTGCTTCTGCATGAACGCTGCGCCCGGGAAGGATTGCAGAACATCGAAAAGAATCCAGAATCGTGCGAATGCCGCGATCAGAAACCACGTCCAGTAGGTAAACCAATAGTGGGTGCGGTTGGTTGAAACCATCGCGAGAACAGCGTCGGCGCTTAGATCGAGCAAGCACCAGAAGACCAAAGAAGGCCATTGCTGAACTTGTTTGCGGAATGCCAGAAGCCCTAGCAGAACGACGTCAAGCGCGATGCCGGTGATCCATGTGGCCCAAAGCAGGTGATTAGGAAGCATGGCGCCTCATCTCGAAGCGCCATGAGAGCCCTACTTGGTTTTCGGTGTTGGTGGCTTGTCGCAGTCTGGATTGTCGGGTGGGCAGAGCGGTGGTACCGGGCCGCATTCTGGGCAGGATTGTTTGGTGTCGACGGTTGCGGCCGCGACCTGCATCGGGTGGGTGTTGCCGATTGCGATCAGGCCGAACGCAACAACTGCGCTGGCCAGGGCGTAGCGAAGAACAGACTTCATGAACATCCTCCATGCGTGGATACGCATGGATTGAAGTATGTGCCGTCACTAGACCGATTCGATGGTGCTTTCGGGTCATCTGTAAGCCTCTTCTGAAGCGGGCAATCCAACATAGGCCAGAAGCCTTTTACCGTCAACGGTTTCGGGGTACTCGTTACGCATACGAAAGCATGTCCTCGTCTATCAAAATAAAAATAATGGACAATGTCAATGAAATTCATTGACATGCGCAGAAGTTTCATTGCACAGTTGTTTCTGTCATGGCGACGAAGACAACCACCATCGCGGTAGGACGCAAGGCGAAGCCGCTGCCACCCGGATATCTCCAAGCGCTGCGCGTGTTTCGTGACTACTGCGCCGATCACCGCATGGCTCCCGATCAGCCGAGTTTTGCGCTGGCTCTCGGTAAGTCGAAGTCCACGGCCCGGCAGGCTCTTCAGTACCTCGAAGCACAGGGAATGCTCCTGCATTCCGGCGTGCGCTTCCGTCCATACCTGCTTAGTGATGAGGGAGCGAAGGTCCTCCGTCGCGCCGAGCGCATTGCTCATAAGCAACAGAAGACAACCGAAACCGAGGTGGCGGCGTGAGCGAGCTTCTTCAGCAGTTATCGATCGCGGCGAAGACGTTGGCTGCGCGGCAGATCGTTCACCTGGCAAATGAGGTTCGTTGCCGCGAGTGTTTGCGGGCGGCGGGGGATGAGAGCGCCCTGCAGCATGCGGAGCACTGCGTGGTTGGCATCGCGCTGGTGCTGTGTGCGGACGTAGCCGAGGCGAAGCCGATGCCTTGCGACGCGGAGATCGCGGAGATGCTGGCGGCTCGGAAGACGCACTGCAGGTTCTGCGGGCCGAAGTGCCTGGGCGGCGCAGCGCACAACGCGCGGACGGAAGACGGTTGCCTGTATGGCCAGTTGCCTGGCGAAAGTTCCGAAGCGGTGAATGTGTTCGCCGAGCCGTGGCGGATTGCAACTTCGGCAGAGACGGATCCTTGCCGCAACCATGCCGGCGCGCTGGTGAATGCCGAGGGCGAGTTGATTGCTTCGCCGCGCTGGATGCACGTGGACTATCGCCATGCGGGTGACACGCTGAGGCGCATTCAGGAGTGTGTGAACTTCTTTGCCGGGGTGCCGACGCTGGAGATTATCGGCTCCGGTGAGATGGCGCGCGAGCGCATGGCCGAGGTTGGCGGCGTGGGTGCGGCGCAGGGTGAGCTTTGCACGGACGGAGCGACAGCATGACCTTTGCGCCTGGCATTCTCCTCTGCCTCACCTGCGTATTCTGCATCGTCGCGGGTATGTTTCTCGGCTTTTACCTCTGCATGACGGATGTAACGCAACGTCTCAAGGGCGAGAAGCGTGTAGATGAGTTCTGGCGGAAGCGGGGCATGCGATGAGGCCGCGCAAGGTGATTGTGCTGTATGCGCTGAGCACGCCGGTGCTGGAAGAGTGGCGCTTCAAGCTGGAGACGCTGGGCTTTCGCGTGCTGGCGGCGAAGTCGTTGCAGCGGGCGCGTGAGCACTGCATCGAGGCGACGGTTGACGGTGTGATGACCTTTGTGCCGGGCAACCTTGCGATTCGACTGCTGCAGGACGATGGGCGTGTGCCGGTGCTGCTGGCTGATTGTGCCGAGGAAATGGCAGAGGCGACAGCGGCGGACCTCTTCGTGGTGCGTGGACCCGAGATGAACATCCGGTTGCTGGATGCCGTGCGGGTGCTGATTGGACGCAAGCGTGGGCCGAGGACTGCCGAGGGCGACAGCGGACGGTTGCGCGATGCGAAGAGTGCGGCGCTGGCGGCGATGCGGTCGAATGCGGCTGCGCGCGATGGTGCAAGCGCAAAGCTCGCGGGGAAGGTGGCTGCTTGAGTGGCGGACTACTACTTGCCGACGGACCGGGCGGAGTTTCAGCAGGCGTACGGGCTTTGGCTGGAGTCCCGGCGGCGGGACGCGGGGCTGAGCCAGACGGCGCTGGCTGTGGAGATCGGCATACACCGCAACACGCTGCACCGCTGGGAGTGCGGGGAGGGTGTGCCGACGACGTTCCAGCACACGCTGCTGGAGCAGGTGTTTCGGAGGTACGAAGCGGCACCGGAGAAACGGCGTGCCCCTTCTGCGAAAAAGTTCCCGACGGCGATCGCGTGTCCTGGCTGACGGCGAAGAAGAACTGCTGCAACGCGCCGGGATGTGTGCGGCGGCTGCGGATTGCGAACGAAAAGCAGCGCAAGCGCGAAAAGCGTGAAGCGTTCTGGCAGATAGCCGAGCGGCAGAAACGCCGTGGCAAGCGAAAGGCGAGGCGATGACGGAAGCGAGAAAGATGAGTCTGGTGGGCAGCGAGGCTGGTTTACGCATCGTGGAGTGCGAAGAGCCGAAGCCCTTTACCTGGGATGACGTGCGCGGGCGCATGAATGCGGGCATCGCCGAACGCAAGCGGGCGAGCGTGTGGATGATCGCGCTGCGGCTTGGCTTTGTGCTGAACGCGCTGGTGATGCTTGCGCTGCTGATTGTGGGCGCGTTCACGGTGGGCCATTGGGTGCATGGTGCGTGGCGTGATCGGGTGTCGCTGGAGACGGTGCAGGCGAACGCGGTGAGGCGCACGCACTGAGTGCGGCCGGATGACTTCTGGCTCGAGCTGCGGCTGCGTGAGTACCGGGCCTGGGCAAAGCGAAGTGAAGAGCGTGGCGAGATGCAGTTTGCCGCGCTTGACAGCAAGATGGCAGCGGCGTTCGAAGAGCTGCTGATGTGGCGAAGGGGAGAAAAGGGCAATGGCAGACGAGACGACACAGACACCGCAGCAGCCTCACGAGACCTTTGAGGGTCCGATAGAGATCAACTTCGGGAACATCTGCGAAGGCGCAATGATTGACGCCTTCGAGATTGAGCTGAAGAAGGTGCTGGCGAACATTGCGGACATCGCAACACCTGGTCTGGCGAAGCGAACGATTGACCTGAAGGTTGTGTTCTCGCCGAAAGAAGACCGCGTGCAGATCATGACCGAGTTCTCCTGCAGCTCGAAGCTGGCGCACCTGATCCCCTCCGTTTCCCGCGTGTACATGGCGAAAGACGACGCCGGCAATCTGTACGCGCTGAAGGACGATCCACGGCAGATGAACATCTTCTCTCCGCCGAAGCCAAAGGAAGTTCCGCAGCCGATTCAGTTTCGACCGGCCGCAGGGAAGTAGCAGCAACGCAGCAAAGGAGAAAACATGGAGCAGCTAAAGAGCTTGCTTGGCCTGGTCACGGATTTGTTCTCGAAGGACAAACCGGTTACGACCGTTGTGGATGGCAGAACCTATGCCATCAAGGAAAACCGCACGCTGGGCGAGTATGTTCGCCCACCCGCGCCGATCGATAAGCCGACGCTCGAGCTGCAGACGCTCACCGGATTCATCGACGCCGTGAAGGCGAAGATCGACAGCTTCGATGAGAAGTGTGCTGTTCTCGTGGATGACTTCGAAAACGTCGCGCTGGTTTCCCTCGAAGCGGATGAGTTTGGGCGCCGCCACGAATGGCTGCGTGCAACGAATCAGGAAAACGCGCCTTTCAATTTCGACACATTCATGGTGCCGGAGACCTTCATCATTGCGTTGCAGAGTGGCTTTCTTCCCACGGACAACACGGTGCAGCTCCAGCGCTTGGCGAGTTCGCTAAGCAACGAGAGCGTGATCAGCGTCCAGGATGATGGTCTTTCGCAAAAGATCGAGACGAAGCAGGGTGGCGTGACTCGCGGTCAAGTTGAGCTGCCGCCACGCATTCCGCTGATGGCGTATCGCACTTTCCGTGAAGTGGATCCGACGACGAGCGAGTTCATGGTTCGGCTGAAGGGTCAGAACGGCCAGCTTCCTCACATCGCGCTGATGCAAATCGACGCGGGGCGCTGGAAGTACGACACGATGCTGATGGTCCGCAATTATCTTGCAGAGCGGCTGCCAAAAGACACGGTCATTCTGGCCTAACAAGTTTCCCTGCGGGCGACCACTTGCTCTGGCGACTGCGGGGAGAACGATGCGATGGGTGGCGGCTCCCTTCAAAGGTCCTTGCCCGGACTTCTCCGAAGCCGCCATCCCGTCGCGTTGTAGAGCAGCAGGAAGCAGGGAACAGCGATGGATTACAAGCCTTGCAAAACGACGTGCAGCACGGCTGACTGCCCGAATGAGCGTCGGCCCGGGCAGAGGACCTGTGCGGTGTGCCATCGCGAGGGTGAGAAGAAGCGCCGGCGCGAGGCGAAAGAGCTTGCGGAATCGGCGCGGACCAGGCGTTGGCAAAAGTTGGGCGAGAAATTGCGAGGGTTGACGGCATGAAGTTGAAGGCGAGTGAGTTACCAAAGGCGAGCAGTTTGTCGGATGAGGATCTGCGGAACCGCATCAGGCGGGCGCATGAGTTGCTGCTGGCTCCGGTGCGACCGGAAGCATACCGCAAGCTGAGCCGGAGCGCATGGGAGCGCGAAAAGTCGCAGACACGCTTCTGGGTTGGCGTTTGGAGCGAGTTGCTGATGCTGCGCGCGGAGATGCGCCGGATGCAGCGCGATCGCGTGGAGCAGCCGCTGCGGGAGCCGGTGTGCGGGTTCGATAGCGAGCTGCTGACGCCTGCGGAGCTGAAGGCGGCATGCTCTGTCGCCGTGCTGATCTCCGAGGCTGAGCTGGCGAAGAACGGCGGCACAGAAGCGCGGATCCGTGCGGTGAGCACGCTGCCGCTGCTGTCGACGATCTGCGAGGAGCGCCGCAATGCCCGCTAACGCTACGCCAGTCCGGTTTGAGGAATACGAGATCAACGACGCATCCGGTGGGCCGCGTGTGGGGGTTTACGCGCCGGTGTATGCGCGGCTGCTGGCGATCGCGCTGGAAGACGAGGAAGCGGCGAAGACGAATCCGGAGCACAAGCGCCGTGGTCTGAAGGTCCACTTCTCGTCGCGCGATGCCGGGCTGTTCGGGTGCGAGCGGATGCAGCAGTGGGCAACGGAAGACGGATGGTGCATCGTGCGTGGCAAAGCCGCTCCGGACGGAACGCGCGAAGTAGATCTCGAGCGGGTAACGGATGAGGAAGGCGAGGCCGAGTGAGTCATCCGCTGGTGGTGAACATTCACGCAGGCAAAAAGTACGACGTGTACGTCGGAAGACCCGGGAACGGCAAGCCGGGCTTCTGGGGCAATCCGTTTCTGCTGGGTGCGGACGGCAATCGCGAACAGGTGATTGCGAAGTTTCGCGAGCACCTGCTGCGGACGCCTGAGCTGCACAAGCGGCTACCGGAGCTCAAGGGCAAGGTGCTGGGCTGCTTCTGCGCGCCGCTGCCGTGCCACGGTGATGTGCTCGCGGAGATGGCGAACGAAGGCGGCGAGGGGCAGGCGGTGTTGTTTGGCTGAAGTGAGCACTGTCAAGTTTGTCCAAATTGCGTGTGAGTCACAGAACGACGGCTCGTACCTTTGGGCGTTGGATTCTGAGGGTCAGATTTGGCTGTACCAGGGACCCTACGAAGCTCGCGCTCGAAGCTGGACTGCTATCGAGCCGCCGCTACGACCCAGGACGATAAGCGGAAAAACGCTGGCAGGGTCACATGGCTGAGAAGCGTGGCTGGGATTTGACGAGCACGCACTCGCTGCAGTCGGCGGCGGGTTGGCTGCGGAAGAACGCAGGCCCGGACACGCTGTTTGTGTGCGTGGTGCGGGTGGATGACCTGGCCATCTCGGCTGACCCGGCGCTGCTGCCGCGCGACGTGCTGGGGCTGTTCGAGAACCGCCTGCCGGAGCTGCGAAGCACGCTCGAAGCGGAACGGACGGAAGCGTTGGCAAAGCATGGCAAGGCTGCGGAAAAGGCAGCGAAGAGGGCTGGTCGGTGATGGCAGAACAAAACGAAGAGAAGATGCTGAATGCAATCTTGCAATCCACGCCGTGGCGCTGCTTTCACTGCGACTTCATAACGAACGACCAGGAGGAAGCTGCGGCTCACTTCGGCGACCGTGACGACGCCGAGGAATTCAAGCCGCTCTGCCGCTGGTGGCTGCAGATGGATGACGCTGAGCGCGGCGCAGTTCTGCAGGACACGATCAAGCAGCTCAACGCAGAGCAGCGGGAAAACATGCAGCACCGCACGGCGATTGAAGGTTTGGAGTATCAGGTAGGCGCGGCGTCCGGCGCGATCGCCAGTTATAAGCCGTTTCGCGGCTGTACGTCGATGTATGAGGTCTTCTGCATATTCGATTCGATGGAAGGCCGCGCGCTCGCTGCGGAGGAAAAGCTTCGCGAGCTAGCCGAATCGGGCGGTGTGTCGCAATGACCTCAGCCCTTCAGCTTCGCGAACTCTTCCGGTGTCAGATAGAGGGTGAGGGCACCGCGTTTGTTGCGGATGGCCAGCTCCAGCATGTTGCGGTCCTCGGACGTGCGTTGGCCGCGTCCGCGACGGGCCATTTCGGTGATCTTGAAGTCGTCGGCAAAGCGGATGGTGCGAACGGGCCTGCCATCGCGCGACACGTCGACCACCCAGGTCCCGAAGCTGAGCTCGAAGCGCATGTAGCAGGCGATGAACTGCGGAGGCCCGCAGCGCTCGCAATAACGCCCACCCGTTTTGAAGCCGGGCTTATGCCCAGGCGGCGGCGGACCGAGCATCGTGTTGCACAGGCAGCAGATCTTGCCAGCTTCCCGCTGCCGGATTGTGGACGCCCGTTCGCCACCCATGGACAGGATTTTAGGCGAAGCAAAGGCGAAAATGCTGTGGAGAAGTTAGTTCGGCAAGTCGCCTGTGTCGGTGGAGAATATCAGGTTTACTCCATCTTGCTCGCACCCGATTTTGGTCCAATAAGAACGGCCCGTGGTGTCGGAGTAAGTGATGTAAAGCCCGCCGTATATCGGAAGGGTATTGGGGTTGATGTGGCCATCATCGTCACGGAGCGTACGGTCCATGCCGACGCCGACTGCGCCGAGTCGAGTGCCGCCAGTTCGCCATCGTTCACTCAGGTAGTCCCACTCGACATTCAGTGCAGTACCAGGTCCAAGATTTCGCAGCACGAAGATATTCCATTTGGGAGCAAGCGTCTCGGGAGAGCTGTTCGCGACGCGCATGTCAACGATGAAGAACGGTCGCCGACTGGCTATGTTCTGAGCGAGTGTGTCTGTTCTGATTTTGCCGGTGATGATCGTATAAGCGATCAAACCACCGAGCCCTACAGCCGCCACTATCGACTGGATCCCAACCCACGCTACTTCTTCAAGTCCCCCGAATGTAGGTCCGGTCATGATGCGCATAGCCTACCACTGCGGAGGGCGGCATGAGTGCAGCGCGCAGTCTTCCAACAGATAGCCCAGCGCTTCAAAAGCAGTCTGAGCACTACCCGATCTATTTCGATGGGCGTGTGCCGCTGCGGGTACGAATGCTGGATACCGTTAGCTCAGAGTTGCCGTTCGGGCCGCAGAATGTGGCGTACTCGGGCGGTGAGTTCGAATGCTGGGTGAACTCGCATGGCGCCGTCGCTGTCTTCATTGACGGTGAGCTGCTCGGCGTAAAGCCAGATGAGTTCAAAGTTCTTGAGTGGCACCAGACGCCGGGGGCTACTGAATGAAGCGGCCCAATAGCTTATCCAGTTCGCCGCGCGCTGTGGCAATGTCGGCCTCGTACGGCAGCAGGTCTGCGTCTTCGTCTACGGCTTCCTCGTACTCGGCCAGCGCGGAGATGTATGCGTCGTATGCGGCGAGCGCGTCGTCGCCGTGGTCGGTGGCGGCCAGTTGCAGTTCGTCGAGTTCAGCGTCGGAAGGGTTGTGCATCCGGACAAGTGTAAAGCTACTGGCTTTTCACTTCTTCGCTGGCGATCGGCAGCGCAGGTTCGGGCAGGTTGGGGATCAGCATCTCCGGCCCGTTGTTTTTCACGTTGCCGACGGCCTGGTTGGCGGGCGCAGCGGTCATGGCGTCGGAGTCGAACGGGCGGAGCAGGGCTTTGAGCTGGGCGATCTCGGTGGGGTCGCTGCCGAAGTCGCGGTCCAGCCACATCTCCCAGTCGCGCTCCGGCAGGATGACGGGCATGCGGGTGTGCACGGTGGACATCAGCTCGTTGGCGTCGGTGGTGATGACCGTGAAGCTTTGCAGCCAGGTGTCGTGTGCCTGGGGAGACTTCTTCGGTTCGCGCCACGCGTCCCACAGGCCCGCAAAGGCGAAGGGCTCGCCGGAACGCATGCTGAAGGCGAAGGGCTGCTTCCTCGCACCTTTGGCGCTGCTGAGCGCTTTCCACTCGTAGAACGCGTCGACGGGAACAAGGCAGCGCTTGCGCTTGAACGGCTCGCGGAACGTGGGCGCGGTGGCGACGGTTTCAGCTCGCGCGTTGATAGTACTGATGGCTTTGAAGTCCTGGGGCGTCTTGGCGAAGAACGGCAGCAGTCCCCAGCGCATCAGCTCCAGTTCGCGGGAGCCGTCTTCACGCGATGCTCGAATGACAGGCTGCGCGGTGGTGGGCGCGATGTTCCAGTCTGGCGGCAGCGGAAAGCCTTCGGGAATCTTGCCCAGGCGGAAGCGCTCGGCGATGTGCTGTTTGTCAGAACGACGGACGTAGCGGCCACACATAGCTCAGAGCTTTCCGATCGGTTGAAATCCCTGCAATACGAGCAGCTGAGTGCTCGTTTGAATGTCCTCTTTACTCCAGAGGGGGAGTTGCAGTTTGCCCTGCAATACCGCGGTGGCTTCTGCTTCGGTGAGGTAACCAAAACCTTTCGCGGCAGAGACAGCTTGCTCGAAACGAGCGAAGCTCTTGCCCCACAGTGTTCCGTCCCAAATCACGTGGATTTCAGACGCGCCGTTTACTTCGAGGAAGCTAATGTGCTGCTGATTTCGCATGTAACCAACCATACTCTGGAGCGCGCGGCGTGATTGCGAAGGCACTGAGCATTCGGGCGCCGTGGTGGTGGTTCATCCTGCATGGCGGCAAGGACATCGAGAACCGCGACTGGCCGACGAACTTCCGCGGCACGGTCTACGTGCAAGCGAGCAAGTGGTGGAAGCCGATGGAGATTTGCGAGGATCTGCAAGCCATTCGCGACTTCTGCGATCCGAAGCTAGTGGAGCTTCCGCCTGGTGCGGCTTCAGAGATGGAACATTCTCGCGGATGCATCGTCGGCACGGTGGATATTGTGGACTGCATTGCAGCGCCGCAACCGCAGACAGTGAGCCCGTGGTTCTTCGGTGACTACGGCTTCGTGCTGGCGAATCCCGTGGCGTTCGCGAAGCCTGTGCCGTGTAAAGGTGCGCTGGGCTTCTTTACCGTGCCGGATGACGTCCTGGCGCGACTGGGGGTGCGCGAGTGCTAAGAGAACTCAATTATTTCGCTGTGCATCTTCCGCAGCTTTTCAACCCGTTCTATATCGCCACTGAGGTCGCAGAGTACCTCGTGATGCTCTACCAATGCAGCGGAAGATTGAAACAGAAGCGCTCTAATCTGCGCTTCGGCAGCAAGAATCCTTACCAAATCGTCGGCCCTGTGACTCCGCCTTGCAACAGCGTCGTGTCCAGTGTGCGTGTAATCACACATCTGCGAGTAGAAGGGCTGGTAACTCGCGAATCGGGGTTTACCGGTAAATGCATCGAGGTCTGGTCCCATCGTTTTGAAAGGGGAGCTTTCAAATCGCCACTCTTTGCTCGCAAACTTAGTCCTGATCTCATCTCCAGCGCAAAGGTAGAGCCACTCCCCTCTGATGATCGTCTCGATCAGAGGTCTGAACAGAGCCATACCTGTACTGAAGCACCCGCGATGCCGCGACAAAAGCAGGATAGATTCAGCGTGCTCGTACGCAACGGAGCTGAACGCAGTCATCAGTGCCGCGCGAAGATCGTCCCCTTCCGGATCGGTAACTACTTCGGCGACGACATCAAGCACGCGTCGCATTTGAGTTATGGCCGCGACTGTAGTTGGAAGGAACGGGGGAGGATCAATCATCAGCATTGCGGAAGTGTAGCGCGGGGCTTGACTTTGGGTGGAGTTGTGCGGGATGCTCGTGCGCAAGGGCTGAAAACCCAAAGAAGAGCGTTCGATCCGCGCACGTCAGCGCTGATGCCCAACCTGCATCTGTGTTCCTCGACATGCCGGGGTCTCCCAACCGTAAGGCGGAGGCACGTATCTCTTCGCGTGTTTTCAACCCCGGCACCACCTCACCCGCTGAAAACGGGCGGTGGGCTATTCACGAAGAGGAGCACTGCCATGGAGCAGAAGAAGAAGAAGCGCGTCTCGAAAGTACCCAACCCACTCTTTGAACCGAACTGGACGTCCAGCGCGACGGCGGAAAACGCGGCGCTGGCCAGCGTGTCTCTGGAAGAAAAGCACAACCCGCAGCGGCTGCTGCAGGCGACGCACGCGCTGACCACGTCGCCGATGTTTGTTCTGCTGTGTCGCGACTTTGCGAAAGAACAGACGGCGGACGGCAGGCAGAGAGGCAGCAAGCGGCTGAGCGCCGAGCAGCTCGAGTTCGAAGTGCGCCTGTTCGCCGCGCGCATGTACCTGGCCGGCCTGCGCTCGCGGAGGTCGAAGTGAACAGGCAGCTTACCGCGACTGATCGGCTTCGATGGAGCCTTGGGCAGGTAGAGCTGCCGCACCTTTCGGCGGAGGAACTGTTGCTGCTCTGGGTGCTGGCCGATGACTACGAAGTGGAGGACGGCTGGGCGGAGCGCTGTGCTGACACGCTCGTGCGGTTCACCATGATGACGGAGCCGTCGCTGGCGTTCGCGCTGAAGACGCTGGAGTCGCAGAACATCGTTCTTCTTCGGGACTACCTTGCGCCGGATGACGCGGTGCTGCCCGGTTGCATTGGGTTTCGACTGCCGAGCCTGGAGACTACGCGCTGATGAAGCAGTACGTTGTCAGTCCGATTCCAGGCCTCGTGATGTACGGCGGCCCGGGCGATGCGCGTGAGCGTCTGGTGATGGCGGCGCTTGCCGTCTTTGCCGATGAGAACGGCGTCGCGTACCCGCGTATCGATCTGTTAGCGGAGTTGTCGCTGCAGAGCGAGCGCAATCTGCCAACCCTGCTGAAGCGTTTGGAGCAGCAGGGTTGGCTTTCTATCGACAAACGCAAGGCGTCTTCGTGGAGTTCGCGGGGCTTCGTGCGGCAGGGCAATGTGTACCGCCTGAATCTGGGGAAGTTAACCGATCGTGCGGAGCGAGCGAAAGCAAAGCGCAGGGGTGAGGATGTGCATCCTCCTGCTGGTGTGGATAACGGCATTGACGAACGGCAAAACGGGCCTCGACGAACGGCAGAATCGGTGTCGACGAACGGCAAAACACGGGTCGACGAACGGCAAAAAGGCGGGTTGCTTAATAGAACTATTGAACTAGATGAACTATCTGAACTAAAACCCCCCAAAGCCCCCCCGTACGATCCACAGGGTGGAAAACTCGGCGATGCCTGGTCAAAGCAAAAGCCAGAAGCAAGGGCAAGTGCAAAAGCAACCGCAGAAACCGAGCGTTCGGATGCGCCTGTGACTCAACGCGGGAGCGGCAACGGGGAGCGCACGAGTTCGCGGTGGCGGCGCGGGAGTGAGCTCAACGCGCTGAGTGCCGACGGCGAGGAGGCGGCGCTGGCGATGGAGGTTCGTGGCGTGATGCGAGCGTGTAACTTCTCGCCTGGGGCGCTAGAGCGTGCCATCGCAGAACAGCTTGCGCAGCGAGTGGAGTCGACGCGGTGCTCGATCAACGATGCGGGCCAGCTCATGGTGCAGCGCTGGCGACAGATCCTCGCAGACATGCCGCTGCTGTATCGCTCAATGAGCCCGATGAAGTTCTTTCGCGAAGGCCTGTGGCTTACGCCTGCAGCGTGGCCGTATGACCGGCAGCGTGTGGCTGAGGGGCAGTTTCGTGCGCAGGCTGGTGTGGGCATGCGGCTGAACTGAGCGAGATGCACCACGCATGGTGAAAGTGCACCATCTGCGCTGAAGTTGGGAAAGATTCCGCGTGGAACACGTTTTCATTGAGTTTGCTTCGGTTATTGTTGGCAACTGTGTAGCAAGCCTGAGAGACAACCTGGACGGCGAAGCGAGAGCTTCCCACGCGCCCTGAAGGCTGGGGCAAGACACCGCGATAGAGAGTTCCTTCGGAGCCCTCGTGTGTGTTGGTAAGGCTCCGCAGCGACGGAAAGCAAAGATGCCGAGACCACAGAACCTGCGCAACATTCGACCGTTTGTGCTGTATGGCGGCGATGAGACTTTGGGCTATCGCGTGACGAGCCGCGTGAGCAAGCGCGAAGCCGAGCAGATGGTGCGGAATGGGCGCGCGGAAGAGACCGTGGATGGTGCCGGGGCGAAGTGCTACCGGCTGCTGAAGATTGCGGTGGTGAGTAATGGGCTGGTGAGCTCGAAGCCGACACCTGCGGTGCTGAGCGCGCGAGAGATGCAGTTGATTGCGGGGCAGGCGTTCCGCTTTGGTGGGTCGAAGACGGCCAGGATGACGGAGCCGGAACGTGTGACTCGTGTGCACCCGATCAGCCGCAAGCCACTGGCTGCGGAAGATGAGATTGAGCGTGCGGTGGCGAAGCTGGAAGCGTTTACGCCGATGCATTTGCGCTGCGCGTAGAAGCACGTCTGAATTGCCCACCGATGTACGCATATGCACGGAGGTTCGCACATGTCGCCCAGCCGGGAAGACTTCGAAATTTTCATGCCTCGCGGTGAGATTGATGCCAAGCGTGATGCGGCCATAACAACAGCAAAGTCCGAGATTCGTACTGAAATGCAGAAGGAGCTCGGGTTGCTGCGCGGTGAGGTTTCTGGGGTAAAGAGTTCTGTCGAAGCGGTTCAGCGCGACGTCGTGGAGTTGAAGACAGGTCAGGCGAAGCAAGACGTGAAGCTTGACGGGCTACAAACGCAGCTCACGAACCTTGCAACGCAGATTTCCAATGTAAGCAGCACGACCACGACGATCGTGGAAGAAACAAAAGACGGTCGCCAGATCACGAAGCATTTTCGTTCCTGGGGAACGGCTTACTCGGACGTAAAGAAGTTCTGGCCGCATATCGTGGCGGCGTACCTGGCATACAAAGCGTTCGGCGGTTTTATGCAGGAACACGGCATCAACTGGACGACGATCTGGAGCACGCACCGATGATGGACACGCGAAGCGAAGTGCAACTGGCTACGGTGGACCCGAAGCTGGCGGAGCTGGTGCGTATTGCGGCTGCGGAGCTCGAAGCTGAGGGAACGTTTCTGTGTGTGGTGAGTGGGTTGCGCACGGCTGCTGAGCAGCAGGCGTTGTTTGCGCAGGGCAGATCGCAGGCTGGTCACGTGGTGACGAACGCGCAGGCGGGCCAGAGCATGCACAACTACGGTCTGGCAGTGGACGTGGTGCCGTATCTGAGTGGTGATGGTGGTGCGCTGAATTGGAAGGCCGACACGCAGCAGTTCAAGGTGATGGTTGCAGCGTTTGAGAAGCAGGGTTTGATCTGGGGCGGTGCGTGGGAGTCGATCAAAGACTATGACCACTTCCAGATGAGTGGATTGCCGGTGAGCCCGAACACGGCGATGCGTGCGTTGTATGGCGATGGTTCGCCGGCGCATCTGCAGAACATCTGGGCTGCGGCGCATGGCGGCCAGTTCAAGGCATGACGGCTGCGGTGACTGCTGGCGTAACGCTGGCAGGTTATTTCGTGTTCAGCGCGGCTGCTGGAGCGATGTCGGAACCAACAGAAGCGCAGAGGACGAAGTTTTATGGCTGGTTTTATCGCTTCGTTCAAAGACTCGCTGCGAACGCTGACCGGTTGGCGGAAGCACGGTTTGGAAACCTTGCAGGGCAGCAGCCCAAAGCAGGACAGCAGCTCGTTGCCACACACGAGCGAGACACAGTTGCCGTTGCCAGCCTTGGCGACGGAGCAGGCAAGTAGTGCCGCGAAAGCGGATGGAGATGGTGAGATGAGTGCAACTCAGAGTGGTGCATCGGTAGCAGCCCCAGCGACGAAGCAGACGTTTCTGCAAAAGCTTGGCAATGGGCTTCGCAAGGTGTTGGGCCTGGCTGTGCAGGCGGCAGTTGTGGCGGAACCTATCGTCGATCTGTCAGTGCCAGCAGTGGCGGGAATCTACAACACAACGGTTGGTCTCGCGGTCAGTGCTGAGGCAGTGTATGGCAGCACGCCTGGTCAGGGTCCGGCGAAGCTCGCGCTGGTGTCGACTGCGCTGATTCCTGCAGCGGAGCAGTGGGCGAAGGACAACAACATGTCGATTACTTCGCAGGATGAGTTGAATAAGTGGGCTTCGGCGATCGCTGATTCGCTGAATAAGTTTCCGTTCACACAGAAGACGGCGTAAGTGGCGAAGCGGCCTTGTGCTCGGCCTGGGTGTGGTGCGTTGGTGGATAAGGGTTGCTGCGCTGGATGTATTCGGCGCAGCAAGCCTAAGCGGCTCTCAGCACACAAGCGTGGCTATGACCGCGAGTGGAGTGCCCTGAGCAAGCGACGGCTGACCGAGTATCCGCTTTGCGAAGGCTTGCGGTTGCAGCCAGATGGAGATGTTGTGATCAACACGCATCCGCGTGGAGCTGTGTTGGCCACACTGACTGATCATATTGTGCCGTTCAAAGGTAACGAGCAGTTGCGAATGGATCCGAGGAATCATCAGTCAGCGTGCGAGGACTGTCACAACGTCAAAACAGCAAGGGAAGACGGTGGTTTTGGGCGCGCGCAGGGAACCGCTCGGTGAGGCATTGGTACACCCGGGGGTGGGTCGGATCTCTGGGCCGAAACCGTCCGCAGACCGTTGGCTGGTCCCATTTTTACGCCCTCAAAATAATGGTTTTCAGTGGGAACTTGAGTATTTCGTGGTTTTCAATGGTCGAAAACTGAGGGTAGTCGGGTGTAGGGCAAGTGTGGGGCTGTAAGAGGCATTCTCTATGGGTAGACACGCGAAGCCGATAGATCAGGTGAACCCTGACTCGCTGAAACACAACAAAGCCCGCTACCTAGAACGACAGTTGGTTCCGAAATCTCCGGTGCTGAAAGCTGCCACGGGGTGGAGCAAAGACTTTTGCAATAAGCAGTCGCCGACTTCGTTGGCGTTGATGGAATGCCTCAAGCGAATCCTGAAGATTGGGAGTTCGCACACGTTCTTCGAATCTGATCGCATCAACCTCGAGCTGGCGGCACGCGCTCTGTACCAAGCAGAACGGCTTGGAGCGAAGCCGGTCTGGGGCAAACGTTATGAAGACATCGCCACAGACCTCGGACTCACGCGCAAAGGCCAAGCGAGGGCGCACGGAAGGTACGAAGGATCAGGCGGCGACCAGCGAGTCGAGCAAGGACCAAAGAACCCGTTCTCGGCGATCGCCGCGGGGCAAAGCAGCACCACGATTCAGTAGTCAGTTCGTTCAGAAGGCGCAGGCATACGCGGAAGGCGTTGTCAGCGGTGAAATTGTCGCGTGTTTGTATGTGCGGCAAGCGTGCAAGCGCCATCTGGATGACTTGGAGAAATCGCTCGACCCGCATTACCCGTTCCGCTTCGACGAACACGGGGCTGATCGCATCTGTTGGTTCGTCAGCAGCCTGCCGCATGTTTCTGGCTCATTCGCAATTCCAGTGAACGGCCGAGTGCCGCGCATCATTCTCGAGCTTTGGCAGTGCTTTGTTCTGTGCTGCATTTTTGGATGGGTACAAAAGTCGGATGGCCGTCGGCGTTTCCGCCGGATCTACGAGGAGGTAAACCGCAAGAACGCGAAATCAACGAAGGCTGCGGGTGTTGGGCTGTACATGCTCACTGCTGATGGCGAGGCCGATGCCCAGGTATTCTCTGGTGCGACCAAAGAGAAGCAAGCCTTGGAGGTGTTCCGGCCCGGACGGCTGATGGTTCAGCGCACGCCCGATCTGCGAGACAGCTTCGCGATCGAGGTGAACAAGAAAAGCCTGACGCAACCAGACGGGAGCCGCTTCGAGCCGCTTGTAAGAAACCCCGGGGATGGCAGTTCGCCTTCGTGCGCGCTTGTTGACGAGTATCACGAGCACGAAACATCAGTGCTGTACGACGCCATGCTTACCGGCATGGGAGCTCGGAAGCAGCCGTTGCTCTATGTCATCACGACGGCCGGCTTCAATGTGGGCGGACCCTGCTATATGCTTCGCGGCGACGCGATCAAGGTGCTGTCTGGCGCAGTTGAGGATGATCGGTTGTTTGCGATCATCTACACGCTCGATGAGGATGATGACTTCCGCGATCCGAAGGTCTGGCCGAAAGCAAACCCGAATCTGGGTGTATCGGTTGACGAGGAGTACCTGGCTGACCAGGTGCGAATGGCGGAGAACTTTCCCCAAAAACGCGGGGTCATTCTCACGAAGCACTTCGGAATCTGGAGCAACGCTTCGAAGCCGTGGATGCCGATGGAACGGTGGCAGCAATGCGCCGATCCGAATCTGAAGATAGACACGTTCCGAGGAGAACATTGCTGGCACGGTGCTGACCTGGGCGCGAAGATCGACCTAGCTTCACGCGCACTGGTGTTCAAGAGATTGGAAGCTGATCACCGCGAGCATTACTACGTTTTTGGCTACCACTACGTGCCGCAAATGACCGCTTTTGATGGAGACCATCAGAACTACGAGAAGTGGGTGCACCAGAAGAAGCTGATTGCCTGTGAGGGCACGGAGATTCGGCTGACGCAGATTCAGCGCGACATCGAACAGGACGCCGAGCTGTATGACATGCAGGCGATTGCGTTCGACCCGTGGCAAGCGAAGCTGATGCAAGAGCAGCTCGAGGAGAAGTTTGGCGACGAAGTTGTGCTGACCGTTCCCCAGAAACCTGAGTTCTTTTCGGATCCCATGAAGGAGTTGCAGGCCGCAGTGTTCAGCGGCCGTCTGCATCATGACGGTGATCCGGTGCTGACCTGGGCGATGAGCAATGTGGAAGTGAAGGAAGGCATCAACGAGACGATCTATCCGCGCAAGGGTACGGATGAGAAGTTGAAGATCGACCCGGTTGCGGCGCTAATTACTGCCATGAACCGGGCTTACACGGCGCCGGCGGTTCGGAAGCCCACGTTTCGAGCAATTGTTCTCTGAGGTTGTACATGTTCGAACGGATTACTGCAGCAGTGGAAGCGCTCCGGCGGGATAATGGCCCGCAGACGCTTGGCTTGCAGGCGCTCGGGGATCTGAGCAATCTATCTCAGCCGCAGCCATGGTTGCTGGAGTCGCTTGGCGGTAGAAGGAGCGCTGCGGGCCGAATCGTGACACCAGACAGTGCGATGCGCGTCTCGGCAGTCTTTGCTTGTGTGAGAGTACTTTCGCAGTCTGTGGCGCAGTTGCCGCTGATCCTGTACCGCAAGACTGGTAACGGAGCGGAGCCTGCGGTCGATCATCCGCTGTATTCCGTGCTTCGAAACGCATTCAACGCGGAGATGACTTCGCAGGACGGGCGCGAGATGGGCATGAACCATCTTTGCCTCCGGGGCAATTCGTTCTCGCAAATTCAGCGAGACTCGCTCGGTCGAGCGGTAGGTCTATGGCCCATGCATCCGGACTACGTGGTGATGCAGCGTGACGATGCGACTGGAGAGTTGGAGTATCGCTACACGCCCCTGAATGGCAAGCCTGAGACATTCGCGCGTGATGAAGTCTGGCGAACGATCGGGATGAGTTTCAACGGCGTGCAGGGCGTGAGCACGCTAACCTATGCGCGCGAATCTGTCGGTTCGTCGATGGCGATGGAAGAACACGGCGCGAAGCTGTTTGTAAACGGTGCTTCCGTGGGAACGGTGCTCGAGCTGCCGGGGAAGGCAGGGGACGATCAGATCGCGAGTCTGAAAGGTCAAATGAAGAGCTTCGAGGGCTCACAGAACGCTCATCGGACGCTTGTTCTTGAAGACAACATGAAGCTCAGTGCTGGCAAGCTGGGCATGTCAAATGTGGACTCGCAGTGGATTGAGGGTCGGCGCTTCGGAATAGAAGACATCTGCCGCTTCTTCAATGTGCCGCCACATAAGGTCCAGGAGCTCGCGAGGGCGACGTTCAACAACATTGAGCACCTGACGATGGACTTCAAGAACGCCAGTCTGATGCCGTACATGGTGCGCATTGAGCAGACCGGATGGCGCGATCTGCTCACAGACAACGAGAAGCGCCGTTACTTCCTGCGGCATGACACGTCGCAGCTCGACCGTGGTGATACGCCGTCGCTTGTGAACATGATCGCTTCGGGAATTGCGAATACCTGGCTGAGCCCGAACGAAGGCCGTGCGCTGCTGGGTTACAACCCTCGCGAAGACGGCGACAAGTACGAGAACCCGAACACGAGCTCGGGAGCAACGAAGCCGAATCAACCAGTGCCGGACTCGGCAAAGGGGTAGCGATGGATCTGAAAAAGTTTCGTAGCATGCGACAGAAGCCCGGTGTGCTCGCGCTGTCGGTGAAGGACATGACGGCCGAGCTGTTGATCTATGACATCGTCGGCGAGGATTGGTACGGTGAGGGGCTTACCGCGAAGTCCGTTGTGCAGGAGATCGCGGCGCTTCCGCCAGAGGTCGATACGATCACGGTGCGCATCAACTCGCCGGGCGGCGATGTATTCGATGGGGTAGGCATTCTCAATGCGCTGCTGGCGTTTCGCGGCACGGTGAACGTGCAGATCGATAGCCTGTGCGCGAGCATAGCCAGTGTGATCGCGATGGCTGGCAAGCGGATAACCATGGCGGAGACAGCAATGTTGATGATCCATAATCCCTGGACCATCGAAGTGGGCGACGCAAATGACTTCCTAAAGGCCGCAGAAACTCTCAATCAGGTACGGGCCGGAACGATGTTGCCGGCGTATGCCCGGAGTGGACTCAGTCAAGAGCAAATCATCGCAATTATGGATGCTGAGACCTGGTACACGGCCGCCCAAGCCAAAGAAGCGGGCTGGGTGGATGCGATTACGGAGCTGCCCGCGAAGGCTGGCGCCCATGCGAAGTACGATCTGAGCGCGTTCAAGCATGCTCCTGTGAAGTCTTTGGGTGATGAAAATGAGCCAGAGAACACACTAAATCTGGATGAAATCGCGACAAAGTCCGCTGAAAACGCGGCAAAAGGGCAATTAGTTGCTAGGTCGCGAGCGCGGAGCAGAGAACTTGACCTTCGTTTAGCGGAAGTCTGCTAAATACCCCACCATCAACCCTCCACCCCGCCGCTTGGCGGGTTTTTTATTGCCCGCCACTTGGCGAAAGGAGCACCACAGCATGACGCCTCAAGAGATGAATGAGAAGCGGCTTGGCATCATCGCCAAGCAGCGTGATCTGAACAACAAGGTCGCGAAGGAAGGTCGTGACTTCAATGGGGAAGAGAAGCAGCAGTACGATGCGATGGAAGCAGAAGCCAACCAGTGGAAGGCTAAATCTGATCGTGCTGTAACTCTCGAGGCTGCTGAGAATGAACTGTCGCAGCCTACTCGGGCCGGCATCAAGCCAGTGCTCAACGCAAAAGATGACTCCGGGAGGCCTCTTCGACCGAACTCCACTCCTGAATACTTCGGAAACTTTCGATCTTATATGCGTGGTGGGGAAAAGCACACACCGCTCCAGATCGTAGCAACGCTCACCAAGGGAACAGGAACCCAGGTAGGCTATCTCGCACCCGTTGAGTACGAAACCGCAATCCGAAAAGCGGTTTACCCCCTCACCATCATGCGTCGTTTGGCGACGGTACTAAGCTCAGAATCTGATTCGGTCATTCCGCTCGAGGGTACTCTACCCACCTTTGGCTGGATCGCTGAGCTGGGGACGTACCCCAAAACAGATTTGACTGTCGGCCGGGGAGGCTTCAGCTCCTACAAGCTGGGCGGTATCTTGTTGGCTTCGGAAGAAATCCTTGCTGACGCTTTTGTAGACCTGCCAGCCTATATCGCTGATCGGTCGAAGGTCGCGATCAGTCAGGCAGAAGAAGCGGCGTACACCATCGGTGACGGCAACGGGAAGCCAACCGGTGTTGCGGTTTCCGCGTCGCTCGGGGCCACTTCCGCTTCAGCCACTTCGCCAACAGCCGATGAGGTTCTCGACTTCATGGACTCGCTGACGGTCCAGTACCAGGCGAATGCGCGTCTCATGATGACCGTCGGTTTCCGAAGCAAGTTGCGGAAGCTGAAAGACTCGACCGGTCAGTATCTGTGGCAGCCTGGGCTGCAGGCTGGCGTTCCTGACCAGTTCAATGCCAAGCCGATTGAGATCAGTAACTACCTTTCCCTTCCAGCGGCTGGCAACACTGCTGCTCTGTTTGGCGACTTCAGCTTTTACACGATTCTCGATCGGGTGGGCTTCTATGTCCGCCAGCTTGGCGAACTCTATGCCGAATCTGGTGCCGTTGGCTTTCAGATCAACGAGCGCACAGACGGCAAGCTGCTGAACACAGCGGCCGTAAAGAAGTTCGTCATGGCCGCAAGCTAAAGAACCTCCACTTTCTTCAACGCAGGCCGGTAGCTCCACGGCCTGCGTCTCTGCTTATCCCAGCGCTCACCGCAGCCATAAGGAGGCTACGTTCATGGATTCCGAAACAACCACTACAACCGTCACGGAAGTGACTCCACAACCCACAGTTGAGCAGACCGCCGCTCATGCAGCAGACCCTGCAGCGAATCCGTTGCCCGAAAAAACGGTCATCATCACGACCGGTGTGGCATCGCGTCTGCCAGCGGGTAGCACGCTTGAAGTGCAGCCCGGCTTGCATGTTCCGCACCCGCATGCGGAAGTGAACCTTCCCGGCAAGCCTGATCCCCGCGTCGGTGTGACGGCAGCGGTCACTGAGAGTCTGGTGCCTGATTCGGTAGCCGACGATACGGTGTCGAAGCCGCTGGGCAAGCTGACGGGGCTGCACGATTCGGTTCGGCCGTCGACGCTGAAGGTCGCGGTTGATGCTGATCCGGAGAGCGGCAAGCCGGCAGAAGTTGTGTCGGCGAAGCAGTAAGCGCCAGAGCTAAGAAGAGACGACGATGCCAGAGCTTGTTCGGATTGCTGCGACGGGAAGTGAGCCCGTTACGCTGGATGAGCTCAAGCTCTGGCTGCGTCTTGAAGCTGACGACGATGTGGAAGATGCGCTGCTGACCTCGTTGATTACCGCTGGGCGAGAGTCTGCGGAGAAGTTTTGTAACAAATCGTTTCTGCTCGGCGAGCAGTGGCAGCTTACGCTCGATTCGTTTCCGCTTGCGGAGTTGGACGGCGAGGTTGGTGCTTATGGTGCCTACCTGCTTTCGGAGCGGTACGGCGATCTGGCTTCCTGGACAACGGCGCGGAACACGCTGCACGGCATCGAACTGCGCGAAGGGCCGGTGACTGCTGTCAGCAGTGTGACCTATGTGGATTCGAACGGTGTGAACCAAACTCTGCCGGGTGGCAACTATCGCCTGCTAGTCGATGGCGAAGGCGATGCGCGGCTGTATCCGGTGTATCCGAATGGATGGCCGAGCACTCAGGCTTCGGTCGGTGCGGTGGTGGTGACGTACACGGCTGGTGGAGCGCCGGAGACGGTGAAGATTGCGATCAAGGCGATCGCGGGCAACATGTACAACAGCCGCAACCAGGCGACAATTCCTGACATTGCAGAGCGTCTTCTGCGGCCGTTCAAAAGTTACGTGGTGTAGCGGTGGCAGACAAGCACAACAGCCCCGTCGACACGACGATAGATGTGGGGCGGATGCGTCAGCGGGTTGTGCTGTTGCAGCCTGCGGATGCGGCGGATGGGCAGGGCAGGCCGTTGGCGGCGACGACATTTGCGACGGTGTGGGCTTCGGTGGAGCCCACGTCCGGGCTGGCTCTGAAGATTGCGCAGGAGATTACTTCAGAGACGACGTACACCGTGGTGCTGCGGTACCTGCCGGGTGTGGCCGCAAAGATGTCAGTGCAGTTTCAGGGGCGTGCGCTGGAAATTCTGACGGCAATGGATGCGCAGAGCCGCCATGTGAAGTGGACGCTGATTTGTAAGGACTACGAATGATCCTGCCAGAGCTGATGGCGCTGATTCTCAGCGTGGACGCGATTACATCGCTGGTAGGACAACGGTTTTACCGCACCCGGCTGCAGCAGGGAAGCACGCTGCCTGCAATGGTGGTGATGAGTGTAGGCGGTTCTTCGGAGCCGACGATGGATGGCGCCGGAGTGCTGGCGGTTCGGTTGCAATTCGATGTGTATGCGTCGGATCCGCAGCAAGCGGACGTGCTGACGAAGGCGCTGTTCGATCTGCTCGATCCGTACGAGGGAACGCTGGGTGGCGGGACTCGAGTTGTGTATTGCGAGTACCTGGGTGTGCAGGATTTGAGCGAGAACAAGCCGACGGATTACTGGGCTTCGGTGGAGTACCGGGTGCGCTATGTGCCTGGTCAGAGCGTCGACGTAATCACACCGCCTGCAGAGGAGAGCTACAGCGTGACGCTTACCGCGACGGAGACGATCAGTGCTTACACGGCAGTAAGCGCCGCTGTGAGCGGTGTGCGCTGGGCGGACAGCGCAGATGTAACCAAACCTGCGATTGGCATTGCATCTGCGGGAGCGCTTACGAATGCGCCTGTGCCGGTGCAGTACGCGGGTCCACTCACCTACAACGGCTGGAACTGGGCGCTCGGCGTGCCGGTGTTCGTCGGGCCCAACGGCGTGCTCACGCAGACACAGCCCACCAGCGGCTACATCCAGGCGGTTGGCATGCCGCTTTCGCCAACCACGTTGCTGATCGACCTCGAAGAAGCAGTCCCCATCACCTAAAGGAGCCTCATCATGGCAGGAAACAGGATTCTCACAATCGTTGGAAACGTCCGGCAGTGGCTTGCCGCGAACCAGACTTCCGCAGGCGCAGGCGACGCGGGCAAGATCGTCGCGCTCAACTCTGCTGGCCAGGTCGACATTACGATGATGCCCTCGGGCATCGGTCCGACCGCAGTCACCGCAACGGCTTCGGCGTCCATCCCTGCCGGGCTGGTCAATTTGTACAACAACGCCGGCGCACTTGCCGCGCGCCCGGCGGATAACACCAGCGTTGGCTCGGAAGCGAACGCGTTCACATCGACGGCCGTGACGTCCGGAGCTTCGGCCTCGTTCAACCTCACAGGTCTGCTCACCGGGCTTTCGGGTCTGACGGTTGGAACGCAGTACTTCCTCGGCACTGTCGGCCAGCCAACGGCGACGCTGCCCACCACCGCTGGCAACGTGATCCAGTATGTCGGCAAGGCAGTCTCGACCAGCTCCATCGAGTTCCAGCCCGAAGCTGCAGCAGCGCTCGCCTAAGACATGGCGAACCGCGTACTCACGATCGTCGGCAACGCACGGCAATGGCTCGCTGTCGTGGCCGCTGGTGTCTCGACCAGCGGCCAGTACGCCTCCACGCCGTACCCGCTCACCGATGGCGCCACGATCGCGGTGAACTGGGCCAACGGCAACATCCAGAAAGTGACGCTCGGCGGCAATCGCACGTTCACCTTCGCGAACCCAATCGCCGGCGGACGCTACCTGATCGAGCTGACGCAGGACGCAACAGGCAGCCGCACGATCACGTTGCCGACGATCAAGTGGCAGGGCGGAACAGCGCCGACGCTCACAACCACCGCGAGCAAGACAGACCTCATCGCGCTCTTCTACGACGGCACCAACTATTTCGGCCAGGCGTCACTGAACTTCTGATATGGCCTTCGCATACAAACGGGCGCTCACGATCAATCACACCAAGTGCGGCAGCGCGAGCTCGTCGAATTTCCCGTTCTACTTCCCCGGCGCAAGCTACCTCGCGACGGTTGGCAACGGCGGCGGCGTGCAGAACGCGAGCGGCTACGACATCGGCTTCTACGCTGACTCGGCGCTTACTACAAAGCTTGCATGGGAGACGGTGAGTTGGTCTGCGAGCACAGGCCTGGGCGAGTGGCACATCAAGGTGCCGACGCTCTCAGCGAGCGCGGACACGGTGATCTACGTCGCGTACGGCGACGCAACAATCAGTACCGACGAGAGTTCTGGAACATCCGTTTGGACATCGCGATTTACTGATGTGCATCACATGGGTGGAGCGTCCCTGAGCCTTGCAGATTCGACCACTTTAGGTAATACATTTGCTGCTAATACAGGTGTTGCAGCGGGTGCAGGAAAACTAGGAGGGCAAGCTGCCAGTTTCAGTAACAGCCCAAGTTATTTCACACTCGCGTCTGGTGGACTTATAGCAGGCTACGCAGCACGAGCAATTAGTTTTTGGGCGAAAGCTACACCGAACGGTGTAAGTGGCTCCCTCAATGTTTGGTTCGACCAATGGGATGGAAGCACGACGAACGCCAGACTGCTTCACTACACCCCCTCCGACATTACTCAGATGTCCGTGTCGAATACAAGCGAGGGAAACAACTATGCCAATGGTTCTGGAACCTCCGCAGGTGCTTCTCTCGATGGCAACTGGCACCACTACTACTTCGGAGTAGATACAAGTGTTACGCAGAGATGGTCAGCAGATGTTGCGTACTACGTCGATGGCGTGTTGCAAACACGAACTGGCGGGTACGACGATACCGTTGTTGCGAATATCTCAGGTGCAGGACGCTTAGGCGCTCACACCGATGGTTCGGCACAGTATGGAATCGTTGGCTTGATTGATGAGTATCGTTATGAGAATTTGATTCCGACTCAATCTTGGGTAACAGCAACCTACAACAATCAATCCTCACCATCGACGTTCTTCGCAACCGGCGCTCAACAGGCTGCAACATCGTTAGTCGCGAGCAACGCGCTCTTCTGGCTGGGCGACTGATGGCCACGACGGAGCTGAGCCCGCGCGAGATGCAGATCGCGACGCTGGTCTGGCGCGGTTACAAACAGATTCAGATCGCGGCTCAGTTAGGTCTGAAACGCGAGACAGTTAAACGCCATATGACGGGTGCGTTCAACAAGACTGGTATGAGTTCCATGGTGGAGTTGGCCGTGTGGATGGAGCGCAATCACGGTGACTGCCAGCCCGCGGCAAAGTCAGCAGCCATTCGCGTGCAAAGTAATTCCGCGAGCTTTCATGTGAAGACAGTGCAAACGATCCACGGCACGGAGCTGCAGATCGAAGTGCTCGGACAGTAGGGGCTTTTACAGCATTGTGTGGGCTTTTCGGATATCTCAGTCTTAGCCATGGCGACGTGTCCACGATAGCGCAGATGCGCAGAGTTTTGCAGTAACCCGGCTCGCCCGGCAAATCACAATAGGAGAAAGACATTATGCCAACACCTTCCAAAGCCAAGGCGGGGCGGAAAGCCGTTGTCTCTATCGGTGGCATCACCGGTGCGGCGGGCGGGACGTTTCTGCCGATTGAAGAGCTGATGCAGTCGAACTTCAGCGGAGCTTCGTGGGGAACCACCGAAGTAACGAACTTCGATTCGAACGCGGACGAAGAGTTCATCACCACAACTCGCAACAACGGTACCGTGAGCCTGAAGGGCAATCTGATTGACCTTGCACCTGGTCAGGCTGCGCTTGAAGCGGCGTATCAGGATGGCATCCGACGCGACTTCAAGGTGCAGATGCCGCCGGGACCGGGTGACACGACGGGCGTGATCTACGCGTTTTCGGCGCTAGTCGAATCGTTCCTCGACATCAACGTGGAAGTGAAGAGCGCGGTGCAGTTCACGTCCAGCCTGAAGATTTCCGGTGCGGTGACGAAGACGCCTGCTGTACCGGCTAGCTAAGCAAAAGAAAACACTCATCCGCGTGGAACGCTTTGTTTCACGCGGAACAATTTTGGAGCAGATGATGGAACAGTCGAATCCGGCATTGCCGTACAAAGAAATCGAGATCAACGGTCAGACGCTGAAGATGGTGTTTGACTATGGTGCGCTAGCGACGGCGGAAGATGAACTGTATCGCAAAGGGTATGAGGCGTCGCTGCTGGGCGCGATGCTGAAGCGTGGACGCACATTCTCCAGCCTGCGTGTGTTGTTCGCGATGTCGCTCTATGCGTATCAGCCAGAGATTGACCCAGTGCAAGCGCAGAACTGGTTGACGGCAGACAACCTGCTGCAGGTGATTGCTGCTGTGGATAGGGCATGGGACACCAGTGTGCCGGACGCGACGCCGGAGACTGATGCTGAAGCCGGGGACCCTCCGAAGCCCAGCCAGCAGGGCGAACAGATCGCTGGCTCCGACTCCTAGCTTTCGCGCGGGTTCGCTTCAAGATGACCGAAGCGGAGTTCCTGCGCTGCACTCCGCGCTACTTCGAGGCGTTGTGCAAGCAGGAACGTATGCTGCGGCGGTACAGCGAAAGGCAAACTGCCGAGCTGACTGCGGCGGTCATCAACTGGAGCATGGGAAGGCCAGAGCAGCCGGTATCTGCTGAGATGTTCATGCTAACGCCAGCGGAAGCTGCGCTGGTGGAGCAAGTTGACTTTGACGCGCAGCTCGAGCGAACCATGGAGCGGGCGCTGCGCTACCAGACGGCGCAGGTAGCGCGAGGGATCCACTGATGGCCGGCGAGTTTGAGGCATTGCAGAAGAAGCTGAACGCGCTTCGGACGAAAGACCTTCAGCGTGTGCAGCGCAAGGCGCTCACTGCTGTGGGCGACTACCTGGAAGGTGAGCTGGTGGAAGCGGCGCCGGTGAAAGCGGAGAGCGCCCGGGGCGTGCTGCAGCCTGACGAATTGAAGCGCAGCATCAGGAAGCGCGTGAGTGTGCCAAGCGATGCTGCTCTGGTGCAGGGCGCGCGAGCAAAGGTTGTTGTTGGGCCTACCGGGCAGCAAGTAAAGCTGATTGCTGCTGACGTAGAGTACGGCCATTCCAACCCGCGCGCGGGCAAAGGCAAGTTGAAAGAAACTCCGCCACATCCGTTTATCCGGCCAACGAAGGAACGAACGCAGGCGCAGGCACTGCAGATCTATACAGGCATCGCAAGGGCTGAGATTTCAAGGGTGATGAAGCAATGAGCGATGTATCGATTGTTTTCGACGCGGATACAGGCAGGTACATCGCCAATCTCCAGAACATGGACAAAGCGACCGCGAAAGCTGCGGACGCTGTTGCTCTCGCGAAGAACAAGATACTTGCGGCGAACAAGGAACAGATCGAAGCTGCGAAGAAAGCTGGTGCTTCGACTGAAGACCTGGAGCGTATCCAGCGGAAGTCTGCCACTGCGATGGCGAACGTCACCGAGGGGAGCGCGTCAAAGATCATCGCTTCACTGGACCGTATCAGCGCGAAGAATAAGCAGGTCGCCGCTGAGCTGGACAATCTTGGCAAGGTAAAGGGTTCCAGCGGCCACTCTGAGTTCAACCAGCGTATGGCTACCAGCGCTTCCGTTCGCGCGCTGGAAGGCAATGTAGGCATTCGCCCGGTCGAGAACATCATCGCGAGTATTCCTGCGCTGAGCACGGCGGTGATCGGCATTGGAACGTTGGTCGGCATTGGTGGGCTCGCTGGCCTCTTCGCAGAGTTGGGCATCAAGGGCGTTGAGGCCTTCGAAAAGGTTCATAACGCAACCACGCTGACGAAGCGTGATTTCGACGATCTTCACATTCGTTCGCAGATCACCGTCGATGACAAGGCGATTGAAAATCAGAAGATTCAGGATCAGATCGATAAGCTCAGCGGTCATCCGAACAACGGTCTCGCATCGGCGCTACTCGAAGCGAAGAAGATGGCCGATCAGTTGGTGGTCTCGCTGCAGGAAGATCGCAAGCAGCTCGAAGCCTTGCTGAAGGAACATGCAACTGGATCGATTGCTGCCGTGCTGAACGGCGTTGCTTCGACCGGACAGCAGAACAAAGAGATCCTCGCGGACCAGGGCAAGCTGACTGAGCAGGTCGAAAACGCGAATGACGCTTACGATGCGGCAGTTGAGAAGACCAAGGATCCTACGAAACTGAAGGAAGCGCTGCAGGCACGTAACAGCGCTGTTCGGGCATCCTTTCAGTCCCAGATTGATGCGTACGTGAAGGAGTCTGCGCGTCTGAAGAAAGTTGCAGCAGATAGCCAGCGTGACGCTGAAGCGGCGGCGAACTCCGGTGATGGCAGTGTCGGCATCAACGCAATCGACAATGGCCAGCAGGTTGCGAACATCGAAGGCCGACTCCGGCAGCTTCGCCGTGCGCAGCGCGTGGAGATGCTGGACGAAAGTATCTACACGGGGCAGACGAAGCTTGGTGGGCTAAAGCAAGGCAAGGAAGAGGGCGAAGCCCGGACGAAAGCTGCGGAAGCGCAGTTCAAGCAAATGGAAGCGCGGTTTGCGCAGCTCGAGGCGAATGCTGATGGTGAGTTGAGCGCAGCGGCGAAGATCAACTTCTGGGAGCGGCAGAGCCAGGCTGCGGGGGTGTACTCGGAGAATGTTGCCAAGGTACTGGAGAAGATCGGGCCGCTGACGCAGGAATACTATCGGCAGCTTGGCGAGGCTGCTGACAAGGCTGCTGCCCAGCAGCGTGCGGCTGCAAAAGCGGTGGAGGAAGATGATCGTCGATTCCAGACGATAGTGAAGAACTCAGAAGAGCGTGATGAGCGCGCCGCTGCCATGGCTGACAAATTGACCGAGGCGCGGCGCAACAATGCGAACGCGATGGCTGAGTGGACACTGCAGCAAGAGCTGGCCACAGGTGCAATTACCCGGCACAATGCTGCTGCGCAGATTGCTGCACGGCATGAGGCGGAATATGCGGCGAAGCTGAATGACATTGCCTCACGTCGGTCGCGACTAAACGCTCGGCTGGACCTGGACGATGAGCAAAAGCAGACAGGCAACGATGAGCTGGATGTAGAAAAGACGAACACTGAGGGTGCGCGCGATCGGCAGTCTGCTGCGGACAAGGTGGCTATCGACCAAGCAACTGTAAGCGGGGCTGTTCGACAGATCATTCAAGAGTTTGAGGCGCAAAGCAAAGACGTAGCCTCCTATGCTGCGCGGTTTACTACAAGTGCCATTCAGTCTACGAATGAGCAGCTGACCCGTCTGATGACTGGGCAAAAAACTGACTTCAAAGGTTTGGGGCGTGGAATCGCCACAGACGCGGCTGGCTTCGGACTCAAGAGTGCGGAAAGCAAACTGCTGGAGTCCTTTGGCATCGGCACGAAAAAGCCCACCGGTAGTTCGTCTGATCCGCTTTACATAAAGAGTGTGGATCTGCTCAGTGGCGACGGGATGACTGGCTCCGTTTCAAGCCTTGGAAAGAAATTGTTTGGCGGCGGTGACAGCGATTCGGATTCTGGCGGCGGTGGCTTTCTGGGCGGCATCGCTAGCGTTCTCAAGCTACCCGGTTTTGCGGCGGGTGGAGCGATTGGAGCGAACACGCTGGCGATGGTTGGTGAGAATGGGCCGGAGCTTTTCATGCCGCGACAGAGTGGTTCCATTGTGCCCAACCATGCGCTTCCAATGATGGGCGGATTCTCCCCTACCGTACACGTGGATGCGCGCGGCTCAAACGATCCGGCTGCGACCGAGGCTGCGGGGTACCGTGGTGCTATGTTGGCGATGCAACATGCGGCGCCCGCGATCATGAAGGGTTACGATGATCGACGAAAGCGGTTGCCCGCGACGAAGAGGTTCTAAGCATCAATGTCCAAGTACGAGAAATACGAAGAACAGCTCGCGAAGTTTGCGCAGCAAAGTGAAGAAATCGAAGCACGCCTTATCGACACCTGCGGCTTTTCTCCAGAAGCTATTGACGCTCTGCACGAATATATTCTTGTTGTTTCTGCGACCAGAAGTTTGCACGGCAAGCTGATCGAGCAAAAGGTCAATGACAAGGCGACTGAGTTGATCGGTGATGATCTTTCGCCGGAGAACATTTCGGCCGCTGTGCTCTTCGCACTAGACGAAGAAACGAAACCTGACGAGAGCTAGACCTACATACATGCCTTCAACACAGACAATCACAGTGCGTGGCGCTGCGGTGACGCTCGTTTCCTTTCCGGATTCGCCAGCGGCTCGCATGGTGGAGTTCGGGTTTGCGAGCGCGGTTGCGGCCGTGTCATTTCCGTTTAGTGGCGATACGCAGACGCAGGAATGGCTCGGTGCAGATCGCCTTAGCTGCACCGTAACTCTGCCGCCGCTGACGGCTGCGCAGCGTGGAGCGTGGAAGGCTTTCCTGATGCAGATGGACGGCATGGCGAACGCGGTGCTGATGGGCGATCCCGACTGTGCTTCAGCGAACGGCGAGCTCGGCGACGGAAGTGTGCCCGTAGTGGATGGGAGCGACGCGACGAAGAATCTGCCGGGCTCGAAGTTGCTTTACACGAAGGCGTGGGACGCCGGAGTGGCTCGGGCGCTGGTAGCCGGTGACGCGCTGCAAGTGGGCTACCGGCTGCACTACGTGGTGGATACGGTGGCCACCGATGGAAACGGCAATGCGGTGATTCCGGTGCGGCCGAGCCTGCGTGAGCAGCCGGCGGACGAAGCGACGATCGTGCTGGCGCAGCCAAAAGGACTGTTTCGTATGGCTGACAACAAACGCAGTTGGAGCCGAGAGTTGCTGAGCGGAACGCGTATCAGCTTTCCGCTGACGGAGTTCAAGTAGGCGATGGCGCGTGACGTCGATGCAGTTCTGGCGGCCCAGTGGGATGCGTTTGGCTGGGCTCCGGTGTTGCTGGGGATGATCCAGTTCCGGAGCGCGATACGGTACGTGTGGAGTGGGCCGGGGACGCTGGAGTGGGACGGCAACACGTTCGCGAATGGAGATGGGTCGGCGGGAACGTTTATCTCGGTTGGGTCTGTAGCGGAGAGCACGGAAGTGCAGGCGCAGGGCACCAGCGTGACGCTGAGCGGGCTCGACCCGGTAGACCTGGCGGAAGCGCTTGGCGATGTGCAGGTGGGCGCTCCAGTGAAGCTGTGGGCTGGTGCGCTGAATCCTGACATGACGCTGCGCGGCGTGCCGTACTGCTTCTTTGCGGGGACGGTGGACAAGCCCGCGGTGCAGGTGGCTCCGGATAGCTGCACGATTTCGCTGGCGCTGGAAAACAAGATGATCAACCACTCGCGTGCGAGCAATCGCAGGTACACGACGGCGGACCAGGCGGCGAATGGGTTTCCGAACGACAGTGGCTTCGATCAGGTGGAGATCCTGAACGATCTGGTTCTGAAGTGGGGTTCGTAGTGGCGCTGAAGCGAACTGAGTTCTGGGCGGAGCGTGAGCTGCATGATTTTCTGCTGCAACATGCGGACGAGGCTTTTGCCTGGGGCAAGAACGACTGCTGCCTGTTTCCGGCGACTGCGATTGAGGCGTTCACTGGAACCGATCTGGCGTCGGCGTTCCGTGCGCAGTATGACTCGGAAGCAACGGCGTTTGCGCTGATCAGGAATGTGACCGGTGGCTCGACGGTGGCCGATGCGGCGGCGTGGTGCGCGAAGCAGCATGGCCTGGAGGAGTGGCCGTACCCGTTGCAGGCGCAGCGTGGCGACCTGGTGGTTGCGGAGAATGGAGGCCGGCTGATTGCTGGCCTTGTTCATTTGAGCGGTCGGCAAGTGGTGAGCGTGAGTGAAACGGGGCTGGTGCGGTTGCCGCTGAAGTCTGTGCAGAGAGCGTGGAAGGTCTAGCGTGGCGAAAGCGATACAAGGCGCGGAACTGATAGCTGGCGCGGTCGGTCTCGGTGCGCTTGCGTTCTTCACTGCGGGTGTGGCGAGTCCGGCATTGCTCGGCTTCCTCCTCTCGTCGTCTGCGGCGTTGGGGCTTGGCGGCATCGCCATGGAAGCGGGCGCGATTGCGGATGCGCTGACCAGCAACCGGGGCACGAACGTCACCACGCGGCAACCGGCGGCGGCGCGGCAGATCATTTACGGGAACCAGCGCGTGGGTGGTGTGATTGTTTACAGCTCGACGACGGGGAGCCATCGTGACCAGTACAACTTTGTCATCGTGCTGGCGGGGCATGAGTGCCATGCGATCCAGTCGCTGTATCTCGATGGCCGGCTCGTGCACTTCGATGCGGGATCGGCGGGACACACAAATCACAACCAGGTGTCGTTTGGCGGAGCGGCTGACGGTGGAAACCACACCGGGCCGAACGGGCAGCAGTACAACTTCGGCGGCAAAGTGTTCTGTCAGGCCTTTCAGGGTGATCAGCTTCCCACGGATTTCAGCACGGCGCTGCAGGCGAACGATCCGAACTGGGCGCCGCGCAACGGACGCACGCCGAGCCTGACTGGATGCACCTATGTGTACCTGAAGCTCGAATATAGCGAGAGCACGTTTCCGAGCCTGCCGGAGATCCGGTTCAGCGTGTTTGGGAAAAAAGTGCTGGACCCGCGCACGGGCGTGACGGCGTACTCGGACAACTGGGCGCTGATCGCGGCGGACATCATTCGCGATGCGCAGTTCGGGCTGGGCGATGACAGCATCAACGAAGAGCAACTAATTGCCGCGGCGAACGTGTGCGACGAGCTGGTGCCGCTGGCGAGTGGTGACGTGGAGTATCGCTACCGCTGCCACATGCATTACGACACGTCGACGGCTCCGAGCGATGCGCTGGCGAACATGATGAGTGGGGCGGCGGGACGGCTGAGCCGCATCGGTGGCGAGTGGTTTATCTGGCCAGCGTACTGGCAGGGGCCAAGCTTCAGCTTCGATGAAAAGGTGCTGACAGGGCCGGTGAAGTGGGAGCCACAGCGCGGCCTGGCTGACCGGTTCAATCGGGTCACTGGAACCTACACGGCCGCAAACTTTCCGTACAACATTGCAGGCAATGCTTACGACGGCAACGGCTTCGACAGCAACGGGCAGCAGCAGGACAACTTCCAGTTTGGGTTCCAGCCGACGAACTTCCCGCAGTACGCGAAAGACCCGCAGCACGGCTATGCGAACGATCAGTACCTGGCGGAGGACTTCGGAATCATCCTGCCGCGCGAGGTAAGCCTGACGACGGTGCTGAGCGTGACTCAGTCGCAGCGCGTGGCGAAGATCATGCTAGAGCGCAACCGGCAGCAGGGAACAGGCACGCTGGAGATGGGCATGGCGGCTTACCAGATGCAGCCGTGCAGCGTGATGAACTTTTCGTTTCCGTTCCTTGGCTGGAGCGATAAGGTGCTCGAGATCGCGGGCACGCGGTTCGACGTGCAGGCGGGCGGCGAGCAGGATGCTCCGGCGCTGCGGGCGAGCTTTGATGTGGCCGAGACGGCCGCAAGCGTGTACGAGTGGAGCACGACGGAAGAGAAGAACGTCTACGATGTCTCCGTTGCGCCGCAGGGTGCTGGCTACATGGTTGGTGCGCCGCAGAACATGGCGCTATTGTCGAGTGCAGCCACGGCGGTGACGCAGCCGGATGGTTCTGTGGTGCCTCGCATCGAGGTGACGTGGGACACGCCGGAAGACGCGTATGTGACGCGGATTCTCGCGCGCATCCGGGTGAGTGGAGCGAGCAGTTGGATGGATGCTGGCTCGGTCGCTGCCACGGCGAATCAGCTGTTCATCGGCGGCGTTGTGGCTGGGCAGACGTACGATGTGGCGATCGCGTCCCAGCGTGCCAACGGCGGAATTTCGGCTTGGGTGGAACTTGACGGATTCGTGACCAGCCTGGTGCTGAGTGCGCAGTCGAGCGACACGGGGATCGGGCCGGGGTCGATGGTGGGCATTGGTGGAAGCGCGGCGGCGGTGGAGTTCCGTCCGTTTGCTGCGACGATCGCAAACCGCAGCTTGAGTTACTTTCCGGCTGGGCCGCAGGTTGTGACGGGATTGCAGCCGAAGACGAAGTACTACGGCTATGTGGTGGATGCGAGCCTTGCGGGCGGCGACCTGACGGGTGTGGCTACGGCGAATCCTGGGGACTTCCGTGGCAAGCCCGGATATTACCTGATCGATTCTGTGGTGACGCCGGCGCTGAGTTCTTCGGGCAGCGGCGGTGTGTATTTCCCATCGAACACGGAAGACCTGGGCGACCGCACAACGCAGAGCCCAGCGCAGGCTTACGACGGCGATACGGCAACGTTTGCGACTGTCAGCGGTAGTTTCTATCAAGGTGCGATCTTCAACGGCGAGCAGCCCGATCCGGTGGTGTCGACGGGTGAGTGCCTCTTCGAAGATTTCCCAGCCGTGCAGGTTGCGTCGGCGCTCACCCTGTCTGTCGATGTTGAGGTGGAAGCGTTCTCTACAGGCGCCGCGTCTGGTGGCGGAGTTTCGGTCAGAGCTAAGGTCGGCACCTCAACAACTTCCATGCTGACGGCCACTGGCGCAACAGGACGCGCAACTTACACCGTCGCAGTTCCGGCGAATACAACGTTGAGCGATGTGACCGTTTCTGTCGAGGCGGATCCACCTTCAGGAACGACTGGGCTGCCGTCGAAGAATCGATCGGCAAGCATCAGCGCGAACGTCTACGAAATCTCGATCAGCTAACCCAAGGAAAAGAGAGAAGAACCAATGAAACGACTGCTACTTGCAGCCGCCGCCTTCGCGTGCGCGGCAATGCCGAGTTTCGCGCAGAGCGTGCCTGCTGGATTTGTGACGCTTACGGAGAGCTCGCTGCTGACTTCTTCCGGCGCGACGGCAAACAATGCTACTGCGTGCGCTCAGATCAGCGGAAGTCCTACGAGCATCGTGCCGATTGCGGTGAGGCTTACGACTGGACACACCGTTGTGAAAAGCAAGGTTTGCGCGAATGTGGTGAACGGAGCGTTCTCGCTGGTGTTGGCCGACACGTCGCAGACACAGCCCCAGAACGTTTGCTATGCGCTGACGGTGATCGACAATGTGAGCGGCCGCTCCCTGCTGGACTCTGGCTACAACTGCGTGCAGCCTGCGAGCACCGCGAGCTGGTGTGCTGGCGGGGTTTGCAACCTGGATAACTATCAGCCGAATCAGCCCGCCTTGGCTTTGGTGCAGACGGGGCAACAGGGGATTCAGGGGCCGCCGGGATGTGTTGTAGGAGCAACGTGCACGACGATCACGCCAACAGGCGTGAAGGCTTTGCAGGAGTCGGATGGTTTGGGTGGCCTGCAGGTAGCGAGCCCTTCGGACACGCTGAACTCTATTGATTCGAAGAATGCCAATTTTACGAACCTGCTGCCGCCGCTGAATAACTTTCTGATGATCTCGCGAGACATTCTCACCGTGGGGCCGACGGGGAGCTTCGACCAGCAGTGCGTTGGTATTGGCAATAGCGTGTTCTGGAATCACCAGACGGGCCAGTACAACCTGGCCTACATCGGCTTTGGAGCGTTCGGCTCGAACTCGGCACATCCTTGCGACTACACCAATCGCACAGAAACCGGCTTTGAGCAGATGGGCCTCGCGTCCTCGAACGACGGCATTCAGTGGACGAAGAACCCGAACAATCCCATCCTTCCTGTGAACCCTGATTCGTCTGCTCCGGATAGTGGCTCGATCTCTTTCCCGGAGATCCTTTGGGACACGGACCTTCAGCAGTGGCATGCCTATTACATCTGCTCGACTCACGCAGGTTACGAGAACGGGCAGAACAACACCTGCCATGCAACGACACCGTCGCTATCAACGAACCCTGTTGTTTGGACCAGGCTCGGGCTGTACATCGCTGCAAATGACGTGCCCTGGGCCGGGCATACGGCGAACTCACAGGTCTACCGCCTCGACCATGTGAAGTTCAACGGCAAGTGGTACATCTTCTTCAACGCTGGCACGGCCGCGACCTTTGAGGACATCGGTGTGGCCGTAGCTAGTACTCTTTCCGAGAAGCCGACGGTGAGCCCTAATCGCGTGGTCTGCAGCAAGAAGACAGCGGCCGGCACTGACTGCACCGATGCGAATCGCTTCACCGACAATGACGGTATCGCGGATCCGCTGGTGCTGCCCTTCGGACACCAGTTCTCCATGTCAGGGTGGAGCACAAACCCCACCTACCAGACCTGGTTTGTAACCACGACGGACAAGGACTTTCCGTTCGGTTGGGTGAAGCAAACCACCGTGACGCGGAATAACATCGAGCGCCACACGCCCCTGAACATCAATGGTCAGCTCCTGATGATCGGGCAGGAGAACCTGACGGGCATTCATTTGTTTGCGATCGCTCAGGCGCCACAGCCAAAGATCGACCTGCGCGCCAGCACGAACTCAGAAGACGAAACGGATTACAACGAGAGCAACAACGTGACCGGCACGGCAGGCTGTTGGGCGACGACGAACTGGAGCAAATGGTGCTGGAAGTCGCTCGGCACGATCACGGGAATCACCGATTTTCTGCTGATTGATAAGGTTCTTCATCACCAGAGTTTCTCCTTCCACTCGCAAGGCAGCCTCAATGACCAGTTCAGGATCGGAACTCACAACTCGCTGGTGTGGATGACAACAGATGATGTAACCGCAGGGACGCAGCAGGGCGAGCTTTCACAATGCTTTGCGCCTGGAACCTTTGCGGCGAGCACGTCGACACATTGTGATGGACTTGGAAGCTTTCTTGCCGCCCGCCATACCGCGCAGGCCGATTACTCAACGGCCGACGGTACCGCCGGTCAGTTCATGGTTCAGGGCAAAACGAACGGCAACAAGGCTCTTAGCTTTGGTTTCAACACCACGCTCAACTGGGGTTTCCTGCAAGCCTACGAGGCCAGCGTTGCATATCGGCCGCTCAAGCTGAACCCCGGTGGTGGCCAGGTGCAGATTGGGCCGGGTGGCTTGCAGCTTCCTCTTACTGGTTCGGGCAATGCATACGCCTGCATCGATTCGACGGGTGCCGTGTATCGGTCCGGCACGCCATGTAGCTAAGGAAAGCAAATGAAGTCCCTTTTGCTTGCGCTGATACTTTACTGCAGTGGTGGTAGAACCTCCCTCGGTTTGGCACCGATGAAGATGCTAATCGGCGCACCCGGCGGAAGCGGTTTGCCTAACGGTATCGCCGCTGTAGGCCCAGAAAAGCCGATGCTGCTTCCCATCATTACGGAGCCACCATTAGTCGCTTCTGATCCTGGATTGACTTCCACACCCTTCAATCTGCCCACATCACGAAGCTGGACTGCCAAACAGTTTGCGTACGGCAGGTCTTCCAGGGGACTTCGTATAGCTATGCCGGTTTTCAGGCCGGTGCTAAATGTCCCGCCAAGATCAGAGTTGCTATACAAGCGTCCACGCGCCAGAGCGTCAGTAAGGTCCATAGCCAACCCTGCCGCTTCGGCGTCATTGGCCCCTGAAGCGACAAAAATCCGCTTCTTGCTTCCATACCGGTACAAGTTCGAGCAAGTTTTACCGATAAGTTCGCGTTTGTCTATAGATAGATCACGAGGACTGAACAGTTTTTCAATGAGTTCGCGGCGGGTCTTTTCCCGCGTTTCGGCGATGTTTGCTTCTCTTGCAATTCGAGATGCGTCCCTGGCGCGGACGGCAGCCTTTTCGGCATTTTCTCCAGCCCTAACCGAAAGCTGGCTCGCTGAGTCAGCCGACTCTTTCGCACCCTTTGCCGACTCGTTCGCACGTCCTGCTTCGCGTGTCGCATTAGCCGCATCCCGTTCTGCTGCACTAAGCAAGTTCGAGTCATGCTGGCGCAATTCTGTTTCCTTTTGGGACACCACTGCCTCAAAGATTGTCTCTGCTCCGACACCAAGTATCACGAAGAGTAAGCCGATCGCGGATGCCGGGACGCGCCAATCTTTACCCTCCGGTCTACCTTCCCTGCGATCTCGACGCCACTCTCGAATGGAGTGCAACGTCTCAGGGGCTTCCAAAACACAGCCAACAGCGACAATCGCCCCGGCGATGAGCACTAAGTCAAACCAGAACGCGGAGGATGCTTCGAGGGAATTTCGTACTGGGTCTACCGCAGCAGAAGACCAACTCGACAGCATCATTCGCGCTAGGGAAAGACACATGAGGTTTTTTCTCGCATTCGTGAGCGTGATGGGGCTAACGCTACTTGTGCAGGCAGTGTATACGGCTGCGCGAGCGTTGTAAGCCTATGGTGAATTGTGGTCTCAAAGCTGACCAGACCAAGGAAGCAGACCGGCAAAAGTGAGTCGCTCTGAGCTAAGAGCCCACCGCGTCCCGCGTCTTCATCTCCAGCCAGGCGTCCCGCACACCGACGAAGTACCTGCCCTCTGGCGAAACCCAGATGTGCTTCGACTTCTGCCGCCATTGCCGCGCGACCAACTGCCAGCCCATCTCCTCGGTGGAGGGAGGCTGGTGCGATTCGTTGTTTGGGTGCGCGTGAGAGGACAATTTTCCCTGCTGAACGTGCAAAAGGGCAGCCCGATTTGCTCGAACTGCCCTCTTGCCGCCAACCTACTCTCGTAAGTTGTTCATAAGTTGGTGCGGAGGAGGGGACTTGAACCCCTACGGTTTTACCCGCTAGCACCTCAAGCTAGTGCGTCTGCCAATTTCGCCACCTCCGCATTGTGACCTGCACACACACTGTGCGGCAGGAGCGGTGACTCATCCGAAGGTGAGTATATCAAAACAGCAGCGGCGTATTGCGGCAAGGCCTCAGAAATGGTTCAGCAGATCGCAGAAGCTGCTCAGTTCGAGCAGGCGCTGCCGAGCCGGTGGGTAATGCACCGATTCGTGTTCCAGCACCCAGGTGAAATCGTGCGGGATAAACACAGCGTTTATACCCGCCGCCAGCGCCGGATTGATGTCCGATTTGGGAGAGTTGCCAATCATCCAAGCTTCTTCTGCCTTTATCTTGCGGCGATGCATGAGTTCCCGATAGGCATCTTCGTGCTTTTCTGCGAGGACCTCTGTCCCGGTGAACAGTTTTGCCAGGCCTGAACGGTTCAGCTTATCTAACTGTTCCTCTTTCTGCCCCTTGGTGACCAGCAAAAGACAGTGCCGCTTGTGCAGTTCTTCGAGCGTTGTCTCGACTCCGGCAAGCAGCTCAATTTCGTGTGAGGCGATGGATTCAGTGAACGCCACGATGCGCTCATGCTTTTCTTCAGTGATTGGTCCATCAGTGAGCTGCTCGAAGCACCTGATGAGAGAACGGCGAAAGCTCTGCACACCATAGCCATGCTCTGCGATTGTGTGGAGCTCGCAAGTATTGAGGTGTTCACGGACCTCCTCATCGGTGTGAACTCTGTGATCCAGATAAGAAATAAACGACGCGATTGCGTGTTCGAAAAACTTGTTGTTCTCCCAAAGCGTGTCGTCTGCATCGAAAAGGAGCGTCTGTCCGGGAGCGAACCGCTCGATGGCTGAATGAGAATGCGACATCATCGCTTTAGGATAGCCTTGCCTCGTTGACTAGCCATGAACACCTTTATTGAACCCGGTCTTTAGCTTCCCACTTTCGCCAAAAATCATGCGACGATAGCGGCGGAGAATCCGAATAGTGCACCCCGCCTGGACCTTTATGCTGCGCGATATCGGTGGAAGCGTCGTTGGCATACTGCTGTTTTGCTTCGGGCTTCTTGCTCCCGGGTTCGCGGTCGCGCAGCTCACGGACATTTGTAAATTTCGCTCTCGGACTTCATCGGAACAGCTTGCCTGGAGTGTGGTGCTGTCGTTTGCCGTGGGGACACTTTTCACCGTGGGAGCAGTTTGGGTTGCCGGAGTCACAGGCGGCGCGTGTGCACTGTTTGCCTTTGGCACTTGCTCCGCCTTTCTGTTTTTCCGCAGAAGGGCATCGAGTCTAGGCGAGTGGCGGGAAGCGCTGCCGTACGTCGGGCTGGCCCTGTTCGTTTGCATCACCGTCATTTTCAGTCTCGTCGATGTCGGCATTCACGATCGGCTGTACATGAGTGTCACCGTCTACGACAATGCGCTACGTACGGCGTTCGTCGACTCTGTGCTACGCAAGGGCGTCCCGCCAGCCAACCCGGTGTACTGGCCGGGGCATGATGCGCCTTTGCGCTACTACTATTTTTGGTACGTGCTGTGTGCCGCCGTGGCCAAGCTTGGCCAAATTTCACCCCGTCAGGCACTTATTGCAAGCAGCGTTTGGTCTGTCTTCGGACTTATCGCTTCGCTGGCTCTGTTTAGTCGATATGTGCTGGAGTGGCGCGGTGCAGAGTTGCGCAGGCGCTGGTGGACCGCGGTCGGGCTGCTAGCAGTGACCGGGTTGGATGGGCTCATCGCTCTGATCGCATATCTCGGCACAGGAGTCGTCGCCAGGGATATCGAGTGGTGGTCGCTGGATCAGGTGAGCTCATGGGCAGACACCTTCCTCTGGGTTCCGCACCATGCTGCGGCGCTTGTTTGCAGCGTGCTATGCATTCTGCTGGTGCGGATCGCAACGTCGCAAACGGATCAACATTCACCCTGGGGCATCGGAATACTTGCGGGACTCTCTTTTGCGAGCTCATTCGGACTGTCAACATACATTGCAATTGCCACGGCTTTGCTTCTCACAGGTTGGTTCCTCGCGAACATCGTTCGCCGGGAGCGGGTTCAATCAATTCGAATGTATGCCGCCCTAAGTGTGAGCGCGGCAATCTGTCTAGGACCGTACCTCACGCAGTTACTGAGGCCCCAACGTGGCGCGCGCGTACAGGCCGGAAGTGTTTTGCAGTTCGGATTACGCGAGCTCCTTCCACCAGCGGTTCTCGGAAGCGTTCCCGGAATTCAAACTATCGCCGACTCGCATCCTCATCTTGCAAATGAGATTTCTGCGGCTCTGCTGCTGCTGCCGAGTTACTTTCTTGAACTTGGCTTTTTCGGCTTGGCTCTGATCGTGCTCCAACGGAGAAACGAGAAAACCTCAGGAGAAAAGGCTCTGCTGTTTTTGAGTTGGGGTGGTTTAGTCGTCGTGAGTGTTTTTCGATCCGGAGTCATCGCGATGAACGACTACGCCGTGCGGGCTTCGCTTATCCCTCAGTTCTGCCTGCTTTTTGCAGGTGTGCTTGCGGTGGAAAGAAGTAAACATCTCACCCGCATTGTTCTCTTTAGCCTACTGGTAATCGGATTAACCGGCTCCGTCTATCAGGTCGTGTTACTGCGCACCTATCTTCCGCTACACGATCGTCCGAGTGATCCAGAGTATCTCGGGCTGGCTCACCAGAACTTTGTTCTGCGGGAGGCGTATTCAGAAATGCGAGAGAAGATCCCGGCGAATGCTCGTGTGCAGTTCAGTATTCCGAATGCACCCTATACCGGGCTTGCGCAGCAGATCAACCTTGGTCGACAGATGGTCGTCGACAGTGAACGCTGCAATGACAGCTTTGGCGGAGAGCAGGCTCCTTGTTCCTCAATCGAAGCGTCACTTGCTCAGCTTTTTTCACAGTCGAAACTGTTATCCGCTGGTGAGAGCGTTGCGCTGTGCAGGGCTGCCGGTGCGGATTACCTATCGGCTGCGGACTGGGATCCGGCCTGGAAGCAGAAGGCAAGCTGGGTATGGACCTTACCTGTCGTTGTGGCGCGGCCTGAGATTCGGGTGCTCTCGTGCACATTACCATTGTCGGCAAAGTGAGCTTACGTTCGGGTCAGAGACGGACGACTTTTCAGACAGTATGATGTATCCGAGCTTGAAGGCATTGCTCGCTACACATCCAGCGAGGAGAGGCACGCATGGTCCCGCGCGTCGGGCAGAAGATCGGTCCGTATGAGATTCTGGGTCGCCTCGGCTCAGGCGGGATGGGACTCGTCTTCAGCGCATGGGATGGCCGTCTTCATCGTGATGTAGCGATTAAACTCTTGAAAGATGAGTTCCTGAATCCGACCATGCGGTCGAGGTTTCTGGGTGAAGCTCGAGCGGCTTCGCGGCTGAACCATCCAAACATCTGCACGATTTTCGATATCGGGGAGGAGCAGGACTGTCCTTATCTGGTGATGGAACTTCTTAAAGGCGATACCCTGCGCGGCCGGATGCAGCAGGGCGCGATTCCAGTTGGCAACATCATTCAGGTCGCAACGCAGGTTGCTGAAGCTCTCTCTGTCGCGCATGAGCATGGCATTGTTCACCGCGATGTGAAGCCGGCCAACGTGGTGCTGGTAGACAAACCCGGCGGTGCTTTCCAGACCAAGGTGCTTGACTTCGGTCTAGCCAAGGTCGATATGGAAGGGCTTGATTCGCATTCGGGGCTAACGACTACCGGTATGACTGTGGGCACAGTTTCCTATATGTCTCCCGAGCAGGCCCGTGGCGAACTTCTGGATGGTCGTTCCGACCTCTTTGCTCTCGGCGTGCTTATGTACGAGATGGCGACGCGCAAGTTGCCATTCGACGGAGCTACAAGTGCGCTCGTGTTCGTACAGTTGTTGAACCATCCGCCTGAGTCTTTGCGGGGTCTGAACGCGAGCGTGCCTCGGGCTTTAGAGCAGGTGATCAACACCTGCCTGCAAAAGAAGCGCGACGATCGTTATCAGAACGCTCACGATCTGGTTCTTGCACTCCAAAAGGCGGCACAGAATCTTGACGTAAACGAGAAGCCGACGTCGTGGCTTTCGAAGTTTGCTACAGGACTGAAACGCGAGAGCACTGGCCAAACGCCCGCTGAAGGTGTTTCCCAAATCTCGGAAGGTGGTCCAGAACCCGTATCCCCTCTTCAGATGACTTCAGATGAGGCGTTTCTTCGGCCCTTCAAACCGCAGAGGAGATCGGAGACCGATTCGAAACACTTCGAGCCGGTGAACGAACCTTACACACCTACAGAAAGTCATTCTGTTCATGCTGGAGCCGAAGCAGGACATGAGGAAAGGCCAATCAACGAGGCGTCTGAAGAGCAGCCACAAGAATCCGTGACCCGCAGGTCTTACCTGCTCGCTTCGGAGTCACGCGTTAGCTCCGCTTCTGTTCCTGGTCTCGAGTGGTTGGAGGAGCCGGTTGAGGCGCCTCCTCACGATGACGCGATCGTGGAACAGGATGAGGCGGGCTCTTCGAGTTTGTGGCGCGTGCTCATAGGTTCTCTGCTCGCTGCAGCCATTCTCGTCATATCGATCGCCGTTGTGCTTTCCAAGAAAAAGGGTGCGGCACCGCGAGCTGCTCGGTCTGTCGCGATTACCACGGTGATCAATCACACCGCTGACAGTGCATTGACTGATGTTGTCTCATCTGGACTCGAGCTTGCGCTAGAGCAGTCGCCATGGATTGGCTTGCGAGCAGTTAGTGCAGAGGCAGTGGGAGCCGTCAGTGATGTGCCTCGGGCCGCTACACCCGAAGTGGCTATGCTGGGCCACTTAGCTGCTGCCAGCGGGGCTGCTGCGTTTGCGGTCGGCGAAATCCACATGGAGGGCCACACATATGCTTTGTCGTTGCACATCTACGACAGCGCAAGCGGCGCGGCGGTGGGCGAGTGCAACAGTGCGGCTGCGGGTCGCGAACGACTGCCTGGAGCTATCGATGGATTGGCAACGAGCCTGAGGGCGGCACTGGGCGAAACGACAGCATCGATCAATGCAAGTTCATTGCCGTTGAGCAAGATGGCGACTGTCGACATGGACGCGCTGATCGCGTATCAAGAGGCGAGCAAATTAGAGGCGCAAGGCAGCGTATTCGGTGCCGCGGAGGCATTTGAGCGCGCAGCATCGATCGACCAGCAGTTTCCACAGCCTCGTCTGCGCCTGGCCGCTCTTTATCACCGTCAGCACGCTGAGGTGAGCGCGGCCACAGCTGCTGATCAGGCACAGACTGCGGCGAACGCGAGCGAAGAAACAAAGCTGCTTGCGGTTGGCATGCAGGCGTTGATTTCAGCGGGTGACTTCCCGAGAGCCGCATCCTCCTTCACGCAGTTATCTTCTAAGTTCCCGCTTTCTGAACAGGGCTTCACCATGCTTTCGGAAACTCAGCGCATGCAAGGCGATTTTGCAGGTGCGTTGACAAACGCCCAGCAAGCCGCTCGGCTGGATCCGTCGAGTTCAGATGCGATCACTGAGATGCAGCTTGCAATGCTCGCACTGGATCGCCCAGAGGAGGCGCTCAAGCTAAAGAGGCAGAATGCGGATTCCGAGGCTGCTGTGACGAACCCGGAACTCTTGGCGAGGTTTGTGCGTGGCGACGCAGTAAACCCCGCTATGTTTGCTTCCCTCCGTTCAGAAGAGGACATGAGCGCTCAGATGACGGAGGCAGCACTTCTCGATGCCAGTGGTCAGCTTGCAGCAGGTCTGATGAAGTGGAGGACGGTTGCGCAGCGTGCGTTGTCGAATCAGTCATTCACCTCTACATCTTCATTCGCGTTATCCCATGCCGCACTGAACCGTGCGCTTGCAGGTGATTGCTCAACAGCATCGGATCTCACTCGCGAGATGTCGGCCTACGCGGCTGGAGCCGAAACCATGTTTACCCTGGGACTAAGCTCGGCGCTCTGCGGAAACACGAATGATGCACGTTCGCAACTTGCTAGCATCACGGCAACTTACAGGCAATCTTCGCGTGTAAGAGGCTTCTATTCTTCTGACCTCAACGCGATGCTTCAGTGGAAGTCCGGTGCTCTGGCAGACGGTCTTGCGACGTTGCAATCTGCGGCGCAGTACGATCTCATCTCTTTCAACCAGTATCTTGAAGCGCAGATTTATCTCGCGCAGAAGCAGCCCCAGCCGGCTACCGTCACGCTTCAGGTAAGCCTGCGCCATCCGGGAGCGCTCGTGCAAGTAAACCCGCAACTCTTGCCTATGACGCAACTAACTCTTGCGCGCGCATTCGCCTCGAACGGTGATGCCGCAAACGCCGGCAGAGCCTACACACAGGTGGCGAACATCCTAAGAGGCGCAGACGTTGGCAATCCTCTCCTGCTCGAGGCTCAAGCAGTCGCTGCGCGCTAAATAGATTCTCCGAAGCGCGAAAGGAGCTTGAGCGCCTAGCGCACTTCATTGGTAGAGACGATAACGATGTCGACGCGGCGATTCGCGCGACGTCCCTCGTTAGTGTCGTTGCTTGCGGTGGGATGGTACTGCCCATAGCCGGCGATAGCCATACGATTCGGGTCAAAGTGTGCTTCGTCCAGAAGCATCATGGCTACGGCAGATGCTCTTGCAGTTGAGAGATCCCAGTTCGACTGGAACTGCATGTTATGAATCGGCACGTTGTCCGAGTGGCCTTCAACGCGCATCTCGAGACCGTACTGCATCAGGACCGTGGCGATGCGGCTAATCTTTTCCGCTGCTCCCGGCAAGAGCTTTGCCTGGCCACTGTCGAAGAATCCTAACTCGTGCAGGCTGATGACAAAACCTTCTGGTGTGATGTGCAGGACGACTTCTTTGCGATCGATCTCTTTGCCGAGGGCTTTCTGCAGCTTCGTTTGTAGTTCAACGACATCCACTCCGCCAGTCCGCTTCGGAAGCGCACCACTCATGTTTGCTCTTCCCGCCGGATGATCGGCATCGGCGGGAGTGCCTGCCGGAAACGCTTCCATATCCTGGAAACCATCCCGAACCGCGGCAGAGACACGCTGAAGCGCCTGCCGATCGTGGTACGAAGATGCAAAGAGCACGACGAACAGTGCGAAGAGCAGTGTCATCAGGTCAGCGAAGGAAACAAGCCACCGCTCCTGATGGATCGCTTCTTCGGGCTGGCTGCGGCGACGCTTCATCGTGATGCTACCGCCACAGGACGAGGTCGGACCGGTTGCTGTAAGTAGGTAGAGAGCTTGGCCTCGATCGTGCCGGGACTGGAGCGCTCAACAATCTCAAGTACGCCATCGAGAACCATCTCACGACGGGTCTGCCGCATCTGCATCGTGCGCTTCATGCGCCCTGCGCAAGGGAGAAAGAAGAGATTGGCGAGGCCTACACCGTAAATGGTCGCTACGAATGCGGCAGCAATGCCACGACCGACGGCGCCAATGTTATCGAGGTGCTGCATAACCTGGATGAGCCCAATCACAGCACCGAGGATGCCAATGGTCGGGGCGAAGCCACCAGCGGCCTCGAACACTCGAGGCACCGCGTCTTCGTCGTCTGCCTTGATGTTGTGCGCGACTTCCATCGTCTCGCGTATCTGCGGGGCGAGCGCTCCGTCTACTGCGAGAGTGAGGCACCTTTTGAGAAATGGATCGTCGACGTACTCGAGTTCGCTGTCCAGCGAAACAAGCCCGGTGCGTCTTGCTTTGGCGGCATAGCGGACTAGGTCGTTTAGGAGTTGTGCGCCCCGATCGTTCTCACCCCAGAAAATCGTTTTCAGCGCTCGAAATGCTTGTGCGAGAACATCAAAAGGGAACTGGATCAGGAGAGCTCCCATTGTGCCGCCGAAAACGATCAGAGCAGCAGTGGGTTGCAGGAGCTGCGATGGTCTTCCGCCATCCAAATACAAACCGACGGCTATTCCGGCAAGGGCGACGAATACTCCGCCGATGGCGCTCTTTTTGATCATGAGTGCGAACCCTTGCGTATGAAACGAAAGCTGATGCTAATGCATTGCTGGAACATCAACTAGGCGCTTCTGGAGAATGCGACTTGTTCCGGTTGGAAGCCGTAAGCGGCGACCGGCACCGGCAACGCAGAAGCGCGGGGATCCATGGCGTCCTTCTCCTGCCATGCACTGCGCACTTGTGAGATGAGTTGAATTTGAGCGTCAAGCAGAGCGGCTGACTGCTGAACAGAAGCTTCCAAAATCCGGGAGCGCAGGTACGAGTAGAAGGTCGCGAGATTGGAGGCGAGTTCACCACCGTTTTGGTGATCGATCCAGTTTTCGAGATGACCAAGAATCACGCTTGCGTGATTCAACGCAGTGCAGCGCTTCTCAATGTCGTTGGCCCGAATGGCGGCTGCCGCATTGCGAAAATCTCTGGAGAGACGATCGTACAAAGCGATCATCACGCCCATTGGGCTTGCGCCGGCCACAGTTGATTGACGATATGCGAGCTCGAAGTCGTTCCTACCCATTAGCTGCTCCCTGAGTTGTTACCAAGCTCTGCCTGGATCTGTTTCATCTGTGCTGGTAGTGCCTGCAGCGCGGCTTCTGCCTTGCTGTACATAGCGGTGAGCAGCGTCTTCTGGTTGGCGATGTAGACGTTTTCGAAATCGTTGATATGGCTTGTGAGATCACTATTGGTGCTGTTGATGCCATTTAGGTCAACAGAGAAGGCGCCGCTTCCCGGAGCGGTAAACGCGCTGAGCGTGGACTGAACGCTACTGGCGAATCCGTTCAGTCCGCTGCCGAGGAAGAAGTCCTGTATGTCACTGGCGTTATTCACCAGCGCGCTTCCCAGTGTGCTCGTATCAATGCTGAGTGTGCCGTCTGTTCCGGCTGAGATGCCGAGCGAGCCCAGCGTCGGTGTTGTAGTAATGCCTGTAGCTGGCGCGTGTACGTAGTTGACGACGTTCAGCAATGCCTGTTGTAAAGAGCGGATCGTCGGATCGGACGATAGAACTCCCTGTGAGCCAGTGCCGCCACTGAAGCTGAACTGTGTATTCACAAGGTTCAACGCCGAATTGTAGTCACTGACAAACTGCGTGATCGCGTTGCCGATGGTCGACGTGTTAGCTGCCACCGCGAGTGTTGCAGGCGCGCCGGTTGGGGTCACACCAACCAGGTTGATAGTTACACCGGCAATTGCTCCGGTAACGGTGTTGCTCGCGCTGCTGATGGGGACACCATCTACCGAAAGATTTGCATTCGTACCTTTTGTAGCTTGTGTGAAGCCGAAAGCAGGTTCGCTAATGGTGAACGGAGTCGTGCCATCCGTGCTGACGATTGAGAGGCGCGATCCACCGGAGTCACTCACAACACTCGCTGTAACACCGAGACCCTGCGAGTTGATGTTGCTTGCCAGGTCGAATAGTGACTCACCATTCGTGGTGTTGATCGTGGTCGTCACACCACTTTGCGCGATCGTGAAGCTGTCAGCACCAAGAGTCTGTCCAGCTGCAAAATCGGGAGTCGACCACGAAGTGCCCGTTGTCGGTGCTGACTGAATCGAGAAATCGTTGGCGCTGCCCACTGAATTACTCACCAGGGACAGCCGCGCACCATTAGCATCTGTGATCACTGAAGCCGTGACGCCCACGCTTGCACCATTGATGGCACTCGCAACATCGTTGAGCGAATTGACGCCATTCTGACCGATGTCAACCGTGGTGCTCGCGCCTGAGGCCGTGGTCAATGTGAAGGACGACTGCGGCAAGGCTGCGGTGGCACTGCTTGCCTGATCGGAGTACCACGCACCAGTCGTCGCAAGGTTGGTTACTGCAATGGTGTGGTTACCACTCACTGTACCCGGCGCAGCAGATGCCGTGACAGCGTAGCTGGACGACGTAACGGACCGAGAAGCGAGTGGCCCAATGATGGAATTTAGAGATTCGAAATCTGAGGAAAGAGCTTTGGTCGCGGTCTGAATCGCAGTGAGCGCAGTTGCCTGATTTGTGAGGGCGGCTTGCTGTGCCTGCCAAACTCTCTCCTGCGCTCGAGCGGCGTACAAGGCTGCGGATACTGCACCGCTGACATCAATGCCTGGCGAGCTGGCTCCGGCGACTGTTGCCAGAATGGAACTGACATCTACACCGGTGTTTGTGTTCGATGTGGTGCCGGACGACAGCAGCGAATTGACAGCGGAAACAGAGCTCATACAGCGTTCCTAGGTTGATCAGCGACTCAGTGGGAAGCTGGGGAGGAGCTTCTCCACTCACTATTCAGCTGAACCGGGGTGGCAGCTTGGGAGCGCCACCCCGGTTCAGGTTTCTACGACTACTGCAGGAGCTTCAGAACAGCCTGCGACGCCTGGTTGGACTGCTGAAGAGCCGAGAGACCGGTCGACTGCAGGATGTTGTATTGCGTGAGGTTTGCAACCGTCTTGCCGATGTCAGCATTTTGAATGCTGTTCGTCGCGCTCTGCAGGTTCTGCACCTGGTTGCTGATGACGTTGTTCGCGGCATCGAGGCGGTTGACCGAGGCACCGATTTGTCCACGCTGAGCAGCAACTGAGGTGATAGCCGAGTTGATGTTTGCGAGTGCTGCCTGAGCGCTGGTAGTGGAGTTCAGGGTGCTCGTGCTCAAGCCTAGGACAGTGGACGACAAAGCACTGATGGTAGTCGAAATCGTCGTGTTCGCTGCGCCGGTCGTGGTGCCGTCGCCAATATAAACCGTGTTGGTGCTGCTGGCAGCTTGGTTGCCGACCAGTGGACCGAGCACAGCGTCGTTGCTTGTGACATTGATGGGATTATTGGCGGTGTCCGGTCCGATAACCAGCTTGCCTGCCGTGATGGTTGCTGCTGTTCCAGCTGATAGGGTGCCGGTCGACACTGCGCTGCTGATCGCGCTCTCGAGATCGTTGATTGTGGAACCAGCGGTTGCCGAGAACACAAAGGTGCCGCCGGTCTTGCTGTCGGCGATGGTCACCGTGCTACCGCCCGTCAGAGTCGTTGCGGTCGTCAGACCAGACTGCGTCGAACTGAAGGAGGTAGAACCGGCAGGAGCGAACACGTTCTGGCCGTTGAAGTTTGTTGCCTGGCCAATCTGCGTGATTTCCGTCAGGATGGACTGGAATTCGTTGTTCAGAGCGGCAGACTGTGTGGTGCCGAGACCGCTGGAGGAAGCTTCTGTTGCCAGCGTGACAGCGCGGTTGAGCAGCGTGGTCACCTGGGAGAGAGCGCCGTCAGCGGTCTGCAACAGGCCGATGCCGTTGCTGGCGTTCTGCTGCGACTGCGTGAGGGCAGCGATGTTCGCCTGCAGACCGTTTGCGATCGAGAGACCGGCGGAATCATCAGCACCAGTGTTGATGCGAAGGCCGGTGGAGAGCTGCGTCAGGGTCTTCTGCAAGTTGGACTGTGTGTTGGACAACGAGTTCTCAGCGGACAGCGCAGAGATGCTATTCAGGATGGTAAGTGACATTTCGAATTCTCCTTTTATGTACCAATCTGCGCCCTGGCGAATGTGTAGGAACCGCTTAGTTTAGGTTCTCTCGTCTAAGGTGGACGCCTTGGACAAACTGCTTATCGGCTTGCATTTGGTTCTGTTCAACGACTTATGCCCCTAACTCCACCAAAGTGTCATAGGTATAGCCAGGGGGCGGCCAACTACTTGAGGTAATCCAGCAAGGACTGGGGTATGACCTTACCTGCGGCAGCCAGCACGGCGTTGTTCTGTGCCTGAGCCTGGGCAAGGTTTGTTGCAGCAGTCGCTATGTCGATGCCGACCAGAGAAGTTTGCTGAGACGTGAGTGTCACGGTTTCCTGACTTAGGTAGGTTTCCTGTGAGTTCAGGGACGAAATGGAATTGTCCAGCGGAATGCGCTGCTGATTCACGTAGTTCAGTGCAGTCGTGATGCCCGTCGTCGCATTTGCAATGTCGGTGGTCGTGCCACTTTGTAGAGCTGTGACTAGCTTCGATAAAGACCCAAGCACGTCAGCGCCAGAGGTGAACAGCGTATTACCGGCCACGCTCACATTGACGCTGGTGTTATCGCCTATCTTCACCTGATTGATTGTGCTGTTTCCGTTGTAGGTGTAGCCGCTAGTCGAGGTGGCATCTGCAGTGAACGGAGCCTGTGACGTGGCTGTACCCGCAAAGACATATACGCCTTGCACAGACGTGTTGGCCTGTGACACCACGGTGCTGAGAATGGACTGTACCTGCGTGGCAATGCCCTGGCGTTGCGCGTCAGTCAGCGTTCCGTTCGCTCCTTGCGTTCCTAAGGTGATTGCCCGGTTGAGAGACGTTACAACAGTGCTGAGGGCAGAGTCCGCTGTCTGCAACACCGGAAGCAGCGTCGTTACGTTGCTTGAATAGCGATCGACATTTGCCGATTGAGCAAGCGAACGCAGGTTGTTCGCGTAGGCCGTGGGATCGTCTGCGATCTGATTGACGCGCTTGCCGGTGGTTAGCTGCTGCAGTGCTGTCGAAAGCGCTGCCTGGCTTTGCTGAATGCCGTATTGCGCGTCGGGTATGAGGCTGGTGACTCGCATTGATTTCTCCTTTGCTGGCTAGTACTGCAGCAGCGAGTCGCTACTAGCTGGTGCCCATGTTCATCGTCACGCTGAACAGCGTGTTGACCGTGTTCACAACTCTTGCAGCAGCTTCATACGCTTGCTGATAACGGATCAGGTTCGTAGATTCTTCGTCGATCGAAACGCCGGAGACGGAGGCGCGCTGGTCGTTCAACTGCGACAAGCTCGCAGTAGTCGCCGTGACGTTCGTATTGGCAGTGGCGACGAGAGTGCCGACGTGGAACACGACACTGGCGTAGCTGTTTACGGGTGTATCGCCAGAGAGAAGCTTGGTCGTTTGGATAGCTTCGAAGACCGAGAGATTGCCGTTGCTTCCCGCTGTGCCATCGGAGCTGGCAGCAATTTGCGTGGGGCTCGTGAGCGCGAGCTTGATGCCTGCCGCAGATCCCGCAACGGTGGTCGGAATATTGAAGAATGGCTGACCAGGGTTCCCGTTTGCATCTGTACCCTTGGCCTGCGCAGCATTGAACGCAGTAGCAAACTCGTTTGCGAGCGAGTCCAGCTTGCTCAATACAGAAGGAATGTCTTTGTCGCGCGCCTGGAGCGTCCCGCCCAGATCGCCGCCGGTGATCGTCGAGGTGATGTCCGCGCCGTTTGCGTCAAGAACGTGTGTGAGGCCGTCGGTGCCCGTTGAGGTTTGCAGCGCGTAACTGTTTGGTCCAACGACGAGAGGCGTGCCATTGCCGGTCGTGAGCGTGACGCCATTCTCGGTCTTCGTCGTCGATACATCCGTCAGCTTCGACAAGCTGAGAACAAGCTGGTCCTGCTGGTCCTGTAGAGCGCCGAGACCCTGACCCTTGGCTTGAGCAGCCTGAATTTGCGGATTCAGCGCGGCGATCTGCTGCGTGAGTTGGTTGATCTGACTCACGTCTTGCGTGACCTGCGAGTTTAACGACGTTTGCAGCGAGGTAAGGCTGTTCGAAGCCGAGTTGAACGAGTTAGCGAGGTTCTGACCCGCTGTAAGTACAGACTGGCGAAGCGACGAATCCGAGGGGCTCGTGGAGAGACTTGAAAGACTGGAGAACAGCGCAGACAGTTGCGAACTGAGATTGTTCGTTGAGGAAGAGAAGACGTTCTGTACCTGCTGGAGCGTGCTGAGCTGTGCGTTTGCCCCGCTCTGCGTCTGCGTCTGGCTCTGAATCTGTCCCTGCAACAACTCGCTTCGCACGCTCTGATAGCCGACGAGGTCGACACCTGTTCCGAGCCCGGAACCATCGGGCAGCGATTCAGTAAGTGCAACGGTCTGTCGACTGTAGCCAGGTGTGTTCGCATTGGAGATGTTGTTGTTCGTTGTCTGAATGGCCGCTGAGCTGACAAGCAGCGAACGAACGGCCGACGAAAGTGTGGCATTCAGGTTCATGGCGTCACATGTGGCAGGACCATGTCTGACGTTTCAGACCGGTCCCGCGCGATTCGGGGAAATGACCTGCGTGGCTCCTGCAAAGTGAGGAGAGGAGAGCGATGGAACGCCCACTGTGCTTGAGAAGGGAAGAGTACTGCGCGTTCAACTCGTGAATTGCCCGTCCGGTGGACTGAACCTTTTCTTCTACGGCGCCGGAAGGAAAAGCGTGAAGCGAATGTTCAGGTGAACTAAGTTGTTCAGAAAGGCGAGCAGCGAGCTTTGCGAGCTCGCCGGTCAGAACCTGTTGTGTGGCTACACTGTCTTCGAGTTTGTCGAGAGAGTTCGACGCAATTGCCTGCATGGCAACGCGGATCTCATATCCTAAAGCTTGTAATTGTTGCTGATATGCGCTGGCCAGTTCCGCGCGTGTTTGTGGCCGTTCGGAGTTCATGCGTCGCCCTTCTGACCAGGACTCCGCTTCCTGACCCAACTTGCCTTGCGCTTACTACCGGCCACCTTCGGAGATGATGGCTCCCGCGATTTTGTTTGCATCTACCTTGTATTCACCGGATGCGATCGAGCTTTTCAAGGCCTGAACGCGGTCCTGACGAACCTCTGGTGAGCTCAGCGCCTGGTTTACAAGCGACTGAACCGATGCTGACTTCGAGCTGAATGTGGTGCGATCCTGCGAAACGCTGGCCGACGATACATTGGCGCTTGCAACTTTTCCGCTGGGACGATCCAGAATGCTCTGTGCGGCTGCTGAGTTGCTAAGTTCAATCTTCATCTTCGTGCCTCCTGTGGCAACACCACCTTATCGGCAGTTCTTGCCCAGTGTTCAGTCGAAGGCCGAAGAAAACTGAAGCGGCCTAAAACTACTTGCTGGAGGTCGCAGCAGCAGTCTTTGCAGCGAGATCCTCCGTTCTGTGAAGCGACTGCGAAATCATCTTGGCGATACCGATTCCACCACTACCCGAAAGCGACGTGCCGAGAGACTGCAACGCCATGGAAATGAATTGGCTGCCACTGGAGTCACCGTCATTCTCTTCCTCGTCGGTGCCCGGTACTTTGCCGAAACTGTCTTCCGCCCCCTGCAGCAGATTGCCGAGAAGAATTGCTTCGAAATCCTTCGCAGACTTGTCGATCTTCTTGTCGTCCTTCGCCGCTGCCGCACTTGCCTTGAGAACTTCAGTTGATTGTGAAGCTGTTGCCGCCTGAGCGGAAGAACCGAAGGTGGTAGACGATATTGCCGATAGCATCAGATGACCTCCAAATCCGCTTGAAGACCGCCGGCTTCCTTGATTGCCTGCAGGATTCCGATCACGTCGCGTGAAGTTGCGCCCATCATGTGGAGCCCGCGGATGAGTTCCTCCACGTTCGCTCCTTCTTCCAGTTGGATGGATTGCGCGGGAGCATCCTTCACCGAAAGATTTGTTTGCTGCGTAGCTACCGTGCTGCCACTAGAGAACGCTCCAGGCTGGGAGATAACCGGCGTTGTTACAACCTGAATCGTAAGACTGCCGTGAATCACGGAAACTGCGGTCAGCTTGACGTCGCCGCCCATCACAATCGTCCCGGTGCGCTCGTTCATGATGACGCGTGCCGGTGGTGCGACGTGAATCGAAAGGTTCTGCACGCGTGCGATGAGGCCGGGAACGGAACTCTCTCCTGCTGCGGCTACGCTCACGTCAATGCGGCGACTGTCGATAGCAGCGGCTACTTTGCGCGAGAAGTCTTTGTTGATGGCTTCCGCAACAGAGCGTGCCGCTGTGAAGTCGGATTCGCGCAGGAGCAGAGAAACGGTATTGAAGCGGCTGAGATCGACGGCGGCGTCGCGCTCCGTCATGGCTCCGCCAGAGATCATTGCGACAGTGGGATGGTTCACGGACTTCGCCTGACCTCCCGCACCTTCGGAGTAGCCGGCGAGCTGCAGCGCACCCTGTGCTTCCGCGTACACCTGCCCGTCTGGTGCTTTGAGCGAAGTCATAAGAAGCACGCCGCCTTCCAGGCTCTTGGCATCGCCGATCGATGAAACTGTTACGTCGAGCGGTAGGCCTGGCCGAGAGAATGCGGGTAACTTGGCAGTCACGAATACTGCCGCTACATTCTTCACCACGACGACGCCGGGAGCGATCTGCACGCCCATACGCTGCAACGTGTTCGCCAGTGTCTGCACGGTGAAGAATGTCTGCTGGCGATCTCCGGTTCCACGAAGACCAACCACAAGGCCGTAGCCAACAAGTTGGTTATCGCGAACGCCTTGGATTTCAGTGACGTCGCGAATGAGTACCTTGCGCTCCGGCACGGTGGCGTGGGACGCAGGCACTACGCAGAACGTAGCAGTGAAGGGAAGAACCAGCGATGCAGCAGCGATAGCGAAGCGGTGCGAGGTTAGAAGCCGAAAAGCCATAGGACCGCCCTCGTGATGGGATTAGGTGGGCGGGTTCCGTCGGAGATGATGCCCTTGCCCTTCATTTCAATTTCGAGGTTGCCGAGCGCGGATGACGGGACAATGTTGCCCGGGTTAATGTCGCCGGGGCGTACGAGCCCGCGCACAATGATGTGCTCGTGCTGGTTGTTCATGAAAATTTCACGCTCGGCCTCGACTACGAGATTGCCGCTCGGCAACACTGCGATGACCTGGCCGGTCAGGCTAGTCTGGAAAGTCGTATTCGACGCAGTTTGTCCGGAACCCTTCAGCGCTGTGTTGGAGTTCGCCGCAAGCAGGGGATTTGTGGCAGAAGGTGTCTGGCCGAGAATACCGGTGATGGCCGAATTTGTGCTGAACTGCCGACCAGTGTTCACGGAACCCGATTGTGCGGCGGTCGTCTGCACGGCTACCTGAATCGTGATCGTGTCGTTGAGGCGACGGGCCTTGTAGTCCACTGCGAGGTCACCCAGTGCGTTCTGCGGGGACCATAGGCTTCCCACTGTGTGATCTTCAATGGGAGGCAAATTCTGCTGTTGTAGCCGAGCAAGGTACTCGGACCGTAGTTGCTCGGGAGTTTTCTTCTGAGGCTTCAGCTTGGAGATGATCGACGCATTGCCCGTAGCCGTAAGAAACGATGCGAGCGTGATCAGGAGAAATAACTTTCTACCGCGCATTAGAGTGTCCCTTTCACGACTGTGGCACTTATCACCTGTGCGCTAAATATCTGTTTGTGGTCCACGCTGCGCACCTTGATCTGCTGGTTTAACGCTCCACTCTGCATGCTTACGACCGACATTTGGATGTGCGCGGTTCCGCTGTCAACCAGGAGTGTGACGTGTTCGCCCGATTTCACTAGGGGGGCGGCGTGAAGGGAAGTGTCGCTCGCAATCTGCGGCTCATTCTTAGCCAGTGACGTATTTCCATCAACGCCTGATTGCGTCACAACCGCGTAGAAGGGCAGGCAGACACTCGCCTTGAAACAGGCCAATTTCACTGCAGAGCTGGTTGACTCTGCAGGGGAAGTCCGCAGTGATCCGAGCTTCTCTACCGAGCGCACCTCTAGTGCAGGTGCTTCTTCGGTCGCGGTCACGCTGGCGGACAGGGCGATCTGTTCAGAATGGAGCGTTATGCCTTTCTGCGCGAATGTTGCGACGAGTTTCGCCGCTACCTGATCGGTTGTGATCGGAAATCGATCTCGCGGTCGAAGCTGAGCGTTTCCTGCGAAAGCGGCGCTCAAAGTAAGTAACGTGACTGGAAGTAGCAGTTTCAAGCGAGAAGCCTTTACTGAGCGAGCTGGTTGAGTTGCTGGAGCATTTCGTCGCCGGCTTTGACGACGCGGGAATTCGACTCGTAGGAACGCTGCGCAAGAATCATCTGAACGAATTCATCGACAACGCTGACGTTGGACTGCTCGAGCATGCCTTGCTGAATGCTGCCCAGGCCGTCTGACCCACCGGGGGTGCCGACCACCGGGTCGCCCGAAGCTGTAGTCGCAAGATAGATGTTGTTTCCTACACTGTTCAGACCGCCAGGATTGACGAACATCGCCGTCTGAATAGTTCCAACCTGCGATGACTGCGCCTGCCCTGGCTGTACGACCGAAACCGTGCCGTCTGCGCCGATGCTGATGTTGGTTGCGTCCGCAGGGACCGTGACCGCTGGTTGCAGAGGATTCCCGTCTGCAGTTACCAGCTGGCCCTGCGCGTCGGGGTGGAATGAACCCGCGCGTGTGTATCCTGTCTGCCCGTTCGGCAGCAACACTTGAAAGAAGCCGAAGCCGGAGATCGCCATGTCCATCGGATTGCCCGTGGATTGAAGCGCGCCCTGGTTCATGATGATTTCCGTCGCGGTCGTTTTCGTTCCAAGACCAATCTGCAAACCCGCTGCAACTGTCGTCTGTTGCGATGCCGCAGAACCGGGCATGATCTCGTTCTGATACAGCAAATCTGAGAACTGCACGCGGCGTTGCTGAAACCCTGCAGTGCTGGAGTTCGCGAGATTGTTCGCAATGTTGTCGAGGTTCAGCTGTTGCGCGGCCATACCGCTTGCCGCTGTGTAGAGTGCACGAAGCATCTTCTGTGTCCTTTTCTGAAAAAGTTGCGTTAGCTGATGCGGGGCAGATCCTGCGCTGCGGTTTTGTCCATCTCGCCGTTGAACATGCTAAGTACGCGGCGCATGCTTTCCACGTCACGCTGCGCCTCGATAAGCTCCACAACACTGGTTACTGAGTTCACATTGGAGCCTTCCAACGAGCCCTGATGAAGCACAGAGGTCGGTGAAGGCCTGGCAGCTCCAGCAGGCGCGCTGTAGTAGGTTGTGCCTTTGTTCTGCAGGTCTACGTCAGGCGCGAACTCAACGACCTTCATCTTGCCGGCGATTGCGCCGTCTGAAGAAATTGTGCCGTCGGCGCTGATCGACACGTCATTGCCGATGATCGTGATCGGGCCGCTGTCGCCGAGCACCGGATCACCCTGTGCCGTGGTCAGTTGGCGTTGCGGGGAGACTCGCAGATTTCCAGCGCGGGTGTAGAGCACACCGCTGGCAGTCTGAACAGGAAGAAACCCGGGCCCTTCAATGGCTACATCGAGCTGATTACCTGTGTTGGTGAGCACGCCCTGCGATGTGTCGAGCCGCGTGCTGCTCAACGTGCCATAGTCGTTAGCGTCTTGGTTCAGAACGGAAAGAGGGGAGTGCCCCGCGCTCATGAGGGCGGAACTGAAAGTGCTGTGCCGGCTGCGGAATGCAGTCGTGTTCGAGTTCGCTAGATTGTTGGCGATCGTGTCGAGCGACTCAGTGCGTGCGATCAATCCCGCACAAGCAGCGTAAAAACCGCTGTTCATAAGAAGAGCCTCCGAACGCTTAGTAAGCATTTCGGAGGCCATTCTGAGCCAGGTTAGTTGGGCTGCAGTTTTCCTGTGTTTAGCGATGTTTCTGGAGAACTCGAACGGTCTGCACATCCCGAATGAGAACCGCATGAGAGGCCGTGCCTCTCATGTTGAACAAACTTTTCTTCATCGTGGCTGAGGCTAAACCACGAATGGCTTTGCCGCCACCGCAGGACGGATAACGCTCGGCGGGGTTCTGGTGGTGGCCAACGCGTGTGCCGACGCGAGCACATATCTCCACACGGATCCGTTGTCGCGGCGCTTAGCCGACTGTAGGGCGGTCACTACCGAGCTCGCCAGCACATGGTGAAGCTGTACTGCTTCCGTGGTCGAAGCCGTTGAGCGTTTGCTCACCAGTTCACCGATGTTCTCGACTTCATGCAACAGGCCGGCGAGGTAAGCATCTTCTGCGGCAACTTCTCCGAGCGATTCAGCTATCAGTTTGGCAAAATGAGCGACGCAACGACAGTGCTTCCACATGCCTGCGATTTCCGCAGAAGTCTGATTGGCAGACAGCGCATTCGCAGCGAGAATCGGAAACCACACCGAGGCATCCACCGTTGCGAGGCACTGCGTCATGCGGAAGGGGCGCTCACCTTGCGGCTTTACTTCCTTAGACATGAGGCGCATAACCTGAAGCGTTGCACCCACATCACGAAGGATGAGTTCGGATGCCATCTGGAGATCGAGTGAGCGGTCCTGGAGGAGTAACTCCAGTCCAAGCACGGTGGAGGGCATCACAGGTGCGGTCTCGATCCAGCGGGCACAAGCGGTGAACCCGCCTGTGTGTTCCATCTGGTGCTCGTTCCAACGCTCGTACGCCGGAGTCCAACCTGAATTATGAACCGTGTGTAGTGCCTGGATTTGCATCGCCTTATGCCCTCACAGGAGCTATCGGCATTTTCGACACTTTCGTCTAGTGCAACTCTCGCGGAAGGGTGGAAAGTTCTACGCAACCTGGAACAGCAGGTCTGTACGCTGCTTTTCGCGCAGCAGTCTGGCCCAAAGGTAATCACCACAACGTACCATCGTGATCTCTTCGGCATCTGTTTCCGCTCCAGCGCTGCAGATTGCGTGGCGAATGTCGGCCGGTGTGCGATGAGTGTTGGGGAACTGCTCCTTACTGCGGTTGGCCGTCACGACCGACAGGCAGCGTTCGAAATGATGCGCCGTGATGAGAAAAGGCGTTGCCTTGCAGCCCGTAAGCTGCTCGATGGCATAAAGCGCGCCATATTCGATCTTGTTTGCAAACCCGATGGAGAGCTTTCTTGCATTCTCTGAGTAATGCAGCGGAACCATGAAGTACCGCTTCATCAGCTCGGGTGGAAGTGATATCACGGGCGCTTCAAAGTGCTCAGGCACCTCGAATACAGCGCATCCCCACTGGGCTGCACGAAGAGCCGTGAGCTTCTTCTCATCGATGTACTTCAAACTGAGCAGAACATCGCTGAACTCCTGTCCTTCCGTCTTCTGCTTTTCGTTCGCGGCGCGCAGTTGTTCTTCCGTCAGGAGACCCTTACTCACGAGAGTGAGACCAAGAGGCATACGAAAGGAATGCTTCGACGACGGGCTCGTGCGGCCTACCAACTTGCCTAGCGCACGCTCAAGCGCTGTCGCTACGCAACGGTAGCTACAGTACCACTCGCCGCCAAACGACACTCCGACCTTGCGCGTCTCGAAATGCCGTTGCGTAAGCCAGCGGCTACAGTTCGGCCGCGTGCAGGTCACATGTTTGAACCCTGCAAACAGCGAAGACGAAGTGATTGTTTCTATCAGCTTCACTACAGACAAACCCTTCGTTCGTTAGGCGAGCATACGCGCTGAAATCGGCTGCGGCACTTCTGTGACGCGGAGACCATAATTGCCGTCCACGACCACGGCTTCACCACGGGCGATCACCTTGCCATCGAGCAGCAGCTCGATCGGCTCTTCTACCTGGCGATCGAGTTCAACCACAGAGCCCGTTGTGAGGTCGAGAACCTCGCGTAGCGTGAGCAGGCGCTGTCCGAAACGTAACGTTACGTTCAACTCCACGTTGAGTACGAGGTCGAGATTCCTCGTATCGGAAGGTGCCACCATCTGGGCCGCAACGATACCCGCGTTGTTTGTCTGTTCAGGAATCTGCATTTCGGTGTTCATAGCTAATCCTTGTTGAAAGTAGGTTCTGTCAGTCTCGCGACGACTTGAGATGCCTTCATCGCGCCATTTCGAACTGGGGCGGCCTCGAAGATCTCGGTGTTTTCAACCGTGAGTTTTCCGACCGTCTTCACCGGTGTATCGAGCTTCAACACCATGCCCGGTTGTAAACCAACGAGGTCCTTAACCAACACGCGCATCATTGGGATGTCCGCTGCAAGTGTGAACTTGCAGTCCAGCATGCGTTCACGCAGGCTAGCGTCCGGCAGATTACGAAAGCTGGACAACTGTTTCGACTGCGAAGCCTTAAGATGGCGAAGTAGAAAGCCTACAAACGAGGTCGGAAGGACAATGGAGAAACTGCCGACGATTTCGCCGATCTCCATCTCAAACATCAGGAGCACAAGTCTTTCCGTTACTGGAAAGAGATGCGGAATCGCGGTTGGCTTGATAGAGCGTCCAAGCGTCAAGGAAAGATTCAGCGACTTCCATGCTCGTTCGATTTCTCGAACGAGCAGCACGGTGACGCTCTCCATGATCTCTTCGTCGATGTCTGTAAGTTCGCGGCTGCTCTCTTCCGGCATACCGGCACCACCGAGCAGTAAGTCAATAATCGGGAAAGCCAGAGCAGTGTCCAACTGCAACAACATGCTGCTCTCCATAACATCAACAGCGCAGGGCACGAGCAGGGTCTTGGAAGAAAGCTCTGTCACATAGTCCTGCGTCATCTTCTGCTCGAGTGAGAGGAGCTTGAGCTTGATGGACGCACCAAGGTAGACCTGCAAAGCGCTGGTGACCTGCAGCGCAAACTTTTCATGCAGGGAGCTTAGTGCGCGCGCGTTCTCATTTGACAGACGGCCCGCATAGCGGAAATTACAGGGATGGACGTTCCTCGGCTTCGCTTGTGGCGTTCCGTCGGTTTCAGTCATGGCTGTTGTGCTCATGCGTGACTCCGGAAGGTGCCCATGCGTTCAGCCTGCCAGCGTGGCTTTGGAACGATCGGTTGCACAGCGCTTTTCTGCGTCGCGGCAGCCATACGTGTACGAAGCTGAAGGAGAGCCGCTGTGTGAATCTGTGACACGCGCGAAACAGCTACACCGACTACTTCCGCAATTTCGCGCATCGTCAACTCTTCGTAGTAATAAAGCTGCAGGATGAGTTGTTCGCGCTCCGTGAGTGCAGCCACAGCCTCTGCGAGCTGCGCCTTGGTTTCCCCCTCGAGATAAATCTCGAACGGGTTGTCGCCACCGCGGCTCGGTGCAGACTCAATCAGGTCAAACGGCGCTGAAGGATCGTCACTGCTTTCGGCGTGCTGGCCGACGACATACAGCGCATCGAGTTCGGTAAGCGTGGAGTGCAGTTCCTGCAATGACATCGCAAGCTCTGCCGCAATCTCTTCCTGCTGCGGCTGCCGGCCCAGACGAGCCGCGAGTGTGGTGATTGCAGAAGCGATTTGGCGGCCTTTCTTGCGCAAAGTCCGCGAACCCCAATCGAGCTCGCGCAGGCTGTCCAGAATCGCACCGCGGACGCGGAACTTTGCGAATGTGCTGAAGCCGGCATTCTTGGACGCGTCGTAGCTGCGGTATGCCTCGATTAGGCCAATGACACCTGCATGCACCAGGTCTTCCATCTCGACGTGCTGCGGCAATCGCTCACGGATGCGCGCGGCAACGTAATACACCTGCGGCAGCTCCCGCGTGATCAGTTCATTCCGCTCCTGCACGTTTTCGCTGCTTGTGCGGTAAGCCATTTCCCCTGTTGTCATTGCTGTACTCACTTTCGGCTGGTGCTCCGCTTCTGAAGCCTGTCTCATCTATTGCTTATTCGCCATCGCACTATTGCAGTACACCGACTGACTGTACCTGCGTCATCGGCGGAATTTCGCCAGGTGATATCACAACGATCTTCGGAATGAAGGGCTCAAGCAGCCTCCGAAGGTAAAAGCGTCCCGGAGAGGAGCAAAGAAGCACTGGCGGGGCTTTGCTAATCTCATTCCCAAAATTAGTACGTAATCCATCAAGCACTCGACGTGCCAAAGCCAGCTGATGTGGTGTGGATAATCCTTGTCCGCCCTGCATGTTCGACCCGCGTGTGCACTCTTCCTCGATGGAGGTGTCGAGCGTGACCACGCGCAATTCGCCGCCTTCGTTTAGCAGCGGACGAACGAGCGACCGGCCCAGTGCGTGACGAACCGCTTCCACGAGTGCAATCGGATTTTTGTTGAAGGCGGCAGCATCCACCATCACTTCAAGAATGGTCCCAAGGTCGCGTATCGAGACTTGCTCCCTTAGCAGCGCTTGCAATATCTTCTGCACCTCGCCCAACGTCATGATCTTCGGAATAAGTTCGTCCGCTAGTTTCGGGTGCGACTCGTTCATGCGGTCGATGAGGCGCTTAGTCTCCTGGCGCGAGAGCAGTTCATGCGCATTCTGCTTGATCACTTCTGAAAGGTGGGCGGAAAGCACGGAGGTCGGATCGATGACGGAGTAGCCCGAGGCTATTGCTTGTCCCTGATTCTGCGGAGCAATCCATGTCGCTGCCATGCCGAATGCAGGCTCCTGCGTTGTCTGGCCCGGAAGCTCAGGCGCGTTCATGTCCGAACAGATAGCGAGCAGACTGTCCTTGCGCAATTCCCAGCGAGCAATCTCTACACCGCGCATGTAGATGACATACTCACGGTCGCGGAGTGCAAGATTGTCGGTGATGTGGATTGAGGGCACAAGGAAGCCGAGGTGCTGCGCGAGGCTTTTGCGCATTGACTTGACTCGCGTGAGCAGCTGGCCGCCTTGCGCTGCATCGACAAGCGGCACGAGGCCGATGCCCACTTCAAGCATGAGCTCGTCCAGGCGAAGGACCGCATCCATTGGGTCCGGTGCCGGTGCGCCAGGTGCACCTGCTACTGCGGCGTCGGTCTTCGTTGATGCGCTGAACTCGTCCATTTCGTCGCGGTCGACTTCTGGCTTCATGTTCTTCGCTGCATAGATCAGCACGCCACCAATGCTGAAGAAAGCAATCTTTGGCAGGCCAGGAATAAGGCCAAGTGCAACGAGTACGCCACCAGCGATGTACAAAATGCGTGGGCTAATGAAGAGCTGTTTGCCTACATTTACGCCAAGGGTTTCTTTCGAGGCCGCGCGCGTAACAACAATGCCGCCTGCCACAGAAACCAGAAGCGAAGGAAGGATCGAAACAAGGCCGTCACCGACGGTCAAAATCGTGTAAGTTTTCAGGGCTTCCTGAAACGGCATGCCTTGCTGAAACACGCCGATAAGGAAGCCAGCGATGATGTTGATCGCCATGATCAGAATGGTCGCCATTGAGTCGCGCTGGCTAAATCGTGCAGCACCATCCATCGCGCCGCAGAACTCTGCCTCCTGTGACACGCGCTCGCGGCGAGCCTTGGCTTGTGCCTCATTGATGAGCCCAGCGTTCAGGTCGGCATCGATGGCCATCTGTTTGCCGGGCATCGCATCGAGGGTGAAACGCGCGGTGACTTCCGCCGTGCGCACAGCACCATGGCTAATCACAAGGAACTGAATGGCTACGAGAGCAAGGAAGATAACGAAGCCAACGATGTAGTTTCCGCCGACCACAAATTGTCCAAATGCTTTGATCACTTCGCCAGCCGCGCCCGTGCCTTCATTACCGTGCAGCAGAATGCGACGTGTACTCGCAAGATCGAGCGCGAGACGTAGAAGGGTTAAGAGCAGCAGCAAACTGGGGAACACCGAGAACTGCGTCGGTCGCAGAATTTGGATTGCCGTCAGCAACACGAGAATTGAGGCAGTGATGCTGATCGTGAGCAGCAGGTCGAGCAAAAAGCTCGGCATCGGCACAAGCATCACAAGCACGATCGCTACTGCGGCGATCGGCGCAATCCACTCACTCGACTTACGGAAGAAAGCTGCTATCTGGCTCAACGTGCTGCTCCTGCTTGTAGTGTCATTGGTTGTTTGGCCGGAGCGCTTGGCTGACCGGAAGCGTTGCGCGAGCGCCGTGTTGCCTCACGCTGGCGAACTTCAGCCTGGGCCTTGTACACAATGACGAGAATCTCAGCGACGGCCTGATAGAGCTTGCCGGGTATGGTGTCGCCGACTTCCACTGTTTTGAAAAGTGCCTGAGCCAGTGGCTTGTTCTCAATAGTCATAATGCCGTTCTCACGGGCGAGAGCCTTGATCTTCTGCGCGAGCAAATCTTTGCCCTTCGCAACGACGATTGGGGCAGCCATATCTGCTTCGTAGCGCAATGCGACAGCGAAGTGTGTGGGATTTGTAATGACAACAGTGGCTGTTGCTGCGGCTTTGAGCGACTGTGCACGACGCATGGAACGCTGAATTTGCCGCACACGCTGCTTGATGACTGGATTGCCGTCTGTTTCTTTGTACTCGTCTTTGAGTTCCTGCTTGGACATCTTAAGATCGCTGTTGGATTTCCTGCGAATCAGAAGGTAATCAACAACGCCCCACACCAGCATGATCAGAATCGATTTCCAACCGGCTTCGAAGATCATTGAGCCAATCAGGTTGGCAAGCGGACGCAACGCCAGACTCGAGCCAAACACCATTGCTTCCCAGTGGTCGCGCATGATGCCGTATACAACCCAGACGATTGCCGCGAAAGGAAGCAGCGACTTTGCCAGGTTCGCCAGGCCAACCGGCGAGAAGATCTGCCCGAGCTTGCTCACCGGGCTGAAGCGCTCGAACTTCGGCTGCAAAGCTTCGGGAGCGATGTTGAAGCCGCCCTGCCCAAAGCTCGCCATTGCGGCGGCTACCAGACCGGCAAGCAGAATTGGGATGACCCAACGAAGCACTTCCACGCTCGACCAAAAGAGCATGGGACTGTTCGTGTCCAGATTGCTTGTCGCGGCCATGAAAAGCGTTTCTCGATAGAAACCAGTCCAGTGCTGGATGAATGATGGGGCGATCATCATCGTCACGCCACAGACAGCAACCAACGCCAGCGTGCTGGAAAGCTCACGTGAACGGGGAACCTGCCCCTGCTCACGGGCTTTATTGCGCCGTTTTGGTGTCGCTTCTTCTGTTTTGTTGCTATCAGCCATGGTGTTAGGTTGCGAGGTGTAAAAGTTTGTCAGCCGTTCCGATTGACTTGGTGAAAAGACTTTCGAAGAGCCCCGGCCAGTAACGCAGGCCGCAGAAAAGTACAGCAACGCCGAGTATGCTTTTGACAGCCGGGCCCATCACCATAAGTGGCAACTGTGGTGAAGCGCGGCCGAGCAGCCCGAGCGCGATGTCCGCGAGCAGTGTTGCTGAAAGAACCGGCGCCGCAATCTGCACGCCGATTGCGAAAACAGAGCTGGCGGCGTGAAGTGCGGCAGTAACAAATGCCGCACTGAAATGGCCGTTTGACGGTGGCAGGTACGTAAAGCTGTGCACCACTGCGCGCAGGATCCACATGTGAACACCAAGCCTAAGAAAGATCAGCATCGCGATCATCTGGTGGAATGTGGCGATAACAGTAGATTCAACCTGTGTCTGCGGGTCGAGGATGTTGACGAGGGAAAAGCCCATCTGCACGCTGCAGATCTGTCCCGCCATCTGAACGCCGTCGAACACGAGGTTCGTTGCAACGCCAAGTGCAACCCCAATGACCATTTCGCCGAGCACCATCATCGGCCACTGGCTAATCATCAAATCAGGCACGCTCTTCGAGATAACCGGGTAGAGCAGAGCGGTAAGGGCGATGACCAGCGCTGCCTTGACGCGGGATGGGATCGACACACTGCCAAAGAACGGAGCGAACAGCATCAGCCCTGTCAGGCGGATGGCGATTACGAGTACCGTGCCGAGGAAGTGTGTCAAAGAAACGTTCATTACTGCAGCACTCCATGGAAGTCCTGCAGCATATTGACTGAGTAGTGAGCAAGGTGACGCCACATCCAGGGCATCAGCACGAAGAGTGCAGCACCTGTTGCAAGCAGTCGCGGCACCGACGAAAGCGTCTGGTCCTGCAAGGATGTGAGCACCTGAAATACGTTCACAATGAAACTCACCGCAATGGCGACGAGAAGAATAGGAGCGGTGAGGATCACCGTCTCGCGCAGCATCATTCGTCCAAGCAGAACAACCTGATCGACGCCCATTATTGAAAGCTCCTCATCAATGCGCCGACGAGCAGGTGCCAGCCGTCAACCATCAGGAACAGCAATAGCTTGAGTGGTGTAGAGATCACTACGGGGGGAAGCTGCATCATGCCGACGGAAGTCGTGATCGAAGCCACCACCATATCTACAACGAGGAACGGCAGGAAGAGGACCGCACCAATCTGAAACCCGGACTTTAACTCCGAAAGAATGTACGCAGGCAGCAGCACGCGGAAGGAAAGATCGTTGCTATTCGCGGGACGCGGCTCCTTCGCCATGTCCAGGAACATTGCAACGTCCTTTTCGCGAACGTAGTGTGCCATGAAGCCGCGAATGGGATTGCTGGCGTGGTCGATGGCTTCGGTTGCGGTGATCTTGCCCTCCTGCAACGGAATCAGCGCGTCTTTGTAAATTGAGTTTGCAACCGGCTGCATCAGGAAGAACGTCATGATGAGGGAAAGACCAACGAGCGTTTGGTTCGAAGGTGTCGTCTGCAGTCCAAGCGCCTGGCGCAGAAAATGGAACACAATCAGCAGCCGCGCGAAGGGCGTCATGCAGATCAGAATCGAAGGAATCAGCGTAAGGAATGTGAGCAGGACAACGATCGTCCACTGAGCAGACCCACCGCCGATTCCAGAGATCGTTAGAACATTGCTGTTTGCCGCGCCACCTTTCGGCGCTGCGGACAACGGACCATCCAGCGCTAGCTTGAAGGGAGCGTCATTCGGACGGATGGGAGCAGGCGATGCCACCGAAGAGTGCGACGCGCTCGACCCAGCGGACGCCGCTGCCGGTGCCGATGCCGATGCTGGTGCAGCATGGGCCATCGTGCCGAAGAGGCAAGCGGCTCCGAGCAGCGCCAGACGTAGTGAGCAAAGCCGCATTAGGCAGCGGCTCCGCGGGATTTTTGTACTAGCGCCAGCAGGTACGGCTCACCCAGCAGCTCGGGGCAGGATTCAAGATCGATCCCGGTCTTTGCTTTAGGCGCCGAAACTGCAGGTGGAACGAGTGTTGGTGCGATTGTCGTAGCTGCTACGGAAGCGCTCGGCCACATCTGGAAAGTGAAGTTTGCATTTGCAAAGACTGTGTTCACGATGGGGGCAGCCGCTTTCGGCGCGACGATGACGGGTGCGGGCTGTTCGACAACGGCGGTAGCCTTCTGCAGCACAGGCTCGGGACGTATCTCGATAACCTTCGCCGCCTCTTTATGAGTGGTGGCGGGCTCTACTGCAGAGACAGACTTGAACACAGTGTCGAGATCGTCCTGAAGCAGCCAGTCGGACTCATCTTCATCTGCCTCAACTGTGATGTTCACGCGAGCAGATTCAACAGGCGCAGCCTCCGCAACTGCTTTCACTGTTGAAACAGGCAGGGGCAGGATCATCGGGTCGACGATAGAAGCCTCGGGGAGTTGAAGAGGCTCCGACAAAACGAACGGAGCGCTCGCGATGGATTTGGGCAGCTCAGTCGTGACCGGGACAGTGACAGTCTCGGGGACGTTTGTCTCCGTAGCAGCAGTCGGCAGACTCAGCAGATCGCCCAAGCCATGTGCGCCCAGGTCGGCGAGCATTCCGACGCTGCTTGGTGCTCCGCCGAGCAGGAACTCGCGCCCATCCACCTTTACGAGCGCAACAAAGCGCTTCTCGCCAAGGGAAACGGTCTCAATCATTTGCATACGCTTCTTTGAGCGGCCTTTTTGTTGCATCCATCGCACGCCGCGGGTAAGCAGCCCGTTGGACGGAAGCTGTGCCTGCACCTGCTTGGGCTGCTTCTTCACAGCAACCTGAGCAATGCTGCTCTGCAAAGGTTGAGCACCAGCCGCTTCCACCGCCGCAGCTAGAGTGCTGGCAAAAGGAGCGAGTACTTGTTGCTTCGGAATGTCGGGGGAGTTAAGCGAGAGTTTGATCATGATAGGTCCGTAAGGCGTACGGCAAGGCGTTCACCGACGACTTCAAATTCTGTCCATCCAACAAGTTGACCGTTCACACGTAACGGAAGATCGCTGCTCTGGTGGTAGGCCGTTTCGACGATCGATCCCGTCTCAAGGCCGAGCAGGTCGGCAACGGTGAACTTCACTACGGGGATGTCGAGGGCAAGGGTGCAGGGAAGCCAAGGCAACAAATCAAAGCGTTCGCGGTCTGTGGTGCGATCAAGCACCTGCGGCGACTTTGCCTGGCTCCCTTCGATTTGCGGCGGTGTGGGCTTTTGTACGGTGTTCAATTGCTTCTCCCGTGCTGCGGCTTAGTTCAACCAGCTACGCAGGGGTGGAATGCAATCTCTTTGCCAAACGGGAAATATTTGCCTAGTTGCTTTTGTTGAACAGAAACACTGAACAAAATGGCGAATCCTGCCGATAGATCCGCTTCCGACCACATCCAGCGTCAGTAGCGATGAGTGGTCCATGAGACCAAACAGACATAGCTCGGCGACCCAATCCTCAGGATCGGGTCGCCGAGCTAATTTGTTACTAAGAATTGAATGTGCTTACTGGATCATCGCAATCGTGGCTTGGGACACCTGATTGAACGCTGTGATCGACTTAGCGTTCGCGGAATAGGCCTGCTGCGCGACGATGAGTTTCGAGAACTCCGTGGAGATATCCACATTTGACTGCTCGATCGAGCCACCAACGATGCTTCCGCGGCCACCGGTCTGTGCCACGCCAATAACAGCCTGGCCGGACGCTGGGGAGATCTGAAAGTCGTTGTTTCCCATGTTGGTCAAGCCCTGAACATTGGCGAAGTTTGCGACGGCAACCTGACCAAGAGGCAGTGTCTTGCCGCTGGTAAAGGTGCCTTCGATGGTGCCATCAGCCTGAACCGTGTAGCTGGAAAGCGTCCCGCTGGTGTACCCGTCCTGATTGGTTGCCGCGGTGGAACTCTTTAGCGAGGTCTGCGTCAAAGTGGAATTGCCGGCGGAGTCAGTGAGGTTCCAGCTCATGCTCAGGTTGGCTGCACCATCAATGAAGCTCGCGCCAGTTGGGGGAGCCGAAATGGCAATGTTCTTGCCACCGGTTGTGTCCAGCTTGCCTGCGGTATCGAAATTGAGGTTGCCGGACGCAATCTGTGTCGTACCTGTGCCGCCGGTGCTCAGATCGGCAGACGGGATGGTCACGCTGTAGCTCCAGGCATTCGTTCCGGTCTTGGTGTAAGAAACCGAAACTGTGTGAGCGGTTCCCAGCGAGTCATATACCGCGAAGGTACTCGGAGCGGCTGTTTCGCCAACCGCTGCGCTAGAGCTGAGGTTGGCAGTGATGTTGAAATTTCCTGTCGCCTGCGCGGGGCTGGTCTGCGAGCCTACCTGAATCGGGGACATCACGCCTGCGGTATTCACAGAGCCATTGATTACCGGAAATCCGAGGACGAGGTCGCCCGCGGGTGTCGTAAGCTGGCCAGCTTTGTTCGGCGTAAAGTCGCCTGCACGGGTATAGACCTGCTGGCCGTTGGGTGCCTGTACGACGAAGAAGCCGTTGCCAGAGATCGCCATGTTCGAATCTGTGCCAGTCTCATTCAGACTTCCTTCGGTGAAATTCCGGTTCACCGACGAGACGCGCACACCGGAGCCGGTCTGCAAGGGATCGCCGCTTCCATTGGTCGTGATGGCGTACGCCTGTGAAAAGAGGTCGGCAAAGTTGACGGTCTCATCTTTGTAGCCAACGGTGTTCATGTTGGCGAGGTTGTTGGAAACCGACTGAAGCTGCGTCTGAGCGGCGTTGAGACCAGAAAGAGGAATCGCGAAAGATGACATGACTTATCTCCGAAAACTTGGGTTTAGAAAAGGGAAGTGACTGCCATCTAGTGAATTGCGGATGGGGAGGAGAGGAGTGCCGACTGCGCAGTGCCGAAGTTTGCGGCATTCGCGCCCTGACCGGCGAGCTGGTTCATGGGGAACAGATAGGAGAGCGGGTTTGTGGAAGAAGCCGCTGCCTGGATCGCTGCAACGGCTGCGTCTTTGGCGGCGGGTGCCGTGCCCTGAATTTGCTGTTGAGTGGCGGCGCTCGAAGAGCTGGCGGATCCCGTAGCGTTGCCCAGCGTCTGGTTGATGCTCACAAGCTGGCTGAGTGAGTTCAACGAAATCATCTGTCCCACCATCGCGGTTGAATCCATCGGTGCCGTCGGGTCCTGATTCTGCAGTTCCTGTGTAAGAAGGTTGAGGAACGTTGAACCGATGTTGCTGGCGCTCATGCCCGAATTGCTGCCCGTGCCGCTCGTTGAAGACGCGTTGCTCACCGCCTTGGTGGTCAGCGAGTTCGAGAGATTTGCAGGTGATAAGTTGTTCGAGATGCCGTTGGTCATTTTGATCTCCTAACGAAATGCGTAATTAGAACTAAGCTCTGATATCGAGGCGGTTGCTATTTCCCGCTATGGAGGCGACCATCGACGCTGGCATGGCTGCGAAGCTGGATCGCTCTGAAGAGTAAGAGTTGAAGGCTGACGGACGGCTGCTCCCGCTGTCCTGCTGCTGGCTTTGTGCGCCGCTGTGATTTGCCCCGCTCTGGCCTCCGGTGAACGATCCGGTTTGGCTGTCGCTCTGGATATGCACGTCAACAACTTCTCCGGTTGTAAGGCGCGTCTGCATCTCCGGCATGTGTGCTGTCAGTGTCTTTGCTAGGTCGTCGTGACCGAGGGAAATCTGAGCTGAGATGCTGTCGCGGCCTGCCGATGTGCGGATCGAAATGTCACCGAACTCGGCGGTGCGCATGCCGACGCGCATCTCGGATTGGCTAATACTCTGCATCAACTTCGCAGAGTTCACGACAGTCGAAAGGTGCTCTGAACTTGCACTCGGTGTAGCTACTGCCGCTTGCTGAAGCTGTGTGCTCAAGGAAGCGTCCTGCGCCTTCTGCTGCGATGCGATGCTGGTGTCGTTCAGGTTGATGGCAACCGGTTGTTGATGAACATGCGAGTTGATAACCGGAGAAGTCTGAATCGGTGTGGCGATCGGGGTAACGAAAGACTGCTGTGCCGTCTGATTGCGATCCGTGTGCTGCGATGTTGAAGATGAGGTCGAGTCTTTGTTCGTGTCTGCACCGCTTTTCGCTTCTTTCTGAATCGACAGGTAGCTGTCGGTCTCTTTAGCGCCAGCCGGCAGGCCCGTGCTCAGAGTCGGATCCTTTGGCGACGACTTCAGGCTCTGCACCGTCTTGAACGCGATGCTTGCCTTACTCACCGAGACTGCGCTGATATTGCTCCCGGAGGGCACGGTCTGCTGCGAGTTGTTCGCGACCGGCGCATTCTCTGTCGATGCAGCGGATGCCTGTGCGACCGCTGCTGCCGCTGCTTTGTCAGCGGAGGTAGCTGGAGCCGCGCTGCTCGCATCGGCGAGTAGCGTTTTGTCTGAAGGTGCTGGAGCCGCAACTAGAGTCTTCGTGTCAGTGGGAGAAGCTGGTGCGGCAGACATATTCTGCACCAGGTCGGCTAATTGTGTTGCGCCGTCCTCCTCGTCGATGTTGTCAGTCGTGCTGTCGGACGCGTCCGCGCCGGGTTGAGCGCGGGAGATCGGGTTTGAAATCCCAGGCTGCTGGCCCCAAGCCTGTCCACCGCTGATGTTCAGCCACGACGGTCCCTGCATCGGCGAATCCGGAATCGCTACAGAGTGCTCAGAGTTGCTTACCGAAGAGGAACCATCGAACTGACCTTGTGCTTCATCAACCACTGCTCGAAAGTTCGTTGGTAATTGGAGCGCCGTAGGGTTCGTAACGGTCTCATCGACGCGTTGCAAGCGGGAAGTATCGATAGTGCTGGTGGACTGATCGCGTTTGGTACGCTTTACTGTTTTGTCCGCCTGAGTGTCTTTGCTTGATCCCGCCCTGTGCTGCGAAGCGCGCTCTGTCGGAGCGCTCGCCTCCGCATGTTGCTTCGCTGCGCCAAGGCTGTCACTGAACGACTGCTCACCCGCGTCGTGATGCGCATTGGACTTTGCGCTGCTTGCTTGATTCATCGAAGCAGTTGTTGCGATATGGCTTGCGGCGATCATGCCAGTGATAAAGCACGACGGGTGCCAATACTCACGCTGGAGGGCTCTTTGCCAAGGGCTTTTGAAATGAGCAACTTACAACTGCGGCAATCCATTCAGTTCAAATTGACTGCCTACCTGGTAGGCAATCCTTACCCTGCAACTCTGCACGAGGCTGCCTACTTGCCGAGTCACATTACCTGCTCAGCCACCGGAGACCGTCAGTCCATGCGCCAGAAAGCAAAAGCATCCGGCGAACCGGATGCTTCGAAACAAGGCTATGTGAAGGGTTAGTGTCGACCGAATCTAGCGCCAAAGTTGTCGTCAAGGGCCTTCTGCTCCCGCTTGGTCATACCAGTCTGGTAAGCGTCGCGCTGGTCGTCGCGCATGTCCGTGAGCATCTCACGATCAGCGCGCGCAGACTCAAGAACCTTCACCTGACGAAGTCGCAGCTCATTCAGCTTCTCCATGTGGGAAAGGATCTCTGACCGGTTCTGCTTTAGTGCGACAATCTCACCGTACGATCCGTGCACATCGTGCCCGGGCTGCGTTTGATGAAGCACCTCGCGCCGCTTCGAGTTCGTGCGCTCGAGTGCAGCATCGACCTGCTCAAGCACGTTCTTCGCTTGATTGAGCTCGAACTGAATTTGCTGCAGCATGCGTTCTTCGCGTTCTTCGCGAAGCTTTCGAACCTGCAGCACAGTAGCGAGAGAAAACTTGAAGGCCATCAGCTTGGGATCATTAGCAACGATTGCAGGGCTGCAGGGAACTGCACGCGATCGTCCGGTGACTGGTTGAGGAAGTTGTTGATTTGCGGCAGCACATCCACGGCTCGATCAAGCAGTGGGTCGGCGCCCTTCTGGTAGGCGCCAATGCGGATCAGATCTTCCGAACGCGCGTACGCCGCCATGAGTCTGCGCAGGCCTTTCGCCTTCTCGACATGTTCCTTTGTCGCGATGCTGGACATCAACCGGCTGAGGCTATCCAAAACAGCTATGGGCGGATAGTGGTTCTTCATTGCTAGATTGCGATCCAGGATCACGTGGCCATCGAGCAGGGAACGTACAGTGTCTACAACTGGATCCTGCTGATCGTCACCTTCCATCAGCACTGTGTAAAAGGCAGTGATGCTGCCGCGCTTAAAACATCCTGCCCGCTCCACCAGGCCCGCGAGCTTGTTCAACACGGACGGCGTGTAGCCCTTTGCAGTGGGTGGCTCACCAGCAGATAGTCCAATCTCACGCTGCGCCATCGCATACCGTGTGAGTGAGTCGACAACGAGCAAGACATTCTTACCCTCGCTTGCGAAATGTTCAGCGATCGCAGTAGCCGATAGCGCGGCTCTCATGCGAAGCAATGGCGACTGATCTGACGTGGACACAACAATGACGCACCGCTTCCGCCCTTCTTCGCCGATAACTTCCAGGAATTCACCGACTTCACGCCCACGTTCGCCCACGAGCGCAAGCACCGTCACATCGGCGCTCGTTCCGCGAATCATCATGCCCAGCAGCGTACTTTTTCCGACACCGCTGCCGCCGAAGATGCCGATGCGCTGTCCACGGCCGCACGTTACGAAGGCGTCAAGCGCCCTCACGCCGCATCCGATCGGCTCGCGTATTGGAACTCGATCAAGCGGTAGAGGAGCAGATCCGTCCACCGGCATCACGTGCGCCGCGCGGTAGTCGCCGAATTCATCGAGTGGGCGACCCGTTGCGTCAATCACTCGCCCCAGCAGCTCATGGCCTACGCGGATGGAAGGTCTGCTGCCACGCGCAACAACCATGTCTCCAAAGCGAATGCCTTGTGGCGGTTCGAGCGCCATCGACAGCATCTTCGAACCCTTGAATCCAATCACCTCAGCGGAATAGGTGTTGCCCTTGGCGCTGACGATCTCGCAGCTCTCACCGATCGAGCAGAAGGGCCCATCCGACTCAATCAGATTCCCAACAACCTGCGACACGCGCCCGCGCCAAAGTAGCGTTGAAGAGTGTTCGAGATGGCTGAAGAATGGTGCAAGGCTGCCGGACTGCTGCATTAGCTCTTTGGCCTTAATGCGAGCAGATCGAAGAAGCCTCGCTCCACTTCTTTTAGCTGTGCTTCCACGCTGAAGTCGGCGGAACCTAATTCAGTTTCAAGGACGCAATCATCCAGACTCATCTGCGTGTCTTCGACAACGCTGATCTCATATACCGAATGAAGATTGCCCAATCTTTGCCGCCATTTTGCAGCATCGGACGGAGGCACACGCACTGTCACGCTTGATCCCTTATGCAGCTTCTCAATGGCGACGCGGACCAGACCAGACACCAGCATCGGATCGACCTGCGACTCACGATGGAGAATTCTGGCAGCTATGGCGAGCGAAAGCTGAACGACTTCGGTTTCCACTTTGCTGAAGTAGGTTTTCTGCTCCGCCTGGAAGGATTCAATTGCGCTAAGTGTCTTCTGCGCCTCCGCAGCTACGCGCGTTTCCATCTCGGACTGCATCTGTGCACGCGTATTCGCGACAGCCTCCGTGCGAGCGGCTTCTACGAGCCAATCTACTTCCTGCTGCGTAATCTCCTTTGCTGCAGGTTGTGACTTGTCATTTGACTGTGCACTTTTATGTTCATGCGTGTGTGTATCCGCTGCGAACGCGCCTACATTTCTGTAGGAGAAAGCGCTAATCGGCAGGACCGCTTCGCTGATGGTGTTTGCGTCAGACCACGAAGTCATCGCTACCTTCTCTCTTTAGAATCATCTTGCCTTCAGCTTCGAGCTTGCGGGCGAGCGCCACAATTTCCGACTGCGCCTTCACCACTTCCTTGCTGCGCACTGGGCCGAGCGAGTCGACGTCTTCCTTCAACATCTCGACTGCACGCGAGGACATCGTACGGAAGATGTGGTTCTTCAGGTCTTCCGAGCAGCCCTTCAGTGCCGTAGCCAGGATTTTCTTATCAACCGCTCCCATAAGCTCCCGAATCTGCGTCTCATCCACTTCCAGCAGATCGTTGAAAGTGAACATCAGATCACGAATGCTGATGGCGAGTGACGGCTCTTCGTGCTCGATGTTCTCCAGGATCTCCTGCGCAACAGAGGAGTCCACCGAGTTCATGATGTCAGCCACACTTTGGAAACCAGAGTAGGTACGTTTTCCTTGCTCGCCTACAGCCTTCAGACGCCGGCTAATCAGAACGGAAACCTTCTCCGCCATCTCAGGCGAGAATTTGCGCAAAGCGGCCAACCGCTTCACAGCGTCGGCGCGCATCGCTGCAGGCAAAACCGTGAGCAGAGCCGAGGCTTGACGCTCACCAAGCTGACCCAAGATCAGCGCCACTGTCTGCGGATGTTCGCCTTCCAAAAAGCGTGCCAGCTTTTGCGGATCTGCTCGGCGCAGTGATTCCACTGGGCTCATCTCGCTGGCCTTGGTGAGCTTTTGCAAAATGCTGTCAGACTCCTCAGCACCGATGGCCTTCACAAGCAAGCGCCGTGCGAGATCTCGCCCACCGAGCGCGAGGTAGTCCTGCGCCACGATCATCTGCTGATACTCCTCGATTACCTGCAGCGACACATGCACCGGAACCTTTCCGAGGTGCGCCACTTCATCGGCGACACGGTGGAGGTCTTCCTTATTAAGGCTGCGGAATATGCTGGCGGCAGAGTCTTCATCCAGCACCGAAAGCAGGATGGCTGCTTTGCGTGTGCCGCTGAGTTTCGTAGCGTCCTGTTGCTGCTCCGTCACTACTGAACCTCCTCACGCAGCCAGGCGCGAATGGTGGTCGCGCTGTTCTCGGGTTCCTTGCGCACGAAGTCTGCAAGCTGCTTCTTCAGAAAGAGCGAACGGGCCGCGAGATCTTCGGAGGTCACGGGCAGAGCAGCAATGTCCACATTGGCAGCCGCCAGTTGTGCCGGGTTCGTCAGTTCGTCTGGCATCGCCAGCACCTTCTTCTGCACCGGTCGAATCACCAGCAGGTAAACGAAGAGTAACGCGACCCCAAGCATTCCATATCGCACAAGAGAGGAGTTGTCTTTCAATTGCTTCTGTGCTTTTTCTGCAAATGTCGGAGCGGGCATGTCCTGCGCTTGTGTGTGGCTAAAGCCGAGGTTCTGTACGCTCACCACATCGCCGCGCGCGCTGTCGAAACCAATTGCCGCCTGCGCCAACTCGGTAATGAGTTTCATCTCCTCAGGGGAACGCTTGTGGCGTGATTCTACCCACTTGCCCTTCTCCTGATGACGATCCACAACATCATCGACAAGAACCGCAGCGGTGATGCGATGAATACGTCCGCCTGGCGATATCACCCGACTGGAAGTCCGATTTACACCGTATGTTGCGCTTTCGGTCTTGGAGGACTGCCCGGGTTGAGCTGTCGCTGCTGTTGAACTTGCAGTCGTGGTCTCCTTAGGATCTTTCGGCTTGGCGAGATTGCTGGACGTGCCGGGGATGCCGCCTGTGGTTGCTGCAGCTCCTGAAGCCACTTCTTCCGTCCGCTGCATATTCAGCGGCACACTGACAGCAGGGTCGTATTTGTCCTCGCTCACTTCGCTGCTCGTGTTGTCGTAGTCGACGTTCACGGTAGCGTGTACGCCGTCGACGCCAACGATCGGGGAGAGCGTTGACACGAGCCGTTTGCTCATCTCCTGCTCTGCTTCAGTTCCGGCGCTGGTGTTTCCGGTCGAATTCAACGACTTGTTCGAATCAGCGTCTACCAGCGCCACGTCTTCCGGCTTCAGATTGTCAACCGCGCCTGCGACGAGGCGCGTGATTGCGGCAGCTTCCTCTTTGGAGAGTTCGCCACGACGCAGCCGCAGCGTGACAGATGCTTTCGCAGGCCTATCACGATCCGCAAAAACCGATTCGTTCGCCATTACAAGGTGAACACGCGCGCTCTTCACGTTGCTCATCGTCTGGATGGTTCGTTCCAGTTCACCTTCCATCGCACGTTGGTAGTTCACCTTTTCGTCGAACTCCGTTTCGCCCCAGGAGACCTTATCGAAGATCTCGAAGCCAATGCGGCCATTGTGCGGGGACTGCTGCGAAGCAAGCTCCATACGCGCTGCTTCCGCCTGATCCGCAGGAACAGTGATCGACGTCCCATCGGGACCGACAACCGCCGGAATTTTCTTCGCGGCCAATTGCGCTACGAGGGACTGCGCATCTGCAGCTTCCAGTCCAGTCATCACCGGCTTCATATCCGGCGTAGTCATGGTGTGCGCGAAGAACGCGATCGCCGCTGCAATGACACCTGCGCCAAGGCCCAGGTAAATGCGCTGCGAGCTGTTCCGGGTTCCCCAGAACGCCTTCATCTTGACGAGTACAGGCGCGGTTCCTGCGGGAGGTGTGCGCACTGCGAGTTCGGTACTTGCTGCTGCTGCCATTTATGGAATCCCGATCACCGGCGGAGCCGGAGAGTGACTGCTTAGAACTGCATCTTCTCGATGTCCTGGTAGGCGTTCACAATCTTGTTGCGCACCTGCATCATGAGCTGAAAGGCAACGTCTGCTTTTTCTACAGCGACCATCACCGAACTCATGTCGCCTTTGCCACCCTGCAGCAGGCTGCCGACTTGCTGGTCTGCACCGCCGCTCAGTTGGTTCACGTTCGAAATGGCGCTTTTCAGTACATCGCCGAAGCCTTCGCTGCTGGTGCTTTCCGTTGCCTTGGGCTTGGAAATGTCCGGCAGGTTCAGAGAGCCGATGGCTCCAAAATTCGTGTTGATAAGGCTCATGCTCATCTCCGCTTAGCTCTTCAGGATGTCGATGGACTGCTGGATCATCTGCTTCGTCGCGTTCACCGCAGATGCGTTCAGTTGGTATGCGCGGACCGACCCCATCAGATCGACCATTTCCGTTGCTGGATTGATCGCTGGGTACGCAACGTAGCCATCTTTATCTGCGTCTGGGTGGCCGGGTTCATACTTCATTACCGGCGGTGTTGGATCGTCGACCACCTGCGAAATCTGCACCATTCCAGCTGGTGGTGTATCGATTCCACCTGCGCTCGCTAAAGCAAATTTGAACGCCGAAGCAGAGTGGAACACCACTTCACGACGGTGGAACGGACCGCCGCCTTCGGTGTGTGTCGTCTCCGCGTTTGCCATGTTCGCGGCGATGATTTCTGCGCGCTGACGTTCGGCGGAAAGGGCTGAAGCGCTGACTGCAAGTGCGTCGAAGATCTTCATGATTAGTTCCCGCCTCCGTTGATGGCGCTTAAGAGATTGTGGAAGTGGTGCTTCAGCAGCGACACACCCATCTGGTGTTGCAACTGTGTCTGCGCGAGCATCATGCCTTCACGATCCAGATCGACGTTGTTTCCATCTGGGCGCTCCATCAGACCCTTGACTTCAATCGACGCCGGGCTTAACTCGGCATTGCTGCCGTCAAAGCTCGTGTTCGTCATGCTCGCGTTCATGGCCTTCTTCAGCTCGTGATCGAAATCGATGTCGTGAACGTGATAACCGGGTGTGTCCACGTTGGCCATGTTGGCAGTAATCATTTGTTCGCGTGTGCCGGAAAGGCTTACAAAGCGTTCCAGCGTTGAAAGTAAATTCGTCGGAGATGTCATGCGTAGCTCCTTGGGGGAAGTCCGTATTCTTTGATCTTGTTGCGCACCGTTCGCAGGCTGATGCCGAGCATTGCTGCGGCGTGTGTGCGATTGCCGCCGGCCAGCACGAGTGTGCTTTCAAGGTGCGCTTTCTCGATGTCACAAATGCGGGCACTAGCTTTGGGTGTATCGACTTGAGGTACGACCGACGTGAATATCTGCTGTGACTTCGGCATAGGCCGGAATTCGCGGCGGAATGCTGTGGCATCGAGCACGTTGCTTTCGCGCAGTGAGAGCACGCGGCGCATGAAGTTGCCGAGCTCGCGGATATTGCCGGGCCAGTCGTGCGCCTGCATCTCGCGAAGGAAGCTCTCATCCAGCGTCGGTACGGAGCTACCGGTGCTTGCAGCAAAGCTCTGTGCGAAGTGTTGCGCCAGTGCCACGATGTCATCACGACGCTCGCGGAGTGGCGGCAGCGTCAGCGGAATTACGTTCAGACGATAGTAAAGATCACCGCGGAACGTGCCCTTTTCTACCATCGAGGCCAGCGACGCGTTGGTAGTTGCGATGATACGAACATCCAGCTTCGTCGAGCGCGTCTCACCGAGCCGCTCGAATTCGCGCTCTTGCAGAACGCGCAGAAGCTTAGGCTGGAGGTTGAGCGGCATCTCGCCAATTTCATCGAGGAGAAGCGTCCCGCCGTTTGCAGCTTCGAACTTGCCGACCTTGTTCGTCTCCGCGCCAGTAAATGCGCCCTTCACGTGTCCGAAGAGTTCGCTTTCTATCAGGTTTTCCGGTACAGCAGCGCAGTTGATCGCGATGAATGGCTTCCCGCTTCTGTCACTGGACTCGTGAATGAACTTAGCCAGCAGCTCTTTGCCGGTGCCGCTTTCCGCTTCCACCAAGACGTCCGCGTTGGTACTTGCGGCAGCACGCGCGCGCTGCAATGCCTGAAGCAACTGTGGAGCTCGACCAACGATGCCGGCGAGACCCTCAGGGGCCTTCACCGAAGTGGCTGAAGCCAAAGCAGTCTCAGCGGAAATTACAATCTCCTGTGCGCTCATTCGCTCTAACACTCGAGTCACCGCACCCTGAAGCTGGTCAAAGGAGACCGGCTTGGTGAGGTAGTCACATGCGCCGCTCTTCATGGAGGAGACCGCGTCTGCCACGTTCCCGAAAGCCGTCAGCAGAATCACTGCTGTATTCGGCGACTCGGCCTGAACCTTCTTCATCACCTCGAACCCGTCGCCGTCGCGCATGCGGACGTCGGTGATTACCAGGTCGAAGTCTCTTTTCGCCAGGATGCGTGAAGCATCGGCTACACCTTCAGCGGTCTCCACATTCCAGCCATGGCGCAGGAAGTTTGCTTTGAGACCAATGCGCAGACCCGGTTCGTCGTCTACGAGCAGAACTGAGGAAACATCACGTGTTTGGTTTGCGGTTATCACGCCGTCGCAAGCTCCTTATTGAGAGAAGGAAAGGAAAGAAGGAACCGCGCACCGGATCCCTCCACATTGGAGGCACTGATCGTGCCGTTGTGCTGTTGCATAATCCGTCGGCAGACCGCAAGGCCCAGGCCCGGTGTATCGCCGCTACCACTGAAGCCAGCTTCAAACAGGTGTGCCAACTGCTCGGCACGAATACCAATACCGCTATCGGTGCAGCTAATCTGAATTTGCCCGCCTGACTTCGACGTGGCTAGCTTCACACATCCTGCTGCAGGTGTATGCCGAATCGCATTCCGGATGAGATTGAGCAGAACCTGTTGAAGCGCGCTGTCGTTTCCGGAGACCATGTTGGCTTCTGGCTCAGCGCTCCACTCCAAGACAATGCCAGCCTGGTGCGCGAGTGGCTGCACAAAGCGAACGGCGTTTCTGATTGTTTCGACCAGGGAAATTTGCGACAGCCGAAGAGATCCTGTCTCGTGCATCGTGAGCACGTTGTTCACAGTGCCTGAAAGTGATCGAATGCCCGCGCGGAGATTCGAGATCCACTCGGCACGTTGTACTTCGTCCTGTTCAATCAACTCGCCAAATAGTTCCAGGCTCGCTAACGGATTTCTAATCTCATGCGCGAGCATGGTCGTGATCTCAGCCAACACCGCGGCGTTGCGTGCTGCTTCGCGATCGCGCTCCGCACGCTTACTCGCAGTGATATCGCTGATGATGTAAATCGTCTGCAGAGCGGCGTTCTTCTCACCAAGCGAGCGCTCGCGAATCTGCAGCCATCGTTCGCCTACTGAAGTTTGCAGACGGCACTCACGCTCATCAGCGTTAGCCGATTGCTGCAGTGCGCGTAGCTCGAGCCCGCTTTCATCCTTCAAAGCGGCGAGACTATTGATCTGTCCAGCACTCTCAATACCGAGAATCGTGGCGATTTCTGGATTTATTGTGGAGATATCTCCAGCCGCATTCGCAACCAAAACACCGCAGGGCATAGAGTCCACTACGCGCTGCAGAGCTGCACGCACGCGCTGGTTCTCCGCCAAGCTTACCTGAAGGTCCTGGTGGAGTCCCGCGACTTCCTGCTGAAGTTCACGGTAGCTGTTCTCTAGTCGGGATGATGTAGCAACGAATTCTGCGAAGGCTTCGGCCAGAGCGAGTGCGCTGGTGTTTGCCGTCATTGTCTCGCTAGAAGCCGCGGTCTCCGTGAGCCATGAGGAAGCAGGGGAGGTCTGCTCGGAGCTAATGATTGGCGGATTATGAGAACTAGGCATCATCTGCCTAGTGTTAGTGCAAGCCTTATGCCAAACTTGCCTAGTTCCTCAAATCTCTTTTATCGGCAAGCTTGCCAATCTTGTTCAGTGCTAAATCAGCACATGGTGCGGCAAAATTTCACGACCTTCGCCAATCAGGATAGAGCAGCGCTCCATCACGTTCCGCAGCTCACGCACGTTACCCGGCCACGTGTGTTGCTCCAGAACCCGCATCGCGGCTGCGCCGATCGCTACACCCGGGCAAAACTTCTCTGCGAATGCCTCCGCCAGCTTCGGCACATCACCTGTGCGTTCTCGCAGCGCGGGCAAGCGTATGGGAAAGATTGCCAGTCGGTAGTACAGGTCCTCGCGAAACAGCTTCTGCTTCACAGCTTCTTCCAAGGCTGCATTCGTCGCCGCAACCACGCGCACGTCTACTTTAAGGTTGTCGTTTCCGCCAATGCGCTGCACTTCACCTTGCTCAAGGAAGCGAAGAATTTTGCTCTGCAAGGAAAGTGGCATGTCGCCAATTTCATCCAGGAAGAGCGTTCCACCATGTGCCGCGTGAATGCGTCCGGTGCGCGCCTGCACTGCGCCGGTAAAGGACCCCTTGGTATAGCCGAACAACTCCGCTTCAAGCAGCGACTCGGGAATAGCGGCGCAGTTGATCACTACGAAAGGCTGCTTGCGGCGCGGACTGATGAGATGAATGGCTTGCGCAATCAGGTCTTTACCGGTTCCGCTGGACCCGGTAATCAGCACCGTCGTGTCCCGGTTGGCAACCATGTGTGTCAGCTCGTAGACCCGCTGCATCGCAGGCGACTCGCCGACAACGCCTCGCAGACCTTGCGCCGTAGAAGCGGAGGAACGGCGCCGGTCTGAAATCGACTGCACGGGTGCCTGGTACGGCTCATGGAACACGTCAGCCAGCTGAGTTGAAAACGCTGTTGGCGATGCCGACCCAAGCAGCAGGTGCCCAGTCTGCGCATTGAGTGTCAGTACCTGGACGTCAGGGAAGCGCTGACTCACCATCGCGCTGAACTCAGTAAACTCCAGGTCCGGCAGAACAGGATCTACGAGCAGAATCTCACACGGATATTCGTGAAGAAACTCAATCGCTTCTGCGCCGCTCGTCACCTCTTTGAGGTTCCAGCGTTCCGCACTTAAGCGGTCGCGAAGCTGATCGCGCAGCTTTGCGTCGGGGCTGACCATCAGCACTTCAATGGCTGTCGATTCAGAAGAACGGTTTGTCACAACTGGAAGGCTACTCATAGATTGGTTTCCGATTGTCGCATCTGCTCGCGGGGCGTTCGCTCGCACGAAAGAGGAAAGAACTAGGTGGTTATTGCTGCGCTTGGTACACAGGCTCGCAATTCGAGTGGCTGTAAAGAATAAGTGAAAGATCCATTCTGCTTGCGCAGAATTGTCTCGATCAATGCCAGGGACAACCTGCCTTCCGCAGAGAGAACGGCGGCATCCGCAGCAGAGTTCTGAATCACCATAGCGACGTGGTCGATCTCGGAGGCGCACCGCACGGACACCGTCTCGCCTGTTTTCGACTTCCCATGCGCGATCAGGACCAGGCTTGATATCGCCTGCGATAGCTTCGTCTTATCGGCGCTCACAGCAAGTTCGGTATCCGCGTTTAGGGAAAGTGCGACGCCTGTGTCCTGAAACCAGAGATCAAGGCCTTCTGCGACATGTTTCAGAATTTCGTTGGCTGGGAACATAGAGACCGAAGGCTCAGCGCTTTCCGCCAGCACAATTTCCTGCAGGTAATTGAACAGCGTGCAGAGCCGCTCGACGTGTCCTGCCGAATCGTTTGCAAGCTGCAAAAGCTCGTCCGAGCTCATGCGAGCGATGCTCTCGGCGTAGAGCTTCGCCCGCAGGATTGCAAGCGGCTGCGCAAAGGCATGCAGTCCCAGCGCGAGATGGGCCTGAAAAGGGCTTTCACCCTCGTGCGAATGAGCGACGCTACTCATCGCCGTAAATGTAGCCCACTCCGCGGACAGTGCGGATCAGCTTTGTCTCGCCTTCCACATCGATTTTGTCTCGCAGATATTTCATGTAAACGTCCACGATGTTTGTGGTCGGATCGAAGGGCACATTCCACACTTCCTGCATCAGCGTCTGGCGCGAGACTGGCTTGCCAGCGTTGTCCATTAGGTGTTGCAGCAGTGCGAATTCACGAGGCGTCAGATCCACACGACGATGTCCACGAATGACGCGACGCTGTTCCTTATCAACGAACAGCTGTGCGATTGCTGACACGGAGGCCGTCACGGCTTCTGATGAACCCGCTGCTCGTGACTGTCCGCTGCGCCGCAAGAGCATCCGAATGCGAGCCATCAATTCCAGCATCGAAAACGGCTTGTTCAGATAGTCATGCGCCCCCTGCTCCAGCGCATCCACCAGATCTTCAGTCCGATTGCGGGCGGAAAGTACCAGCACCGGCACTTCCGGACGATTCGAGTGTGTATGCCGCAGCAACTCCATACCGTCCATCTTCGGGAGGTTCAGATCCTGGATCACCAGATCGTAGGTCGCGGTTTGAAGACGACGAAACGCCTCTTCGCCGTCCTGGCATACTTCCACAGAGAAATTCTTCAGAGTGAGCTCGCGCGAAAGAAAGCGGCTCAGGGCGGCGTCATCTTCCACCACCAAAATTCGTCCCGTTGCCGGTACTGCCTGCGTGGCCTGCGACATCATCCATCCTTGTGTGAAAGGTAAAGCCTTGGTTACTTCTGCAGTGTTAAGCATGTCACCCCTAAAACGTTTGTCCCGGAAACCCGATTTCTGGACTTTAGAGCCAAGTACCATTCCGTCGTAATGCTACAAAGGTCGCGCGTGTACAACAAATGTCGCAAAAACAGCGAAATGCGCCCTGAACAAAAGCTCGGCAGGTGCCGATAGGCAACTGTCCGAGTCTGCACTCAGGGAGGTAACGCAGACAATATCCTGCAAGAGGAACAGGTGAGGGAATTATGGTCCGTTCGTTTGAATACCGCCAGCCAAGGCTGCACACCAGCTTCGCACTCGACTTCCGTATGTCTGACGAAATCCTGCACGGTCAGTGCACCGATGTCAGCAACGGCGGAGTGAGTGCCGTATTCGATGGTAAAAAGATGAAGCTGGGAGACAGTGGCTCGCTGATCCTGCGCCACCCGCTCCGCCAGTTCACATTGGACGCCAGCGTTGCGCATCTCGATGGCGATCAGGTCGGTCTTGTGTTCGCAACAAAGAGCCCTGAAGAGCGTCTCGCCTCGGAGCAATTCACATCCTTAGTTGGGATGTCAGAACATAACTGAGAACGATGCTGCTTCCGCTTTTCTTGGTTATCATTCCTGATACGAACCTGCTTTTCGCTTCCTAGGCGACGAGGTCACCCCAAGCCAAACGGCAGGTGCGAAACGATTCGCACCCGCCGCTACTTCTTGGCAACTTCTTTCGCTGCGGCAGGATGCTCAGAACCCGCTTCTTTCGTACCGCCCTCTTTAGCGGCACCTTCCTTCGTCCCACCCTCTTTAGCCGGAGGAGCCTCTGTGGCAGGCGGAGTCACAGTTAGGGCCTTCTTGCCGTCGTACACCACGCCCGGCGAATCCTTCTTCAGCGAATATCCAATCAACAGCGTCACGCGACGGTTTGAGGCATCTTCCGGTGCATCCGGCTTGCGCAGGTGCCTGTCGGCAAATCCGCGCACTTCCGAAATCTGATCGGGCCGCACGCCATTCGATTCCATCAGACGCCTCGCCGTGTTGGCACGGTCTGCCGAGAGTTCCCAGTTACTGTAAGGAGCGTCCTCTTTGTAAGGCTTTCCGTCCGTGTGGCCCTCGATGAGGATCGGATTAGGCAGTTTCGCCACCTCTGTCGAAACCACCTTCAGGATGTCCGTCAACCCGTCGGTCGCCTGAGCCTTGCCATTCTCGAAGAATGTTCCCTTGTCTGACTCCATCAGCTCGATCTTCAAACCCTCGGCGGTGATGCTCATCTCCACCTGATCTTTCAGCTTCTCGAAACCTGCCATTTGTTGCATGGCCTTGACCATCTTTTCTTCGATCTTGGACATGTCGTCCTTCTTCGCGGCTCCGGCATTGCCCGCGTCAGGATGATCCGTGCCCTTCTTGTCTGCAGTTCCTTTCGGGTCGCGAAAGTATCCACCTACTGCCTCCTGCGTTGGCTTGCTGGTATTCAGCAGCCAGAGCACGATGAACAGCGCCATCATGGCGGTCACAAAGTCGGCGTAGGCCACTTTCCATGCGCCACCGTGGTGTCCGCCATGCGCGGCTTTCTTCTTGATGATGATCGGTTGAAGGTCAGTCATGGCGCTCCTTTATGCTGCTGCCGCAACTGCCTGCGGTCCATCGCCACCCTTATCACGGCAGGCTTTTTCGATCTCCGAGAAGCCCGGACGTACATGCCCCGGAATCGCGCGTCGACCCATCTCCACCGCCATAATGGGCGAGGTGCCCTTCATGAACGCCAGCATCACAACGCGAAGCACATGGTAGTAGCTCTGCTCGTCATCCACGATTTTGCCCATATTGGAGGCCAGCGGCCCAAGCACACCGTAGCAAAGCAGAATGCCGAGAAATGTTCCTACCAGCGCGGCTGCTACCTTGTGACCAATTTCTTCCGGCGGTCCGCCGAGCGAACCCATGGTTACGACGACCCCGAGCACGGCAGCCACGATTCCTAGACCTGGCAGAGCGTCCGCCACACTGCTCAGCGCCTGGTTCGGCTGCACAGCTGAGTGATGGTGCGTTTCCATGTCGAGCTCCATCATCTGGTCAACGTCAAACGGATTAACGCCGCCCGTGATTACCATTCGCATCGTGTCGCACACGAAATCACGTACGTGATGATCTTTCAGGAACGCTGGATATTTTGAAAACGTGGGGCTCTTGGACGGATCTTCGACGTCTGGCTCGATTGCGACCGCGCCTTCTTTGCGTGCGCGCGTTAGCAAGTCGAACAGCATTTTTAACGTCTCGGTGTAGCGTTTCTTATTGAACGGCGAACCTTTCAAGACACCCAGGACTGCGGAAATGAGTCCTTTGATAATGTGCATCGGATTGGCCACCAGCACCGTGCCCAGTGCAGCGCCACCGATAATGATTAGTTCCGAGGGCTGCACGAGAACGAGGAGATTGCCCTTCTCCATCAGGTATCCGCCTATTACGCAGCCAAACACAATGAGAATGCCAACGATAGAAAACATGCTTGATCTGTTCCGAAAGTCACGCCTTGATGTGCCGAAAACTCAGCGACCGCGACTTGTTTCGCAATCTGCTTATCGGCATTACGCAGGTAATGTATAAAGTCGCGGGGTCACACCTTTTGGTTACTCCAGAACGCTCTTCCACATCAGGCTTGCTGGGCACCGCCTTCAGGCTTGATTAAGACGGACGCCCTAAACTGAAGTTGCGCCGCGTTCCACATTACCTCCTGCGTGTCGCCTGCAAGGAGTCACGCGTGAGTGTTGGCGTCACACATAATCCCCTCCGAACAACCTTTGCTCTCGCCGTCGCCTTTAGTCTGCTCGGCTTAAGTGCTCGGGCTCAGGCACCCTCACTCGTTTCAAAGATGGCAGACAACGAAGTGGCGGAGCGACAGCAGGGTGTGCACTACAGCTTCACTTCAGAAGAACGATCCGCTCGAACAGGCGGGCACCTCTGGAAAGAAGGAGTAGTCGAAACGGACGACGGCCCGCTGCGCCGGTTGCTGGCTGTTGACGGCCAGGCGCTCAGCGCTCAGGCGGCGAATTTGGAGACGAACCGAATTCATCAGCTCGCCGGCGACCCTGATGCGTTCCGCAGGGAATACGCAGCGCACAAAGACGATGAACTGCACGCTACAACTCTGCTGGTTCTTCTTTCCAAAGCGTTCATTCTCACGCCTGACGGCGAGGAAGCCGGCTGCACCCGTTTCAAGTTTCGGCCAGACCCGAACTTCCAGCCCGGCACGTACGAAGAACGCGTGGGACATGCAATGGTTGGCACTGTTTCGCTGCAGCAACCTGTAAACCGCCTCTGCTATATGCAGGCGACGATCGCGTCCCCCGTGGAATTCGGTTTTGGTCTTTTCGGAAAGATTGCACAGGGCGGAGGCTTCCGTCTCAAGCGTCAGCAGATCGACGGCAAAGACTGGAAATCATCCGAGATCCACGTGGACATCTCCGGTCGTATCCTGCTTCTGAAGAGTCTGGCGCAGAAGCAGGACACCGTCCGTACAAACATCCGTGTGATTGCGCCGCATGTGACCCTTCGTCAGGCGGAAAGCATGCTCGCGCAACCGAACTGATGCCATACCCTCAGAACTCGACCCGCAGTGAAACCTGTCCGGTCCTGTTTCCGCCAAAGTCTGAACCCCGCGACTGCGTGATCTTTCCGAAGCCGTCGGACGTAACATCCAAACCCGGGTCGGCAAGATTCGTGTGATTAAGAACATTCGTGAATGTGCCTTCCGCCCGTACATGCACACGCTCCGTCACCGGAAAGGACTTGCTCAGTCCGGCGGAGAGGTTCACCGTTCCCGGCCCACGCAAGTCTCCGACCGACTCAGTTCCGAAGCGCCCGATCGGCAGGGAACCCGTACCCACGTCGCAGGTCGCGAGGGACCCAGGGTTGCTGCTTCCCGGGCAAGCGAACGCGTTCTGACTGAAATAGTGGCTCCGGCTATGCGACCCACTGTTTCCGTCAGCGATTCTGTCCGGCCGCTGGTTTGCACCACCAAGGTATGTGCCCGATCCGGTGCCCGATGGGTCGATGTAACCAGCAGGGAAATATGCTGTGAGGAATGGTCCACTCTGCATCAGGAATATGCTACTCACCTGCCATCCGCCGAGGAGCGTGTCTTCCAACCGATTCATCGTGCTGCCGAACTGCCTGCCGCGCCCTATCGGTAATTGGTAGATGGAAGTGGTCAACCAGCGATGTCTGCGAGTTGCGGCGACATTGCCGTAATCCTGATGGCGATTGGTGCTGTCCGTTGCGCTATAACCGCCCTGCTCATCGACAAATCCCGAAGAGTTGAAATTTGCCGCGCTGCCCTGATTATCAGAAAGGTTCTTCGCCAGCGTGTAGGTGGAGTCAAACGAGAAACCCTTCACGAAACGACGATTGAACTCGGCTTGCAGCGACTGGTAATCCGCTTGCGCCGAAGTACTCCTATCGGTGATCTGATAGAAGTTCGGAAAGGGGAGATCGGTCTGTGCGGCCTGTGAAGAGAGCCGCGTTGTAGAACTTGGAAGCTGATTGAACTGCGGCTGCCAAACCAGATGCCAGGTATGCAGGCCTATGTACGAAATTCGGCCACCGATGTTGTGTCCAAAATCGTGGTCGACCGAAAGATCAGATTGTAAGGAGTATGGATCGTGCCAGTGTGTGTCGATCGCGCTGTAAAAATAGACGCTGCCTAATGCTGGCGCGAACTGTCCGCTCGCAGAAGTATTCGGAAATGCGAACACCGGTGGAGCACCGTTCGTCGGATTGGTAAACGTTTGATAGTTCTGCTGCAGCGTCTGCGCAATCGCATAAAACAGCGCGCCCGTCGTCGTGATGTTGAAGTACCCAGCACCGCCGCGTACTACCGTGCGGCCGTTTCCGGAAGCATCATAAGCAAATCCCAGCCGCGGTGTGAACCGTAGATGCGGTGCCTGTCGCAGGCCTTCAGGCAAGCCAGCCTGCACATTTGTCACCACTGGTGTGCAGGCTACTCCATTCATAGCTGCACCCGTCGCGTAGGGGTTGTTCACACCCGCGGTGGGGCATGCATTCACATTGGCTAATTCCTGCACGTCGAGTGCATCCGCGTGACCTGCGGGATAAATCAACCGCCCAGTCCGCGCGACAGACGGATCGAAGTTGCCGGCGAGACCATTTGAAGACACCAACGCTGGATGAAACTCGTACCGCAGCCCAATGGTGAGGCTCAACTTGTCCGTTGCCTTCCAGTTGTCCTGGGCAAAGAAGGCGTAGCTACTCGCTGTTCCGTCATTGTCCTGCCGGATGTTGTTGCTCTGATTCTGGTACGGCACACCGATTAGGAAGTCAGCGAACTGGTCGCCAGTGGCCGTGTTCTGCGAGTCGAACAGAAAGTTCCCGTAGTTGATTGAAGGCGTCGATCCACCCGCCTCGGTGTGCGCCACGAAGTGCCGGAAATCCGCACCGAAGCGCATCGTGTGCCGGCCAGATACATACGTCACGTTGTCGATGTACTGGAAAACACGCGAACGCTCTTCGTATCCCAAACGCGATCCAATCGAGGTAACAGGCGCAGGCCCACCGTTGAAATTCAGATGAGGGATGCCATTGAAGAAGGGGGCAACCGCCGTTTGCAGCCCGGTGCTTTGCGTGAAGCCTAGGCCGTCGAAGGGATTGCTGTTTCCGTCCTGCTCCAGCGTGAACCCAAACTTGAATTCGTTCGCCAACCTTGGCGTGAAAACGTAGTTCAGATTGCTGGCAAGCGTGCGGTAGTGTGCGTAGGCGCTGCTGTTTGGCAGCGTGAGATCAACAGGCTGCGTCTGATTGTTGTTCTTCCATGAGTACCGAACGGACGCCGTAAGTTTGCTGCCGATGACTTGATCCGCACGAATGTCGAACTGGTCGGAGTTGATGTCATCATGCCGGGTGCTCAGGTAGTTGTAGCCACGGTCCGCAACCGCATCAGCCAGGGACAGATTCGCGTCCACATTTGGATCCGGATAAAATTGCAAAAACTTCGCCGAGACTGGGTTGATTGGCACGGTTGTCCCATACATGCCACCAGTGAACGGGTTGCGAAGCGGCGTCGCGTCTTCCTGCGAGAATTTGCCCTGCTTCATCAATACTGTGGGAACAATCCGCTGTAGAACAAAGGTCTGCGGAAAGCGCAAACCCTCATAGGCCCCGAATACAAATGTGCGATCGCGTCCGTTGTACAAATGCGGGATGACGAACGGCAAACCAATGCTTGCGCCGAAGTCCTTCGCGTCCTTCTGCGGCTTCGTCGTTGCGTCCGCGCCAAAAGGCGTCGCGTCTAGCCCATCGTTTTGGTAATACATGTAGGCAGAGCCATGTACCGAGTTCGTCCCGCGCTTGGTCACCGTTGTTATCTCACCGGGCTGCCCATACTCGGCATTGTTATTTACCCCGTCCACTCGGATCTCCGCAATCGACTCCGCAGAAGGAAATGCGTCTGCCTGCACGTTGTTGCTGGTCTGGTTCTGCGCAGAGATGCCATCGACGGTAGTATCCGTTTGTGACGGCAAACCACCCTGTAGCGAGTAGCGCACCGCTGGCACCGGGTGCGTCGAAGCAGTCGGTGTAGAAGCGCCAGTGTCAGGCTGCACACCAGGTAACGCCTGCACCACGCTCAGCGGAGATGTAGACCCTGAGCCACGGTAATTCGCAGGCAGATCCAGCACCGCTTCGGGCGTCAGCGTGGCAGAGACCTGCGCGTTTTCCACGTTGATGACGCCCACCTCTGCAGCGTTGACGGTTACAGTTTCGCTCACCGCACCCGCAGTCAGCACTACATCGAATCGAAGTTGCTGCCGCGCAAGCAGAGTGATGTCCGTTGCTGTTGTTGTCTTCAGACCTGTCGCTGTCACGGTAAGCTCGTAGTGGCCGGGATCAAGATTCACTGCGGTATACGTTCCCGAGCTGTCCGATGCAAAGTTCCGCTCTCGTCCATCCTCGTCACGATGCAGCCGCAGACCCGCCTGCGGCACGCGCGCGCCGCTTTGGTCCTGCACAGTTCCTGTAATGCTTCCGAGTGTGGACTGACTAAATACTGGAGCAGCCGCGGCGAATGTGAGCGCAGCGCAGGCAAGCAGAGCACGAAACATCGAGTACCAACTTGAGTGGGTGTGCGTGCAGGACGAATTCACGTCCAGTGCGCAAGCATACGTGGCGATGAGTGCAGCAGGTTGGGATTATGAAGTTCTTATTCATCCGGTGAAGTCACTCCAAACGACTTTTCGCGAGAGAAAAGTACGTTCCGAGCACGCATCTCACCAACACGCAACTCCTCGCGAAGGAACATCTAAATTTCAGAGTAGGAGGCCAATGAGAGTTTGTGTTTTGTCGCCGCACCGAGATGACGCGGCATTCTCATGTGGTTTGCTGCTGGTCAGTTTGCTCAGACAGGGCGGGGAACTCAGCATCGTGAATGTTTGCACCTTTAGCGCCTACGCACCATACCTTGATGCAACCGACATGCACCGCGTGACACAGGTCACAAGCGCACGCGCTACAGAAGATGGCATGTTCATCACGAATCTGCTTTCTGTTTCCGGTGCCGCATTCGAGCAGATCAACCTCGTCGATTTGCAGTGGCAGGACGCGCCGCTCAGAAACCACTACCCCGACGAACAGGTCCTCACCTCGGCGGTGAACGAGCAGGATCGCATCGCGCTCAGCAAAGTGTTCTCCACACTTTCGGCTACAGATCTGCTCTTGGTACCCGCTGGCATCGGTGACCACGTGGATCACCTGCTGGTGCGCGACGCGGCCACGTCAGCATGTTCAAGCAGCAAGATGCTGTTCTACGAAGATCTTCCATATGCCTGCCGCCACCAAAGCTTTTCGTGTCCGTTCCCCTTCAACGAGCTAGAAAAATGGCTTGGGCCACCAGTTCATGTGAAGAACGCAAAGCGCGACTTAGCATTGCAGTACCCTTCGCAAATTGCGGGGGATGTCGCCGAAGAACTTCAACTCTACGCAGATTCACTCGGGGGCAGGGAACGCTTTTACGGCGCTCCGGAAGCTGTTCGCACTATGACCGCAGCTTTCCCACAGTAAGGTTTTCGTTGACCAGCATTTCAAACAATTTAGACCGGCCCGATGTCTCCATACTCATGACTGCTCACAATTCCGAGCAGTACCTCGCCGAAGCACTCGATAGCATCTATGCGCAACGAACTGGATGCAGTTGGGAACTGATCTTTGTCGATGACGGATCAACCGACCGAACACTCCGGATTGCGCGAGAGTTTGCCGCGCGCCCGTTCAGTCGCATGCAGGTCTTGCAACATCCGCGTGGAAAGAACCGTGGCATCAGCGCCTCACGGAGCCTGGCTTTTCGCCAAGTTCGCGGCGAGTTCCTGGCGTTCCTCGACTCCGATGACGTATGGCTCCCAACGCATCTCGAAACGCAGGTTCCACTTCTAAGGAAAATGCCTGAGGTCGCCATGGTGTACGCGGGTGCCGAGCGTTGGTTCGATTTTGAGCAGCCTTTCAGCGGGGATTCCCGAACTGCAGATTGGGGACATAACTGCTTGCCACCATTGCTTCCTGCAGGTCAGTCGGCAGGTCTCCTGCCAAGAGGAGAACTCCTTGCCTGGTTCCGCAAAGACGAATCGCTCGTACCCTGCATCTGCACAGTTGTTCTTCGAACAGAGGTCGCGCGCGGCGTCGGTGGATTCTGCGATCAATTTCGCGGTGTATACGACGATCAGGCCTTTCATGCCAAAGTTCTGCTACGACACGATGTTTTCGCTAACGATGTTTGTACCGCGCGCTATCGCCAGCACGCGGACTCCTGCTGCCATCGCGCAAGCCGCACCACAAAGTTGCGTAGAAAAGAAGAGCACCGATTTCAGAGCTTCCTGCAGAGCTACATCGACACACTCGACTCAAGCCAGTTCACGAGTTAGGAACTGCATCAGAATGCGAGACAACGCCGAGTTGGCATAGCCTGCATCAAACTCTGCAGGATCGGACTATGGAGCAAAACTCGCACACACCGCTCGACGATGATGCAACCGGACTGGCTTTGATCTGTCGGCTAGCCGTGCATGCTCGGCGTACGGAAGACCAGGTTCCATTTTTAGATGCATTGCTCGCCGACTTGACAGAAGTCCGCGACGATCTGCTGCACCAGGCGGGTATCGCACATCACTCACACCAGGAACTTTGACCGGTACTTACTTGTGCGTAGCTGCCATTTCAGCAATCCTTCGCTTCATTCCCGCAATGCTCACATTTCCACCTTTGTGAGTTAAAGCCAGCGACAAATCTTTGTTTCCTCGGTACTGCTTCGACGCAGAATCCCAATCCAGCACAATCGGCTCACGTGTCGAATAGTTTGGCGACGAAGCTGAGTACAGCAACAGAATCCGCGGCATGTCCACACCCATTTCCACAAACCCAACACCTTCAAGATCTGTGCACGTTTCCATGTCCGTCCACGTAGAGCCGAGCGTCGGCACAAATGCTGCTTTCGCTTTGTCGTCGAGGATGAACACGCCGCAACGCGGTACTGAGTTCCCACTGCCCGCGTCATTTGCCTCGTAGATTACCGGCTCAAGACGAAAGCTGCTGCCCGAACTCTGCACGGCAAATGCCTGCTGTTTTTGCACGTGCAACTTGCCCGCGAAACTCGCAATTTGCGAGCGATCCAGCAGGGAAGCAGAAGAGGTTATTTCAGCCGCCGTGAGCGGATGGGTGACAACACGGGATGGAGCCGCGGGCGGGGCCAGCAGCATACCAAGTAAGAGCAAGAGAGCGTTTGACACTACGGGGCCTTCGGAGGTGCGGGATTAGCCTTGCTGATCGATGCGTAAGCGTCCGCCAGCCGGCCATCGTAATTATCGCGCACATGGTAGTGGCCCTTCTTACCGACACGCCCGTTGTAGTGCAGCGCAAAGGTCGTCCATTGCTTCTGTTGGATCGCTTTCAGCAGTGTCTGATCATTTTTGATGAAAGTCACGAACGCTTTCAGGTGAGCGTGAATGTCCGTCTGCATCGACTTAACGAAATCCTGCACCGTGTCGAACCCGGCCTGCTTATGATTTACTCCCATGATCTGGAACGCACCCCAGGAGGCGGACTCGTATGCGGACGTCTCATCCAGATGCTCGGCCTGATCCAGTCGCTGATATTGCGACCCGCCCGCCGAATAGCCACCCGAAGTTTTGTCCGAAATGTCCGGGTGCGTGTCGTCCCACTTGCCCTTGGTGAGCTTGTGAAAGATGTGTCTCTCAAACAAAATCTGCGGACGGCCCTCTTTGTCGAACCCTGCCCCCTTCGTCTCAACCGAGGCCACAGCCTTGATTGCTGCCACCTCACAAGGCGAGTTCGGTGAGCTGAGTGCTTTTGCTGCAGTCTCCAACTCCGCGTCTGGAATATCCGCGAGCGGATTGGACTTTATATGCGTGGAGTGGCTTTTCCCTTTGTGCTCTGAGGCCTTCTTTTTTGTCTGCGTTTGAACATCGGGTTTCGTCAGCCGCTCCAGCAGTAGCCCCCAGATCGGAATGACGCCGTCGGGCATGGTCATAGCCATGACCAGCTTCTGAAATCGATCGATCGCCCGCTGCGTCTGAGGTCCGTAGTGCCCGTCCACCGACAAAGTGACATGTGTCACATAGCTGTGCCGATTGAGCATCGTCTGCACGACCTTCACATCGTCATCGGTATTCGGCTGATGCGCACCAACCGATTGGCTTAGAAAAAGTGTGTCAGCCAAAGCTCCACTCCTTGGGGGCAACCCGCTTCTTTATACGACAGTGAGGCGATCAGATTCCACAACTATCAGGAGCATACGCATCACGTCTTTCTGGTCGGCGGCGACAGAAACCTCCTCTGACGTCCTCGGTTCTCGCTATCGCGAGAATCTCTTCTCTTCGGAACTCGTTTAGCAATCAGTTTTGGTAGGCTTCTCCTAATCATCCATGGGAGTTTCCTTGACAGGTCTTGCTCGCAAACCACTACTCGCCTTCGCAATATTCACTCTCGCTATATCCCATCTATTCGCTGCCGGTAAGCCGCGGCAACGCTGGTCTGAGGCGGAGGCAAGTGCTTACATGGCGAGCAAGCCTTACCCGCTCGGCGCGAATTTTCTGCCAAAGAACGCGATCAACCAGTTGGAAATGTGGCAAGCGCCGACCTTCGATCCCAAGGAGATCGATCTGGAACTGGGATGGGCGCAGTCGATCGGCATGACCACCATGCGCGTGTTTCTGCACGACATGCTCTGGCAGCAGGATTCGGCAGGCTTTCTCAAGCGCATCGATGAATTTCTCGCAATAAGCCAGCGGCATGGCATCGCACCAGTTTTTGTCCTGTTCGATAGCTGCTGGGATCCTGATCCAAAGCTTGGGCCACAGCACCCACCCATCCCGGGAGTCCACAACAGCGGGTGGGTACAGGGCCCGGGACTCGCTCTTGCAGATCCCACGCAGCATGCCCGCTTCGAAGCGTACGTCAAAGGTGTCGTTGGTCACTTCAATGAAGACAAGCGCATCCTGGCCTGGGATGTGTGGAATGAGCCCGACAACAGCGGAGGCGGTAATTACGGCAACAATCTACCTAACAAAGTAGCTCTCATGGATGCAATGCTGCCCCAGGTCTTCGAATGGGCTCGCTCCGTGGGCCCTACACAGCCGCTTACCAGCGGCGTCTGGACGAATAACGAAACGTGGGCCGATCCGGCTAAGTGGACACCCACTGAGAAAATTCAGCTCACACAGAGCGATATCATCAGCTTCCACAATTACGACTGGCCAGAGAGCTTTTCCGCGCGAATCGAGTCGTTGCAGCCATTGCACCGGCCGCTACTGTGCACCGAATACATGGCGAGAGGCAACGGCTCAACTTTCGATCAGAGTCTGCCGGTCGCGGCAAAGTTTAACGTTGGAGCGATCAACTGGGGCTTCGTGCAGGGAAAGGAACAGACTGACCTCCCTTGGGATAGCTGGAAGGTTCCCTACACGGATCGCAAGCCCCCGATCTGGTTCCACGATGTTTTCTATCCGGACGGCAAGCCATATCGTGAAGCAGAAGTCGCGCTGATTCGCCGCATAAGTGCGGACAAAAACACGCGCCACTAAATCGTCGCACTTCAGGATATCCCGACTGCTAAAAGACGTGTACCCCAAGCGGATCGGTGCTTGCAATCATTCTCCCTGCAAGCAACTGCATCATTTCTGCCTGCTTGTCGCGATGCTGGGTCGAGTTCCACAAATTATGTACTTCGCCAGGGTCGCTCTCGAGATCGTATAGTTCGCCGGTGTTCAGCGTCTGCCAGAAAGAGAGCTTGAGCTTCTCCGTTCGGACGCAGGTCGCCATCGGCGGTGGAGTGTATTTCCCGACTGCGTTGTAGTACTCCATGTAGACAGATTGTCTGTGCTCGAGCGACGCACCTGTCAGCAAGGGAGTAAGAGACTTACCCTGCATACCTGCCGGGGTAGTTAGGCCTGCTGCGTCCATCAGAGTCGGCGCAAGATCGACCAACTCAACCAACGCGTTCACTTTCAGACCTGCTTTGTATTTGCCGGGCCAGCGAATAATGAGTGGAACGCGCGTGAGGCAGTCATAGAAATACGGGCCCTTCTCGTAGATGCCGTGGTCGCCCAGCATCTCACCGTGATCACTCATGTAGATCACGATCGTATCGTCGGCCATGCCGAGCTCATCCAGCGTCTTCATCATGCGCCCGACCTCGACGTCGACTTGCTCGATCATCGCGTAGTAGGCGGCTGTTGTGCGGCGATGGTCCAGATCGCTTTCGCCGCTGAACGACTTTCCGTGGCCACCATACGCTCCCACGTGATCCGTCTTTTGGAAAGACGGTTTGTTGTCGAGTTCACCTTCTTTGTAGGCCGGTGACGCCATCTTCTCTGGGTCATAGCGGCTTAGGAACTCAGCAGTGGGAACATACGGCGCATGTGGCTGATAGATGTGCACGGACATCATCCATGGCTGATCCTTACTGTGACCTTTCATAAAGTCGATTGCCCGGTCGGAACACCAAGCGGTCTGCGTGTACTTCGGATCGATTGGGACGCCGTAGACGCCACTCTTACGGTTCTCTTTCGGCATCGCCGGCCAGGACACGCCTTGCGCAGCCAGCCAGTTACGCCACTGATTCTTGCCGGGCCAGTTGTCTCCGATATCGTGACTCCACTCAAAGACACGGTATCCATCGTCAATCCGTTTTTCCACGAAGTGGTGATCGCAGGGAGAAAGGTGAAGCTTGCCGGCGAGTCCGCAGTCATAGCCCTGGTCCGCGAGTATGCGCGAGATCAGCTTTTCGGTGGGCCGGATGTATTCGGCGTTGGACTTGATATTCGTCTCGCGTGGATAGCGACCGGTCATAAAGCTTCCGCGCGACGGGGAACAGATTGGGGTCTGGCAAAAAGCATTGGTAAATGTGACGGATTGCTTCACAAGCGCATCGATATTTGGCGTGCGGATACGCGGATTTCCCAGCGAAGAGTTAGTATCGGCACGCTGCTGATCGGGGCATATCCAGAGCACATTGGGCATGCGCTGCCCCTTGTCTTTGCGATGGGCGATTTCTGCTCCATGCGCCGCTGCTATGTCAGCCTCTGGTGTGTGCGCAGCGGCAGCACCTTCCTCTTGCATCGAAAGGACATTTTCTGCAATGGCACCCCTTGAGGAGACTGCCCCCGCAGCCAGCAGCGTATTTCTGATCAGGTCACGACGGTTCATCATTCCTCCTCAACGGCTGTCACTCTCATTCATAAAGAGAGTGACAGCCAATCATCACAGTGCTAACTTGCAGGCTCAGCAGAACGCCGGGAAAGCGCAGATGCGTAATCAAACGGATCGTTCGCGTCTTTCAACCAGCCCGCGATAAGCCCATCGAAGTGATCAATGAGAGCTTTCTGTTTCGGATCCTCAATAAGGTTGTGCTGTTGATACGGATCCTTGGTGTTGTCGTACAGGAGCCAACGCCCGTCATGCGCTACGGCATAGGTATGTGTTTTCGAGCGAAGACCGCGGAAGTCAGGAGGGGCATAACCGCCGCCGTTCCCATCACCGCCCTTACGCTTTTCCTGCGGGGCGGCCCCTGTTGCACCAGCGTCCTGCTCTGGATGCCCAGCACCCTGGTTCATCAGGAAAACAACTTCCGACTCCGGCGTATGCCCACCGCGCAGCGTAGCGGAGAAGTCCTTACCCTTCAGGCCGGCAGCAGGCGCTATGCCTGCGAGTCCGCAGATCGTGGGGTTGATATCGATAGAAGCAAACAGCGTGTCTGACGATTTGCCTTTCGGCGTGACACCTGGGTAACGCACGTAGAAGGGAACTCTTGAGGATTCTTCGTGCGGCACCTGCTTATACATGCGCCCGTGGGAACCACCCATTTCCCCGTGATCGGAGGTAAAGACAACGATGGTATTTTCTGCTTGACCCGTCTCGTCGAGGGCTTTCAGCAGGCGTCCGAACTCTCGGTCAATTGCGCGAATGTGGGCATAATAGCCGCGGTGAAAGTCAGTAACCGTTTCGTCCGAGGCGAGATTATTCTGCTGCGTCAGCTTCACATTTGGGCGCAGGGCTATCTTCTTGCCTGCGAAATATTGCTCGTCTTCTTCCGGCGCATCGTTCACAGGAAAGTGCGGCGGATGCCACGAGACGATCATCATCCACGGCTGACTCTTGTGGTCCTCCTTGATGATCTTTACTGCCTGATCGGTCATCAGTGTCGCCTGATAGCCCTCCGGCTTAATCTTCTCGCCTGTTTCGGGATTGAAGGTGAAGCTGTAGCTCATGTGCTTATCAACAGCACCCCAGACATGCCAGTCCTGAAAGCCCTGCCGGTGCGGTCCAGCGGGGATGAAGGCACGATCATGTCCCGGACCGGAGAGATGCCACTTGCCAACGTAGGAGGTTCGGTAACCTGCTTTGTCAAAGGCGTGTCCGATGGACTCGAAGTTTGTTCCCAGCTCGATCCAGTTCCGTGTAATTCCATTCTGGAATGGCCAGAGACCAGTCATCAGGATGCCGCGGTAGGGCGAGCAGAGCGGGTAGTTCGAGATGCAGCGTTCCATCGAAAAGTTCGCTTTGCGAAATGCATCGATGTTCGGCGCAACAATGGCGTCGCTGAATGGTTCTCCGGGCATGGATTGGAAACGATGCTCATCATCAAACACATACAGTACGTTTGGCCGGCGGCTATCCTGATTCGGCTTGGCGAAAGCTGGGTTCACCGCCGCCACAACACCCGCTGCAACACTCGACTGTACAAATTTCCGGCGATCCATAGACGTTCCTCCGAATTCCTTCCAGCGGAGTTCTTTACTCCGCTCTGAACTGCCCTACGCGCGATGTGATTGTCGACAGGTAAGAACAGGGTTAGCTTGGTTTGGTGAAAAGCTGCATGTCCCCATTGATTTTGGGCAGCAAAGCATAGCGTGCGATACGGAACTCTGCCCAAAAACCGATCCAGCGCGGATCACCCTGCAACTCTTCACCCAGCAGCCGAATCATGTCATCTCGAACTTCTTTATAAGCGGGATCGTTGATCAAATTTGTTGCGTCATCTGAACTCATGTCATACAACTCGTCGCAGGGGGAGCTTAGGTTGTAACCGTAGAGAAAGTGGCGGCCATCGGGCATACGGTGCTCGATGCCGCAGTTGAAATTCACGCCGACATGCCAGCCTCCAAAGTGCAGAAGCGGCTTGCGCGCAGACAATGGTTTTCCTTCCAATGCGGGGAGCAGTGAAACACCATCAAACTTTGCCTCGGGGCGCACGCCTGCAACGTCCAGCAGCGTCTGCGAAAGATCTAGCAGCGATACGGAGTCTTGTACGACCCGCCCACGTGATGGCCCGGAGGGCTTGATCACGAGTGGCACACGCAGGACGTCGGGATAGAGATACACCCCTTTGTCGACCAGCGCGCGGCGACCATTCATCTCGCCATGATCGCTGATGAACGCAATCGTAGAGTCTTGATACAAGCCGAGTGCCTTAATTTCTGTAAGGACCAGTCCTAACGCGTAGTCGACAATTTCCATTTGCAGCGCGTAAGCGACTCGATAATCGAGAAGAGCCTGCGGATCATAGAGACCCCAATACTTGCGATAGACGTCGATTATCTCGGCTTCTGTGTCCAAGCGTTTGAAATCATGCGAACGCATGTCTTCGTATGACCGGGGTAGCGTCATGCTCTTACGCAATTCCGCTTCACGAGCCTCGAACCCGGCAGGAATGGAGAACGGCTGGTGTGGATCGAAGATGTCGAGTTGCAGGTAGAGGGGATGCTTCTTCGCAACTCCGCCCGAGACGAGACCACGAAGCGTGTCTATAAATCGCTTCGCTTGGTAACAGGTGTAATGAGCTTCGAGTGGATAAGGCTTGCCATCAGCTTGAACTATCCATCCACCGGCGGAGTTTCCAGGCGACGTCCGATCCTGCAGCTTGAAGACGATCTCACGCGAATACTTCTGTGGCTGAACGCCTAGAGAGCGTTGATAGGCCAGGAAGCCGTCATCGTCAAACGTCGGCGGAGACCATCGGTCCCATGGATTGTCATTTTCGCTGAAGGCGTCAAGGAACTTTTTTGTCCCGACATGACCCTTGCCTACTTGTCTGCAGACGTAACCTGCCGCTCGCAAGTATTCCGGGTAGATGGTGTCATCTGGCCGTAGTTGGGTCTCCAGACCCTCTGGTGCCCGCTCTCCGTTGCCTTGAATGTAGCTGTAGCGTCCCGTCAAATAGGAAGCACGAGAAGGCGCACACAGAGGCACCGTGCATGTGGCGTTAGAGAAAAACGTGCCATCCGTCATCAACTGGTGGAGTGCCGGTGTGTGCACATGCTTTGCGAACGGTCGATCGGGGTGGTACAGGTCGGGGCTGACCATGTCGGCAGAGATCATGAAGATGTGCGGCGTGCGTCCGGATCGGGTTTTCTCGAAAGGACCAGCACCGGTGCGCGGCTGCACGAATTCTCGCTGGACTCCGCCGTTATTTTGCTGCTGCGCAGTTGCTGGTAATGGTCCGGCCAGCGCTGCGCTGGCAGCTACTCCCAGGAAATGACGCCGATTCATGCAATTGTTGCCTCGGCAATGAGAATTACCATCCCACTGCGCTGTTGTAAAGGATTACAGCTTCCTACCGTTGCGAATGGAAACGGGACGATGCGCTCTCAAGCGTTCCCAGAAGTCTGGGCTTCTGCTTACATCGGGGGTGGTGCTGTTGAACCTCTCAGGGTAAGAACGGTCTTTACCGTTGGTGTAGGGAGCTTTGCTTCTGATTTCATTTCCGCGGCCTTACGCAGCAGACGGAAGGCATGTGCTGCAATTTCGCGGCGAGGGATATCGACAGAAGACAGTGGCGGCGTGGTCAAATTACACACCGGCAGGTTGTCGAAGCCGATGATCGACAGATCTTTCGGGACGTTCACGCCTTGCGCGTGCGCTTCACGGAGCGCGCCGATTGCCATGAGGTCATTGGTACACATCAACGCGGTGGGTTGCGCCGACATCCTCAATAGCGTGCTCATCGCAGCTTCTCCGCCCTCGACGTGCAGATCACCCTGGAAGATCCACTGTTCGTGAACCTTCATGCCACACGCCTCCATAGCTTTGTAGAACACCTTACGGCGGTTTACCACAGACGTGAAATTGCTTGGTCCGGCGATAAACCCGATTCGTCGATGGCCAAGTTCATGCAAGTGTGTGATGGCTTCCATCATGCCGTGTGCGTGGTCGACGTAGATGTTGTTATAAGGCGTACGTGTGCCTGCCTGACTCATCAGCACAAAGGGGCGCTTGTGGCGAGCCGCATAGGCGTAAGCTTCGGGATTCGTTTCGGAAGTGCAGATGGCTATCCCGTCCACATTTCGTTCGATCAGCCGATGCAAACAGTGCTCTAACCGGTCAGGCTGGTAATTCGTGTGCGTGAAGATGACGTCAATCTCCTGCTCACGTGCTAGCGATTCAAAATAGTCAATGAGTTCAGGAAAGAATGGATTGTTGATGTCTGAGACGATGAGTCCGAGCAACTGTGTCTTGCCAACGCGCAGCGATCGCGCGCTGGTGTTTGGCACGTAATGAAGCTCCTCGATCAGCTTCTTCACGCGTTCAAACGTCTCCGGCTTGACCTTAGACGAGCCGTTCAGAACACGCGAAATGGTTGCCGTGGAAACGTTCGCACGACGCGCTACTTCTTGAATGTCCATGCACAACGAGTGTAACCGCGCCCCTGCAGCGAAGCTGCGTAGGCTGCAATTACAGACGACTTTGACAGTTATGCCTTGAACTGAATATCGTGTCGTACGACTTAGTAATCGTTTACATACCTGTTCTGAGCAGCGCAACAGAACGGCTTGATGGGAACACTAATGGAAAGATTCCGCGCAAAAGCATTTCGTTCACTGCTCCTCGTTTCAGCATTTCTCTTCACTTGCGCCTGTGGCTTTACGCAGGAAGAGCGGCCTGCAGCGTCCGTTCCGGTCGCGACACCAGCCCCCAAAACCTTCACGAATCCGCTGCTGCCGGTTGGACCAGATCCCTGGGTGCTCACATACGACGGCTTCTACTACTACATGAATACGACGGGGAAGAACCTAACCCTCTGGAAGACGCACGACATCACCGATCTGCGCAACGCTGAGAAGAAGGTAATCTGGACCCCCGAGCCGGGGAATGCCTGGTCGAAGGCGATTTGGGCACCCGAAATCCATCGCTGGGACGGGAAGTGGTACGTATATTTCGCGGCAGATGAGAACAAGAACGATTCCCACCGGGTTTTCGTAATCGAAAATGCAAGTGCCGACCCCATGGTCGGAGAGTGGACCTTCCGAGGGCAGGTCAAAGATGCGACCGATCATTGGGCAATCGACGCCGATCTATTTGAGTTGAATGGTCAGCATTACATGCTGTGGTCTGGATGGAAAGGTGACACCAACGGGGAACAGGACATCTTTATCGCTCACATGAGCAATCCTTGGACGATAGATTCTCCTCGAACGCTTATCTCTGCACCTACTTTTTCCTGGGAAACGATCGATGGCCGTGCACACGAACAGCAGGTCAAAGTAAATGAGGGCCCAGAAGCACTCATTCATGGCGACAAGGTCTTTGTCGTTTACTCGGGGTCGGGATGCTGGACACCGAACTACGAGCTTGGAGCTGTCGAAGCGTCAAGCACTTCTAACCTCCTCGACGCCAAGTCCTGGACCAAAATCGACCATCCACTATTTCGACAGGATCCGTCAGCTGGTGTCTTCGGACCAGGTCATAACGGGTTTTTCAAGTCGATGGATGGTAAAGAGGACTGGATCATTTATCACGCGAACCCGTCTGCGGCGGATGGGTGCGGCAACAAGCGCTCTCCGCGCATCCAGCGTTTCACCTGGAATGTAGACGGCACACCGAATTTTGGGACACCTGCGCCGGTCGACACACCATTGACAAAGCCCAGCGAGTAAGTACGCACTACGAAAGGACCACCATGAATCGTCGTGAATTGATTAAGAATGCTGTGCTCAGTGCAGGAGCGGTAGGTACGGCGCGAGCGGGTGCCCAGGAAGATGAGTTCGGTCAAAAGAAGCTAACGCCGGAAGCCAAACGCGCGCAGATGCAGACGCGCGGTATTCCAGGATCACCCAAGCGCAAAGCCGGTGCGGAAACGGCGCCCAATATTCTTTGGGTGTGTACCGATCAGCAACGCTTCGACACGATCGAGGGTCTGAGTAACTCGGTTATCCGAACGCCGAGTTTACGCAAGTTCATGGGCGAGTCGGTCACCTTCACCAATACCTTTGTCCAGACGCCCATCTGCTCACCATCCCGTGGAAGCTTCTTGACTGGACGCTATCCGCACTCCACCGGGCTCAGGCAAAATGGTTCTTACATCCGTTCCAGCGAGTTGCTGGTTCCGAAGCTGCTTGCTGACCATGGATATACGTGTGGTCTCTCAGGCAAGCTGCATCTCTCACCGTGTTCAGGCGGACGCTTGGAAACCAACGAGCGCATCGACGATGGTTACAAGCTCTTCGAATGGAGTCACGATCTTTCCGTCGGAGGCAATGACCACAACGCCTGGCGCGTGTGGCTGGGGCAGCAGGGGATCAAGTTGCCACCGTTCCCAGCGAACCAGCACGTATGGGGAATGCCGATAGCGCCAAAATACTCGCAGACAGCGTGGTGCGCGGACGTGGCGATTCGCTTTATGCGAGAACAAAAGGGAAAAGCTCCGTGGATGATGTCGGTGAACATGTTTCAGCCGCATGCACCGTTCTTTCCGACAGAGGAGTACCTCGCCAAATACAATCCCGCCAAAATGCCTGATCCTGCCTACAAGGAAGGCGAACTGGCGAACAAGCCGCCTTTCCAGACGGTCGATCACGAAGCGGCTTACGGTGGCAAGGCATTGTCATTCACCAAAACGAGTCCGGAGACCCACCGCGAGATCACTGCTGCTTACTATGCCATGATCGAGCAGGTCGACACTTCCGTGGGCGACATGATGCGAGTTCTGGAAGAGACAGGCCAAGCAGACAACACGATCGTCATCTTCATGAGTGATCACGGTGAAATGCTTGGCGACCACGGCATTTACTTCAAGGGTCCATACTTCTATGACTGCCTCACACGCGTGCCGCTGATAATTCGTTGGCCGAACCATTTCAAGGCCGGGACAAAGGTGGACGCCCTGGTGGAAATGATTGACCTCGCGCCTACGCTGATGGAAGCTACCGGGATTCCGAAACCAGTAGGGATGCAGGGTCGCTCACTGATGCCGCTACTGACGGGCGCAACTGCGACTCATCGCGACTCCGTGTACATGGAGTACTACAACGCAAACTTTACTTATCCAATAACGCCCATGATCACATCGGTACGCACAACCGACTGCAAGCTGAACTATTGCGACATCGAGAAATATGGAGAGCTGTACGACCTGAAGAAGGATCCCGGCGAGGTCCACAATGTGTGGACCGATCCAAACTACCGCGACACGCGAGAGATGATGATGGCCAAGCTGATGACTCGCATGATCGATACGCTCGATCCTCTGCCGGACCAGATCGCCGTCTGGTAAACGGACAGGCTTACAGTTGCATTACCAAAAAGTTCAGTAGGAAGCGAAGAAGGCTTATGGATATACGTTCCTTCACTGTGCACGTTCGTTACGCTGCTTGCACATTGCTCGTCGTCGTCGGCGGTCTGCTGCCAAGGGCTCAGGCCGCTCCACGCAAAGACAATCCGGCCACCATCCGAGGTGCCATTTACGTTCCATCGGATGCGTACAACGCGCCACAGCTCTGGAAGAATTTCAACCTCGCCGAAACCAAGCGGGATTTTGGATACGCCCACTCCATTCACCTCAACGCTCTTCGGATGTGGGCGAGTTACGAGTTCTGGAAACAGTCACCTGAGAAGTTTCAATCGGGGTTCGACCAGATGCTTGGGGTCGCGAAGAAGAACGACATACGCATCCTGATCTCCCTCTTCGAAAATGATGGTGTAGCACCGACCGAAGAGAATATGTACACCACGGATCCCACGAAGGCGTTTGCCATCCAGTCCCCGGGCCGGGATGTTGCCATGGGTGATAAGGCCGGGTGGGAGGCTCCGCGCGCATTCCTGCAGTGGTTTATGAAGCGGTACGGCAACGATGACCGGCTGATTGCAATCGAGGTAATGAACGAACCGAGTTTGGGCAAGAATGGTTTACCGGGTACCGTGCCCTTTGCGCAGTCCATGTTTACCACGGCGAAGCAGATGCAGGGCACGGTTCCACTCACGCTCGGAAGTGCGGAACTGAAAGTCGCAGACATGTTCTTGCCGCTCGGTCTTGACATCGTTCAGTTCCACGACAACTTTCCCAAGACAGCCGAAGAGTTCGAGGGCCGTATCACGGAAGCACTAGCTTTTGGCAAGGAGCACAACCTTCCCGTTTGGCTTACCGAGTGGCAGCGCATGCGGACGAGCGCGAGTGGCTTCGGCAAGGAGAAAATCTCCGCTGAGGAACGCGGCACTGATTATGCTTCGCTTGCACCGATCGTGCAGAAGTACCCGGTTGGGAGTTTCTTCTGGTGCCTGATGGTGAAGCGCGCCTACCTTCGCGGTCAGCGCTTGAACGGCACAGTCAATGGCTTGTTCTGGCCTGACGGCTCGGTTACGAGCGTGAAGGACGCGCGCGCTATTGCTGCTGACCCAAAATTGAAGCTTCCGGAAAAGTCCTTTCCTGCTGACTTCGGTATGGAAGCTGTTAGATAGCAAGCGGCTAGTGTGCGTTTGAGAATACGGAATTAATAACTGAATATGGAGAGTAAGAAGAGCATGTTTTTATTGGAAAAGTCTGTTTCAAAAGTCGTTCGCAGACTGGGCTGTGCAACGCTCGTCGGATTCGCATCTGCCACGGCAGCCACCGCGCAGATTACGGACGCCCGCGCTATGCCTGCGTCTGTCACAGTTCATGTGTCTGCGAAGGGAACTGATCGGGTGCCGGATACGCTCTTCGGCAGTTTTCTGGAGCCGATTGGTGATTCGATCAACAATGGGATCGCTGCGGAGATCCTCGTAAACCGCAGCCTGGAAGCAGGACTGTGGAATCACGTGAATCTCGAAAATATGTTTCGAGACACACCTGAGTTGATTGAGTCAACGAACGAGAATGGTCTACCTCTGCCGTGGGAGCCATTGAACAAGGCGGCAGGCAATCGCTTCGAGTTGCACGTTGGCGATGCAGCGAACAGTTGGCAATCCCTTGAGTTGATGGGTTTGCCGGAAGCAACAGTAGGTATCAAACAGAAGGTATACCTGCCCACTCACCGTGAGCTTTCTTACAAGATTTCCTTTTACGCTAAAGCAGTTCGCGGTCCGGGCGAGATGACCCTGTCTTTTCGGAACCGAGAATCAGGCACAGTGTTAGTTTCTGCGCCTGTACAGGTAGCTGGCGAGGGCTGGAAGAAGTACGCCGTGACACTGCAACTCAAGCCGGGGCAGGTCCGTCGGCTTGAGGCCATAGACTTCGGCGTTTCCGTTGAACACAACTCGCGAGTGGACGTGGATCAATTTTCTCTAATGCCAGCGGATGCGGTGGGAACGCTCGATCCAGATGCGCTCGCGATGGCTAAGGCCATGCACATTACGGAACTGCGTTTCGGCGGCAATTTCAGCAGCTACTACCACTGGCGCGATGGCGTAGGACCGGAAGATAAGCGACTCACGACGGAGAACATAGCCTGGGGCATCCCGGAATATAACAACTTCGGTACGGACGAGTTCCTAGACCTGTGCGACCGCCTTGGTGTGATTCCGCAATTCAACCTGAACATGGGCAGCGGCACACCACAGGAAGCAGCGGAGTGGGTGCAGTACATTCGCGCGCATCACAAGGGGCGTGTGCTGTACGAGATCGGCAATGAACTTTACGGCAAATGGCAAACAGGTTATCCGCCACTTGCTGAACTGCCGGCACGGACAGAAGCCTTCAGCAAAGCAGTGCGTGCAGTCGCGCCCGACGCGGAAATCATCGCCACGGGCAATGGTCCTTTCGGCGGAACCGACTGGAACGCAGCGCAGTACACCACGCCTCCTGGGACGTTTGATTACCTGTCCTTCCACTACATTTTTCCGACTAACCGCCCCGTGGACACAGCGCTCTCACCCGACGCTGCGGCATCCGCGGCATACGCAATTCCATACGCCGCCGGACCGGCAATCGACCGCATGCAGGCGCAACTCGATACCCACTCTGACCTGCGTGGCAAAGTACATTTTGCAGTCACTGAATGGCTGTTCAATGCAAAAGGATATGGCGAGCGGAACTTCACCAATGAAAGCCCGAGTTGGATGAATGAAGGCGGTGCCGTCCTCGCTGCAGGCTTCCTCAACACGTTGCTGCGACATACCAACGAGGTCACAGTGGGCGACATGACCGGCCTGATGGAATTTGCGGGCATTTGGAAGCGCAAAGAGCAGGTCTATGCAGTTCCCGCCTTTTACGCATTTCAGATGTACTCGGTCGTGAAAGGGGACACCGTCTTACCAGTGACCAGCGACACCGGCACCTACAACGTGAAAGGTGGCGACAGGCCGGTGGAAACATTGGCTGATGTCCCGAGCGTTGATGTTGTCGCAACGCGGAGCGCAGATGGTCATTTCCTCACGCTGCTTTGTGTGAATCGCAGCGTAAGTGCAGATGTACCGACGAGCTTTGACCTCGGCAGCGTGCGCGCCGCAGGTGAAGCGCGAGTGCGGCAAATCCGCTCAACGAGCCGCTATGAGCGAAACGACGAAGTCGAACCTAACCACGTGCTGCCGCTGGAAGACACCCTAGCAGTCAGCAAAGGCCCACTTACGCTCACACTACCGCATGAGAGTGTCACCGTGATTCGGGTGCCGCTTCAATAGATGAATGGCTAGGAAAGGACGGAAGGGAACGCGGTCACCCGCAACTTCGCCGCCCCATACGGTACTAGCGTAATTGTTTCCTCCGGTTCGTCAGACTTCGCTGGGCTGACCGGAGGAGCCGCTGCAACGCCATCCACGGAACGCCACTCGTTCAGACGAAGTGCAGGCACCTGTAAAGACACCGCGGCAGACGCCGCAGCGAACGGTGTCGAGCCTACTGAAGCTTCTGTAGCTTTCAGTGACCCGACGTTTGTTTCATCAACCGCAAGTCCGTAGTTCCACGTCTGCTGTGGAAACACCTGCCAGTCGGCAGTCATTTTCCTGTCGCGAAGCTTGACCCAGCTCTCACCGGGATCAAATGAGAAGACCAGCGGCCCACGCTGAATGGAAACAGAACGCGCATAGCCCCGCGCCAGGCGTGGTTGCATCGGTAGCTTGAGCTCGACAACATCGCCCGGGTGCCAGGTACGCTCAATCCGAGAAAACTTACCCGCATGCAAGGGTGCCGTAACGGCTTTTCCGTTCACCGTGGCGCTTGCTCTCGTGGCCCACGAGGGTATGCGAAGACTCAGTGGAAAGTTCAGCGACTTTTCCGGCTGAACAGTGAAGCGGATATTGTCGCGGAAGGGATACTCGGTCTCTTCCGTTATGCGCACGGTAACACCACGAACATTGCTTGCTACCGAACTCGGCGCGAGGACCGCCGCCACGAGACCATCGTCATGCGACCGCATCCAAAGGTTCGCAGTGAACTTAGGCCAACCCTGGTGATAGTTTGCCGTGCAGCAGCCAAAGTTCGGAGCAAGTCCGTAAATGTTCGATTCCGGGCCGTCGGTCGTCCAGGGCTTGGAAAGCAGCCCGACCTGCACCTGGTTTGGTTGCTGATTGTATTGGTGTGCCCACATATCATCTGTGAAGGTGCCCGGCAGGGCGTTATAAGCAAGCATCTCGAGTCGATCAGCCACTGCAGCTTCGCCGAATGTGGCGAGCACCACTTCCAGCGAGAACATTGACTCCACGACGCTGCATAGTTCGCTCCCGTGTTGGGGTTCACGTCCACCCAGATGCTCATCGCAGGAGTACATACCGTTTGGCATACCGTGATACTTATCCAGGGCGTCGACTTGTTTCCAAAAAGCAGCCCGTTGCGTTGAGTCGCCCGTAGCGCGATATTGGACAGCCGACGCTTTGAGTGACTGCGCCACGTTCACCCCATGACGCGCCATACGGTCCTCCGCCTGATTTGCTCCCTTCTTTGGGATCCGCTCTGTCGGTGCGGTGAACTGAAAGTTGGCGAAGTCCGCTTGCCAATCGAAACCCTGTTGCTGCAACAAAGCAGCAAGCTTTGGCAGTGCAGCATCATGCGTCCGGTCGTATAACCACTGAACAACGAAGACCTCGTCTTGCCAACGAAACCTGCCCCAGGATTTCAACGGTCGAGTCGGGAGGGCACTCAGTTGATAGTGAAAGTAGCGCGTCATGAAGGGCTCAACGCGCGTGTCACCCGTGGCTTCTGCGTATTGCGCCAGTGCCTTCAGCATCACCATGCGAGGCCACCAGTCATCGTTGGTTGCCGGACCAAACATTCCGTCGGCTCGCTGGCTGGCTAAGGTCCAGTCCACAAAGCGCTTTGATTTTGCCTTCAGTTTTGGGTCGTCAAGAAGGTAGGCAAGAGGCAGGAGACCATCCAGAAAATACGGCCCACGTTCCCAACTTTCTCCAGTGCCGCCGAGCCAGCCACTGTTAGCACCGACATCTGGCCAGAACTCATCAAGGTGTCCGCTCATGCCATCTGCCTGGATGCGCAACTGGCGTTGCAGCCATCCAGCGGGACGCACTGCACCGAGTGGAAGCATTTGCATTACGGGCGCCGCTAGGCTCTCCGAGGGAGCATTTGCCGCGATACATTCGAATGGCTGGATCGCGCTGACCACTGCTGCGCCACCCGCATACTTAAGAATTGATCGACGCGATAGAGAGTGCATTGCTTCCTCTTCCGGTGCCATCCCCTTGACACATTTATGCCGAGCGGTGTTCCATGGCGTGGACAGTGTAATCGAATACAAAATGCACTGTCACTCTCTGCTGGAGCAAATAGATATGCAGCGCCGAGACTTCATCAGACTTGCGTCCCTGGGTGCCGCTGGCGCCACTGTACCTGCCATAGCTGTCCAGTCAGCGACAAGAACTGACCATGACCTTGGCAAGCTCGCAGCTAGCAAGCCGAACATCCTCTTTGTGGTCTCCGATCAGCATCGTGCCGGTCTGACGAAGCGCGCAGGTTATCCGTTCGACACAAGTCCGGCATTAGATCGCTTGTCCGATTCGGGTGTGTCGTTTGACCGCGCCTACTGCAGTTCTCCACTGTGCGTGCCCAGCCGCACGACCATGCTGACGGGACGATGGCCGGATGCCACGCATGTGCGCAGCAACGGCATGATAGACGATGCGTTTTACCCTACCCACTTGTACAAAGTAGCCAGAGAGAACGGTTACAAAACGGGTCTTGCCGGAAAGAACCACACTTTCCTAAAAGAAAGCGACACTGACTTCTGGCGTATTTACGATCTTGCCAAGGGTCATGTGGGGCCGACGTCTCCCAAAGGTTCTGCTGAGTTCGATCAGTACCTCAACTCACTCCATGCGAACATCGGCGTACCACCCACGCCGTTCCCAGTAGAGCTTCAGCATCCATCGCGGATTGTTTCCGACTCCATCGAGTTCATCGAGTCTGCCGGCAACCAACCGTTCCTGCTGCAGGTTGGATTTTCCGAGCCGCACGACCCCGAGCAGGTCCCTAAGCCTTACTACGATATGTTCCCGCCGGAGAAGGTTCCGGCGCGTTGCGGGCCCGAGACATTGAAGCAGCTTGGATATCGCGCACAATGGCTCTATCAACACCAGGAGGCAGGCTCCAATACTGAGAAAAACTGGCGCCGTTACGTTTCCAACTACCTGGGCATGCTGCGACTGATCGACGATCAACTCGCACGCCTGATGAAGTTCCTTGAAGACAAGGGTCTGGCAAAGAACACGATCGTTGTCTACCTCGCAGATCATGGCGATTACCTGATGGATTACGGTCTTGGTCGCAAGGGCGTTGGTCTGCCTGAGTGCCTCACGCGCATTCCTATGGTTTGGTCCGGGCCTGGCATCGTGCCGTCGAAGGTGGGCACCTCCGCCCACGTTTCGAATGTCGACTTCTTTCCAACAGTATGTGAAGCAATGGGCCTCGACATTCCGCATGGCGTGCAGGGTCGTAGCCTGTGGCCACTCCTTCAGGGGCATGACTACCCGCGCGACGAATTTCGGAGCATCTACGCCACGGTAGGACTTGGCGGCCTCTACTACGAAGCGAGCGATGATGTTCCAGCCGATCTTGCCGAAGGCCAACGTATTACCGCAAAGCCCAACGCTGCAGAAGGAAACGGCACGGGCTATGACGAACTAAACAAGGTGACCATGTCCGGGCTGCAGAAGATGGTGCGCATGGGTGACTGGAAGCTGATCTACGACATGATGGGCTATGGTCAGCTTTACCACCTGCCTTCTGATCCGTGCGAGCTAAAGAACCTTTTCGGCGACCCAAGCGCAGCGCGACACCAGACAGACCTGATGGCCGAATTGCTGATGTGGACAATCCGTGCTCAAGACAATTTGCCTTCTGGAGTGCAGGGCGTGAAGTACCAGACCAAATGGCCTGCTCAACACAACTGGTACGCACCCTACCGGCATGGCACTGCGCCGGAAGCATACATCCCCTAACGTGCCGAAAAGACCATTCTTCAAGCTCGCCAAAAACAACGGAGACTCCCGATTCATGGAACGCGAAGAAAACGCACCTGCGGCACCCCTATCTTCCCGACGCGATTTCCTTCTGCAACTCGCTGGCACGGCCGTCGTGGCATCGCACGCAGGATCACTTTTGGGCGAGTTCGCAGCAAGCATCAATGCGGGCCCAGCCAGTGCGACGGTGGCAGATTCTGGTCAAGCGGCGTTGCGTGCGCGATGGTCCGCGAAGACGGGTCCTCTCATGACGCGGTGGTCATCGCAGGTCGACCCCAAAATGCCTCTGCCTGACTATCCTCGACCACAGCTTGTTCGAAAAGAGTGGCTGAATCTCAACGGAGTATGGGAGTTCCAGCCGGGAGTTTCCGCTGGAGAGTCGATGCCTACCGGAAAGCCGCTCAGCAGCACCATCCTGGTGCCTTATCCGCCCGAGTCAGCCCTCTCGGGAGTGATGGAACATCACGAACGACTTTGGTATCGCCGATCATTCAGCGTCCCTGGGTCATGGAAGGGGCGAAACTTACTCCTTCACTTTGGCGCGGTGGATTACCAATGCGAAGTTTTCGTGAACGGGCAGAGCGCCGGTTCTCACACAGGTGGCTATCTTCCATTCAGCTTTGACGTTACGTCACACCTGAAAGAGGGCGTGAACGAACTAGTGGTTCGCGTGTTCGACCCGACCGAAACAGGAGGGCAGCCGCGCGGCAAGCAGAACACGCACCCTCGAGGCATCACCTACACCCCGACATCGGGTATCTGGCAAACGGTCTGGTTGGAGCCAGTGGCTCCGGTGCACGTAGAAGGCTTGCGCGCAATTCCTGACGTTGATGCGGGTGTGCTTCGGCTCACCGTGCAGGGAAGCGGTGCAAGGGGCGCCACGGCAGAAATACTCGTGCGCGCAGGTGCGCAGACGGTCGCGAAGATGTCCGGTGCCGCTAATCAGGAGATGTCGATCCCGATTCCAAACGCGAAGCTCTGGTCGCCTGATTCGCCCCATCTGTACAGCCTGGAGATCAAGCTGCGGAGCGCTGGACGCATGACGGATTCTGTTTCCAGCTACTTCGCAATGCGTAAGACAAGCGTCGGAGATAGTAATGGTCAGAAAAAGCTCTTACTCAACAATGAATTTTTATTTCAGGTGGGCCCTCTCGATCAGGGCTTCTGGCCGGACGGCATTTACACCGCGCCGACTGACGACGCGCTGAAGAGCGACATCGTTGCGCTCAAAGCCATGGGCTTCAACATGGTGCGGAAACATATCAAGGTCGAGCCTGCGCGGTGGTACTACTTCGCTGACACGCTTGGCATGATGGTGTGGCAGGACATGCCCTCATGCAATTCATACCCAGGCAAGCAGTTCACACCTCCGCCCGTGGACAAGGTCGCTTTTGAGACGCAGTTGAAGGAGCAAATAGAGACGCTCATCAATGTGCCGTCTATCGTGATGTGGATCGTTTTCAATGAGGGTCAGGGTCAATTCGATACTGAGCGTATGGTGAACGATGTGCGCGCTATCGATCAGTCACGCCCCATCAATGAAGCTTCTGGCGGCGAGATCATGGGCTTTGGTGATGTGAACGACATTCACAGTTACCCAGAACCCGCCGTACGTACACCGAACGGACGGCAGGCATTGGTGTGCGGAGAGTTCGGTGGCATCGGATACCTAATTCCGGAACACTCCTGGTCCAAAGCTGGACGTGGATATATCGATGTAGACACGCCGGAAGACCTGCTCTACACCTATGCGGAGTATTTCGACGATGTTCGCCACCTGCGAGACGCGGAAAACATAAGTGCAGTGGTCTACACGGAACTTACGGACGTGATGACCGAGATCAATGGCCTGCTCACATATGATCGCGTGCCGAAGCTCAACGTCGAGAAGATACGCCAGGTCAATACGTTCCAATTCAAACCGGCGACCTACAAGACGGTAGTTCCGACTTCTGAACAGACTCCACAGGATTGGCGCTACACAACGACAAAGCCGGCTGACGATTGGTCCTCGACAAATTTTGCCGACACAGGCTGGATGAAAGGTGCTGGGGCATTCGGTTCAGGTTCACCGCTTGTGCACACCAAGTGGAACACGCAGGACCTTTGGGTGCGCCGTCACTTCAATCCCGGTGGGCTGTCTACGGAAGAACTGCAGCGCCTCGTGATGACAGAATTTCATCGAGGACGTGTGGAAGTGTTTATTAACGGGGTAGCTGCGCAGCCACAGCAGGGTAATAATCGCTCCGGAACACTTCGCTATGAACATCGGCCGCTCGCTTCCGTATTGCGCGCCGCCATTGTGCCGAACGGAGACAATGTCATAGCAGTGCACTGCCACAGCATGATTGACAACCCCTTTTTCGATGCAGGCTTTTCGCTTCGCCAACCCTAAGCAGGAAACAGGAGACAGTAGCATGCCGTTGCGCGAAATTCTTATTGACCGTCGAGACTTCATCAAGGGCGGCGCCACCGCCGGACTAACAGCGGCCTATCCCACCCTATTTCGCCCGGGCGGCGACAACAGCAAGCCGAACATCCTGCTCATCATGAGCGACGAGCACAACCAAACAGTGACTGGATGTTACGGCAACAAAGTCGTGAAGACACCGAATATCGATGCACTCGCCGCCAGTGGTATTACTTTTGAAAATCACTACTGCAATTCACCACTTTGCGTACCATCGCGATCATCCTTCACGGCAGGCAAGTACGCTTCGCGAGTAGACGTTTGGGGACTCACTAACGAGTTGCCGAGTGACGACATGCCCTCAATCGCGCGGTCCGTAACCGCGGCTGGCTATGACAGCTATCTTTGCGGGAAGATGCACTACAAGGAAACCCGCCGCTACGGCTTTACGCAGGTGGGCGGTGACTTCAACAACTATCCGAAAACCGGCCGCGGCCGACGCATGAAGCCATCCGAAATCCAGCAACACACGCCTCTGTCCCCACGCTTCACTGAATTTCACCCTGGTGACATGGGCAGCACGGTCAAGCATGATCGCCGTGTGACGGCAGGCGCACTGGACTTTCTCGGCAAGCGAGATTCAGAAAAGCCATTCTTCCTTTTAGTCGGTTATCTCACGCCACACTTTCCACTCATCGTGCCGGAGCCTTTTGCAGACGAATACCGCGACAAGGTTCCGATGCCTGACATTCCTGAGGGACTAATCGAACATCTGCCCACGAACTACAAACTTCAGCGCACCGGCTTTCATGAGACAGATGTCCCCCAAGCCACAGTAAAGAGTGGCCGCGAGCTCTACTACGGCCTAACAAGCTGGATGGATAACGAGGTCGGCAAGGTCGTTGCAGCCCTGCGTGCCAATCCAAAAATCGCTGACAACACCGTCATCATCTACACCACCGACCATGGTGAAAACATGGGCGAAAAGGGGCTCTGGTGGAAGAACAACATGTATGACCAAGCCTCGCGCGTTCCGCTGGTGATTTCCTATCCCAAACACTGGAAAGGCGGGCAGCGACGTTCACAAAGCTCCAGCCATGTAGACCTTGTGAAGACCGTAGTTGACATCGCTGGGGGGCAGACCCCGGGTGACTGGAACGGCGAGTCAATGTTGCCCTGGATGGCGAACGCAAACTACAAGTGGCGCGATGTCGCCTGCGTTGAGTACTACGCCCAGTTTATTGCGCACGGTTTGGTGATGTACCGCACGGGTAAGTGGAAGTATGTCTACCACGGCAAGCCTGCTGCTGATATGCCTGTGGAGCTTGAACTGTTCGACATGCAAGCCGATCCAAAGGAGCTTCACAATCTTGCGGCCGATCCGCGTCATAAGAGTCTCATCAAGGATCTTCATGCTCGCATGGTCAAGGAAGTCGGCGGTGATCCGGACGTGACGGAACTGCGATCCCGCCAGCAACTTGCAGCGGGGTATCCAGGAGCTGAAAACGAGGAAGGTGGCGGAGAAGGGCTCTAACACGAACACCGCAGCTACCGGTGTCTGCGCTGCCCGTTCTTTTACTTGAAGAGTGACAAATCAATGCCGTCGGCCATCGCCTGGTAACCCGCATCGCTTGGGTGCAGGTGGTCGCCGCCGTCGTATGCGGGCAGGAACTGCTCTGGTTGAGCAGGATCTCGAACTGCCGCATTGAAGTCGATCACGCCGTCGAACTGCCCTCCGTGACGGATGAACTCGTTCACCTCAGCGACCATAGCTAGCGTTTCAGGTACAGCCTGCTTGAATCCGGCATAGGGCGTGAGAGTCGCACCGAATATCTTGAGACCAGCCTTGTGTGCTCGCGTGATGAGCTTCTTGTAGCCGGCGATAATCTGTTGAGCACTTACCTTGTCTTCCGGCGCCTCAGACCGATGAGTGCGCGTGATGTCGTTGATCCCCTCAAGGAGCACGACATACTTGACGCCCGTCACGGCGAGAACATCCCTGTCAAAGCGGGACACGGCTGCGGGGCCAAATCCATCGTGCAACACCCGATTTCCGCCGATGCCTTCATTCACGACGGCAAAGTTGCGAGTGACCGGGTTCGCCTGCAGACGCCGTGCCAGGTCGTCAGGGTATCGACGATTCGCATCCACCGAACTCTTGGTGCCATCCGTGATGCTGTCGCCGAAAGTGACGATTGCTGCAGTCTTTGAATTTCCGGTTTGAACCTCAACTCCGCGCAGGAAGTAAACGGAAGGATGCGCCTCTGCACTTGTCAGCGATACGGCAGAATCCTGCTTTCCCGGAGCAGTCAGATTTGTGGCCGCAGCGAACACGTGTTCAGAAATGCCGTCGAGTACCTGTTTCGGCAGATCGAGCGAGACTGCGAGGTCTGCCAGTGGCGCTACTTCCACACGAACCGGATCACTTCTTAGTACCTCTCCCGCAGCTATCGTCGCGGTGGGTTGGCCATGAAACAGAACGCTTGTGGGAGAGGACAGGGAATACGCGGGGCCGGAACTTGTGTTAGCGACACTGACCGCACCGATTCGCAACGGGGTGGTCCCAAATTCGTTGGAGAACACGAACCGCAACTCTTCGCCCCCGATAGAGAGATGGACAAATGTGCGCAGTGTCTCTTCTTCAGCACCGAGCTTCCCGATCTGCGCCGGCGGTGCTTTCATCATGGCCGCGCCCCAGATCTGAACCCAACCGTCCTTCGTCTTTGCGAAAGAACTCCCGGTGCTGATCAGGGTGATTGCGATCGTGGTCAGGGCGACTCTGAATGATCTTGTCATGTGAGATCCTCCTTCAAAGACAGTCATGTGGTGTTGGGGTTAGAGGCTCATTGCGCATCGGAAGCTGATGTTGGAGGAGGAACTGTCCGGCGTGTTTGCCGTGCGCGCTGCTACGCGATAACGGTTGCAATAGCTCTTGTGGCATAGGAACGAGCCGCCCCTCATCACGCGCCCATCACCACCATCTGGCCCCTGCGGATCTGTCGTTTCCCCGGCGTCATGCGAAGTGCCAAACCAGTCCGCACACCAGTCCCATGCATTCCCTGAGAACGAGTAGAGCCCAAAACCGTTTGCAGGAAAGGCGTCTACAGGGCAGGTTCCTCGGAACCCATCATCACCGGTATCTTCGTTCGGGAAGTCCCCTTGGTAGATGTTGCACTGATGCCGTCCGTCCACGCGAAGCTTATTCCCCCACGGATACACGTTCTGCTCCAGTCCTCCGCGAGCGGCATATTCCCACTCCGCTTCGCTGGGCAGGCGCATGCCAGCCCAGCGGCAGAATGCCTGAGTGTCGTTCCACGTGACATGAACAACGGGATGGTTTTGCCGCTCACGAAGATCGGATCCGGGGCCTTCCGGGGAACGAAAGGTGGCACCCGGTACTTTGCACCACCACGGTGTTTGTTGCACCGTATCAGCCACAACAGTGCTGTACCGCTTCTTTGAAATGTTCGCCCAAAACACGAACGACCAACCAAAAAGTTCCGCTTCTGTTCTGTAATTGGTTTCCTCAACAAAGCGCGAAAACCGTGCGTTTGTGACCGGGTATTTTTCTAAGGCAAAGGGACTCAGGCGAACGGGCCGGACGGGCCCCTCTCCATCGAGCGCGTTAGCTTCGTCGCTCTCATTGCCCATCAGGAACACGCCTCCAGGCAGTGTGACGGCACCCTCGCTGTACAGACCTGGACGGGTAGCGGCAGGAAAGGAAGCGTTCGCAGCTGAGACTTCCGCTCTTTGATCTTCCGCGCTCGATGACACTTTGCAACATGACATGGCGATCCGATCTATTTCGCTGCGGAAGCAACACCAAAAGTAAGCACAGTCGTCGAGTGATACTGCTGTCCTGGCCGGAGTGTCGTAGACGGAAATGCTGGCTCGTTAGGCGAGTCAGGAAAGTGTTGCGTCTCCAGAGCGAATCCTCCGTGTAGCTCGTAGGCCTTACCTGATGTGCCCGTGACGCTTCCATTCAGAAAATTGCCAGAATAAAACTGAATGCCAGGTTCGGTCGTCTCGATGTGCAGGGTGCGGCCACTCGTGGGGTCTTCCGCAAACGCGGCCTCATGCAGCACTCCCATTTTGCCGTTCAAAACAAAGTTGTGGTCGTAGCCCTGGCCGATTTTGAGCTGTTCATCGTCAGCATCGATGCGTTCCCCGATGGCGGTTGATTTGGTGAAGTCAAATGGTGTACCCGCAACCGGCATCAGTTTCCCGGTTGGGATGAGACCAGTGACAACAGGCGTGATCTGCGAGGCATCGATGCGCAGCTTCTGATCGAGAATAGTTCCGCTGCCTTCACCAGCAAGATTGAAGTAGGCATGGTTGGTGAGGTTTACCACGGTTGGTCGTGTTGTTGTTGCAGAGTACTCGAGCTTCAGGCTCTTACCCGAAAGCGTGTAGCGCACATTAGCAGTCAGTTCGCCCGGAAAACCCATGTCTCCGTCAGGGCTCACGAGTGTGAATTCAACGCTCTGCGGTCCAGCAACTTTGCCACTCCACACCTTTTTATCAAAACCGAGCGTGCCGCCGTGGAGCATATTGCCATTGTTGTTCTGTGGCGCATGAAAGGTTTTTCCTTCCAGCGTGTATGCACCACGCGCGATCCGATTGCCGTAGCGACCTACCACCGCGCCGAAGTAGTCCTTGGGGTCAGCCTCGTACTGCTGCAGGTTGTTGTAACCGAGTGTGATGTCAGCAACGTTTCCGTTACGGTCCGGCGCATCAATCCGCACGATGCGCGCCCCGTAGTTGGTGAGCTCTACGCTCAGTGTGCCGACACGCAGTGTGTAGAGCTTGACGGGCTCGCCGTTCGGACCATTTCCCCAGGACTGCTGCTTTACTGCTGCCGACGCAGACAGCGCCATGCCCATAGCTAAGAAGCTTGCGAAACGAATAAGTCGGTAAGCCATTTATCTTCCTTTTGTGAGCGCCAGGAGCACCAATGCTGGCAGCAGAATTTGTTCTAGCCCGCGAACCGCCGGTCTCTGCACAGGACGGAAAACAGAGTGCACTTGACCACCTCAGGCAACGACTACACTACCTGAAATCGCACCTGCGAAACAACGACTTCGGCCTGAGCAAAGACTCGGCTGTTTCGTTTGACAGTGATTGTTGCAAACGTTTACATTTTGCAGAACTTTTCCTCCAAGTTCGTATCGTATTAAGTTTTTCCAGGAGCACCTAAGTGACTAATCGCCGACAATTTCTGAAGAAGGGCGCGGGGATTGCCGCTGCTGCCGCAACGCAAAAGGCTGCAAGCGCATTGCCCACTCCTGTGAACTCACGCATCGCGGGTTCAAAGCCAAACATCATCATGATTCTTGCGGATGACATGGGTTTTTCCGATATTGGCTGCTTTGGCTCCGAGATCGCTACGCCGAATCTTGACCGCCTTGCCGCTCGCGGTATGCGGGTTAACCAGTTCTATAACAATCCGCGTTGCTGTCCCTCACGCGCTTCCATCATGACTGGTTTGTACTCGCAGCAGGCGGGCATGGGCATGATGGTTTCCGATCATGGGCGCTACCCGTTTCCACAGTACGCGGGTGAGTTGAGCACGCAGACCATCACGATTCCTGAAGCGCTTAAGACGTCCGGTTACAACACAGCCGCTGTGGGCAAGTGGCACCTTGCTCCAGAGAACGAGGAAGGGAAACACGACTGGCCCCTGCAGCGCGGCTTCGACAAGTTCTGGGGCATGATCACCGGTGCGAGCGTCTACTACGAGTCGCCACACCTGATGGAAGGCAACAACCCGCTTCCTCCTCCGCCAAAAGACAGATATCTCACCGACATCTGGGGTGACCATGCCGTTCAGTATGTGCAGGAGCTTTCGAAAGAGAAGAAGCCGTTCTTTCTGTACACAGCATTTAATGCGCCACACTGGCCTATCCAGGCACCGGAAGACGTCGTGCAGAAGTACGCCAATCGCTATGCGGAAGGCTGGGACAAGCTACGCGAGGAGCGCCACAATAAACAACTCAGAATGGGTCTCCTCTCTGACAAGTGGGCTCTCACGCCACGTGACCCCCGTGTGCCGGCGTGGGAGGCAGTAGACAGCAAAGAGTGGGAAATGCGTCGCATGGCTGTATACGCCGCGATGATCGACCGGCTTGATCAAAACATTGGTCGCATTATCGACGCTGTAGAGAAGGCAGGCATTGCCGACAACACTCTGATCGTGTTCATGTCCGACAACGGCGGCAATGCGGAAGAAATTCAACGTGGCAAGCAAACGTCGGCTCCCAAGCACTCCTTTGAAGGTGGGCTTCACGTTGCGGATACATCCACATACAAGGCCTGCCAGATAGGTATGACTTGCGCCGGGAACGTCCCTGGCGTGATGCCTGGCGGCGAAGAGACGTTTCAGAGTATCGGCATTCCTTGGGGTAATGTCACAAACACACCATTCCGGCTTTATAAGCACTACACGCAGGAAGGCGGCATCAGCACACCTTTCATCGCGTGCTGGCCCGCGGTAATCAAGCCGCAGACGAAGCCAGTGAACGCCGTCGGGCACGAGACAGATCTCATGCCAACTTTTCTTGAAGTCGGCGGCGCAGCGTATCCGGCAAAGGTCGCCGCTGGTCCCATCCCTGCACTTGTCGGCCAAAGTCTGGTACCGCTGTTCGCCGGAATGCCTCGAACCCGCAAGCCGATCTTCTGGGAGCATGAAGGAAATAAAGCCGTACGCGACGGCAAGTGGAAGCTCGTCTCGCGCTTTCCAGACAAGTGGGAGCTATACGACTTGGAGGCGGACCGCACCGAGCTGCACGATCTCGCGACAGCCCAACCTGAGCGCGCGAAAGCGATGCAAGCTCAATGGGATGGGTGGGCAAAAGATATTGGCGTGCAGCCGTGGCCGATGCCACAGACCCCACCAAATGAACGTACCGGGGAACTGGGTGTGCCCCCTTATCTGCGCAAGTACCAGCGATAACGATGGAGTTGTAGCTTCTTTAAACGTGGATGGCAGCAACTCTGTTCCTGATACGCAGCGGCTCGGCTACACGCTTCCTGCAGCTGAACGAAGCGGTTCACGTCAACTTCCCCCCAGCTATCTCGCAATCTGCAACGGGTTACTCGTCCATGTGGAATCGTGTGAGCTATGTGCTCTTTCTGAATCAGAACCACAGCGCATGGGGTGCTGATTCCTTGATCGGCAGCCCGGCTGTCGAATACCTTCCAGAAACTCTAGAAGGAAAAGTTGGACCGCCTGAAATCCAAGATAAGAGGGGAGCCTAAGCTCCCCTCTTATCTTTTGCTATGGACGCGGTTGCCGTTAGAAGAAGAGCTTACCCGCGAGTTGGAAGATGCGCGGATCGTTCTGGGTTCCTGTAATGTTGCCAGCCGTCAAGTTGCGGAACACGCTCAGGTTTGTGCGTGGTGTCGCCAGATTGACGTTGCCAAAAACATTGAAGGCTTCGCCGCGCAGTTGAAAGGAAAGCCGATCGTAGATTTTGAAGGCTTTGAAGAGTGACAGGTTGGTATTAGCGAATGCAGGTCCGACAAGTTGGTTGCGTTGCTCATTTCCGTATGGATTGTCCGCTGCTGTGGCGAATCCCGGAGTAGAGAAAGCGGCAGGGTTGAGAAACTGGGCGATCTTTGCTGCACGTGTTTTCGCGTGTTTGTAAGGATCCCCGGTGATGTTGATCCGATCGTTGTTTGTACCGTCTCGATTGCTGTCGACACCGGAGGTAACGGTGAACGGCTGGCCGGATTGCAGCGTGGTGATGGAGTTGAGTTGCCACCCGCCAAGTGTCTGCGCCGCAAACGCGCCGCCAAAGCGAGGAGATGGCAAATGCGCAAGTAACGAGAGTGTGAAGCGGTTGCGAATGTCTGAGTCCGCAACTCCATAGTTTTTACGGAGGTCCTGGTTGTCTACGGTTGCGCCATCGTAGCTCAGAATCTTCGACCAGACGTAGGTCGCAAATAGATCAAGCCTCTTGCCGAACTTGCCGCGCAACGTAGCCTGCAGGCTGTTGTAATTGCCATTCAGACCCGGAACCCGCTCGTTGATTGCGCCGAACCGTTCTCCTGCATACGTGGTTGTGACTGTCGCCGAACTGCCGAGCGCCGCAGGCGCACCCATGTAGCCTGCATAAGTACAGGAAGCATTGAGTGCTGGATTGATCGTACCCACGCGGTATGGCTGGTAGGGACGGCGGCAATCCAGGCCATTGGTGCTGACATCGGTATTTCCCGTGGCACCAGTGGCGCTGAGTGGCGCGTAGAGTGGTGAGTTCACGTCGAGCATAATCAGATTGCGTCGTGTCGCGTTTCCTACATAACCAAGATGCATGGTGAAGGTGCGGGTCAGTTCCTGTTCGAGTGCGAGGTTGTACTCATAAACGTAAGGTGTTCCTGCACCGCGTCGGAACGACTGGGTGGTGGCATTATCTGCAAAGCGTGGAGCTGCCGGGTTATACACAAATGGGTAAGGATCGACGCCAGCAGGTGTGCCTGTGGGGCAACCGGTCGTGCCACCGTAAGGGCAGACTAGGTTCGGCAAGCTATTGATGGTGGTGTTGAGGGAGAACGGCAGTTGATTCGCCGTTCCATTGTTGAACTGTTGGATGGTTGTGTAGAAGATTCCGAATCCACCGCGCAAGCTGGTTTTGCCATCGCCGCGGAGATCGGAAGCGAAGCCAAGACGTGGCGAGAAATTCTTCAAAGACGTGTTGATGAGCCCTGGTGGAACGCCCGCGTCGCCCTGATACAAAACCCCAACGGGCGCCTTCGGAACAACGGTGGACTGCTGACCAGCAAAGAACGTCCCGACCGTTGTCGGTTCACAGCACTGCGGCGGGAACATCTCCCAGCGGAGGCCGAGGTTCAGCGTCACGCGGTGAAGAAAATGCCAATCGTCCTGAACGAAAAGAGCGGGATCATAGTTGTGCGTACGATGGCGAACGCTTGAGGACTGCGCGAGGGACTGTGCCTTGCCCAAAAGAAGATCCGCAATGGCGTTCCCGTTCACAGTCGTTGTTTTCCCGCCTGCTGTCGTCGTTGTCGCCGTAGAAGCACCACTGAATACAAACGTGCCGCCAGCGACGTTTCCACCGTCCTCGTTGTAACGGTTGTAAACGTAGGACCCGCCGACCCGGATAGAATGCTTTCCCAGGTTGATAGCGGCCGTGTCGATCAGTCCGTATTCAACCTGAGAGATGTTGCTCGGACCGGCTCCTGCTGGACCCGCAGTGAAGAAACCATTGACGTTGAACCTGGGCGGCGCAGCGATGGGACCACCTTCTCCGGCAGTGCTTCCTAGGTCGGCAAGCAATTGATTGGAGCGCAGGTTGCCGATCACGTACTTGTTGTCCACATAGAAACCGCGAAATGTGTTCACGGTGTGATCGTTGATGGTCCAGGTGTCTACACCAACTCCATCGATCTGATTTTCCGTCTGCGCCATGCCAGAGTAGCTGAGAATCTGATTGCCGCCCGCACCTGGAGCGATGGTTGTGCCTTGGTCGTTGAAGTACATCAATTCGATCTGATGATTCTTCAAAGCGTTGAAATCAATCCGGCCAAGCCCCTGGTAGTTGCTTACATTGTTGGGAGCAGTTTGCTGGGGCAACTGACCGTAAATCGGACCGGTGGTCGCCACCGGAACCAGCTTGAGCAGATTCTGCGCGACAGGATCGAAGAAAGCTGGATTGATCCTCTGTGGGTTTCCGTTGAGTTGATAAGCTACCGGAATTGTTGGCTTGGTCACCGAATTTGTGAAATCACCAGCGCGCTCCGCTGCCGTAGGCCCGAGCGCGCCGGTGATTTGGGAGACCTGGTGTAGAACCAGTTGCTCATAAGATCCAAAGAAGAATGTGTCCTTCATCAGCGGAACCGGTCCGCCGAAGGTGCCGCCGAACTGGTTCTGTTTGTATGGGTTGATTCGTGTATTCGCTTGCTGGAAATATGGCTTTGCGCGGATTCGCTCATTACGAACATAGTCATACGCGCTGCCATGGAATTTCGCACCACCGCCACGGGTGATAATGTTCACGACCGCACCAGGAGACCGCCCGAACTCAGCGTCGAAATTTGAAGTCAGAATGCGAAATTCCTGGATGGCATCTGGATTCGGGATCTTGTCGCCACCGCCTTGCTTGTAGGCGTTGATATAGGCACCGTCAAGGTAATTGGAAACGAAGTCTGACGGAAGGCCGTTCACAACGAACTTCGAGCCATCGCGGCTTCCTGTTGCCGAGTCGGGCGTGTACGACGTAACGCCTGGTGTGATGAGAACAAGATCGTATGGATTGCGATTAAGTGTCGGCAAGTCCTGCACGCGAGCCTGATCGATAGTTTCGCCAATCTGGCTTTCCCGGGTGTCCACCAGAGTTTCGCCAGCCTCCACTTCGACGGTCTCGGCCGCAGCACCGGGAACCAGACTGAAATTGACGTGTACGTTCTGATTCGATGAAAGCGTAATTCCAGTCTGTGTCGTGGACTTGAAGCTTGATGCGGTGGTCGTAACGACATAGTCGCCGGGATTCAACGTCTGGAAGACGTATTCGCCGTTTTCGTGAGTCGCCTGGGTCTGCGTAGCACCGGTGCGGGTTTCTTTCACAATCACGGTTGCGCCGGGAACAGCAGCCCCCGATGCGTCCGCCACGGTTCCATAGATACTTCCTGTGGTGGACTGCGCCAGCAAGGTCCCAGATGTAATCGATAACAAAACAGACGCTGCAAATAACCAAAAGAGATGGGTAAAACGGGAATTCATGTTGCCTCCAAATATGCTGCACGCTAGCGCCCTCGGAAAGGTATTGCGGAAAAGGGAGTTTCAGTCGGCCAGCAGCGGGATTGTAACCGTTGACATTCACGACTCGCAATCCCTCTCTCCGCCTTCAACATGTCGGCTGGCGATGCAAGTTGCGTCACGACCGTTCGTCACATCCGGTGACCATTCACTTCGGTAGCGGAAGTTCTACATGTACGGTTGCCATCTGTCAGTGTTTGGGATTGACGGATATAGATGGTAAGGCGTAAATTTCCCTGAATCTGTTATCGATTACATTTACAGCGCCCAAAGTGGGACAGCGCGTCGGATCCGCGCAACCCATTCACGCGCCCGCAGGAGATCTATGGAAAACGTTTACGTCGTATACCGTGCTCGCACACGCAAAATTATTAGCAAAACCGCCTTGATGGCAGTCAAAGTTTGCTCCAGTTCGATCCTGATTGCAGGGATGTTCACAACGGGTGCCAAGTTGGAGGCGCAACAGCAGACCGCGCAGGTAAACGGTCGAATTGTGGATAGCACAGGTGCCGGTGTACCTGACGCGATGATCACCATCAGTGACCCTGCAAGGGGATTCGTCATCAAGGTGAAAAGCGGAGGCTCGGGCGATTACACAGTCCCGCTACTTCAGCCAGCCGAACACTACCAGATCAAAGTCGAACATGCCGGCTTCAAAGACACGGTGGAGCAGAACATCGTGCTACAGGTCGCGCAGATTGCAAAAATCGATGTGACGTTACAGATCGGTGGCACAGACGAAGTCGTGACGGTGACGACGGCTCCGCCTCAGCTTGACTCGCAAACATCTTCTATTGGCCAGGTCATTACCGGACAGACCGTGCAGGATCTGCCGCTCAATGGTCGCAGCACCTTTCGTCTCATTGCGCTGACACCCGGCGTTACGTTCAACCAATCTGCATTTGGCCAATTTGGTGACGTTGCGGTGAACACAACGTTCGATACGAATTTTTCCATCAATGGCGGACGCGCTCAGTCCAACGAGTTTCTGATCGACGGTGTACCAAGCTCGGCTGGGTTCTTTGACCAAATCACCACGCTTCCAACCGTCGACGATACGGATCAGTTCAAAGTTGAAGCGAACAATCTTTCCGCACAATATGGTCGCTACGCCGGCGGTGTTATCAACGTCAGCACCAAGAGTGGAACGAATGGTCTACATGGCGATGCGTACGAGTTCTTCCGCAACTCTGCCCTGGATGCAAACGACTGGTTCATCAAGCGCAATGGTGGCAAGATTCCACCCTTCAAACTGAACATCTTTGGCGGCACGCTTGGTGGTCCTCTGTTCATTCCCAAGCTTTATAACGGCCACGACCGCACCTTCTACTTCCTTGACTATCAAGGTGCCCGCCGCATTAAGGGAAGCCCATATTCGGTACTGCTCCCTACCGATGATCAAAAAAACGGCATCTTTACGAGCAACATCTTCAGCCCGTTCTCGTATACGCTGAATGCGCAGAATCAGCCAGTTCGTAAGCAGTTCAACTACAACAACCAATTGAATCGGATCGATCCGGCTCTGTTCGATCCTGTCGCACTGCAGATTCAGAAGTATTTTCCAAAGCCAAATATTCCGCTAACCAACGGCATGAATTACCAGTCGGCCCAATCCGTCCGCCTCGCGCAGGACATATTCAGCACGCGTATCGATCAGAACGTCAGCCAGAAATATCATCTGTTTGGTCGTTATGCCTATAGCAATTCGGGGCTCACCCAACCAAACCAGTACGGGAATATTGCGGACGCCGCAGGTGCAGTCGGAACGACCAGTTTCAAGAACCAATCCTTCGCCTTCGACAACATTTACACCCTTAAGCCGTCACTGACCCTGTCTGTGGATTATGGTTTCGCGCGCTGGTACCAAACACGAAAAACTCTCAGCTTCGGTTTCGACAATGGCACACTTGGTTTTCCATCGGCTTTTGTTGGCGGGATCTCTATACCGATGTTTCCGACCGTAAATATTGCTGGTTATGGCGGCACTAATGGGCAGTCGTTCCTTTCAAACGGCAATGACTCGCACGCAATTCTCGCATCGCTCACAAAGACGGCAGGGCATCACAACCTCGTGCTGGGCGTAGACGGACGGTTTCACAAGATCAATTTCTTCAATGTAGGGAGTAGCGCTGGGACGTTTGGCTTTGCCAAAGCGCAGACTCAAGGACCAGTTGCTACCGTAGCTGGAACAACAGGTGATGCGTACGCTAGTTTTCTTCTAGGCTTTGGCAACTCTGGCAGCATTCCGATCGGGTCTGGTGTTCGGCTCATCGATTACTACGGAGCGGTTTACATACAGGACAACTGGAGAGTGAACGAGAAGCTCACCCTGAACCTAGGGGTGAGATACGATGGCGAGTCGCCTTACAGCGATACAAAAAACCATCTCAGCTATTTCGATCCAAACGTCTCCAGTCCTGTTGCAAATGCTACCTTTCCGAATCTCAAAGGCGGCCTGCAGTATGCCGGCGTAGGCGGTCATCCGAGCAACGTATATACGCGTCAGCATAACAATGTGGCGCCGCGACTAGGCTTTGCTTATAGCCCACAGCCTTCAACCGTTCTCCGAGGCGGTGGCGGCATCTCTTTTGCACCTCTTGAAATCACAAACAATGCTGTTGGCACCGCTCCGAATCTTGGTTACGCATCGAGCACTAACTGGAACACAACTACGGATGGTTACACACCGGTAAATCTCCTTCGCAATCCATATCCGCAAGGCTTGGTTCAGCCGAAGGGCAATGCACTTGGCGCCGGAACGCAGCTAGGGCAGGCGCTTACCGTGTACACAAATACTCCCCCAACGCCACGTTCTTACCAGTGGAACTTGGACGTGCAACAGCAAATGTCGAGCAAACTTGTTCTCGATATTGGCTATGTTGGATCGCGAGGTTTGTATCTGGCTGGGCCCTATGACGAGAACACTCTAGATCCAAAATATCTGACTCTAGGTACAGCGCTCACAACGCCACCGGTGAACAATCCTTTTGCTTCGCAAATCACCATAGGCAACTTGTCTAATCCGACGATCGCACGAAGACAATTGCTTCTTCCATTCCCTCAGTTTCTGAGTGTCATGGAAACAAATCGCCCGTATGGGTCTTCTACCTACCATTCAGCCCAGGTCAAGCTTGTGCAGCGGGAGACGCATGGTCTCACCATGCTGGTTTCCTACACCTGGTCTAAGTCGATTTCGAATATCAATGCATCGGCCGCAGCCATTGGCTCCAGCAACGGAACTGCCCCGCAAAATTATTACGACCTTCGTGCAGAGCGCGGTGTATCAGAAATCGACATTCCCCAGAACCTCACCTTCTCAACTACATACCGGCTCCCCTTCGGGAGAGGTGGTCTGTTCCTGAACCATGGTGGAGCGATCTCCAACAAACTGACAGGCGGCTACAAAGTTAACGCGATCTGGACCGAGTTGAGTGGCTTCCCGTTAACCTTTTCGGCGCCCATAACCGGCATATCGAACGGGAGGCCTAACTTGACTTCAGTCGATCCAGTGATTCGTGGAAGCCGCAGCAACACGGATCGTGTCGCGCACTGGTTCAACAACAGCCTGACAACTCCGTCATTTGTCATCCCTCCCGCTTACAGGTTCGGCACTGTGGGTCGCACTTACACAGCCGTCCGTGCACCGGGCGTTCAGAACGTAGACGCTTCACTGATCAAAGACACTAAATTTGAACATCTGAACGCTGAGTTTCGCGCCGAGTTCTTTAATCTGCTCAATAACCCGCATTTCGCGGCACCGAACACTACGTTGAATACGGCCAATTTCGGCAGCATTACCGGACTCGCAATTTCTCCACCAGTACGTGAACTTCAATTCGCATTGAAGCTGGAGTTTTAGCGAACCCACAACTGAGATTCACCGAGAGACTTGGTTTAGGTATTCGGAAGAGTGGATGTACGTTGCCAAGGGACCCTTGCGTGGCGCACATCCACGAATGCCGTTCGGAAGCTGGACGGCATTAATCTTCTCTCCTTCTGAAGGTAGTCCTTTCCGGCAAGCTTCTCGGCGTCCGTTTCAATCTGCTTACCTGAACTTGGCTCGTGTATCTAAGAATCTGAGGATTGTCCATGTCAGTCTTGTGTTTGCGCCTTCGCTTTTTGCTTCTTTTCGCTCTCTGCGTTCTTTCGCTGGTCTCTGGTCGGAAGGGAACTGCGCAATCAACAACTGGCAGCATCTATGGCTCGGTGACCGATAGCACCGGTGCCGCTGTTCCGGACACCACTGTTGTTGCGAAAGACATTCACACTGGTCTGGAGCAGAACGTGAAGACGAACGCCTCGGGCGAATTTGTGTTTTCGTCCGTCAAACCGAGTGACTACGAGGTGGCCAGCTCTGCGGCAGGATTCAAGGTCGAGAAGCAAACTGGTGTGACTGTAGCGGCAAATCAGAACGTACACGTCCTATTCAGTCTCAGTGCTGGCGCAACATCGGAAACCGTTGAAGTAGAAGCTGGCGTGACGCTAGTGGACACACGCGGTTCTGCAATTGCGGAAACAGTGGAGCAGGACCGTATTCAGAATCTGCCCACTTTGAATCGCAGTACCTATGACCTGGTGCAGACCATCCCAGGTGTTTCGACTTATAAGGCCGACGTGCAGATTGGCACGCGTGATGGCACGTCCTTCAGCGTTAACGGTCTACCGCCGGATATGGTCAGCTTTTACATTGATGGCGCATACGACAACACGTTCAAGGGCGGTGGCGGGAACAAAGCCCCTAATCCGGATGCAACACAGGAATTTCGTGTCATCACAAGCAACTTCGATGCGGAGTTCGGTCGGGCTCCGGGAGCTGTAACCAACATCATCACGAAGTCCGGTTCGTCCCACTTTCATGGCTCGGCGTATGACTATCTGCGTAACGACGTGTTCAACGCTCGCAACTATTTTGTCGCTCCCGGCGCCAGACAGCCCTACAAGCAAAATCAGTTTGGCGGAACGCTGGGTGGACCCATCATGAAGGACAAGTTCTTCTTCTTTGGATCCTATGAGCAACTGATTTTCCATACAGTTTCAAACGTGACCGCTGGTACATTAATCCTGCCTACCGCTCTGGAGCGTGGTGGCGATTTCAGCGCAAGCGCGGTGAAGCCGACACTTCCTACCGGCACAAACTGCGGTACAGTAGCTGCACCAAAAATCTGCGTGGCAGCTCTGGATCCCGTTGCGCAAAACGTGCTGAAATACATTCCGCTGCCCAATGCGAACGGCATTTCCCCGCAACAAACAGCACCACAGAACCAGAGTTCATATCAGGGTCTTGGGCGCCTGGACTACAACGGTATTCGCAACCATTCGATAGAAGGCATGGTGTTCTACACCACTGGTTCGTTCATTGACCCCTTACCTGGAGGTAATCAGATCGTAGGGTTCGCGAGCATGGTCAACCAGGAAAAGCTGATCAACACAGTGCTTGCCGACAACTGGACGGTCAATGATAGGGCGGTTAACTCGCTACGCGGGTTCTACACCAACAATAAATACGTGCTTTCCAACGGAATCCAAGGGCATTTCCTGCAGGATCTTGGCAGCACCGCGCCCCCTGCGGGAACCGTTTATGGCCCTCCTCAATTCCTGGTGAATGGTGCATTTACGGTCGGTGTGAGGAGCGGCGGGCCGAATAATAACTCGCAGACAAGCTTTGGCCTGATTGACACAGCCACACTCACACGCGGCCACCACCAAATTAAGGTTGGGGGCTCTTACGTCTGGAACCACTTCGCGTCCGATGGGGCTGTCACTGCAGGAGGTGGTTTCACTTTCACCAACAACAGCAGCGTGAAGGGAGCGACTGCACTATCCGACTTCCTTGAAGGAAAAGCTAACTCGCTGGTTCAGGCCAGTGTGGCAAGACACCGCACCCATCAGTATGACCCAGCGCTTTACGCACAGGATGATTGGCAGATCGTGCCACGTCTGACACTCAACCTTGGTTTACGTTGGGAAATCTTTCCGCCACACTGTTGCGAACCAACCGTGACTGGCACATTCATCGCGGGGCAGCAGTCTACGGTCGTTCCCAACGCACCCTTGGGGCTGCTGTACCAAGGCGACAAGAATGTAGCGCCGGGCCTTTTCAACACGCCACTCACTAACTTTTCGCCTCGAGTGGGGTTTGCGTATGACGTGAATGGCGACGGCAAGACCAGCGTACGCGGAGGCTTCGGCGTCCTTTTCCACGAGTTTGCGGAAGTGAACTACGCAGGTCTTAACCAGCTACCATTCAGTTTGTCAGTCACCACAGCCAAGACGCCGAGCCTCGTCAGCCCGTATGGAACTTCCGGTAGCCCGTTTCCTTTCGTATTCAGCCCCGGCGCTCCGCGCTTCGTGAACAATGCCAGCGCGTCAGCCGTGCCTCAGGGGTCCTCCGCGCCTTATGTCTACGAGTACAACCTGACGCTGGAACGGCAGCTAAATCCGACTTTCGCCTTACGCATGGGCTATGTAGGGAACGACACCCACAACAACGTGATCAATGTGGATATCAACACGCCACAATACCTTCCTGGCGCCGCAACCGACTCCAACAGCCTGGACTGTCGTCGCCCGTACCAGCCCTACCTTACGGTTACGCGTGATCAGTGTCGCGCCCTTGCGACAACGGCAAGTGCCTTGACAGCCTACAACGGCTACTCTGGAAGCGCTGGCTCGGATCCGACCACAGGTAAGCAGTTCGGCGCAATTACGGCACTATCTCCCAGGCTGAACGGCAACTACAACAGCTTACAAACGAGCTTGCGTGGCCGCATTGGCACAAAATTCAATATGCTGGCCAGCTACGTTTGGGCAAAGTCGCTCGATTACGATGGCCCGATAGTCGACATGACCGATCTCTCCAAGGACTATGCGCCGTCCAACTATGACATCCGTCACCGCTTCGTGCTTTCGTTCACATATGCGTTCAATGAGGTGAAGTTCGGCGGAGCAGCTGGACGCTACCTCTTAGGCGGATGGCACGTGAATGCCGTCACAGCGCTTCAGAGTGGAAGCCCATTCACGGTTACATCGGGTACTGATACGAACCTTGATGGAACAAATAATGATCGCGTCAGTGTCACGGGTAATCCTTACAACCGGTCAAATAGCCGCAAAGACAAAATATCGAAAGGCATACTCAACCTTTCCGCGTTCTCGGCACCGACTGGACCCTATGGTACTTCGCGCCGGAACCAGTTCTACGGTCCCGCAAACATCAATACCAACCTTTCGCTTTTCAAAGAGATTCCAATTTACGAACGGCTGAAATTTCAGTTCCGCGCAGAAGCGTTCAACCTGTTTGGCAACGTGAACCTCGCCAATCCACGAACCAATTTCAGCGTGTTCTCAACTCTTCCGGCCGGGCAGAATTACATCACCTCTGCAGCAGACGCACGCAGATTACAATTTGCGGCGAAACTGCTGTTCTAACCTCCATAACTTCGAAAAGAGAGAGCACTGAACATGGATCGTCGCGAATTTCTGAAACAAGGTGCTGCAGCCTCTACAGTCGCTGCTTTGCCTTTCCAAAAAGCTACGACACAAGCGAAGCACACGCGCCAGCCTAACGTGCTCTACATCTTCAGCGATCAGCATCGCGCCCATTCACTACCTGGCGAACAGTTGAGCGAGGTCATCGCTCCTACGCTGGCGCGATTCCGAAAGGAAAACGTCTCTATGGACGCTTGCATCTCGAACTACCCATTGTGCGTGCCGCATCGGGCTATTTTGATGAGTGGGCAATATCCCTGGCAAACAAACGTCATTCATAACGAGAACACGCTTGAACCGCGTGTCCCGGGACTCGGTGAGACGTTCTCGAAAGCGGGCTATAACACTAGCTACATTGGCAAATGGCACCTGTATCACGGGGAAGGACAATTTGTACCAAAGGGCCCATACCGCTTCGGTTTCGAGAACTGGCACGTTTGGGCTAACACAAACAAGCATTACGACGGCATAACCTTCGACCCGGAAACAGGGGAGAAGTTGACTATGCCCGGCTACCAACCCACTCGCATGACGGATCAGGCGCTGGAGTTTATAACCAGGCAGAAGGGAAGCGAGAAACCATGGTTTCAGGTCGTGAGCTGGAATCCTCCGCACCCGCCGTTTGACCCTCCCGCAGCGGAGCGGAACCGGTACGACGCTGCGTCAATCAAGTTGCGACCAAACGTCAGACTGCCTACACCGGCGGACAAACTCACAAATCCTTATCCTCAACTCCAATCTATCGAGACTCTGCGGGAAGCGGAGCAAGGCTACTACGGAGCCATCACCGCTATTGACAAAGAATTTGAGCGGCTCCTACACGCTCTTGACGAGAACGGCATGGCGGACGACACGGTTGTGATCTACACGTCCGATCATGGAGAAATGATGGGATCCCACGGTCACATGGCTAAGCAGATGCCGCACGAGGAGTCGTGCCGGGTTCCGTTCTTCGTTCGCCTGCCTGGGTCACATGGCAAAAGCAAATCGAGTGACGCTCTCTTGTCCTCAGTGGACATTTTTCCCACACTTTGCGGCCTCGCCGGCATTCCAGTAGCGGCCCACTGCAGTGGCCGGGATCTTTCGGGAATTATGCGAGGCGAAACGCAGCAGAGTCCAGAGATGGTCTTCCTCATGAACGAGCAGGGACCATCAAACCGGCAGGAAGTGAACGTGCAGACCTACCGCGGTGTGCGAACGCATACACATACTTACGCCATACAACTGGATGGCCGCTGGTGCCTTTACGACAATGTGAAGGATCCATACCAGATGAAAAACTTGGTCAAAGACCCATCGAGCAAAGATCTGATTCGCAAGCTGGAAGCAGCGCTCATCAACTGGAGCAAATCGACGGGTGATCCGTTTCCATACGAGAAAGCAACCACCACCTACTCAGCGTATCCAGGGGCATAATCAGATTGCACATAAGGGAATGTCACGGTTTAGCGATCGCCCGAACGATTGCTGAACCGTGACTTGCGCTTGGCATGCTCAACGTGCGACATGGCAGCCGAGCATGATCTCGCCACATGTCTCGACTGAGGTCTGAAGAAAAACTCACCAATAACAATAGAGTTTGGAGAAAGTGGCGGAGAGACAGGGATTCGAACCCTGGATACCTTGCGGTATACACGCTTTCCAAGCGTGCGCCTTCAGCCACTCGGCCATCTCTCCGCAGGTTGCGGGGCTGCAACTTCCGAAGTTTACTACATCTCGCTTGAGTCGGAACGACTCAGGCCAGATGTCACGACAGTGACTCTTTGGTACGTGCTGCTGACCGTTGAGTGTGAGTACTTACATCCAACGAAGAAAACTCCGATCGTTTCTATGTCTGATAACAGATATTCTGCTTAGTCGCTTTCAGCAAAGCCCCCACCTACAAAATGAACCACTTCTAGGCGGTCCCCACTTTGGATCGTTGCGTCTCCCCTGGTTTCCCGCGGTACAATTTCGCCATTCAGCTCCACCGCTATCCGGTCACCACGAAGCTCCAGCGCAGTGATGAGCTCATCTAACGACGCTCCAGGTGACAGAGCATCAATCAAACGAGTTCGGCCGTTTAGTTCTACAGAAAGCGCCATGCAGTAAAGCCTAGCAGTTGCGTTGCCGCCAGAAGAAGTTGAGCGGTCCCGCTCCATGGCCCAGCCCGGGCGCGTGTTGCAGTGCGCCCTCTACGTATTCCTTCGCGGACGCGATCGCGTCTGCCGGGTCTTTGCCAAGTACCAAGCTGCTGAGCAGCGCAGAAGAAAAAGCGCAGCCGGTTCCATGTGTCGAGTCCGTTTCGATTCTGCTGCCTAGAAATTCACGCGTTTCGCCGTCGAGAGAGCGCCACACGTCCGTAGGAACTCCCTCCGCATCTCCACCCGTGGCCACAACATGCATACGCGGGTTCGCACTTCCCATACTCTCCAGAGCAGACTCCACATCATTCAGACTCGGCACGAGTCGCATCAACTCCGCATAGTTGGGCGTTATCCACGAAACGTGGGGCAGGAGTTCATTCCGTAGAAGCTCAAGAGCACTGTCCTCAAGTAGTGGCTTGCCGGAACTCGATAAGAGAACTGGATCAAGAACCACAGGCACACGCTGTCCGGCTACGTCTGATAACGACTTAAGGAAAGCCGCAACTTCACTCACAACGTGCGCAGATCCCAACATGCCGATCTTGATGCCTGCTGGCGGCAGATCCGCGACAAGATGCTCCAGGGTTTGCCTTAGAAAGGCACCGTCCAACACATCGACTGCGGCCACTCCCAACGTCGACTGCACCGTCAAAGCGGTCACGGCCGCTGTGCCAAATAATCCGTGCGCGGCAAACACCTGCAGGTCAGCAGTTACCCCTGCCCCGCTGGACGGATCGAAGCCGGCAATCGTGAGTACGACCGGCGGTTTACCGGCTTTCGAAAACTCTGACATGGCGCGCTTCAGACATGGTACGCAAGCGTGCGCCTTCTGCGCGCAGCAAGTCTTCAGCGCCCAACAAGGCCGTGAGTAACCGCCATGTCGCTCAACCGCAGCGTCATGGACTTCGCGCCACCGCCGCCCTTGATGAACTCACTTAACTCAAGCTGCACCACGTCGAAGCCGGCGTCGAACAGCCGCTGCGCAAGATCTCGGCTCAACTCGCCCGTGAACACTGTTCTTCCGATGTTCAGCGCACAGCAGGCCATCCGCGTCGCGTCTTCTTCACTCACCAAAATGCGTTTGTCAGTCGGAAACGCAGCTTCGATGACCGCCCGGGATGCTGTGTCGAATGCGCCCGGGTAAAAAAGAATGTACCCACCATGCAGGGGCGTGAAGCAGGTATCCAGATGATAGAAACGCGGGTCGATCAAGTGCAACGAGGTCACTGGAACATGCCACGCTGCTCCGATGTGCCTATGTGATGAGCGGCAGGTCCTCACTCCATGTCCGGCCCAGAGCTTCTTGCCATCATCGCTGAAGGTCACGTCTCCCTCGCCCTCGAATGCCGTCTCGCGTGGCGTGTTCCACAGCAGAAATCCCTGTTCAGTCAGCCAGCGCTCCAGATGCGGCGTTTCTGCGCGGCGCTCCGCAGGATGAAAGCTCGAAACCGCCGCAACGCCATGCTGCACCAGCGCTCCATGACCCAGAAACACCATATCCGGGCAACCGGGCTCCGGATGCAACAGACGAACGTCTGCCACGCCACGAAGGACGTTATGGATGCCCCGCCACTGAGCAAACGCGAGATCACGTGAAGATCGATTGATGTTCCCTGCCATCCAGGGATTGATGACGTAGTCGACGCCGTACCATTCAGGCGGACACATCAGGAATGTTGGGCGATTGTAGTGCGGAGTGGAAGCTGGACTCTGGTGCGGTGTAACGATGCTGCTCGATGCCATGTAATTTCCTACGACCGAAACGGAGTCTGCTCCTTCGCAAACACGGTCGTCAAGCGGGACCGTCACCCTTTCGGCACACATTTTTCAAACTTTGTTTAGATCGGTAAAACGTCGATGAAAATGTAACGGCCCGCTCACAAGAGCGGGCCGTCGTCCGTCAAAGTCAGGGCTTTACAGCTTCTCGAAAAAGTCACAAGCAGAGCAGGAGATGTACACACCACCGGGCGTCCCGCGCTCGCGGTCCTTGACGCGCTTCACGATGCGCGTCGGCTTAGAGCACTTCGGGCAATCGGTGCTCTTCTGGGTATCCATCATCTTCTTGCGGTCGCCGGTCTTGGCAATCTTCGCCATGATCTTGTCTCCTCTAAAACGGAACTTTCGCCACCCGGAGTCAACTCGTTTCGCACGAGGCTAGTCTGACGTACTTATTGTTCATTGGCTGCTATAGGCTTGGCCGAACAGGAGTGGTCAGAAGCAGAGCCCGGGCAGGCTCCTGAGTAGTTTACACGAGAAAAATGTTCCGCTGTGTGACACCTGACCACAGCGAAGATTCGCAGAGCGCAATTCCGGAGCTCTCGTCTTGCACTGGCACCCGGCCACTCTATAACTAACCTTCTCGACCTGAACGGCGCAGCCGCACAGTTCGAGACACCTCTACTTATTGCAGGCTGCTTATCGAAGCAGTTTCTCCACTTCACATTCTGAAGTTGAATTTGCTTCAGGCCGCTCAGTTGCCGCCCGCAGCTTCTGTTTCGGCGTGTCAGAAGGAAGGTTTACCTTGCCCATCGCATTGGGTGAGTCCTGCTCACCATCACCCGGCCTCCTGAGAGTAGGCGGCGGCACTGCCGCCCGACCAGACTCTGCGTTCGGCTGCACATCTCCATTCAATACGTTTCGTGTCTGTAGAACAGGTTCGGCTGCATTGTTCAACTCATTTTTATCGAAAATCTCGACTGGCTTCCCCAGTGCGGCCACTTCCAGCCGCACGACTCGTCCTTTTTGGAAACGGACAAACTTCGTCGCGACGGGTGGCTCGCCGTAAATCCACTCTTCGTAAACGGCACTCTCAGCGTCTTCGGCGGAGATGTGCTCCCGGTGCTTGTCACGAGGCGCGCCAACCGATGCGAGTACCATGCGTCGGTCCATACCAACGAGGATCTCGTGCGCGTCGATTGCCTGCTTGATCTTCGGCGGCAGGGTGTCAGCATAAGCCTCCTCGCTCGATCTTGCCCGGAAATCAACGAGCGGATCGAGGAGAGCTTTCACTTCCGCTGCGGAGATCTCCGGCAAGCCACCTTCAAAGACAAGTGTTATTCGGCAACCAGTCGCAGTTGGTGCAGTCGGCGCTAACTGGATGTCGTTCAACTGAATGTGGCTCAGGAAGCGATGTTTCGCATAGGGACCGCCGTTTAGATCTATGACCAGCGTGTCCGGTTTGAATTGAAGGGCCGTGATCGCGACACGTTCGCCTGCTGCGACGGACTGACCCTTCGCGTAGAGAAGCTTCTTGTAGGCTTCACCGCTGGGCGACATGTTTCCATTCGCGATCAGCGTCAGTCCGGCACCTAGTGGCAGTTCGCGATGCGCAAAACCCTGCTCGGCTTCCAGGTTGCGGAGCAATTCCGAGCGACCCTTCTCGTCGAGCGGCTTGTCGGGAATTTCGATGTGGGTGGGGTGGAACTCTGTAACAACGTCGCTGGTCGCAGTCTTCATTCCAACGACGAAAACCTGCGAGCGCATTGCTGGCGCTAGTGTCAACGCGCAACTCACAGCGAAGATCGATCTCAGCGTGCGAGGGCCCATGAAGTTCTCCTTGGGGAGGATGGCAGAATTGTGCGCCTTTTCTTCGAGCCTTTGCAACCCGGGCGGGGTGAGCTGGTTCTGCTTACTGTGGCCTGCTCCGCAGGTGCTCTTCAATGTCGGGCCTTGTTGACGAGGATGCCGGTGTTGCCGCTGCGATTTGAATAAGAGGAGCTGGTGCCGCAGCCGCTGCTTGCTCGATCTCGGTATGTGCGGCCGGCGGTTGAACCACCACAGCGTACCCGCCGGCGACTATTGGCGCGTGGGTATAGTTCCAGGCGTAGTCCCGTGTCAGAGCGTAAACAATCGGAACCGCGCCCAGAATGACGAGGCTGGCAACTAGCGAACCGTCCGGCCCAAAAACGCCGCCAGTCAACCATTTATTGCGAGACGCAGTTGTTGCTACTACGCTGGCAAAATCGACGGCTCCACGCACTGGAAGCCCAAACAGTACACCCATGGATACATTCCACCCGAAGCGCAGCCCCCACCCGAACCAGAGTCCGTGTGTGCGGAGGTAAGCGAGACTGAACAGGACGCCTTCTAGGAGTGCAAACAAAAATGCAAGTCCGCCATGATTGGTTCGTACACTCACCAACGTGGCAAACACGAGAGACATGATCAGCGTTGCTGCCGTTGGACCAATCGCAAGAATGAGCCGCTGAAAGACATACCCGCGAAAGGCGGCTTCCGTCGCCAGCGCTCCCGCGCCGACCGCAAAGACGGACAGCAACGCAAGACCCCAGGCGCGTGGGGCCATCCAGAAGTCCGGGTGAAGCGTCCCGCAAAGAACCATGGGCAGCACGGTGAGAAGCAGCATGCACCAGCCCAGCGTCACGCCGGATCCCCATTCACGCTTCGCTGTAGCCCGTTCAGGTAGAGCATTCAGGCGTCGCACACCGCCGCTTCGGGTGGCGACCCAGTGTAGTGCCGTAAAGCCACTCAGCAGCAGAAACAGGAAGAAGCTCTCGGTCAATAGGGGAACGAGCGCGACAAAGTGGAGAGTTGCAGCGAAGCCAGCCGCTGCGTGCTCAGCGGCAATTCTTGCTCCGACCATCCACAAGAGGCCTGCAAAAAACAACGCCCACTGCATGGAACGTGGCACTCGGTAACCTTGTTCTTCCGCCAGCAATTGGACGTGAGACTCCTTCAAGCCGCTGCGTAGAATTGCGCGATGTTACGGAATTTTGCATAGCGCTTCGCAAGCAAATCGTCCAAAGGCTGTCCCTGAAGTTCCTTCAAGTATGACGTTAGCTTTTCCGAAACCAACTTCGCCGCTTCAGCAGGATCATTCTGCGTACCTCCTGCGGGCTCGATGATCACATCATCGACGCAGCCCAGCTGCTTTACATCAGTGGCCGTGTAACGCAGAGCAGCTGCAGCCTGCTGCTTCTTTCCCGCATCTTTCCACATAATGCTGGCACAGCCCTCGGGAGAGATCACCGAATAGATCGCGTTTTCCAGCATCAGGACTTTGTCAGAGACCGCAAGCGCCAGCGCTCCACCCGATCCACCCTCGCCCGTAATCGTGGCAATGGTAGGCACGCGCAGCCGAGACATCTCCAGCAGGTTTCGAGCAATCGCCTCGCCCTGCCCCCGTTCTTCCGCGCCAATCCCGGGATTCGCACCCGCGAGATCAATAAATGTGAACACCGGGTGCCCAAACTTTTCGGCAGCCTTCATTGCGCGCAATGCTTTCCGGTATCCTTCCGGGTCAGGCGATCCAAACTTGCGCTGCACGCGCTCTTTCAGGCTCCGCCCCTTCAGGTTTCCGATCACCAGCACCGCTTCACCATGAAACCGAGCCATCCCAACCGACATCGCAGCGTCATCGCCGAAGAGGCGGTCGCCATGCATTTCACTGAAATCCGTGAAGATCGCCTCGATATAGTCCATGGGATACGGCCGCTGAGGATGCCGCGCAAGCTCCGTTCTAATCCAGGCCTCTGGCGCTTGATTTGCGTCAGGAGCAATAGCTTTTTGTTGAGTGTTCTCTGCCATGACTGGTACCCAAACCATTGTATGCGAAGCCCTTTTTCCGTCCCCAGAACCGCGCCGCAGGCAGATTACTGGATCACCTGCACAGCTCCCCGCCCCACAAGCGATTCCACCTGCTCAATGAACGCCAGATCGGCCGCTACCGCCATTCCTTGCGGCTCCATATCCACAGCAAACTGGTCCGGCTCCTCAAGACGCAGCATAATCTTTCCGCGCCCCGGCGCCGCACGAAACACTGCCTCAAGCTTGGCGAGCAAATCCCCATCTGGTGAATGCAGAGGCACCTTGATCCGCAACGCATCCGGCAGGCTGACCTTCACATCTTCCAACGCCTGGATCTGTGAAACCGCCAGCTTCGGTGCCGAGTCCTCTTCCCCACGTAACGACCCACGCACAAGCACCGGTACATCGATCTTCAGCTTCTCGGCAAGTTTCTCGTAGTTCTGCGGAAACGCAATCAGCTCTATCTTGCCCGTAGCGTCTTCCAGGGTCGCCGAGGCATACAGCTCGCCCGACCGCTTGGACTTCGCCACCTTCAGCCCCATGATGACGCCAGCAATCTGAATCTCGCTTCCCTGCTCCTGCTGCCCACGACGAAACACGACTGGCTCAGGTTTCATCTCGCAAGCAGCCGCCGTGTCAACCACGCCGCGCAAATTCCGCAGCTTCTCGCGGTATCTGTCCAGCGGATGCCCCGACACGAAAAATCCCAGCACTTCCTTCTCGTTTGCCAGGCGCGTGTGCTCGTCCCACTCCGGTGCCGACGGCAGAGCGTCTTCGTCCGCGTGAGTCTCCTCCGCATCCATCGCGAACATTCCGAACAAACCATGCTGACCCGCCGCGGCGTCACGCTGAGATTTCTGCGCCCGCTCCATCGCTTTATCGACAGCAGCCATTACCTCGGCGCGCTTTCCAAACGCGTCCAGCGCCCCGGCCTTACATAGCGACTCCAACACACGCTTGTTCATCAGCCGCAGGTCCACCATGTCGCAAAACTCCCAAAGCGAACGGAACCCAGGCTTCCCTTCTTTCTGCAACTGCGCACGCGCCTGCTGAATCGACTCGATCGCGTTGTGCCCAACGTTCTTGATCGCTGCCAGCCCGAACCGAATCGATTCTCCCGCTGGCGTAAAGTTGGCGTCCGACACCTGCACATCCGGCGGCACCACCGAGATATTGATCTCCTTGCATTCGCCGATGTACTTCACCACGTTTTCTGGCTTCGACGTTTCGCTCGTCAGCAGCGCCGCCATAAACTCCACCGGATAGTGAGTCTTCAGCCACGCCGTGTGGTACGCCAACAAGGAGTACGCCGCCGAGTGCGACTTGTTGAAGCCGTACCCCGCAAACTTCGCCATCTGGTCGAAAATCTCGCCCGCCGCCGCCTTCGGAAATTTCCGTTCCGCCGCACCCGCCAGAAAGATCCCCCGCTGCTTTTCCATCTCCGCAGCGTCCTTCTTTCCCATCGCGCGTCGCAGCAAATCCGCGCCGCCAAGCGAGTACCCGCCGATGACGTTCGAAATCTGCATCACCTGTTCCTGGTACACCATCACGCCAAGCGTTTCCTTCAGCAGGGGCTCCAGCTCCGGCAGCGTGTATTCCACCTCGCGCCGTCCCCACTTGCGCTCGATAAAGTCATCAATCATGCTCATCGGTCCCGGTCGGTACAAGGCATTCAACGCCGTCAAATGCTCAATCGAACTTGGCTTATATCGCCGTAGAACATCACGCATTCCACCCGACTCAAACTGAAAAACGCCGCTCGTCAGCGCCCTGTGAAATACCTGCTCAAAGGTTTTCTGGTCGTCGAGCGGAACCGTCGCCATATCCACAACTTCGCCACGATTGCTCTTAATCAACTTCAAACAATCGTCGATCACCGTAAGTGTGGTCAGCCCAAGGAAATCCATCTTGAGCAAGCCCATCTTCTCAACGGCCTTCATGTCATAACTGGTGACGATCGCGTCATCTTTCGTGCGCGTGACCGGCACCAATTCTGTCAGTGGTTGCGGCGCAATCACCACGCCGGCCGCATGCACACCAGCGCCACGCACCAGACCCTCGAGCTTCAGAGCGGTGTCAATCAGCTCTTTGATCTTCGGATCTTCGTATGCTTGCGCCAGTTGCGGAGAGTCTCTTAGGGCCTGTTCAATGGTGATACCAATTGTCGTTGGAACAAGCTTTGCAATGCGGTCCACTTCGCCGTACGGCATCTCCAGCGCACGCCCAACGTCCTTGATCGCCGCCTTCGCGGCCATCGTGTTGAACGTAATGATCTGCGCAACCTGGTCATTCCCGTACTTCTGCCGAACGTACTCAATCACCTCGCCGCGCCGGTTCATGCAGAAGTCGATATCAATATCCGGCATGCTCACGCGCTCTGGATTCAGAAAGCGCTCGAACAGCAAATCGTTCTGCAACGGATCGATGTCTGTGATCTCCATCACATATGCCACCAGCGACCCTGCTGCCGACCCACGCCCCGGTCCCACCGGAATGTCATGCTCCTTCGCATAGCGGATGAAATCCCAAACGATCATGAAGTAGCCCGGGAACTTCATGGCCTTGATGCACTCGATCTCACGCGTCAGCCGCTCTTCATAGTCGGCGAGGGTTTTGCGCAGGTTTCCGCGTTGTTCCAGATGCTTGATCGCTGTGTCACGCCGGTGCTGCCACCCAATCCGGCATACCCGCTCGAAGTACGTGTCGATCGTCTCCCCCAGCGGAAGCGGAAACTCCGGAAACGGATTTGCAACCTTCGTCAGCTCAAGATTGCAGCGCTCCGGAAATTGCATCGTCCGCGAACAAACCTCAGGATTATTCGGAAACATCCGCTGCATCTCTGCCGCGCTCTTGATGTAGAACTCCTGCGTATCGAACTTGAAGCGTTTCGGGTTATTCATGCTGTCTGCGGTCTGCACACACAGCAGCACCTCATGCGACCGCGCATCTTCGTCTGCAATGTAGTGCGAGTCGTTCGTCGCAATCAGCGGAATGTTCAGCTCACGCTCAAGCTTGAACATGCTCTCGATAACAGCCTTGTCGGGCGCTAGCCCGTGGTCCTGCACCTCCAGAAAGAAGTTCCCTCTCCCGAACATCTCTTCGAATTCACCACAGGAGGTCTTCGCCTTCTCATAGTTCCCGTGCATGATGTGCTGAGAAACTTCGCCTGCCAGGCATCCGGAAAAACCAATGAGTCCCTCGGCATGCTTCGCCAGAAACTTCTTGCTTATGCGCGGTTTGCGATAGAAACCATGAAGTGCGGCTTCACTTGTAAGCCGTACCAGATTCCGGTAGCCTGCCTCATTCTCTGCCAGTACAAGCAGGTGGTTGTACTTGGATTCCGGATCCGGCTTGCCCCGATGATCGTCTTCTTTGCAAACGTAAAGCTCGCAGCCAAGAATCGGCTTCAGGTTTTTCTTCTTCATCGCATCGAAGAAGTGCACTGCCCCGAATATATTTCCATGGTCGGTGATCGCCGCCGAGCTCTGCCCAATCTTCTCCAGGTGCTTCGCAAGCTTGTCGACATCGCAAGCGCCATCCAGCAAGGAATAATCGGTATGAAGATGCAGATGCGTGAATTCAGCGGCCATCCACCAAGTTTACTGCTCGATTAACGGCGGGCTCTGCGGAAAACACGTCACTCAAGGCCTAAGTGCACGTTGTCATCTCGACCGGAGCGCAGCGGAGTGGAGAGACCTGCAGTCCGCGCGGTGTCAGTAAGAACTCGCCTGCCAACAACTCCTTGGACTCAAGTACGAACCGCACAACTGCTACCCCAGCATGCTCACCTTATCCGCCCACTGCACTGCGGCTGCATGAAACGCCGCTGCCGCCTTGGTCGGTAATCCCATCCTCGCTTGCAACTCATCCACGCGCTCGGCGTGGCCCGCTTCCCTCTCCCGCACAAGGTCGATCACAATGCGCAGGTCCCCGCCATGTGGCAGCAGCGCATCTTTCAACCTTGGACTGAGTGGCAGTGAGTCCATTACCTGGATCATCGTCATGCCGAGAATCACATCGACCAAGGACAGAAGGCCCAGCAGGTACAATGTCGAACCAGCTTCGTGAAGGAAAGGCGCAAGCAACTCACAAAATTTCGCCCGCTCCAACGCAATGCGTGAGGCAGCCTTCGCATTCGACGAAGTCGCTGCATTCACCAGCGCAAGGGTCACCAACTTTTGAAATTCATTTTCCCCAATACGCAGCAGCGCGTGCCTGATCGAAGAAACGGGCTCCGGTAACCCGTACAGCGCGGAGTTCACCAATCGCAGCAGCCTGTAGCAGATCGAAGTGTCTGACATTACCAGTTCTTCAACCCTTGCAATGTCTGGATCGCTCTTTGAAAGCTCCGCCAACAACTGCAAATAGATCAGCTTGCTCTGTGGAATCGCGCGCGCCGGAATCATGATCGGCTTGCAGAAAAAATAGCCCTGAAAAAGCTCGCACCCTTCCTTGCGGGCTTGCTCGAAGTCTGCTTCCGTTTCCAGTTTTTCTGCAAGGAATTTGATCTTGCTGCCGCGCGACTGCTCGTAAATCTGACGCCGGCCCTGCTTGTCCGTCGCCAGAAAATCGATTTTGATGATGTCTGCAATACCGATGAGTGGCGTTAAAGCTTCCGTCGGGCTGTAGTCATCCAGTGCAAACCGGTATCCCTGCTCCTTCAACTCCTTGCAGCAGCCCAGAAACTCATCGTCGGCTACAACTGTCTCAAGAATTTCCAACACGGCTCGGTCGGGTGGGAGCATCGTCACTAGCTTCGACATCACGACCTGTTTCGTGCAGTTCACGAAAAAACGCTCCTGGTTACTCTCAGGAATCAAAAGCAGGGAGTTGTCGATTACGCTCTTGGCCGCGTGATCTGCCTCACCCGTGAAGAAGTTATCTGTTCCCTGACGGAACAGCAGTTCATGTCCGTAGAGCTTCAGCGTTCGATCCAGAATTGGCTGTCGCCCGACGAAACGAACGGGTGTCATTTCGGCTGTGTCTTGCAAATCAAGCACTGCGTTCATTCGTAGAAGTCCCTGCGCGAATACGCGTGAAATTGGCTTCTCTCACGGATCCACGTGATGCTCAGCAGGAAGTCGCGGCGCGAGTGAATGCGCCCATGCTACAGGTGACCATCGGGTGATGGCACTACAACCTTTAGCTGCCCGGCAGATACTCGCTATGTTTGAAGCCCGCGTGTGTCAGCGTCCAGCAGTACTTGATCTCACCTGCATATCGCTGACGAATCTGCTCTGCCGTGTACTCCGGCGGCCAATTCGACGCGTGCAGATGCCACGCAAAATTATAGTGACGAAGAATCAAAGCCGTGCGCGGCAGATGCATTGGTGAACTCACCACCTCTGCCGAATGCCACCCATGCTGCTCCATCAGCTTTTCGCTGAACCAGATGTTCTGAATCGTGTCTTTGGCCTGTGGCTCCTCGATCACGTGCTCCGCTGGAACACCCTCGCTGATGGCAAGCTCCTTCATGCAGTCGGCTTCCACGAACTGGTTGTGCGCCGCCGCACCCGTCATGATGATCTCCGGCGCAACGTGAGCGTTGTATTCCCGCACGCCTTCCAGCACCCGCTCGCGCTGCTCCAGCGAAGGTTTCCCCTCCGCCGTGCACGGCGTACCTAGCACCACAATCACATCGAACGTCTTCTGTTGCGTGTTCTGCAAAGGAATGCCGTTGAAATTGGCCAGCATCAGCCCGATACCAACGGCAGCCTGCAACACCAAAGGTGGAAATCGTAGCAGCATTTACGAACAGACTACGCTGCCGGCCACTTCGTTGTTAGCCTGCGCGCAGCGGCAACATCAGCTCCTCGTCCCACGCAGTCAGTTCATCCCACCAAACCAGACCGTCATCACGAGCGAAGCGCAGCGGAGTGGAGAGACCTGCAGTTCGCGTCCGCGCTCAGGGAAACCGTAGATCGGATGTGCAGATGATCAAAGGAACTGGAACCAGTACAGACTGCTCGCCGTTGGTTTTACGCCTTAGAAGGGCCGGCTAAAACCGCTGACCGGGACAATCTGCAATCTGGGGGACGTCCGGCCGTCATGCTGATCAACCCTTACTGGGCCAGACCAACGACTTCAACCGATGCAGCGCAGGAACTGCGGCAAGCCCAAACACTCGTAGAACAGTAGTCCCACAAGCCTCCACAACGATGTGCAGCGCCCGACTGAAAACATTCCTGCCCGGCGTATGCGCGGCATGTGTGCTCCATTGCAAGGAAGTGTGTTCCAGCAAAACACCTGTGCGATGCAGGTGTTCCGGTAAACCGATCACCTCAACACTGCTCCAGCCATGCTGCTTCATCAGGTCAGCGGTGTTGTTCACGTTCTGTAGCGTATCGCGCGCGCTCCGGTCTTCCAGAATTGCTCCGGTCGGTATTCCCATTTTGATCGCAAGTCGAGCGAGCACGTCAGCCTCGGTGTACTGGTTGGCGACAGCGGCTCCGCTGATCACAAGGTGCGCCGCCTTACCGGACTGGTACTCACGAACAGCTTCGGCAATCAGCCACCCTCCGGGGCGGCTCGGCGTTCCGTCTTTCTCCGCTGGCGTTCCAAGAACAAGGATGCAATCGAAATGTTCAGCATTGGTGTTGCGCTTCGGAGCAGTCACAAAGCAAAACGTCACGACCGACGCTAGGGCAAGTAAGACAAGGCCGGAAACAACCATCACTTTCCCGCCCTTTGACGTAAGCCCGTGCAACTCAGCTCAGCCCATTCAGTAGCTGCCGCGCCAGTTTCACATAGAGATCCACCGCTTCCAGCAGCTCCGACTTTGCGATCTTTTCGTCCGGCGTGTGCGCCACATGAATGCTTCCCGGCCCAAGGAGAAAAGGCTCGCCCCAGTTCGTCAGACTTGGAATATCTGTCGTGAACTTCGCTACCATCGTGTTGAACCCGGGCAGCGCGCGCATGCGAACGAACGGCAAATCCAGCGAGAACTCCACATCGCATCGCCCAGCCACCGCGTTCAGGATCGCCTCCCGTGTGGAGGCCGACGGCCCCACGAGGCGAACCAGAAGATGCGCCTCTGCTTGATCAGCAATCACATTCGGTGCACGGCCACCGGAAATAAGCCCTACGTTCGATGTCGACTCGCCAACATCCTCCACGACCGGCAACTGCAGCGCCTGGATGTCGTGCAGCGCGGCGAGCAGCTTGTCGATAGCCGACTCCCCAAGTTCCGGATAAGCAGAGTGTGCCATCTTTCCATGCGCGCGCAGTTCCACACGCAGAGCGCCCTTACTCGCCAGTGCCAGGCGATTGTCTGTGGGTTCTCCATTGATCAAGAACTTCGATCCCTTCGGGGTCGTGTTCGCAACCGCTGCACCGGCAGAGTCGCGCTCCTCACCCACGAGGAACAGAAGCCCGACCTTTGCTCCTGCGGCCCGTAACTTCTCAGCCGCAGCAACTTGCGCAGCCAAGATTCCCTTGGCGTCGCAAACGCCACGCCCAAGGAGGTGCGTAGCATCTTCCCGGCACTCACCAAGGAAGGGCGGCACCGTATCGAAATGCGTGGAGAGCACAACGTCCGGTGTCATTCCAGCTTCACCGGCATAAACATTGAATCGGGGACCGTCCCCCTGCCCCGGTGTCTTTACCGCCGGTTGCGGGACGGGTTGCCGCTCAACTTTCCATCCCTCTCCGTGGAGAAATCCCGCCAGGTACTCGCCACACTCCCCTTCGTGATAAGTAGTCGAGTCGATGTTCACCAACTGCTTCGTCAACGCGATCGGATCGATTGGCATGCCTCACCAGAATACTTGGTGACGACGGTTAGAAGATGGCTGTCAAGGCCTGGGCCCGCGCATCTCCGTCAAAATACGGCAATTACGCGTTGCGTAGTAACTCCGGTAACTCACTAGAATGGAAGTAGCGAGCACTTGTTCGCGCTTGCAGCCGCGGATCTACGGCGGTCTCAGTCCGGACGTAAGTCTTATGTTCTGAATACTTTAGGCCGGAAGGTACGGGAGGGGTGTAGTTCCATGGCCGTAGGGCAAGTACAAACCATTGAGGACCTTCACGGCCCCGCCGGTCGCCTGGAAGCCATACTCAATACCGGCACCGAAGACGCACAGTTTGCCGCACTCGTAGCCCACCCCCATCCCCTGGGCGGTGGCACCATGCATAACAAGGTCGTCTACCACGCAGCCAAAGCCTTCTCACATTTCGGCATCCCCGTACTCCGCTTCAACTTCCGCGGCACCGGCCTAAGCGAGGGTGCCCACGATGACGGACGCGGCGAGGTCAACGATGTACACGCCGCCCTCGACTGGCTCACAGCTCGCTACAACCTGCCAATCTTGTTCGCCGGCTTCTCCTTCGGCTCAAATGTCGGCCTGCGGGCCTGCTGTGGAGACGCACGCGTCAAAGCTCTCATCGGTCTCGGCCTCCCAGTCCGTGCCGCTGGCAGAGACTACCGCTACGACTTCCTGCCGGGCTGCGGCAACACACCAAAACTCTTCGTATCTGGCGACAGTGACGAATTCAGTCCCCAAGGCGTACTCGAAAGCTATCTGGTCGCCGCGACCGATCCTAAACGCATCGTCTGGGTAGAAGGCGCGGATCACTTCTTTGCCGGCACCGCCAAATCCCCGCAATCAAAGCTGCCAGTTCTCAGCGCAGAACTGCGCGAATGGATAGCGAGCACCTACGGATTGAGCGCGGTCTAGAAGGCTCGCTGCTGATCCATACAGTTGCGGATGAGCCAGTCGGTGATCAAGGCAGCACTTTGTCTTGGCGCTTCCTCGTTGGGCAGGTGCCCGACGTTTGGCAGTTCAATCAACTCCCATCGTTGTATGTGGTGGGTAAGCTCCTCGGCTGAGGCTGGCGGCACGACCACATCCTTCTCACCCCATAGCAGCAGCGTAGGCACGGAGAGCGGCTCCGCAGTCATCTTGTCACGCAGGCGTGCCATGTCCACCTTCCAGCTTCGAAGCAGCGTGAGCAGGTGATCCACGGTTCCGGGCTCACGAAGCGTGTGCAGGTACGGCTCCAGGTCCGCCGCCGAGAACTCCCGCCGACCACCCGGCATGTGCCGAAACACGAACAGGTGCAGCCAATCTGGAAGTCGAGGCAACAGGTGCGCAAATGCGTTGCCAATGCGACTCGTATAGAAGCGCACCAGGGAGTCCTCTCGACCGGAGAACGGGTGCGCGGGACAGATCAGAACCATTCCGCTCACCAGCTCAGGTGTGTGGCTCGCAAGCTCCAACGCTACCGCTCCGCCGTGGGAATGCCCTACCACCACGGGCCTTTGCAGTCCAAGCGAGCCAATTGCCTCACCGACCAGCCCTGCCATGCCCCCAAAGCTGGCATCCAGCCTGGGTGATCGCTCGGAGTACCCGGCCCCCGGAAGATCCAGAGCAAGGACGCGACGATTCTGCGGCAGCGCTGACATAAGTCGCCGAAAGGTGTTCGCCTCCGCGACAAGTCCATGCAGCAGAAGCAGCGGAGCTTCGGTGGAAGGCTTGTCCGCCGCGCGTTCCAGGACGGAGACATGCACTGTGCTGAGTTGAATTTCGTGCCGGTGCCACTCGTCGTTCACGTCCTAAGCAGTGACCGGCACGTGCTGTTCTGCCCGGTCGGACGCGTTAGCGTTTGGCATCTTCAACAGCTCATGCAAAAGATCGACCGCCACATCGACATGTTTGCGCTCAAGGAGAAATGAAGGAAGGAAGCGCAACACATTGCCCTGCACGACATTCAACAGAACACCTTCGTCCAAGGCGTCTTCTGCGATAGGGCGGCCAGGCTCCGAGATCTCAAGGCCGAGTATGAGTCCTCGTCCACGCGCCTCGATGCCGTATGGGCTTTCCTTCGCGAAGTTCTGGAGATGGCTCATGAGGTAGGTACCCGTGTCCCGCACCTGCGAAAGCAGCCCTTCATCTTCAACAACGCTCAGAAACTCTAATCCGAGCCGACAGGCGAGAGGGCTGCCGCCAAGGGTGCTGCCGTGCTTCGCCATACCGAACGAATCGAAGAGCCGCTCGTTCACCAGCAACGCACTGAGTGGAATGCCGCCCCCCAGCGGCTTGCCGAGAATGAGGACATCTGGCTGAACTCCGCTGCACGTGTAGGCAAACCACTCACCCGTCCTGCCAAGTCCACTTTGGATTTCGTCAAAGATCAGCAGTGCGCCGTTTTCATCTGCAAGCTTGCGGGCCGCTACGAGGTACTCGACATTGAGGACATGCACACCACCTTCGCCCAAGATCGGTTCGACGAGGATGGCCGCTGTCGCGCTACTTACCGCTCTCGTAAGCTCAGCGATATCGTTCCGTTCCACGAATCTGACGTGAGGCAGGCCAGGGCCGAAGTCCAACCGGTACTTGTCCTGGCCCGTGACCGAAAGCGAACCATATGTGCGCCCGTGATAGGACTTCTGAAGCGCCACGATTTCGTGCTTCTCGTGGGTATAGCTCTGCCGCGCGTGTGTTCGGGCAAGCTTGAGTGCACCTTCTACTGCCTCTGATCCCCCCGTGGAGTAGAAAACACCCTTCATGCCCGACAGCTCGCAAAGGTTTTCGGCTAGTTCGCCCGGATACCGGCTAGCGTACTGCGGCGAAAGGTGGACCAGCTTTCCGGCCTGATCAGCCATTGCAGATACCATTCGTGGATGCGCGTGCCCAAGCGCGTTCACACCCAGCCCAGCCATCATATCCAGGTAGCGATTGCCTGACGTGTCATAGAGGTACACTCCGGCACCGTGGTCCATCACCACGGGAAATCGAGCGTAAACCGGAACGAGCCGTTCTGAGTCGCGTGTTAGCGTTTTCTGCGCGTCGGCGTTTTGCCGAAATTCTCGGATCATCCTTCAAGTTCACAGGACGAGCTTCAGATGGTCAAGCGCTCAGTGCGCAGGCGGAACCAAGGCCGCTGCTGCAAAATAGAAGGAGTCTCTTCGGAAATCCGTATGCAGTTACACATTCAGGTAGATCGCAGAGTGAACCGACGGAAAGTACAGCAGCAGCGCAGCTTGCACTTTGGCCCTTTAGTTGCATTCAAGCTAACGCGAGAAGGTCTTTCTCCTAACACCACGGCTTGAAAAGCGAATCTCAAACTCGTCTGCTGGCAGTTCTGCTGGGGATACTTACCCTCGCAGCAGTGAGCCTTTCCATCGCCAACTTCGTTCAGGAGAATGACTACATTCTTCCGACCGATGGCGTTCGATGGACGGAAGCAGCGACGGGCCTTCGTGCCGCTTCAGTTCCAAAGAACACGCCTGCCGAACGCGCCGGAATTCGTAAGGGTGACGTTGCAATAGCCCTGGATGAAACACCTATACCGCGTGTCGCCAGCGTTCAAAGGGAGATGACGCGCACTGGAGCTTATTCCACCGCGACATATTCAATTCTGCGTGGAAAGAGCAGAACGCCCTTCGACGTGAAGGTCATTCTGGAACCGGCCGATCGCAGCGACTTTCAGGTAAAGCGGCTTATCGCGTTGGTTTACCTGGCACTTGGACTTTACGTCTTGTTTCGACGTTGGACAGCACCACAGTCAACGCACTTCTTCGTCTTCTGCCTGGTTTCTTTCACGCTGTATGCATTTCAGTTCACGGGCCAACTCGACGGGTTGGATCTGACAATTCTGTGGGGAAACATTCTCGCGCTGGCGCTACAGCCGGCGCTGTTTCTGCACTTCGCACTTGCCTTTGCGGACGATCGCAAGTCCAATGTAAGACAGCTACTCTACCCTCTTCTTTATCTGCCTGGTGCGATTCTGGTGATCCTCAGAGTGCTATCGCTCTGGTACTGGTCTTCCACTGAGCGCATGCAGCACAAGCTCGATCAGGTGGACTACAGCTATCTTGCTGGTTACTACGTTCTTGCTGCGGTAATTTTCTGGGTTCGGCATCGCCGTGAAGACCAACCGCTTGAGCGACAGCAATTGAAGTGGCTTTCTCGCGGAACATTGCTGACAGTCATCCCTTTCACCGCGCTGTATGTCATTCCCTTCCTGAGCGATGTGAATGTTTCCGGCAACATCACGAAGGTTGCGGTCCTGTCGCTCATACTGCTTCCCCTGACGTTCAGTTGGGCGATCGTTCGATATCGCTTGATGGACGTTGACTTGATCGTCAAGCGCGGCGTTGCCTACTCGCTCGCTACAGCAGCGCTGGTGGGCGTGTACTTCGGAGTGATCGCGCTCACAGCGGAGGTAGTCCACAGCCGCTTACCGAACCTGCGGGGATGGGGCCTTGTCATTGCAGTTATCGTAACTGGCTTGGTGTTCGACCCGCTGAAACGCGCGATTCAGGGGCGGGTCGATCGCATGTTCGATCGGAAGCAGCTCGATTACCGCGAGACGCTCGTACAGTTCGGGCGAGAACTGAATGCGCAGACCAACCTGGCCGCACTGCTGCAATCGATTGTGGAGCGGCTACCCGAAACACTTCTGCTGACACGTGTAGCCGTTTTTCTGGCTGAGGATGAGCGCGGGTACCGGAAGAAGTTCAAGCTCGCTAGTGCTCACGGCCTCACGGAATCTGCCATGCAGAGCAGTTCAACGCTTGATCTCGGCTTTCTGGACTTCGACGGCCCTGAAGCCCCGAACCATATTTTCTTCGAAAACCCGCGTGCCGTGCTGCGCCTCCCCAAGGCACAACAGGAAAGCGCAACGGCGCTCGATCTGAACTACTACGTTCCGTGCCGGGCCGCGCGCCACGAAGGATTTGGCCTAAGCACAATCGCAGTACTCGGCCTGGGACGCACCGGCGAGGGCGACTTTCTCTCAAGCGAGGACGTCGAACTGCTGGAATCACTGGCTGGCTACATCGGTATAGCCATACAAAATGCTCAGCTCTACAAGCGCCTTGAACAGAAGATTGTCGACTTTGAGCGTCTGCACGAATTCAACGAGAACATTGTCGAATCGATCAACATCGGTGTGTTTGCCGTAGATCTTGATGACAAGATCGAGAGCTGGAATGCGCAGATGGAGGTGATGTACGCCACTCCACGCTTGGACGCACTCCGCAAGCCACTGTCCAGCGTGTTCTCGGAGGAATTCATTCAAGAGTTTGCTCGTGTTCGCGATGAGTCTGGCGTAACGACGCTCTACAAGTTCCGGCTACCCACACCGTCCGGTGAGATCAGGACGGCGAACATCACGATGGCTCCGCTTCTGAATCGTGACTTTACCGCAGTAGGTCGGATCGTCATCGTGGACGACATAACGGACCGAATCAATATGGAGACACAGCTAACACAAGCTGAGAAGCTATCATCTATTGGCCTTCTGGCAGCAGGCGTTGCCCATGAGGTAAACACTCCACTCGCGGTTATCTCGAGTTATGCGCAGATGCTTGGCAAACAACTTCGCGCCGACGAGGCGAGCCAGGCGCGACTACAACCTGTCCTGGACAAGATCACGCAGCAGACCTTCCGGGCGTCCGAAATAGTGAATGGATTGCTGAACTTCTCCCGGATGGGAAGTGTTGAGCTCGGGCGCGTTGATCTCAATGCGGTGATCAAAGAGACAGTGCTTCTTCTGGAACACTCGACACGGTCGGGCAGAGTCACGCTTGAAACGCATTACGATAGCGAACTCCCTGCTATTAGCGGTAATCGTGGCAAACTTCAGCAGGTCCTGGTCAATTTGATCATGAATGCGAAGGACGCTCTCCAGGATGAGTCTGCTGGGCACATTCGAGTTTCGAGCTCACGCATGCTGAATGGCGGAGTCGAAGTAAGCGTCACAGATAATGGGCCGGGCATGCCGCCGGAAGTTCTTCGCAAGATTTACGACCCGTTCTTTACAACCAAGGTCAATCCAAAAGAAGGTCAGCGCAAAGGAACAGGACTCGGTCTGGCGGTGACGTACGGCATTATGCAGGAGCACGGCGGCACCATCGAAGCAGTGAGCAATGTAGGCGATGGCACACTATTCCGCCTGCTTTTTCCGCCGTACGAGGCACAGCCGCTGACGCGTGATGATCGCGCAGCTGGTAGCAACAAGGAAGGATCCATGATTCATGTCTAAAACAATGGCGGCAGAATGGCCGCCTGTCGGAACGGCTTCTCAGGAATCTGCGCGTAACCAGCGAATTCTGATCATTGACGATGAAGCCGGCATCCGAGACTCGTTGGAAACACTGCTGACGTTAGAGGGATTCAAAGTAGAAATGGCGGGGGACGGATCGGCTGGGCTCGATCTTCTTGCAAGCAATAGTTACGACCTTGTGCTCCTTGATCTGTCGCTTCCGGGTGAGAGCGGCATCGACATACTACCCAGGATCAAGACTTTGATTCCTGAGCTGCCGGTCATCATGATCACTGCTTACGGCACCGTGGGAAATGTCGTCGACGCTATCCGTGCGGGAGCGTCGAATTTCGTTCAAAAGCCCTGGGACAATGAGAAGCTTTTAGCCGATATCCGCTCTGCGATTGGCCGCAATCAGGCGGAACAGGAAGTGGTTCAGCTTAAGCGCACCCTGAAGCAGCGCTATTCCTTCCAAAATCTTGTGGGCAAGAGTGAGACCATGCTCCGCATGTTTGATCTTGTCGCCCAGGTTGCGCCGAGCAGATCCACAGTGCTCATTCAAGGTGAGAGCGGCACAGGAAAAGAGCTCGTTGCAAAGGCGATTCACGCAAACTCGCCCAGACGGGATCGTGCTTTTGTGCCGGTCAACACGGGCTCGGTACCCTCGGATCTGCTGGAGTCGACGCTCTTTGGACACGAGCGCGGAGCATTCACTTCTGCTGTGGCAGCCAAAAAAGGGCTCTTCGAAGTCGCGGATGGTGGCACGCTGTTTCTGGACGAGATTGGCAACATGAGCATGGACATGCAGGCCAAGCTTCTTCGAGTGCTGCAGGACCGCCGCTTTATGCATCTCGGCGGCACGCAGGAGATTCAGGTTGACGTTCGGATTGTTGCTGCGACCAACGTGAATCTGCAGCAAGCTGTTAAAGAAGGGCGCTTCCGCGAAGACCTCTTCTACCGTTTGAACGTCATCTCTGTTGAGCTTCCGCCACTTCGCAGTCGCAAAGAAGATGTCCCGCTTCTCGCAACACATTTTCTCAAGATTTATTCGGACGAGAACGGCCTCGCTCCTCGAACTCTTTCAAACGACGCACTTCGCGTGATGCTGGATTATGAGTGGCCGGGCAACGTCAGAGAGTTGGAGAACTGCATGGAACGCGGTGTCGTGCTGTCCAATGCTCCAGAGATCCCAACCGACCTTCTACCGAGCCAGTTGCGCGGAAACAGCTATTCCACAACACTGCTGGAACAGAAGCCGGATGCTTCTCTTTTTGATGTGATGGAGGACATTGAGCGCCGCATCATTGCAGACCGGCTCGAGCGATGTAATTGGAACCAGACGGAAGCCGCTGAGTACTTTCGGATCCCTTTGTCAACGTTGAATCAGAAGATTAAGCGTTTGAGTGTGGAAGTAAGAAAGCGCAGCCGCGAATAGCTCAGCTGCGCTCATTTTTCCAATTAACGCTATCTCCGCTTGCCCTTCAGAGCTTTGACCGGAGCCTTCTTAGCTACAGCTTTCGTTTTGGCTGTAGTCTTTGAAGGCGCTTTCTTTGTCGGCTGCTTCTTCACAGGACTCTTGTGCAGTGTCTTTTTGGCCGATGCCGCTTTCTTCGTCGCAACCGACTTCTTTGCAGGAACTGACTTTGCTGACGCGTTGGACGGCTTAGCAGCTTTCTGTGGCTTCTTCGCATGCACGGATTGCTTCTTGCTCTGCATGGGCTTGGGCCGAGCAGAAGCCGGACCTGGAACAGCTTTTGGTGCGGGCTTCTTCGACTCTTTCTCGGCTGCTACTTTCGGATTTTTCTTCAGCTTCCCTGCTTCGGCAGCAACACTCTGTTCTGCGGAAACCTGTGTCGGTGCAGGAGCCGTGGGCTCCTGCACCGAAGTCTCTTGCTCCTCGGCTTGTGCGTCCTTCTTCTCGACCTTGTCCTTCTTACGGGATTTTGTCGCTTTGCTTTCACGCTTCACTGGCCGTCGACGCAGGTTCACAGGAGGTGGCGGAGCTGGCGGCGAATACGGTTCCAGGAACGCCTTTGCGGCCTCTGGTGTATCCAGTTTGCCGTCCATGATTGCAAAGAAGAGGATCTCCAGAAGCTCTGCGTAACCAGGAAGGTCGGGTGTGATCCGCATTTCCTGCATCAGCTGATACGGAATGCGATTGCGCGCCTGCGGCCATTCTGTAAAGAACGCTTTAAATTTGGCTTGGATCGGCACGCTCTTCGAGCTATAAGCAAGAGAGAGAACTTGCTCGGGCGGAGTGGCCCTGATCATCTTCCAAGCGTCAGACGGTGCAGCAGCAAGCTTACTGGTGAACTGAGTAGAAAAAGCTTTCGTTTCTGCTTCGAGAGTATTCGCTTGCTCGACAAATCCTGGTCTAACGAAGGTTTGCGTCAGTGCCTGGAGGTCCTTCGGGGCGAGCTTGGCTGTAAGGATCGGGAAGTAAGCCGATGAAGGATCCGGCTGGATACCTGCAAGATCGAGCTGACCCACGATGTCTCTTAGGCGATTGAGTTCAACTTCGCTAACCTTCGCAGAAGTTAACGCTGGAAAGAGGTGGTTGCTCCACCCTTCTGCTTCGAGGTGTCGCAAAACTCCTAGCGGATCTTCCTCGTGAAATATCTCTTCTGTTTCGTATCCCTGGTGAAAGGCACTCAGGGTGGAAATGTAGCCTTCTTCTTTACCGGTGTCGTATCTCTGCTGTGTCTTCTCCTCAAGATGCCAACCCAGACGGGCCATGAGGCGGGCAGCTCGGATCATTCTTACCGGCTCCTCTATGAAGCCGTAGTTGGACACCAGTCGAAGCTCCAGGTTCTCGATGTCGGCCACTCCATTGAGGGGATCCATGAGAAGACCGTAGGAACCTTCATTCAGTGAGATTGCCATGGCGTTCGCGGTGAAATCACGTCGCCGGAGATCTTCGAGAATTGAGGAATGTTCAAAAACCGGCTTACCCGGTTTCGGGTAGCTGGCAGTAAGTGCAGACCCAAGCTCCATACGAACGCCGCCCGGAAAGTTCAGATACATGGCATCGAGCTGCTTCGATTCGCCGATTACTCTCGCGACAGAACTTATTTGTTTTTTAAGACTTAGAGCACTACCCTGGAGCGCCACGTCAAGGTCACGGACAGGAGCTCCGCTCGTCAGGTCGCGCACGGCACCACCCACAAGAAATACAGTCATGCCATGTTCTTTGGCTACGTCACGAACAGTTGCAAGCGCCTGTTGCTGCGCTGCATTCAGCTTTGTCTGGAGGAGATAGATGTAATCGGCCATGAACGGAAGTTTTACTCTGAGTGCAATGACAATCTCAGATGCTTTCTATAACCTTATGTAGATGAACAACTTACGACCGTTCTGAAAACGTGCGCGATTCCTGATTTTACACGAAGAGCACCAGATCCGGGTGCAATTTGCGTAGTTTGTGCTCCATCGCTTCACCCCGTGCGACAATCTGGCTTCGCAGAGATGAAATGGCCTCGCAGAAAAAGGTGATCATCCGTCAGTTCGTCGGCCCTCTTGTTAGAGGCTACCTGCCTGCGTCGCACATATTAGAGCACCTCGCTGTCCAGCTGCTGGATCTGACTGGGCGCGTCCATCCACTCCCTTTGACGGCAGTTAAGAGCATAGCCTTCGTTAGCGACTTCAATCTGAACGACAAATCAGAGCCGGAGCGCTTAGGGAGACGGACCTTCGCGTCACGTCCACGGGGTCCCGGGCTGCTTCTCAGAGTAGAGTTCCGCGACAGAGACAGAATAGAGGGGATAGCTCCCGCAGACCTTGGATTTTTCGACTGTCTTGTCGAAGACCGCTGCATCAGCATCGTACCGCCCGACCCAAGGTCGAACACCTATCGCCTCCTCCTTCCACGTAGCGCGCTGGCAGCCGTCGAGATTCTGAGCCTTGCGCCTGCGAGCGGGAAGAAACACCGGCAGCAAGCAGCCAAGGACCTTCAGAACGAACTCTTCGAGCAGCCATCAGACTAATGAGTAGGTCGGCTACAATCGCGTAAATGAGATTGCGTCAGATTGCAGCAGAACTCGGCGCAGAGCTCGTGCCTGGAACGATTCAAAGTGATTTAGATGATGTTGAAATCCGGGGGATCTCAGGCATTGATGATGCTGGCCCGGACGAATTGAGCTTTATTGCCAATCCGAAGTATGTTCCGCTCGCACACAAAACTCGAGCGGGTGCCCTCTTGGTTGACCCAGGGTTTGCGAATCTTTCAATTCCCACACTTCGGATCAAAAACCCCTACCTGGCGTTTTCCAGGGCATTACGTCTCTTCCACCCCGCTCCCTTCTATGCACCGGGCATCCACTCTACTGCCGTGGTCGCCCCGAGTACTTTGCTTGGCGAACGTGTTCACCTCGGTGCATTTGTAGTGATCGGAGAGAACTGCACAATTGGAGATGACTCCATCCTGCTACCGCACACAGTGATTTACCCGAACGTTCGCATCGGCAGGCGAGTTCTGGTCCATGCCCATACTGTGGTGCGAGAAGGCTGCACGTTAGGCGACGATGTGATCCTCCAGAACGGTGCGGTGATTGGGGCAGACGGCTTTGGATTTGCCAAAGATGCCGCAGGCAAGTGGAACAAGATTGCACAACCTGCGCCTGTGAATATTGAGGATGAAGTTGAGATTCAAGCGAATTCCTGCATAGACCGAGCGTCCGTTGGCGAAACACGTATTGCCCGGGGAGCGAAGATCGACAATCTAGTTCAGGTTGGACACGGCTCCCATGTGGGTGAGGACACACTTCTATGTGCTCAAGTCGGTCTGGCCGGTTCAACGACCACCGGCAAAAGTGTCATTCTCGCGGGGCAGGTTGGCGTCGTTGGACATCTCACGATTGGCGACGGCGCTGTTATCACTGCGCAAAGTGGGGTTCCCGGGGATGTCCCGCCGGGTGCGGTGATGAGCGGGTCGCCAGCGATCGACAATCGCACATGGATACGGAACACCGTCGTACTCAACCGGCTGGCCGAAACAATCAGAAAGCTGAAGAAGAATGACTAGAGTTGTTACACCAATCGCGCTGACACTGCTTTTCCTGACCGGGTGCCATTCCGCGTACGTGGAAGCAAACGTTCACAACGCGACTGGCGGACCAGTGACTCTGCTCGAAGTGGATTACCCTAGCGCCAGTTTTGGAAAAGATGAACTCGCCGCGGATGCAAATTTCCACTACCGTTTCAAAATTCTGGGCAGTGGTCCGACAAAAGTTACATGGACAGATGCACGGCACCACGAACTCAGCCTTACCGGGCCTCAGCTATACGAGGGCCAGCAAGGGAGCGTGTCCGTCTCTCTCGCGGAAAATAAAGCGGACTGGAAACTCAGCTTGACGCCCATTCACTGAACTTGAATTTACGCGTCCCTACTCGGACCGTCGTTCCACCGGTGCAGATGATGCTTGGGCGGCTTGTCCACTCTGCCCTGCCCGCTTACGGTTATTCGACGTGTATGCGACGGCAGCGAGAAGCCCCCCAATAATTACCAATGCTCCTATGAGAAGGAAAGCAACCATGACAATAACTCCAAACGGCAGATGTGCGTGCGGTCGTGCTGCTGGCTAAGATGCTGCTTTTACCAGTGCAGTAAACTTCGAAGGTGCAGCGTGGTTCTTTCATCACCTTCGAAGGTCTGGACGGGGCGGGCAAAACTACTCAGTTGCGTCGCCTTGCTACAGTACTGGAGTCACAAGGAAGACAGGTACTGTGCCTTCGCCAGCCTGGCGGCACCGGCCTCGGGGACCGCATTCGGCAGGTGCTGTTGGATTCCCGTATCGAAGCGGACCTGGGTGGCATAGCACCAGCCGCTGAAATGGCGCTCATGTTTGCCGACCGCGCACAGTCTCTGCATCAAGTAATCCTTCCTGCTCTCGCATGCGGGACAACTGTTCTCTGCGACCGATACACAGATTCGTCTGAAGCCTACCAGGGTGCCGGACGTGAGTTGGGCAGCGAGCGAATCCGCGAAATGCATCGCGTTGTTTGCAACGATATTCAACCCGACCTGACGCTTCTGCTCCTACCCCCGCTCGGAGACTCTTTGGCCCGTGCGCGCCGTCGTAATGAACGCAACTTACGCACGCGAGGCACAGATGAGAATCGGTTCGAACGTGAAGGGGAGCAGTTCTACCGACGCGTGTATGAGCAGTACCGCGCCATCGCGGTGCGTGAAACCAGCAGAGTCGTGTTGATTGATTTGGCAGGCAGCATTTCGGAAATAGCCGCGCTCATACAATCCACCGTTACGAAGCGCCTGGCTGAGACCGGTGTTGCAGCAGATGGCTGAGTACACAGGCGACTATGTCGACGCAAGAACCGACGGTGAATACCGGCTGCCTCCTGGTCTGCGTCGTCCGCTCTTCTACTACCACCGGCGACCGTGGCTCAGCTTCGGAAACCCGATAGCACTCTTCGAACACTTGCACGAGACGTTTGGGCCTATTGCGCATTACCGCTTCCTCGGCCACCTTATCGTATTCATCAACGAGCCTGCGTTCGTCAACGAAATACTCGTCAATCAAGTCAACAGCTTCCGTAAAGAGCGAACTCTGCAGCGGATGAAGATTCTGCTTGGCGAAGGTCTTATCACCTCCGATGATCCGATTCACATGCGCCAGCGCCGGATCGCCGCGCCGGCATTTCACCGCCAACGAATTCAGAACTACGCAAGCGAAATCGTTCAAAGCGCGATGGCCACACGCGAATCGTGGAAAGAAGGCGTGGAGTTCGACGTTTCTGCCGCGATGATGGACCTCAGCCTGCGCATCGTCGCTCGTACGCTATTCGACACTGAGGTCACGTCAGAGGTGCTTTCGGTCGCTGACGAAGTAAATACAATCATGGGTCTTTACAACTTCCTCGTCGCGTTTCCACGCCTGGAAAGCGTATTGCACTGGCCCATTCCTGGAGTAGTGAAGTTCCGCAAGTCAAGAGCGAAGCTCGATGCCATCGTCGCAAAGATGATCGCCGGACGTCGGGCGCTCCCGCGCGAAGACCTTGAACAACGCGGTGATTTGCTCTCCATGCTAGTGGCCGCCCGCGACGAAGGCGGAGATGGAGATCGGTCCGGCATGACAGATGAGCAGCTTCGAGATGAGACGTTGACTATTTTTCTGGCGGGTTACGAGACCGTGGCGAATGCCCTCGCTTGGACCTGGTATCTGCTGAGTCAAAACGAAGGTGCGAGAAGCAAGATGGAGGCTGAAATCGATGCCGTGCTCGGCGATCGTGATGTAACGCTGAACGATTATCCCAATCTGCGGTACACCGAGATGGTGTTTGCGGAATCGATGCGGCTTTACCCTCCAGCGTGGGCTATGGGTCGCCTGTCGATGGAGCCGGTGCAGTTAGGGGAATTTCGCTTCCCTGCGGGCACACACTTTTTCTTCAGCCAGTATGTTCTGCAGCGCTCGCCAGAGTGGTGGAGCGATCCCACCGCGTTTCAACCGGAGCGCCACGAGCCTGACCGCAAAGCGCAACGACCAAAGTTTGCCTACTTTCCTTTCGGCGGCGGGAGGCGGCAGTGCATAGGCGAGAGCTTCGCCTGGATGGAAGGCATCATGTCGCTCGCTACCATCGCGCAGAAATGGCGCCTCGGTTTCGTTGAGAAATTTCCCGTAGTGCCGCAAGCAAAGATTACGCTCAGGCCGAAGTTTCCCATGATCATGCGTCCTGAAGAACGAACGCGGTAGGCTGAGAGAAGATGTCGACCTTCCCGCAGAAATTTGCTGACTTTCACGGCAATACAGGTGTGATCGAAAGCTTGCGTGCGGCCCTGGCGGCGGGGCGGCTGCCGCATGCGCTCATCTTTTCGGGACTGCGTGGCTCTGGCAAGTACACCTTGGCCCTGATGCTGACGATGGCCCTGGAATGCGAAGTTCAACCGCGGGAGATAGCTTTGGACGGACGCGCGCTCGCAAACTTTTGCGGCAAGTGTCGCAATTGCACACGCATAGCCGAAAGCGCCAACCTCCAGGAGCGAGTGAACGAAGCAGTCGCGGCACGCGAGGACATGCGTGAGGTGGATAAGAAGGAGACGCGGGTTATGGTGCAGACTCACCCTGACGTTCTGATTTTGCCCCCAGATCCACCGCAATTGCTAATCAAACTGGGTCAGGTCAGGACGCTGATAACACGGGCCCAGTACCTTCCAACAGAAGCACGAGCGAAGGTCTTCATCATCACCTCCGCGGCGTTTATGAAGGAAGCGGCAAACTCCCTTTTGAAGACTCTGGAAGAGCCCCCTGCGTCCGCACACATTATGCTGCTTGCGGAAAATGTGAGTGAACTCCTGCCTACCATTCGCTCACGTTGCGCAATTGCAAGACTGGGAAGTCTGCCTGCAAAGGAAATCGAAGAAGTAGTTGCGAAACGTCGACCCGAAGTTCCGCAACGAGAAATATCGCTGCTCGCGAAGCTTAGTGAGGGTGCGGTCGGGCGAGCTCTTGGATATGACCTCCCAGCCTATACGGCTGCTCGCGCGGATGCTCTGGTGTTTTTGCGAAATGCATTGCAGGATGGCGAGCACAGCAATCTGTTTCGCATGACCGAAACCTATCGAGCCGGAGCGGAAGGCCAAGCGAAGACAACCGGCCTCATTCAAGCGTTTTCAAGCGTCCTTGAAGACATTCTGCTTCTACAAAGTGGAGCGCCCGAGCAAGTTCGGAACATCGATATTGAAAGTGAGCTTCAAAGATTTGCTCAGTCCTTCTCGTTTGCTTGGATTGAAGCTGCCGTCCGAGGGCTCGACGCGGTGCAGAGCGGCATGCGGCGCAATCTGCTGCGCAATGTAAGCCTCGATGCCTTCGCAGCTGAGCTGGAAAGCGCTTAACACGCGAGTTTTCACAGCAATTCACGTTTATCCGACGTCGTGGGCATTCTTCGCCGCATCCAAACAGTCACATACCTCGTATGAGCCTGCATTACTCCGTGCGATGTGCCGTGAGTCGCACCCCCTTGGAGATTCTTTTGAGCGAAGTAAGCACAAATGGCCGCACAAGCGACCTGGCATTTAACGGAACGCGGAAACTGGTTCGCCCACACCTGCCACCTTCAGATCGTCGCCGTGATCCTTCCCATCCAGACGACCCATTGACACACGCGATGAGCGAGTCGCACGCGTCCGTGGAGAGTTCTCACGCCGAAGCCTTTTACTTTCAGAAGCAGATCCAACAGCACACCGAGATGTCGTTCGTGCTGGAAGACGGCGAAGAGATACACGGCGCGATCGAGTGGTACGACAAGTGCGTCATCAAAGTGCGCTCAGGTCGGAAGCGGATCCTCATCTACAAGGCTACGTTGAAATATCTTTACAAGAGCAGTGAAGTCGATGCTGTGGGCAAAGTGATGAAGTAAATTTATGGCGTGCGCGCTGCCTTCATGAGGCGGTCCCGTACAGCGTCGTTAAGACTTCCAGTCGGTGGTAGGGGACACACAATCGTTCGGGCCCCGCGGACATCCAACGAACGCAAACCGGCGAAAAGGTGAGCGGCCAGTGAGGCTGGATCGTTCCAAGTACCCCACCGCTCAACGAGAATGCCTCGCGGCGCGGTCCATCCTTCAGGTAGGAGAACTCCTGTGAGCTGCTGTGATTGAGCCAGCGCGGCATGCAGCGCATGTTCTGTTCCCTCTACAAGAAGCACATGAGCCCTGGGTGCATAGTGGCGGATCCCGAATCCTGGTGATGGAAGCGACTCAGGTGGGGAGAAAGTCGCTTCGCCGCCCGTGAACACTTCGACCTTCACACCGAGAGCTTCGGATATCTGGTCGACCGTGACAACTCCCGGTCGGTAGAGTACAACCGGCGTTTGCGTCGGATCAACGACAGTGGATTCCACTCCGACTGAGGTCGGGCCGCCGTCCAATACAGCATCGATTCGGCCGTCAAGATCAGACAGGACATGCTGGGCCGTGGTGGGACTCACATGTCCGAAGGTGTTTGCACTGGGAGCTGCGACCGGAATGCCTGTCGCCTGTAGTAGCGCCTGCGCGGCCGGATGCGCTGGCACACGCACTCCCACTAGTCGGCGGCCAGCGGTTACTTCATCAGGAACAGTAGCTTTCCGAGGAAGAAGCAACGTAAGCGGACCTGGCCAAAAGCTTCTAGCCAGAGAACGGACACGACGCTCTGTTTCCCCTTCCTGCTCGACAAGTGCAGCAACATCCCCTTCATCAGCCACATGAACGATGAGCGGATCCCATGCGGGTCTCTGCTTTGCTGCGAAAATCTTTGCAATCGCCGATCTGTTCAGCGCATGGGCTCCGAGACCGTAGACCGTCTCGGTCGGAAATGCCACAGTCCCACCCTGACGGAGAATGTCTGCTGCTCGTTCTATATCGGCAGCGGAATCGGCGCGCAATTTTAGTGTGCTCGACACACATCTATCCTAGGCGCTAGCTCTATACTGCACCCATGCATGCCCCCGAAATCGAGATGAAGTTCGCCGTCCACGACATAGCTGGGTTCAAAGCCGAAGTGGAAGAGCTTGGGCTGCATTTGGAAACTGAGCGGACTTTCGAAAGCAACACGCTTTACGACACACCCGATCGGGAGCTTCGCGCAAAAACACAGGTGCTGCGGCTGAGAATCTACGGCGAGCGCTGCGTTTTGACCCATAAACGCGTGCCTGACGGCGGCAACGACGATTCCAAGTACAAGACTCGTATTGAAACAGAAACAGAAGTGCAGGACTGCGGTGCTGTCGCTGAGATATTTGCTCAGCTCGGCTTTGTTGCTGCGTTCACCTACGAGAAGTTCCGGACTGAGTGGTCTGACCCGGCCGGCGGCCATCTGGTGCTGGATGAGACGCCCATCGGCATTTATGCGGAGTTGGAGGGCCAGACCGACTGGATAGATCGTATGGTCGAACGACTCGGCGTACAGGAAGCAGACCGTTCCACGGCAAGCTACGGAACGCTTTTTCTGCAATGGAAGGAACGGACCGACAGCGAGGCAGAGCATCTCACGTTCGAAGAAGTGGAAAGCGCACCACGGGCGGTTCACGCGTAAAAGAAGGCCCGTCAGAGACGGGCCTTAGCGTTCTTCAGGCTCACAATTAGAAAATCTGAAAATTCACGTCGATATATAAGTCGACCTTGACTGGTTTTCCATTCTGCATCGCAGGCTTGAACTTGTACTGGGCGACTGCTTCTTTCGCCTTTTCATCCAAGCCCATGCCGACGCCCCTTGCGACCCGAATGTGAGACGGATTCCCGTTCTCGTCTACCCACAGGTAAACCTCAACGTTGCCCGAGAATTTGGCTTTGCGAGCTTCTTCCGAGAATTCCGGATCAACTGAGTAGATGACCACCGGAGCGCGGACAGTTCCCCCTACGTGGAACACTCCGCCACCAATGTTTCCCCCGGACCCTGGTCCAATACCGGAACCATTCCCAGAGCCTATGCCAGAACCATTCCCGTTCCCAAGGCTTACGCCCTTCAGAGAGGAAGATGGCAAGCCAAGATTGGGCATGTTGTTATCAGCTAGTTTCAGATCCTTCTGCATAACGACTGTAGGCTCAACAACCAGTTTTGGCTGAATAGGAGGGGGAGCCTTTGGCGCGAGGATTTGCTTGTCAGCGAACTTCGGGAGGTGTCCCTGCGTTACAGGTGCCAAATCGTGCTGCCCACCGCCGCCGCCCATACGATCAATCTTCGGTAAGACTGGGGGAGGAGGCGGAGGCGGTGCTGTCAGATTCACTGCTACCGTAGCCGGCGGAGCCATTACCTTCCGAACCTGATGGGCGATGAAGTATGCAATCAACAGAATGACGGCTACGTGGATGCCCACCGCAGTCGCTGTCGAAGCTGCACTCCGCTTCGTCTTCATCGGGTCGACGACGGCAATTGGCTTCGATTCGAGCACAAGTGGGGGCAGCTTCGCCGGAAAGAACACGTCGCGGAAGCTCGAAGTCAACGAACTGAAGACACCTTCGTCTCTGATTTCGCCACTTAGCTGAGGGGTCTCGGCAGCCGGACGCAGGTCTGGCGTCTGGAGGTTGGTGTCGACCTCGGGTGGCAAAATCTCGAGTAGGGCCATAAAAGAGTAGTGTCCTCGACGTGAGCTGTTACCGGATTTCACGAACAGTCACAGTTCCACTGCTTATCTTAGCGGCGCGAGTGGAATCATTTGGTTAGACGCAGTTAAGGTGCAAGAGGTCTCGCCCTGGAGTTGCGCCTTTCTATCGCTTTACAATAAGGGTTTGCGCGAATCGCCTGAACCTTCTGATTCTGTACGCGCATAGCCTGGAGTGTGGATGTCGGACGGCAACAAGACCCTGAAGGATACGTTGAACCTGCCACGAACAGATTTCGCCATGAAGGCGAATCTGCCTCAGAACGAACCGAAGCGCCTACAGCGCTGGGAGGCTGATGGTCTTTACAGTCAGATCCGGTCGGCTCGAGCAGGGTCGCCGAAATACATTCTTCATGATGGTCCGCCCTATGCAAATGGAGCAATCCATCTGGGTCACGCACTCAACAAATGCATCAAGGACTTCGTTGTAAAGACGAAGACCATGGCCGGATTCGATGCTCCGTACGTCCCTGGCTGGGACTGCCACGGGCTCCCAATCGAGATAAAGGTCGATGAGAAACTCGGTGGCAAGAAACTGGAGATGGACCCGGTTGCGGTGCGGAGAGCCTGCCGCGAGTACGCCGCGAAGTTCATTGATTTGCAACGGTCTCAATTCAAACGCTTCGGCGTCTTCGGCCGATGGGATAAGCCTTACGAGACGATGGATTTCGGCTATGAAGCGAAAATACTCGAGACCTTCTACGGGTTCTATGAAAAGGGGTTCGTCTACAAGGGCCTGAAACCCGTCTACTGGTGCTCTCATGACCGCACCGCTTTGGCGGAAGCGGAAGTTGAGTACGAGCAGCACACTTCACCCAGCGTGTATGTGCGCTATAAACTGACATCCGATCTCCAGAAGTTTGGTTCCTCCTGGGTGGGTAAAGATGTCTACGCAATCATCTGGACTACAACACCATGGACATTACCTGCATCCCTCGCGATAGCGTTCAATCCAGATTTTCCGTACGTGCTCATACCGGGAAATGACGGCTCTTTCTATGTCATTGCGGATGAGTTACGCGAATTGGTTCAGGCCGCTTGCAACTTCGGAACGGCCCTTCCAATAGCGACCGTCGCCGGCTCCGCTTTCGACCGTGCGACTTTCGCTCACCCTTTCCTGGATCGCGAAATCTTGGGCGTCAACGCCGACTACGTCACAGCCGAACAGGGCACCGGCGCAGTTCACACAGCGCCAGCGCATGGCCCAGATGATTTCGCAACCGGGCAGCGCTACGACCTGCGACTTACCTGTGACGTGGATGCCCAAGGCAAACTACGCAACGGACTGCCTGAATATGACGGCATGTTCGTGCACAAGGCAAACGGACCAATCAAGGATCTGCTGCGCGAGCGCGGTGCCCTGATGGGCGCGCATGACCTAGTCCACCAGTACCCGCACTGCTGGCGTTGTCATCACCCCCTTATCTTCCGCGCCACGGACCAGTGGTTCATTCGCATGGAGACTCCGGTCCTGTCGCCGAAGGAAGAGTCACCGCAGACCACGTTTCGGGAGCGCGCCCTGGACGAGATCAAGCGCGTTGTCTGGGACCCTGCCTGGGGCGAAGAACGCATTTCGAATATGATCGCGACCCGCCCTGATTGGTGCGTTTCGCGCCAGCGCATATGGGGCGTTCCCATCGCTGTTTTCCTCTGCGAAAGGTGTCATGAGCCGCTGAATGACGCATCCATCAACGCGAGCATCGTTTCGATCTTCGAAAAAGAAGGAGCAGACGCGTGGTACCAGCGCGCTCCAGAACATCTCCTGCCGTCTGGCACCGCTTGTCCGAATTGCGGCGGGACCGAATTCCGCAAAGAAATGGACATTCTGGATGTCTGGTTCGAAAGCGGAGCGAGCTGGAATGCGGTCCTGGAGGTCGAACCTGAACTGCACTTCCCTGCCGACCTCTACACGGAGGGCGGCGATCAACACCGCGGCTGGTTCCACTCTTCCCTGCTCTCATCCGTGGGCCTTAGGGACGTTGCGCCCTACCGGATGGTTGCAACCAGTGGATGGACGCTTGATGAACAGGGTCGTGCTTTTTCCAAGTCGCTTGGGAACGGAGTTGACCCGGTCGATGTCGCAAACCGGCTTGGTGGAGAAATCATACGCTTGTGGGTTGCGAGCGTTGATTTTCGTGAGGACGTAGCCGCGAGCGAAGGCTTGATGCAGCGGGTAAGTGAAAACTACCGGAAGCTCCGCAATACCCTACGCTTTCTCCTCAGCAATCTTTACGATTTTGATCCAGCGCAGAAGCAGATCGAGTGGGCAGCGATGCAGCCGCTCGATCAATACATCCTTGCGCGCACGGCAGAACTCGACGCGAAGATCCGCAAAGCTTACGACGATTTTGAATTCCACAGGGCTTACCAGGCGCTGAACGAGTTCATCAACACTGATCTGAGTGCGCTCTACTGTGATGTCGTGAAGGACAGGTTGTATACGCTGGCACCCGACAGCTCTGGACGTCGCAGCGCGCAGACCGCACTGTGGCGCATAGCCGAAACGCTTACAAAGCTCATCGCGCCCATTCTCTCCTTCACGGCGGATGAAGTGTGGGATCAGTTGCCCCCAGTAGCAGGGCGAGCTACGAGCGTTCACCTTGCGCTCTTCCCTTCCATGCAGGAGATCGTTCCCGGTATAGTTGCCGACCTCGAAGCCGCGTGGGAGCGTCTGCTGGAGGTGCGTTCGATAGTATTCACTGAACTGGAAGCGCTTCGCCTTTCAAAAACCATCGGCAAGTCTCTGGAAGCAACTGTCCAGATCCTCGTGACGGAAGGCTCGCCGGATGCGAGTCTTTTGGTGAGGTATGAGAATGCTCTTGCCGAGTTTCTCAACGTCTCCCAGGCTACAGTTCAGGTCGTTGGAGCAAGTGAACAAAATGCTGCTCTGCTGGTTCGTGCAACCGTGGCAACTGGCACAAAGTGCAATCGCTGCTGGCGCGTGCTGAATGATGTCGGTTCCGATTCTCGCTGGCCGAGTGTGTGCGCACGTTGCTCGGACGCACTCGATGCCATTGGTTTCGCTCCACTGAATGAAGAGGCCGCATGATGACGGCAGAAGTACGCGGGCGTGATGCTCGCCTCTGGTTGTTGGGCCTGGCTGGCATCGTTGTTGCGCTCGATCGACTAAGCAAGCTTTGGGTAGAGAAGCACCTCGAACTCGGCCACGCGATCGTCGTGATTCCTGGAGTCTTCCGTATCACGCATGTACTCAACATTGGTGCGGCTTTCAGCATGTTCGAAAGTGTCAGGTCAGCAAACACTGTCCGCTTTGCCTTGATTGGCTTCTCGGTGATTGCGGTGATTGCGGTGTTCATTGGAATCTGGCGGGTGGGGCGGCAGTTCTCCGTCACGGCGATTTCGCTGGCTCTCATACTAGGAGGAGCGCTGGGAAATTTGTACGATCGCGTTCGTTTTGCGCACGTCGTCGACTTCTTGGAAGTGCACATCGTGCATTACCACTGGCCCGACTTCAACGTTGCCGATTCAGCGATCGTTGTGGGCGCATGCCTATTGCTGTTGGAAATGCTGCGTCCACAAAGGTCGGCTTAGCATGAGCACGCTCCCCCCTCTTCGTGGCGCAGCCAATGACAGGATCATCATCCGTGGCGCGAGAACGCACAACCTCAAAGGCATCGATGTAGAGATTCCGCACAACACGTTGACCGTCGTTAGCGGTGTTTCCGGCTCCGGTAAATCTTCGCTGGCTTTCGACACCGTTTACGCAGAAGGCCAGCGCCGCTACGTAGAGAGCCTGTCTGCGTATGCTCGACAGTTCCTGGAGCGAATCGAGAAGCCGGACGTCGACTTCATGGATGGTCTCGCGCCGGCAATCGCTATCAAGCAGAAGAATCAGACGCGCAACCCACGTTCAACAGTAGCCACAGCAACGGAAATCTACGACTATTTACGTCTTCTCTTCGCACGGTGCGGAACAGTCACCTGCCTGCACTGTGGCGGCGTGGTCCGTCACGACACGGTGGACGAGATCGTTTCCCAAGTACTTGCGGAGCCGGAAGGAACCCGCGTCTTCGCGCTATTTCCAATCATGCGCCGAGAGGTGAAGCTCGAACCGATGCAAGGCCCTTCTGCACCCGCTGAGTTGGAAGCGGTGCCACCGGTAAAGAAAACGGCAAAGAAGGGTGCGACGAAAAAGCTAGAGAGTACGCCTCCGGCTATCAACCTCACCGATGCTCTCAAAGAGCGGCTCACTGAGCTGCGACGTCGCGGTTACAACCGGCTCTGGCAAGTAGACCAGAACGGCAGTGGCGGGCGCACAGTTGAGTTCGCAACGCCCGAATCGCTTCTGGAGTTGGACTTCACCCAGGTTGATTCGCGACCAATTTACGTATTGGCTGACAGATTGTCGCTGGCTTCGGATGTTCGCAGCCGTCTCGTAGACGCCATAGAGACGGGCTATCGCGAAGCGGGCGAAATCGTATTCCGGACCGTGCCTCGTGAAGAGTCTGAATCACCACGCGCGTTCCGATTCTCCGCAGCGTTCGAATGCTCTACGTGTCATCGCGCATACCGCGAACCCGAGCCTCGCCTTTTCAGCTTCAACAATCCATACGGAGCTTGTCCGCGCTGCCAGGGCTTCGGCAACACGATCGACTTCGATCCTGGGCTTATCATCCCCGACAAATCGAAGACGCTCGACCAGGGAGCTGTGGATCCTTGGACAAAGACAAAGTATCGTGCGCATCACGGTGAAATGAAGCGTGCCGCCAAGGCTGCAGGCATACCAATCGATATCCCCTGGTTTGACCTGACAGAGGCACAGCAGCGCTTCATTGAAGACGGACAGGGAGCGTGGCCGGGCATTCGCGGCTTCTTTGCTGAGTTAGACCGGAAGAAATACAAGCTACATGTAAGGGTCTTTCTTTCCAAGTATCGCGGTTATGCAACGTGCCCCGACTGCCGTGGACAGCGCCTGCGTGCTGAAGCGCGCGCCGTCCTGCTGGAGGGCCGAAACATTTGTGAGCTTTGCGCGCTCACCATCACTGCCGCGGAAGAATTCCTCGATCAGTTGAAGCTCACGCCAGCACAGGCCCAAGTTGCAGGCAAAATCCTCGAAGAGGTGCGTCAACGTGTGCACTTCCTGCAGCAGGTCGGTCTGGAGTACCTCACTTTGGACCGTCTGAGCGCAACGCTGAGCGGTGGAGAATCCCAGCGAATACAGCTCGCCACCAGTCTCGGTTCGCGTCTCGTTGGTGCGTTGTACGTTCTAGACGAGCCTTCGATCGGCCTGCACACACGCGATACGGCAAAGCTCGTCAACATCATGCTCGAGTTGCGCGATTTGGGAAACACGATTCTCGTCGTCGAGCACGATCCTGACGTGATCCGCGCCGCCGATCGCTTGCTTGATCTTGGGCCGGGAGCGGGTGAGCTGGGAGGCAAGCTTCTGGCATCCGGCACCGTCGCAGAAGTGCGCGAGAACCCGAGTTCAATTACCGGAAGATATCTAAGCGGACGTGCGAAGATCACGGTTCCGAAACACAGGCGCGAGCCCGGCCGGGAGAAACTTGTGTTGAAGGGTGCTCGCATCCACAACCTCCGTGGCGTGGATGTCGAGATCCCACTCGGGATTTTGTGTTGCGTCACCGGCGTATCAGGGTCCGGCAAGTCTACGATGGTCCATCAGGTGCTTTACCGTGCCCTGATGCAGTCGCTGGGCCAGAGTGAGGGCTCGGACCCCGCACACCTGTACCGTGAGCTTTCCGGTGCGCAATACCTGAATGATGTGGTTCTCGTCGACCAGTCGCCCATCGGGCGTACACCACGATCCAACCCCGTCACTTACACCAAAGCCTTCGACCCCATCCGCGAACTTTTCGCCGCACAGCCGGACTCCAAGCGTAAGGGCTATACAGCCGGATCCTTCTCGTTCAATGTTCCTGGCGGCCGATGCGACGTTTGCGAAGGCGATGGCACCGTGACAGTAGAGATGCAGTTCCTTGCAGATGTCGAGTTGCCGTGCGAGGAATGCAACGCAACTCGATATAAAGCCGGAATTCTAGAGGTTAAGTACAGGGGAAAGAACATTCACGACGTGCTCGGCATGACTGTGAAAGAAGCGCTTGGGTACTTTGCAGGTCATCCGAAAATCGTCGATAAGCTGGCCGTCCTGGATGAAGTCGGTCTCGGCTATGTGCGACTCGGCCAAAGCGCAACAACCCTCAGCGGAGGCGAAGCGCAACGCGTGAAGCTGGCGCAGCATTTGGCGGCGACACGCTCAGGTAGTACAAACATCGGTCCCCGCACCGAGGCGCAGCGAGTACGAAGCCGAACGCTATACATACTGGACGAGCCAACAACCGGCCTGCATTTCGAAGATGTCGCCAAGCTTCTTTCCGCGTTTCGCAAGTTGATTGACGGGGGTGGTTCCATGCTCGTGATCGAACACAATCTGGATGTCATCAAGAGCGCTGACTGGGTAATCGACATGGGTCCCGAGGGCGGTTCAGGCGGTGGCCAGGTGGTCGCTATCGGAACGCCGGAGGCGATCGCAGGAACACCAGAATCTCACACCGGACAGTGGTTGGCTCCGGTGCTACGGCAGGCACAGGCGTAAACATGCTCCAACTGCTTCTCGTTTTTATGTTCCACTCTGGACTCGTCGCTTCCCAACAATTGCCGGCTGGCACACATGCTGTCGACGACCACTCTGGAGCAGACGCGGCAAACAAACAGCTGCAAGCAGCGGAAGCCAACCTCGAAAAGGGCGACTACACAACAGCGGTTTCACTTCTGAAGACTCTTTCTCTGGCACGCCCTAAGCATGCGCAAATAGCTTATGACTTGGGCTTCGCTGAAGAGCACACGGGCGACGAAGCATCGGCTTCTGAGGCTTACGCCCGTGCATCCAGCCTTGATCCCACGATGGCTGAGCCCTTGGTTGCCCTCGGGCTGATAGATGCACGTGCTGCTCGCTCCGAGAAGGCAAAAACTGAACTGCGTAGAGCAGCGGACATCAAAACCGCTGACCCGGAGGTGAGAGGGCGTGCTCTGCGTGCCCTAGCTGCATTGGACGAGAGCGCGCAGCCGGACGCCGCACGAGACGAGCTTCTGGAAGCCGTAAAGCTGAACGGTGAGACGGCGGACGACACTGCCTTAGGCGCGCGGCTTGCCATCCGAGCCGGTGACACCGCAGATGCCGAAACAGCTTACCGGCGCGCTATAGCGGCTGATCCGAGCAACGTCGACGCCGCCGCATCTCTCGCTGCGATCCTGCTAAAAGCCGGTAAACAAGCTGAAGCCGAAAAAGTGCTCCAAACCGCATTCAGCACACATCCGAACGATCCGCGGCTCATCACCGAGCTTGCCGCGCTCGACGGCCAGTCAGGGAAAGCTGCTGACGGAGTGACGCTGCTGCAGCAAGCACGTTCCGCTAATGCCCAACTGGCCGCCGCCCCTGCAGCGACCCGCATGTTAGCAAGGCTCCAGAGTTTAGCGGGGGAAGATGCTGAAGCAGCGAAACTGTACGAGGGATTGACCAACGCCTCCCCCGCCGATCCCCTGCTGCTCGATGAGTACGGCGGTGTGTTGGTGAAGCTCGCCCGCTTTCCCGAAGCGCAAGCCGTTTTTACAAAGGCACTCGCCCACAGAGATGCTTTTCCAACTGCTCAAGACTGGGCGGAAACGGAAAGTCACCTTGCCTTTGCCGCGTCGCGCAATGGCAATCCGAAGCTCGCATTGCAGGCGCTCGCGCTTCGTGCTACAGTTCTTCCCAACTCACCTTCTTCCTTATTTCTGCAGGCGATATCGTTCGACGCATTGCATCAATACGGCGAAGCGGTGAAGGCTTACCGAGCATTTCTCGCGGTGGCAAATGGGAAGTATTCAGATCAGGAGTTCCAGGCCCGCCACCGCCTGGTTGCTCTTGAACACACGAAGTAGGCACGGCAGCACTTCAGAGGTGCGCTATGGTCTCAAAACTTTACGGTCGCGGTTCCATCGTGAGTCTGGCGTCAGTTCCAGCCTTTGTAGTTCTGTTCGCGCTGTCCTTCACGCTTCCTGCGAAAGCCCTCGCAACAGATGAAGTCATTCTGGACGAACCTGCGCTCGTGCACCTGGAACAACAGGCCGCAAGCGCCCAATTCAGGGAACAGTGCTTTCTCTACACAGAACTTCTTCACAATTTGACCGAGATTGCGGGCAAGCAGCTCGCAGATGGGCAGGACGAGCAGGCTGCTGCGACCTTTCGGCATATCGATCTCGTTGTCGGAAAAGTGCAGGTAACTCTGGGTAAAGACGCAAAACGACTCAAGAACGCTGAGATGATACTGGAGCACGCTACGCACCGGCTTACCGACATGCTCCACATCACCGCCGGTGACCAACACGTGGCTCTTCAAGCGACTGTTGGCAAGGTGAATGCGTTGCAGAGTCTCCTCTTGAGCCAGGTCTTCGCGAAGTGAAGTTTGGGCTTGCCGTTCTCCTGTTGTTACTTACCTGCGGAAGGGCAACGCTTAAAGCGCAAGCACCGGAGGGCATGCTCAGTGAGGCTGAAGTCGAGTCTCTTCGCGAGGCAGCGTATGTCCCAACCGACCGCATTCTCGCTTACGAAAAAATCCTCGACACACGCGCAAAACGCCTGGCCGATCTCTTCGCAAAGCGTCGGCACGCAGGGCGCGAACAGGATGCACACGACCTGCTCGATCAATTCGCATCCATCACCGATGAGTTTATCGACAATATCGGCGACTACCGCAAGCGGCATCGGGATGTTCGTAAGGTGCTGCCGAAACTGACGCAGGAAACAGAACGTTGGTCGGTCATCCTGCAGGCTCCGCCAGCCGACGAATCCTACAACATCGTACGAAAACTCGCCGTCGACAATCTGAAAGACTTGCACGATGATTCGGTTGCGATGGGGCCTGAGCTCGACGCCTATTTCAAGGAGCACCCCGACGCGTTGAAGCAGGAGAAAGAACGCATGGATCCGAGTCGAGCACACTCACCGCAGTAGCGGTTCCCACAACGCAGCGTGTTAAGCTGTCCTCAACGTGCCGTCTGCTGTACTCCCGCAAGTCTCTCCTGCCCTGCTCCAAATCGTCGCCGATGAATACAGAGAGTTGCGTCCACGTGCTCCCATGCCTGTGCTGGAAGTGAAGTATCGGCGGTTCACAAGTCTGAACACAACGATTCGGCTACGTGAAGGAAAGCTGATTGTGCGCCTTTCGGACCTGCTCGAACACGCGCCGGAATCAGTTCATCACGCCATCTCTCATATTCTGCTGGCGAAGCTCTACCGAAAACCGATAGCAGCGCTTCACGCGGACAGGTACAGGCGTTATACGCAGTCCGACGTAGTGTCCAAGCAGGCAGAACGGATTCGCCAGGACCGCGGGAGAAAACGTATCAGCACCGCAAAAGGCCTCCTCTACGATCTGGAGGAGGTGTTCGAGTCGGTCAATCTACGCTTTTTTCACGGGCTACTCGGACGGCCGACCCTGACTTGGAGCGCCCATGTGGCCAAGCGGATGCTCGGCCACTACGATGCTGCGCACAACACCATTGTGGTGAGCCGAGTGTTCGACCGACCCAACACACCGCGTTACGCTATCGAGTACCTGCTGTATCACGAGATGCTGCACCTGAAGCACCCCGTACGCGTTCGCGCCGGTAGACGATGCGTGCATTCGCGGGAATTTCAAGCTGAGGAGCGTCTCTTTCCTGAGCTGGACCTCGCCCGCGAGTATCTCAAGCGGCTCTAAGCCGCTCGCTCCTCGGGGATCGCCTCGACAGGCTCCACGTTGGGGAAGGACGAAGGCTCAACGACGGAGTTCTTGCGCGTCAGCAACATAATTAGTGCGCCCACCAACATGCTGCCGATAGCAGCAACCTGCGCATTGGACATACCCCAATAAAGCGGCGGATTAATACGGACGAACTCAACGAGAAAGCGCCCAAGGCCGCTCAGTAGGAGGTACTCACCCGTAAGAAAGCCGAGCGGTCGAGCACTGGCGCCGCGTTTCCAAATCCACCATCCGAGTACGAGACCAAAGAGGAGTTCATAAACCGGTGTCGGTTGTACCAACGCATTCGGAGGGTTCGGTAGTACAAGCGCTCGATGGTATTGGTCAGGACCGTTCATCATGTGGATGCCCCAAGGCAGCGTCGTGTTTTTGCCGTAGTCGCCATCACCGGAGGTCAGACAGCCAATGCGGCCGATGCCATACCCGATTGCGGCCGCTGGAGCCGCGAGATCAAGCATGCGCAAGGCTGCCTTTCCGCCTCGCAGACCATTGGGTCGATTCGTATGTCCCTGAATCATCAGCATGGCAATACCCGCCAGCAGACCTCCGAACCACGCAAAGCCGGTCTGGAACCAATGGAGGAAGCCAAACAGCACATCGAGTGGGTGTTTGAAACCGGGACTCACAATCTCGCGCCATGCCAGAAGCAGCTCATGTGGCTCCTGCAGCTCGTGCCATACTTTTGCTCCAACGATCCCAGCGAGCGTAACGAGAGCAACAATGGTCAGCGCATCGGCGTCGACACCGTTTCGGATGAAATTCAGGTGCATCACGTAAATCGCGCAAACGGCGGCAACCCAAAGCAGTAGGCCGAACGTACCGATATGCAGCGATCCTATGTTGATAAAAGGAAACATCAGCCTCAGTATATCGAGCGCACCTGAATATCTGGCTCCTGCACGCTGCCTAGCAACATGTCGGAAATCGCGCAGTTGAGCAATCTTCCCGTTTTCCTCAGCAGCCTTCTGCGCTACCCTGACCCCATGCCGACAGCACTGCCGGAGTACGTTGCTCCTTCGTCCATGGAAATCCTGTTCAGCAAAGAACAGATCGATGCAAGAGTGAAAGCTCTTGGTGCGGAAATTTCCGAAGAGTACAAGGGACAATCCGTCGTTCTCATCGGCGTGCTGAAAGGCGCCGCAATTTTCCTCGCTGATCTCGCACGTTCCATTGAAGTCGACAATACTTTCGACTTCGTTGCGGTGTCGAGCTATGGCAGAGCGCGCGTTTCTTCGGGCGCGGTCAAGCTCATCAAGGATATCGACAACCCGATCGAGGGCCGCCACGTCATCATCGTGGAAGACATCCTCGATACCGGCTTGACGCTGAGCTACCTACGCCAGCTTATGTTGCAGCACAAGCCCGCATCGTTGAAGATTGCAACCTGCCTCGACAAACCCGAGCGCCGACTGGTGCCCATTGAAGCTGACTATGTATGTTTCAAAATTCCGAACAGCTTTGTCATCGGCTACGGAATGGATTTTGCAGAACGGTACCGGGGTGTGAGCGACATCCGCATCATGCCAGAGAATCCTCCCGGTCACTAGTCAGGGCAGATGAACTTCTCCCCAGCAGTTTTCATGGTGTAACAAGCGGAAGAGTTCTTCGCCTTTACTTCGCCACGCGTTTAGCGTCGAATAGTTCAGGGTGGACTGTTGCTTTCCGTTCAGCAAAAGCTCGAGATTCTGGCCGATGCTGCGAAGTACGACGCATCCTGCGCCTCATCCGGTGCTAAGCGCGCGGGCAATGGCAAGGGTGTTGGTCACTCCGACGGCACCGGTATTTGCCACAGCTATACGCCGGACGGCCGCTGTGTTTCCCTACTGAAAATCCTGCTCACCAACTTCTGCACGTATGACTGTGTCTTCTGCGTGAACCGTGTATCGAGTGACATACCTCGTGCTCGATTTTCACCCCTAGAAGTCATCAATTTGACGCTCGACTTTTACAAGCGCAACTACATCGAAGGCCTGTTCCTCTCCTCCGGCATTATCCAGTCGCCCGATTACACAATGGAACAGCTCATTGCCGTCGCACGCGGCTTGCGAAGCGAACACAATTTCGGCGGCTACATCCACCTGAAAACGATTGCTGGATGCGATGAGCGGCTCATACAAGAGGCAGGCAAATGGGCCGACCGCCTGAGTGTAAACATCGAACTGCCCACGCAAAACGATCTCGTTCAGCTCGCGCCGGAAAAGAAGACCGTGGTTATTGAGTCGACGATGGGACAAATTCGTTCGCGGTCGGATGAGGTCGCTGACGAACGTAAACGCTCCAGACTCGCTCCAAAGTTTGCCCCGGCGGGCCAGTCAACGCAAATGGTCGTGGGCGCAACCGCTTCCACGGATCGCGAGATTATTGGCCGTGCCAGCAATCTCTATAGCGACTACAAATTACGTCGCGTCTACTACACAGGATTCAGTCCCTACCCGGAAGCAGACTCGCGCTTGCCACTCCGCGCTACCCCACTCATTCGCGAACACCGTCTCTACCAAGCGGACTGGTTGATGCGGTTTTATGGCTTCAACGCGGAAGAAATCACCAGCGATGCCAATCCGGATTTGTCTTTGTTGGAAGATCCGAAGACAACCTGGGCGAAAACACATCCTGAATTCTTCCCCGTAGATGTCAACGCAGGAGCACGCGAGGTTCTTCTCAGAGTGCCCGGCATTGGTTACAAAAACGTTGATCGCATTCTAAGGATTCGCAGATACCACCGCCTCACATTCGAAGATCTGCGGAAGCTGCACGTTCGACTGAAGCAAGCATCTCCCTTTATCGTTACCGCCGACCATCTGCCTGCAGCTGCAGACTCGCATTCGCTCATCGTGGCGCCAGAACCAATCGAGGCAATGCAAATGGACTTGTTCGCTGCAACAAGCGCACTTACAGGGTCAGTGTAGATTGCGCACAATAATGGTTGAGCCGAACTTTGACGCGTGGCGCTCCCTTGCCCGAGAGGCCATGGCTGAAGGCTGGCTGCCGGAGCAGATCGACTTCCAAGATGCCACGCAGCCTGCACCGATGAGCCTGGAGCTCGACGGCCTCGACGCCCCGCGAGGACAGCTTGTAGAGCGTCCGTTTGTGCCGAAGAGCTTCCTCGACACGTCCACACTAGCTGCGGTTCATCGTGATGGCGACCGCTGGAACCTCCTCTACAGGTTGCTCTCCCGCCTTCAGGGTAATCGTGACCTGATGCGCGTTGAGATAGATGACGATGTCGCGCACCTGAAGCAAATGGAGCAGCAGGTGCGTCGCGATCTGCACAAGATGCATGCTTTCGTGCGCTTTCGAAAGGTGGAAGAGCCTGCCGAGGATGGCACGGTTCGAGAGCATTTCATTGCGTGGTATCGGCCGGACCACCGCATCGTTCCGCTCGCCGCACCGTTCTTCGCCGAGCGCTTCGCCGTGATGAGGTGGACGATTCTCACACCGGATGAATCCGTAAGCTGGAATCCCGACACAAAGTCTCTCAGCTTCGGCGCGGGAGTCGGTAAGGAAGCCGCGCCACAGGAGGATGAGCTGGAAAATCTTTGGCGCGCGTATTACGGCTCCATCTTCAATCCTGCCCGGCTCAATCCTGAAGCGATGCGCAATGAGATGCCCGTTCGTTACTGGCAGCATTTACCCGAAGTAGCTCTGCTGCCCACCCTCATGCAGCAAGCGGAGAGTCGAGTAGCCAACATGGTGACGCGTCAATCCAAGCAGCCTACTGCAGCACCGTTCGTTCCAAACGATCACACGCTGCCCGTTCTGCGCGCCGCCATGCCAGGCTGCGAGGGTTGTGACCTCTATAAGCATGCAACGCAGGTTGTCCCTGGCGTCGGCGACATACACGCCCCACTCATGTTGGTCGGCGAGCAGCCTGGCGATCAGGAGGATTTGCAAGGAGCGCCCTTCGTCGGGCCTGCGGGCCGTGTTCTTCGCAAGGCGATGGAGGAACTCGGCGTAGCCGATGAGAATATCTTCATGACGAATGCTGTGAAGCATTTCAAGTTCGTGCAACGCGGCAAGCTGCGCCTGCACCAGAACCCACGCACCGGCGAACTGAATGCTTGTCGGCCCTGGCTCGCTGCAGAGATCGACGCAGTGAAGCCGAAGGTCGTCCTCTGTCTGGGCGCGTCTGCAGCAAAGTCATTGTTGGGTGGGACTTTCGCGCTGATGAAGGAACGCGGGGTCATCAAGTCGACGACGTATGCCGAGCGCGTGCTGGCTACAATTCATCCGTCTGCTGTGCTGCGCGCTCGTGATGAGCAAAGCCGCGAGGCCCTCTACACGTTTATGAAGGATGACTTGGCCCTTGCGTACAGCACAGCGCTCGGGAAGAGCTAACTACCCGCTCAGCACGTTCTAAGATTGGAGACGATGTCTTCTTCGCAACCCGCTCCCCACTCCTCCCAGATCATTCGCCCAGCTCGCTCCTTTAGTGGCTCCGTAGCGCTGCCAGGTGACAAGTCCATTTCGCACCGGTATGCCATGCTGGCGGGTTTCGCTGCCGGCACGTCGCACTTTACGAACTTCTCCACCGGTGCCGATCCGCACAGCTCCTTGGCCTGTATGCAGGCGATGGGCGCAGAGGTCAAGTTCGACGGAACTTCCATCGAGGTGACAGGCACGGGCGGAGCGTTGCAGCAGCCGGGAGGCGATCTGGACTGCGGCAACTCCGGTTCCACGATGCGTATGCTCGCTGGCTTAGTCGCTGGACAGGAAGGCACATTCCGCTTTGTTGGCGACGAGTCGCTTACTGTACGGCCAATGGAGCGCATTCGCAAGCCGCTTGAAGCAATGGGTGCGCAGATTGGGCTCGCCGAAGGCCATGCGCCTTTGACGGTGCGTGGAAGCCGCCTCCGCGGCATCGACTTCGACTCACCCATTGCAAGCGCGCAGGTGAAGACAGCGGTGCTGTTTGCTGGTCTGCAAGCAGACGGTGAGACGTCCATCGCAGAGTCCGTGCGCACCAGAGACCACTCGGAACATGCTTTGCGCGCCTTTGGTGCCGAGTTAACCCGCCGCGATGAGCGTCTGAGGATAACTGGCGGCCAGAAACTGCAGGCCATTGATGCGACGGTTCCCGGCGACATGTCGTCGGCTGCGTTCTTCCTTTGCGCTTCCCTCCTTTTCGAAGACTCCAACCTCGTGCTGGATGCGCTTGGCATGAACCCCACTCGGGCGACCCTGCTGGACGTGATTACCGCCATGGGTGGAGCCATTAAGCTTCTCGACGTGCAGGAAAAGCACGGAGAGATGATCGGCACCGTTCAGGTGAACCGCAGCCGCGGTGGGCTCAAGGGCATCGACATCTCTGGACAGCTTTCAGCTCAACTCATCGACGAACTGCCAGTGATCGCAGCCATTGCGCCTTACACCAACACAGGCGTCACCATACGCGATGCCAAGGAGCTACGCATCAAGGAGTCGGACCGCATTGCGCTGGTAGTGAAGAATCTTCGTGCCATGGGTGCCGAAGTGGAGGAATACGACGACGGACTCCAAGTCCCAGGCAATCAGCGCCTGCATGGCGGTCTCATCGACTCCGGAATGGACCATCGAATCGCGATGGCGTTTTCGATCGCAGCACTCCGCGCTGAAGGCGAGTCGGAGATTCAAGGAGCAGATGCCGCGAGCATCTCATTTCCCGAGTTTTTCAACTATCTGGATGAACTAGCGGTTCGGTAGACCACCTACATTTTGTAGCGGCCCATTTCGTCGTCATTCAGGTTCTCGAGCCACCGCCGCAGATCGTCTGGAGCTAGTGTGGTCGAACTTCCCGCAGCAGCCTTCGCTTGATCCAGCAGTTGCTTGCTAACGAAGATGGGGCAGTCCGAGCGCAGCGCCAACGCGATTGCATCCGAGGGTCTCGCATCAATCGCGACCGTTTCGCCACTTTGCGTCATCCAGATGGTCGCGTGGAACGTGTCTTCACGCAGCGCACCGACGACGACGCGAACAACGGTTCCATTCAACCCTGTAATGACATTCTTCAGCAGGTCATGCGTCATGGGCCGAGGCGTGGTCGACTTCTCGATTTCAAGCGCAATGGCATTTGCTTCAAAAAGGCCCACCCAGATCGGAAGCACAACTTCGCCCGCCAAGTCGTTCAGAACAACGATCGGCATGCGCGTAGAAGGGTCCATCATCAGCCCGCGAATGCGAACTTCAACGTCTGCTTCAACTGCAGGAGCGGTGTCGCGTTCGGGTTTGAAGCCCGGTAAATGCATGGAACCTAGTGTACGCCCGTTCAGGCAACCACTTGGACGCGTGCGTTGAGCGCTTGCTGCGCTAGCAGAGCCGCAGACGGCGCAAGCGGCGCGGAAACTGCTTCACCAACAAGTGAGTTCGGGAATACCTGCGTGATGTTTACGTCCACATAGCTGCCTACGGTTGGCACAGTTTCACAAGTGAAGTTCACGGTCGTGTTCTGTGAGGAGCGCCCAACAACCTGGCCGCGTGCAGAGTTGCTTCCCTCAACCATTACTTCAAGGGTCTGGTTCAGATGTCGCGCGTAGTTTTCACGCTGAATCTCACGCTGACGCGCATTCAATATGGCCAGGCGCTGAACTTTGACTTCTTCCGGTATTGAGTCGTGCATGTGGATGGCTGGGGTGTTCGGACGCGGTGAATACTTGAATCCGTAGATCGCGTCGTAGCCCACTGTCTCCAGCAGATTGATGGTGTCTTCGAAGTCCCGGTCCGTCTCACCTGGAAAACCGACGATGATGTCGCTGGTCAGCGAGATATCCCGCTTTGCGTCTTTCGTCCACTGAATGCGTTCGAGGTACCATTCCCGCGAGTATTCCCGCTGCATGGCACGCAGAACTTCGGTGGAACCCGACTGGACGGGCAGGTGCACGTGATCGCAGAGCGCCGGCATCGCGTCGATCGCGTCGACTATATCCTTGGTGAAGTGCCGAGGATGAGAAGTCGTAAAGCGCACGCGCTTGATACCGCTGACCTCGCCAACAGCAAGCAGAAGCTCGGCAAACGTGCGGCTGCCACTCGGGTCACGATAGCTGTTGACGTTCTGTCCGAGCAGTTGAATTTCCGTGTAGCCAAGACCGGCAATACGCTGCGCCTCCGCGAGAACCGAAGCCGATGTACGTGAACGCTCCTTGCCACGCGTGTAGGGAACAACACAGTACGAACAGAATTTATCGCAGCCTTCAATGATGGTGATGTAGCCGCGGTGTGGGTTGGAACGCGAGGTGAATTCCGTGTCGAACGTTTCTTCTGTCTGCCTGTCGTCGAGACCGGTGATACGCGTCTCGCCCGCTTCCAGGCGCTGCAACATTTCGGGCAGGTTGCGATAGGAAGCAGAGCCAGCCACAAGCGACACATACGGCGCACGCTCGAAGATCTTCTTGCCCTCTTGTTGCGCAACGCAGCCAATGACGGCGAACTTCTTTCCCTCGCCCTGCATGCGCTTGTACTCATTGAGGCGATGAAAGACTTTCTGCTCTGCTTTATCGCGGATGGAGCAGGTGTTGTAGAGGATCAGCCCAGCGTCGGCTTCGTCAGAAACCTGCGCGTAACCCTCCTGCTTCAGGGTGCCTACGACCTTTTCGGAGTCGTGGGCATTCATCTGGCAGCCGAAGGTTTCGATGTAGAAAGTCTTGGACATATGGCACTCCAAGTATATCGATTTGCGCCACTTAGAACGGGCGCTATTCCTCTTCGCTAAACTAGAAAGCCGTGCCGATACTTTCCGAACTGCAGTCTGTAGTTGGAGCGAACTACGCCGTTGAGGACGGTGCTTCTCTTGTGGTCTCCCCTGCCTCAACGGACGAGACTGCGGCTGTTCTACGCTGCTGCGCAAAGCATGGTGCCACCGCTACGGCTTCAGGCGGAGGATCCAAGCTGGAGTGGGGCAATCCGGTGCAGTGCGGCGTGCGGCTTCAGATGGACCGTATTTCAGGCATTCGCGAGCATGTTTGGCAGGACCTGACCGCCACGGTAGGTGCGGGTACGCCATGGCAGCAAATGGAAGAGGCGCTCGGAGCACACGGTCAGCAGGTAGCGCTCGATCCGCTCATGCGCAATCGCGCCACGGTTGGCGGTGTGCTGGCGGTGAACGACAGCGGAGCGCTGCGCACGAAGTACGGCTCACTGCGCGACCTGGTGATCGGCATGACCATTGTTTTGGCGGATGGAACAATTGCGCGTTCCGGTGGCAAGGTCGTCAAGAATGTTGCCGGATACGATCTGCCAAAGCTGTTGATTGGGTCGTTTGGCACGCTCGGTGTAATTACAGAGGTTAACTTTCGCTTACACCCACTCGAGGCGCACACACAGACGTGGACGGCTGTTGGAGGTCCGCAAGAGTTGGGCACGTTGATGCAGCGCTTGCGAGAGTCCGCAACGAGTCTGCAGTCACTACAACTGCGCAGCGACGGACGCGATGTTGCGCTGGACGTACGTTTCGCGTCCTCGCCAGAAGCCCTGGAGCACGATGCGAAGCGGCTTGCCGCGATGTGCGCTGAGGTACTACTTTCCGAGAGCACCAGCGATGTTTGGGAAGAGCGGGACCGTCTGTTTACGGATTCTTCAACGGCGGTGCTGAAGATCACTTCTTTGCCGTCACAGCTGCCAGCGATTCTTGGCGGTTTTTCCAACTCTGCGCTACATGCAAAGTGTGTCGCAGAAGCGGTGGGGATCACCACCGTGCAACTCACGGGCGAACCCAAATTTGTCGCTCCGCTCGTTGAAGATCTGCGCTCCCGCCTGAGCGCGTCCGGCGGCATGGTTGTGCTACTTCGCTGGCCATTTGCAGCTCCTGCACCAGAGCGTTGGTGCGGATCGCCACCAGCCATCGCTATGATGCATAAGCTAAAACAGCAGTTTGACCCACAGCGCCTGCTGAATCCTGGCAAGTTTGTAGGTGGTATCTAATGCCCGACTCCGCAGTAGAAAAGGAACTTGGAATAGCAGCCCAAAGCGTTGTGCAGATCGGCGCGACTCATACTGCAAGTTCCTTCGATGCGCACCGTACCCCCGAATCCAGCGTTATGGACAAGTGTGTTCACTGCGGGTTCTGTCTGCCTGCATGCCCTACCTATGCTCTCTGGGGTAACGAGATGGATTCGCCTCGCGGCCGCATTTGGATGATGCGCAAAGCAGCGACAGGCGAGGCGGCGCTCGACGAAACATTCCAGACCCACATGGATAATTGCCTGGGTTGCATGGCATGTGTGACCGCCTGCCCCAGCGGAGTGGAATACAACAAGCTCATTGAAGACGCGCGCGGGCAAGTAGAACGGCACGTGCCTCGCACCCTCGACGATTCACTGTTTCGGCGGCTACTCTTCGCAACCTTCCCACATCCGAATCGGTTGCGCGTACTCGGTGTGCCACTCGCTGTCTATCAGCGTTCCGGTTTGCAAAGCCTGGTTCGCGCAACTGGTCTGCTTAGGCTACTGCCGCGCCGGTTGCAAGCCATGGAAAGTTTGTTGCCTCCGGTTCCGCTAAATCCGTTCCATTCGCTTCCGCTAAACGTTGCGGCTAATGGTGAGGTACGCGGTCGCGTTGCCATGCTGACCGGGTGCGTGCAGGACGCCTTCTTTGCACACGTTAATGCAGCAACGGCGCGTGTATTGGCTGCAGAGGGTTTCGACGTCGTCATCCCGAAACAGCAGGGATGCTGCGGCGCCCTGATGGTCCACTCGGGGCTCGACGAGCAGGCGGCGGACTACGCGCGACGGATGATTCGGACGTTCGAAGAGGCAAACGTCGACGTGGTGATCATCAATGCCGCCGGTTGCGGCAGCACAATGAAGGAGTATGCACACCTTCTGCGTGACGACGAAGCATGGAAGGCGAAAGCTGAGGCGTTCACGGCAAAATGCAAAGACGTCAGCGAGTTTCTGGCCGAGGCTGGTGTACGCTCTCAGCTTCACCCGCTTCCCGTAGCTGCTGCTTACCATGACGCATGTCATCTTCGGCACGCACAATCAATCTTCGAGGAGCCGCGATCCTTGCTCGCTCACGTGCCGGAGCTTGAGGTGAGAGAAATAGCCGAGGGTAATCTCTGCTGTGGTTCAGCCGGCGTGTACAACCTGCTCCACCCCGAAACCGCTGATGAACTTGGCGACCGCAAGGTCGATCATCTGCTTGCAACGGAAGCGCAAGCGGTCATTAGCGCGAATCCAGGATGTTTGCTACAGCTCATGAGTGCCTTGCGGCGTCGCGGAGTCGCTGAAATGCCTACGTTTCATATGATTGAGTTGCTTGACGCATCCATACGGGGCGCGAGCGTGAATGAGTTGCTGCACGGCAAGCGGAGCCTCAATGTCACGCCGCATCTTGACGGCACTGCACATACCGCATCGTAATTACCTGGAGAAGCCATGACCGGAACACGCGAATCAGAGCTAATGCAGGCAGCGAACTTGCTGCTGGATGCTCGCCGCACGCTGAGGACAATCGAAGATCTTCCAGAAACCCTGCGGCCTGTCGACGTTCCAGAGGTGTACGCCGTGCAGGATATGGTGGCTGGCAGCTTTGGAGAAATCGGTGGGTGGAAGATTGGCGCTCCAACTCCTGAAGCGACTCCCCTCTTTGCACCCATGCCCTCGGCCTGGATAGCCGCCAATGGAAGCACCCTGAGTGGTGAGCGCTGGCGCTTCCGCGGCCTGGAAGCGGAGATTGCCTTCCAGGTGGAACAGGATCTTCCTCCACGCGCGGAGCCGTATTCCCGTGATGAAGTGTTCAGCGCTATGGCGTCGTGCCATCCCGCGATTGAGGTGCTTGAGACCGCGTTCGAAGACCCGACGAAGACCACACGAAACTCGGTTCTGGCAGACCTGCAGATGCATGGCGGATTCGTTTACGGACCTGCGTTTGCAGACTGGCGTGCCGTAGATTTTTCAGTCGAACACGTGATGCTTGCCGTGGACGGCATGGTTCGCGTGGAGCGTACCGGATCGAACACCTCCGGTGATCTACTAAAACTTTTGCCATGGCTCGCGAACGAAGGCGCAGTGCGCACAGGTGGCCTGCGAAAGGGTCAGTGGGTTACGACCGGCTCATGGACTGGGAACACGCTCGCTACCGCTGGTTCGGCTGTGGAGGTCACGTTCTCAAAGGTGGGCTCCGTCAGTCTGCGGTTCGCCTGAGTTACCGATCAGTCAACCCATTAGCACTCTCGATACTAGACATCTCGCCTGCGCTAGTGCCAATCTCACCTAGTGGCAATCGATAGTCTCTGAGGTGCTTTATGGCGCGTCCTTACTGGAGCGGGCAGGTCCAGATTTCGCTGGTTTCTTTCGGCGTGAAACTCTTCGTCGCTACGGAGTCGAAGAACGAGATCCGTTTTCACCAGATCGACCGTAAGACCGGTGAGCGCGTGCGTCACCAGAAGGTGCTTGCCAGCGCCGTGGAAGAGTCACCGGAAGAAGCAGCAGAGCCGGTAGAGCGCAACCAGATCGTCAAGGGCTACGAGTACAGCAAAGGTCAGTACGTAACGATCGAGCCCGAAGAGCTTGCACATCTGCGCGTACCTTCCAAGCACACCATGGAGATCAGCCAGTTCGTGGATGAGTCGGAACTTGATCCGGAGTTCTTTGAGAAGCCGTATTTCGTCACGCCTGAGAATGATGCGCAGACCGAGGCTTTCGCTACCGTGCGCAAAGCCCTCATCGACACCAAGAAGATTGCGCTCTCGAAAATCGCATTCGGTGGGCGCGAACATGTTGTTGCGATCGCACCTGCCGGAAAGGGCGAGAACGGCGGGATGATGGCGTACACCATGCGCTACGAAGCGGAGTTGCGAGACCCTGCTGATTACTTCCGCGACATCAAGAAGGTTGCGATTGAGTCAGACTCGCTGGGGCTCGCGAAAGAATTGATCAAGCGGAAGTCCGCGCCCTACGATGCGTCGAAGTTCGTGGATGGGTATGAAGTTGCTGTCAAAGAATTGGTTGACGCTAAGCTTCAGAATCTACCGGTGCCGAAAGAAGAAGTCGCCGCGCCTGCGCGCGGCAAGGTCATCAACCTCATGGACGCGCTGCGGAAGAGCGTTGGTGGAAACGATAGTCCCTCTGAGCTACCTGCGAAGAAGCCGGCTGTATCTGCCCAGAACGGGCCTGCGGAGAAGAAGCGTGGACTATCGCTCGTGAAGACCGCGGCAAAGCCGGCGAAGGCGGCGGCTAAGACTGCGAAGCCTGCGGCGAAACGGAAGTCAGCCTAGAATTCGGCATGGCACCCAGGAGTTCAGGAGCGAAGAAGGTGGTTCGCAGCGGGCCTTCCTCTGGTAGAAATCGCGCCGTTGTTCCTCCGGCTGTCGCCCCAGCCGACGTGGTCGACGAGCAGCTTGCTCGATACCGTGACATGCGTAACTTTGCTGTCACACACGAACCGAGTGGTAGTTCTGCCATATCCGCTGTAAAGCGTGTCAAGAAGCCGTTCGGACTTCCCTTCGTCATTCAGAAGCATGCGGCTAGTCACCTTCACTACGACTTCCGCCTCGGGTGGAACGGTGTGCTGAAAAGCTGGGCCGTTTCCAAGGGTCCGAGCTATCACACGAGCGATCGCCGACTTGCAGTCCAGGTGGAAGATCACCCTATGGAATACGGCGGGTTCGAAGGCATCATTCCACCGGGTCAGTACGGTGGCGGAACCGTGATGGTTTGGGACCAGGGAACGTGGGCACCACAACCGGGTCAGGACGTAGAAGAGGGGCTGCGCGCTGGAAGCCTGAAGTTCATTCTCGATGGCACGAAAATGCGCGGCAAGTGGACGCTCGTGCGCATGAACAGCACAGGTGGTGGTAGCGGACGATGGAAGAGTTCTACCAAACCGCACTGGTTGCTGATCAAAGAACATGATGAGTTTGAGCGGGGCGCAAGCGACCCCGCCATCACGGAAGAACTACCCGACTCCGCAGTTACGGGTAGGACGATTGAGCAGATCGCTCACCAAGAAGATCACGTCTGGAACTCGAAAGAAACGGCAAGGGGAGAAGCTTGGTATCGCAAGGCATCGGAGGGCGATCTCCCAACCAAGCGACTAAGGCCCAAGGGTGAAGTCTCCGCAAAGCCAACGGCCAAGCCCGCCGGTAAATGGAAGCATCTTCCGGCAGAAACGCAACCGGAGTTCATCAAACCGCAACTTGCTTTGGAGGTGCAGTGCCCTCCGGAAAGTGCGGAGTGGCTGCATGAGCTGAAGCTGGACGGGTATCGCATTCAGGCGAGGAAGACTGGTGACAAAGTCGTTCTTCTTACCCGCAGTGGGTTGGACTGGACGCATCGTGTACCTGGCGTGGCTGATGCTCTTGCACTGCTCCCAGCTAGTAATCTAACTGTCGATGGCGAGGCAGTAGTGCTTGTCGAAAACGGAACGACCAATTTTGCTTTGCTACAAGCGGCCTTTCAAGAGGGTGCGAAGAATCCAGTTTCTTACTTCTGCTTCGATCTGCTCCACATCGAGGGACATAACCCTCGCGATCTGCCGCTTGTCGAACGCAAAGCAATTCTGTCCGATTTGCTGCAAGGTCTAGATGAGAGTAGCGTCGTTCGATTCAGCGAGCATTTGACGTCGAGCGGCAAAGCCGTCTTCGAGCGAGCATGTGAGCTTCACGCGGAGGGCATCGTTTCAAAGCGTGCAGACGCACCCTACTCACCGGGTCGCGGAGGCCAGTGGCTCAAAGCCAAATGTCTACATGAGCAGGAGTTCGTAGTCGGAGGTTACTCCCTCTCTTCGGACGGAGACGATCGTATTGGCTCGCTTCTGCTTGGCTACTACCGCGGCGATAAGTTGATCTACGCGGGGCGGTCAGGCACAGGCTTCAATCAGAAGATGAGAAGGACCCTACTGCAGATGCTGCAGCCTGAGCTAACTGGGGCTCCGGGCTTCGAGCGAGTACCGCCGGATGCGAAACGCGGAGCGCTGTGGGTCAAGCCGACTCTTGTGGCGCAGGTTCGTTTCGCAACATGGACCGCTGACGATCTGGTAAGACAGGCCGCCTTTCTCGGGCTTCGCGAAGATAAAAAGCCGAGGGAGGTCACGCGTGAGGATCCTACTGTTGCGCCGAAACCCAAAGCAATCAGAGGGAATAGAACGGAGTCCTCAGTCACCCGGAAGGACGCGCCGGTTAGGTCTGAACCTGCCGCAACGTACACTCGTGCGGCGATCATGCCGAATCTCCGATTGACACACCCGAAAAAGGTGGTAGATCCCGCGACTCAGCTCACGAAAGCGCAGCTAGCGGACTATTACTGGTCAGTTGCGGCATGGATGCTGCCGCACATCGCAGATCGCCCACTGAGTCTTGTACGATGCCCCGAAGGTGCAGGCAAGCCGTGCTTTTACCAGAAGCATGTCAATCATATGCTCCCTGCGGGAGTAAGCGCCGTTGATGTGCCTGACAAGAAGACTGGTGTAGTCGAGCCTTACATTACTTTGTCTAGCGCGGAAGCACTCGCGGGTCTGGCTCAGATGGGAGTCCTGGAGATCCATCCATGGGGATCACGCAATGAAGACCTTGAGCATCCTGACCGCATCATCTTCGACCTCGATCCTGACGAGGACCTCCCGTGGAATCAGGTAAGTGCAGCAGCGGTTGACGTTCGCGTGCGCCTGAAGAAAGTGGGCTTGGAGAGCTTCCTCAAAACCACTGGCGGTAAGGGACTGCACATTGTGGTGCCGATTGTTCCAGAACTCAGCTGGAGCGAGATCAAGACGCTAACCCACACGTTTGTTGCAAAAATGGAGCGCAGCAACCCGACGCTTTACCTAACAAAAATGACCAAGTCCGCTCGGAGGGGAAAGATCTACCTCGATTACCTTCGCAATGAGCGCGGCGCGACTGCGGTGGCTCCGTATTCTCCCCGCGCGCGACTCGGCACACAGGTGTCGCTTCCCTTGCCGTGGTCAGCACTTAGAGCTACTGAGCGTCCGACCTTCTCCGTGAGCAACTTCACCGAGTGGCATGCATTGCTGCAGTCGAACCCTTGGAAGAAGCTCGAATCGTTGAAACAGCATCTGAATTCTGTGAGCGTTGAAAACTTATGAGCGACATGGCAATCAATACTGGCGGCTCAGCGAAGCCGTACTTTCCGGGACGAAGCAAGCGAGGGAGTGACAAGGTTCCCAAGCCCGTGTCACCCGACACATTGAATCCAGCAGGAACGGCCGAATCTTCCCAGAAGCAAGAGCCATCTGTCGATCCGAATTCCGCAGAAGAGCTTCTGACTGCTGCGGGACTGGGGAACAGAATCAAACGCCTTCGTCTGAAGCGCTCGATGGGACTTGTTGAGTTGGGTAAACTGACCGGCTTGTCTGCCAGCTTTCTCTCGCAGCTCGAAACCGGTCGCGTTATTCCTACGCTTCGGAATCTCGCACGCATCAGCATCGTTTTTGGAAAGGATCTCTCCTATTTCTTTGCGACGGAGAGTGAATGTGTATTCCGCGTCCAGCGCAAGAAGGACCGTGTGCGGCTCACCATGGGAGCAGCAACCCCTTCTTACATAACCGAGAGCTTTGGCATTCTAATCCCAGAGGGTGGTCTTCGCCCGTGCATGGCGGAGTTCTTACCCGGAACTGAGCGTGAAGATTTCGTTCCCGAACGCTACCCAGGCGTGGAGATGGTGTATGTGCTCGATGGGGCTCTCAAGTTTGACCGCAACGGGGAAGAGCATGAGTTGAGACAGCAGGACTTGATGTACGTCTCTGGCGAGACCATGCGGACATACCGCTGCGCTGGCGAGTCATCTGTACAGACGCTGATCATCAGCTTCGACGAGGAACCCGGAGCGATGCGCCGAGTGAAAAAATAGCTTCGGGATCGATCATTTGGTCATTAAGGAAAAAGCCCGGCAGTCGCCGAGCTTTTTCTGGTTGGCTTGACGAGTCTTATTCGGGCTTACCGCCAACCTTATGCACGGCCTTTTTCGTGCCCTGCGAAGTCTTGTGCGCGGCAGTCTTGGTGGTGTCCACCGTCTTATCAGTAGCAATCTCAGCGCCTTCCTTTGTCTTCACGGCGGCAGTTTCTGTGCCGCGTGCAGTGGCGTGAGCCGCTGTCTTGGTGCCGCTTTCCGTTTTCCGAGCTGCTGTTTTCGTACCCTCCGCAGTTTTGTGCGCTACTTTTTTCGACGCATCCGCAGTGTCGTGACCAGCGTTCTTCATGTCCTGGCCAATAGTCTGGGCGAACGCGGCGGAGCAGGAAAGTCCTGCAATCAAAATCGCGCTCTGAATCAATTTAGTGTTCATACTTGCCTCCGTTTCGCATATTAGACGCTTTCGTTACGTGACGTGGAGACCGTGGTTCTTGCTATTTCTCAGAAGCACTCCGACTTAGATCTATGGGCCATTTTGAGATTCGGTTTAGCCGTGGTTAACTACTCGCGTGTCCACCGAGATCACAGTTTCGAAAGAGGACTACCTCAAAGCAATCATCGAAGCTGAGAGCGAAGGTCACACGGTTATTCCTTCCCTGCTGGCTCAATGGCTTGAGGTGTCTGCGCCAGCGGTGACAAAGGCCGTCCGACGTTTGGAGGAGGACGGATACGTTGCTCCCCGAGACGAGGGAGCTTTGAGGCTTACGGCCAAGGGCCGAGAGGCAGCCCACCGCACCGCGCTGCGGCATCACCTGGTGGAGCGCATGCTGGCCGAAGTCTTTGGTATGGAATGGCATCAGGTTCATCTCGAAGCGGAGCGCCTTGAGCATGTAATCTCTCCAGCGTTCGAAGCGAAATTGATTGAAAAGCTTGGCGAAGACGGTAATTGCCCGCATGGAAACTTAGTACTGCCCGAGACCAGCGCACAAATGCGCCAGCGCGGACTGTTGCCGCTGGCTGAAGCCCAGGATGGTGAGAGATACCTGGTCGTAAGCCTCTACGAACGAGACGCCCGGCTCCTCAGCTATCTGCATAAGCTTGGCATTGGCCCAAACGTCGAGCTCGTAATCGTCGAGAAAAATTACGACGATACGCTACGGATCACCACACCTCTGGGCGGCACGGTGCTAGGCTTGGCTGCGGCCCAACGGGTCTGGGTACGGCAAACGTAGCATCAAACCTGCACCAATCTCAACACATAACCTCGGTTAACCCCATGTGGCATACTGTGACTAAGCGCGATTCGCGCTTCTCTCATGCCTCCCTCAGAATCTTCCATTTCAGCGACGACAGTCACGCAGACAGCTCAGGTGCGCCTCAGTCAGTCGCCAAGTTTCTGGAGACGCCTCCTTGGGTTCATGGGGCCAGGCTTCCTGGTGGCAGTCGGATACATGGATCCGGGTAACTGGGCGACAGATCTTGCCGGCGGCTCGCAGTTTGGTTACACCCTGCTTTTCGTCGTCATGCTTTCAAGCCTCATGGCGATCCTTCTGCAAAGTTTGTCGCTCAAGCTGGGCATTGCCGCTGAAAGAGATCTTGCACAGGCCTGTCGGGAGCGCTACAGCAAACCAGTGGTAGTTGCTCTCTGGATTTTCGCAGAGATTGCGATTGCGGCTTGTGATCTAGCAGAGGTGGTCGGCTCGGCGATTGCACTCCAGCTACTCTTTCACATCCCGCTGCTGCTGGGAGTCGTCATCACGGGGGCTGATGTCCTGCTGCTGCTTCTTTTACAAACCCGCGGGTTCCGTTACCTAGAGGCGCTGGTGATTACGCTTATCGCGACAATTGCAGTGCTCTTCGGTGTGGAGATTGTTTTTTCTCATCCAGACTGGCTGCAGGTGACGCGCAGCCTTCTTCTTCCGTCGGGCCGGATCGTGGCTGATCCGAAGATGCTTTATTTAGCGGTAGGCATACTCGGCGCAACCGTGATGCCTCACAATCTTTATCTGCACTCCTCGGTTGTGCAAACTCGAGATTATCCACGCACACTGGAGGGCAAACGCGAAGCCATCAAGTTTGCAAACTTCGACTCTGCCTTCGCGTTGTTCTTCGCAATGCTGGTAAATGCGGCGATTCTGGTTCTTGCTGCCGCTGCTTTTCATCGCCACGGACATTTCGAGGTGGCTGAGATCGGTGACGCTTACAAGTTGCTTACGCCGATCCTCGGATTTGCCGGGGCAAGCACCATGTTTGCGCTAGCACTTCTTGCTTCAGGGCAGAACTCAACGATCACGGGAACACTCGCTGGACAGATTGTGATGGAAGGCTCAATCAACTTCCGCATGAAGCCGTGGATGCGCCGGCTTCTCACGCGTTCTCTCGCGATCATTCCGACGGTGATTGTTACTGCTCTTTATGGCGAACGAGGAACTTCCAACCTGCTCATTTTGAGCCAGGTCATCTTGAGCCTGCAGCTTAGCTTCGCGGTGTTTCCGCTGGTCGCAATCACGAGCGATCGGCGGCGTATGGGGAGCTTTACAAACGGTGTTGCGCTAAAGGTTCTCAGCTATACAGTGGCGCTGGTTATTGCGGGTCTGAACGGATGGCTTCTTTTGCGAATACTCTTCCCTGCTGCATAGGAAAGAGGATGCCGCTTTTCTTGCTCAGCTACACGCACCGCTCGAAACACCGCGAGAAGCAAATGCCTGAGCTTGGCACACTTATTTTGGTATTACTTCGCCAACCATCGCACCCCAATTGTTAGTCTCCGCCGGTAAGTGGACTTTGGATGGATTATTGTCACTTCGCTGAACACCACGACTGGACTGAACGTAGCGAAGTAGGACATCGGCTGGTGCAGGCAGCGTGCGCAGTAATGCACGCATCGCCGGGTGCTTAGCATCTCTATTGAGATGCCGCACGCTTAGTTCTTCCGCAATCGAACCATCGTGCAGCAATGCAATGCGCTCGGTAAGCTGAATAACAGAAAGCAGGTCGTGCGAGATGAAAAGCAGGGCCGTGCCTTGCTCTTCGCTTAGTTCACGAAGAAGGGCAGTTACTTCGGCTTGTGTAATTGGGTCAAGTGAACTCGTGGGCTCGTCTGCAATGAGTATTAGCGGTCGATGTATGAGGGCAAGCGCAATTGTGACGCGCTGTGCCTGACCGACGCTAATCTGGGTAGGTTTCCTCTTCAGAAAAGACATGTCTGTGGGTAAGTTAACCCGTCCTAGAATCGGGTTGAGCCGTTCTTCGAGCGCCCGAGGGGGCATACTGTGCGCCCTCCACGCTTCCACGAAGTGGGCCCGCAGCGAAAGCGCGCTGTTGAGTGCGGTGAGTGGACTCTGAGGCACCAGCGCCATGACGCTTCCGCGCAGCTTCCGAGCTTCACGTTCGGGCATCTCCAGCAGGTTCTTGCCATTGACCAGAACTTCGCCTTTCGCCCAACCGCCTCGCCATGGCAGCAACCCAAGTAGCGCCAGCAACAACGTGCTCTTGCCCGCTCCGCTTGTCCCGATTAGACCGAGACGTTCGCCCTCATGTAATCGAAATTCAACATCATTAAGAACCGTCTGCTTCGCATAGCCCGCTGACAGTTTCACGGCGAGTACAGGTGGCGGCACTTCAGTTCCCCTTTATGTGAATTGTGTCGACGCTGGAGAGCACCGTCGGCTGCATGACCGAAAATTCGACTCCGCCCAGATTAGGCGACACCGCACAAAGCACGTTGGGATACACCAGGTAAAGGAAGGGCTGCTGCTCTGCAACAATCTCCTGCACTCGATCCACAGCTGCCTTTCTGATTTTAGGATCAGGTGTAGACGCTTGCAGCATCATCAGCTTGTCTATTTCCGCCTCCCACGCCGTAGATGGCACTTTCTGTGAAGGATTCCACTGGTGATTAGGAGAGGAACTAAGCCAAACGTTCATCATCGAACTTGGATCCGGCTCCACGTTAGAAAGACCGAGCATCGCCGCTTCGTAATTCTGTGTGTGCATCAGGCGTTCAATGAGTGCAGGAAAATCTAACGTGACCACGTTTACATGCATCCCGAGCGCTGCAAGATCCTGCTGGATGAGTGCGGCCATACGTTCTCGCGGTCGATTTCCCGCGTTCGTGAGAATCGAGAAGCGCACTTCATGGCCTTCACTATCCACAAGTGATGCTCCACTGCGGCGGAAGCCAACTCGTGCAAGCGCCTGCAGTGCGGCGGTAGTGTTTTGTGTAATCGGCTGAATTTTCGTGTTGCGCCACATCGCATTTGCTGGGGATATAAAGTCGTCTGCAGGTGTAGCGTGACCTTCGTAAGCAATTCTCGCCAGGTCGGCGCGGTGTATAGCTTGTGACACAGCTACACGGAATTCCCTTGTTCTAAACCACTTTTTCTCCCAATCTGGAATCGGGGCCGATTGGGATTGGTTGAACCAAAGCTGCTCCGTGTTGAGAGATGCGCCGAGGTCATGAACTCCCTGCGGAGCACGACGCGCAAGCAGGCTGTAGTTGTCAGCCGGAACAGAGTCAATGAGTTGGTACTGTCCGCGGATGAATCGAAGCTCGTCCTGCTCCCGGTTTTCAAGGATATCCAGCTTCATCGATGCGAGTGACGGTAATGCCGCGCCGCTGGCGTCCTTCTTCCAGTAGTAAGGATTTCTTTTCAGGCGAATGTATTCGCCACGCTTGTACTCTGTAACAGCAAAAGAGCCTGCCGTGACACGTCCCTCGGTGGATCTGCCTCCCGGCTCAATCGCGATCTCATCAAACACTCGGCCAATTGCCACAACTCGTTTTGGCAGCCGCACACGAAGGTGCATCGCATCCACAGCTTCGACCATGACAGATGCAGGCTCAACGAACTCGTCTGCTACCGGAGCCGCTGTAGCAGGACTCAGTACCCTCTTCAGACTTGCAACCACATCCGCAGAGGTCAAGACCGATCCATCCGAAAAGTGGAGCCCAGGACGGAGCTCGAAGGTGACCAGCTTTCCGTCAGAACTAATCTTCCATGCAGAAGCAAGCGAAGGTTCCATCTGCTGCGTTTTCCGGTTAAACCTAAGCAACACCCCACCGGTCAGATAGCGAACAGTTTCCGAAGATTGGTCGTCGACTTTGGCTGGATCGAACGTCTTAGGGTCGTACTTGAGAGACCAAGTAATCTCTCCGGAAGCAGCGAAAGCAGTAGCGATGCACTGTGTAGCGGACAGCACGCCAAGCAGACCAACAGCCACGGCTAACTTATTCATTGAGCGGTTCACGATTCCACCTCAAAGAGGAACATCTCTAACAAGAAGATGATTAGCACCATCAGGCACAGGGGTAAATACACCAAACGTGAACCGGAAAGGAGCACCGAGTTTTGCAACTCCAGCAACATGGATCCCCACGACGGCAAGGGCTGGCTGACACCCAGCCCTAGTGCGCCCAGGTTTGCCTCCGCAATCAAACACACTGGAATGTAAGTCAGGAATTGAGTTAGAAATAAGGGCTTCAGGTGGGGGATCAAATGAATTCGTGCAAGCCTTGGGAGGCTAATTCCGAAGGCTCGTCCGTGCAGCAGCCACCCCGCTCTCCGCAGCAAGACCGCGCGCGTGTAGTTCAACCTGACAAATACCGGAGCCCCCAGTATGGCAAGTAGGGAGAATGTGACTAGCGCAGAATGGACGGGGCTGAGCGAAAGAGGGAGTGCAGACCGCACGATCATGAGCAGAAAAATCCAGGGGAGCGTCAAGGCCAAATCGCAGATGTAGATCAATCCATGCGAGATTCGGCGCGAACTGAAAGCGGCGACGACTCCTGCACTGACAGCCAGCGCAGCAGCGATCGCTGCCGCTCCGCATGCCCCTCCTAAGCCAAGCAAAACGGCTCCTGCCGTACGCACAGCGCGATCTCTCCCAAGTTCATCGGTTCCTAACCAATGCTGGCTGCTCGATGACGAACTGATGTATTCGCGATCCTGATTCGAGTAGCTGTAAGGTGAACGGGTGATCATCGTGATCGCCCCGGCGACCATGAGACCGAGCATTGCCAACGCAACTAAGCGCACGTCGACAATTCCTGTGATCCCGTTGGTTCAGCAATCATGCTTGCGACGCCGATAAGCGTGGCCATCAACATGATCACCGCGAGTAGCGTGGGAAGATCCCGGTTCATTGCAGAAGACCACGCAAGTTGACCTAAACCGGGCCGGTCGAAGATCACTTCCACAGGAACCACTGCACTCAGTGCAACAACGAGAGAGGCCACCAACAGAGATATGAACTCTGCCTTCAGCGCCTGAAGCAAATGTATTCTCACCGCGTGGGAAAAGGAGTACCCCTGTGCTCGCGCGAAAACGATCGCCGGCGAGCGAACTCCGTTGGATAGCACGCGGTAAAGCAATTTGAAGTCGCGGATGGCAACGATGGACGCAAGGACAAAAACGGGGCCGCCCAGTTCGGTGGCAAGACAAAGTGTTGCCATCAGCGCGATCGGAATACAAAGCAGAGCTGCCGAAGTCATAGCGATCATACTTTCGCCAGTGCGCTTCCAACGAGCGCAAAGAAGAAGCGCAGCAGAGAAAGACCAAGTCCATCCGAGAAGAACGGCTTTCACTAACAGCTTCCCTGTCGACGTTGCCCGCTCGTGCACTAACTGCGACACAGGCACGTCGAACTGACGAGACGTGCCAAAATCCCCTTTGACCCAGCCCATAACGAGCACCTGAAGAGAGTTGCCGACCGAGCCTTCACTTAATCTCTGTTGCGTAAGTGCTGCTCGGGCAACGGAGCCATGCTGTGCATCCAGTTCTTGCGAATCAGTGAAATAGCCCGGCGCATACCGCACAAGCGCCACCGTCGAAAACATGGCGAGCACGATCAGTGAACAAACGCGCAGGGTACGCCAGAAGACCCTAGTTACTATTGTTTGCATGCAGCGAGCACTCCTACGACGTGTTCAGCCGCAGCATCGCTCAGGTTTTTGTAATGGGTCTGCTTACTCAGGTACATGCGCCTGTTTGCAATGGCCAGTAGCTCCTCTGCATTGACGCCGTCCGTGGGGTAGAACGAAACACCGGTACTTGCGGTCGTCGAGCTCAGGAATCCATGGCGTTCTGAGACACTCTCAAGACAGTTCCCAATGAATTCAAGTTCCTCGTGTGTTTGCGATCTGCACGCATCCGTTAGTAGGAATACGAATTCATCGCCGCCGATCCGGGCCACAGAGCATCGCGGACCGCACGCTTCCAAGAACGCTTGCGCGAGATCCGCTAGGAAACGGTCACCCGTGGATCTGCCATGAGTCTCATTAATCTGCTTGAACGCGTTAAGATCGCACGCAACGACGATCACTCCTTCACGGGACTCAGTGGCAGCGGCGATGGCTTGCTCAAGCTTGACAAAGATGTCACGTGCATCCGGTAACTGTTGAAGCCTTGGCGACTCGAGTTCTGTCGCATCGGCCGCGCGGAAAACATGCTGCACCGAAAGAGACAGCTTGGCTTCCATCGCCTGTAAAACACGCAAATCATCTCGGTGAAAAGCGTCAGCTTGTACTGAATAGAGGGTGATAGTCCCTATACTCTCTGATTTTGGGTTCAGAAGCGGAATGGCCAAAGCCGATTTGAAGGGAATGCTGCTCCGCGAGGGCTCTACGTGCGCATTGCCATTCAGAATGGCCTTACCACTTTGGGCTGCCCAACCGGAAATGCCTTCTCCGAGTGGCATCTCCGCCTCAGCGAAGCAAGCTGCCCCCTCACCATGCGTGAAGCACGCGCGAACCAGGTTGCCGCTCTTCCGGTACAGAGCACATCCGTCGAATGGAATGACCGCCTGAATGCGCTGGACTACCATGGTCAAAGCTTCTGCATACGATAGTGACGTACCGAGAGCAAGTGTTAATTCGTATAGTGTCTGTGCTTCATGATTGGCAGAGGCAATCTTCCGAATCGTATCGATACTTGTTACTTTGCTGTTCGGCGATTCTGGCTCCGAACCAGACGAGGATTCGCTGTGTTTCTCGAAACCGGCTCCTGGAGCGGCACCGCGCGTGACCTGAATCTCTGTATTTAGCGGAATAAAATCTGCGGGAATCGCCGACTCAGCCTCGCTTTTCATCTTGTCGTAGAGACGCTGGAACACCTCGACCACATTGGGGTCGAACTGCTTCCCGGACATGCTTTTGATGATGTTGAAAGCCTTTTCTTCACCGAGGCTTTTACGATAGGGACGGTCGGACACCAAGGCGTCGAAGCAATCTACTACGGTGAGAATCCGCGCACCTATCGGTATGGCGTCGCCGGCGAGTCCATCCGGGTAGCCGCTACCATCCCACCACTCATGATGGGCGCGGACCATAGGCACCACCGGATAAGGAAATCTGACACGCTCCAGAATGTCGGCCCCGACAATAGGGTGAATTTTCATCTTTTCAAATTCTTCTGGAGTGAGTTTGCCCGGCTTATTAATGATGTGCTCGGGCACGGCAAGCTTCCCAATATCGTGCAGGAACGCTGCGGTTTGTAACGCGCGCATCTCCAGATCAGTGAGTTTCAGAGCTTCGCCAACCTGCTGCACATAGCTTCGAACTCGGAAGAGGTGGTCGTGTGTTCCCTGATCCTTCGCTTCGATCGCCATTGCAAGACCTTCGATAGTTCGAAGCTGCAGTGCCTCCGTCTCCTCAAGGTATCGCTGACGCTCCTCAAGCCGGGACATCTGGCTCGTGTATGCACGGTAGACCGTGTAAACCATTGGAATGAGAAGGAGCGCGGTCGTCCAGCCGAACCGTACGCTCATCCAGCTCGCGGTCGACGCAAGGACGCCGCCTACCAGGTAGAACGGTAAATACCAGGGGAACTCTGTGCGCCAAACATGGATCGCGCTCTCATCCTTGGTTGAGGCAATTACACCAGCCACGGAGATGGTATTCCATAAAAAATATGCGGCAGAAGCAATCGCGAGCCTTGGAGCAGTCGCCATACCATGCTGCTGTAACGAGGCGTATACAGCGTAGGCACAAACCGATGAGATGGTGGCATTCGCGACGTTGAAAGCGATTTGAACCGCAGTGAAGATCTTCATAACGCGGATGCGGCATTGAACGGCCACAGAGATCGCGGTGAGAAGAATAACCTGCAACGGTGAAAGCTGTGTGATGCCCAGCAGGATGAACGGGAAGTTCAGGGACATGCTGCCATCCCCGCGAGGCAGGGCGACTTTGAAGCTGGAACTAATCAGAATTGCAAGGAGAAACAGCAGAAAGACAAACCAGGATTGTTGCGGATATCCCGCAGCACCAATCGTCACAACTGCGGAGAGCAGCAGTGTGAGTGCGATCTGAAGTTTGGTCTTTGCCGGCATCCTGGTTTCTCTGCTTCTGAAACTCGTAGCTATCTATGGCAAAGCTATCTCCGCGCATCTTGCAATGACATTATGCAAAAGTTGCAGTGCCTTTCCCCACTTGTCTACAAGGGTCGGGATCGCTACAACTGCAGTAATCAGGACAATGTCAGGACAGTGAAGCGAGGCCTAGTCTGCGCTGCATTCTGCCATGACGACACGAGGGATGCCCGCGTAGTCATCGAGAAAACGAAGGTTGCTCCAGCCTTCTAGGAACTGAGCTAATTGATCTCGCTGTCCCCACCCCAGCTCCATGGCAAGCAAACCGCCTGGTCGCAGAGCAGCGTACGCCTGTGGGATCAATCGCCGGTACACGTCCAGACCGTCCTCGCCAGCGAAGAGCGCGCTGTGCGGCTCATGCATAATCACTTCTCTCTGCATGCCTGCGGCGTCTTTCGTAGGAACGTAGGGGGGATTGGAAACAACAATGTCCACACTGCCGTTCGGTATACCTTGCAATAAATCCCGCTGCTCGCAGCTGATTCGTGAGGCGAATCCGTGTTGTGCGGCATTTAGCCGCGCGATGGCGAGAGCCCCGTCGGAGGTATCGAGTGCGAGGATCTGACTATCGAGTAATTTGCTGGCGAGAGCTATAGCAATGGCACCGGAACCGGTACCAACATCCACGATGTTCAAAACGGGATAGGCCGATTGATTAGCCCACTCGACAACAGCTTCGACCAGGTGTTCCGTTTCAGGTCTCGGAATGAGAACGCCAGGTGCAACGTGCAGAGCGATGCCAAAGAACTCCTGCACTTTGGTGATGTACTGTACCGGCTCTCCTGACGCTCGACGTTCTACGAAGCTCTGAAAAAGCTCGTGCTTACTTGGGCTAAACTCGTAGTCGTCATGGGCACGGAGCCACGCCCGGTCCTTTGCTAGCAGAGTGGACATCAGCAACCCTGCATCGCGCGATGGGATTTTCAAAGTAGCCAGTTGAAGGGCCTGTCGAATGTTCAAGCGGTACCCTTAGCAGAAGTCACAGTTTCTCAAAAATTAGGAAGTAGTCCTGACCATCGCCTTTAGTAAAGTCATAACGACCAACTTGTCTAAAGCCAGCTTTCTCTATTTCTTCTCGTGCAACTTTCTCGTCCAGACCATGATCTTCGCCGTTACCGTTTCGATCTATGACACCGAATCGTGCTCCGGGCTTCATCGTAGCCTTCAATGACATGAGCAAAGGAGGGGGCCATGCAATTTCGTGGTAAACCTTCAGCATCAAGACCGCGTCCACTAAAGCTGGTATTTTCGGGTCATTTTCGGCACCGAGAACCGGAATTATGTTTGGAAGCTTTTCTCTATTGGCTCGTTCGCGAATGGCATAAACGTATTGCGGGTTAATATCTTCGGCGTACACGTGCCCAGTGGGACCAACTCTGCGCGCCGCTCGCACCGAAAACCAGCCGCCACCCGCGCCGATGTCTGCAACAGACGAACCTTTGGTGATGTGCAACAAATCCATCACGCGATTGATCTGTAATCGGAGATCTCGCCCCTGCTCCTCAAAAATGCCCAAATCACCTCTATAAGGAGGACTTGTCTTATGTGCAGGCACCGCCGTTTGACAGAAGGCGCTGCTAGTCACAGCGAGTGCCAGCAGGAGAGTAATCGACAATTTTTGCTTCATCTTCTATTGGACGCGGACAAGCTGCATCAAGTCAAACATCCGGTGAATAAACCCGAAAGTAGCATTTTGAGAGCTCATTTTCAACGCTATGCTCTAGCAAAACGGCCGATGCCGCACGACCTCTCCGATGAGACCACTGCACACACCTTTGTCGAGACGCAGCATTATTTCCGTCCTCACAATAGCGCTTGTAGCAAGACTATTGGTGCTGTGGCTTGCGGTGGCGCAACACGGCGCCGCATGGCTCTACACACGTGGCCTGGAAATCGGCTTTGTAGCTGATTCTCTTCTTCGAGGCCACGGCTTCTCGTCACCCTTTGGTGGTGAAACAGGACCAACTGCGCTGATCGCTCCAGGCTACCCACTTTTGGTAGCCGGTATCTTCAAGCTTCTCGGCACCTACTCGACTGCGTCGGCGATAGCGATCATGCTCGCACAGATCGCGGCGAATCTTTCGACGATAGCGCTCATGATGAAGCTCGCGAATACGCTCGCCGGTACCAGAGCCGCTCTGGTCGCCGGTCTGTTTTGGGCGTGCTGGCTCCCCTTCTTGTGGGTGCCCACAATCTTCTGGGAAACAAGTCTGTCCGCAGCCATCTTGCTGGGCACGCTCGTGTTTGTCCAGCGCATCGACAGAACTTCTCATCGGCGAGAATGGCTCTGCTTGGGGTTACTTCTCGGAGTGGCCTCTCTCATCAACATGGCTTTGATTCTTAGCTTCGGAGGAACGTTTTGCTGGCTCGCATGGAGGCATCTCCGCCGGCACGCTGCCGATGTCTTGCTGGCCGCCAGTGTGGCGGCGGTGACCTTCTCACCCTGGGTAATCCGAAATGCACGTGACTTTCACGCTTTCGTTCCGCTGCGAACAACTGTCGGTCTCGAGCTTTGGATGGGCAATCATGACGGGGCGTCTGGATACCTGGAGGAAGCTCTTTTCCCCATCTACAACGGCTCGGAGCTTCAGAAGTATCGTCGTGTAGGCGAGCTACGGTACGATCACAACAAAGCGGCTACAGCTCGTGAATGGATCGATCAACATCCAACAACATTTCTCAAGCTGAGCCTTCAAAGGATCTTGCGCTTTTGGAGCGGTACGGGAAGTCGTGGAGGCTCGGTGATCTTTGCTCTCGGAGCGTTGACCACCACGATTGGCGGGATGTTCGGCCTACTATCACTCTACAAACGCGGAGATCGCGCGATTGCTTTGCTCTACTGCATACCGCTGGTGCTTTTTCCGCTGCCGTATTACATCACGCACGCGGAATTTCGCTATCGCCTTGTGCTGGACCCGCTGCTGACTGTTCTCACCGCATATGCGATTTGTCCGAAGGAGCGAACGACCGCTGTTGCTTCCGTGTCTCAGCCGTAAGCACAACGCGTGCTTTAATCACCGCGCGGAACACATCTCCTGCTCGCTTGAGTTTGCAAATGGAAACTGCAGCGCACAAAGCAGAAGAGCCAGCAGAAGCAGCGCCTGAACGAGACCGCACATGAGCAGCGCGTGCGGAAAGGTGAACAGCGTATAGGGCGCGAACAAAGGCACAAATAGCAGCAGCGTCATCCTGAGTCCTGGGACCGGCTCACTTCGCGTCCTTGCCACCACAACTAGCAGGAGTAACGGCGCGAAGAGATGTACCAGAGTGTGGTAATACGACACCGTGGGTACAAGCACCATAAAGACGGTTGCGACGAGAACCTGATTCGCGATGGGCAGTTTTTGCGCTCGTTTGAAGAAAACCCACAGAATGAGCAGGCCGCAGCCCGCATAGTAAGGCAGAGTGAGGCGTAAGAAAGAGTGATGCGTCACGGCTGCAACCAACTTTATTAGTTCGAATCCTGAGTGGTTTGCGACAAGCTCATTGAGGCTCCACTCCTGCACACGCAGTGACTGGTAGCCGAACACATTTTGAAGAGAGCCATGCCACGCGATGGCGGCTGTTGGTCCAAGCCACACGAGGGACAGCCAAGTTGCAAGAGCAAATACTCCGATCCCAAGCGCGAGCGCGCCGTAACGCCGCTTTGGCACAAGTAGCAAAAGCAGCACGAGCGGATAAAGCTTCATGGCTGCTGCACATCCCCACAACATTGCTGCAGCGTTCTCCCGGCCCCGCAGGAAAGCTGCAATACCAGCAGCAGCAAAAACCCACAGGATCAACTCGACGTTCCCCTGGTGCAGAAGCCGCAAGAGGGGAAACGAAGTGCCAGCAATTATTAGGCAGGAAAGAGTGGCGAGATTTTTGTCCACACCAGCCTCTACCAGCGTCCGTCGCGCGTACCAGAGTCCCGCAAGCAGAACGATGGTTGCGAGGCCGAGAATATTTATAATCGGGTTTCCGAGCAGATAGATGGGCGCAAGCAGAGCGGCCGCAAAAGGCGGGTAAGCCACTGCAGAGAACATTGGTGCGGGCAGGCCCTCTGGAAGATTGTAAAAAAACGCCGCTGCATGCAGCAGGCGATATGTTGCCGGATATTCCATGAAGTCACCGAGCAACGGATCCGAAAGTGGATACCATCTGGTCTTCGGAAACCCAGCGCGGTACTCCAAGCAGGACACGGCAAGACTTAACGCGATCATCACAATCCAAGCCACGGAAAAGGCGCGGAGAGGTGTCCAGAGTGAGCTTGGTTCAGTAAGAGGTATTCCCTGTTCTGCAGATACTTCTTTGGTAGGTAGTGCGAATCCGAGTTGCTCGTGAGCGAACGGCAACTGCATTCCTGTTGATTGGTCTCGCAGTCTCATGAGACTTCTGCTGTCCGTATTTTTTATTGCACGATGATGCGATCGCCGAGCTGAACGCCAGTCGCTGCAATCTGGCCGGCAGGAAGCTCGATGACACTCCGCACCCTGGTGCTCACGGACGTGAGCCGATACGGAACGAGATCCGGCCAAAGCTTCACGACCTTCATCTCTTTGTCCAAACCGATCACATCGATTGAAAATCGCATGAACACAGTGTGGACACCGGAAGAGGGCTTGATCCACAAGCCCTCTCCGGCATCGAGGCCGCTTTTGCCGAGGAGGCCGAACATTCGCGTCATGGACGTGTCAGCAATTGTGACACGATTGCCAATCAGCGAATCACGGGTTGTATTACGAACTGTTACTGCACGCATTGCGGGTGAAACCCCAAGTTAGGCATTCTTCTGCTTACGGCGATAGACGATAACTGAGAGCACAAGTGCTGCCAACACGCCTGCTCCTACACGAACGATGAGAGCGGAATCCATATGCGATGCCTCCTTTCCGGAATATCCGAATTACTGTGCTCCTCAGTACTACTCGCTAAGAAGAGCGAAGCTTATCCTGGCGCTGTGACATATTCACAGCGACTGCTTAGGTGCCTGTCCCAGTCCCCTTAGTTCCCGCCCATCGACTTGAAGCCGTTGATGATGCTGAGAACTGCCGGAGCAAGCAACACGATGAAGATGCACGGAAAAATACACAACACCAAGGGAAAGATAATTTTTATTTTCGTTTTGGCGGCAGCTTCTTCTGCATGCTGGCGACGTGCCATGCGCAGATCTTCAGCAAAGCGGCTCAACGTCTTGATGATCGGGGTGCCAAAACGGTCGGTCTGAGTAAGCATGCTCACGAACTGTGAGAATTCTTCCACTTCTGTACGGTCAGCAAGTGCCTGCCATGCCTCGAGGCGTGGCTTACCTGCGCGTTGTTCCAGGTTGACCAGAGTCAGCTCTTCCGCAATCTCGGCATGGCTAATGACCAGTTCTTCACCGACCCTAAGCAGGGCTTGGTCCAGTCCCAAACCAGCTTCCACGCAGATAACCAGCAAGTCCAGTGCGTCGGGCAGACTACGTTGAATCTTTCTCTTACGCTTGTTGATCTGCCGACTTAGCCAGAAGTCTGGCAGCATGAATCCGACCACGCCTAACGCCATCATCCAGAATGCGCCGGGGAGGAAATAACCACCGACCACTCCGAATACCGGCAGTGTCAACTGCGCAGCATAGAAAAGATCCGCCGAATTTGCTTTCCGCATTCCCGCTGCGGAAAGGCGGCGTTTCACCTTGCTGCTCTCCGACATACCGAGCTTGCCGCGCATTCCTTGCGCGAACATCATGATCTTCTCGAGAATGTCTACCTTATTTTTCCTGTTTTCATCGCTACGTGTGTTCGCGACAACATCCAGCACGCGCTGGTTCTCAGGAGCTTGTTTCATCACCATCGGTGCAAAGATCAGCGCCATGACGCAGAAGCTGGTAAACAGGATCGAGATGTAGTAGATGGTTGTCATTCTGCTAGACCTCAATTCCCCGGACGATTTGGCGAATGATAAGACCGCCGGTTACCAGTAGTCCGATTCCCATGTACAGCATCGTCCTTCCGATGCCTTCTTCGAATAGCACTTTCGAGTAGCCGGGGCTCATCACATTGATGATGAGGAGTAACACGATTGGGAGCAGGCAAAGGATCCAACCGGTCATACGACCCTGGGCCGTATGCGTGCGCACCTCACGAGCAATGCGGACACGCTCACGAATTACGTGCACGATGCGGTCCAAGATTTCGGCCAGGTTGCCGCCCGTATCCTTCTGAACCAACATGCCTGTTACGACAACGCGCAGATCCTGAGAAGGTACTCGTTGCAGTAGTTGCATGAGTGCATCACGCAAGGGTAAGCCGTAATTCTGCTGCTTGAACACTTCCGAGAATTCGGTCCTGGCGGGCTCCTGAGCCTGTTCAGCGACAATGCTGATCGCCGCAGGAAGCGAGTGACCGGCACGAAGCGACCTGGCCATCATATCGATGGCGTCCGGGAGGGATCCCTCAAAAGACTTCAATCGGCGACCCCGCTTGAACTGAAGCAAACCAAAAGGAACGTATGCAGCGGCAATTGCACCAATCGCTGAAAGCAGCAACATGGAAGAAAACAAGTAGGCGATGAGAAAGACGCCGACTGCGAGACCAAACGTCTGCATGAGCATGGTGCCGAGCGTCGTTGTACTATTCGCTTGCAGAATTTGGAGTTGAAGCCTCCGCGCTATGTCGGCATGCTCCACAATGTCTTCGAGCCAGCCGAACGGCCCCTCTCGCTTTACCTTCAGGTACTGGTCTAATTCTTCTGGAGCTAGACCAAACGCATTTCGTTCCGTCTTGATCCCGGTGATGCGGTGCTGCAACGCTTTCTGATCCTGCGTCGGTCGCAGAAAGAAAACAATGGATGCGAAGGTGACCAGTCCGAGAAAGATGAACGTGAGCGCGAAGATCATAACGTTTCCTCTAGATCTCCACTGAGTGATCGCGAAGGCTGATTGGCATCGGAATACCCGCTGCAATCAGCTTTTCACTAAAGCGTGGCATGATGCCGGTCGAATAGAACCTGCCGCGAACTTTACCGTTCGGACCGAGGCCCTGCTTCTCAAACATAAACACATCAGTCATGCTGATCACGTCCGATTGCACACCAGTGATCTCGGAGATATGAGTGATGCGACGCGTCCCATCTGCTTGTCGAGCTACCTGCACGATGAGGTGCACTGCAGCTGCGATCTGCGCCTTGATGGCCTTTTCTGGTAGTCGCACATCACCCATCATCGCCATCGTTTCCATACGGGCAACAGCGTCGCGCGGAGTGTTCGAGTGGATAGTCGTGAGTGAGCCATCGTGACCGGTGTTCATGGCCTGCAACATGTCAAGACACTCTTCACCACGGACCTCGCCAAGGACAATGCGATCTGGGCGCATACGGAGCGCATTCATCATCAATTCGCGCTGTCGAATCGCGCCGCCACCTTCCACGTTCGGTGGACGAGTTTCGAGGCGAACGACGTGCTCCTGCTTCATCAACAGTTCGGCTGAATCTTCGATCGTGACAATACGCTCTTTGCTTGAAATGAACCCGGAAAGCACGTTAAGCAGTGTTGTCTTACCTGCGCCGGTTCCACCTGACACGACAATGTTCAGCCGGGCTTTCACTGCGCCCTGCAGACATTCCAGCATGGGCGGTGTCAGCATCTGGTGGCGAAGAAGATCTTCTGCACCGAGCGGAGTATTGCCGAAACGGCGAATCGAGAGGATCGGACCGTCAATCGCTAGAGGCGGGATGATTACGTTCACACGAGAACCGTCGGCGAGGCGCGCATCGACCATCGGTGATGATTCATCAACACGGCGTCCGACAGCAGAAACGATTTTGTCGATGATGTGAAGAAGGTGCCGATTGTCGTTGAAAACGATGTTTGTCTTCTCGAGCTGGCCTCTACGTTCCACATAAACAGCGTTGTACGTATTCACCAAGATGTCGCTAACGGTGGGATCGCTGAGTAGCGGCTCTAATGGGCCGAGACCGAATACTTCGTTGACGACTTCTTTCGCAAGTCGGTCGCGTTCCGCGCTGCTGAGAGGAACACCCTGCTCGCCAAGTAATTGCTGAATGAGTTGGAAAAGCTGCTTCTGACCACCCTGCGACTCGTTGAGGTCAGAAAGCTTGTCGAGATCGACACGCTGGATGAGTTCTTTGTGAACCGCACCCTTGATCTGCTGCTGGATGAATTCCGGAACACCCCTCGGTTCGATGACGGGCGCTGCGGGTCGAATTCTATCCAGGGGAGACGCTACAGTTGCCATGCTTTCCAAATCCCTTCAACAAGTAACCTGTTGCTTTGCGGTGTTACTTCCACATCCTGATGAGTGACTCTTTTTTAGCCGGCGGAGCGGCTGCGGTCGATCCAACCAGCGTGTTACTCCACTTCACTAACTGGTCCGCAAACTCGACCTTACGGTTGGCAGCAATCGGCTCACCCAAGTTGACGGAGCGCACCAGATCGATATAACTGTTTGGCAGCTTGATAGCTATAGGCAAACGGATTGCCTTTTCGATCTGATTGCTTTCGACCGCATAACGTGATGAGAAGCGGTTGATTACAACGTGCATCTTCTCTGTCGGGCAGCCCGCATGCGCTATGCTGTCGATGTAACGGGACAGGTCACGAATGGCACCAATCTCGGGAGTGGCCACAAGGTAGAGTCTCGAGCAAGCTTCAATGAGTGCGAGACTCGCATCGTCCACCGAAGTGGCGCAGTCGATAATCACATAGTCGTACTCACTACGCAGATACTCCAGAGTCTTTACAACGGATTCACTATCCATGCGCTGCCAGGCACCTGGAACATCTGGTGACGAAAGCACTTCAAGCCCAGTAGGATGTTTCGCTACAAGACCCTGCAACAAGGAACTATCCAGCCGGCTTACATTGCTTACAACTTCGGAAAAATGGTTCTGGCTACCGTCGAGACCAAGATAAATAGACACATGCCCGAGGTCGGGGTGGTTGTCGATCAGTAGAGTGCGCTTGCTGTGAACCTGTGAAAGGTAAGTCGCAAGGTGCACGGCAATCGTAGTTGTTCCTACACCGCCTTTTGAGCCGAAAAAGCCTAGTACGGCTCCTGCTGGAGCACTACGTTGTTGCGCTTTCGACCAGTGGCTCTCCAACCGTCCAAGTGCTTCAGCAAATGTCTTCATGCTGAAGGGTTTGGGCAGGAACTCGCTGCATCCTGCTCGCATTGCCTGAAGCAGAAGATCTGGGTCGCGCGATTCAGCAAGTGCAATCACGGTAACTTTGCCAGCGAATACCTGATGCAAATACCGCGTAGACTCGACAGCTTGAATCGGATCACTGTCGAAATCGACGATCGCGATGCAAGCCGTGGTCGTTTTGCTCTGCGGGCCGAGATAAGGGCGTCGCGCTTCAGAGATATAGGAGTCGAACGATGAGCTTGAGCTCAACACCCAATTCATTTGCTCTACTGTCTCATTCACTTGCTCTGTCGTCTTTTCGTCGACGCAGACCGTTACGACCGTGACACTGAAGAACGCAGGAATGTTGGGATTCTTTGTAGACACAGTCGCCTCTTATTTCTCGGAGTTCTTATTCATGTCTCTGCCGACCTTCTGCTGCATGTACCGGTCGAACTGCTTGTTGTAAAGAGTAGGTACGACCTGCTCAGGAGCGTGCGGAACTTCTTGCGAAGTAATTGGGTCGATGATCTCTGGAGTCACGATGACAAGCAGTTCCGTGCGTCCGTGCGTCAGCGACTTGGACTTGAAAAGCGGTCCAATGATTGGAATGTTCGCAATGCCGGGAGTACGGCCGTAAGCGTCTGTAGTCCGCTGATCGATGAGGCCGGATATCGCAAAGCTTTGCCCGTCTCGCAGAACGACTTCCGTCTGCGCCTTACGCGTAGAAAGCGCGGGAATGGTGTAACCACTTATTGACACAGAATTCGTGTAATCGAGCGCACTTACCTCGGGATTCACTGTCAGGTCGATCGTGCCGTCAGGGTTCACTACCGGTGTGAAGTCGAGCTTCACACCGAACGGACGGAAAGTGATTGACACCGAAGCAAAGCCACCGCTGCCGCCCGGCTGAATGACAGGGAAAGGAAACTCACCGCCGGCCAGGAAGCTGGCTTTCTGTCCGCTCATCGCCATGATGGTCGGCTCAGCGAGAATCTGGAGCAGTTGCTTATTCTCCAGGTCTTTTACTGAGACTCCGATGTTTGCCGCTGCGTTATAGATAAGGAAATTCAGCGGATCCGCGACCTGAATCGACGTGCCGGAGAGCAAAGTCTGTCCTGCCGACGCAGTGGAGCTTGACGAAGATCCCGATGTAGAACCAGAAGCGAGGCTGGAAAGCGTTGGACCCGTTTGGTATTGGCCAGTTGTGGTTGAGAACAGTGTGCTGTTTGAGAGACCGAAGATATTGAAGCCAAACTGAACCATCTTCGAGCGGTCTATTTCCACAAACCGCACCTTCAGCCGGACCTGCTTCACCTTCGACGAGTTGACGATCAGTGCGTTGTGAACATCCTTCGCATAAACCGCGGCGATTTTCATCGCGTTGTCTGCCGCGTCCTTCGTTCCTACATATCCGGAAAGCGTGATGCGGCCCTCTGTTTCTTTCACATCAAAGCTTTCGTGTGGCATCGCTTGTGCCAACGCGCCTCGAAGATTAGACAGATCACCATCCGCGGAAACCATGTACACCTGCGAGTCGCCGTTTTCGTCCCAAACAATCAGTGTGCTTAGACCAGGCACTTTGGCAGTGATCACAATTTGGTTGGGGCTGGCAGTGTACGAGTCGAGCACTGCCGGATTTGTTACATACACACGGGCGAGGCGGTGCTTTGTATTTACGAAAGTCGAGTGACCAACCAGAAGATGCATGGTCTGTTCAGAAGGTGTCGGCGTGCTGAAATCAGCCCGCATATCCGCTCCTGTGCCGATCACATGCGCCGGTGCGCCGAGCACGATCGGGTGCGGAAGAGTCTGCGCTGAGGCAGCAACTGTTCCTAGCCCCGCAGCGAGCAACATGAGCCTGGAGCTCCGCTTGTAAAACATGCTTGTTGTTGTTTGCGTGTTCACTAAAACTTCTCCTCAGTCGCCTTGTCGCCGCGAACGGTCTGCACAACGTACTGCTTCTTCTCGGCAACTGCATCGGGCTTACGAACGGCCGGTAGATTCGCAACGGATGGCGTCGGGTTTGGCGGCAGCGACATTGGTCGCGCTGGACCAGAGCCAGAATTTGGTATGAAGAACTTTGTTGGTGCCTGGTCTACCTTCAATCGATCCGATCCGTTACGCAGCACGAAATGAACAGAGCCTTGAGACGTTGCAAGTGTCAGCTTCTGTGCGTCAACTGGGCTCACCAACAACGTCACAACGCTCGTCGTAGCTGCTTTGCCGTCAGGATCTGCTTGCATCTTTTGACCGGCCGCAAGAACCTGCACATCCTGCAGAACGATGTCTGACGTTGTGTCATTCGTTTGCGGGTTGTGATACGTGACGATCACATCGACATGCGTTCCAGGCAAAAGAAATCCTGCAACACCAACTACTTCGTCATCACGCAGAGACATCGCGCGCATCCCATCAGGGATCTTGGCTGAAAGACCGATACCCGCACCCGCTGCTGCGAGTGAGCGTTCCTGAATCGGCTGGCCCGCAGCTACGGGGTAGAGAAGAGTGCGATTCGCAACATCTTCCGGCTTCGCGAAGGAGCCTTCCACAGGATTGCTCGAAGGCCAATCGACCATCTTCAACGACGACGCAGCGATGACTGTGCCAGGATCCAGGTTCGTCGCGGCGGCTACATACTTGTGGTTTGCAGCTTCCACTGTGCGTGACCTGCCGAGTTTTCTGCTCAGCCAGAAGGTGAACAACCCCGATACAGCAAGGGCGAGCAGAAGTGCTGTCATGAGACGGCGCGCAACCATGCCACTAACCTCGAATTCCTTGCAGGTAGCACGTCAGTGCGCAACCTGCTGCGATTGCGACTCCGTAGGGGAGCCGAAGTGTGTTTTTGTTACGAACATTCAATTCCGGATGGGGTGTCAGGCCCTCCTGCCGGTGGTGCGTCACCAGGTTGCCGACATTCCCAAGGGTTTCCGTGAGCTTGCCGCGCGATATTGCCATGGCTATTCCCATGACACCGCCAGCTAGTGCGGAAAGAACAAGAAGGTACGACACGTGTGGTAGCCCCGCGAGACAGCCCACTGCAGTCATTAGCTTCACGTCGCCAGCTCCCATGCCGCCGGCAAGGTAGAACACAAGGAAAATCACTCCGCAGATAAGTGCTGCGGCAAAACTAGTCAGGAGGCCGTGCCATCCCTCGCCGATCGTGTGCAGCGCGAGACCTGTCAGAATCGCCGGTCCCGTAATGAAGTTCGGAATGCGACGGCTCTTGATGTCGTAGACCGCGCTCACTGCGGCGCAAAGGCACGCAGCCGTCAGATAGGTCAAATCGAGATTTGACTGTGGAATATGCATTGGATCCTTGTAGGGGATCCGGCAGAGAGGAGGCCCGCCCTCTTCTCTGCCGGCAATTTCTTTGTTGGCGTTCCCTGCTTTGTGGCCCGCTCAGACTTCTGGGTGTTGCTTTGGGCTGTTGGTCGCCCTTGGATTACTCGTGCTGCGTTGAATGGTCCCGGCCATTTGGTTGCGATTTTGCGAAGCGACCCGTGGGCACCTCTCGGGCCCACGGATAACTACACGTTGCCAGAGAGGGTGGTGCCGACGGTGGTGAACGCGTTGCTGATGGTGCTTGCAAGCGTACGCATCGCGCCGATCGCGCCGAGGCCGAGCAGAGCAGCGACGAGCGCGTACTCGATAAGATCCTGGCCGGACTCTTCCGCCAGAAGATTGTTCATGATCTGCTTGTAGTTCTTCATTTCTTTCTTCTCCTTAGTCTTTCTTGGTCTTGCATACCGAGTTGGTGGTGAGGCCGGTGGTGAAATCGAGGTTAGGAGCCGGGTTGCTTTGGAACAATGGCAGCAATGGGTGATACAGAGCTCCTCTTGTGGCATGAACGAAATCCTCCTTGGTTACCCGGTGTGGATTACGCCCGTAAGCTACGGAGGTGTGGAACACGCTGCTCATCTCCGCCCCTTATGTTTCCCATGTTCCGGAGTACCGGTACCATCCCTCTTCCCGGATCGATCGGGTACGGAAGTGGTACGGAAATCGACTGAACAGGATCAGCGAAGTGGCAGAAGGGAGGCTTTCTTCCCCGGAATCCAACCTGCTGAAAACAGTGAAGCGGCCTCGATGTTCCCATCATTTTTCACGAGTAATGGGCCGTGACCTCGCCTGGAGATCGGGAGCCGCGCACTTCACGATAAAATAACGGCAGTGGGAACATCGCAAAACTCGCGCTCTCTTAAATTCGTTATCGCCGGCGCGGTTGTCCTCGGCACGGTGACTTGGCTAGCCATCTCGGGCGCGCGCGACTCCAGCGCGAAGAGCTACTACGTCACGATTTCCGAATTGCAACAAATGGGTCCGAAAGCACACGACAAGAATTTACGCGTTGCTGGGAATGTGCAGCCGGGTAGCATCACGCGCGTCGGTGCCCAAGCCAAGTTCATTTTGCTGGAGCAGGGCAAAACGCTGCGCGTCAGCTATGACGGATTTGAACCACCGCCGGACACATTCAAGGATGACGCACAGGCATTAGCAATCGGAAGGTTTGGCGAAGATGGAGTGTTCCATGCTCACCAGTTACAAGCCAAATGCGCAAGCAAGTACGCCCCCGCCAAACCCGGCCAGGCTCCGACTGGCAACAGAGCACCACTTTAAGACAACAGCCTCTTTATAGCGGGGAATGTCTACTGTTTCGTTAACGCCTCTAAATACAAATATCGGAATTCAACGCCGTCATAGAACGACTGCACACGAATACGCTCATCTCTGCCGTGCGCACGGTCGTCGTCTGCGTCGATCCCCATACCGCTGATTCCATAGCTCGGCACTCCAGCAGCCATTGTGTAAATCGAATCGCTAGCTCCAGCGTTGAGCACCGGTATCACTGCCACCTTAGGCCACATTTCATGTGTCACTTGGCGCAACGGCCCGAAAACGTCTTCGCGCACCGGTGGTGCCTCCATGCTCTTCTTGTCGGAACCTTTACCCAGCAACTTCCCATCATCCGTCACATACTCGACCTTTAGCGCGGGATCACCGAATATCGCGATGAGCTGCTGCCTAATCTCTTCCTGCGAGTGTCCGGGAAAGATGCGGCAGTTGACGTTTGCCTGCGCCATCCCCGGAAGAGCATTCGGCGCGTGCCCTCCTTTCAGCGTCGTGGCAACACACGTGGTCCGAAGCAACGCACTGTCCGCCGGCACTTTAGAAAAATCTGCAACAACACGCTTGTTCTGAGGGTCGGCCAGCAACGCACGAATCAACTCAGCACGATCCGGTGAAGCAACCTTAGCTTTCTCCTCCAGCTCGGCTCGGTTCACCGAATTGAGCTCCACCGGAAAAGGGTTAGATTCCAGTTTCTCGAGCGCATGCATGAGTTGATAAATGGCGTTGTCAGGCCGCGGCTCTGAACTGTGGCCACCACGATTTGTCGCGGTCACCTGGAAGTCTCCGTACAGTTTTTCTGTAGCCTCAACATTCAGCACCTTTGCCGTGCCGTTCTCAAGCTCCAGCCCACCAGCGTCCGGGTTGATCACGAAGTCAGCAGACATCAGGTCGGGCTTGTTCTTCAGCAGCCACTCCACGCCGTTCGACTGCCCACCTTCTTCGTCGGCGGTCAGCGCAACCACAATATCGCGATCCGGTACAAAGCCTTCCCGCTTCATACGGATGAAACTCTCGATGAGTGCGGCGTCTTCCTCCTTGATGTCCTGCGTGCCGCGTCCGTAGAAGAAGCCATCCTTCTCCACCAGTTGATATGGGTCTGTCGTCCAGTCTGCACGACGCGCTTCTACGACATCGAGGTGACAGATAACCAGAATTGGCTTCAATCTTGTGCCCGGCGTGCCGCGGTAACGGGCAACAAGGTTCTGCTTACGCTCATTTGGCCCGGCAAGAACCAGGTCTGCAGCAGGAAAGCCGGCGTGAAGGAGCCTGTCACGCATCTCTGTCGCTGAAGCGGTTACGCTGCCGTTCGAGTCCTGTGTATTCGTCTCGATGAGTTGCTTCAGCAACTCGCGCGCAAGCACACGATCCTGCTCAGGCAGTGATTTTTGCGCATTCTGTCCCATACAAACACCTGAACTCATCACCAACACACACGCAAACACCGCTAAACACTTCAAATTCAGTTCTCCTCAGCCCTTGCAGAAGTCCTGCGCTCTCGCGCTCGAACACGCTTTGATACCACCGGCTCTATACTCGCATAGCAGATGACGCATGACGCAGCCAACACAACGCTGGCAGGGGAACTGCGAAGGGTCTCCTGCCTTTACGGTAAGTTCGCAGCCTTACGCGACGTTTCGATATCGATTACCGCTGGTGCAAGCGTGGTCCTGCTAGGTGAGAATGGCGCAGGAAAATCCACGCTGCTTCGAGTTCTCGCGGGCCTGAAGGAGCCTAGCTACGGCGAGGTACAAGTCTTCGGTGAAAAGCCTTCTGAGCAACGTGATCGTATTGCCTACATGAGCCATGCAGCCATGCTCTACGACGAACTCACCGGCCTAGAGAACCTGGAATATTTCGTCCGCCTTCAAAGCAAGCTGGTGAGGGAGGGGCGAAGCACTCTACTAGACCCGCGACAGGCGCTCATGGAAGTGGGCCTCGACCCCAGCCTGTTACGCCGGGTCGGAGAGTACTCGCAAGGAATGCGACAGCGCGCCTCGCTCGCTCGCGTTCTTCTTACCAGGCCAGACCTGTTGCTTCTTGACGAACCATTCTCAAATCTGGACGCGGCATCAGCAGCCGCAATGATCGAGCGTCTCCAGTCGTTTACACAGGAACAATCGCGCGATGGCCGCCGAAGAACGCTGATCCTCACAACCCATCAGGCTGAGCTGGCTCGTCCACTCGCACAAACAACACTGAGGATGTCAGGCGGACGTCTCCTAATGGACTGAGCGGTTCAAAGTATGGCTAATGTAAAGACGAACGCGGCACGTCAACTAGACACGCTCAGCATCGAGTACGAACTGCGCCCCTACGATGTCGATCCCGACGATCTCACTGCAATTTCAGTAGCCCGGAAAATCGGCATGCCGCCCGAGCAGGTGTTCAAGACGCTCCTTGCTCGCACCAACGAAGGCGAATACCTCTTCGCAGTCATTCCCGGCGATGCAGAACTCGATCTCAAGAAGCTCGCTTGCATGGCCGGTTCGCGCAAATGCGAACTCGCAGCTCTTAAGGATGTGGAACCGCTCACCGGATATGTCCGTGGTGGTGTGACCGTGTTCGCTGCAAAGAAAGCGTACCGTGCTTTTGCGGATGAGTTGATGGAACTCTTCGACAGGATCTCTGTTTCAGCAGGCCAACGCGGCTTGCAGCTACTGCTTAGCCCGCAGGATTACCTGCGAGCGGCGGATGCTGAAGTTGCCGATCTGACGAGAGCGCTTGACCGCTAAGCTTCCGGGTCGTAATTCAAATTGGGCCCGAGCCAACGCTCAACCTCCGCCAGGTTCATTCCCTTGCGCTTCTGGTAGCTCGCAACCTGGTCACGGCCGATCTTGCCTAAGCTGAAGTACCGAGCCTGTGGATGTGCGAAGTAGATTCCACTCACACTCGACCCCGGCCACATGGCGAATGATTCAGTCAGCGTCATGCCTGTATGTTCCTGCACATTCAGCAGACGCCAGATGGTTCCCTTCTCCGTGTGATCAGGACATGCGGGATAGCCCGGAGCAGGACGAATCCCGCGGTATGTTTCCTTCGACATCTCCTCAGGCGTTAGCATTTCATCCAGTCCGTAACCCCACTCATCACGAACGCGCTTATGGAGGCACTCAGCGAATGCCTCGGCAAGTCGGTCTGCCACTGCCTCAGCCATGATTGCGCTGTAATCATCGTGGCTGGCTCGAAAGCTGTCGGTGAGTGCTTTCAAACCAACCCCTGTCGTAACCGCAAATGCACCAATGGTATCTTGCAGACCGGTCTCTGCCGGTGCGATGAAATCAGCGAGAGAACGACACGGCTCCTTGCCTTCACGGTTTGCCTGCTGCCTTAGAAAATACAGCCGCTCCAGCTCTTTCTCGCGCTGTGCACTCTCGAAAAGCACAACGTCGTCGCCACTTGCGTTAGCGGCAAACAGGCCGTACACGCCGTTGGCCGTGAGTAAGCTCTCAGAAACAATGCGATCCAGCATTAGATTTCCGTCAACGAGTAATTGCCGCGCCTGCTCGCCTTGTCTCTCATCCTGCAAAATGCGTGGGTAAATGCCCTTCAGTCCCCACGTATGGAAAAAGGGCGACCAGTCGATATACTCACGCAGCATCGCGAGAGGAAATGCCCGCAAAACGCGCACACCCAGCGGAGCGGGCACCGCAATGTCCTCTGCTCGCCACACGATAGGTGAACGCCGAACACGCGCTTCTTCGATCGGAGTGATGGTGTGTTTTGGCGCTGTATGCGCTTGCCGCAGAGCCTCATATTCCGCCCGATGCTGCACGATGAACGCGTCTTTTCCGTCCTCGCTGAGCAAACTGGTCGTCACGGGCACGGCACGGCTTGCATCAAGCACGTGCACGACTGGTTCACTGTAGTGCGGCGCGATTTTGATAGCAGTGTGCGCCCTGCTCGTTGTCGCTCCGCCTATCAGCAGCGGCACCTTGAAATGTTGTCGCTCCATCTCGCGCGCAACGTGCACCATCTCGTCAAGTGAAGGCGTAATCAGACCGCTCAGTCCAATCAGATCGGCCCGGACCTCCTTGGCGCGTTCCAATATCTTTTCAGCCGGAACCATCACGCCCATGTCGATCACTTCATAGTTGTTGCATGCCAGCACAACGCCAACGATGTTTTTTCCAATGTCGTGTACATCACCCTTCACTGTGGCGAGAACGACCTTGCCTTGTGCTCTCACTTCCAGACCTGCGGCAGCCATCGCGAGCTTCTCGGCTTCCATGAACGGAGTGAGGTAGGCCACGGCCTTCTTCATCACGCGCGCGGACTTCACCACCTGCGGAAGAAACATCTTTCCCGCACCGAAGAGGTCCCCGACAACGCTCATGCCCGCCATCAGCGGCCCCTCGATCACCAGCAGTGGACGACCGAGCTTCGCACGCGCTTCTTCTGTATCGATATCGATGTAGGCGTCGATTCCCTTCACCAGCGCATGCGAAAGCCGTTCCTCAACGGTTCCGTTCCGCCATTCTTCCGTCTTCTTCTCGGGACCGGTGCTTGCGTCCGCACCAACGGCTTTCAGCGCTTCCCCGAACTCGACTAGACGTTCCGTTCCATCCGGCCGACGGTTGAGCAACACATCTTCAACGAGCTCTTTCAGCTCCGGATCAATCTGCTCATAAACCTCGAGCATGCCCGCGTTGACGATGCCCATGTCGAGGCCGGCAGCGATCGCGTGAAACAGGAACGCGGAGTGCATCGCCTCGCGTACTTTGTTGTTGCCCCGAAAGCTGAAGGAGACATTGGAAATTCCGCCACTTACTTTCGCGTGCGGTAGATTCTTCTTTATCCAGCGTGTGGCTTCAATAAAGTCGACTGCGTAGTTGTTGTGCTCCTCAATGCCAGTGGCAACCGTCAGGACGTTCGGATCGAAAACGATATCTTCGGGCGCGGTCCCAACCTCATCTACCAAAATTCCGTACGCCCGCTTGCAGATGCGAATCTTGTCACCGAGCGTTGCAGCCTGGCCTTGCTCGTCGAACGCCATCACAACTACTGCTGCACCATACTTCAGCACCGCACGCGCATTCTGACGGAATTTCTCCTCGCCTTCCTTCAGCGAAATCGAATTGACGATTCCCTTACCCTGCAGGCACTTGAGGCCAGCTTCAATGACCTCCCATTTCGAGGAGTCCACCATGAAGGGCAGCTTGGCTACTTCTGGTTCGCTCTGCAGCAGTTGCAGATAGCGCGTCATCGCCGGAACTCCGTCGATCATGCCCTCATCCATGCAGATGTCGAGCACGTTTGCTCCGCTTTCAGCCTGCTGGCGCGCGACGGAAACAGCTTCCTCAAACCTGCCCTCTTTGATGAGCTTTGCGAACTTTGGCGACCCGGCCACGTTAGTACGTTCGCCGATTAGCATGAACACGCCTGGCTGCTGAGTGAATGGCTGCGAACCGGACAATCTCAGCGGCTTCACAGCTACTGCTGCCTTCTCAAGGTCAGCTCCGGTGGGAACCTGCTTCTCGCCTTCCCTCATGCCGCCAGTTCACCCGCAAATCGGCTCAGGGACCTCGGCTGCTGCCGTTCCAGAGCCTTTGCGATTGCCGCAATGTGCTCAGGCGTATTGCCGCAGCACCCCCCGGCGATGTTGATCATTCCGTCGCGGGCAAAGTCCCCAAGGAAGCGGGCCATATCCGCGGGTTCAAGATCGAAGCCTGTTGGCGAAAGCGGATTCGGCAGACCAGCATTGGGATACGCAGAAACGGCAACATCTGCCTTCTCTGCGAGCTCAGCCAGGAACGGGTACATGAGGTCGGGCCCAAGCGAACAATTCAAACCCACAGAAAGCGGCTTGACATGCTTCACCGCGCTCCAAAAGGCTTCGATGGTCTGAGCGGAAATCATCGTTTCACCACCGCGTCCAACCGCCGCAGAGATCATGATGGGCAGCTCGACATTGTCTTTGTCGAAGACATCGCGAATCGCCACCAGAGCTGCCTTTGCATTGAGTGAGTCGAAAATAGTCTCCACAATCAGCACATCAGAACCACCGGCGATGAGCGCTCGCACCTGGAGCTCGTATGCAGCCTTCACCTGATCGAAAGTGACCACGCGGAACCCTGGGTCATCCGCATCAGGAGAGTTAGACAGCGACACGGTTAGCGGGCCGATGGAACCGGCAACAAATCGCTGCCGTCCCGTCGCATTAGCCACCCTGTCTGCCCACACGCGACACTGCTTTGCGGATTGCTCATTGATCTCCCACGCAAGATCATTCAGCGAAGTGTCTTCGATAATCCGCTGATAGAACGCGGGATCTTTCCTGCCACCACGCTCGCGCGGATCATCGACGAAGAACTCACTTTGCGCAATGCTCGTCGCACTGAAGGTATTCGTCTCGATGATGTCTGCACCCGCTTCCAGGAAGCGCCGGTGTATGTCACAAATCATTTTGGGTTGTGTAAGTGAGAACAAGTCACCGTTGTTCAGCAAATCTTTCGGCGCATCCTTGAAGCGCTCGCCCCGCATATCCGCTTCCGTCATCCCATAAGTGCGAATAGTCGTTCCCATTGCACCATCGATGATGGCGATGCGCTCGTGGAGCACCTTCTCTAACGGATGTCGATCGGTCTTCATACTTTCGCCTCTCCGTGATGCATCTCGCGGCTTCGCAACAAAGCGAGCCTCGAAAGGCTCGCCGCTTGAAACTGGTACCCCTGGTCACTCGCCTGCTAGCCGCTCCTAAGCCAACGCCTCTGTTTCTTCACGGTTCGAATGCGGCAGCCCGACCGGAATCTGAACCAGCAGGTCTTCTTTGCGCATCACCATGTTTGTCGCGTTCAAGCTCGCAAGCTCAAACCCATGACCATGTGTGATTGCGTCTGTTGGACAGGCTTCGACACAGTAGCCGCAAAAGATGCAGCGGTTGTAGTCGATGTTGTAGACCTTCGCATAACGCTCAGCCGAGCTGATTCGAACCTCGTCGGTGTTCTCTGCAGCTTCAATGTAGATACAGTTGCTGGGGCAGGCCGCTGCACACAGATAACACGCAACACACTTTTCCAGGCCGTTCTCATCGCGCTGCAACTGGTGCTTTCCACGAAAACGTTCTTGGAACACCGCTCCGCGCAGAGGGCCTTTGCCGTCAGGGTAGTTCTCCACCTCGGTTGGCTTGAAGGCTTCACCCAGCGTGATGCCCATCCCCTTGGCGATCGCAGCAGCATTGCGAATTATCGACATAGCCTAAGTATACGACCGCTGAGTGTCTTTTCCCGCATGGTGTGTTCCTGCAACAGGAGAGTGATGTGACGTTATTCGCATGTTGTGAGCATGACGCCCAGCAACTAACGTCGCGTCATGTCGTAGTGCAGAAGCGTCGCGAGGCGAAAACCGCCATAGCCGCGGACCTGTTGGGCCAATGCAGCAGCAGGCCCAACTCCGCCGACACCGTCTAGCACCGCGTTTCGTACCGGGCCTACACCTTGCGCCCCGTTCACCATCTCCTGAAGTTTCCGTGCCAAAGGCTCCTCGAATCCTTCGCTGACCCAAACACGAGTGCCGGATAGTGTTAGAAGAACGTCGCCCTCCGCCGTCGAGTAGACCCGCTCGTCATCGCTTTTTTCTTTTTCCCTCTGGCGCTTCAAACCGTCGTACTGACGTGGCAACTCGTCTTCAAACACTTTGAAAAAGCTGCGCGCGGAATCATCGTTTTTCCACTGTGAACTGTAGAGCAGCGCGAGAGACTTCGTGCTTCCGCGATCCGCTAGCGAAGCTGACTTCCTCTGTGCTGCGTAATAAATCCCGCCGTTCCAGGCTGGAGCAAGCGCCTCGGCAAGAGGGCGACCGCCAAATAGTTCTGCCGTAATCCGCACGTCAAGCTCACCCATTACCCCGATGTCGTACGGCTCGTACCCGGCAGATGTCAGCAGCGGATGAATGTCCGGCAGAACCATCACCGGTTGCGTCGCGTGGGCGAGGTACTGTTCGGGATTTATGATCTCAGCGCTCGTGCTTGGCGGCGCGTCAAGTACACCCGTAAACGCGCGACCCACGCCAGCGGTTGTCAGCACCATGTCTTCGAAGCTGAGTCCAGCAACATACGGAAACAGCAGCGCTTGTTGCAACAGCAGCGGAGCGCGCGCCATAATGGGCGACCCGGTCATGTCGCCCGCATTGTTCTGTAGTTGCTGCGCCATCGCAGGAACGTCTTTGAGCGTCTTGCCAGAATCCCGCAACACGTAGTCGGCGAACGCCACCATGGCCTGCCCTTCGAGCACCGCTTCGCGTGCAGTGTCGGTTTCATCGCTCCTAATATGAGTGTTATCGTCAGCGACATCGCGCGAAACGCTTTCCTGACTCTGGTTCTGCCATTTCGTCAGCCCAACATGCTGATCCTGCAGAGCATGCGTAAGCTCGTGTGCCATAACAGCCTTTTGCTCGTCTACGGGAACCCAGTCCAACAGGTACATGGTCTGTGTCTTGTTGTCATAGAAGCCGGCAATTTGTTCCGTAAGAAGGCTGAGCAGGAATGGTCGTAGATTGAAGTCTCGGTCCAGCAGACCAAACTTTTTCAGAACGAGCTCACTACGCTCCATGCGCTTATTGCCCTTGTCCTCGTCAAATTTCTTCCGAAGAAATTTGTTCACTTCTTCGCGCGAGATGAACTGGCGCTTCACAGGACGAATGATTGGAAGCCCGGTGTCTTTGCTTGCAAAAGCGAAGATGTTGTCGACATTCCTCAGCAGCTCGTCTTTTTCGGCTTTGGTGAGGCGGTGTTCCGGGACGACCGCAGCACCAGTCTGAGAAGACGTAGGCCTAGGTGTGGTGGCGGGAGGAACAGGTTCTGGCGCGGAGCCTGGTTTAACAGGTACTCCCTTCTGCGGTGATGCCGCCCCTTGCGCTGAAACAAGACTGGGAACAGAAAACACCAGCACCCCGAGCAGAACCGCTTTGAACTTCACCAAGCCTCCAGACACCTGCAACAGCTCAAGTGTACGCAACGGTGGCGGGAGCCACGGTCCGAGTACCCTCGCTGCTGGCTACAATAACCAGAAGGAGCAAGCAGCTACGTCCACATCGATCCAACCCAAAGATCTCATCGCGATGGAGGGCGCTTACCTCTTCCATGCCCCGGATCGCGCCTTTCTGCGCATCAGCGGCACCGATGCGACACGCTGGTTGAACGGCATGGTAACCAATTCGATCCAGGTCCTCCAGCCGGGAGACGGCAACTATAACTTCCTTCTGAACGCACAGGGCAGAATACAAGGCGACTGCACTATTTATCGCGAGCCTTGGGAGAGTCCGACCTTCCTTCTGGCCACCTCTGCAGATCAAATCGACACAATCCAGGCGCTACTAGATCGCTTCATCATCATGGATGACGTTGAACTCACACGTGCCTATGAAGAGGAGGAAAGCTTGTTCCTCTTCGGTGCCGATGCCCCGTCGCTGCTCGGACAGATTGGGTTACCGATAGTCGATTCGCTGAAAATGATGCATGCAAGTACGTCGCAAGGCCAGGTGCTCATTCTGACTTCTTTTGGCCGGCTGTCTTTACAATTTGAGCTCAGGGGGTCGAGAACTCAGATTGGCAATTTAGCAGCACGTGCTACCGCGATTGGAGCAAGTAACATCACCAGCCACGACTGGGAGGCCATTCGCATAGCTTCCGGGGAACCTCGCTTCAGCGTGGATATCCGGGACCGCGATCTTCCGCAAGAGACCAACCAGACGCACGCGCTCCATTTCGCCAAAGGCTGTTACCTGGGCCAGGAAATCATTGAACGTATTCGCTCACGTGGTCAGGTGCACCGGCTCTTCACCACTTTCCAGCTCCAAGGGGCGATGCCTGGGCTTCCCACCGCTTTGGAGTTGAATGGAAAGCCAGCGGGTGAATTAACTTCTGCTGCGCAGCTCGGAAACGACATCTACGCGTTGGGTTACGCCCGGCGGGAAGCCCTTGAAGGAAAGCAGCCGTTCACCTATTCCGGCGGAACGGCGACACCACGCGTCACAGCAACAGCGGCGCGCATCCAACAGCACGAGAAAACAAATGGCTGAGAAAACAACACCCTTCGTTATCAATGACCGGCGGAAATTCACCTCGGAAGGCGAGCTGCGCCACGACGCGGATACACCTCCCCCCCAACAGAGCCCCGAGGTCTCCACGACCGAGACCGCCCCCGCGCGCACCCCGGCCGAGACAATTCCCTTCCCTTCCGCTCCGACAGTCGGAGAAGCCTCAAGGGTTGAGACACTTTCTGCTCCCGACGCTGACGATGCGTCACTATTCGCGGACGCCGAGCAGAATTTGCCTGAAGAGGACGATCAGCTTCCCCCCGCACCCACCGCAGAACAAACCGAGCAGGCAGCGCGCGCCTATGACGCCACCGTCGACCGACTCGACACCGCCATTCGGGCCAGTAATCCGGGCGCGGACCGCATTCCCGAGATGTCGTTCGAGCGCTTCGTACAATCGCTCTACATGCAGTCCATCCTGCAATTGGGCGGCGGTGCCGAACCCGGTCAACAGCCACAAATCGACATCATCGGCGCACGCCAGACGATCGACATGCTTGCAATTCTTGTAGAGAAGACGAGGGGTAATCTAAAACCCGTCGAAGACAAACTACTGCAGTCTGCAGTCTTCGAAGCTCGCATGGGCTTTTTAGAGGTCACGCAGGCCATTGCGCGGCAGGCAGCAGGTCGACAGCCCGGTGCACAAGGCGGTCCCATGGGCGGCCCGAGCATCGTTCGGTAGCATGCAGGCAACACTCACGTTTCTAGGCTCAGGCACGTCTATGGGCGTGCCAACGCTGGGTTGCGGGTGCGAAGTGTGTGCTGCTGCAAAACTGCCGGGCAATCCGAATCGCCGAACGCGACCATCCCTGCTCATTCAGTACAACAATCGCAATGTTCTCATCGACACGGGGCCGGATTTCCATGCTCAGGCGATACGCGAAAACGTCCAGAGTGTAGACGCGGTGCTGTACACCCACGGCCACGCCGACCACGTGCTCGGCATGGACGACCTCCGTCCGCTGAGCTTCGGAAAATCAGACGGACTGCCGCTCTATGCGGACGACGACACAGCCACCGTGCTCGAACGAATTTTCGAGTACACCTTCCGCAAGGTTGATCGTTACCCAACCAGTGCACGTGTGGTCATGCATCGTCTCTCAATCGAGGCTGGAACTCGTATCAATCTGTTCGACGCGAGCTTCATCCGCATACCAGTGACACACGGAAAGACAACGATCTCCGGTTATCGATTCGGAAACGCGGCTTATCTAACAGATCTAAGTGACTTGCCCACAGAAAGCATTCCGCTACTCGCTGGACTCGACATCCTCATCATTGACGCTCTCCGCCGCGAGCCACATCCGACGCACTCGCACCTGGAGAAATCCATTGAGCTTGTAAGGCGACTTGCGCCACAGCGTGCGTACTTTACACACATCAGCCATGATCTGGAACACGACGCGGTCAACGCAGAGTTGCCTTCCCATATGCGTCTGGCACACGACGGATTGAAGCTCGGTTTCGACATCGCGCCTCACGATGAGTTCTCCGCATGATTATTGCCCGCTCCCTCGAAGAGCTATCGTTCACAGCGAGACCTTCCGTCGTTACAGTTGGAAATTTCGATGGCGTCCATTGCGGCCATCGCACTGTCATCGCCCAGGTAAATGCGCGAGCACGCGAACTTAACGCGCAATCTGTCGTTGTCACTTTCGATCCACATCCTGCGGTCGTCCTCGGCAAAACACAAAATCTGAAGTTGCTCACCCCATTGCAGCGCAAGCTGGAGCTGCTCTCTCAAACAGGCATAGACCTCGTTCTAGTGCTTCCCTTCACGGCGGAGATGAGCCGGTGGAGTGCGCGTGAGTTTGCACAGCGCATCCTGTGTGAAGGTCTGCAGACCGTCGAAGTCCACGAGGGAGAAAACTTTAGATTCGGGCGAGACGCCGAAGCAGGTGTCGCTGGTCTGGCGCAGCTTGGCGCTGAGTTTTGTTTTTCAGTGCACTCGACGGATCCGTACATATCGCGCGGAGAGGCGATCTCTTCAAGCCGCATACGCGAACAGATCAGCAGGGGCGATGTTGGCCAGGCGCGCTCACTCTTAGGCCAGCCGTTTGCCGTTGAAAGTATGCCAGCCTCAGGCCGTGGATACGGAACTAGGTACGCTGTTCAGACGATCAACCTGGCTCCCTACGCAGATCTGCTTCCTGCAAACGGCGTGTACATCACCACTCTGCGAGTTGGGTCTGAGCAAAGCGGTCGTACCTTCGAGGGCGTCACAAACGTCGGGAACCGACCCACTTTCGGTGCCGACTCGTTCGCGGTAGAGAGCCATCTCTTCAATTTTGAGCCGATCGAATTGACGCCCGAAACTCCACTCAGACTTACCTTCTTCAAACGCATTCGCGAAGAGCGTCGTTTCGAAAATCCGGACGCTCTCAAAGAACAGATTGGAAGAGACGTGAAGTACGCGCAACGCTACTTCGCACTAGCCGCGGCCCTGCGGAACCCGATCAACGACTAAGGCTGTGGAGTCGCAGCAGGTCTTTGTGCTGGGACAGGCTGCCGCACAATCGGTGCCAATGTTCGCTCCTGCTGCTGCGGCTTCTTCGGAAGGATGATGGGACGTGGTTCACTTTGCTGTGGCTCGGACCGCGTTGGACTTGCGCTCTCTTCCGGCACCGCATCAGAAGGTGGAGTAGATGGTGCGGGCACGGACGTCGACTTAGATCCATCATCGTTCATGTCCTGCTCCTCAGGCTGGTCAGACGTTGGCTCGGCCGGTTCCTGATTGGAAGGCGTCACCGCAAGACTCAGCTGCTTCTTGGGAGCGTTCGCCTTCGGAAACGTCTCATTCGGCCGGTCCGCAATGGCTACCTTCATGAAATCCATCCATATTGGCAGGGCCGCCTTCGCTCCGGTTTCCTTATCGCCCAACGACTCGCGATTGTCGAAACCCATCCAGGTCCCGCAGGTGATCGAGGGCGAAAACCCAATGAACCACGCATCAGTGAATCCATTGGTTGTTCCGGTTTTACCACCGAGCGGGTGCTTCAATGAGGAAGCAACGGCAGCCGTTCCATGCTGAACCACCGCCTGCAGCAGAACCATCATTTTGCGCGCAATGTCTACCGAGATCACCTCATGCACCTCAGGTGTTTTCTGCATCATTGGTAGGCCGTCCGCCTGAGACACGCGCCGAATATAGTGGGGCGCAATGCGAATGCCATCGTTTGGAAATACTGTGTACGCACCTACCTGCTCAGCCAGCGTAATGTCCGCTGCTCCAATCGCAACCGGCAGATAGTTCGGGATCTTCGAAGTGACACCAAACCTCCTGGCGACTTCAATCACCTTCTTAATTCCAACTTTATCCGCAAGCCGCAGCGCGGGAATATTGCGCGATTCGGCAAAGGCTTCCGTGAGAGACATTTGTCCAACGTAGCCCCTCTCGTAATCGTGCGGTGAGTAGGGACCGCTTGCCGTGTAGAAGGTCGTCGGCGCGTCGGACACCGTATCAGTCGGCTTCATGCCCGCTTCCATGGCGGCAGTGTAGTCGTAGGGTTTAAAGGACGATCCCACCTGTCGCACGGACTGCGTCGCCCGATTGAACTGCGATACCGCGAAGTCGCGTCCACCCACCATGGCTAGGACTTCGCCATTGGAGTTATCAACCGCCATCAACGAGGCCTGCGCCCCACTGTCCTGTTCCCACAGTAGGTGCGGGGCGACACTGTCTGCCTTATCCACCTTCACATAGACCAGATCGCCGGGTTGTGCGAGTTCTGTTCCACGAACCTTCATCGTCCATGCCCAATCTGGATAGGTCATGGGAATACGACGGCTGCCTATTCGAACTGTAATTTTTGCGGACGAAACATCCATCACAAGCGCGTGAAAGTAAGCGCCCTCGACGAACGGCTCGCTCCAGTCGGCGTTCCTGTAGTCTTCCAGCGTTGCGCTGCTGTTCAACACATTCTGGAGCTTGCTCTTCCAACCGCGACGACGCTCGTACGTCGCTGTGCCGTCCAGCACGGCTTTCTCAGCCGTATGCTGCAGGTCCAGGTCCATCGTGGTGTACACGCGAAGGCCTGCACCATGCACCTGCTCCGCCCCGTACTCGTGCTCAAGCTGACGCCGAACCTCTTCCACAAAGTACGGTGCTTCAGTGTTCGGTGGCGTCTCCAGATGCAGTCCCAGCGGAGCCGCTTTGGCTTCACCTGCCTGTGCTTCTGTAATCTTTCCGTCCTGCACCATCTCGCTCAGCACCAGATTGCGGCGCTTCAGGGCTCGCTGCGGAAAACGCACCGGTGAATAAGATTCCGGACCTTTTGGCAATGCGGCGAGCAGCGCTGATTCCGGAAGGTTGAGATCACGCACATGTTTGCTGAAGTAGTACTGCGAACCTGCCTCAAACCCGTAGGTACCGCGACCCAAATAGATTTGATTGGCGTACAGGGCAAAGATCTGCGACTTCGTAAATCGTCGCTCTATCTGAAGCGTGAGAAAAATTTCCTGCAGCTTGCGTCCATACGTCTTTTCGGAAGAGAGAAACAGATTGCGCGCCAGTTGCATCGTCAGTGTTGAAGCACCCTGCGCACGGCGATCCGAGTGCAAATCATGCCATGCAGCGCCAAAGACACGCACCAGATTTATGCCACTATTTCCTTCGAAATCTTTGTCTTCAATCGAAAGGATCGCTTCCCGCAGCATGGGCGGGAAGTCGGAATACGGCACAACAACGCGCCGCTCGAGCGAGAACGAGCCGAACACTTTGCCATGAATGTCGTAAAGCTCTGTGGTGGTACTTGGCCGATAGCGTTCAAGCTCTTCCATTTGCGGCATATTGATCGCAAACACAAGAACAAGTCCGAGCATGATCCCGAAGACAGCTGATGTGGCAAGCAGAAGTAAGAAAGCGGCTTTGCGAGAGGTTCGCTCGAACTGTGGTGCTGAATCGGCGAAAAGAAAGCGCCCCATCGCGCGCCACATCGACTGACGTCCTGCCGCAGGCCTGCCTGCCGGATCGACTTCCTCATCTTCAGGGCTCATTAGGCTTTGCACGGCATCCTCACGTTATCACGTGGGCTCCTCGCGAAAACGGAACCTAAGCGCTCTTTGCCTTCAACAGTTCCAACGCTTTATTCAACTGATCGTCCGTCGCAGGAGCGGCCTTCTGAGGCTGCTTCGCTTTTGTGCCTGCGGCCTCATCGTCGTCTCCGCCAGATAGGTCAATGTTCGACGCGACAAGCGTCTTGGGAGTGACAGCATCATCCTCGAACTTCTTCCCCGCAGGAGACGCGTATTTCGCAACCGAGAGAATCAGCGCTGAACCATCGGGTAGTTCAAACGTCTTTTGCTGAGCGCCCTCACCGAACGTTTTCTCGCCAACCAGTTCACCGCGCTTATTATCCGCAATGGCTGCTGCGACCAGTTCCGCAGGACCTGCGGTTCCGCGGTTCACCAACACGACGAGAGGCGAAGTAGCATTCACCGCTTTCGCCGGTTCGGCGGTAAAGGTCTGCTTGGCAAATTTCTGGCCCTCGAGCGTCGCAATGGTTCCTTCCTTGAGGAAGAAGTTTGCCAGACGCACGGCCTCGGTCATGTCACCAGCCGAAACATCACGGAGATCGAGAAGAATTTTCTTATTTCCTGCTCGGCTCGCGCTTTTCAGCTTTGATTCAAGTTGTGAGGTGTGATCTCGGTCGATCACCATTGGCTTAAGATCAACAACCGCGGCATTCTCGAGTGGTGCCTCGGCGACGGGAGGCAAAGACACTACAACACGGTTCAGCTTGATCTTTTCTGGATCTGCTTTGCGGGGCCGGATGACTGCAATCTGCAACTCGCTTCCAGGTGCTCCCTGTAGCAGTAACTGAATCATTGCCAGTGAAAGATCGCGTGTGTCTTTATCGCCAATCGCCTCAATGATGTCGCCGTCGTTGAGGTCCGCTTTGTCAGCGGGGCTACCGGGCACAACCGACACGATAGTTGCGTATCCAAACCGCTTCGATACGTTGATGCCAACCTGCGCCTTACCGCCCTTATCAGCCTTGTATGCCGTATAGTCTGCCGGCGTCAGGTAGCTCGAATCGGCATCCAGCGACTCAAGCAGCCCACGTAGCGCTCCATTCGTGACCGCCGGAATACTCGGGGCGACAACATAATCAGACTGGACATGCTGAAGAACCTCACCGTACACGCTGATCTGCTTGTAAGCGCCATCCTGAGATGTGTCCGCAGCGGCGCGAACACCATGTACGTTCACACCGAGGAACAGGCAAAGCACCAGGCAAACGGAGGCAGCAAGCAGTGAAATCTTTACGCTCTTAGGCATATTTCGGGCGTCCCCTCCAGCAGGGACCGGTAACGTCTGATATTTAGACGTTGGGCAGTACTGGAATGATACCGCGACCTCGAAACGCGCAGCGAGTGGTGGCGGTGAGTGGAATCGAACCACTGACCTACGGGTTATGAGTCCGTCGCTCTAACCATCTGAGCTACACCGCCGAAGGGAAAGCAGCAATCAAGCAAGCGCCGGGAGCGCGCGACTGTCCGCCTCACCTCCATCATAGATTTCATGCACTTCGCAGGTCAAACCTGCCGTTCCTTTTTGTACAGTCATTCGCCACATCCGCCGTGTCTTGCGGGATAATTTGCTGTGGTCGCACTTACCCCAAATTGCTCCTCAGGTACCGCCTCCTCTTCGTGCAACCTGCAGGGAATTCTTCATCTGCTGTACGTCGCCGCAGGTGTGCTCGCGGGAATACTTGTAGCGGTCATTGCGTTCGCGGTCCACGCATGGCGCAAAACCAAAGAAGCGGACCTTACCAAGCAATGAGCAGCGTTCTTCCCAACGAAAGTCACGTCAGGCCACGGATCGTCGGAGTCATTCCAGCGCGTCTGGCATCAACACGGCTTCCGCGTAAAGTCTTGCGGATGATCGCAGGCGAACCGCTGCTCGCGTGGGTTCATCGTGCAGCAGCAGCGTCGCCCCTTCTCTCAGAGGTGATTGTGGCGTGCGACTCCGAAGAAGTGCAGCAGTTGTGCCAAGCACGCGGATGGCGCTCGATAATGACAGACCCGCAGCTTCCCAGCGGAACGGACCGTCTTTTTGCGGTCTCAAAGCAAGTTGATGCGGACATCTTCGTCAACATACAGGGCGATGAACCGCTGCTCCGACCTGAGCACCTTTCCGGTCTGCTTGCGCCGTTCGACCGTGCGTCCGTGGAAGTCACAACGCTGAAAGTCCGATGCGCTGCCGATAACATCGCCAACCCAAATGCCGTAAAGGTCGTAACAGCAAACGATGGCCGAGCGCTTTACTTTTCACGCGCCGCTATCCCGTTCAACCGCGACGGCAGCAGTGAAGTGGCTTATTGGAAACATCTTGGCTTGTATGCGTACCGCCGCGAAGCTCTCGCCCGGTTCGCTGCCCTTGCACCCGGAACGCTGGAGCAGACCGAACGTCTAGAGCAACTTCGTTTGCTTGAAAACGGAATCGCGCTGTATGTCAGTGAAACCAACTTCGACACGATCGGCGTCGATACGGAAGACGACCTGAAACGAGTGGAAGCGCTGCTACTCGGTAGCGGAAACTAGCGGTTCAAACATAATCTCCAGACCGTCGTCCATGACTCGCGCCTTCAGTGCTTCCAAGGAATCAACAACCCAATCTGCTCCCGCGCTCCACAGGTCCGCCTCGTTGCTCGTTCCGAGTACCGCCAGTACACGTGCACCCGCGGCTTTCCCCGCTCGCACACCGGTAGGGGCGTCCTCGATAACGATGCATTGCTGTATCGGTTTGTGAATGGCTTCCGCTCCGCGCCGGTAAGGCTCCGGGTCGGGCTTTCCATTCACGACATCATCAGCGGTGATGATCACCGCCGGCAGTGGAAGTCCGGCAAATTCCAGTCGTCCAACCAGCAGCCTGCGCGTCGCCGATGTCACAATCGTCCAATGCTCAGCGTCGAGGCTACCCAGCAACTCACGCACGCCGGGCAGCACCTGCAAATCATCCATGTCCTCCATTTCGATCTGCTCGATGTATCTCAGCGCCTCGGTGGCATCAGCCTGAGGCGCGAGCTTCGCGATGATGTCGCGCGCCGGGACCCCATGCGGAGGCACGAAGCTTTCCGCACCGGGAACCTTATATCGGATCGCCCACCTGCGCCAGCACCGAAGCACGCTGCCAATGGAGCTGATGAGCACCCCATCCATATCGAACAGCAGGCCATCAGCCCGCACTGTCAATATCTCGCTCACTGCTCGGAGCCTCCAAGAACAAACGCCTTAGCAGCGGTAAGTACTTGTTGCACGCTTTCCAGACTGCAGCTTTCGCAGTACACGCGCAGCAACGGCTCGGTTCCACTGGCGCGCAGCAACAGCCATGTCTCCGCTGCATTCGATTTGCTCATGCAAGTAGAGTTCTCAAGAAAGAACTTGATTCCATCCAACGTCTCTACTCGCAACACTTTCATACCCGCAAAATCGTCCACACCCGCATTCGCACGCTGAATGGCCGACAGCTTCAACTCTTCGCTGATGTGCATATCGATTCGGCCGTATTGGTGCTCACCGTACTCAGCCTGCAACGCGGCAACCAGCTCCCCGAGTGTCTTCTTCTCGTCAGCCATTACGTTCGCCAATAGCAAGCTATTCAGCAGCCCATCTCGCTCCGGCAGGTGCTTCGAAATCCCAATGCCACCTGATTCCTCGCCGCCGATCAGGATGTCTTTCTCCAGCATCAGGTCACATACGTACTTGAAACCTATGCCATGCTCATGGAGCTTCCGACCATATTTTGCGGCAATGCGGTCCAGCATCTTTGTCGTATTGAATGCACGCGTGACATCGCCGCTCCATCCTTTGCGCCGCAGCAGCCAATCCAGCAGAATCGCGAACACCTTATGGGCGTCGACGACGTTTCCGTGTTCATCAACGGCACCGATGCGATCTGCGTCGCCATCGGTGATGAACGCCGCATCGCAGCCATCAGCGACGACCTGCCTCTGCGTTGCTTCTATGTGCGGCAGGATAGGCTCGGGATTGATCCCGGGAAACGCAGGATTCAGCTCACTCCGCATTTCGCGGAATGGAATACCCGCCCGCTCGAAAATGCCTGCAATATATCCCCGTCCTGCTCCGTACATCGTGTCAATCAGAAACTTATAGCCAGACTCTTTGATCGCCGCGAAATCGACGAATGATTCCAGTGCGGCTATGTAAGTTGGCGCGAAGTCCACCTCTTCGATAGCAGCGGGCGCTGCAGCATCGGGTAGAGGCTCCAACAAATAATTTTCAATCGAGCTGATAATGGAGGGCTTACCGGACCCGCCATAACTCGCCTTGTACTTCACGCCATTCCACTCAGCCGGGTTATGACTCGAAGTGATCATGATTCCGCCTGCCGCCCCGCGCTCACGCACACCAAATGAAAGTTCAGGCGTTGGTGTGATCTTGCTGGACAGAAACACCGGAATTCCGGCGTTCGCTAAAACCTCAGCAGCGACTTTGGCGAACGACTTCGATCCGAATCGTGTGTCGTAGCCGACACAAATCCCCGCCTGCGCGTTCTCGTGCAACAACACATACTTCGCAATCGCGCGGCAAGCCACACGTACATTCTCATAAGTGAAGTCGTCGGCGATGATCCCACGCCATCCATCTGTCCCGAACTTCACAACTGTTTTCTGAGTCATTTTTCTCCAGCGCCCTAGACCAAATCCATGCGGCCCGCGCTCTTCAGTTCGGACACCACTTTACCTACATCCTGCGACCCGTCGCGCGTTGTAATCAGCAGCGCGTCCTCCGTCTGCACAACGACGAGGTCCTTCACGCCGACCAGCGCAACGGCCTTGCCCGGCGCATACACGTAACAGCCTGACGATGTGATCTGCACATCATGAGCCGCATCCACGACGTTCTGTGTCTCACGTCCTTCGGCTACAAACTCGTGCAGCGCAGCCCACGATCCCAGGTCATTCCAGGCAAAATCCGCAGGCAGACAGTAAATTTCAGACTCAACTTCACCCTTTGCGGAACGGGGCTCTAGTACGGCGTAGTCAATCGAGATCGACTCGCACTGCGGGTACAGCTCGGCGAAAGTCTCCGCAAAATTCGGCGTTTGCCAAGTCGCAGCGATCCTTTCCAACAGCGGAGCCATTGCAGGTGCGTGTTCGCGGATCGCGTTTGCTAGCGTTTTTGCGCTCCATAAAAACATGCCGCTGTTCCAAACGTAGTTACCGGAGCGTACAAAGATGCGCGCCCGTTCAAGGTCTGGTTTTTCTGTAAATCGCCTCACGCGCCGCACGGGAATTGCGTGTTTATCACCGGCTACGGGAAGCTCCGCCGCACCTAGCTCAATGTAGCCATACCCTGTTTCCGTTCGGGTCGGCGGCACCCCGAGCACCACGATCTTTTCGCCTGACGCGGCAAGCCGGGCACCAGCGCGTAGCACTTCGCGAAATCTCGCAAGATCACCGATAGTATGGTCGGAAGGGAAAATCGCCAGAACAGCATCCGGCGTCTCACGCTCGAGCAGGAAGGCCGCAAGCGCGCATGCTGGAGCCGTATTTCGCGCAGCAGGCTCACACAACATGCGGTCGTGCGGCAACTCAGACAACTGCTCCGCGATGATGGGCGCGAGTTCCTCATTCGTGATCACCCACACGTCTTGCGGCGCGGTAAGATCACTCAGCCGACTCACGGTGTTCTGAATCATTGTTCTGTCGCCTTCGAGCGACAAAACCTGCTTCGAACGAGCTTTCCGGCTGCGCGGCCAAAATCTTGTGCCGCTTCCGCCCGCCAAAATGACCGCGACCAGCGATGGCTTGGATGCCTCTACTGTCATGTAACTCCGTGAGGAAGCCGGACATCCTAGTGCGTCCGGCCAGTGCTCCTAATTCAACTTACCAAGATACCCGCGAAGCCGCTCTACACCCTTGTCGATCACGTCCGCAGCGACGGCATACGACAGGCGAATATGCTCCGCCGTCCCGAAAGCCTCTCCAGGCACAGTCACCACTTTCGCTTCGCTCAACAGCTTCGCCGCAAGATCCGAGGTTGAAGTCACGCCGCCTTTTCCGATAAACGCTCTGACATTCGGGTACACATAAAAAGCTCCCTCAGGAATCGTGCAGGTAAGTCCTGGAATGCTCTTGAAGCCTTCGAGCACGCGGTCACGTAGTTTCGCATAGTCCGCGCGCATCTCCTTCACACATTCCTGCGATCCCGTCAGCGCTGCGATCGAGGCGCGCTGCACCATGCTTGCTGTGTTCGATGTGCTCTGAGACTGCAACTTGCTCATTGCGCCGATAATCTGCTTCGGTCCGAGCGCAAATCCAGCGCGCCATCCAGTCATCGCGTAGGTTTTTGATAACGACCCAAGCACGATTACATGTTCCTTCGCCTCGGTAATCGACGCGCCGGAGATTGCGTCGCCATTAAAGCTGAGGTACACATAACACTCGTCCAGCAGCACAAAGATGCCCTTCTTGTATGCTAGTCGAACGATTGCGTACAGGTCCTCCGCAGGAAGTACGGCTCCGGAAGGGTTGGATGGAGTATTCAGTATGATCGCCTTTGTTTTTGGCGTGATCGCTGCCTCAATCGCCTCGGCAGTGATGCGGAAATTATCAGCCTCAGCGGTTTGCACAAAGACCGGCACGCCACCCACAAACTCAATGATGTCTTTGTAAGACACCCAGTACGGCACTGGAATGATGACCTCATCACCGTGGTCAATCAGCACTTCAGCAACATTGAAGATCGAAAGCTTCCCGCCCGCAGAAAACACGCACTCATCTACGGCGTAGTTGGTGCCAAAATCCGCAGAGTGGCGATCCACAATCGCTTTCCGAACTTCAGGAATTCCGGCAACTGCGGTGTAGCGCGTGAAGTTCTTCTGAATAGCATCAATCGCAGCATCCTTGATGTGCTGCGGTGTAGAAAAATGCGGTTCTCCTGCACCAAAATCAGCGAGGTCGATGCCCTGCGATTTCATCTTCAGAGCTTCCGCCGTGATGGCCATCGTGGCCGAAACTTCAATCCGGTTTATCCGGTCGGTTAAAACCTTTGCTGGTCCAATCGCTTGTGCTGAACTCATGAGTACAAGTGTTTCAAACTTTCCACGAGAGATAAAGTCGCGTACTCACCTCCGAATCAGCAGCGAAGGCAGCTACCCTATCGCCGTTTTCGTAAGACCCAGGTGGTCATGCACCGGTGGTCCTGCACCACAGTGGTCTTCAACGGATCCACTAACACAGCGTTCATCTGCTCAGTCATCGAAAGCAGTGTCTGCTCATCGACGAGTAGCCACTCGGATCCGTCTCCAATGCGATAGATGTTGCCACGGATCCGCTCAAACTCCATGCCTATGCGCGAACCGAGTCGGCAGAACAGCAGGCCTCCCGGCCTTACCATCCGCCAGACTTCTTCTACCATCGCAAGAAAATGGTCTTCGCTGCGAGCGAAGTGCAGCACGGAATTGCAGATCACCACATCGGCGAATCCCGCTGGGAACGGCAGATTCTCAAGAGATGCGACTTGAAAGTTGGTAGCGGGGAGCTTCGGAGCAAGCTCACCTGCCAGTGCTCGGACATGGTCTACTGCGTCGGCACTCTGGTCGACGGCGAAAACCTCGCAACCCGAACGCAGCATATAGACGAGGTTGCGGCCATAGCCGCATCCAGCATCCAGCACCCGCATCCCAGGCTCGATGTTTCCGCGCAGGATCTGGTCGAAGACGTAGATGTCGATGTGACCAAGCTGCTCTTGCAGTGTCATGCTTGCGGTGCCGGTCCAGGCAGGGTCTTGTCTTTCAGCCGCTCAACCACCAGTGGTGGAACAAGTGATGTCACATCGCCCCCAAGCCGGAACACGCCCTTGATCAGCCGCGAACTGACATAGGTGTACTTCTCCGCTGGCATCATGAAGAGCGTCTCGAGTTCTGGATCGAGCTTGCGATTCATCATGGCCATCTGAAACTCGTACTCGTAATCAGAGATGGCCCGAATACCACGCAGCACTGCGGACGCCTGCTGCGTCCGCGCGAAGTCAACCAGGAGGCCGTCGAAGGTTGCGACCGTCACATTGCCGAACTCACGTGTCGCCTCGCGGATCATCTCCTCGCGCTCCGGCACGGTGAAAAGCGGCTCGCCCTTTTCCGAGTTACGAAGAATAGCGACGACAAGCTCATCCATCAGCTTCGAAGCACGCGCAATCAGATCAAGATGACCGTTCGTCAGTGGGTCAAACGTGCCCGGGTAAATGACTTTCGTTTGCATCGCCAATGAGAATACCTTGCGCGACGCCTACCCGCGAATCAGGCCTGCGGAACCGGCGTAAACAGTACGAATTTTGAGCAGACAGTTTCCCACTGTTCGAGCAGCCGCCTGCCCAAAGAGCTTTCAGCTCGTTCGGCATGTTCTTGAACAAGCAGTCTCAAAGAGGTCTGCTGCTCCGCGTCCGCGTCGTGAAAGCGCGTCGCTGCCAGGAATTCCGCATGGTACCGTCCCGCGCTGATCATTGTTTCTTCCTGATCCAGAACCCATGCCATGCCACCAGTCATCCCGGCGCCGAAGTTGATTCCCACCTCACCAAGGATGACAGCCACGCCGCCCGTCATGTATTCGCAGGCATGATCGCCGACGCCTTCCACAACTGCCGTTGCGCCGGAGTTACGCACGCAGAAGCGCTCTCCCGCTCGGCCAGCCGCAAGCAGCTTGCCTGCGGTTGCTCCGTATAACGCCACATTGCCGAGCAGGACATGCTCGTGACTGTCCAGTGCTGCTTGACCAACGGCTCGCATCACCAGTTCCCCACCTGAAAGCCCCTTGCCAACAAAGTCATTCGCCTGCCCCGTGAGAATCAGCTTTGTCCCCTCAGCAGCGAACGCACCGAAAGATTGCCCCGCGGTTCCGTGCAAATCGAAGGTTACATCGGCATGATCCAACTCGCCTTTGGCGCGCAGGATGGATAGTTCACCGGCTAAACGGGCACCCACAGCACGATGCTGATTACTGATCTTCGACTTCACCGACCACGGCTTGCCCTCTCGTACAGCCTGCACTGCGGGTGCGGTCCACGCTTCGTCCAATGGCTCATCTTCACCTGGCCGAGCGTTCGGAATACCAGTCCAGTGGGTCGGCCCTTCGCCCGCTCGGGAAAGCATCGGCGTCAGATCGAGACTTCCGTCAAAGCGCACCTGCTCCAACAGGTCCACGCGTCCGATTGCCGCCTCGAGGCTCGGCAAGCCGAACTTAGCCAGCAGCCGCTGCACATCCGCCGAAAGCTGCCGGAAAAACCCGACCACATGCTCCGGCTTGCCGCGGAACTTCGCCCGCAGCTCCGGTTTCTGTGTAGCAATGCCAGTTGGACACGTATTCAAGTGGCACTGCCGGGCCATATCGCAGCCCAGAACGACAAGCACCGCAGTTCCAAACGCATATTCATCCGCACCGAGAAGTGCGGCAACAAGCACATCGCGCGCTGTGGCAAGACCACCATCGGTCCGTAACCGCACACGGTCACGCATGCCATTCGAACGCAGAAGCTGTTGCGCTTCCGAAAGACCAAGCTCCCACGGATTGCCCGCGTACTTGATGCTGGAAAGCGCCGCTGCACCCGTACCGCCCGTGTTCCCGGCGACCACGATGAAATCTGCGTAGGCTTTCGCCACGCCCGCAGCAACCGTTCCCACGCCAGCACTCGAAACAAGCTTTACGCCGACTGCGGCCTTCGGGTTCACTCGCTTCAAGTCGTAAATGAGTTGCGCTAGATCCTCAATCGAGTAAATGTCGTGGTGCGGCGGTGGCGAAATGAGCGACACACCTGGCTGTGCATGTCGCAGCCGCGCAATCAGCCCGGAAACCTTGTGACCCGGGAGCTGACCACCCTCACCAGGTTTGGCACCCTGAGCTACCTTGATTTCAATCTCTTCGGCATGTGCCAGGTATTCCGCCGTCACTCCAAAGCGTCCAGAAGCAATCTGTTTGATCTTGTTGTTCAGTGAGGTATGCACCGCAGGTGCTTCTACCAGCTCCGCAACAGCAACTCCGCCGCTGACTGAATCCTGATTCGCAAGTGCACCAGCACTCCCCGCAGGTTCTGGTAGCGGTTCCCGAACTCTTGTTCCCTGCCCTCGATACACAGCGGGATCCTCGCCACCTTCACCAGTGTTGGAACGGGCACCAAGCATGTTCATGGCTTCGGTGATGGTGGAGTGCGCCTCGGGGCTCAACGAGCCGAGCGACATCGCGCTTGACACGAAGCGCTTGCAAATTTCACCTGCGTCTTCCACGTCAGACATTGCAAGCTCTACCCCTGCAGGGCGAATCTCCAACAGATCGCGCAGATGTACCGACTCACCCGCGTCCACGCTGCGGCTGAAGATTGAAAAAGCACTCGCCGGATCGGCAGCCGGGGCGATTCCACGAGCGCTACCCACCACCGACTGTAGGCTTTTCACATGCTGCGGCTGCCACATGTGCGGCTCTGCACTCTCATCCTTGCGGAATCGCACCCATCCAAAGTCCGGCAGATCTTTCGAGACGACAGCTTCCGCTTCTTTGCTCCAGGAAGCTCGCAGGCGACGATCAAGCTCCAAAAATCCGATTCCTGACAACGGCGCTGGTGTGCCGTAAAAGCATCGCTTCACCACGCTCGCGTGTAGGCCCAGAATGTCGAAAAGATGCGCTCCACGGTAGCTGTCGACTACAGAGATACCCATCTTCGACATTACTTTTGCGAGCCCGGCATCGAGCGACTTCAGCATGAGCTTCTCGCCGTCGACACCTTCTGGAAAACCCTTTTCTCCCGCAAAGCTCAACCCGGTCTCAAGCGCGAGCCACGGGCAGACCGCACCCGCACCATAACCAATCAACACGGCGGCGTGATGTATGTCGCGACAATCACCAGCCTCCACCAGCAGCCCGCACAGCGTCCGTAAACCAGCGTCTACCAGCGCATGATGTACCGCTCCAGCAGCCATCGCCATGGGCACAGGAAGGCGCTTGGCAGAAGCGCCCCGATCCGTCAAGAGCAACAGCCGGGCACTATTTCGAACCATCTCCACTGCGTGGCGACAGATCTCGTCCAGCCCCTGCTCCAATCCCTGTGCCTCCTCCAGCAGGCAAGGCAGTTCCTTGAGCCGCAGAGCATCAGCCTGTGGGTACTGTCCCGACCTCAGAGCAGCAACCTGCCCTAAAGAGAGGAACGGTGAATCCAGCGAAAGTCCAGGTAGCGGTGAACTCTTATCCAGCAGCGGTGCCCACGGACCCAGCCGTGTATGTAGCGAAACCACAACAGCCTCGCGCAGCGGATCGATGGCCGGATTTGTTACCTGCGCGAACCGCTGGCGGAAGTACCCATAAACCGGGCGTGGAGTTCTCGCTAGAAAGGCCAGGGGCGTGTCGTCTCCCATAGACCACACAGCGTCCTTGCCGGTTGCAGCCATCGGCTGCAGGATCATTTTGATGTCTTCCTTGCTGTACCCGAAACCGCGCTGCAGCTCAGCGAGATCACCCGTTTCCGCCTGCGCCGCGATGGCCTTCAGAGGCTCATTCCGTGTCAACGTGCCGTACGAGAACTTCGCGTCGAAGGCATCCATCATGTCTTCGTTGTGGTAAACCTTCCGCTCCGCCATATCCACGCCGAGCATTTCGCCAGGACCCAGCCGGCCACTCTCAATCACTGTCCCAGGATCGAGATCCACCAGCCCTGCTTCGCTTCCGGCAACCACGAGACCGCCACTCGTGATCGCATAACGGCAAGGACGCAAACCGTTGCGGTCGAGGGCCGCGCCAACAACTATGCCGTCACTGAAGGCAATCGCCGCCGGTCCATCCCAGGGCTCGGAAATATCCTTGTGGTACTCCAAAAACGGATGCACACGCTTCGTTATTGCCGGAGGCAGCAGCATGCGCACACTTTCCGCGATCGTGCGTCCATTCTGACTCAGCAATTCAACGACTTCATCCAGCGAGGTCGAATCTGTGCCGTCCTGCGTCAGCACGGGCTTGCATTCCACAGGCAGCGTGGAGTCGCGCGCGTCCATGCGCGCACGGTTTCCCCAAACTGTGTTGATCTCGCCGTTGTGACCTAACTTTCTTCCCGGTTGCGCACGATGCCACGCCGGCAATGTGTTCGTCGCATAGCGCTGATGAAACAGCGCGAAATTTGTCACGTATTCAGGCGACGCAAGATCAACAAAAAACTCTGGCAACAGCCTCCCCAGACACATCGACTTGTAGATCAGGGTCTGGGCTGAAAGTGAACATACATAGCCAGTTACCTCTTTTAACTCGACCGCGCGCTCAAATTGTTTCCTCGCCAGATACAGGCGGCGCTCCATCGGATCGACTTCATCCTCGCCCGCAGAATCGGCAACAAGCACCTGCCTGATCTTCGGCATCGTGCTTAACGCGATCCGACCTAAAATTTCAGGCTTCGTCGGCACCTCACGCCATGCGAGCACGCGTAGCCCCTGGGACGAGAGGGCGCTTTCGAGTACCGCCTCAGCGCGCGTTTCCTCTTGCGGCAGAAACAACATGCCTACGCCAAGCAATTCGTTTGCGGCTAACTCAAGACCCGCGCTCCGCAGCAGCAGTTCGCGCGGTACCTGCGTCATCACTCCAACGCCATCGCTGCTTGAGCCATCTGCGGCAATCGCCCCGCGGTGTTCCAGGCGGGCAAGTGCGGTCAGCGCGTGCTGCAAGATGCCATGGCTCGGCTTGCCCAGCGCGGATGCAATAAATCCCACTCCGCAGGAATCATGATCAAAGCGCGGGTCGACAAGAGACGCCGCACAGTCGCTCTGAGGGGACGGCTCCCGGAGACTGCCCGGAACGGGCGCCTGAGGAAAAGGTCGATTGACAGCCATAGTTCACTATACGACCTGTTCCGCACAAGCCGCAGCTTCGGAGAGTTCTCCACAGAAAGATCGCGCTACAGGGTGGCAAAATCTTGACAAGCGCGTAGTGAATATTTATACATAACGAGTGGATGTTTATGCATCGCGCGTGGCGCTTTTGTGGCCTCGCATTTTCTTGTTTCTAAACTCCTCAGTCTGACCAGCCGCCTGTATGAAGATGCAACGCCACAACGCGATCAAAGATCTCCTGGTGAAGACTTCCGTCACTAACCAGGATGAACTGCGGCGCAAACTCGCAGGCAAAGGCATCAACGTCACGCAGGCGACGCTTTCCCGCGATATCCGCGAACTGAAGCTGATGAAGGGGCCATCAGGCTACGCCCTTCCCAACGTAGCTGACGCAGATGACGATCAGCCCGACCTCGCCCCGATGATGGAGAACTTCGCCCTCGAAGTCCGTCAGGCGCAGAACCTAGTCGTTCTGCTCACTACGCTTGGCGGTGCGCAACCCGTAGCCGCAGCGATCGATTACGAAGAGTGGGACGATGTCGTTGGCACAGTCGCCGGTGACAACACAGTTCTCATCATTTGCCCGGACGTGCGGCATGCGGCGCTGGTGCGCGCCAGACTGGAGGCGCAGATTGTCTAGCTCCGTCAAGAGTTTGCGCACGGCAGTCATCGGGGTGAGCGGCTACTCCGGTGCGGAACTCGCACGCCTGCTCCTGCGTCATCCGCAATTACAAAGCACTCCTCCACTCTTTTTCGGTCGTATTGGTGCAGAAACTGAGTCGGTCCCTCTCACCAGCATGCATCCGCAACTCGCTGGACTTCCGAACGCAAATGCAGCCAGCATCATAGGCTGGGACTGGAACCAGCTTCAACGCGATGGTGTTGAACTCGTCTTTCTTGCCACGCCGCATGAGCAGTCACGTGAATGGGTTCCCGAAGCCCTCGCCTGCGGCATTCGCGTCGTCGACCTCAGCGGTGCATGGCGTCTCCACGACGAACAAAACCGCGCCGTCTACAAGCTTCTGGACTCCGACGCCATTCTTGCAGCAGGCATACAGCATGAGGCGGTTTACGGCTCTCCCGAACTTCACGGAGCCGCCATCGCCCGCGCGCGTCTGGTAGCCAACCCGGGCTGCTACGCCACGTCCATCATTCTCGCGTTAGCCCCACTGCTTCGTGCCAATCTGCTCAATCTGGACTGCGAAATCATCTGTGATTCAAAGTCAGGCGTCAGCGGAGCCGGCAAAGCACCCACCGCGACCACCCACTTCATGCACGCAGCGAACAACCTTTCCGCGTATTCGGTCTTCGGGCACCGGCACACCGGCGAGTTGCTGGAGCAGCTTCACTTACAGTCGAATCAAATTGGATTCACTCCTCATCTGCTTCCCATCCCGCGCGGCATCCTATCGACGATTTACATCCGTCTCAATGAAGTGCGCTCGATGGTTGAACTTCAGGACTGTTTCAACTCCTTCTATTCCAACGCACCACTTGTGCGCGTGCACCGCTCTCCCGCTCTGCCCGAAATCCAGCACGTCGTCCATACCAATTTCTGCGACATTGGCTTCGCACTTTCACCTGACGGCAAGCGAGCGGTGCTCGTCTCCTGTCTGGACAATTTGCTCAAAGGCGCTGCTTCGCAAGCCGTGCAGAACATGAACCTGATGGCCGGCTGGCACGAAGCAGAAGGCCTGCTCTAATCCTTCGGAGTGTCAATGAAATATGTAGTCAAACTTGGTGGCGCTGCACTTGAGAATCCTCAACTGTTGCAGACCTGCGCAAAGTCGATTGCACAGCTCGCCGCAGACGGCCACCAGGTCGCTCTCGTCCACGGTGGCGGTGTTCAGCTCACCAAACTGCTGACACAGATGGGCAAGAAATCAGAATTCATCGCCGGTCTTCGCGTTACCGACGCCGAAACCCGGGACGCTGCAATCATGGTGCTCGGCGGTCGGGTGAACAAGGCACTTGTCGCCGCACTCGGTCAGCAGGGCCAGGAGGCTGTGGGCCTCACCGGCGGTGACGGACACGTTTTCCGCGCACGCAAAAAGAAGACCACTCCGGACCTCGGCTTCGTCGGCGAGATTGCCGCAACCGATCCGAAGTGGCTTCAAGCCATCTGGACGATGGGTGCGATCCCGGTCATCTCCTCTATCGCTCTTGGTTTCGACGGCGAATACTACAACATCAACGCCGACGAGATGGCATCCGCCTGCGCTGTTGCCACCAAGGCCGATGCGCTCATCTTCCTCACCGACGTACCCGGCGTGAAAGGCGCAGACGGCAACGTCCTTCGCTGGCTCTCACTCAAAGACGTACCGACGCTGGAGCGCTCCGCAGTGATCTCCGGTGGCATGCTCCCTAAGCTGAACGCCTGCAAGGAAGCGCTCGTAAACGGTGTGAAGCGCGTGCGCATCCTCCCCGCAGAATCTGCGGCGCTCCTTCCAGACCTCATCAGTTCTCGCGTCGACGACGGCACGGAGGTGATAGCCGCATGACTCTCACCGACCTCCAGGCCGCAGAATCAAAGCTCGTCCTCAACACTTACGCCCGCTACCCGCTCCAGATCGCGCGCGGGGAAGGTGTTTACCTCTTCGATGAGGACGGCACCCGTTATCTCGATCTCCTCAGCGGCATCGGCGTTTCCGCGCTGGGCTACAACCATCCAGCGATTACTGCTGCGATCAGCAAGCAGGCTGAGACGCTCCTCCACACTTCAAATCTCTTCTTCCATACGGGCACAACAGAGCTCGCGCTGCGTCTCACGGAGATCACCGGAATGGATCGCGTCTTCTTCTGCAACTCCGGCACGGAGGCATGGGAAGCAGCACTAAAACTCGCCCGCGCCCACGCCGGAATGCTGCGCAAAGAAGGCAAGCAGATTGGGACGAAGTTCCTCGCACTGGAACACAGCTTCCACGGACGTACCATGGGCTCCGTTGCGACGACGCACAAGTCCGCGTACCGCCAACCCTTCCAGCCAGTGATGCCCGATGTCGAGTTCATCCCACACAACGACGTCACAGCACTACGCGCTGCGTTCTCTGAGGACGTTTGCGGCATTGCGATAGAGGTATTGCAGGGCGAGGGTGGCATCAACTTCGTTTCGGAAGAGTTTCTGCAGACAGCCCGCGAGCTCTGCGATTCCACTGGCGCGCTTCTGCTCCTCGATGAAATTCAATCCGGTATGGGACGCACCGGCAAATGGTGCGCTTACCAGCACTTCGACGTTCGTCCCGACATCACCACACTTGCCAAGCCTCTGGCAGCCGGTATTCCCATCGGCGCGATGCTTTGCACGGAGGAAGTCTCTCGAGCCTTCACGCCTGGCATGCATGGCACGACCTTTGGCGGAAACCCATTCGCCTGCGCTGTCGCCATCGCAGCCATCGACGTGATCAAGCAGGAAAAGCTGCTGTCTCACAACACAGAACTCGGTGAATACTTTCTCAGCAGCCTGCGTACTCTTCAGCAGAAGCACTCGGTCATCGTGGATGTTCGCGGGGAAGGCCTAATGATCGGTGTAGAACTTGCCGATGCCGATATCGCCAAGCACATCCACCAGGGCATGATGGATCGCCACATCCTCCTAAACCGCACCCACGAAACCGTGTTGCGCTTTCTTCCGCCATACCTCATTCAACGCGAGCACGTCGATGAAGCACTATCCGCTCTCGACCATCTGCTAACCGCGCACACCACACCCGAAACAACGCTCGCCGGAGAAACAGCATTATGAGCAGCAAGACCATCGTTATGAGCCCGAAGAACGGCACAGAAGGCAAAAACTCTTCTACGCTCCGCATCCAGTCCGACACGGAGTTCACCGCAACCGCGAAGGGTCTCACCGGTCGCGACTTCATCTCTGTCGCCGACCTGTCTGTGCAGGAAATTTCCGCCATCCTCGCACTGGCGCATGCGGTGAAAGCAGCCCCGGAGGATTTCCGCCACGGCCTCGACGCCAAGCAGATGGTGATGTTTTTCGAAAAGCCTTCGCTCCGCACGCGCCTCACCTTTGAGGTCGCCATGAAGAGTGCCGGTGGTGGCGCTACCTTCGTCGATCAAACTGCTGCCCCGCTCGGCGAGCGTGAATCCATTCCCGATGTCGCGCGTAATCTTGAGCGCTGGATGGACGTTATCGTGCTCCGCACGTACGCGCACGACACGATTACTGAAATGGCCGCCAACGCGAAAACGCCGGTCATCAATGCACTATCGGATTTAGAACATCCCTGCCAGGCGATCGCCGACTTCATGACTCTCGAAGAGCGCTTCGGTTCCGTCGAAGGCCTGCGCTTCACCTATGTTGGCGACGGCAACAATGTCTGCCACTCCCTTATGCTTGCCGGTGCGCTCCTAGGCGTACACGTTACCGTGGCCACGCCCAAAGGATTTCAACCTAAGCTCGAGATCGTACACAAGGCAATCGAGATCGCCGAAACAACCGGCGGTTCCCTCACCCTCACGCATGATCCAGTCAAAGCAGCAACCGAAGCGGACGCCATCTACACGGACGTCTGCACCAGCATGGGCCAGGAAAATGAAGCGATGAAGCGCGCTCCCATCTTCGCTCCCTTCCAGGTGAATGAAACGCTTATGTCGCACGCCCAAGCCTCCGCCGCGTTTATGCACTGCCTTCCCGCGCACCGCGGAGCCGAAGTGACAGACGCCGTTCTTGACGGACCACAATCCGTTGTCTTCGATCAGGCCGAAAACCGCATGCATGCACAAAAGGCCATCACCCTCATGCTCCTGGGCGGCGCAAAACGCATCCCGCACACCCGCAACAAAGGCGGTCTGCAGGCGAGAAGCAAACGCTGATTACCTCTTCGCTCCTCCCCCCTCTGGTGTCATCCTGAGCGGAGCGCAACGCGCGTAGTCGAAGGACCCCTGTATTTCGCCCGCAGCGCCACGAATGTGTGTGCACTAGCCACTAACCACTCGCCACCAGGAACTCAATGTCCGTAATTCTCGAATCCCTCCCCACCGGCCAGCGCGTCGGCATCGCCTTTTCCGGTGGTCTCGACACCTCCGCCGCGCTCCACTGGATGAAGCAAAAAGGCGCGATCCCCTACGCCTACACAGCTAACCTCGGCCAGCCCGATGAAACCGACTACGAAGCTATCCCACGCAAAGCTCTCGAGTACGGCGCAGAGAAGGCGCGCCTCATCGACTGCCGCACGCAGCTTGTGCGTGAAGGCATCGCCGCACTGCAGGCGGGCGCGTTCCACATCAGCACCGCTGGCGTCACTTACTTCAACACGACGCCTATCGGCCGCGCCGTCACCGGCACCATGCTCGTCACCGCGATGAAGGAAGATGGCGTCAACATCTGGGGCGACGGCTCTACCTTCAAGGGCAACGACATCGAGCGCTTCTACCGCTACGGCCTCCTCGTCAATCCTGACCTGAAGGTGTACAAGCCGTGGCTTGACGCCCAGTTCATTGACGAGCTCGGCGGACGCAAGGAAATGTCGGAGTTCCTCATCGCGTCCGGCTTCGATTACAAAATGTCGACCGAGAAGGCCTACTCCACCGACTCCAACCTCCTGGGCGCAACGCACGAAGCCAAGGACCTAGAACACCTCTCCACATCCATGAAGATCGTCGCACCCATCATGGGCGGCGTGTCCTTCTGGAAGAGCGACGTGGACGTAGAGCCCGAAGAAGTTACCGTCACCTTCGAAGAGGGTGTGCCCACTGCGCTCAATGGCAAGCACTTCGAGAACCTTGTCGCACTGATGTACGAAGCCAACAGGATTGGTGGACGCCACGGCCTCGGCATGAGCGACCAGATCGAAAACCGCATCATCGAAGCCAAGTCGCGCGGCATCTACGAAGCCCCCGGCCTCGCCCTGCTCTTCATCGCCTATGAACGCCTCCTCACCGGCATCCACAACGAAGACACGCTCGAACAGTACCGCGACAACGGTCGCAAACTCGGTCGCCTCCTTTACCAGGGCCGGTGGTTCGACCCCCAGGCCCTCATGCTCCGCGAATCCGCCCAGCGCTGGGTCGCCAAAGCCGTCACCGGCAGCGTCACACTGGAACTCCGCCGCGGCAACGACTACACCATCCTCAACACTGAAAGCCCGAACCTGACCTTCGCCCCCGAACGCCTCTCCATGGAGAAAACGGAAAGCTCCTTCAGTCCGAAAGACCGCATCGGCCAACTCACGATGCGCAACCTGGACATCACCGACACCCGCGCCAAGCTGCAAACCTACGCCGCCGCCGGTCTTCTCAACTTACGCCAAGGCACCGAAATGCCGCAGCTCAACAGTGGCCCAGTTAGCGGCCTCTCCAATCCGCAGAACCGTGAGGCATAGTCTTTTTTGTTTGTCATTCCCGAAGGGAATCTGCGTTTCGTTTGAAGCAGCACGATGCATACCCGGAGAGCACGATGCCAAGACGCGAATACAACTTCTTCGTCTACATCCTCTCGAACCGCTCGCACATTCTGTACATCGGTGTAACAAACAACTTGCGCGAACGAGTTTCTGACCATAGAAAGCTAAAACCCGGCAGCTTCACCGCGCGCTATAAGGTGACACGGCTCGTCTACTTCGAGCGCTTCCAGTACATCAACAACGCTATCGCCCGTGAGAAGGAATTGAAGCATTGGACGCGTGCCCAGAAGATTGCATTGATCGAGTCGGAGAATCCAACTTGGGAAGAACTTATGCCCGAAGAACCCGAAATCTCCCAAACAGCAAACGCAGATTCCCTTCGGGAATGACAAAGGGGAAAGCCATTACTTCTTTGTTGTCATTCCCGAAGGGAATCTGCGTTTTAGTCTGTATCGCCGCTGACGCACGAGGATGCTGCATCAACAATGCCTAACAAACCCATCAAAATCCGGTCGGGCCGATTCTCTGTGCCACTCGACCGCATCTTCGAGCAAGGGCAGCGCAGCCGATCTGGAAGCGCTCATATCAGATTTTTACCTCTGATTTTGCTTGTTTGTGCCGTCTCCGCATCTGCTGCCCCGGGACCGCAGTCCACCACGACCGCGACCGTCACCTTTTACGCGAAAGGATCCAACTCGACAACGGGCCTTCCCGGCTCGAAGCACGGCATCTTCTATGGCCAGATATTCGACAGCTCCAAGCCCCTCGTTAGCTTTTACGAAGGTTTCGTCATCCACAACGGTCGCTTCCTAACACTAAAGTTGGTGCCCGGTTTGCACGATTTCGTCGCTACGGATCGCGACAAGCCAAAGGACGAGCAGCACATCTCAGTAGACCTTCAACCCGGCAAACAATACTTCTTCCGCGCGCAAGACGAGTCCTCGGGCTTTGTGATCGTCGAATGGCGGAAAGCTCGTCTCGACGCCGTGGACTGCAATACTGCTCACTTTGACGCTGGGAATGCGAAGCCGCTCAAGCCGCGGCATGCTTCTGCCGAAGTAGTCTCTGAAAGAACTTATCTCGAGGAATTGCCGCCGTGTCAGTAGTAGAAAAAACAACCAAAATGTGGTCCGGCCGCTTTCGCGAGCCGCTCGACCGCACCTTCGAGCAGTGGCAGCGCAGCTTCCCGTTCGATTGGCGTCTGCTCCCGCAGGAAGTCGCCGCCAGCAAGGCACACGCGCAGGCCATCGCAGCCGCGGGTGTCCTCTCGCCCGAAGAACTTTCGCAAACAGTCGAAGGCCTCGCGCGCGTGGGTGAACGAGCGATCAACTGGTCGAACCGCATCTCCGCAACCAGCGGGCAGGTGGACTACGAAACCTCCGACCAGCAGATCGGTGCAGCCATTGTCGCCTCTGCGCCACAGGCCGAAGACATTCACCACTTCGTCGAACTCGAGCTCACTAAAGAGATCGGCGGCCTCGCGCTAAAGCTCCATACCGGTCGCAGCCGCAACGAACAGATCGCCACCGACATGCGGCTCTTCGTGCGCGATGCAATTGACGCCACCAGACACGGCCTCCTGGCGTGGGCGAATGCACTCCTCGCACTCGCGCACGCCAACGCCGCGAACGTCATGCCCGGCTACACGCACCTCCAACGCGCCGAGCCCGTTCTCATCGCACACTGGCTGCTCGCCCACGTCAGCATGCTCGAACGCGACCTCTCCCGCTTCGCCGACGCACGCGTCCGGATGAACTTCTGCCCGCTTGGCAGCGGAGCCATCGCCGGCGCAACCCTCGCACTTGACCGCACCATCGCTGCAGACGCGCTTGGCTTCACCGCGCCCACCACCAACAGCATGGACGCAACTTCCGACCGCGACTTCATGCTCGACTTTGCGCAGGCCGCCTCCACGCTGGGCCTCCACATCTCGCGCTTCGCGGAAGAGATTACCCTCTACGCTACCGCCGAGTTCAACTTTGTCGAGCTACCCGAAGCCTTCTCCACCGGCTCCTCGGCGATGCCGCAAAAGAAGAACCCCGATCTCACCGAGCTCGCTCGCGGTAAGTCCGCCCGCCTGCTCGGCTCAGCCACCGCGCTCGCCACACTGATCAAGGGCTTGCCTCTCGCCTACAACAAGGATCTACAAGAAGGACAGGAGCAGATCTTCGACATCGCCGATACCCTAACCGGCCTGCTGAGCGTCCTGCCCAACTTCACCCGGGCGCTAAAATTCCGAACTGCGGTAATGAAGTCCGCCGCGCAATCGGGGTACCTGAACGCCATGGCTGGAGCCACCTATCTCAGCAACAAAGGCGTCCCCTTTCGCAAAGCGCACGAGATCATCGGCAACGCCGTTCGCATGGGCCTGGAACAAGGTAAAGAGCTTAACGACCTCTCGCTGACTGATCTCCTCACCCTCAGCGAACAGTTCGAGGGCGACTTCTTCGAAACCATCACCCTCGAAGCCACGCTAGATTGCCACAACACTCAGGGAGGCACTGCAACGGCCCAAGTCTACGAAGCTCTATTAGCAGCAAAACAACGCATTGCCACACTGTCTTCCTGTCAACCGTCTGCTGCCTCGTCGCCGGAGGCGACTCACGTTGTCCGCTGACCCTAATATTCGCGCGCATAAAGCCCGTCTTCAGGACGCCGAGGACATCTTCAACCTCGTCAACTCTTTGTCGCACGATGGCACCCTTCTGCGCCGTTCCTACGCTGAAATTTGCGAGAATATCCGCGACTTCACAGTCGTCCATCGCGCCACGCCCGAGGGCGAACAGACTTTCCTCGGCTGCGGAGCCCTGCATCTATACGGCCCGCATCTCGCAGAGGTCCGATCCATTGTGGTGAAGCCGGAGTTTCGTGGTTTAGGCGCTGGAGACGAGCTATTGGAAGCCTTGATGACCGAAGCCGACGAGCATCAGGTGACCAGCGTCTGTCTCTTCACGCGCATACCTGACTATTTCGGCCATCTCGGATTTCGTGTCGCCGACCGCGATGCCATGCCGGACAAAATCTACAAGGATTGCCAAACCTGCCCACGCCTATACGCGTGCGATGAAGTCGCGATGGTCAAAGGTCCGCTTCCGAAAATTGCTGTGTTAGGACCCAAGAACGTTCAGCGGCCCGAACTCGTGCAGATCGCGCAACTCACCGGTACGCGCTGACACCAACTCAGGAAAAATGGCAGTTGGATCAGAGCCTGCGCTCCGATCACAACTGCCATTACGAAAAGCTTCAGAAGCCCCCCGGAGGTCTACCTAGTTGCTGGGATTCGGCTGCGCAGCAGCAGCAGCAGCCGGAGCAGCCTGGGGCGTAGCTGTAGTGGTTGGCGCAGCCTGGGCGTCCTGACCTGCTCCGCCCGTAATGCCTTTGTTCACCAGAATCGTCACAACGACGCGACGGTTCTGTGCCTGCCCCTTGCGGGAGTGGTTGTCAGCAACCTGCTCGGTAGTGCCCATTGCAGCCGGAGCCAGAATGCGCGTAAGCGGCACGGAACCGCTCTGCTGAATGATTGTCAGAACAGCATCCGCACGCTCGCTACTGAGCTTCTGGTTCACTGCCGGGGAACCGACCTTGGAGGCGTAGCCCTGCACCTGAACCATGAAGCCCTTGCTTTCAGCGGCTGTCTTCACGAAGTCCGTGAGCGCATCATGGTCTTTCTTGCTCACAACCGCGCTGCCGTTCTTGAAGTTGACCGTAAACGCTCCTTTGCTGTCGTATTGGTCGAGGTCACCGATGCGCGAGTTCGCCGCGCCGATTGCTGCACGGTCTTCACCTTCTGCCTGCGCATTTGCTGCAATCAGCTTGCCATGCTCGTCCAACGTCAACCCATGATCAGACAGCGCCTTACGATTACTCGCCAACTGGTCTTCCTGCTGCGCAAGTTTTCCGTTCACCGGATCCAGACCAGCATCAATCTGCTTTGCGGTCTTCATCGAGCTACGAGAAAACTCAACTTTGTTTGCGTTTAGCTTGTGATCGCTGTCGTATGTACCCTCAACCTTCACTTCAAGCCCAGGTACAAGTGCGGCGACACCAAGCTCCTTCTTACCCACTCCGAGAAAGCCGCCCTTCTGCGTAGCCTTAGTCGAGTCAGAGAGAACGACGATCTGCCGCGGCGAATCAGTCGTTTTGACATACATCGTCGCACCGTCGCGACCGATGATCATTCCGTCCACTTCGGCCTTCTGCGCGTGTGCTGAGAGGGCAAGTCCCGCTACCATCGCGAGTGACGCACCTACTCCACACATCTTCTTCATCCAGTACTGATTGTTCATGCAACCTCCATGTTCTGCTGCTTGGGCCATAGGTGTCCCAGATCGGGGCTCACCTCGGCACGTGACAGTTTGGTTATGGCGCGCCCAAAACAACGCCACAAAGGTATGACAGTAGGACGCGCAGCTTGTGCAACTCTGTAGCCTGGGTTGTCTCTGCCACAAGAGCACCATCGCCTTTTGTTTTGTTGTGCTTACGGCCCGTATTTGACCTTATGAAAACGAACAGATCAGCGCACTGCACTTACCATGCGTTGAAGTAGCCGTCTCGTTCGTGCAAACGCACTTGACGTCCAAACAACGTACTCAACTGCTCGGCTGTTAGGAGCGTTGTTTTGCGGCCATCGGCTGCGATCCGCCCCTCACGCATCATCACTATTCGCTCAATCTCCGGAACGATGTCAGCGATGTGGTGCGTGATGAGAAGGATCGCTGTCCCGTTTCTCGCCAGCTTTCGAATCAGGTCGCGCAGGTCGCGCTGCGCGGCAAGATCGAGTGCATTCGACGGCTCGTCCAGTAGGAGCATCTGCACATCGCCTGTGCCGTCCAGCGTCGCACCAGCCATCGCTCGTCCAATCATCACGCGGCGCTGCTGTCCCGCACTCATTTCACCAACTGGCTTTTCTCGCAGGGCCTCGGCATGTACCAGCGTGAGTATCTCCTCCGCGCGGTCTCGCATGGCAGCCGTGACCTCCAGATTCAGCCACAGACTCGAACTCGAAAAGAAGCCTGTCAACACCGCGTCGAACCCGCTGGTCGACAGCATTGGCTTCCCCGGCAACTCGGCCGAAACCACGCCCATCTTCCGTCGCAGCTCTGTCAGGTCCCAACGCTCGCGGCCAAAGATGCTCACGCGCGTCTCCGGCTTCACCAGCGGATAAAGCTCGCATGTCAGTGTCTTCAGAAGCGTCGATTTTCCGCAGCCGTTTCGCCCAAGGATCGCGAGGTGCTCGCCCGCCTCAATGCGCAGGCTCACGTCGTGCAGCACGATGTTCTCGCCCCGCGCCACACTCACATGCTCGAGCTCAACAACGGCCTCACTCACCGTTCGCGCCTCACGCGGCGAAACACACCAAGAATCCGTGTCGCAGCCACAAAGGACGCGCGTAAGTCGCCTGATACCTTTGACACCCCACCGATTCTGCAGCGGTAGTTTACTGGGATCTCCTGGATGCGCAGCTTCCTCTGCACAGCTTTGATCTGCATTTCCAGGTTCCATCCATAGGTGCGTTCCTGCATGTCCAAGCTCTGGAGAGAGTCTCTGCGAATCACCCGAAACGACGCCATATCGGTGTACTTAAAGCCATACAGCAACTTCACCAGCGCACTAATCAGATGGCTTGCAAACACCTGGCTCGCCAGCAAAGATCCTGGCTCACGCTGTCCCCTCAAACGAGAACCCAACACAAAGTCAGCCTCGCTACGCTCTACTGGACCAACCAGCTTTTCCATGTCGTCTGGATTGTCAGCGCCATCGCCATCCAGGAAGACGAGAATCTCGCTCTCACTTCGCGCGGCCTGCACACCGGCCCACATCGCATTGCCATATCCACGCGGCGAACTCACCACGCGTGCGCCGGCCATCTGCGCCACCAAAGCGGTCTCATCTGTGCTGCCGTTATCCACCACAATGCACTCCGTAATGCGGTCCCACGGCATCGCGCCCACAACATGCCCGATTGACTCCGCCTCGTTCAAAGCAGGGATGATCACCGATATCCTGCTGTCTGCATTTCCTACAGTTCCGAAGCTCCCAGTCAACGTACAACCTCGGAGCCCTGCAGTCTGTTATCCGCGTGAAAGTATTCCCAAAGGTGCCACCTGTGAATTGCCCACTGCAGCAGGAACATCGCAGCGACCGAACCATAGAGCATCTGGTTTCCTAGAAACATCTTCTTCATCGGATCGCCATAAACGGTGTTCAGCAGAAAGAAGATCAGCCCCACATACGTCAGCATCGGGAGGTCCAGCAACAGCGTGTAGAACGGTGCCAGCCACAGCACGTACCAGGGGTAATGCGGCGAAAAAAGCAGCATCAGCGCGAAGGCAAACGCACCCGCGATGCGCAGAAAATTAGGCGAACCCATCCAGCCATAAGGCCTGTCCGGAACGATCTCCGTAGTCGCACTCTTCCATGCCCACCATGTCAGCGCCGCAAAGACACACGCACAGAAGACAAGGTACAGCGGCATCGGAAAGCTGTGCAGCCCCGGCAAACGCTGTACCTGTTGCAGCAGGAAGTAGCGTGTACCCGTATTGATTCCCTCTTCTTTGGAATACCCTTCCGCAAATCCGAGAACGTACTTACCTGCAGAGGAGTAGATAGCGTAGCCAAGTGCGCCTATCGCAACGATCACCGCAGGCATCTTCCAGTCGCGCCGCATGTAAAGCGCGGGAAACAGAACGGCTGGGTAGAACTTCGTGAAAATCGCCAGCCCGAGAAATACGCCCGTCCAAAGTGCATCGTTTTTATACCGAAACAGCAGTGCCATGCAGATAAAGAAGATCACCGCGGCGTCGATATGACCGACAAGGGCAATCTCCCAAACCAGCGCCGGGCACCAGATGAAGAGAAGTATGTCTTCTCTTCTCCGGCCCATCCTCTTGAGCAGGCTGAGCAGCACCGCAGCGGAACCGGCTATGAAAGCCAGCATGACAATCTTCATCGACTCGACAGTCGGCGAGATAAAAGTCGCGAGCCAATAGATCATCTGCGCAATCGGAGGATAGATCGTGCGAGCGTATTCCTTGCGATTGATGCTTTCGTAAACATCCTGATTCGGCGCTCGCAGGAACTCCAGCGCAGGATCGGCAGGAATATAGCGGTACGGGTTGATATGCGCGTGCTGCACAATCCCGTCCCAAACGTAGCGGTACAAATCCGATGACGTGAATGGGTCCCCAAGGAACACGGTCACGTTGAAGGCAATCGCGAAACCGACAATGATTCCGAAGGTCGCCCGGTTCGTTGGCTGCGTGAGAATGACCCCAATCGCAGCAACGTATATACAGACCAGAATTCCGGACAGCCCGGAAAAGTTCACCGTGTAGTGGTCATACTCATTCGGAAACTGGCGCATTGCCAGAAACATTCCAAAGCCCAGCAGGCACAGAGCCGCATTCGTGACCCACGGGTGTCCATCTCGCAATCTGCTCATCGCCGTATTCATTTGCCCACCCGCGCCTGCAGGAACGCACGGCTCGCCTTTGCGTCGTAGCCATTCACCGACGCAAACTCCGGCCGCTCACCTTCCAGCAGCTCTTTCTCGAGCACAGCGAGCGTCGCGGCGTCATCCACGTCGTACCACTTCGGCAGTTCCACCAGTTCCAATCGCGCATCCGCAATCTGCTGCACCGTTTCCCGGTAAACACTTTCCGTGCTCCAGGTAATGTTCTGGAACGGCTGCGGATGCGCTCGCTTTAACCCAATCAGGTAGTAGCCACCATCATGCGATCCACCCAGCACCACGCGATCTCCATCACGGTTCAGCTCATCGACAGCCCGTTGCAACGCAAGCGTGGGAACTGTCGGTGAGTCGGAATCAATGAGGCACACAGACCCGAAACCGCAGGCCAGGATATCTTCAGCCGCGGCCAGCAAACGCTCGCCGAAAGCGTCACCGCGCTGCGGAATCAACTTGAAGTCATCAGGCAGCAAAGCATCGAACGCAACTTCATCGCCCACAGGCGTGTAGCAGACCAGCCCTGCCGCATATCCTTTCGCGGCCACACTTGCGATGTTTTCCGTGGTGTCTTTCAAAAAACAGATGTTCAGCTCTGCCGATTGCTCCAACGTGAGTGGAGGAGCAAGCCGGGTTTTCACTTTCCCCGCTCGCGGAGCTTTCGCCATCACCGCCAGCGCGCACGACCTACCCCGTGCCTCGACACGCTGGGCAGGATTCAAAATCTCATAAGGCATGGTCTTACCTTACTTCAATCCACTGTTGCCAATGCACCTGCAGAAGCTCACTTGCCGGAACGAAGCGGTCTCGCCACAGGTCCCTCTTTGGTCATCTTCACCGGTAGTATGCTGCCCTCAGCATCGAACCGCATCTGATCAATCGCAACGACGCGCTCATTGGCTCCCGTTGTGCCTAACGGGTGCCGGTGGTACACGATGTACCAGTCATCTGTTCCGGAAATCTGCAGTACGGAATGGTGCCCGGGGCCGTTCGCGATAGCAGGGTCGGTCTGCAGAATCTTCCCCACTCGAGTGAACGGGCCAGTAGGGCTGCTGCTCTTCGCATAAGCCACTCCGTAGGAAGAGTTCTCCCAGCTTCCCTCAGACCACATGAAGTAGTACGTGCCTTTGCGCTTGAGAACGAACGGACCCTCCACGTAGTGCTCCGGCGTGATCTCCTTGTACATCGTGCCATCGGTCATCGGCACGACACTCTTCAGGTCAGGTGCGAGCCTCGCCACCACGCAGTGACCCTGTCCTCCCTGGTACAGGTAGATGCTTCCGTCATCGTCCTGGAACACCATGGGATCGATCGGCTGCGCACCATCGTGAAACTCACCGATGAGCGGGTGCCCGATTGCGTCGACGAACGGGCCGCTGGGCTTGTCACTCACCGCGACACCAATGCCGCCGGAAAATTTATCTTTCTTCTGAATGTCATTCGCGGCGAAGAACAGGTAGTAATTGCCATGGAGCTGAATCGCGGAAGGTGCCCAGATCGCGTACGCTGCCCACGACACATTTTTGACATCCAGCACGTGCGGATGCTTCGTCCAATGCACTAAATCGCGCGAGGATAACGCGTCCAGAGACGTGTGCAGCAGATACACAGGATGGATCACATTCCCGGCGCGCAGCTTCTGCTGCTCAGGATTGAACGTGTTCTCCGCACGTTGTTTCTCGTCTGGGCTGGAAGAGGTCGGATAGATCCAATACTGCCCATCGAAAATGTGAATCTCCGGATCGGCATAGTAACCGAGCTTTGCGAGATTCGGATTCGTCTGCGCGGAAACAGCCACAGCGCAGCTTAGCAATCCGACACAAAGCACTTTGTAAAAGATCGACGACGAAAGCACTCGTCTCATTTACTCTCCTTCAAACCCACGATTCCATTTGGAAATCACATGCGTCTCGCGCTCGAATCCAAGCACACTCACGCTGCCCGTTCCTAACCCAAAAAGCTTCCCATCCACAGCCGGCAAGCCGATCCAGCGAGCCGCCAGTATTCGCAAAATGTGCGCGTGAGCAAACAGAGCCACCGCATGAGAACTTTCTTTAATTTTGTCACCCTGATCCAAAGGCGAAGCATCCGCTTCTGCCGCCGCTAAAGCCCGAGCAATCACAGCATCCGCTCGCTCCCCAACGCGCTCCACCGTCTCGCCACCGATGATGGGGTCAGTCCATACGCTCCAGTCAGGCTTCCCCAGCTCCTCGCGAATCTGCTTCGTGGTCTTCCCTTCCGCGTCGCCGTAATTCCACTCGCGAAGATTCTCTTCGACCTTCGCCACGCCGCCGTAACCTGCAATTTCACAGGTTTCTTTCGCGCGAATCAGTGGACTGGTGAAGACAGCAGCAAACTTCTTGCCGTGGAGAAAGCCCCGGAGCTCCTCAGCTCGTTTACGTCCGTGCTCCGTCAGCGAAATGTCGGTCACGCTGGTATGCGCCCCGCTAAGGCTCCACTCGGTTTCGCCATGTCGAATGAGCCACAGCTCTACGTTTGTCATGCTGCGTATTCTACGTTGCAACGATCTCGCGGGACGGCGCGTGGAGCTTAGAGCAACATACTCCGCTAAATTCCCCAACTGCCCCAGAAAGGGCGCATACTGAGAACACAAGAAAGTGCACGGTGTTCGTGAGCACGTTTCGAAACACCTTACTCAGTCATCTCTCCTCAGACGTTCTCGCTCGCCTCGATCTCGAACCTGTCGCATTTGAACTCATGCACGAGATTGAGTTTCCCGGCAACCAGATTGACCACCTCTACTTTGTGGAAGAAGGTGTTGCCTCCATGACGACCACCTTTCTCGATGGCTCCCAGGTAGAAGTGAGCCTCTTCGGCTTCGAATCCATTATTGGTGTGTCTGCACTCATGGGTACGAAGAGGAGCCTCAATCGCGTTTACACGCAAATCGCCGGCAGCGGCTTCCGCTGCTCTGCTGCGCTCGCGCAAATTGAGTTCGCGCGGGGCGAACTTTTTCAGGAGCTCAGCCTGCGGTACGTGCAGGCGCAACTGGTTCAAGCTATGCAATCTGCTGGCTGCAACGCTAAACATACTGCCGAGCAGCGACTTGCGCGTTGGCTACTCATTTGCGCCGACCGTTCAGGAAAGCAGACGCTTCGACTTTCGCAGGAACTGCTTGCCCAGATGCTCGGCACCGCTCGGCCCACCGTCACGGTAGCCGCTGCTATGTTGCGCGAAGAAGGTTTGATCGACTACACGCGCGGCACGGTGCACATCCTCGACTTGAAAGCTCTGGAGCGCCGCTCCTGCGAGTGCTACCACGTCATCAAGCAGCACCTGGATAACTACGCCGAGTTCGACATCGGCTACATCGCATAGCGGAAGCAGCCAGTTCAGGTCCGTTTAGTTCGTTGACTCCGGAAATTCAGCCCACAGCTTCTCGTCATCGACTACCAGCCCGACGGCCTGCAAAAAATGCACCGTCGAGCGGGCCCGTCCGAAAAAGACGTATTTGCATCCGCGGAAGACTGTTCGGTCAAAGCTCACGTTGCCGCCGCTGTATTCCAGAACGCATCCTTCCAGCGAGCAGTTCACGAAGGACTTATCGTCCAGGCTGAAGCGGCTATCTTGAATGACCTCGTCGCGAATCGTTTCCACAAGCCTTCTCCTTCATCAGGGCAACGGCTCAGAGGCGGCATCGAAGAATTCCGGTACGGTCTCGCACGGCTGGACTGCATTTTGGTTATACCGAAATGCAGACCGCTTTGTCAGCTACCGTACAAATGCGTATTGGTCCGATGATAGTTTGCACCCGATGTCAGGGTCCTGACTTATATATGAGAATATTCGGATTTTCGAGCTTCTGTGTACGGTGCATGACTGACACAGACATAACAAAGAAGTCACCTTACTGGAAAGGGGAACGTCACATGGCTCATCACACCGGCACGGTCAGATGGTTCAACAATGCAAAGGGGTACGGATTCCTGGGCCATGACAACGGACCCGACGTGTTCGTCCACTACAGCTCGATTCAGACGGATGGGTACAAGAGCCTCAAAGAAGGCGACCCCGTCGAGTTCGACGTGATTCAGGGAGAGAAGGGTCGTCCCCAGGCCGACAACGTCACAACAGCCCGTAAGTAATTGTGCGGCAATGTAATATTCCTGACAATCTTCTCTTTCCATACTGCGTATGGTCGAGATGGGCGGAACATCGCCCATCGCAATTACCCTGATCGGTGCACGCTGATCCCTTGCGAAGCTTTCCTGGGATTCGAGCACCGTGGCGCAGAAGGTTACAAACCGACTCATTGACTGCCTGCCGCCGGAAGAGCGCGCGCACTTGATGTCGTTGCTACATCCAGTCCCACTCCCAGTTCGTTCCCCGATCTTTGAAGTAGGCGCTCAGCCCCGCTACATCCATTTCATTACCTCGGGTATGGCATCGGTTGTTACTGCCCTTCCCGGCTGCGACGCCGTTGAAGTTGGTATCTGCGGTTACGAAGGCTTCCCCGAAGCCTTTCACATCCTCGGCCCCCAAACGATGGACACGCGCTCATTCATGCAGGTGGATGGCACCGGCCTCCGTATGGACGCCAAGCGCTTTCGTGAAGAATTTGAATCTCGCACACCGCTGCGGCAGGCCGTGCTTCGACTCGTGCAATACCAGTCCTTCATCACATCGCAACTTGCAGCCTGCAACCGCCTCCACAATGTCGACCAACGCCTCGCCCGCTGGCTGCTCATGGTTTCCGATCGCGTAGGCAGCCCCACCATGCAGCTTACGCAGGAGTTCCTCGGGGAAATGATAGGTGCCCGCCGCGCTACCATCACGGTCGCCGCCGGAGCACTGCAAAAAGCTGGCCTGATCGAGTACCGCCGCGGCCTGGTCAACATCCTCGAGCGCCGCAAGCTCGAAGGGAGAGCATGCGAGTGCTATCCCGTCACACGCAAGCTCCTGAACGACCTTTATAAATAGCGGACGGCTTTTCCTGCCTGCGTTTCGCTATACGCGTGCGCTTAAACAGAAACCACATTCTCACTACTGCGCTTTGGCAGTTCCAGAAGCCGTTTCGCAACATCCTTTAGTCTGTCGAAGTCGGGCGAGAGCTTCAGCGCAAGAGACCTCTCGTCGCCAATACCTTCCTCTTCTTTAGCCAAGAACAGCAGGTTGGTCATTCCCTGCAGCGGGTTGTTGATCTCATGCGCTAACTCGTGCGCCATGGCAACGGCAGACGCTACACGAGCCTCGGCAACCAGCTTCTGCTGCAGGCCCTGCTGCCGAATGGCGATAGCTGCGAAGTTCGCCAGAATCTTCATCAGCGCAAGGTCTTCGCTATCGAAGGCCTCAGCGTTGCAATGAGAAATGATGAAGATCGTTCCGCGAACGCCTTCTGCTTCCCACGGCAGCAAAATGCCATCGTGTACTGTCGGCGCTTCCACCCCAAGAATGTCAAAAAATCGCTTCGTCACGCGAAATAATTGCGGATTGCCGCGCTGAAGGCAAACCGTGCACGCACTCGGATACACCGGCAGCGAGGCATGCAGAAATCCGCTGTACTCACCCGCTACTGCGATCCAGCGGTAATAATCCTTGTCCGTTTTGTCGTCGCGGATGACGCTGATACCCGCGCTGTCTGCATGGCAAAGCCGTACGGCCGCTTCGACCAGCTCCTGCAACATGCTCTCCGGCTTCTCGACAAACGCACTGGCAAGCCGTCGCAGCCCATCCATCGCCAGCAGGCGATCTCGCTCCCGCAGTGGTCTCTTTGCATAGTGCAGGTGGTCGCTAAGATCAACAACTTCCAGCCCAACGTCGGCGAGTTCGGCTTCATTCTGGTTCATCGCGGAACCATCATCTTAGCTGCTGCGCCTGTTCTTTTCTAGCGCTTTGTACACGCACTCGCACTTGCGTGGCAGCCTCCACAATCTCCACAGCCGCGCCTTGCTTCTATTCACCAATCACTAAACACTAGACACTATCTATGGACTTCCAGCTCCAGACCGACTACACCCCGGCGGGCGACCAGCCCCGCGCCATTTCCGAGCTCGTTTCCGGCGTCGGCGCCGGTGAAAAAGATCAGGTACTCCTCGGCGTCACCGGCTCCGGCAAAACTTTCACCATGGCCAAGGTCATCCAGGAGCTCAACCGCCCCGCACTGATCCTCGCGCACAACAAGACGCTCGCCGCGCAGCTCTTCCACGAGTTCAAACAGTTCTTCCCCAACAACGCCGTCGAGTACTTCGTCTCCTACTACGACTACTACCAGCCCGAGGCCTACATTCCCTCCGGCGACCTTTACATCGAAAAAGAGTCCACCATCAACGACGAGCTCGACAAGCTCCGTCTCTCCGCCACGCGCTCCCTCTTCGAACGCCGCGACGCCATCATCGTCAGCTCGGTCTCCTGCATTTACGGCCTCGGCTCGCCGGAAGCCTACTACGGCATGCTCCTTCTGCTCGAAAAAGGCCAGAAGATCAAGCGTGAAGACATCACCCGCCGCCTGGTCGAAATCCTCTACGAGCGCAACGACGTCGACTTCCGCCGCGGCACCTTCCGCGTCCGCGGCGACATCATCGAGGTCTACCCCACCTACGACGAAAACGCCTTCCGCATCGAGCTCTTCGGCGACGAGATTGACGGCCTCTCGCAAATCGATCCGCTCTTCGGCACCGTCAAGCAGAAGTACTCGCGCCTGCCCATCTACCCCAAGTCGCACTACGTCGTCCCGCCTGATCGCAAGGCCGCCGCCGTCAACAACATCCTCGCCGAACTCGCCGATTGGGAAGCCCAGCTCGAACACGAAGGCCGCCTCGTCGAGTCGCAACGCATCCACCAGCGCACCCGCTTCGACCTCGAGATGATCAAGTCCGTCGGCTTCTGCCACGGTATCGAAAACTACTCGCGCCACTTCTCCGGCCGACTCCCCGGCGAGCCCCCACCCACGCTCCTCGACTATTTCCCGCGCGACTTCCTCCTCTTTATCGACGAGTCCCACGTCACCGTCCCACAGCTCCACGGCATGTGGCACGGCGACCGCTCGCGCAAGCAGAACCTAGTCGACTATGGATTCAGGCTTCCGTCGGCGATGGACAACCGCCCGCTCCGCTTCGAAGAGTTCGAATCGCGTACCGGCCAGATCATCTACGTCTCCGCCACGCCCGGCCCGTACGAGCTCACCAAGTCCGCCGGCGTCGTCGTCGAGCAGGTCATCCGCCCCACCGGCCTCGTCGACCCCCAGGTCGAAATCCGCCCCATCAAGGGCCAGATCGACGACCTCCTCGCCGAAATCCGCGACCGCGCCGAAAGGAACGAGCGCGTCCTCGTCACCACCCTAACCAAGCGCATGGCGGAAGACCTCGCCAACTACTACACCGAGGTCGGCGTCCGCTGCCGCTACATGCACTCCGAAATCGAAACCCTCGAACGCATCCGCCTCCTTCGCGACCTCCGCAAAGGCGAGTACGACGTCCTCATCGGCATCAATCTCCTCCGCGAAGGCCTCGACCTCCCCGAAGTCTCCCTCGTCGCCATCCTCGACGCCGACAAGGAAGGCTTCCTCCGCTCCCAGGGCTCACTCATCCAGACCATCGGCCGCGCCGCCCGCCACCTCGAAGGCCGCGCCATCCTCTACGCCGACAAGATGACCGACTCTATGCGCCGCGCCATCGACGAAACCGATCGTCGCCGCGAGAAACAGGTCGCCTACAACGAAGAACACGGCATCACGCCACAAACCGTCATCCGCGCCATCAACGACTCCCTCGCCACCATCCTCAAAGCCGACTACGCCGACCTCACCGAAGAAGCAGGCGACACCCCACTCGACTTCGCCAACCAGACCGAACTAGACACCTACATCACCAAACTAGAATCCGACATGCGTGAAGCCGCCAAGAAATTCGAGTTCGAAAAGGCCGCGAAGCTGAGGGATCAGGTGAAGGAACTGCGCACGAAAGAGTTTCTGTTCGTCTAGAAGCACAGAAGCAAAGTAGAGAACCTCAATGACCGTTAGAAGTTGGGCGAAAAGTCTTTTCGAGGAGAGGCGACCACAGGTCGGCTTGGAGCACCCTCCGGCCGAGCCGTCCAGAAAGCCAAAGGTGTTGGTCGTAGACGATGAGCCTACGATTGCTAATACGCTGTCAATCATCCTCGAACAGACTGGCTTCATCGCAAAGCCTTTCTATAGCGGTGAAGCGGCCCTACAAGCCACTGGCCATTTTGTTCCTGATCTTCTAATTACAGATGTCGTGATGACTGGAATGACTGGCATTGAAACAGCCATTCACATTCGAGCCAAGTTTCCAAAATGCAAGGTTTATCTATTCGCGGGTCAGGCCGCTACCGCTGACCTAATCGAACGAGCGAAGCGACAAGGTCATTCGTTCGACATGCTGATGAAACCCGTGCATCCCACCGACTTACTGAAGAAGCTTCGAGCAGAACGATTCGACCTTGAAGAAGAACCGCAGAGCAATGAGCTTGCGCCTACTCCAAATACAGAAGATCAGCTCGCCGTTACCCTTGTTGGCAATCGCCTGAAGTTGGTCAATCTCGCGCCAGACGGAAGCTCATCGCTGATCGAGGAGGTTAGCCTATTCCGCAATTTGCTTTATGTGTATTCGCTTGAGACACAAGCCTTCAAAGCAGCGGTGGATGAACTCGAACATCTCATCAATGATCCAAAAACGTCGGAGGGAGACCTGCAGGATTTCTTTGAGCGAAATCCAACGATGATAAGCGGAGAAGAGTACAAGGAGGTGCACCCACACGTCGTTTTGAGCCGCGAAGAAGGTGATTTGATCCCAGATTTTTTTTTGGAGCCGCATGATCAAAACGAGCTTTGTGATCTTTTGGACCTGAAGAAGCCGAATGTCCGAATCTTCAATCTCCAGAAGAATCGACAACGCCTTTCTGCCTCTGTCCACGAAGGAATCGCTCAACTTCGTGAATATGCAAACTATTTCAACGAATCGAAAAACCGACGCCTAGTCTCGGACCGATACAAACTCAATGCATACAAACCGAAGATGTTTCTAATAATCGGCAGAAGAGGCTCAATTGATCCCTTCAAGCGCCGGGAGGTTATGGAGCAGGTGCCTAGCGGGGTTCAACTAAAGACCTATGATGACGTTCTTCTGCGGGCTCAAACAAGATTATCCTCAATGAAAGTCAGACGTCGACCTTGAAAAGAACAGCGACAGGAGTCATGTTTAGCAGGACCGACGTGTTTTAGTTACGCACGCGCAGTACGAACCCTGCTTACAACGTGGATTGGTGAAATGCTGACTCGCAAAGAACGAGTATTCGATAAATCATTCGTTATCAAACCTAACCAGCTGGAAGCTTTGGTAGAAGCTCTCTGTTTCAACCCGAATACGGTCAGAATTCAAGTGAAATGCAGGGACGGTTCAACTTTGCATCCTGAATCTACGTCTGAACTCCTAGCTTTGCCCAATCCCGCCTCCCGAGCGATCTTGAAGATCCGAATAACTGGCGAAACAACCAGCGGAACAAAGGTCGAACTCGAGATGGATGATTCGGAATTCCATCCTCTTGGATACGAACTATCCGGGCTGGATGCAGACGTGGTGAGAGTCTCCAGAGTAATAGAGGATCGTTATGAGCCGCTAATGCAGGGCGTCTCTTGGCTTACCGTCGGAAAGCACGCGTCGCTATCTAGCTTGTTTACTTTCCTCTTTGGAAGTGCGTTGATTGGATCACAGTTTGATAGCCGACTAGGGCATCATGGTTTGATTCGCGTGATGATGATTGTGACCGGTGCATTTCTCATCGTCTTTGGCTTCTTCGACGACAGGCTGAAGCGGGCACTTTTTCCGATAGCCTCTTTTTGCATTGGAGACGGACGTGAACGCTTCGAGCGCTCTCTCAGCCGAAGGAAGAACCTTCTTTGGGTAGTTTTCGTTGGATTCTTGATCAGTGTTCTTGCTGGCATATTTGCTAATAGCTTTCCTCACTAGGGGAACACCAACACCCTGCACCACCACGAACCCAAGCACTATCCTCGCCACAGATTTCCCTGTTCCCCACTCATCGCAAAAGCGCGATGAACTGGCCACCCACATTCTTGCTGATACAAAGAACGCGGGTGGCCCACTCACCAATTTTGGGTGGCCCATTCATGCACAGCTTCATCGTGCATGAGTGGGGAACACGAACAGCCTGCACCAACACGAACAACCGATCTTCACAGCCACGGACATCCGCGTTCCCCACTCATCGCAAAATGCGCGATGCACGGGCCACCCACAATCTGTGCTGATACAACGAACGCACCATGCCCAGTCGCCTCAAACGTCACCAAACATCAGGGCACGACCACTTCACACGAACAGCCTGCACCAACACGGACAACCGATCTTCACAGCCACGGGCATCCGTGTTCCCCACTCATCGCAAGAAGCGCGATGAATGGGCCACCCACAATCTGTGCTGATACAAAGAACGCACCATGCCCAGTCGCCTCAAACGTCACCAAACATCAGGGCACGACCACTTCACACGAACAGCCCGCACCAGCACGAACAACCGATCCCTCACAGCCACGGACATCCGTGTTCCCCACTCATCGCAAGAAGCGCGATGAATGGGCCACCCACAATCTGTGCTGATACAAAGAATGCACCATGCCCAGCCGCCTCAAGCGTTACCAAACATCCGGGCACGACCACTTCATCACCTTCACCTGCTTTCATCAGTTCCACAATCTGAGTGACGACCGAGCCAAGCTCGTTTTCGAGGAAACACTCGAAGCTATTCGCCAGCGTCACGAGTTCTTCCTGTACGGCTACGTGATCATGCCGAATCACGTACACCTGCTCCTGAGTGAACCCAAACACCACCTTCTATCCAGCACGCTTCGAGTCCTCAAAACAGAAACATCGAAGAAGCTCAAGGGCGAACGCGAACACTTCTGGCAGAAGCGCTACTATGACCGCAACATCTTCACGCAAGACGAGTGGACCGAGAAGCTGCGCTACATCCATCGGAACCCGGTAGTAGATGGTCTCGTCGAAAACCCCGAAGACTGGCCCTGGAGCAGCTACCGCCACTGGCTCACGGGCGAGCGCGGCCACATCGAAATCGAGTCACACTGGACCTGCACAGCCCGCGAACGAACCTCTGGAGCAATCCTGCCAGCTATAAAGCTCATCAAGCCGAACCTCTAACCAATCGCCAGATCTGGGTGGCCCATTCATGCACAGCTTCATCGTGCATGAATGGGGAAACACCAAAAGCCCGCACCAGCACGAATCAAATACTCATCCTAGCCACAATCCCCGTGTTCCCCACTGATCGCAAAAGCGCGACGGATAACCCTTATCACCTGTCCCGTGGGGCCCCTCGGAAGATGTTAGGATTTCCGCAAATCCTCATTCCTACTTCAATCTGCGTTGAAACGTTCAGGGACGTTCGGCTCTTGGAGATGCAAATGCCAGACTTAAGAACAAGTCTCGTTAGCGTGTTCGTGTTCAGCGTAGCGGTAAGTGTCTCCGCGCAGTCCACACCTTCTGCTCGGAGTCGGCCTAAACCACAACCTGCTCACCAAATGGTCAACAGCGCTTCACGACCCGCCTCGGACACGAAATCAGGTCTCAGCAACGAAAGCCTGAAAACCGACGGTCTCCAGTTCCAGGGTGCTCTGGGTGCCATCTATAGAGGCGACTTCGCGCATGTTTCGCTGCAAAGGACAGGAATCGAGTTTCCAAGCCTGCTCAGTTCGTACATGGCGAGCTTCTCGACTTCGTGCTTCGACCAGTTGCCAGCAAACAAAGTACAGGTCACTGCAAAGCACTGCGCGACCTACAGCCAGCCAGTGAACAGGTACGGCACACCCGTGGGTGTCAGAACATGCGCCGAGTACGAACGCCGGCCCATCGCAGGGCAATTTGCGGACCCAGCCGTGTTCCAGGCGGAGCTCAAGCTGGAGGACTCCTCGACAAGCAACATGATGGGTGACATCTTTGCAGCCCTCAAAGATCCCGACGCTCTCTCTTCGATTACGAAGAAGGTTGGCAATGTCACAGGCAGCGAGATCGCAGCAGATAGTGACATGAAGAACCTAGTTCGCATGAATGGCTGCCGCAGCCCTGCACTGAAACGCTTGCAGGACAATATGGTTCGTTTTGCGGAGGAAGAAGAGCCCATCCGGCTGGATGGAACCGTTCCAGCCGCAGTTGTCGGAACGACCGCAAAGGAACTCGATCTCAGAAAACTCGCCAGAGACCTCATCGAGGCTGATTCGCAGAACTGGATGTTCAACAGATTTCAGGGCGGCGTTGCGCTGGAGCAGGACCCGGTTCTGGACAGCGCCGGGCGACCTAAAAAGGTATACGCGTCGTACGAAAACAAGGGTCTGACAGAGGCCAGGGGTTCTGTGATGATCTCGTTCTCAGACGGACTTCCTGCTTGTCTCTACTTCGGCGACGCTCCCGACACCTGCAAACGGCCTAGCGAAAATATCACGCGTGCATTCAGTGATGGACGCTACAGGCTTGCGCCACAGCCGCTGACATCCACGCGCGCGACACCTCCGCCTCCGCCACCGCCACCCGCCCATGTCACTACCCCGGCCCCTGTGCCTGCGACCACGCGCGTTCCAACTGCTGCATCAGCAGCAGCAACGCCCCCACCTTCCCCACCTGCTCCAACAGTGATCCGCGATCTTTCGTGGGTTCAACCGGATCGTGCAGCGATCACGCAGTACCTCGAAGGCGATTCGAACAGGCTTCAGGACGTTCTAAAAGCAATTGATCTTGTTGTCCAAAGCAAGAACGACAGCAGTAGCTCCTTGCGCAGGCAGGCACAGGATCTCGTGGCGGAGCCCCGAACCTACTATGTCGGCGCTTGCGACAGGACCGGAAGCAAAGAGTTCTGCAGAACAGCTTCTCTTCTCTCGAGCTTCGATACGAAGTTTGCACAGGACTACAGCAAGGTTCCTTAGTTCTCAATTTCGCGTCTCGCCGGGTGCCCATGTCTTGCGTCAGCGACGTGGGTTCGCAGGAAGCCCACGCCGCCACTACCTGCACTTGTGAAGAGACTTTGAAAGAGCCGGGCTTCAGCCCCCCAACAAGCCGCGCGTCGAAGACGCGCCTCCTTGCTGCCGCAGGCCCTCGTGGAGCCCGCAAGGGCGCAATGACTGACCTGCCTTTCCAAATACGGGTACAGATTTCCGACCACCACCAAGCCTTCATGCCATACACTCTTCGCATTCCCCCAGGAGGCGTCATGCGTGTTCGCAGTCTAGGCATTGCCTTGTTTTCTCTCGCAATCTCCCTTACCGTCGCACACGGCCAACAGCCACAGGACGACACCAGCGCCATCAAGGCCATCGTTGGCGAAGAGCAGGAAGCTTGGAACCGGGGCGACGCAAAAGGCTTCTGCGCCCACTTCGCCCCGGACGGCAGCTTCACCAATGTCATCGGCATGCAGAGCTACGGCTACGCCCCGTTCCTCAAGCAGCACGAGCGCATTTTCAGTACCATCTACAAAGGCAGCCACAACGAACTTACGGTAGGCAAGCTTCGCTTCGTTCGGCCGGGTGTGGCCATCGCCGACGTGGACTCCGTTCTGAGCAAAACGAACGCTCTGCCCCCCGGGCTCGCAGCGTTCCCCGACGGCGCCCTTCACACCAAACTGCAAATGGTCTTCACCAAAGAGAATGGAGGCTGGCAAATAGCCGCGTTCCACAACGTCGCCGTCAGCCCAGCCACCGCATCGGGCCCGCCCAGGTAGATCAACTCCGCACGGGTATCCCATTCACGCACCGCGCTCCGCGAAAGGCGCTCCGTTCGTAAAAGTCAGCGTCTTTTGGACACGATCACATATCCGTTCTGCGTGGCATAGGTCCAGATCGTCTCATCGGAAGGACGCTCGCCAAGGAGGATGACGTGCGCCGCTCCCGGGTAAACATCCGCAAGCCCTGTCGAACAGCACGGGCGAAAGATTCTCATCAAGCCAGTATGATTACCCGCAGCCCGGCTCTCGCCGGGCATTTACATTGAACCCCACCGTCCAGCTTCCCGGGTACTTAGGCCGGACCTATCCGCAATGTTCTGAAGACTTTAGCCCAAAAAGTACGGGGGAGGGTATGGCTGTGGCAGGAGGCAGCAATCGCGAACAGACAAGTGTAGGACTTACCTCACGCATGCAGAAACACAGCCTGCACGTCACTCCCGGTATCGCGCGAGCTATTGTTCTTCACGTTCGGGTCGAACCCCGTGTACCAACCGGAAAGTGATCTCCACGTAACGCCCTTGCCAGGCCACGGGTCATACACCTTCACTTCGTATCCACTATTTTCATCGCCGCGAATGCCCGCGATCACCACAATGTGTTTCACGCCATTGGTCCACAACGGGCCGAACTGCTTCATCCACCGCAGCAATCCCTCAACACTTGGGCTTTGCGGCGGTACCGGCGTCAGTCCCATCCGCTTCGCCAACGGAATGATCTGCTCATTGACCAGCCCATCGTTCGCACGGTAGATCTGCATCGTTGTGTCATCCAACCGGACGCTTGTCAGCCCTCCACCAAAGTGGGCTCTCCAATCAAGCACCATGCGCGCCGAAGCCAACCAGCACGCGTTCTTCTTATCCTGGGTGATCAGCTTCACCCCGGGTACCTCATACATCACCGACTCAGTCATAACTCCTCCGGAAAATAAAAACAGATGAGAGAAACCTACGTTGGCGAAAAAGGTTACGCAACAGGAATTTCTTATCGGCCTGCGACCTACTTGACGATCCTCTGAGCGTCACCTGCCTGCAATGAAGATCCTCCTCTTTGGAACACCATCGCCATCCAGCAATACGAGATCGAATGAGCTGCCGATAGCAGGCGCAAGTTCACGTCCTAGGTTCGTGAACTGCTGGATAGCACCCGGATCATTCCAAAGCTCAGCCTTGGGCGTCGCGTCATCTCCATCGGTTTCCTTACCCAGCGGAACCGAAATAGTCTTTTTACCACCACCGTTAGCGAAGATCACGAGCACTCCCTTCGCTCGCGCCAACTCCGTCTGGCCGAGTGCATCGGCCAGTTTCTTTGCCTCGGCTTCTGTCACCCCACTTCTGTAGAGAAGTTGTCCCTCGTCTCCGAACAACAGACTCTTTGAAGTAACAACAGTAGCCATCAATCCGTTCTCAGGGCTGCGATTCTCCGGTCGCTGCGCCAACGCGATCACACCAGCACCCAACAGTCCGGCGAATACCAGCACCGAAGCGGCGATCGGCACACGCCATGGTCCACCGGTCCGCGCACGCACCAGAAGCAGTCCCGCAACAAAGCCCGCCACGAGACCCCCAATGTGCGCAGACATGTCGGTCCTGCCGTTCATCCCGCCGTAGATGAAGTTGTAGAGCAGAAAAATTCCTGCCGATTTTCCAATGCTCTGCACGGCACCCGGAGCCAGCGAACGCCGCTCCACCAGCAGAAAACCGAACACGGCTCCGTACAGCCCGAAGATCGCACCCGAAGCTCCCGCGCTGGTGGTCAGCGGATGCACCAGCAGGCTGGCAACGCTCGCCATCAGCCCCGCGAAGAAGTAGATGATCAGGTACCGCGCTCGACCAAACACCGTCTCAATGAAGGGTCCAATCTGGTAGAGCACATACATGTTGAAGGCGATATGTATTACGCCGAAATGCACAAAGCAGCATGCCAACAAGCGCCACCACTGCCCTGCACTGACCGTGAGCGGCCCGAAGTCAGCTCCCCAGGGAATGACTTGCCGGGCAGTGGGCTCCAGAAACGACACTCCCGTGGCACACATCGCCGCAAACACGACTACATTGATCGCGATCAGCGCGTTCGTAATCGTGATTAGACTTCGCTTCAGCCGCGGTGAGGCATTTACCTTCTGACCGGGCCCCCGATAGAATTCCACCGCCGATACCCTCCACCATCAGCATATTAGTCGGGGGCTAGGGCGTGAACGACTTTCGCAGTGTCGTGGGCCTCTTGATCAATAGTCCAAAGTGAACGCTCAGCTAATTAGCAGCCCTCACCGATGTAGATAGGTTGCTTGAACAGCCGCGTGCGCCGTCGCTGCGCCAGGGCAGACGACAGACGATGAAGCCGGAATCAGCAGGTCCAGAGGTCAGCCTGGGTTTCTCTCACTACATGGGTACCGACGGTAAAAGGGAAACTCTCAAAATAGTCGTGTTCCCCTTCGTAGAGACCGGTCTTGCCATCCCAAAGTGTGAAGTGGCCGGTCGCATCGGTCCACCCCTCAATGTGCCACGCAATGATTCCCGTCTTACCAAGGAACGGAGCAGATGATTCTTTCTCATTTTTCGCGTACTTACGAGAGATGGAAGGCGGCCCGTAATGCGCTGCCAGGAACTTCAGGAAGTCCTGAACGTTATAGGCGTAGTGCATATGATCCTTTCCGCGCAATGTTCGCAGCTTCGGATCGTTCCCAGGAATCGCGAAGCTTTTGCCAGCGTAGTTGAAAGCTTTACTCATACGCATGACGCACGTATTCGTTGTTGGCGCGAGATTTCCGATCTGCCCACCAATCCCGAGGAGAACTTCTGCCGGGTCGTGTGTCGTGGGATAGTTCGGCTTCAGCGATTCGAAAGAAGGAAGTTTCATCGACGTCCCTTTACCAGGCGTAAGACCCGGTCGCGGAGAAGAGCATTGTAATAAGTAGGCGAGGGCTGTAGCGCTGAAGACCAGCTTCCCTGCTTCGCGTCATAGCGCAACAGAGCGATGATTTCATGACCTACCAGACTGGCCGCCGCTGGTGGCTCAACCATGTGACACAAACATTCGTAGGTAAGTGTGGAGTGTTGGGCAAATTTTCCGGAATACACTTCATCGATGGAAAGTGTCACTTGTTCAGCTTTCGCTATTCCGTCGTGCACGGACGGTGGCTGATACGCAGTAATGTGCGCACGGGCAATCAAATCAGCGCGCCGAACGGCTTGTCGCAATTCCGGGCTTGAAATCGGCAGATTGGAGTATTCAGGCTTTTCAGAGGCACACAAGCTGGAAATACAAAGGATGGAAGCAGCTAGAACAGCAATCGATTGCATAGCCAGCGCTTTGGGTCGAGGACGCCACATCACGAGAAGCCTACACCCATAGGTTTGCGCTTGCACTTATTTCGTAAAGAGCAAGCCTCAAGCCGCCGTGTCGTTGGCCATTTCCGCACTCAGGCGATCCTTCCAGAAGCGGATCATCTGTTCACAGCTTCGTATATCCGGGTCGAAGTGTTCAGGATGACCGTGCGGGAAAGCGCGCTCGGTACTTTGCTGGCGGCGAAACTCGTACAGTTTGTGCTGCTCGAACTCGAGCAACTGGTGAAGAGATGCAACCCGATTCTCGCTTGGACCCATAAAACTGCCTCTATACATGCAACTACACACAGGTTACGTGGCACAGACAGCCTGGATTGCTCACCTGGTCCTGAATCTCCATAGGCATTTACATGGTTATGCGTGTCACTGTTGCGGGCGCTGCCTTGTTTGCTGCTACAGAAACTTTTCGCAAAAAAGCCCTCGCTCAATAGGGAGTGCAACGCGGCAGATTCCTATCCACCGTGTTGTCACACTCGAATAGCATGGAGCCAAGCCATCATCTCAGCGCGCATCTTGGAGTTCGCATGAAAGTAATTCCGGTCATCAAGTCGAGCGATCTTAGGCGTTCTCTCGCCTTCTATACCTCTGTGCTTGACTTTGAGCCGAAGTACCCCGAGCACCTGGAAGACTCCATAGACAACGGTGTCATCGACCTGCTCAACGACGCCGCTGAGATCGCGCTCTCCTGTCATCCCGGGGATGGTGTGTTTGGCTCAGCCACGAATATCCGGCTCAACAGCCTTGCGGACGTGGATACATTCTTCGCGAAGTATGTTGAGCGTGGACTCGACATACACAGCAGGAAGGACTCCCCTGTGCATCAGGCGCCTTTCAACCAGACCTGGGGCATTCGGGAGTTCTACGCCACAGACCCGGATGAGAACACACTTCGCATCGGATACCCGCTCCCATAGGATCGCGAGATTTACACGTGTCGGAAGCCACCCGAGTTTCATTCCTGCTTTCAACGAACGACGTCCAAACCGCATATGGCTGCGGGGCTCGCTGTGTACAGCCCGGACATTTACGGAAGGATCGAGCATGATGTCGTCTTTACGCTTCCGAAGACAACGACTATCGCCTCTTCCTTGATCCTTAATAACCCGCAGCGGACTCTGGAGACCAGCTCGTTAACTCGCCGGAAGCTCCACTCGGCGGACAACATGGTCGTGAATCCAATGAGGGTCCCACCACTCCTTCGGATCGATCTGCACCCCATCGAGCTGCATCGCGAAATGAATGTGGTCACCACCCGCCATTCCTGTCATGCCGCTCAATCCCATTACCTGTTTCCGCTTTACAGCTTCACCCACATGCACGTCGATGCGGCTCAGATGGCCGTAGATCGTTTGTAGCCCGTAACCATGATCGACAACGATGCAATTTCCATAGATTCCGAGTGGTGCTGCGTAGGCAACAACGCCGTCGTTGGACGCCTGCACACCGACATGCTGCGTCACAGCGAGATCGTAACCGAGGTGTACCTGCTCGTCGATTTTTTTGCCTTGGTACATGTAGCTGCGAACGTCCGCAAACGTGGCCTCTGCGGCGGAGTGTTCCTGCCGTATAAAGGGTTCTGACCAGAGAAAATGGTCGGCGGTCTTCAGGCGAAGGTCGGCCAGGGATCTGTTGTTAGCTTTACGCATTTCGTTGTTAATACGCACGAATCTATACACGGGGTTGCCGGTTCCGTTTGGATCGAGCTCGCCAAGAACTTTCTGCATGAATTGATCGGTTACCTGAATCTGGTGCTGTGTGTATACGGGTTGTTCTTTCTTAGGAAAGACCACTGTCAATGGGGTGGTCACGTCGTTGCCTGCACCGTTCGAAGCGAAAACCTGCGGAATCGTTTCGACTGGCATGTTCCACGCAAATGCAAAGAGGGAGAACATTCCGGGCTTACCATTCGGCATCGGCCACGCGCGGAAGGTTTGAGTGCCAACCTTTACGCCTGCTGCGGTGTAGTTCCCGCTAACACTCAGCGTCGCGAGATCCGCCATGCCACGATAAAGATAGTGCTGGTCACCGTCCGCACTCACTGTCGGTGGTTTGGTGATGACTTGCACCTGTCGCTCGAGGTGCGCACTTCCGCCGAACATGCCAGCGGATTTCGCATCCAGGATGAAAGTCGCATGACCATCCTGAAGCTGTGGGGTAGTCTTTGCCCCGATTGAGAAGCTTAGAGTGCTGTTGTCCCCTGTTGTAGGCGCAGCCAATTGCCAGACGCGGTATTGTGCTCCATTCTGTGACAACGTCGCGGTCACCTCGCGCACACCATGAGCGCTGTGCACGTGGATGGATACAGGCGTCTCCTGCCCCACGGTATTGAAATCCGTTGGCAAATCAATCGACGGCTTGCCCCCACAACCGATCAGTAGGAGCGGGAGAGGCAGAGTGGAAAGGAGCTTGGAAAAGTTGTTCGGCACGTCCCCAGTTTAGGTGTGCTGGGCCTTTCTGCATTCGGCGCGAACCGCCTTTGGTTCGCGTGCAAAAAGATCCAGAACTGCCATGACAAAAAGGCTGGAGCAGCCCTTTGACGCGAACTGCCACACGCACTATAGTTGGAAGTGCGGGGTGGAGCAGCCCGGTAGCTCGTTGGGCTCATAACCCAAAGGTCGTAGGTTCAAATCCTACCCCCGCAACCATTAGATTCAACAACTTGGCGAGTCCCTTTTACCCAAGTAAGTCCCTGTTATCCCCCAGTTGGAAACGGCCCTCAGAAACAGTCCTTCATCACTGAAGGACTGTGGCGTTTAAGTCCCCCTTTCCTCCTTCAATTTGACCTCCAAAGACAAGCCCAACGACCTGACTGTTGGCCTTGCGCTTTGAATCGGTCATAGCTCTTCCGTAGACATTCATCGTGGTTGTGATCGAAGCGTGGCGCATCAATTCTTGCTGCACTTTCATCGGTGCGCCTGTCTCATCAAGCCATGAACGGTACGTGTGGCGGAAAGTGTGCCACCCGATGCCGTCTGGTAGACCGATCAGCTTCGCGCTTCTGCGGAGCTGATGCTTTTTGAGACTTTCCTGGTGATAGGGCTTGCCCGTCTGCGGATTGGCGAACACCCAATCCGTCGACTCTGAAAACGTGCTGAAGCCTCGCCAGCGAAGCAGCAATTCTTCTAGACGAAGATCAAGGGGCACAAAGTCCCTGGAGTACTCCGTCTTCACGTCGTCGACTCGCCCACCTACGGAGCTGCGCTGAACCATAAACGTGTGTTTCCCAAAATCGAAGTCACCCCATTGCAGACCGAGGATTTCGCTGATGCGAAGCCCCGTACACTGCGCCACCATGACCATCGTGCGGTATGGCTCCCCGAGGTGTTTGAGCAGTTCAAAGAACTGCGCCACCTCCAAAATTTGAGGACGTTTCATGCGCTTGCTCGCGTTCTTGACGCGCACAAGAGTGACAGGGTTTTTACCAACTTCTATAACGCCCCATCGCTCCGCGCACTTCATCACCACATGCATCAAGCTTCGAATGTGAACCTTCGTCTTTGGTGCAAGGGCCAAACTGCGTAGCCACTGCTCCATCGCCATCGGCTTCACTTTGTCTACGGGATAATCGTTCCAGCGCGGACGGATGTGCTTCCGAATATCCGAGAGGTGAGCACTCCGAGTGGAGTGCCGTTCTGGAAGCTCGTGCTCGATGTAACGATCGAGCAAAGCTCCGAACGTCGGAATGTCGATCTGTCCGCGTGGTGTGTCATCGTTGAGCTGCATGAGAAGCGCCTGCGTGGCCTTACGTGCTTCGCCTTCGGTCCGGTATTGAGCTTGGTCTCCGACAACCAAACTTTGCCTGACCCGAGCGCCGATTGCGTTTGTCTCGTAGAACCGAAACTCCCACACGTCAGAACCTCTTTGTCGCTTCCTCAACCGCAAACTGCCGTACTGAAATCGTGTCCGAACAAACATGGAATTCTCCTTGTCTAGTTGCGGGCACGAGTGGTGCTTAAAGCGTACTCGTGGGCAGTCGTGGCGTCGAGAGAGGAAGCATGTGCTTCCCGGATTTTCAGATCGGAGGCGTGGAACCTCCACATCTTTCCAACGCGGTAGCCCGTGACGCGACCGTGTCGCGCATGCCTCTGAAGAGTTTTCGGGTGGATGCGAAGGAGTGCGGCGGCTTCGTCGCTATCCAGGAATGGTTCAGTCAACAGCTTGTGTTCGGACATGTTCGGGTACCTCTTGATTCACAGTGAGGCGTGCGAATGCGAATGTCTAGACGTTCACAATGTGGGCACTTCGCCTGATCAAAAGCGGTCCAGGTTGCACAGAGTCGCACTAGGACGGCGCAATGTCCTAGTGGACACTCTTAGGCAGTTTGAGGAACATCGTAATTTCGATGATGTGAAAGCGAGATACGCAATCACGAGCTTTTGAGCCCCAGACTGCTAATTCGCTGTGAAGCTACTAGCTGGGTAGAGAGCCGGAAACCAGCGCTCTACGACTGCAATCGGAAAGGCAAGCCTTACCTTCGCAACATGGCTCGTTGATGAAAGAAGTCCCATCTCTAGCAGCTTCGATAGTACGCTGCGTGCCATGCGTTCCTTGTAGCCGGTGAGTGAGGGTGCTAGGCCTCGCTCGAACTCCCCCGCAAAGAGAGCTTCGCGCAGAAGTGGAAAGCTACCCTTTGGCAGACGACCAGCACGCGTTTCATCCTCGACGTAAAGCTCCATCCGTCGCAGCAGCTCTGAAGGTTGCAGGATCGAACTCATGTATGTGACTTGATCGTTCGAGACTCTCAGAAAAAAGCGGCAGAACTCATCAAGCGCGGCTTGAGAAAGATTGCCGCGTCCATCGAGATCACCGCGACGCGGTGCATCGGCTGCCATCAGGAGTGACTTGTAGTCAGTAACGTTGCGAGCAAGTCCCCGCGCAACCGACCAAAGGCTGTTGCCGACGCCGAGCCGTCGCAACAAGGCGTGAGACATAAGTCGCGCAACGCGCCCGTTGCCGTGGTAGAACGGATGAATCCAAAGAAAGCGGTGGTGAGCCGCCGCGATTGCGATGACTTGCCGAACCTTCGAGAGATTGTTTGGGTCGTATGCCTGCTCGAAACGTTTCAGGAAGTCGGGGAGCGCGTTGGCTGGCGGTGGCAGATGTCGCCCCACGCTGACTTCACCATCGCGCAATGAGCCGGGAATGAGTTTCACTTTCCGCGACTGCTCCGGATCTTCTACCCACAGGAGTTCATCCGGAAGGCGACGACAGAACTCCTGATGCAGCCAGATGGTATACGCCGACGAGGTCGGAAACTCCTCTGGATCGTCTCCTTTATCAATCGCACGCTGAACCTCAATATGTGCGACGGCCTCCAGTTGCAGCGCTCGTTTTCGCGGTTCTGCGGAATAGTCTTTGTGGAGGGCTCGATCAATGTCACGCGGGTGTGTGTCGTGCCCTTCAATGAGATTGGAGTAATAACAATTCATCGACCGGACGAGGTCGCCGACCGATTCCGTCACGATCGGGTGAATCTGACCCGCGAGAGCATTCGCGTTGGAAACGAGATCAAACGCCACATCTTCAGAGAGCTTGTTTCCCTCTGAAGGCAGCATCGGCTCCATCCAAGAAACGCCGACCTCGATCGTTTTATCTGCCGGTTTCATAAAATCTGCTTGAACTATATACCTGCTTGGCTTTTTGCCGTTTAATGCTACATGTAATTGCCGGTTCTAGTGCCGGTTCAAAGTCTATACCGTTGGTCATAATCCGAGACTAAAGCCCTGGCTGATGATCACCTCGATCTGTGGTGTTTTCGGCAGAACATTTTGGGCGGGTACTTGAGCAACACTCTGCTTCGATGCCTGGGCTTTCGCAATTTCGCTCGCTAGCTCCATGGCGGAGGGCCGCGCCATCGACACACCGACGGACTCACCGAGCCGGTTCACATCCGAGGTGATGATGGCGATTTCTTCGCGCGCGCGAGAAGCCGCCACATAGAACAATTCCTGCTTCATTGCATCCGCAGAGATGATGACCTTGTCGACCGTCTTGCCCTGGCTGCGATGTGCAGTAACAGCGTATCCATGGGTGAACTCACGGTAGCTGCTGGGAAGGTCTCGACCATCCTCTAGGCTTACGGCGCCGTTGTTCACACTGCGGACGGTCACGAGCTCTCCGTTGGTCGCTCTGAAGCCATCTTCTCTTCGATTACTCATCAGCAGTAACTTGTCACCCGTAGCCACTTCGATGTTCCGTTTCTCGTGTACCGCGAATGATCGCGCCTGTGTCAGATTCACAAAAACATCCTCTCCGCGATCATTGCGAGCCTGAAGGACATCACGATCCGCGCCTACCACTGTGAGTGCTTCGTGCTTCTCGATGCCGCGTGACGAACGATGAAAAGCGAGCACCTGCCCCGGCTGGTAGTTCGTAATATCTTTCTTCTGAGCCTCGGCCCACTGCAACGGGATGTGCTGCTGAAGAATCTCTTCTTTGCCGAGCGCTCCGCTTTGCTTCAGGCCCTCTCTAATGCAGTGTGTGACGCGACCAATCTCTTCATGGGTCGCTGCGACAACGAGAACGCTCTTGCTTGAATCCTCCGTCATCGCTCGATACGTGTCTGCCACAGCTTGACCGCGTTCTAGGTATGGAATCTCGCGAATTGCTCCGAGGTCCTGCAGCTTGGCGAATCCCTGATCGGGAGAATCGCGGAAGGCTTCAATAGCGGCCCGGTACTCTGCATTTGACTGTCGCTGAATGCCCCTGAGCGAGACACTCGTCATCTTCGATTCGCGTTCTAAAATTCGCAGAGCGTCGGATGACTCAATGCTCTGAATCTGCCGCGTATCGCCCGAGAAGACAATCCGCGCTCCTTCTTGATTCGCCAGCTCCAGGATGCCGACCATCTGGCGACCTGAGATCATTCCTGCTTCATCGACGATGAGCACACTGCGGAAGAGCTTTTGTTGCGCCGTCTCATCCTGAAGAAGACGGGTAACCGTCATAGCATTCTGAAATCCGACCTTTTGCAGCTCCTCTACCGCGCTTCTCGTTGGAGCGATCGCCATCACCTCATGCCCCGCGTCCTGCAGGCCACGATGTATCTCACTAAGCGTGGCCGTCTTGCCGGTCCCGGCTGCGCCGCGAAGATTCACCGCTAAATCACGGGAATCGAGAACCACCTGCACAGCGCGCTTCTGTTCCTCGCGCAGAGCAGGGCCTGTTGCGGATTCAGAGTGCCCGCCCAACTTCGGATACTGCCCGATTCCTTGATTGACCGTAGACACCATGGCGCGCTCACGCTCCAGGCTGTAGCCAGTCGCGACATTTCCGTTTGTTTGTAGGTACGTACCCCGGGCAACTTCGAACTCGTAGGCTCCTCGAAGTGTGGAGAGGTCTACCTCGCCTCTGGCGTGTCGGAGTGCTTCCGTTAGAAGCTCATGATCCTTCGTGACGGTCTTGCGTTCGAAGAGATGCTGTTCCGCGTGCGTCAGAGCCTTGCTTGCTGAATCCGGGGTCAGGTTTGGCGTGCGAGCCTGTTCGGTCGCATGAGTCTTGAGTGTCACTATGGTCGCGTGTTCTTGCGGCGAGATACGCGCCAACTGGACTTCATGTACCTCGCGGGTGCTGATTTCTTGCAGCTTGTCCGGGCGAGTGTCACGAACCAAAACTGCGACCTCGTTGTCGGTCGGCTGACGCCCTCGAGCGCTAACAAAGTCACGAATGGCTTCGTCGCGTTGCGTGCTGCGCTGTGAATACCGCTCATGCAATTCCTTCGATACGCCTGTGATTTCGAAACCGTTGTCGACGCCCTTCGCGTTTCGTTTGCTCTCGATCTCGTACCCCAAAGCTCGGACTTCGCGAGCTAGATCGTTGCGGTAAACCTCGGTAAGGTACGCACGCCGTTCATAAAGTCCGGAGGTTTGGAGTGCTTTCCACCTACCTTCAGTGCCGTCGTAGCTTAGATTTGCCGCGACAGCATGAGTGTGGAGTTGAGGATCGAGCTGCCGGCTCGTGTCGTGAGTGTAGGCAGCGATAACAAAGTTTCCGGTCTGCCGATCATGGTTTGCGCCGTCTAGGCGAACCCGTGTTCCTGCGTAGCGTTCGGCCTCCTGCAACGCGGCCTGTACTGCGTGTCCATGCGCCGCCAGCAGCCTTTCGTCGCCTCCGACAAGAGCCTGAACCGACACGGACTTTGGAGCCGAGAACGTCAGATCGTAGAGCGCTCGCGCCTTGCTTTCTACTTGGCCGTCTATGCCGATTCGGTCTGCACTGTGACGGGGACGTAGGAAGTCACCCGTCTCGGGATGAAGGCCCTCCCGAATTGACTCGAAGTCTTCTTGTCTGACTTCGACCTTCAGTCCGAGCAGCTCTGCGCCGCGACCGTGCCATTCGCCATGTACCCGGTTGTTCTGGTCGTAGTAATCATTGTGTTCGAGATGCCGTTGGGCGTATCCCTTTGCTCCGGTCATCGCTCGAATCGTCAACATGACCTGACGTTATGTCTGTTCGAAATCGCACTTCAAGCCCGCTTAGAGCTCTCGAGCCCGAAACGATATTCCAATTCGTATTCACGCTATTCCAATTAGGAATTGCGGACTACTGGGCGTTTTTGAGGGCGCGGATCGATCCGACCAATAGTCATGCGGATGTGAGCGTTATTGCTTTTGGTAATAGTGTTCTCCGCCGAAGTTATTGGACACGGCAGGCGTAAAGAGTCAATGTGGGAAACGAGACGTAATTAGCAGCCTTGGAGGGTACAAGAATGGAAACGTCCGGAAACTTTCAGCCACGCGAACTAAGCAATCGGGCGATGCCTCAAGAGCGGATGCTCGATAGCGATGAAGCCGCTGCTTTGCTGCGAATTCATCCGAAGACGCTACAACGCATGGCGCGCCTTGGAACCGTCAGGGCCTGTCGCGTGGGCAAACTTTGGAGATTTCGGGGTTCCGATCTGTTGGTAGATCTCTCAATGCAAAATCCATCGGGTGACACCCGTCCGATTTAGGTGGGCTAAATTGACGCCCTTGGGTCTCTTGGGTTCTGCGACGCACAGTCCGTCAATCAGAAGATTCTCTTTTCAGACCTGCAATTAGACTCGAATCATCCTCAGCCTAACGGTTTCTGACGTCGGATGCGACTCCAGAGCAGTCCACCATTAGCGCTGTGAGACCAGGATGCAGCGAGAATGAATTCAGAGGCCGATACCTGCCGAAAATACGTCGTTCCGAAGCTTGTCACTTCTGGCTGGGACACGGAGCCGCATTCGATTGCAGAGCAGCGAACCATCACCGATGGACGAGTCATTCCTGTTGGCAAACAGGGCTTTGTTCGAAAAACTCCGAAACGTGTTGACTACCTTTTACGGTACATGCGCGATTTTCCGCTTGCTGTGGTCGAGGCGAAAGCAAGCTACAAGGCGGTCACCGACGCGGTTCAGCAGGCCCGTCAGTATGCGGAGATGCTCGGTCTCAAGTTCGCCTACGCAACGAACGGCAACGAGATCATCGAGATTGACTACTTTGAAGGCACTGAGAAAGTAGTCAGTGACTTTCCCACTCCTTGTGCACTGTGGAAGCGGTATCAGATAGGTAGTGGCATAACCGGCCAGCAGCAGGGCGAGCAGCTTGTCGCTCCGTATAACGTGGTCGGAGGCAAGGCACCCCGCTACTACCAACAAATTGCCATCAACAGGACGGTGGAATCGATCCTCGCTGGGAAGCGACGCTTGTTGCTGACGATGGCGACAGGAACGGGAAAGACCGTAGTTGCATTTCAGATTTGCTGGAAGCTGTGGTCGAGCCGCTGGAACACAACAGGGGAGTACCGAAAGCCTCGCATCCTCTATCTTGCAGACCGCAACATCCTCGTTGATGATCCAAAGGACAAGACTTTCATCCCTTTTGGTGACGCTCGCCACAAAATCGAATCTGGCGAGATTGTGAAGAGCCGTGAGATGTACTTCGCCATCTATCAGGCTCTGGCTGAGGATGAGCGACGCTCCGGTTTGTTCCGCGACTATCCCGCGGAATTCTTCGACCTGATTATCGTTGATGAGTGTCATCGAGGAAGTTCCCGCGATGACAGTTCCTGGCGGGTGATCTTGGAGCATTTCAAGCCAGCATTCCAGCTTGGCATGACGGCTACACCATTGCGCGAGTGCAACAGAGACTCATATCTGTACTTTGGGAATCCGATCTATGAATACAGTCTGCGTCAAGGCATCGACGACGGTTTTCTCGCTCCATACCGTGTTCACCGTGTGATAACGCAATGGGATGCGGCTGGTTGGCGTCCGACTAAAGACGAGATGGACCGCTATGGTCGCGCCATACCTGATGACGAATATCAGACGCAGGACTTTGAGCGCGCTATCGCTTTGCGGGCGCGCACCGAAGCAATAGCCCGACACCTGACGGAGTTCCTCAAGAGTACTGATCGATTCGCAAAGACCATTGTTTTTTGCGTGGATCAAGAACACGCATCGGAGATGCGCACGGCCCTAGTCAATCTGAATTCCGATGTCGTTAAACAACACCCGGCTTACGTTGCTCGGGTTACCGCAGACGAAGGGGTCATCGGACGAGGTCATCTTTCGAGATTTCAGGACCTTGAAACAAAGACGCCAACCATTCTTACCTCATCACAGATGCTCACGACCGGTGTGGATGCACCAACCTGCAAGAATGTAGTGCTCGCGCGGGTGGTTGGTTCCATGAGCGAGTTCAAGCAGATTATCGGTCGCGGAACACGTCTGCGTGATGACTACGGCAAGCTCTGGTTCAACATCCTCGATTACACCGGCTCTGCAACAAGGATGTTCGCTGATAAAGATTTCGATGGTGAGCCGACGCGCATTACCGAAGAAGAGATGTCGAAAGACGGCGAAATCATTTCTGTGACAGATATAGTTCCAGAAGGCCAAGAGACGGTTGAGGAAGTCGAGGCAGGCCCTACTATCATCGAACCGCCCAGCGGTGAGCCGAGGAAGTTTTACATTGACGGCGGTCAGGTTGAGATTGTGGCTCATATCGTCCATGAGCTCGATCCGAACGGCAAGCAGCTTCGCGTGTTGAAGTACACGGATTATGCGGCTGAGAGTGTTCGCTCGATCGCGACTACATCAGCCGACCTGCGGAAGCGATGGGCCAATACAGAGATGCGAAGCGAAATCATCGTGTCGCTGAATGAGCGCGGCATCGACTTTGAACAACTGGCAGAGCAGACCGGACAGTCTGAGGCCGATCCCTTTGATTTGCTTTGTCACCTAGCATTCAACGCGCCTCTTCGCACTCGACGTGAGCGAGCGCAACGGCTCAAGTCGGAACGCAAAGATTACTTTGAGAAATTCTCTCCAGAAGCTCGACAGGTGCTTGACGAGCTTTTAGAGAAGTATGCCGAACACGGCGACGCACAGTTCGTGTTGCCAGATGTGTTGAAAGTTCATCCTATCTCCGATCACGGCCAACCCGCTGAGATCATGAAACTGTTCGGTGGCCCGACACCGCTTCGCAGGGCTGTAAACGAACTACAGGAATTGCTCTATGCCGCCTAAGAAAAAGGGGATGGTAAACGCCGCCCCCATGACCACATCACAAATGCTTGGAAGTCTTCTGAAATCCGCGCGAGACATTATGCGCAAAGACAAAGGGCTCAACGGTGATCTCGACCGCCTTCCATTGCTGACCTGGATTATGTTTCTCAAGTTCTTGGATGACTTGGAGCGGCAGCGCGAAGAGGAATATGAGCTTGCAGGCAAGAAATTCAAACCCGCTATCGACTCGCCTTACCGTTGGAGCGATTGGGCGGCTGATGCTCAAGGTATCACCGGCGACGAGTTGCTTTTGTTCATCAACAGTGATGAAGCAGTTCGTGCTGACGGAACTAGAGGGGCAGGGTTGTTCTCGTATCTTCGTTCGCTATCCAGTTCCAACGGTGACAATCGCCGCGACGTTATTGCAACAGTCTTCAAAGGCGTTGATAACCGGATGAAAAGCGGCTATCTTCTCCGCGACATTATTAATAAGGTCGCCGCCATCCATTTCACATCGTCCGATGAATTGCACACCCTGGGCGCGCTCTACGAATCCATGCTCCGCGAAATGCGTGACGCGGCGGGTGATTCTGGCGAGTTCTACACGCCGCGCGCCGTCGTCCGCTTCATGGTGGAAGTGAGCAATCCGTGTTTGGGCGAAAGCGTGTTGGACCCGGCCAGTGGCACGGGCGGTTTCTTGGTTGAGGCGTACAACTATCTTGAAAAGCAAGTCAATACCGTCGCCGACCGGAAGTGGCTCCAAACGGAAACTCTCAGCGGATGCGAGCCGAAATCTCTGCCTTATCTCCTGTGCCAGATGAATCTTTTGTTGCACGGGCTGGACGCGCCGCAGATCGACCCCGAAAATGCGCTCCGTTTCAGGCTTTCCGAAATCGGCGAGAAACAGCGCGTGGACGTGATCCTAACGAATCCGCCGTTCGGCGGCGAAGAAGAGCGCGGCATCCAGGGGAACTTTCCCGACGACAGGCAGACATCCGAGACGGCGCTTTTATTCCTTCAACTTATTATGCGGAAGCTGAAACGCCAGCAGACCGCTGCCAAACGTCCTGCTCGCGCCGCCGTCATTGTGCCGAACGGAACGCTGTTCGGCGAGGGGGTATGCGCGCGCATCAAGGAAGAATTGTTGAAGGAGTTCAACCTTCATACGATTGTGCGCTTGCCTAACGGCGTATTTGCGCCATACACCAATATTCCGACGAACATTTTGTTCTTCGACCGTTCCAAGCCGACGAAAGATGTCTGGTATTACGAACAGCCGTTGCCGGAAGGACGCAAAAACTACACCAAGACCCAGCCCTTGCAGTTCAACGAATTTGCCGACTGCATGAAATGGTGGAACAAGCGCAAGGAAAATGATCAAGCGTGGAAGGTATCGGCACAAGAATTGCTCGCCACCAAGTGCAACGTTGACCGCAAGAACCCGCGCGCCAAGGTGGACTTCGAGCACTTGTCTCCCGACCAGCTCGCCGACGACATTCTCAAGAAGGAATTGCGTATTGCCGAGTTGATGCAGGAAATCAAGTCGGCTTTGGGTGCGCAAGCATGAGCGTGCCACCAGCAGAGCGCATTTCGTTCAGAGAGTTAGTGCGTCCGAACTCACGTCCATACACACTAGGCGATGACCAGGACGCAAATTTAGTTGGTATGCGGTGGTATGGGGAAGGCCCATTTCACCGCGAACTGAAGCCCGCCCTGCAAATTGCAAAAAAAAGTCACTTCGTAATCCGCGCTGGTGATGTCATTTACAACAAGCTCTTTGCTTGGAAGGGATCGTTCGGTATTGTTCCTCCAGAACTGGACGGAATGTATGTATCCGATAAGTTTCCGACCTATGAACTCAATAGCTCTCGTGTGGATGCTGAATATCTTAGGTGGTTTTTTCGACATCGAGACGTGTGGGAGCAAGCACGGCTGATGTCCACAGGTTCGGCGGCGCTTTCCAAGCTGACACTGAATCCGCCGCAATTTCTAGATTTAAAAATTCCTCTTCCGTCGCTCGCCGACCAAGGCTGTATTGCCATCCGTATCGGGGAGTTGGCGAACAAGATTGAGGAAGCGCGCAAAACGCGATCACTGGCCAGTGATGAACTGGCGGCGTTACGGCGGGTGAATATCACCGCCTGCATGCAGTCGCTAGACGCGGACGCGCGACTGAGCGACGTATTATCCGCTCCGCCGCGAAACGGTTGGTCGCCGAACTGCGACAACCTTGAGAGCGGTACGTCAGTTTTGACTTTATCTGCGGTCACTGGCTGGAACTACAATTCGTCGGCTTTCAAGCGTACAAGCAAGCCGACAAATCCAGATGCTCGTTATTGGGCGGGTGAGGGCGACCTACTTATAACGCGCAGCAACACACCGGAATTGGTTGGACACGCGGCCATCTACAACGGTTCGCCTAATCCCTGTATCTATCCCGACCTCATGATGAGAGTGCCGGTTGATCCAAGAAAGGCTTCGACGCGATTTGTCTGGTACTGGCTTCAATCTGCTCGCGCGAGAGACTTCGTCCGACGCTCTGCAAAAGGAAGCAGTCCTACAATGAAGAAGATTTCTCAGTCGATTGTTCAGCAGGTGCCATTTCCAGCCAATCTAAAGCTCGACGTACAACAAGATATTGTGCGGCGGATCGACGCACTACAAGCAAGCACAAACTCGATAGCGGCAATTCAAGCCGAGACGAGCAGCGAATTGAAAGCCATTCTCCCCGCCATTCTCGACAAGGCGTTCAAAGGAGGGTTGGTATGAGCAATGTCAACGTCAAGCGTCTGGTCGAAAACATTCGTTCCGGCACCAATGTCTACACGCCGTTGGTCGAATTGATCGTGAACGCAATTCAGGCCATTGACGCGAAGGGCATACAGAACGGCTTGGTCGTGATCGAAGTTCTGCGAAGCCGACAACCCGATTTGATCGACCATGTTGGAGACGTGGACGGCTTCGTGGTCAAAGACAACGGCATAGGCTTCACCAAAGTCAATCGCGATGCTTTCGACACCCTCTACACTGAGCAGAAAATCGCCGACGGGGGCAAGGGTTTCGGGCGCTTTACTTGCTTGAAATATTTTGGCAGGGTGAAGGTATCCAGCACATTTGCCGAAGGCCATGCCTTATATGACCGTTCTTTCAGAATGGGCTTGGACAAGGACATCATCATTGATGAGGCGGAAGGCCCGTCCCAGGCACAGTCGACCGGCGCAACCGTCGAGATATCTGGTCTAAAGTCCATAAAGTTCCCAGACAAGAAGCTAGATACGATCAGCCGCGTATTGGTGGAACGGCTCCTGCCGTACTTTGTCGATAAGGAGCGGCGTTGCCCGCGTGTTGTGATTCGGGAAGTCAAAGATTCATCTGATTCTGTAGCCCTGAATAATTACTTGGGCCAGGAGAACAGCCAGATTGTTGAAATGAATTTGGAACACGCGGTGTTCTCGCTGCTGTCAAATGATGGTGAGAAGTCTTTTCAGGTCCGAGTCTTCAAGTGTTTCGCACCACGAACGTCGAAAAGCAAAGTGAGCCTTGTCGCACACAGGCGTGAGGTCACTGACAATCCGCTCCAAACATATATTCCGGAGTTTGCTGAGGAATTCTTCGAGCCGGGACCAGATCAGGATGTCACCAAAGGGCGCAATTTCGTAATCAAGGCGTATGTCTTTGGCGAATACCTCAACGACAATGTTTCCCTCGAACGAGGCGAATTCCGCTTTCAGGTCGAGGCCGATGTGCTGAATGGTATTTCGCAAGTAGACATTGAACAAAAGGCGGCGGAGATAGCGCAGTCCGTGTTGAGCACGGAGATCGCCACCAGAAAGACTCGCAAGCAATCCCGCATAGACGAGTATGTAACAGATGATGCGCCGTGGCATCGCATTCTTGCTAAGGAAGTGGACTTCAGCGCCTTGCCCATGAGGCCATCAAACCAGGACATTGAACTCTATCTTCAGAAGAAAAAGTATGAGAGCGAAATCACAACCCGAACGCGGGTGAAGGCCGTGCTGAACTCAACGAACCCCGATGAACTTGGCGAAAAGATCGCGCAGTTGATCGAAAGCATTTCCGACAACAGCAAGAATGACCTGATTCATTACGTCTCTATGCGCAAATGCGCCCTGGACTTGTTCTCCAAGTCGCTCGAAATCGGAGCAGACGGCAAGCACAAATCCGAGGGGAAAGTGCATGACGTCATCATGCCGCGCAAGAAAGATTCTGAGCAGTTGAACTACGATGCACACAATCTTGGATTCTCGATGAACGGCTGAACTTCACCTCCTACATCTCGTCAGATAAACCTCTTCGCTCTTCGGGCGACCGAACGGACATCACTGTCTATAACCGGCGCGTGGCATACCGGGGCGACAACGAGTCCAGTAATCCCATAACCATTTTCGAGTTCAAGAAGCCCCAACGGGATCATTTTGCCGACCCATCCTCAAAGGAAGATCCGATCCAGCAGATCATCCGGTACGTAAACCAGATCCGTGCGGGCAAGTTCAAGACACCAACGAATCGTGACATTCTCGTCAATGACACGACGCCGTTCTACGGCTATGTTGTCTGTGACTCGACGAAAAAGGTCAGAGATTGGCTGCAAAAGGAAAAGAACTTTACGCTGATGCCGGACGGACTCGGATGGTTCAATTGGTTCGGCAACATAAGTCTCTATATGGAAGTGATTAGCTGGACCAAGTTGCTCCGCGACGCTGAAATGCGTAACAAAGTTTTCTTTAGCAAGCTCGGCATTGATTGAACTGAAACATGCTCTATCCGAAGTTTTGCTTAGCCTGAACAGAACAATGAAACCGGTCCCGTCAGCGCCTAGGAAGACGAAGGTATTCTTAGAGTTGTTCGTACGGCATGACCAAGCTTGCCATTGCTTCCACGAACCTACTTACCATTCGAATGTTTCGGAGTGAGCCTTCTCAACGACGGCGACCGAAGGTCAGATGGGTTTTCGAACGAAAATCTTCATGGAGCGTCTGGGATATGACTGCCATGGCGTTTCATAGTGCCGTGATAGCGGAGCATTTAGCTTTGCCATCTGCCTCGAAGCTAAAGGCTGAATAAGAGAGACACCATCCCTAAGCCTGTCGGCTTAGGAGTAGACGATCACCTTACGCTTTAGATCAGTGTTCGAACGGCTTTCGAATGCAAGCCGAACATGTTCGACTTCGTTCGACCAGTGTTCGTGGTGCGTTCGATTCCGGAGAATCCGTCAACCAGAATCAACTGTTTCACGTCAAAAACGTCTTCTCAACAAAGGTTGGTCAGCCGGATTTAGTCCCAATGTCCTGCGCGAAGTTGAAGGAAGGATCACCGTCGTCCTGACGGCTTCGTCGTCGGCCCGTCAAGCGCCTTAAAAGGACTCGGGCGGGTGCGATCTCAGCAGAATCGTCGTCACTCAGCGTGAAGAGAATTTTGCCGCCGTTCTGTAAGCCGAAGTTTTCCCGCACCTCGGGCGGCAAGGTGACACGGCCTCTCCAAGTGAGGATCACGTCAAATGTTCTCGCCGGGCTATCCGAAGCATCACGCATCACGCCTCCCTTCTTTTCTGAAGCATAAAGGCAAGTACACCAGAGCCGCCAAGATCTACCGAGCTACTCCAAACAGACAAACAACAGAACATTTCGCTTGCGCTCACGACAAGGGAACCAGACTTCCCTAGGAGGCGCCGCCTCCCGCGCGCCGCAAGCCGCCTCCCCAATCTTCCGCGCCTTCGGCTTGTGCAGACCTCCGCTGCGGTTCGCCCTTTCCGCTCCTCTCCGATGCGCTGCAAGGGTGGGGATACCCCTCAGCTTGCACCTTGCTACCTCCGCCTTCGCCAGGTGGCGTTCGGCATGTACATGCCGCGTTCTACGCGGAAATGCAAAAGCCAAACACCCGAAGGAGCAAGACACCATGAGCAACAACAGTCAGCCTGAAACCGCCAAGGAAATCATTGCCGCAAACGTGCAAACGCTTATCGAGCAGTTGGAAGCCGGACACTCCGACGCACTCACTGCTTACATCACCGCAATGGATCGTTTCCACAATTACAGCTTCGGCAACATCCTCGAAATTGCACGTCAGAGGCCCACCGCAACGCGCGTGGCTGGCATCTACGCATGGAATCAGCTTGGCCGCAGAGTAAAGAAAGGTGAGAAAGCCATCCGCATCCTTGCTCCCATTGTTGGTATTCGCCGCAAGAAGGACGAGGAAGCCGAAAAGGACCTCACGAAGCAGAACACCCGGACTCTCTTAGGTTTTCGCAATGCGGCGGTATTTGATGTGACACAGACCGAAGGCGCAGAGCTTCCGAAATTTCATGAAGTCTCCGGAAACGTGAGCGACAATCGCGAAAGGCTGGTGCAGTTCATCAAGGCTCAGGGCATCACGCTTGTGTACAGCGAGAAGATCGCCCCTGCTCTGGGCATGAGCTCCGGCGGACGCATCGCCATCCTTACAGGACAGGCCGAAGCCGAGGAGTTCTCCACGCTCGTCCATGAGCTCGCGCACGAAATGCTGCACAGAGCAGAACGAGGCACCGCGACAAGTAAAACCATCCGGGAGACCGAAGCCGAGGCGATTGCTTTCGTTATCGGCAAAGCTGTTGGCCTCACCATGAGCAGCGCATCGGCTGATTACATTCACCTTTATCAAGGAAATGCCTCCTTGCTCGCCGAAAGCTTGGAAGTGATCCAACGTGCTTCCGCCAGCATCTTGACTGCGCTTCAGCCAGAGCTAACGGATAAAGCCTTGAATGAACGGGATGCGACAGCCGAAGAACCGCCGCTTCGAAGGGCTGCATAAGAGCACTAGCAACTCTGAGAGACAGCAGTGAGGCCGCTCGTAGCCTCACTGCGCGAACGCGTTCGCGCGGGAGGAACCTCTTCGGTTTCTCCGAGCCCTCTTCCGGCTTGAACAATGATCTGCGACTCTGGCTTTCATTGCAGGAACGTCCGCTGAAGTGTGCCGACGGTTTCCCGATGGGGCTTGAGCATGCTGATGCTAACGGCGGTTACCGATGTCTGCAACGAGTGAGGGGATGCACTGCCCACATCATTGATGATGCAATATAGAAACGACATGTTCCGTAGGAGCAGCGATCATCATGAGCTCGGACAAGACTGCAGATCGACCGCACAATTGGACGGTTGCATTGAGCTTAACGGCGGTTCTCGTTAGCCTCGCTTCAGCGACGTTATCGTACCTGAGTTTCAATGAGACTCGTCACAATAACGAAGTAAACGTACAAACTTCCCGTGCTTACCTTTCCGTTTCCTCACTTGTTTTGGACGGTTCGCTATTTGCGCGAGAGGACTCGAGACGCGGATCTGCGAAAGGATTCGTCACAGTCGTAAATTCCGGGCGGACAGCTGCGCGGCAGGTAGATACATTGCTCGATCTAAATCCACCAAGGGGACAGAACTGGTTGAACATAGCCCGCTTTCCAGAAATAGCACCAGGCTCTTCGAAAACGGTAAGAGTTCTTGTCATAAGCGGAAGCAAACATGATCTGACTTCCTTAGGTGATAGTGGCGAATTTGCGGTCACAGTCCAGTTGATCTACGCGGATTGCCTGCACACTGAAAGGCAGAAGCAAGCCATGTCGTTTTGCCTTTCAGACGCATCCCCTATCCGGAAAGCCGTCACCCTTTATCCCTGCGATGTCCATTTCGCTGATGATAAAAGTTCAGGCGATACAGCGAAGTAGGTCAAGGAGGTCTTATGGGCGTACTCACGAGTTGAACGCCTACTGCAGGTGTGCAACGAAGCGATCTTGGATTCAAAGAGGAACTGCACGATGTTCAATCCCTTCTACTTCCGCTCGTCAGTAACAATAAGTCGGCTTCTCGTCAGCGACGGCTCAGCTGACGGGAACGGCGTTCATCGTGACCTGTGCGGTCACAGATCGATAAACTGGGGTCGATGAGTGCATTGGCCTGTTAACACCAATCGAATAATCCATCTTTCGGCCCTACTCTCTGCACCTTTCCCCTCTAAAGCCGGCAGCGCTTAGATTTATGCAAAGGGTGGCGATCACAGGTGAGTGGCTGATATGCTCCTGGTCAACCGAGGTCTTTGCAATGAAGTTTGCCACTAAATTTCATGTAGCTTGGGTTCTCCTGCTGACGATAGAGGGATTCGCGCAAAGTCCGCAGCAACCGCGCCACCCACACCATCCGACTGTCCCTAACTGCTCGAACCAAGCCGATAGCGACGCCCCAATCGACCGCCCTGTGACGGCACCGACAGCAACTGATCGGATCAACTTCACTTGCCAAAAGTGCAAGAAGTGAGAGCCGGAGGTTGCGAAGACGGTGGCAGAACTCACGGAGATCGAAGCAAGCGCCTGCTTCAAAAGCTTCCTCATCGCGCAGAACCCGTTGGATGAGCCACACGGAAATACGAACGAACAGATTGCGGACGATTTGAGCAAGATTGCGGTTCACGTGACGTTCAAATTTCATTTCGGATTCGGATCCGCTTGTGGAGGGCTTGATCCTGGAGGCACCCATACAATCGATACGAAAAATGCCTGCTGGGATTGGTATGGCCCGGAATTACGGGCGGGATATATCGGCCACGAGCTCTCCCACGAGATCGGCTATACCCACTTTTGCACGACAAAGAATTGGAATGATCGAGCCGGGAACGAGATGACTGTCCCGTATGCGGCAGAGGCCGCCATCAAAGCATGCTACGCGGAGGTCCTCAAGGGAGCCCCGCCGCAGCCACCAGTCAAAATCGAGCGAACACCATCTACAGATGAGAAGGCGGGTCAGCAGCCTGCCAAGGCAGATCCTCAGCAAAAGTAAGACACGTCTTTTCGGGAAGGCGTCGCGATCTCTGCGAACAACGCGACTTCTGCAGGAGTTCGTAGATTTCAGAGTGTGAATTCAAGCCGAAATGCAAACTAGTTACCAGATCAGCAGCAACTCGAGGTAACGATATTTATCACTCTTCGCAAAAACAGTAGTGTTTTCGGAATTACCGACAGGGCCAGCGTTTTTGGAGACCCTATCAACCGGCGGCTAATGCGGGAATAGGTTGCGTGCGGGCAGATGCTGAAAGTCAAGACTTGTATACCAGTAAAAGATATTGTTCAAAACAGCCCTTGCAACTTCCGCATGATTACCCTGTCCAAGGTAGACAGGGTAATCATGTATCATTGCCGATTCTAAGCAAAGAACTTAGAAGAGTTCTGAGCTCGGCGCTCAGAACCATAATTGTTCTTTGTTCTCTTTCTACTTTCACGACTTGGTTTCATGGCCTTGGCTAGTTCTGTCAGACTCGTAAAATGGTTCTTTACAATATCAACTTTGCCACCCACTGAGGCCAAGGAGTCCAGAAGTCCAACTATCTTGTCAGTGAGGTCATCTGACGCTGAAAACCAATACGAATGGAACAGATACATTTCCTCCTGGAGATGAGGAAAGTCCGATGCCTCGACTAAAAGAGTGTCGAGAGCGACCGCGAATTCGATGAATTTCATCGTCCCTTGCATAACGCGATATCCGAGCGGATCAGGGCGCTTATCCATAAGCAGCGTCGCTGCATCTTTCGGGTTCCGCAAAACCTTCTCCAGTCGATCGTAATGCCATCGGCCTCGCCATCCTCCGTCGAGGAGCCAAAGAAAAGCCTCCATGTCAGCGTCTTGTTCAAGGATCGCAGTCAATGGAAGGAATGCGGAAAAAAGAGCTCTTTGCTGAACCAAAGATGATTTGTGATACGACTGTGGTGTTTCAGTCTCGAGAGACCCGACATCTTCGAAACGAGCGCGCAAGCGCTCCGGCAGCGCAAGTGGGTAGTTTCTTTTGAAGTATCTCAGCAATGGCTCATAGTTCAACAGTTCAGATGCGGATTCGAATAGCGCGTCGTACGGCTCAAAGTCTAATGCTCCGGCCGTGATGCCAACCTGCAACACCGCGTAATAGGAAAGTAGATAGTCTACATCGTCCCTTTCTCGTGTTTCTTGATCAGAAACCACGCCTTCTCCTTCATCGTGGTGCCTGAGCAGCCAAAACGCTTTGTCAGTCTCTCCCTGCAGTTTTAGTTTGAGCAAATTGGCCTTAGCTCTGCGTGCAGCTTTGCCATAAAAAGCGGAGTGGATCACTTCCAAGTCAGCCTGTCGGGGCAACTTCATAGCCATATTTTCACCGCCGCTTGCAGTTCCTCAATCGCAGGGCTTGTGGCTGATGATGGCTTGCATACGGTCATGTGGGTCCCGTCTATCAACCGACTCCGCGGGTCATCCCCAAGTCTCGCCTCTGGGTGGAGCAGAACAGTTTCGCGACGGGCGTGAATAACTTTGAGCGCAACCAGATGTGAAGGTTTAGGAACCTGGGCGAGAGCTCTTTCTACATCGAAAGCTAAATCTGTGAGGTAAGGAGATCCAGGTCTAAGATGATCGATAGCCGGAGAGTGATACCTCCCGATCGCCCAAATCTTCCCAAGTAATCCAGACAAAAAGGAATCTGCAAGTTCCAGACGCGCCCCGTGATGGGCTGGCGCATAAAGCACCAACCGGACTTGACTCGTCCACGCCAAGCCTTCTTCATCTGCGAGAATCAGCGCGCGACGTGCCACTACAGCCCCCATCGAATGGGCGACGATTAGGACTCTCTCATATGGGGCAGTGCCGTATCGAGGGATGGACGAAGGGCGTCTCGGGCCAGCAGGCTTGCTCAAGAGCTCTTCCAGGATTGTCTTCACTCGGTCCGAACACGACTCTGTATGTTCAGCGACAGAATCGTATCCGCAAAAAATCAGATCTAATCCTTGAAACGGCTCATAACCACTCAGAAGCTCCGGGAAAGCAATCCAAGTCTTGACCGACGCTCCACTGTAGCCGTGAAGAAAGACAACGGCCTCTCGCGCACCTGCCAGCGAGTACGAAGCCTGCGAAGATTTCCCCAAGGGGAAAGGCGAGAGTAGCGTGTGGGTCTCTTCAACGCTTGAATCTGAACCTGTGGGCACTTAGGACCTCGGAAAGTCGCGGGGATGAGCCTCTGCAACATTATCCACCACGCAGCTTTGCGCCGAGCCGCAACACTTCGTTTAGTGAGCCTGCGTAGCCCACGGTCCCAGCCAGAATAGATGAGGAGACCGTGACGAGAGACGCGATGCGCTCGCGAAGGATACTCGCTCTAACCTCAATTAGTGCGCGCATGTGAAGAAGGAAGAGGGTCAGCCCGCGCAAAATCCGCGTCGCCAGGTCAAATGCCTATGTTGTTTCTCAGGTGTTCGCGGTGACCTCGAAACGGCAGAGTTGGGCTTCTGATCAATCCATTCAAGAGTGACGGCGACTTCTTCGCCAGTAGTTCGACTTGCCAATGAGTGCAAAATCGCCAATGCACGGAAGATCCTCGTTGTAGGACCGCGAATTTGGCTCCGTTCATGTAGAACTGCTCAATTAGAGCAGTCTCTGTGTTCTCTGTCGTACTCGGAGGGACCATTGCCTTCCACGCGACGACCGAGGCTCCAAACTTCACCTTTACGTCGCGAAGGATGAAGTCTTTGCCTTCCCGAGGGAGGTATTCAAACCCACTTGCCGCATCGAGAGCGGCATCAAGGCCTTGATCAAGGAATTCTAGGAATGTGCCGTCGTCACACATCAAAATACCAGAAGCCATCACCGTCTCCGACCCAAGGTGCCCCTTGCAGAGTAGAAGAGAGGAGACATCGATGTCGTCAGTTGACGACTCGATCAAGCCGCGGTTCATGAGATAGCCGGGGTTCTCTGATCATGTCGTTCTTGCCAAAACCGTCGTCGTAACTCACTTTTCCCTGTTGAGATCAGAAGAAATGCTAATCTCAAATCGCGCTTTCCTGTTTCTCGGAGCTCATCGACTTAGAAGTGTCAATAACGATATGAGCATTCGCTTGGAGCGTGAATCGAGACTTATATCGACGCCACTTGGATGCCACCCGCGCAGAGCATTTGGCACTGCACGTATTGATCTTCGCTGAGTGACGCATTTTTGTTGTTCCTGGCCAGCCCATTACTGATAAGCGCTAGGATCGGCCTGCGCAGAAGAACAATCGTACTTCGGTAGCAGCGCTGACACTGAAGCCTCGATTATGCGATCTTCAAAGGTCCTGGGTTGCTGTGTTCTTCCACTGACCGCTTCTCCCCAATTTTTGCCACCTCGGTCATCTTGACTAACCAGTAGATAGCGAACGTGTAGATGCCCCATAACTCAACCCAAAAGATTGCAGTATGGTTATCAGAATGAATATCGAGAGCATAAGCGGTGAACGGCGCAATCACCATCATCGTGGCGAGTCCATCGTAGGCGTACCGGTAGAGCTTCCGCGCCTTCTTATTTGCGAGCAAGTGAAGTGTATCCTTCGCTCTGAAGAAGGCCACGTATGCGATGGACAGAAAGAACAAAACAGCGAAGGTACCATGCTTATTGAAGGCCGGATGCGCGCAGGTCCAATCCATCGGGCACAGGGCAATGCCCCACGCCATGGCTCCTGCGAAGTTTAGCGCCGCATTCTCCTCCCACGTGAAACCCTTGTAGCAGAAAAGCAGCGCACCAACAGCGAACAGAAAACCAACGAAGTAATTTCGCATCGACCCCGGCGGGATATCAACGAGCTCGATTATTTTGCTGGCGGCAGAAGTGGTCGTGGGGAGCGCACACGGCGGAGTCTGGTAGTTTTTGCTTGCCCAGTAGTAGTCGCTCATTGAAGGGCGGAGCGATATTTGAAAGGCATAGGAACCCGCGAAGGCCAAAAGCGGTGGCAGCATGAAAGCTAAAGTGGCCACCGTGACTCTTAGCGTCAGGTAGGTTTGGGAAAGCTGCTCATCAAGCGTGCGGGCCACTGAGACACACTCCTCGAACACGCAGGCACTGCGGGATGGGGAGGATTATATCCCTTCAGCAGCAGCAATCCGCCGAATTCGAGAACTTGTATGTATGCCCAAAGCAGATATTAGAACGTGCGTCACGCTCCGTTCATGAGATTCGCAGACGTTGGTTCAACCTCACGGCAGAGTCTGGAGTGTCAGAGCGGCGAGCTGTCTTCAATGTAAATCCCGCAGAGTAGTTCATGGTTTATGCAAGCCGCCAATGCGATCGGTGACCGCTGTCGCTGAGTGCATCGGCCTGTTATCTCCAAGCTAGGGCGGCGATCGCGATTAAAGAAGGCGAGCCCCGCTGCACGGCGCTGTCCTCTGCTGTAGAGGAACTGTCGGTTCCTCCCGCTTCCAACGATAAAGTCAGTGAGGCCCGCACCTGACCAACCACGTCTATCTCGATCTCGCGCCGACCTGCATGTGGCCTCAACGCAGGTAGAATTCCTTCAATAGTGGAGCAACGGTGTCGAGCTAATCCGTTAGAGCCGCTGTGACTTCAATGCAAACCCCTGTGCGTGGCTAGCGGAGGCGACCTGCCGCACGATCGCCCCTGCAACATTTACGCCAGATTTGTCTTGCCGTGGCGAAAGCCCAAAGCATCATCAATAGCCGGCAACAAAGCTCGCATGCTCTTCATGTCGAACTGGCCGCCCACCGCGTTGAGCGAAGCCAGGGCGTTGTCCGAGAGTGCTTGGTTGGCATCCGCAGCGACGTCGTTGTAGATCGAGATGGGCGCTGACAGAACACTCCGCGTGGACGTGACTGTGGTGGCAGGCGGCGGTCCAGGCACCGTGGCCTTTGTTTCGGCCGTCAGATCGAGCATGTCGACGAGGGTCCAGCCGCAGTATGTGCTGCCAGCCTCGAACTCGAAGGTGACCTCTTGGTCGGCCTCTTCCTGCCACTCCTGCGTCTGATCAGTGGTGAGCTTGAGAGATGATGTCACTTTCGCCGTTAGACCCAGGAAGCTACCGCCGAGCTCGCCGCCAATGGACTTCTCCATAGTCTCTCGATCCGTCTTCTTGTAGCTCGATTTGTACGTTAGCTTATAGCTCTCTTTGACCGCGAAATGCTTGGGCATGATGGAGACCACCCAATGCCAGGTTCGCACCATGTGGAACGTCGTTACCAACGTCGCGTTGCCAGCGCCGGGTGTTGGTGCCGAGTCCCAGGTTGCTTCACCGACGAATCGTTGCAGTTCCGCGGGATCTACATCGAAGATGTTACCGTTGTTCTCTTTCAGCAATGGTGGGTGAGAAGGTGTGAACTGGTATGCCATATAGAGCTCCTGGAAAAGTTGTTACGTGGTGAGCCAAAATAACACGTAGAGGGCCTCAGCTTGACGTATAAATGTTCGGCATCAAAAATCACGTGGGGGCAGGTCTTGGAGACAAAAGATAGTCAGATAGTTGCGCCGATCGTAGATGGAATGACCATAACTACGAGCGATTCAGTGGCGAACGTGGAGGTCCGGGCGAAATCTATAGGTCCAGGTTTCTGCGCCGTTGAGTACAGCACCTTCGGCCACAAGGTCGGTTTCGATGCGCCCCCACTAACGTTCAGCGGTTGGACTGTGCTCGCTTCACACATCGGACAAGCAGAGTTCACTATTTCGGAGCGGGTTATCTGCGACACTGGCGTACTGGGTGAGGTACGGTATTACAAGGGCTGACATTCTTAACGGAAGGATTTAGAGTCGGAACAGCTACTTCATTGGGCAAGGTTTACTCCCATGTTCGTCAGAGGGGATCAAGGCGGTGACGCGCTTCCCCTCGACCCACATTGGACGACCTATAGGCCGACTGTCAGCGATATAAGAACCTGATCGTCGCCAGCTATTTAGTAGCTTTGGATCATCAGCTGTCGCGCACGCTTCCCGTCTTTCGGTACACCCAAACCTTGCGCATACATCTGTGCCAGCCCACGAAAGGCTTGCTTATCACCTCGGGCAATTGATCGCTGATACCAAGTCATGGCTTCCGTGTAGTTTCTTGGGACTCCTTGACCGGCCACGAAGAGATCGCCGAACCTCCTCATGCCCTCGGGATTGTTCGCATTGGCAGCTTTCTCAATGAGATCGAGACCAGCCTTCACATCTCGGTTTCCGCCTAGGCCGTCGATGTATAAACCACCGAGTAGAATTATCGCGGTCGTCAAACCAACGTCCGTCGCATCCTGATAGAGCTGCCAGGCTCGAGATAGATCGGGGGGACCACCCGTACCCCCCTCCAGAAGAATGGAACGCTTGCGAGCACACCCTTTCATCACGGCGCACTTGGTCGTTGCATGCGCAGATATCGTCCAAGCACAAGGTCATAATCACGGCTAGTCTAATCATTTGGCGCCTCTCCATTGGGAAGGATGAGGGCGGTATAGCCTGACAGGAGGAGCCTTGTTTCAACTAAGCGAGCAGTCCCTCCAGCGGGGCTTCGAGACGATCCAGAACCACGGATACAGTGATTTCTTTCCCTCGCCGCCAGAATGGGCTGCAGTCGAGGCAGGCTGGCAGGAGCTGAGACCCAAGCTTGCGGAGCTTGACCTGCAGACGTACATCCCGTACCGCCCTATCTACGCCCACGCACCGAAGTCGAAGATCAACTTGCGTCCCGTTACGCTGCTCCATCCGGCAGATCTCATCTTGTACAGTTCGCTGGTGGCGGATCTGACAAACGAGATTGACGATAAACGAATTCCGGAGACGGACGACCGAGTCTTTTCTTTCAGATTGGGCTCTGCTCGCAACGAACTGTATGCATCGCAACCGAGTCACGCAGAGTTTGAAGCCCAGAAGCGCTTGCGTGCGCAAGCTCAGCCGTCTGGTTACATCGGGTTCGCAGACATTACGGATTTCTACTCTCGCCTGTATCAGCACAAGGTCCGGGGGGCTTTGGACGCCTGTGTGGATGGCGTTCCCAAGCTAGAGACCTACCCTCGAATCATCGAAGGTTTGCTACGCAAACTTACGCACGATGGACTTAGCTATGGCATTCCAATCGGACCACCAGCTTCCAGGCCCTTGGCGGAAGCTGCTTTGATCGACATCGACGATGAGCTGCTTGGGAGTGGTATCGACTTCATCCGCTACATTGACGACTACGTTTTCTTCGCTTCAAGCAGAGAGAAGGTGGAGTGGGCCATACGGACGCTTGGTGAACTGTTGGATAAGCGGCAGGGGTTATCGCTCCACGCAGCGAAGACGAAGGTGATGAAGTGCAAGAAATATCTGGAAGCGCACGGCGATGATGAGGACGCAGAAGATTCGGTCGAATCCCGCTTCTCGAAGTTGATTGAAGAACACTTTTATGATGACGATAGTGGGCATTTGCTCGACGAGCTCTCGGCGGAAGAAAAGGAAGCTCTGGACGCGGTCGATTTGGAGGAGATTCTGACTGAAGCGCTTGATGAGGATGAGATTGAATACAAGAAAGTCGCTTTCATCCTTCATCGACTTTCCAGCTTCGAACGAATCGATCTGATCGACATCGTTTTGGATCATCTTCCTCGGCTCTATCCTGTTGCCCACGCCCTCCACGCATTCTTCCGCAATGTCGAACCCATCGATGCAGCGACGCGAAAGAGGTGCGCCGCAAAGCTGCTTGCCCCTATCATCGCCTCCGGCGATGCGCAGGCGCCTGAATTCTATGCGATCTGGATTCTTGACCTTTTTGGAACAAATGCAGCTTGGAATCAGGCTAATGAGCTAGGGACAGTGTTCAAAACCACTCCATCTCAAGCTGTGAGGCGGTACGCTGCTCTTGCTCTCTCTGCCAGCGGCCGACGATCCCAAGCTCTGTCATTCAAAGATGCTTTCCAATCGTCGGAACCTCTGACCCGTCTAGCGCTCTTGCGGGGCAGCCGCAAACTAGGAGCAGACGAACGCAAGTATTGGCTCGAACGGGTGCAGCTAGATTGGTTCGAGAAGTTCCTAAAGAAGCATCAGATCTAGCCTGCCAAGTGCAGATTCGCTGCTCGCGGTTCTCGTCCCACAACTGCCTTCAGAAGCGCGTAAAATAGGCGCCATGTCGAGATGCACAGCACCTTCCAGGGGCCATCACACAGCATCAGGTCGAGCGAATTGCCCCGCCTGCGGCGGCAGTTCCGGGCGTTGGGGTGGCGGATATAACAGTTACTCATATCCGTCATATTCCACGCTCGCCTCCTCGTCGGCTAGTGCAAGCCATTCTTCCGGAGGTAGCGGAGGCGGTGCGGGCGGCAGCGCTCGACCACGATGGTCGCCGGTAGGATCGTCTGTCTCTTACACGCCTTCCGAGGTCCGTGCGCTCACGCCATTCCGCGAGGCGTTGGAGAAGATTGGCCCGAAGCCAGACAAGCGCGACATCTTCTTATGCCACGCTTGGGACGACCGTGCTACATCGGCGAAAGAGCTTCACGACCTACTCGAGTCTCGTGGGGTCAAGGTTTGGTTCAGCGAGAAAGATGTGCTGCTCGGCACGCCGCTGATGCGTGAGATCGACAAGGGCTTGGCGCAGTCTCGAGTGGGCATTGTGTTGGTTACTCCGGCGTTTTTGACGCGCATAAAGAACTCCGGGATCGCAGAAAAGGAGCTGTCGGTGCTTCTGGCTCGGGATCAACTCATTCCGATCATGCACGGCACCACCTTCGAACAGTTATTGGACGTTAGCCCCATGCTCGCGTCTCGTAGCGGCCTGAGTACGAAGGAAGTCGATATGGCAAACGTTGCCACGAAACTCAAGGAGCTGATGCCACTGTTTCCCGACACACCTGTCAACTAAACCTATTCCGACCGTTTGGATGGCCGTCTCCTCCAATCTTTCCCCACCATGTCCGACCGGTCGTTAGTCCACGAGTAGTTAGGCCTAAGAATGCGGGCAGCGAGCCGCAGCGTGTGATCAGTCCGCTTCTCGTCACGAATTTCATCGCCAATGCACTCACCGATCCGGATTACTACTGGTAGTCGGCTCGTCTCTACTAAATGGTCTAGTTACTCAGTTTCCTCTCCGTATGGGAATACTACCTTCGGTGGCCGCATGATGATTATCTATACGGCTCTGTAAGCCCATGCCGCTCAGAACTCCCAAAATCAGTGCCGCCCCTACTACGACTGGCAGCCAAATTTGAAGCAAGTCAGATTTGAACTCGTGTACCAAAGCATCAAGGGTTTTCAGCCGTGATTCCATTGCGTAGATCAGGCTTGAATTGGCAGACTCCACATGAGACACAGTCCGTCGATGGGATTCACTGATGCCGACGTAAGAAGAGCTTAGAGTCTTTTGGATTTGCTGTAGCGCTCCTGCCGTCTGGTGAAGCGCTAATGCTGTGTCCTTGATTCCGCTTTCTGCAAAGTATTGCCTGAGTGACTCACTTAGTTGTTTCGATATAGCCTGTGGGTTGAGGCCCGCCTCAATCTCTTTCGGAAGTGCTTCGATTCGCGCATCGATTTTGTCTGCATAACGGAGTAGCTCTTCTTTCGCATTTGCGGAAGATTCCGTATGAGCAGACAGCAGAACTGCTATACGTTCACGCTCACATGCTATGTCCGCAGGTGTGCTACGTGTCAGGAGAGCTAATACTCCCATTGCCTCCAAGATGCGAAGCATCTCATCATCGGGTCCCAGGGTTCGTGTATGCGCGAGAACTCGGTAGTACTGCTTCTGAAGTTCTTCTGGAACTAATCGGGAGAGCGAGTCGAACAGACTCGGCTCTCCCGCAGGTGTGTGGATGGTAGTTAAGGAAGCGTCGCTCATGGAAGGAGCACCTCCTTGCAACGATCAAACTCTGAACAAAGGCGACGACGGTAACTTTGTGCACGCATCACCAAAGATGCACGCCTAAGTTCATCGACGACGGCTTTGCGATCGGCGACTCCGCCCAATGTGATCCCATGCTGACGAAGCGGATTTTCCAATTCAGCGAGCCGGAACTCCATGTGCAGAACCGTCGGTGAGAATGCCTCACGGAAACGCTTCGCCTGCTCGGTTCCTTTCCAGTAAGTGAAATCGGACAAGGAACTCGTTGCGTTCTCGACGATCACATAGTCAACACGCTCTTGAAGACGACTAGCCCAAGCGAGCACGCTCTCCACACTTGCTGGATCAGGAGTAATCACACCAACTGCTGTGAAACGGACACCCGTGGCGGCAACATCCTCATGCATGGACTCGAACCAGTCCGCAGCAACTTGCCCGGCACCAGCTCCCATGTCCGCCAGGATGATCTCCGCCCCACCATCGAGGTGATCGACAAAAGCATCAAGCCCCGCCGGAGTGTGGATGTTCACCTTTGTAACGGCTTCTTCGAAGAAGTGTTTGAAGGAGCCCCGAGCTTTGTTTTCCGTATCGAGGTCTAGCAGCGTCACAGGAATCTCGTTGGCGATGAACCACTCGGCAAGCGCGACCATCACACCGGTCTTACCCACGCCGCCCTTGCCGCCCATTGTGAAGACAACTCGCTTGTTGGTCATCGCGCACCGCCGTTCCGGCTCAACGTCAACGCTTCGTTGTCATGAAACTCGAATCGAGGCCGCCTAGCGATCGAGGCGACCGGCTTTGCCTTCAGGTTAGCTAGGCGCTCGGAGGTTGAGGCGAGCGTGGACGCGCTGGAATCTGGGAGTTCGAACTGAGCGTGTTTGCGGTGCTGGGCACGAACCTTGATGAACGAGTGAAGTGTGCTTGGACACACGTGGAGGCCGAGCTTCTCTTCGAAAAGCCGGGAGACTTCCCGATACGTTCGGCCCTTTCGCCGGAGCTCACGGATAAGTTCGCGATGGACCTCAAGCTTCGAGCGGGGAGGTTTGGCTGGAAGACTACTCAGTTCGGCAAGAAGATTCATTGGGTAAGATGAAGTATCGAGTGCTGGCATTTTGGCGGCTCCAGTCGCGGATGAGGCATCCGCGCATGAGTAAAGAGGGCAAAATTCACCCTCAAACTGAACCATCCGAAAGCACTTTGGAAATTGAACTCCAGACCTTTGGGTCCGGCGCCTAATGAACGTCAGATTGAATTTTGACGTTTCCGCCCCAAGCTGTTTCAGTGACTTACGAAATTGGGCAAAATAGGGCCTTAAATCTATTTAAGTCCCCATTAGCGCCCGAATATCGTACTTTCCCAAACGTCCTGATCGTTCCTAAGCCTTCTCGAATGTGTCGTTTAGAGCCGCTCCAACTGTTTCCAACGGTTACCGCTCGTGCCCTTTGTTTTCAATGACTTACCGTGACAATAGGCGAATCATAACCCAAAGGTCGTAGGTTCAAATCCTACCCCCGCAACCAATAGAAGTCTTAACACCCCGACGTCTCCCGTGGGGATTCTGCATTCGGAGGTCGGTTACGTGCGAGCTCCCGTGGGTGCCGTCGCTCCCACCGAAACAGATCGTAACTTTTTCCCTGCACCTGCGTTGAACTCTGTGGAGAGTCGACCTCCCATGACCTGAGCATCCTAATGCATGGGCAAAGAAGCGATTCGCCGGAGGTTTGCATCATGAGATCTCTTCGAGGTCAGGGTTCAGTCAGCGCAGCAGTGGTCATAACTTCATTAGCACTCGTCTCAGGCGTAGCTTTGGCACAGGAGAAGTCCTCGCCTGACGCGCAAATCGAGTCGAATGTTTTGCGGCAACTGGCGACTGCACCTGAGTTGTCGACGCAGAACATACAGTCGTCCACGATCTATGGCACCGTGACACTTTCAGGAGTCGTCCAGACGGAAGACATGCGCAGCAAGGCTGAGAACCTTGCGGCACGTGCCGACGGTGTAAAAAAGGTGGTCGATCAGATCACGCTTGGAGATCCTTCCTCGACTGCGACCGACCAGCAGAGTCTAGCCAGCTCTTACACCCCGAACACTGAGTCACCAAACTGCCAGTTGCAGTCAGACGGCACCTGCGCTCCGACAGGAGCAACAACTGCGCAAGCGAATTCCCAAGGGAATCAGCAGCCAGCGTATTCGCAACAAGCGCCTGGCTACAGCGGCTCGCAACCCTCCTACCCACCGCAACAGCAGTCTACTTACAATCAGCAACAAGGCTACGGTCAGCAAAGCTACCCGCAGCAGCAATACCCGCAGCAAGCGCCATCCAGTCAGCAACCGGTGTATAGCCAACAGCCCGGGTATGCGGGCAGCGGTGCGCAGCCGGGCTACGGCCAACCGGCCCCTGCACGTCGTCCCATGTACAACAGCGGTTATGCTCCCTACCCAGAAGCTGGAAACGGCTATGGGGCAGGCAACCAACCAGGTGGGCAGATTGTAACGGTAGCCCCAGGTTCGTTGATGCAGGTTCGCGTCAATAGAGGCATTGATTCCAACCACATCGCTCCAGGCACCGCGTTCGAGGGCATCCTTGTAAATGACGTTGTAGCCGGTGGTGTTGTTGCCATTCCGCGCGGAGCTACTGTTCAAGGGACCGTCATAGATTCTCACAAGGCTGGAGCTCTAAAAGGCCGTGGAGAACTCGCGCTGGCATTGAATGGACTCGTTCTGGGTGGTCAGGTCTATCCCATAGCCTCTATCCCGTGGGACCGCGAAGGCCGCGACAAGACAATCACTACGGTGAATAGCGCTTTGGGTCTCGGCGTGTTGGGCGCAATCATCGGAGGGGTCTCTGGCGGTGGCACCGGTGCAGCCATCGGAGCTGCCGCGGGTGGTGCTGTCGGCGTCGCCGGCTCTGCCGCTTCAGGTGGTGGCCGTGTCATCGTTCCACCAGAGTCCATTCTCACCTTTCACCTTGCGCAGCCAGCAACAGTCACGACCGTTTCGCAACAGGAGATGGCTCGTCTCGCGTATGGTGCGGGTCCCGCTCCGGGAATGCGTCCGGCACCTCGCCGCTACTACAGCCCGTACGGTCCTTACAATGGGCCGCCACCAGTTCCATATCGTTACTAACATTCACTTTCGCAAGACCGCCGGGAAACCTAGACCCGGCGGTTTTTCGTGATTCCAGTCACCATACTCCGGTATTCGCCTGATTTATACTTCTGAGTGAGCCCCTGCAAGTAGGCGTGTGCGTCCAATCGTTGGCGTTTCACACTTCCTGCGCAAAAATCCCGGGCACACGCAGCCATCCCAAACGGCGCGTGCGAACTGAAGGTCGCCACACCAGCATGATTCGCTTTCTCCAGCAAGAAAACCGCGTTCAAAAAACTGTTTTTGCCGTCATCATCGGCGCAGCTATCGTCACCATGGTGATCACGCTGGTTCCGGGCATCTTCGACAACAGCGCAACCAACGATGCGACCGTGTTCGCTACTGTGCGTACCCCCGGCTTCTTCGGCCGCCTTACCGGTGACAGCTCTCCTATTCGCATGGCCGATGTGCAGCGCCAGGTACAGGGGCAGCTTCGCCGGCAGAATCTGCCTGACTTCTACATGCCCTTCCTGCTTAGCCGCGTTGGCCAGCAGATGGTTGAGCGCAAGGTTCTCGAGCGCGAGGCTGACCGTCTCGGTCTCCAGGCCAGCAAAGAAGATGTGCAGCACGAGCTGCTGCAAGGACCGTTGGCTCAGTACATCGCTCCAGGTGGCAACTACATCGGTGATACGCAGTACACAAACTTCGTGAACTCGGCCTTCGGTATGTCAGTACCCGATTTCGAAGGTGAAGTCCGTGCCGACCTGGAATTGCAGCGCTTGCAGTCGCTGATCACTGCGGGGGTCACCGTCCCTGAAAACGCGGTGCGTGCCGAATATCTGCAGCAAGGCACCAAGGTGAAGTTCACCTACGCGACCATCAACGCCGCCGATCTGAAGAAGAACATCAATCCCAGTGACGCTGATCTGCAGGCGTTCTTCAAAAACAACGCAGCGCGTTATGCGACCGCCGTTCCTGAAACGCGCAAGATTCAGTTCTTCACCTTCGACGCCAACAACATGCCCGGTGGCAAGCCGCAGGTTACCGACGCTGACGTGCAGGCGTACTACAGCCAGCATCAGGACGACTACAAGGTCGCCGAGCAGATCAAGACACGCCACATCCTCATCGCCGTTCCGAAGGGCGCTGACGCGAAGACCGATGCAGCCGGGAAAGCAAAAGCAGAAGACGTTCTCAAGCAGATAAAAGCCGGCGGGAACTTCGCTGACCTTGCCAAGAAGAACTCCGACGATCCCGGCAGTAAGGACCAGGGTGGCGAACTCGGCCTACAGCCCAGCAGCCTCTTTGTTCCTGAGTTCTCGAAGGCAGCAATGGCGCTCAATCCTGGTCAGACCTCTGACCTTGTGAAGACGCAGTTTGGTTACCACATCATTCAGTTGGAAGAAAAGCAAACGGCGCATGTCAAACCGGTAGCGGAAGTCAAAGACCAGATCACCACTGTTCTCCAGCAGCAGAAAGTGGGCGGAGCGGAGCAGAATTTTGCAACGCAACTTGTCGCTTCAGCTAAGAAAGACGGTTTGGCGAAAACGGCTGCAGATAATCACCTGCAGCTCACCACGACCGACTTTATCGAGCGCACCGCAACGATCCCGAACCTCCCCGCGCCTGCTGCGATGCTCACATCTGCGTTTGTCGCGCAGAAGGGTGCGGCTCCGCAGATGGCCACCACAGGGAACGGCTATGCGATTTTTCAGGTCGAAGACATTCACCCGGCCCATGCGCCTGAGTTCGACGCTTACAAGTCGCACATCATTGACGACTATCGTGAGCAGCACGTTCCGGAAATGCTGAACACCCAACTCAAGAAGCTCGATGACCGCGCAAAGGTTCTGAACGATTTGAGCAAGGCTGCCGCGGAGATGAACATCCCGGTGAAGACCAGCGACCTCGTGGGTCGTGACGCGCAGGTTACCGATCTCGGATCTCTCACCGGTCCTGCTTCGGTTGTGTTCATCATGCCGAAAGGTGCAATCTCTGACGCAATCAATCAAGGCGCAGCGGGTTCTGTTCTTCAGGTTGTCGACAAGCAGGAGCCCAGTGCGGACGACGTTGCGAAGAACTTCGCCGCAACGAAGGACAAACTTCTCGAGCAGCAGAAGCAGGAAACGTTCGGCGTTTTCATCGGGTCGCTGATGGAGAAGTATGAAAAGGGCGGCGCGATTATCTACAGCAAAAAGGCGCAGAAGTCGCCGCTTACCCGCTAACATCCACTCTTTGCAATACGCACCCCGCTTACGCGGGGTGTTCTTTTTAGCACGGCATCCCGGCGCGCTGCATGTACGTCCTAAGCCCATATAGGCGGCATACCGCTGGAGGATGGAATGGCTTCACAAGAACGAATTTCCGGCGTACTGCTCCATATCACTTCTCTTCCCTCCTATGGTGGCGTCGGTGACTTGGGTCCTGCGGCATACGCCTTCGTGGACTTCCTTGTCAGCGCCAAGCAGAAACTCTGGCAGGTGCTTCCGCTCAATCCAACCGGATACGGTAGTTCGCCTTACTCTGCCCTTTCCGCATTCGCAGGGAATCCTATTCTCATCAGCGTCGAACTCTTGGTGCAGGCTGGCTGGCTCCGCGCCGATCGCATTGAGGGTCTGCCCGGCCATAATGGTACCTGCGACTTCGGAGTCGCGTATGAGAAAAAGATTCCTCTCATTGAAGAAGCCGCTGCGAACTTTCTGGATCGTGCCGAGGGTGAGGTCCGGCAGCGCTTTCAGAAATTTTGCCAGGAGAACATTGCGTGGCTCACTGATTACGCCATGTTCTCCGTCCTGCGACGCCGCTTCGAGTATGCGAGCTGGAATCAATGGCCTCACGAATACGCCGTTCGAGATGCTGACGCCATGGCCGCGCTCCTCAACGACGCCGGACGCGAGTTGGCAGTCGAGCAGGTTGTGCAGTTCTTTTTCAGCGAGCAATGGGCCAGGCTCCGCGCGTACTGCACGGAACGCAAGGTGCGCATCCTTGGCGATATTGCGATCTTCGTCAGCTACGACAGTGCCGATGTATGGACCCACCCTGACCTCTTTGAACTGGACGATCAGCGGAAACCTGTACGCGTCTCCGGTGTGCCGCCCGACTATTTCTCCTCTACCGGACAGAAGTGGGGAAATCCGCTGTACAAGTGGGGTGTTCTCCAGGAACGTGGATTCGATTGGTGGATTGCCAGAGTTCGCCGCAACCTCGCGCTGTATGACCAAATTCGTCTCGACCATTTCCGCGGCTTCGAAGCTTACTGGTCTATCGCGGCTGACGAAAATACAGCCATGAACGGACAGTGGGTAAAAGCACCGGGGCATGCGCTCTTCAACCGGATACGCGAAATATTCGGTGACCTGCCCTTCATCGCTGAGGATCTTGGACTCATCACACCAGAGGTCGATGAATTGCGTGAGTTCTTCGGAATGCCCGGCATGCGGATTCTGCAGTTTGGCTTTGCGGACCGTGGCGGCCACCTCTATCTGCCACACCGTTTTGTTCCGAACACAGTCGTCTACACAGGCACTCACGATAACAACACGACGCTTGGCTGGTGGCTTGAAAACACCACACCGGAAGAGCGGAAAATGGTGGAAGTTTACCTGCACCCAGTCGAGCACGACGCACAGATCGTCTGGGCAATGATCAAAGCTGCCGCCAGTTCGGTGGCTAACGTCTGCATCTTTCCACTGCAAGACATTTTGCATCTCGGTAGCGAAGCCCGCATGAACAAGCCATCCGAGCCGCATGGCAACTGGACATGGCGATACGGCCCCGATCAACTGCATCCTGACTTTGCAAAACAGCTTTGCGCGTTGATGGAGATGACAGATCGCGACGGTTACGAGATTCCTAAAGAAGGCGAAGCGGCAGGTGGCCCTACAACGCAGATGCACATGGGTGCCGCTGAGATCGGCGATCAGGCTGTAAATACTCGGTAAGATCGATCTGCAAATGGTGCTTCCGAGCTTGTCCGTCGAGCAACTCCGCAACTCTCTTCGACAGGTGCTGAGACTTACGCTCGTGTTGCTGTCCGGTGGCTTCATTCTCGGTTGTCACCGGAGATCGCATTTACAGGTTGTTCCAGTCAGCTTTCAGCAGGTCGCGGACGGTCGAGAGCACCGCATCGCATCGGTCGACAGCGACGAGTCATCCCAAGTACGACTGCAGGGGCTGCCCGAAGGCTCGTTCCGCATCGCGAAAACAGGTGTGCAACGTGCCGACATTTATCTGCGAACTCCTGTCCGCCCCGGCGATCTGAAGATCACAGTTCGCAATGCGAACGCGAGCCGCTCCTTTGCCCTTCATGTCGTTCCCGATGAGATCACGACCGCAGATGGCACTCCGGACTGGATGCGCCTGCATGCGGGGGAAGACCGTCAAGCCTTCCGCCGCTGGTTCACCGCGATTGCGGACCGCGCCCCCGACACGTCTCCGGCTGAACTTGCTCCAGAGATCACCGACTGTGCGTCCTTCATTCGATACGTGTATCGCGAAGCTCTGCGGGCCCACGATGACCGCTGGTACGCACAATTCCCTGCTAACTTCGTTCCATCCCTCGCCTCAATTCAGCAGTGGACTTACCCAAACACGCCGCTCGGTGTGAACCTCTACCGAAACCGATCCGGTCCGTTTCATCCAAGCGATCTCAAGGACGGCACATTCGCACAGTTCGCTGACGCGAAGACACTGCACGCAGATAACTCATATCTGCTTGGTCGCAATCTTCGACTGGCAAAACCTGGCGATCTGATTTTTTATCGCGTGCTGGAAACGAACTCGCAGTATCATTCGATGATCATCACGGGCGAGCACGGCGAATGGGTCGTATACAACACCGGTCCAGACCACGGACATCATGGCGAGATGCGCCGCGTCCTGCTCGCCGATCTGCTTCGTCATCCCGACCCGCAGTGGCGGCCCGAACCGGCGAACCCAAACTGGCTTGGCGTATACCGTTGGAACATTCTGCGCGAAGATTGAAAGCGGACAATCATCCGCTTGCCAGAAGGTCTGTTCACGAATCGCAAACCAACGAAGTCACTTCTCCCGCTTGTCATCTCGCGTACGGGAGCACCGCTCTTGCTTCTCATCTCGACCCCAGCGTAGCGAAGCGGAGAGTTCACCTCATTACACGCTGCATCCACTTCCTCTGCCTCATCACGTTAGCGCTTCTGAGCCTTACGGCCCCAACAGCTAAGGCTGAAGCTGCGCCATTCTTCACCCTGAGCACCAACAAGACGTTTGCACCCGGCGACAAGCCGAAGATCCACCTCTACACCCGCAACGTATCCCAGCTCGAGTTTCGCGTTTACCGTGTGCAGAACGAAGAGAAGTTCATCGCGGGACTGGCAGAAATGCACAGTTTCGGGGAGAACCCGTCCGGTAGTCCGACCGAAGACATCGACGAGAAAACAGCTCTAGAGCGCTTTCACGACTGGAAAAACACGCTTCGGTACAGAGTGAAGAGCTTCTTCCGCGGACAGCTCTCAGAAGAAACACGGACCGCACTCAACGAGAAGCAGTCCAGCGTCGTGCAACGCAGTCGTATCGTCGGCATAGCGCAATTCGCGCAAATCCCACTACTAAACGACAAGCAGCTTGTAGCACGATGGCGGCAGCAGGTCCCGCCTACCTTCGTCTCGGATAACCAGGTGCTTCCGCTCGATCCACTCACCAGTGGCATGTACCTCATAGAAGCTACGGACGGCCATCTCAAGGCGTACACCATTTTGATGGTCAGCCAGACTGCGCTCATCACCCGCACGGTTGCGGGGCAGGTGCTCGCATTCGTCGTGGACCGCAAAACCGGCGCACCTTTAGCAGGAGCCTCGGTCGTGCTTTCTCCGAAGAAGGACAGCCTTCTTCGCCAGCAGACTTCTGCCGACGGCACCGCCATCTTCACAGCCACAGCAGCCACAGTGAAGAAAGTGTCCGCCGAAGGTGAAGGAGAAGATCAGAGTGCAGACACACCGTCCGACCATCTCTGGGTTCTAGCCCGAAGCGACAAGGACGTGGCACTCGTCGCGCCCTGGTCGAACAACTTCAACAGCTCGTCTGAGCAAGCATTCGCGACGTACACCTATACCGACCGACCCGTATATCGACCGGGGCACACCGTTCACTTCCGCTCCGTTCTACGAGATCACAACGGAGATGCGCTCGCGCTGCCTAAGCTCAAGACGGCTCACGTCACCATCACCGACAACGACAGTAAAACGCTCTTCGAAAAAGACCTGCCAATCTCCGCGATGGGCACCATCCATGGCGACCTGGTTCTTCCCGCCGACGCAAGCCTCGGTTTCTACAGCATCAGTGTCAGTTCGCCCGACGCTTCAAACCTAAGCAGCTCCGGCAGCTTTCGTGTCGAGGAGTACCGCAAGCCCGAGTATCAGGTGCGCGTATCGGTTGTGAAGCCGCGTGTACTGCAAGGCGAAGGCAATCAGGCGACAATTGAAGCTCGCTACTTCTTTGGCGAGCCGGTAGTCGGTGCGAAAGTGAAGTATCGCGTGTACCAGACCCCACACTACTGGTGGGGCGATCCCTCTGACGACGATTCCAACTCGCCCGGCCTCAGCGCCGGCGGTGCGGAGGGCGAAACCGATAACTCAGCGGACGCCGGTTACGCCGGAGATCAGAACAGCGAAAAAGAAGGCAAGCTCGACGCTAACGGCAAACTCACCGTTCCGATTGCAACCAACTTCAATGCCAACCAGCACGAAGATCAGGACTACACGGTCGAAGGCGCTGTCACCGATACGGCAGGCCGCGAGATCACCGGACGCTTCCGCTTTCTCGCAACCTATGGCTCCTTCCATATACACGTCGAGCCGCTGAGCTACTCAACGCGACAGGGCGAGTCTGCCTCGTTCGCGATCACAGCGACCGACTATGACGGCAAGCCAATCCAGACGCCTGTTCACCTCCACTTGGAGCAGCACAAGTACAACTCGCTCGCCGGGAAGGTTGACGTAACCCCTGCGGGCGACACGGATACGACTACCGGGCCGGACGGCAAAGCGACAGCGCAGCTTCCTATCAATGTTCCCGGCTCCGTCAACCTGATGGTCTCCGCAAATACTCCCGAGCACCGCACCGTGCAGGACACTGCCTACCTTTGGGTGCTCGGCAACGGCTCCGATGCCGACATGTACGGTGACGAGTCACATCAGGTGCAGATCATCGCCGACAAAAAATCCTACGCTCCTGGTGACACAGCCCACCTGACGCTGATCTCGCAGGTTGCCGGTTTCCATGCGCTCGTGACCGCAACCGGATACACCGCAGAATTCCGTAAGGTGCTTTCAACGGAAGGCCGCACCCTCAGCTTCGATCTGCCAATCACGCATGATTCACAGCCGAACCTCAGCGTAGAAGCGACCTTCATCAAGGACGAAACGCTCTATCAGGCATCCCGAACGCTAAAGGTTCCGCCGAAGCAGGAAGAGCTCAGTATCACCGTCACGCCCGCCGCTGAGACGTTTCAACCCGGGCAGGCCGCGCTCTACGACCTCGTGCTCCGCGACAGCAAGGGTTCGCCTGTGTCTGCCGAGCTCAGCTTCGGAGTAGTCGATGAGGCCATCTATGCTCTTTATCCGGACTCAAGCGGCGACATCGTCAGCAATTTATATCCCAACCGCTTCGTCGAATCAGACCTGGAAAACTCCCTCACGTACTACTTCACCGGAGAAGCAGGTCTTCGCAATCCGCTGCTCGCAGAGCGCCATTCGCGCTACCGGCCACAACTCGCACAGGTGAAGCCAGGCACTGTCGTTCAGCCGAAGATCCGGAAGGATTTCCCAGACACTGCCTACTGGCAGCCCGACGTTCGCACTGACAGCAATGGGCACGCGCGCGTCTCGCTCAACTTCCCGGACTCGCTCACAACATGGAGAGCCACGGTACGTGCAGTCACTGCGGACTCGAAGGCCGGTTCTGCAATCAACAAAGTAATTGTGCGCAAGAACATCATCGTGCGGATGGGCCAGCCACGCTTCATGCGTAAGGGCGACACCATTACTGTGCCCGTTATCGTCCATAACTACCTTCCCGATGCAAAGCAGGTCACGGTCTCGCTCGAAGCGTCGGGAGCGGATATTGTCGCTGGAACGACGCAGCAGGTAACGATCGCGCCGCGCGGCGAGACTGCCGTGCAGTACCACCTCCGCGCCGCGAAAATCGGCACCGCTACGCTCACGGCCAAGGCACTCTCCACGCAGGAAAGCGACGCGTTGCAGATATCACTGCCCATTCACCCAGCTGGCGTCGTGGAAACAATTGCCGCATCCGGTGTACTCGTCAACAACGGTTCAGCCACGCCAGCAGCAAATTTCCCAACCGGCACCGATCCTGATGCGCATTCGCTCAAGCTGGAAGTCAGCCCGAGCATTGCCGGTTCACTCTTCTCCGCCCTCGACTATCTCACTGGCTTCCCGTACGGCTGCACGGAACAAACTATGTCCAGCTTTCTGCCGGACGTTATTGTGGCGCAGGCGATGCAGCAGTTGCACGTTCCTTCGCACACACCCGCAGCAAAGCTGAACGCAGAAATTGACGCCGGCATCACGCGCCTGCAGGACTACCGCCATGCCGACGGTGGCTGGGGATGGTGGAAAGAAGATCAGTCACAGGTGTTCATGACCGCGTACGTTGTCAGTGGTCTTGCGCAAGCTGTCAAAGCTGGGTATCCGAAGGCAAGTGGAGTCAGCGACCCAGGCATCAACTTCCTCAAGCAGGAGTTGAAGGACCATCCACGCATGAAACCGGAACTCCGCGCTTACGTCACTTACGCACTCGCTGAGGCCGGCAACAGCGACAATTTGCAGCTTGACACCCTCTACTCACGCAGGAAGGATCTTCCGCCGCAAGCGCTTGCCTACGCGGGCCTCTCCATGCTCGATGCGAAGGACAACCGATCACATGAGATCGCAGCTCTCCTAGAAAAACAAGCACGCCAGGACGGCACGTTCGCGTCATGGCAAGAAAGCCGCAACGAACTACTGGACATCGACTATGACGGCAGCGCCGAAACCACAGCCTTCGCACTCAAGTTTCTCGCCCATGCCGATCCACAATCACCCCTGCTCAGCAAAGCGGCTGCATGGCTTGTCGCCAATCGCAACGAAGGCTACTGGTGGAGCACCACGCAACAAACGGCCTTCGTCGTGTACGGTCTCACGGATTACCTCACCGTCAGTCGCGAGCTGAACGCTGACTTTGACGCGGAGGTCTTCATCAACGGCGCGTCATTCGCCAAGCGTCATTTCAGCTCGCAGGACGCACTCGCAGGAGCCACACTCAGCTTGCAACTCGATGCCAGCAAACTTCAGCCACAGAACAATAGCGTGCGAATCGTGACCAGCGGTATCGGCCACGCGTACTGGTCGTTGCAGGGCAACTACTTCTCCACCGCGAGGAACAGCTACCAGCGCGGCTCTATGTCGCTGAATGTAGCGCGGGACTACTTCGTACTCGTGCCACAGCAAACCAACGGCAAAATCACCTATCGCCTCCAGCCGCTCTCCGGCCCTGTGCAGCAGGGGGACGTTCTCGCAGTCCACGTCGGCATCACCGGCTCGCCGCAGAAGTATCTTCTGCTGGAGGATCCGATTCCCGCCGGCACCGAGTTTATCTCGCAGGAAGCGTCACAGGCCTACAACATTGAGAAGCGCCCCGCAGATTGGGACTTCTGGTACACGCGCGAAGAGTTCCACGACGATCACGCTGCCATCTTCGCAACCACCTTCGATAAGCGCCACGATTCTTTCTACCTGCTCAAGGTCATCAACCCAGGCAGCTTCAACATCAGCCCTGCGCGTGTAGCGCCCATGTACCAGCCCGGCGTGCAGGCCACAACGGATGAGCTTCACCTCAATGTGAAGGAGGTGACGCCATGACCACTCCTGCACTCGCACCACGCAAGTCGAACATTCGTATGCATCTGCTGGCGTTCCTTGGATTACCGGTGCTCGCGCTGCTCAGTTTCTTCTGGCTCGAGATCCCCGATTCGCACATTTGGGAACTCGCGTTGTCACTGATTACCGCGTCACTACTCTTGGGCACATTCCTTTGGATCGTCAGCTCGACTGTGCGTAGCACCCGCCGTTCCGCTCAACCCTGCAGCCTTTGGGTAGGTGCCGCCCTGCTCGGGCTCTGGTTAGTAGTCGAGTGGACACTCTTGCATCTGGTGTCTCACATCAACGATCACGCTATGGAGCGGGTTGGATTTTGGAACTCTAAACTCAGCGCTGGTATGCGCACCACGCTAACCTTTGATCGCCTGATTGCGTGGCAGCACGATGTTCTAGTGCTTCTGCTTTGGATTGTCGTTCCGGCAATCCTGACGCCGTTTTTCATCGAGACTGTTTCGCGTGGACTCGGTGCATCCGTGTGGCGGTCAGCTGCCGCAGTGCTCCGAAGCTGGCAGCATTGGCTAACGTTCATCTTTTCCGGCGTTGCGGTGTACTGGGTGACAGACAAGCTGACGGGGTGGCACCCCAGCCGCTCCGTTCATGGCGAACTGATCAGCCTCGTCCTGCGCCTAGCGTTCTGCTATCTGATCGTGTTTGCACTGGCTGTTTTGGTTCTCCGCATAGACGCAATGCTATTGGCTCGTGAGCACGCCCGCCGTTACCCCGCCGCGGAGCCAACCGCGAACAGTGTTTAGTCCGAACTTCGCAACAAGCTTCTGCACAAGCGTCTCGGCTGCCGCATGCGCAGTTTGCGCTTCATGCAAAGTGCTGGCGCTTTGTAGAGCTTGATCAATCTGCTCTCGTCGTTCGAGTGGCGCGGAGGTCTTCTCACCCGCAAGCGCCTCCACCAGCCCCTCACGCAGCCACAGTGGAGTTCCACGACTGCTTTCGCTTTCCACTATCGCGTGCAGAAACTCGTGTAGCAGCAATGTAGCGACGGGCCCATGCGTCCGTACAAGTGCCGGCGGCTGCAACGTGATACGGTCCCCTTGGGTCGACGCCAGCGTCCATCCTGGTTCGTTCGTGAGTTGCCGGAAAAGTTCTGTGTCTGGCGCCACCGTCACGACCGGATGCACGTTCGTCGGCGCTCCCCAGGCCTGCCGCGCCCGCGCCAAGCTCGCATCTCCAGCATGCAGAAGATCAGCATCGGCGCGCACGGAGCGTAACGTCCATCCGTTCGCTTCCTGCTGTCGCCATCCCTCATCGTTGGCGTTCACACGTACCTGTGTCCCGCTGAAATAGAACGCAAGAGTTTCCCGGTAGCGCTTTCCTTCGTGCGCCATTTCTGCGGCACCAGCCTGACACAGGCCCACGCCGTGCCCGTAACCGCGACCCTCAAACACGAAGTGATCTCCAATGGTTTGAACGGAGTACCAATCGCTGCGCAACTCATACCAACCCAACGCGCGGTTTACAGCAAACCGCAGGGCTGGTGCGGAGAGCACTTTCAGAGTGCTTGTTCCCCGTACCTCCACCTTTGCCGCCCGCCCGCTGCTATCGCGGGAAAGCACACGCAAGCCCGTCACCACACCTCGCAAGCCGAAACCTTCCGCATCCAGCGAACGCGCAAGCTCTTCCCCACTTACACTTGCATGCCAATGCGCCGGCTGCTTCTGGCACCAGGGATCTTGGTGCACGCGCAGCCACGGCTCCTTTTCGCCTCCCCAGAGTTCCGCTGCATCCTCACTCGTTCCACCGCAGTCTTGAGTGAAGTACCCACTTACCTGCTTGCCGCCAAACCACAATGCCTCGCCGGCTGTCGCCAACACCGCATCCCGAACCCGAAGCGACACACCGTTGAAGCGCGCCGCCTGGCAGTGCGTGCTGTCGCACAGCCCTTCCACGCCGTGCCGGTTGGATTGCGTAAGCGCGAAACTACGTGCCACCACGGCTAACGCTTTCAGTGACTCAGGCCCGTCATCTGGACCTGCTTCGCTCTGCAGCACTGCCATCACATATCGCTCACTTGGGAGCGTCAACAGGACACGCAAGCCGTTGTCGCCAACGCTGATCTTCCACTGACCCGCAGCATCAGCCGTTCGCCCGTCTCCCGTCTTCAGGTGAAGATGACCCGACAACGCCAACTTAGCGACCGGTTTAGCGGCGACCAGGAGTTGCTTGTTGCCCGCCGACGTAGAAACAGTGAAACCCGACGGAACAGACGTTCTCTTGCATCCATCGCAAAGTTGCATCGTCGTAGTTTGGTTCGCGTCGATGCTTAACGTCTTCACGGCACGCGTCGAGAACAATCGGAGGCTTAGCTCGCGTGCGGCCTGTTGCTGCTGCGCTTGAGCGGACAGCGCAAACAGCCCGCTGAGACACAGAAAACAGGCAAGCCTCTTCATCGACGCGCACCGCGCCGCACGAAAGTTCCCGCAAAAGCTGCAGCGTCCGCACCATTGCCGTTCGGGACAAAGACGACGATCACCTTCCCTGCAAGTTGTGCATCCAGACCGTCGAAAAGAATGCCGGCAAACCACCCGTGGCTCCGGCCACCCGGATCATCCACAGTTCCGGTCTTTCCACCAAGAGTCACGCCCTGCGACCTGGCGGCATTCGCCATACCTGTTTCTACCGACTGCAGCATTCCGTCGCGAACAACCTTGGCTACACCGCTGCTGGACGCGTTCATCTCGCCTGCCAAATGACGGTACGCCTGCGCGAGCTGCATCGTGCTGACGCGTATTTCACGCAAACCCAACGCCAGGAGGATCCGTTCATCGGCATCGCGCGGCTCCCCGTCGCTATGCAGCCCGTAGCTGCGCAAACCGGCACTGAGCGTCGCAGACGGCATACGCGACGCCACGGCGGCAAAGTAGCTGTTGCATGACTTCGCCAGCGCCTGCCGCGCATCCAGCACCGTCACATCCCTCGGATGAGAACACGCGAGATTATGGCCGGCCACAACCAAAGCGCCGGTGCACGGAATCGTCTCATGCTCACGCACCGCTCCGCTGCGAATGGCCGTCATCAAGACGAACGGCTTCAGCACAGACCCAGGAACCGCCTCCCGCTCAACGTCTCCGGAACGTTGAAGTACCTGCCCTGTATTGACATCCAGCAGAACGACGGAAGTCCCTGCGCGCGTAGTAGGCGAGGCTTGCGCGTGACAGCCACCGCTTACGCTGGACAGTAGGCCGACAACGGGGATACAGAATCTCAGTCGAAGCTTCAACATAGCGAATCCAACCTGCACCGCCTGCGCTACGTGTCTCCGCAACGCCAGACTAGCGGGCTCTCGGATGTGTCTCCTCATACACACGCTGCACCTGCCCAACAGCAAGCTGTGTATACCGCTGCGTAGTCGACAACCGCTCATGGCCAAGCATCTCCTGGATCGCCCTCAGGTCAGCACCCTCCTCTAACATGTGCGTCCCAAAAGCATGACGCAAAGTGTGCGGATGCACATCCGCCGCCAATCCGCGGCTAAGCGCAATCTGCTTCACAATGCGCCCCACACTCCGTGTCGTCAGCCGGCAGGCCCCACGGCAGCGAGCATTCAGCAGCAGCGGTCCATCGTGCATCAGCTTCGCTTTGCCCGCCTTCTCCAACTTCGATTGCCGCCCCGGCATGTACGCGCGAATCGCCTCCGCGGCGACATCGCCCAGCGGTACCAACCTCTCCTTCTTTCCTTTTCCAAATACACGGATAGCATCATCGCCCCACTGAATGCTTTGCACATCCAACCCCACCAACTCCGAATTACGAATTCCACACCCGTAAAGTAATTCGAAGATCACCCGATCCCGCTCGGGCCAGACTGCGGTCTCTTGCTCATCGCAGCGATGCTTCGCCGCGGCTCTTGCGGTTCCTGCGATCTGTTCCCTGCCAACTGTTCCCTGCTCCAGAGAATCCAATACCCGATTTACTTCTTCCACACTGGGCACTCGCGGCAAATGCTTCGGCAGCTTCGGTGTACTCACCAGCGACGCCGGATTCGACTCCACCAGATTCATCTGCGCCATCCACTTGAACCAACTCCGAATCGCAGCCAACGCCCGCGCCACGCTGGCCTTCGTCAGTCCACGGTCATACAGCACAGCCATGTACGAACGAATGTGCGTGTGCTCCACCGAACGCACATCGCTATCCTCACCAAGCGTCTTCGCCAGCCACTCCGCAAACCCACACACTTCACGCCGATACGCGCGCAACGTATGTTCACTCGCCCCACGCTCATCGCGCAGCATGGCAAGAAACTGCTTTGCTACGCTCAAGAACCTGTCATCTCGACCGGAGTCGGAGCGCAGCTCCGGCGCAGTGGAGAGACCTGCAGATTTCGCAGGATGCCTCACGCCGCAGTCTCCGCGCTAACTCGCCGCCCACGCGGATGATGCATGCGATGCACGCTCTTCAGCCGGTCGATCGCGAGATGCGTGTACACCTGTGTCGTCGAAATGTCGGCGTGCCCCAGCAGCGTCTGCACCGTGCGCAGGTCCGCGCCATGCTCCACCATGTGCGTTGCGCAACTATGCCGCAGCTTATGCGGACTCGCCTGCCCACCCGACGCCGCACGAACCATCTGCCACACGGCCTGCGTCGTCAAGGCACGCCCACGCACACTCAGAAACAAGCTCCGCTGCACACCCTTACCTGCCCGCAACAACTCGGCCCGCCCACGCTCCAGATACAGCTCCAGCGCCGCCACCGCCTTCGCCCCAATCGGAACCACGCGCTCTTTGTCGCCCTTGCCGCGAACCATTACACTCGCCGCATCCAGCCGCAGGTCCTCGACACGCAGCGACACAATCTCTCCCACGCGCAGCCCACCCGCATACAGCAGCTCCAGCATCGCGGAATCCCGCAGCGCGCGCCCGTCCGCACCGTCGCCGCGCGCAGCGATCTCCTTTGCCTCCAACATTGCGTTCACATCTGCTTCCGGCAAGCTCTTCGGCAACACCTTCCAGCTCGCCGGCGACTCAATATTCACCGTCGGGTCGCGCTGCACGCGCTTATCCATCAACAGCCACTTGTAGAAACCCCGCAGGCAGCTCAGTTTCCGCGCAATCGATCGCGACTCCACCCCGCGCTCGCGCTTGTCCTTCATCCACCCCGAAACATGCTCCTTCGTCGCGCTCAACAGCGTCACGCTCCCGGTCGCAAAGCCCGCGCCCACACCCTCCAGAAACTCCGCAAACTGCTCCAGGTCCGTCCGGTACGACGCAATCGAGAGCGGCCGCAATCCGCGCTCCACACGCAGGTGAGTCTCGTACTCGCGCAGCAGCGCAACACCGCTTACGACGCGCGACTCCCGCGCACCGCCCGTACTTCCACCAACCTGAGGCATGTGCACCATTCTCCCCGGCACAACCGCCCTCCGCCAGCCCCCGTACCCACCTCAACACGCATCCGCCTGCACACTTGCCCGTCCACACCCGCTGTAAACTTGTAGCTGACCATGTTTGAAAACCTCAGCGAAAAGCTCCAGCGCTCCTTCAAAACCCTCCGCGGCCAGGGCACCCTTACCGACGAGAACATTAACGACGCCCTACGCGAAATCCGCGTCGCCCTGCTCGAGTCCGACGTCAACCTGAACGTCGCCAAAGAAGTCATCGAGAAGATCCGCGCCAAAGCGCTCGGCACCGCGGTCACCACCGCGCTCTCACCCGCCGAACAGATCGTCAAAATAGTCCGCGACGAGCTCGTCGAAATCCTCGGCCGCGACACCGCCCGCTTCAAGTTCGCCTCGCAGCCGCCCACCGTCATCCTCATGGCCGGCCTCCAGGGCTCCGGTAAGACGACCACCTCCGGCAAGCTCGCCCAGTGGCTCAAAAAGGGCGGCCACCGCCCGCTGCTCGTCTCCGTCGACGTCTACCGCCCCGCCGCGCGCGAGCAGCTCAAGGTCGTCGCCCAGTCCGTCGGCGCACAAATCTACGAGGGCAAATACGACGCGGCCACCGACAACAACTCCGCCAGCGTCCTCCGCCTGGCCAAAGAAGCCTTCCGCGAGGCCCGCAACTACGCCAACGACGTTCTCATCGTCGACACCGCCGGCCGCCTCGGCATCGACGAAGCCCTCATGGACGAAATGGCCCAGCTCAAAAAAGAGCTCAATCCGTCCGAAATCCTCTTCGTCGCCGACGCCATGACCGGCCAGGACGCCGTCAACTCCGCCAAGGCCTTCAACGACCGCCTCGGGATCACCGGCTCCATCCTCACCAAAATGGACGGCGACTCCCGCGGCGGCGCCGCCCTCTCCATCCGCCAGATCACCGGCCAGCCCGTCAAGTTCATCGGCACCGGCGAAAAGCCCGACGCCTTCGAAGCCTTCCACCCCGACCGCATCGTCGGCCGCATCCTCGGCATGGGCGACATCGCCACCCTGCTTGAGCGCGCCGAAGAAAAGCTCGACAAAACCAAGGCCGAAGCCTTCGCCAAAAAGGCCCTCTCCGGCGACGGCTTCTCACTCGAAGACTTCCGCGAACAGCTACGCCAGATCAAAAAGCTCGGCAGCATGCAGTCCATCCTCAAAATGCTTCCCTCGGTCGGCCCCTTCCAGGGTCTCCAGCAGGCCGCCGGTCAGGTCGATGAGAAGCAGTTCTCCCGCGTTGAAGCCATCATCAACTCCATGACGATGAAGGAGCGCCTCAACTCCAACATCATCAACGGCTCCCGCCGCAAGCGCATCGCCTTAGGCTCCGGCACCACCGTCCCCGAGGTCAACAACCTCCTAAAACAACACGCCCAGATGTCAAAAATGTTCAAAACCATGGGCAGCGGCGGCAGCAAAATGCAGCAGAGGCTGATGAGTCAGATGGGCGGCATGCAAAGGTTTGGAAGATAGGCACCTAATAATTCTGTCATCTCGGTCGCAGCGCAGCACCAACGTTGTCATCTCGACCGGAGCGCAGCGCAGTGGAGAGACCCCCGTATTTGCTTTTGCTCTTTTGGTTGTCATTCCCGCAGGGAATCTGTTTAAATAGGTTTGCGAGGGCGCAATGCTGACGCAGGAAGAAATCACGAGCCTATGGGAGCGAATGCTCTCCGCTGAAGTACGCGCTCTTTATTTCGCTGACCTCGCCAACCGCTACACGCAACAGAAGCAATGGATTACGGGCGCTTCCTTTTTTCTAGCCAGCGGCGCTGCCGCCTCACTCCTGGGAAAGCTGCCAACCTGGGTTCCCCTGCTTCTCTCCTGTGTCACAGCCCTGCTCAGCGCCTACTCCGTGGCACGCGGTCTGGATGGAGCAACCAGAACCATGGCAAAGTTTCACTCCGCATGGAGTGAGCTGGCCGCGCAGTACGACACACTCTGGAACCACACCCACACTGAAAGTGCTTCAACACAGCTACACCAACTCATCTCGAAAGAGATTGAGCTTTCCACCCAGGCAGCTACAGAAGCACCCAACCTTCAGGATCGAATGGGCTTCTGGCAGGACCACGTGCTGCGGCAACGGCACCTGCTGCCTGCATGAAAACACCGGAGCTCGCCCAGTCAGGCTGGCCGCCTCTGCCTAAGCCGCTTCCACCACCGCCTCCGCCGCCGAAAGCCCCTTAGGATTTCACCAGTAGCCGCCAACCCACAACCTCGGCTCCGGCTTCTGCTCGTGAAAAGTACAAATTCTGTCAGACTTCAGCGAGTAGATGACGCATATGGATCCCTATATGAAACCCGTTACGCCGGAGACCCAATTGGCAGCGGGGCAGCTGCTTGTCCACCGTGATCTTGGAGTATGCAGTTTCAGGAGTCTGAGAACTATCGGGGGCAAGGAAGTTCTTGACGTTAGATTCAGTGGCGATTATGCGGTGTATGTCCCTACGTGCGACCAAGATAAAATCCAGGTGTTATACACGGATGAAGGAGTAGACCAGCCTCTACGGGATCAGATTGGCCGCAGACCAAAAGAGTGGCAGCGATTCCTAGTTGGAGTAAAAGCTGGAACAATCTTTCATCACTACCTGTCCCCAATTCTTCCAGAATCTGCTCTTTCGTCTGGTCAGCTAGTTCGACATGTTCAGCATGGAGTGGCGGAGTACCGCGATACCGAAGTTCAAGACGGTAGCTCTGTATGGAATCTTGAGTTCGCAAATGGGTGGCGGACGGTCATACCCGCTAGCGAACGAGATAGCTTGCAGATTATTCACATCGACCCAGCGTCGGGTAGGCGTCCCGAGCTTGACCAGTACCCGAAGCGAAATTTGGAATGGGAGCGGTTTCTGATTCGTGAGAGAGGCCGTTTGAGGTCAAAGGTCAGAACAGAATTAATTCAAGAAGCAACCCGCATAGGCATAAAAGAAAGTGTCCGACATGAGGTATGGCGTCGTGATGGCGGCAAATGTGTCCGCTGTCAAAGTAGAGTAAAGCTGGAATTCGACCACATCGTTCCCGTGAGCAAGGGTGGGTCAGATACGGCACGCAACATTGAACTGCTTTGTGAGACATGTAACCGTAAGAAAGGTGCGCGAATCTAGACTTCGTTTGAATCGATCACGCTGTTCTCAGACCCGTTGGGGATGCTTCAACATACAGTCAAAAATGTCGATTCACGCACGATAATGCCCCTATCATGCGTGGTAGAAGGAAAGATGACACCGGAAGAGCCAAACGACAAGACAGCGACCGAAGGGCTGTTGGAATATTACAAAGAGCAGTTGGCGCATGGCCGCCACCTTGACGTTCAACGGTCCACAATTGCGACCCTCTCCTTCGCTTTCTCGGGTGCAATCATTGGCCATGTGCTGGGAGATTTCACGAGGGCAGCGTTGCCATATACCATTGCCCTTTTCGCTGTTGGATCAATTGCAATGCTGCTTAGCGCGAAGCTGTATGAGAGATTCCGTCTCCACAACGAAGTGGCAAAGTTCGCCCGTGACAAACTCAATCCGGGTCTTGCGACATTTAGAAAACAAGCTGAAGCCGTCAACCGAAAAGAGTTTCCTCTTCTCTTCTGTTTGCAGCTGCATGTGATTTGGAATGTGCTCTTTGGGATAATTATGGCGTGTGGAGCGATCTCCACGGTAATCCTCTTCTCCAGATGCAGCCTTGAGCACTGAGCTATCAGTTTCCGCGTTTGTGAGCCGCGGAGTTGCCAGTGCGCGACGGTTGTCCGCAAACCCAGCTGCGGCTGGATCCCTAATGAGATTTACTCTCATCTTATGCAGTGGGCGGGTGGCCCACATACCAGGAAGCGTCACCAACATCGGTTGCCCCACGTCTCGCTTCTGAGAAAAGCCTTTTGTGCAGCAGCACGACTCCGGGTGTGTTCGCGGTCGCGCACGACCGCCTTCCTCGCGCCGCGAACACAGGTCAAAATGACTCGTATGAACTGTCATGCGGGTGCGGCGAGGAAAAAAGAAAGAAGATCCGCTTGGGGCATGACCAGAAGTTCCGAGCCAGTCTGGAGAGACGAGTCGGTGGACTCTCAAATCCCGCAGAGCTGGTCGACGCTTGCGCCCACTTCGCAAACGGAACCCTCCCACCCGACCAACTCACCTCCACCATCCACAGACTCTTCCCGCAACCCACCATCCCGGGTACCCGTCCCCTTCACTCCCCACCAATCTGTCATCCTGAGCGGAGCGGCAACGCCGCGGAGTCGAAGGACCCCGAGAGTGCTCACGCCACCGATACTGCTCGCATCTTCCAACCCGAGACCTCACCGGGAAACCCGTGCCGAAAGCTTCAAGCAGCACACAACTACAAGGACTCTCGGGGTTCTTCGACTTCGCTGCGCTCCGCTCAGAATGACAGCAATAAAGTTGCGCGCTTCACGGCTCCGCTCAGCATGACAGCGTCGTGGTGTGACGGTGGAAAGCTGCTAGCATCGTCTCGCCATGCCAGTCGGTTACACCTACATCATGGGCAGCAACACCGGCACACTCTACATCGGTGTCACCAGCCAATTCGACATACGCATCCGGCAACACAAAGAAGGCACATTTGAAGGCTTCTCGAAGACCTACGGCTGCACCCGTCTTCTCTACTACGAGAAGTACGAGGACATCCGCACAGCCATTGCACGCGAAAAGCAACTCAAAGGATGGCGTCGCGAGAAGAAGTTGACCCTGATTCGCACGTTGAATTCCGGATTTAGAGACCTCGGGGAGCAACTCGGATTCAGGATGATTACGAGGCACGAACGAATGAATCCGTAGCGTACGGTCGTCCGCATACCGACCGACAGTTCTCCTCCAAAGAAGGCCTGCTGTGAGGATCACCGTCCTGAATGGTCACTGTGAATGCGGCCATGAAGCCAAAAAGAAGTTCCGTCCAGACACGACCAGAAGTTCCAAGCCAGTCTGGAGAGACGAGTCGGTAGACTCTCAAACCTCCGGGAGCTGGTCGACTCCTGCGACCGCTTCGCAAACGGAACCCTCTCGCCCGACCAACTCACATCCACCATCCACAAACTTTTCCCGCAACCCACCAACCCGGGTGCCACATCTTCACCGCGTAGCTATTAGCCGGGGTTCCCAGCGGACGTCTTCTATCCGATGGGATGGCTGAGGTGGGCATTGTTTGCGGTAGCAAACGACCATTCTCGCTTCCTTGAGAAAGTTCAGAACGTTTCAGTTACTGCAGCGGCCAGCCGCCTCATTCATCAGCCGCTGCGCTTTATGGCGTCGCCTCGATCGCCAGCACCCGCCGTACCACAAACTCCCGCAGTTCCTGGACGGCCTTCTTGATGTCCGCCTGGTCGGCAGCGTCCAACGACCCACCTACGTCGTAGCGGAATGTCACCGCGAATGGATCAAGCTTGAGAAGGTCATACGAAAGGGTTGGAAGTCTGTCGCCAGCGAGTTCCACTAAGTCGATCAACTTCTCAAGGCTATGCGTGAAGGGATACATGACATTGTTCGCCGATGCAAACGCTTTCAATAACTTCTCGCAACTCTGCTGCGCATGAAACCCAAAGATTGCCTCAGGCAGCGGGAACTGCAGGCTCGCTTCGTCTTGTTCGGCCAAAGTCAGCAGCGTCTGTATATGCGGATTCCGGATGCTCGCGGTCATAAAGAACAACGCCCTCGCGATCGATGTAATTGAAAATGCTATTCAGCCATGGCCGGTGCGAATCGTATTTCTCTTTCGATACGACAATAAGCGTCGTCTCCATCCGAATCCCACGAAGCACTGTACTTGGCAGAATCTGTCGGACCCGCTCCTCTGGAGCATCCAGAATCACCGCTAGATCTATGTCGCTGTCCTCGCGATGGTCGCCCCGCGCACGCGATCCAAAGACAATCACCTGCAACGGGTCCGCCGCAGCCACAATGCGACGCACAGCCTCGGCAATTTTTTCCGAAGTAACTGCCCAGTCTCGACTTTGAATGTCCGTCCACATCATGATCTTTATACCTGAATGGTTAAGCCTTTCAAGCATCTCCGCCTAGGTATTGTCCACTGTACACGGCCTTCTACCGGGTCATACATCCGTTACAAAGTATGCAAGCCGGGTACCCCATGTTCGACGCGAAGCGGCTGAGGTGGAACATCGTTTGCGTAGCAAACGATCGCTTCTCCGCACGGTGATACCCTTCGCATGACAGCGGGCCGAACATAGACGAGGTTCGACAATCAACCCATCTATCACTGTGCCCTCCATTCTTATCTCGGCGCTTGCCATCGCTTGCACGCTACTGCTGATCGCATGGTTCCGCGCTGGCTTGCTACGATCTGCGGCATCGCCATCGCGTGTCCGCATGGCGACTCGTCTTCAACAGTCGCGGCCTGTCTCTGGTTCGCACTCACCGGCATCGCCGCGCAACGCGGCTTTTTCAGCGACTTCACCGCGAAACCACCGCGCTTGCTCTTCGCCTTGGGTCTGCCTGCGGTTGCGCTGCTCATCGCCTGCCTTGCTTCGCGCTCACTTACGGACGCGTTGCGCAACACGCCCGTGTCCTGGCTCATCTACCTGCAGACTTTCCGCATAGTCGTGGAACTCATCCTGTGGCGCGGGTACAAGCTCGGTGCCGTTCCAGTGCAGATGACGTTCGAAGGCCGGAACTTCGACATCCTCCTCGGCCTCAGCGCGCCCTTGTTCGGCTGGCTTTGGACACGAACCCACAAGCGCTACGTCGCCATCGTCTGGAACTTCATTGGCCTCATGCTCCTGCTCAACATCGTGCTGGTCGCGGTGCTCTCCATGCCGACATCCTTCCGCGTCTTCACCGAAGGCCCGGCGAACACCCTGCTCACGCAGTTCCCTTTCATCTACCTGCCCGCCGTGCTTGTGCCCATCGCCTATATCGCTCATGTCCTCTCTCTGCGACAGCTACTTTCGCCTCCACCCGGCCCACACTCTGCCTCTGAATAGCAGCAAACTCGTGAAAAGAGCGTGTTGCACCCGATTCCCCCATCCGGAAAAGTGGAGGTACTCTAGATAAGTCTTTCTGAATGAAGACTTTGCCTCTAACTCTCCTAAATACAGACTTTAGCGAGTATCCGCAGCACAAGTGGTGTGTTTTGAATGGTTTGTCATGCATCAAGGGGGAGGGGGGACGAGGAGATGCTTTCTTACCAATCCAAAGGGTCCAGGATCATCCCTTTTGTGCGGTCTTTGACGAACAGTACAGAAGTTTGTCATTTTGTTGTTCCGGTTATCGACCGGTAACGTTATACTGTGGTTGATCGACGAATACGGTTCTGGTTTCATTGCTTGTTCTGGCTTTCTGCGGCACGCGCAATCAAATTCCAAATTGCGTTCAGCGGTAAATCAAGAAAGCATCAAAAGGGATAACACAATGGAACAAGGCACAGTGAAGTGGTTCAACGACACCAAGGGTTTTGGTTTTATCAGCCGTCAGAGCGGTGAGGACGTTTTCGTTCATCACTCCGCAATCCAGAGCAACGGCTTCCGTTCGCTCCAGGAAGGCCAGGCTGTTCAGTTCAACGTGGTCAAGGGACCCAAGGGCTGGCAGGCAGAGAACGTTCAGGCTCTGTAAATCAATCTCCACGAGGCCGGTCGTCAAGACCGGCCTTTTTCATTTGCCCCAGTTCTGGGATCCAAGGTTAGACCAGTATTTCGCTCGGATTTCTCCACTCAGCGCCACTCTTTCCGCTTTTTTGGAGTTCCCCATGGCCGTAGCCGTTCCGAGCAAGTATGCCCTCAAGTCCTTACACGAAGAAATAGCGCTTGTTGATCGAAAACTCGCGCACCTCGAGAAGTACGAAACCTTCAGCACCGATAAAGAGCGTCTGGCCGCCAGTGCAAAGATCTCATTGAAGCGCAGCCAACTTGTTCGTGCCGCTCAGGTGATGACAGATGCTGGCATCGAGTTCACGCCGAGCGAACTTCCGACTATGACCCGAGAAGCAAAAGAGTCTGTGGCCGCGACAGAAGCGGCGGCACCCGAAGCGTTTGAGATGCGGGCCTCACATACAGCCGAACCTTCGCATCAGGGCAGTGTACTCGACTTCCGCAACTCCATCAGTGAATACAAAAAACGCCGGAAGTTGACCGCTTAAGGTTCTGCTTCCGAGGCCCGAGGCAAGCCCATGTCTCACGTCGCTATGTTGAATCCCTCGACGACGATGCGCGGTGTTTCTCCTCGTGCGTCCGCCTGGCGCAGATCCGTTTGGATGGTCTTCTCTTCTCTCGGAAATAATGCGATGTAGTTGTCGCTGAATATTGCGGGCAGGATGCGATCTCCTGTATGCGAACGCACCGCTTTCACTCGCACCATCAGCGCAACCGAACCTGACGAGTTACTCAGCTTCGTGATTAGCCGCCACGAGTCACCCGTGCGAGCCGTAGACGTGCTCGCAGTGACCTTTGCCTTCGGCAGGGCGCGAATGCCTTTTACGATCTCTATCTCTGATCCACGCATGTAGAAGTTGGTGGACAGGGACTTCCCGGATGCGGTCAGAGCGAGGCTAAGGAAGTGGATGGCTGGCAGACTTTCTGGATAGCTGATTGCAAAAGCATCGACCGTGGAGTCGTCGTGGCTAACGACCGACGCTGATTGCTTTCCAAGTACCGCGCCATTGCTGCCTAGTATTTGCAGATTCGCCGTGAGATTAGCGTACCCTTGGCTGCCAGTGTTCACCACCTCAATGGTGTTGGTAACCGGATTCCACTGTATGTGCAGCGGTTCACATGCCTTCTTGCAGCCGAAGTAGGCGGCGGTGGGCTCAAGGTAGTAGTCGTACGTTTGCCAGACAAAAGAGGGCCAGCATGGGTGGGTCATCCAGAGGAGCAGCCCCATGCGGTACTTGCTTTGCGCTTCAAACATGGCGCGGTAGGTGTCGTAATTTACAAATTGCGCTAGCTCAATCCACTCGCTTGCGCTGTTGGCTCCGCCGTAGCTCTGATCAATGATGGAGCGGAAGCTTTCACCGCCCTGTGCGCCCTTGAGGCAGAAATCATGCAAACCCCATACCAGCGACTGCGGCCACAGTGCGTTTTCCGGCATCATCGCGCGCACGCTGTCGTAGGTTGGGATGTTGGGCGACCCAATTTCGCTATGGAGCTTCGTATCTGCGATCCGGAAATACTTTTGCGGCAGAAGCGCCTGATAGGGACCATGGCCACTCACCGGCCCATCGGCCGAGCTGCCGATGTAGTGAATGTCCGGATGCAGCTCTTTCAGCAGCGCGCGCAGACCGTCGTCGAGCGGCTTCGGCGGGAACCACTCGTTCCGGCCGCAGTAGATGCCGATGGAAGCATGACTGCGGATGCGCAACAGCAGATCACGCGCGTTCGCGAGGAACATCGCGTTGTCATTGGGTATGGGACCGTCCCATGGATTCGCTAACCAGAAGTCCTGCCAGACGAGCACGCCATGGCGATCGCACGCCTCGTAGAAGGCGTCCTCACCTATCTGACCCACCCAATTGCGAATCATGTTGAAGTTCATCTCGCGGTGGTAGCGAACGGCAGCGTCGTACTCCCGCGCGCGGTAGCGCAGCATGGACTCGCTAAAGCCCCAGTTGCCGCCCTTAGCAACAATCCGGCGACCATTAACGAATAGACGAAGCGCGCCTCCTTCTTCGTTTGCAGTTATTTGCCGAAGGCCCGCTCTGAACTGCAGCGGCTTTGACACGCCACCGTCGTCCGGGTGATATGTCATTTCCACATCATGCAGGCTGGGCTCGCCGTAGCCCACTGGCCACCAGAGCCTCGGATTTTGCAGGGCGAGCTGCTGGTGCGATTGTTTGTTAAACGTAATCTGCCTTTGTTCCCCGCCGCCGAGGCTTATCTTCTGCTCCAACAAAAATTCACCGAAGCGGCAGCGTAGGGAGCCAGCGACGGGTGCATTGCCATGATTGTGCAGTTGGACGGAGATTGCGACATCCGCGCGTGAGTTGTCCGGCACCGGCAAAACTGTTGTAAGTGCCGGGTTTGAGACAGTAACAGTGGTCGTTTGCGTAAGGCGAACGGAATTCCATATGCCAGTGTTTCTGCCGCGGATGGTGGGGATCCAATCCCAACCGATGGAAGAGTGAAAGGTGGGATTGTCTGCGCCCAATGCGCCGCCATTGCGGCCGGGTGTTTCGAGCGTTTTTTGTTTTGCGCTTCCGGGCGTAGCGTTCTTCTCGATCAGCACCGCGAGTGCGTTCGGCGCGTCCGTTCTCAGCTTGCCTGTGACGTTATAACGGGCGCGCTGAAAAGCGCCCTCGATACGACCGAGCCGCTCGCCGTTCAGATATATGTTCGCCTTCCAATTGATTCCGTCGAACTCAAGCCACTGCAGTTCGCCGGGTGTCGAAGGGGGCGAAGGAAATTCAGTGCGGTACCAGAAATCGGAGTAGAAGTAGGAGTCGGATACATAGAGTTGGTTCTGCCCATAGTTCGGATCCGGGATGGCACCCGCGTTGAGATACGACGTCAGCACTGTGCCAGGTACGGTCGCTACTACCCAGCCCTCGTCTTTGTAACCAGTCTGTGACAGCGTGCTCCCTGTAACGCTGACGAGATTTGCGCGCTGCACCCGCCAATTGCCGCCTGCGAGGTGGAGGTCGCCGGCTTGGGTTGGTGCCTGTATGGGCTTGGACTTTGTTGTCAGTCCGCCACGACCAAATACCTCGAGCTCACTCAGGATGTAGCCGTCTGCGGACGCTGGCTGAGTCATCAGAACGCGAACGAAGCGGCCATGTGCTGCCGGCGCGACAACAATTTCTTCTTTGCTGGTCGCGCCGTGTATCGCGTTCAAGGTCCGCCAATTTGTCGCGTCATTCGAGACCTGCAGTTTGCCTTCGCGTGCGGGTGCGATCCAGTGCAGCGCCACTCGATCAAAGGTGCTCCCTACCCCGAGATCAACGTAAACCCATTCCTCCCCAAGACCTTCACTCTTCCATGCACTCGTGAAGCTGTAAGGTCCGCCGACTTCGACCCTTGAGCCTGCATTGCTGAACTCGACTTCGCCCAGTCCCCAGTGCGCCGAGTACTGGTCGGCGGACGCGTTCGCCACACTCAGTTGCAAGCGGTAGTAGCGCAATTGCTCAGGTCGGGCGAACGCGATGGATGGTGTCAGCAGCGCGTTGCCGCGTGCGAGGTCTGGTGGGTAGTTCTCGCCGGAAACTGGTTCCTTCGCATCCGATTTGCCGAGTTCACGCCAAAGGTAGCCATCGGCAGAACCGAACGCTGTGAACGTGAGCTTGCTTCGATCTGTTTTGTCGGACACAACAACGAATGCACCTATGCGGTCGATCTTTGGCGCGCTCACACCGCCAGCGAGATGGAAATCGATGACAGGGCTTGCGCCAATCACTTCCAGAACGCTCGACTGGAAGTGGTCGAGAATGACTTCGCGTTCTGGTCTTGCGAGTACTCGACCGTCCACGGAGACGTTAATGAACTCCGGCTTATGGTCATGCTTTATGCCGTCAGTAACAAGTTGCGCGGTGAGGTTGTAGTCGTAGCTGCTGGAGTGAAATGCGGGCCGGAGCAGCGCGAGATTTCGGTAGTCGGAGCCTGCCGGAATCAGCGTTGGGCTGACGTTCTCCTCGGCTGCCCCAGGGTAGATGCCAATGCCGCGGGTGAACTCTTCACTGATGGGTACAGTCGTGGCGGGTGGTGCCGCAGGTTCGCCCTGCAGCTTCGCTTCAGCTGCTGCAATTTCGCCTGAAGCTGCCGCAACTCCTGCTGCAAGAGTCGCTTTTACAAAGTCACGTCTTGATGAAGGCATCGGTTCCTCGAGTGAGTGTTGCGTGCTGACCTAGTACTTGAACGACTTGTTCGGATACGGCGGTGCCTGAGGAATGGGCCGTGGGTCCGACTGAATTTGTCTCTTCAGGTAGTCGATACCAGCCTGCAGTTGCGCGTCATCACCGCCGAATGTGGCGTGCGGCAGGTTATCGACGACGATATCCGGATCGACACCATGACCTTCAATCAGCCATTTGCCGTCGGGGCCGTAGACGCCCGTTTCGGCGGCTGTCGCGATTCCGCCATCGGCTTCGACGTTACTGCCACTGAGCCAGATCTCACCGCCCCAGGTGCGGGTACCAATGACCTTGCCGATGTTGAGGCGCTTGATGCCCTCGCTGAAGGCTTCTCCATCGGAGGCGGTCGCTTCGTCGCAAAGTACGACGACGTGACCGCGAAAGGCGTACTGCATGTTCCAGTCGGGATCGCCAACGCGCGGCTGCCAGTAGAACCACGCCTTACGCAGCAGGTCACCGAGGAGCCATGAATCGATGTTGCCGCCGTTGTTATGGCGCACGTCGATAATCAGGCCTTGCCGGCGGTAGACGGGATAGTACTCACGGGCCCACTGCTCGATGTCGCCTGAGCCCATAGCGCGCAGATGCACGTAGCCTATCTGGCCGTCAGACTTCGTATCAACCGCTTGCCGGCGTGTGTATTCCCACTCGGCGTAGCGCAGATCGCGATCGTCGCGGGCTTTGATGGGTTTGACGAGAACGTCGCGGAGCTCACCCTTGGCTGACTTCACTTTCAGCAGCACAGGCGTGTCCGCCTTGCCGCGAAGAAGTTCACGCTCATCGCGCACGTTGAGCAGGTCTGTGCCGTCAATGCTCATGATGGTTTCGCCTTCGTTTATCAACGAGTCCGGTCGAGCGAATGGGGGCGCTTGATTGGGAAGGTCTGTGTCGTAGAGGTAGATGTGCGCGACTGTGTAGCCGCCAGCCTTCTCGTCGCGGCGCAGCTCCGCACCAAGAGCGCCGACATCGATCTGGTCACTTGGCTTGCGTGCATCGCCACCACCAACAAACGTGTGCAGCGCGGATAGTTCGCTGACCATCTGCGCGATCACGTCGTTGAGTTCGTCACGGTCCGCTGCGCGGTCAGCAAGCGGGAGGTAACGATCGCGCATTGCTACCCAGTTCACGCCGTGCATGTTGCGATCGTAAAAATAGTCGCGCTCAAGACGCCATGCGTCGAGGAAGATGCCGTGGAACTCCTCGCGTGGCGTCGTGGTGATTGTCCAACGAGATAGATCGATCTTCTGCTTGCCGAGAGCTTTCTGATCGCCTAGCCCAGAGCCTTTCGCGTCGGACTCCACCATAAAGAAGTCATCGTGCCGACGAATGAAAATTTTCTTACGATCCTGAGTGACTTCGTAACCAGCAACGTCGCTCATCAGCGTGTCTGGATCATCACCTTTGTTGGCAATGTCGATGCATTGCAGCGCATTCTTGTGGTCTTCGTCGTTCAAGGCGTTCAGCCAGCAAAGGCGCTTCTCTGTCGATTGCAGGCTGTGGTAATTCCCTGCTGGGACGGGCACTTCCATCAAGCGGGTTGCTGTGTCAGTAAAGTCGATGGTGACTTCCGGCACCTTCTTCTTGTCGTCGTCATTAGCCTTTACATCCGCCTTTTTGTCTTTGTGTTTAGCCGCGTCCTCTGCTTTGTCTTTAGTTTTGTCAGCAGACTTTTTCTTGTCATCGGCGGCCTGCTTCTCCTTCTCTTCTTTTTCCGGCGTTTCGGGATGCAGTTCATCCGGCGCAAGGAATGGTGAACGTTCGCCGGACTTCAGTGCGAGTTCGTAGAGCTTCATCGTGTTCGCGAAGTGTGGGTTCGGCTGACGTGGTCCCCAGGGTGAACCCACCGAAGTCTTCAGCGAGCGATCTGAGAGGAAGTACATCCACTTGCCATCCGTGCTCCAAACCGGGTCAGCACTGTTGTAGCGGTCTGAAGTGATGGTCTCGATCTTCCCTGATTCGACGTTGAGAATTCTGATCTGATCGAAATGGTTGGAAGCCGTTTCCACATACGCCAGCCAGCGGCTATCCGGCGACCACCTGACACCGTCGAAGTCACCGTTCCTGGATTGCGCGATGAGTTTGTTCTGCTTCGATTTGGTGTCGAATACCCAAAGCTGCTGGTCTTTGTCCCAGTTGGCGAGCCAGCGACCGTCGGGTGAAGTGATTCCATCCCAACGCAAAACCTTAGCATCTTTCGTCAGTTGCTCGGGTTTGCCAATGCCGTTTGCCGGATACCTCCAGAACTCAGTTTCACCGGAAGATGTAGAAAGCGCGATGATGCTCTTTCCGTCAGGTGAGAAGCGGGCAGAGCGGTAGCGGACGGCGGAGTCGCCTGCTACTTTTACAACGCGACCGGATTTGACAGGCAGAACGAACAACTCGCCCCGCGATGTGAACACGGCGCTATGGCCGTCGGGCGCCGCGTGGGTGTCGGTGACGTAATGGATAGGGTCTTTGACCCAGTGCTCGCGGAGTTGGTCGAAGTCCGAAGCCAGCGTGATTGGGATGACTGCATCCTGACTAGACTTCAAGTCAAGGTTCCAAAGTTCTGCGGCGCAGGAGTAAACGACCTGGCCATCGGAGACGGACGCGGATTCTACGTCGAAAATTTTCTGATGGCTCTCTTGCTTTAGATCATGACCTGCTGGATCCACGGAGAAGACGTTCATTACGCCGGTGCGATCGGACAAAAAGTAGACGCGACCGTTCCAGAACATCGGATTGCGGGAAATGCCTTCGTAGTCCGTGGTGATCGGTGTGGCCTCGCCGGAGCCGTCGTAGCGCCAGAGATTCTGGATGAAGCCGCCTTTGTATCGCTTCGTGTGGCTGCCCTGGTCCTGGAAACGCGTGAAGAACAGCGTATGTCCATCGCTCGAGTAAGCTGCTTCCGCGCCGCTAGCTAGCGGGATGATGTCCTGCTTGCCACCTGAACCAATGAGAACAAGGCGCGGGTCTGGCAGCGTGGAGTACCTTTTTGTGCTGACAATGAGACGACCATCAGGGGACCAGCCCGCGGGTGACGCATCGCCGTTCCAGGTCATGCGCTTTGGCATGCCTCCGCTGACCGGCATGGTGTAGACCTCACCCGGGCCTTCATAATGTGCAGCAAACGCTACCGTCTGGCCGTCCGGCGAAATGGACGCCATGCGCTCTACACCGGAGTTTGAGGTGAGGCGATGCGCAGCGCCGCCACTCACAGCGACTGTCCACAGGTCTCCTTCAGAGGTGAACACGAGCATGTCACCGTGAACTGCGGGATCGCGATAGTAGCCAAGCCGAGGAGAGGTCTGCGCGAATAGTTGCGTAGCAGCGACCAAAACTGCAGATGCTGCGAGTGCTCGAGCAAGAGCGCGATGAAAGAGCATGGCGTGCCGATCCTTATTGTGTATGTCGTCGTGGTGTGAAGAAATACTATCGTGCTGCTGCGGTGGAAGGCAGACGCTTTCTCATTGTTCGCGGTTAACAATGCAGTGCAAGATTCCTACACGGCATCGTGTTTCATTGTTGAAGTGTGGAACTAGCGTCCAATCTGGTCTGGCTTACGGCGGCAATAGCTGTTTTTGGTGGAATCTGTAGACGCGAAGTGGTGTGCGAACCAATCTTTCGCCGATACAGCACTCACGCTTGCCTGCGTGATCTGTCTCATGTTGCTGCCGAACTATTTCGATTTCTGACGACCTGATGGAAGCCCATCAGGCAGCTCTGCCAGCTAATGCGGCAGTGGGTTTCACATCCCTGACTGGTGTTGCGACGCTTGCTTGCGTGGTGTTCCTCTCTGGTACGCGCCGCATGCATCTCCAAAAGCCCAGCCCCGTGCGTCCGTGCAGGTGCGATGAAAGAATTGCGACCTGTGCTAACGGCCTGTTTCTCAGCCGGGCTCGGTTTTCTGCTCGCTAAGACGATGAACGGAAGCGGCGCGCAAGCCCATCAACCCCTCGCACAGGCGAACGAAGGCGGAGTGATTACGACCAACTTCGCAGTGCTGCTACTGATTCCATTGATGGCGGGAGCAAGGGCGGCTAACGAATACTAAGCTCCGGCTGCCTTCAACCACTGCACCATCTGCTCGCCGTCCACAAGGCCAGCCTGCTGTTGCACCAGTTTGCCGGCTGAGAAAACAGCAAAGTTCGGTATGCCGCGAACCTGATAGCGCGCAGCTAACTGCTGGTTCCTTTCGGTGTCGACCTTGAGCACAATCGCTTTGCCAGCCATGAGCTGCGCCGTATTCGCGACGTACGGTGCAGCCATGCGGCACGGACCGCACCACTCTGCCCAGAAGTCCACCAGCACTGGAACGGGGGCACCCTGAATGATGTCGTCAAACTGTGCAACATCAACCGCGAGCGGTTCGCTTAGTGGGGCGATAGCCTGCTTGCACGCGCCACATCTTGCTTCCTCAGCCAACCGCGCGGTAAGCACTCGATTCCTTGCGCCACATTGGCTGCATGTTCGAACTATCGGCATCGCTTCACCCCGGAATGCGCGTATGACCTGCGCAGCACCTGGAGTTTGGATGCCTCTCCCTGTCGTAGTGCAGCGTATGAAGCACGAAGTATCCGCAGTGGCAGACGATCTGGCGTCACGCCAAACACCTCGCAAATGGCTTTCATGTTTGCGAGTCTGAAGGCCGAATCCAAACTGAATACCAGGGAACCCGAAGCTCATGTTCCAAATCTGCCAAAGCTCTTACGGGAGCGCTGCGTTCTCCAGTCCTTTGTTTGCAGCGTTCTATGCTGCACCGGAGAAGCTTGCGTAGCAGCGGTCGAATCCATCTCACCACGACATGCTCGGCAGGAACAAAGAAAGTGTCGTTTAGAGGCCTTTCGCAGAGTTGCAACTAGAGGAAAGCTATATGACCATGCCTAGAGGCGTCGTGCGTATGTGAGTGCCGACCCGGGGGATTTTTTGTCAGAAGCTTCTTCGAACTCGCCACAGGCTCCAATTACATCGGTTCAGGACAACCGCTCAGCGGAAGGCATCCGCGCTGCGTTTCTGCGCCATATGCGACGCACCATTGGTAAACCAGTCGAGTACTCCACTCTGATGGATAAATACCGCGCCTTTGCACATCTTGTGCGCGACCGCGTGATGGACGACTGGATCGAGACGGTGGAAAGCTACCGCACACACGAGGTGCGCGTTGTCAGCTACTTATCTGCGGAGTTCCTGCTGGGACCACATCTCTTGAATGGCTTGCTGAACCTCAGTGCTACACGTGCTGCTGAGGTAGCCTGCGACGGACTGCAGCTTGATCTGAATGCGATTGCGGATTCCGAGCCCGAACCGGGTCTTGGTAATGGCGGACTCGGCCGCCTCGCCGCCTGCTACATGGATTCCATGGCAACGCTGGGTATTCCCGCAATAGGATACGGCCTCCGCTACGAGTTCGGTATCTTTCGTCAGGAAATTCAGGACGGCTGGCAGACAGAGCACTCCGATAAGTGGTTGGAATACGGAAACCCATGGGAGATACCGTCCTCTGACGCGAGTCAATCCGTGATGTTCGGCGGTTCTACTGAGTCTTCGAAAGACGAAGCAGGTCGGGTGCGCTGGAAGTGGACGCCGGGATTCGTTGTGAAAGGTGTTGCGTATGACACTCCCATCCCGGGGTATCGGACAAAGCAGGTAAACCGCCTGCGGCTTTGGAAGGCCGAGGCCGAGGACAGTTTCGACCTTCAGGTATTCAACCGCGGCGACTACATGGGCGCGGTTCACGACAAAATGGAGTCGGAAACGCTTTCCAAAGTGCTCTACCCACCGGACGAAACAGATCAGGGCAAGCGGCTTCGGTTGATGCAGCAGTACTTTTTCACCTCCTGCTCGTTACAGGACATGATCCGGCTGCACAAGCTGCAGCATCGCCCGATGAGCGAGTTTCACGAGAAGTGGACTGTGCAGCTGAACGACACGCATCCATCCATCGGCATTGCTGAACTGATGCGCCTGCTAACAGACCAGGAAGACTTCACCTGGGAAGAAGCATGGTCGATCACAGAAAAAACCTTCGGATACACGAATCACACACTCTTACCTGAAGCATTAGAGAAATGGCCGCTGCCATTGTTCGGAAGCGTGCTTCCACGTCACCTGGAAATCATCTACGAAATAAACCGTCGCTTTCTCAGGCAAATGGCGGAAAAGTTTCCAAATCAGGCAGAGCGCCTAGCACGCATGAGCTTGATTGGCGAAGACGGCGAAAAGCAGGTTCGCATGGCGAATCTTGCTGTGGTCGGCAGTAAGGCGATTAACGGCGTAGCGGAACTCCACACACAATTGCTCAAAGAGACCACTCTCAAAGATTTCTACGAGGCATTCCCAGAGCGCTTCTCCAATAAGACGAACGGTGTGACCCCACGGCGCTGGCTGATGCTCAGCAATCCTCCGCTCGCACGTTTGCTGAATGACACACTGGGTACAAAGTGGCACACAGATCTTTCCGAACTGCGCGGACTCGAGAACTATGTCGACGACGCAGGCTTCCTGGAGCAATGGCGAAAACGGCAGGAGCAATCCAAGGGTCGGCTTGGCGATCACATCAAGCGCAGCCTCGGAGTCGATCTGAACCCTGCAAGCATGTTTGATGTGCAGGTAAAGCGACTTCACGAGTACAAACGGCAGCACCTGAACGCCTTACACATACTCAGCCTCTACTGCCGTATCAAGAGTGGCGAATTGAAGAACTTGCCGCCGCGCACATTCATTTTCGGCGGGAAAGCGGCGCCTAGCTACGTCATGGCCAAGCTGATCATCAAACTGATTTGCACAGTCGGTGAGCTGGTCGGTGCGGATCCCGAAACCAAAGACCTGCTTCGAGTGGTCTTTGTTCCTGATTACTCCGTATCTCTTGGCCAACGCATCTACCCGGCCGCTGACTTGAGTGAGCAAATTTCGACAGCAGGCAAAGAGGCTAGCGGCACCGGCTGCATGAAGTTCATGATGAACGGAGCAGTGGCTATCGGTACCTTGGACGGTGCCAACATCGAGATTCGCGAGGAGGCTGGAGAGGAGAACTTCTTCTTATTCGGCTTAGACGCAAAGCAGGTGGCGGAAAAGCAAGCTGCAGGCTACCGACCACGTGAATTCTATGAGAAGAGCCCGCTGCTGAAAGAGGTCATTGATGGCCTCAGTAGCGGTCGCTTCAGCAACGGCGACCGTAACTTGTTCACGCCGCTCGTGAACGACTTACTGAATGTTGATCGATTCTTCGTTCTTGCTGACTTTGATGATTACGTCAAAGTGCAGGGCGAAGCAGGACAGTTATTTTGTGAAGCAAATCGCTGGAGCAAAATGAGTGTGCTTAACACCGCACGCTCCGGTAAGTTCAGTTCCGACCGTGCGATTCGTGAATACTGCCGAGACATTTGGAAGATTCCAGTGCATCGCTAAAGGACTCGATTCTGGCCGCCCTGGAGAAAGCTTCGCACGACTGTGAATTGCAGACCTTGGATCTGCCGAGAGTCGTCTGGCGCAGAATAGTGGCCAGCGTATATCGTTGCGTAGTCATTCTGAGCGCCGCCCTCCAATTGGACGGGATGGGTTGACCCGAAGCTCAGAAGAGCCAGGACGATGGATTTCACAATGCTTGTACTAACTGTTGTTACCCAGGTACCAGATGCGGAAGAACGCATTGTCATCACCGAGGGCCGCGTAGATCTTGCCAGGTCGAAGGCTTCCATGGACACCATGGACGAGTACGGTGTGGAAGAAGCACTGCGGCTTCGTGAAGCCGGGCATGAAGTGGAGATCGTCGCACTTGCTGTAGGGATTGATCGCGCAGAAGAGACGCTCCGTGCTGCTCTCGCGTTGGGCGCTGACCGTGGTGTGCTCGTGCAGGTAAACACTTCGCTCGATGTGATGGCAGTTAGCAAAATCGTCAGTGATGTCGCGAGACAAGAAGCCGCCAGCCTTATCTTCTGTGGAGGACAGCAAGCCGACTCCGACAGCCAGGCTCTTGGACCGGCAATTGCAGAGCGCCTCGGTTGGCCGCAAGCAACGTGGACGAATGCGCTCACGCTACAAGGTCGAACGCTGCGCGGGAAGCACGATGTCGATGCGGGTATCGAGTCTTTTGAGGTAGAGTTGCCCGCTTGTGTAACAACACAGCAGGGATTGAACGAGCCTCGCTACCCTACTCTGCCGAACATCATGAAGTCTCGAAAGAAAGAAATACGGCGTCAAGCTGCGGAGACATTTGGCACTGCAACCAAATTGAAGACCACTGTTTCAGAGGTTCAGTTCAAGAAGCGCATGGGCATCGTTATTGATGGGAATAGTCCCGATGCGGCGGCTCGGCTCGCGCAGTTCCTGCGTGAAGAAGCGAAGGTGACTCAATGATCCTGGTGGTTGTGGAACATGCGAATGGTGCGCTGAGTCGCAGCACGCTGGAACTCATCACGGCGGCTCGCACTTCCGGTGCCGAAGGACCCATTGCGGCACTGGTTTTGGGCACGGGACTCGGCATGATCGCGAATGAGGCCACGGCTTATGCCGAGCAGGTCCTCGTGGCCGACCGACCCGACCTCGCGACATATGATGCTGAAGGTTGGTCGGCTGCCGTTGCGCAAATCGCATCGGAGGGCGAAGCGGCACTTGTTCTGATCAGCGGGAGCCGCAGCGGACGTGAGTATAGTCCGCGCGTCGCGGTCAAGCTCGATGCGGCACTGATGGAAGATGTGACTTCGCTGCAAGCTGAGGGATCAACGATGCGAGCACGACACTACACATTCCTTAGTCGGGTCACGGACACAATCGAAGCCACGGGAACCGTCGTCGTCGCCACGGTGAAACCTGGCTCCTTTGAGCCAGCGTCCAAGAGCGACGCAGCTGGTGAACAGTTCGATATTGACCTTGAGTTGCCGGTCCCCCGTTTGAAGATCACTGCTTCTGAAGTTGAAAAAACCGCGAGCGTCTCCTTGAGCGAAGCGGACGTAGTGGTTGCGGGCGGACGTGGTGTCGGAACACCGGAGGCGTTTACAGCATTTGTAGATGGTCTAGCAAACAAACTGGGAGGAGCTGTTGGAGCAACGCGTGCTGTAGTTGACGCTGGATGGAGGCCGTACTCACAACAGGTGGGCCAGACCGGCAAGACCGTTCAGCCAAAGCTTTACATCGGTCTAGGCATTTCGGGCGCAGTGCAGCACCTTTCCGGCATGAACAAGAGCAAATTGATCGTGGCTGTCAACAAAGATGCTGAAGCTCCAATCTTTTCCATCGCTGACTTCGGCATCGTCGGCGATGTGAGTGACATCATTCCCGCAGTGCTGGAAGAGCTGAAGAAGTAAGTCGGAACGGCGTTCATAGTTATGCTTCCCTTCCCTCAGCGCGTCGCATTTCTGCTGTTTGCCTGCTTCTGTATTGGACTCAGCAGCAGGGAATTTCTGCGAGTTTGGCAACTCATTCGTGCTGGCCGCAGCGACACCGATGCACGCACGAACCTACCCGCGAGACGGCTCTGGTACTCGCTGAAAACTACTCTTCTACAGAGTCGAACGTTTCGCAGCAGACCTGTTGTATCATCCCTACACTCATGGATCTTCTATGGGTTTGTCTTCTATCTGCTTGTTAACCTCGTTGATGCCGTAGACGGGTTCTACCCCGTGCCGCTGCAGGCGCTTGGTACCTTTGGACGGCTTTACACCTTTGCGGCTGACGTTCTCAGTGCTCTGGTGATTGCTGCCGTCGTCGCTCTCATATTTCGGCGCTTCTTCTCGATAAGCCGAAACGATTTCCGCTTCAACGACCGAACGCTGCTCCACGAGAATGTTCAACGACGGTACATCGGTCGCGACTCGCTCATCGTCTCCCTTTTCATTCTTTTCCATGTCGGCAGCCGAGCACTGGAAATGGGAGCGAAGTTAAGGGTGGAAGGCCCTGACCATTTTCAGCCTTTTGCCACACTACTCTCTTACGCCGTCGCTCGACAGCAAGCGGACGCTCTGCGAATTTTCGGCTACTGGGGTGCGCTCGGTAGCGTCCTAGCGTTCCTCATCTACTTCCCTTATTCGAAGCACATTCACATCTTCATGGCTCCGCTCAAGTATGCTGTGGCGCGGGAAGTGCCCTCAGGCGTTCTGCCTGAAGTGGTCCTGGATATCGATGTAGAAACAGAGACGCTCGGCGCGAAGCAACTCGACAATTTGGCGTGGCCGCGTTTACTGGATGCGTACGCCTGCATCCAGTGCAACCGCTGCCAGGACGTTTGCCCGGCAACTGCAACAGGTAAGTCGCTCAGTCCATCTGCGTTGGAAATTAACAAGCGCATGGAGCTGAACGACTCCACTCTAGCAACCCTGACTGCGTCGGCGCGCCCACTACTTGCGTTCGCACTCACACCCGAAGCAGCGTGGGCATGCACAACCTGCGGCGCATGCATGCAGGTTTGCCCTGTGCAGGATGAGCCGATGCTCGACATCATCGACATACGGCGCGAACAGGTGATGATGGAGGGTAAATTTCCTGCCCTGCTCCAATCCGCCTTTCGAGGCATGGAGCGGGCTCGCAACCCATGGGGGATCGCGCAGGAAAGCCGTCTCGCATGGGCCAAAGGTCTAAGCGTCCCAACTGTTGACGAGAACCCGAACGCGGATGTCCTCTACTGGGTGGGCTGCGCCGCCAGCTACGATCCTCAGGCTCAGAAAACAGCGCGCGCGTTGGTGAGCGTGCTGAACCACGCGAACGTCAACTTTGCAGTATTAGGAAAGAAAGAGTGCTGTACAGGGGATAGTGCACGAAGAGCGGGTAATGAGTTTCTCTATCGTGAGCTCGCCGAGCAAAATGTGAGCACGCTGAACGATTGCGCACCGAAGCTGATTATTGCGACCTGCCCACATTGCATGAACTCACTTGGCAAGGAGTATCCGCAACTCGGCGGTAACTACACAGTCATGCACCATACCGAGTTCCTCGATGGCTTGATAAAAGAAGGAAAGCTCAAGATTCCGGAAAAACAATCAAAGTCGCTGGCGTTTCATGATCCTTGCTATTTGGGCCGCCACAACGACGTGTATGACGCACCGCGCAGCCTCCTCCACGTGCTTAGCGATGACGTCCGTGAGTTTGGGAGGAGTCGGGAGACTTCCTTCTGCTGCGGTGCTGGGGGTGCTCAGTTTTGGAAAGAGGAAGAGCCGGGCAACGAGAAAATCTCAAGCAACCGCATGCGTGAAGCGCGTGACGTCTTGTCAGCCGGTTCGCGTGACAAGGTCGTTGCTGTCGGCTGCCCTTTTTGCAAAAGTATGCTGCAAAGCACTCCGCAGGCAGACTCGGATTCGAACATCGCTGTGGTGGACATAGCCGAACTGCTCTGGGAGAGCCTGTCCGACGGTGATGACAGGATGGTTGCACTCGCAGCTGTTACTGCTCCTCCGGAATCCCGGGCAATGGTGAAGCAAGAGACGGAACTCACCCTTCCACCTATGGCCGCAACTGCCGCCGCCCCATCTAGGATAGGTGTCAGCAGTGTCACCGCTGAAGAAGGCAGTCCGCTAGAACAGACTGCGGTGAATCCTGCACGTGCAAAGTGGACACCGAAGCAGCCGGTGAAGCCCAGTTCCGATCCAATCTCACCTGCGGCTTTCAAAAGCGAAACCGAGGTAGCTGGAACCGGGCGTGCTGAGGAAAGCGCAGTATCGTCTGAAGGTACGGCTGAAGCAAAGAGCTATACAGACCCCAACGCCCCGCGCTCTTCCGAAACCGCCCAAGAAAGGACGCCGACAGTGCGCGCGAAATGGGCTCCGAAGAAAAGTGCAGTGGCATTAGCTGTAACAGTCGAACTACAACCGGAGAAACAAGGTGCGGCACACGCCCACGAGAGTGCTACGCCTCCCGCGCAAGCTGCAGGAGCAGAAGCCGACAAGTTACCGCCCACGCCTGAGGGCGCGCAACGGAAGAAGTGGCCCGGTAAGAAGTCCTGACCGAGCCATCGCATCTTGGTGATGAAGCCTCAGACCTATCGCACCACTGATTTGACACTCGTACATCGAAACAAGCACTTTCTATACGGCGCTCGTTCGCCACTGCTGTTCCTGTGGGTTCGCATAGAAGCACAAGACGCATAGGAGTATGTTTCTTCTGACGCACATGCACCTGCTGACAAGCAGATGTTTGGAGAAGAAGAACTGTAGGAGAAAGCTTTGGAAGGTCTCAATTTCGCGCTTGGCGAGTCCATTGACATGCTGCGCGACAGTGTTAAAAAGTTCGCCGATCGCGAGATCGCACCCATAGCGGCGCAGGTGGATCGCGACAATGCGTTCCCAAATCAACTGTGGACGAAGCTCGGTGATCTTGGCGTTCTGGGCGTCACGGTCGAAGAAGATTACGGCGGCGTCGACATGGGGTACCTCGCCCATGTCGTTGCGATGGAAGAGATCTCACGCGCCTCGGCTTCTGTTGGCCTCTCCTACGGCGCGCATTCGAACCTCTGCGTCAACCAACTGCGTAAGAATGGTAATGCTGCACAAAAGCAGAAGTACCTGCCGAAGCTGGTCACAGGCGAATACGTTGGCGCGCTCGCGATGTCGGAAGTAGGTGCTGGTTCTGATGTCGTCAGCATGCGCTTGCGAGCCGAGAAGCGGGATGGCAAGTTTGTCCTCAACGGCACGAAGATGTGGATCACCAACGGTCCCGAAGCGGACGTGCTGATTGTCTACGCAAAGACAGACCCTACTGCGGCCTCCCGTGGCATCACAGCTTTTCTTGTTGAAAAGTCATCTCCTGGCTTCTCTACTTCGCAGAAGTTGGACAAACTGGGTATGCGCGGCTCGAACACCTGCGAACTACAGTTTGAGGACTGCGAAGTGCCCGAGGAGAATGTACTGGGCCGCGTAAACGGCGGAGTTCGCGTTCTCATGTCCGGGCTCGACTTTGAACGGCTCGTGCTCTCCGGTGGTCCATTGGGCATTATGGCCGCTTGCCTCGACCTCGTTGTCCCTTATGTTCATCAACGCAAGCAGTTTGGCAAAGCCATCGGTGAGTTTCAGTTGATGCAAGGCAAGTTGGCGGACATGTATGTCGGTTTCAACGCTTGCCGAGCTTACGTGTACGCTGTCGCGAACGCTTGCGATCGCGGTGAAGCTACACGTAAAGATGCCGCTGGAGCCATACTCTATTCCGCCGAAAAGGCTACATGGATGGCGGGCCAGGCAATTCAGATACTTGGCGGCAATGGGTACACCAACGAGTACCCCGCAGCGCGCCTGTGGCGGGACGCGAAGCTCTACGAAATTGGAGCGGGCACTTCTGAGATAAGGCGCATGCTGATTGGCCGCGAGCTGTTCAAGGAAAGCGGACAGCAAGGCGTAGATTCGTAATCGATGAGCGTTCTCAAATCCAGCATCAGCACACGCGACGAAAGCTTTCTGGCGAACAAGGTACGCATGGAAGCTCTGGTCTCCGAGTTGCGCGACCGAACCTCAGCAACCGCGCTGGGCGGTCCTGAGGCTGCCCGCAAGAAGTACACCGAGAGAGGCAAGCTGCTGGTTCGCGACCGCGTGAATCTGCTACTCGATCCTGGCACCCCGCTTCTTGAACTTTCCGCGCTCGCTGCAAACGGCCTCTACAACGACGAGGTGTCAAGCGCAGGTGTTGTCACTGGTATAGGTCGCATTAGCGGGCGGGAGTGCATTGTTGTCGCCAACGACGCGACCGTGAAGGGTGGTACGTACTACCCGCTCACCGTAAAAAAGCATCTTCGCGCACAGCAAATTGCACTTGAGAATCAACTTCCCTGCGTGTACCTCGTTGACTCTGGCGGGGCCTTTTTGCCGCTGCAGGACGAAGTGTTTCCAGACAAAGATCACTTCGGAGCGATCTTCAACAATCAGGCGAACCTTTCAGCGCGCGGCATTGCACAGATCGCATGCGTGATGGGCTCGTGCACGGCGGGCGGTGCTTACATTCCCGCGATGTCCGATGAGACAGTCATTGTCAAAAATCAGGGAACGATCTTTCTGGGTGGGCCCCCGCTCGTAAAGGCCGCGACCGGTGAAGAGATCACAGCCGAGGAACTTGGCGGAGGCGACGTACACACCCGCATTTCCGGTGTGGCCGATCATCTTGCTGACGACGACGCACACGCGTTGTCTCTCATCCGTGGCATCGTTGCGAACCTCGGGGCGAAGCGCCCTTATACCGTGGACGTTCAAGCCGCCGAGGAGCCTGCCTTCGATCCCGCAGAACTCTATGGCATCGTGCCAACGGATGTGCGCAAACCGTACGACGTGCGGGAGGCAATCGCTCGATTAGTGGATGGCAGCCGATTGGACGAATTCAAGCAGCGCTACGGCAACACGCTGGTCACGGGCTTTGCGCATATTCATGGATTCCCAGTCGGCATTCTGGCGAACAATGGGGTGCTCTTTTCCGAGTCGGCACAGAAGGGCGCACACTTCATCGAGCTATGTGTACAGCGCGGCACTCCGCTGCTCTTTCTGCAGAACATCAGTGGCTTCATGGTGGGCCGCAAATACGAACACGGCGGCATTGCGAAAGACGGCGCCAAGATGGTGATGGCTGTTGCCTGCGCACGTGTGCCAAAGTTCACCGTGCTTATTGGCGGCAGCTTCGGCGCGGGCAACTACGGCATGTGCGGACGAGCCTACAACCCGCGCTTCCTGTGGAGCTGGCCAAACTCGCGCATCTCCGTCATGGGTGGCGAACAGGCAGCAAGCGTGCTCGCACGCGTGAAGCGTGACGGCATGGAAGCCAAGAACCAGACATGGAGCGCCGAAGATGAGGAAGCCTTCAAAACGCCTCTGCGCGAACAATACGAAACACAGGGCAATCCTTACTACGCCACAGCGCGACTCTGGGATGACGGCATCCTCGACCCGCTGCAGTCAAGGCGCGCTCTCGGGCTCGGCTTGTCGGTGGCTCTGAGCGCACCGGCAGAAAAGACGTCCTATGGCGTCTTTCGAATGTGAAGAAGCAATGATTGAGGAACGAATTCAACTCGAGATAGCAGACTCGGTGGCATGGGTCTGGCTCAATCGCCCGAACGTGCACAACGCCTTCGACGCAGCACTGATTGATGAACTCACGCGTGCGTTCGAGAACCTGGCGAGTCGCACAGATGTGCGGGTGATTTGCCTCGCGGGGCGCGGTAAAAGCTTCTCCGCTGGCGGCGATGTCGAGTGGATGAAGCGGCAGGGCGCAGCAACAATCGAAGAAAACACGCAAGATGCTCGCAACTTAGCTCGTCTGTTTCACACAATCGACTCTTGTCCAAAGCCAACGATCGCGCGCGTTCATGGTGCAGCCATGGGCGGCGGAGTCGGGCTTGTCGCAGTCTGCGACATTGCGGTCGGCTCCACGAATGCAATCTTCGCCACCAGTGAAGTTCGCCTCGGCCTCGTCCCAGCAACGATTTCGCCCTATGTTGTTCGTGCCATCGGCCAGCGCCACGCGCGCCGCCTGTTTCAGACCGCCGAACGAATGGATGCAGCTTCTGCTCAGCGCATTGGACTGCTGCACGAGGTGGTTCCGATAAACGAGTTGGACCAGCGTGTGAGCGCGATTTGCGTCGAGCTGCTGGCTGGTGCGCCGGAAGCACAACGTGGGGCGAAGGAATTGGTTGAGCTCGTCGCCAACAAGCCACTGGATGAAGCTCTACGAGACAGGACCGCAGGGCTCATTGCAGAACGCCGCGCGTTGCCAGAAGCGAAAGAAGGGCTGAGCGCGTTCTTGAGCAAACGGTCTGCGTCATGGGTACCAGGAAGATCATGATGCCCAGCCGTCCTTTATTCAGCAAAGTTCTGATTGCCAATCGCGGTGAGATCGCTTGTCGAATCATTCGCACGTGCCGCCGCCTGGGGATCTGCACCGTGGCTGTCTACTCTGAAGCCGACGCACACAGCTTGCACGTGCGCACGGCAGATGAAGCAGTTCTACTTGGTGGGTCAGCGCCACGGGAAAGCTACCTTGCCATAGACAAAGTACTCGCAGCGGCGAAGCAAACCGGTGCCCAGGCCATTCATCCGGGTTACGGCTTTCTTTCCGAGAATGATGGATTCGCGGAGGCATGCAGAACTGCGGGAATTGTCTTCATCGGTCCACCAGCGAATGCTATTCGCGCGATGGGTTCGAAGTCTGCGGCTAAAGCGCTGATGGCCAGCGCTGGCGTTCCACTCACGCCGGGGTATCACGGTAAAGAGCAACAACCGGAGTTCCTGCACACTGAGGCCGACGCGATCGGTTATCCGGTATTGATCAAAGCCAGTGCGGGTGGCGGCGGCAAAGGCATGCGCCGCGTGGATGCGTCGGAAGACTTCGCTGCCGCCTTGGCATCGTGCAAGCGCGAAGCTGCTTCTGCGTTCGGCGACGAGCACGTCCTTGTCGAGAAGTACGTGCTGCAGCCCAGGCATATCGAAATCCAAGTGTTCGCGGATACGCGTGGCAATGTGGTCAGCCTGTTTGAGCGCGATTGCTCCGTGCAGCGACGACACCAGAAGGTGCTCGAGGAAGCACCCGCGCCTGGCATGACCGCCGAGCGCCGGGCGGCAATGGGCAAAGCTGCGTGTGACGCTGCGCGCGCCGTGGGCTATGTGGGCGCAGGAACGGTGGAGTTCATTGCGGGCACGGACGGCACCTTCTCGTTCATGGAGATGAATACACGTCTGCAGGTGGAACATCCCGTGACCGAAATGATCACCGGCCTCGACCTGGTGGAGTGGCAACTGCGTGTTGCGGCCGGCGAGCCGTTACCAATGCGGCAGGAAGAGCTCGGCATTCGTGGCCATGCTATCGAAGCGCGTATTTACGCCGAGGATCCTGCAAATGGTTTCCTGCCGTCGATTGGGAAGCTGGTGCACCTGCGAACTCCCGCGTCTTCGCGCAACGTGCGAGTCGATGCCGGCGTGGAGCAGGGCGACGCGATTACCCCGTTCTATGATCCGATGATTGCCAAGCTCATCGTCTGGGACGAGGACCGCGCGCTCGCACTGCAACGCATGCAAACCGCTCTATCCGAATTCCAGATTGTTGGCGTGCGCACTAACGTCAGTTTTCTCAAGCGGCTCATCGCGACTCATTCCTTTTCGAATGCAGAACTCGATACAAGTTTGATTGAGCGGGAACATGCCGCTTTGTTTGAAGCTCGCGAATTAGTGCCGATCGAGATGCATTTCCTTGCTACTCTTGTTGCTCTGCTTTCAGAACAAAAGCAAGCAGCCCTGTCTTACAACCCCTGGAGCATTCAGGATGGCTGGCGCATTAACAGCACACTGCAGCGGGCGTTCACATTCCAGATGAACGAAACGTCGACGCGCATTGAAGTGCAATATGCGAATGGCGGCTACATCATGCGCCACAGTGAAGCTGAAGCGGTCGTGTCCGGCAAGCTGACGTCGGCAGGTGACTTGACTGCCAGCATCGGTGGCAAACATGCGACCGGTACAGTCATCGTCATCGGAAATAGTATTCACCTCTTCTCGCGCGGTCAGGGCTTTATCCTTGCTGTCGTTGACCCCTTGGCGACGCGCTCAGCCGAAGACGGAGAAGAAAGTAGCCTGCTGTCGCCCATGCCTGGTTTGCTCATTACGCTCCTTGTGCAACCAGGGGAACAAGTTGAAAAAGGAACTCCGCTGCTTGTACTCGAGGCAATGAAAATGGAGTACACCATCAAGGCTCCCGCTTCCGGTGTGGTCGAGTCGTACGCATATGGTGTGGGTGACCGTGTTTCTGAAGGAGTACAGCTCGTGCACTTCCAACGCTCGGCGGAGAAGTCGTGATGAACTCTTCGACAACAGACGTCGTCAAGATCGTCGAGGTTGGTCCACGTGATGGCCTGCAGAATGAGAGTCGAAATGTACCTACGCAGGCCAAGATCGAACTCATAGAGCGCCTCACAAACGCTGGACTAAAATTCATCGAAGCCACCGCCTTCGTTTCGCCGAAGCGTGTTCCGCAGATGGCGGACGCTACGGAGGTGCTTACGGGCATAGACAGGACAGACGACGTAACTTACTCCGCCCTTACGCCCAACTTAAGGGGTTTTGAAGCAGCCCTCGCGGCAGGTGCGAACGAAGTCGCTGTTTTCGCCTCAGCTTCGGAGAGCTTTTCGCAAAAGAACATCCAGTGTTCCATCGCGGAAAGTATGGAGCGGTTCACACCAGTGCTCGTAGCGGCAAAGGAATCAAACGTCCGCGTTCGTGGCTACGTTTCCTGCACACTAGGCTGCCCCTATGAAGGTGCGATCTCGCCGGAGGCAGTGGCTCGGGTGGCCGGGCAGCTCCTCGCTGCGGGTTGTTACGAAATTTCACTTGGAGACACCGTCGGCATCGGTACCCCACGGCAGACGCGCTCAATGGTGGAAGCCGTCACGCGAGAGGTGCCCATCGCTTCCGTTGCCGGGCATTTTCACGATACGTATGGACAAGCGCTGGCAAACGTACTCGCCTGTCTCGATCTGGGCGTCCGAGTCTTCGACTCCTCCGTCAGCGGGCTTGGCGGCTGCCCGTACGCTCCGGGTGCGCTCGGCAATGTGGCAACGGAAGACTTGCTCTACATGCTAAGCGGCATGGGATTCACGACGGGGGTAGACATGCAGAAGCTGATTGCAGCGGGAGCATTCATCTGTGGTGAACTCGGCATCACCACACATTCGCGTGTAGCACGCGCGCTGAGCGCAGCGTCTGCCTAGTCTTACTCTTGCTCTGCCTGTAAGAAGACATCCGGCTCTGTTTTGTTTCGAACGTCCTCAGCACTTACACCCGGCGCAAGTTCCACCAACTGCAGACCTTCCGAGATAACATCGAGCACACACAGGTCGGTGATGATGCGGTTCACCACGCCAACTCCGGTAAGCGGCAGATTGCATTCACGCAGGACCTTCTTCTCCCCTGCTTTCGAAGTGTGCTCCATGAGAATCACCAAACGCTGAACCCCAGCAACCAGGTCCATCGCCCCACCCATGCCCTTCACCATCTTCCCCGGTATAGTCCAGTTCGCCAGGTCGCCACGTTCGGACACCTGCATGGCCCCAAGGATCGCGAGATTGATGTGTCCTCCGCGGATCATCGCGAACGAGTCTGCACTGGAGAAGAAACTCGCCCCGGGTTGCGCTGTCACGGTCTCTTTGCCTGCATTGATGAGATCTGCGTCCAACTCATGCTCCGCAGGGTACGGTCCGATACCAAGCAATCCGTTTTCCGATTGCAAGGTGACGTTTATTCCGCGCGGTATGTAGTTCGCGACCAGCGTAGGTATGCCGATACCGAGGTTGACATAGGTTCCTTCGCGCAGTTCCAGTGCCGCGCGCTGGGCCATCTGCTGCCGTGTCCAAGCCATTGCTAAGCCTCCCGCACCGTGCGCCGTTCGATACGACGTTCCGGGGTCGGATTGTGAACGATTCGATGAACGAAGATGCCCGGCGTGTGGATGGTGTCGGGATCGAGCTCACCTGCCTCGACGAGAACTTCGGCTTCGACCACGGTTACCTTCCCACAGGTCGCAGCCATCGGATTGAAGTTACGCGCTGTCTTCCGGTAGATGAGGTTGCCACTTGTGTCCGCCTTCCAAGCCTTTACGAGTGACACGTCCGCCACAATGCCGCGCTCTAGCAGATAAGGCACGCCCTCGAACTCGCGTGTTTCTTTTCCGTCGGCGACCTGCGTGCCAACTCCGGTTCGAGTGTAGAAACCTGGTATTCCTGCACCGCCCGCTCGCATGCGTTCCGCGAGTGTGCCCTGAGGGCAGAACTCAACCTCTAACTCGCCCGACAGGAACTGCCGCTCGAACTCGCCATTCTCGCCAACATAGCTCGCGATCATTTTCTTGATCTGCCGAGTATGTAGTAGCAGGCCAAGGCCCCAATCATCAACTCCGGCGTTATTGCTTGCGACGGTCAAACCGCCCTTGCCGCTGTTCCGCAGCGCAATAATCAATGCCTCCGGGATGCCGCAGAGGCCAAATCCGCCCACTGCGAGCGTCATGCCATCGAACACAATGTCCGCAAGCGCTAACTGAGCATTTGCATAAAGCTTACTGTTCATACCCAGCCATCCTGAAGCACTGATGCAAGGAATGGCAAATTGCACGTGACGCAAACTTCGTACAACTGAATTCGCTGCGCTCCTATTCAGGCCGAGCTTGTGAATCACCCAACTTAGCGCACGCAATCAGACATAGAGGCATACTCGGAATACGAAAGCTGGAAATCACCAACCTACATTCCCTTCTCATCAGACTTAACAACGAAGTAGACGATGCTTCCGTTAGGCGTGACTCTAACTTGGTGCGGCACGCCCGCTGGAATGTGCACGATATCCCCGGTCTTCAACGTCGTAGTGCTTCCACCCAGGATTCCCTGCCCGCGGCGTTCGCCAGGCGCAGTTTCTTTATCACCCTGCATGGTGCCGCCGGTAACCAGTTGGCCACCGCCATCCAGAATGATGAGCACATCTGCATAATGCTCGTGGAATTCCGATTGCCCGTCCGCATGACGGCTAACGAGCATTGTGTAGTGATTGCTGTACTTTTTGAGAACCTCGGATGAAAGCGGCACCTCACCGGCTTGCCGCGCGCGCGCAATCAGGTGTTCTGTTGTATAGCTATCGACTTCAGGTTGCTGTGCTGAGCTTTGCGAGCAGAGCACGACTATGGCAGCTAATACTGCAAAGCTGGTTTTCCATTTCACGTTTGCCTCCAGAGAGCTGGCTGATCCTACTGAGAAATAGCTTCCAGAGGAGAAGTGTGTCGAAGACTGTCGAAGAGGGGCTTGCCGTCTGTGACCGGAGGAGCTTCATGAACTGCTGACACAGCAAAAATGCGAATACTCGGGTTAACCGGAAGCGTCATTGTTGCCGCACCCTTTGGAACATCCAGCGCGTACGCAAACAAATAGCTGTACTGGTAAGGTTCGTTGAGGCCCGCGGCGTTGTGATGATGCGACGCATACCAAGCCACACTTGCAGGCTTCACGAATCCCTCTCGAATACCCAGGTAATCGTCGGGATATTTTGGTGCCCTCGGCCACGCTTCGCGCTTGTCAAAGTCCGCCAGCGGCCAGGCGGCGGGACGGGCCGAAATCGCCCAATCTTGTGGAGCCGACTTCCACACGCGTGTGTCCCACTGCCCGATGAAGCCGCCCCAATCTTCCACGGTGACCTTTTGAACGGAGTTGCCGATTTCGAAGTTAGCCTCCTGGTCGCCGCGACCTGATGCCAGGACGTAGACACGATTGTAGGAACCCTGAGGAAGCGTAAGCGTCTGTCCATTTGCAACGAGCGCATTGTTCGTTGCTGTTGCAGACTTGGCTAACTTGAATGTTGCTGGCCCATATACGAGTTGGTCGGGCAACATCTCCGCAGGGTAAGCGTTGCCAGAACCGTCGAAGCCACCGTCCGGAGTTTTCATCGTGTCATTCGTAGCCGTCGCTAGGTCGTACGGGAGGATCAGAGCTTGAGAGTTGGTGGAACCCAGCTTGTTAGGAGCAGCAGCAAGGTGAATGGCAAAGGTCTTCGGTTCGAAGCCGTTGAAGGAAGTTACGAGTGTTCCGTTGCTGACTTTTGCTGACTTCAACGGCTGCTCTTGCCCTGTGATCTCTCGAGCATCGAGCACCTTGCCGGCGAAGGCGACGTGCACGTCTTTCGCTGCGTTGCCGTCCAACTCAACAAGCCTGATGACTAACTCATCGCTGTCTTCTGCCTTCTTCATCGCGAGTAAGCGGATGCGTGGATTGTCGATCTGAACGAAGGAGATCTGTTTGCCCAGAGAACCGGAATGTGTGGTCGTGGTGAAAGCACGGATCGGTTCGCTGAGTTTTTGCGCCTCCCAATCCGCCTGCGCACTATGCCAGTCTCCGGAATGGCCCGCGAGACCAAATGTGAACTCATGGTGTCCCCAATCTTGGTTCGCTTGATCGCTGTACCCTGCGCCACCAGCGCTGATTCCGGGTGATCGTAGTAGCGTCAGGCGAACGGTGTTATCCGCAGGTTTATCAGAACCGTTCTTTGTGCCGGTGAGCACCGTAACTCCGAAGCTTCCGCTGCGGTCGGTGACATCGATCCATCGATGAGATAAGACTTCAAACTGCCGGTCCGTTGCATTGGCGCGCTGCACCACACCAACATCTTCGTTGTACGTTGCGTTTGGATTATTGGCCGTGAGCGAAAAAGTAGCTTTGAGGTTGGAAGCCTTCCCTCGCCAGTCAATTACGTTCGAGACTTCAACACGGCTCCCGGCGCGCCCGGCCGAGAGGCTGATGAGTTGCTTGTATGTTGACCCTTCCGTCTTGCGGTCAATCTCAAGAGTGACGCGAACGGGCCCACTCTCTTTGATACGGATAGTCGCCGCTCCACTGACGAACGCGCATGGCGGCGCCTGCTCCTGGTCAAAGTCCATGTTCCACGCGGGCCAGAGCTTCGGTGTGTCGTTCGACAATGCGAGCCGCATCGGAGCGGACAGAAGTTCCCGATTGATTGACTTGTCGAAAACGCTTGCAACGTCACCATCGTCGTTGATTTGTATCTTGTAGCGGTCGTTCTCAAGGGAAGATCGTGAAATGCTCAAAGATTGCTTCTTAGTCTTCGCAGCTCCTGGAACCAGGTGATATACGGTGAAGCCTACAGAGGGGACGGACGCCAGGAACAAGACACGTCCATGAACCACCTGAGCGGGAACTTCGGCTCCATCTGGAGCAACAGCGTGGAGCGCTACGCTACCTTCCGTTGGCAGAGCGATGTCAACGACCTCTTCGCGTGGGACATTCAGCGCGTTGAACAGCACCACGGGTACGCCTGCTCCGCTGGTATCCAGACCGGAAGCGATCGACTGGGTTGCCGAGTTGAACACGCCTGAGAACTGATTCGCGGTAAGTACATCGTCATTCCAGGCAAACTCATAGGCACGCGGTGTGGCAGTACCCGAAGCTGTGTCGTGGAAATGCCCCCCGAGTGCCAGCATCCAGGCGCTATTCAATCGCTCTTGCGGGTATTTTGGACCACCCAGCCATGCCGCCATGAGTGAGGTCTTTTCTGCCGAATCGGCAAGGACCTCATTCATAGAGACCCAGCGTTTGTGATAAGCCTGCGACGTCAGTGAACCTGCGGAATGGTTGATCAGCTCAAGATCACCCTGGTAGTTAGGCATGCGGGCTGTCATCGACGGCGATATGTCGTTGAACATCTGATCGGCTGTCGCTTCAACCACGTGCACGGGTCCGAGGCCAACCTGAACAGGAGCACCCCGGTCCAAGGTATGCAAAAAATCGGGATGTGGGAGCACTGTCGTGCTCTTTGTCACGATTGCCTCCAACAGTTTGACGGTGGACTCCTGCGTAGCACCGCCGATGTCCCCCGTTCCTACGTAGTGGTAGTCCGCGAATACTCCAGTGACCTTGCCGTCCAGCGCAATACGATCGACCCAGTTTGGCTCTTGCAGCGTGTAATACCGGCGCATGGCACGTTGTTGCTGTGGCGTCAGGGCATCTTGCTCTGCTTGCGTCATCGCTGGCTTAGCGAGCGGGGCATTTGCTCTGCTTAAGTCCACGTATGTGTTTCCCCCGTAGGTGCCGGGGTTCAGTGCTGCAACAACCTTGCTGCCATCTGGCCCGGTCCAGAGACCAACGTTGTAAGGGATACCCTCTGGCGTCTTCTCTGGTGAATTGGAGCCTCCGATTTTTGGAGCTGGCTGCCACTCCGCGTTCAGCTTCTGTGTGGAAAATCCTTTGACACCAGAGTGCGCGAGGATTGCGGGCAGCGAAGCCGGGAAGCCAAAACAATCAGGCAGCATGTATTCGTTGCTTGCCTTTCCGAACTCATGGCGGAAATAGGAATTTCCGTAAAGAACCTGCCGGAAAATGCCTTCCGCACTGGGCAGGTTGACGTCACCCTCTTCAACCGAGGATCCAGCGGGAAACCAGCGCCCCGCTGCGATGTAGCGGGACATGCGAGCGTAATCCTCAGGGTAGTACTCCTTCATCAGGCGATAACGATTGGCACCGGTCCAATTAAAGACGTAATGCGGGTAACGGTCGATGTAGTCGAAATTGACACGCATCGTCTTCAGCAGGTATTCGCTGATTGTCTGCGGCATCTCCCAGCGCCACTGCGTGTCCAGGTGAGCATACGGAACGACATACAAGGTCGGAGTCTTGGAAATGTCCGGAGCCTTCATCGTCTGCGCGTCAAGAAGCTGCACAGTGACTGCGAAAGTCAGCAACACGGTAGTTTTCCGAAGCAGACGCTTGGCGAAAAATGTACTCGAGTGTGCCGCGGGAGAAAAGTATGCCTTCATAGACTGATCCTTGATTGGGATACGTACATTTGGGGGCTGCCTGGCTTCGTCTCTTACGTGAGTTGCATGCCAGTGCGTTAGGTAGTTGTTGTCTTCTGCGTTGTGTCGTAGCGCTTGATCGCTGAAGATAGATGGGTCTGCATAGCCTGTCGGGCAAGCTCCGGGCTGCGCTGATGAAGAGCCTTGATGATCGCTGTATGTTCTCGCAAAGAAAGCGGCCGCGCTTGTGGAAGAGCAAGCACCGTGCTCACCACGCGGGCAAGTTGCCCTCGAATCATTGAGAGCATATCCACCAGCGCTTCGTTTCGCGAGGACCGAGCCAGCGCAAGGTGAAATTCCAAGTCGAGTGCGCTAAACCGTTTCGAGTCATCTAGCGCGTCCTTCATACGAGCGATCAATTCGTCTAGTTCAGCTAATTCTTCGTCTGTGGCGCGCTCTGCGCTGCTCGCAGCTGCCAGGCCTTCCAGTGCCAGCCGCAGCTCCATAAGATTTCGAAGTTCATACTTCTCGGTGATCACGCGCCACTGCATGACGGTGCCCAGGAATTTATTGCCGTTCTTTGCTACAGACGTTCCTTCCCCAACGCGCGCGGTCAAAACACCCATGATGGAAAGGCAGCGAAGTGCTTCCCGCAATGAGGAACGTCCGGCTTGGAATTGCTTACATAGATCGCGCTCCGAAGGAAGTCGCTGCCCGGGTGTAAGCGTGCCGTTTGAGATCTGCTTCATCAACTGCTGAACGATGTCATCGCTTATCGAATTCTTCTGCACCGGCCGCGTTTTCAGCCGCGGTAGCTCACGTACAACCTTTGTCGCCATCTGTCTCCTCTGGGACTCCGCAACACGATAGCACGTGCAAAGCTTCGCTCACCATTGGTCAGGCCATCGGACAGCTTATGACTGCAAGCGCGCAGAATGAGCTTCAAAAAAAATTCATAAGAACTTGCTTGACACGATTGGTCTGACCAACCTACCATCGGCAGCGCCTTGAAACAGACTCATTTCCAAGTTGCGAATGCGAACCGCGCAATCATCGCGCGGACATTTTGTGACTACGTCCAGGCCACCACCGCCCCCGCGATTCGCATGCACGTGGGCGTTACAAGATTCAGGAGGGCTTCGTCGTGGGAGTAGGGTGGTCCCAAACCTACAGCCTGTTCGGCCAGGGGGCCGCTGTCTCTGCGCTGCTGGCAGCGTTGCCAATTATTGTTGTGTTGGTCTTGCTTGGAGCGCTACGCAAACCAGCTTGGCTGGCGGGGCTAGCGGGGCTAGGGACAAGTCTCGTCGTGGCACTGGCTTTCTACAGAATGCCGAGCTTTATCGCTGCGAGCGCTGTAGCCTACGGGGCCGCATTCGGCCTCTTCCCCATCTCGTGGATCATTTTCTGGGCGATTGTTTTATTTCGCATCACGACTATAACCGGTAAGTTCGACATCATTCGCGAGTCTATCGGCCAGCTGACATCGGATGCTCCGTCTCAAGCTCTGCTCATCGCGTTTGCGTTTGGTGCGTTCATCGAGGGTGCAGCAGGTTTTGGCACGCCCGTGGCCATTGCCGCCGCAATGTTGACGGGACTTGGTTTTTCCCCATTTCGTGCCGCCGCCATTTGTCTACTCGCAAATACGGCTCCTGTGGCATTCGGGTCCATCGGCACCCCTCTCTTGACTCTGGCCGCCACCACTGGGCAGCCGCTCGAAAAGCTGAGTGCAGCGGTTGCGGCGATCTGTGCGCCAGTTGCACTAATCGTACCCGCATACATGATGCTTGCTATGGGTGGGCGCAAGACGTTGCGCCCGGCGCTACTGCCCTGTGCTGTTACTGGACTCGTATTCAGCGTGACTCAGTACGTCGTTGCGACCTTCGTGGGTCCTCAGCTGACAGACATACTCGCGTCGCTTTTCGCGATGGGCGCTCTTTTCTTGGTTTGTCGCATGCGTAAGAGCCAACCTATGTCTACAGAGTTAGAAGCGGCATTCCGCGGTAGCAGCGAGGCGGTAGCTCCAGCCGCAACTTCAGCGGACCTCATCGTGGTTTCGACCAGCGAAGTTCTTCTCGCCTGGGCACCCTACGCGCTTCTTGTCGTCTTCGTTCTGTTGTGGGGATTCAAGCCGGTTCAGCACTATTTGGCTTTGGGAACATGGAGCTTCTTCTGGCCCTATCTTCACGACCACGTGCTACGTACAGCTCCGATCGCAGTCGCGCCACAGCCGTATCACGCCCCATTTCTATTGAACCTGTTTTCTGCTTCAGGAACGTCATGTATGTGCGCAGCGATTTGCAGCGCTCTTCTATTGCGTGTCTCTCTCCGAGATTTTGGCAGCGTGCTTGTTTCTGTGTGTAGGCAATTAGCTCTTCCCGTCGTGACAGTTACATCGGTGCTGTCAATGGCTTTCCTGATGAACTATTCAGGAGCGACAGCCACGCTTGGTCTGGCGTTTTCATCTACGGGCCGTACCTTTCCATTCTTCAGTGCACTGCTCGGTTGGCTCGGTGTGTTTCTTACCGGATCCGACACATCTGCGAACGCATTGTTTGGGAATCTACAGGTTGTTACAGCGGACCGGCTGGGCCTCAGCCCGGTCCTGATGTCAGCAGCTAATTCGTCAGGTGGAGTAGTTGGCAAAATGATTAGTTTGCAAACCATTGCTGTTGCCGCCGCTGCCACAGGCATGAGTAACGCCGATCAGGTGAAGCTGTTTCGCTTCACGTTGAAACACAGCATCGTTCTCGCCGTCGTAGTTGGCGGTATAGCACTCCTTTACGCTCGGTACCTTCACTTTTAGTCAGGATGTAGTTCATGGCACGGTTAGGTTTTGTCGGATTGGGCATTATGGGTGGGCCAATGGCACGTCATCTGCTGCAGGCAGGCCATTCGGTTGCGCTGTGGTCGAAGAGTTCCGCCAAGGCGGAGAAACTTGCAGGCTTCGGCGCAGCAACTGTCTGCGCTACACCGGCTGACGTTGCCGAGAAAAGTGACTGCACCTTCCTCTGCGTCGGAGACACCGCGATGGTGGAGGACGTGCTGTTCGGTCTTGACGGTCTTGCAAGTCGAGCGCAAAGCGGATCCGTCATAGTCGATTGCAGCAGCATCGCCCCCTCAGCGAGTAAACAATTCGCGGCAAAGCTCAAAGCGCAGAGGGTGGATTACCTTGACGCTCCGGTGACAGGTTCTAAGTTGGGTGCCGAGACTGGCAATTTGACATTCATGGTGGGCGGCGACAAGGCGGTGCTTGAGCGCGTGCGCCCGTACTGCCTCGACATGGGAACGAACCTCTACTACTGCGGCGCGAATGGCATGGGCTTGCATGCAAAGCTCTCGCAGAACCTAATCATTGGCAACCTGATGAACGTGTTCAACGAGTCTTTCGTCCTAAGCACGAAGGCGGGTATCGATCCTGAACTCATGCTGGAAATCCTGAACAACAGCGCGGCCAAGTCCGGGCTTGTGGCAGCCAAAGCACCGCTCGTGTTTGCCCGCAACTTCGACACACACTTTTCTGTGAAGTGGCTAGAAAAAGATATGAACCTCATGCTCGATTCAGCCGCAGAACTGAACGTGCCGCTGCCGGTGACTGCTCTATCTACGCAGATGCTGCGCGCTGCGATCGCTGCTGGCTACGGCGAGGAGGACATCTGCGCTTCCATCAAGGTCCTGGAACAGTTTGCACAAGTAGAAGTGACTGGAGATTCAGCACACCGTAAGCGAGCGGGATAGTCCTGCCAACACGCCATCACCGGGATCACGAACTTTACAAATACCGAGCACAATGCACCGGCCCCTCGTGGGCTTTGGAGAGCCTCATGTCACCTTTTCGCAAACTACCAATCCTGCTCCTGGGGATTTTTCTCTTCACACTGCGCTTGGGCGCGCAGTCAGCCAACGCTACGCTGTCCGGCTTTGTTCGCGATTCCAGTGGCGCTTTCGTACCGAAAGCAAGCGTGACCGCTGAAGCCTTGGCCACTCACCAGACCTATAAGGTCGTGGCGGGAGAATCGGGTTCCTACACGATAGTCGACCTGCCGGTCGGCGATTATCGAGTGACAACTTCTGCGGCTGGTTTCAAGCTCGCAGTTGTTCCAAAGATCACCTTACAGACAGCCCAGGCGGCTTCGCTCGATGTCACGCTGTCTGCCGGCGCGGTGAGTGAAGTCGTTACTGTGACAACTGACGTACCAATCATCAATTCACAAGATAGTTCGATCGGACAGGTTGTAGAGGGCAAGTCTATCGAATCAGTAGCGCTCAACGGGCGTCAGTTCTGGAATCTCGTTGCGCTCACTCCTGGGGCCACGTACACACCTGGCGGCCAGGGAACGCGTACCGGCGGCGGTTCTTTGCGTTCATCTTCAGTCAACGTACAGATCAACGGAACTGGCTTCATCTTCAATGGTTGGTCTCTGGATGGCGTCGACATCACAGAGTACGAGCAAGGTGGAACAAACGTCCAACCGAACGTTGATTCGCTTGCGGAATTCAAGGTGCTCAGCGCGAATATGCCAGCTGCATACGGCCACACACCGAACGTGGTCTCAGCCACGATGAAGAGCGGCACCAACAAGTTTCATGGCACGGTTTTTGAGTTCCTGCGAAATGACGCGGGGGACGCGCACAACTATTTTGCACGTACGAACAAAAACGTGCTGAAGCGCCATCAGTTCGGCGGCGTAATCGGCGGACCCATCATCAAGGACAAACTATTCTTCTTCTCGGACTTTGAAGAGACGCGGCAGACCCAGGGCATTACCTTCGCTGACATTGTGCCGACTGACCTTCAACGACAGGGCATCTTTGCAACGAAGACGTACGCAATAACGCCACAAGCAGCTTATTTCCTCAAATTTCTTCCAACACGAGCGCAGGCAAATTTTAGTGCTCCGCAAAAGTTGCTCATCTACAAAGGTGACGGCAAGGTCGATTATTCGATGGACAAGAACGACCATTGGATGGGCCGCTACTCCATCACTGATAACGACGAAGAAGATCCAAATGCCTTCCCCGCGTTAGGTACACAGCCTCTGCATAGCCGCGCTCAGAATATCGCCGTGACAGAAACTCACACGTTCGGTCCTAAGTGGCTCAACGAAGCGAAATTTGGGCTTTACAAGGACATATTTCTCTTCGGAGCGGTGCTTCCGGGTACGAACTTTCTGGCAAATGCCGGCATCACAGGATTCGAGTCATCGCAGATTACGCCCAGTTTTCCGTACATCACGCTCTCGGGTTACACGCCTTTCAACGGTTCCGGCGTAAACAATCTTCCTAAGTCCAACCGAATCCGCACATGGCAGTACGACGATACAGTTACCCATACTTCGGGCGCGCACGAAATATCTGCCGGCGTGCAGTTCTACCACCAGCGTCACACGTTCTTCAACGGACAAAATCAGGAAGGCGCTTTCAGCTTCACAACAAACTACACGGGCGATGCTTTCTCTGATTTTCTCTCCGGTCTGCCGGCGGCAGTAACACGTGCCTATCCGCTGGTTCTTTACGGGAGCACGGGCAACTGGTGGGACCTTTTTGTACAAGACAACTGGCGTCCGCGCCCGGATCTCACGCTCAATATTGGGCTTCGTTATGAACACAACCCTTTTTATGACGGTCTGAACGGGCAAGCGAACGCGATCGATTACTCAACCGGCAAGCTCGTGATTCCTACACACGACGGTGGTCAATTTATTGACAACCAAGCGCAGCCGGAAATGCCTCTACTGATTCCGCTATTCAAAGATCGTCTTGAGAGCACAGAATCTCTTGGACTGCCGCAGTCTATCCATCGCACAGGGCCTGGCGTTTTTGCGCCGCGCATCGGTGCAGCGTATCGCGTTGGCGGCAACGACAAAACAGTAATTCGCGCTGCGTATGGCCTGTTCCCTATCTATTTCGACTCCAACATGTCGCTGCAGTGGGTGAAGGCTCCACCGTTTGAGATTGTGCAAACAGTGAATGCGTCCAGTAAAAACGCCGCTGCACCCTCATTTACCTGGGGGAATCCATTCAACGGTCAGCCGCTTGTTTCCGCCAATACAAGTGGTGCTCCATGTGCGGGAACTACCGTCGCATATGCCTCTTGTGTTACGCCGGCTGTGTGGACATCGCCCGTCAACCTGCAGCACACCTACATGCACCAGTACAACCTGGCCGTGCAGCGGCAGCTGCTTAACAACCTGTCACTTGAAGTTGCTTACGTCGGCAACAACACCATTCACAACCAACTCATCTCTACTCCAGATAACGTGCCCACAGCCGGGCCGGGCACCATCCAGACCCGTCGTCCATATGCACAGTGGGGTGTTTTCAATCTTGGCAACACTTATGGCACTGCAAATTACAACGCGCTGCAGGTGAAGGTAGAGAAGCGCTACAGCAATGGGTTCCAGCTTCTCGGTTCCTATGCGTGGAGTCACTGCCTCGACAACGGGTCCAGCGAGTCTGGACCGCAGTCCATCGGGCAACTGCGTCAGTACTACGGTCCGTGTGATCACAATCTGACGCATGTGCTCACAGTGAGTTCCGTCTATGCACTGCCGTTCGGCCACGGTCGGCATTTTCTGCGCGACACCCCTGGTGTGGTCGACGAACTAATTGGAGGTTGGGAAGTCGCAGGCATCTATACAGCTCGTAGCGGCCTGCCCTACTCGCCAGTGCTTTCAAGTGATGTGGCGAACAATGGGACCAGCGGTCAATTCCCCAATCGAGTTCCAGGAGCGGGCAAGGGTGCTCTTCTCAACCCAACGCCAGCCCACTGGTTCAATACTGCTGCGTTCGCCGCTCCCGCGGCACCAAACCAGTATGTCTTTGGCAACTCCAGCCGTAACATCTTGACCGGCGATGGCCTTGTGCAACTTGATATGACGCTCAAGAAAGCCTTCGCCATTCACGAAGCGGTGAACGCTGAATTCCGAGCAGAAGCCTTCAATGTTGCCAATCACCCAACCTTTGCAAACCCCAACGCAACGATCGGTTCAGCTTCAGCTGGTCTGGTCAATTCCACTCTGAACTCGAACCGCACGCTGCAGCTTGCGCTCAAGATCAATTTCTAACTGCGAGGGATACATGAATCGACGTTCGTTTGTTAATCGAACCGCAGCCTCACTGGCAGTAGCCAGTGCAGGCTTGCCTGGCCGAGCCTTAGCTGGAGCACTGGCACCGCCCGCAAAGAAAGTGCCTACCATCGGAATGCAGATTGGGTCTGTGTCGTTTCAGGATGAAGGCACCGACAAGGTGCTTGACATTCTGCAGGAGAAGGGTGCGTGCAATGCTTTGTTCATTGCATGCTTCACCTACGGCAACGGTATCGCTGGGAGGCAGCTGCCGGGCCATCCGTTCCCCGATCACGGCATTCAGAAGGAGGACAACTTCTTCGGCGGCTTCTACACAACGCCTCATCAGCAGTACTACAACAAGACGAAGATGGTGCCCCAACGTGCACCGGATGCCAACGGCTATGACGTACTCGCCGACGTGATTCCCAAAGCGAAGAAGCGCGGAATGAAGACGTACACATGGAGTGAAGACGTTTGGAACACCAAGGTTCCTAATTTCGAACTTATCGCTGAACGTGACTTGTACGGTCGTCCTGCAAAGACTGCATGCTTCCGCAACCCTGATCATCATGAATTTTTAGCGGCTACGTTCCAGGACTGGACGCATAGCTATGAGATCGACGGTGTGATGTGGGGTTCAGAACGCTACGGTCCATTCGGCAACATGATCGAGTCCGTCCACCAGCGAAACGGCAATGATCCGTCGAGGGTTACCTGCTTCTGCCAGTACTGCCAGAAAACCGCAGCATCTCGTGGCGTGAATGTGGAACGTGCAATAGAAGGCTACAAAGAGCTGGAGAAGTGGGTCCGCTATTGTCGGGAGGGTGGGCATCCACCCGATGGTCACTACACAACCTTCTGGCGCATCCTCTTCCAGTATCCCGAGATTCTGGCGTGGGAAACGATGTGGAACGACGGCGTCCATGAAACGTACCAGATGATTTACGACACCGTGAAGTCAGTCAATCCGAAAATGGAGGTGGGGTGGCATGTGTGGCATGCACACAGCTTCAGTCCATTCTTCCGTGCGCAGACGGATCTGAAGAAGATCAGCAAGTACTCCGACTTCCTCAAGATGACGGTGTATGACAACCTTGGCGGTACGCGCATGGAGACATACATCACCAGTGCCAGTAAGACGATCTACGGAGACATGCCAATCGAAGAGGCGCTCGAGTTCGAATACCGAATCATGGGATACCGCGGTCGCAGCTACACAGAGCTTCCCTTTGTTGGACTGGATTCCTCTTATGTTTACAACGAGACAAAGCGGTCCGTTGCAGACGTGGAAGGAACGAAGACTGAGATATGGCCAGGTCTCGACGTGGACATCTCGAACATGAATGTCGAATACAGCCACACCGCGCCTCCCGGTATAAAAGCATGCACAAAGGCATGTTTCGATGCGGGCGGCAAAGGTTTGGTGATTTCACGTAAATATTCGGAAATGAAGTTAGCCAATCTGGCTGCTGTCGGCGACACGTTGCGCGAAATGAAGGTGGTCTAGATGCGATGCACACTTGCCACGTGCTGCGCGCTTCTCCTCAGCACAAGCATGTTCGCTCAAGACAAGCCACTAGCTGGAGCGATCGACATCCACATGCACTGCGGTCCTGACGTTCTGCCGCGTTCGGTGGATGCTATCGATCTCGCGCGGCTCGCCAGAGCGGAGGGCATGCGCGCGATCGTGCTTAAGAATCACTATGTGCCAACCGCAAACGATGCTTACCTAACGCGCAAGGTCGTTCCTGGCATTGAGGTGTTCGGCGGCATTGATCTGAACCGTACCGTCGGAGGTATCAATCCAGCGGCAGTGGAAAACATGGCTCACATCAAAGGTGGGTACGGCCGCATGGTATGGATGACGAGCTTTGATTCTCGTGCCCAGGTCGAAAGCGAAAAAGGAAGCGCCCGTCCCTTCGTCGCCGTGTCGAAGAATGGTGAACTTCTGCCAGAGGTGAAGCAGGTCATCGCTGTTATCGCGAAATACAACCTGGTGCTTGAAACCGGACACAATCATCCTGACGAGATTTTGGCCATGATTCGGGAGGCGAATCGCGCCGGTGTAAAACACATTGTTGTGACACACGCGATGATCAATCCCATCCACATGAACATTGCGCAAATGAAGGAAGCCGCATCTATGGGCGCATACATTGAGTTCGTCTACAACGGGCTCGTCGGCTCCTACAAGGAGTTCACGTTCGACGATTACGCAAAGGCCATTCACACGGTTGGCGCTGACCATTCAATTCTCGCAAGTGACATGGGGCAGGTCACCAATCCTGTTCACACCGAAGCTCTCAAGCTCTACTATGCGGGCCTGCTCAAAGCAGGCGTTTCTCAAGCAGAAATAGACACGATGGCCCGTGTAAACCCAGCTAAGGTTCTTGAACTACAACCGTAAGATAAAGGAAATCTCGATGATAGATCGTAGACAGTTTCTTCAAACTAGCGCAGGTGCCGCTGTGGCTGCTGCGGTCGCGCCACACGCAGCCGTGGCAGCACCAAACTATAAACCCAAGAAGATGGTTGGCATCCAGATAGGTGCAGTCTCGTTTACTGATGAAGGCACGGATCAGGTTCTCGAAGAGTGTCAGAAAGATGCGTTCGTCGATACCCTCTTTGTAGCTGCTTTTACTTACGGTCGAGGAATTGCTGGACGTCAGGTACCAGGCCAACCTCTTCCTGATCACGGTAAACAGCAGTACGACAAAGACACTTTCGTAGGCGGCTGCTACACCAATTACGATAAAAAGTATTTTGCCGACACTACTTTCAAAGACTTTCGTGCCCCCGAACTCGGCGATTATGACATTCTTGCTGACGTTATACCCAAAGCGAAGAAGCATGGGATGAAGACGATCGCCTGGTTCGAGGATGTTGTAGCCAAGAACCTGCCGGGCGTAGCACCTCTTGAGGACGTAAACCTCCAGGGTGAGAAGATCGGCACGATGAATTTCAACGCTCCAGAACATCGTGCCTGGATTCTCGGAATGGTGGAGAACTGGACCCGAAATTACGACCTGGACGGAATCATGTGGGGATCGGAGCGGCAGGGCCCCTTCTGCAACGCTCTTGGTGCCAGCCATTCTCATCCACCACTCAGCAGCGTGTGCGACTTTTCAGAGCACACAATCGCAAAAGCGAAAGCTCAGGGCATCAATGCCGAACGTGCGAAAAAAGGCTTCCACGAGCTTGAGAAGTACGTTACGGCGAGCAGAAGTGGAAAGCGACCGAACGACGGTTACTACGTTACGCTTTGGCGCCTGATGCTGCGCTATCCGGAGTTGCTCGCGTGGGAAGCTCTTTGGACGCAAAGCCTACGTGAAACGCAGAAAGCGATCTACGACAAGATCAAATCGATCAAACCGAATATGGGAGTCGGCTGGCACATTTGGCATAACAACTCCTTCAATCCCATCTACAGAGCCGAGCAGGACCTCGCGGAGATGGCGCCTTACTCTGACTTTCTAAAGGTAGTGATTTACCAGAACTGCGCGGGCGAACGAATGGTGGATTACATTAACTCGGTTGGTGCCACTTACTTTGGCGACGTACCGAAGCAGGAGTTGCTGGACTTCCACTATCGCATTCTCGACTACGGTCCAGAAGCCGGCATGAAGACTCTTTCAGAGACTGGCTTCTCTGCCGACTACGTTTTGCGCGAAACAAAGCGTGCGAAAGTGGACCTGGAGGGCACGAAGACCAAGCTTTGGCCCGGAATCGACATCGATATACCAACGGCAGACGGCCATGCCAAGTGCACACCAGAAGGAACCAAAGCTGTCGTCGAAGCGGCCTTCAACGGTGGCGCAGATGGTGTCATTCTGTCGCGTAAGTACTCTGAAATGAAACTCGCGAACTTACGGGCGGCTGGCGAAGCGGTGCGCGCTCTCAAACTGATCTAAGGTTTCATGTTCGAATCATTGTCAGACAATCCGCATGCTTCCTCCATCGCTCTCATTGAGCCAAAGAGCTTTGCTCGTGCGCTTTTCGCAAGAGTGATGGAGGAAGTCGACGTGCCGAAGCGGATGCGTGAGTGCTTCACCCGAGAGGGCATGCGCTTGCAGGTCGACTCGCACGTATACGACCTGACGTCTTTCTCCCGCGTCGCACTTGTAGCAGTCGGCAAGGCAGCTGTGCCTATGGCAAGACATGCGTTTGATGTGTTGCGGTCGTCATTGCCTATGTCCGGCGTTGTCGTTGGCACAGGCGATTTCAACCCGCCCAAAGGGGTTACTTACTTCGCTGGAGGCCATCCGCTCCCAGATAAACAGTCCTTCGCGGCAGGCAATGCTCTTCTGGAACTTATGCGGCATGCTGATGAAGGCACATTAGCGATATTTCTCATCAGCGGCGGAGCCTCAGCCATGGCCGAGACGCCGTTCGATAAGTCCATTTCGCACGCGACTATGACCGAATTTTACCGAGTCCTCTTGCATTCGGGCCTGGCCATTGAGAAGACGAACGCACTCAGAAAACACATATCGGCCATCAAAGGCGGTCGTCTCGCGCTGGCTTCAAACGGCGCAACGTGCTGCACCGTCCTAATATCCGATGTTCCATCAGGCATGTCCGATGTAGTAGGTTCAGGCATCTCGCTTCCGGACTCGAGTACGGCAGAACATTGTCGTCAACTGCTGGATGAAACTCCTCTCCTTGCTTCGGTACCCGAGGAAATCAAAGCATTCTTCAAGAGGACGCCCGAGACGCCAAAGTATTTACCGCAGGGTAGATTCGCGTCTCTGTGTTTTTCTGCGCTTTCGAGCGACTCCATGATTGAGGCAGCAAGGACTTTCGCGACGGGTGCGGGGTACAGAGCTGTAGTCGACAACACCTGCGATGATTGGGATTACCGTGAGGCAGCAGGTTACCTCCTTGGCAGAACGCTGAGGGAGGCACAGCTCGACGGTCCGGTCTGCATGATCTCGGCAGGCGAGGTGACCGTTTCGATTAACGGCGAAGTGGGGATGGGTGGCCGTAATCAGCAGTGGGCGTTGGAGACGGCCAAGCTCATACAGAACACGCCGGGGATCGTTGCGCTGAGCGCAGGGTCAGATGGCATCGATGGCAACAGTCCGGCAGCCGGAGCAGTTGTAGATTCATCTACCTGGGCTCGTGCACTCAAAGCCGGAGCAAATCCGCAAGAGGCGTTAGACCGATTCGATACGTATCCGCTGTTTCTGCGTCTGGAAGACGCGCTCGTTCCGGGTCCGTCCGGAAACAATCTTCGCGATCTCCGTGTGCTCGTCACATATCTCTGACATGGGTCAGCTACGCCTCCCGCTTGGGAGCAATCAACCAATGGTGGACTAAGATATGAATTCGTTATTCAGCCGCGTTCGATTTGCAGAAGACGCCGACAAGCTTTACCCCGAAATCCTTACTCAAGAAGCGACTGCATTCATTGCAGGACTGCAGAGTAGCTTTGGTGCTCGTCGAAAACAGTTGCTCACTGCTCGTACGTTGCGGTTAGCGCGGCTCAACGCTGGAGAGCGACCGGACTTCTTAGAGGAAACGCGAAGCATTCGCGAATCTGAGTGGACCGTTGATCCACTGCCAACGGATCTTCAGGATCGCCGCGTAGAGATCACCGGGCCCGTTGATCGCAAAATGATCATCAACGCGCTTAACAGCGGCGCAAAAGTCTTCATGGCAGACTTCGAAGACTCCACTGCGCCATCTTGGAAGAACCTGCTCGACGGCCAGACAAACCTGCGAGACGCGATCACTCGAACAATCTCGTACAGTGATGAGAAGACAGGAAAGCAATACAAGCTTGCGGAACACCCCGCCGTGCTATTTGTAAGGCCCCGAGGATGGCACCTTGAAGAGCGGCACGTCAGGTTTGATGATGAGGTGTTTTCGGGCTCGTTGGTCGATTTTGGACTATATGTGTTCCACAATGCGAAGCGTCTTCTGGACAATGGCTCCGGACCCTACTTCTACTTACCAAAACTTGAAAGTCATCTAGAAGCGAAGCTCTGGAACGATGTCTTCATTCACGCCGAAACACAGCTCTGCATACCTCCGGGCTCCATCCGGGCAACCGTGCTGATTGAAACGATCCTCGCTGCATTCGAGATGGACGAGATCCTATGGGAGCTTCGCCATCACTCCGCAGGGCTAAATTGTGGGCGTTGGGATTACATCTTTAGCTATATCAAGAAATTCGCTGGGCAGCAGGATATGCTGCTTCCCGATCGTTCGCAGGTCACGATGACTACACACTTCATGCGAAGTTATTCAAAGCTCGCCATCAAAACTTGCCACCGTCGTGGAACAGATGCGATGGGTGGCATGAGCGCTTTTATTCCGATAAAGAGCGATCCCGTTGCGAATGAAAAAGCACTTGCTCAGGTGCGTGCCGACAAGGAGCGCGAGGCCACAGACGGTCACGATGGAACCTGGGTTGCTCACCCGGCACTCGTTCCGATTGCCATGGAAGTCTTCGACCGCATCATGCCTCAGCCCAATCAGATAGACAAGCAGCTGACTGATTTCGAAGCCACGGCCGACGACCTGCTGCGAGTTCCCACTGGCTCCATCACTGAGACGGGTGTCGAACAGAATGTGGCGATCGGTTTAGGTTATTTGGAAGCATGGCTCCGTGGCATCGGATGCGTTCCACTGTTCAATTTGATGGAGGACGCTGCCACTGCTGAAATCAGCCGAGCTCAACTGTGGCAGTGGGTGCATCACGGCGCTTCCACGGAGACTGGACTGAGCATCGACACCAAGATGATTGACAAGGTTATTGCGAGCGAACTGCAAAAGGTGCAGGCAACGAACACTGCCGAACGCCAAGCTTCATACGAAAAAGCCGCCGAACTTTTGCGGGACTTGGTAGCGAACGAGACATTTACAGAGTTCCTGACAGTGCCAGCGTACGCCCAATTAACCAACTAGCTCTCTCATCAGAAATGTCCGCAGAATAAAAGTCATGGTCTTGATCGTGATGTCGTCGCTCGAACCCGAACTCCTGCTTGCTCACCCGATTGGCTTCTTTCCCGCGACCGCCTGCTGCCGCTCTTTCGAAGGCTGCTGTCCTGGTCGGTGAGCCTCTCGAGTGTATGAACTCTGACTCTATATGAGAGTGGGTGTATGCAATGAATCAACACGATGAATGTGTTAGATCTGCGGAGACCACTCGACTTCGCTGGTGACTAAATCAACTTGCCAACCTTGATGCCCGCGATTGAACCGGGCCGGTCGAGGACATCTTTCTTTTGCGCAACGCCTCTTCTTGCTGTTTATGCTCGGTGATGTCGAGCACTGAGCCGATCATGCGTTGATGCTGGCCGTCGTATCTCGTTCTACCGTCGCCGAAACCGAGCGCAAAGGGCAGCTACATCGCGCCATCAGGAGGCAACGAAGTCTGACCAAGTCGCACTCACGCTTGTACTTCGTGCATTTATCAGAGTTGTTGGTAGCGATATCGGGGCTCGAACCCGAACTCTTCGCCTTGAGAGGGCGACGTGTTAACCAGTTACACCATATCGCCACAAAACAGACCGAACGGCCCGTTGCGACTTCACAAGTATAGCAAAGCGCCGTCTACAGACCGAGCTTCTTGACTTCATCGTTGTAATACTTGCGATACAGGATGTCCCATTCCTGTGAGCCTTCCGGAATGATCTTCCGCTGTGAAAGGATTTTCTGGCGCGCTGCAGCGTCAATTTTTGTTTCTTCCATCAGCAGCTTTTCCAGTGCCTTGCGAGCTTCCTGCCGGATCGTGTTCCGATCCTCCATAAAGTCCACTTCGTTGATTTCCGCAAGTGTATCTGCGACCACGTGGGCTAATTTGTTGAGCTTGTCGCGGCTGATTCTCATAGCACCGCCTTGTACTGATTCACAAGCTTAACCTTCACCTTTTTGAACATCTCGGGGTAGCTCGCCCCTCCGCGCAGCATGTCGTCCTGAATCGCTTCAAGAATAGTGCGCACCTCTTCGTTGATGCGATCTTCAAGCGCCAGTTCTTCCACCAGCCCATTCGCCACGCGCTCATCTGCAAGCGCGGGTTTGTCCGTCTTGAACATTTTTGCCGCGACCAAATGTTTGTTGGTCTGGCGGGCTAGATAGCCGACGTATTCCTTCGAAAAAATCATGGTCTCGAACAGGTTAGCACGCTGAATCGGCTCAACTCAGATGCCCGTCCCCATGCTTCGCATGGGATCTCTTCCTTTCGCGCGGCACTGACTTTCTGCGAAAATAGCGCGACATGAGAACCGATGACCTGAGTGGGTTGAAAGACGACATGATCGCGTTTATCGCAGGGCACGGTCTCCGCCGCATGAAGGCTTACGTGCCTGATGACGTGCCAAGTGTCTTGTTTGAAGATGAAGATGATCTTGATGCATGGAAGGACTTTGTCGAGCACGCAAAGGCGGCAAATGAACCCTTTCTCACCATGAGCGAGGTTGTTCTCGAGCCTGAAGATATCGCCACTCTCATAGGTCAGGTACGAGACCAGAACTATCCGGATCACGATCCTGCGGAGGTCGAGGCCGCGCAGGACCTTTTGCAACACGTTGGCAAGGTTGGCTACCTTCAACTCGGCTTCTCGCACGGCGGAATGGTGTTCTTATACGAGACCGCAACTGACTGGTACGACCAGTTTCAGAGCTTGATGGAGTCCTTGACAGATTTGGGCCGGATCATCGTCGATGACTCTGACGAAGATTAGACATGCAACAGCAGGAAGAACGAAAAGCAGCTTGGTGGGAGCTTAGAGAGCAGGACCCCCAGGCAGTCCAGCAGCTTTCATCTGACACAGGTCTTCCCGAGACGTTCGCGTCGCTACTGATGTGCAAAGGCCTTGAAACTAGCAAGGCCGTTCATACTTTCCTTCATCCACAGATGTCCGATCTGCACAATCCCTACGCCATGCGTGGAATGCAGACAGCAGTTCATCGCCTTCGTCAGGCGCTTCGCAACCGAGAACCCATCCTCATCTACGGCGACTACGACGTAGACGGCACAATTGCCACCGTTCTACTTAAAGTAGCTGCGGAACGCGCCGCAGCTTCGATGGGTGTGACCGCCGATGTTCGTTATCACATTCCGCATCGCCTGCGCGAAGGCTACGGCCTGCAGAGTTCGCGGATAGAAACTGCTGCGGCTGAAGGTGTTCGGCTCGTTGTTAGTGTCGACACCGGGATTCGCGCCTTTGCTGCCGCCAGCGAAGCGCGGCGGTTCGATGTCGACCTCATCGTGACAGATCACCACCTCCCGGACGAGATCAATGGAATACCCGACGCACTCGCCGTGCTGAACCCGAATCAGCCAGGTTGCGAGTACCCATACAAAGAACTTTGCGGAGCCGGTGTTGCTTTCAAACTCGCACAGGCGCTCCTGGAGAGCGCGGCCAACTCGCCCGAAGAACTCGACCGCCTGCGCAGTAAGACGCTTCCCTCCTTTCTCAAGCTGCTAAGCATTGCCACGATCGCGGACGCCGTTCCTCTTACAGGCGAAAATCGCGTGATTGCTCACGTCGGGTTACACGAGCTTCGCCGGCCTGCACAACACGGACTGCGAGCATTGATGGATCTCGCGGCCATTGACCCCACTCGTCCCATCTCCGCAAGTGATGTCGGTTTCCGCCTGGCACCGCGGATCAACGCTGCAGGGCGCATGGACATTGCCAGCGACGTTGTTGACATGTTCCTAGCGCAGGACCCGGTGGTGGCGCGCACCCTTGCCGAAAAACTGCACGCACTAAATGATGATCGCCGCGCAACCGAGGCTGAAGCTCTCCGCGACATCGAGGAGCGCCTCGAGAAGCTGGTGGCGGCGGACCAACTTCCCGCTTGCATCGTGCTGGATGACGATGCCTGGCACCGTGGAGTGATTGGCATTCTTGCTTCGCGGGTAGTTGACAGGACCGGCAGACCAGCCCTCGTGCTCACGCACGAAAACGATCAGGCCTACGGATCGGGCCGTTCGGTCGCGGGCTTTCATTTGCTGGAAGCTCTTACAGCCGTACACACTGAAACAAATCCCGGGTTATTTACTCGTTTCGGCGGTCACGCACATGCGGTAGGTTTCTCGCTACCTTCCGATAGGGTTGAAGAACTCCGCGCAAACCTGGCTGCCTTCGCGGCAGAGCGCCTTTCCAACTTGGATCAATCTCACGTGCTGCATTGCGAAGCGCTGATCCGCTTCTCTGCACTGAGCCCTGAGTTCTTCAATCTGCTGGAAAGCATGGAGCCATTTGGACAAGGCAATGCCGAGCCAACTTTCCTCAGCATTGGTGTCAGACTCGCCTCTCCCGTGAAGCTTATAAAAGAACGCCATCTTCGCCTCACTTTTGAAGATTGTCAAAGCGGCTGTCGCTTTGGTGCCATGGCATGGAGCCGCCGCGAACCGTGGTCTGCAAGAGCGCAGGAGGAAGCGTGGTCGCAGGGCGACGTATTCGATATTGCCTATCGCCTCAAGCGCAATTGGCACCCTGAATTCGGCGGCTGGGAACTAGAAGTGCTCGCGATGCAACGCGCGGCCCGTGGCACTGCCTAAGCCACTCTGCGCAAAAGTCTTGCGTCGTTTTCACGACGTATGAGTCCTATATACTGGCCTTTCGCGTATGTCTGAAACTAGTTCGAATTCAAGCCGAGGTTGGTTGTGGAGCCTCGTCCTCATAGCTGGACTTGTCGTCGCTTATTTTGTGATTCGCAGCTTCACACAGCCAACCGTAGTTGTTCGAACTGCCAAGGCCGAATACCAGGACATTACGAGCCTCACCCCGACGAATGGCAAAGTCGAGCCTCTCACGGATTTTCAGGCACATTCCCCGGTTCCTGGTGTCGTTCAGCACCTGCTTGTGGTCGTCGGTCAGAAGGTCAGCAGAGGCCAGGAGCTTATTCGGCTCAATACCAGCGACGCGAAAAGCAAAGTCGTCGCCGCTCAGGCTGCTTTACAGGCAAACCAGGCAACATTGCGCAATGCGGAAAAAGGCGGAACACAGGAGGAACTGCTTTCTGAATCGGCCGATATGACGGCTGCACAGGGACAGGAGCATCAGTCCGAACAATCGCTGTTGTCGCTCCAGATGCTGCAAGCTAAGGGTGCCGCGTCAGCAAACGAAGTAGCAGCGGCTGAGCAGCGCGTGAAGGAAGCAAAGGCAAAGATTTCTCAGCTACAGGCTCGACGCACAAAGCGTTACAGTTCGGATGATTTCGCAACGCAGCACATGCAGGTCGCGCAGTCGTATTCCAATTTGCAGGCTGCACAAAGTGCTTTGGGTGACGTTGACATCCATGCACCTTTCGCAGGTACCGTCTATTCCATTCCCGTCACTCAGTACGATTATGTGAACAGTGGCGAGGCGTTACTAAATGTCGCCGACCTCAACCACGTCGAAATCCTGGCGTATTTCGACGAACCCGATATCGGCAAGCTTGCTGACGGTCAGCCTGTGAAGATCGTTTGGGACGCCAAACCAAATCAGGCCTGGCACGGGCACATCACGCAGGTTCCTACCACGGTGATCAATTACGGAACACGCAACGTGGGTGAATGTCGCATTCAGGTCGACGACGCCAAGGGCGATCTTCTTCCTAACACCAACGTCACCGTCACTGTCACCACACTATTCCGTCCTCATGTTCTCAGCATCCCGCGTGAAGCGCTACACACGGAGGGCACCACGAATTACGTCTTTCGAATCGTGAATGGAAAGCTGAGCAGAGCGACCGTACAAGTCGGGGTTGTAAGTCTCAATCGAGTCGAGGTCACCAGCGGCATCTCGGCAGGTGACGTGGTTGTGCTTGGTGCCACCACGGAAGCCGATCTCACCAATGGCCTTCAGGTAAAGGCGCAGCGATAGTATGTTCGCCTCTTCACGCATTCGCGAGCTACTGACTACATGTGTTTTCGTGTCTGGCTGCACCGCCTTTTCACAGCGCACCGCTGCGGCTCCAGACCTGGCGGAAAGTCGTCGTGCCCTGATGCAAGGTCGCATTCCCGAAGCGCTCGCTCAGCTTCACGCGGCAACGGCAGCAAATCCGCAGAATGGTGAGGCGCACCTGCTCCTTTGCCGCACGTATTACTCCGAGCACCTCATCGATCCAGCTGTACAGGAGTGCGAAGCCGCGTTGAAATCTTTGAGCGGCAACAGCGAAGCTCAGGACTACATGGGTAAAGCCTACGGGCTCAAGGCAGAGAAAGCTGGGCCGTTCGGTGGGTACAGCCTGGCGAAAAAGGTGAAAACGTCCTTTGAGACGGCGGTCTCGATCAACCCTTCCAACGGCGATGCTGTTGATGATCTGGGTGAGTACTATTTGCAGGCTCCGGGAATAGTCGGGGGTGGTATAGACAAAGCAAAAGCTCTGGCCGAGCGCCTGAAGAACCCTGACCAGACTCTTCGTCTAAAAGCAGCGATCGCCGAAAAAGAGAAGGATTATGCTGCGGCGGAGCGCCTGCTTCGGGAGCATACACAAACCTCCAAAGAGCGGGCTGACACCTGGCTCGATCTCGCAACCTTTTACAAGCGCCGCAATCAGCCCGACCAGGCTCTCGAAGCTTTGCACCACGCTGAAGCGGCTGCTCACAACAAGAGTTCCGTTCTGGTTGGAATCGGGGAGTTGCTGAACGAACTCCAGCGCGAACCTGAAACAGCTATCAAGAACCTGCAGGTTTATATCAACGGCGGCAACACCGATGACTCCGCGCCAACGTTCAAGGCACATGTTCTTTTAGGAAAGATCTTGGCTGCTCGCGGCGATAAGGCGAGCGCTAGGATCGAATTCAACAAAGCATTAGCGCTCGCGCCGGATTACGCACCCGCGAAGAAAGCATTGAGTTCGCTCTAACACTGCTGATGTCCCGTCCCCATCCCATCTCGTTTTTGGTCCTTACCTTCGGTTTGTCTGCTGCCGTTCATGCTCAAATTTCACTAAGCACCGCAGTTGACCTTGCGCTGCGAAACAGCCCGAAGGTTCGCATGGCGCAGGCCGATTACGCCAAAGCACACGCTGCCCTCGGTGAGGCGCGAGACGCCTACGTTCCAAACGTCTCCGTTACTGGCGGCGTCGGCAGGTCCGCAGGTGCTCCGCTCGGGGTTCCTACAGTGTTCACCATTACCGCTCAGTCGCTGGTATTCGCGCGTTCGCAGACCGACTTCATCCGGGCAGCGCGACTCGGCGTGGAATCAACAGAGCACGCGCTGAACGAAATGCGTACAGAAGTCGTGGAAGACACAACCAACACCTATGTAGGTCTCAGCAACGCTTTATTGCGTCACGACATACTGAAGGATGAGAGCGATATTGCTGCGAAGTTGATCGACGTGACTTCCGCACGCGCCGAAGCGGGTGTGGATGCGCGTATTGAATTGATCAAGTCGAGGCGCACAGCCGTGCAGATCCATCTTCAGGCGCTCAACCTGGACGATGAAGTCAACCAGCTTACTTCCCATCTCGCGCAACTCACCGGGGTGCAGGCGTCAGGTCTCACTATCGATCCGAAGTCGGTACCGCAGTTTGCCAAGCCGACTCCCGGACCACAAACCGCAAGCCAACCCTCCAGTGAAGGCATAGCTGCTGCCTTTGCCATCGCGAAATCCAAGGAGTATCAAGCTGCGGGGGACCGTCGCAGTCTCTACTGGCCGCAGGTCGCGTTTGGTGCAAACTATAGCCGCGTCAACACAGCTTTCTCGAACTATGGCGACTATTATCCCCGGTTTGCCGGAAATCCAACCACCGGAACCGTGAACAGCGAAAACTCGTTGAGCATTGGGCTGCAGATAACGCTGCCCCTGCTTGACTTTGTGCACCGCGCGAAAGCCCATCAGTCCGCCGCAGACGCCGCTCGAGCTTTGGCAGAGGCTCAGCTTCAGCGCGCCAACTTCCTTGATGGCCGTGCCAAGTTGCACAATTCCGCATTGGAACTGGATGCGCGGTCCGATCTCGCCACCCTCGATCGTGAAATCGCTCAGAATCAGCTCGAGGCGGTAGAGGTACAACTGCAGGCAAACGCCGCAAATGCTTCCGGCACGCCGATGAATCCGAAGGACGAGCTGAACGCGCGTCTCCAGGAACGCGCGAAGTACTACGACGTTTTAGCCGCCAATCTTCAGTTGCAGCAGGTGCAGGTCAATCTCCTCAGACAAGAAGGCAATCTCGGCGACTGGATTCACAACTCCATTGGAACGCCGACACCGCCAACAACGCAGATCATTACGCCGCAAACGAACACTGTCGGTGTGCCCGGACTCGCACCGACCGCACCGACGCCAAGCCCAACCGGCGCTCCGGTACCGATACCAGCAATTCCCTCTCCACCGACCGCTCCTCACTAACGGTTACGCCAGAGCATCAACCTAGGTCCGCACTGCTCTGGACGTTGTCGAAATGGTAAAATCGAAGGATTGTGATGCCCCTAAAAACTCTGCTTTTGAACCCGCCTTCCTTTGAAAACTTTGATGGCGGCGCCAGCTCGCGTTGGCCCGCAACCCGTGAGATCGAGTCCTACTGGTATCCAGTTTGGCTCGCCTATCCCGCTGGGATGCTGGAAGGTTCAAAGCTGCTCGACGCACCGCCCCACCATATCTCTGCCGACGAGGTAATCGAGATTGCGAAGAGCTTCGAATTCCTTGTTCTCTTCACTTCAACTGTTGGCTGGACGGGTGACCACGGCTTGGCGCGTGCGATCAAAGCTGCCAATCCTTCGATAAAGATCACTTTTGTTGGGCCGCCGGTCACCACCGACCCGGACCGTGCCCTGAATGAGTGCGAAGTCATTGACTTCGTCTGCCGCCGCGAGTTCGACTTCTCCGTCGTGGAATTTGCCAACGGCAAGCCACTGAACGAGATCCTTGGAATCAGCTACAAAGACGCCGAAGGCGTCATCCAGCACACACCGGATCGTCCGCAGGTCGAAGACCTCGACGCGATGCCTTGGGCTACAAAGATCTACAAGCGCGATATGGACGTCACGCGCTACAACGTGCCGTTCCTGCTTCACCCATACATTTCGCTCTACTCAACTCGCGGCTGCCCGGCGCAGTGCACCTTCTGCCTATGGCCGCAGACGCTTTCCGGTCACGCATGGCGCAAGCGCTCCACCGACGATGTCGCTGCAGAAATGAAGTGGGCGAAGGAGAATTTCCCGCACGTCAAGGAATTTTTCTTTGATGACGACACTTTCAACATTCAGAAGGCTCGCACTGTTGAGCTCTGCGCAAAGCTCAAGCCGCTCGGCATCACCTGGAGCTGTACATCTCGCGTCACCACCGACCGCGAAACGCTCAAGGCGATGAAGGAAGCTGGTTGCCGTCTGCTGATCGTTGGCTTCGAGTCAGGCGATCCGCAGATCCTGAAGAACATCAAGAAGGGTGCGACCGTCGAGCGAGCCCGCGATTTCGTCAAAGACTGCCACGACCTTGGCCTCATCATCCATGCCGACTTCATCCTCGGCCTTCCCGGCGAAACAAAGGAATCAATCCGCAACACGATCAACTTCGCAAAGCAACTGGACTGCGAAACGGTTCAGGTTTCTGTTGCCCACGCCTACCCAGGCACTGAGTTCTACGATTTTGCCAAGCGCAACGACTTCATCACGAACGAGAAAATGGAAGACGGCGGCGGACATCAGATGGCGCACATCGAATACCCCGGACTGCCCACCGAGTACGTGATGGAGATGGTGCACAAGTTCTACGACGAGTATTACTTCCGCCCCAAGGCGGCGTTCCGCGTAGTCTGGAAGGCCGTTGTTAACCGTGACGTTCCGCGCCTCTATGTGGAAGCCAAAGCCTTCATGAAGCTCCGTTCGCAACGCAACAAAGCATCGCGCCTCAAGAGAGAAGAGAACGCGACGCGAGCGCAGGAAAGCGTCAGCATGAACGCCTAAGAACCCGCTCTAAACAACGAAAGCCGGTGCTCCTCGGAGTGCTGGCTTTCCATTTGCATCGAATGTTGGCAACGTTGCGAGTGGTAAAGTGGGGGCTTACGTCAATCTTAAGTTTTGGTGACTCGAGGGTAGTGTTGAGGCTCAAATCCTGGATAGCTGGTGCAGCCATTTTGGCGAGCGGCGTAGGTGCCGTCCGTGCAGACGAAGGCATGTGGACGTTTGACAATGTTCCAGTTGCGAAAATTCAGCAGATGTACGGCTTCAAAATTACCAAGGAATGGCTGGATCACGTGCGCCTCTCTTCGGTGCGTCTGAACGACGGCGGCTCCGGCTCCTTCATCAGCTCCGACGGCTTGCTGCTCACGAACCACCACGTCGCGCGCGGTCAACTGCAGAAGAGCTCTACTGCCGCACACGATTACATCAAGAACGGCTTCTACGCTGCATCCCCGGCAGAAGAACTGAGAACCCCTGACCTTGAAATCGACGTTCTCCAATCCATGGAAGACGTCACCGCGCAGGTTGGAAGCTCTGCCAAGGGCTTGGACGCGACGGCAGCTCTCAAGGCGACTCGTGCCGCAATCGCGAAGCTTGAAGAGGAAACCAAACAGAAGACCGGCCTCGTAGGCCAGGTCGTGAGCCTGTATGGCGGCGGCGAATACTGGCTATATCGCTACAAGCGCTACACAGACGTCCGCATCGTCTTTGCACCCGAGGCGCAGACAGCCTTCTTCGGCGGCGACCCCGACAACTTTACCTACCCGCGCTACGACCTCGACATGGCGATCTTCCGTGTCTATGACAACGGCAAACCTCTACAAACACCGAATTTCCTAAAGTGGAATGCCAAAGGCGCAGCCGCGCACGAACTTGTCTTCGTCTCCGGTAATCCCGGTTCAACGCAACGCGATGAGACGATGGCCGACTTCAAGCTGGAGTCACAGGTCATCGGCCCGATGGTGCTCAATCTGTTGAAGCACCGCGTTGAAACCCTTCAGAAGTTCAGCGCTCGAGGGCCAGAGCAGGCGCGTCAGGCCGCCTCACTGATCTTCGGCCTGCAGAACTCACTGAAGGTCTACGAGGGCCGCAAGGTAGCACTCGCTGATCCCGAAATACTCGCGAAGAAGCAAGCAGAAGAAACTGACTTCAAGCAGAAGGTTGCCGCTAACCCCAAGCTTCAGACGACATACGGCACAACGTGGGACGAGGTCGCCACAGGAGACGCCAAACTCGGCGTCGTGATCACACAGCTCAGCGCACGTAGTCTCGATTCCTCTCTCGCCAGTCTTGCAAACGCTCTTGTGAACTATGCGGATCAGGTTCGCAAACCCGACGCGGAACGCGAACCTGGTTTCCATGATTCTGACCTCCAAAGTCTGAAGTTCCGCCTCTCCTCGCCAGCCCCCGTCTTCAAAGAACTCGACGAAGCGCGCATGACAGGATCTCTAGAGCAGGCAAAATCCACATTACCTGCCACCGATCCTTGGCTGGCGATCGTACTCGATGGCAAAACTCCTGCAGCAGTCGCACACGCCTACGTCACTGGTACGCACATGGACGACGCAGCTGTTCGTAAGAGCCTGCTCGAAGGTGGCGAATCCGCAGTGGAGGCTTCCACAGACCCACTCATCGTCCTCGCTCGCAAGCTGCTTCCACTGTCACGCGATGCGCGCAAACAGCGCGACGCGCTCAATGCACCGATTCAGCAGGCGAATGAGAAGCTCGGGAAAGCACGCTTCGCCGTTTACGGTACGAAGTCCTACCCAGACGCCACCTTCACTCTGCGCCTCAGCTACGGCTCCGTCGACGGCTACCCGATGAACGGAACGGTTGCGCCTCCAATGACGACCATCTACGGCCTTTACGATCGCTCCGCCAGCTTCGGGGACAAGTCCCCCTTCGATATTCCTGCACGCTGGGAAGCGGCGAAGGACAAACTCGATCTCTCCACACCAATGGATTTCGTTACAACGAACGACATCATTGGAGGCAATTCCGGCTCTCCTGTCATCAATAAGGAGGGTGAAATCGTCGGCCTGGTATTCGATGGCAACATCGAGTCGCTTGCCGGTGACTTCGTATACGACGGCACGCGCAATCGCACTGTTGCCGTACACACCGCTGTCATGACCGAAGCTCTGCGCAAGGTGTACAGCGCGGGCGCATTAGCTGACGAAATACAGGGAGTGCAGCACTAGGTGCCAGAAGCAGCACACAAGACGCGCGAGGAAGTTGAAAAGTCAAAGCTGAGTTTCGGTCAGTGGATGGTCCTTGTTGCTGTGATGTGTACGGCAAGTGTTGGTGATTCCCTGCTTGCCCGAGGCATGGCGCAGGTCGGTCCTGTAGATGTGCATCACCTCACGCTGCTCATCACAGCGATTTTCAACCCTTTCGTCGCCCTCGGCATCGTGTTGCTCATCGGCTTCTTCTCCAGCTATATGACGGCTTTGAGTTTTGCAGATCTCAGCTTCGTCATGCCCGCGACGGCCTTTGGCAATGTTGTGCTCGCGCTGCTAAGCCACTTCTGGCTACACGAGCATCTGAGCGTGTCTCGCATGATTGGAATTGCACTGATTGTCTGCGCTGTAGGCTTCGTCGCTACTGGTCCATCCCGCACAGGCGATGTCCCCAACGACTTGGATGTGATGAACTCGGGTATTGGACGCTGATGCACCCGAATGCTACAGGCTTACAGACCTGGACTTGCATACTCAGCGTGTCCGCGCTTGCCATTGCTGGAGAATCGCTCATTGCAGCGGCGATGCGCCGCATTGGCGATCTCGATGTGATCCGCGCGCACAGTGGACTACCCGGAGCCATTCGTGCCGTGCTGACCAGCTCCGTATTTCTCGTCGGAGCGCTTTGCATGGCGCTGAACTTCTTCGCCATGCTATACACCATAAGCGTGGTCGATCTTTCCTTCGCGGCACCCGCCGCCGCAGCCTTTACCTACATTGGCAATGCTGTCGCGGCAAAGTTTTTTCTAGGTGAAAACGTAGACCGCCGGCGATGGATGGCAGCGGCCTTTGTTGCCGTCGGAGTTGTACTGCTGGCACGCTAGGATGTCTTCAGGAATCCGAGGTCTGTTGTTGTGAAATTCGCGATCGTGGGGAAAACCGAGGCCATCGCGCTCTGCGGCACACCGAACCACTGCGCCAGCGTGCTCGCATACTGCACGCTACCAGTGGATGGCACCCACCGACCATTCGACCCGGAATCATCCTGCCCACCCAGCGCAAGCGTCGGGTAGGTGCCGTACATCGCACCGCCCTTAACAGCACCGCCAAGAACAAAGTGATGCGATCCCCAGGCGTGATCGGTTCCCGAATTTGAGTTCGGCTGAAATGTGCGAGCGAAATCAGACATGGTGAACGTGGTGATCTGATTCGCTATGCCCATTTCCACCGTCGCGTTGTAGAACGCGGCCATCGCTGGTCCGATTTGGCTGAGCAGATTATTCTGCAGCACAAGCTGATCAGAGTGCGTGTCGAAGTTGCCGATACCACAGAAGAATATCTGGCGCTGTACACCAAGCGCTGCGCGCACATTGATGATCTGCGCGATCTGCTGCAATTGTGCTGCAAGTCCATTAGCCGTCGGAAACACAGTCTTCAGTGCTGTGGCTGATTTCGTAGCGGCAGTGAGCGTAGCTGCATACGCGTAAGCATTCGAGGTGATGGCGTCGTCGGCGGTAACCAGAGACACGCCGGAACTGAGCGTGATCAGTGATTGCGCCGCTGCAAGCCGCGCAGTGCATGCCGCACCTTCCGAGCAGCTCGCACCGCCGAGATTTCCCGGGGAAACAGAAACAGGAGTGGTGCGCACTCCATTGCAGAACAGCGTGTCACCAGCAACGGAGGTAATCATCGGGATGCTGGCGCTGCCGTTGTACGTGCCTCCAAGGGAATCAGCGATGCGTCCAGCCCAGCCAGTTGTTGTCGCTCCGCTCGCAGCGGCGTTCTGCCACTCAACCTGCTGATCCGGATGCGAGAACAGATTCGATGGCACAGCCCCAGACTGATTGGACAAATATTGTGCGCGCGTCAGCGGCTGTGTCAGGTTGCCGACATTCACCACAGTTGCCGCAACACCGCTGTTGATCAGCGCGCCCACGTCTGACAACCCGGAGTGTAGACCGTAGCCCTGCATCGCCTGCAGCTGCTGAATGTAGCCATTTCCGGAAGCGCCTCCGGTAGGGGCCGTCTTCCCAAGTGCCAGCGGTCCGCGAATCGACTGGTACGCGGCATAGGTGGTGTTATCCCACGGAACAATCATGTTGTTGGCATCGTTACCGCCGTACAGAAACACGCATACGAGCGCTTTGTAGTCAGGGCTACCGGCGGCCAGCGCATTCAGCGCACCAAACGGCCGAAGGCCGGCAATATTTCCTGCTGCAGCGAGTGAAGCGTACTTGATGAAACTGCGACGACGCATAGTGGCCCTCTCAGGAAACTAGTGAATGATTTTGTATTGCGAAGAAGTGATCACGAGGTAGATGGCAACGCGAGCACGCTGAGCATTGTTCGTCAGAGGCGTAATGGCGTTGATGATCGTGGAGCGCATCATGTCTGGCATTTGCGAGTGCATGAACAGCATCGACAGCGTATCTACCAGGTCAGCGGGTTTCGCGGCTAGCTTGCCCATGGCACTCGTTGCCGAAAGATCGACCGCGAAGCTTGAGATTTTGTTGTTCACAATCGAGTCTGCCAGCGAGAGCCGCAGCACCGCAGTGGCCGTATTTTCGATGCCAAACTCTGGTGCGTTCAGATTCGAGTCCGGGATCACGTATTCAGGCGCGAAGAAGTTGAATACGGAGTTAGCGTGGTACGGCTCCTCACCCAGCTTGGCAGCCTGACCCGAGAGCGAGAAGTACGATCCGTTCGCATCCGTGTTGGTGAAACCTAAACCTCGCATCATCGCGGTCAGAAAGAGTACCGGCTCACGCAGATGTCCGCCATCGAAGCTCGCATTCGTATCTCCGGCCCGGGCTTCCGTGTCAGTCAGAATCGCGGTGATCACCGCCTTCATGTCTCCGCGAACACCGCTGCCATTATTCGCAAACACGGCGGACACGCGTTTCACATACGCGGAACTCGGTGTGCTCGTTACAAGATGCTGGATAAGCTGCTCAACAATGAATGGACCGACGTTCGAGTTATTGAAAATGTTTGCGAGCGCGCCATCCAAATCCTGCGTTGCTGTCTGTCCACCGGAAAGCACTGTGCCATCCAAAAGCGTTTTGCTCGTCGTGTCATGCTGCGCCGCAACAGCAACCATCGGATCGCTGTAGTCGCCGGAATTGTTCGGAAGCTTTGTAACGGTTCCGCCAGCGGTATTCGCCAGAGTCCATCCTGTGTACGCGCGAGCGAACGCCTGCACCTGTGCCTGCGTGTAAGCGAGAACCGGCGCGCCCTGTCCGTCGGTCTGCACGCTGCCATCCTGGTTCAGCTTGTAAAGGCCGAGCGTGAACAACTGCATCAACTCGCGAGCGTAGTTCTCGTTTGCGATTTGGGTGCCAGTTGGCTTCGCGCTATTCAGCATGTTCAGGTAGCCGCCCATTGCGGGCGACAGCGTCACGTCCTTCATGATCGTGCTGAAGTTGCTGAACGCATCAGAAGCAAGCGCGTTGTGGAACGAAGGAATGGATTGCCCAGGTACCGCTTGCGTAGAAACAACAAACATCTCTGATAGCGCAAACGCCACGCGCTGCCGCAACTGGTCGTTGCCAGTGATCGCTGTCTGCCACCACTCACTCTCAGCGCATGGGTAAGCCGCATTGTTTGCGAGGCAAAGCGCAGGGAGTGGATTCGTCGGAATGGCAGGAAGCAGTGTCGCGGGCTGCGCAAACTGTTCGGCCAGATAGCCGTTTACGCCAACACTCTGCACATGTTGAATCGCGTCCGCCGTCGGCCCAAAGCTCGCTTCATCAAGCAGGCGCGCAGCCGTCGTCATCGAAGCGCCAAATAGCGTGTCCGTTACCGTCCCCGATGCTGCTGGTGAGGCCTGGCTCACGGCAGTGATGCTCACGCTGGTCGTGGAAGGTAGCGTCAGTGGTGCTGTGTAAAGTCCAGAAGTTGAGATCGTGCCAACGCTTGCGCCGCCGCCGACTGACCCATTTACCTGCCACGTGACGGCAGTGTTCGACGTATTGCTCACAGTTGCGGTGAACTGACTCGTTCCACCAACCTGCGTGGTTCCTGGCCCGGTAACCGTCACGCTGACGGCAGGCTGTGGCGGCGTTGATCCGGAACCAGAACCCGAAGGCGAACCCGCGGTTCCGCAGCCAGTTACGGTCAACAGGCCTGAGCCGATTGAAAAGAACAATCCTGTGCGAAGCAGCAAACGAGAAGTCATCGTGGCCTCTGCGCTCGCGCTTACCTGCGCGATGCGGATATGCCTGCCAGTTATATGGCAAGACAGTACCAGTAAACCTTGTTTACGCAGTTTGTTGCGACAGAAAGAGTGCTCCTGACGAAAATATTGCAACCCAAAGGTGGTACGTCTCGTCTAACCGCGCTCTGTCGCAATAAGACGCATAAGCCCAGATGGTGGTAAGTCGCTGGAAAGGAAGCGAGTTCCATACAAGCCGGTAATTGCCTCAGCCGCAAGCCGTCCGCTTCGCACCGCGCCTTCCATAGTGGAAGGCCACCCGGTCTGTGTCCAATCGCCTGCAAGAAACAAGCCATCTTCACCGGAGCTTTGCGCAGGGCGATACCGATCAAGACCCGGCACGACCGAAAACGTCGCGCGTGCCTCCTTCAAGATTCCGCTCTTCACGAGCGTTGCAGATCTCGCTTTCGGAAAGAATCGTGAAAACTCTTCCAGCGCCGACCGAAGAATCTCTTCACGCGGCATCTTCAGTTCTGGAAACGAAGCGCTAATTACGAGTTCAAGGTACTGCCCTGCCCCACGCTCAATGTCCGGTTCATAGCGACGTATGCGCGTTTTATTGAACATCCACTGAATGCGCGTATCCAGCAGCGCCGCGTGATCCAACTCCGTAACTTCTCTGTCAAACCACAAATGAACTGTAGTGATTGGCGCGTGGACAAACTGCCGGATGTCATCCTGCACTCGTCTCAAGCATGCGCTTGGCTCTGGAACCGTTGCGAGTAGTTTCGCTGCTTGCTCGAACGGCAAGGCGAGCAGAAGGTTTCTCGCGGTAAATGTTGTGCCGTCTTGCGTCTCGGCCCACCAGACATCACTAATCTTATTGATTCGTTCTACGCTTGCACGCAGATGCAGAAGCGTGTTTTGCCTCACCGCAAGTTCCGCAAGTGCAGCGTACAAATCGGAAAGCGGCTTTGTTGGAATACCCAACTTCCCGCCCTCAGCAGACTTTAGGAACGACTCATAGAAAACTTGCCCTGCGTAGCGTGTAGAGCACCGCTCGAAGTCGTCGTTTAGAGCGCCGACAATGACAGGCTCCCAGAAATGCCGCACGGCGCGCTCAGTCTGTTGCGTCCGCCGCAGCCATTCTGAGAACGGCTCCGTGTCCGAGGCCGGATAGCCGCGCAGAAACTCCATCAGCCCACGCGCGATTGCTGCCTTATCTGCAAAGCCGAGCATTTTTGAACTGAGAAAGCTGATTGATGAATGTCCCGGCGCTGGAAGGAAGCTCGCCCCAATGTCACTCCTGCGTACGTGCGTCCCCTCATCGCCGGGCTCAAGGAAAGTAATTTCGTCGTACCAGCGGATGTGCTTGTCTGCTCCAGCGAGCGTGCACAAGTCAATAAGGTTTGTACAACAGCCCAGCATCACATGCTGAGAGTCGATCACTTCATCAAGCGCAGGATGCGTGTAGGAGTACGCTCGTCCGCCTACGTACGGCTTGCGTTCTATAAGCGTGACGTCTGCGCCGGCACCGGAAAGTGCCACCGCTGCAGACAATCCGGCCAGCCCGGCACCAACGATCAATACCTCAGTCTGCTGCACTGCACTCATGCGTTGCTCCGCATGAACTGTGATCGAACTACACCCTTGAGCAGGATGGAAAGTTTGCGCGAAGTCGGGAGGGAAACCCGACCGCGGAAGACTGCTGCAGGATCCGCTGCAATGCGCTGCAGAAGCTCGTGATAGATCGTAGCCAGCACATCCATGGCAGCGCGGCTATCGGCGTCCAGTAGCGGCACCAGATCGCTGACAGCGCGGTAGTAGTTTTCAGCGCGATCAATCTCCAACCGCAACGCACCGAGAGTAGTGACGGACGGCTCCCGGGAATGCACATCTGCAAGCAGCAAATCGGGCCCGGTAGCATTTCCGTGCAGGTCATCGAGCGGCAGGTACACGCGCCCGCGGGCTGCGTCTTCAGCGACATCACGCAGGATGTTTGTCAATTGAAATGCGATACCCACCCGTTCCGCGTATTCTTCTGCTTTCGTATCGGTGTAGCCGAAGATGCGTATACAGACCAGTCCAACCACGGATGCGACGAGATAGCAGTAGCGATACAGATCATCGAAAGTTCGGTAGACCTGCAGGTCCGTCTTCAGATCGACGCCCTGATCCAAAGCCACAGTTTCAACCCCAGGTTGCTGTTCCTGTAGATCCAACGTGGTACCTGCAACAAGCTCTTCCAGCAGCGCGTCCGAGATCGCGAAACGCTCCTGAGTATCCTTCAGTGCAAGGAACACCGGATCGGTACTTCCCTGCTCACGAGAAGCCTTCCAGTCCGCCGTCCACGCCGCCATCATCCCGCGCCGCTGCTCGACGGTAAACGCCTCGTCGTCAGCAAGGTCGTCTGCCTTCCGCATAAAGGCGTACACCGCGCACATCGCATCTGATTTATGCTTCGGCAAAACACGAAACGCGTAGTAGAAGTTCTTCGCCTCACGCTTTGCTACCCGCCGGCAGTACTCATACGCTGCATTGATTTCAGCGGAGCGCGCTGCATTCACGACTTTGCTCCCGCAGTAGCGCGCGGAGAAGGTGCAAGCATCGCAACAGCCTTTCCAAGCAATGCACCACTCAAGAGTCTTAGCTTCGCCGCCTTGCTTACTACCGGTCGTGACTGCAGGGTGTTGTAGTCCTGTGCTTCAATCGCCTCCAGAATGGCGTGGCCGCCCTTGGCGAAAAGCGAAAGTGTTGCGCCAAGATCGCGATCCACCTTTTTCGCGATCACCTGTCCCCGCGTGAGTCGCGCACGCGCATCGTCCACCAGAAACTTCATCAAGGCGCGAAAGTTTGCGTCGAAGCGCCGTTCCGCGATCTGCTCGTCTGTCACGCCAAAACGACTCATCGCATCGGCGGGGATATAGCGTCGATCTCGTTCCTGCCAATCCGAAACAATGTCCTGGTAAAAATTCGCTAACTGCAAACCGGTGCAGATCTCATCCGATAAGCTCAGCAACTCTTCCGACTTGTATCCACTCACCAGCAGCACCAGTCTTCCCACCGGGTTTGCAGAGAGCCTTGAGTAAGCCTCCAAAGTCTGCAATGAATCATGTCGTGTGTACGTCTGGTCCAGCTCGAATGCCGAAATCAGATCGTCAAACGGCTCACGCGGCAGGGCACACTCCGCAATGGTCGGCTGCAGCGCAACATACACCGGGTGCTTCGAAGCCTCGGGGCACACAAAGCACTGGTGCAGCATGCCACGCCATTCGCCTAAGAGGCGTGTCGCCACCGCAACATCACCGACTTCATCACCGAGATCGTCTGAGGTGCGGCAAAATGCATACACACTGTGAAAATGCGGTCGCAGCTTCTTTGGAAGCAGGAAGGTTGCAACATGGAAATTCTCGTAGTGAGTGGTCGCGAGTCGCTCGCACCAGGCTTTCGCTTCCGTAAGCGATGGCCGCACTGCTGGCGTCTCGTAGCCATCCGGAGCACCGGTAAGCCGGTCAGCTACCTCGCAGATCGGCAGCGTTGCAGAGGCCATCAGCGTACCGCCTCGGCTGTCGTCTCACTCTGCTTACCCACACCCGAAAGAGAGGAGTAGATTGCTGTTTTGATCTCCGGCGCGATGCCGTCCTCAGGCCGCACCATCATGCGTGCAAATACGCTTGGCACCTCGTGGAGGCCCGCCGTTCCGGTAATGAAGTCCGCGCACTGGAATCGTCCGGAGCACAGCAGGTCGAACGCTCTCCTCGCTGTCGCCGGTGTGTGATGGAAGCTGGCCTTCAACGTAATGTCGGAGTAGTGGATGAGGTTTGTATCCAATTCCACTTTCGTTCCTGCAGGCGGCCCACCAAATAGATTCACAAGTCCGCCTTTGCGCACCATGGAAACAGCCCATTCCCACGCTTGCGGGGTAGCCACTGCCTCAAACACCACATCGGCACCGCGACTGTCAGGGGTCAATGCCCGTGCAGATGCCACCGGGTCTGCAACGTCCGCAAGCCGTACGACGTGCTTCGCACCGAACTGTATCGCCGTCGCAATCTGGTCAGACCGCTTCACCACCGCGATTACCTCTGCATCTTCGAGCGACAACGCGTGGATGAATAGCAGCCCAATTGGACCCGCACCCAACACAATGACGCTCTGCCCGGCACGTACCTGCGACTCTTCGATCCCACGCATCACACACGCGAGCGGCTCGGTGAGAGCAGCGTGCTCTGACGACATACCCTCCGGAATCCTTAGCGTGTTCTTCGCCACAATGCGCGCTGGAATACGGATGAACTCCGCATAAGCGCCATTGTTGAACAACAGATCGTCACAGAGATTTTGCTGGCCAGCCTTGCAAAAGAAGCATTCGTCACAGGGCGCAGAATTCAGCGGCACCACACGATCACCGATCTTGAAAGTCGTGACGCCCGAGCCTGTTTCGACAACAACGCCCGCGACCTCGTGCCCAAAGAGACGATCTGGCGTGAGCATCTTGTCGTGATAGCCACGACGAAACACCTTTAGATCCGTACCGCAGGTTAGCGCCGCTTCCACGCGCAGCACCAACTCTCCCGGTCCTGCCGTGGGCTTCGCGACCTGCTCCAATTGCAGGTCTTCTTTGCCATGAAGAACGGCGGCTTGCATCGTTTCTGCCATTGCCTTATTTTCTCACTTTCGCACGCACAAACGAACCTCTGGGCAGCGGGAACTAATCTCGCTTCCCTCAGCAATACTGCTGCATCTGATAGTCTGAGCCCCAACGAACGACAATGTTTCTTGTCTCGCCGACTGCCTCAGTAAAAAGTTTCGTCGCCTCCGTGCAGGAGTACTCTCTGCTCGCAGGCCGTGCCGTGGGCGACCTCTTCTCGAAACCACGCTACGTCGGAGACACCATCACGCAGATGGATTCCATCGGTGTGGGCTCACTACCGATTGTTGTGCTCACCGGTTTCTTCACGGGTTGTGTGCTGGCCCTTCAATCCGCCACATCCCTTAAAGAATTCGGTGCACAAAGCATGACCGGTCGCTTGGTCGCGCTCTCCATGGTGAAGGAGCTCGGTCCCGTGCTGACGGGTCTGATGGTCTCGGGCCGCAATGCATCGGGCATGGCAAGCGAACTCGGCTCGATGAAGGTGTCCGAACAAATTGACGCTATGCGCGCGCTTGGCGTGGACCCGATCCGGAAGCTCGTCGCACCGCGGCTGGTTGCCACGGTCGTCATGCTCTTCTTCCTCACCATCATCTCGGACTCCTGCGGAACGGCGGGTGGTGCCCTCATTGCGGTGACGCTCCTGCGTCTTAATGGGCCCGCCTTCGTACACACCGCGTACATGGCGCTCAATCATGGCGACATCATCGGCGGTCTGGTAAAGCCGCTGTTTTCAGGCTTCATTATTGCGCTGACTGGCTGCTATTACGGGCTGAAGACGACTGGCGGAACGCGCGGTGTGGGCCAATCGACAACACAAGCTGTCGTCGTTTCTTCGGTGCTCATCATCCTGTTTGACTTTCTCGTCACCCAGGTTCTCATCAGTATCTTTGGAAGGTAGTGCCGCATGCCGCCACGCGCTACGGGAACGTCAGAAGCGGCCGAACTGCAGATCGATTCGAGCGAGCCTGTAGTCGAGTTCCGCAACGTGAGCATCGGCTTCGAACGCAATCAGGTTCTGCAGGATGTCTCGTTTCGTGTGCAGCACGGCGAGACGCGCATTATTCTCGGCCCAGCGGGGGGAGGCAAAAGCGTTCTGCTCAAGCTGGCGAACGGCCTCATCCGGCCGGATAGCGGTCAGATAACCGTGTTCGGTCAGGACGTCACTTCCATCAACGAGCGCGAGTTGTTCCAGCTACGCGATCACGTTGGCATGGTCTTCCAGGAAAGCGCGCTTTTCGACTCACTTACCGTTGAAGACAATGTTGCCTTCCGCCTCAACGAGCAGCACGTTCCCGAAGAAGAGACGCACAACCGCGTCGTTGAAGCACTCCGTTTTGTCGAGCTTGAAAAGGCGATCAGCAAGTTCCCTGCTGAACTCAGCGGCGGCATGCGACGCCGCGTCTCTATCGCACGCGCCATCATCAGCAAGCCCGACCTCATTCTTTACGACTCGCCTACAGGCGGCCTGGACCCAATCACGTCCACAACCATCATCGAGCTGGTCGTCAAGCAGCGCGACGTGACGCACACTACTTCGTTGCTCATCACTCATCGCCTCCAGGATGCGTTTACGCTGGCAACGCACCGCTTTAACTCGGAGACCGGCCACATGGAGCCGCTTCCAAGCGGCGAGCTCGACCCAAGCACAAAATTCCTCGTGCTCAACGAAGGACGAGTCATTTTCGATGGCACGACACGCGAGCTCACGCATTCCGAAGACCCGTGGCTCCGCGCTTATCTCAGCTAGCCGATCCGCTAGAGTGCGCGCCGAAACAGATCCAGTGCCAGTCCGAACATGCTCCGAGCTAACTCGGCGTCATACCGCACGCCTTCATCGCGCAGGAACGCGTGCGCACCATTCACTTCATGCCAACTCAGCCGCGTGGCGCATTCATTCAGCCGCGCAAGAATCTTCATCCGTCCTTCGGTCGGGATATGAGGGTCCTGCCGGCCCCAGGCCATCAGCAGTTCTCCCCTGATTTCACCGGCCCTAGCTAACGAATCGTCGTGCATGCCTGCGCCCAGTGAGCTCTTGTGAAGATCAGTGGCATAAAAACATACTGTGCCCAACACCTCTGGATTCATCGCCGCGCGAAAGGCGAGATGCCCACCTATGCAAATGCCCATTACGCCGAGGTTCCCGTTGCAATCCTCACGCTGCGCCAGATGCGCGAGCGCCGCACGAGCATCGTCGTCATAGCTTTCCAACGACTTCGTCGTCTTCAATGCGTTGCCACGATCCGAACCGGCCTGATCGTATGCGAGCACTGTTCCCGCCGGCTCGTACTCGTGATAAATCTCAGGCACAGCGACCACGTAGCCGTGGCTCGCAAGCTGCACCGCAATGCGCCGCACAGGCGCAGTTACCTGGAAAATCTCCGAGTAGAGCACTATAGCCGGATGCCTCTTTGCCGCCGTCGCGGCAGGGCGCACGATGTGCATCCGCATAGGACCGGTCGCTGTCGGTATATCAACGAACTCACCATCAAGAACAATCATTTTTTCTCCTACGCGGACTTCGCGTGAACGATGCTCGCCAGCTCAGAAATCGTGTGGTGCACCTCGTCATCCGAGGTGTAGAAATGCGGTGCGATGCGAATGCCCGCACCCGGCCTGAAGTCGATGAGTATCTGCCGTCGAATCATCTCAGCAGTCACCTCTTTCCCGTTGGGTACATCGAGAATGACCGCGCCGCCACGCAGATTCGGGTCGCGCGGACTACGCACTCGAATTCCCGCTTCTTCCGCAAGCGAGATGAGCATCTGCGTCTGTCGCTGTGACTTTGCTCGAATTGCGTCCACACCGATCTCGTTCACGATCTCATATCCAGAACGCGCCGAATACATGGACGGCACATTTGGCGTTCCGCTGAGGAACCGGTGAATATCGGGCGCGTACTCAATTGGGCCATTCGCAAACTCGAATGGGTGCACATGCGCAGCCCATCCGGTTGCAGTTGGCTCCAGCTTCGCGTCAAGATCTTCCCGCACATACAAATACCCAGCGCCAGGCCCTCCCAGCAGCCACTTCACCGAGCCACCGACCGCGAAGTCCACCCCAAGCTCAACAACATTCAGCGGCACAATGCCAGCCGATTGGTATAGGTCGGCCACGATGTAGGCACCCATCTCGTGCGCACGTTTCGTAATTGCCGCGAGATCATGCAGGTACGAACTGCGAAACGCCACATGCGAAATGCTGACCAGCAGGGTCCTTTCATCGATCGCGGTAAGGATATTCTCGATCGGGATCGTCATCCCGTCCTCGGAAGAGACTGGAACAATCTCCGCCTCATGCCGGCTTAGCCCGTGATAGATGTAGTCGTTCGAAGGAAAATTGAGACCGTCGGTCACCAGCTTATTGCGCTTACCACTCCAATCGAAGCACGACGCCACAATGGTCTGGCAGACCGAAACATTTTGATGCATGACAACGCGGCCCTTTGGCGCTCCAATGATCGAGCCAATCAGATCGCCACAGGTCACCGGCATCTCCCACCAGCCCTCTTCCCAGGCGCGCATCCCACGAGTCGCCCATACATTCGTAAACTCCTGCATGGCCTTCTCCACGCGCTTAGGCATCGGCCCCAGCGAGTGGCTGATCATGTACGTCGTGTCTTTGAGGATTGGAAACTCCTCACGCCAGACCAGCAGCGGATCGTTATCGACTTCCATTCTCTCTGTCATCTTCTCTCCCAGGACATCATCTCAACCGGGGCGCAAAGCTCTCAGTAGAGAGGCCCTGTCATTGCAACTGCGAGGGCCGGAGACTCAAGCCTACCCGTATGTCAGGCGACCAACTTTTTCTTCTGCACCGAATAAACCAAACACATCACCGCTAGAAACGGCAGACCGTACACCAGCGTCGAATGAAACGCTGGCGCGAACGCCGTGGTTACCGTGGCCGCTAACATTAGCGCAGCACCCATCAAGCTCGTGTATGGATAGCCCCACATGCGGAACGGCAATGCCTCACGGTTTCGCTGGCGAAAACGTAGATGCGTCACAAACACCATGAACCACGTAAACAGAGGCCCGAACATGGAGCACGACAGCATGAGCAGAAACGCGTGCTCTCGATAGAGCGCGTTCAGCACCGCAGCAATGCCAATTCCCCCGCAGGACGCTACCAGCGCAGCGACAGGCACACCATGCTTTGAAAGCTGTCCAAATCGTTTCGGTGCAAAGCCCGATCGTGATAGCGAGAACAGCATGCGCGCCGTGATGTACATCTGGCTATTCATTGCGGAAAGAGCAGCAATCAATATGACGAAGTTCACCACACCTGCGGCGTGCGCAATGCCTGTGCGCTGCATTACGGTCACAAAGGGCGACTGTGTTTCTCCAGTTGCCGTCACAGTCCAGGGAACAATCGCCAACACCAGCGCCAGCGTACACAGGTAAAAAACCACCAGCCGCAGCATCGTAGCGCGAAAGGCGTGCCGGATCGCACTACGCGGATCCTGCGCTTCCGCCGCAGCGACGGCGATCATCTCGATCGAAAAGTAGCTGAACAACGAGATCAGCACGGCGACCCACATCCCTCCCACACCCTTCGGGAAAAATCCTCCAAACGCCGTGTAGTTGCGCCATCCCATCGCTGCTTCCGATGTAATCGCAGGGTGCTCGTGCGCGGAACTCAGCAGCCATGTGCCGAGGATGAGAAAGGCAACAATCGCCGCGATCTTCAGCATGGAAAGCCCATACTCCACGCTTCCGAAGTACTTCACGTTGGACGCATTTACCAACAGCAGCACAAGGGCAAATCCGCAGATCCAAACCGGCCCAGGTACGGTCGGAAACCAGAAGCGCATATACACCGCAACAGCAGAAATCTCTGTTCCGAGCGCAAACACAACGCCCGCCCAGTACGTGACTCGCACCAGGAATCCGGCGAGCGGAGATACATAATATTCAGCCCATGCTCCGAATGAGCCAGACACGGGATGCGCGACCGTCATCTCTGCCATGCAGCCCATCAGCAGCAGCACAATGAACGCACCAATGAGATAGCTGACGAGCACGGCTGGACCCGCGACACTTATGGCAAAGCTGGAGCCAAGGAATAATCCCGTTCCAATAGCGCCACCGATGGCAATCATCGTAAGCTGCCGAGCTGAAAGGCTTCGCTTCAGTCCATGCTCGCGCTCTTCAATGCGCGAAAACTCATTCGGCCCCACTGGCTCCATACTGCCACTCTACAGGCTGCACAAGGGTACACAATGAATGCATGGACATCTTGTCGCGTCCCACGCTGCCCGCCGACCATCGCCTCCACTACGGCTCGAACGAGTACCAATTCGGTGATCTCTGGCTGCCCGCGAAGAGCAACACACCCGCACCGGTCATTGTCTTCCTTCACGGCGGCTGGTGGAAATCCGAATACGACCTCGGCTATGCCGGTTACCTGTGCGACGCGCTCAGGCATGCCGGGATTGCTGTCTGGTCGCTGGAATATCGCAGAGTCGGCTCATCAGGCGGCGGATGGCCCACCACATTCCAGGACGTAGCGAGCGGCTTCGAATACCTGAAGGAGTTCGCGAAGAAATTTCCGCTCGATCTTTCCCACGTGTTTACGATGGGCCATTCCGCAGGTGGCCATCTCGCATTTTGGCTGGCAGGCCGCTTTCACATCGATCCGCACAGCCCGGTGGCTCAACCAGCTCCCGGTATCTCGGTGAAAGGAGCAATCGCGCTCGCGGGAGCAGTTGGACTTGAACTCACCATCCGCTTCTCGCATGGAGTCTTTTCACATGACCGCCGCGAAGTCATCGAGCTTATGGGCGGCGCGCCCGACGAAGTTCCCGACCGTTATCGCAACGGCGACCCCGCCAGCCTTCTCCCGCTCGTTGCTTTACAGCTCTTGATTCAGGGCACAAGCGACGATCAGATTCCGCCGCAGCTCCCTGATGCATGGGCGAAACTGGCGCAAAGCCGAGAATCTCACGCCACCGTTCGCATGATTTCTGGAGCTGACCACTTCGACATTGTCGATCCGGAAAGTAAGGCCTGGCCCGAGGTCATGCAGGCTATACGTTCCATGGTTCGCGCATAGCTTCTACCAACTGTGCTTCTGAGTAGAGATGAAACATCTGCTTTGGAAAGCGGAGCCGGGCCGGCTGCTCCCTCTCGTCGCTAGACTTCGCGCTCCGCCGCAACACATCTGCGGAAATAATCGAGCGACTTTGCTAATCCCTCACGCAAAGGCACCTTTGGCGACCACTGCAATAACTGCTTTGCTTTGGTAATGTCTGGGCGTCGGCGAGTCGGATCATCCTGCGGCAGTGGCTTGAAGACAATCTCGCAGTCAGATCCAATCAAAGCCTGCACCTCGCGTGCACATTCCAGGATTGTCCATTCGTCCGGGTTTCCGATATTCACCGGATTGTGCTCCTCAGACTTGGAAAGTCGCACAATGCCATCGATCAGGTCCGACACATAACAGAAGCTGCGCGTTTGCGACCCGTCACCGTACACCGTCAGCGACTCGCCACGAAGCGCCTGCATCATGAGGTTCGAAATCACACGGCCGTCGTTCGCCTGCAGCCGAGGCCCATACGTGTTGAAGATGCGCACCAGGTGCGTGTTCACACCGTGGTAGCGGTGATAAGCCGCCACAGCGGCCTCGGAGAAACGCTTTGCCTCGTCGTAAACCGAGCGCGGACCGATTGGATTTACATTTCCCCAGTAGGTCTCCACCTGTGGATGCACTTCGGGGTCGCCGTAGCACTCTGAAGTTGACGCATGCAGATATCCAGCACCGTACTTTTTCGCGATCTCCAGCGTTTTCATCGTTCCTGCGGAACCAACCAGCAGCGTCTCGATACCCAGACGCGCATAGTCTATAGGGCTCGCGGGCGAGGCAAAATTGAACACATAACTCACCTCACCTACGTCGAAAGGCTGGCAAATGTCGCGCTCTTCAAATTGGAACCGCGACTCACTCGCGAGGTGTGCAAGATTCGCCTTGTTGCCGGTCGCGAAGTTATCGACGCCAACAACCTCATTGCCCTCAGCGAGCAGAGCGTCGCAAAGGTGAGACCCCAGGAACCCAGCGGCTCCGGTAACCAGAATTCTTCGTGATGCCATAAGTCCTCAGCAAGCAGTCGGGTAAGCGGTGCTCCGCAAACTAACTCTGACTTCCAGTCTATGGCACCCGCGGACGGCGGCTCGCGGCAACAAAATTGCGGAGAACGCTACTTCAATCGCGGATTACCTTTGAACTTGGTGAAGGGTGGACTCTGATCGTAGCGAATCGCAGGCTCATCCTGTGACCGCACACCGGAACTGAACACCGAGTCACCCTGCTCTATGAGATACGTCGCCGTTCTCGCTGCCAATGCCTGTATCGTCAGGCCGGGATTGGCTGATCCTTGTGTTGGCATAACGCTGCCGTCGCAAACAAACAGATTCGGCACATCCCACGTTCGACCGAACTTGTCGCATACAGAATCCTTCGCGCTCGCACCCATGCGTGACGCGCCGACAAGGTGGGCAAAGCGGGACTCCTGCACAACTTCCTTTGCTCCAGCGGCCCACATCACATCCATCGTCTTCTGCTTGCCAAACTCGATCAGCTTCTTATCGTTGTCACGCAGAGCGAACGTGACCTTCGCCACCGGCAGACCAAAACGATCTTTCTCCTCCGCAAGCTCGACGCGATTGTCATCCCACGGAAGTATTTCGCCCAGCACACCGAGCGCGGCCCAGTGGTTGTAATCCATCATCTCTTTGCGAAGTCCCCAGCCCCAGGCGCCTTTCATTGCCATCATCTGCTTGGCGAATGCAATCGGCAGCGGACCAACTGTTTGAATCGCAAAACCCCGAGCGAAGTCGCGCTTCGGATCGGTTTCATAAAACTCTTCTGTGCAGGCATGTGCCGGCGGTGCTTTATACATGCGAATCAGATCGTCGAACTTACCGGCCACTACATTGCCCGCCTGCGCCATCAGGTACTTGCCCAATGTTCCACTGCTGTTCGCCAGACCATCTTCATGGCCAGGGCACGCAGAATTCAGCAGCAAGCGCGGCGTCTCAATCGCGTACCCACACACAAGCACCGCGCGCGCACGCAGGAAATGCTGCACGCCTTCGCGGTCAAAGTATTCGACGCCGGTCGTTCGACCATCCTTCATAACGATCCGCGATGCCATCGCGTGCGCGCGAATCTCTGCTCCATGCGCAAGCGCATCCGGCACATGTGTAATGAGCGTCGAAGCCTTTGCCCCAACCTTGCAGCCTTGAATGCAGAAGCCCCGATAAATGCAGTGCGGGCGGTCACCATGAGAAGCGGACAGGATCGAAACGGGGCCACCTGCAACAGTCTTTATGCCCAGCTTAGTCGCGCCCTTGATCAGCACGTCGCCCACGCCGCCCATCGGATGCGGCCCGTACGGATGACCATGCGGATCACCCCACGGGAAATAGGCGGGCCCTGCAACAGGCATTTCGCGTTCGATCAACTCATACCAGGGCTTCAGATCCCAGTAACTCAGCGGCCAGTCAGCACCCACGCCGTCGCGTGTATAAACCTCAAAGTCCGAGGGATGAAAGCGTGGCGTAAAGGAGGCCCAATGCACGGACCCACCACCAACGCCCTTGCCGCTGTTATTCGAACCGAGCGCCAGCGGGTCCTTGCCGCCGGTAATGCGAAGGTCATTCCAGTAGAGTTCGCGTGAGCCTTTTTCATCTGAGACCCAGTCTCGCTCCGTATCCCAGAAAGGCCCGGCCTCAAGTCCAACTACCTTGTAGCCCGCACGCGCGAGACGTTGCAGCAGTACCCCGCCCGCAGAACCAACACCAATGATTGCGTAATCGACAACGTCATCCGCCGCGAATTTATTCATCGGCTCCGGCAGCGTTTGCATCGGCCCGAGCCAGTGCTTGTCGCTGCTCGGCTTCTTGAAAGCACCACCCAAGGGAAGAAAACTCATCAGTGTGTGCCTCCATGCCCATGAGCTCCGCCGTGGTCTGGTGGCTTCTGCTGTTCGGCTTCACTCGAAAGTGAATCGACCGGCGCGTTCCACTTATAGCGCTTCTCGTCGACTTCCCACGGCTCCGGCAGCCCGCCTTCCAGCCGCATGTAGCCGCGCGGGTATGCTGGCCCGCCAAAGCCAACTTCATCCCATGCCCAAGGGTGCGAGTAGTAAGCGGCGATGGCATCTTCCATCACCATCGCCCACCAGCGATGCACGTTCATCTGGTGCCACGCATTGTGATCTGGCTGCGGCTTTCCGTCGTGAATCGACTTGAGCAGCAACTCCTGCTGATGCACCGTCGATTTTTCGAACGAGGCACGAAACTCCTGCTGCGCCATTGCGGCAACGGCACGCAGTCCTAGGCGATATGCTTCCTGATCCGATGGCATGTGCTCATACCGAAAGCCACTGATCTCGTTTCGATCAAGCCTCTGGTCGATCCACGGTAGAAGAGCGATCCTGCGCTCTCGGTACGGTCGTCCTGCGGCAACATACGCGCGAGCATCGCTTCCATTAGCACGGCTTCGGCGGAATCGAAGAAGCGAATCTTCGGAGCCTCATCGAGGCGCTTATTTGTTGTCTTCCGGGTCGCATCGTCCCAGTAGCTGGCCTGCGCCATAGTGCTGAAGCCCGGATAATATCCAGGCTGTTCACGCGGTCCGAGCTCCTTTCCCGTGACTGCGTCATACGGCAGTTTCTTGTCGTCATTCATTGATCACCCTCACGCCGCAACAGCGCGGACAACATGCCAAGCAATCCGCAGGCCGCGAACAGCATGGGTGCAAAAATTGGAGGTCCGTAAAGAGTGTTGTAGAGGGGCTTCTTGAACCCACCAGGACGCTTCGCGATTCCGCGCGCGTGGTAGTAGCACCCAACCATTCCGACCAGCATCGCTGTCGCGGACGAAGCGGGAAGCGCGGATTTCGCGGCGCGCTTATCGACAATCGCGGCACCCGCACTCAACATCAGCACCGGCGTAAGAAGAACGGGTATCCACTGCGAGCGGTACTTGAAGTTCGTCTTGTAGTGCGAATACCACGCTTCGAACCCGCAGCACACCGCCCATAAAATCATCACCATCGCCAAGTGCTTCTGAAAACGACCGTGCGCGAGGTTATGACGCCACCCAGAAGAAAACTCCTCGGGTTCATTCTCATCGTCATCTTCTTGCCGCAGGTACGAAGCCATTACGCCGAGCCAAGCACTTGTGCCGAATAACAACGGCGCAAACACCGGTGGACCCATCACCAGATTCGTCACCGGCAGACGCCATCCGCCTGGCTTACGGGCGATGCCGCGGATATGAAACCCGAACCCAACGACTCCATCCAGCAGCGTGAGATAGCTCGTGTAACGCAGAAACGTTCGCGCCATTGTCCTGCTGAACACTCCTGCAACGCCAGCGACTGCCAACACGCCCGAAAGGATAACCGGCGTGTACATGACAGGATTGGAATAGCTGCCTTTGTAGTGCTCATAAGCGACTTCAAGTCCGCTCACCACGCTGGTCCCCGCTACCAGCAAAGACATCGAACGTTGGAAGCGACCTTCTTGAATAGCGTGCAGCACGATTCCGGCAGGACCGGTGCGTGCAAGTGCAGTTGAACTCAATGACCACCATCCCGCTGCAATTGGATTTGAGCGCCGACTGACTCTGGGATGTGTGCGCCTTTTTCGTCAGCTGGAGTATCGCGGTCCAGATCGCCATCGTCCCAAACTACCGGCCTCACCCAGGCTCCGCCGGCATTCGCAATTAGGATCGGAAACGCAGCAAAATGACGACGCTTGCCATCCAGCAACTCATCTGGAATGCGAATGTCCTCCAGCAGTAGCTTTTTCGCACCAAGCAAAACCTCATGTGCTCCGGACTCGGCTTCTTTGCTCGGGTATCCACCTGTGGACAGCACATCCAGCCCAATCCCCTTTACCTCACGCTCCAGCAGGTACTCCGCTCCGTTGCGAGACATGTACGGCCACTCCGTAAGAAACTCTTTTGTATTCGCGCGCCTGTCCCCCCAACCCGTCTTCAGCAGCGCAAAGATTCCCTTTGTGAGCAGGTGTTCATGCTTGCGAAGATCGTCCGCGTTTATCGGATGAGAATGTTCAAACCCGCGGAGATCGATTGCGACACAAGGTCCATAGAAGTGTCCAAGCGGGAGTTCAGAAATACATGGAAGTTGCGGCAGATAATGGAACGGTGCATCAACGTGGCTGCCGGAGTGCGTCATCGCAGTCACGCGTTCTACAGTTGCTCCATCCACTACGGCAAGCTGCTGATATTCGATTGAATTCGGCGGCTGCCCAGGAAACTGTGGCGCTTGGTTGTAGTGCGGCTGAGCCAGGTCATAGAGCATCGCGATACTTCTCCGCATCGGCTGTTTTCAATTCGAGGCCCAGCCCTGGCCGCGTAAGATCCGGGTACATCACGCCCTTCACAGGCGCACGAAAACCATCGAAAACATCTGTTCGATGCGAGCGTGGTCGTGGAAGTACTCCAAATGCCGCAACGGTTGCGCAGCGCAGCCTGCGTGCATATGTAATGAGGGCGCACAATGAGCGGACATCGGAAGAAGATGCGCTTCTGCCAGCGCCGATGCCTCCATGAAGCCAGTGAAACCGCCGCACCGAGTCGCATCTGCCTGGATGACATCCACGGCACCCGCCTGCATCATGCGTTGCAGATACAAAGGCGTCCACCCGTACTCCCCAGCCGCGATCTCCATCGGTGCCGGCACACGCTGCCGCAACGCGCAAAGGCCGTCCAAATCGTCCGAAGATACCGGCTCCTCAAACCAGGTGACATTGAGTTCCGTCGCGAACTGTTCTGCGAAGCGCAGAGACTGTTTCTGCGTGTATGCTCCATTCGCATCAACGAATAGCTCGGCACCATCACCTACTACTTTGCGCGCAAGCCGGACCCGCCTCATGTCATCGTCAGGTTGCGTCCCGACTTTCATCTTCACGCGCGGAATACCATCACTCACCCATCCGCCAAGCTGTGCGGTGAGCTGCGCATCACTGTAGGAAGTAAAACCGCCCGACCCATACACATCCACACCGTCGCGCACCGGTCCGAGTAGCACGCTGAGAGGCTGCTGTGAGATCTTTGCCTTCAAGTCCCACAGCGCCACGTCGATCGCGGAAAGCGCAGCCGCAGCTATTCCCTCACGACCATAGTTACGTTGTTGCGCTTGCAGCGTTTGAAAAAGTGAGGGCCCGTTTACCGCGTCAGCACCTACTACGTGCTTTTCGACTAACTCACGTGCGACCAGTGCAGCCGCCCCGTGCGTGTAGCTGTAGCCCAGGCCTGTGATGCCGTTGGCGTGCAGCGTAACCAGCACCATAGTCGTGCTGTCCCACGCGATCGTGCCATCGGCTTCCGGCGCATCCGTAGGCACCGTGTAACTGACAACTTCAGCTTTATCGATCCGCATCTCGCTCATTGCCTACACGATCTGGCGCACAGTATCGCTTGCCGCCGTCAGCGCGATCTTGATGCGGTTCGGTTCGCCTTTCATCAACGCTTCTGTGAACTTCACCGCTTGCTTTGCTGTGATCTTTGGCGGAAGCATTGCTGTGAATTGATCCACTACCGCTTCGATGATTACGGGACCTTCCATTGCAAGCGCCTCGTCGAACTTTGCACCCGCAGTTTTTGGGTCATCGATACGCACTCCCTCAGCTCCGACTGCTCGCGCAAGTGCAACGAAGTCGATCGGGAGGAGATCGCATTGGTATTCAGGATTGCCCTGAAAGACCATCTGCTCCCACTTGATTTGCCCGAGAGTGTTGTTCTTGATGATGACTACTTTGATCGGTAACTTGTACGCGACAGCAGTGATGATCTCCCCCATCAGCATGGTGAAACCACCGTCCCCAACTACGGCAATCACCTGCCGATCAGGATAAGCAACCTGCGCTGCGATGGCGTACGGCAGCCCACAAGCCATAGTCGCCAGGTTGCCGGAGCACGAGTGCATCTGACCCTTCTTGGCGGGCATATAACGAGCCCAGACTGTGGTGTTGGTGCCGGAATCGGAAACAATGATAGCGTTCTCTTTCGTCCGCTTTCCAAGCTCCCATCCAACCACCTGCGGCTTCATCGGCATGCTTGTGCTGGTGCCTTCGCTCTCGAGAATCTCACGCCAGTCCTTCATTGCTTTCTGTGCAGACTCCAGAAACTTGCGGTTCTTCTTCTGTTGAAGCAGCGGCAGAAACGCCTGAAGCGTCTTCTTCGAATCACCCACTAACCCAACCTGCACGGGGCAGCGCAGCCCGATGCGCTGTGCATTCGAGTCGATCTGAATCACCTTGCAATCTTCCGGTTTTGGCAGGTACTCGACGTACGGGTACGACGTGCCAATCATAATTAGCGTGTCGCATTCGGAAATCACATCTTCGGAAGGAGCAGTACCCAGAAGACCGATGCCGCCAGTCGTGTATGGAGAGTCATCCGGAACGACGGCCTTACCCAGCAGCGGCTTCACGATCGGCGCGCCAAGCTTTTCCGCGAGCGCGAGCACTTCGTCCGACGCATGTAGTGCGCCCTGCCCCGCAAGTATCGCGATCTTCTTGCCCTCATTCACGATCTCAGCTGCGGATTTGAGGTCAGCATTAGCAGGGAAGTTTCCGCTGATCGCGTAAACGGAGGACGTGTGGTGCGGCGGGTTCCGCTCTGACCTGCTCTGCTTTACCGATTGCTGCTGTACGTCGATTGGAATCGTGATGTGCGCCACACCGCGCTTGTCGATCGCCGAACGAATCGCGAGATCGATCACGCTCTCCATGTGCGCGCCGCTCATCACGCGGTTGTTGTAGCAGGCGACGTCCATGAAAAGCTTGTCGAGCTCCACATCCTGCTGCCCGAACGTGTTCGCAACGTCGTTGAACTGCATACCCGTGATTGCAAGCACCGGTTGCTGGTCGAGCTTTGCGTCATACAAACCGTTCAAAAGATGGATGCCGCCCGGCCCTGAGGTCGCAATGCATACGCCAAGCTTGCCCGTGAACTTCGCATAGGCACAGGCCATAAAGGCTGCAGACTCTTCATGCCTCACATGCACGAACCGAATCTTGTCTTTCGCCTGACGGAACGCTTCCATAAGGCCGTTGATGCCGTCTCCGGGAAGCCCGAAAATTGTGTCAACTCCCCAAGCCACAAGACGCTGCACCAGCAGGTCAGAAGCATTCATTCCCATTCCTAATCTCCTCAGCCGTTCTATGGGCTAGGATGCGTCGGCAATTGGCAAAGTGGTACAGTCCATCGCACGCACGAGAATGGCTGAAATGTCAGCAAAAACAGAACAGGTTTTCTGCAACACGTGTCATAGCAGCCGGAACAACCCCAACTTCGTCAGAAATGGATCTACGCGCTCGACACACCGCATCGGATCTCCTCGGAGGCGTAGGAATCGACAGGAACACGCATAAACCTCCACCCTCGCCTCTCTCGCAGAACCAATGTGACCAAACGCCCGCGCAACGCAAACGCGCAAAGCTCCACCGCATAGCCTCACATCTGCCACCGCTCCAAAAAGCGACAAGGCACATTGCAAGCGAATGACGCCATCGGTAAACTAACTCTTGTCTGCAAAGCGCGGAGAGTTGGCAGAGCCCGGTTGAATGCACCTGACTCGAAATCAGACATAGTCGCAAGGCTATCGGGGGTTCGAATCCCTCACTCTCCGCCATTCCCATCTAAGTTCACCCTTTCAGCACAGAAGCCGGTCTCGGCCACCCATAGCCCACGGCCTGGTGTCGGCTTGGTGTTCCTGCTCAGGGCTGGGCAGCCAATGCTGATTCGCGCACGTCACTGCCCATCAAATAACTGGCCGTATCGCCTGTAAGAAGATAGAACTCGCACGCACAAAAAAGAACCGCGCCAAAGAAACTCAGCGCGGTTCGTTGTGTGGTGTTCGATTCCTACTGCACTGTAAGCGTCACAGTAGTGGAGTGGGTGAGTGTGCCGCTCGTACCGGTGATGACTACGTTGTAGGTTTGCGGACCCTGTTGACCAGAGCTTCCCGAATTCCCGCCACATCCGGTCAGAGTGGCTGCCCCAACTGCTCCACCAACAAGCAGCAGCAGTGCAGCCGCGATGCGGGTTAGCTTCCCTGCTCTGCGGCGGATGCGTCCACTGAACGGGAGCAACAGCAGAGCCAGAGTGAGCGGAGCCAGACCTTCCACCTTACGCAACATGGAAAGCTGAGCCGGGATGTTGATGGTAAGAGTCACGTTCGTCGCGCCCGAACCAACCAGCACCGTAGACGGCGCGATGGTGTACGTCGCTCCCGCAGGTAAGCCAGCCAGGGTAAGGTTCACAGCCGCCGGAAACGTCGCCGTACCGGTCGGGCTCAAGGTAAAGCTATACGTCGCCGTGGATCCCCGCGGGATTGACAGCGACGAACTGCCGTTCGCAAGAGTGAAGCCGAAGTCAGCCACCTGAACCGTCACCGCCGGGCTGGTCTGTCCGGTGAAGTTGGTGTCGCCAGCGTAAACCGCAGTGATGGAGTGCGTGCCGGCCGCGAGCGAACTCGTCGTAAAGCTTGCAACTCCGTTGATCAGCGTACCCGTTCCCAGCGTTGCTGTTCCGTCGAGGAAAGTCACAGAACCGCTCGCTGGTGAACCATTCGCAGAGGCAGTTGCGGTGAGCGTGAGCGGATTCTGCAGAAGAATCGTAATCGCGCTAGCCTGCACCGTCACCGACGCTGCGGCCTTGGTCACCATCAGCGTCACAGAACCCATTGCCGTCTTGTAAGCGCTGCTGTCCGAAGGCGTGAACGTCACGCTCAGCGTATAGCTGCCAACTGGTAGAACTGTGGCGCCTGTCACGACCGTGGACCCGTTGGAATAGGCAAACGTGCCCGGCACCGTCTTTGGTGTGGCGCCATTCTGGTCCTGCGCAGTCGCGGTAAGCACACCAGCAAGCGTTGTGCCATAGGTGATAGCTGCCGGTTGCGACCAAACAATGACCGGTTGGAACTGCTGGACGACGATGCTGATCGTCAGTGTCGACGTCGCGTAGTTTGCGTCGCCAGCGTAGTTCAAGACGACGTTGTAAGCTCCGCCCGCCAGCGTCGCCGGGACCGGCACCACTACGGCTCCGCCGGAGATCGTCAACGATCCGCTCGCCACCGAAGTGTTCGCGGAATTCAGTATCGAGTAGCTGATCGCTCCGCTTGGTGGCGCGATCGAGGCCCCGCTGTACTGCCCGGTAACAGTCACTGGAATCGAGGCACCCTGCGTCGCGCCAACAGCCACCGGCTGTGTCGCTGGTCCAGTCAATGTTGCGGTAGCCTTCGCTACGACCACGGTGCGCTGCACCTCGGTCGCGGCACCATAGTTCGCATTACCTGTCTGGTCTGCAGCCACCACAATTGGGCCGGTGCCGGTAATGGTCACCGTCGTGCCATTCAGCGTACCCGGGCCACTCACAATGGCGTAGGTTACAGGATTACCGCTGGCACCACCCGTTGCCGAGATGGTGAACGTCTGTGTCGAGCCATAGGGTATTGGGCTTGTTGGCTGATTGAACGTGATCGTCTGCGTAGCCGGGTTGACCACAATCGTGCGCTGCATTTCAGTGGCCGCGCCATAGTTTGCGCTGCCCGTCTGATCCGCCGCTACGATGATCGACCCAGCACCTGTGATCGTCAGCGTGCTTCCACTGACCGTTCCAGGCCCACTCAGCACCTTGAACGTGATGGCATTGGAACTCGCACCGCCCGTCGCCATGAGAGCTACCGTTCCATTCGCCGAGTAAGCAATTGGCGAGGCCGGCTGTGTGAACGTGATCGTCTGCGGCTGCACATTGACCACAACTGTGCGCCGTACCTGCGCTGCCGCGGTGTAGTTTCCGTCCCCCGCCTGGTCAGCTGCAACCACAATGTTCCCTGCTCCAGTAATGGTCAGCGTGCTTCCGCTGATGGATCCCGGTCCGCTCACCACGCTGAACGTCGGTGTGAGATTTGAGCTCGCAGTCGCCACCAATGCGATCGGCGCATCGCCGAACGTAGCTGGCGTCGTAGGCTGCGTGAAGGTAATCGTCTGCGACGCCTTATTGACAGTCACACTCACCATCGCGGTGGTGGTGTTGTAGTTCGCCATGTCCGTCGGGGTGAACGTTACGGGATAGCTCGCCGTTCCCCCATTCGGCACGAGTGCGCTATTCGTCCATGCGAAGGTTCCTGCGGTAGAAGCGCTTCCAGCCGTCAAGGTAGACGCTGCCAGCGTCTGCCCGTAGGTGATCGACGATGCCGTGGGAGGAGTGTTTACCGTTGGGGTCGCCTTGCCGACAACCGGAGCCACGTTGACTGTGTTCGGGTTGTAATTGGCGGAATCATCCGGTGTAAACGTAACCGAGTACGTTGCCGTACTTCCCGCACTAGGTACGGTCGCTCCGTTGGTCCAGGTGAACCTGCCGCTCGTTGCCGCAGATCCACCGCTCAGCACGGAAGCGGAAAGAGGCTGACCATACGTAATCGGAGATGCTGTCGGTGGTGTGTTGATTACCGGAATGGCGCGTGCCACGAACAAGCTCGCAGTCAGCGCTACGTTGTTGTAGTTCGCGGTGTCTGTCGGCGTAAACGTCACCGGATACGGCGCAGTTCCCGCGTTTGGCGTGATTGTGCCATCTGTCCAGGCAAAGCCTCCCGGAACAGATGCTGCTCCATTCGTCAGCGAAGACGTGGAAAGCTTCGCTCCGTAAACTATCGGGCTCGCGGTTGGCACTCGCGTGATAGTCGGCGTCGCCTTCATCACGACGACGCTCACCATGGTCGTCGTGGGGTTGTAGTCCGCAGCATCGGTCGGAGTGAAGTTGACCAGATATGTGTGGGTTCCCGCTGTCGGCATGATCGTGCCGTCCGACCACGAGTAGGTACCCGCCACAACAGTGGAACCACTCAGTACGGTTCCGCCGCTGAAGGTCGAAGCCGACAGCATCTGCCCGTAGGTAATGTTCGACGCGTTCGGCGCAACCGTGACGGTTGGCGTCGCCTTGTTCACCGTCAGGGTTACGTTGATGGTGTTCTGGGTATAGTTCGCCGTATCCGTTGGAGTGAATGTCACAGAATAGGACGGCATCCCTGCGGGAGGCTTGATCGTTCCATCCGTCCACGCGAAGGATCCGCTAACTGCGACCGCTCCTCTGGCTGCGGAGCCACCGGTAAGGGTGGAATCCGACAGCATCTGCCCGAAGGTGATCGTGGAGGCAGTCGGCGCCGTGAGTGTGGGCGTCGCCTTGTTCACCACTACGGTCGTCAGCACGGTATTCGAGTTGTAATTCGCCGTGTCTGTCGGCGTAAACACCACGTTGTAACTCTGAGTGCCAGCGTTTGGCGCAATCGTGTTATCAACCCAGGCGAAGCTTCCGGCAACAGTAACCGTGCCGTTCATGGCAGTCCCACCTGTCAACGTCGACGACGCTAGGGTTTGTCCATAGGTGATGGCAGAAGCATTCGGTGCGGTCAGCGCAGGCGTTGCTTTGCCAACCGTTATCGCAACCATGATCGTTGCAGTAGTAAAGGTAGGCGAGCTCGCTGCGTCAGGAGTGAACGTCACAGAGTACGAGTGCGGTCCTGCTGTCGGCATGATCGTACCGTCGGTCCACGCAAAGCTGCCTGTAACATTCGGTCCGTTGAACATCGCGGATCCACCGCTCAGCGCTGACGCAGAAAGCGCTTGCCCGAAGGTGATCGGCGAAGCAGTGGGTGCTGTCAACACCGGTGTCGCCTTATTGATGGTCAGCGTGCCGTTTGTTATTGCCAGTGTGTAATTCGTGCTGGTGATCGTCGCTGTAATCGGATAAGTGCCAGGTGTGCTGGTGTTCGTGGTCGGTGTAGTCGTGGCAAACGCCAGCCCGACACTTGTTGCGGTATCGCCGTTTTTATATCCAGTCGCTGTTCCCGTAAGCGTCGGGTAAGTTCCGGCGTAAGTGAAGCTCTTGCTATCCACCGAAACAGAAAGCAGCGCAGGCGCAATCGTGATGCTGTAATCCGTGTTGTAGGAAATGCTCAGGCCGTCAGTCGTGGTGATCGTGAAGTTTGTCGTTCCCGCTGCCGTTGGCGTGCCCGAAATCGTCGCCGTGTTCGCTGCCGGACCCGCCGTGAGCGTAAGTCCCGCAGGCAGGCTGCTCCCTGCCGCCAGAGCAAAGGTGTACGGCGGGACGAGGGCAAGTGCCGGCTGTATGGTCTGCGAGTAGCCGGTACCGTAGGTGCCGTTCGGGAGCGTGCCTGGAGTCAGAGCAACCGACTGGTACGTGAAGCCGCTGGTTGCGGTCGCAACGCCGTTAGCAGTCGTGACAACAACGTCCACCGTTCCAGCTGGATGCGCCGGCAGGGTTACGACGATACTCGTGCCGTTCGCTGCCACAGAGTTCACCGTCGCTGCCGTTGTACCAAAGGTCACCGTGGAGGTAGGGGTAAAGTTCGTCCCGGTGATCGTTACCGAGTTGCCGCCAGTCGTATATCCCTGCATTGGGCTGATGCCGGTGATCGTAGGCTGCGGAACCGTCAGAGTGGCTGAACCGTTGGTGCCCGTCCCTTCGGTAGAGTTCGCGTTGTTCGTTGTCGTGGTGTAGCTTCCAGTACCGCTGGATGTTGGCGAAATGTTCACCGAGAACGTGCACATATTTCCCGGGGCTGCGATGGATGCGCCCGAAACGGCAATGCTCGTGCCACCTGCCGTCGCAGTCACAGTGCCACCACAAGACGTGGTTGTCGCAAGTGGGGTTGAGACCACCAGACCAGCGGGCAAGGTGTCTGAGAAGCTGACGTTGGTCAAACCACCAGTGTTCGTGGATGGGTTCGTCACCGTGAACGTCAGCGTGCTTGTGCCGTTTACGTTGACGGATGTCGGCGAGAACGCGGCAGTAACTGCCGGTCCGGAAGTAGTCGCTTGCACTGGTCCGCTAAGAGCAACTGGCTGCATGCTGCCGTTCACGTTGCCGCTGTTGTCCGTAAAGATCGCCTGGCCGCTGACAGTAGAGCCGCCCCCACTCGTGGGAGAGAAGCTGATCGGCTGCGTACAGCTCGCGCCTGCAGCAAGATCGGCAGAGGTGGTCGTCACTAAGGGGCAGGTGCCGGTGCCAAGGCTGAAGTTCGGCGACACGCTCGGGTTGGTTCCGTTCGATGGTGCACTGAACGTCAGAGCAGCATTGCCGATGTTGTTCACCGTTACGGTCTGCGGGCTATCGCTGCTGGTGCTCCCCACTGCGGTGGAAGCAAAGTTGAGCGGTGCCGCAGTTGCCGTAATCTCACGAACGCGGTTTTGCGTAGCATCCGCAATCAAAAGATTTCCCGCGCCATCCAGCGTCAGGCCTTGAACTTCGTTGAACTGGGCCTGGGCGGCGGAACCGCCATCCCCGCAGGCAGTGGTGCTGTCGGCGCAGGTGGTGCCGTTTCCAGCGATCGTGTTGATGATCCCGGTCGCCGCATTTACCTTACGAATTTGTTGGTCCGCTGTTGCTATCAACAGGTCACCCGCGGCGTCGAGTGCAATTGCGTTCGGTGTGGCCAACATTGCGCTCGTTGCTGCTCCACCATCACCGCAGGTGAAACCAGCAGTGCAAACACCCCCAGTCCCGGCGACCGTGCTGATCACCCCAGTCGCCGCTGAAACGACCCGAATCCGGTAGTCTGCCCTGTCCGCGATGTACAAATTACCCGCCGCATCGAGCGCAAGCTTTCCCGGGGAGTTCAGATTGGCGCTGGTTGCTGCACCACCGTCTCCACAGCTTGCCATCGGGTTAGAACAGGTAACTCCATTTCCGGCTACGGTGCTGATGATGCCTGTAGCTGCTGACACCTTGCGGATGCGGTAACTACTAAGGTCTGTGATGTAAAGATTACCGTCTCCATCAATCGCTATGGCCGTCGGTTCTATGCTCGCGGCTGTAGCTGCTCCGCCGTCACCGCACGCCGCCGTCGTAGTGGTGCCGCAACTGGTGTTATTGCCAACCACGACCGTGCTGGTTCCCGCTGGTGTGATCTTGCGAACAACAGTGAAATCGGCGACATATAAATTGCCGGCGCCATCAAAAGCGAGATCTAAGGGGCTGCTGACAGCACCCGCGTTGCCATAAGTACTGATCGTCCCGTCACTCGCCACCTTGCGAACACGGCCGTCGATACTATCGGCAATGTAGAGGTTTCCTGAGCCGTCAAATGCGGTTGCATCTGGTCTATTGAAGTTTGCACTCGTCGCCGCGGCTCCGTCGCCGCAGGTTGCATTTGGCGCAGAGCACTGCGTCCCATTTCCAGCGACCGTGCTGATGACGCCGGGCCCAATCGTCACCAGGGGTCCAGTGCCGGTTCCGCTGATGTACGCCGTAGCGATTGTGGCTCCACCTGAGGCGAGGTTCACGGCACCGTACTTCATTCCAGGCGAACTGGGTGTGAAGTTTACAGTGACGGTGCAAACCGCGCCCGCTGTCTTCGACCCAGCACAAGTATTGGAAGCCAGAGTAAAGTCTCCACCCTGCTTTCCCTGCGTGAGAACGTTCGCAGCGGTCAACCCATCGATTGTTCCTGCCTGATCGATGACAAAAGAAACTGTATTTGTTGTCGTGGTCGCAGTGGAGGCGAACACCTGTCCGTTGGAGGCTTTGCTGATGGTCGTTCCGGTCACGAAGTAAACGTCTCCAGCAATATCGGCGGCTAGGCTGGCGACGCTTGCCGCTGCAACACGAAATCTGTTGCCACCACCCCCGCCAACAGGGCTACTGAATATCGTTCCTGAGCTTCCCGAAGCGTATACCGTTGTGTTCCCACTTACCGCAACAACAACAGGAGTACCTCCTCCAGAAAGGAACCCAAATGTGCCATTAGGCGAATGGTTCTGCAATACCACTTGCTCCACTAAGTCTGCCAGCGAAGACGCCGCGAAGGCGGATGTGCCGTCTTTGGTCACCGCAATCGCAAGATTTTGGTAATTTGGGCTGCTGCTTGCGGTATAGGTTGTTGCTCCTTGCGCTGGCGGCGTCAAGACGACGAAGTTGCCATCATTACGCGTGACATAGATATACCCGTTCCCGTCAACAGCTAACCCCGTTAGCTGAAGCGGGGAAGAAGCACCATCGTCACCAGTAATGCTGTAGACAAAAGTTGAAGTGCCTGTCGTAAGGCTGATTTTTTCGACCTTGTGTGTACCGGCGGGTCCGCTCCCGTTGTTTTCTAACAGGTACAGGAACCCAGCATCGTCGACGGCTATACCTGTAGGTGCAACAGCAGGTGTTATCGAGAGCGTGGTTTCGGAATACACACCGGCGCTGCTAAAAGAGCCCCGCCGAACCGGGTTCGTACCCTGAACCGCGTACACGTTCCCTTTGTTGTCGGCCGCAAGATAGGGATTCGTCAACGCCGTCGTGCCGGACACATACGTGTTGGGATGTGCCTCTGCTGCAGGCGGTGCACTGCCAAAGGCTGGCCGCAGCCCAGCCACGCTCAGCAGCGCCAATGATGCAGCAACCCAGCTTGCCTTGCGGCCGCGCCGCCCTCGTTCCAGTTCGAGGAAGTGAGTGAATACCTTAGGTTGGATGGAACCAACGCGACGCACAATAGCGGAAACAACAGACATGGGAACTCCAGAAGCGCTTCGGTCCTTCTGCAGTTCAGGCCCGAAGCAAACTTGTGCAACAAACTTGGTACCAGACTCGACACGGCGTCGACGCAATTCGACCCAGGAACATATCTCAGGCAATAGTCTTCTCGCGATAGACTTCGCCTCTGGGCACAGATGTCTGGAATGACACATCGAGACTACCTGAGTCTCATGCGCTTGTCGTTGAAAAAATCGTCTGACACGGCATCACTCGTCAAACATATTGAAAGCTCTTTCGAAAGAGCAGCGTATGGTGTCTCCGTTCAGCTGCGGTCGCGGACATTGCTGTCAACCCCCTCAGCTTCGCAAATGCAACTCACGACTGCACTTAGCGCGTGCATCAATTTGGCTTCAGTTCGATACACTTGAGATAAACCCACTTTGAGGACTTTGCTCTCCGCTCCGATGGACACCTTCTCCGGACTTCAACCGCACCTAACTTCAATTTTTCAAAGACTTTAGGCGAAAAGTACCGGGTGGAGGGGTACCCCACCCCGTGACGCCCGCTCAGCCAGCATTTGTTAGCCTTGCTGCATGGAAACAGCAGGTGGTGAGAGCAGAATGCGCGTGGCCGTCCTTGGCACAGGCAAGATGGGCAGCATACTCGTGCAGGGCTTCCTCAAGGCCAGCCTCCTCCCGCCCGCCGACATCCTCGCAACAGTGGCCCACGCAGAACGAGCTGCAAAGCTCTCCAGCGAGTTGAACATCCACGTCGGAACCGACAACGCAGCAGCAGCGCACGACGCCAACGTCATCCTGCTCGGCGTGAAGCCCTTCCAGATCGCCGATCTGGTCCAGCAGATCCAACCCACGCTAACCGAGGACAAGCTGCTGATCTCCTTCGCCGCATCCGTGAAGACGCGAGCCATAGAAGACGCTGCGGGGCAGGACGTCGCAGTCATCCGCGCCATGCCCAACACGCCATCCATGCTCGGCGCCGGCATTACCGCCCTGTGCCGCGGCCGCTTTGTCTCCGACGAACAGATGGAGATCGCACAGCGCATCTTCTCCACAGTGGGCCGCACGGTCGTGGTCGACGAGAAGCACATGGACGCCGTCACCGGGCTCTCAGGCTCCGGCCCCGCCTTCCTTTACATCATCATCGAAGCCCTGGCTGAAGCAGGTGTGAACGTCGGCTTGCCACGCGACATCGCCACGGAACTCGCCGCCCAGACCACCTACGGAGCAGCCCGCATGGTGCTCGAAACCGGTTCGCACCCCGCACTGCTCAAGGACGAGGTCACCACGCCCGCAGGCTGCACCGTAGATGGAATACTCGAGTTGGAAGAAGGCGGCCTTCGCGTCACTCTCATCAAAGCCGTCAAGCGTGCCACGATGCGAGCCAAGGAGCTGGCTGGCTGAGGAAAGCTGCATGCCGACTATCATTGCAGTATGCAGGAACAATCCCGGCCCGGCGTGTTGCACTTTCTGAAACAGGGCCGCGGCCTGCCGGGCTTTGCTTTGGCTACGGTCGCCGTGATGGTAGCGGTGATACTCTGGGGAGCCGTAGTGCGAGCGACTGGCTCTGGTGCGGGCTGCGGCGCCAACTGGCCCCTTTGCAACGGCGTCGTTTTCCCGCTGCACCACCCGCGCCTTGCCACACTGATCGAGTTCACCCATCGCGCCACAACCGGCGTTTGTTCGACCCTCTATTTCATCTGCCTGGTCTGGATCTTTCTGGCCAGACCGAAGGGCGACCGCGCGCGCAAAGCCGCCGTGTGGTCGGGCTTGCTCATCGTCACAGAGGCACTACTCGGCCGCGCACTCGTGCTGCACGGCTGGGTGGACCGCAACACGTCTGATATGCGCGCCGTCATGCAGTGCATCCACTTCACCAACACGCTGCTGCTGCTCGCCGCCTTCGCACTGATGTGGTGGTGGCTTCTTCCGCGCTCCGAGACAGTTCAGGCGGGCGCGCTTACTCGAGGCTTGGCGTGGACTTCTCTGATCGCAACGATCATCGTGGGTGCAACCGGCTCGGTCGCGGCGCTGGCTGACACTCTCTTCCCATCAGCATCATTGCGTGAAGGTCTTCTGGCAGATTTCTCCGCATCCGCGCCACTGCTGATTCACATGCGCTGGATGCATCCGGTGTCTTCCGCCATAGCTGTGTTCTGCGCTGGATGGATGGCTCTGCGTCTGCGCAGTGATTCCGGGCGATGGCTGCTCCGCTTGCTTGCGGCCCAACTCGTTCTGGGAGTTGCAGACGTGGTGCTGCTCGCGCCCACCTGGATGCAGGTATTGCATCTGCTCTTTGCAGACCTACTCTGGATCAATCTGGTCTGCCTCGCGACCGATGTGCTGATATCGAGGCGTCAGTCACTCCAGGTCGGGGTTCCACAGCAAGACGCACGTGGCGCTCAGTTGCTGACCTTCACTCTGAACAGCACCGACACGAGATCCTGAAAGTAGGAGAACTCGCGCTTCGTCACGACTGCGTGGACGGGCCTGCCACCCTCCTCAGCGTTCTCCAGGAGAATCGTGTCACCAATCGATGCCAGAGCAGGCGTTCCGCTGAACTCGGGGATGTCGCGCTCGCGCGTCCTCTCGAATTCTTCCCCTTCAACCACAAACATCAATCTGTGTTTCAATCCAGCCTCCAGGGTTCAGCATAGCGTCTGGTCTTGTGCACCGCGCACCCACGTGGAGGGAAGAAGAGGGCGCTGGTAGTTCTGGCGTCCCCGACAGGATTCGAACCTATGTTTCCGCCTTGAGGAGGCAGCGTCCTGGGCCACTAGACTACGGGGACAAACTTCCGTTCGCCGCTATGGGTACGCTCTAGCTGACTGAAGTAATGTCGGAAGGGAGTTGGCGTCCTCGACGGGATTCGAACCCGTGTTACCGCCGTGAAAGGGCGATGTCCTAACCACTGGACGACGAGGACGCATAGCAAATTGCCGACAGGCAACGCTGTTTCTAACCTAACAAGTCGCTTCGCCAAAGGCAAGTGAGAGAGACTGCTGGCAGCAGCCTAAGATGCCATCGCTACACGTACTTTGCCAGAGCGAACTCTTCGCCGCACCTCTGCAAATTGCATGAGGATGAAGCTGTCGGTCATGCCGGCAATGTAGTCGGCGATCACCCGTGCTGCCCCCTCGTGTTCAACATCCGCGTAATAGTCGTCTGGCAGCTCTTCTGGGGCATTCATCCAGAAGTCGAACAGCTCGGAGACCACCTCGCCTGCTTTGGTGTGCTCACGGTCAAGCTCTGAGCAGGTGTAAAGGGTTTCGTACAGGTAGCGCTTCTCCTCTAATCGCTCCGATTCAGCCTGAGGAGACAATGCCGCGAGGCGTTTGGTTGCATTCCGAATGTCATCCAGAGAGCTCGCTCCGATTCCTTCGACGTTTAGCTGCGTTGTCGCGATGAGGTCAAGAATGAGCGTCTTCTGCATGTGCTGAAGCGCGTCGTGGAAAACGTACTTTTCTTCCGCAGCAGGGTGCGCTCGCAGGACAGCGTCATAACAGCGACCCAGTATGGTGACATTCTCGCGTATGTGTTTCACATCGAGCAGACCAGACTCGACGCCATCGTCCAAATCAGCCGTGAGGTAGGCAATCTCATCGGCTAAGTCAATGATCTGAGCCTCCAACGGTGGCAGCTTACCGAGGAAGTATTCGCTGAGTTCCGGATGTGACGACGCGCTGTAATCTCGCGAGTGCTTCACGATGCCTTCTCGCACCCCTAGCGTAAGGTTCAGGCCGGGATGTCCGGCGTAACGCTGTTCGAAGAGTTCCACTACGCGCAGTGCGTGAAGATTGTGATCGAAGCGAAGGCCGTGCTGCTTCAGGCATTCATCGAGAGCGCGTTCTCCTGCATGACCGAAAGGCGGATGACCGATGTCGTGAGCCAGCGCAAGCGTCTCCACAAGGTCCACGTTCAGCCCCAAGGCACCGGCTATGTGCCGAGCCACTTCGGCAACTTCAATGGTGTGCGTCAAACGGCTGCGGAAGTGATCCGAAGCGCGGCTCGTAAAGACCTGCGTCTTTCCGGCTAGTCTGCGAAACGCCCGCGCCTGCACCACTCGATCACGGTCGCGTTCAAACGGTCCACGCTCGTCACTTACCGGAGCAGGAAAGGCGCGAGTGGAAAGCTGCTTTTCGACTTCACCGGTAACCGCGTAAGGCTTCAACGTACGCTGCATGTCTTGAGTTTAGCTGCGCAACTCAACCTAGGTAACTACTTTGCTGATGGGCTTCCTGCGTGCGCCAGACGTACTCTCGCACCTTCCAGCTTGCGCTGCACCTTCGCAGAGTCCGCCGGATCCGCTTCCGGAGGCAATGATGTCGCGTAAGCATCTACCGATTTCTGCCACTCGACGACAGCCATCTGTAGCTTGCCAGTCTTGGCATAAATTTCGCCCATGTGGTCCAGTACGGAGGGATCGTTTCGGCTGCGCAGAACCGCCTTACGTGCATATTCTTCTGCGAGAGCGTACTGCCCCTGCTTGAAGTAGGCCCACGCGAGGGAATCCAGGAAAGCCCCGTTTTGCGGGTCGTACGCCACAGCTTTCTTCAGCATCGAAACGGCTTCATCCAGGCGGATGCCACGTTCCGCGAGCATGTACCCGTAGTCGTTCTCGATAGAGCCGTTGTCGGGATCAATTGCCAGGCCCTTTTTGAAATCTTCTTCCGCCTGGTCATACATTTTGCGCTGCTCGGCGATGCTTCCACGGTAGTAGTAGAGGAAGACCTTGTCTTCGTTCTTAGTGGTAAGTGTCTCTACTTTGGTAAGTGCTTCCGCTGTTTCAGCCCAGCGCTTCGCACGATGGTTCATGTCCGCGATGGTGAACCAAATCTCCCGATCATCCGGCGTGCCGTTAAGCTGCGCGTGTGCGAGCTTCAGACCCTCGTCCAATTTTCCTGTGTCAGCAAGCTGGCGTGCGTATGCCAGCTGCACGTCGCGATTCTTTGGCAGCGCCTTTGCGCCATCCGCGGCTGCATCCCGCGCTGCGGTCCAATTGTGCGCGTCTCGATAGGTGTCAACGAGCGCGTCGTATGCTCGGCCCTGGGAATCTCCGCCTATTGCGATGAGCTGTTTGAAAGCATCTGCCGATTCCGCTGTCTTTCCCTGCTCACGATAGACAATGCCAAGACGATCCAAAAAGAGCGCGCGGTTGTTGCGGTCGCCTTCAGAATATTTGCCGTCTTGCTGCACCGTTGACGCAAGAATGGCTTTGAGGATGTTGGCAGAATCATCGAGTCGCCCCATCGCGTCGAAAAGCAGCGCCTCGTTATACTTCAGCTCCAAATTGTCCGGCGCGAGCGCACCGGCCTTCTTCAGTGTCGCCAAGGCCTGCTCGTATTTGCCCTGTTGACGCTGCACGTCCGCTTCACGAATCAGCGACTCAGCATCCTGGGGATCCGAACCCACTACTTCGCCGAAGACCTTCCCCGCAGCGTCAACATTGCCCGAACGCAGCAACGCATTAGCTAATCCGCGTTTCGCATCCGTGTTGTCAGGATCTTCGGCAAGAGCCGCACGGTATGCTGCTACAGCGTCCTTGGGCTGATTCAGTTGGTCGTAGATGCCCGCCAGGGCGAAGTTCATCCGCGTTGTGCGATCGTCGGCAGGCACGTCCGCGATGGTCTTCGAGGCACGCTTCAGATCTCCCTGCTCGGAGTAAAGCCGCGCCATACTGAGCACAACTTCTTCTGAACTGCCGTCAATGCCCTGGGCAGCCTTGAACTGTGCTTCCGCTTTGGCTGAATCGTGATTCAGCCCGTAAAGCTGACCGAGGAGAAGGTGAGTTTCTATGTCGTCTGGCTTTAAGGACGAAATCTTCTCGTACTCTGCGATCGCTAGCCTCAACATTTCTGTCGACTGCGGACCCTGCCCATCGCCGAGCGACCGAAGGTAAACGCGGCCCAGCAGAATGTGGGCGTCGGCGTCTTCCGGGTGCTTACTTACCTGAAGCTGCGCCGCAGTCACGGCTTCACGCACGCGACCGAGCTTGAAGTAAAGATTCGCAAGCCCATCCTGCAGCATGCGCGAGCTTGGGTCTGCATCCAGCGCCAGTTTGTACTGCTCGATTGCTTGCGTGGCGAGGTCCTGGCGGCCATTCGTCCCCGCCTGCTCCTCGTAGAGCTTCGCCAGTCCGTAATGGTAGTAGGAAGCGGAATGATCCTGCGCTTTGGCAGTATCCGTTTGCGCGTTCCCAAACGATGCGGTGCAGAAGAACACAGAAGCAGCAAAAGCCGAAAGCAACGACGAAGCCGGTGAGTATGAACGCATGGGGATCCTAAAAGTCTGCTCCGAGAGTTAGACGGAATTTCCAGAGTTTAGATGCGATGCCACGGAGAGGCACAGGGAAATCGCCTAGCCGTGGCGGAAATGGCGAATTCCGGTGAACACCATGGCAAGGCCGAGCCGGTCGGCCGCGTCGATCACTTCCTGATCGCGCATGGACCCTCCTGGCTGGATGATTGCTGTAGCGCCAGCACTGGCGACGGTCTCCAGACCATCCGCAAATGGGAAAAATGCGTCAGACGCAGCTACGGTGCCCCCTAATGGCAGGACAGCCTTCATGGCGCCGAATTTTGCGGCATCCACGCGACTCATCTGCCCCGCACCCACACCTACCGTTTGACCAAATCCGCCTTCAGAGCGGGCATAGACGATCGCATTCGACTTGACGTACTTACACACGCGCCAGGCGAACAGCAAAGCCGTGATCTCTTCCTCGGTCGGGCGGCGTACCGTTACCGTCTTCAGATCGTCAGCAGAGATTTTCGCTGTGTCCTCATCCTGCAGCAGATAACCACCTGAAATCTGCTTGAGCACTGGTTTTGGTTCGGCGGAACGGATTCGGAGCAGCCGTAGATTTTTCTTTGCACCAAGTATGGATAGCGCCTCGGGAGCGAAATCAGGAGCGACTATGCCTTCAACGAACAGTCGCGCAATGGACGTCGCGGCCTCAGCATCCACTGTGCGATTGACCCCAATCACACCGCCAAAAGCGGAAATTGGATCAGAGGCAAGCGCTCGATCGTAAGCCTCCAATACCGTGTTGCCCTGGCCGACTCCGCACGGGTTAGTGTGCTTGATGATAGCCACAGCGCATGCCTCAAATTCGCTGACCAGTGCCCAACAGGCGTCCAGGTCAACAAGATTGTTGAAGCTGAGTTCTTTCCCTTGCAGCTGCTCTGCGTTCGCAACACCTAGGCCAGAGCCATCGGTATAAACCGCTGCCCGTTGATGAGGGTTCTCACCGTATCGCAAGCTTGCGGTACGTCTTGCCGAGACACGCAGCGTCTGCGGAAATGGCGCCGTACTCCGCTCTCCGCCAGCCTCTTCCATCGTCTCGAGCGCCGCTGCGATCGCCCCGTCGTAGGCGGCGGTCAGAGCGAAGACCTTCTTCGCTAACATCCAGCGAGTCTCTCGGCTAAGCAGACCACCATTCGCGCTGAGTTCATCAGCAACGGAGTTGTAGTCCTGCACGTCTGTAATCACGGCAACATCCTCAAAGTTCTTCGCTGCGGAGCGCAGCATGGATGGACCGCCAATGTCGATGTTCTCGATGAGATCGGCAAACGCGACCCCGGGCTTAGCCGCAGTCTTCTCAAACGCATATAGATTGACGACCACCAGATCGATCGGTCCAATGCCGTGCTTCTCGACTGCTTCCACATGCGCGGGGTCGTTGCGCCTGTAGAGCAGACCACCATGCACGCGAGGATGCAGCGTTTTCACGCGGCCATCGAGCATCTCCGGAAATTCAGTGAGATCTGATATGTCTCGTACGAGAAGTCCGGCTTCTCGCAACGATTTCGCCGTGCCACCGGTTGAAACCAACTCGACGCCAAAATCTGCGAGTACCCGTGCGAAGTCGACCAGACCAGATTTGTCGGTAACAGAGAGCAAGGCGCGCCGTACAGCTTTGTTTTCACTCATACTCCCCCAAGTCTAGCCGGAGACCAACGCTGTTGCGTCATTCACTCTGAATAGCCGGCTCACCACGCTAGAATTGTGTCCGTATGCTTGATTTGGCTTTCGTGCGCGGGAATCTTGCGCTTGTGGAAGAAAAACTACGTGCTCGCGACGCTGACGCATCTGCACTCTCAGATTTCGCTCGGCTGGACAGCGAGAGGCGGAGCGCGATCACTCAGCTCGAAACATTGAAGGCGCAGCGCAATGCCCTCTCCGAAGAATTTGGTCGCGCAAAGCGGAGCGGCGGAGACGTAGCTCCGATTTCCGAACGGACGCGCAGCCTAAAGGATGAGATTGCCGGGTTGGAAGCGTCCACTAGCGCGGCGGACGAGCGCCTTCGTGAGGTGCTCCAGGGTTTGCCCAATCTGCCGAGCGCGGATGTGCCGGTAGGGAGTTCTGCCGAAGAGAACGTTTGTGCGAAGTCGTGGGGCGACGCAGCAAGGCTTGATTTCAACGCGAAGCCGCATTGGGAGCTCGGAGAAGAGCTCGGCATCCTTGATTTTTCACGTGCCGCCAAGATCTCCGGCTCCCGGTTCGTGGTGCATTTTGGCGCAGGTGCCCGCTTGGAACGAGCACTGGCCAACTTCATGCTTGATTTGCACACGCGAGAGCACGGTTATGCCGAGGTGTTGCCACCGTTTATGGTGAACTCGCGTTCGCTCTTCGGAACCGGACAGCTTCCCAAGTTTGCGGAAGACCTTTTCCACTGCGACGACAAAGGTGCGTATAGCCAAGGTCAGCTACAGGAAAGCGACCATTGGCTCATCCCGACCGCCGAAGTCCCTGTGACCAATCTCTTCCGGGACGAGATTGTTGATCTTGAGCAGGGCCCCATTTCGTTCACCGCTTACACACCATGCTTCCGGTCCGAGGCTGGTTCTTACGGCAAAGATGTCCGTGGCATGATCCGCCAACATCAGTTTCAAAAAGTCGAACTGGTGAAGTTCACCAAGCCGGACGATTCCGCTGCACAGCATGAAAAGCTGACCCGGGATGCCGAGACCGTTCTCGAGCGGCTAGGTCTTCCCTACCGGCGCATGTTGCTGTGCACCGGCGACATGGGTTTCAGCTCGGCAAAGACGTTTGATCTTGAAGTTTGGCTTCCTGGCCAGCAGACGTACCGGGAGATCTCTTCCTGTTCGAACTTCGAAGCTTTCCAGGCAAGGCGTGCCAACATTCGGTACCGCCCGGCAGGTTCGAATAAATCAGAATTCGTACATACGCTGAACGGCAGCGCTCTTGCCGTGGGTCGCACCTACTTAGCGGTCCTGGAAAATTATCAGCAGGCAGACGGCTCCGTGCGGATTCCCGAAGCTCTTCAACCGTATATGAATGGCGACACAGTCATTACAAAGCAGTCATTAGGACGGGCCCTGTGATTCGGCTGATTCGTAATTACATCTTCTGGAACTATGAACGTGGCAGCTTTCATTTTGATGTCATGGTGACGCTCATTCTCGTTTTCCTCTTCGTCGGACCGCGCTTCATCAACTTCCACGACAAGCCTGTAACCAATATTCCACTGAGTCCTAGTGAGGTTCTGGTTCGTGAAGCGGGGAGCATCGGTGGTGAGTCGCGCTTCGTTTACGAAGTGCGCGTGGATGATTTGCATGGTGCAAGCGGCGATACAGAGCTACGTGCTGCGCTCCTGCAGGTCATACAGCCGATCGCCGGAAATGTCTCGCTGCAAACTTACAAGGCTTTGACAGATGCGAAAGGCAAAATCATTGGGTACGACGCTACAGTCCTTCGTTAGGAGCTTGGGCTGAAGCAGCGCGCACCATCTGCAATCCAAGGAGCAAGCGGCTCACCGCCGACCATGAGGAATGGAACTGATGCAAATGCGCCAAAAAAATACCGCTGCTGTTCTACTCGCCGCTTCCCTCTCAATAGGAGCTCAGACACCGAAACTGCAGACGATTTTGGGTCAACTCGACACGGCTAGTTCCCATTTCAAGAGTGCGCAGGCGAACGTCAAATATGACAACTACACGCGAGTCGTCCGCGCCAGCGACGTCCAGACTGGCACGATGTACGTGGAGCGTGCCGGTTCTGCGGATCGCATGGGAGCGGTGTTCTTCGATCAAGGCGCGAAAGTGCCGTCTAAGGTGCTGAGTTACGATGGCGGCACCTTGCAGGTCTACTCGCCAGGCACGAACCAGGACGACATCTTCAAGGCGGGCGCGAACCAAGCCAAATACGAGAGCTTCCTGACCCTGGGTTTCGGCGGAAGCGGAAAAGCATTGCAGCAAGCCTGGGACATCACCGACCAAGGTGCGGAAATGATCGGCGACGGCTCACAGCAAGTGAACACGGAGAAGTTGGATCTGGTGAGCAAAGATGCCAATGTGCAGAACATGTTCAAGCACATCACGATCTGGATTGACCCTGCTCGCGGTGTATCTCTGAAGCAGAAGTTCTTCGCGCCAAATGGTGATACGCGCACCGCGGACTATTCCAACATTAAGCTGAATACCAGTATCGACAAGAAGATCTACTCAATCAGTAAGAAAGCTAATCGCATTCAGCACTAGGCTTGCTACTCGCGAATGCGAGACCAGCTAGCAAGAGGATTATCGGGAAGCAGTCGATCGTGTAGCGTTGCTCGGCGTTGTCTAATGTCGCGAGCAAAATGGATCGCAACACAACGAATCCAAACATTGCCAACGCGAGTGCTTGCTGCCCACTGTAGCCATTCCGCTTCCATCCTCGAGTGCCAGCGAGCGCAAGCAGCAGGTAAGCAAGGTTGAGCGCCACGTAAGCGACGGATACAACCGTCGTAAGCGGATGTGGACTCCAGCGCCACCAATCGAGAGGCAACTTCAGGAGTTCCGTCCGAGGTTGGAACCACATATTGGCCAGCCGGGCGATTGGCAGTAGCAGATAGTACCGAACGGGATGGGTAGCTATGCGTTCACGAGCGAGCCGCGCAAAGTGCTCATCGACCTCCGGCGTAGAACCAGCTTCATCGTTGTAACGTGCGATCAATTTGCGCGTCTCTTCACGCTGTGCAACATCGGTAAAGGCCCGCTGCGGGATGTCGCCGAAGTTTAGCGTAGAACCGTCATACGGCCAGTAAACCTGCACTGTGTTCTTGTAGGAGATTCCCCACGTGCGATACCAGCGCATAAACCCAAGAGCGACCTCTTCTCCCGGATCGATGGCGTACTTGGGTGCCAGCGGCTGGATTACGTGGAACACCCGCCAGTTGCGGGCCGCCCAGAGTGTCAACGGCAAACTGAACACCCCCAGCATGACGAGCGCTGGTGCGAGTCTGCGAAACTGCGGCCCGGTATTCCTCTTTAGTCCAGTCCACGCAACTACAGGCAAGAGAACTGCAAACAGAAGCACACGATCTGGCCGTAGCAGCACAGCAAAGGTGCATGCTGCAGTAAGTGGCACCAACCAGGTGTTCCGGACCGATCCCGCTCGTTCGGCTGAAAGCCAGCGCTGCAGCGAGAAGAATGCGAGCGCTGCACAAAAGATGCTCAGAGTTTCTGTAAGCGGAACGACGCTGTAATTCGCGGTAAACGGACAGAGCGCAGCGAGACCCAGCGTCCATAAGCCAGCTCTTCTGCCCATCAACTTGGCGGCGAGGAGCCCGAGCAAACAACACGTTCCAAGATCCAAAAAGATTTGAACAGCAACTGCGGAGCCGAAGCTTCCTGTTCCGAAGATCGCAAAGCATGCTCCCAAAAAGAGCGGGTAACCGGGCAGCCGAATCAAGGTGGGCCGGAGCACTCCATCTTCGGTAATTGCGTAGCTCTTGTGACGCAGCAGATTGCTCGCGATGTCGCCGTACACGAGCGCGTCGCCGCTTATTGGAGGCCTGTAGTGGTGTAGCGTCAGACGCAGTGCCAAACCTGCGAAGAGCAATCCCGCTATCGTCCACCAAGTAGCTGTTTTCCTGCGCATTCTCAGCATCATACGACCCATGCAGCTCTCGTCACGCAGCCAAGGCCTGACTTGCACCGCGTTATGCTTTGGAAGGTAGGAACGCGAACCGATCATGAGCAAGCAGATCTTCTATGACCCGCAACGTAAGCGCTGGAAGCGGCTGCGTCGCGTATTCGATCTTCTTGCTCTTCTTGGGGGAGTAGTCGGGATCGGTTTCATCATTGGCCTTCTACGCATGGAGCCGATGCGGAAACTGGAGATCCAATCAACGGCTCGGCGGTACCGTGCCCTGTCGGGTCCGCCTGCGCCGGAGTTGAGGACGCGCGAGAAGCTCAACCGCTCCAGTCACCGAAAGACTGATCTGAAGCCGTCTGACGTTGTGCTGAACACGGGTGAAGGTCTACGCGCTGCTTTCTATACAGATTCCGATCCGGCGAGCATCGCTTCGCTGAAACAGCATGTAAAGCAACTGGATCTTTTGTTCCCAGAGTGGCTCCACGTAACCGGGCCCGATGGCGGACTGACGGCTTACACCGCCGATAACACGCCGTTCGCAGTCGTGGACGGTGGAGGTGTGCACGGCGTTGATCGTGAGAACAAAGTTCTGAAGGTCATTACGGATGCTAAGGAAGACACGGAAATTTTTCCGCTGGTCAATAACTTCAATCCCGCGACGGGAGCTTTCAACGAAAACGTTGGGCAGTTTCTAGAGGACACGGGAGCAAGAGCCCACTTCCTGCAGCAGGTCGACGCTTTTCTCAAGACGAACACACGCTATCGTGGCTTGAACCTGAATTTCCAAGCAATACCGACATCTGCGCAGGACGGCTTTAATCAGCTTGTGCAGGCCCTTTATGAGGATTTCCACGCACGAAATCTCCGCCTCTACGTGAGCGTTCCCGTGGGCAACACTGACTTTGACGCGCGCTTTTTGGCTGCGCACTCAGACGGAGTTGTGTTGCTGGATTATGACCAGCATCAGGAAGGAACTACTCCGGGTCCCGTTGCAGGGCAGGACTGGTTTGCAAATAATCTTCGCGCCTACCTGAAGCAGGTACCGCGCGAAAAAATCATTTGCGCCATTGGTAATTACGGGTATGACTGGACAACAAAGCTTGTACCGCCGCCGACCGCTGCGGCAGCAACAAAGCACGCTAAGAAAATTCCCGTGGTTGCGCCCACTTCGGAGATCGTAAACACGGTGAACATGTCCACGCAGGAAGCGTGGCAAGCAGCCTCAGATTCCGGTGCGAAGATCGAGCTCGACGAAGCTTCTCTTAACCCACACTTTGCTTACGACGACGTGGACGGCGGTGTGCGCCATCAGGTTTGGTTTCTGGACGCCGTGACCGTGCTGAACCAGATGCGCGTAGCTCGCGCACTCGGCTTACAAACGATCGCTTTGTGGCGGCTTGGTTCTGAAGACGCATCGCTCTGGAAAATTTGGGATAGCCCGCTTAAAGGCGATCCAGTTGGCGATCTTGCGTCTGTGGCACCGGGTCAGGATGTGGATACGGAAGGCGATGGCGACATTCTCCGAGTGACCGGTAAGCCGCAGAACGGCCATAGATCGGTCGAGATGGACGATGACAAAACCATTCCCTCGCAATACCTTAGCGCGGTAACGGAGACGATGGATTCGTATCCTCTTCCCTACACTGTTTCGCAATACGGCTACCAGCCGAAGAAAGTGGCGATCACTTTCGACGATGGACCCGATCCCACGTGGACACCCAAGATCCTCGATGTGCTGAAGCGCTACAACGTAAAAAGCACGTTCTTTATGATCGGGGAGATCGCGGAGGACAACGTTGGAGTGATGGACCGCGTTTATCGTGAGGGCCATGAAATTGGCAACCACACGTTCACGCATCCAGACATCAGCGAAATATCCGACAGGCAGATCGACCTACAACTAAACGCCACTGCGAGATTGTTTGCGGCGAAACTAGGCGTCCAACCCGTCTACTTCCGTCCGCCATACTCCATTGACCAGGAGCCAGATACCAACGATCAAGCTGCACCCATTGCACGTATCCAGCAGAGATTCGGTTACATCATCGTCGGCAACAAGATCGACACCAATGACTGGGATGAGCACCCGCGCAAGAGCCCGCAAGAAATTATCGACAGCGTCTTCGCTCAAATCGATGCCGCCCAGGTTAAACCCTGGATGCGTGGTTCCATCATCCTCATGCACGATGGCGGCGGAGACCGGTCCGCAACCGTTGCTGCTTTGCCAAAGCTGATTGAAGCCTTGCGAGCTCGTGGGTATCAGATTGTCCCAGTTTCACAACTCATCGGACAAACGCGTGATCAGGTGATGGTGCCGCTTACCCGACGTCAGCGCTATCTTGCTGAGCTGGATTCAGTGGCGTTTTCACTCATTGGATTCTTTAATAACTTCGCTATCGGCGTTTTCTTTCTCGGAGACGTACTGATGAGCGGCAGACTCATCATTATCGGTGTCTGCGCGCTCATCGATCGATTGAGGCGGCGTAAGAACCTCGCCACTCCTGACTACGAACCCCGCGTCGCGGTTCTCATTCCTGCGTACAACGAAGAGAAGGTTATCGCACGCACGATTCGATCTGTGCTGATGTCGAATTACAAGAACATGCGCATCATTGTCATAGACGATGGCTCACAAGACGCTACCTACAGAGTCGCGAGCGAGACTTACGCAAAGGAGATCGCAGAAGGCCGTGTAACTGTACTCACCAAGGAGAATGGAGGCAAAGCCGAAGCTCTCAACTTCGCGCTGCAGCAAACCGACGAAGAGATCTACGTCGGCATTGACGCCGACGGCGTGATCGCGCACGATGCGATTGGCCGGATGGTATGCCACTTTGCTAACCCGGAGATCGGTGCCGTGGCCGGCAATGCGAAGGTCGGCAACCGGGTGAATCTATGGACCCGTTGGCAAGCGCTTGAGTACATTACCAGCCAGAATTTTGAACGTCGCGCCCTGGATTTGTTCGATGTTGTGATGGTGGTGCCGGGTGCCATTGGCGCGTGGCGAACTTCGGCTGTAAAGGCTGGCGGGGGTTACCATCCGGACACTGTCGCTGAAGACGCTGACCTCACAATGAACCTGCTGGAGCAGGGTTTCGCCGTCATCTATGAAGATCAGGCACTCGCTTTTACCGAAGCCCCGATCAATGCGAACGGTTTAGCCCGGCAGCGATTCCGCTGGTCTTTTGGCATTCTGCAGGCGATATTCAAACATAAAGGCGCGATTGCAAAGCGTCGCGCGATGGGCTTGTTTGCGCTCCCAAACATCCTCATCTTCCAAATTCTTCTTCCGCTGGTCTCGCCTCTCATTGACCTGATCTTCGTCACAGGCATCATTCATTACCTGATCGATAAACACTTTCATCCCGAAACGACAAATCCCGCGGATCTTTACAAGCTGCTCACCTTTTTTATGGCGTTTCTTGTCATCGACTTCGCAGCTTCCGGATTGGCGTTCATGTTGGAGCGCAAACACCCTGCAAGCCGCGGCGACGCATGGCTGCTTGTTCACATCTGGGTTCAGCGATTCACATATCGCCAACTCTTTTCCTGGGTGTTATTCAAAACTCTGAAGCGCGCTGTTGATGGAAAGTCGTTTTCCTGGGACAAGTTGGACCGTACCGCGCAGATGTCCAAATCAACAGAGCAAATCACACAGTAGTTTCACGAGGTACTGCATGCCCGCTCCTGAACTCACGTCACTTCCTGTATTCCGCAATGAACCCTTCACCGATTTCTCGGCTCCTGACCAGCACCGTGCCATGCTTGCTGCTTTGGATGAGGTGCGTTCCGAACTCGGCAAAACACATGAGCTCCTGATAGGCGGTCGTCGAAATAAATCTGACCGCACTTTTGACTCCGTGAATCCCGCGCGACCGGCGGAAATCATTGGGACTCACTTTGAAGCGACGGTCGCGCAAGCGAACGAAGCGGTCGAAGCTGCCACAGAAGCATTTCACAGTTGGAGGCACACATCTGCTGCGGAACGTGCGTCGCTACTGCTCCGAGCGGCTGAACTCATAAGAGAGCGACACCTCACCTTCTGTGCGTGGCTGACGTTGGAAGTTGGGAAAAATTTTGCGGAGGCCGATGCAGATGTCGGCGAGTGCATTGATTTCCTTGAGTTCTATGCACGAGAAGCGCTGCGGTTGGACAGGTCAACGACACCTATTCAGTTTCCGGGTGAACGGAATCGACTGCGCCATGTTCCATTAGGCGTAGGAGCGGTGATTCCACCCTGGAACTTCCCTTTTGCCATCATGGCCGGCATGACCGCCGCTGCCATTGTTTGCGGCAATGCTGTTGTTCTCAAGCCCTCTCCGGATGCCCCAACGATCGCTGCAGTGTTCGTTCACCTTCTGGAGGAAGCTGGTATGCCGCTCGGCGTCGTCAATCTGCTGCAGGGCGGGCCTGTCGTGGGCCAAACGATAGTGGAGCACCCGAAAGTACACTTCATTGCTTTCACGGGTTCAAAGAAGGTCGGCCTGGAGATCCACGAACGCGCAGCTCGCACGCAGTCAGGCCAGAAGTTCATCAAGCGGACCATTCTCGAAATGGGTGGCAAGGACGCAATCATTGTGGAGGCCGATGCAGACCTCGACGCTGCAGCGGACGGAGTGGTGGCAGCAGCTTTCGGCTTCAACGGACAAAAGTGTTCTGCATGTTCTCGCGTCATCGTTGCCGAAACCGTGTATGACCCGTTCTGTGACATGCTCCGCGAACGCGTCGCCAAGCTGACCAATGGCGATCCGGCGGAGAACAAGGCCACGGGACCCGTTGTTAACACCGCCGCGTACCAACGAGTGCTCGGATACCTCGAAATTGGTCGAAGCGAGGGACGCCTCATTGCAGGCGGCAATGCCATTGAGAATGCGGACGCGGGCTACTTCATTGAGCCGACCGTGTTTGCTGACGTGGCTCCCCATGCGCGGCTGGCTCAGGAAGAAATCTTTGGGCCGGTGCTGGCAGTGATCAAGTCCAAGAGTTTCGAAGATGCCCTAACGATTGCTAACGATACCGAGTATGGACTGACTGGCGCGATCTATTCTTCCTCTCGCGAGAAACTAAGGCGGGCCAGCGCAGAATTCCATGTTGGCAATCTTTACCTCAATCGCAAGTGCACAGGAGCAATGGTTGGAGCGCATCCGTTTGGTGGATTTAATATGAGCGGCACCGACTCAAAAGCAGGTGGACCGGACTACCTGATGCTGTTTACGCAGGCGAAATCTGTGGCTGAAAAGATTGGGGTAATCAGCGAGCATGATGAGAAAGAAGAGCAACTCATGGGTGGCTTCTAGCGCACGAGATGCCCCAGAAACAGGAAAGCCGCCCTTGATGGGCGGCTTTCTGTTGGACATCGAGAACAACTAAGCTGTTCGAGCAAATTGTGCGCGCACCGCTTCCGCCGCTTCCGCCAACGCACGGTGATGCAGAGTGAACAGCGCGAGCTCGAGCCGGTCGGAAACACCGGTCTTGTCGTAAATCGTTCGCAAGTAGTTCTTAATTACCTGCTCCTTCGTATTGAGACGAGATGCAATCTCCTTGTTCTTACAGCCCTCGCCGACAAGTGCAACAATCTGCATCTCCTTGGGAGTCAGGCGCTGAAGTACGCGGTCGCCGGTGCGATCCGGCAGAGGCATGGAGCGCACCACAGCGCGGTGAACGCTACGTTCGCCCGCAGCAACGCTCCGGAGACAATCGGCCAACTGCTTGCCAGTTACCGAGCGGTGGATAATTCCCTCAGCACGAAGAGCAACGTCTTCGTCGAGTTCCTGTCCGTGGTCGACGATGATGACAGGCTTTGAATGCGCCCTCTCAACGGAGTCGAAAAGCTGGTGAAGGTCCGTCCCCATGCTTGTCGGAAACAGGACGATGGAAGAAGGAAACGTGGCAATCGCTTCTCTCAAACAAGGCAAGTCGGGGCATTGCACAACCACTTCCAGGTCGAGCTCGCCCGCGAGCACTCGTGCGGCTCCCGTACGGAAAATAGCTTGATTGTCCGCCAGGACGATGCTCTGCCGCGGCCCTTGTCTCCACGTCCGCAGGTTTGATTCAGTATGTTCCATCACGCTTTTCATCTCAATCGACGCGTGCAGGTGATGCCATCCCACGAAAGTTCAAATCCTCCATACATCAGCGTGTTCTGCATAACCAGCGGAGCTCACTTGATGGTCGAAAGCACGTATGAACAAAATGACATGGACGTTTTCGTCTTCCAAGTATCGCGGGAGAGCGGGTCTCTGCCCCTGCAGTGTCACTCACACGGCACCTTTTTCTCTCGCTGTATGATTTGCGCAGCGAATCTTCGCCAGCGAGCGTGTTTTTTGCTGCAGCCCTTCCACATCGCCTTCCCCGTCGACGACCTCTCAGCTGCCCGCGATTTCTATGGTCGAGTGCTCGGCTGCCCTGAGGGCCGCAGCTCTGACGAGTGGATTGATTTCGACTTGTACGGACACCAGATCGTTGCTCACCTGAAGCCGTGCGAGAAAGTCGCAGGTGCTGCCCACAGCAATGCCGTGGATGGGCACGCCGTACCTGTTCCGCACTTTGGAGTGGTGCTCACCAAGGACGATTGGCAAAAGCTCGCGCAACGGATGCGAGAAGCGGGCGTGAAGTTCATCATCGAGCCATATACGCGGTTCGCCGGGGAGATCGGCGAGCAATCCACGATGTTCTTCCTGGACCCCGCTGGGAACGCCTTGGAATTCAAAGCCTTCGCCGATCTGAGTCAGCTCTTCGCCAAGTAGAAGACCTGCTGCGCTATTCTTGGAGTGTTCGGGAGCAAGGCGGTTACGGCATGGAATCTTGCATATTGGTGACAGGCGGAGCAGGTTTCATAGGCTCCAATTTTGTTCTGAACTGGATCGAATCCGGTAAAGGCAGCGTAGTCAATCTGGACTTGCTTACCTACGCGGGCAATCCCGAAAACCTACGCACCCTTGCACACAATCCTCTGCACACGTTCGTCCACGGCGACATCTGCGACCGCGAACTGATCAGTAAACTTCTTGCTCAGCATCGTCCTTCTGCAGTCGTTCACTTCGCTGCAGAGAGCCATGTTGATCGCTCTATTTATGGACCGGAAGCCTTCTTGAGAACGAACATCGATGGCACGTTCTCTATGCTCAGTGCCGCGTTGGAATACTTCCGCTCTATTTTTCACAGCGAGGCAGAGACATTTCGCTTCGTCCACGTCTCGACAGATGAGGTCTACGGGACGCTCTCTGCTGACGAGCCTGCCTTCCACGAGAAGACTCCGTTCGCGCCAAATTCTCCATACGCCGCTTCCAAAGCTGCTAGTGATCATCTGGTGCGCGCGTGGGTTCACACTTACGGCCTGCCAGCGCTGATCACAAACTGCTCCAACAACTATGGGCCATTTCAGTTCCCGGAAAAACTCATCCCCCTGACCATCATGAATGCTTTACAAGGCAAACCGCTTCCGGTGTATGGGGACGGACAGCAGGTGCGAGATTGGCTTTACGTCGAAGATCATTGCGCAGCAATCGAGACGGTGCTGTCGAAGGGAGTCACAGGTGAGACCTACAATATTGGCGGCTGTAATCAGCAGACGAACGTGCGGGTAGTCACCATGTTGTGTGACTTACTAGACGAGTTTCGTCCTGATTCGCCCTATGCACCTCATCGGCAACTAATCAATTTTGTAGTTGATCGTCCTGGGCACGATAGGCGCTATGCGATCGATCCTCGGAAAATTGAAGGTGAGCTTGGGTGGAAGCCGCAGGAGACCTTCGAGACAGGTTTACGGAAGACAGTTCAGTGGTACCTCGACAACACGGAATGGACAAAGTCAGTCACCTCGGGCGCATACCAGGTATGGCTGAACACGAACTACGGTGATCGAAAGGCCAGCGAGCCAATCCCTGCGGGTGCAACGAAATGAAGGGCATCATCCTCGCCGGAGGGTCCGGCACGCGGCTCTATCCATCAACCCAGGCAATCTCGAAGCAGCTGCTTCCCGTTTATGACAAGCCGATGATTTATTACCCGCTTTCGGCACTCATGCTAGCGGGAATTCGTGACATTCTGCTGATCTCCACTCCGACCGACACGCCGCGATTCGAGCAGCTTCTCGGCACCGGACAAGACTGGGGTCTTCGCCTTAACTACGCCGTGCAGCCTTCCCCTGAAGGATTGGCACAGGCATTCCTGATTGGTCGCGACTTCCTCGCCGGGGAAGGCTGCTGCCTCGTCCTCGGCGACAACATCTTCTATGGACATGATTTCGCCACGTTAATGCGCTCAGCCGCGGCGCAGGAGGAAGGAGCTACCGTGTTTGCCTACGCGGTGCAGGATCCTGAGCGCTACGGTGTAGTTGAATTCGACTCACAGTTTCGTGTGATCTCTCTGGAAGAGAAGCCTGCCGTAGCGAAGTCGCGCTATGCCGTCACTGGAATCTATTTTTACGACAAGCAGGTCGTGAGAATCGCGGAGAACCTCAGGCCTTCGGTCCGTGGAGAACTGGAGATCACCGATGTCAACCGCTGGTATCTCGACCACGGACAACTGAGTTGTCGGGTGCTAGGTCGGGGTATGGCTTGGCTGGACACAGGAACGCACGACTCCCTTTTGGAAGCTGCCCAGTTCATTTCTACGATCGAGCGACGACAAGGCTTGAAAGTCGCGTGTCCTGAGGAGATCGCATTTCGGCTCGGCTACATCGACAAAGATCAGTTGTCCACTCTTGCCGCACGAGTCTCTAAAAGTTCGTATGGGCAGTATCTGGAACGCGTTCTCGAAGAAGAAACGCCCACGAATCTCTGATTATCAAGAAGGAACCCTTAAGCTTCGAGATGAAACTCTTCGATACACAACTGCGGGACGTTAAGCTCATCCGACCCACTCGGCTCGGTGATGACCGCGGCTGGTTCGCTGAAACTTTCCAAGCCAGGGATTTCGCAAAGTTGAATCTGCCAACTACCTTTCTGCAGGAGAATGAATCCTTCTCACGAAAAGGAATCCTGCGCGGGCTGCATTACCAACTAGGGCAACCACAAGGCAAGCTGGTGCGGGTACTGTCCGGCTACATCTGGGATGTGGCCGTTGATTTGAGACGCGACTCGCCAGATTTCGGGAAGTGGGCGGGTTTTCACTTGCGCGCAGAAGAAGGTGAACTGCTCTGGATCCCTGAGGGTTTCGGACACGGCTTCCTAGTCATTTCAGAGACCGCTAACGTGCTCTACAAAGCCACCGGCTTCTACTATCCCGCAGGGGAACGTTGTGTACGTTGGAATGACCCGGAGCTTGCAATCAACTGGCCTCTTGAACACGGCCAGGCTCCGCTTGTATCGACGAAAGATGCCCTCGGCTCTTCATTCGGTGACGCTGAATTGCCTCTACCGACTAGCCAAAGCTCTGCTGCGGATATCTCGTGACGCTTAGCCGCAAATCATCGACAACTTCGAAGATCCGTATCCTGCTGACAGGTTCTACCGGGCAGGTCGGCGGTGATCTTCTTCCCCTTCTCTCATCCTTCGCTGACGTCATAGCACCGACAAGAGCCGAGCTTGACCTCATGAATGAAGCGTCGCTCAGGTCCTTTGTTCGGAACACAAGCCCGAACTGGATCATCAACCCAGCCGCATTCACGGCGGTTGACGTAGCAGAAAGCGACAGCGCTTCCGCCCACCAGATGAACGTGCGCGTCCCGGGGGTCCTCGGCGAAGAGGCAGCAAGATGTGGTGCCGCACTCATCCACTTTTCCACGGATTACGTTTTTGACGGGAGTGGAACCAAACCGTGGAACGTGAACGACGACACATTCCCTCTGAGCGTCTACGGTCAAACGAAGCTCGACGGTGAGAGAGCACTTACGCAATCAGAAAGCACGCACTTGATTCTGAGAACGAGTTGGGTGTTTGGGACAAGAGGAAAGAATTTTCTTCGCTCCATTCTGAAGCTGGCGACCGAGCGTGATGAGCTTCGCATTGTGTCTGATCAGTTCGGTGCTCCAACCTGGAGCTTTGACCTCGCGCAGGCGGTACAGAAGCTGATTCTCCGTACGGAAGATGAGGCAAAGTCCCATGATGTAACCCCTCCGCAACTTCTCGCTCAAAAGCGAGGTGTTTATCACGTTGCTTCCGCCGGGGAGACAACATGGTTCGGATTTGCTGAAGAATTTCTCCGACTGGCGAAGCTCTTCTCTCCGAAGACTCGCTTTGCGCACCTGGTCCCTATCACCACGAGAGAATATCCAACCGCTGCTCGCCGCCCCTTAAACTCACGGTTGGATTGCAGCAGGTTCTATGAGGTCTTTGGAATCCGGCTACCTCATTGGACGGCGGCGACGGCTCGCGTTATGAGCGCCCTTTCGGAAGAAGAGAACGAAACCAGCTAAACTGGTTCGAGCGCGCCGCTTACGCGCGGGCATCCTAATGAGCATGTGGTCGCGCATCGGCAATCTGTTTCCTGGTAAGCGTGGCCCTGAATTGCCTGTCGCGCCAACACCAGATCTGCCACAAGACACAGCACACATTTCAAGCGAGTCTTTCCCAACGCATTCGTCAGGTGCTCTCAACCGCGAAGCTGACGCTTCCATTAAGCAGAATCCTTCTGCGGAATCTGTTGTAGTGGCTACAAAAGAGCACCAAGCGGATTCGGCCTACGCTGCTGAAGGTCATGCAGTTCCGACGTCAGATCCCTGGCTCGCCGCGCGGCAGCGGCCCCTCGTTTATGCTCACAAACTGCGGCTTGATCGGGAGGACTCGGAAGGCGCGCCTGAGCAGTCTCTACTTGAACAGGGTACCGACCTGCACGAGGGTGTAGCGCCAGTGGAAGCAATCTCCCCCGGAGAGCTGCTCTACACGGATTTGCCGCACGAGACACCTGCGGAGCGAGCTTCAACCAACACTCGAGAAAGTCTATTTATTCCGCCGAACTCTGACCATCCGTTTCTGGAGGAGCAGGTTGAGTCACGGCAACCTGCTGCCCTAGTAACAGCGAGTGGAGGAGACCTTCAAACGCGCACTGCGCGCTTTGCTATGCTCCACGTCGTTGCGCAGCAGTGGCGACCGGCAATAATCAAGTGCCGCTACCTTGTGGTTATCGGTACCCCAACCGAGGCACGAAAGCTAGCTCCTGTGATTCGCACGCTACGGAGTGAATACCAATCGTCGGACGCCGTACGCGTCTGTGTTGCTGGCGGCAGGCCGGAGCGGATTCGCGAGGCTCTGGCAATCCTAAAGGTCTCCGCGGACCTGGAACTCACCATCCCTGTGAATGAAGTAAGCATCGACGAAACCCGCGCGGGAATGATCACGGCCTTTGGTAAGTTACTCCTTGGAATAAAACCTGAATGGATGCTGGTGCAGGGTGACAGCATGACGGTCGCGATGGCTTCAATGGCGGCCTACTACGCTCACATTCCTGTAGCACACCTTGACGGTGGAACACCGCTTCATGACTTTCGCACTGGTGACGAGTCGGATCCGGAGGTTCTGCATAGACGCATTGCAAGTCTGTTTGCTTCTGTCCATTTTGCGGATACTGCTCTAAGCAAAGAGCTCCTGGTACGCGACGGAGTGCCCGAACAGTATGTGCTCGTTACCGGCAATCCCGGCGTGGACACAATGCATGAGACGTGTACGGCTCTAGGTCTTCACGTCGGTGCTGCGTCCGCGCGCGCATCGGGTGTAGTCCATGTTCTCGTTGTTGCAGAAATGCCCGACACAATCAGGCACGGCTTGCCTGATCTGTGCAATGCAATCCGCAATCTCGCCAGGTCTGTGCCAGGCCTGTACCAGTTCGTGTGGCCAGTAGTAGGCGACGCTGCAAGCGTACAAACCGTGAACGATCTCCTGGACCATGTGCCCGGTGTTCTGCTCAGTGGTCCGGCAGGATACGAACAATACCTCCGGCTGCTGAACGGTTGCGATCTGGTGCTGACCGATGTCGAAGATGTGCAGGAAGAAGCTCCTTCACTCGGAAAACCTGTACTGCTGATGCAGTCATCCATAGCTCGCCCAGAAGCGCAACGGAATGGCATCACGACTCTTACCGGCAGCGATGCGGCGAGCATTCAAACAGGCGTGCGAACGCTGGCTCGTAAGCTTTCCGTTCGTCACGGTTCGATAACGAATCCGTACGGAGATGGACGAGCGAGTTCCCGAATAGTTGATTTCTTTGAAGGTCGACAGGTTCTCGAGTTTGGCAGAACTGCTCTGCCGAGACTGCTCCGGGTGGAAGAACCGTCCGCCTCGCGGCTTTTGCCCAGCCCTCTCGGTGGGCCTCATTCTGCCGCGCTTGAATAAAGCGCAACTCAGAACACGAATGCCCCACGTAGGGGCCTTCTCGTAAATTATTTGGTGGGCAGTGAGGGACTCGAACCCCCGACATCCTGCTTGTAAGGCAGGCGCTCTAACCAACTGAGCTAACCGCCCACTCTTGTGGCGAACATCTTCAGTGTAGGCCACTGGGCCCGGTGTTTCAAATTGACGTGAGATGAGTGAGCGTCCACATTCTCCATCGCGGAATCTGTTACACTCAACGAGTTGTTGGGGACGTAGCTCAGTTGGTTAGAGCGCTGCCCTGTCACGGCAGAGGTCGCGGGTTCGAGCCCCGTCGTCCCCGCCATCATTCTCTGATTCGAGATGATGGGACCTACAGTGACACCTCCCGTAAGTAGCACCTCTCGAAAACAGTTGTTACACCTATTCCCGGGCCCATTTGCCTGATGGCGATGTTCGCGGTGTTGATGCCACAATCGGGTATCTACTATTCACTACATTGAACAAGTCGTTCTACGTGATGAAAGAGCGTCGTGTGGGCTGTTCCTCATACCCGAAAACCCGTTATGCTCCTTCTAAGCCTGAGGGACCAAACAGAGTAGGCGGACCACGGCAGCTTCACTTTCCGAGACGCTCATGCTTCAAGCTGGTTCTGCTGCGGCCCTTGTTCCCGCTGTAGATGTCTATCCTCCCTCTCAGCAGCGCGAAAACACTCCCTTTCTTGCTGCGGAGTTCAGGGTCCACTCTCTTAGCAGCGCGGACGCGTTTGATCGATTTGGCCCAGAGCTGAATCAGCTTGCAACGACACGATCCGACTTCGCCGCGCTGGAGCACCGCATCGGTCTCTGGTCCATCGCAAAAGGATGGCGCTCTCGAGTCTTTGTCGTCTGCAAGGGCGAGAAACTCAAAGCAGCCATTCTCTTGAGAGAGCGCCGGCTGCTCGGCATATCGACGGGGTACTTTCTTGGCGGCGATGACCTTGGGGACATCTGTCTGCTTTGCGAACCGGCACAGAGACGCCACATTCTCCGGTGGTTTCTGCAGTGGATTCTTCAGCGGCGGGCTTTTGTTGTGCACCTACAGTCAGGTGAATCACATTCACTCTCCATTCGGTCCACAGATCTATGGTCAGGGTGCAGCGTGCATAAGACGCGGCTTACTTCGCGTTGGCGCCATGAACTCGCCGCGACCTTTGATGATTCCGTCGCCGCGCTTGGAAAGCGCACGAGGCGAAATCTCCGCCATAGTCTTCGATTGGCGCTGCAGAACGATTGGAGATTCGTGCCATCACTCACGGAGCAGGAAATCCAGGAGTCAATTCAGCTTGTCGACGAGCACGCGACTTATCCGGCAAGCCTCGATGTTTTGGAAGCACGCGCGAAGTTGCGTTCACAACTCTTTGGGTTTTTTTCGGCTGGCGTGAGAGACGCACATGGAAACTGGTTGAGCACCATAAGCGGAACGCGATCAGCCGCTGGTGTTACACGGGTGCTCTGGCAACACAATTCCATCTGTCCAGGTGTTTCTCTTTGCACAGTGATGCGAGCGTTGCTGATAGACGCAGAAGTGAAAAACAAGAGTCGGCGAATCGAATATTACAGTGGAACAAATAGCCTGATGGAGCATTACTGCCTTCCGGAAAACTCCACCCGAACAATCTTCGTGAAGAGGGGGCTACGCTTCAAGATTTTTCGCTTACTACTAAGGCTTCCAGTTGCATCCCCGCACAATGTACTCCGCACCGAGATGCTGGCTGGTGAGATTTAGGTCGATATCCGAATAGCTCACACATGGGCCTCGTTCTAACAAACCGTCCCCGAGTATTGAATCGACAAGGCCGCTATGAGCGCGCTGCAAAGGAAGGCCTAACGCGTACTGCTCTCGCACATGGTAGTCACTCTGTTCGGTTCTGAACGAATTACCAGAGTACCGTTCCACACGCTCATGAACATCGCTATCTTCATAAGAGCCAGTTGGTACCAAACAGAGTAGGCGGGCCGCGGCGACATTCCCTTCACGAGCTTCCATGTTTCAAGCTGGTACTGCTACGACCTTTGTCTCTGCTATCGAACTCTGCCGACCTTCCCTCCGAATTAAGGTAAGCGATTCAGCTCCTGCTGATCTCGAAGTTCAGTCCTTCTCCGTGGCAGATGCTTTCCGGCGCTTTGGATCGGAGTTACAGCGACTCGCCAACTTTCAGCCGAACCTCGAAGCCCTTGAACACCGCACCACACTATGGGCAATAGCAAAGGGCTGGCGAGCTCATGTTTTCGTAATGAGCAGAGGCGAACGCCTCGAAGCCGCATTCTTCCTCCGTGAGCGGCTGATTTTAGGAGTGCCCACGGGGTATTTCGTCGGCGGAGATCACATGGGTGAAACCTGCTTACTTTGTGAACCGTCGCAGCGTCGACACCACCTCCGTTGGTTCGTAGAGCGGATTCTCCAAAGGCAGGCCTTTGCTGTGCATCTGCAGTCTGACGAGCCGCACTCGCTTTCCATACGCGCAACGGACCTTCGCGAAGGTTGCGCTATGAGTTGCGCGCGCATTGCTTCACGCTGGCGGCATCAGCTTGGCGCTAGCTTCGATGATTCGTTAGCGCAGTTTGGAAAACGGACTCGCCGCAACCTTCGCCATAGCCTCAGGGTTAGCACTCAGAACGATTGGGAATTCGTCCCGTCACTTACCGAAGAGGAACTACAGCTATCCGCTGCCCAGATTGATCGGTGCGCCACCTACCCTGCAAGTCAGGAAGTGCTGAACGCACGCGCGGGATTGCGTGCCCGACTGCCCGGATTCTTTTCAGCAGGTCTGAAGGCTCCCACAGGGGAATGGCTCAGCACCATCAGTGGAGTTCGCTCAGACGATGGAGTTACTCGCGTACTCTGGCAGCACAATACAAGCCTGGTAAATCACTCACTATGCACAGTGATGCGTGCTCTTATGATTGAAGAAGAAGTGAAAAGAGCAACTCGCCGCATCGAGTACGTCAGCGGAACAAACAATCTGATGGAACACTACTGTCATGAGGAACCATCAACACGAACGATCTTCCTGAAACGCGACTGGCGTCTCCGCATCTTTAAACTGCTGCTCCGTTCGCCTGTTGTGCCACCTCAGAACGTACTCAAAGCTGAACTACAGGCAGGCGGTTTGTAAAGTAGTTGCAAGTGTCAGTCTGTAAGTCCCGCAGGATTGACCAAAGTGATGCTTCCAGCGAGAGACAAGGAACTCGTGCAACTAGTCGACAGCTCTTTAGCAGACGCCTCAGGGCGTGCGCAAAAGCCTGACGGCACATCATGGCTGGCGTGCCGCCCCGGATGCACGCCATGCTGCCATGGAGTTTTCAGAATCTCCATGCTGGATGCGGAACGCCTCAGCACGGCTCTGCAGAAACTTGATTCGGAAGATTCGGTCCGCGCTACTGCACTTCGCGCAAGAGCTGCGGAAGCAGTCCGCGTGCTTTCAGATGGCTTTCCTGGCGATCTGCACACTGGTCTGCTCGACGCAGACGAGAGTTCGTGGGAAAAGTTCGCTGATGCACCTGAAGCAGACGGTGCGTGCCCCGTTCTTGACCCCGCAACGGGACGCTGCGAACTCTACACCGGGCGTCCGCTAACCTGCCGAATCTTCGGCCCGCCAGTTCGAGGTGAGCAAGGCATTGGTATTTGCGAGCTCTGCTATGTGGGTGCGGACGAAGGGACCGTTCTCGCTGGACAGATGATCCTTACACACGAGGGACTCGAAGAACAATTGAATGAGACGCTTCTGCCGGGCGAGACTGTAATTGCCTGGGCAGTCGCCAACACTACTGTCTTGTAGCTGAACGGGTGAGCTTCCGGCCTCGCATAAAATTTGCTAAGTGCTTTAAAGGCAGGCGAATCCAGAGATATGGCGAGAAGACTAATAATCAATGCCGACGATTTTGGCCTCACGCGAGGTGTGAATCGATCAGTCGGCGAGCTTGCGCGAGAGGGTGCGCTCACCTCCGCAACGCTCATGGCAAATAGCCTAGCCTTCGACGAAGCGGTCGGAATCGCCATGTCAACCTACCAACTCGGAGTAGGTTGCCATGTTGTACTCACTGACGGAACTCCGGTCTGCTCTCCCGATCAAGTGCCTAGCCTTCTAGGCACAGACGGAACGCACTTTCGCAAGTCACTCAGGGATTTCTGGATCGCCGTACTGCTCGGCAAGGTAAGCCCTGCCGAGATCGAACGCGAAGCAGGCGCGCAAATTAGACGTCTGCAGGCGAATGGAATCCATGTCACCCACGTAGACACACACAAGCACACGCACATTCTTCCGGGGGTGGCTGCCCCCCTGCTCCGCACCGCAGAAAGGTTCGGCGTCCGCGCTATACGCAATCCATTTGAGAGCCGCTGGAGCCTTGCGCTCGGTCACGGCACAATTGAGCGCGAGTTCCAGGTCCGCGTCATGAAGTTGCTGAGAAAAAGGTTCGAGAATCTGCCTCAGATTCGGAGTGGATCAGTGGTCACCACATCGGGAACCATTGGGATTTCTGCCACTGGCAGACTCGATCGCGCGATCCTGCTCGATCTGCTGCGTCACCTTCCTGAAGGAACATGGGAACTTGTTTGCCACCCCGGCTATGTTGATGCGGACCTCCATGCAGTCACAACCCGGCTTCGTGATTCTCGCCAAGTGGAACACCAGGCGTTACTGGAGACGTTCACGAAAAGTTCATCGCACCCTTTCAGTGTTGAACTCATCCACTATGGCATGCTCAGCCAAACTCCGGATCGCTCTCCCGTCTCCGCGCCTCCACAGGAAGTAAATGACAGAACGGTCGGCTCATGAGGATCGGAATCACCTGCTATCCCACCTATGGCGGTTCAGGTGTGGTTGCGACCGAGCTGGGAATCGAACTCGCCGCACGCGGACACGAAATTCACTTCATCACATATTCTCAGCCTTTTCGACTGACTGGCCGCGAGTCGAACATCCGTTATCACGAAGTCCCGGTCTCAAATTACCCGCTTTTCGAATACCCGCCCTATGACCTTGCGCTGGCGACACGCATGGCGGAAGTCGCCGAAATTTATGAGCTGGATCTGCTCCACGTTCACTACGCCATCCCACACAGCGTCAGTGCGCTGCTCGCCAAGCAGATGCTGGCAGCCAAAGGCCGAAGACTTCCCTTCATCACGACGCTACATGGAACTGACATCACCCTCGTTGGTCTCGACAGGTCTTACCTGCCCATCACGCGATTTGGGATCGAACAGTCTGATGGTGTGACCGCAATCTCAAGCTACCTTCGCGACCGCACACATGAAGCTTTCGGCATTTCAACTGAGATCGAGGTAGTGCGCAACTTCGTGAACTGTGACGTTTACGAACGCAAGCCAGCCTCTTACGCGAAACAACGCCCGGAGTTCGCCTCGAGAGATGAGCGGCTGCTTGTTCACCTGTCGAATTTCCGACCAGTAAAGAGGGTGCTTGATGTCGTGGAGACATTTGCTCGAATTAGCGCGGAACTTCCAGCGCGCCTTCTAATGATTGGCGATGGCCCAGACCGTTCGGCAGCAGAGTTCCTAGCTGTCCGGCTCGGCGTAGGTGACCGCATCAACTTTCTCGGCAAGCAGGAAAACGTAAATGAGCTGCTGCCGCTTGCTGACCTGATGCTGATGCCCAGTGAGATGGAATCGTTCGGTTTGGCAGCATTGGAAGCGATGGCGTGCTGTGTTCCAGCAGTGTCGACGGATGTGGGCGGTATTCCCGAACTGATCGAGAGCGGAATAAACGGACTTCTGTACGAGGTGGGAGATGTCAGCGGCATGGCGTCTGGCGCAATCTCGCTTCTTTCAGATAATGGTCGTTTGGAATCTATGTCTATCGAGGCGCGTCGTACCGCACAAAAAAAGTTCTGTGCTTCCCAGATTATTCCGCTGTACGAGTCGTATTACGAGAAAGTTGTCGCACGCAACATCTCCTAAGCGCCCGGTTCAGCACTATTAACCGCAAGGGTGCTGTCCTACGAATAGCCGCTGCGCTTCGCGCATTCCCTTCCGTATCCTCGGGTGAGCACATCTTCCAACGCGAGGACTCCTGATGAAACCCATAGTTTCTGTACTTACCGCAGCGCTTATTTTTCCTGCTGGCTCTGTGATGGCGCAGATGACGGGAACCTCTCATCCGGAGCAGTTGAACGATGTTGTGGTGACGAGTTCCGCGCAAACATCAACTCATTACCTAAAACCTTCACCAGCTATCCCCGCGACGGCGAATACCGAATCCACAACAACTCTGCGAACACGTGAATATGCCGTACCGTCGGCCGTGACCACGACAACACAGATTTCCTCGAGTGCAAGAACTCCGCTGCCAATGCAGCCGGATGTGCGAATGAGCGAGCGGTCGGATGACGAAGACCACTTCACGGTCACGGACGACCCAAGCAGCGGCGTCGTGACTGAAGTGGAATGGCACCCGAATGAGGTGCCCGAAGGAACCTTGTTAAGGGCTCGACTCAGCACCGAAATATCAACAAGTGACACAGAGGTTGGAAGTAAGTTCCGCGCAACGCTCACCCACGCTGTAGAGCATCACGGGCGCATCGTGCTGCCGATTGGCACTGTGCTCTCCGGTCGTGTCAGTGACTTGCATGAAGGACACCGCGTGAGTGGTGCCGCGCTCATCCACCTCGAACCCGAGACGATCACTCTTCCTGATGGAACTACGCATCATCTTTCGGCGCAGGTGGTGGATCTAACCCATCCACACGGAACGCATGTGAATGACGAAGGAACCATCGTTGGGAACGACCACAGCAAAGGAACCCTTGCCGCACTTGGCCTCACCACGGGCAGCGCCGCTGTAGCCGGCGCGGTTCTGGGTGGTGGAGTCGGTGCAGTCGTGGGCGCAAGCGTTGGCGCCGGTGTTGGCACGATCTGGTGGTTGAAACGTGAGACTCATCAGACGTTGCCTGCAGGAACTGACGTAGTCTTTGGCCTCAACCGTCCGATGATGATCGAAGCTATCAGCAACTAACGTGCCCGCAATGCGAATAGAAGAGCCCTCCTTTCTGGGAGGGCTCTTTAGTCTCTGACCTGACTCAGCAGACGTCGCCAGTTCTTTTGGTTGCGGCGATAACTCTTCTTCAGATCTTCCAGCGTCCGCTGGAAATCTGAATTGTCCGCCATCCCCTTCCACGCAGGATTGATGCTGAACCAAGGGTAATTTTCATTACCCAGATAGATGGCGCGGCGCAGCCAGTGCAGTGCCTCCGATTGATCTCCTTCCACCGCGAAGTAGGTGGCGAGGCGATAGGCCATTTCGCTGTCCGCTTCAGCCGCAGCCAACGTCTCCTCGAGAATGAATTCTGCCGCTCGTTCACGATTGCCAAGCTGCACGTAGCACATGGCGATCGTCGGAAAAACAATTCGCAGGGTGGCATCCTCTCTGACGACACTTTCAAGAGTGTCAACAGCCTTTTCGAGCTGACCCTGCCGCATCTGTTGATAGCCGAGTGACTGCCGCAGTAATGGCCCACGCGGCTCCAGTGTAAGACCCTTCTGGATCTCGTCCGCGGCCAACTCTAACTGGTTCTGGTACTGGTACACACGTGCGCGATGGTTATAGATCACTGCCGCGTTAGAAGGATTAAGCCGAAGTGATATTCCAAACTGTTCGAGTGCATCTTCGTACATACCGTCGATCCGCAGCGTAAGGCCAGCGACCAAATGCACATTCCAATCATTACTAGCCTGCTGTAACAGGTTTTCGATGCCGTGCCGTGCACTTTCTTTCTCTCCACGCGACAACAGCATGTAAACGCGATAAAGGTTCGCTTCCACTGAGCTCGCGTCGAGCTGTAACGCTTTGTCAAAAGCGCGACGAGCCTCAAGCACGTGCATCTGACCGCCTAGCCCATGACGCGTGTACTGGAGGTGTGTGATGCCGAGCCCAGCCCAGGCTGGAGCATAGTTCGCGTCTCTTGCTACCACTGCCTCAAAGAAGATTCGCGCGCGCTCCAACTCGTCTTTATTGCCAGTGCGGCCCATAAAGGAGGAGAGCAGCGCCCGCGCCTGGAGGTAATCCTCGGACATCTCGTCACCGAGCGGGGCCTGCAACGGCACCTTTTCAGAATTTCCTCGCAGGTCACCTGAGCCGTGCAACTCAGCAAAGACTTCGTCGCAGATTTCCGTTTGTACAGCGACAAGATCGAACGACGCCACGCTTACTGAGCCGCCAGTACGCACTCTCTGCTGCTCGATATTGAGGAGCTGCCAATTCAGATCAAAGCCCTCGCCGGATCGTAGAAAGTTACCCGCTAACACGTAGTCCACGATCAGCTTCCTACCGATGCTAAGCGGATCAAGTTGCTTCGTAGGCACGTTCATCAGCACGCTGGACGGTCTCACGACAAGAGAAGGAACGCGAGCCAGTCGGGCTCCCAGGGCATCGGCGAGCGCGTATCCATAAAATGGCGTCGTTTCGTCAGAGCCAAGGTTTACGAAGGGTAGAACCACAATTGTTGTGTTGCGCTTGGAGATTGCCGGTGTACTGTCTCGAAAACGCTCGGCCAGCATCGAGAGAATACCCGTCGTGCGTTTTTCTTCCTCGGGCGTCTCCAAATCCAGGCGCTGCTGCGCTGCCATATTCGTAGCCGCTTCACCTGGCAACATCATCGCGAGCTGGAACTGCTTCACAATTGTCTTCAACGCTTCTCTGACATCGGCAGCGGAAGCAAATCGCTCTGCAGGCTGCTTATTCAAGCAGCGAAGAATGACGCCCTGCAACTCGCGAGGAATGCCGGGCACAATCTGATCCAGCGGTGGAGGCTCAGCAAACTGAATCGCCCGTATGCTCTGCAGGTCCGGCGCGTCGGGCCGGTGGAACGGATGTCTTCCACTGACCATCTCGTACAGAACCAGCCCGAGCGCAAAGATGTCGCTTTGAATGCTGCTCTGCCCGGTAACGAATTGTTCCGGTGCCATGTAGGCGATAGTGCCTCCACGAGCGGTATACGTTGCACCGGGCAGTGCAGCTATAGGTTCCGTAGGCGCAGACGGATCGAAGCTGACGTTCTCGCGCTTCAGTTGGCGCGCAAGACCGAAGTCAAGAATTTTGATCAAGCCGCCATCCGTAAGCATGACGTTTGCTGGCTTCAGGTCACGATGGAATATTCCAAGACTGTGCGCCGCAGCCAGACCGTCGGCAATCTGCATTCCGCTTGAGAGCACGAGTTGTGGATTCGCGGGCCCCTCGGCTATTACCTTGTCCAGTGAGTTGCCGGGGATGTACTGCATGACGATGTAGGCTTCGTCGTCCGCTTCGCCACTTTCGTAGATGGCGCAAACATTGGGGTGATCGATTGCAGAAGCAAGCCGCGCTTCGCGGAGTTGCGTTGTGCGCATCTGCTCAAGCGTTTGCGTCCCTCGTTTGAGCAACTTGATCACTACGGGCCGCTGAAGCAGCGTGTCATGGGCGAGGAAAACAACGCCGCTACCGCCAGACCCGATCTTGCGGATCACCTCATATTGCTTGATGATGCGGCGCTTCATACAGAGATTATCTCAGCTTGCCCTCTGCTCCCTGGGCGAATGCGTCGCTCACACAAAAGTGCAATCCCTGCGTTGTGGCGGTAAGACCACCCTCCTCCTTCATCGCGCATCACAGCTTGAATACGTGAGCTCAGGAATATTTTTGGTCGAACGTGTATTCCGAAGCGCAAGGAACAAATGCCGGCAACTATTCTTCTGATCGACGACAACGCAGTTCAGGCGGCGACGCGCCAGACCATTTTGAAACGAGCCGGCTATTTCGTCATCGCGGTGCTGAGTCCCGAGCGAGCTCTTGAACAGTTTCGGAATAACGAATACCCAAGCCACATCGACCTCATCATCACTGACCACATCATGCCGGGCATGAACGGAACGGAATTTGTGCGCAAAGTACGCGAATTCGAGCCGAACATCCCAGTACTTGTGATCAGCGGTCTCGCCGAAGCAGAAGAAGAATACTCCGCTCTGAACGTGACCTTCCGCTTGAAGCCACTGCTTCCGGATAATCTGCTCGCGATTGTTCACCGCTTGGCCGAATACAGCACAAAGTAGTCTGCGGTCCTTTGTCGCTCTTTTGAGTCTGAGAGAATAGACCAGAAGGATTGCTTCCATGCTGCATCCCATGCCGTCATTCGGCAGCTTTTCCCTGCTTATAGCGCTCGTCCTTAGTGCTTACACGCTCTTCTCAGGTTCGCTCGCCCTATTTGCAATTGCGCGCAAACGAGCGCTGGCAATCTCGCCAGAACATCTCCTAGAAACATCACGGCGTGCTGGGCTTGCCAGCTTCGTAGTCATATCCTGCGCAGCCTTCGCGCTCATCTGGGCAGCATTCACAAACGACTTTTCTGTCGACTACATCCTGCACCACACCAACCGAGCGCTTCATCCTGCTTACAAGTTTTCTGCTCTGTGGTCTGGGCAGGAAGGTTCCCTCCTGCTGTGGGCGTGGCTGCTTGCGGCGTATGGGTTCGTTCTGCGTGTCCGCCACAAAGTAGACGTGATGCTCTCTGCCTACGCATCGACAATCCTTGCAGCGGTTCAAACGTTCTTCCTTTTGCTCGTTACATTCGCAACGCATCCCTTCTCCATCGTCCCAGGTGGCGTGGCACCTGCCGACGGGTTCGGCCTGAATCCATTGCTTCAGTACCCCGAGATGGTCATCCACCCACCGATGCTGTACCTCGGCTACGTTGGCTTTTCAGTGCCGTTTGCTTTCGCGCTAGGCGCACTGATGATGCGCTACCCGGGTGAGAAGTGGATACACATCACTCGGCGCTGGACAATGGTCACATGGCTGTTTCTCACCTGTGGCATCTGCCTTGGCATGCATTGGGCCTACGCCGTGCTGGGATGGGGCGGGTACTGGGGATGGGACCCGGTAGAGAATGCCAGCTTTCTCCCCTGGTTGACAGGCACAGCTTTTCTGCATTCCGTGATGATGCAGGAGAAGCGCGGGATGATGAAGGGCTGGAATGTCTGGCTCATCTTCATCACTTTCCTGCTCACAATTCTAGGAACGAATCTGACCCGTTCGGGCTTGGTGAGTTCCGTACACGCCTTCGCTCAGAGTTCCATTGGCAGTTGGTTCACAGGCTTTATGGTGCTCGTGTTCGCGGTATGTCTGTTCACCTACTTCTACCAACGTGACCACCTCCGTGCGGAGAACAAGCTGGAGTCGCTTGTCTCGCGCGAGTCGAGCTTTTTGTTCAATAACCTCGTTCTGCTGGCGGCTTGCTTTACCGTGCTGTGGGGCACGCTCTTTCCGGTGTTGAGCGAGTATGTCCAGGGCTCCAAGGTCACCATGGGCCCACCGTTCTTCAATCGCGTTGCCGTTCCGATTGGACTTTTTCTTATCCTGCTGACCGGCATCGGACCACTTCTACCGTGGCGCTCCACCTCGCTTCGTGCTGTTCGGCGCAACTTCATTCTTCCCTGCGTTGCAATCCTTGCAACCGCTGCCGCTCTCATGGCGTGCGGCGTTCGCCCATGGCGTGAAGACGATGCGGCTTCCAGCATCTATGCTCTGCTTTGTTTTTCGCTGAGCGCAGGTGTAATTACCGCAATCGTGGCCGAGTTCTTACGGGGTGCGGCAGTTGTACGTACGCAAACCGGAAAGGGCCTGCTCGCCTCTGGCATTCTGCTCACACGCCGTAACACGCGACGATACGGTGGCTACCTTATTCATTTTGGGGTCATCGTGATGTTTATCGGACTCGCCGGGGCCGCGTTCAATCAATCGAAAGAGATCGAGATGGGCTTTGGTGATTCTTTGCAATTCGGATCGCTGAAGCTCGTTTGCCAAAGCTATTCGCAAGATTCAAATGCAAACTACGACACCGATTACGCGATCCTTGATGTATCGAGCAACGGTAAGCCGATCACGAGAATGACTCCGGAGCGGCGCTTCTACACGGCAAGTCAGCAGACATCAACAGTAGTAGCTATTCATTCAACGCTGGCGAGAGATCTGTATGTTGTGTTTCTCGGTCGCAACCCAGACACAGATCGTCCGATCATCAAGGTTTTCCTGAACCCTCTGGTTAACTGGATTTGGATCGGCATCTTTATCGTCTTGCTCGGAACTGCAATTGCCCTGACGCCACCGCTGCAGCCCGCAGCGCAACAGGCTCAGAATCCAGCCAAGCAGTCTGCTCTGGAGCACGCAATACAGCCGGGTGTGATTGGCGCGTTCCGGCAAGCTCCAACGGAGAATGGGCATGCTTAAACGCGCGCTACAAACGGCAGGTGTTTGCCTGCTTGCATTCTTCATGTTGGGAGCGGGTACTCCATCGACGACCTTTGACAAGCTGGGCCATCAGCTCATGTGCCAATGTGGTTGTGGGCAGGTCCTCCTGGAGTGCAATCACGTAGGCTGCCCTGTTTCCGGTCCCATGATTGAGGAATTGAAAGCGCAGGTCGCCTTGGCTGGACCCACCGGCGGTGTTCTCAATTGGTTTGTAAATAAATACGGTCCTGTTGTCCTAGCGGCACCCATTCGTGGCGGCTTCGACAATGCCGCCTGGATCGTTCCTTTCGCTGTATTAGCGTTGGGCATTGCTGGCGTCATTATGTTGGTCAGGCTGTGGCATCAACGACATGCCAGTATTCAGCCAACACCGCTGCCAACAGAAGCGCGATCCGAGATTTTCGATAGTGCGCGCGCGCGTGTTCGCAGGGAAACAGATTTGCCGTAGACTACCCGTGCGACGCTCTTGTCGCGCAGCTATGAATCGTGTCGAGCTGTTGAAGATTCTCGTCGGCCAGGCCCGCCAGAACGGCTTCGAGTTCCGGCGCTGGTACACCTCTTGCCTAGGCTTGCCTTGGGCGAACGCTGAGGAAAGTTTTGCGACGCTGGCCGCTCAACGACGCTATTATGCTCTGCTCTTTTCGCACGAGTTTGCCTCATCTTTTTGGAAAGCAGGCTCCGAAATCACATTTCAGGTGCCCCCAAAAACCTTTCAGCGAAGTATGCCGGATGGCTCCGTTGCCACTGTCACGCGAAAAGCTTTCATTCGCCGCAGCGCTCGACGTGATGTCTGGCGATACCACCTTCGCGAAATGGCCCTCGCCGACGAGCCGCTTCGCTACATGCGCAAATATCTGGCCGTGGTCGATGAACTCGACCCCGACGACGCAAGCGCGGCGCACGCGGCCGCGTAAGCATGCGCTAGGATCCCGCCATCTCCTTCAGTGCCTTTTCTGAGATCTTCCGCAGCTTCGGTACCGGATCCAGTTCGAGACACCGCTTGTAGCTCTTTTGCGCTTCATCGAATTTGCCGAGCTTCCGTGCGGCCTCAGCCAGAGCGAACTGTGCTTCAGGATCATCATCGGCCAGGCCAACGGCGTCTTTCGCCCGCATGTAGGCGGCACGATAATTCCCGTCGTTCTGATAGAAACCGGCGATCTTCACGTCTTCCAGCTCGCGCTCGTCCGGCGTTTGACGCGGGACGGGAGGTAGCTTCTTCCGTGCTCGCTTGGGCGTCGGCAGGGCGTCTGGCGAGTTGGAATCCGCGTCAGGCGGCAGAACGCTCTCCGAAGAACTGCTACTGGAGCTTGTCGATTCGCCCGAACTCCCAGCATCTTTCAGAGCACCATTTGGCGTTGTGGGGCTTTCCCCAGGATAGGGAAAGCGACTGCCGGCACCCTGACCCTGGGCAGCCGGCGAAGTAGGGGGCCCAGCATTGTCCGGCTTACTCGTCTGCTCCGGCTCGGAAGCTTCACCCGGATAAGGAAAGCGTCTCGCCGCCGTGGCACCTCCAGGAAGGTCCGCCGGGCAACTAGAACTGCCAGTGTTCTGCCCACTGGAACGACTTGCACTGTAGGTGCAGCCCTTGCCCGTTCCCTCCGGGCGCGTGTCGATTGGATGTTGCGGCGTAGCTGGATTCGAACTCTGTCCACACGCAGGCATGTGCAGAATTGCTACGAACACCAGCGGCGCGAAAAGCTGAAAGCGTCGCATACCCCAATTTAGACGCTGGCGGAATCTCCGCCGATAGTTACTGACTCATTTTGCTTTCAGGGAGGCGAAAACGCCACTATCTCGCGCAGGAGCATCGGGGTGGCCAAGCCGGCACCCCGCACTCATCCACCCCATTCCTTCTCAACTCTGCTCGCCACGTCGCTTCCGCGAAGCGGCAAACCTACTATCGCGGACGGTCTACCGGCATGACAAGCTTCCCAGGTGAGCTGTTGCTTATCGGCAAAATGGCGATATTCCCATACCGGAACATCGCAGAATAGAAGGCTTATTTCTGGCAACAAATGACGGAGACGTTGCTTATAAGCAACAGAAATCTGTCTGCTAATAGAATTTCGGCAGACGGCGCTAAGTGGGCCTGCCATGACCGGAGTAATCGAAAGCCTTGGAAACATTCGGATCAAGATTGAAAGCACTCCGCTCCCAGTGGCGATTGTCTCTAAAAGAAGTTGAAGAACGCAGCATCAGACACGCTGAACAATGGGGGCGTCCGGCCTACCGGATCTCCGCGAGTTGGCTTCACCGCGTTGAAACCGAAGACAGGGAGCTTTCCGCAGCGAAACTTATCGTATTAGCAGCTATTTACAATCTGACACCAGAAAAACTTTTGGCCCTATGTCCGGAATCAATGACGCTGCCAGCCATGCTGCAAAGCGCTGACACCCCAAATACATCCAGCCTCTTACCGGGAGGTCCGCTCGAAAGAGAAGCGAGGCAGTGGGTTCCCGATGAATTGATCATTGATGAAACGCCTGAGAAGACTTCCCTGTTGCCCTCCGCACCTGGAACACTACCCGCCCACTACAGACGGGCTGTCATGGGACATGATGATCGCCACCTCTTTCCGATGATTCTCGCTGGATCTTACCTCCTCGTCGACACCTCGAAGCGCCTTGTTGCGAGTCGAAGGGAGTGGAGCAACGAATTTGACCGACCGATCTATTTCCTGCTCACACGAACTGGCTACTTCTCAGGTTTCTGCGAACTCGACCGTAACGCCGACTGGCTGACCCTTGTTCCACATCCACTCTCGTTCGCCAACACAAAGCGTTGGCGCTTCAGAAAGGAAGTTGAGGTGATAGGAACAGTCGCGGCGTTCTCAGTCAGACGGGTCGCCTGACCTCACTTACAAAGCCAACCGCAGACGCTCCAGGCCCTCAAACTGAGTCTGTTCGCAGAGAGTCAGAAGTTGCCTAGACATGAGGTAGTAAGACGCAACAGCACGTTGAGCGTAAGTCGAAAAGTTGGCGGCAAGATTTCCTGTACGCTCACCTGCGCGCAAGCGGTTGATATGCCACTGAATGTGCCGGGTCTTACGCCTAAACTCTTCCGTGATAACGATCGCCTCGGGATAAGTCAACTGCAAATGCATTGCGATCTCTACAAAGACATCGCAGTTCGCTTCAATTTTGTCGAGACCTTCCAGCCCACCTACTAAGTTCCAAACCTGGTCCGCATCCAGCTCGGGCCAGTCTGACCTGCGAACATTGCCATCTTCATCCACTAGGTCAAGGGCAACCAACGCGACATTTTCTGGATTCAGGTGATTGAGGCGATCAAGTAGACTCTCCCACGATGCCGTGCTCGCACGGTGAGACCGCAAAGAGTAACGCACGAGGATCACTACTATGCTTAGAAAGCAGAGCGTGAACGCCACGAGGAAGACTACGTGCATTAGGAAGACGCTCCAGCAGAGCGAACATGCATGAGGGCGGCAGCCATGTAGGAGTCAAGCTTCGCTAATTGCACTTTGAGACTCTCGGGAAGTGGCCGGGTCACCGGAGCTTCACGCATCAGGCCGACGATCCAATAGCCAAGGCAGAGCAGATAGCAGCAAATTTGCAGGTGCGTCAGCAGCACGAAAGTTTCACTACCGCTCCGAAGACCAACAAAGTTCTGTACACCTTGGATCAAGAGGGAGCACACGGAATACATGCCCAATCCTCTTGCGATGGCACCGGTATGAGACCGCCAAATAAAGCCAGATGTAGCTGAGATTAGCGTGAGACCCGCAAAGACCTCAGCCATCAGCATGGTTGAGAGAAGCTCGCCTCTCAGAACCAGGCGCTGATCCAGCATTGGTGCTGGCGGATGTGCTAAACCCGCAAGGAAAATGGCAACGCACGAACTCACTATCACCAGGAGAAGCAAAGGTCGGCGCGTGTCACGGCTCAGGAATCCCGTAGGTCGAAACACCTTCAATGTGATCTCGGTGAAGACCGCAATCTGCAGAAGCGTGTCGACGAAGCTCAGCGACCAATAAAGATAAAAATAGGCGAGCGGCTCGTACCGTCGGAGAGCGAAAAGGCTCAAAGAACGTGCGATGTTGAAGAAAATCAGAGCGCTGAAGAACGGAAAGTGTGACACCCTGCGCTTACGAATCAGCACAAACAACAGGAACAAATGCCCAAGGAACCCGGCCAGCCATATAACGTGATCGAAACTGGTTAGCACCATACCTTTTGCTGCACCGGGCCTTGGGTTCGTAACTCCATGCTACGACAGCCCGGAGGTCCTCAGAATCACATTCAGGAGATCGCCCATGGACACGCTGTTCGGGTTCACCGGAGGTACGGGAGGGTTCGGTAGCTTTGGCGGTGGCACTGGTTCGATCGGCTTCGGATCAGTACCTGTTTGCGAGACAGCACTCCGGGGTGCAGATGCGAACGCGAGCAGAGCTGCAAGCGGCAGAATGTATAGCTTGATTGTTTTGGTCATTTGTTCCTCTCAGCGCGATGTGCGCTGAGAGGAAACTAGGGAGACATCCTGAGTTCGTTGGCCGATTTCTGCCGGGCATTGCTCATCCTCAATGCATGTTGCTGTTCATGATGATTCCATTCCCAAAATGGAATCGTGGTGCATGGAGAGCTGAACCGGCACAATGCGCGACTCAGAGCAAACCATGCCACAACTTCAGTTCAGCTTTGGCCGGCTGTAGCTCGACTCGGCTCACCTTGTCCAGAATCATCGTTGCTCGAGACCCTGCTAAGTACGATGGCCACTCGGGTAGACCACCGGACGAAGGCGCTCCGCCTCGAATGAACGCAGCCCAGGTTGCATGGACCTTCTTCGACAGCAAAACCTCGTCGTCGGCATTGCTGATCGCGTGATCCGGCTTATCCCAAACCAATCCAAGGTCGAGCGAATGGTACGCTTCGCCAGCGAACCTTCCACTACCCGGCGCAAAATCTAACCGGTACATCCAGGCTCGTCCACCCGCGTTCACATGCGCGTCAACCACGCGAACGGAAGGAATCCAGTACTCCTCGGCAGTTACTGCACGAATGCGACGTTGCTCCACCGACATGTTTGGGTAGACCTCTGCGTAACGCGCATACACCTCCTCAAACCTGCCCGTGCTGAGGTTTCCGAGGTCTTCGGCCGTGGCGTCTTTTTGCGGGTGAGGGCCAAGAAACAGCGCGCTTTCGTCGCGATTGGTGCCAATCAGGAGTCGCTTATCCTTTGTGTTTCCCCCAGCAATTTGCTCGATAGGTAGACGAGGAAGAAGCGCACCATCCACTTCGCAGCGAAGAGGAAAGTGCTGCGGCCATGTTGCCGTGAACTTCTCCTGGATGGTAATCAAAGCTTCAGGTGCGTCCGTCTTGAGACCTGCAGAGCTCTCGGCGCGTTCTCTCGTCCAGAGATTTCCAAAGCCGCGTGACACAGAGGTTGCCGCAGTCTTCGTCCAGACGCGCTCCGCACCACCGCTTTCTGAAATCATCTGCTGAAAGAATGGAGTGGCTTCCGGTGTTCCCATCAGGATGTCGGTGAGCTTGGCACCGGCGGATTCACCACCTACGGTTACCTGTGTCGGATCTCCACCGAACGCCTCAATGTTGATGTGCACCCAACGCAGGGCTGCAACCAGATCGCGAAGGCTGTTGTTCCCCGATCCTGCAAACTCAGCACCTAGCAACGGCTCCATATCCAGGAAGCCGAACACGCCGAGGCGGTATGCAACTGTCACGACCACGATCCCGGCTTGTGCAAATTCTGTTCCGTCAAAAATTGGTGCGAATGCGTGACCACCTGTGAAGCCACCGCCGTGTATCCAGACAAATACAGGGTGCGGTCCTTTGACGCTTGGTGCCCAGATGTTTAGGTACAGGCAATCCTCGCTTTGCTTCAGCGACTTCTCACCCGGCTGCATAGCCGCCGCACTGAACTGCCGGGCGTCACGCACGCCTATCCAGGGTCTTAGCTCTTGAGGTGGTTTGAAGCGGAGAGCGCCAACTGGGGGCTGCGCAAACGGGACACTACGGAAAACGCGGACGCCCTCCTCTTCCTCTCCGACAAGCGTTCCGAACCTCGTTTTCACTTGGACCTGGCTGGCAGCAGGCCATGCAGATGCGGAGCGACCCGCGAGGGCAATGGCAGCACACGCTCCCACCGATAGAAAACTACGTCTCGATAACGCCGTCATCGGAATTGCCTTTCCTCAATACGTCCTCTGGACGCTCCCGTCATTCTAGCGGCGTGAATCCGATAAACTGAGGGAGTGCCGGTACCCGACCTCCAGTCGCAGCTCGACGAGATTACAGCGAACACACGTGGGCTCGTTCAGCCGGAGCGACTCGCGATTACCGATGCGGCGGTCAACGATCTGTTCGGAACCGGAATCGAAAGCAACATTCTGCCTGTCGGAGCAACCGCTCCTTCCTTCGCTCTACAGGATGCACTTACGCGTAAGATGGTGCGGTCGGAAGACCTGCTTGCTTTGGGAAAAGTCGTGCTGAAGGTCTTTCGTGGGCGTTGGTGTCCCTACTGCATGACGGAACTCGAAGCCTGGCAGTCGCTCTACCCACAGGTACGCGAAGCCGGCGCATTGCTCATCGCGCTATCTCCGCAAACGCAGCGCCAGAACGATTTCGCCGCCCAACAGCACCATCTCACCTTTCCCATCCTGACTGATCCCGCGTCACAGGTTGCAGAGCAGTTTGGTGTTACCTACTTTGTCTCGGAACGCATGCAGAAGCACTTCCGGTCGGTGCTGGTAAATATTCCGTTCATCAATGGCGAGTCCTCCTGGCGACTGCCGCTTCCGGCAACATTCGTCATCGCGCAGGACGGGACTGTACTCTTCAGCGAAGCGCATGCTGATCATCGCGTGCGTCCCGATCCGAAGGAAGTTCTGCAGTTCCTGCAGTCCTGAACTCGCCGAAAGCTGATTGACTCGTGATGTGACTGTTACTCTCGGCGAATGAAGCAGATTCGTTTCGCTTTCCTGCCGGTCCTCACCTCGCTGCTCCTTGGCTGTGCCCAGCAGCAGAGCTTCTCTCCGGGAAGCACCCAGACTTCCCGCCCCCGCTCTGCGATTGTGACGAACGCGAAATCCAGTGGAAAGGCGTTTGATTTCTTTCTGCTAAATCTGTCCTGGTCACCGGAATACTGTCACTCGCACCCAGCAGCGACCGAATGCGCTCAGCACCCTGCCTTTGTGCTTCATGGACTCTGGCCGGAGCGGCAGGATGGAACCTACCCCGAGAACTGCTCTGACGCTCCTGGGCCCGCAAACCCGGGCCAGTACTCTGACGTTTACCCGGATCCGGGTCTTCTCAGGCACGAGTGGCGAACACACGGTACCTGCTCGGGCTTGAGCCCGGACGCTTACTTCACAGCTGCGAGGAATGCGTATAAGGCGATGACAGCCCCTCCAAAGCTTGTGCAGCTGAAAGAGCAGATCTCGCTATCGCCGGCTGGAATAGCGGAGCTTTTCGAGCGGAGCAACCCAGACGTTCCAGCAACAAGCCTCGCCGTGAGTTGTGGAAACAACTACCTCACTGCTGTTGAGGTATGTCTCGATAAGAACTTGCACTCAGTTTCGTGCGGTGCTCTTAGAAGCTGCCGCGCGAACACGGTCCGCATACCCAGCCCCTAAGCCGCGGCCGCAAGCAGCCGCCTTTGCGCTAGCAGGTCAAGGAGCGCGCGTTCTTCTTCGTGCAACGCGTGCCGCTTGTCGGCGATTTTTCTGTCGAGTTCCTTCTTCGCCTCGGCTTTGTCCAGTCCCCCTAGGTAGGCTTCCAGGACAGCGGGATGGATGTACGCCTTTCGGCAGACCGAAGGTGTGTTCCCCAGCTTTTCTGCGACAGCTTTCACAGCCGCAACCACATTCTTCTTGGCCTGCGATGCAGTCTCAAAAGGGTCCATGGCTCGTAGCAAATCACAGGCCAGCACCGTTCCTGCCCAGGTACGGAAATCCTTGGCCGTGAAGTGTTGGCCTGTAATGTCTTGCAAATAAGCATTCACGTCTGAGGAGTCGATGGAACGCGGATCACCTTCTTCGTCGACGTACTGGAAGAGTTCGTATCCGGGCAGCTCTTCGCAGCTGCGAATCACCTTAGCTAGTTTCGCGTCCTGCAGATCCACCGTGTGGTGTACGCGACTCTTTCCCTGAAAACTGAAGGTCACGTGAGAGCCGTGTACTTCGACGTGTTTATTGCGCAGGGTGGTCAGCCCATAGCTCTGGTTCTCCTTCGCATATTCCTCGTTTCCTACACGGATATGGGTTTGTTCCATGGTTCCTACAATGGCGGCGAGCACCTTCTCTTTAGGCAGACCCTGCTTCCTGAGATCGCTCGCTACGCGCTCCCTGATTAGCGGAAGGGCATCTGCGAAATGGACCATGCGCTCATACTTGTTGCCGTCGCGTGCTTCGCGCCATTTGGAGTGGTAGCGACTCTGCTTCCGTCCACGAGCATCCCGTCCAGTGCACTGAAGGTGACCGTTCGCCTGTGCGCAGATCCACACATCAGTCCACGCCGGAGGAATGACCAACGCCTTGATCCGGGCGAGCGTCCCCTTGTCCTTTACCGCTTTGCCGGCAGCATCGACGTACCGGAAGGCCTTGCCGGATCTAAGTCGGTGCAGACCCGGCTTCGTATCGGTTACATACCTCAAACCGGCTTCCTGCGCCGAATCCTGCGGCGTTTGCACTTCCAGCGGAGCATCCGCGTTCTTTACGCTTGAGGACTCTTTCGGAACGGATTTCTTTTTGCGAGGGCCGGGGGACATCTCTCCTCAGATGCGAAGCCTCCGCCCAACGCATTCCGGAGATATGCGCTAAACGAGGCCGTTGGCGTCAAGTAAAACTGCCGGTGCTTTAATGTGAGCATGAGCGAAAAGACCACTCCCCTGACGCAGCGTCCCTCCTGGAAAGCCCTACAGGAGCACCACAGCCAAATTGGCAGCAAGTCTCTGCGCGATTTGTTCGCAAACGATGCGGAACGCGGAAGCCGCTTCACGGCAGAAGCTGATGGGATATTCCTCGACTACTCGAAGAACCGCATTGATGAAGAAACACTGAAGCTTCTCATTCAGCTTGCGAAGGAATCAGGACTGCAGGCGCGTACAGAAGAGATGTTTACGGGAAAGAAGATAAACGTAACTGAAAACCGCGCCGTACTTCATGTAGCGTTACGCGCACCCTCAAGCGAGAAGATTGTGGTCGACGACCAGGACGTCGTTCCTGAAGTGCACAAGGTCCTCGACAAGATGTCAGCATTTTCGGAAAAAGTGCGCTCCGGTGAATGGAAGGGCAGCACAGGAAAACGCATCAAGAACGTCGTCAACATCGGCATCGGTGGTTCTGACCTAGGACCAGTAATGGCTTACGAAGCGCTGAAGCACTTTTCGCAACGCGACCTGACATTCCGCTTCGTCTCCAATGTTGACGGAACAGATTTCGCGGAAGCGGTCATTGACCTGCAACCGGATGAAACACTCTTCCTCGTTGCTTCAAAAACTTTCACCACGCTTGAAACGATGACCAATGCTCACAGCGCGCGCGATTGGTTCCTCCATTCCGGCGCTGACGAGGCAGCAATAGCGAAACACTTTGTTGCCATTTCCACGAATGAGAAGGAAGTAGCGAAGTTCGGCATCGACACGGCGAACATGTTCGGCTTCTGGGATTGGGTCGGCGGAAGGTATTCCATGGACTCCGCGATCGGTCTAAGCACAATGATTGCTGTCGGTTCGGACAACTTCCGCGCCATGCTGGATGGTTTTCACTCCATGGATGTGCACTATCGCACCACTCCACTGGAGAAGAACCTGCCGGCGCTGCTGGGCTTGCTCACGGTCTGGTACACAGAATTTTTCAACGCTCAGACCGTCGCCATTCTTCCCTACGAGCAATATCTGAAGCGCTTCCCTGCCTACCTCCAACAGCTCACCATGGAATCGAACGGTAAGCACGTCACGCTCGACGGTACAACAGTCGATTACGAAACCGGGCCAATCTATTGGGGCGAACCGGGTACAAATGGCCAGCACAGCTTCTACCAACTCATCCACCAGGGGACGCGCTTGATTCCCTGTGACTTCATCGGCTTCTGCAAATCGCTCAACCCGCTCGGACGACACCACGACATGCTGATGGCCAATGTGTTCGCCCAGGGTGAGGCTCTCGCTTTTGGAAAGAAAGCAGAGCAGGTGAAAGCCGAAGGCACTCCAGACTGGCTTGTGCCGCACAAGGTGTTCGAAGGCAATCGGCCGTCGAACACGATTCTCGTGCAGGAATTGACTCCCAAGTCGTTAGGGCAGCTCATTGCTCTTTATGAGCACGCCGTCTTCACACAGGGCGTCGTATGGGACATTGACTCGTTCGATCAATGGGGAGTTGAACTCGGAAAAGTGCTGGCCCAGAGAATCATTCCAGAACTCGAAACCCCGGAAGGCGAACTCAAGCACGATAGCTCAACAAACAACCTGATTACCCGTTACCGAAACTGCAAGTAATTTAGGCGCACAGGTATGGTGCGGCGAACTTGCCGCAACATGCCTGTGCGTTTATCGTTGAAAGAGAGCGACAATCGGCCACAGCGGAACGTCCTCTCTACAAGCTATGGAAACCAGTGCACTGATCCCTAAACCGGCTGCCACGTCCACCCTAGACAAGAAGCTGACGCCCGCGGCAGCGCTTGAGGTTTACACAGGCGATCCGAATTTCATGGCCTCGTTAGCACGTGGACTCGTGGTGATTCAGGCGTTCACGCCGCAGTCGCCACAGATGACCATCTCGCAGCTGAGTGTGCGCACCGGGCTATCGAGAGCTGCTGTTCGTCGCTGCCTTTATACGCTGTGTAAGCTGGGCTTCGCTGGCACGGACGAATCACAACGTTACTCGCTCCGACCGAAGATGCTCACACTGGCAAACACGTATACAGCCTCCAACACGCTTGCCAGCGCCGCACAGACGATCTTGGAGCGTATGTCCTCTCAGCTCGGCGAGTCCTTCTCCGTGGCAACTCTGGATGGCGACGACATCGTCTACATCGCGCGAACAAGCGTCACCCGTGTCATGTCAGTCGACCTGCACGTAGGCTCTCGCCTGCCGGCTTTCTGCACGAGCATGGGACGTGTTCTCCTTGCGTATTTGCCACAGGATCAGCTCGAGCAATACCTCATGCGTGTTCACTTTGTGCAGTACACGCCGCGAACAATGACATCGGCTGACAAGCTTCGCCTCGCGCTGCGTAATGTTCGGCGGAACGGCTACGCACTTTGCGATCAGGAATTCGAGATTGGTTTGCGCTCACTCGCCGTTCCAGTGCAGGCACCGAACGGCAGAGTGGTCGCCACGGTAAACATCAGTGGGCATGCCCCACGTATGCCCATGTTGGATATGCAGACCCGCTATCTTCCACACCTCCGTGCTGCAGCGGCAGAACTCAGCGCCTTCCTCCGTTAGTCGATCGCAACAGTTGCGCCGCTGTAGTCAGCCCAACCTGAGAACTGTCAGCCTTAGTAGAACCAGCAAACCGGAACAAACTTAGTGCACATTTCCAACTTCATGATGCGCGATGCAGTTGGAAGCCTCTTCGCCGTACTCGTTTTCGCGACGGTGCTCTGTCTTCCTGGCTATCTCACGGGCATTGCTACGGATCTTTTCGCCTTCCGCAGAATGAAATTTGCGGAGCAGTCGCTCTGGGCAATTGCGTTCTCGTTCTGCGTCACGCCAATCGCTGCCCACCTGACCGGTCGCATCTGGGGACTGCAGGGTGTCTGCTGGACGATCGCGCTGTCAGCAACAGCAGGTCTGCTCGCTCTGCTCCTAAACAGCAGCTTGTCTAGTTGGTCCCGAAGAGACAAGCTGATCACCGTTGCCATAATCGGCGCGTGGGTCGTACTGGTGCTGCTCCTGCTCGTCGACTTCCAGGTTGGCCGGAAGCTTTACTACAGCGTGGTCATGGCGGATCAGAGTTACAGGATCGCTTTCACTGACGCTGTTGTGCGTACCGGCATACCGCCTGCGAACCCGCTTTATTTGGCGGGTTCCGCTGCGCCTATGCGCTACTACTACTTCTGGTACGTTTTGTGTGCGGTTGTTGTAAAGCTGGGGCATGTATCTGCCCGGCAGGCATTCATTGCTAGCAGCGTCTGGGCTGCGTTAGGGCTGACTGTCGCGGTCAGGCTCTACGCAACGGACTTCTTCCGATGGCAGAAGAAAACCACCTGGATCGCAATTGGGCTGCTGCTTGTGACGGGTGCCGATATTCTTCCCGCTCTGGGAAATCTGTTTCTACAGTCTTCAATCAACGGCAACAGCGAGTGGTGGTCTGTTGACCAGATCGATGCCTGGCCCGATTCCATTCTGTGGGTTCCGCACCACGTTGCCAGCGTGCTTTGCTGCCTATTTGCATTTCTGCTGCTATGGAAACTCCGCGCAATGCCGAAACCATCGCGACCGTGGAGCGTCGTCTTCATTGCCGGAGCAGCCTGCGCCAGCGCGTTCGGGCTGTCAGTATACGTGGCATTCGGCTTTGCTCTCGTCATGCTAGCGTGGCTCGGTCGTATGCTCGTCACTCGGCAAAAAGAACGCGTGATGTGGTTCCGCTTCGCTGGAGCATCGGCAGTTCTCAGCGCTCTTCTACTACTGCCGTTTCTTTGGGAGTTGCTCTCCCAGCCAGCCATTCTCGGCACTGCGCAACCGTCTGCCTCGCAGACTCATGTGCTCCACTTCAGTGTGCGGCCCCTCATCGATTCAGGTTTGCTCACGTCGCTGCCGGTGTTCGCTTCTTTAGACCAAGCGCATCCCTGGTTGTTCGATCAGTTTGTTCGGCTGTTGCTTTTAGCTCCGGGACTCGCCATGGAGCTTGGCGTTTATGCCGCGGTGCTGGTCTTCCTTCTTCTTGAGCGTCGACGCAGAGGTGCTTCTCATCCCGATGAGGCAGTGGATGCCGCCTTGTACTTGTCCATCGCCGGACTACTCATCACGACATTCCTCAGCTCTTCCGTTATCACAAATAACGACTTCGGCTACCGAGCCGTGATGCTGCCACAGTTCTTCCTGACGCTGCTGGCAGCCGGTGTCATTGGCGGGTGGTCGGCGCCGGACGCAAGACCCATCCTTACTTACACTCCGCTCAGAAAGCGGGTGCTCAACGCGCTATTCGTTTTGGGAGCCTTGGGCACGATCTACTGGGCCGTCCTCCTGAGAGCGTGGCTGCCGATCACCGCATCGCAGACATCGAGCGGATTCGCCCTCTCGCCGGAAGATGCTTTCCAGGTGAGAGAGGGATTTGAAAAGTTTGACCATGCGGTGCCCAAGAACGCCGTTATTGCTTTTCGCGATATGGATCTCGACTTTGAGCGTAAGGACATGGAAGTCATGACGCCCACCGAGTTCTTTCAGCGGATGTTGGTGATGAACATCGGACGCCAGATTCTGAATGCAGAACCGAAGTGTGCAACGCATTTCGGAGGAAACCCGAACCCGTGCACAGAGATGAGGCAGGCGACGCAAGCTTTGTACGTCTCGCCCTTGCCGTCGGCGTCCCAGGCGCAGCAATATTGCAGTCGTTTCGGCGTGCAGTACCTTCTTTTTAGCGCGCGGGACCCCGGATGGTCGTCTCCGAGCGGCTGGGCCATCGATCTGCCGGTCATAGCGTCAGAACCCAGGTTGAAAGTTCTGCAGTGCGGGATGTAAACCTAGAGGTCCACAAGACCGACTCAATACCTGAAACCGCGATATGTGAACAACTTACGCGGCCTGTTCGGGTTACTTCTCTGTACAGTAATCACTTTGTGACTTGGGTACTGTTTTCACAGTCCACAGTTGACCGTTCGCGGTAAACTTGCTTAACCGCCAGCCCTGTTAGGAAGACGCCATTCAGACCTTAGCTCCTAAGATCTCGGAATTCCACGCACCCATCCGACATGGCGGACCCTTAGCATCCCTTTTGCGGACGTTCATTCCGCTCCCGGCGTTTCTGAGTGGAACCGTTGCACTGGCTTTCGTTCTCCGGATCATCGTTGTGGCGTGCTTGTTGAGCAATGTGCCCTCGCACACGATCAACTACAACGATTTCGGCTGGGAAAGCTGGGAGATGGGCTGGGTAGCTCGCAGCCTTGTTCTCGGGCATGGCTTCAGCTCCCCGTTTCTTCCCATTACTGGTCCAACAGCACTCGTTCCACCCCTCTACCCCTATATTCTTGGCGGAATCTTTCACCTCTTTGGACTGAACACCGTTAAGGTGACCTTCACGGTGCTTGGTTTCAACAGCCTCTGCTCAGCGCTGACCTGCATTCCGATGTATTTCCTGGCACTGAATGCATTGAATCGCCGCGCAGCCCGTATTGCAGCCGTTGCCTGGGCTGTTTACCCGTTTGCGATCTACTTCGCTGCAGATCGGGTATGGGACTACGCACTCACCAGCCTCCTATTTACCTGCTGCCTGCTGTTCGCGCAAAAGCTGCACACACGCGGCTCGCTCGCATGGGTAGGATTTGGCCTGCTTTATGGCCTGGCAGTGATGTCCAATCCGTCAGTCGCTGCGATTCTCCCTATACTTCTGATTGTTGCTGTGGTGAAAAGTCAACGTTCTGCAAAGCCTTGGGCAGTGAAAACGCTTCTGGCCTGCGTTGCATTTGCAGCCGCTTGCGCACCATGGACCATTCGCAATGAACGCGTCATGCACGCCAGCTTTTTTGTACGTGACGGTTTCTGGCTCGAAGCGTATGCAGGCAACAACGGTGATACCTCGGAGTCGAATTCCGCTTGGGCACACCCGGCCAGTAACCCTGTTGAAATGCTCAAGTACCAGAAAAAGGGCGAGATCGCGTACATGGCAGAAAAACGCCAGCTCACGATCAACTTCGTAAAGAGCCATCCCGGGTTCTTCGTCGTCGCAACGGCTCGCCGCATTCTTCGCTTCTGGACCGGATTCTGGTCGTTTGGAGCCCACTACCTCAAGTACGAGCCGTTCGACCTGCCAAACATTCCGTTCTGCCTGTTTCTTCTGTTTTTCATGTGTAAAGGGCTGTCAGGCTGGTGGCGAAAAGATCGGGCGGGGGTGCTGCCTTATGTGCTCGCACTGATTGTGTTCCCAATTCCCTACTACCTGTCCCATAGTTCGATGGACTACCGTCAGCCCATCGAGCCGCTCATCATTCTTCTGGTAACTGTGGGTCTGTTCGGCACCCAAAGCAAGAAAGCTTCGGTGCGCCACTTCGACTCGGAAGCCGTTACCGAAGCCAGTCCAGTTTTGGTCTAGCCGATAGGCAAAGAGCCTCAGTCATCGTCGTCATCCTTCTTGTGCGCGTGCTTTTCCAGCAGCATAGGTGGCGGTGGCATTTCACCTTTGGCATCCTGCCACAAGATCAAGTTCAGCTTGTCTGTATCTACCCGGTCTGCATGGCGGAAATCCATGCGCCCCGATTCTGCTGCTCCCGGCGCTGTCGGTTTGTTTGCAGCGTAGATGAGCCCATTCTCCCGATTTGATTCATCCGCAGCAAATGCTGGCTGATCTCCAGGACCAGTGAAAAGACTGCTGATCATCGATGCGAATGCATCGTTGTTGTTCATCGGCGGCGTTTCGAGAAGCGTCTCCATCGTTCGGATGACGCTCACCGTCGAGTAGAAGCGGCTGTCGACAAAGGCTTCTCTGCCCGCCGGAGCATGTGGGGAGTACTTGCTGACCACGAGCGCAATCGAGCGATGAGCGTCAACGTGATCTGCTCCATTCTGCGCGTCGTCTTCCAGGATAAAGAACGCGGTGTCGTCCCAGAAAGCCGAGTGCGAAATCGCATCCACGGCTCGTCCAACTGCGAGATCGTTGTCTGCAATCGAGGACTTAGGCGTTGGTCCACCCACGCGAGTTCCTTCCGTGTGGTCATTCGAAAATCGAAGCTGGATGTAGTTCGGCATCGTGTCACGGCCTTGTGCTCGATCGTGTTCCCATTGCTCCAGATGCCGCATAAACACGTTCATGCGGAGCTGGTCAGGGATGCGAAGGTTGAAGTCTGGTGACTCCTTCGCGAAGTGTCCGACGAGCTCAGGCTTCGTCGCGATGTTGTCCGCGAGCCGTGGAACATCCCAGGGCCATAGATTCTTGCCACCGCCCCACTCCGCAGGCAGCTCCTCTCCTGGCCTGATGGCAGGCGTCGAGCAGACCTGCTGACTGCCTGACATCGCACCCTGCTGTGGATTAGCAATAGGCTTTGGCGCTTTCTTACCCGTACAGAAGATCGAAGAAATGTACTCGCCGAAGTGGTACACAGACTTCCCATGCGCCGCAAAGTTCGTCCAAAGGTATCCGCTGGCAGGCTCGTTCACGTCAGGAATATGCTGCTGCAGCGGGTAACCTTCCGCCACCATGCCTTCGTAGTCATACGAGCGCTGTCCGCCTCTGTAGTTCTGCTGCCAGGTCTTCTCCAGGTAGTCTGTGCCGATGGCGGCATTTGACCAGACGTGCCCCTGCCCCGACACCTCGCCGGAGTCAAAGAAGTTATCCAAAACACCGAATTGCAGAGCCAGCTTGTGCTGGTTGGGCGTAACTGCTGCGCCGTACATTGTCAGTGATGGATCACCGTTACCTACGCGCTTGCCGTCTTTCTCCAGGTCGCCAAATAGCTGATCGTAGGTGCGGTTTTCCTTGATGATGTAGATTACGTGCTTGATCGGATTACGCCCACGGGCGAAGGTGATCGTCTCCTTTTCAGCCCGCATACGATGTGCTTCTAAAACCTGCCTGGTTGTTGACGTGAGGTTTGTCTCCAGCTGTGCCTCATCTATCGCGGCGAGCGATCCGTAAAGCAGCGTCGGCGCATAGGTAAAGGAGCGCTTGAAGCCGTTTATTCGCGCGGTTTGTTCCGTCACTGGTTGCGGCGAGTTGTTCGGCCCAATCCCCCGCCCTTTGCCAGTCGCGACGTAGAGCTTTCCGGCAGCAGAAGCAAGTGCCGTCGGCATCCATTCGGTGGGCAAAAATCCTATCGGCTCAGTCATGCCTCGCGCTTTCGCAGTGCTGCGCAGCTTTCGCGGGTCGAACACTGCGACTGCATTCGTCCCTAAGTTAGCGGCGTACAGGCGTGATCCGTCAGCGTTCTCGGCCAATGCATTTGGCTCGGCTCCAAAATAGGTCTGCCCGGGAAGCCGAGCGTCGAAATAGCCATAGGCTGAAAGCTGGGGGCTCTTCGCTGACCCCACTCGTACTGCGGCAACAGCATCACGGTTGGAGAGCGCAACAAAGAGCAAGCCCTTCTTTTCGTCCAGTAGCAAATCACAAGGGTGCGTTCCCGGCGCGGTTGCGACCTTCGGCTTCATCAGCGTCACACGCCGCACAATTGTTTTAGTTGTGAGGTCAAGCTCCGCGACTTCGCTAGCATTCCAGAGCGCAACAAAGGCACGCCTGCCGTCCTTCGAGACGGCAAGAGCTACGGGGTAAGTGGAGGGCACAGCATTCGAGTCGGCAAGGTCAAAGCGCGCAGTGACTTCACCCGATTGCGCGTTCATCAGCGCAACGGTATCGGAAAGGTTCTCTGCAATGAGGAGCTGCTCTGTTCCTGGCACAAGCGAAATGGCAGCCGGGTAAGGCACGGCGAGCTTTTGTTCTGTGCCACTCGGCAAAGCGGTGTGACGTCCGGCTGCCAGCGGAACCATCGGCAGCTTGAACATCTTCTCGGCCGTTGGAACGCCACCCGCAAAGCTGAATACGGCAACTCCGCTTCCACTGGCTCCGGTGCCCTTCCCCTCGGGGTCAGCAAGCGAGGCCAGGCTTGCATACAGATACTGACCGTCCGCACTAAACGCCAGCCCGGAGTAGAGAGTCTGCTTCGCGCGAATAAGCGTGCGTGCGTCGGGGAAGTCGCGCACTGTTCCGTCTTTCGTGTCGAGCACAGAGAGCGACTGCATGTAGCCAGATTCGTATGTTCCGTATCCGGCGTCGATCGAAACAAGCCAACGACCATCGGGTGATATCGCGAGCGACATGGGAAGGCTGTTCACGCGACGCGGGTCGCCAGGCACGGATGCGCTTAGGCGCTGTCCACTCGGCAGATCGAGACCGCCGCGCGTCTCAGGATTCTGTGCGAGCGCAATGGTTGTGCACGCCTGCAACAGCAACACACATGCAACGTTCGTTGCAAAATCTCTCGCTCTGGACCCGCTTACAAAACTGTTACACCCACTCACACCCGCCTCCACGTATGGTCATAACTGTAGTTGAACTTTGAGGTTTATTCGTAAATGAGTCCTGTTGTTGCACCCATCGCTTCCGAGATTCCAGTAGCTGAGAACTCCGCATCCAGACAAGTATCGGCCGACCAGACCGTTCAGAAAATCAAGCAGGATCTTCGCATGGGTCGCGAACACCAGGAAGGTCGAGTGAACTGGATTACGACGATCTTTATGGCGGTGTTTCACATTGGTGCGATCGCGGCGTTCTTCTTCTTCTCATGGAAGAATCTTGCTGTGGGCGTGGTGATGTACTTCCTCGCGATCAATGTTGGCATTGGCATGTGCTACCACCGTCTGCTGACGCATCGCGGCTACAAAGTCGCTCCATGGCTTGAGGCTTTCCTTTCGGCATGCGGAACAATGGCACTCGAGGGTGGACCAATTTTTTGGGTGGCCACACACCGTGTGCATCATCAGAATTCTGATCAGGAAGGCGATCCCCACACACCTCAAGACGGCACATGGTGGGCACACGCTGGATGGATTCTCTCCGGTCGGGCTCTGCACTCCGAGACCGCTCTTCTCGGCCGCTACGCACCGGACCTTACCCGCAACCCGGTTCAGGTTTGGCTCTCGAAGTACCACTGGCTCCCACTCACTGCTGCTGGTGTGCTTCAGGCCATTATCGGCGCGGCAGTAGCGCCCGAAGGTCACCGGATTGTTGGCGCTCTGGGCATGGTTCTTTGGGGAACTTTCCTCCGCACCACCCTTGGCCTGCACGCGACATGGCTCGTCAATTCGGCAACTCACCTTGTCGGCTCACGCCGTTTCGAAACCAAGGATGATTCCCGCAATTCATGGTGGGTCGCCATGCTTACGGGTGGCGAAGGCTGGCACAACAATCACCACGCACATCCGGTGAGCGCACGCCACGGCCTCACATGGTACGAGTTCGACATCAACTACTACGGCATCTGGCTCATGGAAAAGACTGGTCTCGCCAAAAAGGTACAAATAGCCAAATATGATCCGCTGAATCCCAAGCCTGCTGGCGTGTAGTCACAATACTAGAGCGCAAAGAGAGCCACCTTCGGGTGGCTCTTTCGCTTGCTGCACCATCACAGACGAAGCATTCGGTCTACTGCTCGCTATACTTGCTGGGAATCATGAACCTCACACGACGCCGCGGTGCGATTACGTTTTTCATCACACTCGGTGTTTGCCTTACCGCGCTCGCTGTCACGCTCAACATCACCTGGATTCACAACAACAGCCGTCGATTAGCTATCGACCTGCTTGGTATTTTGCTCTTCGGCATTTTAATTGCCGGTGTGGTCCTCAATACTGTTTTCCTCGTGCGTGAGATTCGTCGTAACGAGCAGCAGGACTCTTTCCTGAACGCCGTCACACACGAATTGAAGACTCCAATCGCCAGCATTCGGCTCTATCTCGACACACTCCAGCGGCGACCTGTAGATGAGCAGCAGCGATCAAAGTTTTATGACACCATGCGTTCCGATACGGACCGGCTCCTTTCAACCGTGGAACAGGTTTTGAAGGCCGGCGAATTAGGGCAGCGGCAGCGTGCGCGGCAGCGAACACGCGTGGAACTACACCCGCTCGTCGCCGAATGTGTCGCAACAGTCTGCTCGCGTCACCACCTCGCGGATGATGCGATCGTCTTGAAAGATGTTCCGGGGCGCGTGCGTCTCTTCGTAACTGCGAACGTGGAAGACGTGCGCACGGCAGTTTCTAATTTGCTCGACAACGCAGTGAAGTACTCCCCGAACGGTGTTCATGTTGTTTGCCGGCTAGCGATTGAGCACTACACCTGGGTCACGCTTTCGATTCAGGACCAAGGGCTCGGCATTCAGCCTAGAGAACTAAAACGCATCTTCAAGCGTTTCTATCGTTCTTCCGCCATGGATCGCATTAAGATTAAAGGGACTGGATTGGGTCTCTTCCTCGTTCGAACGATTGCGCAGCAGCATGGCGGCGACGTTCGCGCAATGAGCGACGGTCCAAATAAAGGATCAACGATGCTGTTCCGCTTGCCACTCGCGATCGGAGCCGCTTCTCTTGACGAAGCGCGAGAATAGCTCATGTCTGCACAGCCACTCATAACGGTGATAGAAGATGAAGAGCACCTGGCGCAGGGACTTATCTTCAATCTTGAGGCTGAAGGTTATCGTGTGCATCACGAAGCCGATGGCAGTAAGGCACGAACTTGGCTACTCAGCAACGAACATACACCCGCTGCGGTGCTCCTCGACGTCATGCTGCCCGGCTGCGACGGCTTTTCGATTCTTCGCTCAATGCGGGCGGCGGGCCTATACACGCCGGTGCTCATGCTTACAGCGCGGGGCCGCAGCGAAGATGTCGTCGAAGGCTTTGCCGCCGGGGCTGATGACTACCTTCCGAAACCATTCGATCTGAACGTCTTGTTTGCCCGCATTACTGCCTTGCTTCGACGCAGCCATTGGCAACGCACACACGGTCCAGATGTTGCAGACACTCAATCTGTCATTGGTGCAAGTGGAACCGATAAGATCGTACTGGCAGGCCGCACCATCGATCTAGAAGACCTGAAGATCAGCACGCCAGAGAAAGCCATTCAGCTCACTGTGATGGAGGCCGACCTTCTGCGTTACCTGCTTGATCGCGCCGGAAAGATTGTTCCTCGCAAAGAAATTCTGGAGAACGTCTGGCGCGTGCATGAAGATACCGATACTCGTGCCATTGACAACTTCATTGTGCGTTTGCGCCGTTACCTTGAACCAGATCCGTCCAACCCAGTTCATTTGCTCAGCGTACGCGGTGTTGGCTATCGCTTTGTCCTGCAGCCGTAGTCACCGTTTTCCGAAGCAAGACTGACCACGCGATAAACTCAGAGTTGCCGCACCGGAAGCGGTCTGAACGTGCGCATTTTTACCCGCTACATTCTCCGCGAAGTGCTTGCTTACGCTCTGTTGGGCGGCACACTCTTCACCTTCATTCTGTTCATGCGCTACCTACTCGCGCTGATGGAGCTTGCGGTGCGTGGTGCGGCCTCTCTCGGCGATATCGTACTGCTTATCAGCTATCTGCTGCCGAATTTTCTAACCCTCACCATACCGATGGCGGTCCTCATCGGCATTTTGCTGGGCCTTAGCCGACTCGCTGCTGACAGCGAAGTTACGGCGATGCGCGCCAGCGGCCTGGGAGTCGTGTCATTCGTCCGGATCGTCAGCATCGTCGCTGTGTTCTTCTGGGCCCTCGGTCTGGTCAACTCGCTCTATGTGGCACCCCGTGGAGCAGCTGCACTGCTTCGTTACGAGGAACGGGCCAAAACGAATCAGGCCGCCGTGAGCGTTCAGCCGCGCGTCTTCTACGAAGATTTTAAGAACTATGTGCTGTACGTTCAGGATGTTTTGCCTGGCACCGGTGCCTCACTTTGGAAGCATGTTTTTCTCGCCGACCTGACGCAGCCCGCGACGCCACGCATCGTCACCGCAAACGAAGCTCTGGTGCTCAACGGCGGTGGCCAAACATTGCGCATGCAAATGTCGGACGGCTCACGTCACGATTTAGAGAACAACAATCCGAACCAGTACAACATCTCCACCTTTGCGGCGACGGAACTGCCCATCCAGACGGGTCAGCAGGAAGAAGACTCGCACATCACTCGCCGCGACACTCCGCTGCAGGCGCTGCCACTCGGAAGTTTGTGGCATCTTGCGCATACGGCGACTGACAGGCGCACGTACAGCATTGAACTTCATCGGCGCTTTGCTTTCCCGGCAGCTTGCCTTGTGCTCATGCTTGTGGGAGTCCCACTCGGGCTGTCGTCCAAACGCGGCGGTAAATCCACGGGCTTTGTAGTGACGCTGATCCTCGTCCTTCTTTATTACATTTTTTCTTATGTTGGCATGGCTCTGGCGCGGCAGGGGAAACTATCTGCTTTTGCGGGAGTTTGGGGTGCCAACATTATCTTCGGCGTAGCGGGCATCGTCCTCATACAGCAGCTTTCCCGTGGCGGCCTCGCGATAAGCCTGTTTTCAGACGCAGGATTGGCACTGCGCAAAATCTTCGCGCGTACGCAGACGGAGAAAACATCACGCGAGCAGCGCGATAGCCATGGAGCTCCCGTCCAACATCTGCGGCGCGTTCTGCGTAGCCGCTTTCCCCTCATCCTCGATGAATACGTGATGGGGAGCTTTCTGCGCAGTTTCGGGCTTGTGCTGATTACGCTGTCCGCGCTCTTTCTGATCTTCACCTTCTTCGAGCTCATTGGCGACATCATCCGCTACCGGACCCCGCTCGTCACAGTCGGTGAGTACCTGCTGAACCTGATTCCGTTCATTCTCTACAACGTCACTCCGGTGTGTTCGCTCCTCGCCGTGCTCATCACCTTCGGCGCACTCAGCCGCACCAGCGAGCTCACTGCAATGAAGGCTACCGGTATGAGCCTGTACAGAGTTGCGGCACCAGTCCTGCTGGTTGCAGCGTTGCTCGCGGTAAGCCTCTTTGCCTTCGACGAAGGTTATCTGCCGGCTGCCAATCGCCGTCAGGAAGCGTTGCGCTCTGTCATTAAGGGCAAGCCGGCGCAAACCTTCCAACGCCCGGATCGCAAGTGGATGTCCGGTCAAAGCTACGGCCACGGCGAGCCCTCGCGCATTTTCTATTACCAATTTTTCGACCCAGACAAGGATGGCTTTGCTAATCTCACCGTCTTCGAATTTCAGCCGGGCACCTTCCAGCTCACGCGCCGTATTTTTGCCACCAGCGCCCACTGGGACGATCACGTGAATCGCTGGGTCATGGAAAACGGTTGGCAGCGCACCTTCAACAAAGAAACGATCTCCAGCTACCAGACTTTCACCGTGACCAGCTTTCCTGAAATCCGCGAACAGCCTTCCTACTTCAAAAAAGAGTTCCGGCCTTCGCAGGAGATGTCCTACAGCGAACTCTCGAGCTACATCAATGATTTGAAGCAGAGCGGCTTCGACACGGTGCGCCTCCGAGTCCAGCTCAACCACAAGCTCGCGTACCCGCTGATCACGCTTGTGATGGCGATTCTCGCTCTGCCGTTCGCGCTGTCCGCAGGCAAACGCAGCAGCTTGGCCGGAGTCGGAGCAGCGGTCGGAATAGCGATTGCCTATTGGGTGATTGCAGGTGTCTTCGAGAACCTTGGCGCTGTGAACTCCCTTCCCGCCACCATGGCGGCCTGGTCGCCTGACCTCCTTTTCGCCATGCTGGGAGGCTACCTTCTTCTGCGCGTTCCCACTTAGCTGCGTCACTCGTGGTTTTGCCTGCGCAGCTACACTGGAAGAGACATGAGCAATCGTCCCGTTTCCCTTCTTCTCCTTCCTCTTGCTGCGATCGCCCTTCCGCTCACAGCGCAAACCGCCACCAAGGCACCTGTTCACCGTTCAACCGCCGCAACACATCGTCCCTCTGTCAGAACCGCAGGATTGACGTGCGCCAAACTGCCGATGATTTCGCCCAAGATCCCAGCCGTCGGCACGGGCACGACCTGCGCGAAGACTTTGTACACGATTTCCTCGACGGTGACGGGCCTCAGCCCTATGCTCTCAGCCCCGCTCAAAGAGAGCTTGCAGAAGCTCGACCAGAGTTTCACGCTGAGCTATATCGACACAAAGCCCGGCACAGGCGAGCTTGCGCAACCGAAGAAGTATTACACCGTGAACTACACCGGCTATCTGCTGGACGGCACGAAGTTCGACTCTTCGCTTGATCGCAAGGAGCCAATCACATTCCCGTACGGCGCACACAACGTCATTCAAGGTTGGGACACTGGCTTCGATGGCATGCGCATGGGTGGCAAACGACGCCTCTTCGTTCCGTACCAGCTCGCCTACGGCGACCGCGGACGCCCGCCCGTCATACCTCCGCAGTCCGAGTTGATTTTCGATGTCGAGCTCATTAGCCAGAGTGACGCACCGCCAGCGCCGAAAGCGCCCCCAACACCTCCTGCACCTGCAGCAGGAGAGCAAGCGAAGCCTGATGCCGCTCCGGCGGCAGGAGCGAAGCCTGCAACCTCCGCCACGCCCACTTCACCGACAGCAACAGCACCGCCCACTTCACCTGCAAAGCCTGAGTAGCTATTCCGGGCGGCCAAATGGCCGCCCAAACATCTAGAGAACCGATGATCAAACGCCTGAGCCCGCTGTTCCCTTACCTGAAACGCTACTGGCGGAGCTTCGCCTGGGGCGGTTTGGCGCTGGTCGTCTACAACTGCGCCAAATCGGTCGTTGCACTCGTTGTTGGTGGTGCCATTGACGATATGCGCCGTGGCCTCACCGCGGAGAAGATCGCGCACCATGCAGAGCTTCTGCTCGCGATCGCTGCAGTCTCCGGCGTTGCACTTTATCTAACGCGTCAGATCATCATCGGTGCCTCGCGAGAGATCGAATTCGACCTACGCAATGATCTGTTCGCGCACCTGGAAACACAGCCACCAAGCTTCTTCCAGCAGCACCGGACCGGCGACATCATGGCCCGCTCCACCAACGACCTGAGTGCGGTGCGCCAGCTGCTCGGCCCAGCCATCATGTATAGCGCGAACACCGTTGTGTTCACCGCGGCGGCGCTGCCGTTCATGATTCGTATCAGCCCATGGCTCACGCTTTGCGCGTTTGTCCCGCTGCCTTTCGCGTCTGTGCTTGTGCAGTATTTCGGCGCACGCATTCACACGCGATTTGAGCGTATCCAGGCAATGTTCTCGGACATCTCCGCACAAGCGGAGGAGAATTTCTCCGGTGCTCGCCTCATCCGCGCGTTTGCGCAGGAAGAAGCGCAGATTGCCGCTTTCGAGAAATCCAACCGCGAGTACATTCGCCGCAGCCTTCGCCTCGCGCGCCTGATGGCCATGCTGTGGCCAACGCTTGAACTCGTGCTCGGCGTTTCGCTCATGATCACCCTGCTCGTTGGTGGACACGAAGTACTACAGCACCGTCTGACCATTGGCCAATTCACATCATTCAACGTGTACATGGTTCAACTCATCTGGCCGATGATCGCGATTGGCTGGGTTGTGAACCTTGTTCAGCGTGGAGCGGCGTCTGTCGTTCGTATTGACCAACTGATGCAGGTCCGTTCCGCAATCAATGATGACGATGCCGTTTCCGCAGCGGACGTGTCTATTCAGGGCGACGTTGAATTCCGCCACCTCAGTTTCAGTTACACCGCGGTTGGGCCAGAAGTCCTGCACGACATCAACCTGCATGTTCCCGCAGGCTCCAGCGTAGCGATTGTTGGACCGACCGGCTCCGGCAAATCGACGCTGGTCTCTCTCGTGCCAAGACTGCAGGATGCTAAAACGGGCATGGTGCTTATCGATGGGCGCCCAATACGTGAGTTTCCGCTCAACGAGCTACGGCGCGTCATCGGCTTTGTCCCGCAAGAGACATTTCTCTTCTCCACGACGATTCGCGACAACATTGCGTTTGGCCTACCGGAAGCATCCGAGGACACCGTCGAAAGTGCCGCGTATGCCTCTCACATCGGCAAGGAGATTCAGGAGTTCCCACGCGCTTTCCAAACCATTGTTGGCGAGCGGGGCATGACGCTTTCCGGAGGCCAGAAGCAGCGTACAGCCATCGCTCGCGCAATCATGCGCGACCCTCGCATTCTCATCCTCGACGACGCGCTCGCCAGCGTGGACACCTACACCGAGGAGCAGATTCTCAGTTCCTTACGCACCGCAAAGCAGGACCGCACAACGATCATCATCGCCCACCGTGTATCTACAGCCCGCACCGCCGATCGAGTCGCAGTCTTGGTAGATGGTCGCATTGCCGAACTTGGCACGCACGAGGAATTGCTTGAGGTAGGTGGCTACTACGCGGAGCTCTTCGAAAAGCAGCAGCTTGAGGAAGAGATTCTGACTGCCGTATAGCCATCCCGTTGCGAGGCGAGCGCCTGCCTGGCGGCACATAAGAAGAAGGCGCACTGTCTGAGTGCGCCCTCTCCACATCTAAACTACGGGTGGCTAGCGCCGGAAGAAGTCCTTCACCTGCTGCACAAACACGTCACGACCCATGTCGCTGATCGCCTCCGTCAACGGCAACTGCTTCGGGCAAGCCTGCACACAATTTTGAGCGAAGCTGCACTCCTGCACACCCCCATCACCCGCCAGTGCGCGCAAGCGCTCTTCCTTCAACACAGCACCACTGGGGTCCATGTTGAATAGCTTGGCCTGCGCAATTGTTGCGGCTCCAACGAATCCAGTCGCGTCGTTGAATTGCGGACATACTTCCATGCAGATGGTGCAGGAGATGCAGTTCGAAAGCGGGTAGCGCTGCTCCTGAATCTGTGGGAATTGCTTGGGCCCCGGACCAAGGTCGTACGACCCATCCACAGGCACCCAGGCCTTCACGCGCTTCAGGTTTTCGAACAGTACAGAACGATCGACCGCGAGGTCGCGCACCACCGGAAACTTTGACAGCGGAGCCAGCGTAATCTCTCCGGTGCCGTTGGAGCCGGTAAGCTTATCCACCAGCGCCGAGCAGGCCATCATCGCCTTCCCGTTGATCAACATGGCGCAAGAGCCGCAAATCTCTTCCAGGCAGTTGGAATCGTAAGCGATTGCCGTTGTCTGCTTGCCATCTGTCGTCGTTGGGTTCAGCGCGATTTCTCCCAGCACCGACGTGATGTTCATGTTAGGGCGGTACGGGATTGCGAAGGTCTCAGTCGCGGCAGGGGCATCCGGCCTGGCTTGCCGCTTTACTTTCACCGTGATGGTTCGGCTGGATGCCGGGTGGTTCGGTGTTGTGACTTCAGTCGCCATCTTCCTGCTCCTTCGCTTCCACGTCTGCATGCTCGGTCGTTACCGGGTGCAGACCCTTGTTTCGAATTTTCTGCCGCTTTCCATCGATCCACGCGCCGTACAGAACAAAGGCCGCAAAGCAGATCACCGCGCCTATCGTCAGCCCGAACATCAATGCGTTCGCACTCAGCTTATGTTGCATCATGGTCCTAGGTGGAGGTGTATACACGCGGACGCGGCGTGATGAATTGCGTGTCCACTTCCTGATAGCTGATCTCTGGCGAGCCGTCCTTGAACGATGCCATAGTCGTCTTCAGGAACTGCTCATCATTGCGGGCCTCGAATTCCGGCTTGTAGTGCGCGCCGCGGCTCTCATCACGCAGCCGGGCACCCTTTACGATCACGCGACCGAGTTGCAGCATGTTCCAAAGCTGCCGAGTGAACGCGAAGCTGGTGTTCGCCCACTGGCTCTTGTCGCTCAGGTTCACATTGCGGTAGCGATCGAGCAGTTCCACCAGCTTCGCGTCCGCTTCATCCAGACCTGTGTTGTAACGCACGATCGTGGCGTGCTTGGTCATAGTCTCGCCGAGTTCGCGCCAGAGCTTGAATGGATTCTCCGTGCCAGGATTGTTGAGCAGTGTGCTGTTGAACTCCGTCTGACGCTGCTTCTCTGCCGCGTGTCCGCCGTCACCTGCCTGCGCCGGAAGTGACGTGGCACATTTCATCGCTTCCGGGCCAGCGATGAAACCGCCGTGAATACAGCTCAGCAGCGAATTTGCACCGAGGCGGTTTGCTCCGTGAATGGAGTAGTCCGCCTCACCCGCGGCGAACACGCCGGGAATGTTCGTCTGCTGCTGAAAGTCCACCCACAGGCCGCCCATGGTGTAGTGCATGCCCGGGAAAATCTTCATCGGCACCTTACGCGGGTCGTCGCCGACGAACTTCTCATAAATTTCGAGAATGCCCTCGAGCTTGTTCTGACGCTCCGGCGAAAGGTGGCTCACGTCGAGGTACACCATCGGCTGGCCGTCGATGCCCATGTCGTCCTCGTACACGACCTTGAATATCTCGCGCGTGGCAATGTCGCGCGGTACCAGATTGCCGTACTTCGGATACTTCTCCTCGAGAAAGTACCAGCGCTCCGGCTCGGGGATGGATTGCGCTGCACGCTTGTCGTGCTTGTCGCGTGGAACCCACACACGACCGCCTTCGCCGCGAGCAGACTCCGACATGAGGCGCAGCTTATCTTCGCCCGGAATGGCCGTCGGGTGTACCTGGATGAACTCGCCGTTCGAATAGAACGCACCCTGCTGGTACAGCGCACTCTGCGCGGAGCCGGTGCAGACCACAGAGTTCGTCGACTTGCCGAAGATGGCTCCGTTGCCGCCGGTGCAGATGATGATGGCGTCCGCCGGGAAGGTGCGCACCTCCATCGTGCGCAGGTCCATAGCGGATATGCCACGGCACACGCCGTTGTCATCGAGCACAGCGGAGAGAAACTCCCAGCCCTCGTACTTCTGGACCTTGCCTTCGCTCTCGTAGCGGCGAACCTGCTCGTCAAGCGCGTAGAGCAACTGCTGTCCCGTGGTCGCACCAGCGAACGCGGTGCGGTGGTACAGCGTGCCGCCAAAGCGACGGAAATCCAGCAGGCCTTCCGGCGTGCGGTTGAACGGCACACCCATGCGGTCGAGCAGGTCAATGATCGCCGGTCCTTGCGCAGTCATCTGCTTTACCGGCGTCTGGTTGGCGAGGAAGTCGCCGCCGTAGATTGTGTCGTCGAAGTGCTTCAGGACGTCATCGCCTTCGCCCTTCAGGTTCTTCGCCGCATTGATGCCGCCCTGCGCACACACCGAGTGCGACCGCTTCACCGGCACGATCGAAAACAGGTCAACCTTGCCGCCCGCTTCTGCGATCTTGATGACGGCCGAGAGACCAGCAAGGCCTCCGCCGACAACGATGATTCTTGGTGTTGCTGCTGCCATGAACACATTCCTTTACTGCAGATCTGATCAGCTCGTACCTAGAGCGGCAAATCCTGCCAACTGTCGGGCTTAACTTGCGGGTGGGCGGCATAGAGCGGTGCCAGCACATCAAGTACAAGTGTTCCTAGAACACTCCCGATAGCTTGGCGGTAGCTCTGGGCGGTCTGGCTATTAGCTTCTAACTGCACTAGGCGGACAGAGTCTTCCAACTCACCAAACGCATGAAGACAGGTGTCACTAATCTTCTTCGCGATCTCGTCGTTTGGAAGCTGGAATGGCTGCATCGCTACCGCACCTCACCTGGCTGGCTCGGACTTGTGCTTCCAGGTGGCGGCACGGCAGGTGCGGGCAGAACGATGCCCGCAGGCTGCGGTGGCATTACGTCTTCCGGCGCGTTCGCATATTTGGGATTGATGAAGGCGTACATGCCGACCAGCCCAAGTACGCAGAGGCCTGTACCCGCGGCGGCGCAGACATATCCGAACTGCTTGCGAGCGCGATTGCCCGGGGTGATGCCCCACTTCGCGGCGAACAGCCAAACGCCGTAGGCGAAATGCCAGCAGGTCGCGATCATTGCGATGACGTAAATAGCCAGCATCCACGGGTTGTGCAACTCGACCTGGACCTTGTGAAACGCCGCGCCCGGATGCTCCGGCAACTGCACTCCGGCAAAGCGCTGCCGCCAGACGTGCTGAATGATGTATGCGAAGGCTATGTAGCCGGTGATGCGCTGGGCGTAGTAGCCCCAGTTCCCTGCCCACGGGTAGACGTTCACATTGGAGCGGCCACGGATGCCAATATAGACGCCGTACAGCGCGTGATACAGCAACGGGAGGAAGATAAAAGCCCACTCGAGCACGCGTACGAGCGGCAACCCATTGAGGAACTTCACCTGCTGCGCGTAGGCGAGCGGCCCGTTCACAGCCTCAAAGTTCGAAACGATGTGCTCGACCAGGAACGCGCCGATAGGAATGATCCCGGTAAGCGAATGCAGCTTGCGCAGGAGAAAACTGTGGCCCTCACCGGCGCGGAGCGGCTGAACTCCCTTGCGCTGTTCGCCTGAGGGACGGGCGTTGTCTGGTGGTGCGACGGGTGCGGCTGCGGCCATGCGGAAAACACTCCTGCAAACATGCTGGCACTCACCAAGTAGCCAAACGCAGCTTGGATTGCGGCACAACGATTATTCCGTCAGCGAAAATACATCGTCAAGCGAAGACCGAACAGTGCATGCGATATCCGAACAGGAACACTTCAGGACAGGATGCTCGGTGCGTCGCTTTCCGACCTATGTAGCTAAACCTACCGAGCTGATGGAAGGAAGCAGCCTTAAACGTCCGTTCCCGAGGGAGGAAATGCACCACGGCCTCCACTGTCAAACTGCGCGAGCAGCGAACGAAATGCATTGCCGCGGTGACTGATTGCCCACTTCTCTTCAGGATTCAGTTCAGCAGTCGTGCGGCCCAGGGCCGAGATCAGGAAGAGTGGGTCGTAGCCGAAGCCAGTGGTCCCACGCTCTTCATCGATGATTTCGCCTTCCACAAAACCCTCAGCTCGCAGCAAGACCTCTCCGTTCAGCGCAAGCGCGAGCGCACAGACAAATTTGGCGCGGCGATCTTTTGAAGCACTACTCTTCTCCTGCGCATGCAACGTTGACAGAAGACAGCGATTGTTCCGTTCATCCTTTGTACCCATCCCCGGGAAAAAGCCGAGATCATCAGCAAAGCGCGCAGAACGAACTCCTGGTTGCGCGCCGAGACCACTCACCTCGAGGCCGGAATCATCCGCAAGGACGGTCAACCCGTGCGCAAGCCGCGAATACACGACCGCCTTCAGTTCGGCGTTACCCATAAAGGTCAAGGCGTCTTCCACAGGCTCGGGCATTTCCTTCAACCCGGGAAGCGGCAGCACTGTGATGCCTTGACTGCTGGCACAGTCCGCAAATTCACGGAGCTTGCCGGGGTTCGTAGTGGCTGCGTAGATCATCATTGCTATGCTCCTGTTTCCGTTAGAGGAGTTTAGCCGCACCCTGCGCGACTACGCCGACATCTAGTCTCGTGAAGGAGTTTTACATCCATGCCAAAAGCTATTCGCTTCCACAGTTTCGGTGGACCTGAAGTTCTGAAGTTTGAAGATATGCCAGCACGCCAGCCCGGACCAGGCGAAGTGGCCATGAAGGTGTCGGCTGTCGGCCTGAACCGGGCGGAAAGCATGTACTTCCACGGCCACTACATGGAAACGCCAAAGCTGCCCTCAGGCCTGGGCTACGAAGCCGTGGGCACGATCACTGCCGTAGGGCAGGATGTGGACGCATCACTGGTCGGCAAACGGTTCGGCACAATCCCGGGCTACTCCATGAACAGTTATCCCGTGCTCGTCGAGGAAGCTGTAGTCCCGGCCAACGTGCTGGCGGAAGTTCCTCCTGCGCTCTCAGATGTCGACGCGGCAGCCGTTTGGATGCAGTACAGCACTGCCTATGGCGCGCTGGTCTATTACGGCAAGGTCAAGACGGGCGACTTCGTCATCATCACTGCGGCAAGCTCGTCGGTGGGGCTCGCCGCCATCCAGATCGTGAAAGCAGAGGGTAGTAAGTCCATTGCCACGACGCGCACTTCCGCAAAGAAAGAAGAGCTTCTACGGCTCGGTGCAGACTATGTCATCGCTACGGAAGAGGAAGACCTGGTCGCGCGCGTAAAGGAGATCACCGGCGGCAAAGGCGCACGCCTCGTATTCGATCCAGTTGGAGGCGACTACATCAACACACTTGCGCAGGCCGCGGCAAACGGAGGCACGATCTTCCTCTACGGCATGCTTTCCGGCACAACGACGCCGTTCCCGATGGCTGCATTCGCGCGCGGCATCGGCATGTTCGGCTACAGCCTGGTCGAGATGAAAACGCCGGAACATCTGGAGCCGATGAAGAAATACATCTACGACCGGTTGGAGGAGGGCACTTTCAAGCCGGAAATCGCGAAGACGTTTCCGTTCGACCAGACTGTCGACGCGTACAAGTACTTGGAAAGCAATCAACAGGTTGGTAAGGTTGTCATCACGTTCTAGCCGAGCATAACTCCATGCAGAGGGCTCGCTGACTTATGCAGGTGGCGAGTCTTTTTCTTGTTCTCGTTCTACTTTGCCTTGAGGCGCTCAGTCTTGAGGAGACCAATTCGTCCTTTGGGACCCACGACAAAGGGCAGGCTTAGCGCGTTCCAATGCTGGTCCGCATCGGATGCATCGCCGGGACCGGGTTTCAGCGGATGCCAGTTGCGACCGTCATCGGTAGAGATGTCAGTGCCGTTGGGGCCGACCGTGATCCAGCACCGCGACGCCAAATCGTAAGCGACTGCACTGCGGTAGCCGTTTGGCAGATTGGCAGCAAGCTTCCAGATGAAGCCGCCGTCCGTGGAAAATGCCGCAGTTTTCGCAGTGGCATTTGGCTTCGAGTAATCGCCCCCAACAGCAATTCCAATAAGTTCAGTCCGGAAGTGGAACGAAAAAATTCCGCTTCCAGGCGCACCCGTCGCCATTGGTACCTCCACCCTACTGGCTTCCATTCGACATGGTTCGCAGGTTGCAGTTGCTTCCGATCTGACGTAGGAGAGATAGGCGTGACCCAATATCTGTGAGACAAAACGGTAATTCCATTTCCATGTCTTATCGACCTGAGGCGTAGTCGCAATATCGAGAACAGAGTTGCTGGCCGCAAATGAGCCTTCGCCGACGGCTGCGGCACCACGGAGCTCGTCTGCAGGTTCTAGCTCACGATCGTTCCATCCTTCTTTCCACGCCCAAACTTTCAGTTTTCCACCAACAGAGTCTCCCAGGATCAAAGCCGACGCCGGATCTTTGCTGGACACATTAGCATCGTCGTAGAACTTCACGCTGTCCCAAAAGCCCTGCGCATCCGGGTTTTTCGCAACCAGCTTCCACGTCTGGCACCCATCCGTCGTCTTGTACAGCCGCGATAGGTCGCCCTTGCCGCTGGACATCACGATCGCCGTGTTGTTGTCGAACGCCTGGATGCCGCGGAAGTCTAGCTTCTCGGCGCCCGGCGGTATCGTGCAGAGTTGCCAGACGAATCCCATGTCTTCAGTCCGCAGGACGGTGCCATCGGTGCCGGAGGCCCAGGCAACGCCGTTGCCTACGTAGTGGATACCGCGCAGACTGGCCGTGGTATGTGCATCCTGGATTTCCCACTGGCCGCGAAGCACAGAGGTGAGGTAAAGGAAACACCAAAGACCGATGAAAACTCTGCGAAATCGCATGGCTGAGTGTATCGCCGACTGCACCCCGCAACGTTTGCATCGAAGTGCATGAGACTGAGCAGCGCCTGCCGGCAACGGTGGCTCGCCCTCCTCAGCCACGAAGGAGCAATCAATGAGCAGTACACATACAAGCCTCACCCTGGAAGACGCGCGAAGCATCATCGCGGCTGCAACGAAGAAGGCCGAAGAGATTGGACAACCCATGAACATCGCCGTTGTCTGTGCCGGCGGCCATCTTCTGGCCTTCGAGCGCATGCCAAAGGCGTGGCTCGGTTCGGTCGACATCGCCATTAAGAAAGCGTGGACCTCGCGTGCTTTCGACATTGAGACCAAAGCGCTCGGCGAACTCTCACAATCAGGCGATCAGTTTTTCGGGATCCATGCTTCGAATGATGGCAAAGTGATGATCTTTGCCGGTGGCATTCCCATCAAGCAAGGCGACACCGTGGTGGGCGCAATCGGCGTGAGCGGCGGATCGGGCAACCAGGACCACGCTGTAGCAGAAGCTGGTGCGGAAGCGTTCAAGAACTAGCGTCCTTCTCTAAATAGCAAAAGACCTCGCTCTAGCGAGGTCTTTACTTTTTCGAACTTGTGATTGCTACTTCGAGAAGATAGTGTTGCTCGAGTTTGTCTGCTCATTCGCGTGCTGGCGGTTTTGCGCTTTCTTGGCTAGATCCATAGCATCATGACCGAGAGCCGTCTCGTTCGGATCCTTTTCGTTATCCAGATTGCCCGCGCGCGCTGGCGTTTTTGCGTTATCGAGACTGTTGCTTGACGATCCGTCGTTGAAGTTCATTCCATCACCTCACTCGATTAGGAGTGAGCGCGGGGTGTCTCAGGTTGTACATGCATCTTTCGGCTAGGCTGCGCTGGGCGCGCAATGTCTTAGCATGAAGGCGAACCAATGGTAGACGCAGCCGATATCCACGCCCGAGCCCTCGTGATCGATACCCACGCCGACACGCCGCAACGATTTGTAGACGAGTGCTGGGATTTTTCCGGCCCGCTCGGCGACGGCATGCTAAACCTCGACACCGCGCGCGAGGGGAACCTGGCAGCCGAGTTCTTTGCAGTCTGGGTAGAGCCGACGCAGTGGCGCGGTCGCTATGCCTTCCGCACGCTGCAGCTTATCGACGGCGTTCTCGAACAGATACGCATCCATTCCAATCACATTCGACTTGGATTAACGCCGGGAGACATCCGCAGCGCCCACGCGGATGGGGTCTTCTGCGCGTTAATGGGAATCGAAGGTGGTCATTCAATCGAATCAGACCTGGGTCTTCTACGGATTTATCACCAGCTCGGCGTGCGCTACATGACGCTCACCTGGAGCAACACGAATGAGTGGGCCGACAGCTCCGGCGACGAACACGACTATTCTGTCGAACATCACAACGGACTGACGCCGTTCGGGCGAGAAGTAGTTCGCGAAATGAATCGCCTCGGGATGATGGTGGATGTAAGCCACGTTTCCGATAAGACATTCTGGGATGTGCTGAAGACCACCCGCGCGCCGATCATAGCCTCGCACTCCAGCGCGCGTGCGCTGACCAACTCACCGCGTAACCTGACCGATGAGCAGCTTCGCGCCGTGGCGACAAACAACGGTGTGGTGATGGTGAATTTCTATCCGTCCTTTATCAGCGACGCATGGCACGACGCATGGGCGGAAACGGCAGCGCAGCGTGCTCCGCTTTACGCCGCGGCAGCCGCGCCGTTCCTGGACCGGGGCCAGCCAGTTCCCTACTCTGTTCCACTGCAAGTGGACCGCAAATTCTATGCGAGCAAACTGGCAGGAAAGCTGCCTCTGGTGCCGCTGGAGACGCTGATTGACCACTTCGATCACGTGGCTCAGGTTGCCGGCATCGACCACGTCGGTGTTGGCTCGGACTTCGATGGCTTTGGCATTCTGCCGCAGGGCATCCGAAGCGCTGCCGATCTGCCGAAGATCACTGCGGCACTCGTGACCAGAGGCTATACCGCCGAGCAACTGATGAAGCTACTCGGCGGAAATCTGCTACGTGTGTTCGCCGATGTTCAAAGGGCAGCCGAGCGCATGTAAGAACTATTTGAGCGCGAGGATTTCCATCTTTTCCATCTTGATCTCGTTCTCGAAAAGATCGGGGGCGGATGCCATGAGCGCCTTGGCGATCTCACCATTGAGATGAGCATCCCGTCCCGCCTCATCGTCAAATGTGTCGAACACGCCGAAAACGCCGGGGGCAATCTTCAACCCATACCAGTTCACGGTTTGCGGCTCGTCGTTCGCCATTGCGGCGCCTTGCTTGAGAAACGCTTCCACGTCCGCTTCTTTGCCTGCCTTCGCCCTTAACATCACCCAGATTGCTTGCTTCGCCACGCTTGTCACCCCTTTAGTGCTTCGCACGTGATGCTACACGTTCGGCCACACGCATCAGGTAAGACAGGCATCCTACGGGGTGCAGATGGAAAACCACCTGGAGTACTGGGCCGCCCACGTGGTGTATGGAGCAACGCTTGAGATGGGCCGTAATTTCGTCCGTCGGTTGTTGATGACCATGAATGCTTTGCCCCACAGATGGCATGAGAGTAGCCTTATACCTGAATGACGCTCCATAAATCTTTTCTATTCAATGCTGCCTTGATCTACTCTGCGTTCACGTTCACAGTTGCGGCTTACGCGCAGACATCCGCTCAATTGCCGGACGCTCCCAGTACCACGGCGCATGAGGACGCAGCACCCACTCCAACCGGCCCCACCGTGATCATCGACACCACGATGGGTCAACTCGTGTGCAAGCTGTTCGACAAGGAAGCTCCGGTCACGGTTGCAAACTTTGTTGAGCTTGCTAAAGGCACTAAGCCCTACGTGGACCCGACGACGGCGAAAAAGGTTAATGGAGTTCCCTTCTATAACGGCACTGCATTTCATAGAGTCATTCCGGGCTTCATGATTCAGGGCGGAGACAAGCTGGGCAACGGCATGGGCGACGCCGGCTACTACTTTGCCGATGAGTTCACGCCGTCATTACGATTCGACATACCTGGCCGCATGGCAATGGCGAACTCGGGCCCGAACACGAACGGGTCGCAGTTCTTCATCACGGAAACGGCCCAGCCACAGCTGAATGGGAAGTACAACATCTTCGGCCAGTGCGATGAGCACTCCGTGCTGCTCGTAAGCACCATCGCACGGGTAGAGCGCAACTCGGAGGACAAGCCGATCACGCCAGTAGTGATGAACAAGGTCACCATCATTCCGGCTGGACAGCCTGTTCCGCCCGCTCCGGGTACCGCGACGCCACCAACCGCGCCGCTACCCGCGCCTCGACACTAATTTCGTCATCTAATCCATTCAATAACGCTGAAGGAGATTTACGCATGCCAGTAACTGCCACGTTCAACACGTCTGAAGGAAAAATTGTCTGCAAGCTGTTCGACAAGGAAGCACCACAAACCGTGGAAAACTTCATCGGCCTCGCCGAAGGCACCAAGGAGTGGGATTCACGCTCGAAGAAGGGGCCAAAGCTCTTCGACGGAACTGTATTCCATCGCGTGATTCCGAATTTTATGATCCAGGGCGGAGACCCCGAAGGCACCGGCATGGGCGGCCCGGGCTATAAGTTCGCTGATGAAACGAAGGCCTCGCCGCATGACTTCAAAAAACCGGGCAAGCTGGCGATGGCAAACTCTGGCCCGAACACCAATGGCTCGCAGTTCTTCATCACCGTGACGGATACAAGCTGGTTGACCGGCAAGCACACCATCTTCGGTGAAGTGACAGAAGGTTACGACATCGTCGAGAAGATCAGCAAGGTTCCTACTGCCTCGCAGGACAAGCCGAAAACACCTGTTGTTCTCGAGAGCGTCACGATTGAGAAGTCCTAATTTTCGTTTCAACAAGAGAAAGCCCGCTCAATGAGCGGGCTTTCTCTTTGCGGGCTGATCTTCGCAGCTACGCTACACCGATGACCGTGCACAATTCGCGAACAGATTCAGCGCTCTTCTTCAGCGCAGCTTGCTCATCCTCAGTTAGCTTGATTTCGATAATCTTCTCAAGTCCCTTGGAGCCGAGCTTGCAAGGCACGCCGACGTAAAGACCGTCGATGCCATACTCGCCCTGAAGATAGGCCGCACACGGAAGGATCTTCTTTTTGTCCTTGAGGATAGCTTCCACCATCTCGACTGCCGCTGCCGAAGGCGCATAGTATGCAGAGCCCGTCTTGAGGTGCTTTACGATTTCCGCGCCACCGTTCGCTGTGCGGCTCTCGAGTTCCTTCAGACGCGCAGGCTCAATTAGCTCCGTGATGGGAATACCCGCCATCGTGGAATAGCGCGAGAGTGGCACCATCGTGTCGCCGTGACCACCAAGCACAAAGGCCGTCACATTTTCTACAGAGACCTGCAGTTCCTCAGCAATGAAGGTGCGGAAGCGCGCCGAGTCGAGCACACCCGCCATGCCAATCACGCGCTCACGCGGTAGGCCAGCTTTCTTGAAAGCGGTCTGCGCCATTGCGTCCAGCGGGTTAGAAACAACAATCACGACGCAGTTCGGCGAAGCTTTCACAGCCTTCTCCACCACTTCGCTCATGATCTTGAAATTGGTGTTCAGCAAATCGTCGCGACTCATGCCGGGTTTGCGCGCGATTCCTGCGGTAATGACCACAATGTCAGAATCTGCGGTGTCCGCATAATCGTTCGTACCCGTAATCTGGCAGTCGCGCTTCTCGATCGGCATTGCTTGTAGAAGGTCCAGCGCCTTGCCCTGTGGAACGCCTTCGATCACGTCAATCAACACAACATCCGCGAGTTCCTTCGCAGCAATCCAATGTGCTGCCGTCGCGCCAACATTGCCAGCTCCGACGACTGTTACTTTCTTGCGCATTTATCTTGTCTCCAGGTGAGGTGCGACTGCGAGTGTCGCCGTACCGTTCATTTTGATGATAGTTCAGTAAACGACAGCCTGAGGAGTAAACTGGTCAGCGAACTGGTCAGGAGCTGCGTAGTGACAAGTTGGCAGTTGCAAGAGGCCAAAGCCAGATTTAGTGAACTGGTGGATTGCGCCGCACAAGAACCGCAGTTGATTACGCGCCGCGGTGTACAAACAGCTGTTCTGCTGTCGTTCGATGAATGGCAGAAACTTGACAGCAAGTCGGCAGCTACCCCAGCTCATGGCCTGGCAGGCGTGCTTTCGGCAGAAGACAGAAAGAAGAGCGACGCTTTCCTCAAACTGCTCCAGTCGGGTCCGGAATTCGAGATTCCTCCACGTGGACGAATGCGCATGAGGAAACCGGTCGAGTTTTGATGTTTCTGCTCGATACCAGTGTCGTCTCCGAACTCTGCAGACCGCGACCACATGGAGCGGTTCTCGAGTGGTATCGTTCTTACTCGCTCGAGGAGTTTGCGCTGCCACCTATCGCGCTCTATGAAATGCAAGCCGGGGTTGAACTGACGCGTGCGCGAGACGGCAGCAAAGCGGAAGAAATTGAACGCTGGTTGGATGGCGTTACTCAGCAACTACGAGTTCTATCTCTCGACGGCATGAGTGCGCGCCTTACGGCCAAATGGATGCACGGCAAGTCAGCAGATTTTACCGAGGATGCGATGATTGCCGCCATCGGATTTAGCAACAGACTCACTGTCGCGACCCGGAACGTTCGTCATTTCGAGCAATTCCCGATCAGCATCATCAATCCGTTCGGTCCTTGACGGAGTCGGATCAGCTGCCGGACTTGTCACCTTAGTCTGCATGGCTTCGCGAAACGCTTGGTTCGTCGCTTCGCCTAGCATGTCGAGCGCAGCGAGCGATCAGCCATTGCCTGACACAGAAGCAGCAAGACGCCGCACAACTGAGCGGCGCCTTCAGCTCGCATGCGTTGCGCTAGAACTGTCCCCAAAGGAGCTGGTTGTACACGTCATGGTGGAACTGTATTTCCGATGGCTTGACGATTGTGCCAAGCAGGCGTGCACAGCGGTCTGCCGATGCCTGCTTCAGATCCGCATAGCGAGCCTTAACATCAGCACCAAGCAGCTCCGTCGTCCATTCTGCTTTGCGGAAGTCTTCCAGGGCGGTGTAGATGTTGTCGGGAAGATACCTCTCGGCCTGACGTAAATTTGCGAGGTCGGACTTCTTACCGTCGAGACCGGTTTTGAAGATCGAATACAGCACCATGTACGGATTCGCGTCCGGACCTACCGAGCGCACTTCGACACGGGAAGACTTCTCATTGCCGATTGGAATGCGCACCATCGAACCTCGATCAGTGGCGGACGCCTTGATCTGATTGGGCGCTTCGAAATGCGGGTCCAGACGCCGGTAAGCGTTCACACTGGCATTCAGCAGCAGACAAAGGTCGTTACCAGCCGTGAGGATCTTGTCTACGAAGTCCCATCCGAGTTCCGAGATCTTTTCTTCGCCGTTTGGATCCCACATTAGGTTCTTGCCGGCCTTCGTGATGGAAACATTGGTGTGCATACCGCTGCCGTTCACACCGGTTACCGGCTTCGGCAGAAAGCTCGCTGTCATCCCCATCTGTGTCGCAATCTGGCGACAAATCAGCTTGTAGAGCTGAATCTGGTCGGCGGCCGCAACCACCTCGCCATAGGTGTAGTTGATCTCAAACTGGCTCGGGGCCACTTCCGGATGGTCCTTCTCGTTCTCGAAGCCCATAGCGCGCTGCACTTCGGCCGCCGTGTCGATGAAGTCCCGAAGGGGGTCGCCGGGCAGCGAGTGATAATAGCCGCCCTGATTCGCGTAGACGAACTCCCCCGTCTTCGAGAAATTCCGCTCAGCGTCAATACCTTCGAAAATGAAGCCTTCAATTTCGTTTGCAGCATTGAGGGTATAGCCTTGCTTCTCGAACATCTCGTTGGAGAAGTTCTTGAGCACGCCACGCACGTCGCCGGAGTAGTGGCTGCCGTTCTTGTCGATGACCTCGCCGAAAACAAGCACCTTGCCGGGACCGAACACGTCCGCCGGAACGTAATAAAAGGCGCTCCAGTCAAGCCCAAGCCGCAGATCGCTTTCTCGTTGTGCCGTAAAACCACGGATAGACGAGCCGTCGAACGTGAGATTGTCATAGCTGCCCACAAGAAACTTCTTGTCGTAGTCAAGCATGTGCAGACGGCCTTCAAGGTCCGAAAACACAACCGTCACAGCCTTGATGCCCTTGGTGTCGGTCAAGTACTTCAGCCGCTCTTCCTGCAGCTTGTGGGCGGCAACGCGCTTCTTGCGCTGATCTTTTGCCTGTAGGTTGAGATCTTCAAGCTCTTCGTACGACAGCTCAAGAAAATTACGGAACTCGCTGGACATTTACACTCCTTCATTCGCGCCGGTAAACCCGACGACAGATGGTTCGGTTAGCAATGGCTGGTTGTGCGGAACGCTCTGAGGAAACGGAAGCTTTGCTCTAAATTAGCAGAATCAGCGGCAAACGCTGCGACTTCTGTTCTGACACCGCGCCACGCCTTGTGTTCCGACTGCGACGCGTTCCTCATTCTTGGGCTCGTCGCACCACCATCAGCGGCGTGGAATAATGGCTGACGTTCACGAGAGGACACACGATGGGCATGAGCATGGTTCCCACGCGATTGTTTTTCACCAAGGGCGTCGGCAGGCACAAAGACCGCCTGACCTCATTCGCGATAGCGTTGCGCGAAGCAGGCATCGCTAACCAGAACCTTGTTCGTGTCTCCTCAATTTACCCGCCGCTTTGCAAATTGATTCCGCGCAAAGAGGGTTTGAAAGCCATTCATCCGGGTGAAATCGTGTTTGCTGTGGTGGCGGAGAACGCCACATGCGAACCGCAGCGCTTGGTCGTGAGTTCCATTGGTGTAGCCGTTCCTGCCGACAAAGATACGCATGGCTACCTTTCCGAACACCACAGCTTTGGCGAGACGGAACAACAGGCTGGCGAATACGCCGAAGAGCGTGCAGCAGAGCTTCTGGCCGCTGCCCTCGATGTCGACTTCGATTCGGACGAGAGTTGGGATGAGAAAGACGAGGTCTACCGGCTGGGTGACAAAGTCGTTCGGACCGCAAACGTCACGCAGGCAGCCGAAGGTGATAGCGATGGTAAGTGGACGACCACGGTTGCCGCCGCTGTGTTCCTGTTCGATCGAACCTAGCAATAAGCACTGCCGGGCGGTGGAGATCATTCAGCCACGAGACCGGACTAGAGGCACACCTGGACGGGCATCCGCAGTAACACTCTGACGCACAGGAATTGATACCCTAGCAGTGTGACGAAGACGCCCAAAATTACCCGTGTTGGTCTTATCCAGATGTCGTGTGAGCCCTCGACCGAGGCTAATCTCGCGAAGGCTGTAGCCCGCGTACGCGAGGCGGCTGAAAATGGCGCGCGCTTGATCTGCCTGCCAGAACTATTTCGCGCACAGTATTTCTGCCAGCGTGAGGACCACGCCCTGTTTGATACAGCGGAATCCATTCCGGGGCCCTCTACCGCGGCGCTCAGCGAAGTGGTGCGCGAATACAGCCTTGTGGTGATTGCAAGCCTTTTTGAGCGCCGAGCACCGGGCCTTTACCACAACACCGCAGCAATCATGGACCATGTGAGCGACAAGCAGGACAACATCATGGCGGTTTATCGCAAGATGCACATCCCTGACGATCCGCTTTATTACGAGAAGTTCTATTTCACGCCGGGCGACCTTGGCTTTCAGTCGCAGCGCACCAGCGCAGGCCACATCGGCACGCTTGTGTGCTGGGATCAGTGGTATCCCGAAGGCGCGCGCGTTACCGCACTCAAAGGCGCAGAGACGCTGTTCTTCCCTACCGCCATCGGTTGGCACCCCAGCGAGAAGACAGAGTTTGGCGAGCGCCAGTACGACGCCTGGCAAACCATTCAGCGCGCGCATGCCATCGCGAATGGAGTTTACGTCTGCTCTGTAAACCGCGTCGGCCATGAGCACGGCGACGTACAACACAACGGCGTGATGCTTCGCGGCCCGGAAGGTGCGGGGCTCGAGTTCTGGGGCGGCAGCTTTATCGCCGATCCGTTCGGCCGCATTCTCGCGAAGGCATCGCATGACAAGGAAGAAATCCTTTACGCCGACCTGGACGCCAACGAAGTCGAAATTACGCGGCAGCATTGGCCCTTCCTTCGGGATCGACGCATAGACGCATACGGTGGAATCACGAGCCGCTTCCTTGACTAGGCGCGTCCAATGAGTGCGATGAACATGTTTGCTGCTTTCGCCTTAGGCTTTGCGCTGCTTCCTCAAAGTGCTGACGTGACACAACCGCCGCCGCAGGCGCACGTACTGATCGCCGTCGACGCTACCGGCGTGCAGGTCTACCATTGCGGCATTAGGAATGGCGCATTCAGATGGACATTCATTGAGCCGCAGGCCGACCTCTTCGATCAGAAAACCCACGAGCCTGTAGGAACGCACACCGCCGGGCCGACGTGGACATGGAAAGATGGCAGCGCGATCACCGGTAAGCTGCTCCAGCAGCAAGCATCGCCGGACACAGCTAGCATCCCATGGCTGCTGCTTGCTGCCACCCCTTCGGGATCTATGACCGGGGTGCTCAGCAATGTGGGATTCGTCCGCCGTGCGGATACGCAGGCCGGGATGCCGACTACGAGTCTTTGCGATGCCGATCATAACGACTCGGACGTAAAAGTGCCCTACAGGGCCACGTACACGTTCTATTCGCGAAATTAGTGGCTGCGGGTGTAGCACCCGTTCGTGCTATTCCGGTATGGTACATAGCAAAACTAAAGTAATGCGGTGAGCGCTTCCGCCATCCAGACCGGACCAACCGCTCTGGCTGACGACATTCATGTCAGACCAGAAGCACTGCCATTCGCAGAACGCGCATTCCGCTTCGTTTCATTGAGCCTGACGTTGATGCTTCCGGCACTCATCTGCCTGTGTGTGGCTTACGTTGGCGAGCCGGACATCTGGTGGCACATCAGCAGCGGCGACTGGGTTCTCCAACATCACGCGTTTCCGCAGGTTGATTCCTTCTCAAGCACGACCCTGGGGCGTCCGTGGCAGGCATACAGTTGGCTCTTCGAAGTTCTTGTTTCCGATCTTTTTGCTCGCTTCGGCCTCGCTGGAATTGTTGCTTATACAAGCAGCATGGTGCTGCTGATTACTACCGCTCTCTTCTTCCTGGTGCATGATACGCAGAAGAGTCTTCGTGTAGCTCTGCCGCTTACGCTCGCTGGCAGCCTTGCAGTGCTCACGCTCTATTCCCCGCGGCCATGGCATTTCAGCATCCTCCTCTTTGTGCTTGAACTTGCGATCATTCAGAACGTGCGTCGCGGCGGAACCGCAGCGAAACTCCTCTGGCTGCCAGCGATATTCTCGCTGTGGGCGAACCTGCACATTCAGTTCGTCGATGGACTTCTTCTGCTGCTGCTTGTCGCAATGGAATCGATCTTCGTTCGTAGCAACGGAAGAGTGGGTATCACCCGCATCTCCGCCACAGTGGCGTTAGCGACGCTTGCAGGTTGTGTCGCCGCTACTTTGCTCAACCCATACGGGTGGCATATCTACACCGTTGCCCATGATCTGGCGGCCCAGCACGGCGTGGTGAACAGCATTGAGGAGCTGAAAGCGTTGCCGTTTCGAGCGCCTTCCAACTACCTTGTGCTGCTACTCACAGTTGCTGCTGGTGCTGCACTCGCGCGGCGTCGGAGCTTTCCCTTTTTTGACACGGTGCTTCTGATCGCATCCGCAGCTCTGTCCTTTCGGTCACAGCGAGACATCTGGCTCGTTGTCTCATCATCGATAGTCATCCTTGCGCAGGGATCATCGACCGGCGAAAGTGAACCGCCATCAAACTCCAGCTTCACTCGGTTGCTGCCAGCCTGCGGCTGTGCAGTACTGTTGTTGGTTGGTGCGGCTCACCTAATGAAGCTCTCCGACCGCAATCTGCAGCCAAAACTTCAGGCCGAAATGCCGGTGCAGGCGGTCACTTTCCTCCGAGAGCACGGAACGCGCGGACCTGTCTTCTGCGACTTCATCTGGGGCGGCTTTCTGATGCACTCACTCGGTCTTCCGGTGAGCATCGACGGTCGCGCTGCGCTGCACGGTGACGAGCAGCTAGAGCGCTCCGCACACACGTGGGCTGGAGCTCCCGACTGGGCCACAGACCCGCAGCTCGCGTCCGCTGGAGTTGTCGTTGCACCAAGATCGGCCGCGCTTACCCAATTGCTGCGCACCGACAGCCGATTTGACCGCGTGTACGAAGACAAGATCGCCGCTGTGTTTGTACCGCAAAGAACGCGCGCCGCTGCACTTGTTCCGCTTCACTAAACCGTCACATCGCGCTGGCTATACTGAGAGCAGCCGCGAGATGAATCCCTCCCCTACAACTAGCTTCCGCATGCCCGCCGAGTGGGCTCCGCACGCCGCGACGTGGATCGCATGGCCGCATAATCCGGAAGACTGGCCAGGCAAGTTTCAGCCGATCCCATGGGTCTACTGCGAGATTGTCCGGTGCTTATCCAGCGTGGAAGATGTGCACATTCTGGTCAATAATGCCGACACGGAAAAGCGCGCGAGCAAGATGCTGCGACGGCAGGGAGCAAATCTGGCGCGGCTGCACTTCCACCAGTGGCGAACCGATCGCGTCTGGCTGCGCGACTCAGGCCCAATCTTCGTAAAGCAGCAGAAGAACGATGGCCAGCTCGCAGTCACGAACTGGCATTTTAACGCGTGGGCCAAGTACGACAACTGGCACAACGACGACCTCATCCCGCAGCATGTGTCCGAACTCTACGCGATGCAGAGCTTCGAGCCGACGGTTACACTCGCGAACGGCAGCAAGCATCGTCTAGTACTCGAAGGCGGCTCTATCGACACCAATGGCGCTGGCCTCATGCTCACCACCGAAGAGTGCCTCCTGAGTGATGTGCAGCAGCGCAATCCGGGCGTCAGCAAGCAACAGCTCGAGCAGGCTTTCCGCGATTACCTGGGCATCGAGCAGGTGATCTGGCTCAATCGTGGCTGCGCAGGCGACGACACGCACGGGCACGTCGACGACGTCACACGATTCGTTGGCGAGAACACGATTCTCACCGCCGTCGAGCCGAACACGGCTGACGAAAACCATTTGCCATTGGCCGAGAACCTGGAACGGCTGCATACGGCACGAAATTTGCAGGGTAAGCCGTTCGAAGTGAAGACACTGCCGATGCCAGCACCGGTAACCTTTGAAGGCCAGCGACTACCCGCGAGTTACGCAAACTTCTACATCTGCAACGGCCTTGTGCTCGTGCCAACCTTCAACGATCCCAACGATCGCATCGCGCTGAACACTATTGCGGACTGTTTTCCCGATCGCGCGGTCACTGGCATCCACTGCACCGATTTCATCTGGGGCCTTGGCGCACTGCACTGCATGACGCAACAGGAGCCCGCCTGATGTCGAAGCCTTGGCCACCACCGCCTGATCTCGCCTCCATTCAGGAACTCGTCGCGACAGCAGACATCGAGGGCTTCATCGCGGACGGCGCACCGGCGGATGAGTACGAGACCGAAGCGGACGATTTCTTTGCCGCAATTGCGAACTTTTCAATTGCAGAGGTAAACACGGCAGCGCTTCTACCCATTATCGAGAGTGTCTGGGCTAAAAGTTTTTCTCTGAGCGATGAGGCGTTGGCAGAACGTCGAGCGGGTATTACGCAGCTTGCGGAGCAGGTGGCACGCTTCTTCGGGCCTGAGGCGAAGCCGCAGGTGCGCGGCGCCTAAGGACCACGGATGGACGACATCGCTCTCATGGCGCTCGCGATCGCTGAAGCTCACGCCGCCGAGGCTGCCGGAGAAGTTCCCGTGGGTGCTGTTGTTCTCTCCCCTTCCGGCGAAGTCATCAGCCGCGGTAACAATCAGGTGCTTCGCCGCAACGACCCCACCGCTCACGCCGAGATAATAGCAATGCGCGAAGCAGGGCTGGCATTAGGTAATTATCGACTCCTTGGCTGCACGCTCGTTTGTACGCTGGAGCCCTGCGCCATGTGTGCCGGAGCGATCCTTCACGCGCGCATCGCTCGCCTTGTCTTTGCTGCACGGGACCCTAAGGCTGGCGCGTGTGGATCCGTGCTTTCGGTAATGAACCATCCAGCGCTGAACCACCGCGTGGCCATCGTGGAAGGCGTGCTCGCAGAGGAGTGCAGCGCGCTCTTGACGAACTTCTTTCGTCGCCGCCGTGGCAAATCAGCCGACACTGCTTCTGACCTGTGACATGCATCTTATGCGTGTGCGCGCCGAAGCCGCTGGTTTCTGCACGTGGAAAGCGAGTGACAGCATGGCGGAACGTTTCGAAGGCAAAGTAGCTGTTGTTACAGGTTCGTCATCTGGCATCGGGCAGGCGATTGCTGTACGCCTTGGCAGCGAGGGCGCTTCTGTCGTTATCGACTACCGCGGGCATCCAGAGGGCGCGGAAGACACTCGCAAGCAGATTGAATCAGCGGGTGGCAAGTCCATCATCGTGCAGGCGGATGTCAGTACAGTTGCCGACACCAACAACCTAATTGAGCAGGCTTGGCAGCAGCTTGGCGGATGCGACATTCTTGTGAACAACGCTGGCATTGAAAAGGGTGCTGACTTCTGGGACGTGACCGAAGCAGACTACGATGCAGTTCTCGACGTCAATTTGAAGGGCGTTTTCTTCCTTACCCAGGCATTTGTCCGAAGGCTACGTGACACGCAGAAATCTGGGCGGGTCGTCAACATCTCCTCAGTTCACGAGGACATGGTGTTTCCCCACTTCGCCAGCTACTGCGCCTCCAAGGGTGGTCTGCGCATGTTGATGCGTGATCTCGCCGTTGAACTCGGCCCTCTTGGCATCACGCTGAACAACGTGGCACCTGGGGCCATCATCACGCCGATCAACAAGGGCTTGCTCGACGACAAAGCGAAGCTCGATCCGTTGCTCAGAAACATTCCACTCGGCAGGCTTGGGACTTCGGAAGAAGTTGCAGGGCTGGTCGCCTATCTTGCGTCTGACGAAGCAGCCTATATCACCGGTTCGACGTTCATTATTGACGGCGGCCTCATCCGTAATTACCACGAGCAATAGCTAGCGTAGCCGCACGTGCAAATTGAATCATCCAATAACATCGGAGAGTACGAACCTATGGATCTTCTTGTGTACAGCGCTGACTGGTGTCGCGATTGCCGCGATGCAAAACGCTTTCTCGAAAAGCACGCAATTCCCTACAAAGAGATCAATATTGAGAAAACGCCGGGTGCAGCAGACGAGGTGGTCGCCCACACGGGTAAACGAGCGATTCCTCAGTTCGTCCTAGACGGCAAGTGGATTCAGCCTTACCGCCCTGGCCGTGGCTTTCTTTATGACGAGATGTCTGCGCTATTCGGCGTAGCGCAGGTCTAACGCTCAGGCTGTAGCTGGCGGCGCGTGCTCACTCTCGTCGCCGTCGCGTACACCGGTAACACTGTGCAGCGTGGATAGGAGTGACGGGGCACGCTTCACCAATTCTTCGATGTGTTGCGCGACCAGCTTGGTGAGGATGCTCCTCCCGTTATCCGTGAGTTCGACAAGCGAGCGCCTCAGGTCCTTCTCGTCATCACGGCGCCGTACCAGTCCAGCACGCTCTGCACGATCAACAAGTTCGACCGTGCTGTTGTGACGCAGGATCATTCGGTCAGCAAGGTAGCTGATTGAGGCGCTCTGGCCAGGTTTGAGAGCGCCGATAACCTGCATGAGCTGGTATTGCTGTGCAGCGATTCCGCAAGCCTCGGACGCTACCTCACTAAAGCTCAAGAACTTCCGAAGTTGAAAACGAAACTCCGCCAACTCGCCAAGGTTTGGGATCACGTCTTGCTCACTTACATTCGTTTCCATGCATCACCTGTTTATGTTCATCGCTCGAAGCGAGTTGAGGAATGAGGCACAAGCGCGCCTCGGAATCAAGACCTGCACGTCAAGCGCGACCGGGGTGTCTCAACTGGGGATGGCGGCTGTTTGCTCGTGTGGCGAAGTACGCCAATTATAAGCACAACCTGCCAGCGAGAAACATAGGTGGACCAAGCACCCGATTGCTTCCCACCCGAATGTATGGTGCCCTTGAGATCCTTACGTTCCTTGCGCCTCCCGCATCACCTGAAAGACACTGAAGCCTGCGGCTCGAAAGAGCTGACGCTTCCTTTGGAGTTCCTCTCGTGATTGCACGCTATAGCCGCCCCGAAATGGCAAGGATCTGGTCAGAAGAATCGCGATTCGGTAACTGGCTGAAGGTGGAACTCGCGGCGACCGAAGCACTTTCGAACGCTGGCATTGTTCCCGCTGAGGCAGCCGCTGCGCTGAAAGCGCGCGCGACGTTCAGCATTCCGCGCATCCACGAGCTTGAAGCCGATCTCCGACACGACGTACTCGCGTTTACAACGGCAGTGGCTGAAAACGTCGGGCCGGAAGCACGGTGGCTCCATTATGGCCTCACGTCGACGGATGTCGTCGATACCGCGCAGGCACTTGCACTCGTGCAGGCATCCAACATCATCCGTCGCGACATCGAGCGATTCCGTGACGTACTACGCCGTCGCGCAGTGGAGTTCCAGCACACGCCAACCATCGGGCGCACACATGGCGTTCACGCCGAGCCGACTACTTTCGGCATGAAAATGCTGCTTTGGTACGCCGAGATGGGTCGCAACCTACGCCGCTTCAACGCTGCCGCGGAAGACATGCGGGTCGGCAAGCTTTCCGGAGCGGTCGGTTCCTTTGGGCACCTAAAGCCGGAGCACGAAGCTGCCATCGTCGAAAGTCTCGGCCTGCAAGCCGCATCTGTTTCAACACAGGTTTTACAGCGCGACCGGCACGCTGCCTTTGTGACAACCCTTGCGGTAATCTGCTCATCGCTCGACAAAATCGCAACAGAAATCCGGCATCTGCAGCGTACCGAGGTGCGAGAGGCTGAGGAGTTTTTCTCAGCGAAGCAGAAGGGCTCGAGCGCGATGCCGCACAAGCGCAACCCGATCACGGCGGAGCAGATTAGCGGTTTGGCGCGCGTGGTGCGTGGGAACGCGCAGGTGGCGCTGGAGAACGTAGCTCTATGGCATGAGCGCGACATTTCGCATTCTTCCGCCGAGCGCGTCATTCTGCCGGATTCCACTATCCTGACCGACTACCTGCTGGAAAAAACCACCAACATGATCGATAAGCTGCTGGTGTACCCGCAGCGCATGCTCCGCAATCTTGAGCTCACCGGCGGATTGGTCTTTTCTGGTCAACTGCTGCTGGAACTTGCCGAGGCTGGCATGAGCCGCGAAGACGCGTACCGCAAGGTGCAGGGTCACGCGATGCACGCCTGGCAGAATGAACTCAACTTCCGTGAACTGATCGGTGCGGATCACGAGATTACGGCACGCCTCACGCCAGAAAAGTTGGCGCACGCCTTTGACTACTCACGTCAGCTTCGCAACATAGATGTTGTATTCGAGCGCGTCCTGGCAGAAGAATAGGCTCTTCTGCACCACCCGAGGTCCGCGCGTTCTAGCGGAAACCGTCGAGTTTGCCCGTGCCCCCGTAGAGCAAAACGGCGTTGCCCGCGACTTCGACGTATAGGCAGCTCTCGCCGAGAGTATTCGCTGTGCGACCGAGAAAGTCCTTTAGTTCCGGCAGCCCTTCATCATTTCGGAGGGCTACGGTGAATTCTCTATGCTCGCCATAAGTGAAGTTGCCGCTCTCTTCACGCCAATAACCGAAGAGGTTGGCGGTCGTCGCTGTGTAGCCGTGGAAATGGTCCATAAGAAAGGCATGGACTTTCTGCTCGACCGTTTCTCCGGACGTGCATGGTTCCTTCAACTTCAATGACGGAAGCAAAAAGCGGACGTTGCGTCCGAGGGCCTGTTCACGATGATCCATTTGTTATTTCGAATGTAACAGGAATTTAGCTAAATCCAAGCCCTCAGGCGATGGCCGTTGTCACAGCCATTGAGAGTCGGACAGCTACGTACGCGCTACTGAAAGCTAGTAGGTATAGCGGTGTTACCGTCGGCTGTGAGTGGTGTGCCAGCCAAGACTTCGGCCCCCTTGATTGCAGAATCGTCGCCACCGCTGTTCGCTACCGTCGTGGATGCGGAGTGTGTCGCTTGGTCGATCACCAGCGCGACCTCGGACCGCGGAACCGGCGTAACACTGACTGCCTCGAGAGCTGCACTCAACGCGAGATCGGTCTTTCGGAGGTTAAGCTCGGGTGCATTCTTCGGGACTGCGAAGCGGCCATGACCCAGATATGCGAGCGACACAAATCCAGTTGCCACTGGCGAGAAGATCAGCAGCGGCACACCAAACACCTTGATGATGCCTTCCGACAGCACGACAGGCTGACGACTGCGCGGCAGCCAGCCGGGCACCTGCGGAATCTGAAACGTCGTGAATTCTGCCTCAGCGTGCTTTTTTCCGTAGTGACTCATCGCTCGAGCGACAGATTTGGGGGAAGTGAGGCCAAAATCGGCTACGTAGTTCCGTCCAATTGCGTGAGGGTAAAGACGGTTGATAGTCACACGCACGAAGTCAGCACAGTTCCGAAAAGCGCCGTTGTAGCGCTCAACATTTCTTCGGTCGTTGAGCCGGGCGATCATCCCCGCGTCCTGTTCAGGCGTGGTTTTTACCTGAAAGCCGTAAATCGTTCGGTCATAAGCCGACCCGGCCAGTTCATACCAGTTGCCGCCAGGAGCGCTGCCATCGGCGAGATTTGGCACGAGGCTCTGGAGGTGCGCGCGGCGGTAGGTGTCGCGCAGCCTTTCTAGAGTGATGCGATCCATTGATTCGGGAATTTCAGTGGAGTAGTCGACCGCGTACAGGTAGGGGATCAACGGCATCGCGACCCAGTCCAGATCAGCGATATCGTCGTACCGGCTGATCACAACGCCCTGTTCGCCGGTCCGGCATGCTCGCAGTTCCGTCAGAGATTCTGCGCAGATGTGATCGAAATAAAGCGCTGTGTGACCGGCAGCGTTGAGGTGACTCATGCCACCATACGGCTCTTCGAGCAGAACCGCTACCGACCCGAATGCCCGTGCACTCGCCATCAGACACAGGAGAGCAAGTACCTGGAATCGTCCCCATTTGTTACCTGATCGATGAATTCGGTTCGTTTGCATGAATAATCAAGGTGAAACATGCCTGCTACGGGTTTAACGCTGATTCGCGCACGAAGGTTGCGGTCAGTCCGCGATGTTTACCGGATAATGTTGGGATGCGGCCGCTTGATCTGAAAACGTTGACTCTGGCGATAACCGGCGCGAGCGGTTCCAACTTCGGTCGCGAAATGCTGCGCGCTCTGGAGGCCGATGAGCGAGTTGGTCGAGTTTTTCTCATCGTCTCGCAGAACGCTCTACGCGTGCTCGCGGAAGAATTGAACGAGAGTGGACGAAGCGGTCTGGTGGAAAAGCTTCTAGGCTGCGCGTCTCGCAAAGTCGTTCAGTTGGCACACGAGGATATTGGCGCACCGATCGCGAGTGGCTCATTCCCGTGTGACGGCATGGTTGTTCTTCCCTGCTCCATGGGAACGCTCGCAGGGATCGCACACGGAACCGCTGGAAACCTCATTGAGCGTGCCGCCGATGTTTGTCTGAAGGAGCGTCGCCCACTAACGCTCTGCGTCCGCGAAACGCCGCTGAACCTTATTCACATCCGCAACATGGCAGCCGTCACGGAAGCAGGAGCCACCGTTTTCCCGGTAATCCCGAGCTTCTACAACCATCCCCAGTCTATCGAGGAGATTGCACGCAACTATGTACAACGCGTGCTGCAGCACGTCGGGCTTCCGCAGGAAGACGCCTTCCGCTGGAAGGCTGAGGCTGCACCAAGCGTCTAGTGCATGCTCCGTAGTGTGCGCACGCCACCCGGGGGCACGGGGTTCGCCTTCAGAAAGTCCGCCGTTGCTGCTGCAACGCGCGCAGAGCAGCGTCCAGGAGCCAGATGTCCGCACCCCTCCACAATGTTCAGTTCTGAGGTGGGTACAAGCGAATGCATGGTTTGGCCCGAACTCAGCGGAGTGAGCTGGTCATTGCTTCCCCACACGATAAGCAGTGGTTGTTTCAGGTTGGGCAGTGTGGCATCTAGCGACGGCCCCTTTAGCATTGCGGCCAGACCGCGATCAACCACCCATTGCTCATCCTGCACGGCTTTCAGAATGCCGCGCTTGTAGTGCGACGGCAGCCGAGTACCCGGTTCCATCTTCCCGAAAAGTGTGTCTATGTCTGCTTCACTTTGTGGATGAAAAAAGCTGACATCGCCGTGTTCAAAGTTCACGCCGGCACTGTCGTACACGACCACACGATCGATTAACTCAGGATGATCCAACGCGAGCTTCAGCGTTATCCATCCGCCCATAGACCAGCCGCCGATATTCGTCTTTTGCAGTCCGAGCGACTGGATGAAATCGTAAACGAACTTTTCCTGCGTCTCCATCGAGTAATCAGAATCGGCAGGCTTCGGCGAGCGGCCGTAACCAAGCAGGTCTGGCGCGTAGACATGGAATCCCGCGCGTTTTAACCGCTTCAGCATCGGTGCCCAGCTCTCGTCGCGATCGGCGAGGCCATGTACCAACACGATTGGGATCCCGCCACCAGAAACACGTGATTCCGCTTCGTAGTAGTGGACACGCCCTTCCGGCGTCATCACGTAATTGCTTTGCACGCGAGCAAGGAATAGACCGAAGTGCGTCAGTTGTCGTGAGCTCCACACCGGCCGCTCATAGAAGAGAGCCGCTCCAACCGCTCCAAGCACGATCAACAACAGCAATAAACGTCCTATCGTTCTCATGCGGATTGCGGTCCCCTATTTAGTTGGCGGTATACGTTAGGTGCTGCGACTACTTCAAAGGCTTCCCAAATTCTTCGCCGAACACGGTGTGCGTCATAGCAAACCGCCCTCCATCAAACTTGTCAGGGCCGCGAAGATGGCCTATGGCAAGGAGACCGACAACCCAAAAGCTTAGGGGTAACTTAAGCGTCTCGCAGACTTTCTGCTGCTCAAAACCTTCGAGCGGCGCGGTGTCATAGCCGAGCACTTCTGCCATCAGCATCATCGAGGTATACGCCAGCATCACCTGCTTGTTCAGCCAACCGGTCATTTGCATTTCCGAAAAACTGGAAAGATAGGCAGGCACACTGTTTTCTGCCTGAGACGCATAGCTTTCAGGCATCCCGCCATCTCGGCCCATGCGCAGCATCTCACCAAGGTCCTTGCGCCATCCGTCGCGATCGCCGCAGGCCACGATGACCGCTGAGGCCTCTTCCACCTTTGCCTGGTTGTAGCTCGCCGCACGCAAACGCTTGCGCTGCTCCGGCTGCTGTACCACGACGAAGCGCCACGGCTGCAGGTTATAGCCGCTTGGCGCGTGGAGACCAGCATCGAGAATCTGCCGCAAATCGCTTGACGGAATCGGCTCACCGCTGAAGCTGGGGGTTGAACGCCGTTCTCGGATGGCCTGTGCCAGGCTCTTTTGACTTGCTGCCATTCTTTTCTCCCTCAGCAATGCACGATCAAGGAACGAGCCCGAAGAAAATTCGCAGCAATACGTCCCCACGTCGCTTGTTTTAGAAATCTATCTTTCCAATTACTGTAACTGGCTCGGGGTCAGTGTCACCACTGGTGGGTTTCCCTGGGGACCATCCGCAAAGACGAAGGTGGAAGAGTACGCTGTCCGCAACTCCGGGTGGGCTTTCACCAACGCGCGCGCCGCAGCTTCACTGTGAGCGCGAATCGCGTCGGCGGTTGCCGCTGAATTGTCAGCCACATGCAACATCAACCGAAGGCCAGTTCCATCGTCGGTAGCTTCTGTCGCAAAGGACGTGAAACGGTAGTCAACGCCACCCCTCCCGTGTACAACCAACGGTGACTCCGCGCTGATGCCATTTACCAGTTCAGGTGGCCCGGACTCACGCTGTTCGCCACGCAACTTCTCCAGGTTTGACGTTGCGATGAACGGTGCCGGCTGTAAGAGCGCGGCAGCTTGCTCATAGTAGAGCCACGCCAGCAGACCCTGCTTCGCTACAGCCTGCTGCCGAGCTTCTTTCCAGAACCAAAGCCCATCGTGTCCTGCTGCCGAGCGCGGCTTCGGGTAGAAGCCTGCCATCTTCCATGCTCCACCTTCGCGCTGCAAAAGCATCGAGAGCAGCCATGGCCTCGCTCCGCCTCCAAACTCCGCCATAACAAATGCATAGGCCCCTGGGGGTAGGTTGCTGATCGAGAAATCCGTCTCGGAACTCGAAGCATCTTTCAGCAAACAGGAAAAGTCCGCACTGGGGCTACCAGGCTTCAGAGCAGAAGCGTCCAGCGAATAGACCTGACTAATCTGTATGCTGTCGCCCGCCAGCTTCTCGGACGTCGCGCGAACCAGGGTTTCGGTACTGCCGAAGCTCGAGGCCAGATCAGGTGCGGAGAGAGCTTTCACTGTTGCTGCATCGTTTGCCTTAACAGCATTCCCGATGGCCAGTCCAGCGTCACGCAGGCTGTTGCGCAGAGCGGGATCCATGCGCGATTGCGTTACACACGTCTGCGCTCGACCTGACCACGACACGCCAATTACAAGCGCTGCCGCGCTCCACAACGCCCGACTCGAAATCTTTCGCGCTACTTTCAACGACCCACCCCACAAGGAACAGTTATCTGCCCGCGTGCCTCACAGCATACGGAGGCTCATTCCGCTAGTCCAGTTTGAAGCCGCTAGGCCACATTGCGCTACGCGAACGATCGTTTCATGTGCTTTCACCGCGCTTTAGGCTACCGTTAGCATCTACTTCACGTCCGACGACAAAGAGGCACAGTGCACATGCGGCCAGTCCATGGTTTTACGCTTCTCCTTTTCGGCTTTGTGCCCGCGGTGTTTCTTAATTCGCAAAGCAGCTCTGTGCTACCGGCAACGCCCACCACGGCGAATTCCATGCCCGCGCCCATTTCAGCTTCATCTTCCAGCACACGCGATTTCAGGGCTCGCCACCGGGCGCACATCACCTATGTTGGAGGCCTGCTGAACGTTCGAGCCGATAACTCCAGCCTCAACGGCATCCTTCATGACATTTCCGTTGCGACCGGCATGAAGGTGACTGGCGGCGTGGCCGACCAGAGAGTCTTTGGCAATTATGGACCGGCGGAGCCAGCAACCGTTCTGGCAACCCTGCTGGATGGTACGGGCACAAACATGCTTCTGCGCGAGACGGCCGACAACGGGCCGCGCGAACTTGTTCTCACGCCTCGCACGGGTGGAGTGACACCGCCGAGCCCGAGCGCTCAGAACTACGATGGCGAGGAGGGAGCCGACGAGGCTCAACAGACGCAGCAACAACAGGCCGCACCAGCGCAAGGACCAGTGCCAACTGGTTCCAGTCAGCAGCGGCAGTTTGGACCGCAAAGAATTCCGCAACCCTTCAACAATGTTTTAGGAAGCCCAAACAACACGACGCAGACTGTGTCAACGCTCCCAACGGTTCAGTCTGTTCCCTCGGATTCGATTTCCACGCCATCCGTGGCACCGCCTGTGTCGGGTATCGTCGATTCAACGAACCCGCCCCCACCAGGAAGCACAACCTTCGGCAGTTCGACGCCAACCAATACAGACAATCTTGGCAACGGAACCGCGAAGACGCCGGAGCAAATTTTCCAGCAACTACAGCAGATGCGCCAGCAACAGCAGCAGTCTGGAACGGGCTCAACCACGCCGAAGTAGCTGCTTAGCTTTGCAGAACTCGAACCGCTGTAGTTCCGTGAAGGCTGCTTCTAGATACGGCCACCGCGTGCGAGCGGAATGCGCGGAACATAACGATGCAAATGCCATAGGCCACCAGGACTCCAAGAGCCAGCGAAGCCATGACCGCACCAAGCAACATCAACGAACTCATCATCTGCCAACCCCCAAAAGCCTTATTCCGAGTCGCTCAGTCGCTTGTTTTGCCGAGGCGTATTCGTGTGCTTACTCGGCTATTCTGGGGCACTATTCGAACGCTTCCTAGTGGAAAACACCTGCGGCTGTTGACGACTTTGGAACCTCCCCATGAGCACCTGCGAGCCGGTCGGGGCGGGACGGAGGGCGCTGCTACAGCGCAAAGACTGTAATCTAGAGCTTGCGCCTCATCGGCCCAAAGTTTGCACATGAGCCTTACTCACATCAACGTCCGCGGAGCCCGTCAGCACAATCTCCGCGATGTTTCGGTATCCATTCCGCGCAACACCCTTACGGTCGTTACAGGTTTGTCCGGCTCGGGCAAGAGTTCGCTCGCGTTCGACACGATTTATGCAGAAGGTCAGCGCCGGTATGTTGAGACGCTTTCCGCATACGCGCGTCAGTTCCTCGACCAGATGGAGCGACCGGATGTCGACTCGATTGACGGCCTGTCGCCTGCTATATCGATCGAGCAAAAAACTACATCCCGTTCGCCGCGCTCTACAGTCGGCACGATCACGGAGATCTACGACTACCTGCGTCTTCTTTGGGCGTCGGTCGGACAGCCGCACTGCCCCAACTGCCACCGCCCCATCTCACGCCAATCAGCCGATCAAATCATCGCGCAGATCGTTGAGCGGAACCGCACAGACTCTCCGGGAGAGAGGATCACCGTCCTTGCTCCAATCGTTCGTGGCCGAAAGGGAGAGTTTAGGGAAGAGCTGGAAACGCTTGATAAAAAAGGGTATCGAATACGCATTGACGGCGACTTGACGGAGATCGAAGAGGGGATGCGCCTGGAAAAGCGCAAGAACCACACGATTGAAGCGATCGTCGACCGCATTATCCTGAAGCCGCTCGAAAAATCGAGTGCAAGTGACCAGGATCAGGAAAGCGAACAGCGAATCGAGCAGGAATCCTCGGAACGTGAGCCTCTGAGTTCTGATCCATTGCCTGCGTACGACACCCGCCGACTCCAAGCTGCCGTTGCAACCGCACTCCAGCTCGCCAACGGACTGGTTCTCATCGGTCTGCAGGCGCCCGGCGGCGAGTACCACGAGACCCTGTTCTCATCCTCCATGGCCTGCCCAGACTGCGGTATCAACGTGCCGAAGCTGGAGCCTCGTAGCTTCTCATTCAACTCCACATACGGGGCCTGCCCTGAGTGCCACGGTCTAGGTTCTATTTACGACTTCGATCCTGCCAAGACGATCACCGACTGGTCAAAACCACTGCTCGACGGGGCTATGGGGCCCGGTGGAGCGTCACAGTATCTCTTGCGTTCAGTGAAGCTTGCAGCGGATAAGCTCAAGATAAACCTGAAGCAATCTTTCGCAGAGCTATCGAAGGAGCAGCAGAATCTTCTGCTCTATGGCCCCCCTCGCTCGGAAGCCGCGCGGACGGGCTTCCACGGCATTATTCCCTGGCTAAGGGACAGCATGGAGGAGTCGAAGTCCGAAGGCTATCGCGAGTACATGATGCAGTACATGTCTGCGAGCGACTGCCCCCAGTGCCATGGCAAACGGCTCCGGCCCGAGTCGCTTGCTGTGACGATTCCGCTTGCTGAGGCGGTGGCGCATTCGACCGTATATCTCGAAGACAACGACATGGAAGCGACGCAGAGCTCTTCTGCGCGCAAAGACTTCTCCATAGCCGATTTCACGGGCCTTTCGCTCGAACGGGCATTGCGCGGCGCTCAGTCCATGCAGTTCATAGGGCGAGACCGCTTGATTGCCGACCGCCTCCAGAAAGAGGTAATCGAGCGACTGGAGTTCCTCAACGCGGTTGGGCTTGGGTATCTTTCGCTCAGCCGCTCGGCGGCCACCCTATCTGGTGGCGAGGGCCAGCGCATCCGACTGGCTACCCAAATCGGCTCTCGGCTCCGCGGTGTCCTGTACGTTCTCGATGAACCCTCCATTGGCCTCCATCAGCGCGACAACCAGCGCCTAATTTCCGCGCTGGAAAACCTGCGCGACATCGGCAATACCGTCCTCGTGGTAGAGCACGACGAGGACACCATCCGCAAAGCCGACTATGTGCTCGACCTCGGACCGGGAGCAGGTAAGAACGGTGGGCAGCTTATGGCCGCCGGCACGCCGGCTGAGATCATGGCGAATCCTGCCTCGGTCACAGGTCAGTACCTCGCCGGACACATCGACGTCGTCAACCGACCGACGCCAAATAAGGCACCGCGGCCGCTGACGGGTCGCTGGATCTCCATTCAGGACGCAACGGAACACAATCTCCGCAACGTCACCGCGCACTTTCCACTCAGCGTAATGACAGTCGTCTCCGGTGTCAGCGGTTCTGGCAAGAGCACGCTGGTCAACGACATCCTGTATCGATCGCTTGCTAAGGAGCTATACGGCTCGCGTGAGGAGCCGGGCCGCCATAAAGCAGTCCATGGCGCTGACCAGCTCGATAAAGTTATTCAGATCGATCAGTCCCCTATCGGGCGCACGCCACGGTCAAACCCTGCCACGTACACCGGCGTATTCACCAATATGAGGGACCTGTTCGCGATGCTTCCTGAATCTCGCGAACGAGGCTATAAACCGGGGCGCTTCAGCTTCAATGTTCAGGGTGGACGCTGCGAGGCTTGTCAGGGCGAGGGTCAGCGCCGGATTGAAATGAACTTCCTTCCCGACGTATATGTCCTCTGCGAGGTTTGCAACGGTCGTCGCTACAACCAGGAAACGCTGGCGGTGAAGTTCAACGGCTATTCCATCGCAGATCTTCTTGAGCTGCCGATCGAAGACGCGGTACCCATCCTCAAGGACATTCCTACCGTCAACCAGAAGCTGCAAACGCTGGTGGATGTGGGTCTTGGCTACATCCATCTTGGTCAGTCCGCGACCACACTCTCCGGCGGCGAAGCACAGCGCATGAAGCTCGCTCGCGAACTTTCCAAGCGCCAGACCGGCAAGACGCTTTACCTGCTCGATGAACCGACCACTGGGCTGCACTTCGACGATGTTCGCAAGCTGCTTGAGGTTCTCCATCGCCTGACTGACCTTGGCAACACAGTGATCATCATTGAGCACAACTTCGACATGATTCGCAATGCCGATTACCTCATCGACATGGGTCCGGAGGGCGGCGAAGGTGGCGGCACGATTGTGGCGCAGGGCCCGCCAGAGCTCGTCGCAAACGTCTCCGAAAGCTACACCGGTCAGTTTCTCGCGCGCTACTACGAGGGAACGGAAGGCATGGGCACCAGCGAACACCTGCCGCCCGTCGAACTTCCCGACCTCGAAAAGAAGCCACCCAAGCCGAAGTTCATCAAGCCCGAGAAGAAGACAGGTGTTCCGGTGGCCAACAAACAGAGACCCGAAGAGAAGAAAGCACCGAAATCCTCACCAGCAAAGGCCGCACGCAAGAAAGCTGCCGCTACCACCTAACCGCCATCCCACCACGGCACCCAAGCGACTAGACTGCCCGAGGTGGCTACAACCCAATAATCCACTAGTCACTCACCTCTATTCACTGTCCTTCTATGAGCGATCTTCCCCTCCCCGAACCGACCGGTACCGACGATGTACTCACTATCCAGCACGATCTGGAGCCAGCAGAAGACCACAGCCCTGCGAAACGCATTCCGCATGCAGGGCACGCGGCACTGTTCTTCACGCTAGTTGCATTCTGCTTAATCATTTCCTCCCTCGTGTTTTTCCTGTTAGTTCATGCCGCGACGGCGGAGGCGATCAAGGCACACGCGCTCGGTGAGGTGGTAACGCAGCTAGTCGCCTACATCGCGGCACTGGTGCTCGCCGTTCCACTGTTTTCGATTATTTGGAAGCGACCATTCCTGGACGGCATCCACTGGACATGGCGCGCGGTCGAACGCAATTGGTGGCAGCTTCTCGGCCTAGGTGTCCTCTGCAGCATCGCTGCACAGTCTGCGAATCGATTCCTGCACTCCTCCGGCGAAACGGACATACTCCGCTACTTCAGCTCACCTGGATCGGCGTGGCTGCTCGTGATATGCGGTGGATTGATCATCCCCATTATGGAAGAAGTGGCATTCCGCGGTTTCCTTCTCCCCGCGCTCGCGACGGCATACGACTGGTGCTCGCTCGAGCGCACGCCCGCCGGTCTTCGCCGCTGGGAGCAGACCGCGTCACACACGCGCAATGCCCTGCTTTTCGCTGCGGTGATCAGCAGTCTTCTCTTCACGCTCATCCACGGATTTCAACTCCACTGGTCGCGGCCCACGCTGGCTGTTCTTTTCGTTATCTCAATGGTCTTTGCTGCCATACGTGTTCGATATCGCTCACTGGCCGCGTCGGTGGTGGTGCATATCGCTTATGACGGTCTGATTTTTCTCGAGATGATCATCGTCACCGGCGGGTTCCGCCACCTGGAAAAACTCCACTAGCCTGAGTCCGATAAACTGATGAAGCATGATTCCTACCCTCGAATGGACGCCCGAAGGCGTCAGCTTCCTCGATCAGACCAAACTCCCACAGCAAGAGACTTACGTTCTCGCCCGCAGCTATAAAGAGGTCGCGACGGTCATCCGCGACATGATCGTCCGCGGTGCCATGGCAATTGGCGTATCCGGTGCCATGGGAGTCGCATTAGGCATCGATCGCTCCACCGCCACTACGCACGCCGATCTTGTTGCTGAGGTCGAGGTGATCTGCGACACGCTCGCGAAGACCCGCCCCACGGCTGTCAACCTTTTCTGGGGCATCGGCCAGATCCGCGATCTCTTCAACAAACTGACGGCAGAAAACGCCCCGATCGATGAAATTAAATCGCAGTGCGTGGCACTAGCGAAGACCCTCTACGACGAAGACATTTCCAACTTGCGTAAACTTGGCGCATTCGGCGCTGATCTTCTTCCGCAGGAAGGCACTGTCCTCACGCACTGCAACGCCGGCGCGTTGGCCGCTTGCGGCTACGGATCCGCCCTCGGCGTCATCCGCGCCGCAATAGAACGCGGTCACAACATCGACGTTTTCGCGGACGAGACCCGGCCTTTCAACCAAGGCGCACGCCTCACCGCTTGGGAACTCACCAAAGACAACATTCCGACCACGCTCATCTGCGACAACATGGCCGGTTACTTTATGGGAGAAGGCCGCATCAAGGCCGCCATCGTTGGGGCCGATCGCATTGCAGCGAACGGAGACACGGCCAACAAGATCGGCACCTACTCCGTCGCCATCCTCTGCAAAGAACACGGGATACCGTTCTACGTCGCCGCGCCGTTTAACACCATTGACCCAAACACGGCCACCGGCAAAGACATCCCGATCGAACAGCGTAGTGCTCGCGAGATTACGCACTTCAACGGTCTCCAAGTCACACCGGACGGAGTGGGCATCGAAAATCCCGCCTTCGATGTCACGCCGGCAAAATACATTTCCGCCATCATTACAGAACGCGGTGTGCTTAAAGCACCGTTCGAGCAAGCGATAAAATCACATAAGAGCTGATTTACCGCAGGACGGAGGCCAAATTCATCCGATCGTGAGAATACCGAGCTCGGGAGAGCCAAGCTGTCGGGGCAAGGTAGACGCGGCTGTGCTAGCCTCCCGTTACTCCTATGCGTCTCGCACTCACCCTTCTGATCGCTTCTTCTATGCCGTGCTACTCACACTGCCAGTCACCAGATAATGCGGCGACACCCAGCCCTTCAACTGTTCTGCATGCCTCAACGCAGCTTGTTGTCGTAAATGTTGGAGTGGAAGACAGGAGTGGAGCACCGGTACGGGGATTGGTTCGGGATGACTTCAGGATTACCGAGAACAGGGTCACACAGACACTGCGCAATTTTGAGGTGCATTCTAGCGACGACGGCATTTCACGACAGCCAATACCAGAACTTCCGCCCGGGACCTTCACCGACTACACTCCCGTGAACCCCAACGCTCCCCTAAACATCATTCTGCTTGATTCTCTGAATACAGATATCAAAGACCTGCCCTACGTACGCCAGCAGCTTGGCGAGTACTTGAATCATTCCGACCCAAAAGCGCAGATTGCGATATTTGGTCTAAGCTCGCGGCTCACCATTCTTCAGGGATTCACATCGGACTCTAACGTTCTTCGTGCAGCCGTTGAGCATCGATCGATCTCCCGACCTTCGCCTTTGCTTGAGGACGCAAGACAAGCCAAACCGTCCGATCAGTTGGGTTCATTCGCCGCAAGCTCAGCTGGCGCTGGCGAGCTAGCGGAAACCGCCGCGAATCTGAAGCAATTCGAAGCGGAGCAGTCCGCATTTCAAATAAGGCTTCGCATAAAGTACACGCTGGATGCGTTCAGCCAGATTGCGCGCTACCTTTCCGGCTTTCCGGGAAGGAAAAACCTCATCTGGTTTTCGGGATCATTCCCACTTTCCATATCGCCGGACGACTCGCTTCTAAATCCGTTCGCAGTGCTTGCGGATAGTGAAAGCGAATACCGCGAGACCGCCACCCTCCTCAGTCGCTCTCAGGTCGCCGTCTACCCTGTCGATGCTCGTGGGCTGATGGTCAATCCGGCTTTCAGCGCGGCTTCTTCGGGTCAAGAATTTAAAGACCCGCGTGCAATCACAGCGGCGATCATCAAGTTCACGCAGAGTCAGGCAGCCGAACACGACACACTGGACAAGCTCGCCAATGACACCGGCGGTCGCGCGTTTTACAACACGAACGGCTTGACTGAAGCGGTTAAGAAGGTGATGCAGACGGGATCGAACTATTACAGTCTCTTCTATAGTCCGTCGAACTCGAAGCGGGATGGTGAATACCGCGCGATTCGAGTGGAGCTTTCGGGAAGCGCAGCAGCCCGTGGTTACAAGCTAGCCTACCGACGCGGCTACTACGCTGTAGATACAAACCCTGACCTACGACGTGATGCGGCTGAGACTTCAGCAACAGCAGTCGCTGATCTGAAGCAACAAAGGATCAGGCTAAATTCTGCTCTTCAGCGCGGTGCTCCTACTCCAAGCGAACTTCTGTTCAAAGTAAAAATTTTACCCACGTCGAACGCGTCGGAAGACAAACCGACGAGCGACGATCAACCAAAGCTGCCTGCTAAGTTCAAAGCTCCCTTCCGGCGCTACGACATCGACTGCGCCTCTCTTCCTCAAGGCTTTACTTGGGAGAAATCACCTGACGGTCGTTATCAATCCTCTGTAATCCTCGACGTGTACGTCTACGACTCAGATGGTCTTCTACTGAATTTCGCCAGCAAAGGTGCTCGCTTGAATGTCGACGGGGCTCTACTCAACACCCTCATGAAGCAAGGGCTTCAAACTCACCTTCAGGTCAGCGCACCCATCAAAGGCGACAACTATTTTCGCATCGCGCTAAGGGATGGGGAATCCGAAAGACTAGGAATCGTGGAAGTGCCGATCTCCGAAGTTAGCCAGCTTCCGCCGCAAAATGCGTCTGAGCTAGGTAAGACTCCCCAAAAAGCGTCCGAGACCTCGCTTCCAAACTCCTCGCAGTAGTATTTGTCGCCGATTCGCAACTCGCGCACAATAGCGAGAAAATATTCCATCAGCCTTGACCCTGGCCCTCTTCAATCTGCGCGTACGCTCGCTCACCCGTGGCAACATTCTGGTGCTGGGAAGCCTCGTGGTGGCGATGCTGTTGTCCGGCTTTCCACGCTTGCTTCCCAATCCCCTGCTTTTGGTTCCTGCGCTGCTGTCTCTGGCCGGAACGGCAGACACGCTGCGCTGCATCCAGCGACGCTGGTCGCTTTACCATGGCGGGGTTCTGTTCTGCATTTACATGGACCTGATGGTTATCTCAATCGTCTGGTTCTTCTTTTTGTATCCGTACTTTGTTCCGCTGAGTGCAACGCGCTGACGACTATTTGGCGCTATTCCAGCAGACCAATGGCAGACCCGGTAAAGGTGTGCGGAATGGCAGCTTCCCCGGTCGAGGTCACACACCACGACCCCCGGTGCCCTGCCGCAACGGTGTAGCTGCCCGATTTGCTGCACGTATTAATCGCGCCAACGCCACCACGTCCTGACACCGAGCAAGTAAGCGACGTGGGCTGGTCGTTATCACGCAGCACGACGGTAAGCGTCTCATTGTTGCTCTTTTCCTCCGGAGTCGAGAAGGAAAGATCGGACACGGTGAACGCATGATCCGCAGGAATGGGTGTGCCGATCGTGCCGTTCGAGGGTGCGGCTGTGTTGGCAGAAGCGTTCGGTGTGCCGGTCAGGCCGGAGCACCAGGAAGAGCCGGTGTTCACCCCTACAGCTCCAAAACTTAGCAGTTGTCCAGAGCTTGGAAGGTTGGCTGAAGGTATTTTCTTTCTTGCGTCCAGCGGCGCGACTCCGTCTGCAGCGCCGCGTCCTGACAGGGCGAGAAAGTTAGCTCCCACCCAGCGTGTTGACGGAACCTCGCCCGAGCGGTCGTTCATGATGGGATCCGGTCCGGTTCGCTTCATCGACAGGTACTCGAAGCCATCGTCGAACGCGCCGCCATATTCGTTTCCGCGGTTCACACCCCAGGTTGTCACCGCGTTGTGCGCTGGTAGCGTTCCTACTGCGGGTTTGTGGAACTTTATTCCGAAACCGTCCGGTGCCGTGAACCCGTTTGTGACCCACGAATACCAGTAAGGTTCCACCTGCATCACGGCACATGTTGTGGTGATTGGACCACCAGAGTTGCGCGGATTGAAGTATGGAGACTCGTGAACGATCGCTGAGCAGGGTAGATTTTTTGGATTGTGTCCAGGGCCCAAAGCCGTGAATGCGTAAAAGCCAGCGATGTGGAAATATCCAGGACGGCCAGTGCCGAGATTTGGACCGAAATCGAAGAAGGCACCCGATCTATCATCACCGTCCGACGCAAAATCGACGTACACGCTTGCACCGTTATCGACCAGGATGCTCGATGTCATACCGGTCAGGCCTGACTGGTAGTTGCCAATGTGCAGCTCGCCTCCGGTTACGACGAGCCCGTATTTTCCTCGTGCGCCGTTTGGCGGTGTGTACCCTCCATCATCGCCAATTCCTCCCTCGGAATAGCGAACGTCTAAAAAGTTCCCGAAGCCTTGCCCGAAGTAGCCGATGACTTCCTCTGCCCCGGCACCCGCCGGGTCTGCCGCGACATGGATCACATTTCCGGCGCCAACACCCTCGGCGTTGATGTTGCGATGGCGCGCGCCGGACCCGTGGAAATCGTACACGCCGTTATTGGTGCCGTACCCGTCTGCAACCTCGAGCGCCAGGTTGTCCCAGTTTCCTTCCAGGTTGGCGGAGTGCACATACAAACCGTCTGTGCCAAGTGCACAGATGCCGCACGCACCGCGCGGCGCCTTCGCCTTACCGTTACTGAGCTGCGCCGGACTCGCCTGGAAATTCGTAATGTTCGGGTTGTCGATCACAACTCCCTCATAGTGACCAACGATGATGCCTCCCGGGCTTGTGGTGTTTGGAGAATCAAGGTGAGACGAATCCAGCACGCCGACAAGCTTGGGATTGATGAGGTGCACGCCGATGTTCGGCAGTGCACCGCCGCCAACATTCACCGCCGGGCCGGACCCGGAGAAGTATTCGCAGGCGCCGTCGTCCCAATAGATAGCGACAGAGCCATTCACCGAGATTGGTACATTGAGCGTCGTCGACACAGGCCAGCAGGCGTAGGGCACAGGAGCGGCACCGATGTGAACATTGCATCCGTTCGGATGCTGCGCATTGCCCGCTTTACAAGAGGCCATCGCGGCATTCGCTCGGTCGTGTATGTCACCGTTACCCGCGCCCGAAAATGCTGCCGCGTTCAAGGACCCGCTGACACTTCGCGTGCTTCCGGCCGGAATCCGAGATGCGGGCTGAAGTGGCGGCGTTTGCGCTACACCTCGTGCCAGAACAGATGCGGCGACAAACAAGGAGAGGAGGCCAGCGGAAAGATAACGAAGCATGTGCTCATGCTACGTCGAAGGCCTCAGCATCACCCATCCGTAACCATGCTGCTATGACTGCGTCATGGCAGGACACGAAAGACGAATAGCTGCGCGTTCGCTTCCCTGCGATTCTCGTTTTGTGAAAGCCGCAGCAAGGCAATTCACACGGGAGACCCTTCGCATGTACGACTTCGCCACTGCCGCTGTTTTCGTTCTCATCGTTCTTGCCCCAGTCGTCTCCGCGTCGTTTTACAAGGAGCGCAACGAAGCCGCTTAGGTCGAGCAGCTTCAGCAACTTAGTAAAAATGCCCTTGCCCTGTAAACTGGCAGGGCACAATGTCCTCGCAATCCAACAAGTTTTACGTCACCACGCCGATCTACTACGTCAACGCGCGTCCGCACATTGGCCACGCGTATACAACGATCGTTGCCGACGTGCTGGCCCGCCATCATCGCTCGCTTGGGGAGGACACACTCTTCCTCACCGGTACAGACGAGCATGGTCAAAAAATCGAGCGCTCCGCCTCAGCGGCTGGCATCGCTCCGCAGCAATTTGCCGATCAGGTTTCCAGCGAGTTCCGCACTTTGTGGGATCGCATGGGGCTTACCTACGATCGCTACATCCGTACCACCGATCCTCGCCATAAGCAGGGCGTGCAGAAGCTCTTCACCGAGCTCTACAACCGCGGTCACATCTATCTCGATTCCTACACGGGTGCCTACTGCGTTTCCGACGAAGCGTTCGTCGACGTGCAGCCGGGTGAGCCTTGCTCGGACTGCGGTCGCATTACCGAGCAGGTCACCGAAGAGAACTTTTTCTTCCGGCTCTCAGCATTTCAGGCTCCTCTGATTGACCTGATTGAAGCAGGCACGCTCCGCATTGAGAATGATGCCCGACGCAATGAGGTTCTAAGCTTCTTGCGTGGAAAGTCCCATGAAGCAAATATCGAACTGAGTAAAAGTGTGGCGGGCCACACTTACCTTCCCGGTGCACTGAAGGATCTATCCATCTCCCGCTCCAGCTTTACGTGGGGCATTCCTGTACCTGACGATGTACAGCAGCGTGCCGGTGCAACTAAGCCGCACGTCACTTACGTCTGGCTCGACGCGCTGGCCAACTACATCACCGCCGTCGGCTTCGGCAGCGAGAGCGCGTCGGACGAAGCAGAGTTTGCGAAATGGTGGCCAGCCGATCTCCACCTCGTCGGCAAGGAAATCATCCGGTTCCACTGCGTCTATTGGCCGGCGTTTCTGTTGGCCGCGAATCTCCCGCTGCCGAAGGCAATCACTGCACACGGTTGGCTCCTCTTCGACAACAGCAAGATGTCCAAATCCAAAGGCAACATCGTTCGCACGGAGACCATCCTCGACGCCTTTGGCCAGCTCTGCCCATCCACGGCAGCGACATCAGAACTCAACCCTAACGAACGCGATTTATTTGCCTCTGATGTTCTCCGCTACTTCCTCCTTCGCGAAATACCGTTCGGGCAGGACGGCAGCTTCAGCTTTGACGCACTCGTTACGCGCTATAACGCCGATCTCGCTAATGGCTACGGCAATCTCGTAAGCCGCACTTTGTCCATGATCGATAAATACTTCGGGGGCGAGGTGCCTGCACCGATCTTCGAGGACACGGAGGAAAGCTCCGTTGCGCCCGACGGTTTCGATGCTGCCGTTCTTTCGCGAGCGGGACAGGCGCTCAAGAACAAGCTCCTCCAATTACCGGAGACCGAATTCGCCTCGCGTCTCGCCGAAATCACTGCCTTTATCACTATCGTGGATGGGTTCATCACAGCGAACGCTCCCTGGAAGCTTGCCAAGGATGAATCGAAGCGTGGCCGTCTCGCCACTGTTCTCTACGTCACGGCGGAAGCCATTCGGTGGACGACCGCCCACCTGTATGCGGTTCTGCCGTTCACGACGGCGCGTGTCTGGGCGCAACTGGGTCTCGGTTCTCTGGAGACAGCGTGGCGCGGCGGTGAACTCGCGCACATGCATTGGGGCGGAATGCCGCCCGGCACAAAACTGGGCGCGCTTGCGCCACTCTTCCCGCGTGCGGAAAAGTCGCTCGCAGAAACGATGATCGACATGGAAAATCAACGCAACTCCGACTCCGGTTCGCGACCCTCGCTGAAAGAAGCGCTGACTCCCGCAACGCCAAAAGAAGTCCCGACAGATCCAACGAATCCTGCCGCGCCGCCGCGTACAAGTTCCATGGACGAAGCGACAAAGACGCTCTCAGTCGCGGGCAGCGACTCGCACACCACCCACAACGGTCCAACGCCTTCGCACGCGGAAGCGCAGCCCAGCGGCATCTTCTGCGGCGGAGCCGCGAAGATGCCCATCACTGCCGGTGCTTCCGACGCATCTCCGCAGATCACCATCGACGATTTCGCTAAGGTGGAGCTTCGTGTCGCTCAGATCACCGTCTGCGAGCGCATTCCGAAGGCAGACAAGCTGCTACGGCTCGAGGTAGATCTCGGTTACGAGAAGCGCCAGATTCTTTCCGGCATTGCTGAGTGGTATACGCCGGAAGACTTGGTTGGCCGACGCATCGTCGTCATTACTAATCTTGCCCCGCGCAAAATGCGCGGACTCGATTCTCACGGCATGTTGCTGGCTGCGTCTGAAGAAGGCGGCAAGCCCGTGCTGGCTACCTTTGGCGAAGACATTGCCTTGGGCGCGCGGCTGAAATAGATGCCGATGAACCTTGTAGATAGCCACTGTCACCTCGACGACTACGAAGATCTTTCCGAGGTTCTACTCCGCGCGGAGGCTGCTGGAGTGCAGCAGATGCTCGCAATCGGCATCGGCGACGGTCCCGACAGCATGCATCGCGCGCTGGAGCTCGCGCACAAGTATTCACAGGTGTTCGCCTCCGCAGGCATACACCCACAGGAAGCACATCAGGCTACCGCAGAGAATCTCCTGAAACTGGAAAGGATCGCGGCTGACCCACGCTGTATAGCGATAGGCGAGATCGGCCTCGATTACTACCATCTTGATAACCCTGCAGTTTCAGTGCAACAAGCTGCGTTCATCGCGCAGATGAAGATTGCTGCAGCCGCCGGTAAGCCAATCACTATTCATTGCCGCACCTCCGAGTTGGCTATTCCAGCAGCGAAGCAGAAGTTTGAAGCGCATGGTAATCCAAACGCGGCGTGGGACGACCTGCTCTTGCTGCTCGATGAACACTGGGTTCCTACCGGTCTGCCCGGCATCATGCACTGCTTCTCCGGCAACGAGCAGCAGGCAGCACGCTCGCTGGAGATTGGCTTTTATCTCTCCTTCGCCGGAAATGTAACCTACACGAAGTCAACCACCATCCAGGCAGTCGCGAAGACAGCTCCAGCCGATCGCATTCTGGTGGAGACCGATGCACCGTTCCTTGCACCCATTCCACTTCGCGGACAGCGCAATGAGCCTGCACACGTCGCCCTTACAGCGAGCTTTCTTGCAGACCTGCGCGGCGCCTCGCGGGAGGCAATTGCCGAGCAGACAACCGCGAACTTCCGAACGTTATTCCCCACAACAGCATTTTGAACTTGCCGACCGCGCTTCCCGCACTGCGCGATAATGGTGATTGACCCGAGGTGATAGCAGCACATGCCAGCAGATCAAAGTTTTGACGTCGTCAGCAAAGTAGAAATTCAGGAAGTCAAAAACGCCATCGACCAGGCGAGCAAAGAAGTAAATGCACGCTTTGACCTGAAGAACTCCAAGTCAACCATCGCGCTTGAGGGTGACGAAACGATTCAGCTCGCGAGCCAGGATGAGTACACGCTGAAAGCAGTGATCGAAATCCTTCAGCAGAAGCTTGTAAAGCGCAATGTGTCGTTGAAAAACCTCGAGTACGAAAAGCTGGAACCTGCTTCCAACTCGTCCGTGCGCCAGAAGATCAAGCTGAAGCAAGGCATCGCATCTGACGTTGCGAAGAAAATCGTTGCGCTGATCAAAGATTCAAAGAAGAAGGCCCAGGCGAGCATCCAGGGAGATACTGTGCGGGTGACCAGTAAAGACCGCGACACACTGCAGGAAATTATGGGCACGTTGCGCGGTAAGGACATGGGCGTGGAACTGCAGTTCACTAACTTCCGCTCAAACTAGTGTCAACACTCAGTTCATCGCATGAATGCGACGCACGTAATCCCGCACCCGCGCTGATAAAGTTAGGACCAGATTGAGTTCTTTACCCATCGCGAACGCAGCAGAAGTGTTCAGCCTGCTGCGTGACGACCTCACCGCCGTGGAGCGTGAGTTTGCGTTGCAGGCCGCTTCTCCGATCCGAGTCGTGACAGATATCTCCACCTATCTGCTGGCTGGAGGAGGCAAGCGCATTCGACCGCTTCTTCTGCTGCTCGCGGCAAAAGCGCTGGGGTGCCGCTCGGAATCGCGTATTCGTCTCGGTGCCGTTGTCGAGATGTTGCACACTGCGACGCTGGTGCACGACGACATCATCGATGAGGCAAGCACACGACGCGGACGCCCATCTTCAAACACCACATGGGGTAATTCGAAGTGCGTGCTCGCGGGCGACTGGCTCTATATGCAGGGGTTCCAGACAGCCCTTGCCGAGCGCAACTTCCGAATTCTCGATCTCCTCATCTCTCTTACTCAGGAGATGGTGCAGGGCGAGCTACTGCAGATGGAGAAGCTCGGTCACCTCATCAATGAGGAAGAATATTTCGATCTCATCTTCCGGAAAACTGCTTGCCTGTTCAAGGTATCGATGCAGCTTGGGGCGGTGCTCGTAGCTCCTGATCCCGACGAAGCTGAGGCTCCTTACGAACAAGCATTGGGCGAGTATGGCCGCAACCTCGGTCTGGCGTATCAAATCATCGACGACGTTCTGGACCTGACCGCGCAGCACGAAGTGTTGGGTAAACCGACAGCGTCTGATCTCCGCGAAGGAAAAGCTACGCTCGCTGTCATTCACGCGTTGGAACGCGGTACGGGAGCGGATCGCGAAGCCATTCGCACGGTGCTCGCCGATCGCAGCTTCGCCCGGGTGCCACATACGGAAATTTTGGAAATACTGAACCGGCACGGTTCGATTGCGTATGCGACGGATACTGCGTGCGCCTATGCCGAGGCCGCGCGTCAGTCTATTGCGGACCTGCCGGAGAGTGAGTACAAGCGGGCTCTGCTTTGGGTGCCAGGCTTCGTCACCACACGAGACCGCTAAGCCGGAAACGATGTCAGCGTTGTCTTTCCGCTGCCATAGGTCCGGCAATGATCGTGAGTACCGGAGATCTCAGTCCTGTTTGTCTGAGCATGCCAGTTTTCTTTTCTCCTCAGGAATCCACTCAAGCTTTCTGATTTCCCAAGCTACGCCTTCGCGGCCAACCCTAACGAGTTTTTCAGCCAAATGCTTGAATATCTTTGTCTTTATCCAGCATGGGAGCGCTCATCCTCCCAATACAGCTAGACATCATCCGAAGCTTCCGATTCGTCGTCATCATCTGCAACCGCCAAAGCTAGCTCTTCCACTCTCACAATTCCGCGATCCGAAGGGTTCAGCAGAACCTGTATGCGGCTTTCCGCAGCCGAGAGTTGAGTCTTGCAGGCGTTCGACAGAGTGACACCACGCTCGAATAGACCGACGCTATCTTCCAATGACAGGTCACCGCGCTCGAGTTGTGCCACGACGCGCTCCAGCTCCTCAAGCTGCTCCTCAAAGGTGGGCAACGCTTTCCCCTTCCTCATGCAGGCCGAGCACTTCTGCAGCGGCTGCAAACTTGCCGAACGGCGCACTGACCTGCACTCCCTGCACCTCATCACGGACGCCAGCGAGCATCTCCTGAGCAATCTTCAGTCCCTCAGCAAGCGCAGCTTCCTTCCCAGGAGCGGCAGCCATCCGCTTCAGGATTTCAGCGGGCATAGACACTTTCAAATCGTTCTTCATGAATTCGGCGTTCCGCAAACTCGTCAGGGGCCAGATACCGGCGATCACCGGAATCCTAAAGCTCTCGATGCGCCGTAAAAATGCTTCAAGCAAGCGCTGATCGAAGACAGGCTGTGTGATGCAGAACTCCGCTCCTGCCTCGACTTTTGCGGCGAATCGCCTGATCTCGTGGTCGATGTCAGGCACACCTGGATTTGCTGCAACAGAAGCGGTGAAGCCTGCCGAGCCGCCAATCGAGCTTTTTGCAAGGTCGAGTCCGTGATTCAGACCTTGAACGATGCCGACGAGCCCAATCGCGTCCACATCGAACACCGCGGTCGCGTCCGGGTAGTTACCCATCTTTGGTGGATCGCCTGTGAGGCAGAGGATATTTCTAAGCCCGATCGAGGCTGCGCCGAGGAGATCGCTTTGGATGCTAAGTATGTTCCGGTCACGGCAGGTGTAGTGCAGGACCGTTTCAATGCCAATCTTCTGCTGGATTTGAACGCATAGGCTTTGGGCGCTCATACGCGCGCTGGCGCGTGGTGAGTCAGGGACATTGATAGCATTCACGCCGCGCCGGGCCAGCAGAGATGCGCCGGCAAGTTCTTTCGTGCAATCGAATCCCTTGGGCGGCACAATCTCTACCAGCGTCACAAAATGACCGTCTGCAATTCTGCGCGCTATCCCGGAACGTTCTCGGAAAGGAACGGGCTCGACTGCATTGTCTTCGGTGATCCGCGCGGCAGCCTGCCCCACTTGCGCATCCACCGTTTGCTCGCCGTCGTTCTGCGCTTCCATTGCACGAAGCACACCTCGCATTGCGCGGATGTGTGCGGGTGTCGTACCGCAACATCCGCCAACCCAGTTGGCACCTGCGCGAATAAACTTTCGCGCGTAGCTACCCATGTACTCCGGCGAGGTGAGATAAATGTGGCGCCCCTCGACGTCACGCGGCAAACCCGCGTTCGGCATAGCTACGAGCGGCAGGGTGGTCACTTTCCGCATGCGTTCAATCACGCTGAGGACAATGGCAGGACCAGAGCTGCAGTTACACCCCAGGGCATCAGCTCCGGCGGCAGCTAGACGCTTTACGACCTCTTCCGGCGTTGTGCCGTCGAGGCAGTTACCTTGTTCATCTACCGTCACCATTACAGCGACTCTGAGTTTCGGAGCGATATCCTTCGTCGCCAACACAGCTTGCTCGGCTTCTTGCACAGACATCATCGTTTCGACGATGAGCAGATCGACCCCACCCTCCAGCAACGCCGATACCTGCTCAGAGAAGGCAGACCGAGCGTCAGCCAGAGTCAGCTCGCCCTCGGACCCAAGTTGCATTCCCAACGAGCCAACCGCACCCGCAACAAACACTCTTTTGCCCTGTTTGTCACCAGTCGCACCGGCACACTGACGGGCAATCGCCGCTCCGGCGATGTTGATCTCGCGCACCTTCTCAGCAAGGCCGAAGTGGCCCAAACGGAAGCGATTGGCTCCAAACGTGTTCGTCTCAATGACTTGAGCGCCAGCCTGGAGGTACTGCTCGTGCACTGACCTAATCGTTTCCGGCTGCGAGATATTCAGTTCGTCGTAACAACGATTAATGAAGACACCACAGCCGTAAAGCATGGTCCCCATCGCTCCGTCACAAAGCACAGTGCGCCCCGTGAAGAGCTCTTCGACCTCATCCGTCATCGATTGCCTGAGACCCTCGCTGTTTTCTCTGGTGCCTTAGCTCATCGTATAACGTACTTCGGAACTGCCGCGCCGCTCACGATCCGGCGTTTCGACCGTCTCCCTTTGGTATACTTTCCCTTGCAAACGTCTGCATTTTTCTGCGGTTTTGTCACGGTTCGGAGTGTTTTGAGTTGAAGAAAAGAAGTGTTCGCGCCCAACTAGTCTCGGGCATGCTCCTGGCCATCGTTACCTTAGCGCTCACCGCGTGCGGCCAGCGAATTTACTACTACACGCAGTATCAATACGCAGGTCGCGTGATACCGCCAAGTGGCATCCTGCAGCGCGTGATGGTGGGTTACACCGCGAACGGAAGCTCAGGCGGGCTGCAGATTCTAGATGGACTGCGGGACATCCGCACCAATGTTCAAGACACCATTCAGGGATTCTCGATCTCCGGATATTCCAACGGGCAACCTGCGCTGATCTTGAACTTTCCGGAACAGGTCAAGGGTTACGTTCTCTCAGCAACTGACGGCTCCTTGACCACGATCGACTACTCCAAGGAGAGTTCGGCTGGTACGGTCGCCGGCTTCGGTGCTTTTGCGCCATCGGCCGCAGCTTCACCAGACGGAACACGATACGTGGGAGCAAGCGAAGCCGCCGGAATCCTAACGGTATCGGCCACTGCAGGATCACCCGGGCCTGGAAGCTACTCGCTCAATCTGCCCAATGTGTACAAGGTAGCGATGGATCGCGGCAATTCGGTCATGCTGGCCATGGTGCGGAACTCAAACACGCTGTATCGGATCATTAAGATTCCTGCAAGCAACGTCCCAACATTCCCTCCCGGGTATGTTGATTGCGAACCGCTGAATTTGCCCGTGTACTGCGTCGTCCCAGTGGCGGGAACATATGACCGTCCAACCGACGCCTATTTTTCTGCGGACGGCAACACCGTCTTCGTTCTCAACTGCGGCCCTGAGTGCGGCGGCACAACGGCAAGCGTCAGTGCGCTCAATGTGTCAGCGCTTACGGTGGATAAGATTCCAACGGTCAATCCTCTCAGCGCCGGGGCGCCCTCTCCGATGCAAACCTTGCCGGTTGCTAATCCGATCCCCGTTCCAGGCGGCGTTACTGTTGCACAGACGGACGGTGCGAGGCTGTACCTGGCAGGTCAGTCTCTATTCAGCCTTAGCGGCAACGGGGCTCTTGGGACTACGCCCCGCGCTGATGGTCTCTTTACCGGCTATGTGACCGCGATCAACCTCTCAACCTTCGCCGTTTCGAATCCGGTCTCCATTTCGGATGGTCTGCATACACGACTACTGCTCGCGGACGACAATACGCTGTGGGCTGGTTCCCAGCAGTGCGCAAGCGGTGAACGCCACGCAACCGGACAGAACTACAATTGCCTTTCCCGAGTCTCGATCGCGAATGGCGGCTTGTCCGCGCAACTGGTCCCGAATGTTACTCCTGGCGGGAATACAACCGTAGGCTTTCCAAACAGCAATGGGAACCTGTACTACTACGGCAGTTTGACCGGCATCTGCTGGATACAGAACTACCACAAGGTGTACACGGCATACGGTGGTCAGATCCACGCTTTCAACACGGCGGATGGATCTGAAATCAACAACACCAACATCACAATCCAAGGGACAGCGCTTGACGTCGCCTACATGGATGCGCTAACCAACTCCGCCAACTAACTCCTCTGGCCAGCATCGTCGGACATGAAACTTCATCATGTTTGTAGATGATCTGGCCAGTGCTGCGCATGTAGCGTCGTCTAAGCTCTCAAAGATTAAGTCGCTGCTCGTCCTTGAGCAGACTCGGTTGGTGAACCGCCTCCGGATCGCTTCCTATTTGCTTTGCAAAAGAAAATAGGTGAGAAATCACCGGCGACGATATTCCGTTCTGCGTAAAGGCCGCATGCTCGGGTCCGTAACTGAGCGTTCTAACACTTTCTACTATGAGAGTTAGTTACGGTTAAATTCCGCTAAACTCCGGGGTGCGAATGCCTGATGCCCTCCGCGGTCTTATCAAGCTAAGGACAGTGCCCTAAGCTTTGGCCAATTGCTCGTTCAAAACAAATAAAGCTGAGCAATCCAACTCGGACGCCAGAACGTAAATCATAAGTAGTAGTAATACCCAATCTTTTGCGCAAATGAGAAGTCAATTGCGCTTTATAGGTACCGCCGCGCCCGGCTGGTATCGCCAGTACTTCCTGAGCGACGGCTAGGGAAGGTTACCCATCCTCAGGGAGATTCCGTGGATCAGATTAGTTTTCTCGTAAACAAGGCACTTTCGAGGCGTGGTTTCCTCGCAGGCGCAGGCAGTGTTGCTGCCGCTACAGCGTTGGCTGGCTGTGCTGATGATGGCACGATACCAACGCCTACACCGACGCCTGTCCAGACTGCATACAACGACATTGACATCCTCAATTTCGCGCTCAATCTGGAATATCTTGAAGCAGAGTTCTATCTGCGTGCAGCAACTGGTTCTGGCCTGTCAACTGCTGATATCGGCTCGGGAACAAGCACTACCGGGACCGGAGCAGGCAGCGTGACAGTTCCAGCAACAACCAAAGTGCCGGTTGCCGCTGGCAGTTTTCAGTCGAACATCATCAACGAACTTGCATATACCGAACAGCAGCACGTTCGAGCATTGCGAAAGGCCCTTGGCTCGAGCGCGGTGGCTCGCCCCGCCATCGATCTCACGAATGGCTTTGCTGCTGGTGCCACTGCCGCAAATGGCATTATGTCCTCGCTTCCGCAAATCCCATCCTCGTTTAGTCCATTCGCGAATTTCGACTCCTTCGTGGTTGGCGGATTCTTGTTCGAAGATGTTGGTGTGACGGCCTACAACGGTGCAGCTCCTCTGATCTCGACCGCAGGTATCACTGCTGGCTACCTTGCCGTAGCTGCGGGCATCATGTCGGTTGAGGCTTACCACGGCGGCATGCTGCGGTCCTATTTGTCCGCGAACGGCATCACGCAAGGAACAACTGCATACGCCTACCCGCTCTATGCGAATCGCCTTGAACTCGTTCGCGCAGCTCTCGGTGGCGGTAATGAAACCGCTCTTGCTGGATTTGGTGCGAACCCGACAACCGCAGCTACTGCAATCGCGTCAACGGTTGTTCCAGCCGACACAAACGCCTTGGCCTATCACCGTACAACTGATCAGGTTCTGCACATTGTTTATGGAACCTTCTCGAATACGGCCGGTTCCAGCACGGTATCTGCAGGCGTGACAAAGGGTGGCTTCTTCCCAGCCGGCCTCAACGGCAACATCTCCGCAACCCAGAGCTAAGGAAATCTTGATGCCTACGCAAGAAACAAAGACAATCGACAGCTTCACCGCATCGCGTCGTGCGTTGCTCATCGGTGGAGGCGCTGCCGTCGCTGCCCTCGCAATGCCATCCTCGGCCAAAGCAGCGCTCACACCCACCACTTTCACTGATTTCGACATTCTGAACTTCGCTTTGAATCTCGAATATCTGGAAGCTAACTTCTACTATCAGGCTGCATTCGGCTGCACGATCGACAAGCCAAACGCTGCGGCTGTGGCTGCTGGTGCACCATCCGGTGGCATTCCGACTGGCGCAGGTGGTGCGACAGGTGGAACAACTGCCACCGTCGGAACCGCCGGCACGTCACCAGTACCTTTCACGTTGGCTCAAGTGAAAGCCTATGCGATTGAGACCGCAATCGAGGAAGGCAAGCATGTCCTCTTTCTCCAGGCTGCCATCAAGCAGTTTGGCGGAACAGCCGTCGCTCAGCCCGCGATCGACGTAAGCCCTGCGGCTTTCACGAAGCTCTCGACAGCCGCTGCTATTGGTGCACCCTTTGTCGTCGGTGGTGCGTTCAATCCATATTTGAATGACGTAAACTTCCTCGCTGGCGCTTACGTATTTGAAGATGTAGGTGTTACCGCCTATTCAGGCGCTGCGCCTCTCATCACAACCACCGCCACCGGCAAGATGATTCTGCAGGCGGCTGCAAGCATCCTAGCGGTGGAGGCCTACCACTCTGGTCTAATTCGCACGTCGATCTACGTGGCAGACCCCCTGAACGCTTCAGGATACCTTTCGGGCACGCAGGCGATTTCCCGCCTTCGCACCACGTTGGCTAACGCTGCAAAGCCTGCGACCACAACTTCCCCAACGGCTGGTTTCCCGGATGACTTTGGTCTATATCCAGGCACATACCCGCAGGCAGGAACAACCAATCCACCTGCGACCGGAAATATTTCCCTCGCAGGAACGAGCGCTGCGGCATCCAATATTGCTGATGCTGATGCGGCGAACGTAATTGCATTCAGCAGAACGACAACGCAGGTGCTGAACATTGTTACCGGTGGTGGCGCAACGACGACTGGCAGCAAGGCTACTGGTGTATTCTTCCCCTCCGGGTTGAACGGTACTTTCGCCTAAGAAGTAGCAGAACCAACGTAAGCGCACTGCTCGCAGTGCGCTTACGCATTTAAGATGGGTGCAGATCAAGCGCCTGTGGCTGAACTACCCTGATAGCGAACACCTGCATCTGAGACCTCAGAAGCCAGCGTAAGGAGTGCAGATTGTCAGGCAATAAAACTGGAACTTTGTTTTCGCCATCGCGCCGATCGTTTGTCGGCTTAGGAAGCTCAGCAGTCGCAGCGACAATGCTTTCAGGATGCAGTGACATCACGTCTCTGCCGATTCCGACTCAATCACAATACAGCGATATCGACATTCTGAATTTCGCTTTGAATCTCGAATACCTCGAGAGCGAATACTACCTACGAGCAGCTACCGGCGCGGGCCTCTCTGCAGCAGATGCTGGCGCGGCACCTGGCACCGTTACAGCGCCAAGCGGAAGCCCCGTTGCGACGGGAAACACACTCTACACCGCCTTCCTCAACGAATTTGCCCAGTCAGAACTCGCTCACGTGCGCCTGCTCCAGAAAACAATTACATCCCTTGGTGGCACACCCGTCTCACGGCCAGCTATTGACCTCCAGAGCGCATTCGTCGCGCTTGCGACCGCAGCGGGGCTCCCAAATGCATCTGTGTTTAACCCGTTTTCTAGCTGGACTAATTTCATCGTCGGGGTGGCTATCTTCGAAGACATTGGCGTCACAGCCTACACAGGTTCTGCTCAACTAATCACGAGTGCCGCAGTACTGGATGCAGCTGCAGGCATCCAGGCAAAGGAAGCCTATACGGGGGCACTCGCTCGAACACTAATTGCGGCCAGCGCTTCCGGTGCTGGAGCCGACATGACAGCCCTGACGAATGCGAATCTACTCATCAGCGCCGTTAATAAATTCGGCATCGCAGATGGCAGCACGTCCGGTGGTGCCACGCTCATCAATTCCGGAGTCAGCAACGGTAGCCTAAGCTCATCCTCTACTGGCGCGAACATCACCCTTACGCCTGTAGATGGCAACTCCCTGGCATTTGGACGCACCCCTAACCAGATCCTCCACATTGCTTATGGCAAGGCGACATCAGGTGTGTACAGCAGTGGTGGATTCTTTCCAAGTGGGATGAACGGAACAATCAAGACCACCATCACCTAGATCATGGCGCGACCATCGCTGCGTGCGGTTGGAGAATATTTATGGCAACAGAAGAAACACAGAAGCTCGATGCAGTCGTCGCCAGCCGGCGAGCAATGCTGGCAATAGGTGGCGCTACCATGGCAGGTATTGCTTTCACCGCCATAACCGGCCAAGCTTACGCGCAGACCAGCACCGTCACAGACACGGACATACTGAATTTTGCGTTGAATTTGGAATACCTTGAAGCGCAGTTTTACACTCTGGCGGCTTCCGGCGTAACGGCTAATACCAGTGCAGCTGGTCTACCGAATCCCATTAACATCAACTCTGGTGTTGGACCTGTGGTGACGAAGAACGCCAACAAATATTCAACCTGCAAAGTGCCGTTCGCGAATCCTCTTGTGCAGGCATACGCACTCGAAATCGCATTCGAAGAGCGCAACCACGTGACTTTTCTGCAAAACGCACTTGCGACCGGAGCGATTCCGCAGCCGGCTCTGGACCTGTACAACAGCTTCCTTGGCCTTGGGGCGAAGCTGACGCCTGCGCAACCTGCCTTCGATCCATTCGCTAATGACGCAGCTTTTCTTCTCGGTGCCTACATTTTTGAGGATGTGGGCGTATCTGCATATCACGGTGCCGCCAAACTCATTACAGACAAAGCCAATGTACTTGCGCCAGCAGCAAAGATTCACGCAGTGGAGGCTTACCACGCGGGGCTGATTCGCACATCCCTTTACACCTTGGATCCAGATGGTTCCAAAGGGTACTTGGCGTTGGCCAGCAGTATCTCGAATTTACGCGCAACTCTCGACGGTTCCAACGCCTCCAGCACCGGAGCCGACGATATCGGCTTAGTAGCGCCCGGTAGTAAAACTGTCGCCCTCCAAAGCTCCAGCGCAACGTACCCAGCTACGACACAAATCGACGCGGATCAAATGAATTACGTTTCTGCCGGGCGAACAACAGCCCAGGTGCTAAGCATTGTTTATGCGGGTGGCTCTGGTAAAGGTGGCTTTTTCCCGAGTGGACTGAACGGCACCATCAAATAGCGAAGCAGAAGGCCCGCCAGGTTGGCGGGCTTTCTGGCTTTCGCGCATCAGTTCTAGGCAGCCTGCTCGGCGGCGATCACCTGGTCACGTACCTGCTCATCCTGCACCTCTTCGCGTAGCGAGTGCGGAAGCGCGACCGCAAGTACATCTTCGAAGCGCGACGCGTAGTGAATCGTTACGCCCTCTGTCTGGTCGGCGGTAAGATCCTCTTCCACATTTGTTTTCACGTCGATTGGGAGAATAACGTCCCGTACTCCGGCGCGTTTGGCAGCCAGGAACTTCTCCTTAATGCCGCCCACCGGCAGCACGTTTCCGCTCAGCGTGATCTCACCGGTCATGGCAAGCAATGGGCGGACCGGCTTATCGGTAAGCAGACTAACGAGGGCCGTTGCCATGGTCACGCCTGCACTTGGACCGTCCTTCGGGATGGCGCCTGCAGGCACGTGAATATGGATGTCGATGTCCTTCATCACATCCTCATCCAAGCCGATCGCGGTCGCATTGGAGCGCACCCACGTCATGGCGGCCTGCATGGATTCCTTCATGACGTCGCCGATCTGGCCCGTCATTTGGAAGGCACCCTTGCCCTTCATCTTGTTGGCCTCGATGAAGAGCACGTCTCCACCGGCAGGCGTCCAGGCGAGCCCAACTGCGACACCCGGTCGCTTGGTACGTTCCGCGATTTCAGTGTCCACCCGAACCTTGATGCCACCCAGAAACTCGTGCACTACTTCAGGAGTAATAGCGATCTTCTCGCCTTCCTTTAGCGTTCCTTCGGCGACCTTCCGCGCCGTCTTCCGGCAAACGGTTCCGATCAACTGTTCGAGTCTACGAACGCCAGCTTCGCGCGTGTAATGCCGAGCGATCAGGCCGACGGACTCTGTTGGAAATGCAATTGTCTCCGGTTCGAGGCCATTTTCCTTGATCTGCCGCGGTATGAGATAGCGCTCGGCAATGTTTACTTTCTCTTCCTCCGTGTAGCCCGTGAGTTCGATGATTTCCATGCGGTCCAGCAACGGTGCGGGAATCGTGTCGAGTTGGTTCGCAGTGCAGATGAAGAGTACTTTGCTTAGGTCGAACGGCTGATCGAGATAGTTGTCGCGAAACGTATTGTTCTGCTCCGGATCCAGTGTTTCGAGCAGAGCCGATGCGGGATCACCACGGAAGTCCCGACCGAGCTTATCGATCTCATCCAGCATAAAGACCGGGTCGTTTACCTCTACGCGCTTGAGGTGCTGGATGATTTGGCCGGGCAGCGCACCGATGTAAGTGCGCCTGTGGCCACGGATTTCCGCCTCGTCGTGCATGCCGCCGAGGGAAATACGTGAGAATTTGCGGCCGAGCGCACGCGCGATGCTACGACCCAGTGAGGTTTTACCTACACCTGGAGGCCCGACAAAGCACAGAATAGGTCCCTTCATATCCGGCTTCAGGCGACGCACGCTCAGGTAATCGAGGATGCGGTCCTTCACCTTTTTGAGGCCGTAGTGGTCTTCGTTCAGGAAATCCTGCGCCTTTTTGATGTCGACTGCCTCGGACGTGCTCTTCGCCCACGGCAGTACAGCGAGCCATTCCACATAGTTCCGAGTCAGCGAGTAGTCCGCTGCGGCGGGGTTCATTCGGCTGAGGCGACCGAGTTCTTTCAGGGCGTCCTTCTTCACGTCCTCTGGCATGCCAGCGGTTTCGATCTTTTCCTTCAGCTCTTGAATATCTTTCTGCGTGTCATCCTGATCGCCGAGCTCCTTTTGAATGGCTTTCATCTGCTCGCGAAGATAGTAATCTCGCTGTGATTGCTGCACCGCATCCTGCACTTCAGTCTGAATCTTGTTGCGGAGCTGCTGCACTTCAAGCTCTTTAGCGAGATGGCTGGTTAGCTTCTCCAGGCGAGACTTCACAGCCGGTGTCTCTAGCAGGTCCTGCTTTTCGGGGGTAGAAAGGAACGGAAGGCTGGAGGCAATAAAGTCTGCGAGTCGACCCGGCTCCTCAATATTGATCGCGATCGTCTGGAGATCGTCTGACAAAGTGGAGGAGGACGAAACAATCTCCTGAAACTGGCTGACCACGTTACGTTGCAATGCTTCCAACTCTGGTCCTGCAGGCATCTGCTCATCGGGAAGCAGCTCTGATTCTGCAATCAGGAATGGCTGAGTCTGCGTGTAGTTGCCAATGTTGACGCGTTCCATGCCTTCTGTGAAAACAAAGAGGCTCTGATTCGGCATCTTGACTACTTTGTGCACAGTGGCGCGTGTGCCTACTGAGTGCAGATCCGTGCCTTCTGGCTGGTCTTGGCGAGCGTCACGCTGCGTGACCACGAGGATAGTCTTATCTTCGCCCAGGCTCTGGATGAGCTGTATGGAGCTTTCGCGGCCCACCGTAAGCGGAAGCACAGCGTGCGGAAAGAGCACCGTGTCTCGAACTGGCAGCACCGGGTATTCACTACCATGTTCGCCCCCGGGCTTATCGGCAGCAGATGGCTTGATGACGCTTACGAATTCGTTTGGCATGTTGAGTGATTCCTTATCAACTTTCATGCATAGGATGCACTAGGGGCAGCGCAGGTCGCAAATGCGGTGCAGGATGAACTCTCCACCTTGGACGGCATTGCAGAATCGACTGGCATCCTTCCGGTTCAAGCACCAGCAAATGTCGCGAACGGTGTAATCAGTTTCCAGTGGGGAGCAAGATGGAAGAATTTGCCCGGTCACTGATAGGCTAGACTTACGCGTTGCGCAACCCGCGCGACAATCCGCTCGGATTGCGGGAGTGGTGAAATGGCAGACACGCAGGTCTTAGAAGCCTGTGCTTCGGCGTGAGAGTTCGAGTCTCTCCTCCCGCACCAACTCAGGAACAAGGAAACCATGAGCCAGACGATTACCCAGCCGGACAACACAAAGATCACTCTCAATAAAACCGAAGATTACCGCGATTCTTACGCGAACAGCGTGCAGGTACGGCTATCTATTTGGGACTTGTTTCTGGTATTCGGCACGATGGAACAGCCAGCAGCCGATCAGGTAAACGTCAACAATTTTCAGGGTGTGTACCTAAGCCCGCAGCAGGCGAAAGCTCTGCATAATGTGCTCGGACACAATATTGCGCAGTACGAGCAGACTTTTGGAGAGATATCGCTGGAAGCCCCCCAGAACGGTGCTCCGAAGTTTGTAGGCGGCAAGAGCCCGATCCACTAAGGCGTGAGTTCGTTACAGCAACTCACGCGTTCCGGCGTAGCGAAGGGCGTGGCCCTGCCGAACGCGGTTCTCTTCCCCATAGTCTTCGCACTGGTAGCTCTAAGTCACGCGACTCTTTTGCGCTTGCCGTACTTTTGGGATGAAGGCGGCTACTACATACCGGCTGCCCTCGACTTTTATCACCGCTACACGCTCATTCCAGAATTTACAAACGCTCATCCGCCTCTCCCAAACGTAGTTCTCGGTTCGGTTTGGCATGTGTTCGGCTTTCATCTGCTGACGACTCGCCTGATTGTGTGCGCGTTTGCCGCCGCTGGGCTGCTGGCTGTTCTGCGTTTCTCAGTCGCGATGTTGGGCCCGGGAGGCGGGTTCGCCGTTGCCCTGCTTACAGCGATCTATCCGATTTGGTTTGCGCAGAGCACGCTTGCACACGCTGATATCTTTGCGGCTGCGTTTACCCTTTCTGCGTTCGCCTTGTATTTTGCTGCGCAAGGCCAGCCAGATACAAATTCAGCGCTGCCCACTCGCGGTATAGCAATAGCCCTGCTCTTCTCACTTGCCGCGCTGTCTAAAGAGACCGCAATCATTGAACCTGCCGCCTTGGCTGGTTTCCACTTGTATCAGGCGTGGCGTATTCGCCGGTCACCGACAGCGTTCAGGAGTCAGCTGCTTTGGGTCGGTGTGCTTGCGCTTCCTCTCCTGCCGCTTCTGGCCTGGTATGGGTATCACCGCGTCGCTACGGGCTTTACCTTCGGCAACCCCGAATACCTTCGCTACAACGCAACTGCTAACTTCACAATCGGCCATATCGTGACGGCGCTCCGATACCGATTTATTCATCTGGCATGGCAGAGAAATATCTGGTTTCCGATCGCGCTTGCGGCAGCGTGCTTCGTCTTATTGCCAAGGCGAGAGAACAAGAGCGTTATCCTGCCAGACCGCCTCATTCGCATCATCGCGGTGCTGGTATGTGCAAACTGGTTCGCGTTCTCAATTCTGGGCGGTGCGCTGCTGACGCGTTATCTTCTGCCTATCTATCCTCTGATCTTGCTGCTGTGCGTCGCGGTATGGAAATCAACGACCGCACGTTGGCCGCTGCTCGCTTTGCTCTCTGCGGCATCATTCCTGGTCGCATTGTGGTGGAGTCCACCGGCAGCTTACGCACCAGAAGATAGCCTGACGTATCGCGACATGATCCTCGTTCATCAGCAGGCGATAACCTTCATAGACAACCACTATCCCAACGCACGCGTCCTGACCTCTTGGCCAGCAGCCGCAGAACTATACCGCCCAGACCTCGGCTACACAGACCGCAAGATCATGGGACCGCAAATCGATAATTTCACCTCAGCTTCCATTGCAAAAGCCGCACAGGAGCAGAACCAGTTCGACACAGCACTGGTGTTTAGTAAAAATTTCGTTCCGCCCTCGTTAAGCCACTTCTTATTGGCGCATCCAGGTACAAGGCGCAGTCGCGAGTTCGCCGAAAACCGCGATCTATCACCTGACGAAGTCGCCACACGTTTGGGTGGTGAAGTTGTTTTCTATACCGAACGGGGAGGCGAATGGGCGTCGGTTCTCCGGTTTCCTCGGCGCTACGATGCTTTAGCGATGCCGAGTCCCCTTGCAGATAGGAGTTCGTCTCTCCTCAACGGCTTCTGATAGAAATACGCATCCAGATGCTGGCCGTAGAAGTTTACAACTGTCGCTTGCCTCACAAAGCCCTCACGTTCGTAAAAAGCCACAGCTCCTGAGTTGGCTCGAAAGACATGCAAATGCATCGCGGCGCAATCCTGATGAAGGGCGATTCTAAACGCGTGCTTCAGGAGCTTACGCGCAACTCCACGCCGTCGAAACTTCGGGTGAACGTCCAGCGTTGTGAGATACGCAATCTTCTGGCCGCCCACTCGCTCGTTCTGAACGATAGCAAAGCCCACGAGATGACCGGCGAATTCAGCGATCGTGGTAGAGGCATTTCTCGCCTCGGCAAACCGACGCATGGCGAGCCGCGAAAAGCGAAAGACTTCGTCGAAGCACAAAGAATCCAACTCGATCAAAGACTCGAGATCTTCCTTGCAATAAGTGCGGAGGCTTAGGACTGACTGCGACACTGGAACTCAGACTGCGACCGTGAAGCTCGTCTCATCCCGCGTGACAGCGCGATAAAGAGTGTCGCGCTCAAACGGTACGCGACCCGCCTCAGTGATCAGCCGCACGAGATCCTGTCGGCGCATTCCCTGCGGCGTGTTTGCGCCTGCATCGTGATAAATCTTCTCTTCAATAACCGTCCCATCGATGTCGTCTGCGCCAAAGCGGAGCGCAATCTGGGCCATCTTTGGCGTGACCATTTGCCAGTAGCTCTTAATATGAGGAAAGTTGTCGAGCAGAAGTCGACTCACCGCAATCTGCTTGATGTCCATCATTCCGGTGGACTTTGGAAGGTGCCCCAGAGCCGTGTTTTCGGGATGGAAGCTTAGTGGGATGAACGTCTGGAATCCGCCAGTCTCGTCCTGCACAGCGCGCAGCTTGAGCAAATGATCTACGCGATCCTCATCGTTTTCTATATGGCCGTACAGCATGGTGGCATTCGATTTGAGCCCTGCCTGATGCGTCAGCTTCGCAGTCTCCAACCACTCACTGCCATCGATTTTGTGGTCGCAGATAATGTGTCGCACGCGGTCGGCGAACACCTCGGCTCCCCCACCCGGGCAGGAGTCCACACCCGCAGCTTTCATTCGTTCAAGCGCCGTCTGAATGGACATCTTTCCCCGTTTTGCAAGGAAAGCAATCTCCACCATTGTGAAGGCCTTGATGTGGACCTGCGGGTAGCGTTCCTTGAGGCCGCTCACCAAATCCATGAAGTATTCAAAAGGAAGATCCGGGTGCAGACCACCAACGATATGAAACTCGGTCACAGCTTCCGTGAGACCCTTGCCAGCAGTCTCCCAGGCTTCTTCAAGAGCCATCGTGTAAGTATCGGCGGCACCCTTCTTTCGTCCGAAAGCACATAGCCGACAGGACGCAACGCACACGTTTGTCGGGTTGATATGCCGATTCACATTGAAGTACGCAACATCGCCGTGCAGGCGTTCGCGAACGAAGTTGGCCATCCAGCCAACGGCCAATACGTCGCCGCTCCGGTAGAGCGCGACACCATCTTCAAAGCTTAGCCTTGAACCCGACTGAACCTTCTCGGCAATGGGCTCAAGAGCGTGATCATCGGTCTGGAAAGAGTGCCGCGGGCGCGAAGACATGGCGGTAATGCTCATCAAGATCTATTGTAGGCCTGCTCGGGAATACGTTGAATAGGGCTACTTCCCCACCGTCTGAAAAGGTGTATCCAACATGACCGGCTGCACTACCGTACCCTCGAACAGAGTTGCAGCCAATAGGTGGTCCCCCGCTGGACGTACAAAACGGAGAGGCCATCCGGTGTCAGTAAACGTCACCTTGTTGTCCGGTACGTGAACAACGAAGGCATAGGTAGACAGAGACGAAGTTACGTAGACACGATGCTCAGCGAAATCAGCATGGATGCTGGTCACAGAGCGGAGAAAGAGTTGCCGTAGGGTCTGCCAAGTTGCACCGCGATCCGTGGAATAAAAGATGCCTTCAACACCGCCGAGCCATAGCGTTCCGGCATCATCCACCTCGACTGCAGTGACCTGCGTCAGACCCGTGGGTAATTGTGCTTCGCCCCAGGTCGCGCCACCATCGGTTGATACCGTGAGTTGCTTTAGATTAGCTGCGAAGAAGATAGCGTCGTGCATCGCGAGAAAGTGAACATCTGACAGCGTGGCACCGTCTGCCTTCTCCCAACTGTGTCCGTCCGCAGCACTCTGCAAAAGACCGTGATCCGTGCCTGCATAGACTGTGTCACCTTTCGTTACCAGTGCAAACACGACCGCATCTAGCGCCGCGACTTTGACGACTGCCGCCACTTCTGGTCTGCGAGGCGAAACGCTTGATTGCTCATGCTTTTCTTGCTTGACGGAGACTTTCCGCAATGCCGTTTTCTTGGCCAACGGTTTACGTCGCTTTCTGCCGGTCCGATTGGAGTCAACAGTTCGAAGGAGACGTGCGTGCGCGTTCGCGTGGTAGGCAATCGGAGCGCTGTGACGATGCAAGGCTGCAGGTGCCTTGTCGTGAGAGGAACGAGACGGTCTGACAGCCTTCTTGGGATTCTGTTTGACTGCAGGCTTTGTCACGCTTAGAGGCTTCGGCGACGCATCGTGAGCAAGGTCGCTCGATTCACGCCAATGATCTTCTTCGTATCGATAGATGCCGTGTCGCGTGCCGGCCAGCAGAGTTCCAGCAGGTGTTTCCGTGAGGCTGAAAACATCGCGACCGTGCAGGCCGGAACTCTGCTGTTGCCAACTCAGACCTCCGTCTGCGCTGGCGAAAACGCCACCCGTCTCTTTTCCGTTTACAACTCCAACATAAATTTTCCCAGCATTGTGCCGATCCGATGTGATGGAAGAAACCTGTCTAGCGGAGAACCCGGTGTTGGATTCGGCGAAGGTAGTGCCCCCGTCCTCACTGCTAAGCACTCCGCCACGATCGGTAGCAAGAAGGACGTGGCTAGGAGTCTTGGGATCAACATATACATCATTGACGATGACGTCCGGTTCGGTGAGACGTGTAAAGGTACGGCCCGCATCTGTCGTTTTATAGAGGCCCTCGGTTGTGCCCGCGTAGACCGTATTTGAGTCGCTTGGATCCTGAAGCAGCTTGCGTGTGCGTCGCGCAGTGGAAGGAATGCCTTGTATCTTCCGGAACTGCTCCGCAGCGTCCGAACTTTTGTAAATTCCAGAACACGCACTCAAGTAAATCGTTTTTGTATTCTGCGGGTCGATGATGATGGAGAATACGTCTGAGTCGTCAATAATCCCCTGCTTGATGTTCGTCCAGTTCTCACCCCCATCGACGGTCTTCCAAGGAAGATGCCATGTCCCGGCATAGATGATTCGGGGATCGATCGGGTCAATGGCCAACGACTCGACTTCATGAATCTCTTTGCTCTCGATTGGGCTTATCTGCTTCCAGTGAACACCGTTATCATTACTCTGGAAGATGCCCTGCAAGGTACCCGCGACGATGATCTGCGGGTCGGAGTCGGAGCGAGCCATCGCACGAACAGATTGGCGCTTCATCTCTGCCTGCGCGTACCAGGTTTTGCCCATGTCATCACTGATATAAATACCGCCGTCTGAAGCCCCCACTCGATAAGTTCCGACGATCAAGCGTTTTGGATTTTTGGTGTCAACGAGAATGTGATCGATGACCAGATCATCCTGTTTCGCTACCTGCGCGACACGCTTCCACGTGGTGCCGGCGTCGTGAGAGTCGTAGAGCCAGCCGATTTCCGTGCCAAGGTAGAGGTGTTGACTATCCGCGGGGTCCGCAGCGATGACGCGAGCGTCGCCACCAAACGGTCCCAGTGGGTACCAGGATGCGGCGGATGCGCCAGCCGGCACCAACGCGAACAGAAGAGTGCAAACAAAATACTCTACAAAACTCGGCTTCAATACTCTTGCGAACAGGACAAACCTCGTACTCGAAGTGGGCACACTCCACCACAACGTATAAGACTCAATGATTCAGCTACTGGATATGATGCGAAACTGTCCGGATCTAACCGGTGGTAGTACCTCAAAGAAAACGGCTGACTGGATGACCAGTCAGCCGTTTGCAGGTTGAAGCGTCTAAGACGTACTGCTTAGCGCCTGTGGTGATGACGACGGTGTGCCGGACCTGCCATGCGGGGTTGAACCCTTACAGCGCTCTCGTCCACAGGGGTGATGCCGGTTGTGTCGAAGTTAGCACCGGTCGGGATGAGGGTTGTTGCCGAGCTCTTGGTGCCGGCAGTGCCGGAGTACACCGAGATGCGCGATGCATCGATGCCCTTCTCCTTCACGAGGTAGTCCTTCTCGTTGACGGCACGCTCAGCAGCCTTGTGGCCCGCCATTCTTTCATCAGCAGCAGAGCTACCAACGATGGCAAGCTTAGCCTGTGCGTCGCGCTGTGCGTTGATAGCGATGTCATCAAGGCAAGCCTTGGCTTCGTTATCGACGCGTGTGGGGCGCTTCATGTCGCGATCAAAGGAGATCGTGCAGAGGCTGGTCGAGCTGATGACGGGCGGCTTGGTTTCGGCGACAGTCACAGTCGTCATCTGCGAAGCTGTCTGACCCTTGTCGTCGACAACGTTGCAGGTGACAGTGATGACGCCAGGAGCCACGCCGGTGGTTGTCAGCGTTGCCGTTGCAGTGTTGCCGCTTACCGAACCAGCTGTGGAGCTGTAGCTGTAGGTAAGAGGACGGTTCTGCGGGCTGAGGCCGTTAGCAGTAATTGTGGACGGATCGCCGGGGTTGACGGTCGACGGGTTTGCCGAGCAGCCAATGGTCGGAGGACCAAACGGAGTAACAGTGAACTGCGCCGAGCAATCTGCCATCTGGCCGGGCTTGTTGCCCTGAGAAACATGGCCCTTGACGGTGTAGGTGCCAGCGGAGAGAGTGCTGGTATTCACTGCTGCCACGTTGGAAGTTCCGCTGACCGTACCACCATCGGAGTTCCAGGTGTATGCAGCATCCTTCTTCGGGTTCAGGTTTGTCGCTGTGCCGGTAACGGTCACTGCGTCGCCTGGGTAGATTGTTCCTGTCGGTGCCGTCACCGAGCAAGCATAGGTGATTGGCGGCGGCGGAATGATGTGACCGAAGTGCATCAGAATACCGGTGCTGAGTTCCGCACCATTCAGGTTCGCGCGTCCACCAAGTACGGCAATTTGTGGGTTGGCAGGACCGAAGTCAGCGTGGATGTAGCGGTAATCAGCCTGGAACAGACGCAGGCCAAAGCGGTGGTTGAAGAACGGTAGGTCATAATCCATACCGCCACCTGCGTATAGGCCAACACCCCAACGGTAGGGCTCAAACTGGAAGAGCTGATCGTTATTGGGTCCGCCAAGACGAACACCACCTGCTCCGCCGTGTGCGAAGAGGGTGAAGTTCTGCATGGGCGCACGGAAAATTGGTCCCGCGTAGCCAGCATTGAGGCCGTCGTTCTGACCGTCATTGTTCGAAATGCCCATCAGTTCAAAGCCGGCATACTTGTTGAAGTAGTACGCGCCGCTGCCGATTGCACCAAGATCCACGGAAGAGTAGCGAACATTCGCAGGCTTCACTTGACCGTGGGCTCCGAAGTACGAGTAGCCCAAGAACACGTCTGCTCTGGAGGGATTCGGCCCCGCTGGGGCGGTTGAGCTGGGCGCACTTTGCGCGCTCAGGCTTGCTACTCCTAGGCTGACCGCACTTGCAGCCAGCAAACACCGGCCGATACTGCGAAACGGGCGATAAGACATTCGACATCCTCCACTGAAATACAACGACTAAATATGCGCAGACATCCTTGCGAACAAGGGTCTACTTGCCTGTTATGAATTCCACAAAAGTGTACCGCATATCAATTCCAATTCGAGAAGAAAAATGATCGGGGTAACAAATTTGTAACCTGCGTAGAAACTCCGCGGAAGAAAACGGATTCTGTGTAGCCAATCTTCCAGGTCCTTCCCTCTCGTCGGATCTTCCAGGTCCTTCCCTCTCGTCGGACCCATCAAGCCAGGTTCAAGGTTTCTTTGAGCGTTCCCCTTGAGGCTTGGATTTTCTCTTGTAGCAATGTGATCGCGTAGAGCAACTGCTCTGGGCGAGGCGGGCAGCCAGGGACGTAGACGTCCACCGGAATCACCTGATTCACGCCTTGCAACAACGCATAGTTATTAAACACGCCGCCCGATGTTGCACAGGCACCCATTGAAATAACCCATTTCGGCTCGGGCATTTGCTCGTACAGCCGACGGATCACCGGGGCCATCTTTTGTGAAACTCTGCCAGCGATGATCATCAGATCGCTTTGGCGAGGAGACGGGCGAAAAACTTCTGCACCGAAGCGCGCGATATCGTACCGAGACCCGCCCATCGACATCATCTCGATGGCGCAGCACGCAAGGCCGAAGGTCATCGGCCATATAGAATTCTTTCGGACCCAGTTGATCGCGGCATCCATCGAAGCGAGCACGACGCCTTCGGGCTGATCATCGCCCCAGCTCACTTCCTCAACTTTGTCGCGGTTCTTACCGAAGCTATCGAGCGTGCCAAAGATGTAGCGATCATTCCGCTGCGGTGCGCCGGCGGGACGACCATTCGTGCTCGTTTGATTTGGATCCAGGCTCATGGCTTCAGTATACGTTTGGCCCAACATGGAATTGGCCCACGAAGTACTTCATCTCTTCTTGCGTTGTTCTGGGTGTGATGCTGCGGTTTCTATTGCGGTTGGTTGCGCACAAGGAGCGGTGTGTTCTTCCACGCCACCTGCCGCCCGAATACCACGGGGAAGCTGAAGCGTAACGCGGAAGTGGAGTGCTTCGAGCTTACCCAGTGGGGAGGGTGACGAAGTGGTGTCCACTTCGTGCGGCGTGATTGCAAGGTTCAGTGCAACAGCTGAGGCCATCCTCGCCTGGTCAGCGACACCAGGTGCAAATCGCACATTGAGTGCTTCAAATGTCGCTTCCGGCTGCACTGACACCAGCGCGGCAAGCCTTTCTTCTGCGCTGGTGCTACCACCCACAGCCTGCGGTAGCAGACGCTCGAGGATCGCAAAAGCTTTTCCGTCCTGCGCAAAACGAAAATGCCGCGGATTCCATCCCGCTGCATCCTGTGCTCGGAATGCCCAATCCGTACTAATCAGGAGAGGACTGACGGATTGGTAGGGCGGAGTCGCCAACTCGGCGAAGTCATGTGCGCTGCGTGGTGCGTTTGCATCGAGCACACGAACGATCCAGCCAGAGCGTAGTGGCTCCAAATAGAAGCGCAGACCACTCGTGAAGACCTTCTCGAACCCCTGCCCGGCGAGCACGTTTGCTTCCAGAACAGCCTGGTGACAGCCACTGTCTTTTCCGCTTGCGCCTGCGCTCTGTGCAAGCAGGGCGCAGACGAACAGGCACACACCACCCTTCACGACAACGGCCCACAGCGAACGGCTAGATCGCTGCATTTGCTTCAATTGCTGCCAGCAGCGCCTGGTGCAAGACAGCCTTCTGTTGTGTGGTGAGTTGACAGTCATTGGAGGTGAGATAGAACACGTCGATTGCGGTATCCCCTTCAGTATCGATCAGCGCAACTTCTACATTGTGACCTTGTTCCCCTAAAACTTCGCTGATTGCACGTAAGAGGCCCGGACTGTCCTGCGCAACCACCTGCATCAGGGTGCTGTGCGTGGAGGCGGTTTCATCGAAGGTGACGAGAGTTTGGACAACAATGCGCGGAACACGCCGCCGCCGGCTCCTTCTGCCCTGAAGCATCCGCTCTATCGAGTTCGCTCCCGTCAGCATCTCGCGAACGCTTTCGACAAAGCTTTCCCTCTCGCTGGGGTTCAGATCAAGTGTCCGATAGGTGTCTGTGAATCGGAAGGTGTCGACCACAACTCCGCTTGCATTTGCGAAGGCCTCAGCAGATACAACGTTCATCCCTTTGGCGGCGAGCGCTCCTGCAACGTCTGAGAAGAGTCTTGCCTTATCCCGTGTAACCAGAGTGATCTCACTCATCGCGGAGTTGTGAGCAAATGCAATCTGAAATGGTTGCTGTTCGAAGAGTCTTGTCATCGAAAAGTGCTGGAAGATGACATCTTTCGGCTTCGTACTCATATACCGCTCAGGAAATCCTTCAAGAAACAGTTCCATCTCTGCTTTCTGCGAGGGAAGCAGTTCCAGCACTCTCGCGACCCGTTCGTCCTGACCACGTGTGTGAATACGCTCGTCATCAACGTTTCTGTCGAGTTGATTCGACGAGACCATGAAAAGGCGCCAAAGGTTTTCAGCTTTCCATGGTGTGAGTGCATCCGGGTGAACAGCATGAATGTCTGCATACGTAAAGACGGTGAGCATGCGAAGCAACTCATGCGTCTGAACCTTTGCTGTGAAGGTTCGCACCGTATCGGTATCGAAGATGTCTCGCCGGAGTGCGGACGACATTTCCAGGTGAGTCTCGATCAGCCGCTTAACGAGCTCGGAATCAAATGCATCGACTTCCAGGCGGGTCAGAACTGCACTTGCGATGCTCGCACTTTCAACTGCGTGATTCTCTCCTACGCGCCCTTTGCCGGTATCGTGCAGCAGCGCGGCAAGGTAGAGGGCGCTGCGGTGATGAAGTTCGAGCGTCATGCTGCCGAACTTCTTTCTCCATTCCGGTGCTCCGGGGCTCGGAGCCAACTCGAGCTCGTGCAGAACATCGATCAGCACGAACGTGTGCTCATCGACGGTGTAGCGATGGTAGGCATCACGCACTACGAGCGCATCGATACCGTGAAACTCAGGCAGGATCAGTTCAAGGACGCCGATCGTGTGCATCGAACGCAATGCAGCACCAGCATGTTCCCCAAGAAGAACCTCAGAAAAGCGGTTCCACAGAGCCGGCCATTCATCAAGGTGAGTTGCAAGGAGTGGAAGCGCCAGTGTGATGCGCTGTTCAGTGCCGAGATCGAGAGGTAGACCTGTTTTGGATACTGCTGCGAATGCTTCCAAAACCGTTTCTGGCTCTGCGGCTAAATCAATCGCCGTAGGTGCGTCCAACGTGATTTTGCCGTCACGAATGCTGATTCCGTGCGGGTTAGTGAGCTTTGCACGACGGGTCGCCGCAGGAACGACTAAAGGCTGGCCACCGTCTTCAAATGCGTGGTGAATAGTTCGATGGATGATACGGGCATAACGGAAGTAGCTCCGCATCCATAGCGAAGCGTCACCTGAACTGCTCCTGCGCTCGGGTAGGCCAACTGAGATTACGGCGGCGGCGTCCTGCGCCAGCCAGTCAAGCACATTGTCATCGCGATCATGCCGGTAGTGGAGAAAACACCTAAGTGCAAAAAGAAACCGGAGTGCGGTTTCGAAGTCGGAGTCGAGGAGCGTTGGTGTTTGTGGCTGAAGAGAACTCAGCCATGCACAGATATTCGCGTCACGAAGACCACCCGGCGAGTCCTTGATGTTCGGCTCAAGGTGGAACAGAGTGTTGCCATATTTGCCATGTCTCTCGCGAGTTGTCGATAGCAGCTCTGCGCGCATGCTCTTGATGTCGCGTGACAGCAGTTTGCTCTGAACACGCTCATTCGATTTCGTGAAGACTCGGCTGCTGCCAGTCACCAGTCGTCTGTCGAGCAAAGCAAAAGAAAACTCCGGGTTCTCCGGCAGGAAGCGCTCGCACTCAGCAACAGTTCGAGTAACGGAGGATGCGCGCAGACCTAGATCCCAGATGCTCTGCGACACGCGTCTTACCGCCTCTTTGCCCTCAGGCGCGAGAGGCTTCTCGGAACAGAAAAGCAGATCTACATCGGATTGTGGAAAGAGTTGCGACCTGCCATAACCGCCTACGGCAACCACAGCAACTGCATCGCTTAGTTTCGGGTTCGCAATAATCTGCTCATTCCAAAGCTGGCGCAGAATCTGATCCAACAAGGCAGACTTACTCGCGGTGGCACGCACACCATCACCGTCTTCGCTGAAGGCTTGGCGAATGCTGGCGGTTTCTCGAGAATACGAAATGGCTAAAGGATCTTCGCTCGTCGTACTTCTCCGGGTGCTCAGTGCTGCGAACTTCTGCTAAAGAGCGATCTCGCCCCGCTCATCGTTCCTGATGCGAATGGCTTCGTCGATTCGGGAAATAAAGATCTTTCCGTCGCCTATACGTCCTGTGCGGGCTGCTGTGATAATCGCCTGCACCGCCTTCTCGACAAGATCATCGCCAACTACCAACTCCAGCTTGACCTTCGGGAGCAGGTCTACTGCGTACTCTCGACCGCGATAGAACTCGGTATGTCCCTTCTGCCTACCGTGTCCGCGTGCTTCCAGAATTGTGATGCCCGAGACACCCATCTCAACCAACGCTTCCTTTACGGCGTCGAGCTTTGACGGTTGAATGACTGCTTCAATCTTTTGCATAACTTCCTTTATAGATTCACGATTTCAGGTTGACTAAGCCGCTTCCCAGTCATAGCCCTCTTCGCCGTGTTGCGTCAGATCGAGGCCCGTGCGTTCATCCTCTTCTGTCAGGCGAAGACCCACAAGCTTATCAACAACGAACAAGAGGATGAGTGTGAACACAGCGGAAAGTACCCAGGCGATGGCGACGCCGCCAAGCTGATTCAGCACCTGACGGTGATTGCCCTCAAAGAATCCGGTCGGACCGGAACCGTACACCGGATTGATCGACGAATTGGCGAACAGACCGGTCAGGATGGCTCCTATAGTGCCTCCGGCGCCGTGCACGCCGAATGCGTCCAAGGAATCGTCATAGCCGAACACATTCTTGACTGTCACGACCATGTAGAAGCAGAAAACGCCGACAATCAAGCCAATCCAGATAGCGCTCATCGGTGTGACAAAGCCCGCAGCAGGAGTAATCCCCACCAACCCGGCAACCGCGCCTGATATACCGCCCAGGGCTGAGGCTTTGCCGTTCCGGACCCATTCTGCCGCCATCCAGCCAAGTGCTGCGGCAGCCGCGGCAAAGTGAGTAGCGACGAAGGCCGAGGTGGCCAGTTTGCCCGACCCAAGAGCAGACCCAGCATTGAACCCGAACCAGCCAAACCACAGGAGGCATGCTCCCACGAAACTCAGCACGACCGAATGTGGTGGCATCGGCTTCTTGGGATACCCCAGACGCTTGCCGAGATAGAGCGCCGTGACGAGTGCGCTGACGCCCGATGTGACGTGGACCACTGTCCCGCCTGCGAAATCCAGGCACGGTAGTTTGCCGCCCGCGATATTCAGCAAACCGCCGACACCCCAAACCATGTGCGCCATCGGGCTGTACACCACAATCGCCCAAAGCGTGAGAAACAGCACCATCGCCGAAAACTTCATGCGCTCAGCAAATGCTCCGGTGATGAGGGCAGGCGTGATGATCGCAAACATCAGTTGGTACACCATGAACGTTTGCTCTGGAATGGTGCCTGCATAGCTCGGATTTGGAGCAAGCCCGACACCGCGCAGAAACGTATGGCTCAAGCCCCCAATGAAGGCATTACCGTGCCCGAAAGCCAGCGAATAGGTTAGGAACGTCCACAGGATGGTGATGACAGCCATCATCGCGAATGTCTGCATCATTGTTCCGAGGACGTTCTTCTTGCGCACAAGACCGCCATAAAAAAGCGCCAACCCCGGTCCACTCATCAACAGCACAAGAGCAGCGCTGGTAAGCATCCACGCGTTGTCACCGGCGCTTTGAGCGCTGGCTATCGCCGCTGCGTTGTCTGCAGCAGACTTTTCCAAGGCGGCGATGCGATCCGTGCTCGCCGTTGCAGCCGTTTGCGCCCAAGCTCCTGCTGCGTTCACTTGAAGAAACAGGAAAAAACAGAGTAAGAACCGAACAAGTTTCGGAGGAGACAAACGAAATGCGAGCTTGTGGCGCATGTGTCGAGGACCCTTTCGCAAGTGAACAAACCAGTGAAGAGAAGTCGGCAATCTACGCCAAGCGGCGCAGTGTTGATACAGGTTCCCTGCGAGTAGAGAGATTCTCGGAAGCGAACCATTGAATGTGTCTTATTGAGATTTAACTGTACATGCAATGGTTTCCACGCTCAATGCCGCTCTGTTCGGCAGAACAGAAGGTGCTGAGCGGGCCTTGTAAGCTGGTCCCATGTCTTCAACAACGCCGCAACACGTTCGGTGGGACGATGTTCCGCTCGAATCCCTCAACCCGCTTCTTCAGCGCCGATACATCTCAGGGGAACAAACAACTGTTGCGCAGATTTTTCTTAAGAGCGGTTGCATAGTTCCAACGCACAGCCATCACAACGAACAGATTTCGACGATCATTTATGGGTCGCTGCGTTTCACGTTTCATCCGGAAACAGACCCGCAGCAGTTTACTGTCGGACCCGGCGAGGTACTTGTCATCCCGGCACACGTTCCGCATACGGCGGAAGCTCTGGAAGACACCCTCAACTTGGACATTTTTGCCCCACGAAGAGAAGACTGGATCTCCGGAGCCGACGCATACCTGCGGTAGCTGCTGTGACCACAAGAACGCGACCGGCGAGAAATCGCGCCTATGGACGCAAACACCCTTTCCCTGAAACAATTCTCAGGTTGCAAGCCGCATAAGAATTACCCCGCACTTGGGGACGGAGTGGAAATGAACAGCGTCAGCATCGGTAAGAAAAGCCTCGGCCCAGGAAATCCCTGCTATGTCATTGCAGAAGTTGGAATTAACCACAACGGCGACATTGATCTTGCTAAACGCCTTATTTCCGTGGCAGTTGCCGCAGGCTGCGACGCGGTGAAATTTCAAAAGCGTTCCGTCGAGGTTGTTTACTCCGAAAAGGAGCTCGCTACGCCACGCGCAAATCCCTTCGGCGAGACTAACGGCGACCTAAAGCGTGGACTCGAATTCGGCGAAGGCGATTACGACGAGATAGCCGCTTTCTGCAAGCAGGTTAAGATCGACTGGTTCGTTTCCCCCTGGGATGAAGCGTCTGTTGACTTCATCGAGAAATTCAATCCGCCGGTCTACAAGATTGCCTCTGCGTCGCTTACCGACGACAACCTGCTGAAGCACGTCAGGAAAACCGGCAAGCCGATACTGGCCTCAACAGGCATGAGCACATACGAAGAAATCGACCATGCAGTAGGCGTTCTTGGCAAAGAGAATCTGGTGCTGATGCACACCACCTCAACCTACCCCGCTAAGTACGAGCAGCTCAATCTGAAGGCGATTCCATCCATGATTGAGCGCTACGGTATTCCGGTGGGCTATTCTGGACACGAGACGGGTATTCCTACAACCGTCGCCGCTGCGGTGTTGGGTGCCTGCTGCGTAGAGCGTCACATCACCATGGACCGCGCTATGTGGGGTTCAGATCAAGCCGCTTCACTCGAGCCGAACGGCATCAGTCGCCTCGTACGTGATATCCGCCTATGCGAGCAATCGATGGGCGATGGCGTGAAGCGCGTCTACGAAGAAGAGATCCCTGTGATGAAGAAGTTGCGCCGCGTCGGTGCCGCTGCATAGATGCCGCTTACTTCAAAACAGCTCACCGATGGCCTGCGCAACCTGCAGGCCATTGCCTTCGATGTCGACGGCGTTCTGACTGATGGAACGCTGACGTGGTCGCCGCTCGGCAAGGAGTACAAGACATTCTCCTTCAGCGATATCATGGGCATTTCGCTGCTCCGCCGCCTTGGCATCAAAATGGCCTTGGTTTCCGGTGAAGCGTCGCCGCATGTGGACCGCTACGCCGAGAAGATGCACATCCCCCACGTCATCAAGGGAACACGCGACAAGGCGGGAGCGCTCCGCAATTTTGCAGGAAAGTTCGATCTTTCCCTCGCACGTACCTGCTTCTTTGGCGACGACATTAACGACCTTTTCGCGATGGATCTCGCAGGGCTATGCGCATGTCCCGCAAACGCGGCCGCAGAGGTGCGCGAATATGTCACAGATCGTGGTTTTGTAGCAACGCAACGCGGCGGCAACGGCGCAGTTCGCGAGTTCACGGATGCAGTACTCGCTTCCCGCAAGCTCAGCGGCCGCGAAGTGTTCCAGATGCGGCCCCCTGATTAGTTCCACCTACAATGAGACCTGATGAAACTGTCTGATTACATCTTGAAATTTGTTGCCGACCTGGGCATCAAGCACTGCTTCCTCGTGACTGGCGGCGGTGCCATGCACCTCAACCAGTCGCTCGCAACAGAAACTCGTATTACGCCAATTTGCAATTCGCACGAGCAGGCTTCCGCGATCTGCGCCGAAGGCTACGCGAAGGCAACAAATGCACTCGGCTTCTGCATGGTCACCACAGGCCCAGGTGGCACAAACGCCGTGACCGGCGTTGCCGGAGCGTGGTTGGACTCCACACCAGTGCTCTTTGTGTCAGGCCAGGTAAAGCGACCGGACCGTATGTTCGACTCAGTCACGAATAAGCCGCTTGGCATGCGGCAACTAGGCGTGCAGGAAGTAGACATCTGCTCCATCGTGCGGCCAATTACGAAGTACGCAGAGACCGTGCTGGAACCCACTGACATCCGATATCACCTCGAGAAAGCGGTCTATCTTGCGCTGAACGGACGCCCCGGTCCCGTTTGGATCGACGTCCCTCTGGACGTGCAGGCGGCTCCCATCGAAGAAGCGGACCTTCGTTCCTTTGACCCAGACGAGTTCGCGCATTCTGACTCGATGCTTGGCACATCGAATGTCCCCGCCGAAGTACAGCGCGTGATCGATGCTTTCAACAAGTGCGAGCGCCCACTCCTCTTTGCAGGCAACGGCATCCGTCTGGCCCGCGCTGAAGCGGAATTTGAAGAGCTACGCACGCACCTTGGCGTACCGACCGTCGCAACTTGGTGCGCTGCCGATCTGGTCCCGTCCAACGACCCGACATACGTTGGCCGCCCCGGCTCCGTTGCTGCTCGTGGTGCTAATTTCGCTCTCCAGAATTCCGATTTCCTCCTCGCGATAGGCGTTCGCCTCGACTTCGCAATTACGGGCTATGCCCCTCAAAATCTCGCGCGTGAAGCTTACAAGGTTGCAGTCGATATCGACCCTGCGGAGCTCGGCAAACTACACCCGTACCTGCAACAGCCCGTCTGTGCTGATGCAAAAGCATTTCTAACAGAACTCTTGAAGCACAAAGACAAGCTCAAGCCGAAGAACCTGAAGCCGTGGCTAGACCGATGCGCAAACTGGAAAACACGCTATCCCGTCGTTACTGAAGAACACCGAAAAGCTGAGGGGCTGGTTTCCATTTTCAACCTTGCTGAAGTTCTCGGTACTGAAGCAAAGCCTGAAGACCGGCTCGTGGTTGGTAACTCCGGTTCAGGTATTGAAATCTACCTGCTCGCCTGCCCTACATTGCACTCACAACGACTGTTCCACACCGCCGGTTTGGGATCGATGGGCTACGCCATACCAATGGCTATCGCGGTAGCGACAGCGAACCCGGGCCGCGAAGTCATCGCCGTGGATGGCGATGGTGGCTTCATGTTCAACATCCAGGAACTTGAGACCATCCACCGCCTTCGACTGCCGATCAAGTTTTTCGTGCTGAACAACGATGGCTACAGCTCCATTCGCGCCTCGCAGACGGCTTATTTTAAGCAGCCGTCCATTGGAGCGGACAAGAACACCGGGCTCACTATCCCCAATCTGACCAAGGTGGGCGCAAGCTACGGCCTCGGTACGCACGTCATTGAGGGCCAATCTAATCTTCGCGACGAAGTGAAGAAGGTGCTCGCAATGAAGGGGCCTGTGCTTTGCGATGTCAATGTGCTTCCCGATGAAGTTCGCGCACCGCGCCTGCAAAGCTATCAGAAGCCTGACGGCAGCTTCGTCTCGAAGCCGCTGGAGGACCTCTTTCCCTTCCTTCCACGCGAAGAGTTCCTCGCGAACATGATCGTGAAGCCACTGCCGGAATGATGGCTCCAGAAACAGGCCTGCCGCGATGGCGGCCTGCTTCTGAACTGACACAGGTAAATATATGAGCACCACGACAAAAGCGAATACCGGGCCGGAGGTTCATCCGGCTCACCCGCCTGTTGTGCCCATCCCGCAGGATCCGTTCCTTCCAAAACACCGCCTCGCGCGGCTTGTGCAGAGATTCTCCAGAGCGCAATTTACTCGCTATGTATGTGTCGGCGGCTTCAACACACTCTTCGGTTATTGCTCGTTCGCTCTTTTTCTCTTTCTGTTGAACTCGACCACGCCGACCCGGTTCCTGTACCTCACGGTCGTATTAGCTTCGATACTTTCTACGCCGATCAACATAACCGTCGCCTATTTTGGTTACAAAATCTTCGTCTTTCGAACACGCGGAAACTACCTGGCCGAGTGGTTTCGTTGCTTCGGCGTCTACGGTGCTGGAATGCTTCCGGGTTTGCTGTTACTTTCTGGCCTAACCCGGCTGCTCCAGTCGCAATTTCACGCTCATAGCGTCATTCTGCACGCCGATGTGGCTCAGCTTGGTAGCCACTTGCATGGCGGTCTATTTCACATCTTGCAGAAGGCTGCCAACGGAGCAGCAGCCGCTGGCTACATCGCTGGCGCGCTTGTCCAGTGCATCACCATGGTTTTCAGCTTCGTTGGCCATAAAAAGGTCACGTTTCGACAGAAAAAGACCAGCTAACGCTCGTCGTCTACACTGCCAATGAGCAGGAGTTCTCAGGCTTGAACAAAAAGACCATCTCGATCATGACACCCTGCTACAACGAAGAGGACAACGTTCTCAACGTGTACAACCAAGTGCGCGCCGTCATGGCGGGTCTCGGTAAATATGAGTACGAACACATTTTTATTGACAACTCATCTCGAGACAACACAGTCGCCGTTCTTCGCATGATTGCGGCGCAGGATCCTAACGTCAAAGTCATTGTGAACGCGCGCAATTTCGGTCACATCCGTTCCCCGATCCACGCCTTCCTGCAGGCTCGCGGTGACGCGGTCATCAGCATCGTCGCCGATCTTCAAGACCCCCCGCCGATGATCGTCGATCTTATCCGCGAATGGGAAAACGGCGCTTACTGCGTGCTTGGGATCAAGCGCACAAGCGAAGAGCATTCGCTCATGTTCTGGCTGCGGAAGCAATATTACAAGTTTGCCGAACGCATGAGTTCGATTGAAACCATCCAGAACTTCACAGGCTTTGGTCTTTACGACCGCAAGGTCGTGGAACTGGTTCGCCAATTCGACGATCCGTACCCCTACTTCCGCGGGATTATCGCGGAGATTGGTCTCCCGACTGTAAAGCTCTATTACGACCAGCCGTCGCGCAAGTTCGGTGTCACAAAAAACAACTGGTACACCCTGTTCGACATCGCAATGCTGGGGATTACGAACCATTCGAAGGTTCCAATCCGCTTGGCTACCTTTGCGGGATTTGGCGGCGCTGTGTTGAGCTTTGTCATTGCCTTTGGCTACCTGGTTGCGAAACTTGCCTTTTGGAATACATTCGAAGTCGGCGTTGCGCCCATGCTGATCGGCGTTTTCTTCATGTTGTCGATCGTGCTCGTATGCCTTGGCATCATGGGCGAGTATGTCGGATCGATCTTCACTCGCCTGCAGCATCTCCCCTACGCGGTAGAGTTGGATCGGATCAACTTTGAGAACGCCTTCGGCTATGCCAAACCAGAGCCACTCGTTCTGAACGGCCTCATCAGCGGGAACCCAATCGCTCATCCTGCTGCTGTCGCCAGCGCAGTCCCTTCGCCTTCTTAGAACCCATCGCAGTAACCTTCCCAGTTGCACAAATCGGAGTCAGTACAGATGCAGGATCTCGTTCGAAAGCAACTTACGCAATCCATACAAACCATGACCAGAGTGCTCCATGACGAGGCCATACACGATGCCGTTGTAGAAGCAGGTCGCATCACGGCGAAAGCTATGAAGGCTGGGCGCAAGCTCATGGTTTGCGGCAATGGCGGCTCTGCGGCGGACTCTCAACATTTAGTCGCGGAATTTGTCTCAAGATTGACCGTCGATCGCCCGGCAATGCGCGCGATTGCGCTCACAACCGATACCTCCATCCTTACGGCCATCGGCAATGACTACAGCTACGACAACGTTTTCGAGAGACAGGTAGAAGCGTTAGGACAAGAGGGCGACGTCCTGCTCGCCATCTCTACATCAGGCAATTCAAAAAATTGCGTGAAAGCCCTGAAGCTTGCGAAATCTCTGGGCATCCACACCATCGCATACACCGGCAACAAAGGGGGTGCCATGGCCGAACTGGCAGACCTGAATGCCATCGTTCCATCTGACACAACGATGAACATTCAAGAATCCCACTTGGCCCTTGAGCACATCTTTTGTATGGTCGTGGAACGGTTCTATTTCGGCCATGATTTCGGCGCGGAGCCGCAGCAGTTGGCGGAGTAGACCATGGCAATCTCGTATCGAGCAGCACAGAACCTCATCAAACGTGGCAAGGATGACGACCTACAGGCAGCGCTCAGCAATGGCCTCAGCGCGAATCTTGCAAATGACAACGGCTGGACGTTGCTGATGCTCGCCGCGGTGGAGGGCTCGCTTCCACTCGGCAAACTCCTGCTGCACTATGGTGCGGATGCCACCAGGCGCAACGCGAAAGAGGAGTCGGCGAAAGACATCGCGGCAAGCCGCGGCTTCGACGAGTTTGTGGCTCTGCTCGGCTCAACAGTTAGTTAGGCCAAATATCCTGGTAGCCATCAGCTTCGCTCTGGACTGGTAAGAACGGTTTGAGGGCCGCGAAGCCCGGTTAGCCCGGAGCGAGTTCCCCAGACGACTAAATGTGGCACTCGAGGTGCGATGCCTACACTTCCTCTCAATTCGCGGGACCTCAATGAGGTATTAGCGCAAGCTGCACCCGCATTTGCCACCCTGCAGGGCGCGCGGATCTTTATCACCGGCGGCACAGGGTTCTTTGGACACTGGCTGCTCGAGACGCTTCTGCATGCCAACCGCGCACTCGATCTGCACGTGCAAGCCACCGTGCTCACGCGCAAAGCAGAGGCCTTCAAGTCGAGGTCTCCGCACATCGCATGCAGTCCACATGTAACGCTGCTGGAAGGCGACATATGCAGCTTCACCTTTCCTGATGTTGCCCACACACACGTAATTCACGCCGCGACGGATTCCGGCGGCGCTCAGCATGCGCGGGCACCCTACGCCCTGGCAGAGTCCATCGTGGATGGGACCAGGCGCGTTCTCCAATTCGCGCGACACACGGGCGCGAAACGGCTGCTCTACACATCGAGTGGCGCTGTCTATGGACGGTCTACGACGCTCATGCAGACGCCCGAGACTTACACCGGAGCCTCCGACCCGCTGCTGCTGCAGAGCAGTTACGACGAAAGTAAGCGCATGGCGGAGCATCTTTGTGTTGCGTACTCGCACGACGCAGGTCTGGATTGCGTTATCGCACGATGCTTTGCCTTCGTAGGTCCACACCTGCCGCTCAATCAACACTTTGCGATAGGAAATTTTCTCGATGCAGCCATCCGCAATGAGCCAATCCGAATCAGCGGCGATGGAACCCCTCGCCGTTCGTGGCTCTACATGAGCGATCTCGCTGCTTGGCTTTGGACCCTGCTCGCCACGGGCAAATCGAACCGCGCCTATAACGTCGGCTCAGACGAGGGCTACACCATTGCGGAAGCGGCGCAACTCACTGCGGCGACATTGCGCTCTGACGGGTTAAGGTCGTCAACACTGACGATCGACATCGCCAGTAAGCCGAAGCCGGATGCTCCGTTGAATAGCTACGTTCCTAACATTGAGCGCGCTCGGGAAGAACTCGGCGTTCGTGTGACTGTGTCACTTTCGGAAGCGCTGAAGCGGACAGCCGAGTGGCACGGCTACTCTCCGCGCGCGTAGAGATTCCGACGGACCAGCTAATTACCTGCTGGTTCCTGAATCACGTTCAGCCCAGCTTTCGCGTTGCTGACGAACTCCGTCATGACCTGCGCAATGTAGTCGAGCATCTCGTGCGTGAGGCCGGGGAAAGTTCCAACCCAGAACGACTGGTTCATCACGAAGTCGGTATTCGTCATTTCGCCCACAACGCGGTACTCCCATCCTTCATACGCAGGCTGACGGGTAAGATTGCCTGCGAAAATCAGGCGCGTGCCAATCTTGTGGGCTTCCAGAGTCTTCGTAAGCTGATCACGCTTGAATGGTGCATCTTCGCGTACGCTGATTGGAAAACCAAACCAGCTCGGATCTGAATTGGGTGTCGCCTCTGGGAGCATCAGCACGTCGCTCAGCGGTTCCAGCTTGGCGCGGAGATATTTAAAGTTCTCTTTCCTGCGCTCCACGAACTCGGGCAGCTTGGCAATCTGGCTCACGCCGAGCGCCGCCTGCATATCCGTCGCCTTCAGGTTGTAGCCCACATGCGAGTACGTGTACTTATGGTCGTATCCGCACGGCAGCGTGCCCAGTTGCCAGTCGAATCTCTTCCCGCAAGTGTTATCCACGCCAGGTTCGCACCAGCAGTCGCGACCCCAGTCGCGAAAGCTATCAATCAACACTTGCAGTGCAGGTTTGTCCGTGAGCACTGCGCCACCCTCACCCATGGTGATGTGGTGTGCCGGGTAAAAGCTTACAGTAGCGATGTCTCCAAATGTGCCAACTTTCTGCCCCTTCCAGGTAGAGCCCAAAGCGTCGCAGCAATCTTCTACAAGCCACAGGTTGTACTTCTTGCAGAAGGCGGTTATCGCGTCTAGATCGAACACGTTGCCAAGTGTGTGCGCAATCATGATCGCGCGCGTCTTCTCGCTACGCGCGGCTTCAAGCTTCGTCACGTCAATTTCATACGTTGGAAGCGCAACATCGATGAACACAGGAATCAGGCGATTCTGAAGAATCGGATTTACAGTCGTCGGGAAACCTGCTCCCACCGTAATTACTTCGTCGCCCGGCTTGAGCTGCCGAGCACCGAGCTTTGGTGAGGTAAGCGCACTCAGCGCGACCAGGTTTGCGGACGAACCTGAATTCACCAGTGAAGCTGAACGCACTCCAAAGAAGCGTGCCAGCTTACGTTCAAAATCTTTGGCCCAACGACCAGTGGTGAACCATCCATCAAGGGCGGAGTCCACAACAGCGCTGATATCAGCGCCGTCGATCACTTTTCCAGATACGGGTACATGCGAGGCGTTCGGCACAAATTCGTTCTTCGGGAACGCTTCTGCGTGAAACTCGGCGGTAAGCTGGAGGATTTGTTGGCGGAGTTCTTCTGCTCTGGGATTCATCTGGTCCTTATTAGGGTACCAAACTCAGGACCCTAACTCCGCCTAGGAGCAGGCGAATTTCAGCTCACGTATCATCGACCGTGAGCATCTTTCAGGGACACTTCAAACGATGAAAGCAGTCATTCTTGCAGGTGGTTTGGGTACACGGATTTCAGAAGAAACTTCGCTGCGCCCCAAGCCCATGGTTGAGATCGGCGGACGGCCGATACTTTGGCACATTCTCAAAATCTATTCCCACTACGGCATTAACGATTTCATCATTTGCTGCGGTTACAAGGGCTACATCATCAAGGAGTTCTTCGCGAACTATTTTCTGCATACGTCGGACGTCACTTTCGACATGAGCAGCAACAAGATGGTGGTCCACAATTCCGTAGCGGAACCCTGGCGAGTCACGCTGGTGGATACGGGTGACGGGACCGGCACTGGCGGACGCCTGCGCAAAGTGGCGAAGTATCTCGAAGGTGAAGAAGCTTTCTGCCTCACCTACGGAGACGGCGTTGCTGATGTGGACATCGCGGCGTCTATCGCCTTCCACAAATCTCACGGCAAGCAGGTCACCCTTACCAGTGTTCAGCCTGTCGCTCGCTTCGGCGCGCTTGGATTGAAGGACACACAAATCTACTCCTTCCAGGAAAAGCCACAGGACGAGGGCGGCTGGATCAACGGAGGATTTTTTGTGCTGTCGCCGGGTGCCATTGACGCCGTAACCGATGACGGACAGATGTTTGAGCGCGAACCCATAGAGAAGCTGGTGGACGGAGGCGAAGTACACGCCTTCTTCCATCACGGTTTTTGGCAGGCAATGGACACGCTTCGCGACAAGCAGCATCTTGAAGATCTTTGGAGCAAAGGAAAGGCACCTTGGAAGAAGTGGTAACCACAAGCGATATTTGGCGTGGCAAGCGCGTTTTCCTCACAGGCCACACAGGATTCAAAGGCGGATGGCTGGCGTTGTGGCTCGCATCCAAGGGTGCCATTGTTCGTGGCTACGCGCTAGACCCTGGAACGGATCCAAACCTTTTCACCGAAGCAAAGGTAGGCAGCGTCATCGAAGATGGGCGCGGCGATATTCGTGACTCGGCAAAGCTCGAACCGGCCCTCCGTGATTTCGCTCCCGACGTGGTGTTCCACATGGCAGCGCAGCCTTTGGTGCGCTACAGCTACGAAGATCCAATCGGCACCTATGAGACGAACGTGATTGGCACTGCGCGCGTTCTAGATGCGGTGCGTCGCACTCCAAGCGTTCGAGCAGTGGTGAGCGTGACTACAGACAAGTGTTACGAGAACAAAGAGTGGCTCTGGGGATACCGCGAGACCGATGCGCTTGGTGGCTACGATCCATATTCAAGCTCAAAAGCCTGTGCCGAGATCGTTTCCGCCGCTTATCGGCAAAGCTATTTTCCTATTGGCAAGATGGCTGAGCATCGCTGCGCCATTGCCACGGGACGCGCCGGCAACGTCATCGGCGGGGGTGACTGGTCTACCGACCGTCTGATCCCGGATCTCGTCCGCGGCTTTCTTGCTGGTGAGCCGGTACTGATCCGCCGACCTCACTCAATCCGACCCTGGCAGCATGTCCTCGAACCGCTGCATGGTTACATCCGGCTTGCAGAAAACCTACTGTCGCGGAAGCCGGCAGATGCGGCGCGGTTTGCTACTGCCTTCAACTTCGGCCCTGCGGATGACGACGCTCAACCTGTTGGTTGGATCGTCGACAAGATGACGCAGTTCTGGGGAGGCAGCGCGAGTTGGGTTCTGGATGCCGAGCCCGGAGTTCACGAGGCAGGGTACCTGAAGCTGGATGCAAGCCGGGCCCGCGCGGAGCTGGCATGGCACCCTCGACTCCGCCTGGAAACAACGCTGCAATGGCTCGTGCAGTGGTACAAGGCATGGCAGTCGGGTGACGACATGCACGCCTTCACCATGCAACAAATTGCTGAGTACGAACGGCTAGATTCGCTTCAATAAAGGAAAGGGCGGCTCGAAGCCGCCCTTCCATGCTCGGTAATCTACCTAAAGCGTGCGCGAAGGCTTAGCTCCACCCGGCTTGAGCGCTGTGTGTTCAGCGCCATCCGAATACACGCGCACAGTACGTCCTCCGACAATCACTCGATCATGTTCTTCGATTTCGTAGAACGGATCGTCGATGTTATCGGTATCGAGAACCTGCCGCCAGGGCGTCTTATTCGGGGGCTCCGGCAGCACATATTCAACGCCACTTTCGGACGCATTTACGAGTATGAGGAAGCTGTCGTCCACGACGGGATTTCCTTCCTCATCTGTAATGCCCAGTGTCTTGCCATTGAACATTACGCCAATTGATTTGTTCCAAGGTGAGCTCCAGTTTTCGTCTGAAGGCTCACTACCGTCAGTGTTGTACCAAACAATGTCTCGCACAACAGAGCCGCGAATCGTGCGGTCCTGGAAGAACTTACGACGGTGAAGATTCGGGTGCTCGCGGCGTAGTGCAATGAGCTTGCTCGTGAATTCCAGCAGCCGTTTGCGAGGTTCGTCCAGCTCCCAATCGTGCCAGGTAAGCTCATTGTCTTGGCAGTAGCAGTTGTTATTTCCCTGCTGGGATCGCGCAATCTCATCGCCTCCGGCCAACATTGGAACACCTTGACTCAGCATGAGCGTAGTCAACAGATTTCGAGTCTGCCGCTCGCGCATGTTGTTGATGTTCTCGTCGTCGGTTGGCCCTTCCGCACCCATGTTCCAACTGTCGTTTGTGTTGGAGCCGTCACTGTTGTCGTCACCATTCGCTTCGTTGTGTTTGTCGTTGTAGCTTACGAGATCACATAGTGTGAAACCGTCGTGCGCAACAATGAAGTTGATCGATGCTGAAGGTGTGCGGCCGTCACCCTGATAAAGATCGCTCGAGCCGGTGAGCCGATAGGCGAAGTCGGAGAGTGTACCTTCATCGCCCTTCCAAAAGCGGCGGACTGTATCGCGGTACTTGCCGTTCCACTCGCCCCATAACACTGGGAAGTTGCCCACCTGGTAGCCGCCATCACCAACGTCCCAAGGCTCTGCGATGAGCTTGATGTCAGCAAGCGTCGGATCCTGGTGAATGGTGTCGAAGAAGGCTCCGAGCTTGTTTACATCGTGCAGCTCACGCGCCAGCGTTGAGGCAAGGTCAAAGCGGAAGCCGTCGACATGCATCTCCTTCACCCAATAGCGGAGGCTGTCCATCAGCAGCTTCAGCACCTCAGGGTTATATACATTCAGCGTATTCCCTGTGCCCGTGTAGTCCATGTAGTGCTGCGGGCTGCCCTGCACGGTGCGGTAGTAGGTCGTGTTGTCCACACCCTTCATCGAGAGCAGCGGGCCCTTTTCGTTGCCTTCGCAGGTGTGGTTGTAAACCACGTCGAGAATCACCTCGATGCCAGCACGATGAAGCTTCTTCACCATGTCTTTGAACTCGTTCACCTGACAACCATCTTCGCCACACGAGCTGTACCGGGCCATGGGCGCGAAATAACCTAGCGTGTTGTAGCCCCAATAGTCGCGGAGGTCTTTGTCCAGCAGGTTTCCTTCGTCAATGAAGTGGTGCACAGGGAGCAGCTCGACCGCAGTGATCCCTAGCTTTGTTAGGTACTCGATGCTCGAATCATGAGCCAGACCCGCATAGGTTCCGCGCAGCTTCTCCGGCACACCTGGATTGCGCATCGAAAACCCGCGAACGTGCATTTCGTAGATCACGGAATCAGCAATAGGAGTCTCGGGATTGCAATCATCTTCCCAGTCGTATTTGCCGCTAACCACGATGCTTTTCGGAACATGGTCAGCATCATTCGTCTCATCTTTGTTGGTGTCGTCGCCTGACGTCACATCGTAGGGATAGATTGGGCCACGGTGGTCAGGTTCGCCGGTGATTGCCTTTGCGTATGGATCAACAAGGACTTTTGCGGAGTTGAAGCGAAACCCCTTTGCAGGTTCCCATGGACCTTCCACACGGTAGCCGTACTGCTGGCCCGGTTTTATATCACGAACGAATCCATGCCAAACGAAGGCTGTGCGTTCTTTCAGCGCAATTTGCTCTGACTCTTTTCCTTCTTCGTCGAATAAGCAAAGAAGGACCTTGGTGGCGTTTTCAGAAAACAAAGCGAAGTTTGTTCCCTTGGAGCTTGGTGTAGCGCCGAGTGGATACGGCTTTCCGGGCAGAAGTGTGCGTTGCATCAATCCTCGAGACTTAAGCAGATGGGTAGCGGCTTGCACCGCGCGATTGGGCGTGAATTGCCAAAGGGATAGATGCGTTCTCGGCCTGCGGAAGCTGCTTAGGTATCACTGCACGGTCAAGCTGAGCGGAATGTTGTGGGTAACCACCGCACCAGCGAGGTTTGTTGATGTCGCAGTTACCATGACTGCGTACTGCTGACTGTTCGTGGATGTGCTTGAGCCAACGGTGCGGTCTCCGCACCCTGTGGAGCCGAACATCACGCCAGCAAGCACGGCTATGCACAAGACGACACGGCGTTTTCTTCTGTGCAGAACCAGAACGATTGGAAGCAGAGCGAACCATTTCATGCCGACCGGCAGATCCCTCCTTGAGGCGTGCCTCGCGGGTGTTTGAATGTTCAACGTGGTAGCCGCACCGCCTGCGCCCGGAACCACTGCGGCGGGAGAGAACGTTGCTTGCGCTCCGCTCGGCAAACCGCTCACGCTGAAGGTCACACTGCCTGTAAACGGGCCACCCTGCGGTGACACCGTAAGTGCGAAGGTCGCCATCAGCCCAGCCTGCACGCTCTGGCTCGAGTTGGCTGTTTGAACCGTGAAGTCCGGCAGCGCGCTCACGGCAACCGACACCGGGCCGGATGAACTCGCCTCGAAGTTATTGCTGCCCAGGTAAGCCGCAGTGATGACGTGCGTTCCCGAAGACGGGCTCAGGTAGCTAGCGCCAGCAGAACCACTCGCGGTCCTCGTACGCGCGATGATCACGCCGCCTTCCAAGAAGTCGACTTCCCCCGCAGGGTCGCCACCGAACTCAGGCGCGACAGAGGCACGCAAGGCCAGCGGCAGCCCCGCGTAGCTTGTCTGCGAGAGTGTGCTGGCCGAAGTTGTCGTCTTAGCTTGCCTGATAGTCAGTGTGCCTGCGGATGCCGCGTTCGTGAGACTGTAGTTTCCGCTTGCCGGCCCTGAAAGCGTTGCCAAAATCGGGTAGGAGCCAGCATCGGAAGCAGGCGTTGCTGTTACAGAAAACGTCGCTCGCACATCTCCCGCATCCTGCGGCAGAACTCCAGTCAGGGTTCCTGTTAGTGGTGACAGCGATTGGCCGTATGCAATCGTAAAATCCTCCGCTGTGGCGGTCACGAGCGCTGGATTGACGACAAGCTCGAGCGGTTCAGATGTCGCAGAAGCGTTCAGACCGTCACCACTGTATTTCGCGATCAGAACGTGGCTCACCGCCGCGAGCTTCGGAAGGGAGACACTGAGCGCACCATTGGTCAGCGAGCCGCTGGCGAGCACAGTGCTGCCCTCGTCGACTTCAACTCTCCCCTGCGCGTTCACGGCCGTCACCGCGACGCTTGCAGATGTTTGCCCGTATACAGAAGTCGGCGAAAGAACAAGTGCCACTTTGCTCGTGCGTGAGATGGGTGCGGGTAGCAGGTACAAGCTCCCGTTCAACGCCACTGCTCTCAACGACGGAGCAGATGAATCTGCAACTGTGACATTCCCGTACGGTGAAACTGCCAGTCCACGCGGCAGGTTCATCGAACTTTCCACGGCTGCGTCGGCGTCAGCGGAAGCGCCTTGCGTTCCACTTCCAGCCACAGTGGAGATCACTCCCGCAGCATCGATAAGCCGCACACGCTGGTTGTCAGCATCTGCTACGAGTACCGCTCCGTTCGGTAAAACGCTCAGCGCCTGAGGATGTGACAACTTTGCGGCTATCGCGGAGCCGCCATCACCCGAGTAGCCGGCGACACCACTTCCCGCAAATGTGCGCATGAGGCCATCCGTACCGACAGCTCGAATCCGATTGTTATGCGCATCGCTGATGAGTACTCGCCCGTCGGCAAGCATTGCGAGACCCTGCGGCGAATCGAGTTGCGCTGCCGATGCTGTGCCACCATCACCGCCAAATCCCTGGGTGCCGTCACCTGCAAACACCTGGATAATTCCATCCGCAATGCGGCGCACACGATGGTTTGTCACATCGCACACGAGCAGCGCATCGCCTTCCACAGCAATCGCCGCTGGCTTTGCAAAAGTAGCGGCGCTTGCTGGCCCGCCATCGCCCGAGTTGCCGCCACTTCCCTTACCCGCGACGGTGGCGATGACACCTTTAGAAACTGACCGAATCCGCCGATTACCTGTGTCCGCGATGTAGAGCGTGCCGTCTGCTCTGACTGCCACACCACGCGGTTCGTTCAACAGCGCTGCTGATGCTGCAGCCCCGTCGCCACCAAAGCCCTGCGCACCGGTTCCTGCGACAACAAGCACATCGCCACCCACCGTTAGCTCCAGCACCTGACTGCGTGCGGCATCTGCGATGAAAAGATTTCCGTTCGCGTCATAGGCCAGTGCCGCCGGCAGCAGTACCGGCTGAGGCGACTGAGCCAAAGCGCAGCTGCTCATCAGCACCAGAGAACACATCAGCAATCGCAGGCGCGTATGCGCTTCACGACGTAGGGAGGAAATGAAGTACATGTAGGTTGCGAAACATCATAACCGCTACCCTTACATGACTGTCATCTCTCGCGTAATCTGTTGTTCTAACAAAACAAAAAGTCTTTTCACTGGCGCGGCTCGCGCTGGAACTTCCCCCCATCGCTTGAAAGGCATTCATGCAACTCACGAGCATCGACTGGATTGTTATCGTCGTGTACTTCGCGGTAAATCTCGCGATCGGCTTCTACTACATGCGGCGGGCGTCCGGAAATGTTAGCGAGTTCTTCCTTTCCGGGCGCAGCGTGCCCTGGTGGCTGGCTGGCACATCGATGGTGGCCACAACCTTTGGTGCCGATACGCCGCTCGTCGTTACTGGTCTGATCTATCGTCAAGGCATAGCCGGTAATTGGCTTTGGTGGAGCTTCGCGCTTTCCGGCATGCTGACGGTGTTCTTCTTCGCGCCGCTTTGGCGACGCTCTCAGGTGCTCACTGACATCGAATTCGCTGAACTCCGCTACGCTGGAAAGCCTTCCGCTTTTCTTCGGGGTTTCCGCGCGCTCTACCTTGGGCTTCCGGTAAACACCATCATCATGGGCTGGGTAAACCTCGCTATGGTGAAGATCCTGACCCTGACCCTGGGGCTGCAAACTACCAGGTCCCAGCTCACCGCAGTCTTCCTTTGTCTCGCACTCACACTCGCCTACAACGCCATCTCCGGGCTATGGGCGGTGCTGTGGACGGACCTCGTGCAATTCGTGCTCAAAATGTCCATGGTGGTGCTGCTCGCCTTTTTCGCGATCCATGCACTCGGCGGGATGCATGAGCTCTCAGCACGCGTGAATGCGTACGACCTTGTTCACCACCGCAGCAGCACGCTGGCTTTTGTTCCTTCCACGACTTCCAGCTTCTTTCTGACCTTCCTTGTGCTGATGAGCCTGAACTGGTGGGCGAGTTGGTACCCGGGCGCTGAACCGGGTGGGGGCGGTTACATCGCGCAGCGTATTTTCTCCGCGAAGGACGAGAAGAACGGCATTGGTGCCACGCTGTGGTTCAACATCGCACATTACGCTCTCCGCCCCTGGCCGTGGATTGCGACAGCTCTCGTCGCGCTCGTCCTGCTGCCCGCGCCTAGCGCAGCGCAAGGTGGAGCGGAAGGCGCTTATGTCTGGGTCATGGTGCATTACCTTCCGCCAAGCCTCCGTGGCCTGATGCTCGCAGGCTTTGCCGCGGCGTACATGTCGACCATCGGCACGCACCTCAATCTTGGGGCTTCTTACCTGGTGAATGACATGTATGGCCGCTTCCTGAAGCCGGGTCAGACTGAAAAGCACTATGTAAATGCGTCTCGGCTGGCGACAATCCTAGTTGCCTTACTTTCGGCAGGTGCCACGTGGTACATGCAGACTCACGGTGCATCGATTGCCGCGGCTTGGAAGTTCCTCTTGGCGCTGGGCGCGGGCGCTGGTCTCGTGTTCATCTTGCGCTGGTACTGGTGGCGCATCAATGCCTGGTCTGAGCTTTCAGCAATGACTGCCGCAGCGACCATCTCCCTCACACTGCAATCCCGTCTAGGGCTTCCAATCGTTAGGGCGTTGCACTCGTTCGATCCGCAATTGCTCATTCAGCCGCTGGATTCCGATGACCCGCACGGCTTCGCCTGGCTAATGCTCATCACCACTGCGCTAACCACGCTCATCTGGCTGAGTGTGACATTACTCACGAAACCTGAACCACAGGTGACGCTGCAGAATTTTTATGACCGTGTGCGTCCCGCAGCGTTTGGCTGGCGACCGTTCGCGCCGGAATCAACTCGCGGAGAAAAAGTCCTTCGTTATAACTTCCTGCACTGGATCCTTGCATCTGGCATGGTGTACCTGATGCTGTTTGGGCTGGGTAAAATCCTGTTTGGCAGTGTGGGGCTTGGCACTGCAATGGTTTTCGCTGGGCTGGCCGCACTTTATCTGCTGTTCTGGAGCCTCAATCGTCAGGGCTGGAGCACGTTCAAGTAGGACATGTAGTAGCGAAAAACGGGTTAGCAGCAGATGTTTGAGGCACTCTGCAGTTAACTCGCTAACTGCTTACTCCGTGGTCACGGATTTCGACAGGTTACGTGGACGGTCGACGTCCACACCGTTGTGCAGCGCCATGTGATAAGCGAACATTTGCAACGGAATGACCTCGCAGATTGGCAGCAGGTATTCGTTCGCTTCTTCCACACCGACGACGTGCGATGCGCGCGATGCGAGTGCTTTGTCGCTCATGTTGCCGATGACGACACTTCGAGCACCCTGCTTATGCATGTCGTCCAGCAGTGCGACCGTCTTCTCGTAGCGGAGCACTGACTCCGCATCGTTGCGGTCCACAGTTGCGAGCACTACCAGCGGCACCTCGTCTGATACAAGAGCATTGGGACCATGCTTCAGCTCTCCGGCCGGATATCCTTCGGCGTGAACATACGAGGATTCCTTCAGCTTCAGAGCGCCTTCGCGCGCGATCGGGTAGTGAATACCGCGGCCGAGAAAGAGCAGCGTCTTTGCGTTCTGGTAAATGCCCGCGAGTTCGGCCATGCGCGAATCCCAACCGGTGAGCTGCTCTTCAATTTTCCCGGGCAAGGCAGCCAGTAAAGCAAGTTGCTCCGCAACCTGGAACTCCGACATGGCGTCCCGTGACTGCGCCGCTAACAGACTAAGCAGTCGCAGCACAACAAGCTGCGTAGTGAAGCTCTTCGTTGCGGGAATGGCCAACTCACGGCCAGCTTCGGTCGGCAGCGAGGTGTCTGCCTCGTTCGCCATCTTCGACGTGGCGACATTCGTCACAGCCAGCGTGGGATGATTGCGCTTCTTCGCCTCACGCAAAGCTGCGAGCGTGTCGGCTGTTTCGCCAGATTGAGAAATCACCAGCACAGCGGGATCACGCTTGGTGTTGGTCGAACGCGTGATGTACTCGCTCGCGTACTCCACGTCCACCGCAAGCCCGGCAGCATCTTCCAGCATGATCTCCGCAGCCAGGCCCGCATGTCTGCTCGACCCGCTCGCCGAGATCACAAGGTCTTTGTGCTCGCGGAAGATTTTTGCTGACGCGCCGAATGCCTCTTCGTTCAACGCACCATTGCTGACATAGCGCGCCAGGGTGCGTTCGATCGCGGCGGGTTGCTCATATATCTCCCGCAACATGGCGTGCGGAAACTGCTGCCCTGCTTCACTCATTCGTACTTATCTCCAAGCCTTTCATTGTAGAGACGATGGGGCACAAACGCGTAAGCTCTCCTTATGCGCCTTGTGCCCAAGTTTCTGCTTTCCGCCATGAGCCCCGAACATTTTCCCGGTGAGGCTCGCACCGGCGGCGCACCCGAAGTCGCGTTTCTAGGCCGATCCAACGTGGGCAAATCTTCACTCATCAACACCCTGCTCGGTTCCAAAGAAGCCAAGGTGTCATCGACACCCGGTCGCACGCGGGCGATCAACTTCTTCGCTCTTCATGAAGGCACCGCACAGAAACACAATGCGAAACCATCGTTGATTTTTGCCGATCTTCCCGGTTATGGCTACGCGAAAATCTCGAAGTCCATCTCTGCTGAGTGGCCAAAATTTATCGAGCCGTATCTGCAGGAACGTGACTCGCTCGCTCTTTGCATCTGCCTGGTGGACACCAACATCCCGCCTCAGGAAAGCGACACGATGCTGATCACCGCATTGCGGCAGATGCAGCGACCCCACCTGATCGTCGGAACGAAAGCGGACAAATTGAGCGGAAATGCGCTTTCAAAGTCAGTGGCCGCTCTGAAGAAGGCGCACGGTGAAGATCGTGTGCTGACCATCTCTTCCAAGACCAGCAATGGAGTGAAGCCGCTCTGGGCTGAAATCTCAAATCTTGTTGAGGGTGAGTCCGCTTAGAAGGTCTCACCTTGCATAATGGTGTTCGCTTGTAGCTAAGAACTGTACACACCGTATTTGTCTACTTGTGGGAGTTACGCCGGTGACGCTCTGGAGAGTTCTCGGCCATTACACTTCGTCGGTCAAACCCTGTTCGTCACAGGAGACCCAGTGCCAGCGTGCGCCCTTACTCACTGAGCGTTGGTGGGCTGTGAGACCGCGATGCCATCTCTGACGGATTGCATCCTGATGCAGCGCTGAATCGTCAGAGAGCTCAGGCACCCAGTCTCGCTTCTTCAACCAGCGGCTTAGATCCGGCGACGGGAAAGAATCACCCGCATTCCGCAGTATGAGTCCGCGATCGGTGACAAGAGCTTTCTCCGTTTGCGTTGATTGCTCATGCGCCGCAAGGACGACTGCCGCAGCGAGCCCGCGCTCAATTGCTTCCGCGCACAAGAGCGCTGGATCGCCAATCAGCCCGAGAGCGATTGCTCTTTTCTGGCGTATCTCGTTTTTCAGCGCACGAAGTGCCTCATCCAGCGTATTAACCACGAAGTCGAAAGCACCATCGCGGAAATGGGTCTTCATAGCAGCGGCGTCGCTATCGACTGTGAGCGAGGCAGCACCCGCTAGACTCGCTGCAGTCGCAAAGCCGGTCGAAGCTGCGCCCGCGAATGCGGACAGCACCAGCTGCCCTCCCCATTCGCTCTGACTACAGAGCAGTTCACCGTAGAAGCGCAGGGTGCGTTCCTGAAGGTTCGGCTGATCGATTGTGGTCTGCATGAACTGCACCGAGGGAAGTTATGGGAGGAGAAACGCAGCTTCCCTTTGGAGCGATAAGTAAATAAGCCACGATAAGAAGAAAGGCCCCGCTTCCGCAGGGCCCATCCGTTGTGTTGGCTTAGTCGCCGTAGTAGTCGAGGCCAAGATGCGTGATGAGGCTCTCGCCCATGATGTGGCGGATGGTGTTCTTCAGCTTCATGGACTGGATGAAGAGGTCATGCTCGGGGTAAACGCCGGGAGCGGAGTCAGGGTCCTTGAAGTAGAAGCTCAGCCACTCCTGGATACCGATGCCGCGCAGCGATGGTGTTCGTGCCGCGAGATCCATGAACAGGCACAGATCAAGCGCCAACGGTGCGGCAAGGATCGAATCGCGGCAGAGAAAGTCCACCTTGATCTGCATCGGGTAGCCGAGCCAACCGAAGATGTCGATGTTATCCCAGCCCTCCTTGTTATCGCCACGCGGCGGATAGTAGTTGATCCGCACCTTGTGGTACATGTCGCCATACAGGTCGGGGTTCAACTCCGGCTGGAAGATGTGCTCCAGCACGCCAAGCTTCGACACTTCCTTGGTCTTGAAGTTGTCGGGATCGTCCAGCACCTCGCCGTCGCGGTTGCCGAGGATGTTGGTGGAGTACCAGCCACTAACGCCAAGCTGTCGCGCCTTGAATGCAGGCGCAAGCACGGTTTTAAGGAACGTTTGACCTGTCTTGAAGTCCTTTCCGCAAATCGGCGCATTCATCTTCTTCGACAGGTCCTGCAACGCAGGAATGTCGACCGTGAGATTGGGCGCGCCGTTCGCAAACGGAATGCCTTCCTTTAGCGCCGCCCAGGCGTAGAGCATGGAAGGCGAAATATCCGGGTCGTCCTCAACCAAACCCTTTTCAAAGGCTTCGAGTGTTTGATGGACTGGCTTCTGCTCGAGGTAAATCTCAGTCGAGCCGCACCAGATCATCACCTGGCGGTCAGTCTTGGTCTTGAACTCGGCAATGTCGTTGCGAATCTGATTGGCAAGATCGCACTTATTCTTGCCAACCTTCTTGTTCTTTGCGGTGAGGCGCTTCACATACCGCTCCTCGAAGGCCGCCGGAAGCGGCTGGATCGACTGCAGGAACGGCTTCATTGATTCCAGCTGATCGCGATCGAGCACGGCAGCAGTTTTGGCTGCGTCGTAGAGGTCGCCGCCAAAAATGTCCCAGCCGGTGAAGACCAGATCGTCAAGCTGCGCTAATGGCGCAAAGTCTTTGATCAGCGGATTACGCGAATCGGTGCGCTTGCCGAGACGAATGGTGCCCATCTGCGACATGGAACCGAAGGGCTTAGCGAAACCGCGCCGTACTGCTTCCACGCCGGCGATGAGCGTCGTTGCAACCGCTCCCATGCCGGGAATCATGATTCCAAGTTTGCCTGTTGCAGGCGCGATACTTGCTGCGCCCTGTTCGGCGCCGCTGGGTGTAGACATTGCTTGCATACCCTTCTGTTGTGACGATTTCTTCCGGTAAGCGGACATTTAAGTATCGCTCACGCAGATGTGCAGGTGCAAGGAAGTGCCTGTTAGCTAGTCAGCGAGAATCCAAAAAAATCTGAGTGTAACCGCCAGTCCCGTTAAGGAGACCAGTAACCAGAGTTTACTGGAGCGAACAGCCTCAATCAGTGGACAGACGACGCTTGAGATCATGGAAACGATCAACAAAATGGATGCAAATCGATAAGGTAGCCACGTCAGTGCATGCTGGCTGTTATCAAACGTTAAGAGGCAGAGTATCGCAAGAGCCACAAGACCAACCCAGCCAAACCGTGATCTTCGTGCATCCATGACGTCTGCCTTTCGTTAGTGCGAACTCCACGTCTTGTCGGCGGAGTTACACACATGCTCGAGAGTGCAATCCACACACCGCGGTTTGCGCGCGATGCATACCTGTCGACCGTGGTGAATCAACTCATGGCTGAACTGAATCCAGCGGTCCTGCGGGATCACCTTCTGCAGATCCTGTTCAACCTTGATGGGGTCATCTTCCTTCGTGAGCTCAAGGCGCCGAGATAGCCGCAGCACGTGCGTGTCGACGACTACGCCTGATGGAATGCCATACCAGGAGCCGAGCACAACGTTCGCGGTCTTACGTGCGACACCCGGAAGCTGCGTCATTTCTTCAATCGTCTGTGGCACCTCGCTGTTGAACTGCTCGACGAGCACGCGGGCGGCGCCCTGAATATTCTTCGCCTTGGAACGGTAGAAGCCAGTGGTTTTGATGAGCTGTTCCACTTCGGCTGTGTTGGCGCTAGCAAGAGCCTTCGGTGTTGGAAATAACCGGAACAACTCCGGCGTTGCCTTGTTCACGCCAACATCCGTCGTCTGAGCGGAGAGAATGGTTGCGATGGTCAACTCAAACGCATTGCGGTGCGTGAGTGCGCAGACCACATTTGGGTATGTTTCGCGCAACGCTTGCAGGATCGCTGCAAGGCGTTCCGGTGCGAGCGGCTTTTTAGTCTTGCCCGGCTTGACCTTGGGTGCGACTGGCTCCTTTGCAGCAATCGCCTGTGCACGCTTCGCGCTCACGCCTTTGATCGCAGCCTCGCGCTTTTTCGGAGCGAGATGCTGAGGCGGCGTGAGACCTTTCCTCGGTGCGGTCTTGGATGCGGACTTGCTGGTCGCCATCGCGCTATCCGAGACGGTCCAGCATCGCTTCCGGCGTGAGTCGCACGCAGGAGAATATCGGGAAATCCTTCAGCGTATAGACCGAAATCTCCGTCTCACGAAGCTGCTGTACGAGGTCAAGGAAGTCTTCCGGAAAGTTCGTTTCGAAAGCGACGACAAACTCCTGATCGTCCAAACCAAACGAGTAGGTCGTGTTCAGCTTCACGCGTGGAAACTGCAAGCCAATGCGAATGTGCTCATCCATCAGGCGTTTGCGTTCGGCGAGCGACAGCAGGTACCACGGACGCGTCTTCCAGAATGGGTAAATGAAAATGTACTTCTGCCCACCGGGACGAATCGCACCGCGGCCTTCGCCTTCGCTCTCATCCTCACGGCCAATCTGGTAGGCGGAGCGCTTGGTCATCGCCAGAAAATTATGCGGTGTCGACAGATAGCCGCCAATCGGCGTTGCCATGAGTTGGCTGCGCATCTCGTTCAGCTCATCGACGGAGTAGCCGATAGACCAGACACACATGTCCACATCACCGCGTGTTCCGATGGTGGAATACGTGAGCGAAAGGAATTCACCGGGCTTATTCCAGCGATGTAACACCTCGGCGAAAGCGACTTTGTGCGCGGTCTTCTCTTCCGCGGGTAAACGACGCCACTCTGGCAGGATCTTATAAAAGCTGAAGCAGACAATCTGCCGCTTGACCGGCGTCGCTCCGTGCGCGGACGGCTGCCCGTATGCGCCGGTCTGCGGCCGCGCGGGTGCTGCGTTATCGGTAGTAGCAGGAGGCGTTTCTAAGACGACGGAAGAGGCTTCGGACATGGCTCCATGTTACCGCCTGAGGCAAAGTAGCCGGTCGCTATACTTGATGGTGAATGTCTGGAAAAATATTCTTGATTCTTTTGAGCGCGATCAAAGCTGGCGGCTACGCCAGCGTGTTTGTGCTGATGGCGCTGCAATCGGCATGCATACCCATACCTTCGGAAGTCATCATGCCGTTAGCGGGTTCGGTCCTTGCTTCGACGCAGTGGCAACTGATTCTGCTCGCAACAGTTGCCGCGATCGCATCCAACATCGGTTCCATCCCGGCGTATTGGGTAGGCGCTAAGGGCGGACGTCCCATGGTGGAGCGCTTCGGCAGCTATGTGCTGCTGAGCAAGCGAGACCTCGACCTCGCCCATCACTTCTTTGAGAAGTATGGTTCCATCACGGTGCTCGTCGGTCGCATGCTGCCGATTGTGCGCACCTTCATCGCGCTACCCGCAGGCATCGCGAAGATGAACCAGGTGCGATTCCACATTTACACGTTCATCGGCTCGTGGCCATGGTGCTATGCGCTTGCGTACCTAGGCATGAAACTTGGTGACGGCTTCCGTACAAATCCGAAGTTCAAAGAAGTGTTCGATCGCTTTCATGTTGCGGTAGAAGTATTCTTACTCGCCGGTGTCGTTTTGTTTGTTTGGACGCATTGGAAGAACCGCACCCGCGCAGAAGCTTAACTTGACGCGAAAGTGGTATCGCTCGCGATATTGTTTGCAATTGCGCCGATTTGATTGACTGCTATGCTTGCACTTGTAACGAGACAAATGAACACATATTTTCAATTCGGACAGTTTCTACAGGATGAGAGCGGCCAGGACATCATCGAGTACGCACTCGTTCTGGCATTCATGGCCTTGGGCACGCTGCTGTCTGTAAAGACCTTAGCTTCTTCTATCGCGACGACCCTCGGCAACATGGGAACCACCATCAGTTCAAACGTCTAGCCTCCCTTAAATAGCGCATTATCGCGTTGGCCAGCGAAATCACTGTTGCTTCTTGCGCCTCCACATGTGGTGGATGGCCGAGATGGCGTAATGTCTGCGACGTGATCGCACCGATCGATGCGATGGTGAGTCGATTCTTTGCCGCTATACCCGCTTCGGACATCAACGCGAAAAAGTTTCTGGCCGCAGAGGAACTCGTGAGCGTCACGCCGTCAGGCAAGTCATCCGCTGCTGCGAACTCAGCTTGCAAAGCCTGAAGACCTGCACGAGATACTTGCGTCTTGTACGCGGGCGCGACCGTGACTTCCCCTCCCTCTCTGTCGAGGGCTTGCGGCAACATGTCGCGTCCCTCCTGCGCCCGAATCAACAGAAAACGTGTTGCCCGATGAGTTTGGTGTTGCGCGTATGGGATAAGCGCTTCAGCTAACGACTCGGCTACGGCACTTGCGGGAACCAGGTCCGCACGCCATCCCTGCTCCTCCAGCGCTCGCGCCGTGGCGGAGCCAATCGCCGCAATCTTCAGCGCGTCCAAAGGTAGATCGACCCCTAGCTGCTCCACGCGCTCTGCTATTGCGGTGACGGCGTTCGCGCTGGTGACGATCAGCCAGTCAAAGCGTTCGAGCTGCATGAGAGCTCCATCCAGCACCTCATATGAATCCGGCGGCGCGATCTCGATAGCCGGAATGATCACCGGTCGTGCGCCGAGCCGTTCCAACTCCTCAGCAAGCACCGAGGCCTGGCCCGCCGCGCGCGTGACGAGAATGCGCGGCTTGCGTGCGGAGGTCTGGCCTGAGTTCACCGTTCTGCTGTTGCCGGTGCGGCCGGGGAGTGTGGATAGGACACCTGCACGGTTCTAATCTCGAACGGCTTGATCTGGAGTGTGACAACGTCGCTCGCGAGAGGCAGCGTCGCTCCCTCTGGCTTCTCCATAAGGTTGGTCTCGATGGCGGCAGAGCCTCCGGATGGAACATGCAGTTTGACTGTGCCTGCTTCGCCAGCGGACTCGTACATGCGGAAGATCAACGCATCCGCATCCTCTGCTTTCTTCACAGCTGTGAGGATGACGCTTGGAGCTCCCTCAATCGAAACGAAGCTGTGCGTCGGTGGCAGCGTTCCGGTGTGCGAGAAGGTCTGGGTGGCGATGAGAGGCTGATTCAACTCGTAAGCGCGATGCACCGTTTCGGCTTTCTGCCACGGCCCTGTGTGCGGGTAGATGGCATAGCGGAAATGCTGCATGCCGCGATCGGCATCGGGATCAGGCCATGTCGGCGCGCGCAGCAACGTGAGCCGCAGCGTGTCGCCGAGCGCGTCGTACGCGTACTTGGAATCGTTCAGGATGGAGACACCCTGTTTGTCATCACCGAGATCGGCCCAGCGCAGCGCAGGCACCTCGAACTGAGCTTTGGAAAATGTGTTGTCGCGCGTCGTCGGGCGCTGAATGCTGCCGTAGGGGATCTCAAATGTTGCCTGGCCGCTGGTTGCAGCGAGCGGGAAGGCGGCTTTGAGCAGGACATGCGATTCATGCCAGTCGATCTGGTTATCAACAACAACGGTGTCGGCACCAGCGTCTAGTGAGATGTCCTGAATGAAATGAGACGACTGCCATGTGCGTTCGATGCGTACCGTCTTGCGCAGCGGTCCGTTAGCAATCACGCTGATGGCATCAACCTTGTCGATGATGGTCGGTGCTTTGTCCAATGTGCCAGGATCAACGTTCCATGCGTCGTAGTTCTTGGGGTTGTCTGCGAAGGCCTGTAATTGGTTGCCGCAAGCGTTTGCCGTGAAGTAGCTTGCTTGCGTCCCGCGTCTTCCATGAAGGCTAGTGATGCAGCCCGTGTTTTTGTCGATCACAACCTGGAGATACTCGTTTGAAAGCTGAAGCGAACCAGCTTTTTCCTCCACTACCAGGTTCTTATTGTCCTCTTCTGACTTTCCGGAACCTCGTGCACTCAGCAAAGCGTACCCCAGTGACGGCGCTTCTAAGTCCTGCGCACTATCGGCTCCCACGAGAACGTCGAACTTGGAGGAGCCGTTTTCATGCTTCAGAATCTGCACCCGAAGCGGCTTCTTCGCTGCCCCGCTAAACACCTCTAAATTGTCCGAGGGAGCGGGAAGTTCCACATGGACCTGGGCGAGTACGACACGACTCCACGGCAGCGAGTTCGTCACCAGGACGGGAGCACCTTTCGCTTCAGCCGTATCGATTTCCGACGCGACTCGCTGAAGCGAGGCTGCACCCAGTAGCGCGTCCGAATGAAACACCTCGTCATAATCCTTCTGCGCGTCACGGTAAATCACCGCAATGCCCGAGCCAGCCGCAAGATCGTGAAACTGGTTGAAGGTGATCTTCTTCCAACTGTCCGTAATCTCTTTCGCGGGATAGTGCTGGCCGTAAAGCCATGCGAACGAAGCCATCTTCTCTGCGTCGAGCGTGGCGTCCTCGCTGCGGCGCATGTTTTCTTTGTGCTTGGCCTGCGAAGTGAAAATGCCGCGGTGGTATTCGAAGTAGAGTTCGTCCTTCCAGGTGGGGATGCCGAGCTTGCCTGGAGCTTCCGGCTGTGGCGCGGTCCACCCTTTCGCCAGCTTGTCGTAGTTCCACGTCGGCGAGGCGGCATTCAGCTTCGGCTGTACATCGTCAAAGTACTGCTGCGCTGTGTGGAAGCGCATGGTCGGCATCGCTACTTTTCCGGTCTTCTGCAGATCAATCCAGTGCGTCGCCTGGTCGAGCATGTCACGTGTCGGGCCGCCGCCATGGTCGCCAACGCCGTACAGATCGAGGTGCTCTTCTGTGCCGGGATTGCGCGCTGCGCTTTCGGCAAAGTCTGCGGAGAGGCGTGTAGGGTTCACATTCGTCCACGCGTAGTCCGTTGGGAAATACGTCAGCACCTTCGAACCATCTGGCGACTGCCACCAAAAGAGGCGGAAAGGAAGCTGGTTCGTGTCGTTCCAGTGCATTTTTTGCGTAACGAAATAGTCCATGCCGCTGCGCTTGTAGATCTGCGGAAGTTGCCAGTTGTACCCGAAGCTGTCCGGGTTCCAGCCAATGCGCGCAGTTACACCGTACAGGCTCTTGAACTCGCGCTGCCCGACCAGCAACTGTCGCACCAGCGACTCGCCTCCGGGCAGATTCAGGTCAGGCTCGACCCACATTCCGCCGACAATCTCCCAGCGACCTTCCTTCACACGTTCGGCGATCTGCTTGTTAATGTCTGGATACTTGTCGGCCATCCACTCGGAATACTGTGCGGCCGATTGCGAAAACGTGTAGTCGGGATATTCATTCATCAATTGAAGCGCCGTCGAGAAGGTGCGCTTCACCACATCAATGGTTTCGCTGGCTGGCCACAGCCATGCCGCGTCAATGTGTGCGTTACCGGCAAGATCAATTTTCGCCGTTGCCATTACGGGCGCAAGCTGTCCGAGCGTTTCTTGAGCTGCACGAAGGGATGCGTCAAATTTCTGCTGCGTCTTCTTGAGCATGGGGCCGAACTTCTTTTCTGCTTGACTGAATGGCAGATCATGCTCGGCTAACAGCGCCTTATTGGCCACGTTCAGGTCGGTCAGGTCAACCTGAGCGATAGCTGCTTGCACCTTCTCCAACAGGTCCTTGCGAGGCTGTGGCAGCGAGGGCAAAATATTGGCAGCGGTGATGGCCTGCACGCGAATGTCATCCGGGTTGGGGCGGCCCGTAGCTGGATCTGGCTCGATGCGCATGTGCACAGCGCGCCACCTCTTGTCGTCAACGGTGTGCAGCAGCTTGACGGCGATTACCACCTTCTCGCCGGGCTTCGCGTGATCGAACAGAACGATGGGCTCGAGATCATCACCCAGCGCGACGCGGCGACCGTTGAAGTAGATGATCTCCGGCACCGGACCATTCGCGTCAGCTTCAAACTGGAACCATATGCGCGAACCTGTCAGGTCGTAACCGTTGTATGCGAGCGGGACGGTGATCGTGCGCCGGAACCAAACAGCATCTTTCGCGACTTTCAGTGGCTCCCTGGGCTTCGGCTCTCCCTTGCTCCAGGCGGTGTCATCCAGCGTGGTCGCCTCGCCGTGCGGCAGGTCGCCAACATGGTAATGCCACTCACCTTGCGGCAGCGCGTTCAACACTTCCAACGCTTGCAATTTGTCGATTGCTGCCGGAGAAAGGTTCTTCAGCTCACGAACGGGCGTGAAGGACTGCGCTGCAGCGGCTGGTGTCAGGCGGAACGGGGCGGCGAAAACGATGGCGGCGACGAAGGCTCGCGTGCTGGTGCGCATGGCCGCAAGACTACCAAAACTGACGGGGAGACAGTAGTGGTAGACAATTTGGCCCTTCGCAGGACCGTCGGTCGAAGCAAGATAAACTTGTTCTCTAGGTTCGCAACGACTTTTCCGACACGGGAGAGTTCTTCCGAAATCATGGAGTCTGGCATGTCCATTTCCTCAGAACAGACGCTGAAAGTTGCCGAGGGCAGTGCACAGCAGAGCACGGGCCTGCACGGCGCCGGCAGCACGAACCCGGTCACACTCTATGGCAGAACGCTGGAGCCAAATAAACGCATTCCACTCAACCTGGAATGGGTGGAAGAGCAGCGCGCGAACACCAGCGCCATCGAGCGCCGCGCCGCGACCATCGGCACACGACGCAGCATAAAGAAGGACTGGCAGGCCGCCTGGCTACTGCGAGCGATCTCGTGCATGGATCTGACGACGCTTAGCGGGGACGACTCAGCCGAGCGCGTGAAGCGACTCTGCGCCAAGGCAAAGCGACCGCTGCAGGACCATCTGGTGAAGGCGCTGGGCATTCAGGAGCTGAACCTCACGGTCGGCGCGGTCTGCGTTTACCACGTGTTTGTTGAAACAGCGGTGAAGGCGCTCGAAGGCTCCGGCATTCCGGTAGCCGCTGTATCCACGGGCTTCCCTGCTGGCCTTTCTCCGCTGCAGGAACGCGTGAACGAAATTCGACGCTCAGTCGAAGCAGGGGCCAGCGAGATCGACATCGTCATCACACGCGCACACGTGTTCAATGGCGAGTGGAACGCGCTGTACGACGAAGTGGCTGCATTCAAGGAGGCCTGCGGCCCAGCGCACATGAAGGCCATTCTCGGCACGGGAGACCTGCTCACGCTGCGCAATGTCGCCCGCGCAAGCTGGGTAGCCATGATGGCGGGCTCCGACTTCATCAAAACGTCTACCGGCAAAGAAGCCGTGAACGCCACGCTGCCTGTGTCCTTGGTAATGGTGCGCGCCATTCGTGATTACGCCGAGCGCACCGGCATGGCAGTGGGCTACAAACCCGCGGGCGGCATCAAGACTGCGAAGCAATCGCTCGACTGGTTAGCTCTGATGAAGGATGAGCTTGGCAGGCCATGGCTGGAGTCTTCCTTGTTCCGCTTCGGTGCGAGTTCCATGCTGGCTGATATCGAGCGGCAGTTGGAGCATCATGTGACGGGTAGGTACTCGGCAACGTACCGGCACCCGATTGCGTGAACGACGCTATCCAAACCGACGAAAATGTTCAGGACCTTGTGTGGATGCTGAACCACTCTAAGAAGGAGGCGAGGGCCGCGGGGCGAGTCGCTGCTGTAAGCACCTCAGCACTGGTAGGTGTCTGGGTGACGATCATTCCCTTTCTGAAAAGCTTACCTTTGCATACTTATTGGGACTCCATCGGCAAGTATTTACTACCGATATCCAGCCTCCCATTTCTGTTCTCGATCTATGCAGTCGGGCAATACTTCATTCGCCGCCAGATGGTTTCAGAATACCGAACGGAACTCTCCCAACTATTGGAGGACCGTTATGGAGTAAACAACACCAAGCACTTAGCTGAGCTCGGAGTACAGATATGAGCAGCATGATGGAAAAGTATGAGTCGATGGAATACGGCCCGGCCCCCGAAGACGCCACTGAAGTGCTGAAGTGGCTGGACAGCCACAAGCGCAGCTTTGGCCACTATATCGAAGGCCAGTGGACCACGATCGGTGCGAACACCTTCTCGACAAAGAATCCAGCTACGGGTGAAACACTAGCCACCATCTCTAATGGCGACGCAAGTGACGTAGACCGTGCAGTGCAAGCGGCTCGTGCAGCGTTGCCGGGCTGGCAGGCGCTCACAGGGCATCAGCGTGCGCGGTACTTGTATGCGCTGGCGCGGCAGGTGCAAAAGCACTCGCGCAAGCTGGCGGTGCTGGAAACGCTGGATAACGGCAAGTCGATTCGTGAGTCGCGCGACATCGACGTACCGCTCGTAGCGAGGCACTTCTACTACCACGCAGGATGGGCGCAGTTGCTGGAGTCTGAGTTTCCCGGCTACTCCCCGGTAGGCGTGGTGGGGCAGATTATTCCGTGGAATTTCCCACTGCTGATGTTTGCGTGGAAGGTCGCACCCGCACTTGCTGCAGGAAACACCGTTGTGATTAAGCCAGCGGAGTACACGCCGCTCTCTGCAATCGCGCTCGCCGAGATCGCGGACGAGATTGGTTTGCCCAAAGGCGTGCTCAATGTCGTCCAGGGTGACGGCAAGACCGGCGCTGCCATTGTGGAGCACGCGGACATCGACAAGATCGCCTTTACCGGCTCCACAGAAGTTGGCCGCATCATTCGCAAAGCGACGGCCAACACCACGAAGAAGCTCAGTCTCGAGCTTGGTGGCAAGTCCCCGTTCATTGTGTTCGATGACGCAGATCTCGACTCTGCTGTGGAAGGCCTGGTGGACGGCATCTGGTTCAACCAGGGTCAAGTCTGCTGCGCGGGCTCGCGCCTGCTGGTTCAAGAGCGCGTAGCGGACAGGCTGTATGAAAAGATCCGCGCGCGCATGGATACTTTGCGCGTGGGCTCTCCATTGGACAAGTCCATTGACATCGGTGCGATCGTCGATCAGGTTCAGTACGACCGCATTCAGAAGCTCGTAGCCATGGGTGTCGCGGAAGGCGCAACGTGCTGGCAGCCGAACATCAGCGTTCCCGATACAGGGCTCTTCCTCAAGCCGACTCTACTCACCGATGTTCACCCAAGTTCGACGGTGGCTCAGGAGGAAATTTTCGGGCCGGTACTCGCATCGATGACCTTCCGCACGCCAGCGGAAGCAGTGGAGCTTGCCAACAACACAATCTACGGCCTCGCTGCATGTGTGTGGAGCGAGAACATCAATGTAGCTTTAGATGTTGCCGCGCAAGTAAAAGCCGGAGTCGTGTGGATCAATGCGACAAACCTCTTCGACGCAGCCTGTGGCTTCGGAGGGTATCGCGAGTCAGGCTACGGTCGCGAAGGCGGCAAGGAAGGCATGTACGAGTATCTCGTACCCGCATGGACGAAAGCGGAAGGTGAACTCGCACCACAGGCTCTTCCAGAACCGGAACCTGGCTCTAAATTTGCCAGTCTCGATGTGACACCCGAAGCAATCCTGGATCCGGATCCTGAAGACTTCGGTGATCTCGAACTGAGCTTGGATCGCACGGTGAAGCAATATATCGGCGGCAAGCAGACGCGACCTGACTCTGGGTACAGCTTCCCTGTCTCGAATCGGCAGGGTAAAGTTGTTGGCCACGGTCCTCTTGGCAGCAGGAAGGACATTCGCAACGCGGTCGAAGCTGCCCGCGGCGCAGGAACAAAGTGGGCGAAGACTACCGCGCACGGTCGGGCGCAGATCCTCTATTTCCTTGCAGAGAATCTCGAACAGCGATCGAACGAGATCATTGGTAAGCTCGCGGATTTCGTAAAGACTACCCAGGCCATTGTTGAATTCGACCAGGCAGTGGAACGCATTTTCACGTACGCAGCGTGGTGCGATAAGTTCGAAGGCACCGTACACAATCCACCGTTTCGCATGGTGGCCCTCGCGATGAAGGAAGCGGTAGGAACCATCGGAATCCTCGCTCCTGACGAAGCGCCGCTGCTCGGATTGCTCTCGCTGGTGCTTCCTGCTATCGCAATGGGCAACGCAGTTGTCGCGGTACCGAGCCAGCGCGCAGCCCTGCTGATGGGTGATCTTTACCAGGTTTTCGACACCAGTGATCTGCCCGGGGGCGTCGTTAACTTCGTGGCAGGTCAGCCAAATGAGCTGGGTAAGACACTTGCGGAGCATGACGACGTCGACGCCATCTGGAGCTTTCGTGATGAGGAGAGTTCAGTTCAAGCTAAGCTCGGCTCGATCGGCAACCTGAAGCAGGTGTGGACGAACGAAGGTCGCCCCCTTGACTGGTTCGACCCCGCACAGGCAGAGGGACAGATGTTTCTCCGGCATGCCACACAGGTGAAGAACATCTGGGTTCCTTACGGCGAGTAACGTGACCATCTGCGCATTTCAGCCGCCTGCTATCGCGGGCGGCTTTGTTTTGCGGATTTCCTGGCAAAGTACAACAAAAGCGTAACTGCGTCGCACCCAAAGGCGGCAGTTTTTGGCCGTGTTTCGGAGGTACCCAGCTTGTTACGTTTGCTCTTCGCTGCCGATAAGACGAGTGCTCCTTCTATCGGAGCGTTTCGGGAGTTGCAGAGTGGCCTTATCGCAGATAGTAAGCAGAAGAGCAGCACTGATTTCAGTAGTCGCCGGGGGCAGTGTTCTATTCCTCTGCTATGCGGCTCTGTACCTGCATCTGAGCACGCTGCACTGGATCCGCATAGGTTCCGAGGTTTGCTCCTGGACTGCGTGCGTCATCGTTTGCTACATGATTGCGCGACTCGCACTCAAGCTGAAGCAGCAGATCCCATATCGTCTTACCATCGCCGGCCTCGCGCTGATCGTCTTTACTTTTGGCATCAAGCGCGGGCTTGAGTTGATGCAGTCACAGCCTAGCGTGGCGGAAACGAAGCTTGCAGCGCTGACGGCTGTGGCTTCGCTCATCGTGGCAGTCGGAGTCGTTGCTCTGCTGCCCATCCTGCGACGTCTCACTGAGCTGAAGCCACCAGCCGAAGGAGCTGAAGAACGCTTCATCACAGCAGCCGAAAGCAACGCGCAATCGTTCTGCATGCTGGAAACGGTGCACACCAAGCTGGGCGGCATTAGTGACTTCCGCATTACATACGCGAACAGCCAGGCACTGCACCTCTTTCAGGTTTCGAACGATGACTTCAATGGCCGCCTGCTAACGGCACTGTTGCCACACGTAGCTGAAAATGGCGCCCTCGACCGTCTGCGAGAAGTTGTTCAGAAGCAGACTCCGTTTCAAGGCGAAGTGAAAGACACGACGCCCGAAGGCCTTGCGCTTTGCTTCACCGTGCGCGCCGTCCCCATGCCAGGCGGGCTGGCCGTAACCTTCGTGGACCTGCGCGAAGAGCGCTCGCGTCAGAAGCACCTCGACGAACTCAACCGCTTTGCACAGTCCATCATTCAGGATGCGCCGTTCAGCATCATCGCTACCAATCCGAGTGGCATCATCACGGCGATGAACAGTTCGTCAGAACAGCTCACCGGGTATCGCCGCCATGAATTGATCGAGAAGCATTCCATTGTGGTCGTGCATGACCCGGCGGAGCTGAGCGCGCGCTCGATGCAACTTTCGCAGTCGCTGGGTGAAACAGTTGTGGCGGGCTTCGACACGCTGATTGCCTCGTTGAAGCGCCGCAAGAATACAGAAGCCGAGTGGAACTATGTTCGCCAGGACGGCACAAAAATTGCGGTCCATTTAGCCACCACGGTTTTGCGTGGGCCCGAGAATGAAATTACCGGCTACCTAAATGTGGCGTTCGATATTTCAGAACGCAAGAAGCTGGCCGATTCCATCAGCTTCCTCGCGCACCACGACACGCTGACCAAGCTGCCGAACCGCATGCTGCTGAATGAGCGCATGCGCGAAGCTATCGAGCGCGCGAAGACCATGGACCAGCAGGTCGCGCTGTTCGTTGTCGACCTTGACCACTTCAAGCGCATTAATGATTCGCTTGGACACTGGGCTGGCGATCAGCTGCTTATCGAGGTGTCAGAGCGGCTGCTCTCCGCTGTTCGCAAGACCGATACGGTTGCTCGCGTCGGTGGGGATGAGTTCATCATCCTCATGCCGAACTCTGGCACCATCGATGATGCATACGCCTGCGCGAATCGCATCATCTCCAAGTTGCAGCCGCCGATGATTCTGGCTGGCCGCGAAGTGAACGTCACCGCCAGTGTAGGCATGTGCGTGTACCCGGATTGGGGTGGCGATCCCGTTTCCATGCTGCGCAATGCAGATGCCGCAATGTACTCGGCCAAGAGCCGGGGTCGCAACGATTTCGCGGCGTTTTCCGGTGCGATGCTCGAAGCGAACACTGACAAGCTGCAATTGGAAGCAGACCTCCGGCACGCGGTCGATAACGGCCAAATGTACATGGCATACCAGCCACAGGTGGACTGCAAAACCGGCGACATCGTGGGCATCGAAGCGCTGCTTCGCTGGAACCACCCAACGCGCGGAAACATCTCTCCAGTAGAGTTCATTCCGATCGCGGAGGAGAGCGGTCTCATTCTCCCGATTGGGCAGTGGGCGTTGAAGATGTCGTGCATCGAAACGCGACGCATACAGCAGCTCACGGGCCGGAAACTAACTCTGGCCGCGAATCTTTCGCCGCGGCAGTTTCAGCAGCGTGACCTTTCGGAGCTTGTCGAAAAGGCGTTGGAAGAAGCTTCCCTTGCCCCAGAAGATCTTGAGCTGGAGATCACAGAATCCACGCTCATGGTCAGCTCTACAGATACCCTGGACGGTCTTAGCCGCATTCGAAAGCTAGGTGTGCGGATAGCCATCGACGACTTCGGAACTGGCTTTTCGAATTTCAAATACATCCTTGATTACAAGGCGGATCGCCTTAAGATCGACCGCAGCTTCATCTCGAAGTGCGCAGACGATCCCACGGCAGCCTCCGTCGTACGCAGTGTCATCTCCATGGCGCACGGTTTGAACATGAAGGTTGTAGCGGAAGGCGTAGAAAACGAGCAGGAACTCGCATTCCTGCTGCGTCGCCGCTGCGACGAAGCGCAGGGTTTCTACTTTGGCAAACCCATGCCCATGGCCGACCTCATGCAGGCTGTTGAAGCCTGGAAGCCTGCCGCTGCTTTCAAACGCATGAACCCGGGTTACGGGAAGATGCTGCCAAAAACGGCGATCGAAACGGCGCTTCCAGTTTAGTGCTCAACGATGGCCTAGCTGGTGAGCATTGATTCGTCGCGAAGCACGTCGAGAGCACCACGTGTAGTGAGCTGGTGCGCGACCGCCTGGCCTAGCTCCTCAGCCGAGATAAACGCGGGAGCACGATGGACAACATGCACTACCTGATCCCCGTCTGCGGAAACCACCATCGCATGCAGATGCCACTGATCGTCAGACTGATGGCAATAAGCGCCCAGCGGCAACATGCACCCGCCACCCATCGCTGCCAGTACGCTGCGTTCTGCCTGTGTGGCAAATTGGGTAACGCCATGATTCAATGCCCGGATTACCGCACGAACTGAGCTGGCGCGCGCGGCAACGTCTTCTGCAGCAACGTTATGTTCGCTAAGGACTTCAAGCGCGAGAGCGCCCTGGCCCGGTGCCGGACACATTTCGTCCACGGAGAATCGCTGATGTACGTTCTCGGTGCGGCGGAGGCGATCGAGCCCGGCTGCCGCGAGAACCAGCGCATCAGCCTGCCCCTCGCTCCACTTGCGCAGCCGCGTATCGATATTGCCGCGCATCTCGATGAACTGCAAGTCAGGACGAAGCGCAAGGAGCATGGCTTGCCTGCGTGGACTGGTTGTCGCGACTCGCGAATTGGCGGGCAGCATGTGCAACCCCCAGTGTTCCTCGCACACGAACGCGTCACGCGCATCACCGCGCTCCAGGATCGCGCCTAAAGTGAATCTGCTGTCAATGCTGGTTGGCAGGTCTTTCAGCGAATGAACAGCCACATCGATGCGGTCGGCAAGCAGCGCGTCCTCAATTTCCTTAATAAAGATGCCTTTGCTGTCGAGCGGAGACCCGTCCGGGAAGGTGGCCGGAGCGACGAACATTGGGTCCTGCATGCGATCGCCAGTGGTGCGAATCACCTCGACAACAGCTTCGTGGCCGTGCTCACGCAGGCGTGAGGCGATGTGGTTCGCCTGCCACAAAGCCAGCTCTGAACCGCGTGTACCAATACGAATAGGGAATGTACTCATCGGGATAAGAATACCCGGTGCTGCAGGGGACGACCGCAGGGCTTGGCGACTTACCAACCCTGCGGCCTTCCGAACTAACGATGCCCAGCTTTCTTCGCCGTGCTCTTCTTTGCAGCAGCTTTCTTCGTTGCGGACTTCTTGGAGCCCAGCTGTTTCGCCGCTGCGGAGCGCTGGGCAGGCGAACCGGACCGAAGCGTCTTTGCGACGGACGTTTTCGCAGCTTTCTTCGCAACGCTCTTTGTCGCAGGAGTTCTTTTTACTGAAGACTTCTTAGCAAGTGCCTTCTTCGCAGGCGCTTTCTTTACCGCAGATTTACCTGCTGTGTTCTTTGCCGCAGGCTTGCTCTCCGTAGCCTTCCGCGCCGAGGCGGTTGCGGAGCCCTTCTTCGTCGTCTGAGTTCTGCTTCCGGCTCGCTTTGCTGCGGGTCTAGAAGAGGCCGACTTGCTGCTGCTCTTTCTGGCGAGCTTTTTTGCGTTCTTCGAGCCCACCTCGGGGTATGTCAGCTTATTGAAATTGCTCTTTTCCCCGCCCGCAGTCTCTTCCTGAAATGTAAACTCCAGTCCGCTTCCATCGAACTTTTCGAAGAACTCATCCCACGAGATTTCCTCGAGCGCGCTGTCGTTTGCGTTAGGCGCCTCTGGAAACATCAGACGAATGATTCCGGTTTCGTTACCCTTTTCTGTTGCCGAAGCGGTCGCCGGCTTCGCACCACGCGACTCTGCCCATTGCTGTATTTCGTCGTGGTCCTGTGTTGTCTTTGAGAGTGCCATTGCCTTTGCCTCCATGGATTGTGCGGTGCTGCCGCAAGCAATACGATGCGTGGAAGCTTTGTACAATGTGCCATTTTGCATGGAGCAGTTGAAGGATGCCGCAACTACTCTTGATCAGTTTTGCGCGACACGGAACCGCGTAAGTCGCTGAGCTGAGGATGCAGCAATTTAGCCACCAGGGATTTAGTCATTGCATCCACAACCGCTTGCTGTTCAGGGCTGAGCGGAGCCGCAATGAGCCGCTGCGCCGTGCGGGCGAGCTCCTGCTGGCGAAGCGTCTCTGCCGAGAGTTGGAGATGCTTAATGGCCTCTATCGCCGGTGCCTGAGCGAGACGTTCGCCATAGCGCTCCACTTCGGTACTCACAATGCGCTCTGCGGCTTCTGACTCTTCGCGCCTGCTCTGCTGGTTGGCTACTGCGACGCCCTGCAAATCGTCGATGTCATAAACGAAGCAGCCTTCGAGTTTGTTTACTTCGGGCTGCACATCGCGCGGTACAGCAATGTCAATGAAAAACACTGGCCGGTTGCGACGCCGTTGCAGCAGCGCGCGCGCATGTTCCCGGGTGAAGATCTGTCCGGCACCTGTGCTGGTGATGATGATGTCTGCCCGGTGTGACTCAGCATGCAACTGCTCGAACGGAATAACTCCCGTGGTCATTATGGGCGTTCGCAAGGCGTCCGCGATCGCCTCAGCACGAGATTCCGTACGATTCGAGACGAGCAACGTCGTCGCTCCCTGCTGAAGCAGATGACGAGCGGTAAGGTCGCTCATCTTCCCCGCCCCGACTAGCAGCACTGTTTTCTGCTGAAGAGATCCGAAAATTTTACGCGCCAGCTCCGCCGCTACCGACGCGATCGAAACAGTGGAACTACCAATACGTGTTTCTGTCCGGACCCGCTTGGCGACGGAGAACGCGCGCTGCAGCAGCGGATCGAGCGTGCTCTTCACCGCGCCAACTTCGCGGGCCACGCTCCAGGACTGCTTCACCTGTCCGAGAATCTGCGCTTCGCCCACCACCATCGAGTCAAGAGAGCTCGCCACACGGAACAGGTGCCGGATCGCCTCGCGCTCGCGGAACTCGTAGACATGGGGTTTGAGCACACCGGCCGGAACCGAAAAATACTCATGGAGGAAGCGGGGTATGCCCGGTATGTCGAGCACTGGCAGGTCAGCAGACTCCTCATGGTTCAGCAGGAACTCGACACGATTGCAGGTGGACAGAATCATCGCTTCGCGCACGCCGGGTTGGTGCGCCAGGGTGCGCGTCGCATCCGCAAGTCGCGACAAAGGAATCGCCAGCCGCTCGCGTACATCGAGCGGAGCGGTGGTGTGATTCACACCCAGCAGCAGGAGCGATCCGTTCTGCATCGTTTCCATCATGGCGCTTTGAACCTGTGTACAAGCGACAACTGATTGGCGGCCCAGACCGCCAACACTACAACGAAAACGAAGCTGGAAAGGTATACCGCGCGGCGGCCACGCAGGCCCGAGTGACGGCGGATGAAGATCATGCCGATGTAAGCCACCCACATCGCGAGCGACAGCAGCACCTTAGGGTCTGCGAAGAATTGACCGCCCACTGTCTGCAACGCGACCACCGAGCCAATCAGAAGCCCTGCCGTCATGCAAGGCAGGCCGAAAAGCAAGGCCTTCTCGGCTATCTGATCTGTAGTCTCAAGGGGCGGTAGCCAGGTGCGCGCTGGCGCACTGCGCTTCTGCTTGAGTCCACGCTCTTGGATGAGATAGAGCAAGCTTGCGATGAGTGATAGGAACAGAGCTGCATATGCGGCGAGAAGAAGAACAACATGCAACAAGAGCCAGCCGGTGCGGATGAACGGATACTCGATTAGTTCCTGCCCCGGATGAAACGCCGGAAGAAGCGTCAGCAGAACGGCCACAGGCAGCAGAAAGATGCCGAACGACACTGTGCGGTACTTCGCAGCAAGCAGCAGGAATCCAATGACGAGAAGAAGCCCGAGCACCGACAGCGTCTCATGCGTGTCGACTGGCAAGGCACGACCAGTCGCAACGGCAGTTTCAACCAACGCCACAAAATGAAAGAAGGCTCCGCCAAGTGCCGTGGGTATGGCTAGGTATCGCCACTTGGGCCGGTTATACAGCGCTGCTGGCAGCACCGCCAGCGCGGCAACGCCATACAACAAAACCGCGACTCGGAGCCAGATCAGGGACATGGAGGGCTTGTGGCGGCGCGCACGCAACCAGTCATAAGTATATCGAGCGAACGAACGAGTATCGCCTACGCGTTGCGACTATCGCCCGCGGCAACGCTCTGCTCAAGATAAGCCTGCAAGCGGCCCTCGATCAGGCTCAACGGCAGCAGCGACGGACGATCGATGATCTCAACCGAGAGTTTGCCATCGGCGTGCTGATATTTGGCCGTGATGCCGTCCTTTGTCAGCGTTCCGGACGGCCCGGTGAGATCGATACCGTTGCTGCGGAGGCGAACGGTAGCGGTGGCGAACTGCGCGTCAGACATGGGCACCTGAATCATTCGGCAAGTGTACGGCCCTAAGACCGGGATTGGCGCGTCCAGTGCGATATTCTGAGCATCTTCCCTTCCGCATGCAAGCCGCCCAATCTATACAGGAATCCGGTCTCTCCCCAGCGATGCGCCAGTTTCGCGCGGCAAAGGACGCGCACCCGGGTGCCCTGCTGTTTTTTCGCATGGGCGACTTCTACGAATTGTTTTACGAAGATGCTGTTGTAGCATCGCGCGAATTGCAGCTCACCCTGACAGCGAGAGACAAAGCTCGCTCCGTTCCGATGTGCGGCGTGCCGTACCACGCTGCGGGAAATTACCTGCAGCGCCTGCTGCGCAAGGGCTATCGCGTCGCCATCTGCGAGCAAATGGAAGACCCGAAGCTCGCAAAAGGCGTCGTGCGCCGCGAAGTGACTCGCGTGCTGACCCCGGGAACCGCGCTCGACCCGTCGCTTGCTTCCAGCGAGAGCCAGTGGCTCGCCAGTGTCGCCTCTGCTGGATCAGGCTCAACGGCGTGCGTAGGCGTGGCGGCGCTCGATCTTTCTACCGGTGATTTCCGCGCGACGGAATTCCGTGGACCTTCAGCATGGGCACTCGCGCTGGATGAACTCGCCAGAGCGCGTCCGTCGGAACTGCTGTTTGCGAAAGGTGCCGAAGGTCTATCAGGAAAGGCCGGAACAACAGGACGACAAGGCACGTTAGAAAACCTGGGCGAAAATACTGAAGGCCAGACAGCCGAAATTTCCGGGCTACGCAGTGAGTTAGAAGACTGGGTGTTTGCTGCGGATTACGCCGTGCCGCTGCTGCAAAAGCAGCTAAAGGTGCACTCGCTGGATGGCATGGGCCTTGCTGACCACAACGCCGCGGCAACCGCCGCAGGGGCCATTGTTCATTACCTGCAGACAACAAAGCAGGGTGCGCTGGAACACCTGGATACCCTGCGCTTCTACGAGAAGCGCGACTGCCTGGAACTGGACGCTGTCAGTGTGCGCAACCTGGAGCTGGTTGATCCACTCTTCTCCAGCGAAGGCCCGCAAACGACACTCTTCTACACGCTCGACGCCTGCTGCACACCAATGGGTAAACGCCTGTTACGCGCGCAGCTCCTGCGACCCATGCAGTCACTCGCTGAAATCAACGCGCGGCTGGACGCTGTCGCGGAAGCTACAGCCGACATTCGTCGCCGTGAAGGTGTTCGCAAGGCGATGGACGGAATCCTCGATCTCGAACGCCTGCTCGGTCGTGTCGCACTAGATTCAGCCGGGCCGCGCGAAGTCGTCGCGCTCGGAACGGCCCTCGACCGCCTGCCTGGTCTGCGAACCGCCGTACAGGAGTTCGGGAGCAGCTCGGCGTATGGGCGCTGGGCGCAGCTGGCGGAGACCCTGGACTGCCTGGAAGACATGGCCGCGGCAGTCGGACATACCCTCGCGGACACACCGCCGCTATCGATGTCGGACGGCGGTGCAGTACGCGAGGGCGTCGATCGCGAACTGGATGAGCTTCGCGAGCTTTCGAGCAACGGACGCAAGCACATTGCCGCCATTGAAGAACGTGAGCGAACCCGCACCGGAATCGCTTCGCTGAAAGTACGTTTCAACAACGTCTTCGGCTACTACCTCGAAGTCACAAGATTGAACGCGAAAGCTGTTCCTGATGACTACGAGCGCAAACAAACGCTTGTAAACGCAGAGCGCTTCACAACGCCCGAGCTCAAAGAACTCGAAACAAAAATTCTCACGGCGCAAGAGCGCTCTGTCGAAATAGAACGCCGTATCTTGAGTGATTTACGGCGGCAAATTCTTGCGAATGCATCTCGCGTGAGAGAAGCGGCGCGCAGAGTAGCAGAAATAGATCTGCTCGCCTGCTTTGCACACCTCGCCGCGATGCGTGGATGGACGCGGCCCGAGGTGGATGAGAGCGGCTTGCTGGAGATACTCGGCGGGCGGCATCCTGTTGTTGAACGTCGGCTGGAGGACTCTGGAGCAGGACGTTTCGTGCCCAACGCGCTGCACCTGTGTGCGTCCCTTGAGGACAGCAGCACAGGCCCATCTCTGCTGCTGATCACTGGGCCGAACATGGGCGGCAAGAGCACCTATTTGCGCCAGGCCGCATTGCTCACCATCATGGCGCAGTGCGGGTGTTTCGTTCCCGCGGAACGCATGCGCCTCGGCCTGGTTGACCGCATTTACACCCGAATCGGCGCAAGCGACAACGTCGCCCGCGGCCGCTCTACCTTCATGGTGGAAATGACGGAAACCGCAGCCATCCTGAACACCGCAACATCCCGCTCTCTCGTGCTGCTCGATGAAATGGGACGAGGAACAGCCACCTACGATGGCCTGTCGTTAGCCTGGGCGACGGTGGAATACCTGCACAACGCCGTCGGTGCGCGGACTCTCTTTGCCACCCACTATCATGAGCTCACGCTGCTCGCCGAACAGCTCACACGATTGAAGAACCTTCGAGTGACTGTTCGTGAAAGCGCGGGCAGCATCGTATTTCTCCACACCGTGGAGATGGGTGCGGCAAACAAGAGCTATGGCATCGAAGTGGCTCGGCTCGCCGGTCTCCCTCCGCACGTAATCGAGCGCGCACGCGCCGTTCTTCGTGTGCATGAGCGCGCGGAGTCACAACAGGTGCGCGAAGCGGTACCAGCGGCCCGCGATCGCGCGTCGTCTCTTCAAATGACGATGTTCACACCACTCTCACAACGCATCGTTGACCGCATCGAAGCTACAGATGTCGACGGCCTCACACCACGCGACGCTCTACAGCTCATCGCAGAACTGCAACGTGAGCTGAAGGCAGGTGCCGCGTGAGGAAAGCTGCAGGGAGTCCGAGCGCGATGATTGTGGCCGGTGTGATGAGTGGCACCTCCGCTGACGGCGCAGACGTTGCGCTCTGCCGGATCGCTCCTTCGGCGCGTGGCGAGCAGCCACCGCGCATCAAGGTTTTGGCGCATCGTGCGTTTCCCTACGACCGCAAGTTGCGCGCAGCGGTGCTGGCAAGCATGGATGCCCAGAACACCACGACTGCAAAACTCGCGCGACTCTCCTGGCGACTAGGCGAGTTTTACGCGAATTCTGTTGCCGCAGTGATAGCCGAAGAAAAGCTCAAGCCGCAGCTCGTTGCGTGCCACGGGCAAACGGTGTTTCACCAAGGGGCGGCGGCTCCGTACCTCGGCTCACCACTTCGTTGCACCTGGCAAATCGGTGAGGCGTCGCTCCTCGCGGAGAAGCTTCGTCTCCCGGTCGTCAGCGACTTTCGTCCTGCGGACCTTGCTGCTGGTGGCCAGGGAGCGCCACTCGTGCCAATGTTTGATTTCTGTGCCTTTCAGCATGCATCGAAGAATCGCCTTCTGCTGAATCTTGGCGGCATCGCAAACTTCTCCGCTATACCCGCTGGCGCTTCGACTGATGACGTACTCGCCTTCGATATCGGCCCAGCCAACATGGTGGTGGACGCATGCATGACACGCCTCTACGGCAAGCGTTTCGACGCGGACGGACGCACCGCCTCACGCGGCAAAGTTCTCGACGAGGTCATCAACCAGTTCGCAGCCGCACCGTACTTTTCCCAGCAACCACCAAAATCGTGCGGTCGCGAGGAGTTTGGCGAAGCGTTCGTCGACAGGTTTGTTTCGGCTTGCGAACAGCAGGGCGCGCGCAAGCAGGACGTCATTGCCACGGCTACGGCCTTTACAACCGCAACGATACTTGATGCTTACCGCCGCTTTTGCTGGCCGCACCTCGGCCAACGCGCTCCTCTCGCCCGCGCTACAGAGCTGTTCGTAGCGGGGGGCGGCGCGCGCAATGCGACACTGATGCAGGCACTCACAGCGGAGTTCGCGAAGCTCGGCGTGAAGGTCTCAACGACCGAACAGGCGGGCTTTCCCGTGGAAGCAAAAGAGGCGGCTGCCTTCGCGCTGCTGGGCTGGCTCACCTGGCACGGATTGCCTGGAAACGTGCCCTCGGCCACTGGAGCCAATCGTGCCGTAGTTCTAGGAAAGGTGACGCAGGTATGACCAAGGGCTGGGGAGTTGTCATCGTTCTCGCAATCGCCGTTGTGGTGGTATTTGGTATCGCCATCTCCGGCCTTCTGCCTCACTCAGACGACGCTGCGATCACTGGTCTGGCACCGGGGCAGGTCGCCACGTTTCAGGGCCGCAGCTTCACGCTGCCCGAGCCATGGCACGAGTACAAACCCGGAAGCCGCGGCCTGACGCTCACGATGAAGAAGGCCGGGGCCGGCCGTGCGGGCCCGACACTCACCCTCGAAGATGAGCGCCGCCACCCGGAAGACGCGAAGCTCTTCGTCAGCGGATGGATGCAAGCTAAAGGCACACCCGGGTTCCGTCCCCAAAATCTCGAAGAATTTCACGACGCTTCGGTTGACGGCGGAAGCATGCGCTGCGTCTCCATTCATTGGCCTGACAGCCACCGTCCGCTGCAACTCGTTTGCATCGCGAGCAACGGACGCTGGAAGCTGACGCTCACGGGCAAGGACGAAGACGTGCCCGCCCTCGATGCGGTTGCGCAGCAGATGCCTGCATTCATCAGCTCCTTATGAAGCAGCTGCGTCCCCGAATGCAACGCACACTCTGCGCCTCCGCGCTTTGCCTCGCACTTCTGTTCTTCACGAGTTGCAAGCCGGTCGATCGTGGCACGCTCCACTTCCTGATCGCCAGTTCGCCCAACAACCTCGACCTGCGCCAGGGCACAGACGCGCAATCAGAGCGCGTGGGTGCGCTCCTTTATGACGCACTCGCTCACAAGGATGAGCACTTTAACCTTCAACCCGCACTCGCCACAAGCTGGGAGCGGCCGGACCCGCTCACCTGGGTCTTCCATATACGCTCCGGTGTCCGCTTCCACGACGGCAAGCCACTCACCGCAGAAGACGTTGTATGGTCCATCCGCTCCATGCGCGACGGTACGCTCATCACTGCTAAGGGCGGAGCATTCGCCGACGTGGACAGCATTTCAGTCAATGGCCCGCTCACGTTGACCGTACACACAAAGAAGCCCTACGCCGGACTGCTCTTCAGCCTCAGCGATGGCCTCTTTGGTGTCGTCGAGAAAGGCGCGGGGCGCGATGAGGGCTTACACCCAGTCGGCACTGGCCCATTCCGCTTTGTGAGCCAACTGCAGGATCGCGATGTCGTGATGGAGCGCAACACCGATTACTGGGGCGGCGAACCGAAAATTGCGCATGTCCGATTCGAAGTCGTGCCAGACGCTATCACCATTGCACTCGAAATGAAGAAAGGTTCCGGCGACGCGGAAAGCAACGAGATCACGCTGGATATGGTTCACGCGCTGCAGGGACTGCCGAACCTGAAGACCGAATCCAATCCTGGGTCGCTCGTAATCTACGCCAACATGAACGTCAATGATCCCGCGTTGCGTGACAAGCGGGTCCGGCAGGCAATCGCATGCGCTCTCGACAGGGAATCTCTCATCAGCGCTCTCTGGCGAGGGCAGGCGCGCGCCGCAGATTCACTGCTCCCTCCCGGCCACTGGGCGCGAGCAGACAGCGCGCAGCTCTCGCAGTATCCGCACGATGTGCAACGCGCTATTCGTCTGCTCGAGGAAGCCGGCTTCCACCCCGATAAAGACGGCATCCGTCTGCGGTTCACCCTCAAGACCTCTACCGACGAAACAACGCGCCTGACAGCACAAGCCATACAGCAGCAGTTACGCGCTGCTGGCATTGAGATGAGCATCCGCTCCGCAGAATTCGGCACCTTCTACTCGGACATCTCCAAAGGTGCATTTCAGATGTACATCCTGCGCTGGATTGGCTCCAACGAGGATCCTGACATCTTCCGCTACGCCTATGCGACCGCCAGCTTCCCTCCAAAAGGCGGCAACCGCGGTCGTTACTCGAACCCGGCGGTAGACGCACTAATTGCAGATGCAAGCGCTGCCGTTGATCAGAATCAAAAGGTGCGTGACTATGTGCAAATTCAGCAAATCCTCGCGGAGGATCTGCCCGGCATCATGCTCTATTACCCGAACAACGAAGTGGTACACAGCACGCGGCTCGAAAATGTGAAGCTCGACTCGGGCGGCACGTTCGACTGGCTTAGAACCGCAGAACTGCATTAGAAGGTGAAGGCCCCGCAGCTTACGGAGCCTCCTACCACGTCACTCATACAACGCTCAGGACACCGAATAATCCATATTGGTTAGATCCTCTATCAGCCCAGGGCCGGTCGGTTCCCAACCTAGTGCTTTCCGCGTCCACTCACTCGACGCAGGCATATCGAGTGTTGCAAAGTGAGTGAGCCAGCCAAAGTGTTCGGCTGCCTTTTCAGGCGTAAGCGAGACCGCAGGAATTTTCAACCCCTTGGCAAGCGTTTCCGCGATCTCGCGCATAGGAACGCCCTCTTCCTGCACAGCGTTGTAAACCGTGAATCCGGGGCCGGTCTTTTCTACCGCCAGACGATACAGGTGAGCAACGTCTTTCAGCGGTGCCGCCGCCCAGCGAATTGTTCCCTCTCCGACATACGCCGACATGCCTTTTTCCCGTGCCATCTGCGTGAGTAGAGGAACCAGTCCCTGCTTACGCGTGTCGTGCACCTGTGGGAGCCGAACGACAGCAACATTCACCCCACGCTCCGTTGCCTTTCGTGCGGCCGCTTCTGGCCTGCGCGGTAGCTGTGCCGACTCGATGGCAGGATCGCTCTCCGTGCGAACATGGCCAGGCCCGCCGGACGTGAGACCAACGCCCGAAGTTACCACCAGCAGCTTGCCTGGTGCGAGCGCCGACCCAAGTGCCTCAATTGCTCTGATCTCGTTACTCGCACTTTCGGCCATTTTCGACATATCGTCATGGTTGAAGGCGAGATGAACGACCGCGTCCATGCCAGTGGCACTCCTCATCAGGAGTTCCTCGTCGGCGAAGCTGCCGCGCACATTTTCCGCGCCGACAGCTTTCAGTTCCTTCTCACCCGCATCGCTGCGCGTCAGTCCACGCACCTGATGTCCAACTTCAATCAGTTCCTTCACTAACTCTGTTCCAATGAAACCTGTTGCACCTGTAACGAAAATGCGCATCGTCTTTTCTCCCGTTCTGTCTAACATTTGGGCCAGCCGGGTTGACTTCCCGAGGCTCAGTTTATAAAACGGAGATAATCTCCGAATAATAAGATAAGCGGAGACTCTCTCCGGTTGCATTTATTTAGAAGCTTTGAGCAAAGAATCAAAAAGATCGATAAAGATTGCTCGACCCACGCGGAAGCCGCGCGCTGACGCACTGCGTAACCGCGAGCGAATCCTCGAAGTTGCGAAAGCTGCTTTCACGCAGAGTGGCGCGAACGCCAGTCTCGACGAAATCGCCCGCAGAGCCAGCGTCGGACCGGGTACTCTGTACCGTCACTTCGCCACACGCGAGGCGTTGATTGAGGCCGTGTACCGCAACGAGGTGGAAAAACTTGCCGCAGCAGAAGAACGGTTCGCTTCGACGCTACCGCCAGTGGAAGCGTTGCGAGCGTGGATGCTGCTCTTCATCCACCATGTCGATCAAAAGTTGTTGATCATGCCAGCAATGGACACTGTTGAAGGTGGCTCAACACGCCTAATTGCGGACTCCCGCAGCCTCATCCATGCAACATTCCGAAGATCAGTGGAACGCGCAATTGTGAGCGGGTACCTAAAGCCTGACACAAATCCCGCTGACTACAACCGCGCTCTCATCGGCATATTCCACACTACATCCATGCCAGGGTGGCAGGAAAGCGCCCGTCGCTTAGTCGATATCCTCATAGCGGGTTCGCGCGCCTAAAGCGGTCAAGCAGAAGCTGTGTTGGTTCCTCCAGGGAGGAAGGCGTTGCAATAGAGGAGATCAAGCTGTTTTGCACAGCTTGCCCAACCGGTTCCCCACACAGAGATAACGTTTCGCATTCCGTTTCATCGCACACTTGTGAAGGCTTCCTAAGTCATCTTTTACGGCCGCGCACTTGTAACCCGGCCGCTGTGTCCAGTGCCCGCAACCACCCACGGATACCCCACAAAATTGCAGCTGGTGCGGGATTAATTAGAATCCCGAAAAGCACCAGAAACGCCTAAGGCTTCCATCTTCAAAAGTGCTTCGTCGCTTCCGCAGGTGTGTAGAGTTCACCATCGATCAGCAGTCTTCCCGTATAACGACGGTTCAGACCACACTCCCAAGCAACGTCATGGCCTTCGCCTGCGAGCTTTGACCACTTGGAAGTCTTATGTGGGTTCTGCTCCAGCCAGAACGTGCCGTCACCTACGACAAAGGAGCGCAGTTGATCCTGACCGGTGCGACTTGTCCAAGTCTTCATGTTTTTGAGCTCGGCAGACATAACTTTATGCTGCCCCTTGCGCCCCGATGTTCTGGTCGGATTACACATCTAGACTTTTTAGACACTTACATAGATAGCCATCCGCAGATGGCGTTGCCAGTCAGGCGAGGCCGTGGATCACACCGAGCAGCTCCGCCCAAGACTTTGCTCCGCAACTCTAGTCGCTTTAGCTAACGGTTCGCTCCGAAGGGCATGAGCGCAGTTGTCTTCGGCAAGCATGAGGCCGATCTCCTGCCCAAGGCGAAGGCTTGTGCAAACAAGTGGTTCTGCGCGTTGAGGAGCTGCATAGCATAAGCCGAGTGACGTGCCTTCAACCAACGCGTGCTGAACCGCCTCCCCCATGCGCCTATGTGCGACAGTGCAGAGCGTTGCAGAAACCCAAGAAGTTAGTTTGTCGCTCGCGCACCGAAAACTCATATTCGAAGTAGAACTGTCGGGTGTATTGGATGTCCGGGCAGCCACGCGGTATCGGTTGCAGTACGACTTGTGACAGAGAAACGAACCGCCACGGATCACTTTGGCTTCTCCGCTAAGAGGTCCCGTGGGGGATTCGCGCGTGGCGGTGAGGTGATAGTCGCTGCTGAACCAGTCGGCGCACCACTCCCAGGTGTTCCCGCACATCGAGTACAAAGCATAGCCATTCGCAAGAAAAGCGTCGGTTGGACAAGTAAATGCGAAGCCGTCTTTCCCTGTATTTTCCCGAGGGAAATCACCTTGCCAGATGTTACACATGTGCTCGCCCTTCACTCGTAACTTGTTACCCCACGGGTAAAGATTTTGCTCCAGTCCGCCGCAGACCGCGTGTTAACACTCGGCTTCGGTGGGCAGACGCTTTCCAGACCACGCGCAGTATGCCATCGCATCGTTCCATGAGACGTGAACGACTGGATGCTCTTCAAGTCCTCTCAATGTGGATCCGGGACCGAAGGGCTGCTTCCAATTTGCGCCAGGTACCTTGCACCACCACGGAGCAGCCGCGAGCGTGTCGACGAAAAGCTGCCGGAAGTTGTTCTGCGGAACCTGCGACCAAAACACAAACGACCAGCCATAGCGCTCCGCTTCTGTTGAGTAGCCGGTCGTCTGTATGAATGCTGCAAAGCGAGCGTTCGTTACTGTGTGCCTGTCTACCAAAAATGGCTTCAGGCTTACTGCACGGACAGGCCCTTACCGTCCTTGAGGAACGCCTCGTCGTAGTCAGTCCCCATGAGGAAGGTGCCCCCGGGTAGTTCGACCATATCGTCAAGATTCGAGACACTCGTTACGGTCTTGGGATGTGTCTGCGATGTAATGAAGTGAACTGCGCGTCTTTGTCGCGCGACGGCGTGCAGCAGGTTTTGCGGGGAGTTTGTTCGCTGTTGTGTCCTTCGTGGCCACTATTTTCCCTGGACAAGCGTTTCTGCGGCACACATACGCTCACTGCTTATAGCGTAGCCCGAAAAAGATGGGATAGAGCGGCTGCTTAGAGTCATGCGGAACATCAGACAGCTGCGCGTGTACGGCGTCCATCGATGACGGCAGCTCGAAAGGCAGCTTGCCTTCGGGCGATGCGCGGCCGGTGATGACATCGAGAATGGCGTCGTCCGTCGCGCCAAAGTCGGCGAGGATTCCCTTAGCGTTTTGCAATTGTTTGAGAACGGCGGGACGGTCGAGATAGATGCTGACGATGGTTGGTACCTTCGCTGAGAGCTGTTGGAATGCGGCGAACTGCGGGTCGTTTGCTTTGAAGTCGAGGTCGCCTTCGTGCTGGCGCGAGCCGAAGAAGTAACCCGGATGAAGATTCTGATGTGGCGCATGCAGCCGGACCAGCGCGTAGTCTGGCTTATCAATCAGTGCGACAGGTTCGAGGCTGTGACGACGTGCTGCGTCTTCGCTGAAGCCGTAGAGAGCGACGCGGAGATTGCGCGTGCGCAGCGGAAGGACGTTGCCCTCATTGCGCAGGAGAACTTGTGAGCGATGCTGTGCAGCGAGAGAGTCTTCGGCGAACTGGGCATTGCCGACAACTTTGTTTGCGGCTGCTTCATCGACGAAGGGGTGCTCGAACAGTCCCTGGCTAAATTTCTGCTCGAGCACGCGCTGTGCGGATGCATCGATGCGCGCCATTGAGACTTTGCCACTCTGCACAAGGCTGACGATGATGTCGGAATCGGACACGCCACCAAACTGATCGATGCCCGCGTTCAGCGCTTTGAGATAGCGCTCGGACACAGTGAGATCCTCGGTGCCCCACGACATTCCGTTTTTGCCGGGGACGATGGATGGAGGGGTGCCAGAAGGGGCACCATCAACGCATCGATCGACGCAATCGCTTGTGATCAGCCAGTCGCTGACGATGAGTCCTTTGTAGTGGAATCGGTCGCGCAGCAAGTCGGTGAGCAATTCACGGTTCATGCCCGCACCGACTGCTTCGACGGGCTTGCCGTCAATGGTTGCGTTATCGAGGATGGAGTAAGTTGGCATCACACCCGCGACATGTGCAGCAAATGCTCCTTCAAAAGGAATCTCGTGGTACGGAAGATTCTTACCGGGAAAGGTGGCGTGCTTGCCGTACGCATTGTGGCTGTCCCAACCGTCTTTGGCCGCGCCATAGCCGACCCAGTGTTTTACGACACAGGCGATGCTGCCGGAGTGAAGCCCGTCTTCGCCATCCTGAAAACCTTCGATGTATGCTTCGACCATTCGTTTCGCGAGCTGCGCATCTTCCCCGAACGTGCCATCGATGCGCGGCCAGCGCGGTTCCGTGGCGAGGTCGGCCTGCGGAGAAAGAGCCTCATGCAGACCAACGGCGAGATATTCGCGACGTGTCTCATCACCGAAGAGCTTCGTCGTTGCCGGGTCATCGATTGCGGCGAGGCCGAGAGTGCCTGGCCACTTCGTGAAGCCGCCTGAGTCGGAGCTTGCGCCCACCGTGGCTTCGAAAACATTGCGAGGGTCCGTGCTGATGGTAAGCGGGATCCCGTAGCGATTCTCTTCTGCAATCTCTTGCAGCGCATTGTTCTGTTCGGCAAACGCAGATGGAGCGACGGAAAGCCGCGTGATGAGAGTGACGACATGCTTGCCGACGATAAGTTGCTTGGCTTTCTCAGCGTCGTATTCGGTGCCCCTACCTACTGCTGCGGAGGCTTGTGCCGGAGCCGTGCCGTGCAAGAGGAGGCCAGCTTTTTCTTCCAAGCTGAGCCGCGCAAGCAGGTCCTTGGCACGCGAAGCAGGCGAAAGGCGCCAATCTTCAAACGGTGATAGTTTTCCGTCACGGTCGAGATCGCGGAAGCGCAGGTTATCGAAAGTGATGACAGGCACTGACTTTGTTGTCACGGCGACCTGCGGCAGATTGGGCAAACGTTCCGCAAAGCTCGTTGCCGCCATCGCAGCGAGAAGAATGGCAATAGATGTTGTCGCTGCGATACGGGCTGCGTTACTCATTCCGGCTCCTGTGTTGCGTGGCGCATGCACTACTACATCCGTGTAGCGCTTCTAGTCGTGTTTGGGGTGCATGGGGTAATACTGTGCGAGTTCGGTCCACTCATGCCGAAGATTCTCCAGGGCCGCGCTGCAGCGGCTAGCGATCCAGAATCGTGATCGCTGTTGCGGCTGCGTTTGGTTTTGGCTGCGTTGGATAAAACGGCGGGCAGTCGCGCGGGTCTTTGTCATTCGGCGCGATGCCGGTGGTGTTGACGAAGTGGTCGAGGAGCCGCGTTTTCAGCTCAGCTTCAACAGCCATCGAAGCCGACTCGCCGTACAGGTTCCGCGTCTCTCCGGGATCGTCCGCGACGTGGTACAGCTCAGATTGCCCCTGCGGTCTCCGAATGAGCTTATGCGTTTGGGTGCGAATCATGGCAGAGCGCGACACCATTACCGGTTGCTCGTTCTGCAATTCGATTTTTCCCGCATAGGGGCCACCCCCCGCGCCCGCTGGCTCGAAACACTGCGGCTCGTAGACGTTGTAGCCACCTTCGCAGAAGGCAGCGCGCGCATTGTCGCCTTTGCCACCAGAGATTTGCGGAAGCAGGCTGCGTGAGAAATGCGTGTGCGTTGCTTCGCGCGGAACACCGGCGATGTCGAGGCACGTTTGCATGATATCGAACATTTCCACGAGGTCGGTGGCCACTACCCCGGCCTTGCCGCCCGGTACCTTGCCGATCATGGGCACTCTTGTCAGGCAGTCTTCTAATCCACTTGGCCACTTCTCCACGAGGCCATAATCACCGGCGTAATCTCCGTGGTCGGATGAAACAAAGATTGCTGTGTCTTTGCTACGTCCATTCTTTTCTACGCTGGCCATCAACTCACCCAACAGCCAGTCGCTGTAGCTCACCTGCCCGTAATAAACGGCCCTGATTTTCCGGAAAGTCGATTCGTCCAGTTTGTCTAAACCGTAAGTGCGGCGAATGCCTTCGTGAAAGTCCGGCTTCTTTTTCAGACCGGGTGGCACAAGCGGCGGCAAAGACGATGGGGAATACATGTCGTAAAAATCTTTCGGAATCGTGTAGGGAGGGTGCGGCTGCAAAAGAGGAAGGAACAGGCAGAATGGCCGATCGCTTTCTTTGCGCTCAAGAATTTTTGACGCCAATTGCATCAGCTTGTAGTCATAGGTCTCACGCCGATCACCCGCAGCACCGTAAAGCATTGAGTAAGAACCCGGAGTAAGGCTGGGTGCGCCGCCATGCGGAAAGAAACTGGTGCCGTCGTTCCAGGACGTGACACTGTCGTGAAAGGAGGCTGCTGCGAGGGCATCGTTTTTGCCGTACCAGAAGACGTCGTAGCCCGCCTGACGAAGATAGCGGAACATGTTCGGCTCTTCCGGACGCAGGAAATAATAGAGGCTGCGGTGACCTCGAACGCTGGTGGGCCATCCCGTAAGCATCGCGCACCGGGAGGCGCCGCAGACCGGATATTGAACGTGGCATTGGTCGAAGCGCGTGCCTTCCTCTGCGAGCCGATCGAAGTTGGGTGTTTTAGTTACGGGGTTGCCGTAACAAGCGAGAGAATCGGCGCGCATCTCGTCAGGTAAATAAAGGATGAGGTTCTGACGATTGGCGATTGCAGACCTTTGCCCCGAACTCATCTTTTCGCCGCTCGACACACTGGCCTCTACACCGTTGCTCGGGCGCGCGATACCGGTCGCACCAGCCAGTAGGCCGGCCCCAGAAGCACCCATGAATTTTCGCCGGTTCCACATGTCACTCATCGATGCTTCTCCATTCTTTTCTCGTAGCTTCAGGTGCTGATCATTGAAGCCTGATCAGTTTAGGTGCCGTCGACACCACGGCTAGATTCGAACATGCTGTCATCGGATGACTTCTGGCTCAAGTCCTTGCGACAGCGGTTTATGCTCGCCAACTGTCCGGTTTGTAACCCAACCGAGCGTACGCAGAAAGAGCTCTACTCGATAATTCGTCTCGTCTACATAGCTTCCGTAGTTGAAAAAGCCATGGTTCGCCTTCGGATAAAGCAGGAGTTCAGCACGAATGCCGGCGCGAGCCAGGCGCCTGCGGAAGTCGCGTATATCGTCTACACCGACGACGGTATCAGCCGCTCCACTCATGATGAGGACGGGAGGCGAAGAACGAGGAATATGAAGGTAGGGAGACAGAGCGACGTACTTTTCGCCAAGCGTCTTATAAAGCGGCGAGCCTGGCTCGCCGTCCAGTGCCGGGTTGTACAGCACTAATGCGTTAGGCACTGTTGAAACTGCGTGATCATCTGAATCGGCATCAGGCCCGACTAGAAAAGCCACGGCCGCAGCGAGGTAACCGCCAGCCGAACCACCGCCCACAATGATTTTCGATGGATCAATGCCTAATGATGTGCTGTGGGCACGTACCCAGCGAACGGCGGACCGGGCGTCCTTGATGCAATCTTCAATAGTCGTATGGTCATCGAGAAAGCGGTATTCAACCTCTACACTGACTAGTCCTCGATCAACCAGATACCTGCTCTGAGGGTTGAACATCTGTGGCCCCCCGAGCTTAAACCCACCACCATGAAACACCACAAATGCGGCCTTTGGGGCCGCGCCAGATGCGGAGGACCCACCAACATACAGATGAAGGTCCCGGCCGGCGACAGACTTATAAACGTAGCTCTCCCCGAATGGTTTTATGCCTTTATAGAAGGGTTCCTGACCTTGACTTACTGAAGCAAGAACAAACAAGGCTGTAACGGCAAACCAGATTCGCCGAAGACTGATCCGATCAAGCATGGATTCTTACTCCAGGACTAGAGGCATACGTGTTGAAACTTGCTACCTATACGAGGTACGACTGAGCCTACGAATGAGGTCAGGACTGGTCGCGTCTATCCGGCGGTTCCCACGCCCATGACGGGAGAGGCTGATGAGTGTTCGCGCGGGGAGCGGCGCCAGGCGGTGTCGTGATGCGGGCGATGTTTTCCTTGAGCTTTTTATTCGCCGCAGCTACCTCTGGCGGAAAGGAAGGGATGAGTGCCTGCACATCATTCAGAATTGCCGCGACGATCTCGGGGTTGAACTTTGCTATGTCGAAGCTCTCGGCTGGATCTTTCGCTAGGTTGTAGAGTTCCGGATGCTGCAACCAGTAGCCTTCGCGTCCACTTCCTGCATCACTCACATAAATTTCACCCGTAATTTGTGCCATGCGAAGTTTCCAATCGCCGCTGCGTGCGCAATGAATCTCCAAACCACCCGCAGCGATAGGCGCGAAGTAAACGACGGCATTGCGTTTGAGTTCGGTTTCCTCTGCGCGGAGCACGTGCGTTAAATCAAGGCCATCCAGAGGCTTGGCAGGAGACTTCAAACCACATGTGCTGACAAGAGTTGGTAACACATCTAGGCTTGAGGCCCAGGTATCGCTTACATGTCCTGAAGAAACACCTTTCGGCCAGTGAGCAATTAACGGCACACGGTGTCCACCTTCAAAGTTTGTACCCTTTCGTCCGCGCAATCCCCCGGGACTGCCTTGATACCAAGGGCCGTGGTCACTCGTGAAGATGACCAGTGTGTCTTCCAAAGAGGACGACTGGCGGAGGTGTTTGATGATCTCGCCGACGCTCCAGTCAATTTCGTGGACGCTGTCGCCGTAGTCGCCGAGAGCCGTCTTTCCGCGGAATGCGCTGGAGGCTCGCGCGGGATCGTGAGGGTAGGAAAATGCAAGATAAAGGAAGGCTGGTTGACTTGGTTTCTCCTTGAGAAACGAAAGGGCTTCCGTCGTATACCGCTGCGTGAGCACATCGCGATCTGTGTCCTGATCGAGCTTCTGATCGTCCCGCATGAGGGGCAGCGGTTGCATGTCGTCGCTGTAGGGAACGCCAAAAAAAGAGTCAAACCCCCGATGAGTCGGAAGATAGGGCGGTGCGTCCCCAAGGTGCCACTTGCCGATAGCTTTGGTGCGAAAGCCACCAGCGCGAAACAGGTTGGCGAGTGTTGTTTCGTCGAGGTCCATCCCTGTCGGCGAGTTTGGAAAATACGCACCGAGCGTGTGGCTTCGCGCAGCATACCGCCCTGTAAGAAGTGCCGCGCGGGAGGCCGAACAGATGGGATGAGCTGAATCACATCGGTTGAAGCGCATGCCTTCCGCTGCAAGAGCGTCCAAATTCGGTGTGGGGATTTGAGAGCCGTAACAACCGAGGTCTCCGTAGCCGAGATCGTCACAGATCATCAGGATGACGTTCTTCGGTCGTGCCCCAGTCGAAAGCTTTGAGACCCGAGCCCGGCGCGGCACTTCTGATTGTTCGGCAGAGCCTACCAGTCCAGCTGAAGCTACAGCAGCGGTTGCGGCGCCACGTAGAAATGCACGGCGGTCTGTCATTCAATCTCCTTTGAGCATTAGGAGGAGTCGGCGGATGGGAATCTCCCATCCGCAAACCCGCTGTTGGAGTTTAGAAGGTGGCCTTTAGAGCAAATTGGAATTGTCGAGCAGCTGAGCCAGGCGACGTAGCTGTGATAACACCGAAATTACCCGCGTTCGTCGCGACAAACTGTCCAGACGAATTCGCAGCGTAACCAGTAATCTGTCCACCTGGCGCGGAGAAGTTAGCCGTATTTGAGATGTTGAAACATTCGACACGGAACTCGGCCTTGACGCGTTCTGTGACAGGGAACGTTTTGAACAGGGAAAGATCCGTTCGGCGTTGATGAGGGCCGTGGAGTTGATTGCGACCGGCGTTGCCTGGCGTTCCTATAGGCTGACGTGCGAACGCGGCAGGGTTGAAAAAGTTATATACGCTTGACGACGCTGGTGTGTTAACCATCGGATTGGCAACAACGTTGGGCCTATCCACAGTAATGAAGTTTAGGTTGGTGTACGCCAAGGCTTTGCCCAAACTGTTTGTGGTTTGTGTCACTGCGCTTGAAATAGCGAACGGGAAGCCGGTTTGCCAGAAGCTGAGGGCATTCACCTGCCATCCGCCAAAAAGCGTCTTCTTCAAAGTGCTGCCAGTGCTTGCGTACGGTATGGCGTAGTTGGCTGTCGCCGCGATCCGATGACGCAGATCGAGATTGCCATTGCCGTAATCGTACGTGCTCGACTGTGTCGGGATAAGGCCAAATGCGGTCTCGCCGTTAGCTTGCAGGATCACATCGTCCACTTCATGCGCCCAAGTGTAGTTGGCATTGACGGTCAGACCGTGTTGAAGACGGCGTTCGAAGCTTGTCTGCAGTGAGTGGTAGCTCGCTGCACCGAAATCGCCGTAATACTGGATGGTGTTTACGTTTGGAAGAATTGCTGCGTATGGCAGGGCGGCCACCGTCGATGTTCCGGTCGGCAAGCCAACATCCAGGTTAGGAATCTGGTTGAGTTGATGCCGGCTGACACTGCCCACGTAACCGATAGTGAAGACGTTCCCTGCGAAGTCACGCTGCATCAGCAAATTGAACTGTTCGACGTAGGCATCGTGAAAGTTGAATGGCTTGCCTGTGACCAGCCCCGACAGATTCGTAGTGGACGGGCTTGCGGGTGAAAGAATGCCTGCGGAGAGGGCTGTATTGGAAGTGACAGTCCCGCTTGAGAAGCTATATGGCGGATTGAGCGGTTGGAATGCGTTCTGGATGTCGCTGGCGAAGAAGGTGATGCCGTATCCGCCACGCAGGACAGTGTTCGGTGCGACGGTAGCGACAAATCCGAACCGGGGCGCAACATTTGAGTACCGTGTCTGTACCCCAGCCTGCTGGCTTACGTTCAGCACTCCCGTGGTCAGATTTATCAATGCGTTGTTACCGTTTTTTTCGCTAGGAGCTGTAAACACGTCGTAGCGAACACCGAGATTCAAAGTAAGAATTCTGTTCACGCGCCAGTCATCCTGAACGAAGACACTTGGTTCCCAGACACGGAAGTACGGCTTCACGAGAATGCTCTGTCGTTGGTAGTTGAATGGAGATCCTTTGAAGAACGCCTGAAAGGCCACCTGTGGTGTGCCGAGGAAAGTGAGGCTTCCTTCACCGGCAGGATGCTGAATGTTGCTTACGATGCGGCGCGTGAGGTTCGCTCCGGTCTTGAAGGTATGCGGTCCCCGAGTGTAGGTCAGATCACCGTTGTACTGGTATGTATTTTCCGTGAGCAGAATCGGAAGGAACGTCGCGTCTCCGATGGCAGCGTACCCATTAGCCGGGGTAATCACAGCCATGCCCGAGCACATGAAGCAATTGTTTGCGTTTGGTATCGAATAGGGAGCGCTGTTGTTTAGATTGCGCCCAAAATTGAGTGACGTTACATAGTCCTGCAGTAATGTGTACGCACCGCGTAGATTCATCGCTAGATGAGGCGAAAAGATGTGCGTGTAGCTTAGGAGGCCGTTATTGGTGGTGATGTCAGACTCTCCCGGGAAATTGCCCGCTGTCGTCCCGCCAGCGTAGACGCCGTTTACCGCTGGAAGTGGTCCGGGCGTAAACGTAGACGTCTTGTTATATGAATAACGAACAAAGAATAGGTCTTTGTCCGTAAAGTGTTCATCAACCCGTAAATCGCCAAGTTTCAGGTTCTGGACTCTAGGCGGGTTGTAAAGAAAATTGTTGGTGGTGAGCCCAGTTGTGGGGTTTCTCGTTCCTGGCTGGTTAGGTGCCGGAAACAACTTGAAATAGCCCAGAGCGGTAGGGTCGATCGTCGTTGTGATCGGTGTCATGCAAGCCACTGAGGTTACCGGCGCACAGATATCGCTGATATTGCCGGGGTTCTGCTCTTCGAACAGTGTGGGCACCGTTGATGTGTAAACAGTGCCGGTCGCATCCACTTGTCGCAACTCCTCGAAGTCTGCAAAGAAGAAGGTCTTGTCTTTGATGATGCGCCCGCCCAGGCTGGCACCAAACTGGTTCTGCCGAAGCTCCGGCTTGCGAGCAAGAATGCTCGTACGCGCAAAATAGTTACGGGCATCGGTTACGTCGTTACGGAAAAATTCGTAGACGGACCCGTGGAAAGCATTCGTGCCGGACTTTGTCAGGATGTTGATGGCAGCGCCTGCCGTGCGGCTAACTTCCGCTGTGAAGAGGTTGGTGTCGACACGTACGGATTGTATGGCTTCCACCGATGGTCTCGTTAGGATCAGGCCTTTGTACCGTTCGTTGTTGTCCATGCCGTCCAGCAGGTTGTTGTTGTTCAACTCGTACTGTCCGTTAGCGGAAACCGAACTCGAAGAGCGCCGATCGTCAGGACGATTACCACTTGAAAGCGAATTTGCGGAGCCCGCGTTGACGCCTGGTGATACCTGTGCGATTACATACACGTTGCGTCCGTTAAGCGGTAGGTCGGAGATCGCTTTGGCATCAATCGACGCGCCCACAGTGGTGCTATCGGTTTGGAGAGCCGTTGGCTGAGTGTCCACCTCTACGGTCTCAGTCTGTCCGCCGATCTGCAAAGCCGAATCCAGACGGGCACGGTCACCCGCGACCAAGACAAACTTCGGGTTCACGAACGTTTTAAAACCGGAACTCTGGACCGTCATTTTGTATGTGCCCGGTTGCAATAAGGTGAAGCCGAATGCACCGTCTGAGGCGGACTTCGCCTTGCGAATCTCATGTGTTCCAAGATTTTCGATCTGGACATCAGCACCAGGAATGGAGGCACCAGTCGAGTCTGTGACGGAACCCAGCACGTCCCCTGTAGCGAGCTGGGCACACGCTTCGCGATAGCAAAGTAGGCCTAGGACTATTAGCAGGGAAAGCAGCAGTTTTTTTGACATCAATGAATCCTCCAAAAACTATCAAAGTAGCCCTAATTTGTTCGCGTGGCCGGTTTTGCAGCTAAATATCGATCAAGCTCTTTGGCTGCCGCCGGTTCACTTCTTCTTTCACAGGCATCTGCTTCGGCAACCGTCAACGAAAAATGCATGACCCTCTAGGCCGATTTCACGACGGACGAACGTTCCGGCTACAAGCGCGTTCAATGTCTCACTGCGCGAGTCAAGTATCGAATGGGAATTCCCCGTAAAAGCGCCTTTTCCCATGGGAAAGTGTTTGTTTTCTAATATTTAGATAGGTAGGTAAAGGTAGGGGCCGCTGAGTAACACGCCAGTGTGGTGAATCCTGGCGCTCACGTGATACGTTACGGGTCTTGGAGAACCATTCGAGATCGAGCTTCAAATCCGTTCTTGAGTTTGGCGATCCGAGATGAAAGTCGCGGACGCGGAATCCATTTATGTCCATAGCGATAGGGTCTTCTAAGCTTGGTGATCGAATCACAATCCGCACTAGGGCTCAGCCTGGATGACACTCCACTCTCTTCCGAAGCGGAAGTTGAGGCGAAGGAAGCACTTGATCGGCTACTGTGCAGCCACGCGTTGGCTTCCGCGCCGCGCCTCCGGGAGGTCCTCACTTATCTTCTCGAGTCCGCAGGAAACGGGTCAATCCAACACGTAACTGAGCAGAGTATCGGGCGAGCCGTGTTCGGTCGCCCCGAGGGATATAACGCCAGCGAAGACAATATCGTTCGCGTCACCGTGCGACACCTTAGGGCAAGGTTGGAGACCTACTATTCTGCCGAAGGGCGTGATGAAACGTATGGCATTGAAATTCCGAAGGGTAAATACTTCCCAGTATTGATCCATCGCGGAAAAGCATCGAGAACAGACCCTCTGTACAAGCCGTCCGCCAGGACAACACCAGAAGAAGTCTCTTTATCGCAAACTCATTTGCTGAAGCTCCCTGAAGACTCCGTGCTTCTCAGCCCGCATGTGGAACGAACTTCTAGCAGAGACACTTCACGAACGAACAAGATGAGGTTTTGGCTGGTCGTATCATGTCTTGCCTGTCTGGCATGCGGCTATTTTTTGCGAGGATGGTTCCCTTCTAGAGGTTCCGGGCCACATGCGGCACATGGCATCTTGGGGGTTCTCGGTGACACGCCCGGGCCAGTTATGGTCATCGTCACTGACTCTAACCTTCAAGCGTATCGAATGATCTTCGGAAAACAGGTCAGCTTACAGTCCTATATTGCCCGCACGTATGCGCCTCCGGTCTCAAAGACCAGCAGTAACGAGCTTGCAGGTGCAATCAAGTACGTCACAGCCTCGAATGAAACCAACGTCTCCAGCGCCATCATTGCCGCCGATATTAGAGCAGAGCTTCCCAATCACCGCGTCACAATCACGCAACCACATGACGCCAGCATGCGCGACTTTCAGGAGCAAAAAAATGTCGTCCTGCTCGGCGGCCCTTGGATTAACCCGTGGGGTCAGCTCTTCGAAAGCCGGTTGAAATATCGTTTATTTCCAATACCGGGGAATCCATCAGCATCCGAACTACATGTTATAAACCCGGACCCGAATGAGCCAAAAGGATTCATCCCAAGAAACGAAGGCGGCTACAGTTTCAACTATGTGCGCATTGCAATCCTGCCAAATTTCTCGAGCACCGGGCGAGTGTTCGTGGTCGGCGCAACGAGTCCAGAGGCACTTGAGGCGGGTGGGAATATTCTTGCTTCGGACCAAGCCATGCACGAACTGCTAGAACGCTTCCATGTGCGCTCCCTCACAGAACTTAATCAGGTCGAGTTTGTGCTGGAGGTGAAGGGTATGAATTCGGTCCCGGCGGACTGGCGAATTGTTGCGACTAACGCTCAACTCTGAACTTCCCTCCTAAGGAGGGTTAGAGACGGACAGTTCTAAACCACCATGGTCTCAAAAGTCGTGTTTTCGAAAAGCAATGAGCTACCTATTGGCGAGCCTGCTGTTGTCGATCAGCTGTTGAAACGAGCGCGTCAATGATGGACAGCCGACTAACGGCGCGTCCCATTAAGAGTCACTGACCGGGAGTGTTTGCACTGGACCATATAGAACGGAGCGACCAAGCAGAACCGGAGATTGACACCAGTTTGATGCCGCCAGCTCTAAATGCTTCTACACGCAACTTGGTGGTTGATGGAAACACCAGGTTCGTCATGGCTATAGAGCCATTTTGAGCGAAGGCCGCTACTGATGAGCGATCCAGAACTAAATGCATATCAAGAGGGCGCCCGCTCCGCAATGGAGCTTCCGTACGGGTGAGAAACCCTTGAGCCACATTCATACCCGAATGAGTACGATCGACATAAAAAACCTGCTTACGGAGATCGAAAGCCGCTTCGGTCCAGTGTGCTTCATCAGAGTAAATTCGGAGCCCGAGAACGCTGCTGTCGGCAGCCGTTAAAGCAACATTCAGTTCGGTCGGAGACTGGGAGTCAAAGATCCGAACTGACTGAGCGAGGCTGCCTAGCTTGACTTGGATTTTCTTTGCCGGAAGCATGCGCAATGGTGCGACCAACGGCTCCTGGAGCAATGTCTCACCTGCTTCATCTTGTCTGACCGTGAGCCCGCGAGGCACCGTCATCTGCCCTCGCCAAGGCGAAGTTGGGAGCTTGTCGGCGTACTGCCAATTGTTCATCCAACCAATTACTACGGGATTGCTATTCTTCGGTAGATTGTTGAAGCTAATCGCACAGTAGCTGTCTTTTCCATAATCGGTCCAGCCATGCGCTCCCGGCGAGTTGGATTGCTTGAAAGCTTTGCCATCGAACGTTCCAAGGAAGTACTGCTCGCCTGATCCGCCTTGTGGCGCGCCAGGATTTAACCCAACTTTCAAGGCCCACATGTCCTTGCTGCCCTTTTCTCCTGGGACATGAATTAGGTCTGGACATTCCCACTGCCCGCCAATTGCGCCTTGCGGTCCGAAAGAGCTCGCCTCAATCCAGGTCTTGAGATCTGCAGATGTGTAGAAGAGCACCCTATGGTCGTTTGGCAGCGAAACCGCCATGATCCAGCGCTTGGAGTCCTCCGACCAACTGACACTCGGATCTCTGAAGTCGCTCAGACCGCGATCTAACACTGGGTTTTTGGAATAGTATTGCCAGGTTCGACCGCGGTCCTGGCTGCTCGCAATGTCCTGTACTTCGTGTTGAGACTTACCCTCGCCACGATGCCCCGTATAGATGGCCACTAAGCAAGAAGAATTCGTCTTGCACAATCCGCTTGTGTTCTTCTCGTCCACGACCACACTGCCCGTAAATGCCATCTCTCCTTCACGTTCGGGGATGGCAACGGGCAACTGCTGCCAATGCAGTAGATCAGTGCTCACGGCGTGGCCCCAACTCATGTGACCCCAAACGTCGCCGACCGGATTGTATTGATAGAAAAGGTGGTATTCGCCTTGGTAGTACACGAGCCCATTAGGATCATTCGTCCAATTCCGTTGTGGAGAAAACTGAACCTGGGGTCGGTACGGCTGATCGTAAAGCGGCCGGTTTTCTTGCGCGAGTGTGATGGAGGGTACAGTCGACAGAGCAAGAAACGACAGCATTAGCAGGAAGGTCTTATGCATGGAAGAAATCACCTTCGATAGATTCGAGGTTGCGCGCACGGGTCTCCGGAAAAATACTTGCCACCAGAATGAACTGCAAAACCATCATGGCTGAGAAGAAGTAAAAAGGCACAGCATGGGAATGGACTGCGACTAGCGGGAAGACCAGCGTAATGACAGCATTCAAGACCCAGTGTGTCAGGCTTCCCAGACTTTGCCCGGCTGCCCGAACGTTGTTTGGGAAGATTTCGCTGATGTAGACCCACACCACAGCGCCTTGTGAGAAGGCAAAGGAAGCGATGAAGAGGATCAGCATCCAGAGCAGCCAATTGGCATGCTGCCCTGTCTGGAAAATGCGAGCCGTGCTGCCAAGCGCCAAAGCCGTTCCGACAGATCCAACTAATAAGAGAAATCGGCGGCCAAATCTATCGATGAAGTTCATCGCTATCATCGTAAAGATCAAGTTGGTGACGCCCACAATAACGGCTTGGATGTTCCCGGTGAGTTTGCTGAAGCCGGCGGCACCGAAGATGTCGTTCAAGTAGTAGAGGATCGCGTTGATGCCGGATAGCTGGTTGAAGGCAGCGATAGTGATCGCGAGCAACACTGGTTTTCGAACGTGCCGCGAGAGCAAGGATCCAGCGTCTTGCCCCTTCTCGGCACGAAGGGAAAGCTGTATGCGAGTGAACTCTGCTTCAGGATCCGCGTTCCCGATAAGCTCCAGATTGAATTTTGCTTCGGATTCACGATGCTTCGCCAATAGCCATCGCGGGCTTTCAGCAATTCCGTAAAGCATCGCGAAAAACAGTGCAGCTGGTATAGCTGCCACCCCGAATTTCCACCTCCATTCAACAATGCCTAAGTGGAAGAGGGAGACAACGAAGTTCGATAAGTACGCAAGCAGGATTCCGAAAACAACATTCAGCTGAAACAGACCCACCATGCGGCCTCTGTACTCCGCAGGCGAAACTTCCGCGATGTACATAGGCGCTACGACGGAACAGCCACCAATTCCTACACCGCCAATGATTCGAAAGAACAGAAAAGCGTGCCAGTTCCATGCCAAAGCACAACCAAGAGCAGAGATCACATAGATCAAACCGAGGATTTTCAGGCTAGCTCGGCGCCCAATGCGGTCACTCGGGATTCCCGCAAATGCCGCTCCTGGAATTGTGCCCAACAACGCACTCGTGACCGTAAGTCCCAGCGCTACTGGACTGAGATGGTACACAGCTGTGAGCGCGTCGGTTGTACCGGCTATGACGGCTGTGTCGAAACCAAACAGCAAACCACCCAGGCCTGCGGTCAGTCCGATCTTCCAAACAGAAGAGCGCATGCATTCCTACCATTTCTATGTGTGCATAAGAGAAGCCAATTGAGCGGAACTCATGTCTGGGATTGCGCCGCGCCTGCTGGCTACCAGGCTTCCGAGCGCGTTACCAAACCGGACGATGCGTGCTGGCTCCCATTGCTCGCTCAACCCATGGAGCAATGCGGCTGCGAACGCATCCCCAGCGCCCACGGTGTCTACGACCTCGACGTGCGGAGCGGCGGCCTCGACATAGTCACCGTCGTAGAGTAGCCCTGCACCTTGCGCTCCCCGCGTTACGCACACAGCCTGAAGATCGAACGCTGATGCCAACCTGCGGCAGAAATCCTCTTCAAGCTCTTGCGGCCAGCTGCGCAAGATCTGGATGCGTTGCATTTCCAAGTGGTTCAGCTTCACCACGTCCGCTTCTTTGAGCAGTTCCAGAATTAGTTCATCTTCTTGAAAGCCAGCTCTCAGATTTACATCGTAGAAGCGTTTGGTTTCGGGTAGCGCCGCGAAAAGGTTCGCGGTGGTTTCCCGAGTTGTTGTGAAACATTGCGCCAAAGTGCCGAAGTAGATCCAACTTGGTCTTGCGGCGCTCAGTTCGCACCTTACGTCGTGCGAAACGACAATATTTTCGTAAGCGACACCGCGCGCGATGCAGTAGGAAGGTTCACCGTTCGAAATCTTCACTTCGACACGCCCGGTAGGTTCGGGTCTACGAACAATCCATCGTGGCGACAGCCCGAAAGCCTGTATGCCAGCAAGAGCGCGATCACCAGCTTCATCCCTGCCAACACCGCTCATGAAAGCGACTGAGTGGCCCAGACGATGTATTTGGACCGTTACATTGAGAGGCGCTCCGGCAAGCAATTCCACATCATCAAACACGTCGAAGAGTACTTCTCCAACGCTGATCATTTCAGGTCGCACAAACCTCCTTCACAGCAATGACATCGCAGAGTAAGGGCATGACGTAGCATTCATGTTCAACACAGCGCCTAAGCTACAGATTTGATCGTGAAGCCGGACAGAAGCGCACTACCGCCGGCGACGTTCATGCCTAGACCGGTGGCGGTTTGTGGTGCGGTGATCAGGCTAGACATCGACACCTGGCCCCCGTTGATGATCACTTCCACGGAATTGATATCGATGAGCACGCTCACGGCCAGCATCGACTGACTAAAGTTGAATGGCGCATTCGCGTTGTTGACCCAAGATCCATCCGATGTCGGCTGTGGTCCACCGGAATCGCGCTTGAAAAAGATGTTGCTCTTGCCGAAATCAAACGTGAGCTGCGTGAAGTAGCCATTGCCGGTGCGAAGCGAGAAGAAAATCGCTCCGGGCCATGCACCGTTCTGTTGAGTCAGCTTGAAGTCAATTTTGCAAGCCGGTGTGTTTGCCCAGGCGGGAAATGAGTACGCGCTGGCGTCGGAGATGACTTGATTGGCTCCACTCACGGTCGAAGTGAAAATGCTATCTAGCGCGGGCAGAGGCGTGTTAAAAAGTGTGGCTTTGCCATTCGACATCTGCAGTCGCAGTGTTCGCGTGGTGGAGAGTTGGCCGAAGTAGTCGACTGTTGGAAACTGAGCGGCATAGCCCCAGTTGTTCATCCAAGCGATAGCAGTGGCAGTTGCGAGAGGATCGCCAGTACCCGCTGGAGTGAACACTGTGCAGGCGTAGAAGTCAGAACCGAAATCAAGCCATGTTCCCGAGCCTGGGTCCGGCGTGAAAGTCACACCGTCGAAGCTGCCGACCCAATAGTAGGTATTGATCGTGCGTCCCGTTTTGTATCCGTTGGCACCACTCAAGAGAATCCACTTGTCCGAAAGAATGTTGCCACTCGCGTCGTAAAGGTGAAGCGGGAAGAGATTCGGACACTCCATGATGCCGAGTTGGTCGGTGTAGAGTCCGCTCGCATAGGTCCAGTGCTTCAGATCCGTGGAGGTATACACACTCAGCTTGTTCTGTTCAGCAAGGCTCATGATCCAGCGCTGTGTCGGTACGTGCCAGAAGATGCTCGGATCACGGAAAATGGCATTGTTTCCCGGATAGTTCGGCTGAACGATCGAATCAAACGAGAAGGTCTTACCGCCATCGTTGGAATACCACAGCGCAGTCGATTGATTTTGTCCGCTGCCCCCGCCCGTTTGAGTTGCTCCGCCTGATCCGGTGTTATTAGCTGGCATCGTCATCAGCGCAATCAGTGCACCGGCTCCGTGTCCCGCAGTGTTGTTCGTATCAATTACCGTCGAGCCGGTCCAAACATCCCCGAACTGCGTTGTGTTCTTTGGGATGGACGTACCTTGATCAGTCCAGTTCACCAGATCGGTGGAGGTGTAGTGCCTCCATTCGGTGCCTGTGCTGCTGGAGTAATCCGCGGCATAAAGCACCCACATATTCCAAGTGTTGTTTAGGAAGATGGGCCGCTGCGGGTCGTTAATCCATTCTTTTGCGGGTGTCAGGTGAAACCGCGGACGGTTCGCGGATGTAATGCGACTGCTCGGTTGCAGACTTGAACTGGCGAGATCGCCACAACCTACGAATGGGGACGCGGCGGCAGCCGAGATAAGACTGAGCGCTGTGCGGCGTGACATAGACGTGTACAACATGAAACCTCCAAAACCAATGGACGTGCTTGGCAGCTTTGCGCTGCGTGTTGATGCAAAAGCTAGAAGGTGAACCGCGCCGCCATCTGGAGATCGCGAGGTTGATTGATCTGTGAGCTGATCACACCGGCCGTCGTGTTCCCCGTGGTTGTGTCTGGAGCGGAGAACTGCACTCGGTTGAAGATATTGAACGCTTCAAATCGAAGCTCGATCTTCATCGCATCGCGCAGCAGCACATTCTTGAAAATAGACATGTCGTAGTTGTCTACGCCTGGGGCTCGAAGGTTGGAGAGATAACGCGGTGTGTTGCCATAAGTAAATTGGCCCGGTGCCTGAAACGCGTCGATGTTGTAGTAGCGGCTGAGCCGGGACTGAATGGGGCCATGCAGCACCGGGTTCATACCGGGAACATAGCTGGCGCGCTGAGCAGGACCGTTATTGTTGAGTGTGTTCGTTCCCACGCCAATCGAGAGCGGGTAGCCACTCTGATAGGTCGCAATTGCGTTGTACTGGAAGTTGCCAAATATCGACGCGAGTGGCCCATGGTTCAAGAAGGCCTTGCCCTTGCCGAATGGCAGCTCCCAGACTCCACTAAGCGCAGCGTTGTGCGTCAGGTCATTGCTGAACACTGCTTTTTCGGCGCGCAGGTTGTAGAAATCCTGTACCGGTCCGCCAACGTTGTCCAACCCCTTGCTGTAGGTGTAAGAGCCCTGAAAGCTTAGGCCCTGTCGGAAGCGTCTGTTCACCGACACTTGCAGCGCGTGGTAAATCGAACTTCCGTTGCTCAGGTTGGAGTTGAAATAAGTGAACTGTGGGAATGGCAGTAAGAGCTGCTCCCGCGAGACGGTCGGACTGGAAAACAATCCAACAGCGTTGGGGTTGTAAAAGGGATTCGGTACCTGCTGATTCAGAGCATTACCGAGTGCAAGGTACTTATCGGGAAGTTGATCCAGGAGGGTGTAGTTGTAAAGATTGCTTCCTTGGCTGCCCGCGTACGCGACATCCATAATGATGAAACCTGGAAGCTCACGCTGGAACCCAAAGTTCCACTGCTTGGAGTAGGTCACCGCCTGTGACTTGTCTACGCCCGTGCCGCCTTGCCCGATCAATGTGAGCAGGCCTTGCGAGCTTCCGGTTGGAGTGGAGAAGCCCGTTGGGAATGCACTCGATAGCGGGTTCACTGGGTGGACACCGTCGAGAGACGTAACCCAACTTGTACGTGTGGAATAACCGTCGGAGGGCGTACTGCTCCCGACCACGGGTCCGTAGAACATCCCGAACCCTCCACGTATCACCGTCTTGTTGTTCAGGGAGTAGGCCGCTCCAACACGTGGGACGACCTGATTGTTGTGTGTGTCGCTTAGGTAGCGGGGATTCCCGTTTACGCCTGGGAATTGGAAGCCTCCAACCAGGTTGAATCCAGGAACCTGCAATGGAGAGGGTGTTGTCAGGTCAACCTGCGTCAGGCGATTGTCGCGCTCGGTGAAGGGCTTGTTGATGTCGTAACGGAGCCCTAGGTTCAACGTGAGCTTTCGTGTGATTCGCCAGTCGTCCTGGGCATACACGCCGTAATGCTTTGTCGTGAGAAAGAGCGGTGGTGTGCCAGAGCCGATGCTGCCGAAGTTTCCGTCGCCGAGCAGGAACGAAGCAAAAGCGTTTCCTGCGGTGGAGGAAAAGGTATAGGGGTTTGGACCCTGTGTTCGATCTGTCCTGAAGCCGTACACGCCGTCAGCATCTACATTGTTCTTGCCGAAGTTCTGATCCACTTGCCAGACTGCGCCAAATTTGATCGAGTGCCTTCCTGCGGTACGGGTGAAGTTGGCGACTTCCTGATAGGCCTCGACCGTGTTGTCCAGGTTGCCGCAAACGCCTACTAAAGCACCACCACCTATGCCAATTTGCCCGAGCGAATAGTTGAGGCCGAAATTCGTGTCGATCTGAGGAAAGCAGTTTGCAATATGTTGTGTGTTCGCCAACGCGGTATAAGAACTCGGGAAGCCGAGTTGTGTCGGATCAAAACCGTAACCTGGGGGCGTGCGATTGAGGGAGTAGCGGTTGTAGCTGGAATTCAACTCCATAACGAAGTTTGGTCTGAAGGCATTGGTGTAATCCAGCACGTGCTGGTATTCCATGAGGCGGTCGTCACCGAGCGTGGGCGCCGCCACGGCTGCGGTCGTTCCCTCATAGGGATTTGGTCGCTTGAAGACTGTGAGGTTTTGTCCGTATCGACCAAAGATGCGCTGGGTATCTGAAATGACGTGATCGACACGGAAGGATCCCGTGTTCTTGGTCGTATTTGCAGCCTCTACCGAGACAAAGTTATTCACGTGAGCTGGCCCGGTGCCCTCCCCGGTAGCTTGCGGGAAATAAGGAATGATGTTTTTGGAAACGGCATCGAAGCGGGTTGGGTCAATTCTGTTCCCTTGGAAAGGATCGCGGAGAAAGTTTCCCGGACTGTTCGGATCAGGACGCGTGGTGGCAGGATCGTAGATCACGACTAACTTGCCATTTGCGTCGTAAGTTTGTGAGAAGTCACCCATCCTTTGTAGGCTGGTTGGCACAGTAGCCGTCGCGGTCACACTCTGAGTAAAGCGAAGGCCCTCGTAAGAAACGAAGAAGAAAGTTCGATCGGTGCGCTTGAGCAGATGCGGGATATACAGAGGTCCGCCTAGTGAAGCTCCGAACTGGTTGTAACGGTAGGGACCTATTGGGATCTGTGCCTGTTTAGCAAAGTAATTGTTAGCGTCAAAGATGTTGTTGCGCGCAAATTCATACGCAGAACCGTGGAAGGCTTTAGTTCCAGACTTTGTGATCACGTTCACAACGCCGCCTGAGGATTGCCCGAACTCGGCGCTGAAGTTATTGACCTGAACTTTGTACTCCTGCACCGCGTCGATGGAGGGATAGAAGGTTGGTCCATTGAAGGCAGAGTTCGAATTGTCACCGCCATCAAGCTGAAAACTGCTTTGGTTATTCCGCGATCCGTTGATCGACACGAATTGTTCGCTATACATGCCGACCGACAGTTGACTGAAAGGGGCCGGAGCATTCACCCCGGGCACCAAAGCTGCAAAGCCGTAAGGATTGCGGCCGTTAGTGGGCAAATCTTCTATCGACTTTGTTTCCAACTGGTATGCGAGTGAGGAGCTTTGGGTGGCCAGTGCGGGATCGCTTCCACTCACTTCCACTGTCTCTGAAGAGGCACCGACTTGGAGTTTCACGGGCACTGACACCGTAGACGCAACATCCAGTTTGAAGGGCACCTGCGCGAACTGCTTGAAGCCGGGGAAAGCCACATTCACTTGGTATGTGGCTGGAGGCAAAGAACTGACGCTGAAAGCACCAGCGCCGTTGGTCTTGACCTTCCGAACGTCAGCCGTACCAGTGTTCGTAATCGTAACTTCCGCTCCCGGGATGATCCCGCCGGAGCTGTCTGTAACGATTCCCTCTATCGTGCCGGTGGATGTCTGTGCGCGAAGCACGATGGATGCACTCGCGATCAGTATGAGCACGATGAGAAATTTCAGCCTGTACATGTAACGCCCTCCAAACCCGTCGCAAACTAGAAAAGATGAGGAAGTGATGACGGGTAAGCGAAGGCCATTAGAAGGTTTGGCTAATACAGCTGTCAATGAGCTGACTGGTCTAAAACGGCATGCTGTCTAGACAATCAAACATCTTCTCCAGTACCTTGCTGGTGGGGAAACGATGTCCACTGACAGACTGAAATACCAAACGATTCGCGATGCTCTTCTGGAACGAATCAGCTCCGGCCTTTGGTCGCCTGGGCACCGGGTTCCAGGTGAGGTTGAATTAGCAGCAACTTTCGGTGCCTCTCGAGTGACGATCGCCAGAGCCCTACGGGAACTGCAGGATCGTGGTTTAGTGAATCGCTTTGCGGGCTCGGGAACGTTCGTATCTGAAGCAACCACGAGCTCTGGCAGGCACTTTGGATTGCTTATACCTGAGTTGGGTACTACGGAAATCTTTGAGCCCATTTGCCAAGGGATGATGCATAGCCCTCAGGCAGCCTCTCACTCGCTTATGTGGGGCAACAGCGCGATCTTCGGGAAAACGAAAGCCGAACAGGCGCTGCACCAGTGCGAACACTACATACAGAAGAAGGTTGATGGTGTCTTCTTCGCGCCAGTTGAGCACGTTGAAAATAAGGATGCGTTGAACCTGAGCATCATTGCAATGCTTCGGAAGGCTAAGATCGTCACAGTTCTCCTCGATCGCTGCTATATGCAGTTCCCGGAGCGAAGTGAACTCGATCTCGTCGGCATCGATAACCGAAGAGCTGGATTCATTGCCGCGGATCATCTGCTCGATCATGGGTGTCAGCGAATCGTTTTCCTAGGCGTAAAGCAGTCTGCCTATACCGTCCAGGCCCGCATATCTGGATTTAGAGATGCAGTTTTGCGGAGAGGCTTGAGCCTTCGATCGAATCGTGTACGCATGGTCGAAGAGATTACTGAGGAGAGCGTTTCGGAGCTGCTTGAAAAGTTGACGCCTGATGGTCTCATCTGTGCGAACGACATGATTGCGGCGACCGCGATGCAGGTTCTGGAGCGGCTCGGCCGACGTGTCCCGGCCGATCTAAAGCTCACTGGAATCGACGACATCAAGTATGCCGCACTCTTAGGCGTGCCTCTCACTACTGTTCATCAGCCATGTGCAGACATTGGGCGCGCGGCACTAGCCGTAATGTTGGAGCGGCTTGAGAACCCCTTCTTACCAACCAGAGATGTACTCCTTCCAATCTCTCTTGTTGTGCGCCGTTCCTGTGGTCACTGAGGGAGCCGAAACAATCTCGTTCGGGACTGCTGCAGCGGACCGCACTGAAAGAAATACTCTATGGGTCGACGATACTTAGAAGATCAATTGGAATGGGAAATGAAATTCAGCATAAGTACTTTTGCCTGGACACGTTCACTCGAAACGCATCACTTAGACCTTCTTCCTTACATCCGGGATATTGGCTACGACGGCATTGAAATCTCAATGTTCTCTCCGACGGATGTTCCGGTTCGTGCTCTCCGAGATGCACTGCAAGCCGCTGGTCTCAGCTGTACGATCTGCGCCATACTACCGGCAGAAATCAACCCTATCAGCCCTGATGCGGCTGTGCGGCGAGCAGCGAGGGCGCACGTCCTGTCGTGTATTGAGGCTGCTGCTGACATTGGAGCGGGTCTGCTTGGAGGCCCCGTGCTGGCTCCTATCGGTTACTCCACCGGCTCACGTGCGACTTCGGATGAACTGACTTGGGCGACGGATCTTTGCCAGTCGCTGCTCGATGCACTTGATAGTTACAAGGTCGATCTATCGATCGAACCCGTGAATCGTTCGGAAACTCACTTTGTCCGAACAGCTCGCGATGTAAAGCAGATTCTCGATGCAGTTGATCATCCCCGTCTTGGTGCGACCCTCGATACTTTTCACGCAAACATCGAGGAAAGCAATTGCATTGCGGCGATTCGCTTGCTCGGAAAGAAGTTATTTCATGTTCACTTGAGCGAGAACGACCGAGGTGTTCTCGGTAAGGGTCACATTCCCTTCCACGAGGTCACCAAAGCTCTCATGTCTCAAAGTTATGACGGACTGTTCACTGTAGAGGGTTTCGCTTTCGATCCTATCGAACCAAGTGCGCCAGGTTATCTCCTTGCGGACCCGAACGTGAGCCCGCAGAGGTTCGCAGTTGACTCTTTGCGATTCTGCAAGACTCTTGAACTTCGAAAGTCCTTTAGCTAAAGATCTATTGACCGACGCGAGAGCCCGGGCGTGACGCTCTGGCCTTAGACTTCGACAACGCATTGGAAGCAACGCATCGTCAGAGCCGTTCTACCAGAGTCGCGGTCCACGATGACCCTCACCCTGCTTCTTAAGGAGAATTGGTCGATTTACTCATCGAGCACTCGCTCAAAGCAAATGTGGACAGAATTACTCAAGACAGGCACTTTTGAAATCAGCGTGGAACCAAGAGTTGCCAGCCCATCTACAGCTTTGCGACCCAATCAAGCAGTGAATCTTGCCACGGACTACCTGGGCGGGACATGAGAACACCACAGTTTGAGGGTAGTTACGACTAGCCTCAACATAGTTCAGTTTTCGGAGGGCGGATGGTCGGCGGACGAATAAATTCACCCCCCAACTCGCTCTAGCTTCCCTTCTGGACGAGACGACTGAGGTAGTTGCGGGCCGCAGTAAGACTCTAGATCGGCAGACTTATCACTGACTGCTTATCGGCAAGTCTCCCTAGCTTGTCCATCTGCGTTCCCATGCTCTAGGTGTACCAATTTCGATATAACTTTTTATGAACTATATGGCTTTCGTGACTTCTCAGAAACGGAGATTATCCAAAATCTTGGCTCTCCAGAAGCGCTTCGCCGCTCCTCTCTTAGCCCTGGGTTCATTTGTGGTAAAGAGATCTACGGCAGACGCCGACTGCTAGAGGGGATGGAGCAGAGTGTTATTGCTCATGCACCTGTTCTTATCGAAGGCCCCAGTGAACACGAGAGCTCCCCGCCTGCCAGCAGCTGTAGCGCACGAAGGACTTCGGCAGCCTGACGGGCAAGTGGAATGACATGAGGAGTCCTCATCTTCATACGTTCACCCGGGATGTCCCATCGAGCTCGTTCTAGATCGATTTCACTCCACGGTGCTTCGATGAGCTCGCTCGTTCGCGGAAAGCAATAGGCCATTAGTTTCAAGCCGAGCGTGTGAGCGCGTCGCCTTTGTAGGTACCTATTTTCACTAGGAGTTCTGGAAGATCTTTTACTTCTACCCGGGCGAAGTTTTTTGACTCAGTCGCTGCCAACACATCTCGCGGTCTGAAGTCTGAGGTTGGGTCGCGCTTGGCCAAGTAACGGGCGATAGCAAAGCGAAAAATCCAACCAATAGATTGGTGAGCTCGCTTGGCCACATCGCTTGCGCCTCGCTTTTCAAGCGTCAGCAGAATGTCGCACATGCTTAGCTTCTATTGTCTCGATCGGTGCGCTTCCTATTGCTGGAACACATCGGCTTCAAGGCGCGAGAGCAGCGTCTCGGCGTGTCGCGGCGATTGCCCGATCTTCCACCAATGCCACCACTCGCGTGCGACCTTCTCGAATTGAGAGTCCGACTGAGGTTGCACTTCAATGCAAAGCTGCAATTTAGCTTCCGCTTCGCCTTCCTGTCTGCCATTGGATCGGTACCCTCGGCCAACGCCTTTCGGGCTGACATGTGCCGTTCACGGGCTTGGCTGAGCGTTACGACTGCGTACTCGCCAAGCGCCATTAGCTTCTCTTTGCCAGAGAAGCGATAGCGCCAACGCCAGAGCTTCGATCTACTGGACGTAACGAGGAGAAACAGCCCGTCCCCGTCATAGGCTTTATAGGGCTTACTGGCTGTTTTGAACTGACGGATCGCGGTGTCGGTGAGTGGCTGTCCTGGGTCCGCACCTCACCGCTTGGGACTGCAAAACGCAAAAAACCGCGAAAACTAGCGTTTTCAGCGGTTCGATAAGGTTCCAGCCAGTGCGCTATTGGTTGCCCCCTAGGGATACACAGGCGCTGCCAACAACGAAGATAGGAGATTTCCCGACGGCGTTCCCCAATCGATTCCCACGTGGTAATTAAAGATTCGGACTCGGTTTTGCATTCTGCAGCCTGAACGTGAGGTGGCTCTGGTACTAAGAGCGTGCTCGCGGATTGAGAGCAGCTAGAAGAGGGCGCGGAGTAATAGGAACGATGAGTTAGTGCAGCCCTATCGCGCTAACGTTCGGCACAAAGTGAGGCAACAGCGTGCGCCTGGGATCTCCTGAGTCTCGGAGAAATGTTGCGTCGGCTCGATTCAGGTGAATCCCGCATTGCGAGTTCAACAAGCTTCACGTTGGGTATTTCTGCTCTGAAGGGCATCACGAGCGAAGACTTCGTAAACGTGCTCATGAGGTCTATGCTTTCTCTTACTACTGAACGCTTGGAGATCGAGTGAACCGACGTGAATGGGTAAAGGCAGCCGCATCGGGCGCACTGGCAGTAGCTGGATCTCCGCTACACGCAGCCTCGCGAAGTGCGGAGCGCTTGCATTATGACGCTTCTTGGCAAGTTGTGGCGCCGGGCGTTTGGAAGGCGACTGTTGGCAAGCCTGAAGAGCACACTCCGGTACGAGCACGTCAGATCGCCCCGAGCCTCGACGGCCTCAATAGCTTGCCTGCGGTGAGGCAGCCACCCTTTCCAGCGATCGCAGGTGAGGTGACCGCACGGGGCGTGGAGTTGCAGCTTCCTCTTCAGCCAGACGAGCTTATGTACGGGTTCGGCCTCCAACTGCTTTCGTTCCAGCAGAGAAGCAAGAAACGCACAATACGTGTCAACGCCGATCCTAAGGTCGACTCAGGTGATACACATGCTCCGGTTCCGTTTTACGTAACTACGCAGGGTTACGGCATCCTTGTCGACACTTTCCGCCACGCCGCTTTCTATTGCGGGCAGGCGCATCCGCGTCCTACGCAGCCCACATCGGCAAATCAGCTTCAGGTGAACACGCCGCAAATGATGCGTGCGCGTGACCAGCATTTCAAAAGCAAAGTGCTGATCGAGGTCCCGCGGTGTGCAGGCGTAGACGTCTACTTGTTTGCTGGGCCGGAGTTGCGCGAGGCAGTGCAACGCTACAATTTGTTCTCCGGAGGAGGCGTTCTCCCGCCCAAATGGGGTCTTGGCTTTTGGTACAGGCCAGAGATGCACCTAAGTGCAGCTGAGGTACTCGCTCTAGCGCGCGAATTTCGTGACGCCCGCATACCTTGCGATGTGCTGGGCCTGGAGCCTGGGTGGCAAACGCACGCATACTCTTGCACGTTTGCCTGGGACACAGATCGCTTTCCGAACCCGCGGGGCTTCATTCACGCGGTAGGCGAGAAGGGCTTCCGAGTCAATCTTTGGGAGCACGCTTTCACGCATCCAGCTTCTCCGGTTTTTGAAGCTCTTGTTCCCTATTCTGGCGACATCGCTGTATGGGACGGACTTGTGCCGGACTTCGCGGGAGAATCCGCCCAAAAAGTTTTCGGTGACTATCACGGTCGTGAGTTGATCGACTTGGGCATCAGTGGATTCAAGCTGGATGAGTGCGACAACTCCGACTTCACTGAGGGCTGGTCTTTTCCTGACAACAGCAGCTTCCCTTCCGGTGTGGATGGCGAACAGATGCACGCTCAGTTTGGCTTGCGCTATCAGGACACGATTTGGCATCAGTTCCGCAAGCGTGGTCTGGAAACCTGGAGTCTTGTTCGCTCCAGTGGAGCACTTGCCGCACCGTACCCGTTTGTTCTCTACAGCGATCTTTACGATCACCGGCAGTTCGTTCGCGCGTTGGTGAACTCAGGCTTTAGCGGGTTGTTGTGGTGCCCTGAGGTGCGTGACGCGGAGAACGATGAAGATCTGATCCGCAGGTTGCAGAACGTTGTCTTTTCGCCCTTGGCGATGGTGAACGCCTGGTACATCAAGAATCCACCTTGGAAGCAGATTCGGCGCGATGACAACAACGCCGGACACTTCAGCCCTGACGCCCCTGAGCTCGAGGCACGGTGCAAGGAAGTGATTGAGTGGCGTATGCAGTTGATACCGTATCTGCACGCCGCATTTGCCACATATCAGAAGCAAGGCCTCCCGCCGTTTCGCGCACTCATCATGGATCACCCTGCCGAACGGTCACTCGCTAAGGTAGACGACGAGTACTACGTTGGTGATCGGATGATCGTCGCACCCCTTTTCGCGGGGGAGCGTCAGCGCGATGTGATCTTACCGGCAGGCGATTGGCACGATTTTTGGACAGGTGCAAAGGTTAGCGGCGGCACGATCTTCACCATTTCTTCTTCCATGGCTCAGATTCCGGTCTACGTCAGGGCCGGCAGTTTGATTCCATGGGCAAGCGTAGCGCAGCACGCGGCAGACCCCGCGGGTCGTGATCTCACAATTCGTGTGTATGGCGACGGGCACTTAGGCTGGTCGTCCGTAATGAAGGACGGGAGCGTAGAATTGGCATGGAACGCACACACGAAGCACGGCACCAGTCGGAGCCGTGGCGAGTCGTATCAGATCACCGCGTGGCAGCAAATCGGATGACGCGTTCGCCACGTCTGGCTTAGTGCTCAAGTTTGGCTTGCAGCTCTTCGAGTGTTGCCCCCATGGTTTCGGGATACACGAATAGCACAACGACAAACTGCAGCGCACACATCGCAGCGAAGAAGTAGAAAGGTGTGGCGCGCGAGAACTTCTCCGCGACCAGTGGAAACAAGAGCGCGACGATGGCGTTTGTCACCCAATGAGCACCGCTGCCAAGGCTCTGCCCTTTTGAACGTACGCGGGTAGGAAAAACTTCAGCGATGTAAACCCATATAACCGCACCCTGCGACAACGCGAAGAAGCCGATGAAAGCCACCAGCATCCAGACAACTAGATGCGGATTCTTTCCCGAAGCGAACAGCAGAGCAGTTCCTAATAGCGAAGCGCATGTTCCTACCGAGCCAATGAGTAGCAGCGTTTTTCTTCCTAGCTTGTCGATGAGTGCCATCGCAATGAAGGTGGCCACAAGATTTGAAAGTCCAATGAAGATGGACTGCGAGAATGCGTTCATCCGGTTCAACCCAGCCGCCGCGAAGATGTCATTCGCGTAGTACAGGATGGCGTTGATGCCTGAAAGTTGATTGAATGCGCCAATGCTTATCGCAAGAAATATTGGAAGGCGCAGAGATTTGGTAAACAAGGGCTCAGCCGATTGACTCCGCTCCTCATGAAGGGAAGCTCGTATCTCTGCCAGCTCACGCTCGGGGTTTTCGGATCCCATAGCCCGAATTACGCTGAGAGCGTCGTCCAGGCTGTTTTGTGTGATTAAGAATCGAGAGCTCTGCGGGATCGTGAAGAGCGCTACGAAGAAGAGAACGGCCGGAAGCATGCCAAGGCCAAGCTGCCATCGCCATTCAGTCGGCCCTAGGCCAAGCCCTGCGATGTACCAGTTTGTGACGTAGGCCACCAGTATTCCAATCACAATGTTGATCTGAAAAGCACCTACCAATCGTCCACGCCACTTCGCCGGTGCAAGTTCCGCGATGTACACCGGTCCCAGTACCGAAGAGCCGCCAATACCAAGTCCACCGATGAAGCGAGCTGTCATCAGGACAGGCCAGTTCCAGGCAAACGCGCAGCCTGCGGCAGAAAGGATGTACAGCACGGCGAGCCAACGCAGGATGTTTCGCCCACCATAGCGCTGTCCAAGCGGTCCAGCGACAAAGCAGCCCAGCACAGTGCCCCATAACGCGATGGACACAGTCCAGCCCAACATCTGCGGAGAAAGGTGAAACACCTGACGCAACTGTCCCGTAGTGCCAGAGATGACGACTGTATCAAATCCGAACAGAAAGCCGCCTAAAGCTCCGACAGCGGTGCTGCGTATAAGACTGGAAGTGATTCGCACGGGATTGGATACTCCTGGGAAGTCTTTTGAAATCGATTCCAGATTGCAGCGAGAAGTGTAGCGTAGGAGGCCTCAAGTGTGCGCGCTCACGCATCGAGTTACACATGCACGCCAACAGCACGGGACTTTTCTGTGCCGCTAACGAGTCATCTCGACGAACACTACGTTATTCTGCGCAGGTTCAGGCACTACGTTATTCTGCGCAGGTTCAGGGAGAGTGTGTACCCGCCGTCATCAGTGGTGTGTTGCTGTGGGGCTCTTGCACGCGTTTCAAATCGACTCGGATGACTCGCTCTGATTGCGCACCGGCCCGAATAGCAAACATGCAAGCCACGAGCGGCAGAATCCGGAGCCGCAGCAGGACAGAGGTTTGGTTTGCAACAATCACCTGAAGAGTCCCATTCACCTTTGAAATCGGTTCCACGATAAGGGCTCAGTGGGCCCGGCGCTGTCACGCTGAATGCGTAGAGGCAGTTCTGCGATTCAGTAAGAACATGCAAATGGCTGGACAACACAGGTTTGCATGACTACGGGGCGAAGAGGTAAGTGAATGGAGCAGACGATCACAGCACGCCAACTTCTGACGCATTCGGACGTATTCGACTTTCCGGTCATCACAGTAAACACGCGAGGCGTGATCACCGGCATCAGCAGCGACCCGACGCATTTGCGAAGCGAAACAAGCACATTAGCTGCGGCATTTTTCGATATTCACATACACGGTTCAGAGAGCGTTGATGTGATGAGTGCGAGCTCATTGGAGATGTCGAGGCTTCAGCGTTTCTTGGCTCAGCATGGAGTCGCTCACTATCTGCCCACCACTGTGACGGCGTCATTGGATTTCACGTTCCGTGCCCTCGAGAAACTGGCCAGCGTGATCGAGGGTGATCATGCAAGCGATCAGGCGAGGCCCGTCGGCATTCACATTGAGGGTCCATTTCTTTCCCACACAAAGCGCGGTATGCACCCTGCGGCGGATCTCCAAGCGCCCAGCATTGAGGTGTTCGATCGTCTGCAGCAAGCAGCACGCGGACACATAGCCCTGATGACAATCGCGCCAGAGCCTCACGCGATTGAGGTCTCTCGAACCACAGGTGATGCTCGCACCTCCGCGCTTGAGCTCATCCGGTACGCGTCACAAAGAGGGGTTCGTTGTTCGCTGGGACACTCTAACGCGACATCATCCGAAACGCTCGCCGCCATCGCGTCTGGTGCGACCAGCGCAACGCACACATTCAATGCCATGCGCGCGTTCGATCATAGGGAGATCGGAATCCTAGGCACAGTTCTTGATGACGAACGACTCTTTGCAGATCTTATCTGTGACGGCATTCATGTGTCTCCGGCCGCGGTCCGGCTCTGGTGGAAGGCAAAGGGCCCAGAGCGGGCGATCCTCATCACCGATGCCCTTGCCGCTGCGGGAATGACGCACGGAGACTTCAAGCTCGGCACAACGGAGCTCGCGATCCGAGGCGAGCGCGCACTTGTGGCAGAAGATCTGGCGCACGGCAAAGAGACACTTGCAGGCTCCATGCTTACGATGGACCACGCTGTGCGGAATTTACGCGAGTACACCAGTGCCTCACTCAGTGCAGCTGTGCGTGCAGCCTCGCACAACGCGTCGGCCATGTTGGGTAGGCGGGAGATGACACAGATCACTGCCGGAAGCCCAGCCAATCTCACGAGGTTCGATGAGCGTGGAAATCTGATAGCAACATACCTTCAGGGAAAAGAAGTTGCCCGAAAGTGACCCTCTGTTCAGAGCGCACAGTTCGCCAGCGCTTCATTTCTTTCGAGGCGCGGTCTTCCGCCAGGCTTCAAATTCCTCTTCAGTAGGCAAGCCCGCGACAGCACCCACCCGGCTCACACTCAGTGCCCCCGCAGCATTCCCGCACTCTGCCGAATCAGCCAACGGCAAACCGGCGAGGTGCGACCTCAGGAAGCCCGCGGCGAAGCAATCACCCGCCCCAGTCGTGTCTACACATTCGACCTCATAAGCTGCACAACGAATGGCTTCAGCTCCAGGTCCGTAAGGGAGGATCAGACACCCCGCCCTGCTTAGCTTTTGAACAATCAAAGCTGCACCAAAGCCTTGCAATTGACGCGCAGCAGCTAACGGATCGTCGACATGCGTCAGCATGCGTGATTCGTCCTCATTCAGAAATAGAATGTCTACATATGGCACGCACGGGCCGAGCGCACGAATCCACTCACCTTTCGCATCCCAGTTCACATCCAGTGAGGTTGAAAGGCCTGCTGCGCGAGCACGCCGGAGGATCTCAGCACCGTGAATTCGCAGCTCGGGCAACACAAAGAAGCTGGCCAGATGGAAGTGTGTGGCGCCGCCACAAAGTCTCGGCGTGAAGTCAATCAGTCTTCGAAAGGCTTCGGTGCTTGCTCCTAAGCGGTGCAGGAACTGGCGGTCGCCGCCGGAGCTGACAAGAACCGCCGTGGCCGCAGTCGGCAATGGCACCTCCTGTATCTCTGACGTATCCACACCGGCTGACTGGAGCTCATGACGGACAAACGCACCGGCCTCATCATCGCCTAAAGTTCCCAATAGCCGCACACGGGTGCCAAGTAGAGAAAGCGCGCGAGCCGTATTCGCGCCATTTCCGCCCACGTGACGATCCATACTCTCGACAAGCGTTGTCGTTCCCCAACGCGGCTCGTCTACCGGGCGAATAATCGTGTCCAGTACGAGACTACCGGCGCAAAGCACAGTGACATTTTCTGCTTGAGCAATCACGCTTGCCCCAATGTCTCGCGTAAAGCTTGCATGCCGAGCCGCGGGCTGGAAAGCACGGGAACGCTCCCGGCGCCCTGCACTAGCGGCACGAGTCGCGCCATGCTTCCTTGGGCAAGCACAACCACATCGTTCTCAGACATTGCCCGGAGAATGACCTTCTTCACAAGATCGTCATGACGTTCCGCGTTTCCCGCAATCAGCGCGTCGAAGGCGGAATCCGCCAGGTAGCGTTGCGTTCTGATATCTCTTTTAGTGGCCAGTGCCTTCCGCTGGATCAGGCGCTCTGTCGGATCCAGCGTTGTGGCTACTGTCGCCACGACCGCGATCCGTTTGCCTGCGGCAACAGCTTTTTCGGCCATGCGATCGTCGATCTTAACCACCGGTATGCTGACCAATGTTGCAAGCACATCGGCTGCCTCCCCGACGGAGGAGCAACAGTTCAGGATCGCGTCTGCCCCAGATGCTTCAGCGATCATGCCGTAGCCGATGAGTCTACGCCTCAGCCTCGCGGTAACCCCGCCTGCAGACCGCACATCAGTCAGTAGCCCGTCATCAACGATGTTAACAAGGCGAGCGTCTGGCAGGAATTCCGGCATGAGCCCTTTGAGAACCTCCACAAGCACAGGCCCGGTGTGGATGGCGTACACAGTGATCATCATGAACCACCTTCTACTGGTAAATGGCGGAGAGCGTCGATCGCCCGCCCGTAAAAGTCTTGGCTGCCAAAATTGCCTGACTTCAGCACGACGCCCAGTGCGGGACGCGCAAGCGACACACACGCTGGCACGCCAGCTTCTATGATCGGCCCTATGCGGAGACCGCCCAAAGACAGGACGCGCATGAGTGTGCTCGATGTTTCTCCCCCAGCCACAATCAGCCCCTCTGGCGGACAAACAGACATCACCTGCGCAACGATTTCGGAAAGCTCGTGCGCGATCTTAACGCCTGTCTCAACAGAAGAGAGCCCTGGGTCCCCTTCGCTGAGACGCGCCTTTGCTGCTGCTGAGGGCGTAGTTGAGATCAGACACACGTCGCCTGCGGCAAGGATGGTCACAGCCTGTCTCACGAGCTCTTCAGTATCCACTTTGCTTTTGAGCAGAGCGGCCGTGTCCAACTCGATCACGCCATGACCGTTGACCGCCGCCCATTTGTTCTGCGCCCGCGTAGCCGCGGAGCAGCTTCCACTCACGATCAGGAAACCAGATCCACCCGCCTTCCTTGTAGGCTCGGTTGTGTTTGCAGCAGGTCCGAGCAGGCCAAGCTTCCGCCATATCGAAGGCAGTACCATCCCCCAGGCAGAACTACCCGTTAGCAAGGGAAGTTCTGCGATCCCTTCGCCGATCTCGTGCAAGTTCGCTTCATCCACACAGTCGAGCACGGCGACACCTATACCGGTGTTTCGGAGCTCCTGCATTCGCTTCAGCAGACGCTCAGCTTTTGCCGTAGCCGCTAAATCAACCAGGCCGACGCGACGTATTGTTTGCGTCTGCAAATGTGAAGGCAGATGAGAGTTGCGCATGGGGTTCAGCGGATGATCGCGCAACACAGAATCGCTCAGCAGTTTGTCTCCGACGAAGTGATAGCCCATGTACGTCGTGCGTCCGAGCACAGGCAGAGCTGGCAGAGCCACGGTGAATAGCTCCCCCGTAACGTCCATTGCGGCGTCGATCGAGGCTCCGATGTTCCCTTCTGCTGTGGAGTCGAATGTGCTGCAGTACTTCACGGCCAATCGCTTTGAGTTAAGCCCCAGAAGAGCTTTCGCCGCAGAGGCGGTTCGAGTATAGGCTTCTGCTTTTTCGATGGAGCGCGAAGCCGTCCCAATAATCACCGCGTCAGCATCTTGCGACCACCGGTGCAGGTCTTCTGCTGGCGCATCCTGCAGGACGATAATCACACGCATGCCTTGCTCCGTGAGCATTCCTGCGAGGTCCGTTGCTCCCGTATCGTCGTCCGCTATCGCTCCTAAGAAAATCGACACTAGGCAAACCTTCGCCTGAGCTCGGCAACGTCTTCTAGCGAGAGCGATTGCGCGCGCTCTCCGAGCAGCAGATAGAGGCGGGCCGTTTCTTCCACTTCTTCTGCGAGCGCGGCTGCTTCCTGCAGCGTCAATCCTACTGCTATCGAACCATGATTCCGCATGAGCATCGCGGGTGTGTGGCGTGCCAGGCGTTCTACATGGACCGCTAGGTTCGGATCCCCTGGGGGCAGATAGGGTACCGTGGGCAGCACCGGGACGCGCATCGCAAAATACGCTGTGAGCGGCGGAAGTGCATTAGCTTCGTTAAGATTGCGCAAACATGAAACGGCTGTCGCATAAGTAGAGTGAAGGTGAACTACAGCTCGGCTTTCAGGACGCGCCCGGTACACTGCCAAATGGAACGGCAGCTCCTTCGTTGGACGATGCGCATTGAGTGGTTGTCCATCGAGATCGCACGCCGCGAGTGACTCGATCGCAACCCTACCAAAGGACGAGCCGGTGGGTGTGGCATATACGACGTTTTCCAGCCTGACGCTGATGTTCCCTGCTGTTCCGAAGCTGTACCCCCGGTTGAACAAAGAATGGGCCGTTTCGACTAACTCTTGAAGCTCAGTATGCAACTTGGCCATCCTCCCTTCTCCACGAGACCGGGCGAACCGGGCCTACGACATATCCCCACATAATTGCTCCTATAAGCGCAATGCATGCAGAAGCAAGAAACGCCATTCGGAACGAGCCCAGCCTCTCCGCGATAAAGGCTGTCAGCCAGGAAGCCACGATGCCGGAGAAGTTACCGATCCCATTCTGCACGCTTGTCCAGCGACCTGCCATGATCGGTCCCGCGAGCGTCTGCGTGATGACCCAGTGGTTCGAGGTGTACACACCGAAAAACCCGCAGGCGATGTATAGCAGCGCAATGGCAAGCCGAAGATCGTGAACAAATGCTACGGGAAGAATAGCGGTAGACCCAAGCAAACCAGTGACTACGACCGACTTCCGCACCGCCGTTACGGACGCACCGCGCTTCAAGAGGGCATCTGAGATCCAGCCAGCCGTAAGTGTGCCAGCTGCTACAACGACGTACGCCGCAGACCCCACCGTTGCCATGCTCCTCATACTCAATCCTCGATCATGGATGAGGTATGAGGGAAGCCAAATCAACAAGAAGAACCAGTAATAGTTGCCGCAGAAGTGCCCGGCGAACGTGCCCCACGCCGAGCGCACCGAAAGCATTTGCCGGATGGAGTAGTCTCCTGGCTCGAAGTTGAGGCGCGACGCCGGTGTGCGCGGCATCCACCGCAGCCAGGGCACCAACCACGCGAGCCCAGCAATGCCCAGGGTGACAAAAAAGACACGCCAACCGTAGCTGGCCAGCAACAGGCCGCCGAGAAGAGTCCCTAGTGCAGGGCCAAGCTTCGACCCAGCGTCGAGCAGCGCGTTTGCTCTCCCTCGTAGTTGCTGCGGCACTTCCATCGCGATCATCTTGGAATAGCACGGGTAAGCGAGCGACTCGCCTGCCCCAAGTAAAAGCCGCAGCGCGAAGATTGCTACGAAGCTGGAGAAAAATCCCGTGATCGCGGTCGCAAGAGACCAGATCAGGAAGCTGAAAGCAAAGGTCTTGCCCACTGGGAAGTTGTCACAAATCCAACCTGACACGCCCACAAACTGCAGCAGAGCGTACGTCCAGAAAAACGCTGACGAGAGCAGCCCAATCTGCTGCGTGCTGTAGTGCAACTGCGATTGCAGCAAAGGGGCGGCTACCGCCAGGTTAGAGCGATCGATGTAGTTGATGAACATCGAGGCGGTCAGCAGGCCGATCAGAACCCACGCTGATGGCGTGTACCAACGACGTGCGTTAAGCATTATTCCGGCTTCGGTGAAACTGATCCCACGGAACAGCACCTGTCAGCAGAGTGTTCAGCGCGTCGACGTTCGCCACGCCCTCATCTTCAAGCCAGCGTTTGAATGTCTCTTTGCCACCTTTAGCAAAGGCTCGAACACCGTCCTGCCATGTTGCGCGGCCGCACAGTACACCGGAGAAGTGCGTTTTCGCAGCAAGGGCCAGGCGAATCGATTCCTGGAACTCGGCGCTGCTTACACCAGCGCTCAGGTAGATGTACGGCAGGCTTGCGACCTGATCCGCCGTGCGATACCACTCCATAGCTTCTTCATGCGTGTATGCTGCGCGGCCTGAAAACGTTTTGCTACCCTCTACGAACTGCGCGACGACCGGGAACTCCACTTTTAGGATGTCAACCCGGTAACGAGCCCGCGAAAACTCGCGCATCATGTCCACCACCAGTTTCGGCTTGGCAGCCGCGAATTGAAAGGCCTGCTCAGCCTTGTCAGCGGCAGACACGCCGCTCTGTATCAACGGCTGTGTAGGGTCATACAGGAGGGGCTCGAGAAAGAACGGTAAACCCATGGCCTCGCATTCCGCACCAATCCGTTCGAGCATCACGAACTTGTCTTCGTTTGCGGACGGTGGATCATAGGGCGAGTAGTGCAGAAGGATCTTTACACCGTCGGCCCCCATCTCGGCTAGGCGCGTGACAGAGAGGTCCGGCATGAGTGCAAGCATCCGGTTCGGTCTTGGATTCTCGTATCCATCCAACTCGTAGGCAAGCAACAGCCCGCATTTTGTATCGCGCTTGGCTGCACCACTTAGTCCATATTCGGTGTCGAAGAGGATCGCACTGGAGCGTCCGCTCAACACCTCGGAAATAGCTTCCTTGAAAGCCATAAGCTCTTCGTCGCTGATTTGCTCGAAACTTGTGTTTGCTGCCTGAGCAATCAGCCTGCGCAAACTCTTCCGTTGGTCTATCGCAAGCGCAGCGATGATCCCGTTTGCGTTCGAGAGTTTCCGGAGCCGTGCTCGCTTTGCTTCGCTGTAGGTGTGGACAGTTTCTTGCGCGCTCATGCATCAGCTCCGAGGTCGAATACGTTTGATTTTGGAACCGATTCCATGAAGCGGAAGTATAGTCCAAGCTTTGGAGGATGCGCTACGCTAAACGCCTGCCCTAAAAGGGCTACTCGGGGGCGCACTGTTGAAGAATCAGGTCGTACGTCCTGCGCGCGTGATCGTAGGCCTGCGCGGCAGCTTCTTGTTCCGTTGTTCGGATTCGCAGCTGCTTCTGGCCCCAGCAGGCGTCCACTGCCTCTCGGCACCATGCTGCGCTTGGTCTCGAAGCGCGCGCAGTTCCCTTTGCGCTACACCGATTTTCAGCGGATTGGAATGCGCGGAAGGGTAGATACGTAGCGCCACACATGAAGTGTTTTCAATGGGGCAAGTAAACTGCACGGGCTGGATGGATCCATCTGCAACGATCTCCGTACGAGCGACGGGATAGGCCATTCACGATAAGTTCTACGGGCATACGGCGGGAGTCGCCCAGCCGCGAGCGTTCCACATGCCAGTATGGCTTCGCATAAGGCGAAGCTCTCTGTATGGCCCTCACCCGATTATCGGGCGTAGGCTCTAACCTCGCGCTCCATCACCTCCGGCGTCACACCTTCTGTAGGGCTTTCATAATGCGAGCACCCCGCAGCATGGATGTGTGTGGCTCCGGAGTAGTAGCCGTACGTTGATGGATCAATCCAGCGTTCCAGAGCGAGGGAGAAGTTTTTGTCTACACTGCTCACTTTCAGTGTGGAAGTTTTGCGCAGATACTCGGGTTCTCGCCCCCGAACTCACGCGATACTCGCCGTCCGGCAGCAGAAGTGTCTCACCGTCAGCACGGTATATCTGCCGCTCGAAAGCAAGATCTGATTGTTCACGCTTGCCCTGCGCGGGATACACGCGCTCAAGAAGGTCTTGGATCAGCAGCGATGCTGTAGAAGGTCTGCCATGTTCATCTACGATGTGGAGCATGACGACGCGGGCTGGAAGGCACTGGAACAGGATCGGGAGCAAGCTGCGAAAGCCTAGATCCAGATCGGCCTGCATCGTTGCCCTGCGTCGCGACTATAAAGCTGAAGGATTCTGTACTCCAACAAAAGGCCGCTCAGCGCACTATTCATAGGGGGCTGAATGTACTGTGACAGCGCGATCCAACGTGCTCTTGCCTCTACGGTATTTACTGCGCCGTTTGTGAAGTCGTGAACACCTTCGATCGCAGGCGAAGATAGACGTCCCATGGGACCGCCCTGAGGAGAGCGCAAGACCAAAGATGACGTGACTGCTGCATGATTGTTCACTTTGATCAGGAAAGACCGCCATCCGCCCTGCACCAGCACCGGCGGAGCCGCCCCTCGCGACACCGCCACTCTCGCTTCAGGGTTGATGTTCACGTCCATCAGCACACGGCGATCCAACACCTCACATATTGCCGAAACAGCAGCAGCTTCATCGCTGACCACGAATGCGGCTTGAAGCGTCTCCGACTCGCCGCGTGTTACTCCGTCGCCGAGTGAATCAGAGCTTCCAGTAAACGTGCTATCTGAGCCGCGATAGGCTGCAGAGGCACAGTCGATTCGCAAGAATCGAACGCGTTGTCGGAAGCACCAGCCAACCAGCAACCGCACTCCCGTCAGCCTGTTTGCCGAAGGCTCTGCGATTGAGCAACATGGATTCGAGTTTCCACTTTTCGAAGCGTAAAACACAAAAGAAGACGCCGGAGAGCATGGGCTCTCCGGCTTGGGAGAATGCTGTTTAAAAGTTGATCTTCGCGCCCAGTTGCACAACACGAGGCAGATTGGATTGTCCGTTTGCCACAGCAGTGTTGCCGCTGATCGTGCCGAACGTATTGTTCGTGGGAGTTGTGTCCGGTCCATTCGGAACGTAGGTGTTCGTGAAATTGAACGCCTCGAACCGGAACTGCGCGTTGATGTTGTCTGTGATGTTCAACTTCTTGCTGACAGAAGCGTTGCCGATCGGAGCATTCGGGTTGCGAATGGAACCGATCTGAAATGGCGCTCCTCTCAGATCAAGATTGGCCGAATTGATCTGCTGGAACGCCACAATTCCGGAGGAACAATTGCCCGACTGTGTGCCGTTGACATTTCGTGTGCAGGTGTTGAAATACTGCGTCTTCGTGTGAGGGCTGCCGATGCTGGGATTAGCAAGAACCAGGTAGTTGCTGTTCAGACCCACCGGCGTGCCAGACTGAATAACGTACTGCATCTGGAGTTGGTATCCGCCAACGAGAAACTCAACCAAACGACTGTCGTTGGAAAAGAAATGATGGTGACGACCGAAAGGCAGTTCATACACCATGGCAGGCGTGAAACGGAAGGGTCTATCCTGAGCACCAATGTTCTTGAATGGTGCCGCGTCTTGCGGGTTCAGGTACGCAAGAGCTTCCTGAGTCTTGGACCATGTGAACGCACCACTCAAAGACAAGCCTTGTGAGTAGCGTTTTTCGACGAAAAGCTGCGCCGAATCGTACCAGATCTTACCCACCGACTCCTGTCCATAGTTGACGTTCTGGAACTGTGGGAACGGAAGAAGCAGTTGCGAAAGCGCCAGGGTTGGCGATGTACCCAGAGTGCTTCCTGCGATCTGACCGAAGAACGGATTCGCTCTGGTTTGTGAAAGGTACGCAGCAGGCGTCATGTTGGCCGCAGCCGCCAATTGCCGAACCTGTGCAATCTGACCGTTACTTAGAACGTTCAGATTCCGCGCGCCACCTGCCTGGTTATCGTTCGTGTTGATGTGATTGCTCCGGCTGCCTACATAAGACAAATCGACCTTCACGTTATACGGCAACTGTTGTTCCATGCCGAACGAGAACTGATGAACGTATGGGATGTACCGGTTTGGGTTGTTGAAGGTAACACTTTGACCCTGGAACGTAGCCAATCCGAGCGAACTTCCGGTCGGCTGGAGAACGCCCGTCGCAAATGGATCGCTGAGTGGAGGAGCAGCTGGGTTGTTCCCACGAGGACGGAAGTTGTCCGCCTGTGTACCCGCTGCCGAGTTGTTCACGATCATCGCAGTGTCTTGTGCAAACCCTTGCGCCGGGCTAAGTCCTGCTTCGGGCAGATAGAACAGGCCGTATCCGCCGCGGAAGATCGTATTCGGTGCAGCGCTGTACACAGCACCGATGCGGGGCTGAATATCTCCAAGCCGCGTGTTGTAGAACGTTCTCGGTTGATTGTTCACACCAGCGAATAGAAGGCCGCCCTTGAGTGACGCGCACGCGGGGCAATAGGCCGCTGCAGCTCCAGCCGCACCGGCCAGAGGAGAAGTCGCGGTAACATCGAACCCACGATTGGCGCGGTTGTGGGTCTCGTAAGGAGAACCTTCAATGTCGTACCGCAAACCTGCATTGATGGTGAGACGATTGGTCAATTTGAAGTCGTCTTGAACATACGTTGCGTAGTAGCGGAAGCGGTAAGCCGTGTAGGGGGTGTACTGGATGATGCCGTTGTTCGGATATCCAAGCAGCAGCGCCGCAATAGCAGATCCATTTCCTGCAGACTGAGCGGCATTTGGATTCTGCTGTGTTTGAAGGCGGGTGAAGTTGAATCCGCCCTGGCCTAACGTGAACGAAGCTCCGCCATTGTTGAAGTCAACATCACGCAGATCCGCTCCGATGTGGAGCGAGTGCCTCCCAAGAATCCACTGGATGCTGGGCTGGAAGCTGATGATGTTGCTGATGCCGAACCGGGGATCGCGCGAACCAATACCCGTACCGCCCAGGCCGCCTGGCAGGTTTACGCCATTGTTGTTGTCGAATCCAAGCTTCGGGAAGACATTTACAAAGCGCTGGGCCGCATAGTTCGAGCTAAAGCCATACTGCGTGAGGTCTACGGTTTGAGACCGGGTACGGAGCACCGACTCATTGTAACGGGTGTAGGCAGCGCGAAGATCGAGCGACAGTTTCGACGTGAACTGCGTCAGTGAGTCCAAGACCGCATTGTTGTTGATGCGTGCCAGCGGATCCTGTGAATCCAGCAGAGGCAACGGGTAATTCGTATTCCCCTGGTCGGTCTGGTTACGACGTCCGTAGGAATAGCGGGCGTAAAGTCTTTCCTTCTGACCGAAGTTCTGGTCAATGCGAATGTTGTAGTTGTTGTACCTGTCGATCGAAAGGTTTGCGCCTACGTTGTAGTTATTTGATGATGTCGGCGTCGTCGTCGATGGTGCAGGAAACGCCTGAGCGATCTTGTATCCCGCGCCTATCAGGCGTGATGCCGGAATTTTGTTGAGCACGCCGCCATCTGAAAATTGGTCGCGAATGCAGCAATTGCCATTCGCATCTAAACGCGTCGTGTAGGGGTCATAGATATTGACTCCTGATTGGGAAAAGTCACCGTTCCGCTCCGCAGCTGTAATGGTGCCTACCAGCCCCGGAGAGGGAGTGTTCTCCTTGTAGCGCTCAATGCCGAACATGAAGAATGTCTTGTCTTTGCCGTTGTACAGCCCAGGGATCTGGACCGGGCCATTTACCTCCAACCCATACTGATCGAGGCGCGGGGCAGCTAGGAACTGCTTCGTCACCGGATCTATGCTGTAGATGGGCAGGTTGTTGAACTTATTGCCCACGTTGTTGGCGTTGAAGTTGTAGCGCTGCAAGAAGTAGTAGATATCACCGTGGAACGCGTTTGTTCCGCTCTTCGTGATGACATTGAAAATGCCACCACTCGTGCGCCCGTACTGTGAATCGTAGAAATTGGAAACAACTTTGAATTCCTGCGTAACTTCTGCACTGGGAATGAAAGCCACATTCAAATTGACGTGTGACTTGTCACCTGCGGTGTCGGAGTAGGCGTCATCCGGTGCACCGTCAATCAAGAACGCGTTGGCCTGGCGCAATCCGCCATTGACCGAAAAGTTGATCACATCACCGTTATCGAAGGGCCGGCGGAAGCCCTGATTGCCCTGGAACACGACGCCCGGAACGAGGTCTGCTAGATTGATCGGGTTCCGGCCGATGATTGGCAGCTCGGTCACTTTCACGTTGTCGATAAGACCGCCGCGAGTGGCAGATCCTTCATCGAGCAAAGGTGACGCACCTGAAACGGTCACGACCTCAGACGTGGAGCCCACGCTCAGTGGCGCATCAACCGTCAGCTTGTCTCCGACGTGAAGTTGAACATTGTTGCGCACGAACTGCTTGAAGCCGGGTGCGTCTGCTGTAACCGTGTATGTTCCCGGCAGAAGGAAGTTGAAGACGTAATCGCCTTCACCCCCAGCCGTTGTCTTTGTGTCCACACCGGTGAGAACGTTATGTACCGTTACTGCTGCGTTCGGGATGGCTGCCCCGCCCGGATCCTGTATGTGCCCATTCAGGGTTGCGCGTGTCTCTTGAGCTTGTGACATAGGTGCACTGAAGAATGCAAAAACAGCGGACAATATTGCAGCACTGGCCAGACGAAAGTACTTCGTGTGCATAGTTGAACTCCTACGGCTTCCCTTGCGACTTCGTTCAAGGTCGCAAATAGAAATTGGAACCGATTCCATTTTGAAATGCGTGTACACGATGCGCCGCCGTCTACGCGAATGTCAAGGACTTTTTCGTAACTCCTTATGTGCTCTGTTATCTCCTTGACACTGCACTTATGGAACGTTAGAGTTCCCCTTGCGAAAGCATGGAACCGATTCCAGTTCGGGTCAACGTACCCATTCCAAGCAGTTCCGTTCGCCGTCACCCGTTGTTCTTCCACGCAGAGGTGCCCCATCCGAGCGTCTATCAAGTTCGTCGCAGCGCTGACATTGGCTTTGCCGAATGTCCTGGCCTGCGTAGCACAAGCGCAAACTTCCTCTGGAGCTTCAGCCGGATCTGTTCAGCCCTGGCCTGCAGATGCGGCTTCCTTACGGCTCCACATGATCGGCAACGCGCACATTGATGCTCCATGGCTTTGGCCCCTCTCAGAGGCGGATGCTGTCGTCCACAGCACTTTTCGTTCTGCTCTCGACCGGATGAAGGAAGACCCTGAACTCACGATGACGACAAGCTCATCGCAGTTCTACGAGTGGGTGGCGCAAACAGATCCGGTGATGCTTGCACAGATTAAGAAGTATGTGGACGCAGGTAGATGGAATCTCGTCGGCGGATGGTGGGTAGAGCCGGATGTAAATGTTCCCAGCGGGGAATCGCTTATCCGTCAAGGTCTCTACGGTCAGCGATCGCTCCAGCATCTTTTCGGTAAACAAGCCGACATCGGGTACAACCCCGATTCCTTCGGGCACAACGGCAACATGCCGCAAATTTTGAAGTTGCAAGGCATGCCCTACTACGTGTTCATGCGGCCGAATGCTCTTGAAAAGCCAGAGATCAAACAGAACCTCTTTCTCTGGCAGGGCGTCGATGGTACCCGCGCGCTCACGTACCGCATCCCGCTCTTCTACGACGACCCCGGGGATGTGCGCGGACACATGCAACGCACAGTCGCTGCTCTGGCCGGACAGCCCGAGCGCACAGACATGGAGTTCTTCGGCATCGGCGATCATGGTGGAGGTCCCACAAAAGAAAACATGCGCTCTATCCGGGAAATACAGAAAGAAGCGGGCGCACCGCACATCTTTTACTCGACGCCTGACCGCTACTTCGCTGAAGTAGCGCATCACTTGCCTGAAGACATACAAATCTACAGCGGAGACCTTCAGCACCACTCTGTGGGAACCTACACAGCAGGTTCTGAGCGCAAAAAGCTCAACCGCTCCACTGAGGCCGCGCTTCAAACAGCGGAGAAATTCTCAGCCGTCTCCGCTACGTTGGGCGGGAGTTATCCGAAAGATGAATTCGCGACCGCCTGGAAGCGAGTTCTTCTGCTGCAGTTCCATGACAGCATGGCCGCCACAACGCTGCCCGAGTACGACGTGGCCGTGCGCGATGGATATGGCCGCGCGCGAGACATAGCCGATGAAGCGCTGAATGCCGCAGTCCAGAGAATCGCCTGGCAGGTCCCTACAACAGATCCTGATTCCAAATACATTGTCGTTTTTAACCCGCACGCCTGGGCAGCGAAGCTTCACATCGAGTATGACCTCGGTTGGGAGCCGGGCACACCGACCCGTGTAGAAGACGAAGCTGGGCGCGCCGTGCCGTTCCAGTGGATCGATGCGACAGCAGTTGTGAATCACCGGCAGCGCCTAGTCGCCGAAGTCGAAGTACCCGCCATGGGCTATCGGCAACTTCGGGTGCGCAAGGTGGAGCGCGAAGAAACGCGATCGCCGAGCAGCCCACATGCCACCGACAGCATGCTCGAAAATGAGCATCTTCGGGTGGCGTTCGCGCCTGACGGTATCGTATCGATCTTTGATAAAGATGCGGGTCATCAGGTATTCGCTAACGGCAAGGGAATGCGCGCGGTCGTTCTCGATGACAACAACGACACCTGGGCGCACCAAGTCCATGCCTATGACAAAGAACTGGGGCAGTTCAAGAGAACCGGCCTCAAAGTATTGGAAAATGGGCCGCTACGCGCGCGAATTCGAGAGCAGCTTACATTCGGTGCTTCAACGCTCAAGTTGGATTGGATACTCTACGCCAGATCGCGCAAAGTCGATGTGCGTGTTCTGCTCGATTGGCACGAACATCTCAAAATTGTGAAGTTCTCTTTTCCCGTGGAGGTTGCCTCCCCGGAGGCGACGTTTGAAAGCGCTTACGGCGCAGAGGCACGTGACAATCACGGGTTGGAAGATCCAGGCCAGCGGTGGGTTGATGTCTCGGGAACCAGCCAGGCAAAACCCTATGGTCTAACAGTGGTGAACGACGCGAAATACGGTTATAGCGTCAACGGTGGCGATCTTCGGGTGTCAATTGCAAGGGCTGCCGTGTACGCGAACCACGAGCCTCGTGCGTTGCAGCCCGGAGTCGATTACTCCTGGATGGATCAAGGGCCGCAGGAATTTCAGATGCAGCTCATTCCGCATCAGGGCACTTGGCAGCAGGCCGGCGTTGTCCGGGCAGCGGAAGAGTTGGTGACCACTGCTCCGATCATTTATCAGGGCATACACCCGGGCAACCGCCCAGGTGCGGACAGCTTCATGGCCGTCGATGCTTCTGACGTAGTAGTCGAAGCGGTCAAGCAATCTGAAGATGGGCAGGATCTCATTGTGCGGTCGTACGAGACAGATGGCCACGCGACGACAGCCACGCTGCAGATGCCGTTCGCTCACGCACAATGGAAAGGCGAATACCACCCTTTTGAAATCAAGACTCTGAGGATCGATAGCAAGACAGGACGCGTGAAAGAAGTCAATGCACTCGAACAGTAGTTCCGAAGGTCTGCGTTCGGCGGCAGACGATCAGGACGGGCAGTATGTGTTTGCCGGCGTCGATATAGGTGGCACCAAGACGGCCGTTTCGCTCGCAACCTCTCTCCCGGATGTAGTGTGGCGAGAGGAGTTCCCAACCAAGCCAGAAGACGGCCCTGAACCAGCGATTCGTCGCATCGAAGAGCTGATTCAAAGAGGGCTCATGGAGACCGAAAGATCGCTCCGGTCCATCGGTGTGAGCTGTGGAGGTCCACTCGACAGCAGCAGGGGCATCATTCAGCAACCACCGAATCTGCTGAGTTGGATAGACGTCCCTATCGTCGCGCTGCTTGAAGCAAAGTTCGGCGTCGAGTGTGCGCTAGAAAACGACGCCAACGCCGGTGCACTAGCTGAGCACCGCTTCGGTGCTGGTCAGGGCTGCCAACATATGATCTTCCTTACGATGGGCACTGGTTTGGGTGCGGGCCTCGTCCTGAACGGACAATTGTTCCATGGCGCGACATCGATGGCCGGAGAGATCGGGCATGTGCGTCTCTCTGATGACGGCCCCATAGGCTATGGCAAGGCAGGCTCTGTTGAAGGATGGGCGAGTGGCGGGGGCATGGCACGGCATGGTGCGTCCCTTCTGCGAGACTCACTCGCCGAAGTAAGCGATTCGCTTCTCCGGAACAAAGTAGACACGCTAACGGCCAAAGATGTGGGAGAAGCTCTTCAAGCCGGAGACCTCCTCGCAGCACAGATCGTTCAGTCTACGGGCAGGCGGCTGGGTCAGGCTCTGGCCATTCTTGTCGATCTGTTCAACCCTGAGCGTCTGGTGGTCGGTGGGCTTGCATTGCGCTTTGGTGAACACCTGCTCAACCCTGCTCGGCGCGTCCTGGCAGAAGAAGCGTTGCCTGCGTCGGTCCGTGCGTGCAGCGTAGTACCGGCTGCACTAGGAGAACGGATCGGGGATGTCGCAGCACTTTGTATAGCGATGAACACGCGCAAACATGTGCCTAAAAGGTAGCTCTTGTCGCCGCACGTGGGTGCTTCTGTTGCGTTGATCCGCGTTCCACGAGTTCCACTTTCATCGTTGCCGTGCTTGGTCCAAACTCGTTGTTCCGTAGCGCGTTGAAGAGCATTTCTGCGGCCTTTGTAGCGAGCGCCTCTACCTGCTGTCGCACCACAGTAATGGAAGGCTCCAGCGCATCGGCTAGATCGAAGTCATCAAAACCCAGCAGTCCGATGGTGTCGGGAATCGCGATGTTGGCTTTGCGCAGAACTTTGTACGCGTTCACGGTGATTGCATTCTTAATGCTGAAGATGGCATCAATGCGGTCTTTGCCGGAAAAATATGGCTGCAACGCCGCCTCGGTGCTGGAATAGTCCTGCACATTCAACTCCGCGAGGTACGGCAGGCCGGCAGTGCGGATCACTTCCCTATGCCCACGTACACGCCTCTGGCTGGTGAACAACTTCGGGTCGCCTGCCATGCAGAGGATACGCTTGTATCCGCAACGCACAAGGTACTCGGTCGCAAGCTTGGCTCCGCCGTAATTATCGCTCAGCACGGTTGGCACTTTCGTACCGAATAGCGGTCGATCGAAGCACACAACTGGGAACTGAGCGTGACGCAACATATCTACATCGGCGGACTCGGAAGGTGCAAGAATCAGCCCATCTATCCTGCGCTGGATAAATGTGATCACTTCTTCCTGCTCACGCGCCGGAAGATTGTCCGAGGCGGCGAGCAGGACAAGCGTCTCGTGCGCCCGAGCGACTTCCTGAATAGCTGCCGCTGCAGTGGAGAAGAATGGATCGGCGACACTAGGCACGATAAGACCAATGGTCTTGGTTCGTGCTCCCTTCAAGCTCCGGGCTGCTTGGCTGGGGTGATAAGCCAACTCCTCAATAGCTTTCTGCACCGCGGCCATCGTTTTGCTACTTACGTTTCGGCCACCATTGATCACTCGCGAAACTGTTGCGGCACCCACACCGGCTCGCCGGGCAACGTCCATCAGCGCTGGAACACTTTTTGTCATCGATCTTTCTTGCTCTAACGAACGCAGCGAATGGCTTTGTCGATGTTGTACCACGGCTGAACTATCGCCTGCGCCTACGCAGTGAGCGATGGCGGCATCAGGTGCTCCTCCGCCCCGAAGGATTTATTCGGCTCTCCGCCCAACGTGAAGATGACATGAGCACCACTCACTAGCTGCTCATGCTTGACCCAGAGCCTGTCGTGATCTCGGCCATTGATGCTGATCTTCTGAATGTATTTGTCGTCTGGATTGGTCCGTTTCGCTTCGATCAGAAGTTCACGCCCTTGACCAAGCTGCACCGAAACTCGCTCAAAGAGTGGAGCAGACAAAATGTAGGTGGCGCTTACAGGGTCGACGGCATACAAACCGAGCGCGCTCATCACGAACCAGGCAGACATCTGCCCGCAGTCCTCATTGCCATCTAGCCCGTCGAAATCATTTCTGTAGTGCGTCAGCAGCAGCTCTCGAACGCGTTCCTGTGTCTTCCACCCCTGCCCCGCCCACACATACAAATAAGCAATGTGGTGGCTCGGTTCATTGCCGTGTACATACTGCCCTATGTTCCCGGTCATATCCAGCACCACCTCATTTGAGACACCGGGGGCCTCAGTAAACAGCGCATCCAGCTTCCGCGCGTATGCCTCCCGTCCGCCAAACAGTTTCATATAGCCCTTCACGTCGTGCTGCACAAAGAACGTGGTCTGCCAGGCATTTGCTTCGGTGTAATCGCGATGGTGCGGGATGTGCCCTGTTGCCTTTGGATTGAAGTTGGGAGTCCACTCGCCATCGCTGAGCTTCGCGCGAATAAATTGTGTCTCCGGGTCAAAGAGATTCTTATAATTTTGCGATCGAAGCCGCTGCACTGTGGCATCGGCAGCATTCCCTGTAGCCTCAGCTACGTGCGCGCAAGCCCAATCACAGTAGGTGTACTCCACTAACTTCCCTACCGATTCATACTCTTTATCGGCCGGAATGTACCCCAGCTTGCGATACAGCGGAAGCCCCATGTAGTCATCATCCATGTTGCGTTTGCGCATAGCCGCGTACGCACGTTTCCAGTCGATTCCAGGAACCTTCTTTACGCATGCCTCGGCCATCACACTTGCAGCGTGGTACCCAGGCATGCAGTATGTTTCACCATCCTGCAACGGCCATATCGGAAAGCCGTAGAGGCTCTGTTCCGCTGTCCGAATTAGGCAGTTCACCAGGGGAGCAACACGTTCGGATTGCCAGAGCGTAAAGGAAGGATGAAGCGCACGGTATGTGTCCCAAAGCGAGAACGTGCTGTAGTTGTGTTCTCCAGGCGTTAGCTGATGAATCTGCTTATCCAGCCCACGGTACTGTCCGTTCGCATCGTCAGCTAGCGTCGGCGCACACATCATGTGGTAAAGGCTGGAATAGAAGACCTTTCTGCGATCTGCATTGACATCACGCACATAAATGCGTCCGAGTTCGTGTTGCCACCTTTTCTTCGCAGCGGCCCGTGTCCCCTCAAAATCGAAGACACTCTGCTCTGCACGAAGATTACCCAAGGCATTCGACGCGCTCACCATCGAGATGCCTGAGCGAACGAGAACAGTCGTGCCCGGTGCAAAGTGCAGCACCACCTTCAGATTGCGTCCGTCTGCGCTGCGCTCTTTCAGGAACCTGTCGTCAGAAAACACTTCTATTCTCTGCGGTGCTTGAGACAGCTCTGTGGCAAAGTAGATCTCGCGATTGGGTGCCCACTTGTTTACACGACGGCCACCCATAATCAGCGTGTCCGTGACAACCTGTAGTTCGGCAGACTGAACAGTGTTCTCGGTTCCGTACACATGGTGCCAGTCCAGAAGAATGTATGCAGGCTCGTCCGCCGGAAAGGTGAAGCGTGCCAGACCGGTGCGCTCGGTTGCCGTCAGCTCGCCCCTGATTTTCTTCCCTGCAGTGCTTTGGGTAAGCACACTGTAGTAGCCCGGCTCTCCGATCTCGTCTTCATGAGAAAAGCGTGAGCGGTAGGTACCCGCCGGATTTTTCCTCGCTTCTGGGTCAACCCCTGGTTCCAGCACCACAGGTCCTGTCCGTGGCACCAGCAGTAGGTCCATCATGTCTCCTACGCCTGTTCCGCTCAGGTGAGTGTGGCTAAAACCCATTAGGGTGCTGTCGTCGTGGTGGTAACCCGAAGACCAGTCCCAATCGCGTATGCCCGTGTCGGGACTGAACTGCACCGCCCCAAACGGCACGGTGGCTCCGGGAAATGTGTGCCCATGTCCACCCGTTCCGACGAACACGTTCACTTGTTTGGTGAGGTCTTCGTCAACCTCGTGACCTTGCGGGTGAGGATGCGCTATGGGTGAACCATACGCCGCACGCTCTACAAACGTACCTGCAGCGAGAAGAGAAGCCAAGCCGAGAAATTCACGTCGATTGTGCATATTGCAAGCCCTTCAGAAACACTTGGAACCGATTCCATCCGCGCCAACATTATGCGATGCAAATGGCTCCGCTGGCTAGTAAGGCGCACGGCGTGCCTCACTAGCCGCACAGGCGGTACATAACAAAGAAGGTTCTAGGGCACTCCTCCATTCTGGATGCGAGCGAAGGAGAACCAGGCGATGATCGTGAAGTCCGTATGGGCTCTGTTCCCTAGTGCCGCTCCCGTATTGCTTTGCTACCGAACGGCGTCATTTCGCTACCGAATGCCGGCATAAGGCTGGCCCTGGGTCGCTCGGATACTTCTTTGCCACCAAAGTAGTACAGTCAGCGCCACAACTTCGCGCCTGAAGCTGAAACGAGCAGGCACACTCAAGCGCCGTTAGATAGGTTGTAAGCCTTCGTCTTCGATGTGGCTTTTTCGATTTGCTTCAATTCAGCGGCATTGCTCTCAGGGCGTGCAAATTTCGACACCCGCACGATCGTCATAAGATACGCGCATTCGTACCCGCAGAAAAGTCCGGTTCTCGCCGGACTCCCTCGAATCAAATTTGGTCTATGTTTTCGTGAAAATGTTCATTCCAAGCGAGTTCGCGAGCTCCGTAGAGTTCGGCAAAGTCCGCCGAAGTGCGGTGCGGATTGCCTCCAGAGACACACAGTCGCTGCCAACAAAGGAGTTAGACGTTTCCCACAACCTTCCCCCACCCGGTTCCCCCACACAGCAGATAAGGATTTACTTTCCGTTTCATCGGGCACTTGTGAAAGCGTCATAGGGCACCTTTCACGGTCTGGGAACTTGTCACCCGGCTACTATGTCCCGTTCTGGTATTGTCGGGTCGCTGCTTCCGCTTGGCCATGCCGCTGCGGACTAGCGCACATGGCAAAGAGACGCGGGTAAGAGAATTAGTCCATGGGCTAGTCAAGCTCAGTGAGTAGATTGGCCTGTTCTCTACATTTGAAATCGGAGTCGCCATTCACAACCCGGTTGTTTTTTGTTTAGCCCGCGAGTGTGACTTGGGGCTGGCCTGCAGCTGTTTAGGAAATGAATGGATATGCCCTCTAACTGAGGAGCTAGACGGCGCTCTGAAGCTACTTGCAAGGGTGAGGCTGACCCACGTCCAGGCTGGCAGAATGGATGGATGGTTAAGTCAGACAACAATCCGAATGGCACTCCCATCGAGGTCCTCGACGGAATCCGCGCCGGTGTTGCCGGCAACCGTGCACAATACTTCTATGACTTTCCCGTACCCTTCTTCGTCTTAAATCGTCCTGGTGTGAAACTGGATGAAGGCGTGCGACAGAGCTTCTGGATGCAGGGCATGCTTGGCGGCGTCAAGCCCCTGTATGACTGCATCGAGCAGTTCTCAGAAGCCGACTTCCACGAGGACCTTGCGAAGATCGACGTGCCTACTCTGGTACTTCAGGGAGATGACGATCAGATCGTGCCGCTGGAAGACTCCGGAGCGCTCACGGCAAAGCTCATCAAGGACGCACAACTCAAGGTCTATCCGGGCTTTCGCTTCGGCATGCCTGTCACGCACGCCGAAGCGATTAAAGCCTATCTACTAAGATTTTTCCAAACCGGAAAGTAAATAGCCCACCAACACAATATGCGGAACCGAGGAGCGGCGACAGATGTAGCCGCTCCTTACGCGTGCAAAGAGGCGCGAGAATACGGCTAAAAACACGCAGATCAGAGTGCCACCCCACCTGTGTTCTAGATGAGTGACAAACCGCCGAGTCACTCATCGTGTTCAATCATTTTTGATGAAGCTTACGGTTGAATGGCTCCGCGAAATGGAACGGTTCGGAGTTCTGCATCCATGATGTCTCTGAAAAGATTTTCTGGGGCACGATGCAATGACGGGCCGCAGGTCTTACCCACGCTCTTGTATTGAGAGAGCGAATCCCAGGAAGTGGCTGGTGCGAGAGTTGGAAACGAGCCTCCAGGTAACACCACGGTTCGTGTCTCAGTGAAGGGATTTTCAACGTCTCCTGCAACGCAGTTGGAGTCGAACTCCATGTTCTTCGCTTCAGCAAAGTCATAGGTCGCTTCGCCAAGAATGATCACCAGGTTGTTGAAGAAGGTGGCACCATCCGCGTAGCGAGGCTTGTTCTTACTGAATGGCCGTGCCTCAACGATTGCTGCTTTGTGGCCCGGTCCAATCAAAACTGTGTTGTTGTAGATGGTCGAGTGTGTAACGCCGCCACTAAACCCGAACGCTCGTACACCGTCGTTTTCGCTGACATTGAAGCGAACCACTGTTCCGTCGGTTTCGTTGCCATCGTCATTCGGGTTGTTGCAAAGGCTGAATAAGCCTCCTTGATTGTCATGACTCCAGTTGTATTCAATCAGTGTATGCAAGGAGTCTATGTCGGCATCGAACGCTGCGTTTTCACCGCTTGGTTCCGTGCCCGTGAACGAGACCTCATTCCGACGAATGATTGCGTCGCGAGTCGAACGGGTGAAGATAGCGTTGCCGTGGTGACGAGCAGAAGAGTGGGTCACTGTGTTGCCATCGATAACAGGAGCCAACGCCTGCCGAACGATGATTGCGTTACGACCCGTGTCGCTGATTCGGTTTACGGTGATGTGGATGTGCTCGTTACTGGATTCGTTCCACGCCGGATCTAGCGGATTCAGAGATGGATAGGTGTTGAGCCAGATGCCGACGTTGTCCACGTGTTCGATCGTGCAGTCTTTGATTAGGACGCCGTCGAACCGCGCCGGATGAGCCAACGTCGGTGCGAAGATTCCAATGCCCCCGGTATCTTTGGCAGAATTGTCTTCGCCCGTGAGTCCTTTCACGTCGAACACGCGGACGTGTTCGATCGTGATGTCGTGGTTAACTTCGCCGCTATGAGTCGCTTCTAGGAGGATGCCACTTCGCTTCCCTTCTTCCATGGCGTCATTCGAGACTTCAATATCTCGAAGCGTCCAGAAGCTGACATCAGCTAGGAGAACCGTGGCTAGACCGCCCTCGCCCACCAGACGCGGGGGAGGACCGCCAGCATATCTCCCAACAACAATGGGCGCCCTGGATGTGCCACTTCCCTGCAGCCGCAGCATCCCAAAGAATTTCTGCCCCGAACGAAATTGGAGATGATCACCAGGAGAAAACTCATGCCCATTTACGGCAGCGATCGTCTTCCACGCTAGCCTCGGCGAATAGCCCGAATGGGCGTCATCGCCCGCTAGTGAGTCCACATAAAACATATGACTGGGACTTGCACTCGCGCCTGCACAGAGTGCTAGTAAGGAAGCCAATATAAAGCTGATCGTCGTCAAGCGAGACAACATCGCTCCCTCCAAAATCTAAATGGCTGCATTCGAACGTAGATCGGCCCCTCTTCGTCTATTCGGCAGGCTTTTGTACTATGCATGAGGTCGGAACGGCTATGATCCACGCTGCCCAGGTTGGCTACGGCAAACGCGTGCTTGAAGTGAAAGACATTGTCGCTTTGTCCAGTGTCTGATCTGCGGACTCTCTCACCGATCATTGTTCGCTTGAAATGACGATCAGGCGTCCGGACCACATAGAGAACATTTTTTGCTGCGGATACCGAATCGTCAAGGTGAGTAATAAGTAGCGTGTTAGTCGTTCCTTCCGATCACGAATCCAGGTGGCGTGCTCCTTGAAGCTTCGGGCTTTGCCAAGGCTCTATTTCGAGGTGAGCCGTAGCGGGACGACTAAGAACAAAGTCTCAACGGTTCTTGATATCGCCCTTTTGTATAAGCACAAACGCGTTGCGCTCGAATACCCGGCCCCACTTGACGGTCATCGATTTGAGTTAGCTCACATCTGATAGAGGATTGCTGGTGAGTACGAGCATGTTTGCTAGCTTCCGCGGTTCGAAGCTACCCTTCTCCCCCAGGTGTCCGCGAGCAAGCGGCGATACAGTTGCCGATGTCAGAACAGCAACTGGCGGCATGTCTGCAATACCTGAAGGCTCGGCGAGTTCGTGGAAGTGGTCGGGCCATGCCCGCTAGAGTCGATCAGAACTGTTTGCCGGAAAGAACACAGAATATGTCTCTTCGAAGTGTTGCGATTTGCGATCTCGTGATGCCAGTCGGCGCAACGTACATGTGGCACGCTGCGATGCAGAGTGGAATTTGTAAACTCACGTTGCTCGGTGAGCACTACAGGAGACTGGTCGAGGATAAACAGATTCAATCTGCGATGAATGCATCGTGGACATCGTTAACGCATCAGCCCCCTTTTGTCTCCGCACAAGAGTGCGGGTTTTGTGAGTTTTGGCAAATTGCTTGCGCTTCCGCGAAGTCGACCCGATCCGGAGGTCCGATGTCTCCGTCATCGTTTTCAGCAGAAGCCATGTGTCTGACAACCGACCGCGAGTCTTCAGGCGATCAGGCTCAACGGGGTACACAGAATAGGCCAATCGGCCCCTCCTCAAGTGGCCGAGGCGCGTAGTGAACGGACCTCTTCGCATCGCCTAGTGAGGTGAGCGTACTCCCAACTGAAAGTTTCGGTCTCACTTGACGGTCATCTCGCAAGGATTCGACATTAGCCTTCGTCGACAAGAAGAAGTGCGTATACCTCGGACCTCTCCGGGACGGCCGCAACCAACGTCAGACTGGCTGCGCCTCGGCTGAACTGCCTGAGGTCAGTCAACGCGCGAAGGATCATCTGATCGTCTTCTTTTACTAGAACACCGGCAGTTGCGAACTCTGCTTTTGGATTGGTCGCGGCTTGGCTAAAGAACAGACGATAGGCACCCAACGCTTGCGTTGACGGAAGTAGCAAATGGATGTCTAACAATCCGATCGGAAGCGTCAGTTCCCTCTCCGTTCCTGACGAAAGATCAAGAACGTTCCGTTTGAGAGTTGGCTGGATTCGCTTCGCACCGACCGGTGGCATTCCGAAGTCCAGAGCGATATCTTCTTGGGGCGGCATCATTGGAGCGGGTGCCGGAGAACCTCCGGGTGCCGAACGTGATCTCAAACTTGCCTCAGACCCCGATAGAACTCCGGCGCCCACAACCCATGGCGTATTCTCTGCCTGCGATGCCCCCGATGCTTCCAACCTGAATGATTGAAACTCTGCGTAACATTCCGAGCATGTGGCGAGATGAGCTCTTGCCGCGTGATTGGCGGGAACCTTGCCGCTCGATATAAGCCTAATCGTCTCCTCGGGCGGGCAGCCGATGCGTTCGGGATTCGGATTGGCTTCCAGAAAGAACTCGTCGATCAGATTCATCACCGAACCTCCTTCTTTTGGTGAGCATTCGAAGCGGCCGCCAATAGGATTTCACGAAGTCGGTCACGAACCCGTTGAATTGCTTTCGCAGCTGCTTCATAGCTGGTCCCTAACGCGTCGGCTATGTCTGCAGGACTCGTTACATCCTGACGCAACAGGACAAGGATAAGTCGATCACGCTCATTCAGTTGCGATTTCAACTGATCAAAGAGGATAGTCCGTTCAATGGCCCTGTTGGTCTGTTCTTGAGTTCCTGCCAAGAGTTCCAAGTCTTGCGTCACTCCGACCGTTGCTTCCCTAAGCCCACCGTCCCGGAGGAACTCTCTGACTTTTCCGTGCATCGCAGCGACGGCATACCTACGCGGGCTCTGGATTGTCTTCTCGGACATCGACAGAGCTACCTCTTCTGCCCAGGTGGCCATGAGAGCTTCGTCTACCAGGGGAAACTGCCTTGCTGCCCAACGAAACGCCGACCCGAGGGCCGAGCTGAGTTCGTCCGATACCGGAAGTCCATACCGATCAACCAGATGAAGTGAAGCTGTCACCACGCTCGAATGCCCCAAAAAATATTTCTGGTAAGAGGTGTCAAAAACCTTCGCCAAAAGACAGCTATAGAAGTAGAGGCTATCAGTCGGATGGCCCAGAAGCGGAGGTCCATCGAAATGTCGCCAGCTGTCTCACTTGAACACTTCCACGAGTGCAAGCGATGTGGATCGGTACTTTCAAGTTCCGAGTTCGACCTTCGCGCCGTAACCACCGGTGTAATCACCTGCCCACAATGCGAGACCTCGGGTGCTATTCACCTAACCGTTCGGAATGTCCGGGAGGACCAGTCAACGCCATGCCACGCCACGAGATAAGACATATGGAAGCTGCAGTCACACTAGCCGAAGAACTGAACTTCTCTCGGGCTGCCCAACGGCTGCGCATCAGCCAACCCACTCTCACTCTCCAGATAGGACAGCTAGAGGACCGTTTCTCGATCCGGTTGTTCGACCGTAATCATCAGAAGGTCGCGCTGACTGAAGCCGGTCGCGTCTATATCGAGCAAGCTAGGCTGTCGCTCTTACACAACGAAAGGGCGGTTCAGGCTGCACGCTCCACCATATTGAACGCACCGACGGTTCTGCGGGTCGGCAAGTCGCCCCATGGCGATCCCTTCTTCGTTTCCCTTCTCCAAACCATCCGGCTTCCGCTGTTTCCACAACTGCAGATTGAGCTCTTGAGCGGCTTTTCCGCTGACGTCCTGCACAGTTTGCTATCAGGAAGAACGGATATAGCCGTCCTCGTAGCCCCACCTGACACAGCGTCTGTCTCGATGACGTTGCTCGCCGATGAACCGTTCTATATCGCGATGGGTGCAGACGATACCTTGGCAGCAAGAACTTCAGTCTCCCTAAAGGATTTGAAGGATCGTTGTTGCGTCATGCTCGGACACGCAGTTCATTCATCCCTCTACGACACGCTTGAGTCGACTGCGGCAGAATGCCAAATCCGATTCAGTGAGATTCATCACGTCCTTGCGCCTGAGGAAGCATTCCACTACGTGATGGACCGCGAAGGTTTAGCAATTCTGACGAAGACGGGGGCGCTGCAGATTGCGCGAGGAGATGTCACCATCCGTCCGCTACAGGACCCGCGAGTGAGAGTACGGACGTATCTCGCTTCGCGCTCGGACAATCAGTCGAAACTGACGAGTGAAATGGTCCGAGCCTTCGGGCGAAAGATCAAAAGCTTGGCGTAGTCCAAGTGGCTCTGCGGTATTAGCAGCCCACGAATGATTTTCGCAGTTCTTTGGAAACGGAGATTCAGTATGCACAAGAAGCTAAGCTCACATCGACCGGACGCCACAAGCGCAGTTAGTCAACAGAAACGCGTGCTCACTGCGACTCGATTCGCAACCTCAGACGCACCTAGGATTGCTGAACGCGGACCTATCTTTCCGACGGATGTTATCTTCCTCCGACTGCCTGAGGTGAAAGCTATAACGGGGCTATCGAAGACGAGTCTGTACGAAATGATTCGGATTGATCAGTTTCCGAAACCTATTTCTCTCGGTCCGCGTGCTGTTGCATGGGTGCGATCTGAGGTACAGAGGTGGGCCATCGACCGAATCAATGCGGCACGCATGGCGCCGCTTCAGAGTCCGAATCGAGTCCGCTCTACCAGCACAAACAAAACCACGAATTAGGCAGCCAAACGGATCGCTTTTCTGCCTGAATGCGACTGTGAGTCCAGGTAATCTGCCCACCACTGCATCATCTCGGTCCGCTGCTTCAGATATTTCGCGTGGTTGTACGCGGCAGATACCTTGTTTCGCTTCATGTGAGCTAGCTGCAAGTCTACGTGGTCATCATCGAAGTCGTTCTCGTTGAGGATGGTCGAAGCTAGCCCCCGAAAACCATGTCCCGTCATGCGGCCCTGATATCCGAGCCTGTAGAGCGCATAGAGGAGGGTGTTGTTGCTCATAGGCGTCTTCTTGTCCTTCGCGCCTGGGAAAACCAGCTTTCCATTCCCAGTTAGCAATTTGAGTGCTCGAAGGATCTCCACAGCCTGACGTGACAACGGGATGATGTGAGGAGTTTTCATCTTCATGCGCTCGGCAGGAATCTCCCATCGCGCTCTGTCAAGATCAAACTCGCTCCACGGAGCTTCGATCAATTCGCTTGTACGAGGAAAGCAGTACGCCAGGAGCTTAAGCCCAAAGCGAGTGAGCGCGTCTCCGTTGTAGTCGTCCATCTTCGCTAAGAGCTCAGGCAAATCTTTTTCATTCACACGAGCGAAGTTTTCTGACTGAGTTGCCGCCAATACGTCTCGCGGTCTGAAATCAGCCGCGGGATTTCGGCTCGCAAGATCGCGTGCGATCGCAAACCGAAAAATCTGGCCGATGGACTGATGTGCTCTCTTGGCGACATCGCTAGCGCCTCGCGTCTCGATCGCAAGCATGATGTCACGAACATGACCAGTTTGGACGCCATCAATCAAGAGGTGGCCAATGACGGGGAAAACGTCGGTTTCAAGTCGATTCATCAAAATCTCTGCGTGCCGAGGCGACTTGCCAATTGACCACCAGGCCCACCATTTACGGGCGACTTTCTCGAAGCTGCTCTCAAGCTCACGCTGAACCGCTTTTACTTCTCGCTGCTTTGTAACGGCTTCCGCCTTGCGTTCTGCCATTGGATTTACGCCGGTTGCGAGTAGCCTCCTCGCAGCGAAGTGGAGCTCGCGTGCGCTTTTGGGTCCAACGATTGGGTACTCGCCAAACGTCATGTTCTTCTCGGTACCCTCGAAGCGATAGCGCCAAAGCCAGAGCTTTACTCCGGAAGGAAGTATGAGGAGACACAGCCCTCCGCCATCAGCCAATTTGTACTTCTTGTCCTTCGCTTTTGCGTTTTCGATTTCTTTGATCGTCAGCGCCATGGTGAGCCCTCCAAGATGGGGAATCCCATTCCCCACACTTTGGCTCATCGTACCCCACACCATTCCCCACAGGAAGGTGCGGCTGTTATCCAACGCGCGAACCGCCTTGGACGCTATTCCCCTATAAGCCATTGAATCTAAACAACCTTTCCGGGTTCGGGGAGGTTCAGGGAAGTGCTGAGAGGTGTAGCCTGCGCAGGTTTTGGTTGCCCCCCAGGGATTCGAACCCCGATCGAGCGAGTCAGAGTCGCTAGTCCTACCATTGAACGAGAGGGCAACGCAGGTTGGAACGGAAGCCGCAGGCTCATGAGAGCCACAATCGACCACCTCATTGAGTATACGAAGAGCTATGCGGAAGAGCAAACAGAGCTACTCTTCGCGCAGGATTTCCAGCGGCTTCTGCCCCAGCACACGGTGGCTTGCGATCCATCCCGCCGCGACAGCCAGCGCTCCGGTGAGAAGCCATGCGCCGAACGTCAGCAGCGCTTGCAGGTGATACTCCGTGTGGATGACGTGCACCAGAATCGTGCGAGCAAGAAAGTTCGCGAAAATAACGCCGACACCCCCCGCAATGAGCCCCAACATCGCAAACTCGATGGAGAATATCGTGGCAATCCGGGCTCGCGTTCCGCCGAGCGTTTTCAACACGACCACTTCGCGAACGCGGCGGAAGCGCGTACCCGCGATCGCGCTGGCGAGAATGACGATTCCCGCGAAAATGCTGAAGGCTGCAAGGAACTGGATCACATACGTGATCTGCAGAATGACCTGCCGCACGGTCTCGAGCGTTGCCGCGACGTTGATGACGGTAATCGTCGGGTAGTGTTCATACATCGTGCGCTGCAAAGCCGAAGTGTCGGCAGGATCGCAGTGCACGCCACCATACCAGACCACGGGAAGGCCCTTGAGAGTCGCCTCCGGCAAAATAAAATTCGCTCGCGAGTAGCTGTGTTGCGCGTCGGCCTCAAAGATAGCGGCTACGGTAGCCGTAAACTGCGTATCCTGCGCCGCGAGTGTAACGTGCTGACCAACATGCACGTTCAGCCTCGACGCCTGCTGCTTATCGATCGCAACAAGCGGATTCTTCGCTCCATCAGCAGCCTGCTCTGCGCTCCACCACTTCCCTTCCTTCACGCGATCACCCGGCGGAGGCGCATCAGGCTTCTCCGGCCACGTAAGAATCAGCGACTGCAGCATGCGTTTAGGCATGTGCTGCAGCTTCAGGTCCGCCGCAGGCGTCCCATCCACCGCGATGAGCCGCGAACTAACCGTTGGCACAAATTCAGGCGTGCCATGTACTGACGGCTGATGCGTCAACAGATCCCGTACGCCAGCAACTTCGTCGGCTGAAATGTCGATGAGGAACATGTTCGGCAGATTTGCTGCCGTGGAAATCTGCATCTCCTGCACAACGGTACGCTGCGCAATGTAGACCGCCACAATCTGCATCACGCCCAATCCCAGCGCTGCAAGCAGAGCGGCTGAAGGATTGCCCGGGCGATAAAGATTCGATAGCCCATGGCGCAGCGAGGCAGGCAGTTGAAAGCGAGTTCTCTCCAGCACCGCTCGGATGACACGCAACGACACCCAAGCCAGCGCGAGCAACACAAGCAGCGCCACAGCGAGTATCGAGGCAAAGAGAACACCCGTCTGCGTTGAGTCCGATACAGCAGCAGCGAGCGCAGCCAGTCCGGCGAGGATCAGAGCAGTTGCACCAAGCTGTACACCAGAGCCGCGCAGTTTGCGCAACAACTTCGTTGTGAATGGATCCTGTTCCCCTTCGGTCGCACGCCGCAGGATTGCAATCGGACGCACATTGCGGATATCCAATAGAGCCGGCAGCGTGAACAGCAGAGTCGTAAGAAGACCCGCTCCAAGCCCAACCGCGATCGCCGAGGGCTGCAGGCTGAACGCTGGCGAGATGCGCAGCAGCTTGGCAAGAAAGAACGGAAACGCTAGCTGCACTCCCATGCCGAACAGCACGCCAAGCGTTCCGCCACCCAGCCCAAGCAGCAGCGTCTGCAGCAGATAAATCTTGATCACCTGACCCGAACGAGCACCAAGCGACTTCATGATTGCGATCGAGTCCATGCGCTGTTGCAGGTGTGCACGCATCGCCATCGCGACACCAACGGCACCGAGCACCAGTGCAACAAGCGACATCAGCGAAAGCAGCCCCGTCGCTCCATCAAGCCCCTTGGTGAGCGCAGGATTGGCCTCGCGATACTCCGTTACTTGGGCTTCCGGCAGAAGTGTTTCCAACTGCGAACGCAGCGCGGTCACACTCTTCTCTGAACCGGCAGCTTTTGCCTCCTCTGGCGTCAGCTTGAACAGATAGCGCCGGTTCGCTCGTGATCCAGGTGCAAGCAGTCCTGTCTGCGCAAGCGCCTCTTGTGACATCAGCACCCGCGGCCCCGCAGCAAACGATCCGGAAAGCCTGTCGGGCTCGTCCAGCACAGCCGCAGTAATGCGGTAAGGGCGCGTGCCGAGTTTGATTGAATCGCCTACCTGGAGGTGAAGTCGCAGAAGAAGATCTTCACCCACGGCGACAGTGTCAGCGGTAAGCGCCTGCGGTAGCGGTATCGAAGGCTCGAGCACCACACTTCCGTAGAACGGATATTTCGCAGGCTCAACTGCTTTCACCGACACCAACAGCGGGTCCATCGACGTAGCGGAAGAAGCCATCGACAGCATCTCTGTCACAGGCGTGATCTCGGTTCCATCGGCTGCAATGCGATCCAGCCCTGCTTGCTCCGCTGGTGTCGGCTGCTGGCTTGTCTTCGCAGCCACATCCGCGGCCATAATGCTTCGTGCGCGCAGCAGCAACATTTGCCGGAACGATGCAGAAAAGCCGCGCACACCAGTCAGCGCCGCAACGCCGATCGCGACCGACAGAATGACAAAGAAGAATTTTCCACGAGACGCGCGCAACTCACGAGCGGCGATGCGTGCCGCGGTGCTATAGCTCAGAGCTGGCATGTAGCACCCTTCCTAAAGTCCGTCAGCCGCGAGCGGCGTCTGCTGTTCATCGCTGATTACTTCTCCGTCGCGCAGCGTAATTCGCCGCGTGGCATAAGCAGCAAGTGCCGGATCATGCGTCACCAGCACCAGCGTTGTGCCTTCCGCGCGGTTGAGCCGCAGCAACAAATCCAGCACCTGCTTACCGTTCGCGCTGTCTAGATTCCCGGTGGGCTCGTCTGCGAGCACGATTGGCGGACGCAGAATGAACGCTCTTGCCAGCGCGACACGCTGCTGCTCTCCGCCGGAAAGCTGCACAGGGTAATGATCCAGCCGATGCGACAGTCCAACCGCTTCCAGCAACTCCTTCGAGCGCTGGAGGCCGGCCTTCCTGCTGCCTTCTTCTGCGTTCAACTCGTATGGCAGCAATACGTTCTCTAAAGCGGTCAGCGTCGGAATCAACTGGTAGCTCTGGAAAACGAACCCAACTGTGCGGCCACGAATCGCAGCAAGCTTGTCTTCCGGCAGATAACTGATCGCCGTGCCGTGCAGGCTCACAGAACCCGAGGTTGGATTGTCGAGACCCGCTAATAGCCCAAGCAACGTAGATTTGCCAGAGCCCGAAGCACCCATGATGGCTACGAACTCTCCCGGCTGCACCTGGAAGTCGATCCCCTTGAGGATCTCCACATTGGTCGAACCAGTGCGCAACGATTTGCGCAATGCCTCAACTGTGATCATCGGTGCGGCTATTTCGTGATTCTGTAAAGCCAATGCGAGAAGCCTCTTCAGTAAAATCGTAGATGTGAAAACCGCGTCGGTTCTGCTCATTCTACTTGTGCTCGTCGGCTGCAAGCCCCACAACAACGACGCCTACATGGCTGCGACCTCCAAGGGCACCATGGACAATGGCCAGGAAATGCTGGCGCCCTCCAAAGCAGAACCGCCCAACGCGGCGACGGCTGATGCTCGCCCGACGGTAATTTGTTTCGGCGACAGCCTCACCGCGGGCTACGGAACAGATCCTGGCCAGAGCTACCCAGACTTCCTTCAGAAGATGCTCAACGACAAGGGGTATAAGTACCGCGTCGTGAATGAAGGCATCAGCGGCAACACATCGAAGGACGGCGTCGAGCGCGTCGGCCACATCACCGCTCGCAATCCCGCGCTGGTTGTTGTGGAGTTTGGTGGCAACGATGGACTCCGTGGTCTTCCGCTGGAACAGACTCAGAAGAACATCGCCACCATGATTGAAGGCTTACAAAAGAGCGGCACAAAAGTAGCGCTCGCTGGCATCACGCTGCCACCCGACTACGGGCCCGATTACATCGCCAAGTTCAACGCGATGTACAGCGTTCTTGCTAAGAAGTATCAGGTGCCGCTGCTGCCCTTCCTGCTACAAAACGTGTACGGAGTAAGCGGCAGCATGCAGGACGACAGCACTCACGCCACAGCACAGGGCAACAAGCAGGTTGCCGCAAACATCGAGAAGCTCATTCAGCCTAGTCTGAAGAAGTAAACATTACCCAAGCACGACGGTCGGCTGCACCAGCGTTCCCGCCACGCGCTGCCCTATTGCCAGCAGGTCGCGCGGATCGCTAAAGATTTTGAGCAGCGACGCAGTCGAAAAATCTGACACATTGACCTGCATCCCGTTGCGAATGCGTCCAGCCGTCTGCGTGTCGACAAGCACGTTCGGCATCTCGGGCAGGATGCTTCGTGGGTGCGGGAGCCTCGCCTCGATCTCCTGTGGCGCAAGGCTCTTCAGATCCTGCACACTAATCGCCTGCTCCAGTGTGAAGGCACCCGCCTGCACACGGCGCAAGGATGCCAGGTGAGCGCCACAGCCCGCGAGTTGGCCGAGCTCGTGCGCCACGGACCGGACATAACCTCCTGCAGAAACATGCATGCTGAATGTTGCGGTATCGCCCTGCAGTCCATCGAGTTCAAAGGAGTGGATTGTGATGCGCGCGGGCTTCACCGGCACGTCCTGCCCTGCGCGCGCGAGTTTGTGCGCCGGAACGCCGTTGATCTTTTTCGCGGAAAAGACGGGCGGCATCTGATCGAGCTCGCCGTGGAACTGCTTTGCAAATACCTGCAGGTCTTCCAGCGAGCCCACGCGCGGCTTCGGCTCCCCTACCGGTTCACCTTCGGCATCGAACGTGGTCGTCGCGAAACCGAAACGAATGTGGCCGGTGTAATACTTCTCTGCCTGCCCGAAGAACTGTGCCAGCCGCGTGTATTTGCCAAGCAGCAGCGGCAGCACGCCGGTTGCCATAGGATCAAGCGTTCCAAGGTGGCCTACGGAGCGCTCGCCTGTCGCGCGCCTCACGACGGAAACAACATCGTGCGATGTCATCCCAGCCGGTTTGTCGAGAATCAGAAGACCGTTCATCCTCGGCGTTTGCCATCGATGAGGGATAGGAATTCAGTGCGAGTCTGCACCTGCGTTTTGAAGACGCCAAGCATCGCGGACGTGACTGTGTGAGAACTCTGCTTCTCTACGCCCCGCATCATCATGCACAAGTGTTGTGCTTCCAGTACGACGCCGACACCCTGCGGATGGATCGCGTCCTCAATTGCATCAGCAATCTGCCGAGTTAGGCGCTCCTGAACCTGAAGTCTCCGCGCAAACACGTCCACGATCCGCGCCACCTTGCTCAGCCCAACGACCTTGCCCTGCGGCAAATACGCCACATGGGCCTTGCCGAAGAAGGGCAACAGATGATGCTCGCACTGCGAGTAGAACTCGATGTCTTTGACGATCACCATCTCGTCATAGTCCACATCGAAGAGCGCGTTGTGCAGTACTTCCTCAACAGTAAGGTTGTACCCATGCGTAAGGAACGCCATCGACTTTTCCATGCGCTCAGGAGTGCGCAACAAGCCGTCTCGCGCGGGGTCTTCCCCTATACGTCGTAGTAGCTCCGCATAAATCTGCCGTGTGCTCGCCTGTCCGAGTTCCACATGTGCAGCTTCTTCTGCAACCTGCGCAGGAGTTGCGCCAGGACGATCTAAGGTCGGTTTCTCGACCGGTAGTTTCGTACTCATTTCACTTTCCCTCAGCCAGCGCGTCAACCGTCTCGCCGTAATAGTCGAATGCATTATTACCGGTCTCTTCCACGCGAATGCGTGTGAGCCGCGCGTGAGGATATGGCAGAAAGATGCTCCATAAAACCAGGCAAAGATTCTCAGTGCTGGGCACCACATCCTGAAAACACTCCAGCGTGTTCAGGTTCTTCTGATCGAAGCGATCCAACAGTTCGGCACGTGCGAAAGCATCTAGGTCTGCAAGGTTCGTCACCATTCCGGTGTCAGCGCTCACCGGCCCCGCAAACGTGACCTGCACCACATAATTGTGCCCATGCCCAAAAGGGTTGTTGCACTTGCCGAACACTTCTCGGTTGCGCTCCGGACTGATCGCGTCCACATGCAGGCGGTGCGACGCAGCAAAGTGATACCGGCGGCTGAAGTGGGCAACAGGCTCGCTCATGCGCCTTCCCCGTAGAAGTCGGCAAAAAGGTCAGGCATCTCGTACACACGCACGCGGTGGAGTTCCGCGTTCGGAATCTTGCCCGAAAGTCGACGCCAGATCGCGATGGCGACATTCTCCGTGGTAGGTTGAAGAGCTTTGAACTCGGGAACCTCATAGTTCAGGTGGCGATGGTCATACACACTCACCACCTCGCGCTCCATGATGTCTTTCATCTCTTTCAGGTCGACGACGAAGCCCGAAGTCTGATCGATGTTGCCCTTCACCGTCACTTCCAGGGTGTAGTTATGACCGTGCCCTTGACGGTTGGAGCACTTGCCGAACACCCGCACATTCTCTTCGTCACTCCATGCGTCATTCCAATAAAAGTGCGCGGAAGAAAAGTCGGCTTTTCGAGTAAGAAGAATCATAGGTCGTTCCTTTGGATGCTCACCGCCTCCGGGAGGTGCGGCTTAACCGCCCGTATTGATATCTCTTCCCTTCCAACTCACCTGATGAAAGACGTGGTGCTTCATCCAACTCGAAAGCAAAAGAAAGATAAGGAGCGGCAGCGCGAACACGGAAACGGCACAGTTCACTAAGCCAAAGTTCGAACGCGCGACTCGCCGGTAAAAGCGCAGCAAGGTCCGGACCCAAAGCAACCAGATGGCCACCTGTTGCCATAACACCAGGTAGCGAAAATAAAGCAGGACGACAGGAAGCAGAAGCAGCGCGATATCGAGCAGTCGCCACAGCGCCAGTGATAACGCATGCGGAAAGAGCACTGCGAGGTTCTTGGTCCAGCCTTCGACCATGTCGAAGAAGCCCCGATACATCCGCGTGCTCAGTGCGTCAGGAGCATAGCGCAACCGTATGCCGCGCTTGGAACGCTTCACGTTTTCCGCCAGGTCAACGTCCTCGAGAACTGATTTTCCGACTGCCTTATGACCGCCCACGGCAAAGTAACTCTTTCGGTCGATCAGCAGAAACTGCCCATTGGCCGCCGCGAGTCTGCGGTTTGGATCGTTGACTTGCGAAGGTGGGTACACGCTCGCCAGTTCCGAAAAGATCAGCGGCATCAACGCGCGCTGCCAAAATCCGCTCACCATCTGTCGCGGCGAATAAGAAAGCAGCGACACTTCGTGCTTCTTCGCCTCATGGAGCGCATGCCGCAAGTCGTTTGGCTCGTGGATCGTGTCTGCGTCTGTAAACAAAAGCCAGCAACCCTGTGCAGCCTGCGCTCCTGCCCAACACGCATTATTCTTGCCGGTAAACGTCCGCTTGCTCGGAATCGCTTCCAGTGCCGGTGGCTGCAGAACAGAAACGCCGTTCTGCTGCGCGGCCTCGCGCGCGATCTCGCTCGTTCGGTCCGTCGAGTCATCATCTACAACGATCAACTCCCAATCACTGCCGAGCGGAAACAGATCATCGTTCTGCGCCAGCAAAGACGCGAGGCACTGCGGCAGGTTCGCTTCCTCGTTGCGAGCGGGAATAATCACACTCAGCTCAAAGCGCGCCTCCGCGTCGAGTTCCGCAGATTCCGCAGGCTCCGCAGCAAATGAACGCTCCTCTCCGATTGTGTCGTTCAATCCGAGAACGGGTGTGTACTGGCGACGTTGAGGGTCATTTGGCACAGCTTCGTATTATAGGAAGCAATGCCCCACACCCGCTTTTCTCGTAGTGCTCTGCTCTCCGCATGTGCCGGACTCACCCTGTTTGCCCTCGCCGGGTGCGACCGCGGTGATCATCCAGGCATGATCGGACAGCCTGCGCCGACCTTCGCCATCAGTGACGGACAGACTTCAGTAGACCTCGCCAAGTTGCGCGGGCACGTTGTTGTTCTGAATTTCTGGGCGAGTTGGTGCCCGCCGTGTCTTGAAGAACTGCCGAGCCTCAACGCTATGCAGCGTCAGCTTCCGCAGCTAAATGTCGTCGGTGTGTCCATCGATCAGGATAAGGAAGCGTACGCAAGCTTCAGCAAACGGCATCCGGCAGCTTTTCTCACCGTAGACGACGTGGCCCAGCGCTCCAACACCCTCTACAACACATCGCGCCCACCTGAAACCTTTGTCATCGACAAGAGCGGCGCGATTAGCCGCAAGTTCATCGGGCCGCAGGACTGGACCAGCCCGGAAATTATTGACTTCCTCAAGAAGCTCTCCAAATAACCAGCTTGCTAGAATCAGCCCTATGACGCAGCTCGACGTAATGTACCGCTACGCCGCACCACCCACGGAAGCAGCAACCATGGCACTTGGACGCATTCGCGAGGTTTACGGCATTCGCTCGCTCACGTTCGATGAGGCGGAAAAAACAGTTCGCCTCGAATACGACGCGACACGGCTGACCGAGCCCATCGTGCACAATCTCCTGCGCCGTTCGGGGCTGGAGATTGTTGAGCGTGTCTCACTCCTGCCGCCGCAGCCGGTGCCGGAAGCCACACCTCCACCAGCGGCTAGCTAGCACACCTCTCCTTCCATGCGCTGGTTGCGAGATACGACCGAATCCGATAATCTTAGCTAGTTGCTTCCTTGCAATGTGCGCCCGTAGCTCAGCTGGATAGAGCGTTTGGCTACGAACCAAAAGGTCGGAGGTTCGACTCCTTCCGGGCGCACCATACAAATCAGCTTTTTTGGCGGCTCAGGATTCGATTTCTGAGCCTTTGCCAATTAACCCGATAGTACTTCCCACCGGATGATATTGATATAACGCAAAATCCATCGCTGTCCCCATCACCATGCTAGGATTGGCTCGCAGAGCGATCGAGTATTCCCAACTACATTTTTGAGGACATGATGAATATCACTTGTGCAGGCATCACTCCGCGTGTGCTTATCAAAACCAATGACCTTCAAAATACCGAGAAGCTTTCCAAGGGTGCAGATGGCCGGTTCTTCAAAAACCACAACGGCGTGTGCGCGTCCATGGTCGTGGACTGGATCGAGAAGTGTAAGGAAAATCCGGCTGGCGTTACCGATAAATCCCAGCTAAAAAGCGGGCTCGCTCTCTCGCTTATGCAATCTGCAAACATGCTGACAACGTACGGCTCCGATCGCACCCGCAAAGGCTTTATGGAGGCTTTTGGCCTCACCGTGAATACTTCAACGTCACTCAAGAACACGCCTCAGGAGACCGGCTTCTTCAGCTTTTTCAAAAAGTCCACTCCGACCCCCTACGAACAGGTAGGAGTCGCGCTGGGCGGGATGACCGGCCTCGCTTACATCAGCATTCGCGGCAACGGCGGCCACGCGCTCGGGTATTGGCAGCAGCGAGGCAGTGTTCAGTTCTTCGATCCAAATGAAGGCGTTATGCAATTCATCAGCGGCAACGCATTCGCAAAGTGGTTTCCAACCTATATAGGGACCAACTATTCGACACTTATGACAGACATCGAATTTTTCAAGATTGCGTAGGGATTCAAGAAACAGCGCTTCACCCCAGGCCGCGTTCCGAATGGGAGAACCCGCGGCAGCGGGACTCGATCTCTTCTGCAAGTCGCGAAAAATAGACGTATGATGGAACTCAGACCTAACCGGTCTGAGTTGGACATCCGTTGATCGCATTGAACGAAGCACAGGTTGGGCAAAGCGGGGTTGTGGAGCGCGTCGATCTCGACGACAACACCAGCCACCATATCGCCCATCTCGGCTTCCTTCCTGGCTCAGACGTCGAGGTTCTCCGCCGCGCCCCGGCTGGCGATCCCACGGTCTATCGCATTGACGGCGTTGAGGTTGCCCTTCGCAACGAGACCTCGCGCCACATTGTCATTGAGTTGAATACCTCCGCAGGTTCCGCTCGATGAGCTGTCACGTTGCTCCTGTTCTCGAGCCGCTCGCGCGACCAAAACCCAGCGCCAAGCGGGCCCTGCGCACCGTCGCCCTGATCGGGCCGCCCAACTGCGGCAAGACCACTCTTTTCAACCGCCTCAGCGGTCTGCGCCAAAAAGTCGCCAATTACCCCGGCGTCACGGTCGAGCACCATTCCGGCCGCATGAAGGGCATCGGCCGGGGCGACCTCACCCTCATCGACCTACCCGGCATCTACAGCCTGGCTACCTATTCCGAAGACGCCCGCGTCGCCGTCGATGTACTCACCGGCCGCATGCCCGGAGTCCCCGCTCCCGATGTTGTTCTCCTCGTTCTCGATTCCATGCACATGAACCGGCAGCTCATGCTGGCACACACCGTGTTCACGTTAGGCCTACCGACCATGGTGCTGCTCAACATGGCAGACCAGCTCGAACAGCGCGAAGGCCGCATCGACCCCCTTGCCCTGTCGCAGGAGCTCGGCCACCCCGTAGCGCTGATCAGCGCGAAGAACGGCACCGGCATGGAGCTGATCTCCAGCTTCCTCCACCAGTTCGGCCACGAGGAAATCGAAGGCGCCCAACCCCTCCGCCTCCCCGTGCTCCAGAGCGCCGCAGCCTCTCGCAAATGGGCGCGCCAGGTCAGCGCACGCACCAACTACCGCGCCCCGGAAGCTTCTGTCTGGAGCCGCCGCCTCGACACTGTTCTGCTGCACCGTATCTGGGGGCCGCTCATCTTCCTGGCCGTGGTGATTTCCGTCTTTCAGGTCGTCTTCACCATCGGCCAGCCGCTCAGCGACGGCTTGGGCAAGCTCCTGACTGACCTTGGCGCCAAAGCAGCCCTTGCTCTCCCCGACAACTGGCTCCGGGCGCTCCTGCGCGACGGTCTCTGGAACGGTGTGCAGTCTGTGCTGGTCTTTCTCCCCCAGATTCTGCTGCTCTTTTTGTTCATAGGAATCCTCGAAGACTCCGGCTATCTCGCTCGCGCCGCTCTTATTGCCGACCGCGCCATGCGTGCCATTGGCCTGAACGGCAAAGCCTTCATACCGCTGCTTTCTGCCTACGCCTGCGCCGTCCCCGCCATCATGGCGACACGCACCATCGAGAACAAGCGTGAACGCCTCGCAACCATCCTCGTTGCCCCATTTATGACGTGCTCCGCGCGTCTGCCCATCTACACACTCATCATCGCGGCTTTCGTCCCCAACCGCCCGCTTCTCGGCAGCCTCATAGGTCTCCGCGCGGGTGTCATGCTGAGCCTGTACGCGCTTGGCTTTCTCGCAGCATTGGTCACCGCCAAGATGCTGAACTCCTCCGTTCTCAAGGCGCAGCCTGCGCCTTTCATTCTCGAGCTCCCGCAGTACCGTTGGCCCACCGCCCGTTCGCTCACTCTGCGGCTATACGATCGCGCCAAGCTGTTCCTGAAAAAGGCCGGCACCATCATCCTCGCGTGCACCTTCGTAGTCTGGGTTCTCAGCGTGATGCCCGTTCACCACGGCAACTTTTCCCAACTCACCGACAGCTTCATCGGCCACCTCGGTCATGCGATGGAGCCAATCATTCATCCTCTCGGCTTCAATTGGAAGATCGGTGTGGGCCTGCTAAGCTCCATCGTCGCGCGCGAGGTCATCGTCGGCACACTTGGTACGTTATACGGCGTCGATCCGGAAACACACTCCATCGGCCTGCAGGCAGCGCTTCGCCATGACATGACACTCCCCGGTGCCATCGCTCTGGTTGTGTTCTTCGCGTTCGCCATGCAATGCACGTCCACGCTCGCCGTGGTCAGGCGTGAGACAAATAGCTGGAAGCTTCCCGCGCTGCAGTTCCTCTACATGACCGGCGTAGCCTATGTCGCCGCGCTCGTCACGTTCCAGGTGCTCAGCCGCATACTCTAGAATGCCCTCCGCTTCGCTTTTCTAGTTGTCACTCCGTAGCGAAGCGGAGGACTCTGCTTCGCGAACTGCGATCAACCCTACAGCTACCGCGAGCTAATCGCGTAGCGCACCACAACGCCCTCAACGTAGGTCACGCTCGCGACGCTATCGCCCATCTGATACTCGACAACGCGCGTCTTCAGCCCGTCATTGGACACACTGTCTGAAACGACGCGACCCTGCCCATACAGGTTCGTCACCTCATCCAGATGCATGCCGCGCCGGATCTGCATGCCACCCGCACCCTGTATCGCCTGTGCCTGCTGAGGCGCGTAGTCCTGTGGCGCACCGGCGTTTGCACCGCCTCCCTGTGGGTTAAACTCCACGTACTCCGCCAGCAGACGCATCACAGCATCCGGACTGCGGTCGTCAGAAGGGATTGCGTCCTTCCACCGCAGGTTGAAGCGAGATCCTCCGTGCAGCCGCTTGTCCCCAACCTGCTGCGCCTTGATCTGGCTCGCGACCGCAGCATCAGCCTTGTTGGCCTGCTCCTGCCGCTCGCGCCGGCTGCGCTCGCGGTCTAAATCGCGCTGGAGATCGCGCTTCGTTCTCGCGTCGCTGGTCTTGGATATCTGCTTTTCCAAATCCCGCTCGTAGTCGCTCTTGCCCACATACTGCGGAGAGACCGTCGTTGACTTGTCATCGCTGGCCGTTCCGAAGCCACCGCCATCAAGCTGGAACTCGATGCGATCTTTCTTCATGACAAACTTCGTCACACGCGCGACATCGCCCTTATGCAGCGACACGCCAAAGTTCTTCACCCGCGAAGAATAGCTGCTCCAGTCGAGCGCGGGAGACCTGTCGAAGTTCAGGTCCACTCCTTGTTGCGTCCCTGGCATGTCGAGTTTCACTCCGACTTCTTTGCCCAGGAAGTAAGACTCGAGCGGTGTGGAAGCAGACTGCGCATACACAGGCGCTAGTCCGCACAGAGACAGAAGGCATCCAGCAAGGAGCGTTCGCAGCATGATTGGATCTCTCGGAAAATTTTTTGGCAATTCTACAGACTTGTGCTGCGCGGCCCGAACTCTAGTGCTCTCCCCAGCTCAGCTTGGCCCGCAACACATTGAATAACCCGTTCGGACGCAGCCGCAGCAAATGCACGCTGCGGTCTGAGCGCTTACAAACGATGCGATCGCCAAGAAGCAGTTCCACTGCTTCCTGCCCATCCACCGTCAGGTAAGTCTCATGCGGAACAACGTCTACTTCAACCGAAATTTCCGAACCACCCGGAAACACAATCGGTCGAATCGTAAGCAAATGAGGGCAAATTGCTGTCAGCACCATTGCATCGACACTCGGCATCAGAATCGGCCCATTCGCCGCAAGCGTATACGCCGTCGATCCGGTCGGTGTGGAAACGATCACACCATCGGCACGAAACTTTGCAACAAACTGCCCATCAAGAGCCACGGTGAACTCGCCCATACGAGCGATCGCACCTTTAGCCAACACCACATCGTTCAACGCATCCCAATGACGAAAGCACGTGCCGTTGCGAAACAACTCCGCACACATCAAACTGCGCGAATCGATGATCGCTTTCCCGGCAAGCCACGCGTCCAGCGCGTCGTACATTTCCGCCAGCGGGATTTCTGTCAGAAACCCAAGCCATCCAAGGTTCACGCCAAGGATTGGGATGTCCGTCTCAGCAAACGCGCGTGAAGCAGAAAGCAGCGTGCCGTCGCCACCGAGGGAAATTACGATCTTTGGCTGCATTGCAGCCATATCGCGACGCTCCACAGCCTCGGTTGGTCGATCCAGATAGTTCGCACTGTCAGGATCAAGCAACGACTCAAAGCCATGCTGCTCGAGCCATGTCAACAGGTCGAGCAGAATCTGCCGTAGCTCCCGCTTCAGCGGTTTGGAAATGATGGCAGCCTTGGACATGAGTGGGTGCTCTTAGCTTACCCCGAAGCGGACACGCGCGAGAAACTCGCGATTGCCTTCCATGCCTAGAATCGGCGAGTCCATCACATCCCGCACCTCGCCTCCAAGTTCGCGCACTGCTTTCGTTACCCGGTCTACCGCAAGTTGCTGCGCTGCGGCATCGCGAACAATGCCACCTTTTCCAACGTGCTCTCGGCCTGCTTCGAACTGCGGCTTGATCAGCACGACAGCGTCTCCTCGCCACGACTGCCCTGACGGAGCGAGCCCGCCAACGACCGCAGGCAGCACCAAGGTCGCAGAGATAAAGCTCACATCCATGCAGAAAAAGGTAATCGCACCCTCGCCTCTCGTGAGTGACCCTGCCTCAAGCAGCCTCGCGTTCGTACGCTCCATCAGGGTCACGCGTGCATCCGCACGTAGCTTGTGTGCGATCTGTCCATAGCCCGTGTCCACTGCAAGAACACTGATCGCGCCGTGCTGCAACATGCAGTCCGTAAAGCCGCCCGTCGAGGCGCCGATGTCCGCGCAATGAGCACCGGCAAGGTCGACGCTCCACACTTTGAGCGCGTGTTCCAATTTCAATCCACCACGGCTCACATAGCGCAGGTCGTCACCGAGCATGCGCACGGCCGCTTCGGCGTCGACCGGCGTTCCAGGCTTTTCCTGCTTTTGCTCGTCGACCAGAACTCGACCGGCGATAATTACCGCCTGGGCCCGTTCACGCGATGCCACCAAACCTCGCTCCACGAGCAGCTTGTCGAGTCGTATTTTTGCCATGTACCACCTTTGCGTCACCGTTAGGGTAAACGGGACCCGCGCACGGAAGTAACGCTGTGCCGTACACTGTGGACCACGCAAGTGGGTCACCAAATGATGGTCGTCAAAGCTAATCCAACTCAATCTGTTTCTTGCCTGGGCGCGTTCTATGAATAGGAAGGATGAAGTGCCGGACGTACAAGCAGCCGAAACGTTCGACACAGACACAGATTTGTTAGCGCGGGTGCAGCGTGGCGAAGATGCAGCGCTCGCGGCACTCTATGACCGTTACTCCAAGGTGGTGTATTCGGTGTCATTGCGGGTATTGCGCGACGCCACAGCAGCAGAAGACATTCTTCAAGAGGTCTTCCTGCAAATCTGGCGGAAACCCAGCGGTTTTCTGGCAACAAGAGGCAGTTTAGGTGGTTGGTTAGCAGTTGTATCCCGCAACCGCTCCATCGATTCGCTTCGTCGCAAACGGCCCACTGAGCAGGCGGATGAAATGTCCCTTCCGTCTAGCTGTGATCTTTCAAAGGAAACAGAGCGCAACATGATGGCCGATCAGGCTCGAACCATCATTGCTCAGCTTCCCTTAGAGCAACGGAAGACGCTGGAAATGGCGTTTTTCGATGGCCTGACACATTCTGAGATTGCTGAGATGACCGGCGATCCATTGGGTACTGTAAAAACCCGCATCCGCAGCGCGCTAGGCACGCTGAGAAAGGCTTTCCGCAAATGAGCAACAACAATCACGTCACGTACGACGATTTGATCCTGCTGGCGCTTCAGTTCCTGCCGGAAGCCGAGATGCCACAGGCCATGTCGCACATCGCGGAATGCGCGGAATGCCGCAGTGAGCTTGCGCAGATTCAGGGTGATCTCGCCGCCTATGCATGGGGCGTGGAACAGCACACACCGCCAGCATATGGACGGGAGCGTCTGCTGCGCAGCGTAGCGCAGGACAAGAAAACACTGACCTCCAGGCATGAAGCTGCACATGCGTTGCGCAGCGGCGCGGCCTTCGACTCGAACCAGATTCATCTCGTTCCATCCAGAAGCGCGCAAATCAAGCAGTGGGCCGGATGGGCCGTTGCCGCGGCAATGGCCGGGGTTGCGATTCTCCAATTCGCCCAACGCGAGCACGCGGAAAACCTGCTCGCCTCGCAGCAAAAGCAACTTGGCGAGTCAGTGCGCGCGCAAAATGTTCTCGACACGCTAACCGACTCACGAGCGAGACAGGTCGGCATACATCTGGCATCAACCGCGCCTGCGGAAAAGCACCCGGAGGCACACGCCGCATACCGTTCCGACACCGGCTCACTGGTGTTTTTCGCCTCGAACCTGCAGCCTCTGCAGCCTTACAAGACGTATGAGCTGTGGCTGCTGCCTGCCAATGGACACGAGCCAATTGCCGCCGGACTTTTCAAGCCGGACCCATCCGGAAGCGCAAACGTGCTGATGCCAAACATCCCCAAAGGCATTCCAGCTTCCGGCTTCGGCATCACCATCGAAGATGAAGCGGGCGCAAAACAGCCCACGCTTCCGATCATTATGACCGGCGCTTAGATGACTCATCTAGCGGCACCCTAGCCGCCAAGGTCTTGACCAGTCACGCCGTCATCTCGACCGGAGCGGCGCAGCCGCGTAGTGGAGAGACCCGCAGTCTTCCACCGAGGTCCGCAATCCGTGCTGCACGAGAGCGGCTTCAGCCGCCGACATAGACACCGAGTCACAAGACGTTGACTCAGTACGCCGTCATCTCGACCGGAGCGGCGCAGCCGCGCAGTGGAGAGACCCGCAGCCTTCCAAGGACCACCGCAGTCCGCACAAGGAACTGAGAGCTCTAACCACCAGCAACCAAAAGAAACGCCGCTGGATTCCAGCGGCGTTTCGACCTAACATTCACCTTCGTTACGGTGCCGTTACCAGCACACCTGGCGTTTGCGGCAACACAGGAACCGCTGTCCCGCTGGCCGGTGGAGTAGGCAGAGCTACACCGAGACCCTGCAATGAGATGTGCGCCTGCACTTCATCGGTGTCCGTGCGAAGTACAGTCATGAATCGGCTGTCCGACGAGGTGATGTACACCTTGCCTGTTGGCTGCCCCGTGGTGGTCGCAACTGTGTTCGGATGACCATACACAAAGGTTGGGCTAGCATTAGCATCCAGAGTTCCTGCCGCTGTAGAAACAGCACAGATGGTCGCAGTGACCCGCAAATTCTGCAGATTCACGATGCTCACCGAACCTTCGCCAGCGCCACAGTGATGTATGCCAAGCGGGTCGTAGTCGATCTGGTTTACGACATAAGCTTTCGTTCCGTCCTGCAGGATAGACACCATGGTCGGATTGAGACCAACCGGAATGTTCGCCAGCACCGAGCCGAAGCCGACAGCGTCTACGGGATTGGTGGAACTGCAGTTTGGATTGTTCGGCTGCGCGGTGGCGTTGCAGAGTGGAATGCTGATCACACTCAGCGTTCCAGGTGCCGTCCCGTTGCCAGCACTCAGTACAGCCAGTTCCTGTGTACCTGCAACCGCGTTGGTGCGTGGCGAAAGATCAGCCCAGACGGGGTTCACGCCAAGCGTTCCTGTCGCCGGAATCTGCGGCATGTTCACGTCCAGCGTGTTGTTCGGCACATTGATGACTGACACCGTTCCTGAACCTTTGTTCAGGATGAAAGCGCGATTGCCGTCTGGCGTCATGACGCCGTACACCGGTATGTTTCCTACCGGGATAGTCTTTGATACGGAGAGGGGGGCACCCTCAATGGCGGATACCTGTCCAGCTCCACCAGCCGCTCCTTGCGAAATAGCATAGGCGCGCCGTGTTCCGTCTGCGCCCACTACAAACACCGGGTTGGCACCAACGGAAAGTTCCTGAGTCAGTGAAATCGTTCCAGCGCTCTGCAGCGCGGCGACCCGCGAAAGGTTGAGCTCTGGCACAAACACCGTGGCAGAACTGCCATTCAGTGTGAACGCGGAAATGCTTACCGCTCCCGCACCGGAAGCGAGGGTTGATTGGCCTATGTCGCTCGTGATGAGCGTAGAAGGATTTGTAAGCGCGAAGTTGTTGAACGATCCGAAGGCATTCACCACATAACCTTCGCCACCCGACGCGCTTGTGGTGAAGTAGGTTGGCCCGGTAACAATTCGTGGCGTCGACAGCACCGTGTCGCCGGAAACATCAACAAACGTGACCAGACCAGCAAGACCAGACCCTGGACTTGAAACAGCAACCGCATACTTGGTTGGCTGACCTGCCGGCCCGACCGGATTGATTGCGCTCACCACTGGACGGTACTGCTGTCCGCAACCCGCCAGCATCAACATTGCGAGCGTTGCTGCCGCAACAGGCATGCTCTTTGGGTTTCGAAATCCAACTGCTTTTTGCTTCTGTAAATCCGACAAACGTGTGCCCCAGAACATGCCGCTTTTTGGGCATCTTTCTGCGTCTTATTGTAAATGAGCGGGGGTTCCCTTTGAACGAACCAGAAGTCATTCTGGATATGCTTGGCGGACCGCTGCGAGAGCTTCGCACCCTTGCCGTCGTAGGGCTTTCCGACAATCCAGCGAAGGCAAGCTATTCCGTCTCCGCCTACATGCAGGAGCATGGCTACCGCATCCTGCCAGTAAACCCCTCCATCGAAACTGTTCTCGGAGAGCCTGCGTATCCAACCCTCGCCGATCTCCCAGTGAAACCCGATGTGGTGAATGTCTTTCGACTGCCCCGAGCGATCCCAGCAGTCGTGGAGGAGATGATCGCGTTGGACTTTAAGAACATCTGGGTTCAGCTCGGCATCATCAGCCTTCCCGCCGCGGAACGTGCTGAGGGCGCAGGCATCCGCGTCGTTATGGACCACTGCATTCTTATCGAACACCGCCGCCTCGGCTTCGCTGGGCAGCGTTAGACCGGCCATCAACCGGAATGCTTGACACAAGCGATAGACTTACGCAGTAGAGAGACGCCCGGCAGCCGCCGGGCTTTCGTGTTTTCAGGCGGACTTTGACCAGTCTTGGCCCAGACTAGCCCGGACCTATGTGCTGTGGTTTGAGGACTTTAGCTCAAAAGTATGGGGGAGGGGGTGGCCTGACGCTTGAGTCGCTTGTTGCGCTTATCGCGTCGAACAATCAGCAGTTCCGGAGCCGTGAAACCTAAAATGAATGCAATGACAAAACGAAGTTTTCCACGCGCCTGGATGCTCTGCTCCGCCGTTCTCGCCGCAGCGCTGCTGCTGTGCATTCCGTCGCGCGGCCAGTTGGTCACCGTGGGCACGGGAGGCCCCGGCCCGGTAAAGGCCCAGCACCTCACCGCAGAGCTGACCACGCTTGCTCCGCAAATCGCCGCTGGTGGTCACCTCCAGGCTGGCCTGGTGCTTACCATCGAGGAAAACTGGCACGTCTACTGGATCAACGCCGGAGACTCCGGCGAGCCGCCGAAGATCAAGTGGACACTCCCCGACGGCATTACCGCAGGCAAGATGCACTTCCCTCCTCCGCAGCGCCTCCCGCTCGGGCCGCTCATGGATTACGGCTACGAGGACCAGGTCGCCTTTCCCGTAGAACTTACTGCCGCGCCTACCGCAAAGCTGGGCAAAGCACACCTGGACGCGATAGTGGACTGGCTTGTGTGCGCCAACGTGTGCCTGCCCGGCAAGGCTCACCTCGGCATAGATATCGACGTGGTGAAAGGACCCGTAGCAGACCCGCCTCGCATTGGTGCTCTGGGTCAGGCCATCAACAGCCTTCCGCAACAGCTCCCCTTGAAGATGAGCGTGAGTGCTACAGGCGGAGCAAAGCAGATTCTGCTCACGGTAAAGACTGGTGATCGCGAAGAAGATGTAGAGTTCTACCCGTTTGAGTCGGAGCAGATTGAGAACGCTGCCGACCAGTTGGTCCAGCCGCAGGCCGATGGGGCGCGCGTCTGGCTACAGCGCGCATCCGATTCAACGGCATTACCGAAGACACTGCATGGCATTGTGGAACTAGGTGGCAAGGAAAACTACGAGGTCACCGCAAATGTCACACCCGGCGAAGTAACTCCGCCACCAGCTGAAACAAAAGCTGTAGCCGGAACGGAAACAAAGGGACTTACCCTTGTCGGTGCACTGACGCTGGCTTTTCTGGGCGGCATCATTTTGAACCTGATGCCCTGCGTCTTCCCTGTCCTCTTTCTCAAAGGACTCGCACTGGTGCATTCTTCGGGTGAAGAGCAGCGCCGCCAGCGGACGCACGGCGTGTTATACACGCTCGGCATCATTGTTTCGTTCTGGACCGTTGTCGCTGTGCTGCTTGCGCTGCGGGCGGGCGGGCAACAACTCGGATGGGGCTTCCAGCTCCAGTCTCCAGGATTCGTCGCTATCCTCGCAGCGTTCCTCTTCTTCCTCGGTTTATCGCTCGCCGGCCAGTTTGAGCTCGGCCTCTCGCTCACCAGCGCGGGCGGCAGTCTTGCTCAGAAGCAAGGCCTTGCCGGTAGCTTCTTTACCGGAGTACTTGCCACGGTAGTCGCCACACCCTGCATGGGCCCGTTTATGGGAGCAGCCGTCGGCTTCGCTCTGGCACAGCCAGCGATCGTTACTTTCCTCATCTTCACCGCACTTGCATTAGGCCTTGCTTTGCCATACCTCGCACTCACACTTAATCCCCAGTGGACAAAGGTGCTGCCAAAGCCCGGTGCATGGATGGAGGTGCTAAAGCAGCTCACAGCCGTTCCGCTCTTTGCAACGGCAATCTGGCTTGTGTGGGTCTATGCGCGTCTCCACGGCAGTGACGGCGTAGACCGCATGGTTTCTCTGCTCACATGCTTCCTGGTCCTTGCCATCGCCGGTTGGGTGCTGGGGCGCTGGCCTGGACGATGGGCAGCAGGAATTGTCGCAACGCTCCTCGTCGTCGCTGCGGTCACGCTTCCCCTTCTTCGTGTTCGTGTAGGAAGGGCGCAGTGGCAGCCCTACACAGCTGCAAGTTTGCAGTCAGCCCGCGCGTCAGGCAAACCGGTCTTTATAGACTTCACCGCAGCGTGGTGCCTTAGTTGCCAGGTGAATGAGCGAGCCGTGCTGCACTCAGCAGAGGTGGAATCCATGCTCATCACCAAAGATTTTGTGCTGCTGAAGGCAGATTGGACACAGTACGATCCGACTATCACTCAGGAGCTTGCATCCGTCAACAGGAGCGGCGTTCCCACCTACGTCATCTACCCGGCTGGCGAGAAGGCCAGCCCCGATGTGCTGCCCGAACTGCTCACCAAAGATGTTGTTCTGCAAGCAATCGAGAAGGACACTGCAAAGGAAAGCGCTTCAAAATGACATGGCCGCTGCTCGCCAAGGCTTCGCACTTTTTGTCTGCAAGCGAAACTCCGACGCACAGTGGCAGCTTTGGCGTAAAGCGTTCTTGATTGCACCGAACGGCAAGTTGACTTACCAGGGCGCGCTCGACGATCAGCCGTCGCCAGATCCTGCCAGCCTGAGGGCGCGAAGAATTACGTGAGTGCAGCACTGACACAGGCGATGTCAGGCAAGCCGGTTACGACGCCTGTCACGAAGAGCTATGGCTGCCCCGTGAAGTACAGCGACTAATCGCCGCTCTCCTGTCCTGTTCCGTCAGGCTGCTGCCGCTTCTTCAGGGCAGCTATCTCCTGCATTCGCTGTCCTAGAAGGCGCTCCCTGCCTTCGTTTGTCGGTTGATAGTAGCGCCTTGCTGCAAGAGCCGCTGGCAGGCAATCCATCGCTGCAACCTTGCCCTCGACATCATGCGCGTACTGGTAGTCCTTGCCGTAATCGAGTTCCTTCATCAGCTTCGTCGGCGCATTCCGTAGATGAACCGGGACTGGTTCAGCAGGACGCGATTCAATGTCGGCGAGCACTTCACCATAAGCGGTGTACACCGCGTTCGACTTAGGCGCGAGCGCAAGATACACAACGGCCTGCGCGAGCGTTAGTTCTCCTTCCGGAGAGCCAAGAAAGTGCATGGCATCACGCGCGCTCAGGCAGAGGTTCAATGCCTCGGGTGCCGCAAGCCCGATGTCTTCCACGGCCATGCGCACCACCCGGCGCGCCACGAACATCGGATCTTCGCCCGCCTGGAGCATGCGACCGAGCCAGTACAACGAGGCATCCGCGTCCGAATTACGCACGCTTTTATGTAACGCAGAGATCAGGTCATAATGCTGCTCGCCTTTCTTGTCATAAAGCAACACGCGTCGCTGCAAAGCCTCACCTACCAACTCACGGGTGAGGACAGTCTCGCTCCGACCTAACGCTAGTTTCGCTGCGACGTCCAGCGCGTTCAACGCATTGCGAGCGTCGCCACTGGAGTAGGAAGCAATGGCCTGCAAAGCAGAGTCCTCTGCGGTGAGGCCCGATAGGCCAAGTCCACGTTCCGCGTCGGCGAACGCCCTATGCAACAGACCAAGTACATCGTCCTGTTCGAGCGCTCGCAGCGTGTAGACACGACACCGCGAGAGCAAAGCAGCGTTGATTTCAAACGAGGGGTTCTCCGTCGTCGCGCCAATCAGCCGAATAGTGCCCCGCTCCACATACGGAAGGAACGCATCCTGCTGCGCTTTGTTAAAGCGGTGAATTTCATCGATGAACAAGATCGTGCGCGAGCCGTATGCCGCTGCTTTTTCGGCCTCGACCATCACCTGCTTGATCTCCTTGATGCCAGATAACACCGCAGAAAATTCTATGAAGCTGGCGCTTGTCTCGCGGGCGATGATCTTCGCCAGGGTGGTTTTACCAACGCCAGGAGGTCCCCAAAACAGCAGCGACGCAGAATCGTCATTTTCGATCTGCAGGCGTAGCGGCTTGCCTGGTGCTAGCAGATGCTGCTGTCCGCAGAATTCATCCAGCGAACGCGGACGCATGCGTTCGGCCAGTGGTGCGCCAAATCGCCGTTGTCCCTCACTCGCGGGCGGCATTCCCGTGTCAAACAAGCTCACGCGCCGAGTACTCGCTTGCGGAACTCGCCTGTACCAGCGCCTGCGAGTTTCTGACGCATGGCTTCGTACATCAAGGTAGAACCAGCCACGGCCGCGTTCAACGATTCCACTGCACACGGGATGCGCACTTGCTGCTCCGCTGCTTCGAGAGCTTCGGAGGAAAGTCCAGCACCCTCGTTGCCAATCAGCACCGCGCACAAGCTGTCCAGATCAACTTCAGTGGACGGAAGTGATGTTGCCTTCTCAACTACGGCGGCAAAGATCTTTGCCTTTGCCTCCCGCAACTTGGCAACAAGTTCGCTAAGCGGCGCACGGAGAACGGGCACTCGGAAAGCCGAGCCCGCAGAAGCACGAATGGCCTTTGGATTCCATTGACTCACCGTCTCCAGTGTCACCCACACCTGCTCCACGCCGAATGCTTCCGCTGAGCGTAGCAACGTACCGAAGTTTCCAGGATCCTGCAGGTTTTCTACAACGACCACCAGACCAGCGATACCTTCTGGCTGTCTGGGTTCTGCAATCGACCACGTGGCCGCGACACCCTGCGGAGAGGCGGTGTCTACCGCACTCGCAAATACATCACCGCTGAGAACAACACGACTCTTGGCAGATACGCTGTGCAATGGTCCCGTGGTCAGCAACGACTCCTGCCCCTCACGCACATAGATCGTGTCCAGCATGATGCCGGCACGGTGCGCTTCGCGGAGAAGTGTTTCACCCTCTATACCGAGCAACTCACCTGGCTTTGTCGCCTTACCGCTGAAGGACGCACGCAGTTCCTTCACGCGCGCGTTGCTCCTACTCGTGATCACCGCTCCGAGATCCATAACTCTCCAAGTTTACTCGTCTGTCGCATCGCGCCACGCAGCCGTGAGTGCGGTAAAGTCGAACACTGAGGGTTGGTTTTGAACGCAGAAGTGCTTCGCATCCACGCTGATGAGCCCGAACCGCAACTAGTGGCGCGAGTGGTGGATTCACTCAACAGCGGCGATGTTGTCGCTCTACCAACTGACACGTTCTATGGACTCGCTGTCGATCCGGTAAACCTGCGTGCGGTGGATCGTATTTACGAGCTCAAGTCGCGCGCGCGCCACAAGCCTCTGTCGCTGCTGATTTCAGACGTAACGCAGGCGTACGAACTCGCTCGGAACATTGATGGTGCGTTCGACTGCCTGGCCGAACGCTTCTGGCCCGGTCCTCTCACCATCATCGTGAAAGCCGGCGGCAAGCTGCCCCTACGCGTGACAGCGAACACGGGCAATGTGGCGCTGCGCGTGCCGGAAGCACCGATCTGTAGAGCCGTCGTCGAGAAGCTTGGACTCCCGATTACGGCAACGTCCGCTAATCTTCGTGGCGAAACGGAATGCACTTACGCAGGTGCGGTGCGTGACCAGTTCGGCGACAAGCTTCCTCTCATCGTCGATGGCGGTCCAACAGCGAGATCCATGCCAACCACCATAGTCGACCTCAGCGGCGGGTCTAACTCGTGGATGATTTTGCGCGAGGGCGCGATACCGACACACGAAATTGTTCTGGCGCTGCAGCGCTCCTAACAGCGCTGGATTCCACGCGCGTGTCGCGTCATACTATTGACTTCCATGGCTGCTGCCAAAAACAACAGTTTGACTCCAAACAAGAAGCGCATGGGCTTCTTGTCACGCTTGCTGTGGTCATGCGTGCTGACGGCGATCCTGCTTGCGGCGGGATGGTTTCTTTGGGTGCGTCACGAAATTCTGGCAACTGCCGCAATCGACAACGCTCAGACTGCGGACGCTATCGCAGTATTTGGAGCAGCAGAGTATGCCGGTCGCCCTTCGCCCGTGCTGCACGCTCGCCTGGATAAGGCCGTTGCACTCTACAAGCGAGGCATCGCACCTTACGTCGTAACTCTAGGCGGTGGCTCCGATAAGGACTCAGGTAAAACCGAGGGCGGCGTAGGGCGCGACTACCTTCTCGCGAACGGTATCCCTCTACGAAATATCGTCGCGGAGACGAACTCCGTCGACACAGAGCAACAGGTCCAGCGGCTCGCAAGCATTGCCGCAGCCCGACACTTCCGGCATGTCGTCGTCGTGAGCGATGGAACACATCTGTTCCGAATAGCCCTTTTGTGCCGCCGCGCCGGACTCGATGTCTACACGTCCCCTCGGCAGCAGCTAGGCCACATCGACGGCTACGACGCTGCCCAGCGAATGACACACGAGGTCGTGAGTTACACAGCTCTTGCCTTCAACCTGCACCTAAGCTGGCTGCACCGCTGGCTGGTAGGTAAAGCAGACTAGCTACTCCTCGTCGTCCGGGATTGCTGCCGGAACCCCGCCTTCGCGACGCATCTTCAGGAAGCCACGGATGAACGGCTCCAAGTCTCCATCCAACACGCGATCCACTTCACCTACTTCAACCCGGGTACGAAGATCCTTCGCGATTCTGTATGGCTGAAGCACATAACTGCGGATCTGCGAGCCGAAGTTGATCTCCAGCTTAGAGTCTTCAAGTTTGCGGCTGACCGCTTTCTTCTTGTCGAGCTCGTATTCATACAGGCGCGACCGCAGCATCTTCATCGCCTTCTCTTTGTTTTTATGCTGCGAGCGTTCATTCTGACAACCGGCAACAATGCCCGTGGGTAGGTGCGTGATGCGTACGGCGGAGTCTGTTGTATTTACGTGCTGACCACCTTTGCCGCCAGAGCGATAGGTGTCGATGCGTAGATCGTCGGGCTTAGTGTCGATCACAATCGAATCATCGATTTCAGGCGAAACAAATACGCTGGCGAAGCTGGTGTGGCGACGTTTGGCCTGGTCGAAAGGTGAAATGCGGACCAGACGATGAACACCGGTCTCACCGGTGAGCTGCCCATACGCATACTCCCCCGTTATGGTGAAAGTCGCCGACTTGATACCGGCCTCATCACCATCCTGCAATTCATTTATTTCCGTTTTGAACCCCTGGCGCTCAGCCCAGCGCAGATACATGCGCATCAGCATCTCGGCCCAGTCCTGGCTTTCTGTGCCGCCAGCACCAGGATGCACGGTGACGATCGCGTTGAGCGCATCGTTCTCTTCGGAAAGCATTGTCTGCGTTTCGAGTTGTTCTGTGTAAGCTGCAAGCGCGTCTATCTCGCTCTTGAGCTCGGGTTCAATGGACTCCTCACCTTCGCGAAGAAGTTCGAAGTAGGCATCCACATCCTCGCTGCGCCGCGACAGTTCACTGTCGAAGCTGAGTTGCCCTTCCAGCTTCTTGCGCTCACGCATCAGCGGCTGCGACTTCGTAGCGTCGGCCCAAACAGAGGGATCCGAGATCTTTTCTTCAACAACAGCAAGTTCTTTCTTCAGGCGGGATGCGTCAAAGATACTCCCGCAGGTCGCGTACTTTCTCACGAACCGGGGAGTAAGCAAATTCCAGATCAGTCAACATGGATCTAGTTTACTGCCCTGCGCCTGTTCGCCCCGACAAGCAGCAGCGTGCCGCACAGTCCCACACACATCCACCCGAACCAGTCCCCGTGTCTCGTGTAGAAGGTCTGCTCGTTACGGAAGCCAAAGTCAGCCGCCATCGAACTGCGTACGTGCCGCGGCAACTGCGAAGTAATCCTGCCGTGAGGATCGATGACTGCCGTAACTCCTGTGTTTGTTGCTCGCAGTAACCAGCGTGAGTTCTCGATAGCTCGCATGCGAACCATGTCCAGATGCTCCCACGGAGCGCTTGTATCGCCGTACCAACCATCGTCAGAAATATTCACCAGTACATCTGAACCCAGCTTCGCGAACTCACGAATTTCGTCGCCGAAAATAGATTCGTAGCAAATGAATACCCCGTACTGATGTCCACCGGTTGCAAAGACCTGGCGAATATCCCCGGGTAGGAACGGTCCTACGTCATCGAGCAGATGCCCAGCGAAAAAGAAAAGTTCCTTGTACGGCGTGTATTCACCAAAGGGCACAAGGTGCATCTTGTCGTACTTGCCCACGTGCTCGCCTGTTGCTGCAAAGAAGCTGGCTGTGTTGTAGAAGTGTGGCTGTCCTTGTGCGTCTGTAGGAGCAATGGAGACCGAGTCTGCCACAACCGGGGCCTTCGCGTCTTTCGCTACCGCAGCAACGGAATTTCGGAAAGTACTGTCCGCATCGAAGAACTGTGCGGGAGACTCAGGCCAGAGAACCACCGTCGGCTGTTGCGCAGTTGTCGACAGAACACGACCAGGGTGCAGGCTTAGTTGCTGAAACGACGAGATCATTGCTTCGCGCGTTTCCACTTGCTTCGGTGCTTCAGCACCAACACTCAGGTTCTCCTGTAAGAGTATGGCTGTTGCCGGGTGCTCCAAAGTTGCAACGCCAACCGTGCGGGCCGCCGCCCCGATAACTAGCAAAGCCACGATGGAACCTGCAATCCTTGCGTTTCGTGTCGAGCCTACAAGCCACAATGTATTCACGCAGGCGATGAAGAACGAAATACCCATCACTCCTGCTAGTGGAGCTATTTTTGTTAGGAGCGAGCTATCTACCTGCGTGTAGCCAAGTAAGTCCCAAGGGAAGCCGGTAATCCGTGCACGAGCCATCTCAACGGCAACCCATAAGAATGGCACCGCGCAGATTGCGAGCGTTCGACCCACTCGGATGGCGAGAAAGCGCAAAGACGCGGCAAACATGCCCAAGTACAGACCCAGATACAAAGAAAACAGAACAAGTATTCCCAGTGCGCCTGGCTTTGGGATATGCCCGTAGAAGTGCATTGTCTGGTAAATCCAGTAGCAGTTTCCGAGATACCAGAAAAAGCCGCAAAGGTAGCCCAGCAGTGCCGCTTGCCGCACCGTGAGTCGTTGCTTTGCATCGATGAGAGCGACAAGAAGTGGTGTAAGGCAGAACCAGCAGAAATACCTTCTCCAGAGCGGAACCGGCCCAGCTATCGGAAAGGGTAAGAGCTGTAGGAGCGAGGAGAGCAGAACTAGCGTCCACGAGCGCCAAGATATGGACCGCATCGCCCATGAGTGTAGCATCGTGCTTTTCAACTACTACAAATGCAGGTCAGAATAGAGGAGAAACCTGGTTGTTCCAGGTTCACAGCTTCTTTTGTTGCTTTACGCTGTTATAAGCTCGACTTACCCGGGCCAGCACGAGCTACAACGATTTTGGGAGAAGAATAATGGATGTAAATCGGATTGTGTCGGAACTTGACACTGAAATTGCCCGGCTGCAGCACATACGTGCCGCGCTCGTAGGAGCAGATGGTGCGACCGGTGGCGCAGCGCCAGCCAAAGGGAAGCGTGGCCGCCCAAAAGGCAGCAAGAATGTAGCTGCCAAAGCGGCAGCTACCAAGACCACCGCCTCGAAAACAGCAACTCCGGCGAAATCCTCTCCGAAGAAGGGCAAGCGCGTCTTATCCACGGAAGGCCGCAAGCGCATCGCGGACGCTATGAAACGTCGCTGGGCCGAGCGCCGCAAACAAACAGCAAAATAGAGGCATAAGGGGGGAGCATTGCGCTCCCCTCCTTTATTGCGCTTTAGGCAAGCTTTTCAGACAGCTGCACCCAACGCTCTACAAGAGCATCATGCGCATTCTGGGCGGCTTCCAGTCCAGCGAGAGCGTCCGTCAGTGCTGTGGCATTTCGGGCAGTTAGCGGGTCGACAACTCTTTCTTTCGCTCTTCCGACGCTCTCATCTGCCGCCTCGATGCGAGCCTCGATCCCGTCGAACTCTCGCTGCTCCATGTAGGAGAGTTTCTTCTTAGCGACTGGGGTCGCCGCCGCCACTTTCGGCGCAGCAACAATCACGTCAGCCCCGGGAGCTTTGCGGTTTTTCCAGTCTTCCCACTGCAAATAGTCCGCGAAAAGGGCGGCTTCGCCATTCCCGTTCAAACCCAGAACGGTGTTGCTCACGCGATCCAGCATGTAGCGATCGTGAGTAACAAGTACCAGTGCACCCGAGAACTCCAGCAAAGCTTCTTCCAGAATCTCCAGCGTCGGAATATCCAGGTCATTTGTTGGTTCGTCCAGAATGAGCACATCCGCGGGCTGCAGCATGAGCCTGGCAATCAGAACACGCGCGCGCTCACCACCACTAAGCCGCTCAACGGGCTGGTTCAACTGATCGCCGCTGAACAGGAACTTGGCCGCATAGCTCGCCACATGAACGACTCTGTCCTGATACACAACAGCATCCGAATCTGGCGCCAATGCTCGCCGTAGAGTAAGTTTCTCGTCCAGTTCGCGCATCTGGCTGAAATAAACGATCCGCAGAGAGCTTGCGCGCTTCACATGCCCCGCACTCACCGCAAGTTCTCCGGTCATGGCTCTGAGAATGGTTGTTTTCCCGCTGCCATTCGGGCCGACTAAGCCCAACTTCATACCATTTGTCAGGCTGAAATTCAGACCCCGAATGATTTCTCTTCCGCCCAACGCGATGGAAACACCTTCCAACTCGATCAACCGCTTCGTTTGCCGGTCGGTGGCGTCGAAGCTCAACTCCGCAGACGAGGTCCGTGTCCGCGCATCCACTTCCGCTAGTTGACTGATCATGGCATTTGCCGTGTCGATGCGTGCCTTCGCCTTTGTTGCGCGAGCTTTGGGTCCGCGACGCAACCACTCAACTTCAGTCCGCACTCGATTGCGCAGACCTTCCTGCATTCTGGTCTGCGACTCCATGTAGGCTTCGCGACCCTCCAGGAATTTCGAGTAGCTCCCACGCACACGCAGCACGCCCTCAGCGTACGCGCGACTCAGTTCAACCACTTCCTTCGCAACATTTTCCAGGAAGTATCGATCGTGAGTCACGACGACACAGGCGAAGTTCGACGTGCTCAGCACGCCTTCGAGCCACTCAATACCCTCCACGTCAAGATGGTTCGTCGGCTCATCCAATAGCAGCACATCTGGTGTGGTCACGATAGCTTCCGCGATGGCGAGCCGCTTCTTCCAGCCACCGCTAAGACTGGTAGCTTTCGCATCGGTATCCTCGAATCCTGCACGGCCGAGAGCACCGCGCAACGCCTGCTCATGTTCCTCGATCGGTACCCGTGCGCGGCGAAGCGAGGTTTCAACGACGGAGCGCACCGTGTCGGAAGGCCCAAATTCCGACACTTGACGTACATACGCAACGCGAGCGAATTTCCGGCTAACCAGGTCACCGCTGTCCGGCTCCACCTCACCTGCCAAAACAGCAAGTAACGTTGACTTACCCGCACCGTTAGGTCCGATGAGACCAATGCGGTCGCCTTCATTCACAGCAAAAGAAATATTCTCAAACAGAGGAGTAGAGCCAAAGCGCTTGGAGACGCCTTGTGCATTCAGAATCGGAGGCATACCACTTCAGTTTACGTGCTGGCGGAGTGACTTACTCGAGATCGAACTCGCGGAGTGGACGTTCGTTCATCGGAGACTCCTTGGCCTTCTTCACAGCTTCGGCAAACTTCTTCGCCATCAGGTCGTCTTTGTTCTTCTCCGCTTGCACAGATTGCGCAAACAGCGAATCACGTCGCGCATCCTGCTCTTTCAGAGCACGAGCAGCAGCACCGAGATCTTCAAAGGTCTTTTTACGCGGAGCGGAGGAATGCGAGATCACCGCGCGTGTTACTGGGTCAACCCGAAGAACCCCACCACAATCCGGGCATGTCACGTCGAACGGTGCATCACTCATCCCCATGGCCAATCTCCTGGGAGGATTTTAAGCCGCTTGTGCGAACGAAGTCACGCGGACACACGCTAGCAGCACGTTAGCGATAAATGTGCGGCGGCGCTGTCGGATAGACATAGGCATACTCGCGCTCACTCGTCATTGCCCAGATAAGTGCGACTATCCAGCCAATCACAGTCCATCCGAGAAACAGGTTCAGCAGGAAGATACCGACAACATTTCGGCTGCGCCGAAGTGCCGCAACAATGGTTGGGAGAAAGTGAAGCGCTCCAAACGGAATCAACACCAGGGCGAACAGCAGAGACATGGCATACCTCTTTGCTTACTTTACGTCGCCCGGAGCCAACTTGTTCCCGTTAGCCTAGAGGTAAATAACGCGATGGCCGGGACACTCCTGCCCTGCGTGCTGAATCAGAAGCTCCGGTAGTCCGTCGCCGAACTTCGCCAGGAACTGAACGCCCCCTAGAAGCCGCTCCTGCAGGTGCCCGTCCGGAAAGATATTCAACATGATGGCACTCGCATGTTTCCGGAGTGAGGCTTCCTTTTGCAGTTCAAATGCAGCGGAAAGCCTCCGCAGGCGGTTCATTTGGTAGCGCATCTTGCTCCCGCTCACACCAGCGGCGCGACCGAGATCCGCACTCATCACGCTCATGTATTCAGTTAGCGCAGTCAGCTCGGCATCCATTGCGTTACCTACTGCGGCAAGTTTGCGTTTGTTTTCGATCGGCATGGCACGGGCACCCAGACGCAGAGCAAGCTCCTCTACGGTTTTAGCTTCCCAGACCTGCGCGACTTTTAGCTCGTGCGTCGCAAGTGCCGCGGCTATAGCTGGATCTACCAGCGTCGCCGACAACCGCGGCAATACGGCTGTGACTCTGCCCAGGATTTGCTCGTAGATGACAGCGGATTGCGCGAAGTAGGCAATTTCCGCCGGTCCGCCGATATAGGCAGCAGTAGGCAAAATTGAATCTTGAAACACTGGCCTTAGCAGCGCGTTTGGGCTCAGTCGTTCCGGAGCACCTTCCAACACCTTCAGCAGATCTTCCGTGGTGTAGCTTCGCAAACCGGCCTTCCAGCTACCGTCAGCAGTCCTGCGCAACGGCAATCTTGCGCCGCTCTGCTCATCCAGCAGGAAGAGCAGAGATTGACCAGGAGTCACTAGAACCTGCGCGTGATAGCCGGCGGTAACCAACTCTTCGGAACGGGCCATCAGCGCGGACTCGAGCTCGTCGGCTCGCTCGATCGCCAAGCGTAGCACCGGCGCACCCAGCTTGTGGAACTGGCGCGATGAGGCATCCATGACGATTAGACCCTGATCTGCAAATACTTTGGTCAGAAGCGTGCCAAACGCCTGAGCTAGTGTCTTGCCGGAAGCATAACTCTCACGCAGCAGATCGCAAATCGGAGCCCATCCAAGCAGCTCGCTTGCATAATCAAGCACCGCCTCCAACTTTGCGCGGTCTTGCTGGTCGTCGGCAACCAACGGGATACTGCCGACAGGTAGCGGCCGCTCGGTTCGTAGTCCAAGCTGTAGTTTCTCCACCGACCCCTTGCCGAGCAGTGAAACCTGATCGACTTCTGCAAGGTCATGATCTTCGCTCGCAAGCCAGAACACAGCCACATGCTCGCGGCCGCTCAGCTTTGTAGCATCCTGTGCCTTGCGAATGGCAGTGGCAGCTTTCAGCAGAGTGAGTAGAGGCCCACCAAATAGCCCCACCTGCTGTCCCGTTACAACTGCAGCGGCCCCTCTACGCAGCTTCTCCACATTGCCGAGCGTTCTGCCGTTCCCACCGAACGCCTCAACTTCAACCCGTAGCAGGTCGGCCAGTTTCTCCCGGTGTTCCACCGGTAAGTCAGGCGCATCCTTTGCCCACGCCATCGAAAACGGATCAATGGGATACGAGGCACGCAGAACAGGGCCAACATCAGGAGAGTCTCGCTCCGCATAGTCGCGGAACAGTGCGGACGTACCAGGAACCAACGAAAGTGGGTAGCACTCGGCTTCCATGCGGTTTCAGTTTCTCATCCTGAGCCTGTTTGGATGCGTGGACTTCGTTGCTGATTCAGCAAAAGGAAGGAGCGCAGACCAAACCTGACCTCTCGTGTACCGTTTTCACATGGCAAAGACTAAGAACGGCCCTGCAAAGAACACCACGCCTGACGCAAAGCCCGTGGAGGCACCATTGAAGAAGGCAGCTAAGAAGCTGACCGGAAAAGCCAAGGTGCTGTCTTCCAAAACGTCCTACAAAGGGCCGGTATTCTGGGTGACGACGGACAAAGTCGTGGAGCCCGGCGGCGTCACCGCAACTCGCGACGTGGTGCGTCATAACGGCTCAGTCGTTGTGCTTGCGGTGGACTCAGCCAGCAACCCGTCCGATCCCGGCATCCTTCTCATCCGGCAGTACCGTCACGCTGCCGACGGCTTCCTGCTCGAGCTTCCCGCAGGCCGCATCGAACCAGGCGAACAGCTCATTCCAGCGGCGAAACGCGAACTCATAGAAGAAACAGGCTATCGCGCAAAGCGGTGGTCGAAGCACGTTCGGTACTTTGCGAGCCCTGGATTTGTTTCGGAGGCGATGAACATCCTCATCGCAGAAGATCTGACGCTTGGCGAGGCGACGCCGGAAGAAGACGAGCGAATTGAGCTCTACATGACACCCTTGTCCGAGGTGCTCGCGATGATTCACGCTGGCAAGATCCAGGACGGCAAAACGCTCATCGGCGTCCTCTTTTATGCATCTCTGCGCGCGGCTAAGTAACTGAGCGCGGTTTCTCATCTCCGTACTCTTCTGAGGCGTCAAAGTACCCATGGACAACATCACCATTGCGCGGCTGCTTGACGAAACAGCCGCGTTGCTCGAAATCGACTCCGCCGACCCATTTCGCGTGCGCTCGTATCGCCGTGCGGCCGAAGCTGTTGAGCAGCAGACAATTCAACTTGAAACACTGACAACGCCAGAAGCCGATCCAAAAGCTCTGCTGAACATTCCAGGCATTGGCAAAGGCATGGCGGCAAACATTCGCGACCTCGTCGCCACGGGGTCCATTCCTCTACGTGACGAGTTGCTTACGCGCTACCGGCCCTCCATGCTTGAACTGCTTCGCTTGCCGGGGATGGGTCCTAAAACAGTGGCCATGCTTTACTCGGCACTGAATGTCTCCAACATTGACCAACTGGAAGAAGCTGCCAAGCGCGGCGACCTGCTCACGCTGCCGCGCATGGGACAGAAGTTCACGGACAAGCTGCTCAAAGGCATCGACGATCATCGCAAAAACGTTTCACGCTTCCGCATAGACGTCGCTCGCGATCACGCCGAGCGTATTTCCGAACTCATTCGTCAGTTCCCCGGCATCGACACCATCACCCCTGCGGGTTCGCTGCGCCGCGGCAAGGAAAGTGTTGGCGACCTCGACCTACTCGTCACGGGTCCAGCTTGCGAAGCCGATGTTGTGAGCGCTGCTGTTGAGCACGTTGCATCGCTTCCGCTCATCGACAAGCTGCTGGCCAAGGGTCAGAACAAGGTCAGCTTCACCATGCGCAACCACCTGCAGGTCGATGTTCGTCTGCTTCCGCGCGCAAGCTATGGTGCTGCGCTGCAATACTTCACAGGCTCCAAGCACCACAACGTCGCGCTTCGTCAGCGCGCGATCAAACGCGGGCTGACGCTTAGCGAATACGCTCTGCTACGGCTTGAAGACAACACCATCGTCGCCGCGGCAACCGAGCAGGAAATCTACAACGCTCTGGACCTTGACTACATCCCGCCTGAGCTTCGTGAGAATGGCGGTGAGTTGGACGCGGCTGCAAAGCACACCCTGCCCCAGTTGATCGTGCGCAGCGACATACGTGGCGACGTGCATATGCACACCTTCGAGTCGGACGGAGCTAACTCCATACGTGAGATGGCAGAAGCTGCCATCAGCCGCGGCTTGGAGTACATCGCGATCACGGACCACTCAAAAAACCTTGCCATGACCAACGGCATGGATGATGAGCGAACGCTTGCTCATGCTGCTCGCATCCGGTCTGTATCAGACGATCTCGTACAGGAGTTCGCTGCACAGCGTGGTCCCCAATGGGAGCGGTACGAATGGCAGCTTCGCAATGGCGAGCCGAACGCCAGAAAACCAACAGTTCCCTTTCGCGTGCTCGCCGGTATTGAAGTGGACATTCTGCTGGATGGAGCGATCGATCTGGAAAATGACACGCTGAAGCAGCTTGATATTGTTGTCGCAAGCGTTCACTCGGGCTTTGCGCAAAGCGGGGAGGAAATTACTGCGCGTATTCTCCGCGCGTGCGAGAACCCTTTTATTCAAATCCTCGGCCATCCAACTGGGCGTAAGGTGCTAAAGCGCGACCCGTACAAAGTCGATCTCGCCCAGCTTTTGCCCGTAGCAGCAAAGCTTGGCATCGCTGTCGAGCACAACTCTGCCCCGGCACGCGCTGATTTGAGTGACGTACATTTGCGCGCCGCCAAGGAACAGGGCTGCAAGATCTCCGCCAACACGGATGCGCATTCCACAGACGAACTCGATCTCATCGACAACGGTATTGTCCAAATGCGTCGTGCGTGGCTTACGCCGGAAGATGTCCTCAATACACTTCCGGTTGAGGGATTTCTTGCAGCGCTTCGCCCGCGAACGTAACGCGCTATTCTGTCCACCATGTCTGACCTTCAACTCGCGCCGCCTCCTGAACGCAGTCCACTCTTGTCAGTGCTGAGTGCTGTATGCATTCTCGCGCTCATCGCGGGCGCGATTTACTACTTCATTCCGCACGACACTGCCAAGGTGACGGTCACGAACGTGAAAACCTTCGCACCCTCCGTGCAGTTTGCTGCTCCGTCACGGAAGGGTGGACGCGGGATGAATGTCATCACTGGTGCGACCGCATCCACGGAAAACGATCTTTATGTGGTCGTCACAGTGCACGTTGAAAACAGGTTTCGATTTCCCGTTTCTGTCGACGGAGCGAGCGCCACACTGGAAGCTGCGGACGGCACGAAACCGGATGGCAGCATTGTGGTTCGGAGCGATGTGCAGCGTTTGGAAGCCATTTTTCCGCAGCTAGCGTCCATGATCCCGCACCCTATTGGCTTCGGAGATGAGATCGCTCCACGCACAGGTCTCGACGGGCAGTTCGTGTTGCAATTTCCTAATCTGGATGAAGCTTCGTGGAAGGGTAAGAAGTCTGCGAGCATCTCTGTCGAAATGCACAATCAGCCTGACCAGACAGCGCCGCTGCCATGAGTTCTTCGCACGCAAGAAAGGGCCGCATGTTGCGCGACCCCTTTTTGCTTCACAACATCTTAGTTACGGAACGGAAAGCGGCGTCGGAGAACCCTTTGGCGTGCTCAGGTATCCCTGCACTTCGTTCTTGCTGATGTTATTCACAACGATCTCGAATAAGGCGGGCGACTTACCGGAGTAGAACTGCACCGGCTCGTCAAGATTCTTGTCCTTCTTCTCAATGTTCTTGTCGTCAGAGTTCACGTACAACGTAAACTTATTCCGCTTCGTGTCGACCTTCTTGAGGGCGATTTTGATGGTTCCTACGTTCTGCGGATCCTGGCCCTTATGCAGCGTGAACTCGTAGTAATTGCGCTCACCACGCCGCTTCAATTCCATCAGTTCGTCATGGCTGGTAGCGATTAAACCACTCATCACACCTTGATCGCCAACCACTCGCGTAAGCTGTGATTTCGTCTGCGCCAGATCTGCCTGCGTGGTTGCCACATCAGTCTTAACGCCACCGACATCACTCTTTACAGCCGAAACATCCGTCTGCACCGCACCGACTTGCTTCGCTGTTGCTGCTTGTTCCTTCGCCAGGCGCGCTGTCGCCACGGTTGTGGAGCGCTGCGCTGCCAGCAACTGGTTGGATTTATCTTCGAGCTGCTTTTGAGTCAAGCCGACGCTCTGCCCCAGCGTTTCCGCCTGCGCGCGCATGCGATCGTTTGTTTCTTCGAGCTTCTGCTCCAGGTCGGCATTGCGCTGGTTTGCTGCAGAAAGATCTCTTTGGTAGGACGCCTGCGACGCCGTGTAGTGGTTCTGCAAACCGAGGCTCCAGCCGAGCGCTCCCAGCGCCAGCACTAGACCCGCAACAGAAACACCAATCAGCCAACCAGGCGCCTTCGGCTGTACTACGTAATCGTTGTTTTCAGCCATGCTTTTCTCCTTGCATGTGACGTTGTGTCGGAGGGGCGACGAACCGGGCCCAACCACTCCGATGCTGCGTTAGACGTGTGAGTCCCAACCATGTCGATGCAGGCGGGCTCAATAAATTCACGAGAAACCAATTAAACTACGATGCGTATGCCTTCTACCGCGCTGCCATCAGCCGAAATCATAGTTGTAGGCGCCGGTATCATTGGCCTCTCGATCGCACTTGAACTAAGGCTCTGGGGTGCGGACGTCATAGTTATAGAGCGGGACAAAGCACTTGCACATGCATCGACGGCCGCCGCCGGTATGCTCGCGGCTCACGACCCCTACAATCCTCCGCCACTTCAGCAGCTCTCTGAGTTCAGCCTGAGTGTCTATGACGAATTCCTCGACATCATCCAGTCGCTGTCCGGACGTCCCATTCCATACCAAACCACCGAAACAATTCAGTACGAGGGCTCTTCGCGAAACGTTCTCACCGAGCATTCCCTCGACCCGCGACAACTCGCTCCCGCACTATTACAAGCGGTGAAAGCCAGTGGTGTGGAACTCCGGGAGAACTCATGCGTACCGGAGGCCACAGACAGACAGATCGTTCACACCACTGGCGCTTGGGGAGAGCGATTTTGTGTGCGTCCTCGCAAAGGACAGATGCTACGTGTTCACTTGCCCCCCGATCAGCAGCTCACACAGGTGCATCGCGCCGAGTACATTTACGTCGTTCCTAGAACGCAAGGGCCGCAGGCAAACACGGCGCTCATTGGGGCCACAGTCGAAGACGCAGGTTTCGACCTCTCTATCTGGACGGAAGACCTGCTGGAACTGCGTCACGCGGCCGCAGAGCTAACGAGTGAGCTCGATTTTCTGAGAAACACCACCGTTGTGGAAAGCTGGGCCGGTCTTCGTCCGAGTACACCGGACAACCTGCCAATTATCGGTCGCCTCAATGAACGAGAACTCGTAGCCACGGGACACTTCCGCAATGGAATTCTGCTGGCACCCGCGACGGCCAAGGTTATGGCCGACCTGGTGCAAAACCGGCAGCCCGCTGTCGATCTGGAGCCATATGATCCGGATCGCTTTGCGAACTAAACTCACCGCACACTCGTACCGATAAACGCACGTGCGTCCGTGACAAGCGTTTACGGCATCTTTCATAATCGTCCCTGTAATTCACGGAGTAAGTATGTCCACAACTGCAGCACCGAAGGGCCTTCAGGACGTCGTAGCCAACGAATCCTCTATTTGTTTCATCGATGGAGCCAATGGCATCCTGTCCTATCGCGGCATCGATATCCACGAGCTGGCGCAGAAGTCGACCTTCGAAGAAATTACCTACCTTCTGTGGAATGGCGCACTTCCTTCGGCTGCCGATCTAGAGGCCTTTCAACGCCACCTTGCTGCCGCGCGAACTTTGCCGGATGACGTTGTGGCCTTCCTGCACAGCCTGCCTAAGACCGCTGCCCCTATGGAGGTGTTGCGGACTGCTGTTTCCCTGCTCTCAATCTTCGACGAAGACGAACGCTCCGACACGCACGAAGCGAACATGCGCAAAGCTTTCCGCCTCACCGCGCAAATCGCAATGATCGTTGCTTATTTCGACCGCATTCGTAAGGGCAAGGAAGTCATTCAGGCAGATCCATCGCTCTCACACGCGGCGAACTTTCTCTGGATGCTAAACGGCGAACGTCCGTCAGAAACGGCCACCAAGGCCCTCGACGTCGCTCTCATCCTGCACGCTGATCATGAGTTGAATGCCAGCACCTTCGCCGCTCGCGTTATCGCAGCCACGCTTTCCGACATGCACTCGGCAATCACCGGTGCCATCGGCGCGTTGAAAGGTCCGCTGCACGGCGGTGCCAACGAAGCCGTGATGCATATGCTGTACAACATCGAAAAGACCGGTGAAGATCCTGTCGAGTTCGTGCGCAATATGCTGGCAACCAAGCAGAAGATTTCGGGCTTCGGTCACCGCGTGTACACCACGGAAGACCCGCGCGCGACACACCTGCGGCGCATGTCCGAGGACCTTGGCAAGGACGCCAATCCGAAGTGGTACGAGATGTCTCGTCAGATCGAGCTATTCGTAAAGCAGGAAAAGAAGCTGAACGCGAATGTCGATTTCTATTCCGCCAGCACATACACCACGCTCGGCATAGACATTGACCTCTTCACCCCGATCTTCGCTCTGAGCCGCATCTCCGGTTGGTGCGCTCATGTAATCGAGCAGCACGACGATAACCGTCTTATCCGTCCGCGCGCCGACTACGCGGGGCCAGCTTACCCGGCACCGTACGTTGCCATCGCGGAACGCAAATAGGAAAACCCTCCAATTGGAGGGCTTTCCACTTCTGCGATGAAGCTGCAGTTACATAGGCAGCGGCTTACTTGCTTCCAGGCGGCACCACTCCATTCATGCGCAGGTATTCCACCATCTGCCCGTAATGATCGAAGCCGTGCGCGACAGCAAACGCCGTAATCGTTGCGCGAGTGTCCATCCCATCCACAGCCTTCACCGTAACGAAGGCGTTTGCAGGTGTGATTGTGTCGACAGCTTTGTGCGCGTAGGCAAAAGAACCAGCCAACGCCTTCACTAACTCGTCTTTACTTTTCATGCTGCCGATTGCTTTCACGTCGACATCAGGCTTCATCATAGTCACGTTGCTGAAGAAGAAGTAGTTTGCCTGAGCAAGATGCTGAACCTGCGCGGCGAACGTACGCACGCCATCGAACTTCTCCGGCGAGCCAGCCGCAAACGCTGCAGCAGAAGGCACGAAGTTAAACTTGTCTTCGGGCATGGCTTTCACCACACCCGTCAACTCTTCTTCGTACATCCCCAGCATTTTGTTCAAGGCAGCTGAGGGCGTTCCCATTCCTTCGCCATGCATCATTCCCATGTCGCAATGCTTCGCTTGCGCGAACATCGGGCTGCAACACAAACCCGCCAACAAAACTCCGGTAATTCCTAAACGCATCGTTTCTCCATCCTTATGTGCTGTAACGCGGATTCACTCTACCACCCTGCGCAGGCACAGCCACTAAAATAACGCTATGAAGCGCATCTACCTCGACGCCAACGCCACCACACCGGTGCTGTCCGAGGTACTCGAGGCAATGCTTCCCTTCTGGTCTGAAAGCTTCGGCAATCCAAGTTCTGCGCATCAAGCTGGTCAGCGCACGCGCTCCGCTGTTGAGCGTGCGCGCAACCAGGTAGCCGCCATGCTCAATTGCACAGCAAAGGAAATCGTATTCACCTCCGGCGGGACCGAGGGCGACAACCTCGCGCTTTCCGGCGTGCTGCAAGCCCACCTTGATCGCAACGAGCCAGCTCACCTCATCACCACAAGCATCGAGCACCACGCCGTTCTCTACGCGGCTGAGGCTCTTGAATGCCGCGGCATCGAGGTGACCTACCTCACGCCATCGGGTGAGGGTGTGATCGATTCCGAAGATGTTCAAGCTGCACTCCGTCCGCACACACGCCTTATCTCCGTCATGCTGGCGAACAACGAGACAGGCGCCATACAGCCGGTCGGCAGGATCGCGCAGATTGCCAAATCGCACGGTGCTCTGTTCCACACCGATGCGGTCCAGGGCGCAGGCAAGCTCCCACTGGATTTAGCTGGAGAGCTGAAGGACGTTGACCTCCTGACAATCTCCGGACACAAAATGTACGCTCCACAAGGCACAGGCGCGCTCTTCGTTCGCAAAGGCGTTACCCTTGCCCCGCTCTTCCACGGCGGCCCTCACGAGCGGCAGCGCCGCGCCGGGACCGAGAACGTTCCTGGCATCGTTGGGCTTGGCGAGGCTGCGGAACGAGCTCGTACATGGCTCCAATCTGCAAACGCGGTCAACTCGATTGAGGAAGATCCCCTTGGTGGAGAGGCCCCGGCTTCCGCCTCATCTCCCGCAAACCTGCAGGCTCTACGCGACTACCTCGAAGAAGCCTTACTCGCAAAGATCTCGGGCTCACATATCAACGCTTCTGCAGCCTCGCGTGTTCCAAACACCACTAACATTCGCCTGGAGGGTGTAGATGCAGAGGCTCTGCTGATCGCACTCGACATGCAAGGCGTTGCCGCCAGTTTCGGTGCAGCTTGTATGTCCGGCGCGACAGAACCCTCACACGTCCTCCTGGCTATGGGCCTCACGCCGGCAGAAGCGCGCAGCAGTCTTCGTTTGTCACTTTCCCGCCAGAGCACGGTCGAAGAAATCGATCGTGTACTCGCCATCCTTCCTGCCGCTGTCACAAGACTCCGCTCCCTCAGCTAGCAAAAGAGTTCCGGAACAAAAGCGGCTCGCCAGTCGTACCCTGTTCACATGCGATTCCTGCGCCTTGCTCCCCTTGCTCTCATCTGCGCCTCGCCTCTCATTGCCCAGCGTCTGCCCGGCAACGCTCGCCCAGAGCACTATGCGCTGCACCTCACGCCGAACCTTCAGACCGCTACATTCTCAGGTGACGAGACCGTCGATTTCACGCTGGCGCAGCCCAGCAGCACAGTTGTGTTGAACTCTGCGGAACTCAAGCTTTCGAGCGTAAAAGCAAACGGCCAGACCGCCGTGGTTGCTTATGACACCGAGAAAGAGCAGGCGACCTTCACCTTTGCGAAGCCGCTCCCCGCTGGCAAGAACACCATTTCCATCGAGTACACCGGCATCCTCAACGACAAGCTGCGCGGCTTCTATCTTTCCAAAACAAGCGAGCGCAACTACGCTGTCACGCAATTTGAGGCCGCCGATGCGCGCCGCGCGTTCCCGTCGTTCGACGAGCCAGCGCTCAAGGCCACCTTCGATCTCTCACTGACCGTTGATTCTGGCGACACGGTTATCGCCAACACGAACGAGACTTCCGATCAGCCCGCAGGCCCCAGCAAGCACACGCTCACCTTCGCACGCACACCGCGTATGTCGACTTACCTGCTTGCATTTCAGGTTGGCGATTGGGTCTGCAGCAAAGGCCAAGCGGACGGCGTTCCTATCCGCTCCTGTTCGACCCCTGAAAGCCTCGCGATGACTCCGTTCGCGCTGAAGGCTGCCGAGCACATCCTGCACTATTACGACACTTACTTCGGCATCAAGTACGCCATGCCCAAGCTCGACATGATCGCGATCCCAGACTTCGAGGCCGGAGCCATGGAGAACTGGGGCTGCATTACGTACCGCGACACCGCACTGCTCATCGATGAAAAGACGGCAACCATCAACGCCAGGAAGAGTGTCGCGTCCGTTGTGGCTCATGAGATGGCGCACCAATGGTTTGGCGACCTGGTCACCATGGAGTGGTGGAACAATCTTTGGCTGAACGAGGGTTTTGCCACCTGGATGACACCCAAAGCTATCGCGGAGTGGCAGCCTACGTGGCAGGTGGAAGACGATCGCGCACAAGAGTTGAACAGCACCCTGTCGCTGGACGCCACGCCAACTACCCGCGCGATCCGCTCCAAGGCGGACACCATCGCGCAGATCAACGAGCAGTTCGACGGCATCAGCTATGGCAAGGGCAGCGAAGTGCTCGACATGGTGGAGCACTTCGTTGGTGCGGAGATCTTCCGCCAAGGCGTGCACAATTATCTCAACGCTCACAAGTACGGGAATGCCACTGCGGAAGACTTCTGGAATGCGCAGACCGCGGCCAGCGGCAAACCGGCTGACAAGATCATGGAAAGCTTCGTCGCGCAGCCCGGCGTTCCGCTGCTGCACTTCAGCGCACCTGTAAACGGCATGGTCACCGTTTCACAAAGCCGCTTTTTCACAAAGCCCCACAGCGGCAACACGCAGCAAAGCTGGACCGTTCCCGTGTGTGTGAACGGAGCACCTTGCCAGGTGATCACACCCACGGAAAACACGATACGGGTGAGCAGTCCACTCACGTTCACGAATACAGATGCCAGGGGCTACTACCGCAGCGATTACGACCCCGCGACATTGCGCGCCATCATCGCAAACGCCGCCTCGCTCCGCGCACCGGAACGCATCGACCTGGTTGGCGACCGACTCGCGCTGATGCACTCCGGCCAAAGCAGCCCCGGCGATTACCTCGACCTCGCCGCCTCGCTGCGCAACGACACAAACGCCAGCGTGCTCGAGCAGGTGTATGACGGCGTTGCTGACATCTATGTTGAAGCTGCGGACGCTCCGCAACGCACGCAACTCAATACATGGATCCAGCAGAAATTTGGTCCGGTATATGCGAGTCTCGGCCCGTTGGCTGCCGACGAGGATTTCAGCACATCAGCACGTCGCGTAGTTCTCTTCCGCATGCTCGGCTTCGCCGGTAGCCCTGAAGTTATAGCGGAAGCACACACCTTGGCCGAGAGCTACCTCAGTGGCGACAGTTCGCATCCCGAGCTCAAGGCTGCCGCGCTGCGCATTGCCGCGCAACACGGCGACGCTGCGTTCTACGCACAGGTACTCGCATTCCAACAGAACACGCAGAACCCGGCACAGCGCAGCTCCGCACTACAGGCGCTTGCGATGTTCAATGAGCCTGCCCTCACCACGCGAACACTGGACTACGTGACGAGCGGCAAGGTACGCAACCAGGACTCATGGATCCCCATGGCGATCTCGCTCTCACGTCCGCAAACGCAGCCAACGGCATGGAGCTATATGCAATCCCATTGGGACGCCGTCCACGCACAGTTCACCACAGCAAGCGGTGCCGGCGTTGTTGGCGCGACTGGAAACTTCTGCACCGCACAAGCACATACAGATGTGCAGCAGTTCTTCGCTTCGCATCCCGTCGACTCATCCGAGCGGTCCCTGAAAGCAGCACTCGAACGCATCGACACCTGTGTGCAATTCCACCAAACACAGCAGCCAAAGCTAGCCGCTTGGCTGGCGACGCAGCAGTAACCAATGAAGCGCTAATTGAAAGAGGCCGACAATCGTCGGCCTCTTTCAATAGATAACCAGAAGGCTTTCTCTTGCCGCTCGTCACTATGCACAGGAATCGCGCTTGATCACAGATACCAAGGGATATTCACCACAACAATGCGCTGATTTCCCTTCAACAGCAACAACAACTTCAGCAGTGCCACGCGCTGATTGTGCAGCAGGTTCTCCCACCAATGCCTCACAACAAGTTCTGGCAGCAGCACCGCGACCTTGCGCCCAGGGTTCTCATCTTCGAGCTTGAGAACGTAATCCATGAGTGGCGAAAGAATCGTCCGGTAGTTGCTCTGCACGGTCACCAGTTCGGGAGCTTCGCACTGATGTTCGCGTATTGGCTTCATCACCATTTCTTCCCAGACTGATTCCACCGAGTCCAACTCATCGCCGTTGTCGACATGAACCACCTTCACGATCGGGCTCATCAGCATGCCGAATCGCATGGCCTTTTCGCCGATCTTGTCCCAGCGTGCCATCGGGATCACAACAATCGGCGGTTCAAGGCCGGTCAGCCGCAGAGGTGTTGGATCGGCAGTCTCCACCTTCACGCGGGCATAGTGACGCTTGATTCCCACCATGACCGCAATCAGCAAGGGCACGAGAATGACGGTAATCCATGCACCCGAAATGAATTTAGTCACGAGCACGATGCACAGAGTGACACCGGTCGCGACGGCTCCCAACCCGTTCAGAAACAACTTGAAGCCGCGGCCTGGCTCCTCCGGACAGTGCAGCCAATGCTTCACCATGCCTGCTTGGCTCAACGTGAATGCCAGGAAAGCGCCGATCGCATACAGTGGGATCAGCCGGTCTGTAACGCCGTTGAAGATGATAAGAATAAGCGCGGTAAAACCTGTCAGTGCGTAAATGCCGTGCGAGAACAGCAGCCGGCGTCCGCGGAGCAGAAACACGTGCGGCAGGTAGTCCTTCATCGCGATCGCGCGAGCCATGCGCGGAAAGCCCGCGAACGCTGTGTTTGCGCTGAAGGAGAGCGCCGCAAGCACGCTGCCCATAGTTAGGAAATAAAACCACCCACGACCGAACACCGCCGCTACTTCAATCGACAACACGCTTTGATAGTGGTGCGCGTCGGGTTCCATTGCGGTGACACCGTAGACTTTTGCCACCCATGACAGCCCCGCGAGCAGCACGATCAGCATAAAAATGATGACCGTGAGCGTCATGTTCGCTTTCTTCGCGCGTGGCTCCTTGAATGCCGTAACACCGTTCGAAACAGCCTCGACGCCGGTCATCGCGGCGCAGCCGTTGGAGAACGTTTTCAGCAGCAACCACGGCGTCATGAAAAGTATCGGCGTGGCCACCTGCGGTGGTGGAACCGCCAGCGGAATAGGATGATGTCCCTCGGTGAGCCAACGGAAACCACCCCACGCAATCGTGACCAGCAACGTTCCCACGAACGCAAAAGTCGGCAGCATGAAAGCGATGCCAGATTCTTTCGCTCCACGCAGGTTCACCACCACAATCAGGATCAGGACGCCAAGGCACAGCGCAAGCTGGTGTGCATGCAGGCTGGGAACAGCGCTGATAAGCGCTGTGACACCGGCGGAAATACCAACCGCAGCCGTAAGGATGTAGTCGATCATCAGAGCAGAAGCGGCAAGCAGCCCGGCACCGTCACCCAAATTCTCACTGGCGACGGTGTAGCTACCTCCACCGTTTGGGTAAGCTTCGATCGTCTGTCTGTAGCTGAAATAGACAATGACCAGCAGGCAAAGAATTGCGGTGAAAATCGGCAGCAAATAGTGCGCTACGCCCCAAAGGCCGAGCGGGATAATCAGGGACATGGCGGCTTCAGGTCCGTACGCCGCGCTTGTAAGTCCATCGAGGCCGAAAATCGGAATGCCTGCTGCAACTCCTATGTGCTCGTCATGCTCGGCACTGCTTGCTAGCGGCTTCCCTAAAACAACGTCAAAAACACTCATGGCCTGCCAAAAACCTCAAGATGCTCGCGGAGAGCACCGTTAGTTATCGTACGCTCGATTGTCAACTTGGAATTAGCCCGGCCTAAACGAGCTTCGTCGCATGAAGATGCAAGCTACACTCGGACCATGCCGACACTTTATGACGTTCCGCTGACCACCCTCTCGGGCCAATCCACCAGCCTTGCTGACTACAAGGGAAAAGTGTTGCTCATCGTGAATGTCGCGTCGAAGTGTGGCCTTACGCCTCAGTACACATCTCTCGAGGCGCTCTATCAGCAGTATCAGAAGCAGGGTTTCGTCGTGCTTGGGTTTCCAGCCAACGACTTCGCAGGCCAGGAACCCGGTACGAACGAGGACATTGCCACGTTCTGCTCGACAGAGTACCCCGTGACATTCCCGCTCTTCTCCAAGTCCTCGATTGTGAGTGGGCCGGGACAGAATCCGGTTTACTACGAGCTCACCAGCTCTTATCCGACCGCAATGACGGACGAAGCATCCACCTGGCGTTCAGGGCTTGAAAACTACGCCTCATCGAACGGCTATCCCGCGCCTACACAACCACCTGACGTGCTGTGGAACTTCGAGAAGTTCCTTGTCGGTCGCGACGGTACTGTTGTAGCCCGCTTTGCCCCAGACATGCTGCCGAAGGATCCGCGAATCACTGCCGCTATTGAGCAGGCTTTGGAAGCATCCCCGAGCTCCACGCCAAACACCTAGTCCGTGTGCACATCTGTTTCTGAGTCGCTACAGCTAAAATCAGGGGAGTCTCTTTTGAGGAGTGTCCCCTGCTTTTCAGCCTTCAAACGCTTGCACTTGCGTTAGCCAGTCCGCGCGGCCTCGGCTACTACTGGCGGACACACTACACCTCACAGATTTACAGCTTCCGCGGCATGTACCGCTGGAACGCCTTCGACGTCGCGATGCTGGTCCCGTACTTCATCGTGATGATCATCCTCGCGTTCTACGGCGTTCACCGCTACCAGCTTGTCTGGCTGTATTACAGAAACCGCCGCAATGAAGCCAAGTCTCACCTTCCGCCCGCCCACTTCGACGAAGCGGAGCTTCCGTTCGTCACGATTCAGCTGCCCATCTACAACGAGCAATTTGTCATTGATAGGCTCATTGACGCGTGTTGCCGCCTGAACTACCCACGCGACCGCTTCGAAATCCAGCTCCTCGACGACTCCACCGACGAAACGCGCGATGTCGCATCCGGGATCGTTGCACGCTACGCAACGGGAACAGCCGGACTGATCCCGCAGCCGATTCACTATCTGCACCGCACCAATCGTCACGGCTACAAAGCGGGAGCACTCGAAGAGGGCCTCAAGGTCTCAAAGGGCGAACTCGTCGCGATCTTCGATGCCGACTTTGTTCCCCCACCCGAATGGCTGATGCAGGTGGTGCACCACTTCGCCGAGCCCGGTGTGGGTATGGTGCAGACCCGTTGGACGCACCTTAACCGCAACTACTCATTCCTGACGCAGGTAGAAGCGATTCTCCTCGACGGTCACTTCGTGCTTGAGCACGGCGGCCGTTCACGCGCGGGCGTCTTCTTCAATTTCAATGGCACTGCCGGCATGTGGCGACGCCAGGCCATCGACGAGGCAGGCGGCTGGCAGCACGATACCCTAACGGAAGACACCGACCTCAGCTATCGCGCACAGCTCAAAGGCTGGAAATTCAAGTACTTGCAGGACGTCGAATGCCCTGCCGAACTCCCCATCGAAATGACTGCGTTCAAAACGCAGCAGGCACGCTGGGCCAAGGGCCTGATCCAGGTTGGCAAGAAGATCCTTCCGCAGGTCATGAAATCGGACGCACCCTTTCACAACAAGCTGGAAGCCTGGTACCACCTGACCGCAAACATCAGCTATCCGCTGATGATCATTCTCTCCGCACTGCTGATGCCCGCAATGATCGTGCGCTCATGGCAGGGTCCGTTGCAGATGATCCTCATCGATCTGCCGCTTTTTATGGCATCGACCATGTCGATCTCCAGCTTTTATCTGGTCAGCCAGAAAGAACTCTTTCCACGCACCTGGTACAAGACGTTTCTTTACTTGCCGTTTCTCATGTCGCTCGGTGTGGGGCTCACCATTACCAACACCAAAGCTGTCATGGAGGCTCTCTTCGGTGTGCAGACTGCTTTCGCCCGGACGCCTAAATACAATGTGGGAAACAAAGGGGAGAAGTCAGCCGCTCGCAAATACCGTAAACGCCTGGGTATCATTCCATGGATTGAGCTTGCCATCGGCTGTTACTTCGCAGCCACGGTGTATTACGCTCTCAGCACAGAGAACTACTTCACGGTGCCGTTCCTTCTGCTATTTGTGCTGGGCTACTGGTACACCGGCCTGCTAAGCCTCTTCCAAGGTCTTTTCGAACGCAAAGGCAGCCGTGGCGACGAGCTACACGAGAAGCCTTACCCGGTGGGTATCTAACTCGTGGCGGGTCACTCACGCTTACCGCCAACAGTTCGCAATATATTGTTCTTTGTCATCCTTCGCCGAAGGCGAAGGGATAAGCTTCTTACCAGCAGCCGCATAAGCATCTACGCGTTCTGGAAGAACTAGAATGAACGCGGATGCTGTTTGGCATGCAAAACAAAAGCCCGCCGAAGCGGGCTTTTGTCGCAATAGATTGTTTTAGAACCGCAGACCTACTGTTACCGGCACATAGATAGTGCGTGCGTTGTTAGCCGGATAAAGGCCACGCGCAGAGTTCTGGCTCTGCGAATTGTCGATCCACGTGTAGCGAGCCTCCGCAAACAAACGTTCGCCAGAAAAGCGCGACAGCTTATAGTCAAAGCCCACGCCGCCATTCGCGCCACCGGCGTTGTTGGAGTAGTGGAAGGCGGTTTGATTGACGATAAAGGAGGAGCAGTAGCCGTAGTACGGGTCGCAACCGGTAACTTCCTGCGGAAGCGTGAAGTTAGTCAACTTACGGTAGAAGCCGCCACCACCTGTGATATACATGCCCATCTTCTCACCTTGAATCAGATGGATGATGGGATTGATCGTGATGGACCATGCATGCGCGTTACCATCCAGCTGCGAGAAATCGTAAGGATTTCCTTGGTCATCGGTGTAACCAACCGAGTTCAACAACCCGATTTGATTGTTTAGTGTCGTAAGCCCGAAGTTGTCGTAGTTGTATTCGATCAGCACGCCAATGTGCTTGTTGAAGTTGCGTCCAGCACCACCCTTAACTGACCAGCTGGTATCCAGAAAGCGTTCAGACCCATTCACCGGTTTAGTGAAACCGCCACCAATGACAAAGGTGTATTTGCTTGTACCGTCAGCGGTAGTATTGCCGCCGCGATAGCGTGGACGCCCATAACGACGACCACCGCCATACTGCATGGCATTCAGACCTGCAAGAGGACCCGGCGTCGCAGTCGCGACATCCTGATCATTGCTGGAACTGCTGCTGGAGAATATGTTCGCCGCGTTCAGCTCACTGGCAGGAAGCTGAAGGTTGATCGCGGGCTTTGCTGCCACAGTTGCGGTATCCGTCCCTGTGGCGGTTTGGGCTGCTTGAGCACTGGCCGCAATAACACTTGCTCCGAAAACGGTCGTGAGGGCAAGCGTGCGGCACACAAAACTTGAGGGACGCTGGAAAGAAAGCATCTGGTCTTAACTCCTTAGTTGTCGAGCGGACCCGACCTGCTTCAAAGACACACTCAAGTTTAGAAAGTTGCGCTTTGGGCAGAGCTGAGTCTGACTTCTTACTGTGAGACGACAGAAACGCGCGCTTGGATGCAGAGCATCGGTTCGGTTCCGCACCTTACACTGAAATACGGCATGTCGATCGCTTCCAATCTGCACCGAATCCAGGATGATATCGCGGACGCATGCGCCAGGTGCGGTCGTGCCGAGTCAACGGTGAGGCTAATGGCTGTTAGCAAAATGCATCCTGTCAGCGCGCTGCATGAAGCCTACGACGCGGGACATAGGTTGTTCGGTGAGAACCGCGTACAGGAAGCGCAAGCCAAGGTGCCCGAACTCGCAGACCGAAACGGTCTGGACCTCCACCTCATTGGCCCACTGCAGAACAACAAGACTGCGAAGGCCGCAGAGCTGTTTCATGCGGTCGATACGCTTGACTCGTTCAAGACAGCCGAACGTCTGAACACAGCCGCAGCAGGCCTCGGCAAAACGCTTCCTGTGCTGATCGAGATCAAGCTCTCGCACGAGGAGAGCAAGCATGGACTTGATCCTCTGGCGCTAGCCGACTTTCTCGCCTTGCTTCAGCCGCTGACAAATCTCGAAGTTCGAGGGCTGATGACGGTTCCGCCCTGGAGCGAAGACCCCCAAACAGCGCGTCCATACTTCCAGCGCTTGCGGCGAATGCGTGATGAAAACCAGGTCCACTTTCCATCACTCGTGGAACTTTCCATGGGCATGTCCAACGATTTTCGCGTAGCTATCGAAGAAGGCTCATCCACGGTACGCATTGGGACAGCTATCTTTGGCAAGCGTGCGAAGGCTGACTAGCAGTCAAGCTCCTTCCTATCGTCGCCGCTTCCCAAATGCCAGCAGCAGAACAAGAAGGCTCGCGACAGCTCCGCCGCCGAACAGCCCTGCCATAGCACCGGCGAGCCTTACCTGCGCAACAGGTGCTCCACCCGCGACCCCATGCGCAATCACCATTTTTGCGAATAGCAGACCGCAGCCAGCGAATACCAGCAGCACCAGAACAGCTCGATAAATGAACTTTAGTTTCAACACACCTCAGGGAAGACGACGAGAACGCATACCGCTCCTTACTTCCGAGCAGCTATTCCCACTCTATCGTTCCAGGCGGCTTCGAGGTGATGTCGTACACCACGCGATTGATGCCGCGCACCTCGCTTACGATTCTGCTGGAGATCGCTCGCAGCACGGCGTAGGGCAGCGCAGCCCAGTCAGCCGTCATGCCGTCTTCGCTTTCCACTGCACGAATGGCACATGTGTATGCATACGTGCGCTGGTCACCCATTACTCCAACGGTTTTCACCGGCAGCAAAACAGCAAAGCTTTGCCACACCTTTGTTGTCAATCCGGCGCGGTGAATCTCTTCCGTGCAGATGGCATCTGCTTCCTGCAAAATAGCCACACGATCCGGTGTGACCTCGCCAAGAATGCGTACCGCTAAACCCGGCCCAGGGAACGGCTGCCGCTCAAGGATTTCACTGGGCATACCTAGGTCTCGTCCTATGCGCCGCACCTCGTCCTTAAAGAGAGCGCGCAACGGTTCAATGAGCTTTAATTTCATATCCGCCGGAAGGCCGCCAACATTGTGATGACTCTTGATGACATGCGATGGTCCATGCACACTCGCAGACTCGATCACATCCGGGTATAAAGTTCCCTGAACTAGCCACGCGACTTCTTCACCCGCTGATTTCTCAGCTTCGAAGATCTTGCGTGCCTCATCATCGAAGACGGCGATAAACTCGCCGCCAATAGCCTTCCGTTTTTGCTCTGGATCGGTAACTCCAGCTAACTTTGCGAGAAATCGTTCGCCAGCGTCTACGGCAACGACGTTGAGTCCGAGCCCCTCACGCATGGTCTCCTGCACCTGCGTGAACTCATCTTTGCGCAGCACACCATTGTTGACGAAGATGCAGGTCAACCGATCGCCAATCGCCCGCGCCACGAGCACCGCAGCCACGCTTGAGTCGACACCCCCGGACAACCCGCAGATCGCGTGGCCAGTCGGACCAACCTGCTCACGGATTTTCTGCACGGTAGAAGCGATAAAGTGCTCGGGCGTCCAGTCCTGTGCGGCGCCGCATATGTCGACAACGAAGTTTCGCAGCAGCTCCGTTCCTTGCGGAGTGTGTGCCACCTCAGGGTGAAACTGCACCGCCCACATACGACGCTCTTCATAGGCAATTGCCGCAACAGCGTTCGCCGTTCGCGCCGTTACCCGGAAACCCGGCGCAAGCTTTTCCGCATGATCCCCGTGTGACATCCAGACGTTCAGCGTTTCCGGCAGGCCCGAAAAGAGCGCGCTCTGTTCCGTGACATGTACGTCGGCGTGCCCATACTCGCGGGCAGCGGCGGGCACTACCTGCCCACCGAGGTGATGCGTCATGAATTGCAGGCCGTAGCAGATGCCCAGCAGAGGCAGCCCCGTCGCAAGAACAGCCGGATCGGCTTCTGGGGCGCTGTCGTCATACACACTCGACGGGCCGCCGGAGAGCACGATTCCCTTCGGCTTCAGTGCGAGAACCTTTTCCAGAGAAGTCGTGCACGGCAACACAACAGAAAACACGTTGAACTCGCGAATACGCCGCGCGATCAACTGTGTATATTGCGAACCAAAATCCAGAATGACGATAGTAGAAGTTTCGTGCGTGTCCACTGGTCTAGTGTAACGACCACCAACACTCTCACAAGACTAGCTGGGGTCTTTGTGCCGCGTGGAGCTAACTGCGCCCATGATGCCTGCGCCGAGCATCACGACCGAAATGGCGACTACCCAGTGTGACGGCACATGCGCCAGATGGCACACGTAAACAACGCCAGCGATAAGAACAAGTGTTCCGACGAGGTAAATACCAAAGGACATGTGTGTCGCGCTCCAAAAAGGAATTCCAAACAAATTTTTCAGGTGGCCTACATTCTAGGATGCCGAATTCGTTATTGCGGTACTCCCTGCAGAAGGGATTTCGTAGACCTGCCACATCCGGTAGAACGCTACCGTTCGCACTACGTGTACATAGTCGGACGCCAGCGCGTACCAGACGCCCACCCCGACCCACCACCACATGAGAAACGCCTGCGTTTCCACGCTGGAGAATGGCAACGGACACGCGGAGAACACCATCGCAAGCACCAGCAGCGCAATCTTTACAATCCCGATCACCAGGTTGATTTCCACCAGCTTGCTGCGCAGAACACCGCCTTGAAGCGAAAGTCGCAGGCTGCGCCACGGACCTTGCTTCCTCGCCACGGCGTCAACCGGCGCAAGAAGGAAGACATAGCTCCCGGCCATCCAGAGCACGAAGAGCAGCAGTGTTCCGCAAATCACAATGGCCGCAAAAGGAACAAACGCCGGTTCGCGTCCCCCCGCCTCGGGAGTCAACACCATGCGTTGCGTGAGGAACAGCAATGACTTGATCCAGAACGCCAGAACCGCTAAAAAACTCACCATTCGCAAGATGCTCATCGCCAGCAAACCCGCATACGCAACACTTGCCGTCGGGTTCAGTCGCTTCAGCAAGACACCCTTCGCCCACGAAGAAAGCACCGCCCACGTGACCAGCCCCCAGACGCACAGATGCAGTAATGGCCGGCTTACCTGACTGCCCGCCTGGGCGGACAAGCTAATGCCCGTAGAGCGAAGATAACCCGCGCTCTCGCTTCCATTTGCCTCCACCGCAACCAGCACCGGGGCGATGTATGGCCACCAGCGCCAGGCCACCAACCCGAGGAAGACTCCCCAGAACACCCAGCGCCACGAAACCTCAAGCGCTGTCAGCGATGGGCGCTTCCAGACCTCGGCCATCACGCCAACAAACGACTGTGTTCCACGCACCGGCACTGCTGAGGAGCTCTGGTTCGGCGGCTGAGTCGCTACCGTCACTTCACCACCAGATTGACGAGCTTGCCCTTCACAACAATCGTCTTCACCACCGTTTTGCCAGTGATTCGTGCTTGCACCCTCTCATCGCTCATGGCCGCAGCTTTGATTGCCTCTTCGTCGCTCTCAGCCGAAACCTTTACGACACACACGAGCTTGCCATTGATCTGCACCGGAATCTCCAGCTCACTCTCTCGCGCAAGTTCCGCATCCGCAACAGGCCAGCCCTGCCGGAACAGAACTCCCTTGCCGCCAATCTGTTCCCACAACTCCGCACCCAGAAACGGCGCAAACGGCGCAAGCAGCAGAATCAGCGACTCGAAAACTTCTGCAACAGTAACGGAAGCAATCTCACCCGAGTCCATCGCGGCCTCAGCAGCCGAAAGCTCATTCACCAGAATCATGATGGCCGCAATGCAGGTGTTGAAGTGCCATCTGCCGCTAAAGTCAGTCGTGATCTTCGCAATCGTCTGGTGCAGCGTACGCAGGACCGCCTGGCCTGCAGGTGTCTGCCCCGCAAACGCCGCCGGCGCGATCTCGTCGCCTTTTACACTCTTCTGTGACGCGCGGACAACCGGAGCATACTTCGTCGTCAGCCGGTACACCCGCGACAGGAAACGGCTTACACCGGCAACTCCATCCTCCTGCCACTCCAGATCGCGATCAGGCGGCGCGGCAAACAGTGCGTACATGCGCGTTGCGTCCGCACCATAGCGCGCAATCATGTCATCGGGCGATACGACATTGCCCTTTGACTTCGACATTTTCGCGCCGTCCTTCACCACCATGCCCTGCGTGAAGAGGCGCTCGGCTGGCTCGCTGTTTGCAATCAGCCCAAGGTCACGCATTACCTTCGTCCAAAAGCGCGAATAGATCAGGTGCAAAATCGCGTGCTCGACACCGCCGATGTACTGATCGATCGGAAACCAGTAGTTCGCCTTTGCACTGTCAAACGGCGCTCCCGAGTTCTTCGCATCGGTATAGCGATAGAAGTACCAGCTCGAATCGACAAACGTATCCATCGTGTCGGTCTCACGACGCGCTGGCCCGCCACACACCGGGCACGCCGTATTCGCAAACTCCGGCACCTTGCCGAGCGGCGATCCACCCTCCTGTGTAATCGCAATCTGCTCGGGCAACAATACCGGCAACGCATCTTCAGGCACCGGAACGATTCCGCCCGCAGGTAAACCATCGTGCCCATTCGTGCAGTACACGATCGGGATGGGCGTGCCCCAGTAACGCTGCCGGCTAACGCCCCAGTCCTTCAGTCGATAGGTAGTCGTCTTCTTGCCAAACCCGCGTTCTTCCGCGAAGCTCGCCATCTTGTCCTGCGCTTCAAGGCAAGCCTCACCGGTCCACTCCCCAGAGTCAACCAACACAGCTTCTTCTTCGCCCGTATACGGCAGCGCGAGCTCGTCCGTGTCGGCGGCTACGCCTCCAGAAACGCTCGGTGCAACTACTCGTTTGATGGGCAGACCATACTTCTGCGCAAATTCGTAATCGCGCTCATCATGACCGGGCACGCTCATGATGGCGCCTGTGCCGTAGTCCGCCAGGATGTAATTGCCCACCCAGATCGGCAGTGTCTCGCCGGTGAACGGATTCAACGCATGCTTGCCCGTGAAGGCGCCTTCCTTCTCTATCCCGCCGAGATTGTCCGCCTCGCGCGCAGCTTGCTGCTCCGCAAGCATTTTGTCTACAGCCTTCGAAAGCTCGCGATCCGTAGCCACCCACTGCTTCACCAGCGGATGTTCCGGTGCCAGTTGAATCGAAGTCGCCCCAAAAATCGTGTCCACGCGCGTTGTGAACACGGTGATCTTCCCGGCTCCCGCGCGAACTTCTTCAAGCGCTGGTGGCGTTGGCTCGTCGAGATGTTGCGTTTGCTCTGGTACACCCGCCTCAGCCACGTTGAAGTCCACCATCGTGCCCTGGCTGCGGCCAATCCAGTTGCGCTGCATCGTGCGCACCTTGTCCGGCCAGCCGGGCATCATGTCCAGGCCGTCGAGCAGCTCGTCGGCGTACTTCGTTATGCGCAGTGCCCACTGCTCCAACTCGCGCTGTTCCACCAGCGTGTCTTCATGCCGCCAGCAATACCCGCCAATCACCTGCTCGTTCGCCAGCACAGTGCAGCACTTCGGACACCAGTTCACCTTGCTCGACTTGCGATATGCGAGCCCCTGCTCGTACATCTTCAGGAAGAACCACTGGTTCCAGCGGTAGTAATCCGGCAGGCAGGTCGTGACCTCAGTATTCGCCCAGTCGTAGCTCAGGCCCATGCGCCGCATCTGCACGCGCATCGCTTCAATGTTCGACAGCGTCCATTGCCGAGGCGGCGTGTTGTTCTTCAGCGCAGCGTTTTCCGCAGGCAAACCAAACGCGTCCCATCCCATGGGGTGCAGCACGTTGTAGCCACGCATCCACATAAAACGTGCCAGCGCATCGCCAATCGCGTAGTTGCGCACATGGCCCATATGAAGCTGCCCGCTCGGATACGGCAACATCTCCAGGCAGTAAAACTTCGGCTTGCCGCTGGTGTGGTCTTCCGCGCGGTAAAGCTCAGGATCGGCATCCCAGCGCCCTTGCCACTTGGGTTCGATTTCCGCCGGGTTGTAGCGAATGCTCTCTTCGCTGCTTTTTGTTTTCACTTCCTGCATACACCTTTCATTGTAATGAAGCGATTTCGACCTCCCCGCTTGTCACCGACCCATCACGGCCAACGCAAATTGTGTAGTTCGCCTCTCACAGCGCAGGAGCAGTTCGCGGTCGCGAGCACGTAGCGCCTCTGGTTTCCTGTACGTCACTCCCCACATACAAGAGGCAACATCCCATGTACTACACAGATAAAAAGCTGCAGTATCCCGTGCGCGTTGAAAAGCCCAACCCACTCTTTGCGCGCATGCTGCAACAGGCCATCGGCGGCGTGGAAGGCGAAATCCGCGTTTGCATGCAGTATTTCTTTCAGGCTTGGGGCGCACGCGGTCCGGTCAAATACCGCGACATGCTGCTCAACACGGCCACCGAAGAAATCTCACACATTGAAATGCTCGCGACGGCAGTTGCACTCAACCTGGAGAAGGCTCCCGTTTCACTGCAGGAAGAAATCTCTGCGGATCCAGTCGCCGGCGCTGTGCTCAACGGCATGGACATGCGCCACATCCTTTCCACCGGCCTTGCAGCCATGCCGTCAGATTCCAACGGCGTTCCATTCAACATGTCTCACATTTATGCCAGCGGCAACATCGCCGCCGACATGTATTGCAATGTGGCCGCAGAGGCCACAGGACGCGCACTCGCCGTTCGCCTTTACAACGCAACGGACGATCCCGGCATGAAGGACATGCTCGAGTTCAACATCGCACGCGACACCATGCACCAGGAGCAGTGGCTTGCCGTGCTGGAAGAACTCGGTGCTTCACACCTGCCCATTCCCAACTCGTTCCCGCAGGAAAAGGAAAAGAGCGAGTTCGCTTACAACTTCATCGTCACCACAACGCAGGGTATCGGCAGCCAGGAAAACCAGCCATGGACAGCCGGCCCCGCACCCGACGGTAAGGGTCAGTTCACCGTCTCACTCGCATCACCTCTTGGCGAAGTCCCGAACCTCGGCTTCGGCCGACCCGACACCTTTGGCCAAAAAGAGCAGGCTGTAGGAACAGCAGCAGGACTCGTGGAAAAGGTGAAGGACATCGGCACCAAGCTCACCACGAGCAACGAGTAACTCTCATCTTCAACACACGAAGGCCAGCATCACGCTGGCCTTTGCTGTGTGCGGTTCGTGGCTAAATGAATCGCGATCCGTTTATTGCACGCTGACAAAGTTTGCAACAGAATGGTTCGTGATGTTCCACGTTGCGAGGTGCCCTCGAAAAGACTCGAGGGCGTGAGGAAGCACGAAACCCGCCTTTGCTTGTCATTCCCGAAGGGAGTCTGCGTTTCTTCGCAGGACGCGTAGGAAGTCATCACTTCCGCTGAGAACCATTCCAACGCCTCATCACGCACTTCTTCTTCGAGCCACATCAGAGCCGTCATTCTGAGCGAAGGGTCACGGCATCACTGTGACCCGCAGTCGAAGAACCCGATGCCCTTGCACCGCCCAGATTGCTTAGCTCCTTTCCACCACCAGGATTCGAACACCCTAACTCCCAGGTCAGCGTTTATCGTTACTTATGGTCAGCACAGTCAGGCGATTCGGAGCATCTGCCGTTCTCATAGCATCGACCGTAGGCGTGCCGATGCGAATTGACGCTGCACAACGTGAGCGGGCCATCGTTCAAGAACACTGGCTCGATTCTCGTACAGGATTGATGTGGGCCGGAACAGACAGTCAAAAGGATCTTAGCTGGAAAGGCGCAATCAGGTACTGCCTAAAGCTACGCCTTTCAGGATTTTCTGACTGGCGGCTAGCTAGCATCGCTGAAATGCAGGAAATATACGACGAAGCGGCCCAATCGCCGGGACTGTCCGGGCAGCATTCGAAGGAAACTTCGACATGGCATGTAAGAGGTAAGCTGTTCCTGACCTCTTACGAGTGGACTCGCGACTTCAGGACTGACGATCGTGGTCGTAACAATGGATACGTCTATTACTTCGACTTCAACGACGGAAAAGCTAACGATGATCCGACGGGATGGCCTTACCCCCACGAGTTCCGGCGTGCACTATGTGTACGGGGTATAAGCAAGCCTCCTCTTGTTGTCGATCAAAAATCTAGATTAGAAGACCTGCCTCAGTCTCGTTAAATTAGCTTTTCGTAACAAAGAATCAGCCTCCCGAACGGCTCCACGCGTGTGGAGCCCGGACAACATGGCTGCGTACGAAGTGTCGCCTACGGCTTCTCCACCCGCACAATCGGCAAGCTCACATAGCTCGCCTCACCAGCCTCATGCCACACCCGCTCGGTCGCCTTCTCATAATCGCTAGGTTGTGCGTTGAAGATGTTCGACACGAATTTCTGCGGGTTGCGGTCATACAGCGGAAACAGCGTGGACTGCACCTGCACCATGATGCGGTGGCCGGGTGCAATCGTGCGGTTCACGATCGGCAGGCCGAACTTGTACTCAAGCCGCGCGTCCGCCTTGATGGCCTCCGGCTTCTCGAAGCTCTTGCGATAGCGTCCGCGGAAAATATCGGTCGCCATCGGTAGCTCGTATCCAGCCATGTTGTAGCTCTGGCCGAGAACACCCGTGTAAAAACCAGATGCTTCCGGCTCTGCCGCAAGCTGGTCGGGGTACACGTCAATCAGCTTCACGACCCAGTCGGCATCGGTGCCGGTGGTGGATGCCACGAGATGAACCACTGGCTCGCCCGCAAGCTTCATCGGTTGCTTCAATGGCTCGGAAACAAACGTCAGCACATCCGGGCGACCATCCACGAAGCGTTGGTCATTCAGCAGCCACGTGCGCCAGCCGGTGGAATCGCTCGCACGTACGGGGCGAGGGCGGTACGGCACCGGATGCATTGGGTCGCTGACGAACTCGCTAAACCGATCCCCCTTCGTTTCCGTTGCAGGCGCGCTGAACGAAAGCTTTCCACCCGCCGCCATGTACAGCGGCTTCGCGGCCACAGGGCATCCCTGCTCGCAGCTCGTCGGGTAGCTCTTCAGCCGGTCCCAGTGATCCGCTCCAGTGTCGTAGACCCACACCGGCGGCGTGTCGGCCATTGGCGCGTCGTCCTTCAGGTACTGGTTAAAGAACGGCACCAGCACCGTGCGCCGCCATTCCTCGGTCGTGTCCGTGGCCCACGCGAACGGGCCTAACGCGCGCCCTGGACGATTGATCTGCGAGTGAAACCACGGTCCCATCACCAGGTAGTTCATGTTGTTCGCCGTATCCTTCGGCTCCCATGCACGATACGAGTGGATCGCGCCCCACATGTCTTCCTGGTCATACAAACCCTGCTCCCACATCGTGGGCACGGTCAGCGGCATCTTCGCGATCAGTTTGTCCAAAGCCTGTGACTGCCAAAACGCGTCGTACGCCGGGTGCTCGCGCATGATGTTCCAGTAGGGCAACTGGTCTGCGCCTTCGGTTTTCGCAAACCCCTCTGCCGAACCCGCAGCAAGATAGTTGGAGTAATCGTCATCTCCCCGCGCACCGGGACGTGATCCGCTGCGCGCGCCTGTCTGGCCCACGATGTAGTCGATGTTCGGTTGGCGGAATGCGCCGTAATGGAACCAGTCATCGCCCATCCATCCGTCGACCATTGGGCTTTCCGGGGCGGCGACCTTGAACGCCGGATGCGGATGCAGCAGCGCCATCACCACCGTGAAGCCCTCATACGACGAACCGATCATACCCACACGCCCGTTCGACTCAGGAACATTCTTCGACAGCCAGTCGATCGCGTCGTACGCGTCTGTCGTGTCGTCGGCACCAGACTTGTTGAAGCCTGAATCCACTGGCGGCGGTGTCATCAGGTATGGTCCCTCGGAGCCATACTTGCCCCGCACATCCTGGTACACGCGGATATAGCCCGCGTCGACAAACGCTTCGTCGCTCAGTGAAAGCTCATCGCGCATCTTTGCTGCCGGAGGTCCCGTCGGCGTCCGCACATGCCCGGCGGCGTTGTACGGCGTGCGCGTCAGCACCATCGGCGCAGCCTTGGCTCCGTGCGGCACAAAGATCACGGTGTAAAGTTTGACGCCATCGTGCATCGGCATCATCACCACGCGCTTGTCGTAGTCCATTGCCGGTGGCGTCGGAGCTTTGAAATCTTTTCCAAGCTGATCGCCGCCAATCGGTGTCTGCGCAAACATCGCGGGAGAAAGGCAAATAAGAGTAGCAAGCGAAACGGAGCGCAACGTTGTCATACGCCTCTATGGGCTCCGCAGTGCGCAGAGCATGTGTGGAATGCCGAAACTATATCATCACAGCAAAATCACACAGTGCGTGAGCTACCGGGCCTACCCACTCCACAAATCTGTCATCCTGAGCAGAGCGCCATCGGCGCGGAGTCGAAGGACCCCGAAGGTCTCAACACCGCCAAAGCCACCAGCATCTTCAGCCACGGAACCGCCTTCCACCTGCACAGCGCGTCGTGGCCGGAGGTGCCATCACTCCTACCCACGCGAGCGTTCCCGGGGTCCTTCGACTCCGCTACGCTCCGCTCAGGATGACAATCTAAGGTATCGACTGCGGTAGAGCCGCGAACAGCCTGAGCTCGCTAGCCCGCCGACAACACGCGCAACGTAGTCACATTGCGCAAATTATCTCCAGGTTCATCCGCAGGTGTCTCCGCGATAAACGCCGAGTGCGCAAATCGCTCATCGTGCAGCAATCGCCGGAACGCGTCCGCGCCAATGGTTCCTTCTCCAATGTGCTCGTGACGATCGAGCTTCGATCCCATAGCTGCTTGCGCGTCGTTGCAGTGCCACACCTTCACGTTGTTGAAACCGATGTACTGCTCAATCTGTCGCGTGGTCTCTGCGTAGCCCTCAGCAGAGACGATGTCATAGCCAGCGACATGCGTGTGGCAAGTATCAAGGCACACGGCAACGGGTGCGCACGGCTGCAGTCGCGTCACTAGTTCACCTACCTGCTCCAGCGACGCGCCTAGAGAAAACTCCGCACCTGGCATGTTTTCTATCAGCACCTGAAACGGCGCACCTTGCCACGGAAGGCCATCGATAGCTTTCTCGACACCTTCCACCGTTAGTCTCAAACCCTCATCGCGCGTCAGGCCCTTCCAACTACCCGGATGCAACACGAGATACTCCGCTCCCAATGCGAGCGCCTGCTGCACCTCTGCCCGAAACGCAATAACTGAGCTATCGCGGATGCTCTCCGTCTGCGAGCAGAGATTGATGAGAAAGCTGGCATGGATCACCAGTGGCGAAACATCGTTCTCCTCGCGCGCCGCACGCATCTTTTCGGCGTCTGATTCGCGCACGGTGCCCGGCTTCCATGTCCGTGGGCTGGAGCTGAATATCTGCAACGTATTCGCGCCTGCTTCTACAGCGCGGTTGATGGCGGTCCAGCTTCCGCCGGAGGTGCTGAAGTGCGCCCCGATGCGTTTTCTCGGCATAGATTTCAGCCTAGCTCACGCGCGGTGTGTACCATCGGTTCAATCCCCAAAGAAGGTCGTGCATGGCTGCTCCCCAGAACTATTCAAACCACACGCGTTTCGACCCCGCCTTCCACTTTTTCATTGTTCCTTTTCTAATTGCGAACCTCGTAATCGCGATCACCAGAACAGTGCAGGACTGGCCCGTGCAGCGCTTCCTGCATATCTGGTGGATTGTTATGTCGGTCGTCTTGCTGCTTATTGCTGGCCGGGGCCGTGACCGCGCGCTAAAGGCGCAGGATCGAATCATTCTGCTCGAAGAAAAGCTTCGTTACGCCGCGCTTCTCCCAAAAGAGTTGCTGGAACGCAGCGCCATACTCACTTTGCAGCAGGTGGTCGCATTGCGTTTCGCATCCGATGCCGAGCTCCCTGGCCTGGTGCAACGCACACTCACCGAGGGTCTCACCGCCAAGGCAATCAAGCAGGCGATCCAGCAATGGAAACCGGACTTCGTTCGCGTGTAGTGCTCACCACACTCACTCGACCGGCTTGACACGAAACACGTACTTAGAAGTAAAAGAAGGGCCCGGCGTGCTGCCTGGCCTTTCTTCCTCCGTGAGGACTACGGGAACCTGAGTCCTGACCTATCCTCACTCGTTTGAATACTTTGCGACTAAAAGTATAGGGAATGGGTACTGCCGACCTAGTACACGTCCCGCTGATAACGCTTCGATTTCTTCATCGCGGCAAGGTATTCCGTAGCGTGCTCAAGCGTGTCGTTTGAGCCCTTGGCGATAACATCCAGCAATGCTGTCTCCACATCCTTCGCCATGCGGCTGGCATCGCCGCAGACATAGAAGTAAGCGCCGCGCTCCAGCCAGTCGTACAGCTCCGCCGCGTTCTCCTGCATGCGGTCCTGCACATAGACTTTCTTGCCTGTGTCGCGCGAGAAGGCAGTGTCCAGCTTCGTGAGCACGCCTTCGGTCTGCATCTGCTTAAACTGCTCCTCGTAGAGGAAATCGGAAACGCGGCGCTGCTCTCCGAAGAAGAGCCACATTGGGCCCTTCTCGCCGAGCGCCTGACGATGCTCCAGAAACGCACGGAACGGAGCGATGCCGGTACCCGGGCCAATCATGATGACCGGCGCGTCCGTATCTTCCGGCAGACGAAACGCATTGTTCTCGTGCAGGAATATGGGCAGTGCTGCTTCGACCGGAGCGCGTTCTCCCATGTGGCCGGAGCAGACACCCTGGCGGTCAGCACCATGTGCGTTGTATCGAACAACGCGCACCGTTGTGTGGACTTCACCGGGATGTGCGGCCTGGCTGCTCGCGATCGAATACATGCGCGGAGTCAGTCGCTGCAGCACATTGAATAGCTGCTGCGGGTCCGTGACGACGCCCGGGAACTCCTTGACCAGATCAACGAACTCGCGTCCCCAGACGTACTCTTCAGCGAATGCCTTGTTCTCCTGCCCTTGTAATTTCTTGAGGCCTTCGGGAACGTTGTCACCGCAGAGTTTGGCGTACTGATTGACGCTGCCCCGCGCAAGCTTGCCGATACCTAAACGCGTGGTGAGCGCCTCATGCAAAGAGATCTCTACCTTGTAGTGATCCAGCACGCGCTCTGTACCGTTGAAGCCAAGAGCAGCAAGGTTCTCTTCTACCTGCGACTCGCGATTTGTCGGGATGATGCCAACCGCGTCGCCGGGCGTGTACGTCATTCCCGGTTCAATATCCAACTCAATGTGGATGGTCTCTTTTTCGGACTCCGGGCCGGTGAGTCGGTCATTTGTAATGACTCGCGAAATGTAGGGCTGATTACGGGTGTACTTGGTTGCGTGGGGCTTGGCCGGTGTTGGCGCCGTCGCCACTGTCGAATCACTCATTATCTATACATTGTAAAGAATGAGCAGTGCGGAATGTAGCCTAGCGATTCTTGCGGAAGCGCCGAGCATCCTTCGGATACCGTGAAAGGTTGTTGATGCGAAAGCTGATTCCCGCGCTTACTCCATAGGGGCGCAGGGTAATCGGGTACGACCCATAGCCGCCGTTTACGGTTGCGTTCTGCCAAAACTGGTACTCGAAATCGACGACACGAACGGCCAGGCGATCACCGACCAGGTACTCAACGCCCCCCCCGGGAGCCAGCGCGAAGATGTTGCCCTGGGCGTAGTTGTAGGGCAGCACAACATGCCCGGCGCCCACCATGAACTTCACGTATGGACGTAGGGGTCCGGGCCGCAGCGCGACGCGCGGGCCTATGAGGTAGTGGTCTTCCCGAAGTTGAGAGCTGTTGCCGTTTTGAATGATCTCCGTGTCGGTGCCATAGCGGAGGAAGCGGGCTTCCGCCTCAATGCCGTAGCGCCAAGTGGGATTGATGTCCACGAAAGCTCCGGCGCCGTAGATATACTGCTTGCCGTAGTCTTCATGGAAGAAGGACCCGGTGCCGCCGACTGAAATGTAGCTGCCTGGCCCAGTTGCTGCTGCCTGTGCCTGACCGCTCGCCTTGTGCGTAGCGGTCAGACCAGCCAGCAGAACAGCGCCCGTGAAGAAGAACCGCGCTGCGATTTTCATGTTGCTCCTTATTGCTTTACGGTCAGGTTCATGACCGCGGCTTTGGTTGCGCCCGTTCCCTGCCCGGAGGCAGTGACCTTGAAGCTGTAGGTACCGGCTGGCGTACCAGTCGACTGGAGACCTGCGCAGCCGGTCATACCTGCTGTGGCAGCGATGCCTATGAGTAATAGCAGCAGGCCGGGAAGGATGCGCTTACGGCGGCGGAGTGCGAAGCCAGCAAGCAGACCGAGTGGGAGGAATGCCAGGACAATGTTGCTTGGTGTCCTGTTGCTTGCCGTAGCTTGTGCGCCCGATCCTAGCGGATCGCCTGTATCGACAACCACTTGCACGGTCATGGTGCCATCAGCGGGAAGTGTGCCCTGCGGCTTCGAGAAGGTGCAGGTGGCGGCGTAGGGCAGGCCCAGGCAGCCAAACTGCATCATGTCTGTAAAGCCCTTGATGGAGCTGAGCGTGAGGTTGACCGTCGTGCGCTGCTTGCTCTGCAGCGATGCGTTCGGTGGATCGAGCACCATGGTGAATTGCGTTGCCGCACCGCCGGTGATGTTAGTCGCGAGCGAGTCGGACGATGCATAGGAGTCGTCACCGTTGTACGAAGCGACGATGGACTCGGTCTGCGTCTGCAGCGTCATGGTTATGGTTGCAACGCCGGTCGCGTCGATGATGGCACTACCGATGGTGTTGCTGCTGGTCTTGAACGTCACCTTGCCTGAAGGCGGTGCGGCGTTACCGCTCCAGTGCACGACTCCGATCAGCGTTACGGTGAGCGGGTTATTGGGATCGGTCGAGGTGGAGGAGAGTGCCGTCGTTGTGGGTCGCAGTGTGACACCCTGCGCGAGTGCGGCAGAGACACTGGCGAAGTCAGCACCGTCGCCGGTGTAGCTCGCAACCACCGAGTGGTTGCCCGCAATCATGGAAGTGACCGAAACGGTGGCGTGACCAGTTGCATCAACGTTTGCCGTGCCGAGATTGGTGGTGCCATCAACAAAGCTCACGGTGCCGGTTGGAACTGAAGCGCCAGCGTTGGTAATGGTGGCTGTGAAGGTGATCGCGCTAAGTGTGAGGCTTGGGTTCGCGCTGGAGAGCACAGCAACCTTTGTTACCTGCTGAACGACAAGGCTCAGCGGAACAGAGGACGAAGTACTTGCTTTGCCGTCGCCTGCATAGGTGGCAACAATGCTTTGTGTGCCCGCCTTCAGTTTGGTAGTGGTGAAGGTCGCAACACCGTTAGCGTCAAGTGTGCCGGTGCCGATTGCTGTGCCATCATCGTTGAACGTGACAACACCAGTGGCTGCGCCGCCGTTGCTCGCAACCTTTGCGGTAAAGGTGACAGGCGAGCCGTAGACTGCGGGGTTCGCGCTTGCAGTGAGGCCGATGTTGGTGTCGGCACCGGTGATGGTTTGAATCACGGAAGCGTTTGCCTTGGAGTAGTTGGAATCACCGCCATAGGTAAGGCCCATGATGTGCGAACCAATGGTGAGCGCAGAGGTGGTGTAGGTGGCAGTGCCTGTTGCGTCAACATCACCAACTGCCAGTGCACTTGCACCATCAGAGAAAGTCACCTTACCGGTCGGAACCAGCGAGCCGACGCCGGAAACCTTCGCGGTGAATACGACGCTGTTGCCGGTGACCGATGGGTTGGCGCTGGAGATGATCGCTGCTGTTGCGGGCTGAACGATCGACTCATTCACCACAGATGACGTCGAGGTCGCGTGGTTGGTATCTCCACCGTAGACAGCCGTGATGGTGTGCTGTCCAAATGCCAACATCGTGGTGGAGTAAGTCGCAACACCGTTGACGACCGCGACGGAGCCGAGTGAGTTCCCGCCATCCATGAAGCTGACTGCGCCTGTGATGCTGGGGCTACTACTGGTGACGGTTGCCGTGAACGTGACGTTCTGGCCAAGTGTGGCCGGATTCAGGCTGCTGACCAGTGTGGTGATGGTGGAAGCCTGTTGGACCACCACGGTGACGATGTTCGAGCTTTCGGGCGAGTTGTTGGCGTCACCGGCGTACGTAGCGACGAGCGAATGCGTTCCGATGGAAAGTGTTGCGCTGCTGAATGTGAACGTGCCGGCATTGGTGACGTTCTGAGTGCCAATGACGACCGAGCCTTCCTTCAGTGTCAGCGCGCCAGTGGGCGCCACTCCACCGCTCGTGGTGAGTGCGGCGGAGAAGGTCGCGGTGATGCCGGCGTCAACAGGCGCACTTGGACCGGAAAGCGTGAGGCCGGGTGCTGCCAGTGAGACAACCTGCGCAATGGGAGCGGAAGTGCTCGTTGCGTAGTTGTTGTCACCAACGTAGACAGCGACGATGTTATGCGTGCCGACCGCGAGTGTGCTGGTAGTGAAGACAGCGACGCCCTGCGCATTCACTGTTCCTTGCCCGAGAACGGTTGTGCCTTCGCGGAAGCTGACCGGACCCGTGGGTATGCCGCCTGTGGTGCTTGTCACCGTTGAGGTGAAGGTGACGGGCTTGCCAGCCAGTGAGTTCAGGTTGCTGGAGCTGAGTGTTGTGGTCGTCGTGGTCTGCTGGACGGTCTGGCTCAGCGGAGCAGAGGAGCTGGCGGCGTAATTGGTGTTGCCGCCGTAAGTGGCGACGAGAGCATGACCGCCCACAGCAAGGTTGCTAAGAGTGAGAACCGCGTTGCCGCTTGCGTCGACAGCTACTGTGCCGAGGTTCGTGGTGCCGTCAACAAATGTGACTGTGCCAGTGATCGCGCCGTAGGCGGTTGCGCCAGCAACGATTGCTACCTTCGCGGTGAAGTGAATGGGCGCGCCTGCGTTTGCGGGGTTCGCATCGGAGGTGAGCGTTGTTGTGGTGCCAAGCTGTTGTACGGTTTCCGTCAGAGCGGAGGAGCTGCTGACATCGTCGTTGGTGTCTCCACCGTAGCTTGCGACGATGCTGTGCGTGCCAGGGGACAGCGTCGAGGTGGTGAGGATTGCTGTGCCGCTGGCGAGCGTAGCAGTGCCGATGGTTGCAGCGCCGTCTTTGAACGTGACAGTTCCGCCAGGCGTAAGACCAATGGTGCTGCTAACCGACGCGGTGAATGTAACTGCGGTTCCTACGGGCACCGATGCATTACTCGTCGCGAGCGTAGTTGTTGTGGGGCCACGCTGGATCTGCACGCTGACGGTGTTGGAGGTGCCGGGTGCGTCGACTGCATCGCCGCCATACTTTGCGACGAGCGAATGGGCGCCAGGTGCCAGCGTAATCGTCGCGAACTGTGCCTGACCGCTGCCGTCGAGATTGACGGTGGTCAGTATGGTCGCGCCGTCGTAAAAGGTGATAGATCCAGTCGGTGTGCCGCTGGTCGCGCTCGCCTTCAGCGTAAGCGTGACGTTCTGTCCGACGGTTGCTGTTGTGGGTGACGCCCCAAGTACGAGCGTCACGTTTTGTAGCACGGTCTGGAACAGGTCGGGTGAGATTGCGGCTGCGTTGTTTGCATCGCCCGAGTAATTCGCGACAATGTCATGCTTGCCGAGTGCAAGTGTGCTGATGGTGCAGACGGCAATGCCGTTGGTATTGATCGGCACGTTCAGGCACATGTTGTTGCCGTCAGCGGTGAAGGTGATGGTGCCGACGCGCGAGGTGTCCGCGCTGGTAACGGTTGCGGTGAAGTTCACGGCATCGCCGACCATGCTTGGATTCTTGCTGGAAACAACCGTAACCGAAGTGGGCTCGACGTTCAGCACTTGTCCTACAAGGTTGATGAGAGCGGGGCTGTTTGCCGCGTCGGAGTTTGCAGTCACGAGACCTTGCACCTGATCGCCGACCTGCTTGGGTGCGAACTCCACGCCAAATACACAGGTACTGGATGAAGTGAGAGTTGAGCCAGCAGTGCAGGTTGTGGTCGCCGCGTCGAGAGCGGCATTGTTCAGCCCGGGCGTAACGACCTTCAGGTCGCCGTTGCCATCGTTCTCAAATCCTTCCGACTGCGGATCAGAAAGTTTGCCAACCTTCATTGTTGGGAACTTCAACTGCACCTGCATCGCGTTGATCAAGCGGATGTGATTCAGGAAAAATTCGGCGATGTAGATGTTGCCGTACTGATCGAGGTGCAGACCATAAGGCGTGTACAAGCTGGCATCGAGTGCCAGACCTCCGTCGCCCTTACTGCTGGTGTCACCGACGCCTGCGAGCGATGTAATGATGCCGGTCTTCGCGTAGACCTTGCGAACTCGGTAGTTGCCGGAATCAGAGATGTACAGGTTGTTGGCGGGATCGACCGCAATGCCTGCGGGCGCGTTGAGTTGAGCCGAGTTCGCCGCAGCCTTGTCGCCGGAGAAGCCTTCGGCGCCGTTTCCTGCAACCGTGGTGATGATGCCGGATAAGCTTACTTTCCGAATGCGATGGTTGTTGAGGTCAGCAATGTAAACGCTACCGTCAAGGCCTACTGCCAGGCCCCAGGGAGAGTTCAGCGCTGCAGATGTCGCCGATTTATTGTCGCCGTTGTAAGTCGCGACGCCGGTGCCGGCGAGTGTCTTGATTGCGCTGTTACTCGCGAGAACTTCGCGAACGGCATTGTTGCCAGTGTCACCAATGTAGAGGTTGCCGCTCGCGTCGATTGCGAGACCATTAGGAGAGCTAAGCGTTGCAGCGGTCGCGGGGCCGTTGTCGCCGGAATAGCCACTCTTCTGCGGCATGCCCGCAACGGTGGTGACGATGCCAGAGACCGCATCCACGCGACGAACGCAATGGTTGGAGCTATCTACGAAGAAGAGATTGCCTGCACCATCGAGAGCGAGGCCAGAGGGGCCGCTGATGCTTGCCCTGGTAGCGAGGCCACCATCACCGGAGTAGCCCTGCACACCGTTGCCAGCGACCGTGGAGATGAGTCCGGTGCTCGCGGTCACTCGGCGGATGCGGTAGTTGCCGGAATCGGAGATGTAGTAGTTGCCAGCGTTATCGACCACCGTGTCGAGCGGAAGAAAGATCTGCGCCTGCTGTGCGGGCATGCCGTCGCCACGATACAAATAGGCGCTGGAGCCGGCGGCGGTTTGGATAAGGCCCGAGTTCAGAACACCGAGACCACCTTTCCCGATGCCCGAGACGAAACCAGTGCCGAGGAGATTGCCGCTGCCGTCGAGCACCTGAACCGCACCTGCGCGCAGCCCTGGAAACTTCGGCGAGAACGTTACATTCGCGGCGCAGGTATCACCCACGTTGTACGGTGTACCGGATGCACAAGCTGTCCCGGCAGCAAGGGCAAAGTCCGAAACGGAAGCGCCCTGCGCCTGAGCCTGCACCGACGCCGCAGTGCCGCTTGCACTCATACGGACGAGCACGGATACAACGGCAGACTGACTGCCAACAGGCACAACGCCTGGAACTACCGTCGCACTCTGCGCGCTGGCAGCAGGTGCGTAGAGCAGCGACACGAAAGCAAGAAGCAGTGAGAAGAAGGCGATGCGGTGAGCACGAAGCCTGCTGGCTGTGCGGCGATCAAGAAGGGTGGTGCGCGAGAAAAGGCCCAAGGTGGTCGGTCTCCGAAGACGACCGTAACGTAACCATCAGGGCGTTACTACCCCACCGCGCGGGAAAATGTTCTGCGAAAGTTGTAAGCACTTGAGCGTTGGTAATGTGACCGAAGCTGGAGGTAGTCTGCGCGTTGTTGCGGCTAGGCAGGCAAGCTGTTGCAGTGTCAAAAGTTACGCGCTGCCACTACTGATTGCCTGAGTGGCAAGCCGTCGGGTCGTTCTGATATCGCGTCACTCGGAAGTGTTAGGGTCATTGCTGGCCGGTGCGCTTGCGATCAGACTCTAAGCAAACGGCAGAGGAAGAATGAAGATTGCCAGTTGGAATGTGAACTCGATCAAGGCAAGGCTAGAACCGGTAAGGAGTTGGCTGCAGGAGCACGCGCCCGACGTTCTGCTGCTGCAGGAACTGAAGACTACAGACTTTCCTGCTGGTGTTTTTGAGGAACTGGGCTACAACAGTGCAGCGGTTACGCAGAAGACTTACAACGGGGTCGCGGTTCTCTCCCGGCACGTGATCGAGACGGTGAATACAACGCTCGCGGGCGATAAGGAAGACAGCCATGCACGCTTTCTTGAGACGAGGATCGATGGCCTTCGCGTGGTGAACATCTATCTGCCGAATGGCAACCCGGTGGGGACGCCCAAATTCGACTACAAGTTGGCCTGGATGGATAGGCTCCGGTTGCAGCTGGATGCGTGGCTTGCTGATGGTGAGCCCACAATCATCGGCGGCGACTTTAATGTCATACCTGAAGACATCGACTGCCATAAGCCAGCCTCTTGGGTTCGCGATGCCCTGTTCCAACCGGAGTCGCGTGCGCGATATCGAGCGATGCTTGGCACGGGTTACGTGGATGCGTTTCGTGCTTTGCATCCAGATGAGACTGGGCAGTTTACCTACTGGGATTATTTTCGCAATGCGTTCGAGACGAATCGAGGCATTCGCATCGACCACTTCCTGCTGTCGCCCTCGCTCGCGCCTCGGCTACAAAGTTGTGAGATCGATAAAGGTCCGCGTGCGAGAGAGCGGCCCTCCGATCACACGCCGATCGTGGTGGAGCTTAGCTAGCAAGTTCATGGCGCAAGCGTAAGGATCGCACCTCGCCTCAATGCGGAAGGGCGTGCTGACTGTTCAGCACGCCCCTTCGCATCGCTCAAGTTGCAATTAGCGCCAGGGATCGATAACGATCTTGGTCACCTGCTCCTTTTTGTCTCTCCACACCTTGTACATCTCCGGAGCCTCGTCGAGCGTGATGCGATGCGAGATGATGTAGCTCGGATCGATCTGACCCTTTTCTACCCGCTCCAACAGCGGCTTCATATACTTCTGCATGTGGGTCTGGCCCATCTTCATGGTGATGCCTTTGTTGAAGGCAGCCCCGAACGGCACCTTATCCAGCATGCCGCCGTAGACACCGGGTATGGAAAGCGTTCCCCCTTTACGCACAGCCTGTATGGCTTGGCGAAGCACCATGGGTCTATCGGTTTCGAGCATGAGAGCGGTCTTGATGCCATCGTAGAAGCCCTGCAGTTGATTGGAGTGTGCTTCCAGTCCAACTGCATCGATGCAGGCGTCGGGGCCGATGCCGCCGGTGAGGTCCTTGAGTGCATCGAGAACGACCACATCGTCCTCGGAGTAGTCGATCGTGATTGCACCGATGGAGCGAGCCATCGCCAGGCGCTCAGGCAGACGGTCGATTGCAATGACGCGAGCGGCACCCAGCATAAAGGCGCTCGCTATCGCGAACTGGCCGACAGGACCGCAGCCCCACACGGCTACAGTATCTCCGGGTTCAATCTGCGCGTTGTCAGCGGCCATATATCCAGTCGGGAAAATATCCGACAGGAACAGCACCTTCTCATCGGGCAGGTCACTTTCGATCTTAAGAGGTCCTACATTCGCAAACGGGACGCGAACGTATTGAGCTTGTCCACCGGCATAACCACCCATCATGTGCGAATAACCAAACAGCGCAGATGCGGTGTAGCCGTATGCTGCCTCACTAAGGTGAGCATTGGGGTTAGTGTTGTCGCACGCAGACCATAGGTTCTTCTTGCAAAAGAAACAATTCCCGCATGCGATCGTGAACGGAATCACAACCCGATCGCCACGCTTCAGGTTGGTTACTTCCCTACCCGTTTCTTCAACTATCCCCATGAACTCGTGGCCCATAATGTCGCCGGCCTCCATCGTCGGGATGAAGCCGTCGAAGAGGTGAAGATCCGAGCCACAGATTGCGGTGCGGGTGACTTTGATGATTGCGTCGTGCGGATTCATCAACTGCGGATCCGCAACTGTCTGCGTTTCCATTTTGCCTTTTCCCATCCAACAAACAGCTTTCATTGCAAACTCCTCATCGCGCGCCAGGCGCGACGGACTTACTCGGTTACGCCACTTGGTGTGGGAATGTTTTCGCCGTACATGGAGCGCTTCATGTTGCCGATCACACCGCGATCGCCATGCGGATCAGACTGTGCACGAGGGATCTCACCGGTCTCGGCAAGAGCCTTGAAATGACGCAGATTCTCGATCACGCCTTGCTTTGGGCTGCGATTTGTCAGGGACTGCCACGCGTTTGCGAGCATGCCCACTTTGAAGCACATCAGAACGATGACAAATGTGCCTCGATCACCAGGTGCAGCTTCGAAGATCACCTCGCCTGCTTCGTCGATGTCGCCACCGGTTGAGCGCCACGCTATGCGCTTGCCCGGTTCATCCGCAAGCGTTTCGGCGTCCCAGGTCAGCGTCTTATCCCCGTCCTGCATGGTCCATCGTGAGGTCTTTGGACCAGTCACGACCACCTCGGTGATTTGTTCCTGCCACAAAGGAACGCTTGGCAGGTCGTGCCACATCGCATACAAGTCTGCAGCTTCACGCTGGACTAAAGCGGTGGTGCGAACCCAGATTTTGCCCTCCTTGTCTGCAGGACGGGGAAGATAGTGGCCGTCCTGCAGGATCGCGGCACCACTTGTGCCGGGAAGCGGTTCCGCATTCGGCATTTCATTCAGAGCACTCATAGATATATCTCCTGGTTTCGTTGCGGAAGGGCTACTTCTCGGATGTGGGCTTTGCCATCTTCTCGTGCATGGCACCTTTCAGGGCGCCGGGAACGAGGTTAGCGATTGTTCCTTCGATCTTGGTGGTGAGTGACGCCGCGTATACGTGGTCCTTACCATCCAGCAGAGCGTCGACTCCCTGCTTCGCAACATCATCTGGTTGGCTTTCCTTCTTACCTTCTTGACCCACCTGCGTATCGTCCATCCCCGCGCGGTGAAAGAAGTCAGTGTCAACCGGGCCGGGTTGCAGCGCGGTAACACTCACGCCGGAGTCACGCAGCTCGTAACGCAGGCTGTGTGCGAACGAGAGGACGAATGCTTTCGTTGCGGCATATACAGCTTCGCGCGGCGCGACCATCTCACCGGCAATCGATGCGGTAAACAGAATGCGACCCGCGCCGCGGCCTTGCATGTGCTTCACAACGTGCTTTGCGAGGTGAACCGTGCCTGTGCAATTCAGCTCCACCATGTTGAGTTCTTCTTCCAGGTCGGTCTCCCAGAAGAGACCGCCGACCCCGACGCCCGCATTCAGGCACGCGACGTCCACGGGGCGACCGAGTGACTGAACCGCCTTCCAGAACTCGTCTATGCCGTCCTTGGTCGCGAGATCGGCACTGACTTCCTGGACCTGTGTACCAGATTGCTTCAGCTCCGCAGCCGCTGCACTCAGACGATCCCCGGCAGAGACAACGACGAGGTCGTAGCCCCGGGAGGCAAGGTCTTTCGCAAGTGAAAAACCGATGCCACTGGAGGCACCGGTTACGATGGCGAGTTGCTCTGCCATTTACTGCTCCTGATTTTTGTATGCGTGCGATCGTTCCGCTCAGTTGGATGCGAAATGACGAAGCTGCGGATTCTGACCCATTTTGAACGATCTAGCTACTGCTCATTGCACGGAGCAGGCGTCATGACCATCCTGACAATGAGATGTGAGAGTTGCCGCAGCAGTGTGCGTAAGGTTGCCGGACGAAGCGGTCACACTGAGGGTCCAGAACTGGGTGCGCCAGCCGGAACCACAGCCTGTGAGCGTGCTACACGCGGCACCAGCGAGGAGCAGGATAAGTCCAAGCGACCAACCTCGCGCAATTCGTTTGCGCTTGTGCCAGAAGCCGAGCGTGAACGCGCCGAATGATAGTAACGCTAAACGCACACCGTTGCCTGACAAGGCGGAAGAGGAAGCCTGTCCGGCAGGAAAGTTCGGCGTCTGCACGGACAGGGTGACAGTTCCTGAGCCACTGCCCGCCGTAATCACCTGCGGTGAGAAGGCGCTGGTCGCGTACTGAGGGCCTCCGCGCATGGTGAAGTGAATGTCGGAGGGCATTCTGGCTCCGCCGATCGGAGACACAAGGAACGAGTACGTTGCAATCCCACCATGGCTGATCGCGACGGTTGGATTTGACAAGGCGAGGCTGAAGTCCTCTACAAGAACGGAGACATTTGAGCTGTGAACAGAAGCAAAGTTCGCGTCGCCGACGTAGACGGCTGTGATCGTGTGTGTACCGAGCGTAAGTGTTGTTGTGACGAGTGTCGCCGTGCTGCCGACGATTGCCGCGGAACCGATTGTTGAGTTCCCTTCTACGAAGCGGACGACGCCACTTGGAGAGCCACCGCCGCCAGTGACCAGCGCGCTCAATTGCACTGGATTTGTGAGGAAGACGGGAGTGGGCGTTCCCGTGAGAATCGCAACGGCAACGCCAAAATTCACCACGATGGTTTGCCGCACCTGTGGCGCGGGTAGAAGATTTGCATTGCCCGGCTGATCTGCCGCGACAATGACGATTCCGCCACCCTGGATCGTGAGCGTATTTCCACTCACCTGAGCGGGCCCTGAGATCACACTGAAGCTTACGGGAAGTCCGGATGTTGCGGTCGCCTGGAGCTGGATGGTGCCGATGTTGTACGGGACTGGAGATGGCGGCGGCGCAAACGTGATGGTCTGAGCTTCTTTGTTGACCTGAAACGCGGCGTCCTGTTGGCCTTCGCTGTAGTTGCCATCAGCGGCCTGGCTGGCGCGGAGCACGACAATTCCAGCTCCGGTGAGTGTGACCGTTGAGCCAGCGATGGTTGCCGGTCCACTGACAACGCTGTAAGTGAACGCGCCTGCGGAGTTGGAAGTAGCGGCAACCGTGAACGGCGGGTCGCCAAACGTATGATCCGCAACAAAGAATTTGATGGTGGGCGGGATGCCTAGTCCAACTGCGTTCAGCAGAATGGTTTGCGTTGAGTTGACGATGCCTTGGTTGTTATCTATGCTGACAAGCTGTCCCTGAATGGGACCTTGTACTGAAGGAACGAAGTTAATCGCTGTGCTGCAGGTGCCACCCTGCGCGAGCGTTCCCGGTGAGCTGCCAGGCGTGAGTACCGGGCAGCTTGAACTAGCGTCGACAGTGAAGCTCTGCGGTGCGATCGACGGATTTGTGCCGGACATGGGCCTAGGGAGCATGAGATCTGCGTTGCCCCCGTTCATGATGGAGACGGTCTTCGGACTGTCTGATGACGTTTGCCCGATGACAGTCGCTGCGAATGTGATTGTCGGCGGTGCCCCGTAGGCCAGTTCAACGACACTGCCTAACGTATCGTCCGCAACGTACAAATTGCCGCTCGCGTCTACTGTTGCACCTTCCGGCCTAAACAAGTTCTGGCCGCGGGAAATGATTGTTGGATTGTCCGGAAGAACTCCGTTGACGGCGATCAGCTCACGCACGTCGTGGGTTCCAAGATCAGGGACATACACGTTGCCGCTTACATCTATGGTCACGTTCGTGGGAACGGTGAAGGCATCGCTGACCGTCGTTATGATGGCGGGAGTTGGTATTACTCCATTGCTGGCTTGAATCTTCTGAAGAGAATGATTGGTCTCGTCCGAGAAGAAGACGTTCCCGCTGATGTCGACCGCGACTCCTGTGGGTGAGCCAACAGCACTGGCGATAACCCGCACTGTGACAGGGGAAGGAATTGTTCCGTTCACTGCCTGCAACTCGGCGATGGATGAAGTTGAAGTATCTGCCGGGTTCCCGCCTTCCGCGATGTACACGTTGCCAAAGGCATCAACCTTGAGGCCATCAATGCTGATGAAACCATCGACTAACGTACGGATGGTCGGCTTGATCGGAATAACTCCGTTGACAGCGAGAATCTCGTAGACTTTCTGACGATCACCATAGAAGACATTTCCGCTACCATCGACCGAAACGTCCGTCGTGCCTGGAGTAGAAGCGATCTGGCGCGTTGCGCCTGTCGCGACGGAAACCTGATAAATGCCTCCGCCGACGATGTCAGCTCCGTAGACGTTCCCACTGCCATCCACAGCAACACCGGCGAGTCCACCAAAGCCAGACCCAACATTAATTTGGTTCGGTGGGTTGTAGAGGATCTGCGGACCCGTACCGACTCCCACGATGTAACTGTTCGCAAGCAGGTCGCCCTTGCCGTCGTTCAGAACGATGCCTCCGAACCGAAGACCGGGACGCCGCGGGGTGAAAATGAACGACGCAGTGCAGGTATCGCCCGAGGCGTAGGTTTTGCCGACGGCGCAGGTTCCTCCCGGAACCACAACAAAGTCGAGGTTGTCAGCGCCTTGAGAGGCAGCGCGCATAGTGTTTACCGTTCCGCCCTGCAGAAAAGTGACGACCGTTGCAACGGGCGCACTTGGGGAAGTGAGAGGCTCGTTGAGCAGGACCGAGGTAATTGTGTTCCGGACTGGCGTGGGTGGATCCACACCAGCACTCTGGTTTGCTTCCACTACAACTGCGCCAACACCGATGTAGGTCAGCGTGCTTCCGATGACGGCGCCGGGGCCGCTAACCACGCTGTACGTGACAGGCATTCCGTTGCTGGACAAAGCCGCCAGCGTGACCGATGTACCGGCGTACGCAGGCGAAGCAGGCTGCGGGAAGTCGATGGTTGCAGCGGGAGAATAGGACGCGGGGCTACCGAGATTTACCTTGCGCGGCAGAGCTTTCGCCGGCAGGCTGAGGAAGAACGCGCAGACCAGTACAAAAAGAGCCCGGAGGGTGTACATGAAAGTACCGGGATTGTATCGAGCCGAGACATGCTTTGGAAATTGAGCGACATCGATGCACCTGCACTCTGTGCGCTATGCGTTTTTCTGACGTTGCTGATTCGACCTAACTGTCTTCTTGCTAAGCCGCTCGCGAACAGCCTGTTCGACCTTGACATGTATCTCGCCGTCGGTCATCCCGAGTGGATCGAAGTAGTGGTTCAATGCGAGGCCGTCGAGCAACGCTCCGAACCTTGCGGACATGCGCCTTCGCTCCAAAGTGTTGGCCACGACGAGCTCCGGAATGAGCTCCAGCTTGCTTGCAGAGCCTTGGTAGCACATCGCTGTGTGAAGCTCTGCGAGCCGCAGCTGGTTGTGCGGATGTCGAGCCGCGTAGAGTTTGAATTCAATGTAGAGCAGTGCCCGTTGCCGATCGTGGATCAATGCTTCCAGTTGATGTGTGAGAACGGCGATGCGGTCCTCACGTGATGAACCTCGGCGCAGCTTTCTCTCGTATACGGCAGAGTCTTTTTGCAAGTCCTCCGCAATGAGGGCGAAGAAAAGATCTTCCTTGTCTTCGAAGTGATCGTACAGAGCGCCGCGCGTTTTCCCAGCGATCGCTGCGATATCCTGCAGCTTCGCCGCCTCGAAACCGTCCCGGGCAAAGATGAGGCGTGCCGCTTTCAGTAGCTCTGCGCGTGTCTGAATGGCGCGCGACTGCAGCGGCCCCGGGCTTTCCGCTGTTTCGCTACTTTTTCCATTTCTTTTTTTCTTCGCTGAATCCGGGGTCCCGCGTGCTGCATCCATACAACAAACATACATGCGTGCATGTTTTTGTGGTTGCTAATGCAACTCTGCACAGAACAAGCAAGGAGTTTCTATGCGTTTTGATTTGAGCCGCCATCCCGCAGCAGAGCTGCGCGGTAAATTTTCTACGCCCCTCGCCGGAGCGCTGGCGCTTTCGGCAAGTCTGGCCATCGCTGCCGTTGGGTGCGGAAAAAAGGAAGCGCCCGCCGCTCCTCCACCGACTCCAGTTTCCGTTGTTACGGTGCAGGCCACCGACGTCCCGCTGCGCAATGATTGGGTCGGCACAATGGATGGCTATGTGAATGCGCAGATTCAGCCGCAGGTGAGCGGCTATCTGATCAAGCAGAACTACAGTGAAGGTTCTGTGGTGCGGAAGGGTCAGGTTCTCTTCCAGATTGATCCGCGTCCGTACCAGGCGACGCTCGATCAGGCGCAGGGACAAGTTGGACAGGCCCGCGGTTCGCTCGGCCAGGCACAAGCACAACTTGGACTCGCTGAGATCAATGTGAAGCGTGACACGCCGCTTGCCGAACAGCACGCGATTGCGCAGAGCCAACTCGACAATGACAAACAGATGGCCGAGCAGCAGAAGGCCAATGTGCGTGCAGCAGAAGCGCAAATTGCAACAGCGCAGGCCGCCGTCGAAGCGGCGCAATTGAATCTTGGGTTTACGCAGGTGCGCTCGCTGATCACAGGTATTGCAGGACAGGCGACAACGCAGGTCGGCAACCTGGTGAACACGCAGTCGATACTCACCTCGGTGTCGCAGATGGACCCTATCAAGGTTTACTTCTCGATCAGCGACAAGGAGTATCTGGCGCTTTCAAGCCTGAACGGCAAGACAAATGACCTGCTGCGCAGCGCTGGGCATTTGCCGCTCACGCTCACGCTTTCGAACGGTGACAAGTACCCGCAGAAAGGTCGCATCGTCTTTGTTGACCGACAACTGAATGCGCAGACCGGAGCTATTCGTATTGCAGCAGCGTTTCCGAATCCCGGAAATGTGCTTCGGCCCGGCCAGTTCGGGCGCGTCTCCGCAGAAACGCACACTGACCACAATGTCATCCTTGTGCCGCAGGCCGCGATTCAGGAGCTTCAAGGAATTCAGCAGGTCTTTGTTGTTGGCCCCGATAACAAGGTGAAGGTCGCAAACGTCACGCTTGGTGATCAGGTCGGGAATAACTGGGTGGTGAAAGGCGGTTTGCAGCCAGGATCTCAGGTGATTACAGACAACCTGCAGAAACTGCGTGAAGGTGCTCCGGTTTCTCCGCATGCTGCAGCGCCAACGCCGGTTCCACCGGCCAACGATGCGGCCGGGAGGTAAGCATGTCGAAATTTTTTATTCGCAGGCCCATTGTGGCCATCGTCATCGCGATCCTGACCACGATCATCGGGGTGGTTGCGATGTTGACGCTGCCAACCGCGCAGTACCCCGACATCGCTCCACCTGAAATTCAGATTCAAGCGAACTACGCGGGTGCTGATGCGCGAACACTGTTGCAGTCCGTTTCAACGCCGCTGGAACAGCAGATCACCGGCGTCGACAACATGCTGTACATGTACTCGGTGAATGCGAACAATGGCCAGTCACAGATTTTCGTCGACTTCGATGTAAAGACAAACCCTGATACAGACCAGATTCTGACGCAGCTTCGTGTGTCGCAAGCACAGGCGCAGCTACCGCCGCAAGCGACCGTCGGCGGCATCACGGTTCAGAAGTCGTTGACTTCTCCGTTGATGCTCGTGGCGCTGTCTTCGCCAAGCGACAAGTACGACGCGCGGTTCCTTACGAACTACGCCATCATCAAGCTCCAGGATGAAATTACGCGTGTGCAGGGTGTGGCTCGTGTGCAGGTGTTCGGCGGCCAGTATGCGTTGCGTGTTTGGGTACAGCCGGACAAACTCGCCAAGCTCGGTGTCACTGCCCCCGAAGTGATCGCAGCGCTGCAGACACAAAACAACGTGAATCCTGCCGGACAGGTGGGTGGCGATCCCGCGCCAAAAGGACAGCAGTTTACCTACACTGTGCGCACGGAAGGCCGACTTGTCACGCCGGAGGAGTTCGGCGGGATTGTAGTTCGGGCAAATCCCGATGGGTCCGTGTTGCACCTGCGCGATGTGGCTCGCATTGAGCTGGGCCAGCAGTTCTATACCCTGAACGGCCGTTACAACAAAGCGCCGGCAGGCGTGTTCGGCGTGTACCAGTTGCCTGGATCGAATGCGGTGCAGGTGGCGAAAGACGTAAACAAGCGCATGGCGGAGCTGGCGCAAAGCTTTCCGTCCGGCCTGAAGTACGACATTCCGCTGGATACGACCAAGGCTGTCACCGCAGGGCTGCACGAAATCATCATGACGCTCATCGAGGCGCTGATCCTTGTAGTGATCGTCGTTTACATCTTCCTGCAGGGTTGGCGCGCTACGCTGATCCCGCTGCTCGCTGTGCCAGTGTCGCTGATCGGCACGTTCATTATCTTTCCGCTGCTCGGCTTCTCGATCAACACACTTTCGCTGTTTGGACTCGTGCTGGCGATCGGGTTGGTGGTGGATGACGCAATCATCGTGGTGGAAGCAGTGGAGCACCACATCGATGAGGGCATGAGCCCGCAGGACGCCACCATCAAGGCTATGGAGGAGGTGGGCGGTCCTGTTGTTGCCATTGCGCTGATTCTTGCGGCGGTGTTTATTCCAACGGCTGCGATCCCGGGTATTACCGGGCGGCTTTACCAGCAGTTCGCCATCACGATTGCTATCTCGGTTCTTATCTCGGCATTCAATGCACTGACGCTCAGCCCGGCACTGGCGTCGCTGCTTCTAAAGCCAAAAGACAAGGAAAAGAAGAAAGGTCTGCTTGGCCGCTTCTTCGACTTCTTCAACCGGTTCTTTGGTCGTGCGACCGAAAATTACGTTTCAACTTCGAGCGTGCTGCTGCACAAGGCGGGCTTCTCCATGCTCGCGCTCGTCGCCGTCGGAATCGTTTCGGTATTGCTTGGTGCGCGTCTGCCAACTGGATTCATTCCGACTGAAGATCAGGGCTACGCCTTCGTTGCCCTGCAGTTGCCCGACGCTTCTTCGCTGGAGCGTACGGACCAAGCTGCGCTGAAAGTCTCAGACGCGCTGATGAAGACACCCGGTATTCGTGGCGTCATTCAGGTGAACGGCTTCAGCCTGCTTACGCAGACGCAGAGCACGAATACCGCGTTCTTCTTCGTCTCGCTGAAGGACTGGGACGTCCGTAAATCAAAGGAAGAGCAGTTCGGCGCAATTCAGCAGAACATCGCGAAACAACTCGCTATGAACCCGGACGGTATCGCGTTCAGCTTTCCACCTCCATCGATCCCGGGTGTGGGTACTTCGGGCGGTGTCACGTTCGTTCTGGAAGATCGTTCCGGCAACGACGATCCAAATTACCTGACAAAGAACCTAGGCGCGTTTCTGGGAGCGGTGAAGAACCATCCTGAAATCGCAGCCGCCGTTCCGGCATACCTGCCCGCTGTGCCGCAGATCTATGCCGCAGTAGACAAGGACAAGGTTGTGCAGCAGCAAGTGCAGCTTTCCGATGTCTACGCAACGATGCAGACCTTCATGGGCGGCTATCTCGCCAACTATTTCAACCGGTTCGGCCGTCAGTGGCAGACCTATGTGGAAGCAGAGTCCGACACCAGAAGCAAGATAGAAAACATCAACCAGTTCTATGTGCGCAGTGCGAATGGCGGACAGGTGCCATTAGCCTCGTTGGTCACTCTGAAGAAGATCAACGGCCCTGAATTCATTCTGCGCTACAACGAATACAACGCTGTGCAGATCACCATCGTTGGCGCTCCTGGATACAGTTCCGGGCAGGTCATGAAGGCACTGGAAGACACCTTTCACCAGACAATGCCCAAAGACATGGGCTTTGATTATGCCGGAATGTCGTTCCAGGAGCACAAGGCCGCGCAAGGCCTTCCGTCCTGGGTCGTATTCGCGCTGTCGCTGCTGTTTGTGTTCCTCATCCTTGCGGCGCAGTACGAAAGCTGGACGCTGCCGTTCAGCGTGCTGCTCAGCACGCCGGTGGCAATCCTGGGCGCTTACCTTGCACTCACGGCACGTGCGCTTGAAAACGATGTCTTCGCAACCATCGGTCTGATCATGTTAATCGGCCTTTCCGCGAAGAACGCAATTCTCATCGTCGAGTTTGCAAAGACGAACTACGAGAATGGGCAAAGCATAGCCGAGGCGGCGCTCGGTGCAGCCAGGCTGCGCTTACGGCCAATCATTATGACCGCGCTGGCGTTTATTTTCGGATGCTTGCCGCTGTGGTTTGCATCCGGTGCTGGCGGTGTTTCACGGCAGATTCTTGGCACGGTCGTGGTAGGCGGTATGTTGCTTTCTACTGCGCTTGGCATCCTGTTTGTGCCAGTCACATTTGCATTCGTTGAGTATGTTTCGCACCGATACACAAAGGGCGGCAAGGGAACGACGATGGATTCGAAACATGACGTCGACCCAGTGGAGCTTGGCAAGAAGGCGGGCATCAACCAGCCCCCGGCGCAGGGAGAACACGCATGAGAACCCGCTTGAAAACCACGGCTCTAGCCATTTATGGAACGGCAGCGCTCTATCTTGCCGGATGTAATGTTGGCCCGAAGTATTCTCGACCGCACGTGCCTTCGCCGCCTACTTACCGAGGTGCGGAGAACACCGCAGTTTCGAGCGATCCGAAAGATTCTCTTGGAGACCAGCAGTGGAGCTCCGTGTTCCGTGAGCCCGAGCTTCAGGAACTGATTAAAGAGGCACTGGCGAACAACTATGATCTGCGTGTAGCGGCGCAACGAGTGCTTGAGGCTCGATCACAGATTCGCATCACGCGTGCAGCGGAGTTCCCGACACTTTCGGCTGGGGGCAGCGGTATCGGCGCGGACCTGCCGAGCAACTCGGGCTTCAACTTTGACACGAATCCTCTTGCGTTTGGCAGCTTCAACTTGTCGGCGGCCTGGACGCCTGATTTCTGGGGTCAATACCGCAAGCAAACCGAAGCCGCTCGAGACCAGCTACTCGCGCAGGAGTGGGCGCGGCGCGCAGTTCGCATGACACTCGTCGGTCAGGTAGCGACTTCCTACTTCACATTGCGTTCGCTCGATGCGCAGCTTGAGGTAGCGAGACAAACGCTGAAAGCACGGCAGGATTCTGTTGATCTCACGATGAAGCTCGAAAAGGGCGGAGCAGCACCGTTGTCGGATGTGCGCCAGGCTCAGCAACTGCTGTACACGGCAAGCGCTCAGATTCCGCAACTTGAAGCGGACATGCAGCAACAGGAAAACACGATGACTTTCCTGCTTGGAAAGGTTCCAAGCCCTGTTACGCACACCGACCCGAACGCACTTGCACCAGTTCCGCAGGACTTGTCGGTAGGCATTCCCTCTCAGCTACTACAGCGGCGCCCGGACATTCAGCAGGCGGAAGCTCAGCTAGAAGCCGCCAATGCGCAGATTGGTGTGGCAAGAGCACAGTTTTTTCCGCAACTCTCTATCAGCGCTTCAGCGGGACTGGGTGGCAACAGTTTCTCAAGCCTCTTTGATCCTTCGGGCAAAACGATCTATGGAATTGGTTCTTTAGCGCAGCCGATCTTCGAAGGCGGCAAGCTACGTGGGCAGTACGAGTTTTCTAAGCAGCAAAAAGAGGAGATGGTCCTCACTTATCAGAAGACCATCATCACGGCATTTCGCGATGTGTCCAATGCGCTGATCTCAGTGAACAAGCAGCATGCGCAGCGGATGGAAGAGCAAAAACTCGTCGATGCGGCACAGGACGCCACGCGCCTCGCGCGCATCCGCTATCAGGCTGGATCGACCGCATACCTGGAAGTACTGACGACGGACACAAATCTGTTCAACGCGCGTTTGAGTCTGGTAAACGCGGAGCAGAGCGAAGCACTATCGCTTGTGCAGCTCTACCAGGCGCTCGGTGGTGGATGGCAGTAATCTCAGTGTCTGGTCTCAGGAGATTGCGAGACCAGATGCTTTAGGCTGCTTTACTGATTAACTCCGCTGGCAAGGAAGCCGCCGTCTACAACCATGATTTCTCCCGTTACAAAAGAGGAGGCGTCAGAAGCGAGATAGATGGCGGCACCGACCAACTCGTCTGGTGAGCCGAAGCGCGACATGGGTGTGCGCATCCTTAGCTCTTTGCCTCGTTCTGTGTTGTCGAGGAGATCGGCATTGAGTGCCGTCCGAAAAACGCCTGGAGCAATGGCGTTCACAGTGACGCCACGGGAACTCCACTCGACAGCCAACGATTTCGTAAGTGCTCCCACGGCCGCTTTAGACGCTGCATATGCTGTCACTTCTTTCAGAGAGATGAAAGTGTTCAGCGATGCGATATTGATGATGCGTCCATAGCCGCGTTCCAGCATCGATCTGCCAAAGATCTGGCAGCCACGGAGTGTGCCGGTGACGTTGGTTTCCATGATGTCGGCCCATTCGCTTTCCGGAAAATCCAGCGTGCTTGCGCGCTTAATCACTCCCGCACAGTTGATCAGAATGTCTATTTTGCCGAACTGCTCGAGTGTTGCGGACGCGAGCGCATCAAGGCTGGCGCGGTCAAGCACGTTGGAGCGCATACGCAGGGTCTTACGCCCGAGTGCTTCGATCTGCGATGCGACTGCGTTTACCTGCTCTTCGCGTCGGGCCGATGCGACAACGTCCGCGCCTGCTTGAGCAAGGCCGATAGCCATAGCGAGACCAATGCCGGAGGTGCCCCCAATGACCACTGCTGTTTTTCCGGAGAGATCAAATAAGGATGGATTCATAGTTGTGCCTACAATCTTTCAAACAGGTTTTCTCTCATACATGCGTGTGACTATGCACCAGCCTGTCTCGCGATGAGTGTCGCTTGATAGCCAGCACCGAACCCATTGTCGATGTTTACCACGCTGACGTTTGGTGAGCATGAGTTCAGCATGCCGAGCAGAGCTGTAACTCCACCAAAAGAGGCGCCGTAGCCGATGGATGTGGGAACCGCCAGCACCGGCACTCTCACAAGTCCGGCAACGACACTCGGTAGAGCGCCTTCCATACCTGCGCATACGACGAGCACATGCATTGCACGCAAAGTGTCGATGTGAGCCAGCAAACGATGTAGACCAGCCACACCTACATCGCAAATGCGCGTGACTTCGGAGCCAAAAAGTTCTGCGGTGATTGCAGCTTCTTCTGCGACAGGAAGATCGCTCGTGCCAGCGCAAACTACACCGATTTTGCCATTGATTGGCGCGTTGCTCTGCCAAAGTGTGACGCAGCGTGCAAGCGTATGCACTTTTGCTTCGGGTACGAGAGCCATGATGGAAGCAGCAGCTTCTTTACTGACTCTCGTAGCGAGCACATTTGATCCGCGCTTCTGCAAGCGTTGAAAGATTTCCGCGACCTGCTGCGGTGTCTTCCCCTGACCGAAAATTACCTCGGGCATACCGCAGCGCTCAGTGCGATCATGATCGATCTTGGCAAAACCGATATCTTCGTATCGTTGAGAAGAAATGTCGGCGGTAGCTTGCTCGGATGTCACAGCGCCAGAGCGCACATCAGCGAGGAGTTTCAGCAACAGATCGGAAGCCATCATTTGCTGTGCTCAAGCAGGGTCTCTACTGGGATCACGTTATTCATAGAGCCACTGCGGTAGCCGCTCATATCAAGTGCAACGTGCCTGAAACCAGCAGCCTTGATACCCGAATGGATGCGGTCCATGGCTTCGAGTGAGAAGGCTTGATGGATTTCTTCGCGACCGATCTCGACCCGTGCCATTTCGCCGTGATGGCGGACACGCACCTGCTTGAAACCTTGCGAATGCAGGAACTCTTCTGCTGCTTCAACCTGCGCCAGGACTTCTACTGAAACTTCGCGCCCATACTCGATGCGCGATGCGAGGCAGGCTGCGCCGGGCTTGTCCCACAGAGCGAGACCAGCGCGTCGTGCAAGGGCACGGATGTCTGCTTTGGTGAGGCCCGCATCTACAAGCGGTGCCAACACTGCGTGCTCTTCGGCCGCCCTCTGACCTGGACGGAAATCGCCACTATCGTCGACATTACGACCGTAGGCAATCTTTAGAGCCCCCTGCTTCGCTTCAAAAGCTGTCATCACGCGGAAGAGTTCGTCCTTGCAGTGAAAGCAGCGCAGCGCATCGTTGCGGGTGTAATCCTGTGACTTGAGTTCTCCGGTCGTAATGATCTCAAGCGGAATCTCGTGTTCTTGAGCGAACGCGACTGCTTGCGCCAGTTCTTTCCGTGGTAGCGAAGGCGAGTCTGCAATGACTGCCTTCATGCTGCTGCCAAGCGCGGTGTGCGCCACCCATGCGAGATAGGCGGAGTCCACACCGCCCGAGTACGCAACCAGCAATGTCTCGCGTGGAGAGACGGATGCGCGCAGCAGTTCACGCAACACTTCCTCTTTCGCAGCGAGGCAATCATCTACTTCGTTCATGCGCCATAATCCTTCCGCCCGGCTGTCATGAGCTTCTCGCGCGTCGACCAAAGTCCGGCGGACGGTGTGCTGATGTAGAACACTTCTTCACCGTCCGGCATGGTGTTCCAACCTTCGCTCATTTGCTCAGGTGAGTATCTCGCCTGCATCTCTGCCAAATCTGCGTACTCATATCCCACCTTCTCAACTTCTTCTCTGGATAGGTGACCGGGTGCGTATCGGATGGTGAAGCGGCCCTCACTTGAGCCATGGATGAGGTGCGCGACTCCATGCGGTAACTCTTGCATGTCCGCTTCTGTTTTGTATAACTCGAGGGTACGAGGCGTTCCTTTGTAGCCATACTTCCGGATAAGGTCGTCCACCTCGGGCTGTTCACCAAAGCGCTCGACCCCTGGAGCCAAGATCAGTAGTTCGGCCCCGTCAGCAAGCGCCATCCTCGTGCGGTAGATGGCTTTATTTGCTACCCACGTTGCGCGGAATTCATCCGCCTGCATGACGGCGACAATCTTCTTCAAGGGCTTGTCGAAGATGGTAATGTTCTGTTCGCGGGAACGTTTAGCAGCTTGGAGGTACGTGTCCAGATCGTCCCCGACATATAGTCCGCTGATGACCAACTTATTGGCCGCGTCCCGCTGCATAACTATTTGCAGGTATACGTCCGGCAGGGCCTGCAGCATATTGTCTTCAGCCCAGTTGTAGCAAGCCCGGAGCGGCGTAACCAGGCAGCCAAGATTGTTCTCGATGCCATAAACCGCAGCGGCAATGTGGGACGCACCAATCGTGTCTTTGCCGCCCAATCCGATGAAGTAGTTTTTATTGTGATTCGCGAAGCCGAGAACTTCATGTGGAACCACGTGTCCGATATTGATGATCAGATCCCACGTCTCGTCCATCAGCATGGAGTTGAGCGCAACAGGAATATCCCAATCGGCAGCGCCTCCCGTGGTCTCCTCAACCATCCTGCCAGGGATCGTGCCAACCGAGGAGCATCCGTTGCGCCAATCGTGTGGATGGATGCGCTCGTGCGGTACCGAGCCGAACATCCACTTGTTTTCTTCTTCTGTATGCGGCACATGCTGCCCGAGTGTCGGAATAACGTGCACGTCGGCATCCGGGAAAGCTTTGTACAACAGCTCCGTAATATAGCCTGAGCGCGAATGAGCGCGAGTCAGGTCTGGAGGCAGAAGAAGCACACGCTTCGGATTGGAGCTGACGCGCCGCTTACACTCAGCCACCGTCTTTTCTACTGCTTCTACAATTTGGTCTTCACTTAGCGCGTCTTCTTCAACACTGAACCAAGGCATATGTCTTCTCTTCTGCCGCCTGTGCGGCCTGGAACTACAGTTTGTAGGCCTTTTTGACCAGGTTGGTCGTAAGGTCGTGAATCAACTCAGTAGCTTCGTCTTCATCCAGTCGTCCGTCAGCTACGAGCTTCGCAAGGAATGCACAATCCACACGACGTGCTACGTCGTGCCTGGCGGGGATGGATAAGAATGCGCGAGTGTCGTCGTTGAAACCAACGGTGTTGTAAAAACCTGCAGTCTCGGTAACTTGCTCGCGGTAGCGCATCATGCCCTCGGGTGAATCGTGGAACCACCACGGCGGACCAAGGCGAAGACACGGATACACGCCTGCCATTGGCGCCAGCTCTCGCGAGTAAGCGGTTTCATCGAGCGTGAAGAGAATGAATGTGAAGTCACGATCGTTGCCGTATTTATCGAGTAATGGCTTTAGTGCATTTACGTAATCAGTGGAAAGCGGGATATCAGTCCCTTTGTCCTTGCCGAACTTACTAAAAATCGTTTCGTTGTGATCTCGGAAGGAGCCCGGATGAAGCTGCATGGTCAGACCGTCTTCCACGCTCATGCCTGCCATTTCCGTCAGCATCTGAGCTCGGAATAGCTCGGCGTCTGCAGCACTTGCCTGCCCACTTACAATTCGGGCGAAAAGCGGTTCGATCTGCAATGCGCTGAGATTTTCAGTGCGTGCTGTGCGGTGACCGTGATCCGTCGCAGTTGCTCCCATATGCTTGAAGTACTCACGACGTTTTCGCAGCGCATTCAGGTAACTAGGGTAGTGAGTAACGTCTTCATTCGTCTGTTCGGCAAGCAGCTTCAAACTACTGGCGAAGGCCGGGTGCTCGGAGTCTACGACCGCATCGGGACGGAACGAGGGGATAACTCGTCCGCTCCAACCAGATTCCTGGATACGTTGGTGATCTTCCAGCGAGTCCGTGGCTGCATCTGTTGTGGCTAGTAGCTCAATGCGGAATTTATCGAAAAGTGCTCGCGGACGGAACTCTGGCGTGGAAAGCTTTTCCGCGATGACGTCGTAATAACTGTCGGCGTTGTTTGCATTAAGCCGTTCTTCAAGGCCGAATGTTTCGGCCAGAGAGTAGTCGAGCCACAGCCGCGTCGGAGTTCCGCGGAAAAGAAAATAGTTCTCCGCAAAAATCCGCCAAACCTCGCGTGGATCAGCAGCCTGCTTGCCATCGAGCTGCGACACCCCGAGCGCTTCCAACGGAATTCCCTGTGAGTACAGCATGCGAAAGATGTAATGGTCTGGCTGGATAAAAAGCGCCGCCGGATCCGGAAACGCAATGTTCTGCGCGAACCACGCTGGGTCTGTATGCCCGTGCGGACTTATGACCGGTGCGTCCTTCACCTCCTCGTAGAGGCGCTGAGCCGTGGCACGAGTCGCAGGATGTGTCGGTAGAAGGCGGCTAGATTCCCAACTCATGCTTTCGTCCGTCCTGCTTCGAAGCAACGGTTCCTTTGTGTTGCTTTTAGTTGTAAACAGGTTTTGTTCATAGCTCCCATGTGTAACAAGATTCAGGTGTAGTCGCCTGAAGGTATCTGGTGAAGACCGGAGCAACGGATGTGTCGCTCACTTGTGAAATGCTGCAACGTGAGTGTGACGCGTTCTTGTTTCGAGCCTTACTTAGCCAGCGATGCTGCCGGAGTATCAAGGTGCGCGGGACGAAGTTTCGGGGCTAGTATCTGCACAACAGCGATAGCCACGAGGTAAACACAACCGGCGAGAACAAAAAGGCTCGCATAACTGTGGGTCAACTGAAGTATGCGTCCGGCCTCAATCGACAAAAGGACACCTCCAATAGAACCGGCCATGCCTCCGATACCTACCACGCTGCCTACCGCACTGCGCGGGAACATGTCAGAGACAGTAGTGAACAAATTGGCTGACCAACCCTGGTGGCCAGCTGCCGCAATACTGAGCGCGCCGATTGCCACCCATTCCGAGCTCGTATGTGCTGCAAGCAGCATGGGCAATGCCAAGCATGCGCACGAGAGCATCGCGAGGAGACGGCTGGCGGAAGTGCTGATGCCGAAACGTGTGAAAAGTGCAGGTAGCCAACCACCGCAGATGCTACCGACAGCAGACATGTTGTAGACGAGGATAATCGGCAGGCCAAGGTGAGACAGGCCGAGGTGGAAGCGCTGATCGAAATAACCCGGCAACCAGAAAAGATAGAACCACCAGATTGGATCTGTGAGGAACTTTGCAATAGCGAAGGCCCAAGTTTGACGGTGGGTCAGCAGGCTAGCCCATGAAGCGCGCGGTCCCATCTGTTCTGCGGCTTCGATGTAGATGTGTCGGAGTTCTTCTCCGGTGAGCGTCGGGTGGTCGTTCGGTTTGCGGTAATTGCGATACCACCAGAAGATCCAGAGAGCACTGAGTAAGCCGGTGGACAGAAAAGCCACGCGCCACCCGTAATGAATTGCGACGTAGGGCACCATCGCCGGCGCAATCATGGCCCCGAGGTTTGCGCCGGAGTTGAAGATGCCAGTGGCAAGCGAGCGCTCTTTGGGCGGGAACCACTCAGTAACCGTTTTGATAGCCGCAGGAAAGTTGCCAGCTTCGCCTAGTCCGAGAAAAAACCGTGAAATGCCAAAGCCCAGTGCGCTGCTGGCTAAAGCATGCGACATCGCCGCGAGGCTCCACGTGGCCATGATGAGCATGTAGCCGATGCGTGAACCGAGCCTGTCAACGAGACGTCCTGCGAGAAGCAGGCCGGACGCATAGGCAATCTGGAACGCTGCGATGATGTAGCCGTAGCTGATCTCTGTGAGGCCGATGGAATGTTCCAACGTTGGCTTGAGTAGGCCGATGACCTGGCGGTCCATGTAGTTGATGGACGTGGCGGCAAACAGCATCGCGCAGATTGTCCAGCGCACCTTGCCGATGCGGCCCTTTCCATCTGCGGTTTCCAAGTTCGTTGGCATAGTTTCCAGTCAGTGTGGACGTGACGAAGAGTTTAGCGGCCCATCCAGCCGCCGTCGACAGTGAGAACTGTTCCCGTGACGTAGTCGCTTGCAGAAGAAGCGAGGAAGAGGGCAGCGCCCGTGATGTCCTGAGGCTCGCCCCAGCGGGATGCGGGAATGCGTTCCAAAATCTGGCGATTGCGCGTTTCATCTGCACGTAGGGCTTCGGTATTTGTTGTGGCGAAGTAGCCCGGCGCGATTGCATTTACCTGAATGCGCTTCGAAGCCCACTCATTTGCGAGAGCCTTCGTGAGTTGCGCAACGCCGCCCTTCGACGCAGCGTAGGCAGGGACACGTATGCCGCCCTGAAAGCTGAGTAGCGAAGCGATGTTCACGATCTTGCCGCTACTTCCCCGCTTCATCATGTCGCGTGCTGCAAACTGCGAAAGCTGGAACACCGAAGTAAGGTTGACCTGCAAAACCTGCTGCCAGTCTTCCAGTGCAGTCTCTTCCGCGGCGGCGCGCATGATCGTGCCGGCATTGTTAATTAGAATGTCCACCTGGCCGAACTTCGCGTGTACGGCATGGAACAGGTCCTGTGCACCGGTAGCACATGAGAGATCAGCCTGAAAAGAGACAGCGTTCGAACCGATTGCTTGCGCGGTCTCATCCGCTGGCCTGCGGTTCCCGTGCACCGCAACCTGCGCACCTGCTTGCGCAAGCGCGATGGCGATAGCTGCGCCGAGGCCGCTAGCGGCTCCAGTCACGAGAGCTACTCTGCCGTCGAGACGGAACAGCTCAAGAACCGAGATTGCGTGTTTTGTAACGCTTGTCATAAGGTTGGTTCACTTCGCCGGGTGCCATACGCTTTGGCTTATTCCGGAAACTCTCTTGCTCTTCAGGTATGAAACGATATGGTACTAAGTATGAACAAGACAAGTGTCGCGCAGAAAATCGCCGCTTTATTGGCATTTTCGTCCACTTTAGCTGTTCTCGGACAAGCAGCCCCTTCGCCCACCAAAGCTGCGGCGGAAGTGTTAGATACCGCGGCACTAATAACGCAAGGCAAGGCACTACTGGATAAGGCGCAGGCAGGCAGCGGCAGTTCTGGCGTTACGCTGGCCGAGTACATCGGACACAAAACCATGCTGACCGCGCGAGTAAAGAGCGGTGGCGCGGAGCAGCACACACGCTTTGCCGACTTTCTGTTTGTGCTAGACGGCGGAGGCACTGAGCTGACCGGCGGCACCATCGCCGATCGCAAAGATGGAGCCGACGGTGAGATTCGCGGTTCTCGACTAGAAGGTGCGACTGCGCACGTGCTGCACAAGGGCGACATCCTGCACATTCCCGCAGGCGTTCCACATCAGGCGATTGAAGCACCCGGTGAAACCCTTATCGTCTATGTCATAAAGGTTGAGGAGACCGCGAAATAGCATGCCGATGAAATCCGTACAGATGGCCGATGTAGTTCGTTTCCCCCGCATGACGACGCAGGAACTGCGCGAAACGTTCCTTCTGGAAGCCCTGTTCCGACCAGGCGCGATCGAGCTTAGCTATGTTGACCTGGATCGCACCGTCGTCGGCGGCGCAGTGCCGACAACAGCGGAACTGGTTCTCGAAACACAGCCGGAACTGCGCGCTGAATACTTTTGCGAGCGCCGCGAGTTGGGCGTATTGAACCTTGGTAATGCCGGAAGCGTCACCGTGGACGGCGAGAAGTATTCGCTCGAAAAGCTGGATTGTCTCTACATCGGCCGTGGAAGTAAGCAGGTTGCATTTACGAGCACTCGCGCCGATGCTCCCGCAGCTTTCTATTTGCTGAGCTACCCCGCGCACACGGAGTACCCAACCGGATTGAAGAAGTTTGCCGACCTGGAAGGTCTGCAGCTTGGTTCAACTGAGACGTGCAACAAGCGAACCATCTATAAGGCGATCTACAAGGATGGCCTGAAGAGCTGCCAACTTGTAATGGGCTTCACGCTGCTTGAGTCTGGATCGAATTGGAACACGATGCCTCCGCACACGCACATGCGACGCAGCGAGGTTTACTGCTACTTCGACGTGGACCCCGTTCATCGCGTTGTGCACCTGATGGGTCCACCACAAGAGACGCGCCATCTGCTTGTCGGCGATCGCGAGGTTGTCGTTTCACCTGGGTGGAGTATTCACGCTGGGGTTGGGACGAAGGCGTATGGGTTCTGCTGGGGAATGGGTGGTGAAAACCAGGCCTACGACGACATGGATGCGGTAGCTATTTCGGAACTGCGATGAGTCTGACTAGAAACCTGCCGACTTTAGCGATAAGAGAAGCCTCAGCAAGTGCGCTGGACATGGTATCGCTAGGCGAAGTGATGCTCCGCTTCGATCCCGGCGCTGGTCGCATCGTAGGCGCTCGCGAATTTCGTGTATGGGAAGGGGGCGGCGAGTACAACGTGGCGCGTGGGCTGCGCAGATGCTTCGGGCTACGCAGTGCGGTTATGACTTCTCTGGTCGACAATCCTGTCGGTCGGCTTATCGAAGACCTTATGCTGCAGGGTGGCGTGGACACGTCACTTGTGCGATGGGAACCATTCGATGGCGTGGGGAGAGAGGCCCGCAACGGAGTTTATTTTCTTGAGCGCGGATATGGCGTCCGCGGCGGCATGGGCATGATGGATCGCGGGTACACGGCCATCGCGCAACTGCAGCCAGGCACGGTGAACTGGGATGACATCTTCTCGCGCCGCGGTGTGCGTTGGTTCCACACGGGCGGCATCATGGCCGCTCTAAGCGAAAGCGCGACAGCAGTGGTTCACGAGGCGATGAGCGCAGCCAAACGCGCAGGAACCATCGTCAGCTTCGATTGCAATTACCGTCCGTCACTTTGGAAAAATCGGGGCGGTCGTGACGAAGCCGTCGCTGTAAATCGCTCCCTGATGCCGATGGTGGATGTGATGTTTGGCCATGAAGGAGATGTAGCCTCTCCGCTAGCCGAGAGCGCGCACGGGCCTGTCTGGCACACTCTCGAAAGCTTCGCTACGATGGCAAAGCGGGTCGCAGGGGAGTTCACAAATATCAAGCTGATCGCTAGCACTGTCCGCAAGCCGGTGACAGCAAACCGTAACGATTGGAGCGCGTTCGCGTTCGCCGAAGGAGAAGCATTCGAGGGCCTTCGTTTCGACGATTTAGAAATCTTCGACCGGGTCGGCGGTGGTGATTCGTTCGCTGCTGGCGTTATCTTCGGACTACTAAGTGGCAAGGGCGTTTCCTGGTCGCTCGATTGTGGTGTGGCACACGGAGCGCTCGCGATGACCACGCCAGGAGACGCGTCCATGGCCACCTTAGCCGAGGTAGAGCGGCTTATGGCTGGCGGCCACGCAGGAACAAATCGATAAATCGGAAAGAGGAAGATGGCTACGAAGCAGGAAGTCTTGCAGCAGATTCGATCAATCGGTGTGGTGCCCGTGGTCCGCGCAGAAAGTGCTGATCAGGCTTTGGATCTTGCCGCAGCAATAGCAGCCGGCGGAGTGTCAGTCCTGGAGATAACCATGACGGTGCCCGGCGCTATACAGGTGATTGCACGACTCGCGAAAGATCGTCCTGACATTCTGGTTGGTGCCGGAACTGTCCTTGACCCGGAAACTGCGCGCATCTGCATGCTGGAAGGTGCGCAATTCATCGTTAGCCCCGCGTTGAATGTCAGAACTATCGAGCTGTGTCAGCGTTACGATATCGCGGTACTTCCCGGCGCGCTCACTCCGACCGAAGTCGTCACAGCTTGGCAGAGCGGTGCTGACGTGATCAAGGTCTTCCCGGCAAGCGCAATGGGCGGAGCAAAATATCTTCGCGCGTTGAAAGCTCCTCTGCCTCAGATCGAAGTGATTCCGACCGGCGGATGCTCGTTGACGACCGCAGAAGAGTACCTTGCGGCGGGCGCGTTCGCATTGGGCGTGGGTGCGGAGCTTGCAGATGTGAAGGCGCTGGCTGCGGGTCAGGCAGCGAAGGTAACCGAAACCGCCCGGCGATACATCGAAATCGTCACGAACTTCCGCAGGTCCGCTCAGCTAAGTGGCAGCGAAAGCAATTAGCTGGCCAGCTACACGGATCGCGCATAGAGCACGATTGCGACCGCTCCGCGAAGCCGGGTCAAGCTTCCATTCGTGGCCGCACGCACTTTCGGAAGTTCATGCAGAGCATTTTTAGCAAACTCTTCCTGCACGACACGCCCAAATTGATGCCACATTGCTGTGATGTCACCGACCACCACAATCTCCTGCGGAGCTAGTGCGCTGGCGAGCATACGCATGCCACGCCCCAGTTCCCTGCTCATTTTCGTCAGTGCCTTGGTCGCGTTCGATTCGCCATCTTGCGCCAGCCGAAGCAACCCTTCGAAACTTGGAACCATGGAGGCCTTCGAAAGTTCCCGGTAGTAGCGGATTCCAGCGCGGTTCGATGCAAGCGTCTCCCAGCACCCGCGCGATCCGCAGGCACAAAGCAAACCACGCGGCTCCAGCTGAATATGACCAAATTCCCCCGCCATGCCGTTCTCACCCCGAACGAGCTGTCCTTCCATGAAGATGCCGGTCCCGATTCCTTCAGACACGTTGAGAACGATGAGGTTCCGCTTCTGTTCGGAACCACTCGACCACACCTCCGCGATGGTGCATGCGTTGGCGACATTGTCGATCTCAACGGGGAGGCCCGTCACCTTTTGCAATTGCTCCTTGATTCCCGATACCGGAAATCTGAGGTTTGGGGCGAAAATCAGTTTGTCGAGGTTGAGATTCGGTCGACCGGGCAGACACACTCCCACCCCTGAGAAGGAACGATCTTTGTTGGTTGAAATGATTCGCTTCACGGCAGTGAGCAGTGTGTTCATTCCCATCTTGGGGTCGGCGGGCAAGTCAATCGTGTGCTGCACAGCGAAATGACCTTCGAGATCTGCGATTCCTATCGTTGTCTGCGTCGGATGTATGTCGATCGCAAGCACGGAGCGCGAGGTGTTTAGCTGCAGGTAAGTGGGACGGCGGCCACGTGGAAGCTTTCCGACGCTTCCTTCCACGATCCACCGGTCGCGAATGAGCTGAGCGACGATGATGGAGATGGTGCTCCGCGGCAAGCCGCACAGACGCGCCAGGTCCGCGCGCGAAATATTTTCACTTCTCCGAATCAGATTCAGTACGAGGTTGCGGTTGATTTCGCGTGGCGTACGGTTTGAGGCAGACAGCCTTTTTGCAGTTGCGCCAGCACCCGTTCTAGCTGGTTCGGCACGCGAGTTTTTTGACACTGGTGGCAAGCAAATCTTCCCGCTTCTTACTTTGGCATAAACGATCGAGAGGCGTCAGAGAGCGAGCGAAAAGCAGAGTTGGTCTCGCGTCCCCGGGGGAAAGCTCGCCGCTTTGCGGAAACGAGTGTATCTTCGTCCGCATGCTTCGCCTGTCTTCACACGCACGCCGGATTCTGCAAGTTTTGCTTATTTCGCTGGTAGTCGCTGGACCGCATTGCGCTTGCGCACAAGCGGGCCCAGCATCCGGCACGGCCACCATTCAGGTCACCAGCAGGTTGGTGGTGCTTGATGTGACCGTCGTCGACAGCCATGGCAATGTTGTACCCAATCTCAATCGCTCGAAGTTCACGATTACCGAAGATGGCGCCACACAGACAATTCGAGACTTCGAAGGTCCGGACGCACACACCATGCCGACCGAGGCCAGCGGACAGCTACTGGTGAGGAGTACTGCGGACCTCGCGCGCACTGGCTCGGCACCCGTGAATGTGCTGGTCATCGATGAACTGAACACGCCTTTTCTTCAGATAGCGAATGCGCAACAGAGCCTGCGGAGATTCCTCGAAAAACAACCGGATGTGCTGCCTGTTCCGACTCTGTTCGTTGCTTCGGGAAATTCTCGTATCGTCGTGCTGCACGACTTCACGCAAAGCAAGGCCGACCTGCTCGCAAGCGTGAAGCAACACGTAACGCAACCTGACTTCGATGCTTTGGTGAACAGGCTCAACGGCGGCAAGACAGGCTCACAGCACGGGTTCACTCGAACATTGGGTGCGCTGGCTGAGCTTGCCAGCAGTCTTCGAGGGATACCGGCGCATAAGAATGTCATCTGGGTGGGTACGGGATACAGCAATGCGTATGATCTCAACTCGGCAAGCGCCTCGGACCACGACAAGATCGGCGGGGCTATTCGCTTGGTGACCGACAGAATGCTGCAGTCGCGCATGTCACTTTCCACTCTCGACCCGGCGGGCGTGGTTGCGCAAATCACGGAATACCTCAACGCCGAAGTTGACACGCAGGGGCAAACAGCAGCGGACTTTGCTGGTGGCCCAAGCTTCTCCTTCGATGAACTTGCCACCTCGACCGGTGGCCGCGTCGTGCATGGACGCAACGATCTGGACAAGATCGTTTCCCAGATCGCTGACCGGAATGCGCAGTACTACACCTTGAGCTACATCCCAACGAACCACAGCAGCGATCCGCTCGCCTTCCGGCACATTCACATAGGACTCAGCGATCCTTCCCTGCGTGCGATTACTCGAACCGGGTACTATCCTGGCGCGGACGAGGTCGCCGCCATTGCACCAAACAGCGTGAAGAAACAGCCGCAGATGGTGCGCTTCGATTTGCTTGAAGCCGCGCGCAACCAGTTGGTGTACACCGGGCTGCATGTTGCCGCAAAAGCGACCCAAACTGGGTACCTCATCATGGTGAACGCGCGTGACCTTTCCTGGAGTAGCCAGTCGGACGGCTCTAGGACGGCCGAGGTGTCGGTGGTGGCGGTCGCATACGATCGCAAGGGCAAAGAACTTGGTCAGCACGCATCGGAGATGAAGCAGCAGATTGGGCCTGCGGATCGGATTGACTTAGGCCAGTCGGTAGGCCTTGGCTTTTCGTTCAGGGCCCCCGCGAATACCGCCCGTACGCGTCTCGTGGTGCGAGACGCGACGAGCGGCAATCTCGGTTCCGTCGATGTAGTCCGCTGAGACTCACACGACCCTCGGCTCCGAAATTTGGTGCAAAACTTTAGGTTGCAAGAAGAGCAGCGCGGCATGCCGCAGACCTTTGCTCCAACTCACCAAATGCCCTGTTCAAGGGCTTTACAAACTTCTTGCCAACTCTGTATCGCTAGGCGTACTGTGTTCAAACTTTAGTAAAGCGGTTGTACAGACGTTTCTGAGCGCCGCGCGCTGGGTTTGTTCTTATTTGGAGGAGTCGATGTATCTGCACTTTCGCCGTTTGCTATGTTTTCTCGGTCTGCTCGTGGCCGCCGGTCTAGCTCACGCACAACTTTCAACGGCCGGTATGTTCGGCACGGTCACGGACGCAACCGGGGCCGCCATTCCCAATGCGCAGGTGGTTCTCACCCAGACAGATACCGGATTCACGCGGACTGTGACCGCGAAGAGCAACGGAGAATACCGCGCTGACTTCCTGCCGGTCGGACCCTACAAACTGACTATCTCCGCGCCAGGATTTCAGAAGCTGGACCGTTCAGGCATCACGCTGACCGTCACAGAGCAAGCCAAGTTGGATCTCGAGCTCAAGCCAGGTTCGCAGGGTGAAACTGTTGAGGTCACCGGCGAAGTTCCGCTACTCAATGCGGAGAACTCCACACTCGGACGTACCGTATCGAACGTAGAAATCGACAACCTGCCACTCGTCGACCGCAACGTGTATGCACTGCTCGACCTGACGCCCGGCGTTCAGAACAATAACAATGCCGGTGCCGGATCCAACGGTGGTGTGATCAACCCACTCGGGTACCCGGAGCAGCACGTCAAGATCAACGGTTCGTCGGATTCCGGCGTGGGCCAGGTGAGCTATTACCTGGACGGCGGCAGCAACATGACCGGCGTCCGCAACACCGGCAACCCCTTGCCTAACCCAGATGCAATTCGGGAATTCGCCGTTCAGACCAACAACTTTTCCGCCCAGTTCGGCCGCAACTCGGCGGGTGTCGTCACGGTGTTGACCAAGAGCGGAACCAACAGTTTTCACGGCTCACTCTTCGAATTCTTCCGCGATAAGAACTTCAACGCAACTGTGCATACTCAGACAAGAAAGCTTGATTACAACCAGCATCGCTTTGGCGGCACCATCGGTGGCCCTGTGCTGCACGACAAGATGTTCTTCTTCGCATCGGCTGCGGGCTTCCGCTACAAGTCAGATAACGTCTTCACCATCCAGGCACCCAGCGCAGCAATGTTGACGGGGAACTTCGAAGAAAATCGTCCTGTCTCTATGCCAGGTGTACCTGAGCAGTCTGACGCGACCAAGTGCACTGTCGCAGCCCAGAGCAGCAGCAAGTTTTGGGCCTGCAATCCTTTCATTGCAAACAAGGCACTCGCGTGGTGCGGCGCTGCAGGTGGGCCAAATCCCGGGCAGAATATTTGTCCACAAAGCGCGATGGATCCTTCCATTCTTGCCATCATTAAGGCCGGGCTCATTCCGACCTCCGCAGGCAATGGAGCTTACACACGGCAGGACCTGAGCCCGTTCACGCAGCAGACAAATGAACAGCTAGGCAAAGTCGATTATCAGATAACCGACAAGCAGCGCCTCACGTTGAGCTACTTTCACCAGACTGGCGATTATGTTGTAAACCCATCGGGCAACAACGTGCTCAATTGGACCACGCACGATTACAAGTTCAACCAGCACGAAGCCAACATCCTGCACACCTGGACGCTAAGCAACAGCACTGTGAACCAGCTCGCCATCAATTACACGCGCCTGATCGGCGGACGTATTGCTTCCCCGGCTGAAAGCCTGGCAACGTATGGCTCAGCATTTCAGGAGCAGGATCTGAGCGGGGGAATCTGCACGGCTACCGCGATCGGACCGGGGTGCGCGCGACCGCAGCTAGGTGTCACGAGCTGGTTCACTGCGGGAAATGCAATTACTGGCCCGAAGACCGGCAGCAACGTCTATGCCATTCGCGATGTCGTAAACACCACAAAACATAACCACACCATCTATTTCGGTGGCGAAGCTAACCGCGAGAATGACGCTCAGCAGGTCACACTCAACAACTATGGATCCTTCTCGTTCACGTCGCATACCAACACCGCAAATCGCTCCTCGGCGGCATTTACTGACTTCATGTTCGGCACGCCGAATTCGATGCAGCAGGACGTACCGGTCTATGCAAACGCGAACTACTACAACTTCGGCGCGTTCCTCGAAGACGACTGGCGTGCTCTACCCAATCTGACTGTCAATCTGGGCATACGTTACGACATCCAGACAACACCAACAGACACGCTCCGCCGCACCATGAATTTCGTTCCAGGTGCCCAATCCACGATTGCTCCAACCAATCTCAGGGGTGTACTCCTGCCTGGTGATGCGGGTGTAGCGCCTGGCGGTGTAGCGACACGCTATGACCACGTTTCTCCTCGGGTGGGTTTCGCATGGACTCCCTATCCGGATGGCAAAACGGTAGTGCATGCAGCGGCGGGCCTTTTCTACGGCTCCATCGGTGGCAATCTTTTCACCTACCCGTCAAACGGCGAGCCCTTCTCTGGTCGTCCTACCTTCAACAATGTCATTCACGTTAGCAATCCTTATGCCACGGATCCAAAGGACTTCTGTGGTGGTGATGCGACGTGCATAGCGGGTGGTGTCGGGAAATCTCCGTACCCATTCATCTACAACCCGTCCAATCCGCAGTACGTTGTAAAGCCCGCTGCGCTTATACCTATCGATCCCAACTTCCGTTGGCCGGTGATTTACCAATTCAACGCCGGTGTGCAGCAGCAATTCGCTCGTGGCTTTGCAGTGACGATCAACTACGTCGGTTCTTTCGGCAAGAAGTTACCCATCGAATTCGATCAGAACTATCCGGTTTTCAACCTCACAGCTGCAGGTGCGAACGGAGCTTCCTGTGCGACGACCAACACGACACAGAACTGCTCCTACGCCAATACCACCGCGACAGCTAACAATCGCCGCCCTTTCAATGACATTTCCTACGCCAACATCAATAATGGCGCAGCGAATCCGCAGTTCTCGACCATCTCCCGCATCCAGTCTTCCGAGGGTTCGGTGTACCACGCCATTCAGGCATCCTTCCAGCAGCGCCTAAGCCACGGCTTCACTGTGCAGGGCTTCTATGTATTCTCCAAATCGCTGCAGAGTGAGGACTTAGATACTGCGGGGAACACGGGCAACAGCACAGGAACACAACCGGAAGACGCTCACCTTCGTTATCTTGATCGTCAACGTTCCGACTTCGATCAGCGCCACGTCTTCACATCTTCGGTTGTGTACAAGAGCAACTACGGAATTCACAATGCCATCGCGCGCAATGTGGTTAACGGCTGGACGCTGACGACGATCATTCGTCTGCAGAGCGGGAATCCGTTCAACATCACTGCGGGCACAGATGTAAATCAAGACGGTGTCAACAATGACCGTCCAAATCTTGCACCGGGCTTCGGGCGTGCACAGATCAACAATAACCACGGCTCCCGATCCGCAATGATGGCTAGCTATATCAGCCCCGCACAATTCTGCATCTATAACGGCAAAGCATCGTCAGTTTCCGCCGCTGCCTGTCCGCAAAACGGGGCCGGTCCGGCTGGCTCTGACGGTACGCTGCGGCAAAACGACATCACTGGTCCGGGAAGGCGCAGCGTGGATGCATCTATCTTCCGCGACTTCGCAATCATTCCGGATCATGTTCGTTTCCAGATCCGTGGCGAATCCACCAACGTCTTCAACCTGACCAACCTGCCGGGACCAGTCTCAACACTGAGTGCTGGAAACTTTGGTCAGATTACCGGTGCGATTGCCGGTGGCAGCTTCGGTAATCGCGTCATTCAGGTTGGCGGACGAATCCTGTTTTAGAACAACCTCCCCAGCGGCAGCACTCCTAGAGTGCTGCCGCTTTTTTTGCCCTCTCGAATGCTGCTCAGCGCAAAGAAAACCCCTGCTCTGCAGGGGTTTTCTTTTTCTACTGCACGATTAGGTAAGAGCTAGTGCGAACTGCTCTTACCGGACTGCTTCACCGGATGATCACTACTCCTACCCATTTTCGAGCCAGCCTTCCACTTGTCGATCTCTGAACCAGCCAGGAGAAACCCGCCCACACCGTACACATAGCTGGACGAGGGTGTGAACTGGTCGGGAGCGAAACCAATCGGCTGAATGTTTCCGAGCCTGCCGTCGGAATAGATGTGGGCCACCATCGCAGACCAGCAGCGCTCCAGCACCGGACGGAAAGTCTTCTCATCCAGCATGCCTGTGCGCAGCCCATATGCGATGCCGTATGCGAAGAACGCTGAGCCGGACACTTCCGGCATCTTGTAGGCATCGGCATCCAGCAGACCAGCACGCCATAGACCATCTGCTGGCTGCAGTGCCGCGATGCGGGTAAGCATTTCTACGAATTGTGCCGCGTATGGCGCGCGGTGCGGGTCGTCCTTGGGAAGGGTGTCCAGTATCTGCACAAGTCCCGCAACTACCCATCCATTTCCGCGGGACCAGAAAACTGGTTGCCCATTAGCTTCGTGCTGTGCTTTTGTGTCCAAGAAGCGAGCATCCCGGAAATACAGGCGCTGCTTGGGGTCGTACAGCTTCTCTCGTGTGATGGCCCACTCGCGGTCCATCGTGTCGAGGTACTTTGCATCATGCGTGATGGCATAAAGACGAACCAGCACCGGCGGAGCCATGAACAGCGCATCACACCACCACCACACGGGCTTTGCCGGATCATCAGCCCTCGATACGAGCCGGTCCATGATCTCCTGCGTTGACTTCAACCGTTCAGGGCTGGGGTGTTCGCTGTAGAGATCGAGATACTCACGCCCCAGGGCTTCGTCGTCGGCGTGGGGAAAACGTGTGTCCTCCAGCGTCCAGTTCCAACGCTCGGAAGCGTGCAACACGGCGTCATGTCCCTCCGGCTGGCCCGTAGCCTTCGAAGCCGCGAGCAGACCGTCATAAAGCGCGGCATACGTCCACAGGCGATTGAACTTCACTTCGCTCTGACGCAACTGCCAGTCCATCACCTTTACCATGGCGATGTTGACGGCCTTGGGGTTCAGTGCAGGTGAGAGTCTCGCAAGCGCGCCCGGGTTCAGAGGCGCGTCGCCTGCCGCTTCGCGTTCCAGCCGTCCCTTATCGTTCGGTCCGGTCCCCTGCGCGAGTGCGCCATGCACGCACAGAGATCCGACGAGCAGTGTCCATTGCGGAATATTTCTAAGTCTCATCTCTTCGCCCTTCTAGATTTGAATGGAGCCGCTTTTCAGCCCCTTGGCCGACACAGTTAGCGCTCCCGGTCCGTCCTGCCTGAGGCTGATCCAAGCTTCACCGTTCGCCGCCTCCACGACGCGCGCCCCTCCGACAGTTCCGAGATTATCTATCAAGGTGAGTCCACCGGTGGCTGCGAACCGCACCTGCGTCCGTGCGTCCAGGCACTCCACACCCGCGTCATCGAGTATCTCCGCTTTGCATCTGAGAATGCCGTTCCCACGACTCATCTCGTTGAGGCGCAAAGCGGCTGGCTTGGCCCAGGTCTCCGTCTGAAAGAAGACCGGAATGGAATCCTCGACATGGCTCCCAGTTCCCCGGCTAACAGCACGAAGCTGATTAGCCCCGGAGCGGAATGCCACTTCCCATCGGAGGTTTGCTGCGGGGAAATTCTGCGAGTCACGCTTACGTGTTCCCAGCGATTCTCCGTTCAGAAATAATTCAACATCTGAGCAGTTTGAGTACACCTTGACGGTGCGCTTCTGACCTTCGTGTCCCCATCGGCGGCGCCAACTGTGGCCGTAGATGTGAATCATAGGTTTTGTGCTCCAGTACGACTGAAAGACGGCGTATGCCTCTTTAGGCGTAAGGTCGCGTGCAACGACGCCCTTCTGATTGACACGGGGTACCGGTGAATCCGCGCGAAGCGGTGATGCGAAATCCTTGAAGACCCACTGCGCGCTGCCGGCGAGTTGGGGCAAAGTTTCCTGGGTCTTCAGATACCAATCGAACAGGTCACAGGCGTATGTTTCTGACCAGTCGCCGTCGCGCGAAACACGCACCGCACCACCTGAACGCAAATAGTCTCCGGCTCGCTCTTCTGTGCCTGCGCCGGACTTCACTCCATTGAGATTGGCGTACGGATCTTCGCTGTGCCGCCCTGCGTGACTGTCCGCACCCCATTCGATGTGCAGAAATCGCTTTACCTTCGGGATGCTGGTCTGAATGCTCGCTGCGTAAGCAGAGTAATTCCCGTTGTACCACCCTGCCCATATGGAGGGTGAGTACACATCGGGAATGTCACTCGCGAAATCGCAGCGGCGATACGACGTGAGGCGAGTGGGATCAAGCTCGTGCGAGAGATCGCGTAACTCCGTCATGAAGGCGCGGATCTCAGCCTGATTTACGGACGGATGCTCGCCCGGCCAATCGTCTTCGTTGCCCAGTCCCCAGAAGACAACCGATGGATGATTCCGGTGCTGCTCGATCATGCGGCGCATCTGCGCGCGCGTATTGTTCTTCCACTCCTCGGAACCCACGCCGGCACGGCACCACGGAACTTCTTCCCAGACGATGAGTCCTAATTCGTCACACAAGTTGAGCACGAGCCTGTCCTGCTGATAGTGCCCAAGTCGGATGAAGTTCGCTCCCATGTCCTTGACCAGCTTGAGTTCCCGGCGCACCGAGTCATCGCTCTGTGCTCCCGCAACACCTGCGTGGTCCTGATGCCGCTGCGTGCCGCGTAAGAACAGCTTTTCGCCGTTCAGGTAGAAGACGTCGTGCTCTGGGAAGGAGGCGTGACGAAGGCCGAAGCGTTCCTCCGCTGTGGAGTGTGCACTTCCCTGCTTCACGGAGACACGGCACTTGTACAAAAGGGGACTTGCGGGTGACCAGCGGTCTGGATTCTTTATTTCGAACCGCGCCATCTGCTCAAGACCGGTCCAGGTCTCACGTTGGTTGGTTTGAGAAGCAATGACTTTTCCCAACGGGTTAAGCAGCTCTATCGCAACAGCGCATTTGCTGCTCGAAACTGGCTGATCCGTTCCAAGGAGGCTTGCTGAGACACGAACGGTGGCTGGCCCGGTCGCTTGCAATTCCTGTTCAACAACAATCCGGTCGAGAGCCAACGCGGGAAGGTAGATGAGTTCAACGTGACGGTACAGACCGCCATACAAGCAGAAGTCGCTGAGGTTGGAAGGCGATCTGTTTTCATCTGGTGTGCTGTCACAGCAGACGAGCAAATCCAGGTTCCCACCAGCAGCGGTAAGGTCGAACACGAACTCGTCATAACCACCCACATGCTTGCCCAGCAATGTATCGCCTGACCAGACAGAGGTAGTCTGCCCAGCGCCACGAAAGCGCAGCAATGTCCTTCCGCGAGCGAAAGGATTGGCTGCGTTCAACTGTAGCTTGTACCAACTCTCGCCCTGGAAGTAAGGCATGTCAGGATCGCAGGCATCGTATGCGTTGGTGCAATGCGGCACAGTCACAGCTTGCCACCCGACCTTCTCCGCGCGTGCATTTTCGGGGCTGAGCGGGCCGCGGCGGTAAGACCAGCCTGTTTCCAGCGATTGGATCCTAGCTGTTGACGATCCAGCGCGCGCAGAAACAGGGAGGGCGGCCATAAGCGCGGTGGCCCCAGCAGAATGCAAAAAGCCACGGCGGCTCATAGCGAATGTTGCAGGTGCTTTCATAGCTGCGTTGGTCCTTGTTGTTTCTCTGCTGTTTACACCCAGAGCACAGGTTGCCGAATCGGGAAGTTCCGAATCACTTCTGGGGACGTTGGATCCGGCTGCAAGGTGCGGAAGAGTTGCAGCCACTCTGGCCGATTCAGCGCTAGACCACCGAAGAGCAATGCAGGCTGCCGCACCGGAAACTCCTCGAAGTGTTCGATATCTTTTCGGTACGGCCAACGGCTCTTATCGCGAATGTACGGCTCCATAAACGCAATCACTCCACCCACGCTGCGCCCATCTGCAGTCTTGAATGTCCAGAGATTATCGGTTGGATTACTGAGAATCTGGCAGCAAGTTGCAAGTGCATCCATGTCAAACAGGGAGTAGCTGTACGGCTTCGTACGGGCCAGTTCGAGTGGAAGACTCCCGTCGGGAGCGATCTGCCCGGGGATAATGACTTCACGCATTCGATGTCGGCAGAAGTCGGTAACATCGCTTGCCTGCGTGAGCCTTGCGAATTCAGCAGCCTGCATAAGCCATGTGGTGCTGTGATTGTTTTTTGTGTCGCGTTCCTGCTTGCCGTGTTCTGACGTGGTCAGCCATGTGAGGTACTGCGCAAACCAGTCCATTACGGCCTTCAAGTCATTCGCGGACAGTGCACCTGAAGGCTGAAGAACTGTAATGGCGCGAGCCACTTCCACGAGGTGGAGCGTGTCTATGATGCCGTAGTTGCGTCCGGTGAAGCGGCCATGAATCGCTTGGGCATATTGCAAATTCGGGTTCATGCGCGTTGCAGGTGTGACGAACCAGGCACGCAGGTGCGCGGCCGCATGCTTTGCATATACATCGCGGTGGGTAAGCTTCCACGCCGCCGTAAGGCAAGGCATTTGGAGGCTCAGGCGTATAAGTGCGAGCCGGTGATCGTTAAAATTACCGGGATTTGATTGCCCGTCTCTGTTGACATAAGGGCCGTCAGGATTCTTCGGGTCGGGCCAGAAGTAATCCGCTTCCGAGAAGTAATCGTGCTCACCGCCTGCGCTGCGGTCACTGTGCGAAGCCGTGATAGTGATCGGCTGTTCGTGCAGATAACGATCAGCGTGCTCCAGCACACGCTTACGATCCAGCGCTGCAATGTCCAGCGTCGCGGTGCGCGCAGGAGTACTCGTTCTGCTCTGCGGGATCCCGAACGCGTTACGCCAACCTAGTGTGAGCGTTGCGGCAATGCAAGCAGAAAATGCGCGACGATCCATTTTTCCTCCCGAGAGCGTGGCCATGTAAATGGGCACTAGGCTTTACTGATTGCGAGCACAGCAGTGTGCGGCGGAACAACGGTCCCGGTGGCGGAGGTCAGCTTGCCCGGATCACCCTGCTGCAGACTGGCTTGGCGGCTGTCCAGTGCGGGAGCGGAAAGGATTGCGGTGACATGGAAGGATGTGTCATGAAGCGAAACGGACTGAGTTGCATCCTTGTTGATGATCGCGAGCAGCACTTCGCCGTCCTGTTTCTTCGCGGCGTACGCTGTCGCGTTCACATTGCCGCTGTCCCACTTAATCGGTAGCATGGTCGCTCCCGTAAATGCGCCGGCAAACTTCATACCGTACGCAACCGGCTCGAGAACGTAGGTTTCGCTCAGCTTGCCGTTCACGCCCGCACCCGCGAGCGTCCCTTCATTGGCAATAGGTGTGTAGAACGGTTTTGGATGGGGAACGGTGGGGTCTGGCATCAGGGCCTCACCATGGAAAGTGCCTCCGACGGAAACAGCCTGCGCATGCCCTGAACCGCCGTGGAGATTCACACCGGAATAGCCCTGCGACATCAACTGCAGAAGGTAGTCCGCACTCCACAGGGCCGATGCGAATACATCGCTGACACCGTATTTCCCACCACGATAAACAGTGTTCCCTTCTGTCATTCGCCATTCAACACCGCCACCAAACTGCTCTGCTGCTGAGCGAGTGAGCGCCGCCTGCGACGCTACCTTGGGATCAGCCTTCATCAGGTTTGCGATATTCACCTCAGGCTTGGAGGGCGGTCCGCTCCAGTAGTAATGGTGCGACAAGCTAACGACGTTCGGCTTCTCGCTGATGCCGCCCCACCTGGAGGCAATCTGTGGCAACCAGCGAACGTCCGACGCGACATCGGGCAGACCGAACTTCGCTGTCGGCAGCGCTTTCTGCACGGGGCGAGCAATGGCGAGCCATTCACCCAGATACTTGTCTACGTTCCACGTCGCAGGATCGCGCAGGTGCTGCCTGAAAAGATCAACTTCGTTTCCGACCTGGAAATACAGCAGGCGTGAACCGAGCTTGTTGAAGACGTACTTCGCCTCAGGTAGGTCTCGCTCCGGCGTTCCGTAGCCGAGATTTAGCCCATAGATGCAAGTCCATCCAGTTGCACGAAGGAATCCGTCCAGGTTGTCGATCGCTTCTGGCGTGATCGCGAAGGTAGTCGCTGATGTGGGCTCGCCCGTTGCCTTCCACGGCGACTCGGCACGCTGAGGAGCTGCCTCAGCAGCACTCCCCTTCCACCATCCGAACTCACTTGTATTTCCGCCAAGGCGCAGCACACCGCGAGGAGCGATCGATCGGAACTGTGCCACGAGACTCTTATTAGCTGGCGAGAAGAATGACGCATCTTCGAGCTGCATGTTCTCGTACGAAAGCCCAACGAAATTTTCAGGCACACGCCGCAGCGACTTGCCACCACGGTCAATCGCGAGCTGAGCCACGTTGGATTCCGCCTGAGCATGCCCCATGATTGGTAAACAAAGGTATGCGCCGGAGACGGCCGAAAGCTGCTTCAAGAAAAGGCGGCGATTGGAATGGATAGTGTCCTTCGAATAAAACATGCAGGTCCTTATACGTTGTTCAACCGGTTGTGTAGCCGTGCATGCAATAGAAACGCAGATTCACTTCCGTTGTCAATGCAGGACCGAACAAGACACGGAGAGGTGACTTACCTTCCCCCACAAAGCATTAGGCATGCATGCATGATCCTGTTCTAAATGGGTGGAAGACCGCCAAGATAGAGCGAACTAACTGTGCGCGCGTTCTTGGCAATAGCTGCAACTCTTTCTGAGGGAAAGCGGTGCCCGTACGGTACGGCCCAGTTTGCATCATCTCCGCTGGGTATCTTTGGCACCTCCTGCTTGGCGTGAGATCTGCTTTCGAAGAGAGCGGGGTCCCGCACACCGCTCACACAAACATCTACCAGCCGCGCCACGGCATTGTGGTTGTAGGCGTAGAGGTCGACCCCATTCGCCTCGGCTGTTTCTGCGACGAAAACGAGCGGTGCCAACGCGTAGAGGTGGTAGTGAAGTGCCCGTGTGCTGCGAGCCATTTCGAGTGGCAGAGTACCGTCTGCGGCGATCTGATCGGCACCGTTCTTGTAGGAGCGCACGGCCCACTGCAGCAGGTCCTGACGATTGGCAACCGCAGCCACGGCTGCGATTTCAGCTCCTGCCCAGTAGAGATGGTTATTGCCCAGTGGGTGGCGTCGTGCCGCATCGTCATACCAGTTCCGCGTTGCAGTTGCGAGTGTCGTGAGCCAGGCGGCGACGTCCCTCGCTTGTGAGGGAGTGTCCAGCCCCGAGTCCCGCACCTTCAGGTCCGCTACTGCCAGAGCACCGGCGAGCCAGCCCTGGACGTAATATGCCTGACCGGAAGACATTCTTCCGGTCAGCGTCTTGTTGCCAGCCATCTGCGCAAGAAGATGAAGCGTGCATTGCGCCGCCTCGCGCGAGCCGGTCGCGCGGAACGCGTCTGCGGCCGTCACGATTTGTTTCGTGGCGTACTTCAAAGGCCCACTAGATTCCTCGTAGGCACGCATTCGGTCTGGGTCTATGACGGAGTGTGTCGGGTCGTCAGGATCGTAAAAGCCTTGCGTCGTCAGATCGGCTTCAAAAGCGGGTTGCAACGGGCAGGAGTATGGTGCCGAGGTGAGCGGAATCGGACGATCGCTCCAAGGGGAACGCACTTTGGTTGCCGCATCAGCATAAAGTGCGAAGATGAAACAAAATGAACAAATGAAGCACTGGCCGACGGTGCGTAATCCCCTGAGACTCAAATTAGACCTTCCTTGCTAAGGTTCTTGTATTGCTGCGCGATTTAGTACGCTGCGGTGGCAACTCGTCCGCTGAAATCCTTCTTCGGCACAGTTCTTACACGGAGAGTTGACTCACGCTCGATCAGAATGGGGTTTAGAAGCACTTCTGCGGGTGGCTCTTGCCTGCCTTCGATCATGTCCACCAGATGCTCGGCTGCCAACTCGCCCATTTGTTCGAGCGGCTGACGAAGAGTGGTGAGACTTGGCGAGAGATAGGCCGCACTCTCGATGTCGTCGAAGCCGATAACCGAAACATCTTCCGGAACGCGAACACCTGCATTACGTAAAGCGCGCATTGCGCCGATGGCGGTTACATCGTTGAACGCAATCAGAGCAGTGAAAGGTAAATTCGCTGCAAGCAGGTCGAGAGCGCAGGTAAATCCCTCTTCCGGCATGGAGGCTTCTGTAGGTGTATTGCCCGAGTGCAGTTCCTTGATGAGTCGCTCGTCCAGAACAATTCCGAGGTCCCGGGCACAGGACGCAATACCCGCAAACCGCTGTTCGGATGCGGACCTCCAAGGATGCCCCTTGATGACGGCTACACGCCTGTGGCCGAGTGAAGCGAGGTACTCCAGAGCATGAGCTCCACCACGAAAATTATTGAGCGCTACGCGCGGAATGCCTTCAACAATCGGTGCACTGCCAATCATCACAGCCGGTTTGCTGAGCTTCGCAAGCGGCGATGTGTTGATGAGCAGGAACCCCTCCACGGCCCGTTCTAGCAGTCTGCCCGGAAGATCGTTAATTTGTTTCTGTTGTCCAGAATGACTGGCTGTGAAGTAGAGGTACTTTTCAGCTGTTAGTTTGCGGTCAATTCCAGAAAGGATCGCGGTGGAGTAGGCCTCACGCAATCCGGCAAGCATCACTGCTGCTGTGTAATTTCTCTTCGAAAATAGATAACGCGCGTAGAAGTCGGGACGGTAATCAAACTGGGCCGCAGTGTCGATGATGCGCTTGCGCGTGGCTTCCGGGATAAGCTTGGCCCGCGGAGCATCGTTCATAACCAACGAGACGGTACTGGGAGACAGCCCGAGGTGCTTAGCGAGGGCCTTTTGGCTTATCGCCTGCTTCGCACCCTTCCCTGTTCCATCCTCCATGCAGCGCGCCCTCTACTCGAAGCGTATACGGATGAAAATGCCTTGACAATCATGCAACCTGAGCAGGCAAGCACATTGTGCGGGTGTTCTGGTTTCTGTGTTGGTGCCGGGAGGGGGGGTCGAACCCCCACGAGGTTGCCCTCGGCCGATTTTGAGTCCGATTTACATCGAATTGCACGGAACCGCATAACGCCGCACAGCTTTGCGCAAACGGTAGTAATATACTTGACAGACTATGGTCAGACAGGTATCTTAGGTTTATGGAACGCCTAAGACACTTCTCGAAGCCATCACTTACTTTGCAGACGCGGAAAACTGCCGCAAGTTCATGGTGTCGATTCGCTGGACTGACGGCGTAGTACGTTGCCCCTACTGTGATGCGACCAAGCTTACCTATCTGGCTAAGGCGAACGTTTACCGCTGCTATGGCAATCACCCTAAGCAGAAGTTCTCGCTCAAGGTTGGCACGATATTTGAGGATTCACCCCTCAGCCTCAGCAAGTGGCTTCCCGCTGCTTGGCTCATCTCCAATTGCAAGAACGGCATCAGCAGCTACGAACTGGCACGGGCGCTAGGTGTCACCCAGAAGTCAGCTTGGCACATGCTGCACCGCTTGCGTGAAGCAATGACGGATGAGACTGGCAAGATCGGCGGAGATGGTACGCCCGTAGAGATTGATGAAACGTTCGTTGGTGGCAAGGTCAAGAACATGCACAAGTCCAAACGGCCGAAGAATATTGCCACGCAGGGCCGGGGCGACAAAGCCGTGGTGATGGGCATGTTGGAACGTGGTGGGCGCGTAAAGGCTGGCGTCATTGCAGACCGCAAGAAACAGCAGATAGACCCCATGGTAACGAAGCATGTAGAAGCCGGAGCGAACATCATCACGGATGAGCTCAACACCTATGGGTTCCTCTCTACGCCCTACAACCGCGAGGTTGTGAACCATGCGCTCGAATACGTGAACGGTCACATACACACGAAAGGTATCGAGAACTTTTGGAGCTTGTTGAAGCGGTCTCTGGGTGGAACCTACATTAGCGTAGAGCCGTTCCACTTGGACGCATACGTAGCGGAGCAAGTGTTCCGCTACAACAACCGTAAAGACTCAGACGACTACTGCCGCTTCGCTACTTGCATACAGGGCATCGTGGGCAAGCGCCTTACCTATCAGGCGCTAACGCAAAGGCCGGGTGTCAACTAAGCTCCGGCAGGGACGCGGGAAACGCTGGTCTTAGACTTCTTTACAATCTTGCTCATCAGATCGGTGAACACCTTGAAATCACCAGGGGTGTTCATCGTTTCTTCGTTTGCGGGTCTTTTGGCTGGGTCTTGCCACTTCTCGCTCATGGTCGCAGTCTACTCCCGCGTAGACTAATAGCCACTACAAAACGAAAGCCCGGCGCGTGGCCGGGGCAGTCGATGATGCGGCTGGTTACCCTCATCGTAACGCCCTCTCGCGCCGGAAACAAGGTGCTATGGGGCAATTCATCCCACCGCTTACTACAGCAGAGCTTGCCGAAGCCCACGAAATTGAGCGAAAGATGCTTATCGCGCTCGAATTTAGTAGGCACGATATGACGGTCTTTCTTGAGCAACTCATCGCTCACGCGGTCGAATTGTTCGAACTTTATGAGCGTGTATTTGCTAAGGGAGCAATCAGCAAGACTCAGCCGAGAGAGCAGGCTTCGGCGAGAGCGGTATACCGTGTCACAAAACGATTAGTTGACTCGAGGCTAGTCAATGAGACGGTGGGAACGACGTTCATTCGAATTATCGAAACGAAATTGGCAGAGCTGGTTGAGCATCTCTCTAGCCTCGAACCGAGACTATTTTTGCCGCCGATTGTGGCACCAGCAACCGCCGCTTTTCCAATTCCCATCATTCATTCTTCATCAAAAACCAGCCTTGTCCCACTGTTGCCAAATCGAAAAGCGTCAACAAGGCAGGCCTTCGTTCAGCCGCTACTAGATCAGAAAGGGTGGGACATAGCCGCATGGGCAAAAAAAGCGAAAGTTTCGCGGCATACCGCCAAGACCTACCTCGATGCATCCCGTAAAACTTACCACGCGACCATGAAAGACTTAGCTGAGGCTTTAGGCGTTTCTTTTCAGGACTTTCCGAAGTAACTTTTCCCAACTTTTCTGAACATTGATAGACTCCACTCCGACTTGAGCGAACGTTTCTGGTTGTTGCCTACTCCCAAGACTCACTATAGGTGAAGCAAGGAAGGGGGTAGTCATGCTGCACAACACTAGAAGGGTAAGACCCGCCGCCACCATCGCATCCACCGTGGCAGTGGGCGTTAAGCAAGAAGCCTCAGATCGCTAACATCCTTCGCGGGGATGCGGTCTGAGGCTTGGTGGAATATCCATTGGCAGGGTGTGTCGAAAGACTCGCCCTACCTTCATTTTAGCAATGTCGAACGGAATGGGTAAAGTCAGTCAAGTAAGTCTTTACCGCGCAAACTGCTTTCTAATGAACAACATGTCCCGCCTTCGCTGTCGCACTCCGTCGTATATTGAAGCACCGAAGTGAACATTCCAAAGCACCACAACAGCCACCGACTTCCTCAGCTCAAGCGCGCTTTCCTGAGAGCGCACAGGGAGGCGAATGAACGAAGGGCACCGAACCTACGAGGTTCGATGGACTTCACCGTGTGGAAGCCTGTAAACCATGTCTCCGGTCTGTTTTGTAATGTAAGTGCTTAGTACGCTAGGAGCTCTGCCCCGGTCGCGCGCCGCAAGGGCTTCCCCAATCTTCCCCGCCTACGGCTTGTGCAGACCTCCGCTTCGCTTCGCCCTTTCCATTGCGCTTCGCTTCACTACAAGGGTGGGATACCTCTCCCCTTGGAGCTTGCTAACGCCCGCCTTCGCCAGGTGGCGTTCGGCATGTACATGTCGCGTTTAAACGCGGAAGTACAAAAGCCAGACACCAGCAGGAGCGAAGCACACCGTGAGCAACAGCAATCAGTCGAAGACAGCCAAAGAAATCATCGCTGCAAACTGGAAAGCCTTATCGAGCAATTGGAGGCAGGACACTCCGACGCGCTCACCGCACACGTCACCGCGATGGGCGCTTTCACAACTACAGCTTCGGCAACATCCTAAAAATTGCACAGCAGATGCCCACCGCTACGCGCGTGGCGGGCATGTACGCCTGGAACCAGCTTGGCCGCAAGGTGAAGAAGGGTGAGAAAGCCATTCGCATCCTTGCTCCGGTTGTTGGAATTCCCCGCAAGACGGACGAAGAAGCGCAGAAGGACATTACCAAGCAGAACACCCGTGTGCTGTTGGGCTTCCGTTCCGCCACCATCTTCGATGTGTCGCAGACCGAAGGTGCAGAACTTCCCACACTGCACGAAGTGTCAGGAGACGTCGGGGAGAACCGCGAACGACCCGTTGCGCTCATAAAGGCGCAGGGCATCACGCTTGTCTACAATGAGAAGATAGCTCCCGCCTTAGGCATGAGCTATGCAGGCCGCGCAGCCGAAGAGTTTTCAACCCTTGTCCATGAACTCGCACACGAGATGCTGCACAAGGCAGAGCGGCGCACCGCAACACGAAGAGAGTACGCGAGACAAAAGCCGAAGCCATTGCGTTCGTCATCGGTAAGGCTGTTGGTCTCAAGATGAACAGCGCATCAGCGGACTACATCAACCTCTACCACGGCAGCGCTTCCCTCTTGGCCGAAAGGCTGGAAGTCGTCCAGAAAGCACCCAATCTAGATCCGCCCTATGTCTCCTGCTCGAGGCCGAAAGCGTAGGGTGTAAAAGGCACCAAAGATGGTGAGCAACACTCCCCACCAGAATGTCGGATGGAGGTTATTCAGGACAGTTCTGGCCTCGTGACCGCCAAACCATTCCCATGCTCCGTACGGAAGCAAGACCAAGCCGTACGCCAGCGTCATGATGCCCACGAAGAACCAGATGCTTAGTGCGTCACCGCGCCCGGTGCCTTCAGCCATACGTCCTCCTAGAAGAAAATAATATTTAGAGCGATGAAGACGACTGATACCACGCCAGCCCAGAAGATGGGTTTCTGCCAGAGTGTTGTTGAGCCGTCGCTTGGGATCACGGTCGCGCCGTAGACCAAGCCATTGAGTTCCGCATCCGTTTTGCGCGTGGTCATATAGCTGACGATGACGGTGACGAGCACACAGATGATCCAACTCCAAAGAGCGCGATACATGTTTTCAGCCATCGGCTGAGCATCAGGTGAAAGAGCAATGCGTGCCAGAGCCGCTTTCCCGCCCGTATGCACGTAGGCAAACATCGCGATGGAGCTAAGCGTTCCGGCAAACAGTCCCCAGAAGCCGCCCTCTTTGGTAGCACGCTTCCAAAGCATTCCGAGAATCACTGTTCCGAATAGTGGAGCGATGAAGAAGCTGAAGAGAGACTGCACATAATCCATGATCGAGCTGGCGTGCGCGACAAGGTAGGCCGTCATGATGGAGATCAGCATGCCGATCACAGTCGACCAGCGGCCCATTGCGACGTAGTGCTTGTCGCTGGCTTTCTTGTTGATGTATGCGCCGTAAAGATCGTAGGTCCACACGGTCGAGAACGCCGACACGTTACCAGCCATGCCGCTCATGAAGCCAGCTACAAGCGCAGTAATGCCAAGCCCTAACAAACCGGGACCACAGTATCGGATGAGCATCAGCGGCAGAACTTCGTCATACGCGTGCTGCCCCGTTGCCTTCGCGACATCTCCAGGAACAAGATGCATAAGGCTGCCATCAGCGTTCTTCAATACAGCCAGAGCGAGCAAACCAGGCACGATCACGATCAGCGGCACGGCCATCTTGAAAGCGGCACCAATGATCGGTGCAAGCTTTGCCGATCGCAGATTGTTCGCGCTCAGCACCCGCTGCACAACCAGGAAGTCGGTGGTCCAGTAGCCGAATGAGATGATGCCGCCCAGGCCGAAGACAATTCCGGTCCAGTGGATGCCCATCGGATTGCCTTTGAACGTGCCAAGCGTAGACCAGAGATGGGTGTAATCCGTTGAGCCCACGTTGTGCGCAATCTGCGCCTTAAGGTTCGTCCAGCCACCTGCCTCAATGAGTCCGAGGATTGGAATAAGCGCCGCACCGGCCCAGATCAGAACAAACTGCAACACTTCATTGATGATGGCCGAACGCAGACCGCCGAGCATGACGTAAATCGCGACGGTCACCGCGCCAACCCAGATGGAGAAAGTAATATTCCAGCCAAGCACGGTCTGCATGACCACGGCCATGGCGTACATGTTTACGCCGCTCATCAAAATCGTCATGAGCGCGAAGCTTACCGCGCTCAGGCCTCTTGCGCCTTCGCCGAAACGGAGCTGCAAGTATCCCGGTACGGAGTGGGTCTTGGAAATGTAATAGAACGGCATCATCACTATGCCGAGAAAGAGCATGGCGGGTATTGCGCCAATCCAGTACCAGTGAGTCGCAAGTATGCCGTACTGATACGCGGAACCCGCCCAACCCATCAATTCCAGTGAGCCGAGGTTCGCTGAAACGAAGCTCAGACCGGCAATCCAGGCTGTCATTTCCCTTCCAGCCAGAAAGAACTCTTCACTCGTATTCGTCTGCCCTTTGACATAGAAGCCAATGAACAGCACCACTGCGAAATAAAGCAGCAGGATGATGATGTCGACAGGAGCGAGGTGAGTAAGTTGTGTGCCAGAGAAGAGTGCGAGGACTTCTGAATTCATGAGTGCCTACCTGGTGCGTCAGACGGATCACTGCCTATGTCACACACGGCTTCGCCGCGGAAAACCTTTATGAAAGCGCTTTCATGGAGCATGGACAATCTAATTGTCAGCGATATCACTCGTCAAGACCGTACCGACTGTCATCACTTCTCGGTAGCCACTCCCTTGCCCTCTCGCACAAAGTACATCCGATCGACCGAGGGCGGAGGTTTAATGAGCTCGATTCTTCCGCTCGGCCACCGAACTTCTATTTTGTCGATTTTGAGAGTGGGTCCAAGGCCGAAGTGCGGACGCTGGTCCAAACTCGAAGCGAAGCTTCCACCAGCCGCTACATCCGCGCGCTGAGTGAAGCCGTTCGCTGTGACGTAAACCTGTGCTCCAATCGCGTCGCGCGAGCTTGCTCGCTTTCCCGGTACGGTAGCCAGTTCGCCCTGCAGCTTGAACGCGACCCAGTGGTTCCCGTTCTTCGCAACGTTGCGGAATAATGCTGGCGGCGCGTCTAGATTGTTGATGACTGCGTCCACATGGCCATCATTAAAGAGATCTCCGAATGCCATTCCGCGAGCCGTGAGGGTTTCGGCAAGTGCTGTTCCTTGAACGGCGGGAACCAAGGACAGCTTACCGTGGGTACTGTGGAAGAGCAGAGCTCGTTGCGCCCAACTGGTGCCCCAGGTCTGCTTATCGACTGCCGGGTAAACGTGCCCGTTCACCATGAGAAGATCCAACCAACCGTCGTTGTCGTAGTCGAAAAAACCCTCTCCCCATCCAAGGAAGGGCACAGTGGCTTCCGCTATGCCCTCCCTGTACGCAACATCGGTAAAGCTGCCTCTTCCGTCGTTGATGTAAAGCGGGTTGTAGTCGTCGGAAAAGGTCGTAGTGTAGAGATCAATCGCGCCGGTGTGCAGCAAGTCACCAAAGCCGATTCCCATGGACGCAGTCTCGCGGCCGCTCTCATTCAGCGCGTAGCCACTTGCGAAGCTTGCATCTTCGAACGTGCCATCGCCTTTGTTTAGATAAAGGTAATTCGGTGTTGAGTCGTCGGCTACAAGCAAGTCGGGCCGGCCATCGCCGTTGACATCAAGGAACAACGACGCCAGGCCGTAGTAGCGGCTCTCGTCGGCGACGCCAGCCTTCACACTTACGTCAGTGAACGTCCCATCATGATTATTGTGAAACAGGTGGTCGGACTCGCCCTGCAGACCGCGCGGTCCGCACATGACGCTTACACCGCGGAAGAGACACGCGTTCGTACTGGATTCCTTTGCAAAATCGTAGTGCACGTAGCCCGGAACAAATAGATCCAGAAAGCCGTCGCCGTCATAATCTCCCCAGGTTGCTCCCGTCGACCAACTACCGAGAACCACGCCTGCCTTCTCCGCCACATCGGTGAATGTGCCGTCGTGGTTATTGTGAAAGAGCCGATTGCCACCGAAATTCGAAACGTAAATGTCCGGCCAGCCATCGTTGTCATAATCACCGACTACCGCTCCAAAGCCCCACCGTTCATTAGTGACACCTGCCTTCGCAGCTACGTTTGAAAATGTACCGTCGTGGTTGTTATGGAAGAGAGCGGCTTGTGGAGCAGGCTCTTTGCCCGCCAAAGCCGCTTTCGTTGAGCCATTCACAAGATAGATGTCCAACCATCCGTCGTTGTCGTAGTCGAGAAGAGCTACACCCGAGCCCACCGCGTCTAGGATGAATGGCTTGTCCGGCAGACCCATGCGATGCGACCACTTCGTGAGGCCGGCAGCTACCGCAACATCCTGGAAGATGACCGGACCTGATTCAACAAAGCCACCCGCAGTGATCGGGCGGTGCTGCGCATCCAGTACAGCCTCGTGGGTGCCGCCTGTGGACATACCCACAGAGGCAGGGGGCTGTTGCGCCATCTGCGCTGACGTCTGCACCTGAGGAGCGGCGACGAGGCAAGCGAAGCCAAGAAAGAACCCTCTAAGCACCGTTTCAGAGCAAGCCGTCCACATGCTGCATTGGCAGTGTGCGAGTGCGTGACCTGCTCTTCCAAACAACTTCAAGCTCCACTCCTACCGGGATGATGCGGGCGGCTGTGCTGACCGGATTGGAGCAGCGGCAACTTTGCCAAGCTGCGTCGCGATTTGCAGCTCCTTGTCGGCCTCGTCCTTCTTGCCCAGCCGGGCAAGCGTCAGTCCCAAATAATAGTGCCCTGGACCGTAGTCTGGTGCGGTTTCAACGGCACGCTTCAGGTAACTTTGCGCCATATCGTAATCCCTGGCTTGAAAGGCCATCTGACCGAGACCGACGAGCGCTCCTCCATGCTTTGGATCGCGCGCAATCACGCGTTCGAATAGCGGTCTCGCTTCGTCATTGCGACGGGCATTCAGATCCAGCTGTCCGAGTTGGTAGTACGACTCCGTCTGATTTGGCTGCAGCTTGGCAGACCTCTCAAATTCCCTGCGGGCCTCGTCGTCGCGCTGCTGCATGGCGAAGATGCGTCCTAAACCAAAGTGAGCGGAAGCATCGTCAGGCCGGGCGGCGAGGTAGATGTTCAGGTCTGCCTCAGCCTCCGGCATATGCTGCTCTTCAAGCTCCAGGCGAGCCAGTGCGTACGAGATGTCCGGGTCAGACGGACTCAGAGCTCGCGCGGAGTGGAGCGCCTCCGTAGACTCTGCAAAGAGCTTTAGGTCCAGTGCTTGCAGACCCACTTCCATGAGCAAGTGGCTGTTGTCCGGCATCTTCGTGCGCGCGTGTTTCAGAGCTTCCAATGCGGCTTCCGGCTTGCCTGTCTGCGCCGCATTCGCCGCCAGCTTCGTAACAGCTTCCAACTCCAGACCTCGCACAGTCTTATCACGCGGAGAACTTTCCAGAAGAGTTTCGAAACGATCCATCGCTTCGGGATAGTGCGATTCCGAAAGAAGCAGCTTGCCTGCGAGTAAGTTCGCCTCACGCGCATGCGGATCCACGTTGAGAGCTTCGCTGAGACTTCGCAACGCGTTCGCGTCATCGCCAGAATCGTGGCGGACTTCCGCAAGGAGAGTGAGCGAAGGCACATCTGCAGTATGCGTTGCGAGGTACTCACTCAGGAGTTCGCTGGCGAGTTGAAACTTGCGTTCGGCTTGGAAATGACGAGCTCTCTTGAGGACTACCGCTTCGCTCTGCGGTTTGCCTGAAAGCTCATGTTGCAGCGCGTGCAGCCCACCACCACCGAGCGCAATGCACAGAAGCGTAATGTGTGTTGCGCCAATCATTCCGAAGTGTCAATCATTACAGCCGTCGCACCCGATGGCAATGTGTTGGGCCGACGGTGCGTTGTTGCAAAGAAATGCGGGACATTCCCTAAGGAATGTCCCGCGTTGGGGTACTTGCGATTAGAAGTTGATACGACCGCTGACCTGGAGGTTACGAGGACCATAGTCTGTACCGCCTGGAATACCGAAACCAGTCGCACCCAGTGAATCCCCAGGGGTTGTGTCTGGGACCGCCATCCGATGGCGATTGAAGAGATCGAATGCCTCACCCTTCAATTGGAAGCTAAGACCTTCCCTAATCCTGAAGTTCTTCAGCAAGCTGAGATCTTCCGACTTATAGAGCGGTCCCGTGATTGCCCGAGTGACGCGGTAAAGGTTCCCCAGCTTGAAGGGTGCGAAGGAACAGGGTGAGTTCGGTGTGCCGCAGTTTGCAGAATAAGGACGAGGAGCGCCCAATCCCACCGGCCCTTCTAGGTTCTGATCCACGAAACCAGCTTGTGCCAGCGGCACTGCTCCGTTGGTTGCGTTGGCCAAGCGGTAGGCTGGCTTGAACCAGGACTGTCCATTGAACTGACTCGGGCCATTCTTGTTCTTCCGGTAAGCGTCACTGGCAAAGTCTTTCCCGTTTTGCGATGCAGGTCCGGCAGTGTACTGGATGCAGTTCTGGTAGTACGGAATACCGGAAGCGCAGCCGAAACTGATGGGCTGCCCGCTGGAGTAGTGCTGAATCGCACCGACCTGCCATCCGCCAATCAGCAAATCGGCAACAGTATTGTTGTTGAGGAACTTGCGTCCCTTGCCGAATGGGAGCTGATAAAGATAGCTCAGGCTGAAGTTCTGCGGGATGTCCTGAACGCTGTATGCCTTATCGTTGCGGAGGTTGATGGTGTCCTGCGCCTGATGCCGCTGGTTGTCAGGAGTGTAGCTAAATGGAATTGCCGAGTCAGCATCCGTCAGCGTCTTCGACCAGGTATAAGACGCCTGGAGGTTGAGTCCATTGCGGAAGCGACGCTGGAGTGACGCCACCATAGCGTGATAAGTGGAGTGACCAATGTTCTCCAGGCAGCAATCACCAGCAATATAGTCATACTGCGGGAAGGGACGAAGTGACTGTCCAATGTTGCCGGTGAAGGTTGAATACGGAGCTGTATAGCCTTGGCTGGAGCCGCCGAGCGGAATACCGTACTGCGAGTTGCCCAGTAGATCGCCAAGTCCAAAATACTTCTGATCGATGTTGTTGAAGTTCGACAAGAAGCCTGAGTGCAAGCTGGATGCAGCCTGACCTATGTATCCGAGCGAGAAGATGAGATCTTGTGCAATTTCGTCCTGGAGTTGGAGGCTCCAGTTGTTTGTCATAGACGGACGACCATAGCCAGGCTGGATCACCAGACCAGCCACTGGCTGAAAGCTTCCCGGGCCGTTCTGTGCGGTCAGTTGAGTCGCGCTTGTATTCGGGGCGTAGCTGACATTTGGGAATCCAATCTGCGACTGTTGTGGATCAGCGGGCGAAGCCGAATCAAGCCGGAATGCAGGAGTAAAGGCTCCGCCCTGCGTCGCAGTGTTTCCGTAGGCGAAGCCCCTGGATTGGTTGTAGCCGTAGGTCATGCCGCTGCCGAAGTCACTGTATTGCAGCGGGCCGTAGATGATTGCTCCACCACCGCGAATGACTGCTTTGCCATTCGTACCGGGAAGCGTGTAAGCAAAGCCGACACGAGGAGCGATGTCTTTGTACCAGGTATCTGCCCAGGCTGTGTTGCAGCTTCCGCACGTGGTACCGAAAACAAGGGCTCCGGGACGGTTGCCGGCTGCGGCATCGGGTGCCGTGAAGCTAAAGCTCGATGTGCGATTCAAAGCTTCGTGACGCGGCTGATCTACGTCGTAACGAACACCGACATTGATAGTCAGGTTATTGGTCAACTTGATGTCGTCCTGAATAAAGCCAGCGACGTAGTAGGATTTCCAGCGCGGATTCACATTCGCCACGTACTGTGAGCCGTTCCCAACTTCACCGAGCAGAAAGCTCGCAACTGGGTTACCGGATCCGCAGCAGCTATTGCTCACACCCGCCGTTTGATCGCGGTAGAAGTTGAATGTGTCTTGATTGAAGGTGTTTGTCGAATACTGTTGATGCCGGTAATCCACACCGAAGCGGAAGCTGTTGCGTCCGTGCGAAAAGGTAACTATATCGGCGACACGGATGCCGTTATCCACGTTGATCCCATTTTGCTGCTGCCCAAATGTCGAGGGCTGATCGGGACTCGGGAAAACGATCAAGGGGAAGAACTTGGATTGATCGTTGGCAATTCCAAGGCTCGTTCCGTTGGTGCCGCCATTCAGGGAAGAGCCGACGTTCACGCTGTTTGTGCGGTTGTAACCAAGATTCAAGTGGTTCAGTAAGGAGTTAGTGAGCGTGTAATCCCAGCCAGCACGACCGTAATGTGTGGTGAAAATCTGTGGATAGCCGTTGTTATTGAAGTTTCCTGGAAGTGAAGGCGCTCCGGTCAGCTTGAAGTTTTCACGTGTGTTGTAGCTGCCAAAAATTTTGCTCTTAGTGCCGAGGTTCTGATCGATGCGGATTGTGTATGTGGTGTTGATATTCGGAGCAACGCTGCTCTGAGCATAGTTACCCACAAAGCCAGTAACATCGGTGCTAGTTGGAGCTTGGTTTGGTAGCGGTAGGCCTGCGATGATCTTTTGCGCTGTGGGGCTAAGAGGGACGTTAATCCTATTGTTGGCGTAGGGCGTGCGGCAGAACACACCAGGGCTAACCTGCCTTGATGTGGCTGGATCAAAGATCTGGTTGAACAGAACTGCGTCGCCCGTACATGGATTCACGAACACGTTGGTCTGACCAGTTCTTGACGTGGACCCGCCAGGTATCGGGCCTCCGAGGACATCGCCGAAATCACCAGTCCGCTCAGCCGCGGTGGGCACGGTAGAGATAGGCGTAGCACCCTGCTTAAAGCGGTATTGTTCCCAGGCGAATTGGAAGAATGTGCGGTCCTTACCGTTGTACAAATGCGCAATGTAGACGGGCCCGCCGAACGTTCCGCCAAAGTCGTATTTGCTGTCAACAATTTTGTTACGGCTATATTGACAATTGAAATCTGACACGCCCTGGCAGCGCTGTGCTTTGAATGCGTTCCTGGTCCATTCATTAGCGTCAAAAGCTGCATTCTTGACGAGCATGAAAGCGGTGCCGTGGAACGAAGATGTACCCTGCTTGGTCGAGAAGCTTTCGATACCAGAGGTTGTGCGGCCAAACTCCGCAGATGGAGTGGAGGTTGTGACCTTGAATTCCTGCAGGACTTCGATGGACGGAGCCGTCTCGTCAAACGAGGATCCGTTTTCGCTGCGCTGAATGCTTGCACCATCGAGCAGCGTTTCCGCGCCGTAAGCCTGTCCGCCGCTCAGACGGGAAAGGAACACGCCGTTGTTACCCTGACCAGCTCCGGCAGAAGTTGCGCTGCCAGGACCCGTGGTGCCGGGGATTAGAAACACAAAAGATTCGGGCGAACGCAATCCGCCTACGCCCTGAGCTAGCGATAGCGGCAAATCTTCAATTTGCCGCTTGGATACGGTGCCGCCGATGTCGGACGACTCTGTTTCAAGACGCAGACCGCTAGCGTCGACGTTGACAACATCGGTCACCTCACCTGCCTTGAGGCTGATGTCAAGACCGGTCGTAATGTTGACCTGCACCTGTACGCCGTTATTTGATGCGGTCGCGAATCCTGCCGCAGTCGCCGTCACGGTGTAAGCACCGATGGCAAGGCTCGGAAAGCGATAGGCGCCTGCCGAAGTCGATTTCGTCACAGACTTCGCCTTCGTGTCGTTGCTGGTTGCAGTTACCGTCGCATTCGGCACACTGGCGCCGCTCGCGTCTACAACATTGCCGGCCACTGCACCGTTGGCTGTCTGCGCTGATGCGAACGTTGGCATCAAAAGACAGAGAACGAACATGAATGTGGTTACAAAGCTTTTTCGAAAATCGTGTTGCATGAAGAGGCTCTCCTAAGTGTGGTACTGCTGAGAGGTTCACTGCGGAACCTTCCCTTGGGTCTTGAAAGCGGTTACATGCCGCTCACGGGTCGTACGCTCGAAAGCATTCTTGAGTTCGCTGCGAACAGTACAGAAACGCAGTAAAGAATGTCAACTGCATTTTTCCGAAGTGGGTAGATTGATATAAAACTTACGATGGAATGGCGCTTTTAACGTTTAGTTGGAGTGCTGGTTGGACACGCGGGAGAGCCGCGCCGCTTCGGCAAATTCCTGCCGCGCCTTCTCGTTCTGCCCCAGGTGCTTGTCGGCTTGACCGAGCAGGAAATGGAGATTTCCCTTTCCGGGATCCAGCTCACAAGCCTCGGTAAGGTGAATCTGCGCCTCAGCGAACTTACCTTCCTGTAAGAACGCTTGTCCAAGCTGCTCCGCGATGCGAGCATCATGCGGAGCAATCGAGGCAGCGCGCTCCAGCAGAGTCTGCGCCTCTGCCAGTTCACCACGGTGCAGGACCACAATAGCCAGGTTCAGGTACGGCTGCTCGCGCGCGGTCGCGTGCGGGTCTGCCTCCTCCCACGCTATGGCCACCCGGTAAGCCGCTTCTGCTTCCGGTAGACGATTTAGCCCCTCCAGCGCAAGACCTCGATTGTTTTCGGCCTTGGCATTACGTGGTGCGAGCGTCAAGACTTTGGTGAAGCACTGAACAGCACCGGCAAAGCGGTTTTCGGCGTAGCGTAAGCGACCAAGGTTGTACCAGGTATCTGGATTGCCTGGCTCCATCTGCAATGACCTCTCGAGCCACTTTCCCGCGTCGGTGTAGTCCTCCAGCAGCAGGTAATCCTGACCCACATTGCGCAGGTCAGTAGCCGTCGGAATACGCAGTGAGGCAGCGCGCGTGTACTGCTCGAGCGATTCCTTGGCTTTACCCTGACGCAGCAAGGAATATGCCAGCATGTAGTGCGCCGTGGCCGAGCCGTCATCCTGCAGCAGATACACGCGCAGTTTTCCTTCTGCTTCGGCAAAACGAGCGGCTTCCATTTCGCGCCTAAGCGCATCGAGCGAGGCAGCCTGCGCAACGCTCTCTGGCGCACTTGGCAGATTCTGACGTTCGACGGTCATTTGCGAAGGCGCATCAAGAGCCCATGCCGCTAAAGCGAGCAGCAGGGTTCCACTTCGCACGAGGGTAAGCAATCGATGGCACATTAGCGCACCACTCTGGCGCTGGGAAAGGCTGGGGATGGTTCCTCAACCCTGAAGATCTGGTCGGCTTTGACATCGCGAAGCGTCTGTCTGATGCCGCTTGGCCAGCGTATTTCGATCGTCTTCACAGCAGTCTCTTTGCCAAGCCCAAAGTGAGCGCGCTTGTCATTCGACGATAGGTAACTGCCCGCGGTGGACACCGTCCACTGCTGAGAGCCTTCGGCCGTTGTCACTTTGATCTCTGCGCCAATGGCATCACGATTACTGGTGTGCCCAACGAGAAAGAGCGTCAACCAGTGATTCATGGATGGCGTTTCGTTATGTAAGACATAGGCGGGACCGCCATTCGTGGTGATTACCGCATCCAGCCTGCCGTCGTTGTTCAAGTCGCCGACCGCCATGCCTCGACCGACCCACTTCTGCTGGAACACAGCGCCCGAACCGGACGATACATCGACGAACTTTCCGTGGCCCATGTTCCGTACCAACAATAGCGGCTCCTTATAGTGGAGCTGCGGATAATTCAACTCAACTGTATCGAGGTCGTGACCCTGGGCAATTAGGAGGTCTTTGAGGCCATCGTTGTCATAATCCAGAAAGTGAATGCCCCATCCTGAATGAAGCAGCGTGATAGGAGCTAAGCCAGCAACATAGGTGTCGTAGGTAAACGAGCCATCACCGTTGTTGCGATAGAGCGCGTATTTCTGGTTGGCGAGGTTGGTGATGATCAGGTCCGGCAAGCCGTCGTTATCGAAGTCTTGAAAGTCGATACCCATGCCGGCGTAGGTGCGCCCGTCCCCGTCGACTGCAATCTCAGCGGTGAGTCCTGTCTCCTCGAACGTACCGCCACCTTTATTGCGATAGAGGAACTCAGGCATAGAATCATTCGCGATCGCGAGGTCGATCTTTCCGTCTCTATCGAAGTCAGCAAGCGCAATGCCGAGGCCCTTTCCCGGCGTGCCCAGACCACTTTTCGCGGCGATCTCCGTGAATTTGCCGTTCCCGTCATTGTGATAGACGAGCGGTGAGATTTCCTTAAAAACATCCGGGTGGCAGTAGGCGCGGTGGCCCTCTTTCTGCTCCCCACACCAGACATCCTCGAAATCCCATTGCACGTAGCGCAGGACGACGAGGTCCAGTTTTCCGTCATTGTCCAGATCAACCCAGGCCGCGCTCGTTGACCAGTTCCTACCCGGTGTCTTATCGCCGCCAACACCTGCCCCGACTGTCACATCGCTGAATGTGCCATTGCCGTTGTTCCGGTAGAGATGATTGCCGCCATAACTGGTGACATAAAGATCTTCGAAGCCGTCGTTGTCGAAATCTCCGACAGCTACGCCCATTCCATAGCCGACACCCTGCAAGCCAGCCTTCTCCGTCACGTCTTCAAACGTGCCGTCCTTTCGCTGGTGGTATAACCGGTTCCACTCCGCGGGAGAGCGCTTCTGCGGGATCGTTCCCTTTGCCGTAGGGTCATCCAGAGACGCTCCGTTAACGAGGAATATGTCGAGAAGACCATCGTTGTCGAAGTCAAACACAGCTCCGCCGGAGCCCATTGTTTCGAGTAGATATTTGTGCGTGGTGTGAGACGCCACACCATGAAAGTGAACGCCTGATGATCCTGTGACGTCCACAAAGCGTCCAGGAGTCGCGCTCATCATTGGCGCAACCGCCGGAGCAGCAAGCTGCGCTGTTGAGGTCGCACAGCCCAGCAGCAGGAAGAACGCCGCAAGGAACGCCGGAACACGAATCGGCCAATTGTCGTCTGCTGGAGTTACTTCAAACAATGCGTCACCAAAACTATTGACGTGCCACCGCAGCTTTCGCTGTCGATTGCCGAACCACGAGACGCGTTTTGATGATTGTTGCGGAAGAAGATGGGCGCTTGTCCTGTTGCGTCTCTCGACCCTGGTAGAGACTGCGGAAAGCGGTTGCAGCCAACTCTCTTCGCGGCACATGGACTGTCGTGAGCGCGGGAAAGGTATATGCGCTGAGTTCAATGTCATCGAACCCGATCACGGAAACGTCTTCCGGCACTCGCAAACCACTCTCGTGCAAAGCACCTATCGCGCCGATTGCGGTCAAGTCATTCGACGCCATGACAGCTGTCGGCAATCTCCCACCGCTCAGGATGCGTTGCATCGCAGCGCGACCACCTTGAACGCGATGATCGGCCTCCTGCACGTGGTGGCGTTTGCTAACAATGCCGCGGCTCTTTAAGCAATCGTGGAACACGTTGGCACGCACACGAGCAGAACTGAGCCCCAGGGGGCCGCTAATGAAAGCAATGTCCCGGTGACCGAGTTCGAACAGATGGTTCATCGCCTGCTGAACTCCGTCGATGTAGTCAACGCCTACGGACTTGGAGTTCTCCACTGCCTTGGGCGTGTCCATGAAGACGACCGGGATTTGACGGCTGCTGAAGTTCCGAAGCAGGTGGTCTTCCATTTCCGAGGTCATGATTGCAACGCCGTCCACCTTGCGCTGCAGCATGCGGATGACGCAAGCCTCCATACGCTTAGGGTCATAATCCGTATTCGCAATAAGAATGTCTTGGCCGTGTTCGACCGCCATGTCCTCGAAGGATTTAACCAGTTCCGGGAAGTATGGATTGGTAATGTCGGAAATGATGAGTCCGTACAAACCGCTGCGGCCTGATCCCAGGGCGCGGGCATTCACATCCGGGAAGAAGTTGAGCTCTTCGATTGCGAGGCGCACACGCTCCGCAGTTTCGGGACTTACAACAGCAGTGCCGTTCATCACTCGAGATACGGTCGCCGTTGAAACCCGTGCTCGTTCTGCGACCGCTGAGATGTTCATGCTTACCGTCTTAGCCAAATCCTACCGTCTTGCAAGCACGATTGCCAAAGCCTACTGGCCCAGTGCGGCAAGGGGCCAACCATCTTTCCAGGCAACGGTAGATATCTGTAGTGCGGGACGACCGGTCGTGGCGTCATAGGCGTGGAAGACGATGAGGTCGCTGCCATCCGCCAGATGCAACAACGACTCTCCACCTGGTCCGAGCCACTTCTTGTTCGGCCCGAGAAGGAGCGAGCCGCCACCCTTCTGCATCGGCACTCCAGCTTGGTCAACGTAAGGCCCGGTGACGGACTTCGACCGCCCAACCATCGTGTGGTACGTGCTACGCGTGCCTCGGCAGCAGAGATCGAACGAAACGAACAGGTAGTAATAACCCGCGTGATGAACGATGAACGGAGCTTCAATCGCTTCCCAGTCGGGAGGAAGCGTTGGGTGCTCAGGGTCGAACTTCTGCGGAGCAGGGTGCTCCGGCTTCATCCTCGCCGCGAGCGGATAAAGTTTCGCATCGCTTCCCGATAGCATGCCAGTGGAAGCATCCAGAGCCCGCATCTTGATGCCGCCCCAGAAGCTACCAAAAGAAAGCCAGGCGTGGCCCGCCGCGTCTTCGATGTAGTTCGGATCGATTGCATTGAAGTTATCGGACGCTTTTGAATCGAGAACCAGTCCTTTGTCTACCCACTTGTACCCAGGCTTCTTCGGATCGAGAGTCTTGTTCGTCGCCAGTCCAATTCCGGACGTGTTCACGCCAAAGAGTGAGTAGGCGTAGTACAGCCGGTACTCTCCATGTGTAAAGGAAATATCCGGAGCCCAGAGTTCTTTAGTACCCGGACTGCGCTCCTGAACCCACTTCGGAATTTGGTCAAAGACGTGCCCGCACCGCTTCCAGTGATCGAGGTCGTCAGAGCAGCGCACGGGAAACTGACCGCCTTCGGGCGCTTTACCCGTCGCGAATACGTAGTATGTCGATCCGTCCTTCGCGATCGAAGGGTCATGCGTGAGCAGGTAGTCTCCCTGCAGTTGGTACGCCCGCGGCTGCTGCGCCTTCAACGTTGCGAGCGCGGGGAATGCGCAAAGGAAAGCAGTGGCGGTCCAGGCAAGCTTCATCGAGCGGAACATGTTGTTCTCCGAATTCTTGTCGTGTGGTTAGTGGAGCGGAATATCCACTACTTCGATGGTCATGGCTGGAGTCGTGTGTTTCCACGTTCCACCCTTCACGCGAACGCTGGAGTCTACCGGGTGAATAAAGTCAGGGTCACTCATCGAGTTCGTCGCCTGGTAAGTCGCGCCATGCAGACTCGTGAGCTTTGCCATGTGTTCACCAGACAGGCCGTTCAGTTCAATGGACAGCGGCTGATCGCGATTGGTGGCGTTCACCATCTTCAGGTGGAGCACATGATCGCTCGAGCCAACGGTCGCCGAGTAGAAGAAGCGATCCCCAGCTCCGGTTACGCTACTGCGCGGCGTTCCATCTCCGAGGTGTGCAGCGAACAGACTTTGCGCGTAGTAACTCGGCGAAACGTACGTCGTTTGAGCGTTGAAGCCGATGAGGTCCGTTGGCCACTGCATTGCTCCCGGACTGACATTCACCAGCAGCGGGGCGTAACTGGCGATAAGGATGAGGTCGCTGTTGCGTTCCATGGCCGTCATCCATGCGGCGTCGCCGAGAGCATCGCCGAAGTTTGGCGTTGGTGTGCCGGAACGCGTGGCCCACTCACCCACAAAGATCTTCGGCCCGTTGCGAGGAGCATTGTCGTAATGGTGGACGAAATCCATCATCTCGAACGGCGGCTTGTAATAGTGGTCGTCAACCAGGTCAGGAACTGCATTCGCAGCTTCCTGCTTGATGGGATCAGTCGCGATCAGTTTGTATTGTGGGTACCTCTTGCGCAGAGCAGTTGCGAATTGAGTAAAGCGCGCGCCGTAGGAACCAGACTTGTCGAAGAAATCTTCGTTTCCGATCTCAATGTAATGCAGCGGGAACGGTGCTGGATGTCCATCCTTTGCACGACGCGCGCCCCACGTGGTGCTCGTGTCACCAGTGAGGTACTCGACCTCATCCAGCGCTGATTGGACAAACGGCTCCAGGTCTTTGCCAACCGCAACATGCTGCCCATGCAGCGCATAGCCTGCATACACCGCGAGCACCGGTTCAATCTTCAGATCTTCGCACCACTCCAGGAATTCAAGCAGCCCGAGTCCATCCGTCGACCAGTACGTCCACGGAGCCTGATGGCCTGGCCGGTCTACAAGCGGGCCGATTGTTTCTTTCCAGTTGTACCAATCCTGCAGACGGTCACCTTCGAGATAGTTGCCACCCGGAAGACGCAGGAAGTGGCCGTGCATTCCTGCCATACGTTCCATCAAGTCGGGACGGTTTCCGTTCGGCCGGTTGTTGAACGTCGGAGGCATAAGCGAGACAAGCTGCAGTTGCAGCTTTCCTGGCTCGTCCAACGTAAACTCGATGTGGTTTTCAACCGATGGCTTGCTGTTTCCAGTTATCAGGCTGTAGTCGTACTTCGACCACGGTCCGCTATGCAGCGGCACATCCTGCGACGCGAGCACGTTCCCAGTTCGGTCTGCCACGATGCGAACATGCAGTGAACCCAACGCATCGTCAGTACGCCCGTAAAATGAACCGCGGTAGGTGGTGTTGGGTTTGAGAGAGATACCCCAGTAGCCAGGATTGCTGATGCCTGCGTCATTTCCTGAGGATGCTGCGCTGACCTTCAAGGTAAGGCTAGTAGAGAGAGCCTTGCTTGGGCCGTCCTTGTGGTCGAGTTCCATGCTCGCAGAGGAATTCCCGTTCCGCACCAGGCCCCAATGCTCTACACCTTCCCAGCTCGCGCGCATCGTCCGGTTCTGTATCAGCTCCGCATATAGTCCACCGTCATACGAGTGATTGATTTCTTCCGTCATCATGCCGTACAGCATGGGACTGACGGGAGTCACGATCGTGGATGTATCGATGGAGAGATGCGCTTCAGGCAATGGCCCCATCTGCGCTCCTGCTGTGCCCATCAATGCGAACAGAAGCCCGCAAACACCAACAACCGTGCCTGGAGCAGCACATTTGTTCTTCAGGAATCCGGAAAAGTTCATGAACTGCACCTCAACACCTTTCAAGCGGCCAAGGACACAAATGCTGACAAACACGCTTGAAAGCGGTTACATTCGTTACTCGGGAGCGCTCTGAACAATTAGCCAGCCGATTGTAGCGCAAAGTTATACCGGTTGGCTCAGACAAGAAAACATGCCGCTCCGCCAAAATTCGCGAAGGAAGTACGGGTCGCTCCACGCGCTCATCATTGTGGTCTGTCTTGCATCCTTTGTCAGCGCAAGTTCGCAACGCAGCACGTCATCTAAGGGACTGCCATCGCGGGAAGTTTTGGCGAAGCAGTACTTCGGGCAGGATGCGCCCTGGTTTCTTGCTAATATTCCCTTTCTCGAAATCGACGATCCAGCTATTCAGCGCGTGTACTACTACCGCTGGAAGCTGTATCGCGCACACATTCGAGACATTGGCGCGCAAGGCAACACGTTCACAGAGTTTCTTGATGATGTGCCATGGGCGCGGCACCCCTATACGGACCTCAACGATTCCTCCTCGTTTCACATCATGGAAGGCCGATGGCTCCGCGACCCGCAGTACGTGAACTCCCTCGTGGACCATCTCTATGCAGGCGGGGGCAATGATCGGCATTTCTCGGAGTCGATTGCAGCAGCAACATACGCCTGGACGCAAGTCACGGGCGACACTGCACCTGCAGTGCGGCATCTCGATGCGATGCAGCACATTTACAGCCTGTGGGATGACCACCTAGACGCGGAAAAGGGACTCTACTGGATTGAGCCTCTACTGGATGCGACGGAGTACACCATCTCGTCGATCGACGCCTCCGGGGCGGGGTTCACCGAACACCCGTCGAAGCGGGATTTCGAGAACGGCTTCACCGGCGGATACAGCTTCAGGCCATCGATTAACGCCTACCAATTCGCGAATGCGAAAGCAATTGCGCAGCTCGCGAGGCTGAGCGGACGCAGCGATGTCTCCGCCGAATATGATCGGCGCGCCGACTCGTTGCAGCAGGCTACGCTCACGGAACTTTGGAATCCGTCGCTAAACCACTTCACCGATATTTACCAACGCTCCACGCCGTACGTGCAGGCGGGAGCGTTCGTTCGCGGTCGCGAGCTTGTTGGATACCTTCCGTGGATGTATGAACTGCCGCCACGAAAGAGCGACGGTTCGTCAGACTTCAGTTCTGCATGGCGGCACGTACTTGGAAACGACAAGCTGGGAGGGCCTTTCGGGCTGAGGACGGTTGAACCAGGCTACCCGAAGTACATGACGCAGTATCGCTACGACAAAGCGACAGGTCACCCCGAATGCCAGTGGAATGGGCCATCGTGGCCTTTCCAAACGTCGCAGGCACTTACGGGAATGGCCAACCTGTTGCAGGATTACAACCAAAACGTCGTGAGCACTGCTGACTTCATCCGGCTGCTCCGCCAGTACACACAACAGCACATCTCGCCGACTGGCGCGCTCGATCTTCAGGAAGACTACAACCCCGACACTGGCTTGCCCATCGTCGGCCTGCCGCGCAGTCACCATTACAATCACTCAACTTATGTCGATGTGATCCTGACCGGATTGCTCGGTATTCGTCCGCGTTCGGACGACGCATTGGAGCTTCACCCTTTGTTGCCATTACCTGGCGGACAAGAAAAGCCGATTCGCTTCTTTGCCCTCCAGAACCTGCGGTACCACGGGCACAATCTGTCGATCATTTTCGATGAAGACGGCTCCCGTTACGGAATCGGCAAAGGACTAAGCGTTATCGATGACGGAGAGCGCATCGTTGGTCCAGTACCTCTAGGAAAGCTGCTGGTCCAACTCAAGCGTTCTTCGCCTGTGCCCGTGCAGCCGACTTCTATTGACGTCGCGGTGAACCCCTGGGTGCGTCCACCGTCGACGCACGAGCCCGATCTCCCAATCGCAAGCGGCGATCCGTACACCGACGATGGGCATGTTTATGAAGCAATCGACGGCCGAATGTGGTTCTTCCCTGAAATCGTCAATGGCTGGTCACCAACGGCACCCACGGAAGCTTCCGAGATCCAAAAGCCGTTCACCTTCGCCGTGGATCTCCGGCTACCCACACGCGTAGATGCAGCCGAGGTCTACTTCTACAGCGACGGGGGAAGCTTTGTTGCGCCCGACTCTTACCGCCTACAGGTTCTGCTAAAAGGATCGTGGCAGGATGTTCCACACCAACAACTCTTCCCGGCGACGCCGCTCGCAAACGGGGAGAATCGAGTTACCTTTCCGGCGCTGGAAGCACAGCAGCTCCGTGTGCAACTGATGCCGCATGCGAACAGCAGATTACGGTTGATTGAGTTTAAGCTGCTGCGCACCCGCACTTCCCTTCCGTAAAAACGAGAAAACACACGATTGATGGAGAGACCACATGTTGTTGGAAGCCTTACGAAAAGAAGTGTTGGAAGCGAACCTGGAGCTGGTGCAACGAGGCCTTGTCCTTTACACCTTCGGCAACGCCTCCGGTGTGGACCGCGAGCAGGGGCTCGTTGTGATCAAGCCCTCCGGCGTGGACTACGACAAACTGAAACCTGAACACATGGTCGTCACGGACATGCAAGGAAAGATCGTTGAGGGAACGCTGAATCCTTCCTCCGACCTCGACACGCATACTTTGCTTTACCGTGAGTTCCCGCAAATAGGTGCCGTCGTCCACACGCACTCAGAATTTGCGACGAGCTTTGCGCAGGCGGGCGTGGCCATTCCCGCATTCGGGACGACGCACGCCGATTACTTCTACGGCCCCGTTCCGGTGACACAGCCGCTCTCGGACGATGCGATACAAGGCCGCTACGTGCACGAAACGGGTCTGGCGATCGTCGCACGCTTTCGCGGAGAACAGGGATTGCCTGCTGTGGATCCACTCGCCGTGCCCGCCTGTCTCGTAGCCGGTCATGCACCCTTTGTCTGGGGCAAAACGCCGCATGACGCCGCGCACAATGCTGTCGTACTCGAAGCGATCGCGCGGATGGCCTACCGCACAATTTCACTGCGCGCGAATGCTGAAGAGGTTTCGCAGGCGCTGCTCGACCGTCACTACTTCCGTAAGCATGGCGCGGATGCGACCTACGGACAGAAGAGTACAGAGCCAAACTGAAAGCCAGCTATGCGGGTTTGCGTGCGCGGGAAGCGATCTCGCGCAATGCACTCAGCAACTCAGCCAGCTGAACGGGAGCGGCAGCCGTGTCGCCAAAGGCGAAATAGACCTTGCGGTACAGCGCATAAAGCTCTTCGTACAAGGCCACCGCATTTGCGTCTGGTGTAAACACCTTGTGCTTTGGACACATGCGTTCCTGGGCCTCCTCTACGGTGGAGAAAATGCCTGCCGCTACCTGCGCGAAGATGCCTGACCCGATACTTGTCGGTGGACTGTCCGGTACAAGTACTGGCTTATTAAGCACATTTGAATAGACCTGATTCAGCACAGCGTTGTTCTGAGGGATGCCGCCAGCGTTGATCACGCGTTCAATCGGCACACCATATTCCGCCATGCGTTCGAGAATGATCCGCGTGTGAAACGCCGTTCCTTCGATGGCTGCGAAGAGTTCATCCTGCGCGGTGTGCAACAGATTCCAGCCAAGCGTCATGCCGCCAAGCTCACTACGCACAAGGACAGTGCGGTCGCCGTTGTCCCATGACAGCCGCAGCAGACCAGTCTCGGCTGGCCGATAGTTCTCCAATCCCTGCGAGAGCTGCCGCACATCCGTTCCAGCGCGCTTTGCGATGGCTTCAAAGATGTCTCCGACGGCAGACAGACCTGCTTCAACCCCCGTGAACTTCGGATGAACACTTCCAGGCACCACACCGCAGACTCCGGGAACCAGCTTCGAGTCATGTCCCATCGCGATAATGCAGGTAGACGTGCCGACTACGTTCACAACATCGCCTTCGCGGCATCCAGCCCCGATGGCGTCCCAGTGGGCGTCAAAGGCACCAACCGGGATAGGAATGCCTGCCCTTAATCCCAGCTTCTCTGCGAACTCGGCGGACAAATGCCCGGCTAGGTGGTCCGAGGTAAGGACCTCGCCCGCCATCTTGTCACGCACACCGTCGAACAGCGGGTCGACCGAGGAAAGGAACTGCTGCGAAGGATAGCCATTCCACTTCGGGTGCCACATCCACTTGTGGCCCATGGCGCAGACGCTTCGCTTTACGTCCTTCGGCGAAGTGATGCCCGACAAGGTCGCTGCAATCATGTCGCAGTGTTCAAATGCGGAAGCAAACTGCGCCCGACGCTCGGGATTGTTACGCAGCCAGTGAAGCAGCTTCGCAAAACCCCATTCATGCGAATAGACGCCGCCACACCACTGAATTGCTTCGAGCCCTTCAGCATGCGCCAGCGCCGTGATCTCCTGGGCTTCGCGGAGGGCGCGGTGATCACACCACAGGTAGTAATCATCGAGCGGCTGCAGGTTCTCATCCACGACAACGACACTGGAGCCAGTCGTATCGAGCGCAAGTGCCTCAATGGTGCTTCCGTCCACGCCAGTCTTCTCCAGCAACTCACGCATGGCTTTGGAGAGCGATGAGAGGTGGTCTGCGTGTGCCTGCGTGGCAAAATCCGGATCGTCCCGCTTGCGGTTGAGTGGGTAGCTCGCAGACGCCATTCCTAAACGGCCTTTCTCGCTATCCAACAACGTGACCCGCACACTCAGCGTGCCAAAATCAGCTCCGGCTACAAGACGCACACAACCTCCAGAAAGCGTCGCACGCAACTTCACCGAGGTGAAGATCTGCAGCATGAAAGCGCTTTCACAACTCGCTGACTTTATTCTGGCACTACTTGCCGGGTCAAGGAATATCCGCGAGCGCGAAGCTGACGATGGCGCCCCGCGGTTCCGATACCCCGCAGTGTTGAGCATCACTACGAGGTGATATTCTTCCGCAGTCAACGCCTTTCATAGCTTAGCAACCGCTTACATAAGGCAATTCTGCATCGGGAAGAGGAACAGTGAGCGCAAAGCTAAACAAGGAAATCTGGTTTGTCACCGGGAGTCAGCATCTGTACGGCCCCGGCCCGCTGGCAACCGTTGCCGAGAATGCAGGGAAGATTGCGAACTCGCTTGATGCCGAGGAGAACATACCGGTTCGCGTCGTATTCAAGCCAATCGTCACGACGGCGGACGAGATCCTCAAAGTCTGCCGCGAAGCGAACAACGCCGCAAACTGTATCGGCCTCGTGCTCTGGATGCACACGTTCTCGCCGGCAAAAATGTGGATTGCCGGGCTGACTTCGCTGCGCAAACCGTTCCTGCACCTGCATACGCAGTTCAATCGCGAGTTGCCCTACAGCACTATCGACATGGACTTCATGAACCTGAACCAGGCCGCGCATGGCGACCGCGAATTCGGTTTCATCACCGCGCGGCTGCGCCTCGCACGCAAGGTGGTCGTCGGTTTCTACAAGGACCCGGAAACAGTCGCAGAGATTGGCGCGTGGAGTCGCGCAGCGCTTGCGTGGGACGAATCGCAGAACCTGAAAGTCGCACGTTTCGGCGATAACATGCGCAATGTCGCCGTCACCGAAGGTGACAAGGTAGAAGCGCAGAAGGTATTTGGCTTCACTGTTTCCGGATACGGTATCGGCGATCTCACCGATAGGATGAACCAGTTCACAGACAGCGATGTTGACAGGCTTGTCGCGGAGTACAGAGACACGTACACGATTGGGAGTGAGCACGACCGCCCCGACTCGCTTAAGGTGGCGGCGAAGATCGAACTGGGTTTGCGCGCGTTTCTGGAAGAAGGCGGCTTCGGCGCTTTCACAGACACCTTTGAGGATCTGCACGGCATGCGCCAGCTTCCTGGCATCGCCACGCAGAGGCTCATGGCTTCCGGCTATGGCTTTGGCGGTGAAGGCGACTGGAAGACGGCCGCCCTGGTGCGCCTGATGAAGGTGATGGCGCAAGGAATGCCGGGCGGCACTTCGTTCATGGAGGACTACACCTACGATTTCGCAGGCGAGCCGAAAATCCTTGGCTCACACATGCTGGAAGTCTGCCCGTCAATTGCCGCGGACAAACCTTCTCTCCAGGTTCATCCGCTTGGCATCGGCGGCAAAGAAGATCCCGTCCGCCTGGTCTTCAACACGCCCGCCAGCGCCGGTATTTGCGCAACTCTCATCGACATGGGTAACCGCTTCCGCATGATTGTGAACGAAGTAGACGTAGTCGTTCCCGAGCACGACCTTCCGAAGCTGCCTGTCGCACGTACGCTGTGGGTTCCAAAGCCGAACTTGAAGATTGCCGCAGCAGCATGGATCTATGCAGGCGGGGCGCACCACACCGGCTTCAGCCAATCGCTCACCATGGAACATATGGAGGACTTCGCTGAGATCGCCGGCGTTGAATTGGTTCGAATCGATAGCGACACCAAGCTGCACGAACTGCGTCGCGAACTGATGTGGAGCGACGCAGCTTACAAACTCCGCTAAATACCCAACACTACCGCGTGAGGATATAGAGCTCCTGAGCATGTGGAGAGAGCGTGAGCGAGAATCGATCGCTCACGCTCTCTGCTTTGCCGGTCCAGACCCTTCTTATCTCGGCTTTCTTCCAAGCGTTTGCAGACTCCAGTCCGAGGTCGCGCAGAGTCAGGTTCACGGGCATCGTGGTGTCGCCCACGTTGAAGACGGCAATCGCCGTCTTTCTTGCGGGCAGGTCTGCGGTCCAAGCAATGATGTCGCCGTTGCTTAGAGCTTCCCTGCTCGCTGTAGCAGTTTGGTTTACACGTGTCAGGTCGCGGTTTGTCAGCAGGTTTAGCGTGCTGTCATCCAGCAGCGTCAGGTTCGCTCCCAGAATGAGGGACTTCGCGCAATGGACTAAAGCGTGAGCTGCGTCTTCTGCTCGTCGGCGGTCAGGCGGCTACACCGTGCGCCCGGTCTCAGCTTGTCGCGCTGAACCGAACATTCTCGCGAAACTGCGCCTCTGTGATCGTCAGCCCGTAGCTGTGCCAACTATTCCATCCCATCGGCGGAGTGGACGCTACCTGCGCGTTAGGTCTCGTGCTGACACTGAGCCCAACCGTCACGGACACATAAATCACTACATGTGCCAACTTCTTCATCGGGTACCTCAGCAGACCGCAACAAGATAAAAGGCGAGCCCTTAGAAGGAGGGCTCGCCAGGTTAGGTACCGCTCCTACTGCAGTGTCGTCACGTGCACATAGCTGAAGGAGGCGTTGTATCCAGCACGGTTGCCGCCATAGAGACCGATGAAAGCGCCGCTACCCAGGGTGTGCGTCCATGCTCCGCAGCGAACCCACGTGGTGCCGTCGACGCTGCTGTAGCCTGTGTAGGTTTCTTTGCCGTCGATGGTGCGCTTTACCAGGCGGATGTAGGTCGTAAGCGTGCCGGAAGTGGAGGTTGCCGGGCCGAGGTCCGTTGCACTCCACACCGGGTAGTTCGTGCCTTCTGGCGTTTCACTCTTGATGTACTCGACCTGCCGCGTGTCCGAGTTGGCGGCGAGATCGATACGCAGGTAGTTGATGTCGTCCTTATAAAGGATGAGACCAGCCTGCGTGTAGTCGACGATCGTCGCGTTATCGGGCACATCCGTGGCGAGCTTCACCTCCACCATGTAGTCACCGGCGGGTGTTGCCTCGGCGAGTATTGGAATCAGGGGCATGTGAGCCGTATCGACGGTGTCGTAACCAACGGTGGGCATGGATACCGCTGATCCTGTGAAGGTCAGCTTCGGCATGCTGTGAATGGATGTCCACTGCGGGGCTAACGTGTTGGTGTTGAAGTCATGGGATAGGCCTGGGATCGCCGTGCCCGGTGCGTCGTTGGCGTTCGTGACCGTGACATAGTTCGACGTGCCGCCCGGTTGCGCTACCGGCTTTGGCTGGGGTGAAGCGGCATCGGATGGGCCATAACCTCCGCGGACTACCGGCCATCCGCTGATCCAATCCATCGCGTCGATAGCAGCCGGGCGAAGGGTGGTGAGGGTATTAGCGAAGTAAGGGGTAGCCGTAAGCACCTCGTGATAGGCGTACCAGGCCTGCCCGGACTCATCAAGGAAGGGGCTACCCCCACCAGGACCCACAGCGGTATTGCCATTCATGGCGAGCACGGGCGTGCCGCCGACATTGACATCGGTGAGCATCTTGCCCTGTGCGTCGACGTAAGGTCCCATTGGGGTCGTTGCGCGCCCCGCGAAGACGCTGTAGCCGGTGAGTGGACCAGCACAGCAGTTTGTCGCAGATGCAAGCAGGTAGTAGTAGCCACCATGCTGGATCCATGCACCGCCTTCGTAGCGCTGGTCAGCAGCGATGAGTGTTTCGCTGCTGGGGTCCGACGTCAGTCCGTCAGCAGACAGCTTGCGAACAGAAATGCCGCCGTTGAAGCTGCCGAAGAGGATGTACAACTGGCCGGTGCTGTCGGCGATAACGTCAGGATCGATGACCCAACGGTAAGTTCCATTTCCATCCACTGCAGCAGTGACTTTTTCTGAATCGACCACCGGTGTTCCACTGTCTGTGAACGGACCAGCAGCGGAAGCACTCGTGGCAACACCGATTGCATACGTTCCGCTCGACTTGTTGACGGTCACGACGTAATACAGGAAGTACTTGTTGTTGATGAACTTCACGGCGGGAGCCCAGTACAAGGCTCCTGCACCTGCCCACGAAGGTGCTGTGTTGAGAGCGTCGCCAACAGATGTCCAGTTCACAAGATCGCTGGACTGAAACACGTTGATCATGTGGTTGAAGTTGAGGCCACCGTTCACTGTATCTGTGTTGCTGTGAGCGTCCCCCGTGCAGTACATGTACCAGGTGTTCACGCCACCGGTCTGCGACTTGATAACGGCTGGGTCTGGGCAGCTCGTCACCTTTCCGTTCTTGTCCGTCAGATTCACCGGATTGGTAAAAGTAGACCCTGCCGGCGCGGTGATTGTGAGCGAAAGCGCGGAGGATGTGGCCGTTTGGAAATTTGCGTTCGCGGGGTAGGTCGCAGTGATAGCGTGCGGGCCAACAGGGAGCTTCGCGGTGTTGAGCGTCGCCTTACCAGTACTGTCGAGTGGCGCGGTAGCAAGTGTATTTCCGCCTTCGCTGAATGTGACCGTTCCGGTGGCCACCGTCGTTCCGGAGTTTGGCTTCACAGCCGCGTTGATTGCCGCGGGGAGCCCCTGCAGCGAGGTAGACGCCGCGGAGGTCAGCGTCACCGTGGTGCCGATGGCGGTAACCGGGGTCTGCACTACGAGCGCCACCGCCGTGGACGTGGAGCCCGCACTTGTATCGCTGCCCATGTACGTCGCCGTTACCGAGTACGTGCCCACAGCCAGAGTCGAGTTGTTGAGCGAGCAGGTGCCGCTGCCATTCAGTGTGCAGGTGCCCAGTATGGCCTTGCCTGCAAAGAAGCTGACGGTTCCACTGGGAGTAGCTCCCGACGCCGGGGACACAGTTGCGTTCAGCGAAACCGCACTTCCCGCGGTAGCGGGGTTCGGCGAAACGGCGAGCGCCGTAGTGGTTGCGACGCCCGTAGGTGTCGCAGTACTGGTATTGCCAATCACGGGCCATCCGCTGGAGAAGTCGAGCGAGCGAACGAAGAGGTAGTCCAGGTAGTTCGCTTGAATCTTCAATGCGTGGAAAACGAGGAGGTCGCCGCCGGTCGCGTCGATGTATGCGGTCTGGCCTCCAGGAGCGATCCAGTTTGTCTTGTCGCCCTGTAGCAGAACGTATCCTCCGCCGGAAACCATGTCCTTGCCGTTCCTATCCAAAAATGGCCCATGAATGCTGCTGCTGCGGCCAATCACGATCTCATAGTCATCTGTAGATGGAGTGCTGTTGCAGCAGGAGTTCCACGAAGTAAACAGGTAGTAATAGCTGCCCTTGTGAACAAGCGATGGCCCCTCAATGGCGTCTGCGGGAGAGTCCGTCGCGGAGCGTTGCGCAAGATGGTACGGAGTGCCCGGGATGATTTCCCCGGTAGACGCATCGATCTGCTGCTGGAAGATGCCGCTCCAAAAGCTGCCATAAGTCATCCAGACACTGCCATCGGTGTCGATCGTGATGTTTGCGTCAATGGCATTGAAGTTATTTCCTGCCTGCGAGATAAGAACCGCTCCCCGGTCGGTCCACTTGTAAGCTGGATCCGTCTGGTCGAGCGTCGGTGTTGTCGCCAGGCCGATAGCGGAGTTCTGCGACCCAAAGGACGACACGCTGTAGTAGAGGTGGTACAGCCCGTTGAAGAACGAGAGATCCGGTGCCCAGATGTTCACGGCTTTCGGAACTGTACTCGCGACCCAGGATGGCAGGGAGCTGAATACATAGCCACATGCGTTCCATGCGACTTTGTCCTGCGAACAGCGAATCGGGAGATACCCGCTCTGATTGCCGGCATCGGTCACAAACACGTAGTACATGGAGCCTTGGTGGATGATTGCAGGGTCATGTACCGGGCTTGTGTCGCCTGTGAACTCGTAATTCGTAAGCGGCGTCGTTCTTGTAGTCGAAGCAGCGATGACAAGGGAAAGTGGCGTCGAGGCCGAGTTGGACGCCGAGTCAGTAACTTTGGCAGTGAAGTTGAATGTGCCCGTATTCGAAGTTGTGCCGGAAAGAATACCGGATGTGCTGAGTGTCATGCCCGCTGGCAACGCTCCCGCAGAAACAGACCACACGTATCCTGCGCCGCTCCCGCCTGTGGCGACCAGAGTTGCTGTGTAGGCTGCTCCTGCCGTGCCTCCGGGCAGCGTAGATGTCGAAACATAAAGAGCGGGTGCCACCGGTGTTGTGCCGCCGCCGGTACTGCTGCTTCCTGAACTGCAACCCTGTATAAAGACGAGCCCAAAAATTACGAGAACAGTCCCAAGGAGGGGGAGGGAGACGGCCTGCTGCACAAGACCGCAGCGACTCAGGAATTTTCTGAAGGGTGGCATGGACTTTTCTCCGGCGTAAAGCTGGCTCTGCGCGCACTCATGTAAGCGCTTACAATCACGCGAGCAAAGTAAAGGATGTCTCTTGTTCTTGTCCAGCATTGGTTCCGGCTAACTCCACTGATGGGCGCACCACGGAAGGCGAACATGTGTCCCGAATTAAGTTGAGATCGTTCCCTCCGAGAATGGGTAGAGGCCAAGTCTCTATACCGCCCGCCAAAGCCATGCTGGGTGCCTTTGGATACGTCGGGTCTGTATCGCTTTTCGAGGCATCCAAACATTTTCCTCACTCAAAGTTCCCGACGCTAGACTGCGTCAAGTCGGCAGCCATCAAAACAGCCACAAAACAAGTTTTGGCCTCTCGTGAATGAGAGGCCAAATCCGTCTAAGTCTTTTGTTGTCAGTGGTGCCGGGAGGGGGGGTCGAACCCCCACGAGGTTGCCCTCGGCGGATTTTGAGTCCGCTGCGTCTGCCAGTTCCACCATCCCGGCGCACTTGTGAGTCTATCGCAAAATACTCTCGCAGGCTTACTGCACGCGAGCACCCGGGCGCAGCGCGAGCAGTTCCGCGGCGCAGGCGATTGCGTTGCGCGCAGAAAGACGGAGGTTGTCGACCGCAAGCCATAGCCAGAAACCCTGCGGCTCATTTGCTCCTGCTGAAGCACCGTGCACCTGAACGAGTATCTGGTCTTGCTGCGCTGCAGACTGATTACTTGGTGCGGGGTCGTCTGCTGCGGGAGCAAGCACGAGATCTCCGACAACAGCTCGCCGTACGTCCTCAGACTTGATGGGAGTTGCCGTTGCAACGAAGACAGAAGCGGTGTAGCCGTTGAAAACTGGAGCTTGCACCAACTGCATTGCAGTAGCTCTCGAAACTCCGGTACCGGCGACGATCTCAAGATGACGACGAATCTGCCTTGTTGTTGCGTTTAGATCAGTTTTCGCTGCGGCACCCAATTCAGCAGAGGTATTGAATGCAACTTGTGTGTCAAAAACTTCCTGCGGCAAAGGCTTGAACGAAAGAAGGCTGACGGTCTGCTGATGCATCTCGTCCATGCCGGCGTCGCCCTGCTGCGAAGCAGGCTGGAGCAAGGTCACGGACGCCTGAATTGGCGCAAATGCTTTCCCGAGCTTGCCAATCACTGCTGCAAGCATGATCGCTGCAGGATGTGCAGAGACCGTGCCAATGGAGGAGAGGTCAAGCTTCTGGGCAGGTTCAGCAGAAAGTAACAGAGGGCAGCGTACAGACAAATTGTCTTCGCCTTCCAACACGCCGGTGAGGTCTACAATTCCAGCGCCCGCTTGTACGGCCTCTTTCCAGTACTCCCGAGCAGATTCTTGATCGCCGGCGAAAAACACTACGTCTTGAGCAACGAACGCTTCCGGCGTGACGGCCTGAATGACGGCTGCTTCGTCGCCTGCTGCGGTCACTTGCCCTGCGGCTTCCTCCTTATCGAGCAGCTTGAGGTCCCATTGCACTCCTGCGGCTTCATTGAGGCGTTCCGCCAATTCTTTGCCAAGCAGGCTGGATGCACCGACGATTGCGGCGCGGATGATTCCTTGAGGCATAATTCTCCTACTTCAGTGTGAAAAGCTTGTCAGGCCGTTCTCTCGGTTCGCTTATGCAGCGAATACGCCAGTCTCGCAACGACGCCTGAGACGAGGTACACCATCGCAATAACGAGAAGCGCAACGGCATGCCACTCGATGATGACTGCAAGCAGAAGGGCAAGAATTACCAGTAATCGACCCGGCTTACGCTGACCAAAGTCGATTTCTTTGCCACTCCAAAAGCGCCAGCTACTTACCATGAGAAAACCGACGAACGCGATGAGCGCGACCCAAACAGCCGATTCCCATAGGTTGTAAATCGGAGAGCCACCTTCAAAATGTACGACCGCAGCGATGCATCCGGCACCGGCAGGTATTGGCATACCAACGAAATACTTGCGTCCGGGACGGCCAGGGTTGCGCGGCTGCGGGTTGATGCTGATGTTGAAACGAGCCAGACGGCACGCACCGCAAACGAGAAAAAGAAAACATATCGCAACACCGAAGTGGCGCACACGGCTCTCGATAAGCGGGAACTGCGAAGGTAGGACTTTGCTGACGCCCCACAGGTAGGCAAGCAGGCTCGGCGCAACTCCAAAGGTAATGACGTCAGCAAGCGAGTCCAGCTCCCTGCCGAACTCACTTGAGGTGTTGGTCATGCGAGCGATGCGCCCGTCTAGGCCATCGAACAGAATCGCAGCAACGATAGCCAGGGCAGCATGATCGAAGAGCGCGTAATTTCCACTTACAGCATGGATGCTAGCAATGATCGCGTAATAACCAGCCCCAATGTTGGCGCACGTAAACAGAGACGGCAGAACATACATGCCGCGCTTTGCGGGCGGACGGGTGTGCTGCAGCTGCTCAGCCGCCATTAGATGACTCCGCCCGCGGTTCCCGGAGTGCTCAGCTCGCTCATAGGCATTGCAGCGAGGACGGAGTTGCCACCCTTCACGCGGTCACCTACTTTCACACGCAACGACGCTGTTGGCGGAAGCAGAACATCAACGCGCGAGCCGAACTTGATGAGACCCATGCGCTGGCCACGCACCACCCGGTCTCCAGCCTTGAGGTTGCAAACGATGCGACGGGCCAGTAGACCAGCTATTTGCTTGAAGCTAACGGTATAGTCGCCGTTGCTGATCGCAATAAGCGTCTGCTCATTGTGGACAGCGGAATCCGGGCGCATGGCATTTAGAAACTTGCCCTCGCGATATTCCACCAGCTCCACGGTCCCACCGACTGGAACGCGGTTCACGTGCACGTCGAACACGTTGAGAAAAACCGTGATGCGCATGCGAGTGCCTTCCGGTGTTTCAACGAGCTCCGTCTGTTCCACTTTGCCGTCACCAGGTGAAACGATGAGGCCAGGCGCATCAGGAATCGTGCGTGCAGGGTCGCGAAAAAACCAAAGAAAGAATGCTGCAAGGATGATCGGGATCGCGACCAGAACAGCAATGTGTGTCGTAAACCAGACGATGGCCGCCACTACAAACAGCGCCAACCCGTAAAGATACCCGTCGCGAACCATAGTCGTTCATTGTAAATGGGTTGCGATGCCCAAAGCAGCTCGCATAAGTACGGCATCTTCCGTCGGATCGTTGTAATAGGAACGGCGACGACCAGTGGCTTCGAATCCTAGAGACTGATACAGCGCGAGCGCGGCAGCATTTGATTCACGTACCTCCAGCCAAATCTTCTTCGCGCCTTCCGATTCTGCCCATGCGAGACCTTCGCGAAGCAGCATTTTACCTACCCCAAGCCGACGAGAGTTGCTGGCAACGACTATGTTTTCCAGTTCACCCTCATCAACCGCAACACTCATGACGCAGAAGCCTGCTGGCTCGGTGTCTTTGTGTGCCAGTAGCAGCGTACGCAATGGCGTTGCGTACGCTGCGGCGGTTAGCAGCTCTGCGTAGTGAGCATCCGTCCAATTTGGAGCTTCTTGTGCGGAATGTACGAGGGAGAGGACGGTCTGCAGGTCAGCTACTTGTGCTCGACGAATAGTGACTACGCTACTCACGAGTGGCATCCGTCACGCTGTTCTTACTTCCATAGATCTGCTGCTCGCCACGTAAGTAGTTAGCATCAACAGTGCCAAGGTCTTCGCCCTCAATGCTGAGTTTTCTCAATGAGAGACCAAGCGAACCTGAGGCGTCGATTTCGTGGAGCTCAACGTTCCGACCGCCAAGCGCCTCCAACAACTGCTGCTCACAAACGACGATGCGCGAGTCACATGCTGTGACGGAGAAAGCGTCGCGAGTCTGCAACGACTCTTTCCCACTGGCGATGTCCAGAACGAAGAGCTCGCCACGTCCGGCGTTCAATGCGGCGAAACCTTCCCGTAAACCGGATGCGGCAGCAAGAACCTGCAATCGAGAAATAGCTGCAAGTGGTATCGACAGCGCCTCACACAGCCCTTTAGCGCACGCTAAGCCGACGCGAACACCTGTAAAAGAGCCCGGGCCGCTGACGACCCCGACCGCTTGTAGCTGCTGCAACACCCAGCCGGCTTCCTGCAGCAGGCTTTCTACCGAATCGAGGAGCACTGCCGAAGCGGTGCGAGCAGGCGTACTCAGCGCTCCGATCAGTGTCGAATTTTCTGCCAGTGCGATGCTTGCGCCGTCGCCACAGGTATCAATCAGGAGAATGCGCATGGCACCGGTTCTCGCTGCAAATCCTCAGACTGTGCGCATGTTTCACTTAGCTTCTGCGCGACAAACAGCAAAAAGGCTCTCGGGCAATACTCAGGCACGTGAAATGGAAAGACTGGTTTGCCAATCAACAGCCTCGGAGAGATCGATTGCCACTCCAAGGGTGCATTGCTCTCGGGTGTGAGTACGGCGTCCACCCTATCGAGATAGCGCAAAGCCGAGGCTTTGAAGTCGCTGACGGACGGATCTAAGACGGTGACTGACACCGTCGGCTGCAGAAATCGCAGTACGCTGTTTGATTCGATGATGACATTTTCCGTCGAAGCAATCAGCCTGCGCACATGCGGCATCGCTTCTGCTAACTGCCCCTGGCGTGTACGCACCCAGAAGGACTTTTCAGCACCAGCAGCGAGATAGCGCGAAGAATCTGTTCCGCTAGTCCGGTTTCTCTCTTCGCTGACGGCGATTGTGTGGTCTGCAGTTTCGCAGTCGCAAGGATCGCCATTTGCAGAACAGACGCCATGGCCAAACTGCGTAATTTTCACTGCTGTCCAATGAAGCTTGGGCATCGCCGCAATAATGCCAGCGACGACGCTGGTCTTTCCGATGTTTCGCGAGTGTCCACCAACGACAACAACAGCCAAAGCAAACTCCGTTACTTCAGGCGACGCAAGCGCGCTAGCGACTTCATATGTTCACGCACCGGTTGCGCCGGAGTACCTGCAAACAGTTCGCCGGATCCACGCAGTGTCTTGCCCGGATAGATGCCAGACTGCCCTCCCATGATCACCCCGGGACCGACTCTGCAGTGGTCGCCCAACCCCACTTGCCCAGCGAGAACTGCGCTGTTCTCGATGGTGCAGGAGCCCGAGATGCCCACCTGCGCGGCAATCACTACGTCCTCGCCGATTTTGCAGTTATGTCCAATGTGAACCAGGTTGTCGATCTTTGTCCCGCGCCCTACGCGAGTCTCATCCAGAGCGCCACGATCAATCGTGGTATTCGCCCCTATTTCGACGTCGTCTTCGATGACGAGCCCGCCTTGCTGCGGAAAAAGCAGGTACTTCCCTGTATCGCTGTTCCGCACGTATCCAAAACCTGTAGACCCCAGCACCGCACCTGCCTGAATGATGACGTGATTGCCTAGAACTGCGCCCCTGCAGAGTGTCACATTGCTGCCGATGCTGCAGTCCTCACCTATGATTACGTTCTCCTCAACAACAGCACCGGCTCCGATTCGTGTTCTGTGACCCACCCGGGCTGAGTGATGGATGCTCGCGGAGTGGTGAATGGCAGGGCCATTCTCCGGCGAGGCTAACGCTTGCGCACAAAGCGCAAAGGCGTACTTCGGGTCAGGAACACGCAGAACTCGCTCGTCATCTGACTGGGCATCCATAGCAGCAAGAATCAAACCGGCCGCAGAGGAGACTGCCAATGAGAGCACCTCTGGAGTGAGCGCAAACACCACAGAAAGCGGCGTTGCTGCTTCCAAAGCAGAGACATGAGTAAGAAGCGTCTTAGAAGGCGATGAACCGCCGACCAACGCCGCTAACTCCCGTGCAGTTGTGCCGGTACCGCTCATGCGTACAGCTTACCTTCTCCCGGCGGACGGGTCTTCCAGCGTCGATGCACCCAAAGCCACTGGTCCGGATAACGGCGGACGTAGTCTTCGATCGTGGCGGTAAACAAGGCGGTATTTGCGACGATGTCGGCCTGTGTGTCTCCGCTCTCGATGAGGTTTAGCTCTTTACCGAAATGAAGCACATACTGCTTTTCGCTTTCTTCCCACAGCAGGAACCCAGGCAGCACTGCGGCATGAGTTTTCTGCGCCACACGAGCAAGCCCTGAAGCGGTGCACGCGTCCACACCAAAGAACGGAACGAAAACTCCCTGCGGCGGAGTCATGTTCGTGTCCATCAAAATGCCCACAGTCTCACCTTTATGCATGGCAGCGAGTAGGCCGCGCGCGAAATCATCTTTGTGCACTACTCGATTGCCGTGCATGCAGCGGATGTCGTTCACGAATTTGTCGACGAGCGCATTGTCGAGGCGCCGAATCACAAGCGACATAGGGTAATTCTGGAGTGAATGGAAGAAGCTGGAAAGCTCCCAGGCCCCGAGATGACCAGTAAGCACAAGGACTCCCTGCCCTTTGGCGCGTGCTCCCAAATAATTCTCCAGGCCCTCGTAGCGAATGAACTTACTCGCGCTTGCTGCCGTGTAGCGGCTCATCTGGCAAAATTCTGCCAACTGCCAACCGAGATTACGGAACATCTTCTCGAGTATTTTCCGAAGATCCGTGTCGTCGCTATCTGGAAGTGCCAATCGAAGATTTCGGAGCCCGGTGCGCTTCAGTCCGCCCAGAGTCCACCAAGCGAGTTTTCCGACCGCGGCACCTACTGCACGAGCCCAGCTGCGAGGCAGAATACCGAGAGTTGACGTCAGGGCACGCAACATCCAATATTCCGCGCGCTCCCCGAATGTAGTTTCAGTTGGCGGCATCGTCGTTTCAGGATTCAACCCTTCCAGTGTACGAAACAAGGCATCACCAAATGAAGAAGGGCGACCTAAGTCGCCCTTCTTCTAGATCACACGGTGGTCTAGTGGTTTGCCTTGGAAATAACAAAGTACTTCGCCACTGTATGAACGAATGGAACGGCATTCGGCGGCGTGGGTACCTTGCCACTTAGCACCTGCGAGAATGGCAAATCGGAACCGTACTGAGCGCGCATGTCATCGTTGTTATCGTCGAGAACAGTCCCGTCGAGATCGATACCTGCGAAGAGTCCCTTGCTCCGTGAGTACGTCAGAAACTCAGCATTGAGCTTCCAGTCGGTCCCAGCCTGAGCATTACGACCGACAGGACCTGCTGAAGCTGCGGCGTCGCCACCGATTTTGAACTTATTCTTCAGCATGTCCTGAAGCCCTCTCTGGTTCATCGCTACCAGCACGAGGTCAGTCGACTGTCCGCCGATCTGGAAACCAAAGCTGCCACCAGTGAGCTTGACGAATACCGGCGCGCTCCAACCACGTGGGGTGCGGCACGTTGCTACGCCCTGGCCATACTGTGCACCAACGATGAAGGCACCCTTCTTGAACGACGGGATGACAACCACACAAGAGGCACCGGCAAGAATCGACTGCGGAATACCCTTGTCAGGAGTCGCCATGATCTCTCGCAATACCTGCGAGGAGTCATTCAAGCGCTCGTTCAGTTTGTCCATGTCAGCAGCGTGGGCAGAAAGAGCGCTGGCGGACATCGCCAAAGCACCGAGGACAGCAATAACTTTCTTCATTTCATCAGCCTTTCGAGATAAACGGTTGCGAACGCGAACAAACCCACGCTCAACACTTTGTCTGATGGAAATCTACGTATGAGGAGTTGCATGGAGGTCGGCAGAGGAGCTATCATCCCGCGCCCGCCATCACAGAGCTTTTCTTTTACTTGCCACCGGGCCGCCCTGCTCTTCTAATGCGCGCAGGGTAAGTTCCACGCGATTGCTCACACCCGCTTTGCGAAGCATGCGACCGAGATGAGCCTTCACCGTGACCTCGTCGATGCTGAGTGATCCAGCTATTTCCCGGTTTGATCGCCCTTCCATGAGCAGACCCAGTACTTCCCTTTCACGGGGTGTGACCTGATCAATCAATCGCTCGCCAGCGCCCTTCGCATCTGCGGTAGGCACCCCTGCGGCATCAATCAGCCGGGCAAGCACCTTGCGCGGAGCCCACACGGAGCCATCGAGCACCACCTCGAGTGACATTCGCAATTCCGATTCGCTGGCGGTATGCGGAAGGTACCCTCGGGCACCGGCGGCGATCACGGCTTGCACAAACTCCTCGTCGAGCAGACGGCCGAGTGCAATAATCCGCAGGTCCGATTTCTGCTTGCGCAGAGTTGTGATCGATTCGAGAAGCAGCTCAGGATCGTCATCGCCATCCAGCAAGAGAGCGCTTATCTGCTGGTCCGTGGCCGCGTTCTCCAGTGACAGCTCCAGCGTGGCGTAACTTAACACGTCCTGCAGAATCGTTTGCAGCCCAAGCGCACGCAGAGGGTCAGCAGCAACAATGCCGATAAGCAGTTTTTCGTCTGCGCTCAACTTGTCTCCGCGAACTCGCGTTGGTCTCGCCTGAAGTGTTTACAGCTTCGGCAACACGATGCCTTGCTGATTCTGGTATTTGCCTTTGCGGTCGCCATAGCTTACTTCACAAGCCTCATCGCCCTGAAAGAAGAGTATCTGGCATAGACCCTCGTTCGCGTAGATCTTCGCAGGCAGCGGCGTTGTGTTGGAAATTTCCAGCGTGACGAAACCTTCCCACTCAGGTTCAAAAGGCGTCACGTTCACAATGATGCCGCAGCGTGCATATGTGCTCTTTCCTACGCAAATCGTAAGGACGTCGCGCGGGATACGAAAGTATTCAACTGACTTCGCCAAAGCAAACGAGTTCGGCGGAATGATGACGCTCTCTGCGTTCACATTGACGAACGAACGCTCGTCAAATGCTTTCGGGTCAATGATGGCGCTGTTGACGTTAGTGAAGATCTTGAACTCATCAGAAACGCGCAGATCGTAGCCGTACGACGACAAACCATACGAGATAACGCCGTCGCTGACCTGCTTCTCGCTGAAGGGCTCAATCATTTTCTTATCCAGCGCCTGCTGACGAATCCATTTGTCGGCCTTGATCGACATGCTGCTCCTTCGATTGGTTTCCGCCGTCACCACTCACGCATGCAAGCCGGCTAGAAACTCACGGATACCCTTCTGAGCGTACCGCAACAAGCTGCTGCGTTGACAAGGGATATTGCCATTCCTACCATGAGGGTGGGCGTACACCGGTTCAGCCGCAATGCGGCCACCTGCGCTGGAAAGCAAAGGAAGGCAACCTTCTTGATCAAACAGGACCTCATCCAGCAGGTGGTAGAGCGCACTGGTCTGCCGCGCAACAAAGCAGAGGCGGCTGTTGACGTCATCTTCCAGGGCCTCAAACAGGCAATGACAGCCGGAGAGCGGATTGAGCTGCGCGGATTCGGCGTTTTTACAGTTAAGCCCCGGAAAACAGGTGTTGGACGCAATCCTCGCACAGGTGCAGAAGTAAAGATCAATCCGGGTAAAGCTGTTCGTTTTAAACCGGGTAAAGATCTACAGATTCTTGAGTAGTAGTCCTCTTCCCTACATCAGGTGGAGAGCGTCTACGTCGATCACCACAGCTCGGCGTGAGATACCTAGCCGATCCAGTTCTGTCATCAGTTCCTGAAGCAGGCTTCCGAGAACATCACGGCGTTCAGCTTTCAGCAGGAAGTGGTAGCGGTAGATACGTTTCAGCTTAGAAACCGGGGATGGGGCTGGTCCCAAGACACGCAATCCGGGCCTCTGCTGCACACCCAACCATCTGCCCAGCTGTGTCGCCCATCCCAGAGCCTCCTCCAGCTTCTCGCTCTGCACGACAACGTTGGTTAGCGCAGCGAACGGCGGGTAACGCATAGCTCTTCTGAAGTACATCTCGCGCCCTGCGAAACCGGTGTAGTCGTGGTCGCGCGCGAACTTGTTCACATAGTGATCCGGTTGATAACTCTGAACGAGCACCTTACCGGGCAGCTCACCGCGGCCTGCTCGTCCGCTCACCTGCGTAATCAGCTGAAACACCCGCTCCGCCGCACGAAAATCTGGCAGGCCTAACGCAAAATCCGCTCCGACTACACCGACAAGCGTCACGCCATGTATGTCGTGTCCTTTTGCGATCATCTGCGTGCCCACAAGTAGGTTGATCTCACCAGAATGCAGCTTCTGCAGCAGCCGTTCCATATCGCCACGTGTGCGAACCGTGTCGCGGTCCATACGGCCAATGCGTGCACCAGGAAAGAGTTCCTGAAGCCGCTCTTCGCCCTGCTGTGACCCCGCACCCAGATAGTGCAAATGCGCACTACTGCATTTTGGACACGCCGAAGGAACGCCGCGTCGAAAGCCGCAGTAATGGCATTTCAGCCGTTCTCCAACGCGCGCTTCGCCGCCTAGTTCCGCTTCATTTCCAGGCTTGTGGTACGTCAATGAGATGGCACAGTTCTCGCACTGCAGCTTCTCACCACAGCTACGACACATCACCACGAAGCTGTATCCGCGGCGGTTTAAAAGAATGATCGCTTGCTCGCCACGATCGAGCGTCGCCTGCGTGTCTCCGAGCAGCCTTTCCGAGAAGAGTTGCTCCTGTCCGGTGACGCGAAATTCCTCACGCATGTCGATCATTTCCACGTCCGGCATGGGGCGGTGACCGACCCGCTCGAGCATCTCGATACGGGCATAGCGCCCACGCTCGGCATTGTTCCAGCTCTCGAGCGAGGGTGTGGCAGAACCCATCACAACAATGCAACCAAGCAGCTTGGCGCGCATAACGGCTACATCGCGACCATGGTAGCGGGGCGTTTCCTCCTGCTTGTAGCTGCTGTCGTGTTCTTCGTCGACGAGGATGAGGCCGAGGTTCGGTAGTGGTGCGAAAACGGCACTGCGCGTTCCCACAACAATGCGCGCTTCCCCGCGCCGAATGCGATGCCACTGCTCCGCGCGCTCGTCAGGCGTAAGCTGCGAATGTAGTAAAGCAACCTCGCTGCCAAACGCCGCCACCATCTGCGCGGCGATTCCGGGCGTAAGGCCAATTTCGGGTACCAGCAGCAGCGCACTGCTGCCCGCGGCAAGCGCTCGTTGCATCGCGGCGATGTAGACCGCCGTTTTGCCCGAGCCCGTGACGCCATAAAGTAAATGCGGACGGAAACCACCTTTGTCCATTGCGGCCACAATGCTGCTTAGCGCTTCTGTTTGCGATTCGTTGAGCGTGTGCTCGTGCGCAAACTTCTTTCCTGGCACCTCGATACCAGACATATGGAACGCACGCGCTTCTTGATGCAGCAGCACGAGTCCGCGCTTGACCAGCGTCTGCAACGAGCTTTCGGACAAATCCAACGATGCAAGTCGCTCACGCATCGTGCGCAGCGGAACACGCCCGCCCAGACCTGCGAGCTCCGCCATCACGGAGAGTTGACCGTTGTTCAACTTTGGCAGCCGCCTGCCGTCTGCGGGTTTCGACGGTGGAGCGGTCAGCGCGTCTCCAGCGAGCACCACAACCTGCTCTAATCGGCGCGCATCTCGAACCTCAGCAAGTGGTTCGCGCGCCAGCCACTTCTTGCGCGCCATTGCGTCGAGCAGCGCTTTCTTCGCGCCTGTGGCAGAACGAATGGAGGATGGTTTTGCAGCGTCTCCTGCCTCAAGGTAGTTGAGGACGGCGTATTCCAGATTCTGCTCTTCAGCACTGAGCCGCGATCGCCGGGATGAGCCCTTCGCAGCTCCCTCATACAGCACGAGACGGCCTGGTTCGGCGATGCGATAAGTCCACTGGCGGCGGACTTCTGCGGTAAGTGGGACCATGCCGCGCAGAACTTCACCCAGTGGCGCGCAGTAGTACGCGGAGATCCACCGACCAAGCTCCAGTAGTTCCGGCGAAAGGAGCGCGGCTTCATCCAGCACCCGCTCTACCTTCTTCAGCTCAACGCCGTCGGGTGGAAGGCGATCGTGGACATCAAGAACAAAACCGACCAGTCGCTGACCCGAGAACGGAACCAGAACACGTGAACCACGCTCCGCAGCCAGATCACCTAGAAGATAGGTGAAGCTACGCCCCAAAGGGACTGGCAGCGCGACATCGCAGTACAAGCTCACGTAACAAGTTTATTGGCTTCGCAAATTCCTGCTATCTGAGAGCAAACCCATACTTGAATGCGGGGTCGCCTCAACTGACTCGTGGGATTTCTGGTTTTGGCAGCGATGCGGAGAGCTTCTTGATTTCCTTTGCCGCAGCCTTGCGCTCTTCAAGGAGCTTCTCGATGCGCGCGGGCACGTCCTTAGCTCCGACGCTGAGTGTCCGCGCTACCCCACTCAGGAGTTCATAATCTGCTCTCGCGGCGCGCACAGCACGAAGACCGCAACAGAACTCGACTCTCCAACCCTGTCGCACCTTCTCAACACGCCGTAGCGTTATGGAGCCTATCTCCCCTGTGTGAGAAACATGCGTGCCGCCGCAAGCATTGAACTCGATGCCCTGCATCTGCACGACTCGGAGAGGGCCGGAACGCTCTGGAATTTTGCGCAAATCACCGCGAGTGAGCATCGCCTCCGCCATCTCCCTGTCAACCCAGTGAGACATGAGTGGACGGCTTTCCGTGATGATGCGATTTGCAGCACTCTCTACCTGGTTGAGCGCTGCATGGTCCAGCGAAGTCGTGCCCTCCCGCAATACGAGATCGATGGTTGAACTGCTGGCGCCGAGATGGAATGAGACGGTTTTCGCGCCCAATTCACGAAGGAAGACAGCCGAAAGCAGATGCTGACCGGAGTGCTGCTGCTCATGGTCCTGCCGACGCTCTGCGTCGACAGCGCCCGAAACCTCGGTACCCTGCACGAGCGGCTTGCGCACAAAGTGCCACACCTCGCCGTTCTCGTCTTCCTCAACCCGCTCCACCAGTACGTCAAGCGTTGTGCCGCTCTTCGATGTAGCACTGAGCGTACCGATATCCCACGGCTGGCCGCCGCCCTCCGGATAGAACGCTGTGCGGTCGAGCGCGATCTGCCATAACTGCCCTTCGTCATCGCGAGAGTTGAGACGAATGTCGGTAACGACGGCGCTGAACTCGAGTTCAGCCGAATCGTAGTAGAGCCGCTTTGCTGTGTCCGTCACTTCGGCGAATCCTGGGCTGACAGCACAGCTCCCTGAAGCGCTTCAACTTCTGCTTTACTGCCAACGATCAGTGCAGTCCGTTCGTGTATCTCTTCGGGCACGAGCTCAAGTATCCGCGTCGATCCATTCACTGCGGCACCACCTGCCTGCTCCGCGATGAATGCAAGCGGGTTCGCTTCGTAAAGCAATCGCAGCTTGCCCTTCGGCGTCTTCGCGGTGGGAGGATAGAGGAACACTCCACCTTTCAGCAGCGTTCGATGGAAATCCGCAACAAGACTTCCGATATAACGCGCGCTGTAAGCCTTGCCGTTCAACTCACCGCGCAGCAGCATGGCAATGTAATCGCGATAGACCCCGGGCCAGGACGATGCGTTTGCCTCATTCGTGGAGTAGTACGGTCCCTGCTCCGGCATGCGCATTATTCCGGCGTTGCGGATAAATTCCCCGTCGTTTGTCATTGTGAAAGCAGCCACGCCACTACCAGTGGACGCCACCAGAATTGTTGACGGGCCGTACACCACGTAGCACGCCGCCACCTGCCGTGACCCGGGCTCTCTGAGCGCAGCTTCGAGGCCTTCACCGGAGACTTCCTGGATGCCGATGATCGTGCCGACGTTCACATTCACATCGATATTTGACGAACCATCCAGCGGGTCGAAGATGACCGCGTACTTTGCTCCCTCGTGTTGAAACAGCACGGGGGCTTCATCTTCCTCACTCACGATCGCTGCGACGCTTCTAACCTTGCCGAGTTCGGCAATGAGCACATCATTTGCAAAGACATCGAGCTTTTGCTGCTGTTCGCCCTGTACATTCACCGCGCCAGCCGCACCAAGAACATCCGACAGCCCCCCAATGCGGATTGCAGCGGCAATCTGCTTCGCAGCCAACGAAATTGCACCGAACACGTCGGATAGCTCCTGCCCTGCGCTGCGTGCGATGTGCTGCTGAACGGTGACTCTTTCCGCCATAACTGCTTATTTCTCCAGCCCGAGCCTAGCACCCGGATGCTTCTGTTCTCAACCGGCGTGGCGCACGCTGTGACGCTTGAAACCCCGTGCTTCACCTACAATCTCACTAATGTTTTCACGACGACGCTTCCTCATCACCGCCGCTGCCACCGCACCTGCACTCGCACTCGAAGCACAGAAGCATCCGGCTCCTGTGAAGACACCTGTTCCTCCTGTAGAAGACGCGATGCCTCCGGCCATAGCTGCACTGAAGGACCGTCGCAGTGAAATAGTCCCGATCACAAAGGAGGAACGTGGGACCCGGCACGATCTCGCGCGTGAGTTGATGAAGCAGTACGGCATGAACGCGGTCCTGATCACGTCCGGCGCAGCACTCAACTACTTCACGGGTGCGCGCTGGGGACAATCGGAGCGCTTCTTCTGTTATGTCATTCCGCAGGCTGCTGCACCGTTCGTAGTTTGCCCTTACCTTGAACGAGACCACCTTGCTGACGCCTTACTGAGTTTCCCTGAACGCGAGACCACAATTTCCTTCCTGTGGCAGGAAGACGAAGATCCGTTTCTGGTCCTGCGCCGCGCACTTGCGGAAGTCAGCATCACGACCGGCACTTTGGGTCTGGAAGAACGCACTCAATTTGCCTTCGCAAATGCGATCACCGCAGCATGCCCGGCGTTGAAAATTGTTTCCGCAACGCCCGTAACGGCGGGCTGCCGCTCGCTCAAGTCGTCGGCTGAAATTGCACTTCTGCGGCTCGCGAACAACATCACGTTCGACGTTTACAAAGCCGTCTATCTTTCGTGCGGACCTGGAAAGACCAACCGGGACTTCTCTGACTTAGTCGAAAAAGCGTACTCCCGCTGCGGTGTCCGCGGAGACGCTTCCTGCAATGTGGGTGAGTTTTCTGCGGTGCCGCACGGCAGCGCCAAGCCACAGACGATTCATGAAGGGGACATGGTGATGATTGACGACGGATGCTCCGTCGAGGGCTATACCTCGGACATGACGCGTAGCTTCGTCTATGGCAAGCCCTCGGAGTTGCAACGGCAGATTTTCGAGATCGTTCACAACGCGCAGTCGGCTGCGCTTGCCGCAGCACATCCAGGCGTCGAAATGCAGTTCGTTGATGCTGCTGCACGCAAAGTGATTACGGACGCAGGCTACGGTCCCGGATACAAATACTTCACGCATCGAGTGGGTCACGGCATCGGACTCGACATGCACGAATGGCCCTACCTCGTAGGGGGCAATAAACAGAAGCTGGTCGCCTCCATGGTCTTCTCCGATGAGCCAGGAATCTACCTGCACAATCAGTTTGGAGTGCGCCTGGAAGACGACATGTTGATCACCGAAAGTGGCGCTGAGTTCTTTACGCCGCAAAGCCCGAGCCTGCAGGATCCGTTTGCTATCCCGACGCCAAACGCTGCGCCGACTCCTGCGACTACGTCCTCGCCTGCCAATCCGTAATCATCTTGGGAGAACCATCAGTTCGAGCCCGCTGGCTGCGTCTTTCTGATGGAACACGGTTTCCGTCGCCTTCCGGAAATCCTCCGGTTTGGCCTTCGAGATGTCCTCGAACACCTGCGGATTCCGGTCGGTAAGCGGAAACCACGAACTCTGAATCTGCACCATCATGCGATGTCCCTTGAGGAACGTGTGATTAATGTCCTGCATGGTGAAATTCACGTCAGTCACTTTGCCGGGCTGCAACGGTTCCGGCTTCTCCCAGGAGTTGCGATATTTTGCACGCATCGGTTCTCCACGCACCATCATCTCGTAACCCTGCATAATGACAGGCGGCGCAGCGGAGCGTTTCGTTTGGCCGCGTTCCGTGGTGCCGTCCTTGTAATCTTCGGGAAACACATCGATCAGCTTCACCACGAAGTCGGAATCTGTACCGGTTGAGGCAATGCGAAGGCGCGGCTGTATCGGACCTGCGATGGTGACATCTTCCTGTAGCGGATCCGTTTGGTACACGAGCACATCACTGCGAGTGGTGGCGAAGCGCTGGTCGTCATCCATGTAGCGCTGCGGAACGTCTGCGCCAGTGACATAGGGCGTGTACGGCACTGGATGCGCGGGGTCGCTCACGTATTCATCTTTGCTTTCACGCTCCGTGGGAGACTCCCACGAAAGCTTGCCGCCAGCGTGCAAATACAGCGTCCTGGGCGCGGCCGAAGGTGGTGGCCACGCCGAGTACTTCTTCCAGGTGTTGCTGCCGGTCTCAAACGTGTAGGCCTTTGGCAGACCCTCCCACGCCTTGCCCTTCAGGTAATGATCGAAGAACGGCGCTTCGATATTGCTGCGGAAGAACTCTGCGGTATTCGACCCAAAGCTAATGTCACCCAGCGTGGCACCATCGCCACGAGACCATCCACCGTGAACCCAGGGCCCTTCGATAAGCGTGTTCTCTGGAGCAGAGGGGCTAAGCTTGTCGATTGCGTGGAACACCTTCACAGGGCCAGACAAGTCCTCAGCATCGAACCATCCACCGACATCCAGAACAGCAGCTTTCACACCGTGCATGTGTGGCGCCAGATTACGCGCTTCCCAGTATTCGCCATATGCGGGGTGCGTCACCTGATCGTGGAAGTAAGCATTCGTTCCGCCGGCAGGCGAGTCAAGCTTCGCTAGCGTTCCCATGCGCAGGTAGTAGGCATACATGTCCTGCGTGCCAAAGCTGAAGTCGCTCTTTGGCTGCGTCGTGAGTGGGTTCTTTTGAGGCGCGAAAAATGGAGCATAAAACGAGTGGTTTGCGCTGAGCATGAACGCGCCGCCGTGGTACGCATCGTCGCCCATCCACAGATCCATGATGGGCGCCTGCGGACTCGCGGCCTTGATTGCGGGGTGACTGTCCACAATGCTGGCGGCGGTATAGAAGCCGGGATAGCTGATGCCGAGAATGCCCACCTTACCGTTGTTGCCAGGTACGTTTTTGAGCAGCCAATCAACAGTGTCGGACGTATCGGTTGACTCGTCGATGCCTTTGCCGTCTCGCGATGGTGTCATTTCCAGCCAGCTTCCTTCACTGGCCCACCGACCGCGCACATCTTCGCAGACGAGGATGTAACCGCCGTGAAGCAGATCCTGATTGCCGGTGACGCGCGGTGCAATCTGCTCTCCGCCATAAGGGGCGCAGCTATAAGGCGTACGCGACATCAGGAACGGAAATGGTCCCGAGTCTTTGAACTGATCTGATATCGGCGTGTAGACCGCAGCGTAGAGCTTCACGCCGTCGCGCATGGGGATGCGGTACTCATGCTTTGCGTAGTGGGTTCTGACGAACTCCGCTACCTGTTGCTGCGCCGTAGGCTGCTGAGCTTGCGCAATTGCGCAACTCACAATGGCCATGGCTACGACGATAAATTTCCCAAACCGATCTACACCAGATCTCAAGGAACGACCTCACTTGCAAGTTGATTCTAGCGGCGAAAGGTGTGTAGCCGTTCTGCAATACTGTTGCGCATGCGTCGTGTCGTTCTGGTTCTCCTGTGTGCTGTGCTTACTTCCGGCTTGTGTACCGGACGAGGTGCCGCTCAGCAGACGGAAAGCTCCGGCGCGCCGATGATGCCGGAAGAAGCACCTGATGCGACCACGTACCGGCTGCGGACATTCGTCAACCGGATTCAAGTACCCACCTTCGTTCTCGGAAGCAACCGCATGCCCGTGCCGGATCTTCCAGCAAGCGCTTTTTCTATTCGCCTGGACAGCGGCCCCGCGTTTCATCCCACGCATGCGCGGGTTGAGGGAAATGACCCAATATCTCTCGGCGTGCTTATCGACGCAGCTGGGTCACAGCCGCAGTTGGTGGCTCAGCTTGCTAACGCGCTGTCGAGTCTTGCGCCGGACATTCTGCTCCAGACGGATTCCGTCTCCATCTTTGGCGCTGACTGCAAAATGTACCGCACACGCTTGGACAGACCTTTTGATCCGAATGATGTACACGCTGCCGTGCTCCAGGCATTGCAAGCAGTGCGACCATCCGGCGATGGTCGGCGACAGGGCTGCGAGGCATCTTTCCGTCTGCTGGATTTTGCCAGCTACATGTTCATGCAGATGAAAGACCTACCGGGCCGCAGGGTAGCGCTCATATTTCCGGAGGCCACGATTCTAAGAGCAAAATGAAGCTCGCCGAACTGTCACGGCTGGGCGCCCGCTTGGCAATCTCTGTGTTCGGGTTGCGAGAGGCGCAGAACGAACGCGAAGCCCGCAAGCAGACCTGAACCCGTTAGCGAGCGGAGCGACGTATGGTGAGCAGGAAGACAAGTTCGAGCTGCTTTGCGCTTCCAACGGTGGCACAATCTTCGAGCCAACGGACGGTGACATCGTCGCAGAACTAGTGCGCATGGTCTACCTGCTGCGAACCCGCTACATTCTGGAGTTTCCTGCACCGGACCATGGTGCCTCCGGCACGCACAACCTGGAAGTGTTCCTGAAAGACAAGAACAAATTCCTTGTGCGCTCAACTGGGGCCTCGGCTGTTCTTCCTGAAAGTAGCTTGTCCTCGGATCCAAGCGTTATTCCAACCCAGGCTTCCCCAGCTGTGTTCGGGTCACGTCGGCCTGTCGGCGGGACGAAGTACTAAGTGGACTGAACAAACTCGTGCTTCTGAGGTGTTGGCGACGCGAGTCTAATGACCAACCGCTCCAGGACCAGACGCTTATCCGGTGGGCTGGAGCGTAGATCAAGGTCAGCCTTTGCTATCAGACGCAGAGCGCGCGCCAAATCGCGGCGGTCTCGATACCGTCGGGCCTGTGCAATCAGCGCATCCGCGGCAAAGGGAGCCACACGAAACCCAGGCCACAACACCTGCCAGATTGCCCGCTGATCTTTCACCTGCTTCTCGTTCAGCACCAGCATCTGGCGGAATGTTTTCGCGAGGGTGAAGATGTGCCCAATGGCCGCTTCTTCCCCGCCTTCAGACGCGTTCAGCAGGCCCTGCAGTAGCAGGAGAGAGCGCGGCACATCACGCTGGCTGATCGCATCCGTCAATTCATACAGGCTGCGTTGCTTTGCAGCAGAGATCATAAGATCGACATCCTGCATGCCGAGTTCAGTCTTTCCACAAGCTTCGGCATACAGGGTCAGTTTTTCGACTTCGCTCTTGATCGTGAGCATGTCCGCACCGAGTGCGTCTACCAGTTCGCGTGCTGCATCCTCTGAGAAGTGTGTGCTCTTCGTCTCAGACTGGCTAATTACCCATCGCACAGCATCCTGCTCGCTCACACGTTGCAGTTCCACCATGCCGCAGTGTTCGCCGAGCGTTTCGCGGATTTTTTCGGCCCGTTCTTTATCCTGCATGTCCATCTTTCGCAGGTCCTGAGGAAGCGAAATGTGGTCTGCGACAAAGAGGAGGAGCGCCTGTGGGTTAGCTCGGCTAAAGTACTCATCAATTGCTGCAAACTCTTCCTTCTTCTGCCCTCGTCCGTAGAGCGTCTTGACGTTGCGCAGGAAGAGCACCTGGAAAGGTGCCATCAGCGATGGTGTTTGCGCGAGGTCCAGAGCTTCGAACACCGATGTTTCTGCGAGGTCCAAATCATGCAGGCAGAAATCGCGTAGGTCCGGCGGAACGAATTCCTGGAGAATGCCTTTGCGGCACTGCTCGTAGAGGAAAGGTTCGTCACCGAGCAGCACGTATCCGGCGCGACGGTCTGCACCAGCCGCTTCTTTCAGGAACCGTTCCACCGCGGAGAAACTCTGCAAGGTCTTCGTCGCGCTCATCGGAAAGACTCCAGCATGTCGCTGACAAGAGCCTGTGCGAAGTCATGGGCCACACGACGGACAGCCGCACTGTCTTCCTGAACGAACCCACTCAAGTCCTGCGTCGACTGGTACTGTTCACGCCAGGCGAAAGCATCGTTTCGGTAGAGCACTGCACCGTCGCGACCCGTCATCACAACCTGCGCTGAGATCGTGACGAGGTAGCTCGAGGTTTGGCCGCTTGCGGGGTCATAGGTGAGGGGGGCGACCGATTCCGTGAGGACGGTGCCTCGCAAGATCGCGTCTGAGCTGTTGCCAGATTCCTGGCCCACAGCCGTGTTGACGCGGTAGCCAGTGCGCGTGTTCAGCTCGCGCACTACCGCCCCAGTGAATACCGTCTCGGTTCGGAATGCCTGCACCTTCGATTGAAAGATAGGCACAGCAAGTGTGCGGACATTCGCCGGACCTGACATCACGCTGCCGACGCGACGGTACCCGCATCCTGTGACACAGAGCGTCAGCAACAGTAAGAGGGCGGCGGCTCGAAGCATTATTTCGATGATACGGCGGACGCACTGCTGACCAGAGCCCACTCTCCCGAACCAGACCTGGTGAAGTATTTCGGTGCGACATAAAAGTGCTCCTGATCCACTCCAACTGACGATGGGTCTATGTCTCCGCTCCATGGCTTCCATTGCGTTTTCGTTGTGGAGGGTTGGACCGTCGCCCAATGTTCGGGGGTACCGATGCGCACCGGCATCGCGAAGGAAGCTTCGTCAGCCTGCCACTTGTAGCCAACACGGTGATGCTCCCCGTCGAGATAGATTTCAAGTTCGGGCAGCTTCGCGTGCCGCAGATATTCGTCAAAGAACGGTGTCAGGTTTGCGCCCGTGCGTTTGCTCCACCAGCTTTCGACTTCGCCAGTCGTGATGTTCTTGTATTTGAACTGCTGGTAAAAATCGTGGATGTCCGTGAACCACTTCGTGTCGTCATTGATAACGCTGCGAAGCGTGTTCAACATCAGCGCACCCTTGAAGTATTGGTCCTGCGGCGGCTCCGCATTAGTTCCGCAAGGCGGAATGATTGCCCTCTCATTGTGTACCTTCGGCTTCAGGCCATTCACGTAACGTATGGCGTCCGACTTACCCCAGCGGTACTCGACATACAGCACTTCGAGATACGTGGTCCATCCTTCGTGGATCCACATGTCGCACTTATCGGCAGCGCTTACCGCGTTACCGAACCACTCGTGGCCGCTTTCGTGAATGATGATGAAGTCGAACTTCGGACTAATACCTACTCCAGTCCAGTCGCGTCCGTAATACCCGTTTTCGAAATGATTTCCGTACGCCACGGCCGACTGGTGTTCCATGCCCGCATACGGCACCTGCACTAGTTTGTAGCCGTCCTTCGCGAAGGGGTACTCACCCAAATAGTGCTCATACGCATCGAGCATTTCCGGCACCTGCGCCCACTGCGCCTTCGCCTTGTCGAGGTCTTCGGGTAGTGCGTAGAAGTCGAGTGACGTGTTGCCGTGCTTCGGCATGGTGAAATGCTGGTAATCGCCAATGTTTAGAGCCACGTCGTAATTGTTGATCGGGTAATGCACACGCCAACTCCAGCGCGTGTATCCATTGCCGAGGTCATTGGAGCCCTCGAATGATCCGTTGGAAACGTCGGTCAGGCCGTTTGGAACGTCGACCGCAATCTGCATGCCGTCCTGCGGTTCATCGCGCCATTGATCTTTGTTGGGCCACCAAATGCTCGGGCCCTCTTCTTCACACGCTGTGGTGATCCATGGCTTGCCTGCCTTATCTTTGTCGAAGGAAAAGCAGCCGAAGCGTCCCTGCGTGACGGGCTTGCCGGAATACCGGAACACCACATCGTAGGTCTTGTTTTTGTGCAATACGGTCGGAAAGTTCACGTACACCGTGCGTTCATCACGTGTGTATTCCAGCGTTGCGCCCGCGAGCTTGATGCTGCCGATGGCGAGGTCGGGGGAGAGTTCCAGTTGAATTCGCTGCCCGTCCTGGAGCATGCGAAAACGGATAGTGTTCGAGCCGGAAATTGACTTCGTCTCAGGATCGACCTTCAGGCTCAGGTTGTAAGAAAGCAGGTCGTTGTTCGCCCGATACGGGCCGTAGGCGCCACGCAGCATGTCGTCGTGCGTTGGCGGCTTCAGCACGTCGAGTTGACGCGCTCGCTTGGCGGCAGTAGTAGAGCCCGGTGTTGTAGTGGCGCTCTGGGCTGTGCTTTGTACGGACTGAGCGGTCAGACTCGCGGCGAGACCAAAGAAGAGAACAAGCACTGCCGGACCAAACGACTTCATCAGTCAAGGGTATCGTGCAAAGCAAAAGGGCAGCCAAAGCTGCCCCTTCCTTATAACTCAGTTAAAAGTTATGCAGGTGTCGGTGCGCCTTCGCTGAAGCCGGATTTGCGTCCGCCCTCAGGCTTCAACACCTTCTGTGTGTCGCCGTCATCGTTGTTGTCGGCGTGTGCCAGAGCTGACTTCACCGGCGGCAAATCCTTACCGGCAATGATCAGAGCGATGTCTGCAGCGTCCAGGGTTTCGCGCTCCAGCAGAGCTTCTGCCATGCGATGCATGATGTCGTGATTGGCATCCAGAATCGCATACGCACTCTTGTAAGCCGAATCTACGAACTTCTTCACCTCAGCGTCGATCTGCTTTGCGGTGTCGTCGGAGAAGTCGCGCGTTTGACCGATGTCGCGTCCGAGGAACACTTCCTGCTCCTTCTTGCCGAATGACATTGGGCCAAGCGGGCTCATGCCCCACTCGCACACCATGGAGCGTGCAAGAGCTGTGGCGCGCTCGATGTCACTGCTGGCACCCGTCGTCATCTGCTTGAGGAAGATTTCCTCGGCGATACGTCCGCCCATCATCATGGCGAGGCGAGTTTCAAGTTGATCGCGTGTCACCTGATGCTGATCGTCCTCTGGCAGATGAACAGTCACGCCCAACGCCATTCCACGCGGGATGATGGTCACCTTATGCAGCGGATGCGAGTGCTCGCGCAACGCACCGACAAGCGTGTGTCCGGCCTCGTGGTACGCCGTACTCTTCAGTTCTTCCGGGCTGCGGAGCATCGACTTACGCTCAGCGCCCATCAGTACCTTGTCCTTAGCGACCTCAAAGTCGTACATGTGCACGGCCTTGCGGTTGAAGCGAGCAGCGGTGAGTGCTGCTTCGTTCACCATGTTGGCTAGATCTGCACCGCTGAATCCTGGTGTGCCACGGGCGAGAATATTCAGGTTCACGTCCTCAGACATTGGAACCTTCTTCGAGTGCACACGAAGAACTTCCTCGCGGCCACGAATGTCCGGACGGTCGACAACGACGCGACGATCGAAACGACCGGGGCGGAGCAGCGCCGGATCGAGAACGTCCGGGCGATTTGTCGCCGCGACGAGAATGACGCCGTCGTTGGCTTCGAAACCATCCATTTCCACAAGCAACTGGTTCAACGTCTGCTCACGCTCATCGTGTCCGCCACCGAGGCCAGCGCCACGATGGCGACCCACAGCATCGATTTCATCAATGAAGATGATACAGGGCGCGTTCTTCTTACCCTGTTCGAACAAGTCACGAACGCGGCTTGCACCGACACCAACAAACATTTCCACGAAGTCCGAACCGGAGATGGAGAAGAACGGAACGTTTGCTTCACCGGCCACGGCCCGGGCAAGAAGAGTTTTGCCCGTGCCTGGAGGCCCGACCATCAACACGCCCTTGGGAATACGTCCGCCGAGCTTCTGGAACTTCTGCGACTCGCGCAGGAACTCGATGATTTCCTTGAGCTCTTCCTTCGCTTCATCAACGCCGGCGACATCCTTGAACGTCACCTTCTTCTGCTGCATGCTGAGCAGTCGCGCCTTGTTCTTGCCAAAGCTCATCGCTTTGTTTCCGCCGGATTGCATCTGGCGCATCATGAACAGAAACAGCGCGAAAATTACGGCGATCGGCGCAATTTGCAGCAGAATATTAAGCCACATGTTGCTCTGCGGATCCTTGAGCGTGACGTTTACGCCGTGATCGTGAAGCTGATTGTAGAGGTCGGGGTAGTTCTGCGGAATCGTGGTGTGAAACGACTCTTTTCCATCTTTGTATTGGCCGCTGGCTTCCGTGCCAGAGATCACGACAGCGGTGATCTTGTTGCTCGACGCATCGTTGAGCAGATCGGTAAGGCTGATGGCCTTGTCGTGGTTACCGGCCACGTTGGATGCGACAAACTTCCAGCCCACCAGCAAGGCTCCTAAAGTCAGCACCCAAATCAACAACTGTTTTACTGTCGAGTTCAATCCGCTTCCTCGTTTCCCTTCAAAACAAAACCAGCGCTCTACCGTTACAGCGCCGAATGCGATACGTGACAAGACACGCTCAAATCATTAGACGGCGCTGAAGTCGCGAGGGTGCAGACCGGGCCCGACCGGCCTCCGAGCCTCTCGCCAGAGAGTAGACCTACCGCAGATTCTAACTCCCAGCAAGCCTTTCTGCTTGATTTTACTTGTCCTTTGGCAGCTACAACTAGAGCGTCACTTCTCGGTCGCCACGACTTTGGATAGCCGAAGCTCTCGCGCGGAGCGCTCCACGCGAAAGCCCGACCTGAGATCCAGTCGGCTGCCGATCACCCCTTTGACTCCGGAATGACCCCCGAAGCCCGCCAGCGCCAACACCTTTGCAGTTTCCTCAAAGCTGAGCCGTGCGCCCAGTGACCGGGCTGCCTCGCGAAGTACCCGACGCCGCAACGCGGGTGAGAGAGCACGCAGCCGCTCGATTTCCAGCGCGAGGCTCTTCTCGCCAACTGCGGTACTGACGGCCCGCCCACCTCCACGCACCGGTTTGCCGGGCAGAACGAGCTGTGGCACAAGTTTCCGCAACTCTTCGGTCCAGTACGCTTCCTCATCGCGCGCCACGGTGCCCACGTTAGCCAGCAGCACGTCTATTGCTGGATTGAAGCTGCGCAGCAGCGGCATGAGCTCATGCCGCACGCGATTACGAGTGAGGGAAACATCGCTGTTCGACGTATCCTCGCGCCACGGCTGCCCTTTCGCGCTCAGGTAAGCCTCAACTTCATCGCGGCGTACTGCCAGGATGGGACGGATGACTCGCAGTCCTTCCGTTTGGAGTTGAGGCGAGATGCCGCCAAGGCCCTCCGTCCATGCTCCACGCAGAAGCTTCATGATGACTGTCTCAGCCTGATCATCCAGCGTGTGCGCGGTTGCAATCACGTCAGCTTTGCCACCTGACAGCAGCTCACGAAAAACAGCGTAGCGAAGTTCGCGAGCCGCCTCTTCAAGACCTTCACCCTCGACATTCCGCCTAGCGTTGGTATCTACGCGATGAACCGTGAGGGGAACGCTGAAATTGTCACAAAGCGACCGCACAGAAGCCTCGTCGCCATCCGCTTCCTCGCCACGCAGACCATGGTGAACGTGAACGGCAGTCAGAACGATGCCTAGCGGCTGTTTTTCCGCATTTGCTTCGTGCATGGCAAGCAGGAGAGCTGTTGAATCTGCTCCGCCACTGAGCGCGCAACAGACTCTTTGGCCCGGTGAAAACAATGGCGTATCCAGCCGTAAACCTTGCATCTTGTTCACGGTGCTTCGCTCGGCGTGAGCTGCGTCATCACGACGAACCACCTCCCGTGGCGCTTCGACCAGACGTCTGAAAAGCGAAACTTCTCTTCGAACGGCTTGCCGCCATCTGTTCCTTTGAGCGCGACCCAGCCACCGGTGACGACCGTATCCCCGTAGTTGCGCGTGAACGGCTTCAGGATCGTGAAGGGCTCCAGCATTGTCCCAGCGTGAGTCATTCCGTCGATCAGGCTCGCCCGATCACCAAGTCCGCGTGGGCGCACAATCAGGTAGTCAGGAGCAACTAGCCGTTCCAGTTCCTTACGATCACCATGAACCTGGGCTGCGTCGTAATCGTGGATAGCCTTGATGAGCGTGGGCTCCAAGGTCGCGAACTCAGCATTCGCGCCTTCCTCAATTTTCTGAGCAAGCAGAGGATTCGCCAGAAACGCAATCATTAGCAGCAGGAGAATTCGTCTCATGGCACGTCCATTGTGGGGTTAGCAGTTGCACAGTGAAGAACCACCTACGCGTTCCTAGACAGCTCGCAACTCTAAAGCGTTATACTCCACTTCCCATGTCAGTATTCGTGATTTTGCCCGCAGCGGGTATCGGAACCCGTATGGCTTCGGCTGGAAATGCGCCCAAGCAGTTCCTTACTCTCGGCGGTCTTCCCCTTCTCATTCATTCCGTGCGGGCCTTTCTCGCCGTTCCCCGTGTTTCTGCAATTTACGTATCCGTTCGAGGCAATGAGCAGCCACGCGTCGCAGAACTGATTGCCGAACATAACCTCGCCGCCAGGGTGCAGGTTGTGACCGGCGGCGACACACGACAGGAGTCAGTGTCCAATGCTCTCGCCGCGCTGCCGTCAACAGCCGAGGCAGACATCGTTCTGGTACACGACGCGGTGCGCCCGCTGATTGATGCCGCGACGATTGATCGGACGATTGATGCGATCGAGAAGCACGGCGCCGCCATCGTCGGCACCCCGGCAGTCGACACAATAAAGCAGGTGGAACGCACCGCCGATGGCGCGCTGATAACTGCGACCATCCCCCGCGAAATCATCGTCCACGCGCAAACACCTCAGGGGGCGCGGGTCCCGCTGATGCGCCGCGCGTTCGCTGAGGCAGCGAAGGACGAGTTCACAGGAACCGATGAAGCTTCGCTGCTGGAGCGCGCAGGTGCCTCCGTCTTCGTCGTTCAGGGAAGCTCACGAAATTTCAAGGTGACACAGCCAGGCGATCTGGAGATCGCTGAATACTACCTGGCAGGGTAACCTCACCTGCCGCCAAGTCCGAAGTAAGATTTAGCTCATGTCCATGCGCATCGGCTTAGGCTTCGACTCTCACGCGTTCAAACCAGGTGTTCCGCTCGTCATCGGTGGTGTGAAGATTGAGCACTCTGAGGGACTCGCCGGCCACTCTGACGGCGATCTCCTTCTGCATGCGATCACGGATGCTCTGCTGGGCGCGGTCTCCGCTGGCGACATCGGCACGTTTTTTCCGCCGACGGACGCGAAGTGGAAAGACGCGGACTCCACGCTCTTCCTGCAAACCGCGCTGGAGGAAGTCGCGCTGGCCGGTTACAAGATCGTGAATGTTGATTGCGTGTTGATCATGCACCGCCCCAAGATCGTTCCCATCGCCGGAGACATTCGCGAGCGCCTCGCAGACCTGCTGCACCTCGACATCAAGTGCGTCAGCGTAAAGGGCAAAACGCCCGAAGGCCTCATGCAGGATGGCACCGCCGTCTGCCACGTGGTTGCACTGCTCGAGTCGATCGAATTGCCCAACGAACACAAGCGCCTCACGACAACCGCCGACGTTCCCGATGAGGCAGACATCGATGGCGTTGTGAGCAGCCTTGTTTCCGGAGCACACGACACAAGTGCGCTCGGCCGCAAGCTGCCAATCTTCGATACGGACGATCTGACGTAAGGCTCAGAATTTCGTAGGCTGCAGTTCGTCTTTGCGCTAGATTGGTTTCGTTGTCAGGAGACACCTTGATGAATCTTCTCGCCCTAATGCTGCAGGATACGACCGAACAACAACAGGCAGCCGCCCGTGCCATGGCTGGTTTGGGAGTTGGCTTTTTCCTTTTCGTGGGGCTCATCATCCTCGCGTTGTATCTGTTCGATGTCTATCTTTACTGGCGCATGTTCGCTAAAGCGGGAATGCCCGGAGCCATCGGTTTGATTGCTCTGCTTCCGAATCTAGGTGGATTCATCTGTAACTGCATTCTGGCTTTCGCTTCCTGGAAAGTTGTGCCGGCACCCGTCGCTTACGTGCCCGGTCTGCCGCCGAACTACCCACCCCAGGCTCCGCTGCCTCCGACCAACTACCCCTCGCAGTACTAGGCAAAGGTTCTGCGACTTGAAGAAAGCGGCTTGGGTGCTCTGTTAAGATTGGCGTTGACCAATGACACAAGAGACCCACGCCGCTTCCGCTTCTGACAGGCCCACTCGCGTCCGCATCGCGCCTTCTCCAACGGGTGATCCCCATGTGGGAACGGCATACATCGGCCTGTTGAACTACATTTTTGCCACGCAGCGCGGTGGCCAGTTCGTGCTGCGCATTGAAGACACCGACCGCACACGCTTCGTGTCTACGTCCGAAGCGATGATCTTCGATTCGTTGCGGTGGATTGGGCTGGAGTGGAACGAAGGCCCGGATATCGGCGGCCCGTATGGCCCCTACCGCCAGTCTGAACGCACTGAGATCTATCGCGAGTACTGCGACAAGCTGCTCGCAAGCGGTGCAGCATACCGCGCTTTCGAGACTGCCGAAGAACTCGAAGCGGAGCGCAAGGCGCAGATCGCTGCCAAGCAACCGCCGAAGTACAACGGGCGCTCGCGTTCGCTGTCGCAAGCGGAAATCGACGCGAACCTCGCCGAGGGTAAGCCGTTCACGGTGCGTCTAAAGGTGCCAATGGAAGGCTCGACGAGCTTTCGCGACGAGCTACGCGGCACCATCACCTTCGACCATTTCAATGTCGACGATCAGGTTCTGTTGAAGTCGGATGGCTTTCCGACTTACCACTTGGCCAATGTTGTCGATGACCACCTGATGCACATCACCGACGTGATTCGTGCGGAAGAGTGGATCAGCTCGACGCCCAAGCACGTGCTGCTCTACCAGGCGTTCGGCTGGGAGTTGCCACGCTTCTGGCATATGCCGCTGCTGCGCAACGTCGACAAGTCCAAGATTTCGAAGCGTAAGAATCCTGTCTCGCTGAACTATTATCGCGAGTCCGGCTTCCTGCCGAACGCGATGCTGAACTTCCTGGGTCTGATGGGCGGCGGCATGGCGCAGATGACGGAACAGGAGATCGTAAGCAGCGGCGCGAGCACGAAGGAGTCGGACCTCTTCTCACTCGCAGACATGATCGCGAAATACGACTTCAATCGCATTTCGCTCGGCGGCCCTGTGTTCGATCTCGTGAAGCTGAAGTGGTTGAATGGCGAGTATCTACGCAAGCTATCAGCGGACGAATTCTTTGACGCCCTGCGGCAGACCGTTTTTTCCGACGACTACCTCAAAGCCATCGTTCCGCTCGTGCAGACCCGCATCGACACGCTGGGTTCCATCGGTGACATGGCGGACTTCCTCTTCCGTGACAACGTCACGCCGGCTGAAGCCGTTTGGGTGCCAAAGAAGCGCACGCCTGAAGAAACGCTGACGTTTGCTGGGGAATTGCTGACTACACTGGAGGCGACCACATGGGAGACAAGCGCGATCGAGGCCGACATGAAGAAGCTCGGTGAGGAGAAGGGATGGAGCGTGAAAGAAAACTTCATGCTTCTGCGCGCTGTGATCACGGGCAGCACGCAGTCTCCTCCGCTGCTGGACAGTCTCATCGTGTTTGGCAAGGCACGCTCGCTGGATCGCGTGCGACGTTTTATCGACGCACAGAAGAAAGCTCTTGTGCAGGCAAGCAGGAAGTAACACAACGAGGAGCGGATATGAGCCTCACGAACAATCGTCCTGTCACGTCTGGCTCATTCGCACCTGGTTCAACGCTCGCAACTCCTTGCATAACCCTGGGTTTCAGAAGCAGTACGGCGGCCATAATCGAGCTGCCGGAAGGAGTGCACAATGCAAGTCATTCGAACGCTTTTTATTGCGGGATCTCTGCTGCTACCAGCGGCTTTCGTCGCTCAGGCACAACAATACGGGCGACCGCCACAACCAAGCTACCAACAGGGCTGGGACGCTCCTCCACCGGAGTTCGCTGGTGTTCGTCAGCGCGGATTTCACGATGGCATCGAGGGTGCGCGCAAAGACTTCGAGAACCATCGTTCGCCGAACGTGAACAACCGTGATGAGTTTCGTCACCCGAGCTTCATTCCGGGTCCGGATCGCCGCGAATACAAGATCGGATTTCGTCGGGGCTACGAGGTAGGCGTGCGTCACGTATACGGCCCGCCACACTCCAGGCCTTACTAGTTGGAGCGCCCCCGCTTCCGGTCGCTACTTTGCGCTTAACGTGAGGACGACCGGAAGGTCTCGTGGAGGAAAGCACGCTGCATTGTCACAGGCCTGATAATGCAGCGTGCCTCTCAGCTTTGCAGTACCTCGTGGCGCGGTAAGGCGGAGGCTCACGCGGAACTCGCCTGTGTACACATCCAGCAACTCGCTCTCATCTCCAACTGAAATCTTGAATGGAGCGCCGTTTGGGTAAGTCTCCGGCGCGAGCTTTACAGCATCCTGCTGGTCCAGCTTCAAGTTTGTTGGAATGAGCAGCTCGTCCTTCGGACGATGCGAGTTGATGTGAAATCCCGGGTCAACTCGGAAAATGACATCTACATCCTGTGGCTTGCCGGCGGTCACAGTGATGGTGTCGGAGATAAGCTCTACATGCTGCCGTCTGCTGGAATGCGCGGATGAAACGGTCCCAAGGTCAATCTGCTGCCCGATGGCATTGCAACATGCAGACAGGGTGATGACGGCGCCAACCGCAACGCGCCACATCACATGCCACCTGTGCCAATTGCCTTGCGGATGTTGGCTTCCATCTGATCCTTGCTAGGAGCACCGGATGTTTCGGCGAGCACCGTGCCATCCTTGCCGACATAGAAGGTTTCCGGCAGGTAATCCACTCCGCCGTATAGCTTGGCCACCTTCTCGTCGGGCAGCAGGATTGTGTAGCTCACGCCGAGCTTCTTCGCAGTCTCTGCAATCTGGTTCTTCGGTACGGTTTCAAGATCATCCTGCGAGAGACCGAGCACGACCAGACCATCCTTCTTGTACTTCTCAGAGAACTCCTGGAACCACGGCATCTCCAGCTTGCATGGACCGCACCACGTTGCCCAGAAGTTCACAACAACCGGCTTACCTTTCAACTCTGCAAGGGAGACTTTCTTCCCGTCGAGTGCAGTCAGTGCAAATTGCGGCGCTGCTTTGCCGCGAAGCTCCGTTCCCTGCTCGTTGGGGGCAGCCTCCGCAGCGCTTGTGCCATCCTTGATCAGAGTGGCCTGAGTTTGGCGAGCCTTTTCCATCTGCTCACGCCGCGCGCGGTAGTTGTAAATTCCGGCCCACACGAACAAGCCCACCACTGCCACCATCGCTACCAGTACCGCAACTCGACGCACCAAGCCAGCCCTCCGCGCCACTCATGGCGCAACTTCCCTAGTCTACTTGGACGCGTCGCGCGCTCTGCTAGCATCTGTCAGGCGAAGCTATGTCCGCGCAAAACGAACGAACACTCCCCAGTACGCAGTTCGCTACTTCCCCAGCAGAACTGGTGCGGATCGAGGCTGAAGCTCTTCTTCGGCTGGCAGACCGGCTCGAGACCGGCCAGAGCGAGACTTTTCAGCAGGTCGCCTCGGTCATCGCGGAAGCCACGAAGAACGGGAAGGCCGTGGTCCTTTCCGGCGTTGGGAAGAGTGGGTTAATCGCAAGAAAAATTGCGGCAACATTACTTTCAACGGGTACTCGAGCCCATTTTCTGCACCCGGCAGAAGCACTTCATGGAGATCTTGGGCTTTTCGCATCCGGTGATGTTTTGATTGCGCTGTCGTATTCCGGGGAAACAGAAGAGATCCTTCGTTTGCTTCCCTTCATTGGCAAGTTGGGAGTCACGGTGGTGAGCTTCTGCGGCTGCAGCACATCGTCGCTGGCAAAATCCAGCAGATTTGTTCTCGATGTCAGCGTTGAGCGTGAAGCGTGCGCTCACCAATTGGCTCCCACGGCCTCAACCACCGTGATGCTGGCGCTAGGTGATGCGCTTGCCGTTGAGGTTTCGCAGAGGATCGACTTCAAGGCGCAGCATTTCGCCGATCTGCACCCAGGCGGTCAGCTTGGCCGTCGCCTCGCGACAGTGGAGCAACTCATGCACAGCGGTGACGCGATGCCCGCTGTGCAGCCATCCACCTCCATGCCCGACCTTATTCATGAGATGAGCGCGAAGCGTCTCGGCATGACCACGGTGCAAGACGACGGCCGCCTCGGTGGGATTCTTTCGGACGGAGATCTTCGTCGCTTACTGGAGAAAGACGGAACCGCGACTCTTGAACGAACCGCCCAGGATGTAATGAACACTCATCCACGCCTGATTGCGCCGCATGCCTTTGCTTCCGATGCGTTAGCAGTCATGGAGACGAACAAGATCACTGCACTCGTGGTCACGCAGGACGGCACAGCAGACACGCTTGTGCTCGGCGTGGTGCACCTGCACGATCTTTGGGAATTTGCTCCGAAGAACGCTTAAAGCGGCTGCGTCTTCGCACGGCTCGCCGCTCCTGCTTCGTTACAATGAACGAGCATGCATCGTTGGTCTAAGCTCTTCATTCCTACGCTTCGCGAGGCTCCGGCCGACGCTGAAGTTGCCAGCCATAAACTCCTGCTGCGAGCAGGTTACATTCGCCAACTCGGTGCGGGTATCTATAGCTACCTGCCACTTGGTCAGCGTGCGCTGAACAAGGTTGTCGCCATTGTTCGCGAAGAGATGGACAAGATCGGACAAGAGTTCTTTCTGCCTGCGCTGAACCCGCGCGAAGTCTGGGAAGAATCTGGCCGTTGGGTTGGCATGGGCGACAACATGTTTCGCCTCAAAGACCGCAAAGGTGCGGAGTTGTGCCTCGCGATGACGCACGAAGAGATCATGACTTCGATCGCGCGCAACGAACTGCGCAGCTACAAGCAGCTTCCACAAATCTGGTACCAAATTCAGACGAAGTTTCGAGATGAGCCAAGACCTAAGTCCGGGCTGCTGCGTGTGCGCCAGTTCATGATGAAGGACGCTTACTCTTTCGATATCGACGACGCCGGACTCGACGAAAGCTATAACAAACACGACGCGGCCTATCGCACCATCTTCACGCGCTGCGGCCTGCAGTTCGTTGCTGTTGAAGCAGACTCCGGCTCCATGGGCGGCTCGCAATCGCAGGAGTTCATGGTCTACACCGATGCCGGTGAAGACCTTATTGCGAGCTCTGCTTCCGGCTACGCTGCAAATTTGGAGAAAGCTACCAGCAAGCTCTCACCGGTTGAAGATCTTCAACCTACCGGTGACGGCACGCCAGAACTGATTCACACGCCTGGTCAGGGAGCGATCTCCGACATTTGTGCGTTTTTGAAGATTGAACCCTCACACGATATAAAGTGCGTCGCCTTCATGGGCAGCCGCACGGGCCATCCTGAGGGAGAGCCGCTACGTCCTGTTGTGGCCTTTTTGCGCGGCGACCATCAGGTGAACGAAACCAAGCTGAACGCAACTGCCGGCACGGCGGAGCTGCGTCCGATGGTGGCAGAAGAACTGGAGCTGTACATCGGCGGCCCTGCTGGGTATCTCGGCCCAGTCGGCATCTCGCAGGTGATGACTGGGGGCTCGCTGAACGGCCTCAAGTCCGGCAAAGCACTTGAGAAGCTGAAAGGCGTTTCGCGTGACAATGCGTCCGAAGGACTCCGCACCATCACCGTCCTCGACCAGGGGTTGGAGGGGCGCACAAACCTCATTGCTGGAGCAAACAAACTCGATTACCACTTCCGCAATGTGACACCCGGACGCGACTTCACTCCGACACTTACCGCCGACATCCGCAACATCAACGAAGGTGAACTCGATCCTATAGCGGGCGAACCGCTGCGGCTCGGCAAGGCTGTTGAGATCGGACACATCTTCAAACTCGGATATAAGTATTCCGAGTCGATGGGTGCACGCGTCCTCGACTCAAACGGCAAAGAAGTAACGCCCATCATGGGCAGCTACGGTATTGGTATTGAACGCATACTTACAGCGGCGATCGAATCTTCAGCGGCCGCGTTCAAGACGCGTTTTCCCGACACGGAGCCCGCAGGTGAGCAGTACGCTCTTTCACCAGCAATTGCTCCGTTCGAGGTTGTTGTCACGGTTACCAACACAAAGGAAGTGCAACTCGCTGCGGCCGGTGAAACGCTTGCTGCCGAACTGGATCGCGCGGGGATCGATGTATTGCTGGACGATCGCGATGAACGTGCTGGCGTGAAGTTCAAAGATGCGGATCTGATCGGTGTGCCGTATCGCGTCAATATTGGCAAGAAACTTGCCGAGAATACAGTTGAGCTAGTTGACCGCCTCAATCAGACAACCGTTGATCTTCCACTCGACGCCGTCGCAACACACCTGCAATCACTTCTGCATGCGTCCAAGAACTAACTTTGTTTTCTGTCTTACTGTCTAGCTGTTTACTGTTCTCTTTCCTATGGCATATCGCGTAAAGCTCGGTTCGCGCGGAGGCTCCGCATTGTGGCGGTTCTTCCGCGGTGTCTTACTTCTCTGCCTCATCTGCGTCGTCATTGGCGCGGTGATTTTCTTTTCGTACTACAAGCACTACGAGGGACTCGTAGACGAGCGCCTATCACAAGGACCGCTGTTCGCCTCCGTCGCGCAGATCTATGCTGCGGCTCAGGAGGTGCGTCCCGGACAGCAGCGCTCGCTGAACGAAATTGCTTCGCTGCTGCATCGCGCCGGCTACAACAACAATCCACAGCTTGGCACGTACCAGGTTCGAGGCGACGAGATCTACATCAAGCCCGGCCCGCAAAGCTATCTAGCGATGGACGCAGCGACAATCGCAATCTCCGGCGACGTGATCCAGTCCGTCACGGCGGAGAACGGTGCAGCGCTCGCGGGATACAAGCTCGAACCGCAGCTCATCACCGCGCTTTCCGAAGACAAGAACCGCACCAAGCGTCGCCTGGTCACCTACAACCAGATCCCGGCACGCATGGTGCAGGCGATCGTCTCGATTGAAGATCATCGCTTCTTTGAGCACTCCGGCGTGAACTATGTCCGCCTAGGTAAGTGCGTTGCAGAAGACATCGCGACACATCATAAGGAGTGCGGTGGCTCCACACTCACAATGCAGCTTGCGCGCGGCTTTTTCCTGAGTCCTGCTAAAACACTGCATCGCAAAATCGAAGAAATCATGATTACGTACCAGCTTGAGTCTCGCTTCACCAAGGAGCAGATCTTCGAGATGTACGCAAACCAGATCAACATCGGCCAGCGTGGCTCGTTCGCAATCAACGGTATCGGCGAAGCCTCACAGGCATACTTTGGCAAGGACCTTCGCCAACTCGACGTAGCAGAATGTGCTCTGATTGCGGGCATCATCAACAGCCCCAACCGGCTGAATCCCTACCGGCACCCCGACAGAGCGGTCGCCCGACGTAATCTTGTGCTCGATCAGATGGTGGAAACCGGCGCGATCACGGCGGCAGATGGCGAGCGCTACAAAGCCGAGCCATTGCACCTTGCGCCAAGCAATGTGGATGCAAGTGAAGCACCGTACTTCGTCGATCTCGTACACGACCAACTGGTGCAGCGACTTGGCGAGCAGGGCCTGAATCACGACAGCCTGCGCATATACACATCGCTTGATCCAGAACTGCAGCGCGCTGCATCGGAGGCGGTGGAAGTCGGCATGCGCAATGTTGATGCGCTTGTGCAGCGTGGCCGCGGTCGTGGTGAGGCGAGCGGTGCCTTGCCCCAGGTTGCGTTGGTAGCTCTGGATCCGCACACCGGACAGGTGCTGGCGCTCGTGGGTGGACGCAACTACGGCAGTTCGCAGCTCGACCACGCCACATCGAAGCGCCCCACAGGCTCGATTTTCAAGCCGTTTGTCTATGCGACAGCGGAGCAGCAAGCGGTCAGTGGACAACAACTGAATGGCGCGCCCTTCACTGCGCTCACCACCTTGCACGATGTGCCCACCACTTTCACCTTCGACGGCCAGAGCTACAGCCCCGGCAACTACAAAGATGAATACCACGGCGATGTAACCGCAATTTACGCGTTAGCACACTCGCTCAACAATGCAACCATCTCCCTCGGGCAGATGGTCGGCTTTGGCAATGTTGCGGCGCTTGCGCGTGCTTCCGGAATCACCGCGGCGCGTGGCACACCTTCGGTTTCGCTTGGCTCTTACGATGCCACGCCGCTCGACATGGCAGGCGCCTACACAACCTTCGCTAACGGAGGCGTACACCTTACCCCGTGGATTCTCTCCAGCGTGCGCAATCCAACAGGAGACATCGTGGCGGATTTCGCTCCGGAAGCGCATCAGGTGATGGACCCGAAGGCCGCCTATCTGACGCAGTCACTGCTCGAAGGCGTCATGAACTTCGGCTACGGCGTCGCAGTGCGCAAAGCCGGGTTCACTGCACCCGCTGCCGGAAAAACCGGCACATCACACGACGCGTGGTTCGCTGCCTATTCCTCAAATCTCATCTGCATCGTTTGGATTGGGAATGATGACTATACCGACGTGAAGCTCGCCGGGGCGATTGCCGCGGCGCCTATCTGGGCCGAGTTTATGAATCGAGCGATTCGTATTCCGCAGTACTCGGACATGAAGCCGTTCACGCCAGTACCTGAAGGCATCGAAATGCTGCGCATCAATCGCGCGACGAATTCACCGGCAGACGACTCGTGCCCGGGTGACAGCTTCTCTGCCGCTTTCCTCATCGGTACGGCACCGCAGGGCACATGCTCGCACATGGGTGAGGACACGCAAAGTCTCGGCAACCGGCTTTTCAACCCGAGCGATCCGCAAATCGATCCAGATACCGGCGCAGTCATCGGTGATGGTCAGGCGGGCGACGGCAAGCACCGGAATTTCTTCCAGAAACTATTTGGTACTGGCAAAGACAAGGGCGAGCAAGCGCAGCCACAGTAGTTACGTGGCGAACCGTAGTTTCAGTCGGATACAATCCGGAAACGATACAGGCCGACGTTTCTGCTGGGAAATGCCTGCGATCTTTTCTTGCGAGGAGCATCTCTTTGGCTGTTTCGGTTCAAAACGTTAGCGCCCCCGGTTTCGCAGATGAATTTCAGACGCGCACCGACACGCGTGCCATGAGTGTGGCCACTGCACTGTTCTTCATGGTTGGGTTTCTCACCTGCCTGAACGACGTCATCATTCCGCACCTGAAGTCGATCTTTCAACTGAACTACGCACAGGCGCTAACCGTGCAGTTCGCCTTCTTTACGTCTTATTTCGTTTTCAGCTATCCCGGCGGCAAGCTGGTCGACAAGCTCGGCTATAAGAAGACGATGGTTGTGGGCCTCATCATCATGGCTCTCGGCGCGGCGGGCTTCATACCAGCGGCTAACTTCGCACTCTTCGGCGTGTTCCTCATCGCGCTCATCATTCTTGCTGCAGGAATGACTGTTGTGCAGGTTGCTGTTAATCCGTATGTCACCGTCATCGGTCCGCCCGCAACGGCTTCCAGCCGCCTCAATCTTGCACAGGCGTTCAACTCGGTGGGTACCTTCATAGCGCCATTTATCGGTAGCGAACTGATCCTCAAGGGAGCGGCTGCAGCGGCATCACCGGAACGCATCAAGCTCATGTCTGCCATCCAGCTGCAGTTCTACCGCACGCAGCAGGCTTCTACGGTTCGCCTGCCGTACATCGCAATTGCGCTCACACTGGTGCTGCTGGCGATCGCGCTTGCGGCCATCAAGCTGAAGACCACCACCGGCGTCACAGAGCACACGCAGGACTTCCGTCCGGGTGCTTTCGCTGACGCACTGTACCCGCAAGAGAGCATCTGGAAGCACAAATGGGTTCTGCTCGGCGCGTTGGGCATCTTTACCTATGTTGGTGCCGAGGTAGCAATCGGCAGCCTTCTTGTGAACTACATGGGCCTACCCTCGATCGCGGGCCTGCGTGAAGATGTTGCCGCCAAATTTCTCATGGTTTACTGGGGCGGTGCGATGATGGGTCGCTTCATCGGGTCTGCCATTCTGCAGAAGGTAAAGACCGGCCTCCTCTTGGGTTTCGCGGCAATCGTTGCCTGCCTGCTGGTGATTACATCGATCGCCACTTCCGGACACTTCGCCATGGCAGCGCTGCTTGCTGTTGGCTTCTGCAACTCCGTCATGTTCCCGTCGATCTTCACTATGGGCATCCAGGGTCTCGGTCCGCTGACCAGCAAGGGCTCGAGTCTCCTGATCGCAGCCATTGTCGGTGGCGCGCTTATTCCTCTCGGACAGGGCGCGCTTGCAGATCACATCGGCCTGCATCCCTCTTTCATTGTGCCGGCGATCTGCTACATCTACATCGCAATCTTTGGATTTGCGAACATTAAGCGCCACAAGGATGTGGAAGCTTTAGTGCCCGTCGAACCAGTCGCATAGCGGCAGATCAATCTACTCCAAGCGGCGGTCCTCCGGGGCCGCCGTTATATTTCCGGGTAGAAGTCGAAGAATGCGTCGATGCTCGTTCTTAGTTGCGACTCAATAGATTCACGGCTGCCTTCCAGGATGTGCATCGTGACCTGCGCTTCGTTGCCGTTCTGCAGCTTGATCGGGGCTGCTTCCACTCCGGCGATCTCGTCCGCCGGCAACAACCTCATTCCGTACACCAAAACCAAATTAGCCATAGGCTTCATGCTAACCGCAGAGCGCCCGGGGGTCCCTGTCGCACCCTTTGCTGCCCAGTACAATCAGATAGATATGTCTTCGACGACTTCCCCAGTTCGTGACACTGTGATTCTTGGCTCCGGCTGCTCCGGGCTTACCGCCGCCATTTATGCTGCCCGCTCCAACCTCAAGCCACTCGTGCTTGAAGGCCATGAGCCTGGTGGTCAGCTTTCCATCACCACGCTGGTAGAGAACTTTCCAGGCTGGCCAGAAGGCGTGCAAGGACCCGAGCTCATTGAGAACATGAAGAAGCAGGCCACGCGCTTTGGCGCGGAGTTGCAGATGGCGCACCTCACTTCCATTGACCTGATGAAGACGCCGTTTGAGCTGACTATCGGTCGTGACGTGGTGCAGACGCGTTCGCTCATCATCGCCAGCGGTGCCTCTGCTCGCTGGCTTGGCTTGCCGAGTGAGCAGGCACTCATTGGCTACGGTGTGAGCTCGTGCGCGACGTGCGATGGCTTCTTCGCCTCAGGCAAGGAGATTGCGGTTATCGGTGGCGGTGACTCGGCAATGGAGGAGGCGCTGTTTCTCACGCGCTTCGCCAGCAAGGTCACGATCATCAATCGTTCGGAAAGCTTCCGCGCTAGCCGCATCATGTTGGAACGGGCAATCGCGCACCCTCAGATCGAGTTCCTGCACAACACGCTTGTGGAAGAAGTGCTGGGTGTTGAAGAGAAGGACGTTCGTGGGCTCAAGCTCTTCAACCGCAAGACAAATGAGCGCTCGGAGCTTCCGATTCAGTTCATGTTCCTCGGCATCGGCCATGAGCCGAACGCGACCATGTTCAAGGACCAGATTGACCTCGATGCCGATGGCTACATAAAGACCGAGCACAATGTCTTTGTAACTCGCCAAGGTGTACAGATTCACGGGGTATACGCCTGTGGTGACGTACAGGATCGCCGTTACCGGCAAGCCATTACAGCAGCGGGAACGGGATGCATGGCGGCGCTTGAGGTGGAGAAGTATCTGGAAGAGCTGGGTCGCTGAACCTGTAGCTCTCTGGTTCCGGAGTAGGCAATCACATCCATCGCGGCACCTCACGCGTCCTATCCTCAGGGCGCGAGGTGCCCTTGAATGGTTCTTTCTCGACAGCTACTCGGGGCAGTTCTTGCTCTGACTCTAGGTTCGACCGTCGCGTGCTCGCAGGCGACGCACGGGATTATCCCCGCTCCGAAAACCGACGCTCCTCTCGCTTCGACTTCCGGTAAAGCTACTGCTGTGTTTGCTGGTGGCTGTTTCTGGGGCACGCAGGCTGTGTTCCAGCGGCTAAAGGGTGTGACTAGAACCACGGTTGGCTACGCGGGTGGTTCCGAGAAGACGGCCAGCTACGATCAGGTGACGACTGAGACGACCGGGCACGCGGAGTCAGTTGAAGTAGTGTATGACCCATCCAAGCTGACCTATGGGCAGTTGCTGCGAATCTTCTTCTCGGTCGCGCACGATCCGACGCAGTTGAACAGGCAAGGTAACGATGTGGGTACTTCCTACCGGTCGGCTATCTTCTTTACCAATGATCAGCAGAAGAACCTGGCGCAGACTTACATTGCGCAGTTGAATGCAGCGCACGTGTTCTCCAAGCCAATTGTTACGGAGGTGACTCCGCTGAAGGGGTTCTTTCGCGGCGAGGAATACCACCAGGACTACGCGTTGAAGAACCCGAACAATCCATACATTGAGGTCTGCGACAGACCGAAGATTGCCGCGCTTAAGGAGCAGTTCCCCAATCTGTTTGTGGATTATCGCGGCAGTAAGTAGTAAGCCTGTGTCACAGCGAAGGCGAGCTCAATGAGCTCGCCTTCGCTATCTACCAACTACTGTCTACCGTTTGGCCCTAGTGGATGTCGAACTGTTCAGGGTGAAGGGCTGGGTCGCTCTTCACAAGGATGGTTTTGCCAGAGATTTCTTCCATCTCCTGCAGCCATTTGCCATTGTTGGACTTGAGCTGTTTCACAACTTCCGGATTCACGCGGAGCATCACGTCGCCCTTGTCGAAATGCTTCTGCATCTTGCGCAACTCCACATAGATTTCGTTGCAAACCGTGATCGGTGCCTTGACCATTCCGGTACCCGTGCAGATGTTGCAGGTGGTGGAAAGCGTGCGCTCCAGCGACTGCTTCACACGCTTGCGGGTGATGGCGACCAGACCGAAATCATTGAACTGTAGAACTTTAGAGGGGGCACGATCGTTCTTTAGCTCTTCTTCCAGCGCGATCATCACCTTCTGGCGGTTCTTGCGTTCGTCCATGTCAATGAAATCGATGATGATGATGCCGCCGAGATCGCGCAACCGGATCTGGCGAACGATCTCAGGAATCGCATCAAGGTTCGTTTTGACGATGGTGTCTTCGAGGCGAGCAGTCTTGCCAACGAACTTACCAGTGTTGATGTCGATGGCGACGAGTGCTTCAGTCTGGTTGATGACAATGGAACCACCGGACTTGAGCCACACCTTAGAGCGCAGAGCCTTATTGATCTCGTTGGTAATGCCGAACTGCTCGAAAAGCGGAGTTTCTTTGGTGTAGAGCTTCACACGACGCAGCAGGCTCGGCTGGAAGCGTTGCAAAAAGCGCAGAACGCGCTCGTACTCGGCTTCGGTATCGACCCAGATGGCGGAGAAGTTGTCGGACACCTGATCGCGAAGTATGCGCTCCACCAGGTTGAGGTCGTGATAAATCAACGCGGGCGACTTGGAAGCTTCCGAGCGCTGCTTGATGTCCGCCCAGAGGTTGAGCAGGAAGCGGAGATCGCTGCGCAGTTCATCCTCGCTGGCACCCATGGCGGCGGTGCGCACGATGAAGCCGCCGGACGCGTCGCCCTTCTCGCTGAGCAGGACTTCCTTGAGGCGGCGGCGTTCTCCGTCCGACTCAATCTTGCGAGATACACCGACATGATTGACAGTCGGCATGAACACGAGGAAGCGGCCGGGGAGCGCAATGTGGCTCGTGATGCGGGCTCCCTTCTTAGCGATGGGTTCCTTTGCGATCTGCACGAGTACTTCCTGCCCGGGCTTCAGCAGGTCGCTGATGGCCGGGAGGTCCATTGCCTGTACCGAATGACGCCCTGGACGGCCCCCCGAGCGTGAGTTCGCGCCACCCCGGCGATCACGGCCACTGTTGCGGTCGCGGCCGCGGCGGTTGTCACGACGGGCTCCACCGCGCTGCTCGCCTTCAGTGCGTCGAGGAGCACCTTCTGCCGCAAGCGGCTGCGCTTCTCCGCTTTCTTCGCTCTCATCATCAGCTTCCAGATCAGAGGATTCGGCGAACTCATCTTCGTCGCTTTCGCTGGTTTCGCTGTCCGCAAAACCCTCGCTACCGGCGTTTAGTTCGTCCTCTTCCATCTCCTCTTCGTCGATGTCGAAATCATCCTCGTCGTCTTCCTCGTCAGAATTTTCAGGCTCAGGGCGGGTGATCTGGTCGATCGACATTTCACGAATCATGGTGCCGAGGTCGGCGACGTTCTCAAGCGTTTCTTCTTCGGTATCGTCGAAAGCGCTCGCGTGCAGCATGGGAAGGTCGCTGTCATCGTCATCCATAAGCTCTTCTTCGAGTTCGCCATCACCGGGTTCGAACGCACCGGGCATAGTGGTGACCTCGGCATCGGTCGGAGAGACAGACTCGATGGCTGTCTCCTGTGAAATGGGTTCGGTGGCAGACTGCGCGTCGTGAGCATTCGCTTCGGCTTCGGAGAAAGCTGGCTCTTCGACCACCATTTCGCCCGTAGGCTGCACGCTGGTGAACTCGTGCGAGGGTGCGGCGTCCGCCATCGCGTGATCTTCGCTGAAGCGCGGAGCGGCGGGATCTTGTTCATCCGCTGGCGCGTCCTGGCGGAACTCACGCGGAGCCGCAGGATCGACACGGAAGGAGGCGGAGGCGTCATCTCCCGGCTCATATTCGGAGACCGTTTCGTGGAACTCTTCGACCGCTTCAAGAACTTCGACCGCTGGCTCCTCTGTTGCTGGAGGTGCGAGATCAGTCTGCGGTTCGTAAACCGGATCGGTGTCCTGCTGATGCTGAAACTCCTGCAGCTCGACGCGCTCTTCAAGTGTCGCTGTTTCAAAATATGGGGCGTCATCACTGAGCGGGAGAAAATTTGGCTCTGGCTCATGCTGCGAAGTGACGGCAGGCTGAACGGCTTCTGATGGTTCAAGTTGTCGGCTTCCACCGCGGCGACCGTCGCGCTCGCGACGACGATCACGTCCGCCACCACGGAACTCGCTTGGTGTCGCTTCTTCGCGTGAGGTCTGCGGAACTGCCTGCTCACGAGTACGGCTTCTGGAAAGCGTTTCACCGGGCAACGTCAGGCCACCGTCCCAGGCGGCATCCAGAACGAATTCAGTGGACGGCCTAGGGGCGACAACGGGTGTGCCGCCCATCGGCGCAGTTGGCTTCGGCTCGGCCTCACGCTCAGCGTCGGTCTTGTACTTCGAAAGCGATTCGCCTGGAAGGATGAAAGGCTCAACAGCCGAGGCGTTCAGGTCAACGCTGTCATCGCGGCGAGGACGATCTTCAAAGCGGGGCCGTTCTTCACGCTGACGGCCATCGCGACGGCTGCGGTCTCCACGGCCACCGCGCTCATTACGCCCACCGCGAGGACGTTCTCCGTGCTGTGAGACTGGTGCGGCGACTTCGACGGCCGCCTCGGGCTCAGCCCACGAATCTTCTCCGTTGGCTGCCACGACGGGCTGTGCTTCGGAGCGGCTCTCATCACCTTCGTTGCGGCCTCCACGACGTCGACCGCGACGGCCACGCCAACGGCGGCTACCTTCCCCTGTCTCAGGGTCCGAATCCGCCGATTCACCCTGTGGCGCGCCCTCCGTGGTGGTGGTTTCCTCCGGTGAAGCTACGGCACGTTGCTGGTCGCGCTGGCCGTCACGGCGGCCCCGGTTTCGGTCGCCACGATCGCGGCGTTCCTCACCTGCACCCTCATCGCTTCCGGCCTCTGCTGGCGCGGATCCCTCTTCATCCTTGCGACCGCGGCTGCGGTCATTGCGTCCACGCCCTCGGCCCTCGGTAGATTCGAAGTCCGCAGAGTCGCCTTGCTCCTCCATGAAGTCGGTTATGTAAAGGAAGGCATCGCGCTCAAGGCCGATGTCTACAAAGGCGGACTGCATGCCGGGAAGCACCCGGGTCACACGGCCGTTATAAATCGACCCAGCGAGTGTGTATTCGTTTTCACGCTCGTAATAAATTTCGGTGAGTTCGTCTTTTTCAACGATCGCGAGCCGCGTTTCCTGCGGCGTACTGGAGATGTAAATTTCTCTCGACATTGCTCTGCTTTCTGCTGCAACCGGCATTGTTGCCGGAAGCGAGCGGGCAGAACAGGCAGAAGATCGCGCCTGAGGGTTATCCCCTCAGAACCGCCCTCCGAGAGTGGGACAGGAGCTGAATGACAGAAGCTGGGTCGGAGTTCCGGTGTTGCGGTCCGCAGATGCGGACTGGCCCGTGAGTCCGCAAGTTGCGGGACTGCGAGCTTGTGCCGAAATGATGATTGTCCAGTGGTTCCCTGCGCGTTTCCGGGTGCATGGTTGAAAGCGGAAACGCAGTATCGCTACGGAGTTTGTGACCTTCACCAACCTCAACTTGAGGCGGGGTCGTTAGCCTTCCATTAGCGCTCATTCGTAAACCTGTCCGGCTCCGGGGAACTGATCCACGCCTGGCCGGCCTTAGTAAAAATTTGTTGTTGCCGCTGGTCCGGGAATGGTCGCGTCCGGAAAGCCGGCAAGTGCTGCTCGGCCCATTGGCCGCGCAAACTGCTACCAGTATGCACCAAAACCGGGAGGACTGTAATCGGGGTGTAACAAATAGCAAAGGTAGCTGTCAGCCGCAGGGCCACGTCTAGTTTGGTTCACAGACTTAGTTCACGAATCGACGCATACGGATATTCATCACGATTCCCAGCGAAAGGAACGTGAATATCACGGAGGAGCCGCCGTAGCTGAGCAGTGGCAGCGGGATGCCGGTAACGGGCATGAGGCCGATGCACATGCCGATGTTGATGGCGATCTGGAAGAGAGTGATGGCCATGATTCCCATGACGATGAACGTGCCGGGAGGGTCGGCGGCTGTGCCGGCATTCTGGATGAGCCGCATCAGGATGAGGAAGTAAAGCAGCAGCACGAGAACAGCGCCCACGAAACCGTGCTCCTCGCAGAAGGCGGCGAATATGAAATCGGTGTACGGAATCGGAAGGAAATCACCCTGCGTCTGCGTTCCCTGGTTGGCACCCTTCCCCCAGATGCCCCCGGAACCTACAGCAATCAGGGACTGGCGAATCTGGTAGCCGGAGCCCTTGGGGTCAGTGTCGGGATTGAGGAAAGCAGTGAGTCGGGCGCGCTGGTAAGGCTTCAGGAGCTTGCCGCTTGACCAGCCAATGCCGATAAGCACGAGGGCTGCAGCGAGAAGGATGCCCGCCTGCTTGAAGCGAATGCCACCAAGGAAGAGCCCAATGAACAACACGGGGAGATAAGTGAGGGAGGTGCCCAGGTCGGGCTGCTTGAGAACAAGGACGAACGGAAGACCGACCAGGAGGAAGGACTTGCCGATGTCTTTCCACGTCATCTCGCGGCCGCTGACGACGAGTTCCCAAAAGAAGCGTGCCGCAGCAAGAATGAGCACGAGCTTGACCCACTCGGAGGGCTGGAAATGGATGCCGCCACCTAGATTGATCCAACGGCGAGCGCCGAGAACCTTCGTCCCAACAAGTTTTACGGCCACCAGGGCAACAATCCCGATCCCGTAAGCCCAATACGCGATATCGAGAAGGCGGTGGTAATCGACGATAGACACGGCAAACATGATGACCACGCCAACGGCGAGAAAGCCCATCTGCTTCGTCTGAAAGCCGTGGAACTTGGTCATTGCTGTTGCGGAGCGGATTTCGAACACGCTGATTACGGAAAGCAGCAGGACAAAGCCGAGCAGGGTCCAGTCGAAGTCTCGGAAGCGCGAGCGAAACACAGCACCAGTGTAACGTCGCGACGTAGGCTAATCCTTGGCGCAGGCCGCAGCAAAAAATACAGCGTCCGCAGGGGACGCTGTTGGGGAGGGTTTCTTCCTATTCAGAATCGCGCAGATCAGGATTCGAGTCTTCGGCAGGAAGGATGAATCTCACTCCACCTTTCGGTTGAGGCTTCTGCGGCACCTGATGGGCGACGATGGTGTTGCGTTCGCAACGCAAATCTAGTTGCCTGACACTAGTAACCTAACTCCCTTGCTGAACAGACTCCACTTACGACAATGTCTCCGCGCTGGGCGCGCCGCCTTACTTGGCTACACCGTCGCTTTGCTTATGCCGCCCGGCTTTGCGCAGGGACTGCCGCCCATGAGCCACCAGGCCTGGTTGGCGGAAGAAGGCGCTCCGGTCACGGGCGTACACGGGATCCTACAGACTTCAGACGGCTACCTTTGGCTCGCGACTGAAAACGGGGCCGTGCGCTTCGACGGCAGCAGCTTCACTGCCTTTCGGCATGAAACAGAGCCAGCTCTTCCGGGAAACGACATCACCGCGATCACGCAGGACGCTTCCGGCGCGCTGTGGGTTGGGAGTTCGGACGGGCTCGCGGCGTTGCGCGGCGGGTTGTGGCGGCGAGAGGGAGAGGCTGAGGGATTTCCTGCGACGGGCGTCGCGGCATTAGCTGCGGCAAACGACGGTTCCCTGCTGGTGCTGACTGGGGCAGGTTTGCTGCGGCTCTCTGCGGGAAAGTTTGCTCCGATGCAGAACGCGTTCTCGGATATCGTCGGGCTGGAAGCAATGCCCGACGGAGGGGTACTGGTGTTCGGAGACCGCGGAATTTTTCGCTACAAGAACGGTATGTTGCGGCCGGAGAATATACATTTTGCCTCGGCGGCGACGCTGTTAGATATGCAAAGCGTGGTGGCAGGGGCGAACTGGGCGCACTCAGCCAAGGCCGTATTCTATGCCGCGCCGAGTACGCGGCGGGTGTGGGAGGCAAGTAAAGATTTTTCCGCTGGGCGCGTGACTTCTTTACTGGTAGCCCACACGGGACAGACCTGGGTCGGGACGACTCGGGGATTGTTTACTGTATCGGTGGAAAGCGCGAAGGCACAGGAAGTGCCGGCGCTGCATGGCGAGTCTGTGGCTTCGCTGTTCGAAGACCGCGAGGGGAATGTCTGGGTCGGCACAGAGAGTTCCGGGCTACATGTTTTGCGGCCGCGGGTGTTTCGCAGCGCAGGAGTGGCGGCGGGTGAAGTAGTGACCGCTGGCGTGACCACGTCGGACGGAACTGTCTGGTTTGGTTCGCGTGGTGAGGGGCTGCATACGATCACGGCGGCATCCCTGCAGACTCCTGTGCCTGCTGATTGGTTGGCTAGCAAGTTCATTCTGTCGTTGGCACGGGGAACGCACGGGGATGTATGGGTGGGTACGCCAGACGGTTTGAACCACGTGGACGGAAAGCGGGTGGAGACCTACACGGCGGCGACCGGGCTGCCAGATGACTTTGTGCGCTCGGTTCTGGTTGACGGGAGAGGAACTGTTTGGGCGGGTACCAGGCGGGGACTTGCGAAGTTTGATGGCCGTTCGTGGAGCGCACTCACGACGGCGGATGGGCTTGGCAGTGATTCGATCGGGCCGTTGCTCGATGCTTCTCGGGCCGGTGATTCTGGGTCTGATCTTTGGGTAGGAACGTCGGCGGGCATATCCCATGTGCGGGGCGACCGCGTAGAGAGCTTCTCGCCCAACCAGAAAACTGCTGCGTCGATCGTAACGGCGATTGCGAAAAATGGAGCGGCGGGCGGACTGTGGATTGGCATTCACGGCGGTGGACTTAGCTATTTCGCAAATGGAGAGTTTCGACAAGCTGCGGTTCGTGCTATCCCAACGGAGATCGTTGCAATTCTTCGTGATGGCGGCGGCTATCTCTGGCTGCGGGGCAGCAGAGGTGTGTACCGGGTAGCAGAAAGTGAGCTGCTGCAATGCGTAAGAGGCATGGGCGAATGCCAGGCGAGCGTCGCCACCTATGGCACGGTGGACGGCATGCCGAGTGACACGCTTGCTGCGGAAGGAACTTCGGCTGCGTGGCGAGGCGACGATGGGCAGCTATGGTTTGCCACACGGGCGGGCCTGGCAGTCACGAATCCAAAGCAGATCGTATTCAATGCGCTGCCACCACCCGTGGTGATCGAGCGGGTTCTGGTGGATGAAGTGGACCAGCCGCTCACGGGTGGTGAGCTTCAAGTGCAGCCAGGGCACAACCGGTATGTTTTCGACTTTGCGGCGATGAGCTTCACGGCTCCTTCGAAAAATCGATACCGCTACATGCTTCAAGGTTTTGACCGCGACTGGATTGAGGCTGGCGTGGCACACACCGCTTCCTATACGAATCTTCCGGCGAGGCGTTTTGTGTTCCGCGTGCAGGCGGCGAACAATGATGGTGTCTGGAACTGGGATGGAGCAACGCTCGCCCTACGAGTGCTTCCACCGTTCTACAGGCAGTGGTGGTTCTATCTGCTTGCGCTTGCCGTACTCTCGGCACTCGCATTTGGGGTATATCGCTTGAGAGTGCTCAGTATTGAGCGACGATTCAACCTGGTGCTGAATGAGCGAAACCGCGTCGCACGCGAGGTGCATGACACCTTGGCGCAGGATTTTGTCAGCGTTGCTTTACAAATTGACCTCGCTTCTGCGCTGCTGAAGTCGAAGCAGGTGGAAGCGGCGCAGACGCAGTTGCTGGACACCCGCAAGCTGGTGAAGGATGGGCTGGAAGAAGCGCGGCAGAGTATATGGAATCTCCGCGCGAACACCGCAGCCGACAGCCTGCCGGCGCGGCTTACTGAGTTGGTCAAGCGATATGCGCAGGCAGAGTTTCGCGTGCGATTGAAAATGGGCGGAGCTTACCATCGCGTTCCTGCACAGCTGGAGAGCGAGGTGTTTCGCGTTGCGCAGGAGAGCCTTTCCAACGTGGAGCGCCATTCAAAGGCCAGCGAAGCTGTCGTGGAGCTGCACTACGAGCCAACCGCAATGCGCCTGAGCGTGCGTGACAACGGGCTCGGTTTCGCGGTGGACGAAGGGCGCGCCAAACAGGGTCACTATGGCCTGCATGGGATGCAGGAGCGTGCTGCTGCCGTCGGTGGAGAGTTTACGATTCAGAGTGAGCCTGGTGAAGGCACACGTGTGGCGCTTCTGGTTTCGCTGCCGGAACGTGAAGGAGCGAAAGCATGAGCGAGGCAATACGAGTTCTGATTGCAGAAGATCATGCTGTTGTAAGGCAGGCATTTACAGCGCTACTGTCCGGAGCTTCGGACATCGAGATTGTCGGCACAGTTTCGAATGGTGCCGAGGCCGTGGAGGCGTTCGCTAAGCTACATCCCGACGTGACGCTGATGGATTTGCAGATGCCGGTGATGGGCGGGGTGGAAGCAATTACTCGCATCCGCGCTGCTTCGCCGGCGGCGCGCGTCATTGTGCTGACGACGTTCGACGGTGATGAAGACATTTATCGCGCCATGCAGGCGGGCGCGAAGGCTTACATGCTGAAGGGCATGGAGCTGGATGAACTGCTTTCTGCCATTCGCGCGGTGCATGTGGGGCGCGCGCGTATTCCCGCCGAAATCGCGGAAAAGCTGGCGCAACGTGTGGGCTCGCAGGAGTTGACGGGGCGCGAACTCGCCGTTCTGCAACGGATCGTAGCGGGCCGAGCGAATAAAGAGATTGCAAGCGACCTGAATATTTCAGAAGCTACGGTGAAGTCGCACGTGAACAGTCTGCTCGGCAAACTTGGCGTCGATGACCGCACGCACGCTGCCGTTGTGGCGCTACAACGTGGCATCGTGCACCTGCCGCAGGGATAAAGAATGATGAAGCTGATGCGAAAAGCTGTTCTGGTTTTAGGTGTCGTTCTCGCTTGTGTTCCGGGTATGCCCGCTGCGGAACACGGCACGTGGCGCGCCGCTACGCCGCAGGAACTCGAAGCGGTTCTGCCCGCACGTGCATCCGTGGAAAAGGAACGAATTGAAACGGAGATGCGGACGGCAACGGGGATTGAGAATGAGCGCGGCAAAATGATTGCCGCAGTTGTGCTGATCACAGCAGGCTATGCTGCCGATGGCAAGTATTCGCATTACCTTCTCGTGCAGTCGCCGATTACTGTTGCGGATCACTCGCTTGTACCAGGTGCCTACGTTGTCGGGTGGAAGCATGCTGAGGATGGGTTGAGTGTGACGTTTTTCGACGCCGGCTCCGGTATGGAGCGCGCGACCGTGCGTGCGAAACCAATCATTGGAAACAAGCGAGTCGAAAGTTTCCATATCTGGCCACCCGGAGAGAAAGCGTTCATACAGATAGGTCGGTACATGCTTCCTTACACGTTGGGGCAATAGCCGCTCATGGACTAGGCGAGTCGCGGTGACTCTTCAGAGTAAACATCGCCCGCTCCGTCCTCGTGCAAATAAGTGCAGCACACGGCATACTGCGAGTTGAGCACCGTTCTTCCCTCCTTCTTTCAAAGTTAAGACCGGCTAAGTATGCTGCTGAGCACCCCTTCCTTTGCTGCCTTTTTCGTTGTCGTCTGTTTCGTCTATTGGGCTCTTCACCGGAGCCGTCGGGCGCAACAGATCGTGCTGCTCGCAGCAAATTGTTTCTTCCTGCTGAAGTTTGGGCCGGTGTATCTGGCGCTGATTGCGTTTGCCAGCTGCGACTTCTTGCTCGCCCGGAGCATGCCGGCAAGCTCAAAGACTGGCAAACGGCTGCTGGTTTTGGCCTCGTTAATCCTCAATCTGGGCGTGCTTGCAAGCCTGAAGGTGCTTCCGCTGGTGAGCGGTGACCGCTTCGACTGGCTGCTGCGGTTGAGCCTGTCGTTTTATGTCTTCCAGTCGCTGAGCTACACGATCGACATCTACCGCGGCGAGGGAAAGCCGACCAGCGATTGGCTCGCCTACGTCACTTCGGCGCTGTTCTTTCCGTCAATTGTCGCGGGCCCTATACCCCGTCAGCGCAAACTGCTGAAGGAAATGACCGCTCCTTTCAAGCTCGATTCCTCCGTAGCTGCTCGGGCATTTCTGCTGATCGCTACGGGTCTGGTGAAGAAGCTGCTGATTGCGGATTTTCTTGCCGACAATCTGGTCAATCGGGTATTCGACACACCGACGCTGTACAGCGGACTGGAGAACCTCGTTGGTGTGTATGGATACGCGCTGCAGCTGTTCTTCGACTTTTCCGGCTACACGGATCTCGCGATGGGCATTGCGCTACTGCTTGGTTTCAAGTTGCCGGAAAACTTTCGGCTGCCCTACCTGTCAGTGAATCTGCAGGAATTCTGGAAGCGCTGGCACATCAGCTTTTCCTCGTGGCTCACGGACTACCTGTTCGAGTCGCTGCCAAAGAGCCGCGTGTGGCTGCGGCTGAGTTACTGTACAGCGTTCCTCATCACCTTCCTGCTCGGTGGTCTGTGGCACGGCATCGCGTGGACATTTGTAATCTGGGGATTGATACACGGCGTTGGTCTCTCGTTTGTGTTCGTCTGGGCTCGCTGGCGCCGAGCGCGCGGCACAACGACCGGATCACTCTGGGGTCGAGTGCTCGGTGGGCTGCTTACGTTTCACTTCGTTTGCCTGAGCTGGATATTCTTTCGCGCGGAGAGCGTGCCACAGGCGCTAGAGGTGCTGCGACAGATTGGATCGCACACGTTCGGGGCGGAAAATCTTGGGGGGCGGGTGCTGCTCGTTCTACTTACGGCGGCGGTACTGCACTGCGTTCCGCTGTCTGTATTTGAGAAGGCTGAGAAGGTCGCTGTAAAGCTGCCGTTCTGGGTGCAAGGTGGAGCGCTGGCCGGGCTGGTAGTAGCGATACAGACACTCGCGGGGAAGGGGTCGGCACCGTTCGTTTATGGCAAGTTCTAGCGCTGCACCATCCCGCGACCCGACCGCAACGGGATTTCCGTGGAAGCCGACGCTGGCGAGTGCAACCGTGTTTGCCGCACTGGCGGTGTGGCACCACTTCAAACCTGCAACCGGGCTGTACCCCAGCATCTTTGCCGACGCGTTCCGAATGCACCTGCGACAACCAGCAAAGCTGGCACACGCTGCGCACGCGAAGGGCGCTGGCGCAGTCATGGCTACCAACTCCCATGCAGGTACAGCGGTAGCGGGGGCTCGCACACCCATCTCGCCTTATCTGATCGACGACAGCGGAGCGCTGGACCCGTTCTTCGCATCCTTACATGACCTTGAGACGGGCAAACCTGTTGTTGTAACTGTGCTGCACTATGGCGACTCTCCAACGACCGCCGACTTGATCACTGGTGATGTTCGCGCGCTGCTGCAACAGCGCTTTGGTGATGCGGGTCACGGGTTCAATCTGATTGCGAAACCGTGGGCCTGGTACGGGCACCGCGATGTTTCGATTTCGGACCACGGATGGAAATCGGTGACCGGTGTGGGATCGATGCGGCAGGCGGCATATGGTCTCGGCGGAGCGCGGTTTGAGGGCGATACCGGGGCAAAGACTACCTACAAACTAGCCGATGCTGCGCAGACGGATGTGGAGTTGCAGTTCTTCACGGAGCCGAATGGTGGCAGCGTCAAGATAACGGCAGATGGCAACGCAGTTGAAACGGTTGAGACTCATGGCGATGCTGGTGTGTCCTCGTCCAAGCTGGTGCATTTACCTACAGGCGCGAAGGAAATAGGGCTGGAGGCGAATGGGCCGGTAACTCTGCTCGGTGTTGACTTCAAACGCGGCAACAAAGGTGTGGTCTACGACAGCCTTGGACTGAATGGCGCATCTACAACGGTGTTGTCGCGAGCCTTCGACCCGACGCTGTGGGCGACGGAGTTGCAGCATGCCGCACCGGCGCTGGTGGTCATCAATTACGGAACGAATGAGAGCAGCTTTGGCGCTTTTGTCGACAAGCAGTATGAGCCGGAATTGCGCACAGCGATCGCACGCATACGCAAGGCTCTGCCGACAACGCCGATTCTGATCATGAGCCCAATGGATCGCGGCGAACGTGCCGGACTGAACGAGATCCGCACGATGGAGACAATCCCTCGAGTAGTCGCGATACAGCAGAAGGTTGCAGCGGAGCTGCACTGCGCGTTCTTTGACACATTTGACGCCATGGGCGGCGATGGCACGATGTCGGATTGGTACAGTGGCAAGCCACGGCTGGTGGCCGCCGATCTAATCCATCCCACACCGCAGGGTGCGCTGATTGTGGCGCAGGAGATGGTGGACAACCTGAACCTCGGCTATCTGCGTTGGGAGAAGACGCAGGGCATCGCAGCGCAGGCAGCGGCTGCGCAGGCTTGCAGGCCGGTGGCGAAAGTCGAAGCAGCCAGGGGAGCGGCACTCTCACCGCCAGGAACAGTGGGAGCGCCAGCGGAGCCCCTGCCGGGAACGGACTCTGCTCCTTCAACCGGTGCAAAGGCTGGGCGAACCTTGGTGCCATGTCCGCCGAAAATTATGCCCGCGAAGGCACAGACGAAAGCGACTGGGGCGAAGTCCAACCCATCAACAAAGGCTGTCGCTTCAAGCGATACTGAGAAGAATGAACGCACTGACGCCGGTAAAACTACGCCGGTACCCACTACTCATCCTTAGTTGTCTTTGCGCTTCCCTATTCTGCTGCGTTGCCGTGGCTGGGGTTACGAAGCACCAGCGAGCCGCACGTCCGGTCGTGTCGTCAAAAGGCAGGCGCAGTGCAGTAGTGCGCTCCGTCGGGCGTTCCACTGCGAGAACTAGCTCGCGAGGTGGACGACGTTCTTCCTCGCGCGTAGTAAGCCGCCAACGAAGCACCACAAGCCGTGGAAGACGTGGTCACATTGCAATCGTGCATGTGGCAGTGAACCCAGCGGCGCGGCTGGACACAATCAGCGATCTTTCGTATTCACTTGCGCATGGGACGACGGCGCTCGCGTATCCAGCGGCACTGGAAAGCTTCTATGCCGCCTTAGTGGACCAGCAGACTGACGGGAGTTCAACGTTACGTGTGCTGCAGTACGGCGACTCGCACACGGCAGCGGACATGTTTACCGGTGAAGCTAGGCGTGTGTTTCAGGGGCAGTTTGGGAACGGCGGCGTCGGGTTCAGCTATCCGGGGCACCCGTTTGCGGGGTATCGAATTTACGGATCGCAGCGCGCGCAGTCCGGTGGATGGACGACACAGGGCACGCACTTCCTCGACCTGGGTGACGCAAAGCTGGGGCTAAGCGGACTGGCGATCTCCACTTATTCCTCTGGCCAATGGACCTCGCTGGACACCCCGTGTACGTCGTTCCAGCTCGACTATCTGCAACAACCGGGCGGCGGCACCTTGCAGGTCGACGATAACGGAAGCATTGCCGGAAATGTCGACACAAGCGGAGCGACTACAGAAGGCGGCTCCTGGCGCTATGACTGTCCATCGGCTAATGACTTGGGACAGCATCACTTTACGGTAACCACTGAGGGTGGAGGGCCGGTGCGTTTGTTCGGCACGACGACGCTGCAGCCGGGTGTCACCTGGGAAGCAATGGGGATGAATGGAGCGCAGGCGCCGCTGATTCTTGATTGGTATCAGCCGATCTTTACGTCGTATCTAAGCAAAACGGGCGCAGCATTGGTGGTTCTGGCGTACGGCACGAATGAAGCGGCTGCGGCGCACTGGACATATGAAAGCTACAGCGTGACGTTCGGACACATTGTCGATCTGATCCACGCGACACTGCCGTCGGCAGCGATTTTGGTGCTCGGGCCGTCGGATCGCTCGGTCGCATCCGGAAGGCGCGGCTACTCTACATTCAGCGGAACGCAGCGGATACTGGAAGCGCAACGCGATGTTTGTCGCACGCACTCGTGCGCCTTCTGGGACACGCAGCGCCGCATGGGTGGCTTCGGCGCGATGCAGCGTTGGGTCTATGCCGGGTGGGCGCAGCATGACCACACACACTTCAATGGCGAAGGCTACCGGGTACTCGCAGATGCACTGCTATCGGATTTGCTTTCAGGCTACGATAGCTACCGTGCGGCACACGGTCTGCCGGTAACGTCTGCGCTTCGCGGCGGCTCAACATTTCCGGCTACACCTGTCACACCTGCTGTACCCGAATAGGAGTAAGTGAATGGATTACCGTCCTGGCATTTTGAAAGTGCTGCACGCCGTTGCCGGCGAAGAGATCAACCCGGAACCGGACGAGAGCCTGTTCAGTTCCGGCCTGCTGGATTCATTTACGCTGCCGGATTTTGTGAGCGGGCTGGAGCAGGAATTCAGCATTACTGTTCCTGACTCGGACCTGTCCGCGCGCAAGTTCGACACGATCGAGAAAGTCGAAACTTACCTCGACGACAAAGCGAGTTGAGTGGCCTTTCTTCACACTTTCGGAAAGTATCTACCGGAGCGCGTCGTCACAAATGATGAGCTTGCGGCGGCATGCGGCGTTGAGGCCGAGTGGATTCTTGGCGCGTCGGGCATTCGCGAGCGGCGCTATGCTGCCGAGGATGAGACGGTAGCATCGCTTGCAGTAAAGGCTGCAACAGATTGCCTTTCGCGCGCAGGAATGCAGGCGAGCGAACTTGGAATGATTTTTGTGGCATCGGGTTCGCCGGATCGCTATACGCCGGGTCCGGCGGCCAGCGTGGCGCATGCGCTCGGACTCAACGCGACTCCAGCGCTGGATGTGCCAGTGGCGAGTGCAGGGTCGCTGATTGCTATGGCAATGGCTACTCATTTCGCGCCGTCGGTAGGGCCGGTGCTGGTCATTGGTGCCGAGATCATGTCCCGCCGCGTTGAGCGGACCCTTGAAGGTAAGAACACGGCCATACTGTTTGGAGATGGCGCGGGTGCGGTGCTCATTCATCCCAGCGCGGGTTTCGCGAAGATCGCGGGGCATGTACTGCACACTGATGGCGCGGCGGTGGAGATCCTGCGCGTCGAGGACCGCCACCTGCATATGGATGGCGGGAGTGTCATTCTGCAGGCGTCGCGCAAAATTCCGGCAGCAATCAAGGAAGTGCTGGATCGCCTCGGCGTTGCTCCAGATGCAGTGGACACTGTGCTGATGCACCAGGCGAATCTGAACTTGATTCAGCGCGTAGCGAAGGTATCCGGAATAGCTATGGAGCGGTTTCCCGTGAACATCGACCGGTACGGGAATACTTCATCGGCTTCCTTGCTGATTGCTGCTGCGGAGTGGAATGAGAACCGGGGAGAGACGCCGCTGGACGGGCATCTGCTTTTTGCGGCCTTCGGGACTGGTTTGAACTGGGGTGCATTGCTGGCAGACCCCGCATGTCAGCGAGGCCCGCTGACGGCTCCCGAATCTCAGGGGCTGAAGCTAGGCCTTTCTAGCTCCACGCGCGAAGCCTCGCACGTTAGTCGAAGTGGCTAAGTTACTCAGTAACGGGACCTTTGCCCCTGGTTTTACCACCTAAGTGGTGTTTGCTTCGCTGCCGAAACACTTATAACCAGAAGAGCGTTCAGATTCCAGCTAGATCTCTCCGATCGCTGCACGCTTCAGAGTGTCGCTGCCCACGGAAAGTGGTGTGACCTCTTTTGTCATGGCTATACGTGCGATTCTGATCCTCGGCGCCATCATGCTCACGTGCGGAAGTGCGGGACTGCTTCTTGTCCGGCTTACCAGCCCGATGTTGCGTGGTGTAGGTTATCTCGGCGGCGCGTTTGCCGCTGGAAGCCTGGGCTCTGCCCTGTTGCTGGGTGGCGGGAATTTGCATCCGCAGCTTTCCGTCACGATCGCCGATCTGAGCATCCTTGCTTCCTTTGTTTTTCTGCACTTCGCTGTTCTCGATATCAGTGAAAGTGAAGCGCCGCTCCCAATTTTCGGATTCATCCTTTTGGGCGCACAGGCCGTAGTAGACACCGGCTTGCTGTTGTTCGAGGGATCCGGACGTGTTCGCGTCGTAGTAGCGGGCATGCTGATTGCCGGGCAGGCTGCGCAGACGGCCTCTATTCTCTTCCCTCAGGCACGTCTCCGCGTGCGTGTGCCTACAACGTTCGTCGCGGTCCTCCTGTCGATCACGGCTGCCTTGAATGTCGTGCGAAGCTTCGCACTGACGCTGGGTTACTTCGAAGATCCCAAGTTGTTCTATGCCGTTGCCGTTGGGACTTTTGCAAGCTTTGTTGCTGTAGCACTGGGTTTAGGTTTCGGAATCTTCTGGATGAGCACGACAGCTCTTACTAATGGGCTTGAACAGATGGCCAGCACCGATCCACTGACACGCACATTCAACCGCCGCGTATTTCTGCGATGGTGTGAGCGGGAACGCGAGCGGAATGAGCAGAAAGGTACACCGTTTTCCGTGCTGATGATCGATTTTGATCACTTCAAACAGGTCAACGATACCTACGGGCATCACACAGGAGACGAGGTCCTGGTGTCTGCGGTAGAGCACATGCAGAATGCAATTCGCGGAATCGACGTACTGGGTCGATGGGGAGGCGAAGAGTTTGCCGTGCTGCTGCCCGGTGCGACGGGAGATGCCGCCTCCCTTGTAGCGGAACGGCTTCGCGCCAACGTCGCGAGAATGCGTTTACCGGAAGCACCCGAGACATCCCGAGTTGCGAATCCCATGGTGCGGATGACGGTCAGCGTAGGCGTGGCAACATACATCAACGAGACCGATACAGTGCATATGCTTCTCAAGCGGGCTGACGCTGCGCTGTACGAAGCAAAGGCTACTGGACGCAACCGGGTGGTTGTGGGTGCCAGAAGCGTAGCGACGCAGCAATGGATTTCGGAACCCGTTGCTCCATAGCATTCTGATATGCAAATGTCGTGACCCGAAAGTGTTATTTGCCGATATCGCGCCCGAGTGCAAAACTCTCGATATTCAGTTCAGCCCAAGAGGGCCGACGAAAGGCAAAACACATCATGGAACAGGAACAACGACGGAAGCAGAGCTTCCTTCTCCGTCTGCCGTTCTCTGTACGTGAGCAGGCCACATTGCTCGCGCGCGAAGAAGGTACGTCACTCAACCACTTCATTAGTCTGGCTGTTGCAGAGAAACTCAGCAGAATGCAAACGCCCACAGCTTTGAAGCAGACACCTCAACGCATGGAAGAGCTTGTCCCGGCCGCTTCCTTTCGCAACTTCCGCTTTCCCCGTCTCGCCTAATACATCTAATGCTCAGGAGGCACGCGTTCCGGCTAAGCGTGCCTCAAGGGCTCATCCTTGAACCAGATCGACACCAGTATCGTCCTGGCGACCTGCAGTCGCGCGTGTATGCTCCGTGGAGCGTTATCGAGCCTGCTCGTAGAAGCGGAAAGCCTGGGCAAACCGGTAGAAATCGTAGTTGTAGACGATGGCTCCACAGATGACACAGTGGACGTGCTTACTGAATTCCAGCGCACGTCCGCTGTGCCGTTTATTGTCCTTTCCGGTAGTAAACAGGGCGTCGCAGCCGCGAGAAATCTTGCTGCAGCAAATGCGCATGGAACGTGGCTTGCCAGCTTTGACGATGATCAAGTTGCGCAGCCCGGTTGGCTGAGAGCCCTTCGAGCTACTGCTGATACGAGTGGAGCTGAGTTCATCGGCGGGTCGCTGGAACTTAGTCTGCCTTCGGGGCGTAATGTCGCGGAGTTCGGACCGCGCGCACGCACGATCCTCGGCGAAAACCTCTCTCCTGCTGCACCTCCTGCCTACCGCCCGGCAAGCAACAACGTGCTGATAAGGTGCGATGTATTCACGACTCTCGGCGGCTACGACCGGACATTTACTGAAGGCGCGGAGGACGTTGAACTATTCGATCGCGCGGTTGCTGCCGGTTATCACCTCGTATTCGAACCCAGGGCCAGTGCCGTGCACGTGACACCGGAGACAAGACTGCAGGAAGGCAATATGCGGTGGACATCGGTACGCATCGGGGCGAGTGATGCGAGACGTTACTCGCGAAGAAGCAAAGCTTCTTTGCTGAAGTTAGCTATCGCCCGTGCGGTCGTCACTTTGGTGCGTGATATTCCGAGGCTTGCCACTTCTGTAATTGCGGACGATCGCAAGTTACGGCTCGATGTGCTGTGCAGTCTTTGGTACACGCAAGGGCTTATCCGGGCTGCACCGAGCTTCCTTTTCCGGCAGGAACAAAAATCAGCGTTCTTGCGCTCCATGGACTTCCGCGCAAGAAATGGGGAGCGCCGCGACTTTACCGCGCCGATTAAGTAGAGCTACCTCGAGTTCAGCAGCTTCAGCGTTGCAACACGACTCCGAACACTCGCGTACAGCGGCTGCGAGACCTCGCCACGATAGAAGTTCAGCACTTCAGGATTTTTTTCGATGCGCCCATCACCCCAGTCCGACCACTGCGGATAGATTCCCCAGTCCCAATCGATGTAGCAGAACGCCTTAATTCCAGGGGACGAGCGAATCAGGCCAAAGTACGGCTTGTACCAGGCTTCTACCAGACGGTTCCCTTCTGTGACCGAATGACCTTTCGGCGTTGATTCACCAATCATCACAGGCATGTGGTGCTGGTTTGCGTCACTCAGAAAGCGTGATGTTGCGTGGTTCCAAAGTCCCGCCGCGCCGAAAAAGTTGACGCCCCACCAATCGACCCACGCGTCGCCTGGGTAGAAGGCCATGTAGCGCCGTGGCGCATCGTCCGCCGACCCGCCACCTTCCTGCGCATCGAGCTCCGCACCCGGAGACCAATCCCAGACGAGTGCGACATTTTGCAGCCCGCAGGCGCGAACAGTTTGCGCGACGTGGCGGAAAGCAGCGATGTACGTTGCCGGCGAGTAGCCATTCCACGAGCCGTTGAATTCGTATCCCACGCGCAGAAAGACCGGGCGGTTGAGCGAGCGAAGCCCCTCGCAAAGTTGCTGCAGATGTGCGTCTTCCGCGCCGACCGCGACTGCGCCATCATAGTGCTTTCTTGCTTCGCCTCCATTCAGCGATAGACCTATTTGCGGAACGATAAGGTCGGGGTATCTCTCGAGTTCTACGCGCAGTCGCGTGAAGTAGATCGGGATGTCTTCGTGGAGATCGATGTAGCTCATGGAGAGCATTGGTCGCCACGGAGAAGTCGCTTTGCTGTACGCTTCGAAGCTCGTCTCGTCACTCTGTCCCGCTCCGTGCAGAACAACGGAGTCGAGAGGCTCAAGACGTTTGCCGTAGAAGACTCGTTTCACAGGAGGCTGAGTGTCAGCGAGACGGAGCTGCATCGACGCATCCTGGCTGTTTGTCTCGGGCTTTTGCTGCATGTGCCAAAAACCAGCGCCAAGTGCCGAGAGTGCAATCACTGGAAGAATGACAACCCTGACTCGCGGCATCAGCGTGCCTCTGGGTTTGCGCCACTGCGAGCTCCCGCGCCGCTGCTCGACGCGGAAAGCGAACGCTTCCAAGCAGCGTGCAGGATGAAACCCGGAAATAGGGTAATCCCCGCCACGAACACGGCATCGAGCATACGCGGACGATTCGAAAGAACTGTCTTCGCGATGTGCCGCACACCTGCCCAATCACCTGCGCGCTTTGCTTTGAGAGCGACCTTCGTGCTGAGGAAAGAGTTGTAAGCGTCGTTGCTAAGCCATTCGCGATAGCTGTCAGCCCAGGCGAGTGAGTCTTTCCAGTTCATCCGGCGACTGCGTGAGACGGCTTCCGTTTCGATGTTATAAACCACCAGCGCTTCCCAAACGAACTCGATACGAGCACCGGCCTTGTGCCAAATCTCCAATAACCATGCCCAGTCTTCATGATCTTTGTGCGTGGTGAATGGAACGGATGCGAGAAGACTCCGATGAATGAGCAAGGACTGGACAGGGAGAACGCCAGGCCTTCCCATCAGCGAGGGACGAATAAGCACGTAGTCGCCGACGTCTTCTGCTGCGCCGATTGGGCGCTCTGGCCATACGTCTTCGTGACCACCATGGCGATAGATCGTGCGGCAGGAAATCACCTTCGACGGGATGGTGGCATCAACACGCCGGAGTTGATGCTCTACTTTTTCCGGGAGCATTAGGTCGTCGTCATCCAGAAAAGTGAGCCACTCGCCACTGCTTTCCTTCACTCCGCGATTGCGCGCCTCCGCTGGCCCACTGTTTACCTCTAGTTCGAGGTAGCGGAGTTTAGGATGTGAGTTCTCGAGTGCCGCTCGCACCTCGGGATCGGGTCCATCGGAGACAACGATGACCTCGATGTTGGAATGAGTTTGGTTGAGTGCACTCTGAACTGCAAGTTGCAACTCGTGCAACCGGCGATAGGTCGGAATGATGATGCTGACCAGATCGTTCATTTAGAGCACCGTCATGCGCCGCCGTGGCGGAACGGATGGCATGGCGGCGATGGACCGCCCAGGACGCTCTTCCGGCGGTGGAGGAATCGACGCCACCGATGGCAGTCCGTGAACGATTTCGTCACCGAAGTGCGTGTCGGTTTCTTCTTCCGAGCCTTCGACAAGTGACATCTTCACAAGGCACGAGTACGCGAGTAGCGTAGGCAGATACGGATCGAGTGGAACGGATTCTGCCACGCCTGTAAATGCAACCCAGGTGAGAAGCACCGCAGGAAGCAAGGACTGCTCGGATGGTCTGCGCTTGAAGCGATACCAGGCCATCGCGGCACCACCCCAAAGCAGGCCAGCGTAAAGCAGCATGCCGATAACTCCAAGTGATAGTGTCTGGTCCAAGTAGGTATCGTGTGCGTGTGGCACCATCCAGCCCTGGTCGGCGGAGATCCGCTCGACGCGTGCGGGCGTCCAGAAAGCTTCATAGCCGTAGCCAATCCATGGGCGCTCGTGCACACTTTCCATCAACTCCGCCCATAACGGCGCGCGGTTTGAAAGATTCGAGGTGTTCTCCGTGTCCTTGCGGCCCATCATGAAGGCACTTTGCGCGGCACCGCCACCACCATTGCGCCCGATCGCGAATATCAAACCGGGAACGACGACAGTCAGGCCGAGAACAAGCGTGAGTGTCCGCACCTGTGGTGCGAGGTGCTCTTTCGCATAGCGGAAGGCAAGGATGGCGAGCAGCAGAAGGCCGAGAATTGTGCCGAGGCGCGAGCGAGTTAGGTAGAGCAGAACCAGACCGAGACCCATTGCAGGCGCGATCCAACGAATCCACTGCGGACGCTTCTGCAGCAGCGTGAGGGCACAGATCATGCACAGCACTAGATTCATCGCCTGGTAGTTCGCGGTCATCACACCATTGAAACGATAGTCGGGATCGAATGGGGCAAACTTCTTTTCCTGCAGCGTATCAACGTAAAGAGAGATAAGCGCGACAATGCCTGTCTGCGCAAACCCGAAGAGCGCCATCTCATCCGCGCTCAGAACTCGAGCAACTGTGTAGGCGAAGAAGGCGTTAATAGCAAACACTACGAGACGTTTTCGTGTGATGGAAGGATCGCCGCTCCAGCCCGCGCTAAGGATCGCCCAGCTCACATAGGCGATTGCGACGGGCATAAGGCGGCTGCCCATCCGTCCGCGCTTGGGCAAGCGCCACAGAAGGTATGCGGCTGCGAGCGCGATGACGGGCATCGCTACCTGACGACTGAAGTTGCCCTCGTAGGCAGCGGCTTCATCCCGCGCAGCCTTCTTGGGATCTGGATCTATCTTCAGCGGAAGATAGTAGGGAACGGAGTACCAGAAGCAAACGCCGAGCAGAATGCCGCAGAGTATCTTGATGACGCGAACGCGGTAGGACTGGCGCTCAAACTCATAGCGCACGCGCGTACGTTCCGCATAGGCTAGCCGTTCAGCGACTGCAGTGTTCATGCCGCCTGCACCTCGCGACGATAGAAGAAACGCCGAACCACGATGACTACGATGCTACCCACAAGCATGGCAGCGGCGGCTCCGGGAACCTGCAGCTTTTTGACCAGCCAAATCGCGGTGCCCGCCTGCACTAGAAAGCCCCCGAGGTTTGCGTAGAACGTCGGCCCAGCTTTCTTCATCGCGGAAAGACCGTAGCTTTCCGGCAGTGTCGCAGCGAGTGCAACGAAGTTCAGAGCGAGAACGAACAGAATCGTGCGGGCGTTGCCGGGTACATCTTTGAAGATGATTCGTGCGATGAATGGGCCAATGAGCCCGATGCCCACGGCGCAAAGAGATGAGCCGAGCAGAAGGTATTTGCTAAATTTCTTTACCAGACCATCCAGCGCGGGACGGCCGCCATCCGCAAATGCCTGGGCCATGATTGGCGAAAACATATTCTGCATGCTGACAAGCGCCACACGAGGAATGTTCACCACCTGCTCGCAAACCGAGTAGTTCCCCACTGCGGCACCCCCGGCTAGTGCGCTCAGCGTCCATGGGTTCCACTGCGCGCTGGCGAGGAAGACCATGTTGCTTCCCACAAACCAGCCACCGAGGTTCAGGTTGCGCTTGAAATCCTCACCGATGGCCTGCAGTCGAATCGCAAACGAGTTCCACTCGCGTACAAGCCACCAGAGCGAGACGAAGATGGCTGCGGCTGAGAGAACAAGTAGCGTGCTGGTTACGTCAAGGCGATGCGTTAGGCGGAGCCACTGGACGCCTGCGATTTGTAGCACGACAGTGGCGACCTCAGTCCAGAAGGCTTCGCGCATGCGTAGGTCGGCGAAGTACATGCGGCGTGTGAACTCGCGGAAAACGATGCCGGCCGAGGTCAGGATGAGCGGATAGAACACGCCGTAGTAGAGGCCACGCGAAGGAACGCTGCACCATTTTGCAATGCCCCAGAGCAGCAGGAACATCAGCACGGAGCAGAGCAGTTGCACCGCAAAGATGCTCCCGAGATAGAGCCGCTGGCGTTCCTTTTCCATGCCCGGACGGTTGAACATGTACGGTCCCCACATGATGTTGTTGCACATCTGTATAAGGACATCGAGAGCGCGTTGCGTGAGGATGTAAATCCCGAATTCCCACTCCGACGTGTGCCGGCGAAGAAGGGCCGCGACAACCATGTTGCCGAAACTGTAGACGAGTTGATCGGCGAGCGCGTAGCTGAGACGTCCTGTTGCGAAGCCTTTTGCCTTCGTCCACAAACCGGGACGGGGCAACGGTGCTTCGCGTTCCTCGGCAACCGAGGTTTCAGGTAACAGGGTCACGTTGCGGTCGTCTCCTTACTCAGCTGACGAGATGGTGCTCACGGCTTGGCCGCCAGTTCGCGATAAATGGCGTTCACCCGATCGCCATTCGCGCTCCACAGAAATGTGCGGGCCTGCGCGGTGGTGCCTTCGCTCAGGCGAAGCAGCCGCTGCGGGTCCTCAGCCAGTGTACGGATTGCCTCCGCCCAGTCGGCAATAGCCCGCTTGGGTGACGTTACCTTCAGTTTCACGCCGCTCTCGTTACTAACCATGTCGCCTGCGCCCTGATGGTCGAAGCAAATGACGGGAACACCCGCAGCGAGGGCTTCGAGAGCGACATTGCCGCTGGTGTCGCGCAGGCTGGTGAAGCAGAAGAGCTCGGCAGAGGTCATCTCGGCCACCGCATCGGGAAACGGGAGCCGTCCGAGGAACTCGACGGTCGTTGTGCTGGAGTTGAGGCGGAGATGCTCTGCTTCAGCTTTCCATCGGGCTTCCATCGGACCAGCACCGAGTATCCGCAACGTATATGGAATCTGGCCCTTTAGCGAGGCCAGCGCGCGGAGAAGGATTGGTAAAGCCTTACGCGTCTGGAACTCGCCGCTCCAAAGAATACGGAGCGAAGGAGCTGGGGCGCCCTGTTGCTGCGCTTCGACGCGTGCGTGATACCGCTCGCGATTCGGTTCTTCTACCTGGTGGAGACCTGTTTCGAGAAGCAGGTCGATGTCACGGTGAAACGCCTGCTGGTAGTCGGTTCGGTTTGTGGAGTTGGCCGCGATCACTCTAGTTGCGTGCTTTGCGGCTTGCTGCACTCGCGATTTGTATCGAAGCGAAACCTGGTTGCTCAACCCTCGCATCGCCTCTTTGAAAGCTTCTACGGGCGGCAGCATGGGAAGAAAAGCAGCCGGAAAATTCTGCGAGCCGCCGACCGGCCCCCAAAGATACGGGACGTCGAGCTGCCACGTGTAACCGGGTTCGCGGAATGTGCAGACGTTTACTTGATGAACAAGGTCAAAGCTCTCTCGAGCATTAAGTTCCCGCGCGAGAGTGAAAGCCAGCTTCTGCCAGTGGTTGTACGCGGCGTAGTTGTACGCGAAGAGGCCTGGTTTCGCTTCCATGCTGCGCAGCTTTGCGTCTGGTGCAGGTGTATAGACGAAGACGTTTTCGGGAACGAGACCCTCGCCACGAGCCTTCTGCAGAGCGGCAAAATTCGATTCGCTGGTTATAATGTGGGTTTCCGCGACGCGCGATGCTTGCAGCAGACGACCCCAGCCAACAGCCCATTCCGAACCGCGGTAAGGACTGCACTCAAAGGACATGAGCAGCACTTTCATCGCATACCTTTCAGCTTGCGTGCTTTGATCTGCGCGTGATCCAGCTACTTGACAAGGTTGCTGATGGGATCGAAGTAGAGGCCGAGATTGATGGCCTTTACGTATCGCTCTACTTTGGAGAGATTGTCATGGCGCACAAGCAGCATGTCATCGGGCTGCAACATCATGTCCTGCTTGGAGCGGTTCTTACTGCGGAAGTCGCCAAGTTGCAGCACATGGACCTCAGAGACTTCCGAATTCAACTTGCGAAAGAGGAGGACACGCCCAAGGGCTCCGTCATCTTTCGGGCCGCCAGCTTGCAGAATGGCCTGCAACGCAGTGATGGGATGACGCAGTTCGAAACGGCCCGGTGTTTGCACCTCGCCGGCGACGATAATGTGCGGGCGCTCGAAATCCTTGAGCAGAACGGCGACTTCCGGGTTGGCCAACTTCGCTTCGGATTCATGTGTGATTTTGGTGCGGGCCTCGTTCAGGGTAAGACCAGCAAGCTGGATTTCGCCTGTCGACTTCAGAGTCACCCGACCGTCAGGACCGACAATCACCTCGTCATTGAACTCGGGTGTGAAGCGGAAGTTCACGTCGATGGTGTCACCGGGGTATAAGCGATATGGCTCCGATTGCTTTTGCATCGGAAGCCGCTCTTGCAGCGCCCCTGTCGAGGACGTCGGCAACTGGGCGCTTGCGCAGCGCAGGACAAGCATGAGCAGGGAAAGTGTGAGGAGACGACCTAGGGTTGAAGTGTTCATCAGGAGACTCTTTCGTTCGCTACCACAGCAGGCGATGCATCCAGTTCGGCACAGGGTATTGCCGGCGATTTAGAACGTAACCCAGCAATGGAGCGCGTGACTCACGCAGAACTGCAGACATCTGTTCGAGATTGCTCTTGCGCGCCTTGCCGGCACTGACAATCGCGACATAGCCGTCGACGCAAATATCGAGTTCGCTTGCAAGCGTTGACTCGGCGAAGCTGGGGCAGTCAAGAAACAGGAAGTCGAACTCTTTACGTGCATCAATCAGTAGCGGGCACATACGTGCAGAGAATTGACCCTGCGCAGCGGCGTGGCGGAATGGATCAACAGCACCTGGATGTTCTTTGGCGAACGTGAGAACCCAATACTGCTTGTCAGGTAAATAGCGGAGCGCGAAGGTAAGGTCTTCTTCCGCTTCAAATTGCCGGAGCAGGCCGCCCATATCGAGCACGGCAACTCGGCTACTTGCCTGCCGGGAAGCTTCCTGCGCGAGATTGCTGACGAGGTGGCTGACCCCTTCGCCGTTTGTCGCGGCCGTAAAGGCCACGCAATAGCCCGCCGGAATGTCAGAAGGGTTGATGTTCGCTGCTTCGAGTGAAACGGTACGCGTTCCATCTTCCTCAGCTAACCGTGGTGAAAGAGCATTGCGCAGCGCGAAAAGTATTCGTCGATATTCAAGGCGATTCGTATCGGCGGGAACATTTGCGTCACCTTCTGTGGCGAAGGTCGCAATGGTTCGCGTGCCGGTAAGTGCGTCGAGTTGCGTTGGAGTGTAGACCTGCTCAGCGGAGGTGTCGTTATAAAGCGCGAGCGCGATGCCGAGGAGAATACCGAAAGCGAGCGCTACGCCGATGTAGAGCACCGGCTTGGGCCGAACCGCCTCTGCCGAAGACACAGGTGCCTGCACCAGCGAGACGTCGAACATCTTCGCCTTGTCGAGTTCTTCGGCGATGTGCGCTTCATCGCGACGCTGCGCATAGAGGGTGTAATCGGCTTGCGATTGCTGCACCTTGCGCTTCAACGAATCGAACTCGGACGTCGCTTCGTTCAACTCGTTCATCCGCTTACGAGCGGCGTCGAGTTGCGCCATCACTTCCGAGCGCTGAGCGGTGGTGCCGTGTACTTCAGTACCCGACTGCACCAACGCTGTGCTCAGCTGCTGGTACGTTGGGTTTACGTCCGTTGCCTGCTCGCCCGCTGGCTGCGAGGTTGCAGTAGCCATTGCTTTGCGGGTCGTTGCGATCTTCTCTTCGACCTCCGTCACTTGGCGGTCAGTCGGAACATAACGCTTCAGCAGCTCGCTGCGGCGATTTTCAAGGTCGACCAGGGCCGTAAGGAAGCGCTCCTGCGAGTACTGGTTGGTGATCGTGCGCTCGGTAGTTCGTGTGCGTTGCGGAGTCAGGCTAAGCTGATTCTTTTCTGCGTCGCGAAGGCTTATCTGACGAGCAAGGGTCGTGTCAGCCGTCGTAAGCTGGTCCTGCAGACCGGCGATCCGCTGGACCTGTAGCTTCTTCTGATCGTCAAGATCGGCGATGCCGTGCGCAACCTCGAAGTCTGTTAGGGCCTTCTGGTTGGCATCAACGATCGAGCTCTGCTTATCAACCTGCTTATTAAAGAAATCTGCTGCTCCGCTGGACCGCGCCGTTCCTGCGCGGACTTCGAAGTACGAGTCCAGCACCTTGCGGAGTTGAACGTCCGCGTCTTCCGGTGAGTTCGCGATCAGGCTGATGTTGATCAGGCTGGTCTGGTGGACAGCCTCCACAATCATGCGGTGCTGCAGGTTAGAAATCTTACTGTCCTGATCTGAAGTTTTCAGGCCTGCGATCTGATCCTGTAACGCATGGCGGGCTACACCGCCGCTTTGCAGAAGATCGACTTCACTGTTGATTTCTTCCTGGGACACGTCACTCTGCGAGACCTGCCGATCATTCGGGTTGGTGCTCAACGGCGTCAGCGAACGCACGTTCTGCACCATGAGCTTAGCCTGTGACTTGTACTTCTTGTGCATCAGCAGCGTCGCGATTGCTGCGAGACCGACAACGACGCAGACGGTCACCACGAAGATGTGTTTGCGACGGAATACGGCTTCCGTAACGATCTGGCGAAGCTTAGGCGGAGCGTAGGTCTTCATCACAGGTACAGCGTTCGTATTTCCCAGTAAGGATGTGAGGTACTTCGCAGTGTACCAATGCGCGCAGGTTTTGCACTGTTGTTAATGCAAGCTGAACTGAGAAGAATGTACCATTCATCCACCGCCCACAGGACTAGCCTTCGTAGCTGATGAGACACCATGCGGGTGATAGCACATAACCGTATGAGCCTGCGGTGACACGACCGTGGAATCGTGGCGGCAAGACGGATTATGCAAGCGTAAGGTAGAGAGAAGCGCGGTCCCCGCTGCGCGAAAACAGGACGTTTGACCGTTTCATGGCAGAGCCCTCCATTCGAGTCGTCGGTAAAGAAGGATCAGGCATTCGTCTGCGTTCTCAGGGTGAGTCGTCGGCATCGGTGCTGGCCGCTCGAGAAGCTGCTGCGAACCAGACGTCTGCTTTATCTCGTGCCATGTGCGCACCTATTGTGCGCGTCGTTGATCAAGGCGCACTGGTTGCAGCTGTCACCTTTTCACTGTTCAGCTCGCCCCTCGAACACGGCGAGACGTTTGAGCACTTTCTAGGGCTGCGGATTTCCATGCGCAACCTGCTGGTGCTTGTCGGCCTGCTGATTGTTTGGCGCTTCTTCTTCTGGGTTGCGGGAACCTACCAGCCACGGCTGAATCCTTCGCTGAAGACACCGCTCTGGCGTGTGCCGCTTACAGCAGCACTTTGTGCTGCGCTGCTCTGTCCGCTGCTGCTGTGGATCCGCCCTGGCGACGAGGCAATCAAATCCTGCATCCTTTTTTGGCTGATTTCTGCAACGCTGATGCTGATCGTTCGGGCGTGCGTACTGATCTATGAGCAGCAGATTCGCCCAAACTTCCGACGTCGCCGCACGGTTCTGATATGCGGCACCGGCGTTCGTGCCCGGTCTGTGCTGATGGGTCTCCCGGGCAGTCGAGATTTCAAATATCAGCTAGCGGGCTTTGTCGATTCGCGCATGCAGAGCGCGTGCAGCCGCTTCGGCTCGCTGGTCGGCGGCTTCGATGAGCTGGAATCGATTCTCATGCGGCAGCCTATTGACGAAGTAATCGTCGCCCTGCCGATCAAGAGCCACTTCAATGAAATTCAACAAATCGTGGACGCCTGTGGTCGCGCAGGAATCCAAACGCAGTATCCGCTGCTGAACCTACGCAGTGAAATTGCGAAGAACCATTCTCTGGAGCAGGTGGAAGGAACGCGCGTCACGCTGGAAATGGTGCATCGCGACCACCGCCTGGTGCTAAAGAGCTTCTTGGACCGCGTCGTGTCAGGCCTTGGTTTGCTGATTCTTTCGCCCATTCTGATCGCGATCGCGATTGGTGTGAAGCTCTCCAGCAAAGGGCCGGTCTTTTTTGTGCAGCAACGCTACGGGTTAGGCAAGAGACGTTTCGGGATGATCAAATTTCGCTCCATGGTCGTGGATGCGGAAGCTCGCCTCGCAGCTCTGGAGCACCTGAACGAGAACGATGGACCGACCTTCAAGATGAAGCGCGACCCTCGCATTACTGCATTTGGCGCATTCATCCGTCGTACGTCGCTGGATGAGTTGCCGCAGTTGTTCAATGTACTGAAGGGCGATATGTCGCTGGTGGGACCGAGACCTCTTCCGCTTCGCGATGTAGAGAAATTTTCTGAGCCATGGCTAATGCGACGTTTTTCCGTGAAGCCGGGCATCACGGGGCTGTGGCAGGTTTCAGGACGGTCTAACCTGGACTTCTCGCAGGCGATCAAGCTGGACCTCCGTTATATCGACCACTGGTCGCTCGTCATGGACGCGGAGATTCTTTTCCGCACCTTCAGCGCTGTGATGCGCAGCGACGGCGCTTACTAAAGCTCCTGCTCTCCCCCTCGCCAGCGTGGGTCATCCGTGATTATCTGCGGGAGCGGTTTGAGAGCCCGCCGCATCAGTTCCGGTGATTCCCATGGCACGTCATGGTGTGCTGTCTGGATGAACTCGCTTTCGGAATCGCGAATCAATTCCTGAGGGAAGAGCGCGACTGTGTCTCCGCTGGTGATGGCAGGTCGGTCTGTAACATCCCGGTGAAGCAGGCCGCGTACAAAGGCGGCCATCAAGTCGCGACCAGGCCCAAGCGCTAAATGCGCGGTTTGTGTTGGTCGGGGGTTCATTTCGATGAGCAGCGGTTCACCTTCAGGCGTGACCATGAAGTCTAAGCCACAGAAGCCGGAAAGATTCAGGCGAGTGGCCATGCGTTGGATGGCCGTTTCCATTGCGCTATCGTGCAGGCTACGCAGCACGCTTGATGGGCCGCGTTCCTGCCAGGTCTTTGCAACTTCCAGACATGCCGACCCGAGTACGCGACCGTTGTGACACACCGCCATACTGGTGCGCTCGGAACCTCCAGCTACGAACTTCTGAGCTGTAATTGCGAGCTTTTCCCGCTGTACCCAGGAGCGAAGGTGCGCCCAGTTTTTATAGAGAATCCCGCGGCGAACTACACGCGCGAGGTTCGGCGGGTTGTGAAGCTTACGCCAGCTTCGGTGCGCCTCGCCGAGGTCGCGGACTATGTGAACACCATCGCCACCGGACGTCATGTCAGCTTTCAATACGAGCGGCAAACCGAGCTGTTGAATGGCTGGTTCGATGTCTTTCTCGTGATCGACGCAGAGTGTTTCTGGAACGGGGATGTGCTCTTCACTGGCGAGCTCCAGAATGTGCATGCGTGAGCGTGCCGCGAAGAGCGCTTCGCGCGAACCCAACGATCTCCGCAGAACATCAAGGATGTATGTGGCGTTAGGCTCCGGTTTCGCTTCGCAACGTCGCCAAAGCTCCTGCAGGTGAATCACGGTGCGCTCGTCGGCGGGAATCACCGCATCGGGCCGGACCTGAAGGATTGTTTGCCGAATGCAACGAACGGGCCGGATAGGGTCCTGGCGGTGAAAGCTGGAGATAGCCTCTGTGACGAGCGCAGGATGGGAGGGCGGAGCAAGCAGCACAACCTCGCAACCCATGGACGCGAGCACCATCGACTGTCGCGCCGTGGAAAGCCACATCTCGGTGGAGATGATAAGAACTCTGGCGTTCCCTGTTCCGCGCGGTTCTGTTTGATCGCCGTCCATTTTGCGACAGTGTATCGCTCGCGAGAAGCTGTCGCTATCACGCGCGATAGTTGGCGCTAACGCTCTTGGTGCATAGCGTTCGTCGGGGTAGCAGAGCTAATCTGGTGCAGGTAACGTAACTGCCAGACTTCGGAAAGCAGAGCATGGAACACACGCACGCCGTCATCATTGGAGCAGGACCTTATGGGCTGTCTCTCGCCGCGCACTTTCGCGAGGTAGGCATTCCATTTCGCGTGTTCGGACACCCGATGCACACGTGGAAAACGCAAATGCCTGTCGGCATGAAGCTCAAGTCGGATGGCTTTGCTTCCAGCCTTTCCGCCGGATCGCAGAGTTTCACCATTGGTGAGTGGAGCGCAAAGAACGGTCGGCCCTACCATGACACGCTCATTCCTGTTCCTCTGGAAGACTTCATCCATTACGGCGAGGATTTCGCAAGGCGCTTTGTGCCGAACCTGGAACAGAAGAACGTGACGAGCGTTCAGCGCGATGGCGACAAATACCGCGTTGAACTCGAAACGGGAGAAGAGTTTCGCGCCGAGCGAGTGATCCTGGCTATGGGTGTCGGGAGTTTTCACTTCATTCCGAAGTTCCTTCGTGGTTTGCCTCAAGGAACTGTGTCGCACAGTTCTGATCATCGCGAGTTTGAGCATTTTGCTGGAAAAGATGTCACGGTGCTTGGCCGTGGCGCGAGCTCGCTTAACGCGGCTGTGCTGCTGAGTGAGCTTGGCGCGAAGGTCACGCTCATCTCACGCAGTCGTAAAATTCACATCCACGAGCCCACATCTGACACACGCTCTTTGTATGCGCGCGTGCGACATCCGCTCTCTCCGCTTGGTGTGGGAGTGCGTTCATGGATGGCTTCCGCGTGGCCTGACTTGTTTCGCATACTGCCAGCTGCGGTGCGTCGAGTCATAGTGTTCAAGCATCTTGGGCCTGCCGGCGGAACGGCATTACAGGGTCGCATTCACGGCAAATTTCCAACGCTGCTTGGCTGGTCGATCGATTCTGTCGAAGAATTGCGTACTGATGCGGCAACGGATGAACCACAACTGAAAGTGGTCCTCTCCGGGCCTGATGGCGAAAAGCGCGACCACGTCACATCGCACATCATCGCGGGAACGGGTTACCGCGTCGAGCTTTCGCGACTGGGCTTCCTGTCTGAAAGCATTGCCTCCACGATTCGACTTGAGCCGAATGGACAGCCCACGCTGAATCGAAATTTCGAGTCGACGGCAAGCGGAATCTACTTTGTAGGCCCCGCTGCGGCTGCGAGCTTTGGTCCACTGCTGCGGTTTGCGGCGGGATCGCAGTACGCCGCAACGCGCGTCACAGAACATGTGCAGCGAGCGCTATCGCGACGTGCAGCTACGATGCCGTCGTCGGTTGGCGTTCCTACGATGACTCGGCAGTAGCCTGAGATCGGATGCCGTTTAGTTCTGCTGTTCGAGTATTGCTTGCCACTCTGCGATCGAACTCATTGCAGACGCGGGAAACGTAAGGTGACCGACCTTTCGGCCTGGTCGGAACTCTTTGCCGTAGTCGTGATGGAGCAAGTGCGGATCTCTTTCCGTCTGCTCTTCTGCTGGCATGCTTCCTATGCAATTCAGCATCACCATAGGTTCGCTTACCGTGCTACCGAGTGGCATACCTGTAATGGCACGCAGATGATTTTCAAACTGAGAACTGGCTGAACCTTCGATCGTCCAGTGACCAGAGTTGTGCACACGCGGTGCCATCTCGTTTGCGATCAGGCGGTCACCTGTGACGAAAAACTCTACGGTGAGAACGCCGACATAGTCGAGCCGCTCAAGCAAAATTTGTAGATACGTCTCGGCCTGGCTTTGCAGCTTTCCATTCATGTACGGTGCGACCGATTTTCGCAATATACCGTCACGATGGAAATTCTCTACAAGCGGGTAAAAGACGATCTCACCGGAGTGCCCGCGCGCCGCGATGAGAGATACCTCGGTGTTGAAGTGAAGCATGCCTTCCACGATGCACGGCACTTCTCCAACTTCTTCCCAGCCAAGGGGGAGGTCGGAGGCACGGCTGAGGCGCACCTGTCCTTTGCCGTCGTATCCCATACGACGCGTTTTGAGGATGGCGGGAAGTGCTGTGTCTTGCAATGCGCTTGCAAAGTCTTCTGGCCTGCTGACCGGAGCAAACGGCGCGACCTCGATACCGCAATCCTGAAGGAAATGTTTTTCCATCAGCCGATCCTGCGCGATTCCAATCGCCCGCGCATTCGGGGCGAGGTTCAAGTCCTGAAGAACTCCGGCATCGATGTTTTCACTCTCGACGGTGACGACATCGACGCGTGCGGCAAACTCTCTCACTGCCGCCGGGTCATCGAGGTCTACGGGCAGTACCTGCGCCACAGATTCGGCACAGTCGCCTGGTGCGCCTGCACAGATTACTTCTACACCGATGCGCTTCCCTGCCTCGGCTAGCATGAGCGCAAGCTGGCCTGCGCCGAGAACGCCGACTCGAACTGACCGCTGCTTGCTCATGAACGCGGATCAGCATTGGAAAGCACTGACTCCGTTTGCGCGGCACGAAAGGCTTCTAAACGACGGGCGACTTGTACATCCTGCAGCGCAAGGATCGACGCAGCGAACAGCCCGGCATTCTTGCCGCCCGAAGCGCCTATGGAAAATGTAGCGACAGGTACTCCAGCAGGCATCTGCACTATGGAAAGCAGGCTGTCCATCCCGCTCAGAGCTTCGCTGCGAACAGGCACACCGAGCACAGGCACCCGAGTCTTTGCTGCGAGCATACCGGGCAAATGGGCCGCCCCACCTGCGCCGGCGATGATGACCTGCAGCCCACGTTCGTGAGCTGTCTGCGCATAGTGCATCAGCTTGTCGGGTGTGCGATGCGCTGATACGACCTCGGCTTCATACCCGATGCCGAACTCATCCAGGATTTGTGCTGCTGGTTCCATCGTCGGCCAATCTGAGCGCGAGCCCATGACGATACCAACGGAAATGTTTTTTTGAGGAGTGCTCACTTTGACTTCCATTCTTGCAGCACTTCAACGAACGCCTGCTGCTCTAAAGCCTGCACTCTATCTTTCAGCGTCTCAACGGTATCCTCGGACAAAACTGAGCATCTCTTCTGCAAAACGACGGGGCCGCCGTCGACGTCTTCCGTCACCTGGTGAATGGTACATCCTGTCTCTCCGACACCGCTTTCCAACACCGCTTCGTGCACTCTCTTATTCATGAGTCCGCCAAACGCCGGCAGCAAGGATGGATGCACGTTCAGTAGGCGTCCTCGCCAGGCTTCCACGAACTCAGCAGAAACGATGCGCATATACCCCACCATGAGAACGACGTCTACATTCGCGTTACGCAGAGCTGCGGTGACAGCCGCGTCGTAAGCCTCACGGCTGCGGTCCTCAGGTTCAAGCAGGAGGATCGGCAAGCCGTGCTTAGCCGCGCGCTGCAGCACGGGAGCGTTCGCCTTGTTTGTGATGATCAGCGAAATTGTTGCATCGATCGTGCGCGCCTCAATTGCGTCGATGACTCCCTGAAACGCTGTTCCGCGAGTGGATGCGAGCACGCCAACGCGGAGACTCATGCCGACCTCAATTGCTGCATGCGGTCTATGCGGAGGGCGAGGGCGGCACCAGTTCCGATGTCTCTGCGATGAAAAACAGGGCCGAACACCTGCGCGACAGCTTCTTCGCAGGTAACCTCAGCCTGCTCAATGGCTGCTGCTGTGCCTACGAAAGCTACGACGCGAGTCCCTGAAACAACGGCCGTTCCGTCGCGCTCTACGATGCCCCCGATGTAAGAAGTCACGCCGTCCGGTAGCGTTTGTGGCAGCACGATGGTGCCGCCTTGCTGTGGAGCTTCCGGGTACCCGTTTGCTGCGACATACTTGCAGACACTCGCCTGCGATTGAAATGTAACAGCTTGGCGTCCAAGCGTTTGTTCCGTGATCGAGCGACATACGGCAACGAAGTCGCTGTCCATCAGCGTCAGCAAATTGAGAGCTTCCGGATCTCCAAAACGAGCGTTGTACTCAATGAGCTTTACCCCCTCGCGGGTTGCCATAAAGCCGCCGTAGAGCACTCCCTGGAACGGTGCGCCACATTCTTCGGCTAATGCTGCGGCGACCTGCTCGTTCATCTGTTGCGCTGCGGCGATATCGCCTGTGTTGAGGAATGGCAGCTTACCGTCGGCGTCTGTATAGCTTCCCATTCCACCAGTATTCGGTCCCTGATCTCCGTCATAGGCGCGCTTATGATCCTGGGCCGCAGGCATGTGTCGCAATGTGACACCGTCACAAAAGCTGAGTAGGGAAAATTCTTCTCCTTCAAGCTTCTCCTCCACAACAAAGGAGTGACCAGCTTCTGTGAGTTCCTGACAGTAAATCAGACTGTCTTGCAACGAATGCAAGTGGTCTCCCCACACCTTCACTCCCTTCCCGCCTGCGAGGCCATCATCTTTGATGACATGCCGCTCTGACCATCTGCGTAGCGTGTCTTCAACCCCGCTCATGGAATCGAAACGGCGGAAGTAAGGATTGCCTTCGATCCTGTGCTTCTCGAGCAGGGCACGCGTGAAGCTCTTGCTGGACTCAATCTTCGCCAGTTCCCTGCGCGGACCAACGGTAGGCACTCCCCCAGCCCACAATGCATCGGCAAGCCCTGCGGCTAACGGAGCCTCTGGCCCGATAATCGCGAGAGTTGCTTTGTGATCTGCTGCAAACTGTGTCACTGCAGACACATCGCTGATATTTCCTGTTGCGAGCTCTGAACACATCGGCAACAGACCAGCATTGGCAATTGAGCCGAAGCAGAGCAACTCTGACTTTTGAGGCGAGCGGGCCAGCGCTACCGCAATGGCATGCTCGCGGGCACCGGAACCGACGATGAGGACGCGTTCCTTCATGCGCTGATTGCGGCGAGCACCGTTTGTTCTAACGATCGAGTGTCAGGCTGGAACGCCTGGCCGGTGATTGTCTCGAAGAGGGTCATATAGCGCGTAGCAAGTTCCGCTGTGAGTTCCGGTGGTGGCGTTGGCAGCACGTCGTCCTTGTAAGGGTCGCAGCGCTCACGGAACCATAGCCGAAAGAACTCCTTGTCAATCATGTCCGGCTCTTTGCCCTCACGCAGACGTTGTTCGTAAGAATCAGCAATCCAATAACGGCTGGAATCGGGCGTGTGGACTTCGTCTATGAGAATGATGTCTCCACTCGGGAGCTGGCCGAACTCATACTTTGTATCTACGAGGATGAGCCCACTCCCCGCAGCCAACTCCTGGCCAAACCTGAAGAGCTCAAGCGCTTTCGCGGATGTAAATTCCCACTGTTTTGCTGTAAGCCACCCTTCCGCAATGATCTCGTCGGAAGTGATCGGGCGGTCATGGCTCGTTTCCTTCGTCGTAGGCGTAAGGATGCTCTGCGCGAGCTTCTGATTCTTGAGCATGCCCTCCGGCAGCGAGTGACCGCAGTACTCACGCGCGCCTGCAGCGTAGCGAGTCCAAATGGACGTATCCGTAGATCCGGTTAGATAGCCACGTACAACAAATTCGATAGGGAGTACTTTGCACTTCCGCGCGAGGAGCGCGTTTGCGTGAGGGCTGCTGATGACATGGTTTGGGACAATGTGCTCCGTCTGCTCGAACCAGTACAGCGAAGTGCGATTGAGCACTTGACCCTTATACGGAATAGCACCCAGCATGCGGTCAAAACCGCTTTGACGGTCTGTTGTGATGAGGAGCAGCTTGCCCTCGGCAAAGTCAGGCTGCAGATCGTACGTGTCGCGCACTTTGCCCACGTACTTCATGCCAGCCGGGAGATCTGTCTTCGTCAAACAAAGCGGAATTGCAGCGACGAGTTCTTCCTGTCCCATCATGAAGACGCTCCTGCAAGACTCACGCCAGCGGTATCGCGACGCACCTCGCCCAGCTTCCAAAGATGAAATGGCTTCAACGCGGCTTGTAGCGTGCTCTCCTCCCCTGCGGGAGCGACGATGACGAGGCCTACTCCCATGTTGAACGTGCGGAACATCTCGGTGTCAGCGATGTTTCCGAGCTGCTGCATCCACGTGAAAACAGGGGATGGCGTCCACGAGGAGCGGTCCACTACCGCGCCCAGTCCATCGGGAAGTATGCGTGGCACGTTCTCGAGCAGACCGCCGCCCGTGATGTGCGCCATTCCCTTGACCGGAATGCCAATCTCGAGAGCTGTGCGAATCGGCTTCACGTAATTTCCATGGGGTTCCAACAGCACGTCGGCCAAAGACTTTCCCTCTAATTTAGCCTGCGCGTCATGGATGTTGTACCTGCCAATTTCGAAGAAGAGTTTTCTCGCGAGCGACCAGCCGTTCGTGTGCAGGCCGGTTGAGCTAACTCCGTAGAGCATGTCCCCTTCAGTGATCTTTGCGCCAGTAATCAGCTTCGAGCGCTCGACTACGCCAGTCACAAAACCAACGACGTCCAGCTCGTTTTCCGCGTAAACTGCGGGCATCTCCGCGGTTTCGCCACCGACGAGAGCAATGTCAGCTTCGGCGCAAGCATCACTCATTCCCTTGACGATCTGCTCGATGATCTCCGGTTCAACCTTGTGAACGCCGAGGTAGTCAAGAAACGTGAGCGGGCGCGCACCCATGACTGCGATGTCGCCAGCAACGGCGGCAACGAGGTCGCGACCGAGCGCCTCGTAACGTCCGGCCATTACGGTAACTTTCGTTTTTGTGCCGACACCATCCGTGCTTTGCACCATCACGGGATCAGAAAGACCTGCGAGCGCGTCCTTCAACGAAAAGAGTGTGCCAAACGAGCCCAGACCAGTCAGGACAGCGGATGAATGCGTCTTCGCGACGTGTTGCTTCATGCGGCGAACAGCTTCGTTCCCTGCTTCGATGTCTACCCCTGCGGACTTGTAATCCAGACTCGCGCTCATTTCTTACCCAACCCATTTTCTCGCGTTATCGAACATTCGCTGCCATGGGCTTTCCCCAATTTTCTTTGTCCAGGTGTGCTGAAGCCCAAGGAAAATACGTTCCGGGTGCGGCATGACGATGAGCGCACGTCCGTCTTCACTGGTGACACCCGCCACACCTTCAGGAGAACCACTCGGATTCAGCGGGTAACAAATCGTCGGCTCCCCATCACCATCGATGTAGCGCATTGCTATGAAATCTGAGGGTGGCGCGAAGCTGGCATGACCTTCCCCGTGCGCGACAACGATTGGGATCTTTGATCCGGCCATCCCGTCGAAGAATAGCGACTTCGTCGGCGGCAGCTCCACCATGCAGAGCCTTGCTTCGAATCGCGACGAAACATTGCGTTCGAAGAGCGGCCAGTGATTGGAGCCGGGGATGATCTCGCGCAGTTGCGCCATCATCTGACATCCATTGCATGCACCAAAGGAGAAGGTGTCTTCGCGCCCGAAGAAGCTCGAAAACTGTTCCTTCAACTGGCTGTTGAACAGAATGGTCTTCGCCCAGCCGCTTCCGGCACCCAGCACATCGCCATAGGAGAAACCACCGCACGCTGCGAGCCCGGTGAAGTTCTCAAGCGTTTCCCGACCAGCCAACAGGTCGCTCATATGTACGTCAATTGCGGTGAAGCCCGCACGATCGAAAGCGTAGGCCATCTCGCTCTGTCCGTTGACTCCCTGCTCGCGAAGGATTGCGACACGAGGATGTTTGGTGTTGAAGAATGGCGCGCTGACTCGATCCATCGGATCGAATGGAACCTCGATGAACAGCCCGCGCCGATCAGACTCATCTAGAAGCGCAAATTCCTGCTGAGCGCACTCCGGATTGTCCCGTAAGGATTGGATGTAGAAGCTTGTCTCCGCCCACATCTTTTGGAGTGCCGTTCGCGTGCTGCGATAAGCTGGCGCTCCGTCAGGAGCCGGGTCATCGCCGCAATGGATGCTAATCTCTTCGCCAGCAGTGGCGGTGGCTACCTGCACGCAACGGAGACTGTGCGCCTCAAGGTGTTGCTGCACCTCAGCAGATTCGCTTGAATCAACAGCGATGACCGCTCCCAGTTCCTCACTAAACAGCGAGCCAATGCCATCGCCGGGCACTCCGATACAGAGTCCCATCTGCGACGCGAATGCCATCTCCAGCAACGTGGCCAGCAGGCCGCCATCACTTCGGTCGTGATAAGCGAGAACTTTGCCTTGCTCACTTAGGCTCTGCACACATGAGAAAAAAGACTTGAGCTTGCCTGCATCATCCAGATCTGGACATGCGCCGCCGGATTCAAGAGATGACGGATATGCCTGGGCTAATGCAGAGCCACCGAGGCGGCCCTGCTCTGGACCGAGGTCAATCAGCAGCAGAGTGCATTCCTGCTGCGGAAACTGCGGTGTGAGCGTGCGACGAACATCGCTGACCGGTGCGAACGCACTTACAACAAGCGAGAGCGGAGACACCACCGCGTGCTCTCCGCTTGCATCACTCCATCGCGTGCGCATGGACATGGAGTCCTTGCCAACAGGAATGGTGATACCCAGCGCCGGGCACAATTCCATTCCCACGGTGTGCACCGCGTCGTACAGTTTCTCGTCTTCTCCCAGAGCGCCCGCGGCTGCCATCCAGTTGGCCGAAAGCTTGATGTCGCTGATGGAGCGAATGGCCGTACCCGCCAGATTGGTGATGGCTTCCCCAACCGCCATGCGCGCACTCGCTGCCGCATTCCTGACCGCCAGTGGCGTTCGCTCTCCAATCGCCATCGCTTCGCCGGTGGTCGCTTCAAAGGCGCTCATCGTCACGGCGCAGTCTGCAACGGGCACTTGCCACGGCCCAACCATCTGGTCCTGCACCGTCATGCCACCAACGGTGCGATCCCCGATCGTGATGAGGAAAGACTTCGAAGCAACTGATGGCATGCGAAGGACGCGCTCGATAGCCTCGGCCAGAGGTATCTCTGGAAGCCGCTCCTCTGTGGTTTGCGGCGCAGTGCGAGCGAAGCTACGCTCCATCCTTGGCGGCTTTCCGAAGAGCACATTCATCGGAAGATCAATAGCCTTTGTGTCGCCAGCAGTCAGTGTCAGGTGCTTCTCTGCCTCCGCAAAACCCACGACCGCAAAGGGACAGCGTTCACGCGCGCAGATGTATTCGAACTCCGTCAGGCTTTCCTGCGGCACGGCGAGTACATAGCGCTCCTGCGACTCGTTGCACCAGAGCTCCAGTGCGTTCAGTCCGTCTTCACTTCGCGGAACTGCAGACAAATCGAAGCGTCCGCCGACCCCGCCGTCCTTTACCAGTTCCGGAAACGCATTCGACAGACCGCCCGCGCCGACGTCGTGAATGAACGCGATCGGGTTCGCGGTGCCGAGCTGCCAGCAACGGTCGATGACTTCCTGCGCGCGTCGCTCCATCTCCGGGTTGTCGCGCTGCACGCTTGCAAAATCGAGTTCCGTGTTGCTGTTTCCTGCAGAGCTCGAAGCCGCACCCCCACCGAGTCCAATGAGCATCGCCGGACCACCAAGAGCGATGAGCGCATACCCCGGTTTGATCTCGGCTTTTTCGACGTGCTCGCCCCGTATGTTTCCTACTCCGCCAGCGAGCATGATGGGCTTGTGATAACCGAAGTGCTGCCCATCCCGTTCAGCCTCGAACGTGCGGAAGTAGCCACACAGATTTGGTCTGCCGAACTCATTGTTGAAAGCTGCTGCACCAAGCGGTCCATCGATCATGATTTCTAGCGGTGAGGCGATATGCGAGGGCTTTGCCTCACCGCACTCCCATGGCTGCGGTGCCTGCGGCAGGCGAAGGTTACTCACGGTGAAGCCGCAAAGACCCGCCTTCGGTTTTGCCCCGCGCCCGGTGGCGCCTTCGTCGCGGATTTCTCCGCCCGCGCCAGTGGCTGCGCCTGGCCACGGCGAAATGGCTGTGGGGTGGTTGTGAGTTTCCACTTTCATCAGGATGTGGATGTCTTCTTCATGCCCGCGGTAAATACGATCCTGAGCGTCTGGGAAATAGCGCTTGCCTGGCCAGCCACGCATTACGGCAGCATTATCACGATAGGCAGAGAGAACATTCTCGCCACTTCTCTCGTAGGTGTTGCGGATCATGGCGAAGAGTGACTTGCCCTGGGGCTTGTCGTCGATACGCCAGTCTGCATTGAAGATTTTGTGTCGGCAGTGCTCGCTGTTCGCCTGCGCAAACATGTACAGTTCAACGTCCGTCGGATTGCGTCCGAGCTTCTGAAACTCCTGGACCAGATATGTGATTTCATCCGGAGCGAGCGACAGACCAAGTGCGCAATCAGCTTCTTCTATAGCATCATCACCACGCTTGAGGACATCAATGTATGCAAGCGGTTTGCTCTGCGACGACGCGAAGAGCGAGAACAAGTCCTCGGCCTGACCGAAAAAGACTGTCTCGGTCATGCGATCGTGGAGCAAGCCTGTAAGCGATGCGAGATCCTTTGCACCCTCGATACGAACCACACGTGCGCGCTCCAGCCGCGTGATGCTATCGAAGCCAGTGTTGCGAAGGATGTCCGTCGCCTTGCTACTCCACGGTGATTGCGTTCCAACACGCGGACCAATCCAGACGCATGACCTTCCACTTATGGGCACCTCAGTGGAAAGTAGTTGGCTGAGCCGAGACTCATCCACCGCTGCGTCGCGTTGCTGCTGGACCACATAGAGGAACTGAGCAGTGACGCCACTGATCGCTGGATCGACTGCTCGCAGACGCTCCAGCAGCCGGGCAGCTTCAAACTCCGTCAGTGCCGCCGGTCCCGGCAGCATGCGGTGCACAAGCTCGGGACTAGAGCTGTGCGGATAGATTTCGTGAGATATGGCTGGCGACATCTTCCGTGTGCTTGGCAGCATCGTTGCGTTGTTTTTCCAGCGTTGCGAGATATTCTTCCGTCACGTCACCTGTTACGTAACGACCGTCGAAAACGGATGTATCGAAGTGTGTGAGCCCAGGACATGCCTGCGTAACAGAGTCTTTCAGATCCTGCAGGTCTTGGAAAATAAGTTCGTCAGCTCCGATGTCCTCAGCCAATTGTCGAACGCTTTTACCATTCGCAATCAACTCAGAACGCGCAGGCATGTCGATGCCGTAGACATTCGGGAACAGAACAGGCGGAGCGGCTGAGCAGACATACACGTGCTTTGCACCCTGCTCGCGCACCATTGCGATGATTTCCCGGATCGTGTTGCCGCGAACGATCGAATCGTCCACCAGGAGAACATCCTTTCCTCGAAAGGCCTGCGGGATTGGGTTCAGCTTTCGCCGAATGGACTGTCTGCGTTGCGCCTGACCAGGCATGATGAATGTTCGCCCCACATACCGGTTGCGCACCAGCGCGTCGCGATATGGGAGGTCCAGTTCGCTCGCGATCTCCTGTGCGGCGACCCTGCTCGTCGATGGAATCGGCACCACCACATCGATTGGCAGCTCTGGCCACTCACGTCTGATTTTTTGTGCGAGCCTGGTGCCCATGTGTATACGGCTTTCGTAGACACTCGCGCCATCGAGCACAGAATCTGGCCGGGCCAGATAGACAAATTCGAAGAGACACGGAGCTTTGTCATGCGCCTGCAGACTGGTGTGCCTGTGCAGCTCGCCCCGCATGTCGATGTAAATCACTTCTCCGGGAGCAAGGTCCTGTTCAAGGTGGAAGCCAGCAACCTGCAGCGCTACGCTCTCCGAGGCAATCATGTAATCAGTCTTGCCGTCTTCAGCACGGGAGCCGAAAACCAGCGGTCGTATGCCATGCAGATCGCGAAAGGCGACCATGCCCACGCCCGCAATCATCACCACTACGGCGTAACCGCCCTTACAGCGTCGATGCACTTCTTCGACCGCAGCGAAGATGTCGAGCTCGCTCGGAGTGACCATCGCTCGACGAGTCATGGCGTGTGCAAACACGTTCAGCATGACTTCGGAATCCGAGGTTGTGTTCAGGTGTCGCAGATCGGTCTTGAAGAGGTCTTCAACGATCTCAGATACATTTGTGAGATTGCCGTTGTGCGCGAAAACAATACCGTGCGGAGAGTTCACATAGAAGGGCTGCGCTTCTGCCACAGACGCACAACCCGCGGTTGGATAGCGCACGTGGCCGATGCCCATGTTTCCGAGCAGGCGGGCCATGTTCGCTGTGTCGAAGACATCGGTGATCAGACCCATGCCCTTGTGCAAATAGAACCGTTCACCGAAGCAGGTAGCAATTCCTGCGGCGTCTTGTCCGCGATGTTGCAACATGGACAGCGACTCATAAATGACGTGGCTTACCGGTTTATGCCCGAAAAGCCCGACGATACCGCACATTCTTCCTCACTGTGTTGAACGCCAGACGTACAGAACGACGAAATGCCATTCAAACGCAAAGTTCGACATAGTTAGCATCTCACAGCGGCAACTGCGGGAACTATGAGCTGTGGGAATGCCGTCCTACCGGCGCGTGGAAAGCCCGAGAGCGTCAATTACGGCGGGATCGGGTACGCTTCTCCCGTTTTCACGCGTGACCATACCAAAGTCGCCACGGTAATCCCACATCGCCCAGCCAATTTGAAGATGCTCGAGAGCGCTGCGAACATCGCGAATATACCGGGCGCGCGAATCAGGCGGCGCCTTATCGCGATAAGCACCAAATTCGTCGCAGATAACGGGGACGTGGTGCTCGTTCGCCCAATCGCGTGCAAACTGGATGCGAGACAGAATCGCCTGCGCGTTCCATCCACCGGCTCCGTATAAGAACAGCACGTAGCGGGCGGAGTCATCCTGCACGTCGGCTAGAGCCGCCCGGAGCGTTTCCGGAGTGGCCGGATAGGGTACTCCGTGGAAATAGTTCCACTCGCTGCTGCCCCAGCTCGCTCCCTGATGTGTGAATGGGAACGGCTCGTAGAAGTGAAAGTCGTAAATCACGTTGCTGTCTCGGATTGGCTGCAGGCGCATGAGGTCTTCCAGGCCTGAATAGCGCGCCGCTGTTGCGACAATGGTGTGTGCAGAATCTATTTTGCGGATTGCGCTCACAGCAGCAGCCTGAATGCCCGACCAGCGATAGGCATCGTTGACCTCCGGCTCGTTCATCAGTTCGAGGAAGATGTGATCAGCATCCTGCGCGGCAAAATGCTGGGCAAGAAAGCGCCAAAGCATCAGCAAGTTATCCACTCCCTTTTGCGTCTCGAGCTCGTGCTTCCAAGAGTCAGTTGGGAAGACGCAAATCTCGACTGCCAAGCCAGCTTGGATCGCTTCTGCCGTCGCGTGGTCAATGCGGTACATCAGGTCTGCCGTTTCGGGGCTCTTGAGGCCATGCTGCATGAGCGGCTCGGGATCGATCCCCAGGCGCACAAAGGTGAGCCCCGAGTCGTGAATCAGCTGCAGATCGGCAGACGTTATGTACGTGTCCGTGTGCTGCTGCGACAGGTCACTCGTGCTGGCGAACCAGCCGGAAAGATTGATTCCCTTCTGCAACATGGCAGCACGGCGGAAGACGAGGTCGTCCGGCCCTTCTGCATGACTCGCTGTTGTCGCGCTTAAGCAGAGGAGGAGCGCAATTGCTATGGAGAACAGTCGAGTGAAGTCGGGCCGAACCATGGCTTGACTCTACCGCACGGCACCGGAAGTGGGTCGGCTAGACGACCCTGAATCCGCAAAGCCGCATCGCCCGAGTTGCTTCAGGGTTGCTCATGAAGGTCTTCCAGATAAAGCCAGAACGCAAATTCTCCGCCATCAACATGCTGATTCCGAGATCGATGCCAAGCACATCCGCGTCATACCAGTCAGCCGACGGGTGAAACGCGTCACGAAAGCCGTACCGACCGTATGCCTGCTCGCCGTACTTCGCCTTCAGCGCGCGTTGCACACGCAGGCATTCTGCGGGAAGAAATGGAAGTGAGCCTGCAGAAGCGCATGGCACCACTGTTCCGTCCACTGGGCCGAGTTTTGGCGGGCCTCCCCACGCCCTGTAACCCTTTGCAGAATCAGAAGCAGTGACGCCCCAGTAATCCTCCGTATAGCCGTCGTCTAGGCTCAGGCAGAATGCCTTGTGTGCTTTCGTTGCGATTACCGAATTCTCGAAGTAGTTCGCGTACTTATCGCGCTTTCCACGGAAATCAAACCAGGCATGCGAGAACTGATGTACGAAGAGCGGGTCGTCCGAGCTGATGTAAGTGAAATCCTGAAAGTGCATCTCGGGCCGGGAGAAGTTATCCCAAAGCGATGCATCGACGGGGTGAGTGGGTGAGCCAATCGCCAGCAGGTAGAGCATCATCAACTCGCAATAGTGACTCCAGCGAGACTTGATGAAACTTGGGCCGAACAATCCTCCTGTGGTGTAGCCCATGGAGAACGTGTCGCCCTTGTTGAGCATCCACGGCCACTCCACACGTTCGTAGAGTTTGGTAGCGAGTTCCGTGAGTACGGGATCCTTAAAGTACGCGCGTGCTGTCAGAACACCGCACATAAGAATCGCGGTATCAATGGAAGAGATCTCCGTGCCGTGCGCCGGCGCGCCGGTGTGCACATCGTTGAAGTGCGTAAAGAAGCCGTGATTATGCGGCAACTTCAGCAAGTGGAACTCCAACGTAGACCGCACGCGCGCTATGATTTCGGCATGAGGACGGTACCTGCGATGATCTGCGATGCAAAGGGCACTCAGCCCAAATCCGGTAGCCGCAATGCTTGAGAGCGACTTAGATGACAACGCTCCGGTAGAGTTCTCCCACTTCGCACGGTCAAGAATTTGACCCGTAGCCGGGTCCGTCTGCTCCCAGAAGAATAGGGACGCCCGGCGTTCCATTTCGTCGAGAAATGCATCATCCTGCGGCGCCAAACCATGCACAAGCGGATGTAGGGGTTTGCGCTTGGGCTTTGCCCACGATGGAGCTGCTGCGTTGAGGGAGAGGGCTGCGAGAAGTTGAAGGCTGGCTCGACGCGTGTAACGACGATTCATGGCACTCCTAATACATGAGATCGTGGACGGCTTCGCACATTTCACGAGGACAAGGTAACTGTATGGTAGCGGGTCGGCATCAGGTCGAGCCGATGAGCGATAAGGGCCAAAAAAGGGGGCGCACCCGAAGGTGCACCCCCTGACGAGCGCCCCACGCGTTAGAACTGAACGCGTGCGTTGAACTCGATAACACGCCCAGCGCTTGCTGACTGTGGCTTACCAAAGTTCGCCTGACCGATTTGAGTGGAAGGGGTGCTAAAGGTGAACGGAGAGAAATTCAGCTTGTTGGTCAGGTTGAATGCCTGAGCTTGGAATCGGAAAAGGCCGTGCTCGCCAAGGCGTGACAGCGGAATTTCTTTGGCGATTCCAAGGTCCAGGTCCTGATAGCACGGGCCGCGGAAAGAGTTACGACCTATCCCGGGACGGTAGGCAGCATTTGCTGGAACGCTGGTGAGAAACGTCCCTGTGATGCTGGTTCCGTCCCGAAATGAGTCATTCGAGCAAGCAGTACTGTAGCTGCCGACGTAGCCGTAGGGCCTAACTGGGCTGATGACCTGCGAAGTCGGCGTAGGCGGAATGCCATTGATGGCGTATGTAACCGGTGTAAACGGGAAACCGGTGTGAGCCGTGAAGATGCCATTTACCTGCCAGCCGTTTAGCGCTAGCTTCCCAAGGTATGAACCGCCGTGATAGTAGTTCATGTTGTAAGTCCCTAAGAGAGTTACACGGTGCTTAGCGTCGAAGTCAGACGGCCCAAGTTCAGTGGAGTTGTCCTGAGGGTTTGTTTGATTAGCACTACCATCAGCTCCGTCGCCGCTACTTACTTGGTCCATATTCTTGGAGTATGTATATGTCCCATTGAAGGACAAGCCATTCTTGTAATTTTTCGCTACATGGACATTAAGTGCGTTGTAGTACATGTTGGAATCGTTCTGTGCCATGTACAAGCCGTTTCCGAATTGATTTGCTGACGAAGTAGCATTCTGCTGAACGAAGTTCTGGTTCACCAGCCGCGAGTAGTGGCGGCCCGTAGATCCTTGATAACCAATCGTTGCCACCAGTTGATGACCAAGGTCATATTGGGTTTCGAGTGAGTAGAGGTAACTATATGGTTGAGGAAGACTCGGATTTGCGCCGTATGCTTCAATAGCGATTCCGCTGGTAGGGAGGCCGTTCGCTCCAATCGAAGTCCGCAAAGCAGGATTAGCCGCAAAGCTGTTGTAGTTCGAATTGCTACCCACTTGGTAAACAATCTGGCCATTCACAAAAGGACTTCCGAAATCCCCTGGAGCTGTACCACAACAGATTCCATAGCTGAATACTCCCGGTCCGTCCTCTAGAGCAGGATCAAACAGAGCGTCGTCCAAACGGTTGTAAGCAAGTGCAAAACCACCACGAAGCACTACTTTGCTATCGAATCTGGCTGGTGCGAAGGCAAAGCCAAACTTGGGTGAAAAGTTTTTGTACTGCGGGTTCCAAAGATGGTTGTGGGGTGTGAGCGCAGCTCCGGTAAGAGCTGTGGCCGGTGTAGAGCCCAGAACCGGATAGTTGAGGTTCAGACCTTTGTTGTAGATCGGTTCGAAGTACTCCCAACGCAGGCCGGTGTTGATCGTCAGACTAGGCGATGCCTTCCAGTCATGCTGCACGAATCCCGAGTAATAATGATCGTCCAGATGGCGCGATACTTGCGGCGCTCCACCAGTGGCAGGGTTAGCCTGAATGCCTTCATAGATTGGAGCATCGTTGAAGAAGTTCCAAATTCCAGCGAACGTGTAGGTGGGGCGCGTAGATCCGAGCAGATTATTGTTGTTTTGCTCAAGTCTGGCTTCGAAACCCATGCGAAGCGTATGGCTACCAAAAACCTTCGTGACCGTGTCTCGTATTTCATACTGATTCTCCGCGAAGATACCGGGAGAAGTAGGCGCCGCTACCGCACCGAAGTGAATGCGGTTGTTCTGGGTGAAGTTGGAGTTCTGCAGCTCTATATAAGGAATTCCAAGGTTGATATTGTGCTGCTGGTTGTCATACACGCCGTTTTCAGAAAACAGCGTGTAGTTTGCGCGAAACTCGTTGAGAACTGACGGGCTGAATGTGTGTATATAGATGAACGTTGTTGCGATGTTCGTTGGATCGAAGGGCAACACCTGGTTGGGACGAGCCGTGTCGCTGGGCGTCAGCCGCTTGAGCTTTGTGACGTAGGCGCTTCCTGCAAATTGATCGCGTGGTGTCAGGAAGTAATCGACGCGACCGTTGTACTGCTGCGCAGAAGAAGTCTGAGATGCATCAAGCTGCACGTACTGGATGTCCGGGATGCCATCCAACCCGTTACCGAACTGAATCTGGTTGGGCACGTTGAAGGACGCATAGCCTGCGTTCGTTCCTGTTTTCGGAACGGGAGATCCAATGTCGAGACCACCAGCAACAACCTGACAAAGAGGTGAACCGGCACCGCCGGTCTGGTCGATGGGATTTGTGCAGCTCTGATTCAGGACATTGCGCACGTTGGGTATCCCGCCGGGCGCGTTTGCAATCTGATCCGCAATGCTGTTCGGGTGCTGAGTATGTATGGCAGCGCGGAACTGGGCCGTTTCGATGAAGTCGTTGTTAAAGGACTCGATCTTCTGATTGATGCCCTCAAACGAACCGAAGGCAAACAGCTTGTCTTTAATGATGGAGCCGCCAAGAGAAGCTGCGTAGTCGCGGCTCTTAGTTGAAACCCGCACGGGAAGGGCGCCCGTACCAACAGGGCCACCATACTTGTTATACGCGTTCAGGCCGGGCTCGTCATATTGGAAGAAAGCAGACCCGTGAAGCTGATTTGTTCCGCTCTTGGTCGTTATCTTGATCTGCGCGCCCGTGTTACGTCCGTCTTCTGCAGAGAAAGAGGTGCTGATTACCTGCATGGAGCCGATGGCCTCAATGTTCGGGTTGATAACAGTGGCGCCGCCGTAACCGAGCGAGTTCACGCTTACGCCATCAACGAGGAAATTGTTGTCGCTGATGCGCTGTCCGTTAGCAGTTACCTGCACCGTGTTTTCTGTAGCAGCTACACCAAAATTTGAACCGCCCGGGCCCACAGAGTTGGGGAGAAACACGGCCGTTCCATTTCCGGCGCGGGCCGCATCGCCGTTGATACCAGGTGCAGTACGAACCAGATTGAAAGGGTCGCGACCGTAGGTTGGCACCTTCTGGAATTGCTCTGAGCTAATTACCGTATTTACGCTCGCATCTGCAGTTTGCAGCGCCACTTCGTCACCCGCATTCACGGTGACTGTTTGCGTGTCGGATCCAATGTTGAGCTTGGCGTCAAAGTTCCTGGGTGAGCCCTCTAGAACTTCTATGTTCTGGAACGTGCCTGCACTGAATCCGTTCGCCGTTACGGAGAGCTTGTAGAAACCACCGGCTAAGGAAGGAAACGTATAAACACCAGCGCTCGTGCTCGTTTTCGTGAAGGTTTGTTGTGTCGCTTGATTAGTGAGCGTTGCCGTTGCATTCGGGATGGCGGCGCCACTCGTGTCCGTCACGGTTCCCGTGAGGCTGGCTCCGAATTGGGCCATCGCTGGAAGGCAACTCAGGAGAGCAAGCACTGCAAACACAAGCGCGCAACTCCTGGCTTTGAATAGGGAAAGATGATGCATACAGCCTCCAAATTTTTGAAACACACTACGGGTGCAGTTGATGACGTTTCTTCTGAGAAAACCTGTCTCTGCAAGCCTCAAAGAATGTACCCGTTTGACCATACTTAACGCAAACGATTGCGCGACTGAATATTGGGCCGCTCCAGAATGGACTGTCAAGCGATATTAGGCATGGAGTGCATGGCAGGGTAAGGTGTTACAAACACTAGCCATGTCGCCATCCGAGAAATATCGCAGTACGCGGGAAAACCCCGCGAAACCCACTGCCTCTGACCGTCCGGCCGCAAGCCTGAAAACGGTGGCTGAGCATCTTGGGCTCTCGGCGGCGACTGTCTCTCGTGTTTTGTCCGGCGCTCCGGCGGCAAGGTCGATTCCAAAGAAGACCCAGGAACGCATCTTTGCCGCAGCGGCGGAGCTGAAATATAGCCCGAATCTCTTGGCTCGTTCGCTGCGAAGTCAACGCAGCCTGACCGTGGGTGTGATTGTGCCTGAGGTTTCAGAGGGTTACGCCACGCTGGTGCTTAGCGGCATCGAACAGCGCCTTATGGAAGCTGGGTTCTTCTATTTCCTCGTCAGCCATCATCATAGGCCCGAAGGTATCGAGCAGTGCCAACAGATGCTACTTGCCCGCGCGATAGAAGGTCTCATCGCGGTTGATACGCCTCTCACCCACCGCGCGCCTGTGCCGACGGTAACGGTGTCTGGGCATCATGAGCCCGAAGGCGTCACAAACATTGTCTTGGATCATGATCGAGCGGCTGAGCTCGCCATTGCGCACCTCATGGAGCTTGGCCATCAATCAATCGCCTTCATCAAAGGACAATCTTTCAGCTCTGATACAGAGGACCGCTGGAAAGCTATTAAATTGGCTATGTCGGCGCACGGCCTGCGCATTGCACCATCTCTGGTGACTCGCCTGGAAGGGCTTGAGCCGACGCATGACCCGGGCTACCTCGCCACCAGGAAACTGCTCGCAGCGGGAACAAAGTTTTCAGCACTTTTCGCCTTCAATGACACGTCTGCTATAGGCGCAATTCGTGCGCTACGTGAAGCAGGGCTACGCGTGCCGCAGGACGTTTCTGTCGTCGGCTTCGATGACGTGCAGTCTGCGGCATACCAGAACCCCGCGTTAACTACCGTCCGGCAGCCTCTGCGCACCATGGGGGTGCTGGCCGCTGAGCAGCTTCTACAGCAGATTGGCAGCACAGGGACCCCAGCAGTGCAGCAGATCATGGTCGCACCGGAGCTGATCGTGCGCGAATCGACTTCGAAGCGCGGTAGCTGACGCTGAGGCTCACTACTGCGCTGGAAGCTGTGTACGGTCCCATCCACCGCCGAGCGCCTTTACAAGCTGCACTGTTGAATCCATGCGGCGACGCAGAATGTCCACGTCGTTCCGCTCGTTCAGCAAAGCGGAGTTCTGGGCTGTGATGACCTGTAGAAACGTGTCGACGCCACCCACATAGCGATTGTTGTAGATGCGTTGCGACTCAAGCGCCGCTGCGGTTGCGGCGCGCTGCTCCTGCGCTTCGTTCTGCAGAACACGCAGTGCGGCAAGTTGGTCCTCGACCTGTTGGAAGGCGGTCAGCACGGTCTGCTTGTAATCCGCCGCATTTCGGTCGAACTGCGCGACTGCCTCCTGCTTGACGCCCTTGCGCCGGCCACCGTCGAAGAACGTATAGGCCAACCCCGGGCCAAGCGAGTAGACAACGCTCGCAGGGCTAAAGAGAGACTGCACCGTGGCGGAGCTTTGGTAACCTAGCGAACCTCCAAGCACGATACCCGGATAGAACGCCGACTGAGCAATGCCGATCGCTTCGTTGCCCTCCGCAGCACGACGCTCCGCAGCCGCTATATCCGGCCGCCGCTCAAGCAGTTGAGAAGGAAGCCCCGTTGGCAGAATCGGCGGCTGTGTCTTCACGTCAAGCGGTGAGAATGGCAGGTTGAAGTCTGCTGGTGTCTTCCCGATGAGATTGGCGATCGCGTGTTCATACTGCGCGCGCTGAACGGCAACATCGGCAGCCTGCACCCGGGCGTCCTGAAGCTGCGTTTCGGCCTGCGTAACATCGGCTTTGATCGCGACGCCGCCGATGTAGCGGTTCGACGTGATGCGAAGCGCGTTCTGATACTGCGCAACCGTGTCATTGAATAGCTTCTGCAGCGAGTCTGCCGTGCGCAAACTGAAATAATCTGCGGCCAGTTCCGTTTGCAGTGAAAGCAAGATGTTGACGCGGTCGGCGTAGGTGGCCTGCGCCTCCTCTTTGCCGGCAGCGATGTTCTTTCCGACCTGTCCCCAGAGATCGACCTCGTACGAGAGCTGCAAGGGATACTGCAGCGATGAATTCGCCGTATAAGGCGGAGCAGGGTTGAAGTACGGCTGATTGCGATTGAAGCGGCCCCCACTCGTTGTTGTACCTACTCCTAGAGTTGGGAAGCGGTCTGCCCTACGGACCTTGATTTCCGAGCGAGCCGCGCGTAGGTTCGCATCGGCTTCACGGAGCGTCTGATTCGCGAGCTCGACCTGCGGTTCCAGCGTATCGAGTCCCGCATCGCCAAAGATAGTCCACCAGGTCCCGCGCGGGATCGCATCGATCGGCTTAGCAGCGACCCAGTCTGCGCCGCCGGTGTTCGCCTCTTTGAATGCATCCGGTCCAGCCTCCTTGTAAGCTGGCGGCGCGGGCGTGCTAGGCACGACGTACTTCGGCCCAACGTGGCATCCGCTGATGCAAAGCAGAGTTGCGGCCATGCCAGCCAGCGATAGATGGTTGATTCTCATTACTTGGCGGCTCCCGAAGGCTGAGCTTGAACGCTGGCCACGTGAACGGGCTGTCCTTCCGCGAGCGAGTCCGCCGGGTCGAGAATGATCTCGTCGTTCGCCTGCAGCCCGGAGGAGATGGTGAGCGTACTTCCGTTGTCTTTGCCAATGGTGATCGGCTGCAAATGAACGTGACCGTTCTGCACCAGGCCGACGCGAAGCCCTTCTCCACGGAACAGAATAGCGTTCGCAGGAACCGCTAACGTGTGCGCTCCCTGCGGTAGCGAGAAGTGCGCAAAAGCGTAGGCCCCAGGCAACAGCTTGCCATCGGCGTTGTCGACATCGACCTCAACATTAAGCGTCCGCGATGCTTGGTCAATTGCCCCTGAATTACGCGCAACTGCTCCATAGAACATTTGCCCGGGGTATTCGTCCAGCGTAAGGCCGACACGCTCACCATCACGGATCGCGGGGGCATACACTTCCGGAACTGCAACAAACACTCGGAGTCGACCTGTGGAAGCAATGCGAAAGAGATCCCGCGGTTGCGAACTGCCGGATCCCGCGTCGATGAGGGCTCCGATGTCTGTATTGCGGGCTGTAACAACACCGCTGAAAGGCGCGTAAATGCGTTCGAACGACTGCAACTGTTGCAGACGGCGCACGTTCGCTTGCGCGGCGTCCACTGCCGCCTTCTTTGCCTGCGCACCGCTTACAGCGACATCTGTCTCTTGCTTCGACACGGAATCCTGCTTAAGTAGAAGCTGGTAACGGTCTGATGTTGTCTTTGCTAGATTCAGGTCTGCCTGCGTGCTTTTCAAATTGGCTTGGGAAACTTGCAGTTGCTCATCGATCTCCGGCGTCTCGATTACTGCCATGAGCTGCCCTTTCGCCACATGTTGACCGATATCGACGTAGAAGGCCTTGAGATAGCCGTTAGTTCGCGCATAGATCGGGGTGTCGTTGTAGGCTTGCGTATTTCCCGGTAAAGAAATTTCGGACTGAGCCGCATCCGTAAGGGGATGGGTGACATAGACACTCATCACAGCGTCGGCCCGCGTCGTCGCTGCTAGCTGGTGCTCCGTCCTGGCTCGCGAAAGTATTCCGTAAACGATCGCGGCGGCAAGCAGCAGAGCGACAACCGTGGCAGCCACCCATACTCCACGCGGCATTCCACCCGACCGCGCCGGTGACGAGTGGCCGGCATCAGCACGATCCGCTAGGTGCACGTCTGCCGAGCTGGATCTACCGCCGTTGTCGGAAGACGGTAGCGTCATGTCTTCGTTGGTCTTCGTTTCGAAAATATCCATGTCTCCAAGTGTCCTTGTCAGGCCGTGGCGTGCGCAGATTCTGACTGTGCCACGGTTACTTTGGTGTTTTTGCCCAGGCTATGCAGAAGGGCGAATACTGCGGGCACAAATACAAGCGTTGCCACGGTAGCCATGCACAAGCCACCGATGACCGCGCGACCGAGAGGGGCATTCTGCTCACCGCCCTCACCGGCACCCAGCGCCATCGGGATCATGCCGATAATCATCGCCAGTGCGGTCATAATGACTGGACGAAATCGTGTAGCCCCTGCCTCAATAGCGGCCTGAATCGGATTCCCTAGTTCCGTCAGCCTGTCCTTCGCGAACGAAACCACAAGGATGGAGTTGGCCGTTGCCACGCCCATGCACATGATCGCCCCCATCAAGGCCGGCACAGACAGAGTGGTACCAGTCAGGAACAGGAACAAAACGATACCGGCCAGTGCAGCCGGAAGAGCCGTGATGATGATGAAGGGATCCAGCCATGACTGGAAGTTCACCACGATGAGCATGTACACAAGCACGATCGAAAACAGCAGCCCGAACAGCAATCCGGTGTAGGAGCTTCGCATCGTGTTTACCTGACCACGAATGGTGACAAAGTTACCTCGCGTAAGCGAAGGCCGGTGTCTATTTACTATCTTTTCCACCTGCCCTGCCACTGCTCCCAAGTCACGGTCCTGAACGTTCGCATAGATGTCCAGCGTCCGGCGAATGTTGTAGTGCGAAACAATCGGTGCCTCGGTAGAACGGCCCACACCAGCAACATCGGCCAGGATCTCCGGTTGCGTGGTCTTCGGGGAAGCCAACGGAATATTCTGCAGGTCCTGAATCGACTGAATGCGGTACTGCGGACTCAGCGCGACGATGCTGTAGTTCACTCCATTTTTAGGGTTGAGAAAGAAGCTGGGCGAGAGCTGTGAGGAACCAGACAGCGTATTCAACAGGGATGTTCCGATGTCCCGTTCGGTGTAACCCGCCTGCGCGGCTTTCGTGCGATCGACATTCAGATTCAGCACGGGGTAATCGTCCGGTTGCTGCAGGCGTAAGTCGACGAGGCCGGGAACGCTGCGGAGTTCCTGAATCATTTGATTCGCTACGACACGGTTGTTGTTCTCGTCCGCTCCGTCGATCTGCACATCGATCGGGGCGGGCAAGCCAAAGTTAAGAATTTGGGTGACGATATCGGCCGGTAAGAAGTAAAAGGTCACGCCCGGAAAGCTACGTGGCAATCGCTTACGCAACTCACGAACGAAGTCTGCTGTTGGCGCATGATCTTCTCTCAGAGAGACCAGGATGTCCGCGTCACCAGCACCGAACAACCCGCTCGTCGCATGCTGCGTGTTAAGCGTTGAATACGGCAGACCAATGTTGTCGAGGATGTTGTCCATCTGCGCGGACGGAATCGTGTCGCGGATGGTGTGCTCGACAAGATCCGCCAGCTTGGCAGTTTCCTCGATACGAGTCCCGGTCTTCGCCCGCATATGCAGTATGAATGTGCCATTGTCGCTGCTGGGGAAGAAGTTCTGGCCAAGGAATGGAACCAGCAACATAGTTACGACACAGCCGAGCAGAAAGATCGGGATGAACAACTTGCGGGCGGCTACAAGCCGCTCCAGCAGAAAGCCATAGCCGCGGCGAACACTCTCGAACAGACGCTCGAACCACCGCTGAAAACGTGCCAGCGGATTGCTGGAGACGCGGGCGGTATGGTCATGCGGTTTCAGCAGATACATCGCAAGCGTGGGAACCAGTGTGAGGGAAAGCACATACGCCGCCAGCATGGCGAAGACCACGGACTCGGCGAGGGGAACAAACAGGTAACGTGCGACTCCCGTTAGAAAAAACATCGGAAGGAAGACGATACAAATGCACAGAGTGGATACGAGAATCGGAATGGAAATCTGGCCCGCGCCCTCCAGAATGGCGTTCCGAAGACCATGCCCTTCTTCCAGGTATCGCTCGATGTTTTCGATCGTGACCGTGGCGTCGTCCACAAGAATGCCCACAGCCAACGCCAGTCCTCCCAGAGTCATGATGTTGATCGTCTGACCAATCAGGCCGAGCATGATGACCGACGAAAGAATAGAGAGTGGAATCGAAACGGCGATGATCAGCGTTGAGCGCCATGATCCCAGGAACAGCAGGATCATCAACCCGGTGAGAGCGGCAGCTATTACCGCTTCGCGGATTACGCCATTCACCGACCCGCGGACAAAGATGGCCTGGTTTCCGATCGGAGTCACTACCAAAGATGTCGGCAGACTGGTCTTGACGCGTGGTAGCAGGTTCAGAACGCCACTGACCACACTGAGAGTAGAAGCGGCGCCTGATTTCAGAACCGTCAGCAGCACAGCACGGCGGCCATCCTGACGCACAATGTTCGTCTGCGGGATACTTCCATCCGCGACGCTAGCTACGTCGCGTACATAGACCATCGCCCCGTTTACCTGCTTGATTGGCAGGTCGCCGAGTCCTTGGATCGTCTCGGGCGTGCTGTTGAGCCTGACGTCATACTCCGTAGGACCGATCTTCGCCGTTCCGCCGGGTTCCACAACGTTTTGCTGGGATAGCGCCGTCAACACATCAGCTGGAGCGAGATGCTTCGCCTGGAGTAGCTTCGGGTCCAAATAGACCATGATCGAACGCTGCTTGCCACCGTATGCATTCGGAATCACTGCACCAGGGACCGTAACAAGCTGCGGACGGATGAAGTTAACGCCGTAATCGTTCAGTTGCTGTTCTGAGAGCCCCTTGCCAGAAAGTGCCAGCTGGAGAATCGGTACGCTCGACGCCGAAAAGTTAACGATCTGCGGCGGAAGAATGCCGGGAGGAAGTTGCCGCAACTCAAACTCCGAGGCGGCTGAAACCTGCGCATTGGCCGTATCAAGCGAAGCACCCGGCTGCAGGTAGACCTTGATGATCGCCTGCCCATTCAGCGTGGTGGACTCGATGTGTTCCACGTTGTCGACCAATGTGGTCAACGTTTTTTCGTACGGCGTTGTCAAACGCCCGGCGAGTTCCTCTGGGTTGAGACCCGTGTATTGCCAGGCAATGGACACTACCGGAATGTTGATGTTGGGGAAGATATCGGTCGGTGTCTTCAGGATCACAACCGGAGCAGCAATCAAGATAAGGATCGCGAGAATGATGAAGGTATACGGCCTATTTAGTGCAAGTCGAACCATTCCCATGCAGCTGCGCTCCGTTTAAGTGCCTTTAACTAGAACACCACATCTTGCCTAAAGGTGACACAGTTCTTTCCGGGTACCATCAACGGTTTTTCCGATAGTCTAGTAGGCGATGGAACTGAGGCACCTTCGCTACTTCCGGGCTGTGGCCGAATACGGTAGCTTCACCGCCGCCGCACGCCGTTTACACGTGTCGCAATCAGCCATCAGCGAGCAAATCCTTGATCTCGAGCACGAAATCGGCGCTCCCCTCCTGGATCGTTCCAGACGAAAAGCGCAAGTTACGCCAGCGGGACGCGTATTCCTCGAAGAGGCTCGCCGAACTTTGGAAGCGGCGGAGCGTGCGGTTGATCGGACGCAACGTTCCTTCCGCGGAGAGGTAGGCACGCTTTCCATAGGTTTCTTCCTCTGGGGCTCCGGCGGATTCTTTCCACGCATCGTTCGCGAATACCGGCGTCGTCACCCTGACATCCGGCTCTCGCTCATCGACATGCACGCGAGAGAACAGCCCATCGCGCTCGAAGACGGGCGAATCGATGTGGGGCTTACCCGTCCGTTGGAACCGCCCTATGACCAGACGCTACGTTCGGAACTGCTCTACCGCGATCCGATCAGGGTTGTGTTGCCGCGTAGCCATTCTCTTTCAGGCCAGCCTTTGTCTGTGAAAGTGCTGGAAAAGGAGCGGCTCGTGCTGCACGATAGGCCGTCGAATCCCATGCTGTACGACGGCATCATTGCGATGTGTACGAGCGCGGGCTTCACTCCTAATGTGGTGAACACGTCGCACTCGTGGTCGGGAGTTCTCACACTGGTCGAGGCGGGTGAGGGCGTCGCCTTTGTGCCATCCGGCGTGCGGCACCTGCAGGCGCGAACCCTGAACTTTAGCAAGCTCACGCCAGATGCTCTTTCACTCGGATTATCGGTCGCATGGAATCCGCGCAATGAGGGACCGGCATTACATCAATTTCTTTCGCTGCTGCGCGAGAACCGTAAGCGCATTGCCGCGACAGGTACATAAGACGAATCAAGTCATCTGCCGGGCGCGTTCGATAGCTCGCACAACTGCCTTCGATTTGTTCAGGCATTCCTCGTACTCCCTCTCAGGATCGGAGTCAGCGACCACGCCAGCACCCGCCTGGATGTAGCCCTTCTTTCCATCCATAAAGAGCGTGCGAATGGCGATGCACGAGTCCAGGCTCCCGTTGAAGTCGGCGTAGATGATCGCTCCGCCATAGACACCGCGGCGCGCAGGCTCCATCTCTTCAATGATCTCCATCGCCCGAACTTTTGGAGCTCCGCTGAGCGTACCTGCAGGAAAGCACGCGCGGAATGCATCCAGCGGCGCAAGCCCATCGCGAAGCTTGCCCTCAATAGCGCTCACAAGATGCATCACGTGCGAGTAACGCTCAATGAACATCAGGTCAGTGACGCGCACGCTGCCGAACTCGCTGACACGCCCCACGTCGTTGCGGCCAAGGTCCACTAACATCACGTGCTCAGCCACTTCCTTCGCATCGGCCCGCAATGCTGCTTCCAGCTCGCGGTCTTCCGACTCCGTTGCACCGCGCGGCCTTGTTCCCGCAATTGGGCGATACTCCATCTTGCCGTCGTGCACGCGTACCAACAACTCCGGTGACGATCCCACGATATGGCATTCCCGATTTACCGCACCGTCGCCGAGACGCTTGCCTTTGCCGGATAAGCCGAAGCGTAGAAAGTACATGTAGGGTGAGGGATTCACAACGCGCAGCGAGCGATAAATGTCGAACGCGTCCGCTCCCGGCATGCAGTCGAACCGCTGCGACAAGACACACTGGAAGACATCTCCCGCAGTGATGTACTCCTTCGTGGCTTCGACGGCACCAATGAATTCTTCTTTGCTGGTACGAGCCTTCAGGTTCAGACTGCCACGAGCAACACCTTTGTTCTGCTTTGGAAGCGCAGAACTCAGGAGCTTCTCGAGCCGGTCGAGACGCTTTACCGCGTCAGGGTAACTTTCCGCGTTCAGCTTCGTTCGCGTACCGGCAGTCACGATGAGATGAATGGCTTTACGAACGTGGTCAAAGGCGAGGACCTCGTCGAAGAACATCAGAAAGCCGTCGGGTACGTGCAGTTCGTCCTTTGCCGTCGCAGGAAGATCTTCGATGCTCCGCACAACGTCATAACTGAAGAAGCCAACGGCACCCCCAGTGAATGGCGGCAGCCCGGAAAGGCGCGCGACGTCTGCTGTACTCAGCGCTTGCTTGAGTTCCTCGAAGATGTCACCTGGATAACTCCGCCGAGTTCGACCCTCCACGACAGATATGTCGCCGCTCGCAGCGGACATAGTGCGATAGGGACGGACGCCGATGAACGTGTAACGACCCACGTGCTCGCCGCCTTCCACCGATTCCAACAGGAACGCCTCAGGCTCCTTCGCTGCAACACGCAGAAAAGCCGACACCGGTGTTTCCAGGTCAGCGGGAACCGTGCGTGTGACGGGCACCATTGAGTGAGCGCGCGCAAGCTGGCGAAACTCCTTCTGTGTCGGGGACGTGGCGAAGCGGGCGGCAGGCATGACTTTCGTGAGGATACAAGAGCCTTGCGCGGGAGGCCCGATTTTGTTCACAGTTGGAGCGCTTTGCGCAACCGCCAAGCAGCAGTTTCGTATGTATTCGTGATGACACCTTCGGGTGTTGCAAGCCGTGGAAACGCGGGCCTATACTCACCGTCGTTTGGCCACCAACCGGTCTGGCCACTGTAAGACGATTTTGCGACTCCCTCGCCTGGCTGGCGTCTAAGTTTCTGGCGCTCAAGCGCAAAGGGAGAAGCAGCGATGGCCGGAGAACATCTGGTACCTGAGGGTGCGGCACTGGTCGCGCGTCCGGAACCGGCAAAGCAAAAGGAAACAGACATGGCAGTAACCGCCGCTCCGATCTCGCTGGAGCAGGAAACAAACCCCTGGGAAGCGCAGGCCGCCCGCTTCGATCTCGCAGCAAAAAAGCTCAATCTCGACGCCGGCATCTGGAAGGTGCTCCGTTATCCCCAACGTGAAATCATCGTGCACATCCCCGTCAGCATGGACGACGGCTCCATCGAAGTCTTTACCGGCTATCGCGTGCAACATTCCACTGCCCGCGGTCCGGGTAAAGGTGGAATCCGCTACGCGCCTGAAGTTTCGCTCGATGAAGTACGCGCTCTGGCGAGCTGGATGACCTGGAAGTGCGCCGTCGTCAACATTCCATTCGGCGGAGCCAAAGGCGGAGTCATCTGCGACCCGAAGCACCTGAGTCAGGGAGAGCTGGAACGCATCACACGCCGTTACACCGCCAGTCTCATCGAATTCCTCGGGCCAGAGAAGGATGTTCCAGCGCCCGACATGAACACAAATGAACAAACGATGGCCTGGATTATGGACACCTACTCCATGCACATGGGCCAGACCGTCACCAGTGTCGTCACAGGCAAACCGGTGAACATAGGAGGTTCGCGCGGACGGCGTGAAGCTACAGGCCGTGGTGTAAGCGTTGTGACCGACCAGGCTTTGAAGCACCTGAATATGTCCCCCGAGTCGACGACGGTCATAGTGCAGGGCTTCGGCAACGTTGGGTCACATTCCGCGCACTTGTTATGGCAGAAGGGCTACAAAATCATCGGTGTGGGCGAATACGACGGCGCGCTGTACAACGCCAAGGGTATCGATATTTCCGAACTGATGGAGCACAAGGCGCGCACTGGAACCATACACAAGTTCAGCGGCGCAGAAGCCTTCGACAAGGACGATCTGCTGACAACGAAGTGCGATGTGCTGATCCCGGCTGCGACCGAAAACGTCATCACGAGCCAGAATGCCGACCGCCTGCAATGCCGCATCCTCGTGGAGGGGGCGAATGGGCCAACTACCACCGTAGCGGATGAAATTCTTGCGGAGAAAAACGTGTTCGTGGTGCCAGATATTCTCGCAAACGCGGGCGGTGTCACCACCAGTTACTTCGAGTGGGTGCAGGACCGCATGGGCTATTTCTGGACCGAATCTGAAGTGAATCAGCGCCTCGAACGCATTATGGTGGATAGCTTCAACGATGTTGTGCAGTACGCCGTGAATCATGGCGTAGACAATCGCATCGCCGCATACATGCTGGCGATCGATCGCGTTGCCTACACCACAAAGCAACGTGGCATATACGCGTAAAGCGCCGCTGCAGGAGTGAGGAGGCGTCCTTTGGACGCCTCCTTTTCTGTTCCTGCCGCAAGCTGTCGCATACCTCTTTCGTGTGCTGGCTGATATCGCGGGTGAAAGCTAAGCTTGCGATTCAGGCATAAGGAAGTGGCAGGCGGCAGACAAACGCCGTGTATCAAGCATGAGCGAACGGATTTCTGCAACACGGGTAGCGTTTGACGCGAGCGCGCAGGCTGCAATCTCACGACATCGAATCGCTGCGGCAGGAGTTCGACGCCCACGCGGTGTGAAATTTGTCGCAACGCTACAGGTGCTCAAAGGCGCTACCCTGATGACGACCGCTCTCCTTCTCCACTGGAGGCCTGACATCGTCGCCAGTTCGCGTGCCACCCTTTACCCGCTGTTGTACATCGCGACCCGCGGCAATCCTTCTGTGATCGACGGAGCGCTTCAAGGCGCAAAGCTGGTTCCTGGCCTGCTCTTCGTGTTTGGCTTCTATCTTGCGATTGTCGGAAGCGGCCTTTGGCATCTTCGCAAATGGGCCAGACGAACAGTCATGGTGACCTGTTGCTTTACACTCCTGCTTTGGCTGCACACCAAGGTGAGCGTTGGTTTTTTGACGAGCCAGACTCCGAGCACGCGCGATCTGAACAGCTTCCATGTGTTGTTGGTCCTTGATGGCCTTGTATTTCTCTACCTCGTGAGAACAAACATCGGCAGCAGATTTCGCGCGACCTGATCCGCCAATCGGCATGCCCGCAGGCTAGTCCTTACGCTTGTCTACGCGCTTACCGGGTCACGATATGTCAGAATGTGAGTGTTCGTCGCCGCACGCCGTGAACCTTCCCAATTCCATCACGCTTAGCCGCATTGCTTGTGTTCCGGTCCTGATCTGGGTTCTTTCGCCCAAGTTTCCGGTGCACGGAGCGCACGGTGAGCAGGAAATCATTGCTTCAGCACTCTTCATTCTTGCGTCGATCACCGACGGAGTGGATGGCTACCTTGCGCGACGCCGTGGACAGATCACCACGCTTGGCATGCTGCTTGATCCACTCGCAGATAAGCTGATGATTACGGCGGCGTACATCATCCTCGTTGCCTACAATCCACGCATCGTCGAACCATGGATCGCCGTGCTGATCATCGGTCGGGAGTTCCTGGTCAGCGGATTGCGATCGATCGCCGCTTCGGAAGGTTTTACGATCGACGCCAGCGAGATTGGCAAGCTGAAGACAGTGATTCAAATTGTGTCCGTCGTAGCGGCGATCCTCAATCACCGCTGGGACATGTGGAACCTGTGGGGCTTTCCTGTTGGTGTCCATCTGATTGCGGTCACCGCTATTTACTGGATGACGATCGTGTCGATCATTTCCGCCGTAGATTATTTCGTCGGCTTCTGGAAGAAGATCGATCATGCGTCCGGCAAGCGCCGCAAAAGAAGCCTCGTTCTGAGCCGGAAGAAGCGCGCCATCGCGCGCGCAGCAAATCCTTCGCTTTAGCAGCCGACCCTTCGCCTCGGGCCGGTGAGTTTCACTTGGCGGCCAATCGGCTGCTCCGGAGATTGCCCGGGCGCGGCGATCCATGGCTGGCATGACGGACACCAGTAAGTCGAACGAGCCTGCTCACCCTGTTTGCGCATCATCACGCTTGCGCCGCAGCGGCGGCACTCCTGGCCCTGCCTGCCGTAAACCCAAAGCCGGTCACTGCGATCCATGCTGTGCGTGGTACGGCGGTTGCCGGAATAAGTCACAATGCCGTCGCCCGAGCCATCGAGCACGTTTGCTTTCATGTAGCGCTGCGAGACGTCGGCCATTACTTCCATTTCGCGGTCGGTAATGGTCCGCATGTGCCGGAAAGGATTCACGCCGGCTGCAAATGCGACTTCACTCTTGTAAACGTTTCCCAATCCGGCGAGTACGCGCTGATTTAGCAGCGCAACGGCAACTTCATCCTCCGGGTGAGATGTGGCACGCTCCTGCAGTGCACGGACGCCGGCTTCCACCGAGTACTCGTCACTCAGAATGTCCACGCCGAGTTTCGGGACCTGCGAGTTGCGTTCCAGCGAACGAGCCGTGTGGAACTCCGCAACTGGCACATTGAAGGCTACAGCTTGGTAGTCACCGCAAGTAATGGCACAACGCATGCGATTGCGTCCCATCCACCACTTCTCGCCGGTCCTGTAAATGTGCCATGAGCCTGACATCAGCATATGCGTGAGCAGGATCAGATCGTCTGAGAAGTAAATGACGCACCACTTCCCTCGTGCCTCCACCTTCTCGACTGTGCGACCGACGATGCCTTTGTCATCGGCTACGGAGGCAAGAGTCGCCACGTTCGCCTCAAAGCCGGTCACTACCTTGCTTCCAATCGCCTTCTGTATCGCGCGGGCAGCACGATAGATTGTGTCACCCTCAGGCATGCGGCACCGCGTGCTCTGCAGTACGAGGCAACTGCGGCAAGCCTCTTCGCACGTTGAATCCGATCGGTCCAGCCTGAAAGCCGGCATTCAGAAGAAAGCGCGATAGCGGATGTTCCGCAGCAGCCACCCCGTTGATCGACGTGATGAGCAAACCTCCTCGACCACGGTGGCCTTCTGCCTCTTCGCGCTGCACATAACTCACAAGAAACTCAGACAACGCGCGAGCCACCTGAGTTCGTTGTGGCTCCTCTTCAGGCAGGATCACCTGCACGTTTGGATTGCCGCGGCGCAGATAGGCGGTGAGCGCTCCATCGACGAGCACCACGCGCGCGCCGACGCTGCGGGTCAGCGAAGACCCCTCTTCCGGCGCGGCAGGCCAGCGTAGAAGCGAACCGTACGCGTTCGCTGGGTCTGTAGCTGCCAGCATGACGACCTCCTGATCGTTGCCATCGCTAGATTGCGTGCGCAGGGATCGAAGCACGTCAACAGCCGCAGGCATGGCGAATTGCGTCGCGCCGAGGTCAGCAGCGAAATAGCCCCGCCGCACGCGCCCGCTTTCTTCGAGGGCCTTCAGCACGTCATAGATTGCGGAAAATCCGCCGGTCAAGCCTTCTGCATGCGCCGTCTCACGAAATACCACGCCATAGCGGGTAAGCAATTGTTGCGTGATGGCGTGGCTCCACTCCGTCTGCCGCGCCGGTGTGGCGCGCGATTCGTCGAACGCCACCGAGTTCAGGCTCCAGCGACCCTGCGCTGTCGGTGGTGTTGTTCTGCGGCTCCTGAAACCAACCTGGTTATGCACGCGGCGAACTGGCTTTGCGTTGCGGTTGGAGCTTTCCGTTCGTTGGCAATAAGCGCGCAGGCAGTGGACCGCGTCGTTGGTCAGCAGACCGCGCCACACAAGAGACCAGAGCGCCTCAATCGTCTCGCCGGGGTAACCGCCGCCGACACCGTCGTGCAGCGTCGCGAAGAAGGATGCGCCATGAGTACGCAGGTAAGCGACAATCTGCTCCTCGCGCTCGGTCAGGCGATCATCAGGCTGCTCATTGGCTGCTCCGCGACCGCTGGCGTTCAAGGAAGGAGCAGTGCGATCCAGCGGCCAGAGTTGAGGAAGCTTTTCTGCAAGATAAAGACCGATGCGCCCGTCACGCTCCCCAAGTGGTTCAAGTCCAGCCCATGTCACTTCGCCCGCTGCAATCAGCGTGTCCAGATCAGCCGGCTTATAGCCCGAAATACGTGCTGGCAAAACCTCTGTCTCCAGTAGCGACGCCGGAAGCGGCGCACCCTGCAGATTCTCAATTATGTCGAGCAGAGCGTCGAGTCCGCGGCGAGGCTGCACAACACCTTGCCAGCGTGTGAACAGACGCGCGAGTGTGCGCTGTTCGACAGGCTCCACCTCTTTGCGCAATCGCGCCAGGGACTTGCGACGAACGGAGCGCAATACCTCGGCATCAATCCATTCGCGATGGACACCGCCCGGTCGAAAGCCGCCCTCCATCACACGTCCGAGACCAACCAAACGCTGCAGCACTGCCTCTACGCTTTCTTTCGGCAGGTCATAGCGTGAAGCGATATCGTTCGTGATAAACGGTCCGTGCGTGCGGGCGAAGCGACGAACAACATCAAGCAATGCGTCGGCAACGGGCTCCAGGAATGCAGTGGGAAGACCCGGTGGCAAAGGCACACCAAGGGCATCTCGGAGACGAGCTGCATCTTCTACCGCGAGTAGACGCTTCTCACCCGCGATCATTACCTCCAGAACACGTCGCGCGCGCACGAGCCGCTCGAGTACTGCCGCAACATTGAAGTCATGGCAACGTCGCCCAAGTTCTTCCCGCGTCAGGTCTCCGAGACGAAGCAGCAAATCATGCACACCATCGAGATTGCGCGCTTTGTAATTTTCGACGAGACACTGCAGTTGCTCTTCCGTCTCCTCAATCGCGCCAAGATCAAGCAGCTCACGGAGGTCAGCATCACCCAGCAACTCACGCAGTTGCTCCTGATCTATAGACAACGCCTGCGCCCGACGTTCAGCTAAAGGAGCATCACCGTCGTAGATGTAATTGGCGACGTAGCTGAACAGCAGCGCCCCCGCGAATGGTGATGGCGTGCGCGAGTTGACTACATGCACGCGTATGCTCCGGTTACCAACCGCGCGAAGCGTCTCCATCAAGGCAGGCATGTCGAACACGTCGCGCAGACATTCACGATAGGCTTCCAGCAACATGGGGAAGCTGGCGTACCGAGCGGCGACGTTCAACAGATCGTACGCGCGCTTTCGCTGTTGCCACAGCGGCGTGCGACCGTCCGCTCGTCTACGTGGAAGCAAGAGTGCTCGAGACGCGGCCTCACGGAACTTGGCGGCAAACAGTGCCGTAGATCCAAGCTGCTGCAGCACCAGGTCTGCAGCTTCCTGCGGCTCCAGCATCAGGATTTCGGCTTCCGGCGGAGTGTCCGACTCGGGGAACCGAAGAACAAATCCGTCCTCGCTCCACATGGTTTCTACATCAAGCCCCGCGGATTTGATTTTTGCTGTGACGGCCATCGCCCAGGGCGCGTGGACTTTGCTCCCAAATGGCGTGAGACAACAAACGCGCCAGTCACCCAGCTCATCGCGCACGCGTTCGACAACGATCGTGCGATCGTCTGGCACCTGCTCTGTGGCCAGTTCCTGATCGGCAAGGTAGCGCAGCACATTTTCGGCTGCCTTCTCATCCAGATCATGATCGCGCGTCAGCCTTGCGACTGCCGCCGAGCGCGGCATCTCTCGCAATTCGCGCACCAGTGCGCCTATGCGGCGACCAAACTCGATGGGCCTGCCCGCCTGATCGCCGTGCCAGAACGGCATCTTCCCGGGTTCCCCCGGGGCCGGGCTCACCAGCACGCGGTCGTGCGTGATCTCGTCAATGCGCCACGTCGACGCGCCAAGGATAAACGTATCGCCTGTGCGCGCCTCGAAGACCATCTCCTCGTCCAGTTCCCCAACGCGCAGAGGCTTTGCATGCGTGCCGCTTAGGAAAACACCGTACAGGCCGCGGTCCGGGATCGTCCCGCCATTCAGGATGGCAATACGCTTGACGCCCTGGCGCGGCGTAATCCAGTTGCGCGTGCGGTCCCATGTGACGCGTGGCCTCAGCTCGGCAAACTCGTCAGACGGGTAGCGGCCCGCCAGCATGTCGAGCACGCCTTCGAACACAGCGATACTCAAGTCCGCGAAAGGCGCAGCGCTACGTACAAGGCGCAGCAGCTCGTCGTAGCTGATGCCCGGTGCTTCTTCTTCCGCTACGTCGCCAATTTTGGCGAGCCGTTTCCGCTTCTCTTTCGCCTTCTTCTCTTCCCTGCTCACCGGTGGCAAAGGCGGCTGTGAAACGACCGCGACCATCTGTTGCGCCAGCACATCCAGCGGATTACGCAGAAAACGCGTGGATTCTACATGGCCCTCATGCATTGCCTGCGTCACGGCCGCGCACGCAATCAGGTCAGCTCGATACTTAGGAAAAATCACGCCGGTCGACGGCGCACCAACACTGTGGCCTGCGCGCCCAATGCGCTGCATGCCGCTCGCCACACTGGGCGGAGCTTCAATCTGCACGACCAGATCGACCGCACCCATATCGATTCCGAGTTCGAGTGACGACGTGCAAACCAGGGCTTTGATACGCCCGGCCTTAAGCAGCTCTTCAATTTCGCTCCGTTGCGCGGCAGCAAGCGAGCCATGGTGTGCACGAGCGATGGACTCATTCGCAAGCTCGTTCAGTGCACCGGCAAGCCGCTCCGCCACACGTCGTGCGTTAACAAAAATCAGCGTCGATGTGCGCTCACGCACTATCTCCAGCAAACGCGGGTAGATCGACTGCCAGATGCTTGTTCTTTTCGGACCCTGCGAGGCGGGGCCGCTCGGCAGGTCGTCTATCTCGCCCAGCCGTGCCATGTCCTCGACGGGCACTTCCACTCGCAGTTCCAACGTCTTCCGCGTGCCTGCATTCACAATCGTGACAGGGCGGAAACGCGGGCCAGACGCTTCAGGTGCGGCTGTCGCATCGCCCAGCGCATCTGTCACCGCGAGCGCGGCGCGCGTTTCGGTGTCTGCTTCTATAGATTCGTGACTTTGTTGCGCCGGTGCGCCGGCAATTTCAGCTTCCAGAGCTGGGGGCGTGGGTAACTTCCTTTCGCCAAGGAGATTCCCCTCAGCGCCGCCCAGGAACCGTGCGACCTCTTCCAGCGGCCTCTGTGTTGCACTTAGGCCGATGCGCTGCAGCTTTCGCCCACAGAGCGCTTCCAGCCGCTCCAGTGAAAGCATCAGGTGCGCTCCGCGCTTGGTCGGTACAAGCGCATGAATCTCGTCGATGATCACGGTCTCGACTAACCGTAGAGACTCGCCCGCGTCGGAAGTCAGCAGCAGGTACAGCGACTCCGGTGTTGTGATGAGGATTTCGCCCGGATGGCGCTTGAATCTCGCACGATCTTTCGGTGAGGTGTCGCCCGTACGCACGCTGATTTCCGGCGTATGTACCGGCACACCCATCCGCTGTGCCATGTTCGCAATGCCCGCAAGCGGTGAGCGCAGATTACGCTCCACATCTACCGCCAACGCCTTGAGTGGCGAGATGTAAAGAACGCGGCAGCCCTCCTCGGTGGACGGCCGTCGCAACATCAGCGTGTCGAGACACCACAGGAAAGCCGTGAGCGTTTTTCCGGTTCCTGTCGGAGCAAGAATAAGAGTGGACTCGCCCCGCGAGATTGCCGGCCAGCCTTCGCGCTGAGGTGGTGTCACACTCTCAAAGACTGCCTGAAACCACTGCTTCGTAACGGGATGGAAGAGGTCCAGAGCATTCTGCGTCGCTTCCGTAGAGACCGCCTCTTCAACAGCCTTTCGTGCTGAAGCCTTGCTCTTCGCGTTCGTTGAAGTCTTCCTCTTGCGTTCGGCCAACTGGGTCGCTCAACTTTCGCATCGTTTGCGCGCTACGGATTTGGATGCATCGGCACAGCTACTGCACCACCTTGTGCTTGGTGGCCGCAAATCCGATTTTGCGGGACGGAATGCACACGGCGATCTGTCTGTGTCGTCAGAACTCACAACGAGCGGACTGGGGCTTCATTGACTAGTCGTGTCCGCGCCCTTGCTCCGCCCTCAAGGACGGACTACCCTGAACGACTCACCATGAGTGAAACGCAAAATTCCGATTCGATCCCGCTAGCTCTGCGCGAAGACCTTCTCGCCCGGGCTAAAGAAGCGGCAGCAAACTCCTACTCGCCCTACAGCCACTTTCGTGTCGGCGCGGCTCTTCTTCTCACGGATGGAACTATCGTGACGGGCTGCAACGTCGAAAACTGCTCCTATCGCCTCACCAGTTGCGCGGAACAGGCTGCCATTGCACGCGCCGTTTCGGAGTACGGTCCAGCCATAAGAGTGCAGGCTGTCGCGATTGCCAACCTGAACAATGCAGTGTCCATGCCATGCGGCGCTTGCCGACAGACACTTTCCGAGTTCGGCGACGACAGCACCGCTATCTTCTACCCCGGCGCCGACGACAACGAAGAGCAAACTACTCTCGGTGAGCTTTTACCGCGTGCTTTTCGCCCGGATTTTCTACAAGGCAGCTGAATCTAGTTGCTCTCCAGCACTGCGAAATCGATCCAGAGACCAGATATGGCAATTCACCCCCTAGACACCATCATTCGCAAGCGCGACGGCGCGGAGTTAACGACAGAGGAGATTCAACAGTTCGTCAAAGCGGTGGTGATCAGTGGTGAGACACCTGAACGAGCTGCGGTCACGCCAGCGCAAATTGGCTCCTTCCTGATGGCGGTTTTCCAGCGAGGTCTTTCACCCAGAGAGCTTGCGGATCTCACAATGGCCATGCGTTTCTCAGGAGAAACATTCAATGCCAGCGGCCTTTACACCTTTACTGTCGACAAACACTCCACCGGCGGAGTCGGAGATAAGACATCTCTGTTGATAGCGCCCGTAATCGCAGCCGCCGGAATCGAGCGCACGCCGCCCATCTCCGTTCCGATGATCTCTGGTCGGTCGCTTGGGCACACTGGCGGGACACTGGACAAGCTTGAAACCATCCCCGGCTTCAATACACAGCTTCCACTTGACCGGATGACGGAGGTGTTGCGAGAGACGCACGCTGCCTTAGTGGGTCAAACGCCAAAGCTCGTTCCCGCCGACCGAATCTTGTATGCCATGCGCGACCACACAGGAACGGTTGAGTCGCCTTTTCTCATTTGCGCCAGCATCATGTCAAAGAAGCTCGCAGAAGACCTGCGCGGACTTGTTCTCGACGTGAAGGTCGGGAGCGGAGCGTTCATGCCAACATACGAGGCGTCAAAGCTCCTGGCCGAACTGATGGTGTCGACAGGAGAACTTGCCGGCACACGCACAGTTGCGCTGCTTACCGCGATGAATGAACCACTCGGACGCTTTTCCGGCAACTGGGTGGAAGTATGGGAGTGCGTTGACATATTGCAGGGCAAACGGCACCCGATGTCCTCGGACCTAATCGAGCTTTCCAACATCCTGAGTGGCTGGATGCTCTACTTCGCGAAGAAGGTCACGACCCCAGACGAAGGCGCTTTGCTGGCGGATCGTTTGTTACAAAATGGCGAGGCATACCAGGCTTGGCTCAGCATTGTGCGTGCTCAAGGTGGTGATGTGCGGGTCTTCGAGGATCCTGCAGCGTTCCACAAACCACAGGCAACACATGTGCTCCGCGCATCGCGTACAGGCTATCTCTCAGGCATGAACTGCAAAGAAGTGGGTTGGGCGGTACAAAGGCTTGGCGCAGGTCGAAGTAAACCCGGAGACCCGGTCAGCGCTCACGCTGGAATCGAATCACATGCCAAAATCGGCCAACGACTCGAAGCAGGGGATCCAATCTTCACCCTGTTCAGCGAATCTGAGGCGCTGCTCGCAGAGCCCCTCAAGATGTTGGAAGACACAGTGCAGATGAACGACACGGAACCTCAACGATCGCCACTGATTCAGCAGATCATCCTCCCGGCAGCTCAATGACGACCTTGTCGAACTGAAAAGAACGCGCTTTGGTCCTTTGTTTGCATCTGAACGAAGACTGCCTGGGTTTCCCGTTCCTTGCAGCAAGGGGGAACACTTCATTCAAAAGCAATTAGGCCTCTGCACACTGGTACTGGTACTAAGTCTCATATTCAATTCTGCACTTGCATCTGCCCAACAGGCGATTCGGACGCGAGAAATAATGGGGACCTCGCGGGCTTTCCTGCTCATCAAGGACGAGCAAGGCAAGGTGGTTGGGCGCGGCGAGTTCACGCAAGCCGCTCACTCAAACAGTGTCACCTCAACTTTGTCTCTCCACTTCCGCGACGGATCCGTGGACGAAGAAACCTCTCATTTCACGCAGGGTAGGACGCTTCGTCTCCTCAGTGATCATCATGTGCAGAAGGGACCAAGCTTTCCAAAGTCGCTGGACATGACAATGGATGCGAAAGGCGACCTCACCGAGAGCAGCACCGGCGACGGGAAAAAAAAGGCGGATAGCAAACACATCGATATGCCACCAGACGTTACGAACGGGATCATTGGCGCGGCCTTACTGAATCTTCCTCCGCACACGGCGGAACGGAAGTTCAGCTTCATCGCTCCGAACACGAAGGGTCGCGTGATCCAGCTCAAGGTGACGCCGGAACGAACCGACAGCTTCGCTGTGGCAGACACTCAGGTGAAGGCCCAGGTTTACCGCATCCACTATGAACTTGGCGGTCTGACAGGAATAGTTGCCCCAATCATCGGAAAACAGCCTGCTGACTCGTTCGTCTGGGTGACAACCGGTGTTCCATCGCTCGTGCGCGAACAAGCAGCCCTATACAGCGGTGGCCCGATCTACAGTCTTGAGCTGGCAGGCGCGAAGTTTGCAGCAACGAAGGACGATCCGAAGTAGACGACTGAGACTGACACAAAACACAGCACCCGCCGGTGAACGTAACTCTAAGAAGACAGTAACCAGACCCGCCGAATTTCGGCGGGTTTGATGTTTCTTGCGGAGAGCCATTTACAGTACAGTCATCCCTTCCTTCTGGAGCACGTTCTTTGGCTCGCTTTACCGGTCTGCTCGGACTTGCGGTTCTTCTTTCGGTTGCCTATCTGCTCTCCACGAATCGCCGAGCGATCCGCTGGCGCACGGTTGGCTGGGGTCTCGGATTGCAGGTTCTTTTTGCGTTTCTGGTTATCAAGTGGAGCTACGGCCAGATCATTCTGAAGACCGGTGCAGATGCTGTCAGCAGGCTGCTCGGCCATGCGACGGATGGCTCATCGATGGTCTTCGGCAGGCTGGGTAATCCGGCTGATCCGTTGCAGGTATTCGCGTTCTCTGTGCTGCCGACAATCATCTTCGTTTCAGCGCTGTTTGCGATGCTGTATCACCTCGGCATTATGCAGCGGATCATCAAGGCCGTGGCTTGGATTATGCAACGCACGATGGGTACCTCCGGAGCGGAATCCACCAATGTTGCCGCATCCATCTTTATGGGTCAGACGGAAGCGCCGCTGACGATCCGGCCCTTTCTCGGCGGTGCCACGCGGTCTGAGTTGATGACCATCATGACCTCAGGAATGGCACATGTTTCCGGCGGCATCATGGCTGCATACATTCTGTTCGGGATTCGTGCGCAGGACCTGCTTTCGGCGGTGATCATGACCGCGCCAGGAACCATTCTGGTGGCCAAGATGCTCGTGCCGGAAACAGAAGTTCCCGCTACGCTCGGCAGCGTCAACATCCCCACGGAAGATGAGCACAAGAACGAGAACCTGATCGGCTCCATCGCGCGCGGCACGATCGATGGCGGTCAACTCGCCTTCAACGTGGCCATTATGCTCATCAGCTTTCTGGCGATTGTTGGATTGCTAAATGCCATGATGCTTGGCACGTCCGATTGGCTTTGGGCGCATGGACACATTCGCTTTCCGCACTCACTGGGCAATGCGCTCGGTGTGCTTTGTGCGCCGATCGCATGGCTGATCGGCATTCCATGGCATGACGCGCCAATCATCGGCAACCTGATCGGAACGCGTGCGGTGCTGAACGAATTCATTGCCTACACGCAACTCGGTCAGCTTGCGAAAGCTGGCGCAATCTCCACACGGACCCTCGCGATTGCCACCTTTGCACTCTGCGGTTTTGCGAATCTTGGATCGGTCGGCATGCAAATCGGTGGCATCGGAGCGTTGATTCCGCATCGGCGCAACGAATTGGCGAAGCTTGGCCTGCGCGCCATGCTCGCCGGAACGATGGCTAATCTGATGTCGGCAAGCATCGTCAGCATGCTCCTGAAGTAGCTACACTTTCTCCAGCGCATTCGCTAGAAGGATCAGTTCTTGCCTACAGGTTCCGAACAGTACACACGCGCACTTGTCGCCGCTGACCACATACGCTCTCTCCATTCCGCAAAGCCACAAATCGGCATCATCCTCGGTTCTGGGCTCGGCACGTTTGCTGCCGAGGTCGAGGAGTCTACATCGATCAGCTACTCGGAAATTCCGGGCTGGCCGCTGTCTACCGTTGAGGGGCATTCAGGCAAGCTGGTGCTCGGCATGATTGGTGGTGTGAATGTCGCGGTGATGCAGGGACGCGTACACGCCTACGAGGGTTACTCGATGGACGAGGTGACCTTCCCGATGCGCGTCCTGGGCCTGCTCGGATGCACGAAGCTCATTGTGACCAACGCTGCTGGTGGCATCAACAAGAGCTATGGCGAAGGTGCGTTGGTGTGCATCTCCGACCACATCAACCTCACAGGCCACAACGCGGCTATTGGGCCTAACGACGCGCGATTTGCTGCTATCGAAGGCGCTGGCTTGCGCTTCTTCGACATGACCACGGCGTATTCACTGCGACTGCGGCAGCTTGCGGCAGCAGAGGCGCAGAAGCAGGGCATCTCGCTTCCTGAGGGCGTTTACCTCGCGGTGCTTGGGCCGAGTTATGAAACGGCTGCGGAGATACGTGCGTTCCGCACACTGGGTGCTGATCTCGTGGGCATGAGCACGGTGCACGAGGTGATCGTGGCGCGGCACATGGGCATCGAGGTGCTCGGGTTGTCGCTGGTGACGAACATGGCCGCAGGCGTTTCGGAGCAGACCATCAACCATCAGGAAGTGATGGAGATTGGCGAGCGCATGTCACGGCAGTTCGCGAGCCTGGTGAAGGCGCTCGTGCCGCAGGTCGTCAACGCAGCAGAGCGGCAATAGCTACACTGTTGCCAGTGGACAGCCAAGCCGAACAACTTAGCCTGCCGCATCGGCCTGCGATTCTGGCCATTGCTGGATGCTCGGGCTCGGGAAAGACAACGCTGGCGCGTGAGCTTGCTTCCGTGCTCGACGCCACGCTGTTTCCGCTGGACTTTTACTACCGCGACCTTTCCGATCTGCCGGAAGACATGCGCGACCAGCAGAACTTCGATCATCCTGACTCGCTGGAAAGCGCTTTGATCGTGCAGCAACTTCAGGAGCTTGCTGCGGGAAAGTCGATTCAGCGGCCGATCTACGACTTCAAAACCCACTCGCGTGTGAAGGGTGCATTCGACCTCATCACCCCGCGCCAGTACGTGATCGTGGAAGGCATTCTGGCGCTGCACTATGACGAGCTTGCAGAGCTGTTTGACTTCAGCATCTATGTCGACGCGCCGAATGCCATCTGCCTGAACCGCCGCATTTACCGCGATATGCGCGAACGCGGCCGCACGGAGGAGAGTGTTCGGGTGCAGTTCGATGCGACTGCAAAGCCGATGGCGGAGAAGTACGTCTTGCCCTCGCAGGCCCGGGCAGATCTTACGGTTGTCGGGACAGAGAACCTGGACTGGTCGATTGAGCTGGTGCTACGTGGGTTGCGATCGCGTGGACTGGTGGGGTAGGTCCCCCTCCCCCTTCGCCATGGCAGAAGGTCTTTCTTTTGTTGTAGTTAGGCGTTACGCCGTGCGGCAAAGTATTGCATCGAAAGGCTTTACGCGCAAAGTATTCATTTAGTTGGAGTTAGCAGCGCGACACTTGACTTATGGCAATCAGAGCTTTCATCCAAGTATAGAAGTTCAGCCGAAAAACCTCGCAAGCGCTATCTACTTCGCAGTGAAGGACTTACACAGACAGAGGCTTGACAGCATTGTCGACCACGCCACTTCAACCGAACCTAGCGGAGCATTGGACAGGTACGCCGACGCGAGCTGTGTCATCTCGGCGGCTGAAGCCGCAGTGTTCCTGATTGGGCGATCTATCCCGGAGGCTGAAGCCTCCCCCTTCGAAGTGGTTTCGGTGGAACGAAAAAGCAAAGGCAGAGCCCGAGGCTCTGCCCTGTTAGTGAGTGTTGTGGCGGATGCGAAGTCGCAACTTAGGCGGTGACGGTTTCCAGCTTCTGGCTGAAGGCTTTGCCTGTGCGGGCGGCGTGGGCTTGCTTGTGAAAGGCATAGCCCGCGATGAGTGGGAAGGCGATGGTGGCTTCGGCGAAGACCATCTGCTCCCAGTTCAGGTCGACCTTGCCCCAGGAGCTTGCTTCCTTGAGCGTGGAGCCGGAGAGAGCGCCGTCGCGGGCGTCGGCTACCGTGATCTGGATGGCGTACTTGTGCATGGAGGCTTCAACGCCGAGGATGTCAGCGGCCACAACGATGTCCTGGGCGAAATTCTTGGGAACACCGCCACCAATCATGAGCAGACCCGTTGTTGGGTTCTGAATCTTGATCTGAGTGAGTTCATAGAAGTCTTTGCCGGAGTCGATAGAGCACATCGGCTTCCCTTGGCGCGCATGCTGATGCGCCACCATACCGAAGCCAAAGGAACAATCGGAAAACGCCGGGCAGAAGATCGGTACGTGCTTTTCGTAGCAGGCAAGAATGATGGAATCGTTGTTGCCTGCTTCGGGCGTGCGACCGTTCTCTTTGAGGTAGCGACCCATCTCCTGGATGTATTCACGCGAGCTGTACACACCCGGATTCATGCCGTCGATGATCTTCTGCGTGGTGTCATCGCAGATGCGGAGCTCTTCTTCATCGATGAACGTGTCGTAGATACGGTCGATCATCAGCTCGCGCAGCTCGGCATCGCCGGCACCGTACTTGTACTCCTCGCCAGCGACGTAGTGGCGGTAGCCAAGCGCTTCAAAGAAGTCCTGATCGACGATGTTGGCGCCAGTGGAAACGATGGCGTCCACCATGTTGTTGCGCACGAGGTCGACGATGACTTTTTGCAGGCCGGCGGAGATAAGCGAACCGGCGAGGCAAAGGATGACGCCGCACTCGGTGTCGCGGAGCATCATGTCGTAGATACTGGCGGCGCGAGCGAGATCACGCGAGCTGTAGGCCATCGACGCCATTGCGTCCACGAGCGGAACGACGTTGTGTTCGCTGATGTCTATGTGCTTGATGGTGGTTTGGAGGAGATCCTGTTTAGTAGCCATGTCACTCCCGATTTTATCGTGGCTTGCAGCGGGAAGCACGCACACCGGCACTGTTTCACCATGTGTTTACAAGAGATGAAGGAAGTGGCGGGCGCTCCTGAAGCGTGCCATCCACTGACGCCGAGCCAACTTGTCCTTACCCTCCCAACCAGACTTCCGACATGCAATGGAGGGTCTGCTCGGATGCGCCTCCCGGTGGTCTGGATGCGTGAGGCGCTCGGCAGTCCGGTGGGCGATGCGCATCGCTGATAGCCTTCAATAACAGTGCCTTCCATTTACATCGGTAAGCTTTTTCATGAGCTTCGCGAAGAACTCCTCTCGGCCATGCACGATGCGGTCAAGCGCGAAGTCCGGCCTGGGAAGCCGGTGGACGTGAACCGGTTGTGGCGAACGTTTTCTCGTGCCGCCGCAGGTAAGATGGCCAACCCGGTAGAGGTCTCGGCCCGCTGCGTGGAAACAAATCAGCTCAACGTAAAGCGGGGCGGGACTGACAAGTCTCAGAACACTGATCACTTCGAGGAAGATCAGGCCTGATAGCGCGATCCTCGTTCCAGAAGGATTTGTGACGAGAAGCCGACTTCTCGTTACTAATCCATTGCCAGGATGATCACCAGTTGATCAAGTTTGACAACACCGACCAGCTAGCCCAATGGATGCAATCAACAGGGTTTGCATCGATACCGGCCTGAGCGTTTGAGACCAGCGAATCTGGTACCCAGCAGAAGATCGTGCCATCCTTGTGCCAGAACCACGTATCCCAGGGAGGCGCATCTTTGATGTCGAAAAAGCCGTGCGACGAGGCCTCAGCTGCACCGTCCGACACTGATTCCATGGTCTCGTAGAGGAGCAATCGGCCGAGTGCTTGCGCCTCTGTTGTATCTACCGGACCAGTGCTGGCATCTCGAAGGATTTCAGAACGCTTTTGCCTGACTGACTCTAAGGCCTGTCGATAGCTGTCGCGTTTCGCTTTAACGAAAACTTCTATTCCTAGTTCGTTCAGAGAAGGGACTGTGAGAATCGCACTTGGGTCAAGCATCGCACTGCGCAGGTCGTCTGCCTGTAGGCGATAGCGTTTGAACCATGCGGCAGTCTCTCCCAATGCCTGCGAAACTTCAACAGGCGGTCGAGAGCTGCCACTCGTCTCGAAGTTGGAAAGCCCAAGAGAGATCATGCAATCAGCAAATCTTCACGAAATCCTTTCGCCACGGCTAGGAGGCCGGCACATCGAGACTACCCGCCACTACGCCCCACGTGAGCGCAACCAGGTGAATGGTTTCCACCATTTGTGGACAGAGGGGTTGGCGGGCCGGTTGAGTTCCATGCGTTCGACGAACCACCAACCTTCAAAATGTGCGGCGTAATCTCTCCCGCGCACATCAACTATCGAAATGTCGCAGACGTAGGGGCTCTGAGGCTCGCCCGGAATCGGACTTGGTCGGGTACGCCGCAGATCATACGTTAAGGTGAGAGTCGCGGAGTGAATTAGTTCTCGGTCAGAGCCCGCACTCTGAACCAGCCGAAGAAACATCTTTGAATACCAATCTGGCAGAGCCGAGACAGGTGTCCTTAGAAGTGTTTCCGGTTCGCCCTGACCGCTGAGCAAGTCGATCTTCAAGGTGTTCATTCCACTCTGCCGTGCGAACCGCAGCAAGTGCCCTAATGAATAATCGTCGTCAGCATAGTTCATCAGGCTGGTGAAAGAACTACCGACGTTGTGTGCAACTCCTTTGAGAACCTTAGTTCTGGGCATTTGGCATTCACTGTGGGGACGCTCGGCTCATTCTACTCGCGCCACTTGCGAGTTACTCCTGATAAACGCCGCTGGCGGAAGTTGAGCCTGCTGGCACCCAGAGGGTCGGTCGAGTCCGATTACTTCCGCGAAGCCGATTTATCGGTACTAACGCTACTCGGCTCGAGGAGAGCTGCGTATTAATTTCCGACGTGGCAGAAAGCTAGCTGAATTCAGCTTGATCGACGCAATGTATGCAGCAGGGGTAAGTCAAAGGCATGATCGACACCGCCATACGTATAGACCTCAAGATCTAAGAGCACACCGCTATCGGCTGTGAGCATCAGGCCTACCGCATCTGTCCCGGTATGCCCCTCGGCGAAGAGCCGCATGCCTTGAGGAGAGGCCATAGATGCAACATCAACAGGAACACTGAATTCGACACTGGGGCATCCGCAGGCGCAGCTGTTACGCGCTTCCAAGAGATCTAGCTGAGGCAGAAAATTGGTAGCGTCTTCCGGACCGTGATTGAGAAGCCAAACAAGTACTTCGCGCTCTCTTATACTCAGCGGACGGTACTCAGAGCTTTCCATGGCAGGTCCCCTTAGGAGGAGCATACCTGAAGGTTCCCTTTCCGATGCATCCTCAGATACCACGCTTCTGTAACGGTTCGGATAAGTCCCCATAAACGCTGGTGGCGGAAGTTGAGCCAGCTGGCACCCAGAGGGTCGGTCAAGTCCATTAGCTTCCGAGATGCCGACTTGTCGGTGCCAATCTCGGATCACATCTGCCGATGTGGCTAGGAGGGCAGCATGGCTTGCCCTATATCAGGGTCGTCTATAGAGCAGTTGCCCGTCGGACCTATCGAAGGAGTGTCCGACTAAGAAACCAACAAAGCCGCCTAAAGCCCCTCCCGCGAGAACCCGTGTTCCCTTTTCAATTGGATCGCCGTCCGCAACTGCTGCCAGAGAGCCTCCTGCCGCTGCACCCACGGTCGTCGCGATTAGTACGCCTTTACCCGTTCGGTGGAGGTGCACCTGGTTGATTCTGGATCGATCTATCCAGAAAGTTCTGCTATTGAAGGCGCAAGCGATGCCGCCTTCTGATACTCCGTCCACCACGCATGCAAGCCGACGGTGTGTGGTTATGATGAGACGCGTTCCAGGTGCAACTGCTTCGACGTTAGACCAGTCGCTCGACTGAGCAAGCAGCGAGGCGCTGGAAAGAAGGAGCATGAGGACGAGAACCATTCGCATGGGTTGAGCTTAGGTTCCCTTCAGAAGAGAACTTACGCGCTTGTGCCACTTTCAAAAGTGGCACAAGCAGCAGCGCGTCCGAAGTGACGAAGCGCGGCTGGCTCAAGCAAAGCAAAGACAAGCGGCTTCGCTCCCTTGGGCAGCTCCGTTCTGGTAAGACTGTCGCAAACGACGTTGGCCGCTTCAGTTAACCCGACCGTCCAATCTTTGGTTCCCGCCTGCCGGAAGACCAGCGAGTCTTCCTCAAAAGCTGCTGAGATTAACAACACTCGAGCAAACTCCAGAAAGCGAGGCCAGTGGGATGCGATGGCAACCAGATGATGTCTGGATTTTGGGAGGTGGGCTGCCAGAGAACTCAAAACAGGGTTGATCTGTAAAACAAGAATCGGTGTATCAGGGCCGAGGGCGCTCCTGACTACTTCTGCCTTGCTCGGCATAACAACAGCTACTCGTCCACGGAGCTTCTCTTTCAGATCGGCGCAATCTGGCTCATAGGAACAGACTTCGGGTGGTACTCGCCCAGCGCTTATGATCTCAAATACGACTATGCGGGCCAGCTCCGTATCGGATTCTATGAAGACAAGCTCTTGCGGCCGATGCAGTGCCTTCTCAAACAATCTGATAAGTTCTTCGTCCGCAACACCGGATCTTTTCGCGTATACGAGGAGTTGGCTCATCAGAGTTTCGAGCTGACCTGATTGCAGGCCACTCGTTTCCTCGCGGCAATTCGAAAAAGAACTTGAGCTCACATACACACCGCTACCTCGGCGTGAATGCACCCATTTCTCTTCCTTGAGCTGGCGATACGCAGCATTCACTGTGTTGCGATGCAATTTGAATCTGCGCGCCATCGCTCTGACACTCGGCAATTTCTCGCCAGGACCGATCTCTCCGCTCAGAACTCCCAGGGAGATCTGACGAACGAGCTGATCTCGTAACGGCACTTCCGTTGAAGGGCTTAGCCAAAGATGCATCCTCTCAAGTCCTCTCGTTGAACGCCTGCTGAGTGCACGGGCATCGCTAAAAGCCCCTGAAGAGCCCTTATTGGTCAGACGATCGTCCAATACCGTAGCCAGCTCTGAAGCCGATCTCTGAATCGCAACGTAAGTAACGATAGACGCCGTTGCCGGACATCAACCACTCTCAAATATCAGGCTCTGCATCGCAGGGTAATACCTGCAACCAAAACACGCGCAGTCAGGTAGGCACACCTCCCTGAGCAGCGTTCCGCGTAGCTAGCTGCGAACCGGTCTAGCGAACCGACGTTTCTGCGGTGACGAGTGTCTCCACGCTCTGCGCTTTAGATGGGCTCACTTTGCGGCTGAGGTCCAGGTCATAGCGGCGCATCGCAAGGCCGATGCTGCCGTTGACGCGTGCGGCCATTTCCGCGAGGAGATCGCGGCCCTGCCGGGCTGCTTCGAGTGTGCGCTCCTGGAGCTTTGCCGATTCGGAGTGTTGCAGCTCTTTGATCTGCACGTCGACGGCTTCGACATCCTGCGTGATCTGAAAGATGAGCGCCATGAGCCGGGTCACTTCGTTGCGAACTTCTTCCGCAGAGGTGAGTGCGGCGGTCCGATCATAGCCGTTGAGCATACGACGGAGTGCGGCGGCGTCTTCGCGGGTGTACGCGTCATTGGCTTGCGACATCAGGCGAGTTCGGCGTTGTTCGTCGGTGGGGTCACTTGCGAAGTCGGGATGGATGAGCTTGACCAGGTCGCGGAACATACTCTTGAGTGCGATTGGGTCTGGCTCGGGAGATGTGCTTTCGACGTCCGAGTCCGCCCCTTCGTCGGGCTGCTGATCCTGGCTTCCATGTAGCTCGGCTATCTTCTGTTCCCATTCGTCGAGCTTGCGATACAGGCTGCCGACCTGGCGCAGGTAGCGGCCCTCGAAGCTGATGAGTTGGGTGCGAAGGTCGCTGAGTAGCTGCTCGCGTGCAACAAGCAACGCGCGGACTTCGGTGAGTTCGCGACGGCGGCGCAGGAGCTCGAAGCTCTCCGGAGCACGGAAGGTGACCAGCGCGGTGGATGGGAGTTCGTGGGCGATGTAGGGCTCCTTTCCGATGATATGCGTCGGATAGTGGAGCAGTGGCGCGCGCCTCTGCGCTTGTCTCTCTGTGGGGGTGCGGCATCTCAGCGGCTGCAGCCGCGCGAATTTCGGTGGGTGGTAGCTAACTCAGAGGCTAAAGCCTCCCGTGTGCTTAACCATCGGTCGACACGAACGGAGTCAGCGCTCAACCGTTCGGATAACGCGGGCGACATAGCCAATCCGCGTCTCGTCTTTAGGTATGCAGCGGCGTGTACATCAGGGCGACGCCCGCGAGAAAGAAGACGGCGGTGAGTATCCACTGGATGCGAACTGCGATGAGTGATTTCATTTACTTTCTCCCTTCAGGGAATCGCCTGATGTATCTATGTTGGCCTGGTTGTGGGGACGTTGGCAGTAGCAGCCGTCAGTTGTTGCGCGTGACATTTGTCAGGCAGCACAACCGCCTTGCACACGAGAACGTACGAAGAGCACCGCTACAAGGACGACGACGCCGGCAGCGATACCAGTGACGATCTGTCGTCCGGTGTGGTGCTGCATGCCGAAGATGGAGAAGATGCAAAGGGTGTAGGCGAGCAAGAGCCAGGGTTGTGAGGCGCTGTGCTTTCCGTGGGTGAGTTTCATGTCGTCTCCTGATGGTTGCAATGTTGGTATTAGCTTTTCGCGTCGAAGATTTCTTCTATGCGGAGGCCGAAAATATCGGCGATGCGGAAGGCCAGCGGGAGCGAAGGATCGTACTTGCCGGTCTCGATGGCGTTGACGCTTTGGCGGGAGACCTCGAGCTGCTCGGCGAGATTGGCCTGCGACCAGCCGCGGTCGGCACGGAGTTCGCGAAGTTTATTGTTCACTGCTGCCCACCCGGCTATGGATTGTCTGCGCAGCGCTGACCAGGCCCATGCTGATCCAGAAGATGGTGAACTCAGTAAACGGCGGCACCGCGACAATTGCGCCGTAGCTGCGCAGGAAGTCAGTGAAGGCGGTGAAGCCGAGCGTAATGCCAATGGCCCACAGCATGGAGATAACTGTCTGCTGGCGAGCGTACTCGTCGCGCTCGTCGCGAAGGTAGAGGCCCACCACAAACAGCATCGCGATAACCGGAACAGTTGGCAGCGCAGAGGCGAAATAGAGTTTGGGACCTGTGAGGTGATGCGTACGCACGAACCCCGTTACCCGCCAGACGGTGAGCATGTAGAAGAACATGACGGTGGCGAGACGTTGCATGTAGCGTTTGGAAGCCTTGACCGGTTTGCCCGACGATTTGGTTTGCATTGGGTCACTCCTCAGTGACAAGCAAACTTTACTGTAAAGCGTCCTTGTCTGTCAAGCATCATTGACATAAATATTTTGCATTCTGCAGAGGTGGTGCGAGTCTTAAGAACACTGCACGGAGAGAACGCTGAATGAACGTCAATTTTGCGGAGCGGGCGCATAACCACAATTTCAAGCTGGACCCGATCGTCCGCTCGTTGCTGGACACAGATTTTTACAAGCTGCTGATGCTGCAGTTCATCTGGAAAAACTTTCCCCGGACGCGCGTGACGAGCGAGATCACCAACCGCACGGTTCGAGTAAAGCTAGCGGAGCGGATCTCTGCGGGCGCGCTGCGTGACCAGATGGAGCATGTGCGCGGACTGCGATTCCGGCGGTCGGAGCTGGTGTGGCTGGCGGGCAACACGTTCTATGGTGTGCGGCAGATCTTCGAGCCAGCGTTTCTGGATTGGCTGGAGCATGGCTTCAAGCTGAGCGACTATGAGATTGCCGAGCACGATGGGCAGCTCGTGATCCGTTTCTCAGGACTATGGACGGAAGTGACGATGTGGGAGGTCTACTCGCTGGCCATCGTCAGCGAGCTGAAGACGCGTGCGGCGCTCGCGGAGTTGAATGAGCTCGAGCTGGACGTTCTGTATGCGCGCGCAAAGACACGGCTCTGGGACAAGATTGAACAGCTTCGCAAGGTAGAAGGCCTTCGGCTTTCCGACTTCGGCACGCGGCGCCGGCACAGCTTCTTATGGCAGGAATACTGCGTGGAAGCGCTCGCGGCGGCGCTTAATGGTGATGGAAGCAATCGCATGAGCGGAACGTCGAACACGGCGCTGGCGTACAAGCACAATCTTGAGGCGATTGGAACAAACGCGCATGAGCTGCCAATGGCCATGGCAGCGATGGCTTCGCGCGGCAGCGATGAGGAGCTGCGACAGTCGCAGTACAAGGTGCTGGAACTCTGGCAGCAGAGCTACGGTGGCGAGTTGCTGATCATGCTTCCCGATACGTTTGGGACAACACAGTTCTTAGCGGGTGCGCCGGCGTTTGCGTCGCGGTGGACGGGTGAGCGCGTCGATTCGAAGGACCCTTACGTTGCAGGCGATGAGTACATTGCGTGGCTTGAGGGGCGAGGAACCGACCCGCGCGGGAAACGCCTCATCGCTTCGGATGGTTTGGATGTCGAGGACATCCTTGCACTGCACGAATACTTCAACAAACGAATACGGTTCTCGGCCGGTTGGGGCACTCTGCTCACGAATGATTTTCGTGATTGTCATCCGCGTGGCGAGGACTCGTTTGAGCCGATCAGCCTGGTTTGCAAGGTGACGAGCGCGGACGGCATCGCTACGGTGAAGCTGAGTGACAATCCAAGGAAGGCGACCGGGCCGATCGCAGAGATTGAGCGGTACAGGCGGGTGTTCGGGAGCCCGGTGCTCGAGGAGCAGCCGGTGCTGGTGTAGGCGCGTGGGAGCGGACGTTTACGTCCCTCACATGCGGCTGCAGGTCTCTCCACCACGCTTCGCTTCGGTCGAGATGACAGATCTGCGGAGCTGCGGATCCCCATCACGTGACGTACTTGAGACACTCGCTTGAGGTTGGCCGATATACTTTGGCCCATGCGCTTGTTCCCCTCTTCGCTTCGTATGGCTGCGGCCGCTTCCCTGCTCTGCATACTTCCTTCACAGCCGGCGTGGGCGTGGGGGCACACAGGGCACGAGATGGTGAACCGGCTGGCGATTCAGTTCCTGCCAGCGGATGTGCCTGCATTCCTGCGGAACGGTCACGCGTTAGACACTGTCGAATATCTCGGTCCGGAGCCGGACCGCTGGCACAACAAGGCGGAGCAGGAGCTGCGGGATCACGAGTCGCCTGATCACTTCATTGATATGGAGTATGCGAACCTGGTGGGCACGTTTCCGCGGGAGCGTTACGAGTTCATCGTGGCGGCGCAGAAAGTCGCGGCGGAACACCCCGAGCTGAAGTTGTCGCCAAGCAGGTTTGGGTTTCAGCCGTGGGCCGTAGAAGAAGCGTGGCAAAGGCTGAAGGTAGACATGCGGTATTACCGCAAGCTAGCGGCGGCGAATCAGGATATTGCTCCGGTTGAGTCGGCCGTGCTGTATGACGCAGGCATTCTCGGGCACTATGTCGGCGATGGATCGCAGCCCTTGCACACCACGATTCAGTACAACGGCTGGACTGGCGCGAATCCGAATGGCTATACGACGGAGCACCAGATCCACGCGAAGTTCGAGAGCACGTATGTGAGCAACGATATCAAGCGTGAGGACGTGGCCAAGCTGATGGCTTCGACTAAGCCACGTTTGCTCAACGACGAATGGGCGGAGTATCTGGATTATCTACACAAGAGCAATGGGCAGGTGGAGCGTGTTTATCAGCTCGAGAAGAAGGGCGGCTTCGATGGCGCTGGGTCAATGGAAGCAAGGATCTTCACAACTGAGCGACTCGCTGTGGGCGCGACTGAGTTGCGCGATTTGATTTACTCGGCGTGGGTGCATTCGGGTGATCCGGTGGAAGAGTACAAGGGGCCGCAGTAGAATCGTCGTCCTGTTGCAGGTACCAACAGCTGTGACTGGAAGCTCGAAGATGCGTCGGTACTGCTTACACCCTCGGGGTTCTTCGACTACGCGCGCGTGGCGCTTCGCTCAGAATGACAGATCTGTGGTGAGGTGCGAACACAGGAGTGCCCTACGCACTAGACACTCCATGTGCAACTCCTAGCGCGGGGTTTAGTCTTAAGAACGATTAGCTGCTGAGCGGCTGGAGTAGAGGAGATTGGAATGATCGTTGGCGTGCCGAAGGAAGTGAAGGATCACGAGAGCCGGGTGGGCGTGACGCCTGCAGGCGCAAAGGCGCTGGTGGAAGCTGGACACAAGGTGCTGGTGGAGCACAATGCCGGAGAGCTTTCGTCGTTTCCTGATGACGATTACCAGTCTGTTGGTGCGGAAATTGTTGGCGAAGCCTACAACGTGTGGCGCAATGCCGACATGATCGTGAAGGTGAAGGAACCCACCAAGCAGGAGTACTACCACTTCCGCGAGGGTCTACTGCTGTTTACCTATCTTCACCTCGCTCCGCTGCGGGAATTGACCGACGCGCTGTTGGAGAAGAAAGTCACAGGCATTGCTTATGAGACAGTGCGCGATCGTGCAGGATCGCTTCCGCTGCTGACACCGATGTCGGAAGTTGCGGGTCGCCTTTCGGTACAGGTCGGCGCGGCGTATCTGCAGAAAGAGCATGGAGGCCGTGGTGTTCTGTTGGGTGGCGTACCCGGCACACTGCCTGGAAATGTATTCATCATTGGCGGCGGCATCGTAGGCACCAACGCCGCGAAGATGGCGCTTGGGCTAGGCGCAAAGGTCACTCTGGTGGACTTGAATCTGAATCGACTGCGCGAACTGGACGACATCTTCGGCGGACGCGTGCACACGCTTGCTTCCAACAGCTACAACATCGAACGCGCGGCCTCGGAAGCAGACCTGCTGATTGGCGGCGTGCTGATTCCGGGCGCGGCGGCACCAAAGATTGTTACGCGCGCGATGGTTAGCAAGATGAAGAAGGGAGCCGTGATCGTCGATGTGGCTATCGATCAGGGTGGCTGCATCGAGACGGCGAAGCCCACGACGCATTCCGACCCGAGCTACGACGTGGACGGCGTGGTGCACTACTGCGTGACGAACATGCCTGCAGCGGTACCGAACACCAGCACGCTGGCGCTGACAAACGCTACATTCCCATATGTGCTGAAGCTGGCAAGGGACGGAGCAGAGGCAACAATCAAGGCCGATCCGGTTGTCGCGGAAGGCGTGAACAGCTACAACGGGAACCTGACTTACAAGGCAGTCGCAGAAGCGCAGTCCCGCGAGTACAAAGCAGTGACTGAGCTCCTGTAAGCTGGCGCACTTTGACTCGCACCAGCGAGTACACTGCCACTTATGGGAACGGCTACAGGTAGACGGCGAGCGCTGATCATCGCGCTGAGCGTGTGCGTGCTGATGCTTTTCCTTGGCCTCGCCGCTCTGAACGCCTTCAATCCCAGCTACATGAATCCGAGGTCGCCCACGCAGGCACTCGGATTCATTGCACTTTCCACCATTGCGTTTCTTCTCTTCGTTGTCGTTCTGGTGCTGCTGGTACGTAATGTTCTTAAGCTTTATGTCGACCAGCGAAGCAGAGTTTTAGGAACGCGCCTCCGTACCAGAATGCTTGTCGGTGCGGTGCTTGTTTCCATCGTTCCGCTCGTCTTTATGTACGCGTTCAGTTACCTGCTCATGAACCGTGCGATGGAGCGCTGGTTTTCGCAGCCTGTGACAGAGATGCGGCAACAGTCCGATGACATGGCTACCGATCTGGTGCGTTATATCGGCTCGAATGCGCGGTCCGAAGCCGACTCAGTTGCTCTGGGATTGGCGGAAAGCGCAAAGCCGGTAACCGCTTCCGCAGCAAAGCGTGAGCTCTACCGGCATGAAGTGACCTTGCAGGGCGGCTTCGCAATTGTGTATCGCGATAACAGGCCTGTGGCTTCTTTCCATGTGCCTCAAGTCTCGAGCAAAGTGGGGCAGTTGAAGCCACCGGTGCAAGAGAACAAGTCCACGGACGAAAACGCTACGGACGAGGTGCCCATCGAATCGGTGCCGCTGTCCGGTCCGGTGCAGGGTGCGATCTTCCAAGCCGCACAGCGTAATGACGGTTCTATCTACAGCCTTGACGGAACAGATTACATTCTTGCAACGTCGCCTCTTAAGCACGGCGGGGTTGTTGTCGCTGGACTGCCGATGCCGCAGCGCATCACAGCAGCTACGGAGAATGTCCGAGTCGCAGACAAGGCTTATCAGACCATGTTCCGTGAGCGCCGCCAGGTGCGCTCTCTCTACATGGTGCTTCTTTCCCTGGTGACGGTGCTGGCATTGTTTGCCTGTTGCTGGCTCGCGCTCAATCTGAGCAAGCAGGTGACACAACCTGTGGAATCTCTGGCTGACGCGATGGAGGCGATTGCAGCCGGCAAGTACGATCATCGGGTTGACGCGCTGGTGACAGATGAGCTTTCCGAGCTGGTGGAGAGCTTTAACGCAATGGCCACCGACGTCGAATCTGCACGTGGACTTGCGCAGAGATCAGCCGAGCAGCTTTCTGAGCTGAATGGTGCGCTGCTTGCCCGCCGCACCGAACTCGAAACGATCATCGAGACGATACCGAACGGTGTCGTCACGCTTTCGCCAGATCGACAGATAGTCCTCGCGAATCGAGCGTTCTCGGAAATGCTGGACCCAGGCGGAGAAAAGCAGTTCCTTGGCATTTCCCTATCGGCAGCCTTCACGGCTGATATGTCTGAAAGCGTGGAACGTCTATTACAGCGTTCGCACCGCATGGGCTCAGCGTCTGCTGAGTTGCAAACCGCGTCGCCGCGCGGAGAGCTTCAGCTTGCCGTGACCGTGGCCATACTGGAAAGCAGCGCGGCTTCAGGAGTACGCCATCTGGGATACGTACTTGTACTGGAAGACGTAACTCAATTGCTGCGTGCTCAAAAGCAAAGCGCATGGAAGGAAGTGGCAAGGCGCGTGGCGCACGAAATCAAGAATCCTCTCACGCCGATCTCGTTGAATGCCGAGCTGATTCAACGTCATATTTCGCGGTTGGCACCAGTCCTTCAGGAGAGCGGAATCGACTCGCGTTCCCCGGGGGTCATTCAGAAATCGTCAGAGGTGATTACCTCTTCTGTAGAGACTCTGCGTTCGTTGGTGGATCAGTTCTCCGCGCTGGCAGAGTTTCCGAATTCAAAGCCACGCCCTGCAGAGTTGAACCCGATAGTGCAGAGTGCGTTAGGACAGTTTTCCGGCCGGCTTGGAAGCATCCGCGTTGTGTGCAGCTTAGCGGAACATCTGCCTATGGTGTTCGCTGATGCTGTTGCGTTGAAGCGCGCCCTGAGCAATCTGATCGACAATGCTGCAGAAGCTATGCAGGAGAGCCTGCTGCGCGAATTGCACATCACCACCGAGATCTCGGACCAGGGTACGGTAGAACTCATCGTTACCGACACAGGTCCCGGTGTAACGGAAGAGATGCGCGAACGCCTTTTCCTCCCGTATTTTTCTACAAAGCAGCGCGGTACGGGGCTCGGCCTATCGATCGCTTCGAAGATTGTGCAGGAGCACCATGGAAGCATTCGAGTTGAAAAGAATTTACCTACGGGAGCACGGTTCATTATTGAGCTGAAGCCTGCATCCGAGTCATCGGAGGCCGCCACGTATGATGTGCGCGAGCCGGTTACAACTACCTTATGAACCACGTGCTCATCGTCGACGACGAACAGGATATACGGGACTCGCTGGAAGCGATTCTGCGCGAAGAGGATTATGCCGTTACGACAGCGGCAACGGCTGCGGAAGCGTTGAAACTGCTGCGTGATGCCGATTTTCAAGCAGTGCTGCTAGATATCTGGCTGCCTGATGGCGACGGGCTCGATGTGCTCGCGCAGATTCACAGCGAACAGACGAAGGCCCGCTTGCCGGAGATCATCATGATCTCCGGTCACGGCACGATTGAAGCAGCCGTGCGTGCAACAAAGCTTGGTGCTTACGACTTTCTGGAGAAGCCGCTCTCGCTCGACCGCACGCTGTTAGTGCTGCGCAATGCTATTCAGGCGCAGAAGCTGCGTGCGGACAATCAGGAATTTGCCCGTCAACTGGGTGCGCATAGCGCAATCACTGGACAATCCGTTCCGCTCAAAGCGCTTCGTCAGCAGATCACCCTGATGGCACCGACCAACGGACGTGTATTGATCTTCGGAGAATCGGGTACGGGCAAAGAGCTTATTGCACGATCCATCCATGCAGAGTCGCTGCGCAAGGAGCGGCCGTTTGTGGAGTTGAACTGCGCGGCCATTCCGGAAGACTTCATCGAAACGGAACTCTTTGGATACCGCCATGGTGCCGGTCCAGGCGGGCCAAATCAACCGGCAGAAAAGCGTGGCACATTTGAGCGCGCCGATGGCGGCACGCTGTTTCTGGATGAAGTCGGTGACATGAGCCTGAAGACGCAGGCCAAGGTGTTGCGCGCGCTGGATGAGCAGCGTTTCTATCCTGTGGGCGCGTCCACACCGGTTCATGTGAACGCGCGAGTCATTGCTGCGACCAACAAAGACTTGGAAGAGGAAATTGCGCGCGGTAATTTTCGCGAAGATCTCTTTTACCGGCTCAATGTAATCCCATTTTTCGTTCCTCCGCTGCGTGATCGCAAGGAAGACATCGCGCTGCTGGTTCGCGAGTTTCTGCAGGAGTTTGGGCAGCAGTATGGCAGACCGCGCGTGGAGATTTCAGACAGCGCGATTGCGCAATTGAAGCAGTACAACTGGCCCGGCAATGTCCGCGAACTGCGGAACGTAGTGGAGCGCGTTTTGATTCTGAATCCGAAGGCAGCGCGTATTGAATCCAAGCATCTGCCTAAGCTTGTGCAGCGGACGGATTTACGCGGAACAGGTGGGCGAGAAGAGTTCTCGACCCTGATGCAGGCCCGTGAGGCTTACGAGCGCGACTACATTCTCAAAGAGCTGGATCGCAGCAACAGCAACGTTACGCGTGCGGCAGAGGCGCTGGGTCTGGAGCGCTCGCACCTGTACCGAAAAATGAAGGCGCTGGGCATCAACGTCAATGAGTAAGCTCTTAAGCACGCTTACTTTGCTAACGCTTGCGCCGATAGCAAACTGTGCCTGCCTCGTAGCCATCACCTGAAAACGACATGCCGCAGCGTTCCATCACTTTGATCGATTGAGGCAGACGTGGAAAGGTTTGTGCGCTGACGCCGCGCACACGATCCTGCGTGAAGAGGTATTCAATGAAAGCGGATGTGGCTTCCGTCGCAAAGCCTTTGCGCTGGTACTCGGGCAAGGTGGAGTAACCGATCTCCGTTTCACCGTCAGCACGCGGGAATCCTCCGACACAGCCAATCAAGATAGGACGTTGGCCGCCATTCTGATGCAGCACAAAGCGATGCCATCCTATGGTGTCAGGCTCATCGCGAAACTGTCGAAGGATGTAGTCCAGCACTGGTGGTTCCCAATGCTCGGGTGGCCACTCCTTCGTGATAGTTGCACCAAGCATTCTGCTGAGAGTGTGCCCGCCAGCAGCATCGGCTTCCAACATCTGCGGAGTAATGGCGACGAGACGCAGCCGCTTTGTTGTCAGATCGGCAGTCCCGGAGAGACCGCGCAGAAACCTGCCAATCACGCCTCGTCTTCTTTCACGCCATTCCGCTGTGCCGCTAGGTGGTTATTTCGGTTCTGCTTTTCAGCGATTTGTTCGAGTTGACGTCGCCAGTCAAGGTCCTCGACGAAGCCACGGGACGCGCGCCATTCTTCCTGCACCTTGACGAACAATTCCAGGAACACGCGGGTGCCGAGCAGGGACTCGATGTCGCGGCGCGCTGCTGTGCCGATCTTCTTGAGCATCGTGCCCTGCTTGCCGATCAGGATGGCTTTCTGGCCGGTACGCTCACAGAAGATTGCCGCAGCGATCTTCGTTACAGGGAGCTTGCCGTCTTTGGTTTTCCTCGTGGTCGTCGGCTCTTCAAATCTCTCAACCACCACGGCTGTTGCATACGGAACTTCCTCGCCGGTGAGCATCAGAATTTTCTCGCGAATGACTTCCGCAACGAGGAAGCGTTCTGGCTGGTCGGTTAGCTGATCCTTTGGAAAGTAGCGTTGACCCTCCGGCAGTTGCCCGACTACTTTATCGAGCAGCAAGTCGAAGTTTTCCCGCTTCTTTGCCGAAATTGGAATGACGTCCGCAAACGCATGCTGCGCAGACCAGTGCGAGATGAGCGGCAGCAGAGCGGTCTTGGGGAGAGCGTCTATTTTGTTCAGCACGAGGATTACCGGGCAGTCGAGCTTCTTGACGAGACTGAGGGCGAAATCATCTTCAGCGCGTGACATAGCACGGCGAAGCTGGCCGGGCGTCTTCGGGATTTTCTGCCCCTCTTCGTCCGTGCGCGTGACTGAAGCATCAGGGTGCAGCCGGTGCGTTACGTCAACAATGAAGAGCACGGCGTCACGCGACTCCAGCGCATCGTGGACTTCCTGCATCATGCGCTTGTCGAGTTGCGTTTCCGGCTTATGCACGCCGGGCGTGTCGACCAGCACAACCTGAGCGGCGGCCCTGCCGGGATCGCCTTTCACTTTCTTGCGCAGCGGCAACTCGAGCACGCCTTGAATGCGGGTCCGCGTGGTCTGCGGCTTGTGCGTCACAATCGCAAGCTTTTGGCCGAGCAACGCATTGAGCAGCGTGGACTTGCCGGCGTTGGGACGACCGATGATAGAGACAAAGCCGGAGCGAAAAGCCATCGTTCTATGATGACATCGACTGACCACTTGCCAGCAGACTATTCGGGCTCGGGCGAGTTCTGCGTGCCACTCAGTCCGACGCGCACGCGTTCGACCAGGCGGTCGCTGGAGGCGATTACTTCCAGACGGAGTGGGCCATCTTCCACTACCTCGCCTGGGAGTGGGATGTGTCCGGCGATCTCGCTCACCAGGCCGCCGACCGTTGTGGCTTCGTACTCCGTGAGCAGCTGCGGAAAGACGGTATCTGCGGCGGATTCTTCCGGTTCTGCAGCGCCCTCGGTGCGCTCATCGCGCAGGCCTGTTTCGGGCTGCAGCGTTTCGGCGAACAGCTCGCGCAGGCGGCTCACTTCGAAGTTGCCGGGCACAACATAACCGCCATCGCCGTCCGCGACGGGCGCATCATCGTCGGGTGCGTCGTGCTCGTCTTCGATGTTGCCGACGATGGCTTCCAGCAGGTCCTCGATTGTGATGAGGCCCGCGACGCCGCCGTATTCGTCGATCACCACGTCCATGTGCTGCTGCTCTTTCTGCATCTCGCGTAAGAGCTCGCTCACCTTTTTGCTTTCGGGAACGAAGGCCGCGGGGCGCTGCAGGCTGGCAACGGTGCGCTGGCGGGCATCGGAGTCCTGCACGCTAAGGAGGTCCCGCGCAAAGGCGATGCCGGTTATGTCATCAAGGGTTTCACCGTAGACAGGAACGCGAGATAGGCCGTGCTCGTTCACCGCGGCGGTAAACGCTTCCAGGGTCATCGTGCCCGGCACGGCGACGATATCGGGGCGCGGAGTCATGACTTCGCGAACGACCTTGTCACCGAACTCCACGGCGTTGCGCACGAGCTCGCGGTCGCTTTCCTCGAGGATGCCTTCCTCTTCCCCTGCTTCGAGCAGCGCGTCCATGGCTTCGCTGGGGTGCTCGGGTTCCTCCAGCTCTGGCTCGGCGAGGCCGGCAATAGAGAGGAGGAGGCCGATGGTCAGGGTGATCGGCAGTGCAAGGTAGAAAAGCGTCTGGATGAGGAAGAGGATCCGAGTGACCCACTGTCCGCGTGTGCGTGTGAAGAAAAGCTCGGGGATGAAGCGGTCGCAGAGAATCAGGACGAGGAAGTACTCGAACAGCGCTATGCCGATGCCGCGAACATCCTTGGCTACGCCGTGAAGGCGGATGGCGAGCAGGAAAGCCAGCAGCCCGAGCGCGAGCTGGCGAAGCACGGAGGCCGACATCGCTGCGGACTCGCGGCTGAGGCGCAGGCGAGGCTCGACGCCGGTTTCCCACGCTTCGATGTTCTCCTCGTACTCGCGGGAGAGGAATTTGCCCATCTCGAAGTACATGCGGTCGATGTAAGCGGCCAGCGTGAGCACAAGCAGCAGGGCGGTGATGATGGCGTCGTAGAGGAGGTTCATGCGGCTTTCCTCCCACGCGATCTGGTGGGCTGCTTCCCGGATGCTTCCACTCTCGCGATTAGGCTTTGCGGAAGGCGGAGTTGCTTGCGGAGCTCGGCTTCACGGGCGGCCATTTCACCGGCGTCGGTTTCGTGGTCCAGGCCGGAAAGGTGAAGGAGGCCGTGGAGCAGGAGAACTCGGACCTCGACCGTGAGCTTGTGGCCATGTTCGTCGGCCTGCCGCGCGGCTGTCTCGTAGGAGATGGCGAGATCGCCGGCGTGAACAGCGGCAAGTTCTTCTACCGCTGGAAAACTTAGCACATCCGTCGCTTTGTCCTTGTTGCGAAAATCTCGATTGAGCTGACGCAGGCGGCGGTCAGGGGCAAGGAGAACGTCGACATCACCGGTGAGACCAACGGCAACGCTGGCCGAGCGCACGAAGCGGGCAAGGCCTGACTGCGAAAGGCCCAGCGGTTTCCAAGGATCGGTGTCCGCGGCGAAACCTCGTGGAGGCTCAAGGGTGATCATGCGTGCCTTTGATGCTACCGCATAGGCGGCTTTTCGAGTCCGCACCGGTTTCGGCATCCAACCACTGACGTAAGGTCGATTGATCCTCCTGCTGGCTGGGTAGGACAAAAACCTTCTCAAGGAGCAGGATGCCGAGATTTCTTTCTGTCGTATTGATGGCGCTGTGTTTGCCCGCCGCCCTTATGTCTTCCCCAGCGTCTGCGCAGCACGAGGCGAAGTTCCGTGAGGTTACCGGGAGCGTGCGCGATTCCCATGGATCGCCTGTGAAGGGCGCCAATGTGCAAATCGAGAACGACGACACCCACACCGTTCAGAGCTACCTGACGGATGCGGATGGAGCATTTCACTTCATTCGGCTTTCGAAGGACACGGACTATGACGTGTCGGCATCCTTCAACGGAGCTGCGTCCAAGAAGGTTTCGATCAGCAAATTCGACGATAAGGCAGAAAAGTTCGTGAAGCTGGTGATTAGTTCGCGGTAATGCGCCGGGCGTCACACAGAAGTGCTATCACGGGCGGTATCGATCCCGGCATCCAATGGCTTATCGATCATGGGCCCAGGAGCTGTTTTGATCACACCAGATGTCAGTGCAGGCGTAGATCGTGCCCCTCGTAAGCGGTTGAGCCTGTCGGTTTCGCTGCTGGTGCAGGGTGAGGAGCTTTCCGGGTACTGCATGAACGTCAGTACGTCGGGCATGTTGATTCTTCTGCCGGATGAACTGCCGTCCTATCTCGTCTGGTCTCTCGGCTATCTGGATGGCGTCCTTGAAGACTGCGCGTTTCGGATCAAGGTGCGCATCGCACGGGCGGATGAAGAGCGGGTTGGCGTGGCTTTCCAGATTTCGCAGCCTGGTGACCGGGAGTTGATTCGGAGTTTGCTGGAGGCGGCGTCGCCGGAACCGGTTCCGAACAGCGGGGAGCAGCCACGTGAGACAGCCTCCGTCTGGTAGAGCATAAGCAATGAGCACTCAGCCACGCTTGGCGAAGCGAACGTTCTTCCAGCGGAGCCTTGCCGAATGTCTGCGTGATTCGGCACAGCACAGCGTCCGAGGCAGAGATCGTCACCGAACGTTTCCTGCGTGCTGAATTGAGAAGGTGAAAACGGTGTACAACTGTTCCGCCTGGTCGCGGACATGGTGCAGAACTCTCCGAGCGTGCGGACGGTTTACTAGGCTGCTGTTTGGAAACACGAGAAGCCCTGCTCTTTGAGCAGGGCTTTCCTGCATCCTGCGACCGGAATTCCTCCTCGGTATCCGGATGGGGCGGCAGCTTGCTTTCGATCCATGTCGTCCGGTGATAAGCTCACGGCCATGGGAGCCGCACGTCGAGCTATTCTTTGGGGTGCCGCGTTGCGACACGCTGCGAGTGCCCATGACTGTCGTCGTCAGGCCAGGATCTGGCAAATTGCCTGCCCCGAGCAGGCTGCGTCCGTGGATATGAAGGCCGACGAATGGGAACGCGCTATGATGGCCGATCTAAATAAGCTGGAGAACGTCCATGCGCTTCCTGCGGCGATCGATATTATGTTGCGCAACAAGGACCTTGTGAAGAAGGTGCTTGCGGCAGGTGAACTCGATGGCAAGCCGCTGCGGGGACTGGATGTGGTCAGTCTCGAACTGGTCGTCGCACACATCCGAAGCGCGCTCGTGGATCTGGTGCTGCTGGAGCAGAAGGCGATGCAGTAGCGATTGCATTGGTGCGTTTTTCGCGGGCCGTAGGTCGCCCAGGCTTCTTGCCTGAACGGCCGTAAGGCTCGCGAGCGATTTGGCTGACCACAGCATGCTGCGAACGACGAGGGAACCCTCACCTTACCGTGGCTTTTAGAAGAGATTCTGTATGGGCCTATTTACAAAATAACGCTCATACCATACTGTCTATCCAGAGGACGGCGATGATGCTACCAATCTTTACTTCTGTGGAAGACGTGAAAAGTCTCTTGGCATATCTCAAGAACAAGCCGACTGGTGCCACAATCGGAGAAACTAAGGCCGCCTTAGGTACCAATCCCATCGACCCCAGGAAAATGACCGCTTACACAGTTTGGCGGTTCGTCGAAAAGAGCGGGGATCGTCTAAAAATGGTGGAGCGAGGTTGGCGTTACGTCCGAAAGCCTGCGGAAGAGGCAGAGATCTGGGGCGAAGTTATCGACAACATAGTGCCCTACCGTTCAGCTCTTGAATGGGCGTTCCACCAGGGGATGACTGAAGTCAGCAATGTCGATGTAGCCGCACACTGGCATCAACATCATGCAGAGCAGGTTGGAACGGACAATGAAAACACGTTAAAAGATGCCGCTGTTTGCTTCTTTAATGTCTGCCAAGGAGCTGCATTAGGAAAGCTCGTTATTGGCAGACGTGGACAACCTACCCGACTGCAACTCAGCGCGGATGCTCTCCAGATTTTCATTGAAACAGGTCCGACCACCTTACCGTCACCTGAGCTTCCTCTCGAATCTGCCCAGTCGATCGAGCCAGCCAGATTCGCTCAACAGACCCCGAACGAAGAAGCCATGATTAGTGTCAAGTCAGAAGTGTGCGCACCGCTCCGAATCTTCATAACGCATGGCAAAAACATGACGCTGGTTGAGCAGGTCCAGACTATGTTGAGTCTCGCGGCGTTCGAGAGCGAGGTGGCGGAAGATGAGGAATCGACCGCCATTCCAGTTCCGGAGAAAATATTTTCCGCAATGAGACGCTGCCAAGCAGGCATCATCATCGTCAGTGCTGACGACGCTAGCAGAAGCGAGTCAGGTAAGTATTCCATCAATGAGAATGTCTTGATTGAAATTGGCGCTGCCTTCGTTCTATATGATCGCCGCGTCGTTCTGGTCTGGGACAAGCGCCTTACTGTGCCTTCGAATCTGCAAGGGCTGTACAGATGCGAATTCGAGGGCGATGAATTTTCGTGGAGTGCAGGAATGAAATTGATGAAGGCGATTAAGGATTTCAAATAATTCGTGAAGAGCGGGTTCGGAGCAGAATCTAGAGGAAGAGAAGCGTGCTTATTATATGAGTGGTCATCAGTCACAATCGCTTTGGGCAAAATTTGGTCTTTGGTTCTTTCAAAACGTGTTCATGCCTTTGTCTCCTCTTCTGATCGCTTCGCTTACGGACAGTCTTATTAACGTTTCCACCAGCGTATTCAGCGAGGAAACAGTTCTCATCTACAGCATTTTGCTTCCGGTGCTTTATCTGGAGGTTTCCGAGGGCGCCGTGCAGAGGTACGTTTTCTGGGGCATCTCTGCAGTTGGTATTGTGCTTTATACCGCTGCCAGAGTGGTAAATGATTTGCCGGTCACGTCACGCCCAGTCGGCGGTACATCTACGATCTACCACTTGGCTGCAATTCTAGATGCAATTTATATCCTTACGGCTTGCGCTTACGAAGCGTATGACACTTTTAGCAGCAACAGACAGGTGGCGTAATCGTGCATTCATCAGCGTACAGTGCTGCTCTTCTGATATTCACGGTTGGTTTGGCTAGTGCTGCAGGAGCAAGCTTCATCGCGACTTTCCTTGTGCGAAGGTTTAAGACTGTTAGCTACTTGACGAGCCTCTTAGGTGAGCAGTACGGATTTCTCAGGCGTCGATACGAAGCTGAATACCGGATTTCAGCTGACGGAGCATCTAGGGCTCTCATCACTGAAATGATAAGAGCGATAAATGTCGATGTGGCCGGAGTAGAACATTACAGTCAAATTCTTACGAAGCGCGATGCAGGCTTGGAACCTTTCGCGATCAAGTCCGTCTCGGTTAAGTCGCCATCTGGCGAGTCTATGGCCGGAAGAGTACGTGCCAAGCCGACTCTTGCTACATCGAAGAGGCTGTACTATCAACTTTTGTTCGAACCGAATCTGAAACCAAAGGAAGAGATTCAGTATTCCTTCGAAGTTGCAGGCCCTCCCAGTACCTTTGCCGTCTCCGAAAATGAGCTATTTGCTCGAAAGTTGCCATACGACTTTGTTTCGATGAAAATCGCATACCCAACAGAAGAGTTTTTGATGACGATTCGATTCCCAAATGAAATTAGAGCGGAAGAGCTTTCGTATGACGTGTGGCTGGGAGATGCGCGATTACGTTTAGAGAACGAATACCAACGACTCAGGCGTGAAGAGTGCTTAAAAGTCGAACGACTTGACACGGGTCAAGTCGTTCGACTGATTGTTAAGTATCCGATTCTAGATCTAAAGTATGTAATCACTTGGCGTCCAACCAAGCAAGAAGAGCTTTAGCCGAAATCAATCTCTTTCATCAGGTAGGACAAGTCTTCCTCCAAAAAACATCTGCACTTCAGACATCTTCAACGAACAATAACATCTACTTTGATGGTTGATGTACATCGTTAGGTGCATTCTAAACGGCAGTATTGCTGAAAACAACGTCACTGCGTCTTGAAGGCCAACTTGCGCCGTTCCTGATCTGTACTTATGGGTAGGGTGTTGCCTTCCATAGCTAGCGGGAGTTGTTCGGCTTTGGAGGCGCTGTCGTAGGCGCGGACGATGCGTTGGACTAGGGAGTGGCGGACTACGTCGACGTCTTCGAAGTGGCAGAAGCCGATGCCTTCGACGCCGTTGAGGACGTGGAGGGCTTCGAAGAGGCCGGACTTCTTGGGGTTGGGGAGGTCGATCTGGGAGAGGTCTCCGGTGATGACGGCCTTGGAGCCGTTGCCGAGGCGGGTGAGGAACATCTTCATCTGCTCGTTAGTGGTGTTTTGCGCCTCGTCCATGATGATGAACGCGTCGTTGAGCGTGCGGCCGCGCATGAAGGCGAGCGGGGCAATTTCGATGACGTTGGACTCGAGCATCTTGTCGACCTTCATGGGGTCGAGGAGGTCGTAGAGCGCGTCGTAGAGCGGGCGCATGTAGGGGTCGACCTTCTCCTGGAGTGAGCCGGGGAGGAAGCCGAGGCGCTCGCCGGCTTCGACGGCGGGACGGACGAGGATGATGCGCGAGGCCTTTTTGGCGAGCAGCGCGCCGACCGCCATGGCGACCGCCAGGTAGGTTTTGCCGGTACCGGCGGGGCCGAGGCCGAAGACCATGTCGTGGGCTTCGATGGCCTCAACGTATTTGCGCTGGTTGGGCGTGCGCGGCTGGACCATGCGCTTGACTCCGGCCGAGCGCTGCTTGCCGCTTTCGACGAGGCCGCGGAGCGTGACGCCGGGGTCGGCGATGACCATTTTGAGCAGGGCGTGGAGTTCGCCATTGTGCGGGTGGACGCCGAGCTTGCGGAGGTGCTCGAAGTCGGCAAAGATGCCTTCGACGCGGGCGACGGCAGTTTCTTCTCCCATGACGTAGATGGCTTCGGAGCGGAGGTCGATCTGGACGTCGAGTTTGTCTTCCATCAGGCGAAGGTTCTCGTCGCGTGTGCCGTAGAGGGGCTCAATGCCGGGCGTGAGGGGAAGCGTCTTTTTTACCAAGAAGGGACCTGTTTCTCCGATGGGAGATGCTTGCAACGATGAGATGAAGAGGAGTGGAGCGGGATACGGAGGCGGCAAGCTCTGCGGGTCGGGAAACCCGTGCGTTGCGCGGCCACCGGATTGGCGAGAGTTGCCAAATGAGGATCGATGTTGCCGAGAGAGTAACGCCGGGGGTGTGCGGCGGTCAATGGGTGTTGTGGGAAACTTGCTCGATACGGGCCGATTCCGTTGACCATACCGCAGGTGGACCGTAGAATTGGAGGTGCAGAGGAGCGGCTTGCACTGTCGTTGACTTCGCGAGAGCGGAGTCCGTCACCGGCTTCCAGTCTGCATCCCAATTCCCCCGACAACCGGGCGAAGGAAAAGAGCTAACGCACCACTATGGCTAATCATGTATCTTCCCTGAAGCGTTCGCGCCAGACAATCGTAAAGACCGCGGTCAACCGCGCTAACCGTTCCAAGCTTCGTGGTGCCCTGCGCTCCATTCGCGAGGCGATAGCTGGCGGCAACAAGGAGACGATCGTTGCGCAGTACCGTGCGACTGTTTCGATCCTCGATAAGAGCGTGCAGAAGGGTGTTCTGCACAAGAACACCGCGAGCCGCTATAAGGGCCGCTTGAATGCTCGTGTGAAGGCCGCTGTTGTGGCTAAGGCTGCTTAATTCAGTTTCGATTTGAGGAAAGCCCGGCTTCGGTCGGGCTTTTTGCTGTTTGGAGGGTGAGCGCTAGCCGCCATACGAAGCGGCGGCGTTAGCGAACGCAGATTCCCTGCGGGAATGACAACCAAAGCGGGAACTTCGCCACCCTAGTTGGGTTCGCGCTTTGGCTTGGTGCCGGTTTCGGGAGTTTCGCCGGGATTGAGGAGCGTCGGCGGCTTGCGCCGGATGGGGAGGTCGCCGGACGGGGAGGCTGCGGGGCCCGGGGCGTCGGACGCGATGGTTGACGGCAGCGGCGTGGCAGGGGTGGTCGCGTCCGGGGTTGAGGTTGCAGTCGCTGTGGCTGCTTTATCCGTGCTGACGGGAGCTGGTTTCTCTTCTTCAGGAACTTCAGCGGCTGCGAGAGCGCCTTCGCTTTCGCGAGCACCGCGTTCGGTGTGGCGGGCGATGCGATGGAGGTCAAGCAGGCCTGACGCCGTGGGCGGGGTGAGCCTGGCAAGATCTGCAAGGTCTGCACGGTCTGTCTTCGTGAGCTCGGGAAGGCGGTAGATTTCTATGCTGCCATTGCGAATGACGCCGAGACGCATGCCGTCGTCCGAGATGTCGAAATTTTCCGAGGTGCGGAAGACCGGGACGCAGTAGGTCTTCATCAGGAGGTCGCCACTCTGCGTGCCGTAGACACGGACCTCCTGCGTGGAGATCGTTCCGTTGGGGTCATTGGCGATGCCAGGAGCGGGCGTATCGAGCTTGCGGCTAATGGCAAATCGACCGGCGGCGGGTGCGAAGGCGAAGACCGGGGCGGAGAGGCTGAAATCGCCCATCGGCTCTTCCCAGATATCGTTTTTGGCGAAGTCGTAGGCAGCGACGGTGACATCGTCCGAGCGCGCGGATCGGCAGGTGAAGGCAAGGTACTGCGTGGCACTGACGAGCTGGAGGCCGGGCTGGCAATTGCTCTCAACCACGCCGACATTGATGGACTTGCTGCCGGCGAAGCTTTCGTATTCTATTTTCCAGCGACCGCGTTTGGCGTCGGAGGCTACGAGGTAGCCGTTGGCGTCGAGCGGGAGACGGAGCGCTTCGGGTGCAGCAACGCTGCCGGCGCGGGAGTACGTGAGCGGAGCGTCAGGGCCACCCGTGCCGCTGAGACGGTAGAAGTCGTAGGTGATGAGTGGATGTGCGGGCAGGTCACCGTTGGTGAGCACGTTGATGTTGATGCCGGTGAGCTTCTTCGGCTCCGGCTTGTGCGACTCGATCGTGAGGAGCTTGCCGTCAGGCGAGACCACTACGGCATCGAGCACACCGGGCCGATGCGGCAACGGAACGCGCTGAAACGGGTTTTTCGAAGCAAGGTTCGCCATGGGGGCGAAGGTGTAGAGATCGCCGCCTTCGCGGAGCAGGAAGCGACCGTCGGCGAGCGTCCATAGATAGCGGCCGTGGTCGTGCATATGCCAGCGTGCTTTGCCGAGGATCTGGCCAGATGGGAGCTCGACCAGTTCAGCCCCCACGACCCGGTCATCATCATCCGGCGAGTCACCAACCAAGCGCGGAACGAGGCCGCGCAGACTGTAGCTAATGAGGAGATGACTTCCGTCGACGAAATCCAGTGTCATCATGGACGCGCCGGCGCCCAGGAAATTCTGCGACAGGTTGGGAACGTTCAGCGCCTCGAAGGTGAACTTCATTTCAGGAGGGCTCGGCTTACGGTCTGCCGCTCCTGCTGGTTGCAGACACAAGCAAAGGAACGTCACCGCGACGATCTGGATTGCTCTCACCCAGCTACGTTCGATGTTGGGCGAACTCTTAGAGGCATGGTGGGAACGATTCATAACGGGCCTGCGTACATTTACTCTGGCATAAGTTGCTGATGGCTGCCCACTGCGTGTTATTACGTGCGCTACGCAGACCTCGACTGAGCGTGAACTGGAGCTTTCTTGATTACTTCACTTAGACAGGCGAATGCTGCCATTCGTTTCACTTTCTGCGCCTTGGCCCTTGCTCTTCCGGCAGCAGCATTGGCCCAGCAGACGGCTGCTGCGGGAAGTGCGCCTCAATATGCACTTTCGCCTGCTTTCGACAAGGCCTCGATCGACGCGAAAGTGGATCCTTGTAACGACTTTTACAAATTTGCCTGCGGTAACTTTGCGGCAAATCATCCGATTCCGGCGGACCAGTCGTCCGTAGATGAGTTTTACGAGATTTACAACGTCAACACCGAGCGGCTGAACGGGAGTCTGACCAAGTATGCCGTGCCTGCTCCGGGGCGCACACCGAACGAGCAGAAAATTGGCGACTACTATGCCGCCTGCATGAATACCGCGCTGATTGAGCAGAAGGGGCTCACGCCACTGCAGCCACTCATGGGCGAGATCGACCGCGTGAGCAAGCTGGGCATGCCCTACTTCACAGGTGAGTTGCAACGCTACGGGGTCGGCGTGTTCTTCAGCTACGGCGAAATGCAGGACTACAGAGACGCGACGAAGCAGATTGCGGTGATGGACCAGGGTGGGCTTGGGCTGCCGGAACGCGACTACTACATTCGCAGCGGCGACAAAGACAAGCTGCTGCGTGAGCAGTACGTCGCCCATGTGACGAAGATTCTGACGTTCGCAGGCGAGACGCCGCAGCAGGCGACGACGGATGCGCGCAACATTCTTGCGTTTGAAACCAAGCTGGCGCAGGCATCCATGCCGGTCACGGATCGTCGCGATCCGGCCGCTGTGTATCACCCAGAAACGCTTGCAACGTTTGAGGCGAGCCTCAACGGCGTGCCGTTCGGACGCTTCTTTGAAGCGATCCATTCGCCGAATATCGAGTCGCTGAACGTGGCTAACCCGAAGTTCTTTCCCGCTATGGTGGAGGCGATCAAAGCAGCGGAGTTGCCCACGCTGCGGGCTTACCTGCGTTATCACCTCGTAACGACCTTTGCCCGCTCCATGCCGAAGCGCATCGATGATGAGGTGTTCGATTTTTATGGACGCAAGCTTTCCGGCCAGCCTGAACAGGAAGCGCGCTGGAAGCGTTGTTCTGGCGGAGTCGACGGCGCACTTGGCGAAGCACTGGGGCAGGTTTACGTGCAGCAATATTTTGCCGGTGATAGCAAAGCAAAGACGCTGGTAATGGTTCATGACATTGAGGCGGCGATGGACCGCGACATCGACACGCTGGACTGGATGAGTCCGGTGACGAAGACGCGCGCCAAGGAAAAGCTGAAGGCAATCACCGACAAGATCGGCTATCCGGAGCACTGGCGGGACTACTCGAAACTGAGCATCTCTCCGGACGATTCCCTCGGTAACTCCATGCGGGCGATTGCGTTTGAAAATGATCGCCAGCTCGACAAGATTGGGCAGCCGGTAGATAAGCAGGAGTGGGGCATGACACCGCCAACGGTGAATGCCTACTACGACCCAAGCATGAACAACATCAACTTCCCTGCCGGCATCTTGGAGCCTGCTTTCTATGACCCGAATGCTGATGTGGCCACCAACTACGGGCACATGGGCGCGATCATTGGGCACGAACTTACGCATGGCTTCGATGATGTAGGCCGGAAGTTTGACGGCAACGGCAATCTTTCTGACTGGTGGACCGCAGAGGACGCGAAGAAATTCGAGGTGAAGACCTCGTGCCTAGTAAATGAGTACGGCGGGTTCACTGCGGTTGACGATGTGAAGGTAAACGGCAAGCTGACACTCGGGGAAAACACCGCCGACAACGGTGGCCTCGTGCTGGCGTACCTCGCATACCTCGAACGCGCGAAACAGAGCGGCATTGACACGACGCAGAAGACCGACGGGTATACGGGGCCTCAGCGGTTCTACATCGGTTTCGCACAGAACTGGTGTGAAAACTCGAGGCCGGAGATTACAAGGCAGCGGGTACTCACCGATCCTCATTCTCCCGATCACTTTCGGGCGAACGGAGCGATCGTAAACCAGCCTGATTTTGCGGCGGCGTTTGGATGCAAGCGTGGTGCGCCGATGGTTCCGGCGAACAGTTGCCGCGTTTGGTAGGGGACGCAGGGATCAACCCGAGTTCACAAAGAAAGCGGCGTGCGCTGGGCTTTGCAGCCTGCGCACTCGCCAGCACTTTTTGGGGCTGCGGGTTTTTCTTCGGCAAAATAGCATTGGCCGAGATGAACGTGGGGCACATGGTGCTCTATCGCTTCGTGTTCGCGGCGCTGTGTTTGCTGCCGCTGCTGGTGACGCACAAACCCGGGTTGAACGCCACGGAATGGCGAACACTGCTGATCGCCGCCTTCCTTGGTGTGCCGCTGCAATTTCTGCTGCAGTTCCGCGGGCTGAAGATGACGACGGTGTCGCATGCGTCGCTGATGGTCGGAACGATGCCGGTCATCCTTGCGGTGGGCGCAACGGTGTTTGCGCACGAGCGGCTGCATCGGCTTGGATGGATGACGCTTGCTGTTTCGACCGTTGGAGCGGGTCTGATCGCGCTCGGCGGATCGCACCACGCGAGTGCCGGTGGGCCCTCACTCGCGGGTGACCTGCTGGTTGTTGTTTCACTTGCGATTGCCTTGTTCTGGATCCTGATGAACAAGAGCCTGATGGGCCGGCACAGCGCTGTTGTCGTGACGGCCTACGGGTTAGTGGCGGGAACGCTGATGCTCCTCGTCTACGTGCCATTTGCGTGGGGCGTGCCCCCGCTGCATGGCGTTTCCATGAAGGCGTGGGGAGCGCTGGCAGCAAGCGGCGTTCTTTGCACTGCCACGACGACGCTGCTTTGGAACTGGGGCATGACTCAGGTGCCTGCCTCGCAAGCCGGTGTGTTGTTGAATATGGAGCCGCTGATTGGATCGCTGCTAGGAGTGTTAGTGCTGCACGAGTCGCTTGGCGCCTGGGCGTACGTGGGTGGGGCGATGATTCTGGTGGCCGCTGTTGCGTTGACGACGACGCGGGCGGAAGAAGCCGCGGCGTGAATCCCGGCCCTTTCTAAGCAGTCAAGAAGCGTCCCGAGTGGAGCATGAGCAAGACAGGAAGGAAGTTGCGCTTCTTCAGTGAGTTGGCTGCTAGTATGAGGCGGTCAGCGACGCCACTAGGATTGCGTGCTGAACAAGTGTCGACCGGAGTGATCTTCCCGATGAAGTTTCTGATTAAGTACGCTGCGCTTCTATGCTTTGCGATTCCTTCTGCTCTGCTCTCCGCACAATCTGCAACCGCAGCGAAACCGAAGACGGTCCCGACCACACAGACACCGGCGACGGCGACCGTGAAGCCGACGACGGGCTCGAAGACCACGTCTTCGGCTGACAAGGAAGCTCCGGGTGGTGGCGCGGGCAAGGTGTGGGTGAACACGGACAGCAATGTGTATCACTGCCCGGGAACGCGGTATTACGGCAAAACCAAGGCGGGGAAGTATATGACCGAGGCCCAGGCGAAGGCTGCCGGCGCCAAGGTGGCCAAAGGGCAGAACTGCTCTAAGTAAACAGAGCAGTTCTGGCCGCTATACAGGTGTGATGATTCCGCCTACAGGGAGCGACGTGGGGAGCGAGCCTGGCCGACGCAGGTGCATCGCGTCGGCCACAGTGTCTACGTACTTTAGGCCCGCGCCCGTGTTGAAGAGTACGACGCGCTCGCTTGCTTTGATCTCGCCGCTAGCGAGCAGCTTGTCATAGCCAGCGGTTGCAGCGGCACCTTCGGGACAGAGGAAAATACCTTCACTCGCGGCGTAGTCGCGAATGGATGCGAGCATTTCTTCGTCAGTGGAAGAGACGACGCTTCCGCCGGACTGGCGCACGATTTCGAGGATGATGGCATCGCCGTAAGGCTTGGGAACGCGCAGGCCGGAGGCGAAGGTTTCGGCATTGGTGAAGAACTCGCTCGCGGGCTTCCCTTCTTCAAATGCTTTCGTAACAGGCGCGCAACCGGAGGCCTGCAACGCGTACATGCGCGGGCGTTTGCCGGAAACCCAGCCGAGCTGTTCCATTTCTTCGAAAGCTTTCCACATGCCGATCAGGCCGACTCCGCCGCCGGTTGGATAAAGGACAGCATCGGGGTACTCCCAGCCGAGCTGCTCGACAAGCTCATAGCCCATGGTCTTCTTGCCTTCAACACGGAAGGGTTCCTTCACCGTAGAGACATCGAACCAGATATCTTCCGGCGCCGTGCCGTTTTCCCGCTGCTCGCGAATGCGGTCACCGACAAGTTTGGCGCAGTCGGAAATGAGGCCTTCAACCATGACGACGTCTGCGCCGTAGAGAATGCCTTCGAGGTAGTTAGCCATGGGAACGTCCTGCGGCATGTAGATATGCGCAGCGATGCCGGCGGCGGCGGCATAGGCAGCGAGAGCACCGGCGGCGTTGCCGGCTGATGGAACCGCGAGGTGACGCAGGCCATAGTGCTTTGCCATCGTGACGGCCATGCCGAGGCCGCGGGCCTTGAAGGTGCCGGTAGGGTTCGTTCCCTCTTCCTTGATGAACAGGCCATCGTGGCGACGGCTCGGGATCATGGGTGTCCAGCCTTCGCCGAGCGAGACGGGATTGGCGGACGGAAGGACGTCGGCGTAGCGCCACATGCCAAGACTTGCGCGCGAAGCAGTAGCCAGTTCCGCGGGTCTGCTGCGGCTGGTGGATCTCCTCAGGGCTTCCATGTCATAGCGGACGTAGAGCGTTCCGGCGTCGAGTGGGCAGAGGGTTTGCGGCGTTTCCGCAGACACGTGGTTTCCACAGCGGGCACATTCGAGATAGGCAATCTTCGGCATACGAGAACCAGTTTATTTGTCTGGTGCATGAGGCTGGTTTCACGAGGTCGCAACGAGGCGCATAAAACGTGGAGGCTTGAACGTCAGAGCAGCTGGGAGGAGCTCGACCTTTTAGTCTGGAAGGAATGAAGAAGCCGCGGCTGGTTGCTATCGATATGGACGGAACGCTGCTCGGTAGCGACGGGCAAGTGAGCGCGAGAAATCTGCAGGCGATGCGCGATGCCGAGGCGGCAGGCATTGAGGTCGTCATTGCGACGGGGCGGCGGCACTCGTACGCGTTGCGCGTCTTGCGCGACCTTGATCTGACGGCGTCAAACGCGGTGGTGAGTTCCAACGGAACAGTGATTCGCACGGTGGGGTCGGAGTTGCTGCATCGGCGGCATCTGCCAGCGTCGACCGCACGATGGCTTTGCGAACATGTGCGTGACTTTCGCAACTCGATGGTGATCACGTTCGATCTGGTGGGCAGCGATGGTGAAGATCGCCGTGGGGCGCTGGTGGTGGAAGAGTTGGAAGATCTGCATGCCAGCATTGGGCGCTGGATGGAAGTGAATGCGCCGTACATTGCGCATGTGCGACCGCTGGAAGATGCGTTGGATGGTGAAGCGCCGATCCAGATGATGCTTTGTGGCGGCGTGCAGCGCATGCGGGAAGCGGAAGCTCTGTTGCGGGAGCATCCAGGCGTGCAGAATGGCGATGCTCTGCCCGAGAACCCGGCGGCTGAGGTGACGCTTCACCGGACGGAGTATCCAGATCGTGACTTGTGTATTTTGGACATTCTTCCGGCGAACGTGTCGAAAGCATCTGCGTTGCAGCACCTGTGTGAGCTGCGCGGCTTTGGCATGGAAGACGTGATGGCGATCGGCGACAACTGGAACGATCTGCCAATGCTGGAGGCGACAGGAAGTCCGGTGCTGATGAGCAATGCGCCGGCGGATCTGGTGGAACTGGCGCAGACGCGCGGCTGGGCGATTGCACCCTCGAACGAGCATGACGGTGTGGCTGAAACGCTCGAGGCAGTGCTGCAACTCTCTGCGAATGAGCAACTTGCGATCCAGTAAGAACTGTCCGGAAATGGTAGCTCATGGCCGGCTCACGACTTTTCGGAATGTTAGTCTCATAAGTAGTGCTCCGCAGGATAGACAACCAAATTGCAGTGATACTGGTGTGCCTGGTTGCGCCCTTTGCGGGCTTGTCGGCGCACGCGCTGGAGCGCGTGACGCTGCGCAATGGCTTCACGGTTGACTGCACGCACCATGCGTTGCTCGGCGAGCACACGCGGTTGTTTACGAGCGCGGATGACAGCAGTTATCAGGAGTTGTTGTCGGAGCAAATCGTTGGCTTCGAGACAATGCCGGATCCGCCGATAAAGCTGGCGGTTTCGTCGCCTACTGCACTGAAGCCCTACGCGGAACCAACTGCGGCGGAAATGCGGCGTTTGTTGGAGAACGCTGGAGCGGCGCACAACGTAGATGTGGAGTTGCTGGCCAGTGTGGTGAAGGCGGAGAGCGCGTTCAACACGCGTGCGGTTTCGCGCACGGGCGCACGCGGACTGATGCAGTTGATGCCAGGCACGGCACAGAAGCTTGGCGTGGAAGATGCCTTTCGCGCAGACCAGAACATTGCGGGTGGAACGGCTTATCTCGATTCCCTGCTGAAGATGTACAAGGACAATCTTGCGCTGGCGCTGGCGGCTTATAACGCGGGACCGGGTGCTGTTGCCCGATACCATGGCGTGCCGCCGTTTCGTGAGACGCGGGCTTATGTTGCCCGGGTGATTACAGAATTTGTGCGACGTAAGCGCGCGATCGCTTCGTCCGCTGCGCTGGCAACACCGTAATGGCGGAGAGTTCAGGACAGCGCAAAACAATTGCGCTGACTCTTGCCGTAGCTGTAGCGCTTGCGGCGTTTCTTTGGCTGCTGCGTGGACGCATTCACTTCGACTGGCATGCGCTGGGGCGGCAATTGCGGTCGGTTTCCATCGGCTATGTGCTGGCGGGTGTAGCGATCATCTATGCGTCGTACTGGTTCCGTGCGATGCGGTGGGCGGTGCTCCTTGGGCCGGTACGCAAGACGCGAGCTTCGGAGTTAATTGCTTCGCAGTTCATCGGGTTCACGGTGACAGTGCTGTTCGGACGACTGGCTGACCTGGCGCGGCCCTACCTGATTGCACGGCGCTTGTCTCTGCCGGTGGCTAGTCAACTTGCGGTGTATTCCATTGAGCGCGCGTTTGATCTTGGTGCAGCGGCGGTTCTATTTTCCGTGACGCTGGCGATTGCACCGCGAGACATTCCGCACCACACGGCTTATGTTCGCGCGGGCGCGTTGTCTCTGGCGGCGATGTTGTTCATCGCTGCTTTTGCGCTGGCACTGCGGTTTGCGGGTGAACGGCTTGCGGCTCTCGCACAAAGGCTTGCGAAACCTTTCGGCGAACACACGGTTGAGCAGGTTGGCGGACGCATTCTGGATTTTCGTGATGGCTTGAGGACTATATCGACCCTGCGCGAATTCCTCGCTGCATCCCTGCTGTCCGTTGTGATGTGGGGCGGAATCGCCGCGGCTTACCTGCTTTCGGCGCGGGCGTTCGTGAATGATCCGGTTCTGGCTCACCTTAGCTTCACGGCAGTGATGTTGCTGCTGGCCACGAGTCTTGGTGGTTCGCTGCTGCAGCTTCCGGTGCTTGGCTGGTTCACGCAGATTGCTGTGGTGGGTGCGGCGATGGTTGCGTTTTTTGGCGTTCCGCTGGAGACTGCGACCGCATGCGCGGCGGTGATCTTCTTTGTGCTGAACCTCGACATCATTCCGGTTGGGCTGATTGCTGCGCAGTTGCAGGGCACGAGTCTGGGAGCGGCGATGCGGCAGAGCAATGCTCCCGGTGTGAGCGCATCCTGAGAACATAGCGGGTTGGAGCGCTGCTAGAATCGGTGCTGCCATGCGCTGTCCGTTCTGCTCCTTTACACAAGACAAGGTGATTGATTCCCGCGAAAGCAAGGAAGCGGATTCCATTCGTCGACGGCGGGAGTGCGAGCGGTGCAACAAGCGCTTCACTACCTACGAGCGGCTGGACGAGATCCCATACATGGTGGTGAAAAAGGACGGTCGGCGCGAGAAATTCGACCGTCAGAAAGTTCTCGCGGGGCTACTGCATGCGTGCCAGAAGCGGAAGGTTTCCGTCACGCAGATGCAGGAGATCGTGGATGCCGCGGAATCGTTCGTTGTGGACTCGGCGGAGCGTGAGCGGTCTGCTGCCGAGGTCGGCGAGTTGATCATGACTCGGCTGAAAGATATTGACACCGTCGCTTACATTCGGTTTGCGAGTGTGTACCGCGACTTCAAAGACGTTCGCGAGTTCAAGCAGGAGCTCGAAGATCTGCTGGGCGGTCGCGAAATCAAGCCAAAGCGCCCTATGCCGCGCTAAACAAACTCCACCGCAAAGAGGAAATGCATTTGTCTACGACACGCACACACAAAATTACGTTGATCCCGGGAGACGGCATCGGGCCGGAAGTTACTGCAGCCATGGTCCAGGTGGTGGAAGCCGCCGGGAACCAGACGGGATGCGGCTTCGAGTGGCACTCGTTTGAGTGCGGCGCTGACGCATACGCGAAGAACGGTGAGATTCTGCCGAAGGCGGCGCTCGATTCCATCGAACAGAACCGTGTGGCGATCAAGGGACCGACGGCGACTCCGATTGGCGGCGGCTTTTCGTCGATGAACGTGGCGTTGCGGAAGAAGTTCGATCTGTTTTCAAATTTTCGTCCGGTGAAGTCACTGCCCGGCATCAAGACAAACTACCCGGGTATCGATCTGGTGATCTTTCGTGAGAACACCGAAGATCTTTACGCAGGGCTCGAGGTGATGATCAACCCAGACATCGCGCAGTCAATGAAGATCATTACGCGCAAGGGATCGACGCGAATCGCGAAATCAGCCTTCGATTTTGCCAAAAAGCACGGCCGGAAGAAGGTCCACTCGATTCACAAAGCGAACATCATGAAGATGTCGGATGGGCTGTTCATCAAGTGCACGAAGGACGTTTCCGAAAGCTACCCTGAGGTGAGCTATGCCGAGCACATCGTGGATAACGCCTGCATGCAGTTGGTGATGAACCCGTACCAATATGACGTGATTCTGACTGAAAACTTGTACGGTGACATTCTGTCCGATCTTTGTTCGGGTCTCGTCGGCGGTTTGGGACTGGTACCCGGAGCCAACATTGGAGCGGAGTGCGCGATTTTTGAAGCGGTACATGGATCGGCCCCGGACATTGCAGGACAGGACAAGGCAAACCCAACCGCTCTGATCCAATCGGCAGTGCTGATGCTCGACCACATGGATGAGGGTGAAACCGCGAAGAAAGTGCAGACCGCAGTAGAGAAGGTTTACGCCGAAGGCAAGACACTGACGGGCGATGTTGGCGGCAGCGCAGGAACGAGAGCGTTCGGCGAAGCAGTGATCGCGGCGCTGTAAAGAAACAACTAACGGCGGCAAGTTTCCGTGCATCCAAGCGAGTGTGAATACCCCACGCTCGCTTGTTTACTTTGTGGCCGCTTCGGCTTTGATGATGGCAGGGTGCAAACCTGATTCTGCTGTGCGCACCGGCGCAACGATTGATAGCAAGCCGTCGTCCTCTGCCGCTGCAACCCCTGCGCCTCCCGCGAATGCAGGTGAGGTGAAGGGCACGGTGAAGTTCAGCGGCAAAGCTCCTGCCCGCGTACCGATCGATATGGCGATGGATCCGGGATGCACGCTTGCCGGGCAAAATCAGACGGAACAGTTCGTCGTTGCCGACGGCAAGCTTGCGAACGTGTACATCTATGTGAAGTCGGGCGCTCCTGACTCGAAAGCGGTTAACGCTGCTCCTGCGGTTGTACTCGATCAGAAGGGCTGCAAGTATGTGCCGCATGTGATTGCGGTACAGCAGGGCGCGAAGGTGGAGTTTCACAATTCTGACCCGACGATGCACAACGTTCACACGATGCCGGCGGTATCCGGCAACAGTGCTGTGGACGTATCACAGGGACCAATGGGAGCAGCAGAGTCACGGGCGTTCAACTCGCCAGAGATAATGCTGCCAGTGCGGTGCAACAACCATCCGTGGATGAATGCGTTCATCAACGTCGCACCAAATCAGTTCTTTGCGGTGACCTCGGCGGACGGAACGTTTACACTGCGAGGTCTGCCTCCCGGGAACTACACCATCGCTGCTGTACACGAAAAGCTTGGCGAGCAGGACATGCCGGTCACTGTTCCGGCGAACGGAACCGTCAAGGCTGACTTCGCTTTCGCCGCGAAGTAATTCAGTAGAAGAGTTCGGGCCTAACTTCACTCCGCTTGATTTAGAGGACGACATGAATTTTTCGCTCACGCTGCCCGTTCATAACATTCCGCTCTGGTTTTTAGTGCTCTCGTTGTTTCTGCCGCGCATCTGCATGGTCGTGGCATGGCTGCAGCACGCCATGACGGCTTACATCCCGCCGGTGGTCGGGCTTATCCCGATTATCGTGGCGCTGCTGGTTCCGCGCATCCTGATCCTGCTTTGGATCTACCAGGATCAAGGCATCACGATCTGGTTCCTGCTGCACGTCATTGCGCTACTTATCGCGTGGGGCGGTGGCGGATCGCGGGTGGTCGGAAGACGGCGTAGTGATGTCGTTTAGCCTCCCTCAGTCCGATAGCTGCTTGAAGTACGAAAGCGTTGACTCGCGTGCAGAGACACGAACAGGTGGCTCTGCACGCGATATTCTAGGTACATGGAACGTCGTAACGTAGGCATTCTGGGTGCGACCGGCACGGTCGGTCAGCGCTTTATTCAACTGCTCGCCAATCATCCATGGTTCAACATCACGTGGCTCGCGGCGAGTGATCGAAGCGCTGGTAAGCGATACGGTGATGCGTGCTCATGGAAGCTGGACACTCCCCTGCCCGAGCACGTTGCCGACATGGTGTTGCAGTTGAACGAGCCGAGTGCTTCGGGTGCGGACCTGCCGCGCATCATCTTCTCTTCCGTCGACTCTGACATTGCTCGCGACCTGGAGCCGAAGTTCGCTGCCGCGGGATGCGCGGTGGTTTCGAATTCTTCTGCGTACCGTATGGGCGCGGATATACCGCTGGTTGTGCCTGAGGTAAATGCGAGCCATCTGGAAGCGCTTGAGGCCCAGGCATCAAGGCAGGAGTCCGGCGGGTTTATCGTGACCAATCCAAACTGCTGCGCTATTGGGCTCGTGCTGCCGCTCAAGCCGTTGGAAGAGCGCTTCGGGATTGAGAAGCTTTTCGTTTCCACCATGCAAGCGGTGTCGGGTGCAGGCTACCCCGGGGTGGCGTCGCTCGACATACTCGGCAACGTGATTCCGTACATCAAGAACGAAGAAGAAAAGCTTCAGGAGGAAGTTTGCAAGCTGCTCGGCAGCGCCGACGGGCGTGGATTTCATCATGCTAACGCTAGCGTGAGCGCGCATTGCAATCGTGTGCCTGTGTTGGACGGGCATACGGAGTGCGTGAGTATCAAGCTGAAGAAGCCGGCCACGCGCGAACAAATTATCAACGCATGGCAGAGCTTCAAGCCGCTCTCGGCACTGAGCTTCTCGCTGCCCTCTGCGCCGGAGCAGCCTGTGGAATATCTTGAAGCGGTTGACCGGCCGCAGCCGAAGTTAGACCTGATGCGCGGCAACGGCATGGCTACAACAGTGAGCCGTTTGCGTCCATGCTCGCTTTTTGACTGGAAGTTCACTCTGCTTTCACACAACACTCTGCGTGGGGCGGCGGGATGCGCTCTGCTGAATGCGGAGTTGCTGGCGGCGCTGGGCAAATTTAATTTCAAGCGCTTCCCTGCTGTGAATGCGAACAGTTCAAACGACCCGGTGGTGAACGCATGAGTGGCAAGCCGCGCGGGCATGTAGTGGTGATGAAGTTCGGCGGCACCTCCGTGGAAAATGCCGCGGCAATCCTGCGTACCGCGTCGATTGTGAACGGGCGTGTCCGCAAGGGCCTGAGTCCGGTCGTTGTCGTTTCGGCAATGGCAAGAGTCACCGACACGTTGCTTGCAGCGGCTGCGGCTTCGGGGCGCAACGATCGTGAAGAGGCGCTGCGGTTGAGCGATGTTCTGCGGTCACGGCATCTCGGCACAGCGGAAGAACTTGTCTCCGGTGATTGTCTTACTACCCTGCAAATCAGCCTGCATAATGACTTCGACGCGCTGGATGAGTTGCTGCGCGGCATTGCTGCTGTTGGTGAACTAACGGCGCGAACCTCAGATAATGTCGTGAGCTTTGGCGAGCGGCTTTCGAGTGTGCTGGTGGCGGCTGCCTTCACGGAATATGGGTTGAGGAGCGCTCACGTCGATGCGCGCACTGTGATCCTGACGGATGCACATTACGGTAAGGCTGCGCCGGATGAGCCAGCTATCGAGGTGGCGTTAGAAGGCTGCGTGCTTCCTCTACTCGCCGACGAGCTCGTACCGATAATGGGCGGGTTCATCGGATCGTGCAACGGCATTACGACGACGCTCGGACGCGGTGGGTCGGACTACACCGCCGCGATCATTGGCGGCGGCTTACATGCGGGAGCCATCGAAATCTGGACGGATGTTGATGGCATTATGACGACCGATCCCCGCATCTGCCGCGACGCTCTCCGCGTGAAGACGATCAGCTTTGAAGAGGCCGCCGAGCTGGCTTACTTCGGCGCGAAGGTGCTGCACCCAGCAACGATTCTTCCGGCGGTGCAGAAGAACATTCCTGTCTGGGTGCTGAACAGCCGCAACGCCGAAAACGATGGCACAAAGATTGTCGCGATGCCGCCTTCCTGCGCGAGTCCGTTCAAGTCGATTGCGGCGAAGAAACGATTGACCATCATCGACATTGTGGCGAGCCGGATGCTACTGGCACACGGATTTTTGAAGATGGTTTTCGACATATTCGACAAGCACCAGTGCGCGATCGACATGGTTTCTACGTCGGAAGTATCGATCTCCGTGACAGTGGATTCCCGCGAGGCTTTGCCCGCGATCTGCGAGGAACTGGGCCGAATTGCCGACGTGAAATACGAGAGCAACAAGGCGCTCATCTGCCTGGTGGGTGAGGACATTCGCGGGCAGTCAGGTATATCCGGCAGAGTGTTCACTGCCGTCTCGCATGTAAACATCCGTATGATCTCGCAGGGTGCCAGCGAGATCAACATGAGCTTCATGGTGAATGAGGAGGATGTAGAGGAAGCCGTGCGCTCTCTGCACAACACCTTCTTCACTTCACCCGACCCTGCTGTTTTCGATCTTGACGCACGTGCTGTTGCGTCTAACGCTTAGGAGTGACCTGTATGCGTATTCTCGTTCTGGGCCATGGAAAAACGGGCAAGCTGGTGGCGGAAGTTGCGGCTGAACACGGCCATAGTGTGCACGTTTTGGACGCCAAAGAGAACAAGGATGCGGCAGCGCTTACGGCGCCCTTTGTCGCCGGCTTTGACACGGTTATCGACTTCACCACGCCAGAAGCTGTGATCCCAAATATGCGGGCCTGTCTTGCGAACGGCGCGCGCATGGTGATCGGGACAACGGGATGGTACGACAAGCTGGCGGACATGCGGTCACTTGCGGAACGCCGCGGTGCGAGTTTGCTCCACGGGACGAACTTTTCCATTGGCGTACAAACGATGTTTCAGATCGCAGAGATGATGACGAAGGAGCTGAAAAGCGCCGGGTACAGCTTTCTGGTTTCTGAAACGCACCACGAGAGCAAGCTGGATGTGCCGAGCGGAACGGCTGTGACGCTGCGCGACGCGGTGAAGCGAGCAGGCGGGCTGGATGACGTTCCGGTGAACTCCGTTCGTGCTGGCGACGCTGTGGGTTTGCACTCGCTGGAGGCGGTTAGCAGTGGAGACAAGCTGGTGCTGACCCACGAGAGCCACTCGCGCAGGCCTTTTGCGGAAGGTGCCGTACGCGCGGCTGAGTGGCTAAGTGAGGCCAAGCCGGGGATTTATGACTTTCGGGATGTCTTCAGGAAAATTTAAGCTTCGTCTCGCAGTATTGCCAGTGAGTGCATCGCGGTAGTTACGGAAGAGTTCTGCGTTTTCCGCCGCAGCACGATAAACTTTCCTGATATGCCCTCGCCGCTTTCTGGCGCATTTGCGTCACTCACGTTTGAAGAAAAGCTCGACCGACTCGCCCAGGTGGCGGTCCGTATCGGGCTTGGGCTGCGCGAAGGGCAGGAGCTGCTGCTAACTGCGCCTACCGATGCGCTGCCGCTGGTTCGCTGCATTACCAAACAGGCGTACCTGGCTGGGGCGAAGCTCGTTACAACGATCCTGGCTGACGATGATGTGGTGGTGACGCGGTACAAGTACGCCCACGACTCAACGTTTGATACTTCCCCCGCGTGGCTGCATGACGCCATTGCCAATGCGTATCGCTCTGGCGCGGCAAGGCTGAGCATTACCGGAACGGATCCCGCACTGCTCGCTGGCCTGGATCCGTCGAGGATTTCACGAGCCAGCGTGGCTGCCTCCAAGACGATGAAGCCGGCACTCGAGCTGATCACGCGGCACGAGATCAATTGGACGATCGTGGCGTATGCGTCGGCGGCGTGGGCGAAGCTCGCATTTCCGGGTGAGCCGGACGAAGTCGCGCAGGCGAAGCTATGGGACGCCATTTTCCACGCGTCTCGCATCACTTCCAACGATCCGGTGGCGGAGTGGGAGCAGCATGGCGCAAATCTGAAATCGCGCGTGGACTTCCTCAACGCGAAGCGTTATCACTCGCTTCACTTTTACCGTGCGGATGGAAAGACCGATCTTACAGTAGGGCTTGCGGATGAGCATCTGTGGGCTGGTGGTGGCACGACGGCGGGCAATGGGGTCTACTGCCAGCCAAATATTCCGACGGAAGAATGTTTTACTACGCCGCACAAGAGTCGGGTAGATGGCGTGGTGTCGGCGTCGAAGCCACTATCTCATCAGGGCACGCTGATCGAGAACATTTGCTGCGTGTTTGAGAACGGAAAGATTGTAAAGGCGACCGCAACGGAAGGCGAGGCTGCGCTGCAACAACTCATCTCAACCGATGAGGGTGCGAGCAGGCTGGGAGAGGTGGCGTTGGTGCCACATAGTTCACCAATCGCGCAGTCCGGGATTCTGTTCTGGAACACACTCTTCGATGAGAATGCAGCTAGTCACATCGCGCTGGGGCAGGCGTATTCCACCTGCCTGATCAATGGCGAAAAGATGTCGGAGCAGCAACTAGCGGCACTGGGCGCAAACGACAGTCTGATTCATGTGGACTGGATGATTGGTGGTGCAACCATGAGCGTGGACGGGTTGCACAAGGACGGAACAGCCGAGCCGCTGATGCGTAACGGCGACTGGGTTTAGTTAGAGCAGGTCAGAAAGTACGGCGCAGCAACGATAGGGTGTCGTCGATGCGAGCCACTGTCGATCTGCTCGAGAATTGACCGTTCGCTGTTAAGTTGGTCCTATGGCTTCAACCTTTTCACCTGGACGCCTGGAAGCGTTCTCCGATGGCGTAATTGCCGTGATCATCACGATCATGGTGCTCGAGTTGAAGGTTCCTCACGAAGCGGGCTGGCATGGACTGCGCGCGATCGTGCCGACGCTGCTGGTCTACCTGCTTTCTTTTATGTTCACTGGGGTGTACTGGGTAAATCACCACGAACTGATTTCTCGTTTGCACAAATGCACTAACCGGATTCTGTGGGCGAATCTCTTGTGGTTGTTCACGCTTTCGCTTATTCCCTTCTTTACCTCTTATGTTGTCGATCATGAGATGGATGGCTTTTCCGTAGCAATCTACAGTGCGTGCATGATGTTTACGGGAACGAGTTTTCTGCTGCTGCGGTATGCCGCTGATTGTCAGTTGGAGCGAGAAAAGCGGAATACGGAACTTACCATGTCGCTGCGAGCGAAGCACTGGGGATCGGTCGCACTTTATGCCGGTAGTATTGCGCTCGCGCCTTATTACCCGCGGGTCGCACTGTATTCCACGTCCTTGGTGACACTGATTTGGATTGTGCCAACGCTCGGATTGTTCAGCGTCAACTCGGCTGAAACATCTGAAGCTGCGGAGCCGCGCTAAACTGCTATCGGTATGCAACTGCGCGGCTGTGGCACAGCCCTTATCACTCCTTTTCATCCTGATGGCGGGCTCGACGAAGCTGCTCTAACGCGGCACGTTGAGTGGCAGGTCAATAGTGGAATCACCCTGCTCATTCCTGCTGGCACCACGGGCGAGGCGTCGACACTCACGGAAGATGAGTGGATTCGGGTTGTCGAGCTCACGGTGCAAGCTGCCGACGGTAGAGCTCTGGTGTTTGCTGGAGCTACGCACAACTCGACGCAGGAAGCTGTTGCGCGTGCCAAACGAGTGGCGAAGGTAGTTGGGCTCGATGGCATACTGACAGCGAATCCCTATTACAACCGGCCTGGCCAGGAAGGCCAGTACCAGCATTTCCGCGCTATTGCCGAAGCGGCGAACCTGCCGGTGCTGCTGTACAACATCCCAGGACGAACGGGAACGAATTTGCTGCCCGAGACTGTACTGCGTCTCGCTGAGATTGAAAACGTTGTTGGCGTGAAAGAATCCAGCGGAAATATGCCGCAAATCATTGAGCTGCTGACACGGGTTCCGGAAGGTTTTGCCGTTTTCGCGGGGGATGACTCGATGGCGCTCCCATCAATCGCTGTTGGCGGCGCCGGGTTGGTCTCTGTTGCTTCCAATGCCATTCCGCAGCAGATGTCGGCAATGGTCGATGCAGCGCTTTCCGGAGATTGGAAGAAGGCGAACGAGATCAACCGGAAACATTACAGATTCATGCAGTCGAATTTCGCGGAGCCTAGCCCCGCGCCAATCAAGGCTGTTATGGCACACATGGGTCGATGTGACGAGACGCTACGACTGCCTATGGTTCCGGTGTCTCAGCAAACGCGCGAGATGCTGCGAAGCGGAATGCAGGACATCGGGCTTTAGCCGAACGCGTCGATAGAATGAAGCGATGAGCTCTTTCGCTTCGCTTGCTGCTTCGATTGATCGCCTGTTTGAACTTGGACCCAAAGCGATCGATGAGAAAGATGCGCTTCCGACGTTCCTGGAGCTTCGTAATGCGCTTGAAGCGGGCCAGGTGCGCTCAGCGGAGCCGGATGACGCAACGCCAACTGGATGGCGGGTAAATGCGTGGGTCAAGCGCGGTATTCTGCTGGGCTTCCGCCTGGGACACCTTGAAGCTGTGACAGGTGGCGTACTTTCCTGCGTGGACAAGCACACGTTTCCAACGCGGCAATTCACACCGGAGCAAAACATAAGGATCGTGACAGGCGGTAGCGCAGTGCGCGCCGGTGCGTTTCTCGCGGCGGGCGTTGTGGTCGTGCCGCCTGCGTATGTGAACACCGGAGCGTATGTCGACGAGGGCACGATGGTGGACTCGCACGCACTGGTGGGATCGTGCGCGCAAGTTGGGAAGCGTGTCCACCTTTCGGCAGCAGCACAGATAGGTGGCGTGCTGGAGCCGGTGAATGCCTCACCAGTGGTGATCGAAGATGACGTGCTTGTCGGTGGGAACACCGGTGTTTACGAGGGTACGATTGTGCGCGCAAAGGCTGTGCTGGCCGCAGGAACGATTTTGACTCGCGGTACGCCGCTGTATGACCTGCCCAACAACGCTGTCATTCGGGCGAGCGCAGACATGCCGTTGATCGTGCCTGCGGGTGCTGTTGTAGTGCCCGGGTCGCGGCAGGTCGTGCATGGACCGGGTAAGGAGTTCGGGATCAGCGTGTACACGCCAGTCATTGTGAAGTACCGGGATGAGAAGACCGATCTCTCGGCGGCGCTGGAAGGTTTACTTCGGGACAACTGAGAACCCAGTGAGCACCAGCTCCTGCAAACTTTACACCCGCACTTCACACATTGAGCTGCGTGATTGGTGCAAGTGTTCAGCAGCAGCGAAAGCCTGTGCGATAGACTGAAATCTCATGAATACAGAGAAGTTGCAGATTGTTCCGCTCGGCGGGCTCGGCGAGTTCGGCATGAACTGCCTTGCTCTGCGCTTTGGCGATGACATCCTAGTTATCGACGCCGGGCTGATGTTCCCCGAAGAAGAGCTGCTCGGTGTCGACATCGTCGTGCCAGATATCAGCTACCTGATAGAAAACCGCTCCAAGGTGCGTGGCATTGTGCTGACGCATGGACACGAAGATCACATTGGTGGTCTGCCGTGGATTTTGTCAGAACTGAATGTGCCGGTGTATGGCACGGAGTTCACGCTCGCATACGTCGAGGGCAAGCTGGAAGAGCACCGCCTGCTGGATGACGCTGAGCTCATCGAGATCCTTCCTGGAAAGCGTTTCACCCTTGGTCCGTTCAGCGTGATGCCGATACGTGTAACGCACTCGCTGGTGGATTGCGTCGCGCTGGCTGTGACTACGCCGGTCGGCGTGATTCTGCACACCGGCGATTTCAAGGTGGATCTATCTTCTCCCGATGGGCATCCGTTCGACCTGCAGGCATTTGCAGAGCTCGGCAAGGCTGGTGTCCTCGCGCTTCTACAAGACTCTACGAACGTGGATCGTCCTGGATTCACGCCGGGTGAAAAGGCGGTTCGGCCAAGGCTTGACGAGATCTTCGGTGCTGCGAAGAAGCGCCTCTTTTTCTCCTGCTTCTCCTCGTCCATTCATCGCATTCGCATCGCCATGGAGCTGGCGCATAAGCATGGGCGCAAGGTCGCAATTATCGGTCGGTCGATGGACAATTCTTCCGAGATTGCGCAGGACCTTGGCTACATCGATCCGCCGCAAGGGCTGGTGATCCATCCAGGCCAGATGCGAGATTTCGCGCCTGAGCAGTTGTGCATCCTGATCTCAGGCACGCAGGGTGAACCGATGTCCGCGCTTTCTCGCGCGGCCGTGGATAATCACAAGTTTGCGAAGATCGATCCGGGCGATACCGTGCTGCTGAGCTCGCGGGTGATTCCCGGCAATGAGAAAGCAATCTACCGCGTTATCGACCATCTGGAGCGTCGCGACGCACGTGTCATCCACGATGATGGAACGCACGGGCTCATTCATGTGTCTGGGCACGGATCGCAGGAAGAGCTGCGGCTGATGATCAATCTAGTGAAGCCGAAGTTCTTCATCCCGGTTCATGGTGACTATCGCCACCTGAAGCGGCACGCGGAGCTGGCGCATTCGACAGGAGTTCCTGAGAAGGTATTCCTGCTTGAGGACGGCGAAGTGCTATCGATGGACCGTGAATCAGCGGCAAAAACCGGCAAGGTGACCACAGGACGCGTTTGCATCGATAACAACTCGACCGCGGATGTAGTGGAAGACGTTGTGATTCGCGACCGCAAGCAGCTTGGTGGTGATGGCATTTTTCTCCCAATCATCGCGATCAACAAGAGCACTGGTCAGGTTGAAGGCGCACCTGAGATTTCGACGCGTGGATTTGCAGCCGATGACCCTGATCTTCTGCGCAATGCGCGTGATGTTGTGGCGCGCACGTTGGAGCAGTCGAGCGAGGAAGAGCGTCGTGACTACGGCGTAATGAAGGACAAGATCCGGGGTGACCTGAAGCGCTTCCTGCAGAAGAACGCGAACCGACGACCACTGATTATGCCGATCATTCTTGAGCTTTAGCACGCGAAGCTGAAGCGTTCGCGCAATTGCCAAGGGCCGTTCAGGTAGTCCCACCAGTCAAGGCCCTGGGCTTCTACTGCGTGGGGCTTGAAGTCGCTTGAGAGCTCGGCTAGGAGGGACTTCGCCTCTGGCCCGCTCGCTTTATTCTGCACAACGATGTGTGGACGGAAGCGCTGCTTATCCTGCGGGATCAGGTGGGGCTCGAACTCGCTCGCGAGCTGCCGGTGCAGACTCATCAGTTCAGGGCTTTCCAGAGCGTAAGCGACGCCGCGCCCTAAGGTCATCAGGCCACTTACCTGGATCGCGAATGGCTGCGAGGGAGATGCTGCGCTGAGAAGCGATGTGCGGATATCTTCTGTGTCGGGCAATGCGTGGAAAAGCGTCAGGTGGGCAGCGATGCGGTTCAGGTTCGCGGGGTAATGCTGCCGTCGCAACGCGTCGAAATGCGCCTGCGAGGCCTCGTCGAGCGCGAGCGTGACAATGGTCGTCATGGCGTGTAGCAGCGTTGCATGTGCTAGCGGGGTCAGTGTTTCGATGGAGCGGGGTGCGTGGCTGGACCAGTTTTTGCTGGTGGCTGAGGCATTGTCGCTTGCATCTGCTTTGCGAAGTTTTCCTGCAAGACCCTCATCTGCGGCTCGAGCGTCGCCATATGCGCCTGCATCGTTCCCATGCTTTGCTGCATGGTGACTGGCATCTTTTCTAGCGTGGATTGCCCGACGGGTGAGGAATAAAAGGTGTTCAAGCCGTCCAGTTCCTCTTCCGTGAAGTTGTTCACGTACAGCTTAATCATCTCGGGCTTCAGCACAGACCAGCTCATCTGCGTCTGCAGAAGCTGCAAGACCTTCGACATGAAGCCGTCGAAGATCTGTCTCTGTTTGGGAGTGGCCTTGTCACCAAGCGCCGCGCTGAACGACTGCTTCATGTGGGTAGAGACAGAGTCCATCATCAGCGACATGTTCTTTTCCATGTGCATGGTATCCACGAGCTTCGCGGCTTTGGCCTGTTTGCTGGGATCGTCAGCTCGCGCAGAGAGCGCACAGCCAAGCACTAGAGCGACAGAGAGGAACGATGCGGTGAGTAGCTTTTTCATGTAAGGGGGCCTAATCCTGCTGGTTGTTAAGTGGCTTACGCGCGAAGTAATACAGGCTGAAGGCAAGCATCGCAAAGGCGAACACGCTGACGCCACGGTTGTAGAGCGGATTGGTGGGAGCGAACTGAGGCATCGGCTTGTGCGTGAGACCTTCGATGAGCTTCAGCACAACGCCAAGCAATCCCATGATGCCACCGGCGGCGATAAGGCCGGAAGCATACAAGCTACCGGGTGAGACTTCTTCGGAGCCTTCGGAAACGTCCCCAGCTTTTTCTGCGGCGCGGTCAACCATCCAGCGCACTACACCTCCTGTGAAGATAGCGAGCGTGGTGCCAATGGAGAGGTATGCGCCAACCGCGAAAGTAAGGGAGCGGATTCCGAGGAGCTCGATGCCGATCACGAGCGCGACACCGAGGAGCACGAGACTCCACGGTAGCTTGCGGGTGAGAATGCCGTTGATGACAGTCGCCATCAGACGCCCCTGCGGCGCGGCCACTTCTTCACTGCCAATTCCCTGCACCCACTGCACTTCGATCTTGCCGGTGGAAGGGTTATAGAGATACTTGCCGTCTTCGAGTGTGGAGCTGCCGATGGAGTTCAAAAGCAGGTAGTGGCGCGCGTTGTTGAGTGTTGCACCTGTTCCCTTGGCCTTGGAGCCGTACGGCGTCAGCGTGACGGAGTCTCGGTTGAACGCTCCTTGATTCTGCACACCGTCCGGCAATGCGCTCAGCGACATCACGCGTGGCTCAGGCAGTTGCTGAAAGCTTTCGAAGCTCTTGTTCATTGCCGAGAGTGTGGGACCGATGGCGAAGATGCTGACGATCACACCAACCATCACAGCGACCTGCTGCTTCCAGGGCGTGGCACCGATGAGGAACCCGGTTTTGAGGTCCTGGCTGGTATCACCAGCGTTCGACGCTGCGATGCACACGACGCCGCCTACCGTGATGGCGACGGCACCGAAAGCTGGAGCCGTCCAGCCCTTCACGAGGAAAATTGCAGCGGTTGCCATCAAGGTCGCAATCGTCATGCCGGAGACTGGACTGGCGCTGGATCCAACAATGCCAACAATGCGCGCGCTGACTGTGACGAACAGGAAGCCGAAGATGACGATCATGAGACTGGCGGCCAAGTTGGCGAGCCAGCCAACCTGTGCACCAGGGACCGGGCGGAACTCAAGGAAGGCAAACATGAGCACGACAAGCAGCAGGCTGCCGCCTGCAACGACACTCATGGGCAGATCGTGCTCGGTGCGTATGCGTGATGCGGGAGTGTCTGGCCGGCTGGGATATTGCGCGTCGGCTTCGAGCTGAGCGCTTTCTTCGGTTGCAATGGGACCCTTCCTCTTGAAGGAGCCGGTGAGGGCGCTGACGATGGTTGGCATGGTGCGAAGCAGAGTGATGAGGCCGCTAGCTGCTACTGCTCCTGCGCCCATAGGGCGAACGTAGGTGCGCCACAGCGAGCTTGGGTCCATTTGCGCTATGGGCACAGTGCCGGGATAGAGTGGGCCGCTGAGGTGCTTGCCGAAAAACACGATAGCGGGCATGAGAACGAGCCAGCTAAAAACGCCACCGGCAAGCATGATTGCGGCGACGCGAATTCCGATGATGTAACCGACGCCGAGGTATTCGGCGGTGACGTCGGCACGAATAGAGCCGCCTTTTAGAATCTGCTGGCCATTGGGATCGAAATTGAAATCAACCTTTGGTGTGGCTGGGAAAAGCGAGAGCAGGAAATCGTTTTGCAGCAAGGCATACAAGCCTCCGAGCCCGAGGCCCATGAAGACCCGGCTCGCAAAGGACGCACCGCGTTCGCCGGCCTGCAGCACGTCGGCACAGGCTGTGCCCTCGGGATACGTGAGGGTCTCGTGTTCTTCCACGATGAGTTGGCGGCGCAGCGGAATCATGAATAGCACGCCCAGCCAACCGCCGAAGAGTGCGAGCGCGAAGATGCGGAACGCTTCCAGGTCGAAGCCGAGAAAGATCAGCGCCGGAAGAGTGAAGATGACGCCGGAAGCGATGGACTGCCCAGCGTTGCCAGTCGTCTGAACGATGTTGTTTTCCAGAATGGTCGCGCGGCCAAACACGCGAAGGACAGAGATCGAGATGACGGAGATTGGAATGCTGGCTGCGACGGTGAGGCCCGCTTTCAGGCCCACGTAGACCGTGACGGCTCCAAAGATGACGCCGAAAATGGCGCCGAGAATCAGCGCCCGCGCGGAAAGCTCCTTTGGACTGTCTTCAGGGGAAACAAAGGGGCGAAAAGTTGTGCGCGCGGCCATCTACGGGGGCTCCCTACCAACAGAAGTTTTGCGGTGTTGGATGGGAGTGTATCAGCGGGAGGATATCGCCCGCGCTAGATGGCTCGAAGAACCCGGCCGGGGAGGAACAGCACAGCCTTCAGTAAGTCGAGAACACCACCGACCGCGATACCCACGATCCGCAACGGAAGAAGCAACAGCCAGACGATTGGGTACAGCACCAGCACAGCGAGGGCTGCGGGCCAGTAGAGAACAAGCAGGAGGCAGAACAGAAGCAGCTTCATCGAGTTTCGCTCCGTCGCACCAGCATGCGCGTGCGCTGTAAGTAAGTACGGCTAAGTGAGGTGTCTAGTTCCGAGGGCTGGCGCGAAGCCGGGCATGGTTGATCGGGCAGCGGTGTGGCTGACGACAACGGCGTTTCGGAAGCTATTCGCATGCACTCGAAGTTTGCGCCGCTTCATGGCTGGATGAGCTTTCAACGGCGAATTGGACGTCCCAGATGAGACTGCAAGGAAAGCGCGCACGTTAGCGCCCTCACCGCGAGCCGTGATCTTGTGACTTGCCACCCACTCCAACCGTGAACCCGACCGTCACGCCAATCCTGGGCGCGTCGCGCGTTACTCCAAATCGTAGACCGCCGTTCACGGCCGTCCGATCACTCAGCTTGTGCGTCAGCCCACCGAAAAGATACGCCCCGGGCGGGGCTGTCGCCGAGTTCGTCTGTCCAAAGAACTCTGCCTGCAACGTCGTCACGTCCGTCAGCGTCTCGGACACTCCCAGCGCCCCCTGACCGTGCACGCTGCAGCCACCGCGTTCGCAACCAGACCCGTACAGTGAACCATTTACCTTCCAGCGGAAGGTGCCAACCGAGTTACTCACAATCAACGTTCCCTGGTGGTATCGGCTCCGCAGTTCCGTGTTACTTGCGGTCGGCAACGATGCTTCATATTCCACTGCAAAACCCGGCACAATTCTTGACCGTCCGTCGCGAAACAGCACGGCCTTTGCTCCAACGCTCACGTTGCCAACACCCACCTCGCGCTCGCTGGACGCGGTATCCGTCGCTCGCCACGCACTCAAGCCCGCATCCAGCCGCAGCCAATTCGTAAGGGCATAGTACAAGCTTGTCTGACCGGTCTGATCGTAAGGCAGAAAGTAGCCGTCATACCCGGACTCCACCTGCAGAACACCTCTTTGCTGGATTGCCGCGTCGCTGGAGATGGTTGGGCGCGTGGAGTCGATATAGGAGTTGGTCTGACCAGACATCGTGCTTTGGAAGGAGAGGCTGATGAGGACCGGCCAGACAATGTTGAGCAATGGCTTCCCTGCGAGATGCCATTTTGCCGATACCCGATCGATACCTCTCTGCACCTCGTGTCCTCCTGAACCTGACTGCACAGGTGCGGCATCGCCGCGCCAGAAATCACCCTTCCCCATGTTGTCCGAGCAGCTATGCTGTCCTGGCCTTCGATGGGAGAGCGCTACAAAAATGTAAGTCGGCTTCTCGTCAGCAATCCGACTTGGCAGAACGGTGACAGACGAGGTGTGAACTTCGTCCCCTGCGCTTCAGCCCGCGATCTTAAGCGTGCGGCCGTGGCGAGAAACAATGGCCAGCCGCTCTGCGCCGAGTATCTTTTTGGCCTGGCTACGGGCGTGGTTGGCCCAGGGACCGGAGGAGTCGATGCGAGCATAGGCGGTCCAGTGACGGAGCGCGCGACGCGGTTCCTGCATTCGCTCGTACGCAAGCGCAAGGTTGTAGTGAGCGTCGGCGTATTGCGGCACGAGTTCCAGTGCCCGCTCGTACGCGGCAATAGCCTCGCCTAAACGCTGCTGCTCATCGAGTACGTTGCCCAGGTCGAAGAACGCGAGAGCATATTCAGGATCGGCTTCCGTAGCGCAGCGGTACATCGTTTCCGCACCAGAGTAGTCGCGCTGGTTGTAACGAATGGTTCCGAGATTGATGGCTGCCGCTGCGTGACTTGGCTGCATCTGCAGGATTGATTGGTACAGGTCCTGGGCTTCCGAAAGCCCATCGACCGTCTCTTCCAGACGAACGGCCCGCTGGAACATTTCCTGCGTCTGGCTGACCAGCCACGTCATGCTTTGTGGGGCACTGGCGCGAACGACGGTCATTCCCGCTGCGGGAGAAAGCTCGAAATCAAAAGACATCTGCCGGGTCATGGGGTCGACAAGAGCGCCCCATTCGCGGAACCTTAGCTTTTCGCCACCAGAACGCAGCGCAACAGAGTGCAGAAGAGGCTCGGCCATACCGGAGACTTTCTGCATGGCATCGACGGAGCGACGGATGTTCTTTACCGAAATTCGCAGCGCGGTAAGATCACGCAGCTTACGAAGCTGCGAAAGGTCGCGGATGGAGTAGTTCTCGTTGGCTGCAATCAGCCCGGCACGCTCCCAGGCAATAAGCTGGCGGACGGGCAAGCGGAGGATGCGGAGAACGTCTTCCCGGCAGTATCGACTCACGGTGCTTGTCTCTCTGGTGCTTGCAGCAACCGCACCACGCGGCTGCGCTTGCCTCAGAGTATGCGTGCTAAAGCGCACCGGTTCAAGCGCTTAGTAAGCGGGAGACGTAAATTCCCGTGGATAAGTGGAACCAAACCGTGTTCCGCCCGCATCAGGAGCGGATTATTGGCGTGGCACGATCGGCCCAGGCTGAAAATTCGTGACTCCTGGCCGCTCCGGACGCGCGCCGTAGTCGCTTACGACCGCAAGGCAGAAGGCGTGCACCTGCTTGCTGGTGTGGTGCGAAACATCCACGTAGCGTGACGCGTCTGCGGAGGTAAGCGGCGCGTTCGACTTAACGAGCACCTCTACGCCACGGTAGCGGCCAGCGTAGATTTCTTTCGGCACAACGAAGGTGAAGTTGTAGATGTTCTGGGTCGCTCCATCCGCCTGCCCCGTGCCGCCGCCACCAAGATTGCGGAAGTCTGGCGCAGGCAAGCCATGTCCGAGCAGCGGTGACTCGTGTTTCGGGCGCATCTGCAGGTCGGCAACGACGGGCTGCCCTGGCGGAAGCCCTTCCACGGTGAGCGAGTAGCTGACGGTGTCGCCCGGATGTACTTCCTTGCAGTATTTATCCATGACGATGTAGTTGCCCTGTTGCGGCGGTGCGGCCTGAGAGAACGCGGCTGGAACGGCGGTCGCCGCCAACAAACACACCACATGCAACTTCATAGAAACTCCGGGCGGAACCGCTTGACGCGAGAACACGTAAGATTTTGCTTTCCTTCCAACATCGTCTGTTCGCGAGGGACAGTCAAGCCCAAAGGGCAGAATTGCGAAGATGCTGCGCGCGTGGTTACCAGGTAATACTCCACTTGGTGAATAGCTGAGGTTACTGACCCTTCCCTATCGTTGTCGGAAGGAGCGAACCATGTTCACCGATTTTGTAAAGCGTGGCGCGAAATCTTCAGACACCACCAATGCTCGTACGAGTGAGCGCCTGGGCGGATGCCTACCCTCGGCAGCTTGTCTTCAGTGCGCCGATGCAAAGGAACGGACAAGCTGCTTCTTCGCTCCAATGGTCAAGCTGAGCGCCACGACGACGCTGGTGCAGCTTCCAAACGTCTGCTGAGTTCGCATCCAGCAAGTTAGTTTTTCGTCTGCGTTACTCTGCTCGGATGGGATACAAGCGCCTGACCAATCCGAAGCCGTTGCCAGAGCTAGGCTGGACCGCACCGATGGAGTGCTCCACGGTTTCGACGCTACCCGAGGGGCCCTGCTGGACCTACGAGGTGATGCACGACGGGTATCGTGCACAGGCAATTCACAACCCCAGTGGACTGCAGCTTCTAGCTCACAACGGAAAGAACATCAGCAACCACTTTTCGCATTTTCTGCCTGACCTGGCTACAGCGGTTCCTTCCGGAGCAAAACTGGATGGTGTGCTTGTGGCTCTGGATGAACGCGGCAATCCTAGTTACCAGTTACTGCAAAATGCCGTCGCGAATCGGGCGCCACTCATCTTTTATGCAGTAGATCTGCTTGCGCTTGCAGGTAAAGATCTAACAAGCCGATTACTTCAAGAACGCCGGCACATGCTCCAGGTATTTCTGCGCGAGTCTGATTCCGTACAACAGTCTGAGTTCGTGAAGGGTTCCGCACGCGAGGTGCTTAACACCGCACGCAAGAACAGGCTAGATGGTGTTATCGCAAAACAGGAAGATTCGCAGTACCAGCCGGGGCAGCGTACATTTGCATGGGTTAAGCTGCCGCTGAGCCGTAGACAGGCCTTCGTGATTTGTGGGTTTACGCAGGGCACTTACGGGTTCGAAGAACTGGTAATTGGCTACTACAGGGCTGGACAGTTGCGGCAATGTGCCTTCGTTCGCGATGGTTTCATTCCAGACACAAGGCGCGCCGTGTATGCGCGCATGGCACGTCTTGTTACAAAGCAATGTCCGTTCGCCAATGTGTCTGACATCGGACCGGACTTTCGCAACCAGGAGCCCTCCGCGGAGAAGCTGCGCGCATGCGTATGGCTCAGGCCAGAGCTCGTAGCGCAATGTGGCTTTCTGGAGTGGACGACGCTGGACCAGCTACGCCACGCGAAGTTTCTTGGCCTACGAGACGACAAGAACCCTCGAAGCGTCGTGCGTGAAGCTTGACGGTAAAGACGAATGAGCACGGCGCTTTATGCGTCGAGACTGCATCTTTGTTGAGCAGCGCACATTTTGATTGACGACTTCCCGGGCTTGCAATACCTTCAGAAACGCCTTCCTCTACCTCTGCCTTTCGGGTCCTGCAGAAACCTGCACGAAAATCTACGCGCTTGGCGGCCATGCTTCAGAACTTGCTGTGTTTTCGCCCGGTGTTTATTGAAACCGCTGAGGAGAAGTTCGCCGTGCTCGGTTCAACCATTCTTGATGTTGCGATCGGAATCGTTTTCGTCTTTCTGCTTGCCAGCCTAATCGCGAGCGCCGTCCGAGAAGGCTTGGAGGCTTGGCTGAAAACGCGTGCCTCACACCTTGAAGCTGGGCTGCGAGAAATCCTCAGAGACCCGGATGGAACGGGACTTGTTAAGCACTTCTATGAACATCCGCTCATCTTTAGCCTTTACTCGGGCCAGTACGTTGCAAACCCGAAGCTGAATACTGGAGTGATGTCGCTGACTCGTGGAGGCAATCTGCCTTCTTACATTCCGAGCCGGAATTTCGCGATGGCTCTACTGGACATGGCCGCTCGCGGACCGCAAACAGAGTCTACGGTCGTCGCTACGGGACGCGTGACATTTGAAGCCGTACGGTCGAATGTCGGGAGCATCGAGAACCCGGCCGTACAGCGTGCATTGCTGGTCGCTTTGGATAGCGCACAGGGAGATCTCGGGAAGGCTCAGGCGAACCTGGAGGCTTGGTACAACAGCGCAATGGATCGCGTGTCGGGATGGTATCGACGTTCTACACAAGGCATTCTGCTTGGTTTGGGCCTGGTGCTTGCGGTGACGCTCAACATCAGCACCATCCGGATCGGCGACACGCTCATTCGGGACAGAACAACACGCGATCTGGTTGTCGCAACTGCGCAGAAGGCACAAACATCCACTCTGGATTACGCGACAGCGAATCAGGCGCTTGCAGGGCTTCATCTTCCTATCGGGTGGCCTAGTGGGATTCGGAAAGAGCTGAAAGACAATGGACCATCTGACCTCTTGGGATGGGTACTGACAGCATTTGCTGTTTCTGTTGGAGCGCCCTTCTGGTTTGACATGTTGAACCGTCTGATTGTGATTCGGTCTACGGTGAAGCCGCACCAGAAGAGTCCGGAAGAAGCGTCTACAGACAATCGAGCGAGTGCTTCGTCGCCGGATGCGTCGCCCACAGTCGCAACGCCCATTCCAGCGTTAGTGCAGGAAGTTGCGTTCTCGCCGCCCCCTGAGACTCTGCAGCACGTATTGGTTCAGCCGACACGGACAGCAGATGAAGATGGGTGCGATGTAGACACGACGGTGAACGTCACTTTGGACGAGATGCTACCGGCAGCCATGGGAGGAGTTCGCTAATGTCTACCTACTCTCTAACCTGGTTACCAGACGTTCTGCTGAAGGCGGGTTTGAAGGTGGCACCCGTAGATGGATGGGAGTATCGCGGACATGATGACATGGGTCCGGTGTATGGCGTACTCATCCATCACACCGCGGGGCCAAAGGATAAGAACATGCCAAGCCTTGGCACCCTGGTCAGCGGCAGGCCGGACCTGACAGGGCCTTTGGCACATTTAGGGCTTGGGCGTGACGGTACGTTTTACGTGATAGCTGCCGGAAAATGTAATCACGCTGGTGCGGGATCGTGGAAGGGCGTGTCCAGTGGCAACATGAATTTCATCGGCATCGAGGCGGAGAATACAGGCCTCATGGACGACCCCTGGCCGGCGGTGCAGATCGACGCGCTCCAGTTCGGCGTGGCAGCAATCCTTCGTTATTTGAAGCGAGATGTGCAGTGGTGCGCCGGACACAAAGAGTACGCCATGCCTAAGGGACGCAAGACTGATCCAAGCTTCGACATGGCAGTTTGCCGGGCAGCTGTCGCGAGGATTCGTGCTTCGGATACCGCGAGCCTGATCCCGGCAGTCGAGACGACAACGGATACTACAGCGCCACCGAGACCAACGCTTCGCCGCGGCGATAAGGGGCCGCTTGTGATAGCAGTTCAGGTGAAGGTAGGAGTCAGCCCTGCTGATGGAATATTCGGTCCTGTGACAGAAGCCGCTGTCCGTGCGTTCCAGCGGAAGGTGAACCTGGTGCCGGATGGAATTGTTGGGCCGGCAAGCTGGCAAGCTATTGGCCCTTGTTGACGCTCGGCAGCTAAGGCGAAGAGTGATCACGCTACGGGGCAAGCTAGAGGTCAGACGTAAGAGGAGAGTGACGTGGACATAGAACTTGGCTCGACGAAACTGACCATCAACCCTGCCACACAGAGTGACCTACTGCAGGCCTTCACGAACAATGCCCCGTTCCCTCCTCGCGACATTGTGTTGGGAGACTTTAGCGGGCAGTACGCATCGGGGAAGATCCCGGTCTTGTCCGGCGGTTCAGGACTGTCGCTCTCGGCAACTTTCACGGCGAGTGGTTCTTCCGGGCTGAGCGTGTTCACTTCGGCGGCAGACGCGCTGAAAGGTCTAAAGCTCGATCCATCCAAGATGCCGGATATGCCTGCGGGACCAAACGACCGGTTTCTTCTGCTCTCGTTTGAGGCCAAGGCTCAGGGGAGTGTCACCGGAAGTGTGCCAGTGGGTGTTGTGGCATCCGCCACGTTCGGCGTGGAGGCTGGCGGCTCTACTCTCTTCGCTGTGCTCTACCGATTCGATAATGCCACTCCCGCCATTGCCGTGGTCCAGCAAGCGTTCAAAAATATCAAGCTGCCAAAACAGGTAAGAGGCGCGAACGATTTAACTCCTGGAGCCTGGATTGTTGCGGAGGTAGATGGATCCCTTGCACTGTCCATCGGGGCTAAAGTCGGCTACGACTACACCTACACACGCGATCTGCCGGTTGCGCTACAGCAGTTAATGTTTAGCGACGACGTAAGCGTGAAGGTGGACACGGCAGCAGAAGCGACCGTGGGCTACGCGGTGACTGGGCGCTACTTCATCGCGATCGGACGACCGTCGCTTATTGCAGATCAACGCATCGACCTCCAGATCAACAAAGGCAATTCTTACGGCTACAACGTCGGATTGAACCTTTCTGCCGGCGTGCAAATGAGTGCGGTTCTGCCGGCTAACGGCAGAGACCTCGTTGCGGCGTCGTTCGGCATTCTTGGGCCGCAGGTTGTAAACGACATCAGCAACAGCATCGCGACGCTGAAGAACTGGAGCTCTGGCGATCTCGCGGCGAACACAGCAGCATTGACCATCAGCACCGCCAAAAAGCTTCTGAGTGCCACAACAGGAATCGATGCAGATGCGACCTTCACAAAAGCAACTGACGCGCTGAAAGATGCTCTTGCAAAGTGGAATGCTCTTGTCCAGGGTGGGTCTAACGATTTACAGACACTCGCATGGGGTGCGCTGGGCGATCCCAAGGAAAAGAGCCTGATCACTAAGCTGCTCACCGATCTCAAGGAGAATGCTTCCTTCGACAAAGCCCTTTCAGACGGTCTTCAATTTGTCTCTGGTCATACCTGGCTGACAAGTATCGCGGAAGCGATCGGAGCAGGATCTGTTCTTTCGCTGGGCGACAAGCAAGCCGACGTTCAGAGGGTGGCAGGATATGCGCTCGACGTGCTGAATGGAGGACCGAGCAATGTACTTGGCCGATTGCAGATGTACATCCGTAACCGGTTCAGACTGTTCGCCGATGAGAAGCTCCAGGCTGCAGGAGTTGAAGCTGCTGATCCTGTCGGTGACGCCTTCGCCGTCGCGACCGATCCGGGCAAACTGAACGAGTGGCTACAGGACCGTTTGGCTGCTTTCCTCAAGAAGGAGAAGCTGCTTCCTGCTGATTTGCAGAAGGTGCAAACCGCAGTCAACGTGTTTCTGGCTAAATTCAACGACTTATACGCGAAGACAGCAGATGCTCTGACCAAGAAGTACAACTTCACATTCGCCGCTGCCTACAACACGCTAACGGAGAACGACACTCTTCTGGACATGTCATTCGATCTCACGACACCTGCTGCGCGTTTGTTCACGCAGGTTCTGGACGGCGACACATCAGCGGTTTTCCGGCTGCAGGCACCGGAGCCTGGTCTCACCATCCGCCGCGCAAGCATGAGTCATGGCATACACCAGACTGCAACAACGAACCTGACGATTCCACACCTTGCCAGCGCATCGGCGGACATCACGAACTCCGTCGCTCAGCTGGTTTTTGAGCAGAATGGAGCCAATCTCGTGGGCTATCTCAATTCAAGTAATGAGGTGGATAGAGATCGTTACAGCAGCATCCTGAGGCTCACCGCAACATTCGGAACCCGGGCTCCTGCACTCACTTCGATTGATTCGTCACTGGTGTATGAACTGCGAGCGGTTGCGAGAGGCGCGACTAGTTCCCTGGTGGTGCAAACTACACAGCCATTTGTGTCGACTTACTTTAGTGACAAGTTGCCGGCAGATAGCTACCCGAACCTACTCTCCGTTGCTTTTCCCAAGCCAGTGCAAGGTGAAGCGGGGAGTCTCAGCGACATGTTGATGTCGATGCAACTTGCGATCGATGGCGGTTTCTTATCTTCCTGGATAGTTGCTAAAGACAAGTTACTAGGTGCTCAGATCGTTGCTTCTCAAGTCGTGCAGCGGCAGTTGCGCGATTACACCCATCGGCTGTACTTCACGCAGGAGAATGGGAAGATAGACGCATGGGATGTACAAGCCCTACTGGCGTGGGAGTCGTTTCCAATCTTCACCGGAATCGACTGGAATGCTACTTCGCGTGAACTTAGCTCTACAAACACAAAGAAGGACTCTTACCTGAATGGTGAAGCTCCGACGAACGACTTATTGCAGGCAATAGTGAGCAAGACGATCTCATCGAGTCATGACTCGAGCAGTGATGATTGGGGCCAGCTATCCGGAAAGGTGTCTTCCTCGTACCGCGAAATGGTCGCCAGAGGAATAGTGCACCCGAAATTCGTCTCCAACCCGCCCGGAACTGCAGCCAACCAGATTTTCCAGTATGTAAGCGCGAATGAGGCGGGTATCACCAACCTCACAGCGTTGGCGCTGGCCGAGCAAGGTGTGGTTCTTGGTGTCACTAAAGCGTTGGGGGAAATCAGTGCCGCGTCTGACAGGATCACCAAGGACGATCCTTCTCAACTGCTAGCAGTGCTCACCGATTTCGGCGCAGACCTGACGAAAGCTCTCAATCAAAAAACAACGAATCTGTTCGCTCCTGGCCTTCATCTGTTCGGGCCGATGCTATTTGTGGAACTGACGAAAGCCCTGGCCGGCGGGAGCTCTGGTGTTCGGAGCAAAGCCATGCTCGAAGTGAAATCGCTGAAGCCGCAGCATTCGTTCGACATGGCCACTTATCTGAAGGGAACCGAACCATCGCGTCAACAGATAAGCAGTTCGCAAACCTTAGTCAACATTTAGCTGCGGTGCTCCTCAGGATTCGCCTCGCTAAGACGCACACTAGTTGCAGTTGCAGTTGGAACGCCGACGAGTGAGTACACCAGCTGTAGCCTGTCTTGTCCAACGGGCTGGAAAGGCCGAGCGCGCGCTTGAATTTTCGGCGAGGGGCCCGTCCTACTGCACCGTGAGTGTCACCGCTGCGCTGTGTTGAATTGTGCCACTCGCAGCCGTAACCGTGATTGTCGAGGTATGTGGAGACCTTGTTGTGGAGCTACTTCCGCAACCAGATAAGAACGCGCCGATGGCGCATGTCAGGAAGAGTACAAGTCCAAGGCGGCACGGGCTGAGTCGCTTGCGCCGCTGCTTCGAAAAGAAAATGGGGGCCAGTAAGAAGGCTAGTGACATGGGTGCCACGCGCTCAAACAGTTGTAGCGGTACCATTTCCGCCTGAGCCGTCGTGGTGACAGACATCGCGACGGTCTGAGCACCTCCACTCGTTGCGACGGTGCTTGGGGTGAACGTTGCCACAGAACCCATTGGTAGGCCACTCGCCGTGAACGTGACTGCTCCGGGATAGGCACCCTGGGTCGGAGCTAACGAGAAGGTGAAGCTTGCAGCGGATCCAGCCGTCACGGTTTGCGTCGTTGAGCCGCTGTTCGTGAACGTGAAGTCCAGCGGGGCTGGATTTACAACAACACCTACCGTGGCCGAACCGCCGGTGTAATTGGCATCGCCCGCGTAGGTGACGACGATCGTGTGCGTGCCCGAAGCAAGTGCGGTGCTTGTGAATGCAGCTTTGCCGCCCGACAGCATGGACGAGAGGAGAGTTGTGCTTCCTTCGGCGAAGGTGATGCCTCCCGTTGGAGAGGCTGCGCCTGCGGAAGCGGCAGGAATTGCCGCAGTAATGGTTTCCGAGGCACCTGAATTGATGGGTGACCCGCTCGCTGATGCCATGACCACTGCCGTGAACTTGTTCACAAGGAGGGTGGTGCTCCCCGTTGCGGCGGTATACATCGTCGTCGATGTTGGCGTGAAGGCCACGTTCAGATTCTGCATGCCAGCAGGCAGAATCGCGCCAGCCGCAGGGTTGTAGACGAGCGAACCCGCCGTGTTCGCTGTGGCGTCCAGCTGCGTAGAGCTCAAGGGCGTGCCGTAGGTGATTGGACCTGGAGTTGGCCATGTGATCGTGGCCGCCACGGTGCCGACTTGAATGGTCACGGATGCCGTTGCGGTCGTGTAGTTCGTGTTGTCACTGGGAGAGAAGGTGACCGTAAGTTTCTGTGCGCCGGCAGGAAGCACTGTTCCTACGGCGGGACTGTAGGTGAAGGTTCCAGGAGTGTTTGCTGTCGCGTTGAGTTGTGTAGCGGAAAGTGCGGTTCCGTAAGTGATTGGAGCAGGCGTTGCCCAGATGATGACCGGAGTGGCCTGGTTCACCTGGAGGTTTACGCTCGCGCTAGCTGCTGCATAGTCTTGTGTGTCTGCGGGAGTGAACGTCACAGACAGCTTTTGTGTTCCTACCGGCAGAACGGCACCAGCCGCAGGGGAATAAGTGAAGGTCCCCTGCACGTTTGCCGTCGCATTTAGCTGCGCGTTGCTGAGCTGGGTTCCGTAAGTAATAGCGGCTGGTGTGGCCCAGCTAATCGTCGGAGTGGCTTGCGTGACGGTGTATCCCGCCACGATTTTGGAAGATGTGGCATAGTCCGTGGCATCGGAAGGAGTGTATGTCGCTGTCAGCGAATACGTGCCCACAGGAAGGATCGTTGAGGCATTCACCGGCACGGTGGTGCCTCCCGAGCTGGCGGCGTAGGTGAACGTTCCACCGGCGGGAGTACCACTCGCGTTGAGAATGCCGACTGCCCCCGCTGTGACGCCATATACCTGCGTCAGCGGCGGCGCGTACGTTGTTGTTGACGCGGCTTGGCTCAGAGTTATTGGAACCGCGTTGCTCGTGGAGGTTCCATAAACGTTATCGCCGGAAAATAATGCGGTGATGCTGTTCGAACCGGCTGGTATCGCAGCCGTGCTCAGGGTTGCTACACCGCCCGCCAACTTGGCCGTTCCGATGGCTTTCGCTCCACTGCTGAAGGTGACTGTTTCGCCATTGGTTGCGGGTGCACCGGTCGGACTCAGTGTGGCTGTGAGCATTATCGTGTCGCCGTACTTGCCACTGGCAGCACTTGCGGTGAGCGACAAAGTTGTTGGTGTCGCGGTGACGCCGTTGAGCGTAATACTGTTCGACGTGCTGCCCGCGAAGAGCGAATCGCCGGAATACACAGAGTTCACAACATGGGCACCACCGCCAGAAAGCTGTGCGTTTGCAATGTAGGCAACAGCAGTTTCCGTGAGGGTGTTCTGCACTATCTGAACGGTGTCGGTAAGCGAGTTGTCGACGGCGATGTCAGGCTGGCCATCGCCATTGAAGTCACCAATAGCGATGCCGCCGTTCCCAGCAACCGTGGCAGCAGGTTGAATGCTGAACGTACCATCGCCGTTGGAGAACAGGATACTGACGGCTCCGGCCTTCACGGTGGCGAGATCATCGAAGCCATCACCATTCAGATCGCCGGCGGCAATTTGATTGGCCCCTGTGGAAGGGACAACGCTGGGCTGCTCGGCGAAAGTACCATCCCCATTCCCCAGGAGGACATCGATCGCGTTGTTCACGCCACCTGTTGAAGCGAGATCTGGTATTCCGTCGCCGTTGAAGTCACCCACCACAAGATTGAGGCTGTTGACATCGTCACTTGGGGAGCCATTGTTGTTCTTCAGCGTCGCCGTGCTGATCGTGAAGGTACCGTCACCCTTGCCGAGCAAAATGGTGAGTTGATTGTTGCCGTCGATAAGCGCTACATCGAGGCGTCCATCCTGGTTAAAGTCTCCCGCCACTAGGCCGAGCGCGTAGTAGCTGAGAAACGTCAACGAGGTTCCAGCATCGAATGTGCCATCACCATGTCCAGCAAAGAGCGTGACGGGATTGATTTGTCCGTTGAGGCCGCTGAAGGTAAGCAGGTCTTGTTTTCCGTCGCCGTTGAAATCCCCCGCAACGACTAGGGGAGCAAAGACGGTGAATGGAGCGGTGATCGAAGAAGATGAACGGAATGTACCATCACCGTTGCCCAGATAGACGTACACCGTCGAGTTGAGGAACTGCGGCACAGCGACGTCCGGGATGCCATCGCCGTTGAAGTCAGCTATGGTCGGCCTGGCGTAGGCGTAGTTGTAGCCGTTACCCGGTACAACGGTAGGAGCCAAACTCGTGAATGTGCCGTCACCTTTCCCGAGGGACACTGCGATGGCCCCACCGCCCGCAGTGCTGGTAAGGCTGACAAGGTCGAGGATGCCGTCGCCGTTCAAGTCGACCGAACTCACTCCCTGGGGAAGGTTGGAAGAAAGGATGGTGGCCGTTCCAGGCACAAACGTACGTGCCTGGGTAGCTACGGAAAGTGGAGCAGTACCCAGCACCTTACCGGCGGTGGTGTCGTTGAAGCTTACGCTGCCAGTCGGAGTTCCTTCTTGTCCGCTCGCAACCACAGTTGCGGTTAGCGAATATTGCCCCTGTGTTCCAGCCGAGGCGAGCGTGGTAACACTCTGACCACCGGTAACGACCAGCTTCGAGCTAAGCGACGTGCCTACGGTGTAACTCTTTTGCGCAAGAAACATCGCATTGATCGCGTGCGTTCCGGCACCGAGTCTCACGCTGAGCTTTGCCGTGCCTTGTGCGTTTGTTTGCGCGGTGCCGAGCAGACCAGAACCGACGCAGCCTTTGTAGTCGGCGTCGCAGAACTGAACGACTCCCGGTGTAATAGGCGTGGTGCCATTCATCGCCGTGGCTGTCAGCAGGACGGATGTGTTGAATGGCACGGTCGTTACCGCTGCGCCAGCCGATGTGACGGTGAGGCTTACCGCGACCGCTGCAGGCGTAACGGTGTACACAAAGGTGCTGGAAACAGCAGCCGAAAAGTTGTTATCGCCATTGTAGGCAGCAGTGAGGCTGTTTCTGCCCACAGACAACGATGTCGTAGTGAAAGAAGCGACTCCATTGTTGAGCGTTCCCGTGCCGAGCACAACATTATTGTTCAGGAAAGTAACGGGCTCTCCGTTCGTCGTGGCAACACTGCCCGCCATCGCTGATAGCTGTGCAGAGATCGTGACTGCCTGCCCGGCTGCGCTGGTCGTGGGGTTGGTGCTGAGTGTGATCACCGTGGCTGCGGTCGGTGCCGGAGTTACCACCGGCATTGCCGTCAGCGGAACCGTCGCTGACATGCTCGCTGCATAGCCACTGCTGCCGGGGAAAGTGGCATCCACATAGTGAATGCCGCTGCCGGGAACATTGACGCCGGAAGCAGTGGCCGTTGCGACCGATGTGGCCGTGTTCAGAAAGACGTTTGCCGTGCTGGTGGTGAAGTAAGAGCTGGTGGAGAAGATGTCCGGCAAGCCGTCATTGTTGAAGTCAGCGATCAACAGCGGCAGAGGTTTCGCAAGCGTCGTGAGTAGAATCTGCGAAGCGAACGTACCGTCCCCATTGCCGAGCAGCACGGAAACTGTGCCATCGTTGAAGTTGCTGGTAACAAGGTCGGCGTTGCCGTCCCCGTTGAGATCGGCAGTGACAAGCGTTTCCGGCTCACCACCCACAGACGGAAACTTAGCGGCTGTTGTAAAGGTGCCATCTCCAACCCCGAGAAGAATGCTCGTTGTGTTCTGGATATAGTTCGTCTGCGCGTAGTCGAGGATTCCGTCGCCATTGAAATCCGCAACGGCACCTGCGAATCCGTTGTTTGCTACGGCCACCGTAGATGTGACAACTGTCGCGAAGGTGCCATCGCCGTTCCCGGCAAAAAACGACATAGAGTTTGCGCCCGCGAATGCGATGTCGGGCAGACCGTCGCAGTTGAAATCCGCGACGGCTGGGTAAGCGGCGGCCGCAAAGTTGGAAGCGTAAGCGTTGAAGGACGCTGCAGCTGTAAACGTTCCGTCACCCTTGCCCAAGAGCGGAGTGTAGCGAACATATCCGCTTGCTCCGGGAACTACATCTACGACAAGTGCGTCTAGATTGCCGTCGAGGTTGAAATCAGAGCGTAGAACCGAAAAGCCTCCCGCACTACTCGTCGGCATAAGGCCTGAAAGATCCGTAGAGACAAACGTTCCATCGCCATTGCCTTTCAGCAGCAGCACAGCGGTTGCGCCTTTGGAGTTTGAGCCAGTGAGAAGAAGGTCGAGCTTTCCGTCACCGTTGAAGTCACCGGTGTCCGCCGAGGTGTAGTTCCCGCCAGGGTTGCTGATTGCATTCAACTTGAACGTTCCATCGCCCTGACCGACGGCCAGACCAAAGGTACTGTTTGAGGTCGAATTTCCTGGGTCATTGAAGTAGAAAATGTCGACGTTCCCATCGCCGTTGAAGTCCCCCTGAACGTAGGTGACGGGAGCAGGAAGATTTGAAAGAACGAGAGGTGTGGCGAAGCTTTGTTTCAGGATTCCTTTGCCGAGAGTCGCTGAGGCAAACGCTGTAGTGTTTGCGGTGGTGTCAACGAACGACACGGTGCCCGCCGGCGTGGCGAAGCTTCCGTTGCCCACTACCGTCCCTGTCAGCGTGTAGTTCCCGGGTGTTCCGCTTGCGGAGATGCTTGTTGTTGTTGCTCCGGGAACGGACAGGGTCTGAACTGCCGATGTGCTGATACCGAAGCTGGTATCACCAGCAAACTTCGCAACGACCTGATAGCCTCCCACACCGAACGCGTGTCGAAGGGTGGCTACACCGCTGGCGTTCAACTGCGCTGTACCGAAAAGTGCGGAGCCGGTGCAGAGCCGTGCTGTGGCATCGCAGAAATTAACAGTGCCAGGAGTGACTGAGCCACCCGCACCCGTTACAGCGGCCTGCAAGGTGACAACAGTCCCTCGGGCTACCGTAGTCACGGCGGAGCCGGTCACCAACAACATAAGTGAGGTGGCACTTGGCGCAACCGCCGCCGAAACCCGGTATGGCTGTCCAGCACTGGTGCTGGCAACGAAGTTTGCATCTCCGACATATTGTGCCGTCAGCGTGTAGCGGCCAGGCTGCAGCGAGGAAATGGAAAGTGTAGCGGTGCCATTGCTCAGCGTTGCTGATCCAAGAAGCGCTGAGCCAGCGTAGAAGTTGACCGTCTCTCCGTTGGTTGAATAACTACCAACCACATACGGTTTCACATTCGCGGTAAGCACCAGTGCCTGACCGAATGAATTGTAGGTGGAGTTCGTGAAGAGCGTTGTCGTTGTTGGCACGGTCGAGCCTGTGAGCGCGACCACTGCCGACGTACTGGAGGTGTATGTGCTGTCGCCTGAGTAGTTGGCGTCCACATTGTGAGTGCCCGCTCCGGGTACAGCCACGTTTGCGAGCGTCGCGGTTTGCGTCGTTGCAATCTGACTCAGCAACACCGTTACATTGCCAGAGGTTCCGTTGGCTACAAGGAAGTCAGCCAAACCATCACCATTCACGTCAGTGGTTACGATGGAGTTAGCTCCGGTGCCCACCATTGGCGGATTTGCTTGCACCACAAAGTTACCGGCACCATCGCCACTCAGAACGGAAACTCCACCGCTGTTCACGACAACAAGGTCGACCGCACTGTCACCATTCAGGTCGACAGCTGCAACGTCAATGGGTGACGTACCTGCTGCGGGAGAAGACTTCAGCGCAAAGGCACCATTATTGCTGCCAAGCAGAATCGAGAGTGTTCCGCTTGCTGTGTTTGTGACCACAAGATCGATCGCACCATCGGTGTTCACATCGGTTGCCAGAATCTTGCTTGCACCGCTGCCGACGACGACGGTTGCTGCCTGAGGCAGGAATGTTCCGTCGCCGTTGTTGAGCAGGATGGAGACGGATCCGTCCGCTGAATTTGTTACCGCGAGATCTGGCGTTCCGTCACCGTTGAAATCGGCCTGAGCCAATGCTGCGGGACCCCTGCCGGTAGCTGCCGTTCGCGTGAGTGCGATGAAGGTGCCATCGCCGATGCCTGCTTCTGTAATCGCGGTGTTGTTGGCAGTAGATAGAACGAGATCGAGCAGACCGTTGCCCGTAAAGTCGGCAGCAATGATTGCTGTTGGCGAATCGACGACAGGTCCCTGAAGAGCATTGAATGTGCCATCGCCTTTACCAAGGAGCACCGTAATGTTGGCGTTAGCACCTGAACCCACCACAACGAGATCAGGGACACCATCAGCGTTGAAATCGCCTGCGACCATGTGGAACGGGCCGGTGCCCGGCGTGGAGATCTCTGATCCGCCAGTGAAGGTTCCGTCGCCGACACCTGTCAGGATCGTCACTGCGCCGCTGGTGTTGTTGATCACAGCAGCATCGGGAATGCCATCCCGGTTGAAATCCGCACAAGCAATAGACGATGGCTGCGTTCCGGCTGCGCCGCTCGTGATTGTTGCAAAGCTGCGGTTGATCGCCGAGGAGCCAAGCGCAGCGGTGCCAACCACGGCGTTGCTGTTACTCGTGTCCTGAAATGAGATCGAGCCAGATGGTCCGGTCGCGGAACCGGTCGCGCTCACCGTCGCAGACAGCGTGTAGGCTCCAGTGGAACCGGAGGAAGCCAGCGTCGTTGAGGTGGCACGATTGCCTGTGATGGTGACGGTTGAAGTAGGAGACGTACTGGTGAGCTGACTGGTCGTTCCCGCGAAGACCGCCCTCACGATGTGTGCGCCGAGACCAAGCCGCACGGGTAAACTCGCCGTTCCGTCTGCTTGTAGCGCCGCCACACCAAGCAATCCGCTTCCCGTACAGGAGGTTGCGCGAGCATCACAGAATCGCACCTGTCCTGGATGAACAGGTGTTCCACTCGCAACGACTGTGGCGGCAAACTTTACAGTGGTGCCAATCGGCGCTGAAGTCACATACGACCCACCGACCATGACTCCAAGGCTGACGGAGGTTGGTGTCGCTGGAGCCGTCGTGATGTAAGTAAGAGCCGCTGCATTCGCCGAAGCGAAAGTGTTGTCTCCGGAATAAGTGGCTGTGAAGGTACTCGTTCCAACGGGCAACGCAGTGGAGGTATAGCTGGCCACGCCGTTCATCAGGGTGCCGGTACCCACTACTGCGCCATCCTTTAGAAACGTAACCCTCTCGCCGTCAGTGCTTACCGTTCCGTTGGTGTAAGGATTCAAAGTCGCGAGTAGCGTTGGTGCGCGGCCATACGGACCGGTGCTAGGGAACGCACTGAGGATGAGAGTCGTCGCTGCCGGTGGAACATCCAGCGTGACGCTTGGGGACGTGCTGGGACCATAAACAACGTCACCACCGTAGGCCGCGACAACCATGTCCTGCACGTTCCCGGGAAGGCTGACGCCGCTTGCTACGGCAGTTGCCGTCGTTGTGATTTGATTTGTCAGAACGGCCAGCGTGCCGGTCGAGCTCGAAATAGCGGCAAGAAAGTCCATCGTGCCGTCGCCATTCACATCGGCAGCGGCAATGCCGAATGGGCCGGCTGTGCTGTTGCTAGCTACAACAGGAGCTTGTGCGGTAAAGGTACCGTCACCGCTGCCGAGGAGCACCTGCACAGATGTGTTTGTTTCATTAGCAATGCCGAGGTCAAGGGTTCCGTCGCCGTTGAAGTCGGCAGCGGTGATGAGATCTCCGCGATTGGAAGTGGCCGCCCCGCCAATTGTGGTGATCTTCGAAACGAAGCTTCCGTCGCCGACGCCCTGCAGAAATGCGACCTGCCCCGTCGGACTATCCACACCCGCAATATCGAGAATGCCATCGTTGTTGAAATCGCCCGTGACGATGAGTTGAGGCTGGTTCCCCGCGCCGTAAGAGCCTTTGGTGGTGAAGGTTCCATCACCTTTGCTCAGCAGGATGGTTACGGTGTTATCCAAATACCCCGTGACTGCGAGATCGGCTAGCCCGTCACCATTGAAATCACCCGTCGCCATGCCAACGCTGAAGCTGGGAAAGCTGGCTCCTGCATTAGCAAGCGTGAAGGTACCGTCACCCTTACCGAGAAGAACGCTGACTCCGTTTCCGGTCGTTCCGAGATAATAGGTGGCTGCAATGTCGAGGATGCCATCGCCGTTGAAATCACCGACCACGGTGTTGATTCCGTCACCAGCTATAACGCTCTGAGTTGCTGAAGCGGTGAACGTACCATCGCCGTTTCCCAGAAAGACGAACATAGCCGACTGGCTGTAGGTATCGCCGTTCCTCGTTGCTAGAACCGCGAAATCGAGTTTGCCATCGCCATTGAAGTCACCAACGACCGGCACACCGGTCCCGCTTGCGGTACCAACTGGAAGCTGCGCCTTTACTGTAAAAGCTCCGCCACCATTGTTGAGGAGAACGCTGATTGACGAGCTCGTACCGGTTGACTTGTAGTAGTCCCCAGTGAGGACATCGGGCAAACCGTCGCCGTTGAAGTCACCCACGGCTATGTTGTAGGCGGCGTTATCGGTGGCTATCGAGTTCTTCAGCGAAAGTGCAGAGGACGACGCCGAGCCCCCTACCGCTGCGAAGGTGACCGTGGCATTGCCATTGGTGGCATCTTTGTAGCCCACCAGCCCTGTAATGGCTTTGCCGTACCCGCCGGCACTCGTCACGGTGGAACTGAGAGTGTAGTTTCCAATCACGCCGGAGAATGCAAGCGATGTTGCCGTTGACACAGTGCCGGTGACCGTCAGGTTACTGGGCGCGGAGGAACTAGTCGCGTTCGAGGTCGTTCCCGCAAAGACCGCGGAAAAGCTGTGCGGTCCACTGGGCAGACGGAGAACTATGGAAGCCGTCCCAGCCGAGGTCAATTGTGCCGTGCCGAGAAGGGCACCATCGACGCAGTGTGGTGCCGTAGCATCGCAGAACTTCACACGACCCAAATGAACCGACGCACCGCCTGCGGTAACGGTAGCCGTCAAAACCAGGGGTGCTCCCGGCGCGATGCTTGTAACGGGGCTTCCCGACGCAGTCAGAGATAGAGCAGTCACCGACGCCCTGGGAGGCAGGGCGCGCGCTGGCTGCGGTGCAAACAACGCCGTGACCACTACCCCCAGCAATGCGGACCATTGAAAGAACGATAGAAAAACTGAGTGTCTTTCGCTCAACCGTCGGCGACAAGCGGATGTGCGGCAAGGGTTAGTCGAGTGGCCAGTGTTGATAAGCATGCGTGCCGACAACCATATGCTTTGATCAAAGTGGTTCGCCAGCGGAAACACCCGGCAGATGACGGCAGATTCCGACAACCATGTGAAGACTCGACTTCATGACGGTGAGATAAGAAGTCACATAGGTTCAGCCAACGAATCGTGACGGGTCTCGCAAGTTTCCCACTTGGAGCCCACGGCGGCACTGTAGCCAAGTGCGAGCTATTCGGCAGCACAAGGTATGTCGTCGAGATTCTGAGTTTGATGGGAACCGAACCCGAAACGAAAGAAAGAGGTGCTCACAAGCGAAGCGCGTTAGAAAGATGTCGAAGGACGCGACTCAAACATACTCGCCGCATGTTTGCGTTTTTTGTAGCCCAAGAGGTGATGCAGCGGTTCATCGATGACCTCTGAACTGAGCTCGCCCGATTGCGAAGACGTTCTTCGCCAATATGTCTATCGACCGTAAACGGGAACTGAGGCGATCGAGGTCTTCTTCTCCATCGCCGATCCTGGATGCCTGTACCAGGCTTCTCGAATCGAAAATGCAGCGAGTGAACTGGTCGCGCTCTTAGTCAGAGCAGTTTATTTCTCGCGCATAACGCGGGAAGTGGTGGAGCCGACGAACGGACTTGAACCGTTGACCCGCTGATTACGAATCCCTTCTGCCCACCTGTCAATCAGAACGTAAGTTCAACAAAATAAAAGCTTGCCCGCGCGAAATCGGAGAAAACGTATCGTTGAATTTGCGGCTTAACGGTCCAAGATGACCGTCGTTGGTCACATTTTAGGCACACTGTCGTGTCGTAGCAGCTACGAATGCGCTCACTACTTAGCTGAAACAGCGGGAGCACGACTGGTCCTACAAGCGGATCCGACGCTGCTGATCCCTCTGCGGTCCTCAAAGCTATCCAGTTGCTCTCGAAACACTTGACAGCGCCCTGAGTAAAGCGAAGCCTGACGCGGACCCTTGCGGCAACAGCGGCGCGGGGATATCGATTGCTGGCAGTACGGGATCCTTAGTTTCCGTAAGCGACACTGCCTTGCATAATAACGGCACAGGACTTGCCGTGTCCGGCAGCAGTAAGGCGATAGCCTCTAACGTGGTTGTCACGGGAAATGGTACCGGCGTATCCGTCGACTCCACAAATGGCGCAGCCACGCTGAACCTTGTCAATTCCATCTCTGCCAACAATACCGGGGCGGGGATTCAGGTTGCGGGTTCTGGTGCAGCAGCCGTCGTCCGAATGACAGGTGTGAGCTTATTCTCGAATGGTTCCGGTATCGCCTCCAGCGGAACAAGCAGCTCGGTTTACTCTTACGGCGACAACGTGATTACCGGGGGCGGCGTGCCTACCAGAACCCTGAGCAAGCAGTAGTCCGAGCGTGCTGCCAGCCCCGACTTCACCCGCGTGAAGTCGGGCTTACCTTAGCCCCTCCCTTGACCTTCAAACCAGGACCGACAGGTCTTCAGAACCGCGACGACCGATCAGAATGGTCGGACCCACTTCTAGCCAAGCATGTGCCGAGAGAGCGCCTTCCTTGAGGCCGACGCCCAGCCGGATGGTAGATTCGAAGCCCCGTCGCGCGAGGAGGAGCTTGCCTGCAATTGCGCGCGGCAAACAGACGCAATTCCAAGGCAAGTTTCGAGCTGCGATGCTTATCCCGCAGCGAACCTCGTCTTGCAGCTGCGCTGGAGGCGCTTGGCTTCCAGGTGGTGAAGGCCGTGTAGCCCAGGCGCCTATTCTCGGGAAAAAGTAACGCACGGCGATCCAGGACGCTGTCAGCATGACAGCAGACTCCAATACGGCAAGCTGCGTCCTAAGGGGCAGTCTGCGCCAGGTTTGCAATTTGCTGCTCAAGTGGCGATCCTAGTACAAGTTCCCTTCGATCGTACTTGATCCAGTTGGGCCGCGCGTCTCATGAACCTGCTACGCCCACTCCCAGATGTCGTGATCCTTGGCGCAATGCGTTCTGGAACAACGTTTCTGCATGCAGCTTTGCAGAAGCACCCCCAAGTGGCCGCAACGAAGCGGAAAGAGCTGCACTACTTAACCATGTACTGGGACAAGGGCTTGGAGTACTACCGGGGCCAGATGCCCTTGCGGTGGCCCAGGTGGATGTACCAGTTGTTTCTGAAGAAGCAGCCCATCGTACTGGATTCCACACCGTACTATCTGTTTCACCCTGAAGCTCCGAAGCGGCTGCGGAACGTGCTTGGTGCTCCAAAATGCATCGTGTTGCTGCGAGAGCCGGGGGCCCGCGCGTGGTCGCACTACTACCACATGCTGACTCTCGGTTGTGAGTACCTAGGATTTCGAGATGCGGTGGATCAGGAGCCTGCCAGGAGCACTTTCGAGGCGGCGTGTCCAGAGCTCGATCCGGCCGCCACCGGGCACATGTTGTACAGCTACACAGCGCGGGGCTTCTATGCCGATCAACTGCGACACTGGTGGAAATATGTTCCTCGGGAGCGGTTTCTGCTCATGCGAAGTGAAGACCTGTTTGCATCGCCGCAAGCAGCTTTCGATACGGTCTGTGACTTCCTCGACTTAAGGCGAATGGAGCTGCCGAGCGGGTTACCGTACAACGCGCGATCACAGTCTCCGCTGCCGGAGTTTATGCGTACACGACTAGACGATCTGTACGAGGCTCCGAACCAGGATCTATTCGAGCTCACGGGTATAACGTGGCCACGACTCTCGCCGAACACCGGAACGGTTCAGGGAGGCACATGTTTGTAGTCATCGCTGGTTCTCGCGAGGGTAACCTGCGCCACCGCATTGGAGCCATGGGATCCGCTTTGCACGGAGCGACGGGAGAGCTGGGTATCTGGTGCGACGAAGGTGCAGGAATGGCCGCTACCGGGATCGCCCGAGGCATACAAGCGGAAGATACTTACGATAGACAGCCATACGTTAATGCGCAGCTTTGTTTCGTCGCGGATGGATACGTTTACGACCGCGCCGACGTGGCGCGAGCGATAGGGTCAAATGCAGACGAGATTGCCACCATCTCGGATACCGAACTGCTCTTTCGTGCCTATGCGATATTCGGCAGGGACTTGCCTCTGAAGGTTTATGGCGACTATGCCTTTGCCTCGTTGGATCGACGATCGGGTGAGGTTTTCGTGTCCGACAATCATGTCGGAAGCAAGGCAGTGTATTACGCCGAAAGAAGTGGGGCGCTGATTGTTTCAAGCCAAATCGTGTCGATACTCGCCTGTCCTGCTATCGAGCAGAAGCCAAACCTGATCTCATTACCCCTGCTAGTCGCGCCGAAAATGGTGAATGGTGCGAGCTCGGTGCATGGTGTTCATCTGCTGCAGGGTGGACACCTTCTCCGCTATGTTCCGGGTAGAGCGGCAGCGCTTACCCGGTGGTGGAAACCGGAAGCCAGTCAGGAAAGTCGCTTACAGGACGAGCGGGCTTATGTTCAGCAGGCGTCCGAGGTTTTTGAGCAAGCGGTCGCCAGCGCAATCACTTGCGTGGCAGGCGTAAACACTACCTTGAGTGGAGGACTTGATTCCACACTCATGGCAGCGGTTGCTGCGCGGCAGCTCCAGAACACAGGCCGGCAGATGACGGCTTACACCTCTGTTCCAGAACTTGGCGTGAAGGGAGAAGAAAAGCCCAATTGGGATCACGATGAATCCCATCTGGCTCGAGCGCTCGTTGAACGCAACCCGAACATGGAGCTGGTTCTCATCCGGCCTAACGGGCGATGTTACCTGGACCTGATGGGCGAGATTCACGAGAAGTCCTGCACGGCTGTGCGCAACACCTCCAACCAACTCTGGGGCTTGCGCATGGCGGAGCTCACAGCCGCGGCTGGCAAACGAGTGCTGCTTGCCGGCGGGCGAGGTAATGCAACTGCGAGTTTTGAGGGACGCAGTGTGTTCTCGGTCCTCTTCGGCTCCGGTAGATGGATAACAGCCATGAAGCTGGCTCAGCTAGACAGCAGGTTCGGCGGAGATGTCCCTGGATGGAAAGCGCTCGCACTTGAAATGCGATCGCGTTACCAGGCTAGCCGGAGATGGCGAGGAGAGAAGGAGCGAGCAGGTGCTTTCCTTCTAAGTACCTCATTCCGGCAGAAGAATGCTGCGGTACTGAATGAGCACGTTGGCCAAATGCGCGGCAAAGAAGGTCAGGTCAACTTCGCTGCCATGAGCAATCGATTTTGTGGCGCCGATACCATGCACACCAGCGGCGTGGAGGCGCGTGACCCGTTCAGCGATCGTCGGTTCATCGAGACGATCCTCTCTTTCCCCATGGAAGCCTTCTTAGCAGGTGGACGAAGCCGTGGACTGGCCCGTGAGATGGGTGCAGGGATTGTCCCGGACTCAATTCGGCTGCGGCGGAACCGTGGAGCTCAGTCCCCAGAATCCGCTGGCATCATCCAAAAGCATGCGCAACGCTATGAGGCTGCACTGCGGGCGCTTGAAGCGTCGCCAAGCTGTGCGGAGATCTTCGATCTGCAGGCTGCATCGCGGACCTTCAGAAAACTAGCAGCGGGCGATGGAAATCTCGCTGAAGCATACTCAATAGAGCGTCTTGTAGACGCTGGATCGCTGATCCACGAATGGGGCTTTTGATTGACTGGACAAGGACTAGCGGGCGTTCCTGACGCACAGGTTTTCGTGGTCGACTCCTTGCCAGAGGTACTGGAAGGGGCCGAGCGCGTCGGCCAGTACATGCAGATACGGCCTGGAGCCATGCTGCTGCGCGTGCCCGAAGTGGGGGCCTTCCTTTCGGAAGACGGAAAGACCATTCGTGTCGCACCAGCCAAAGATGCAGACCCAGGCGCTGTGGATATGTATCTGCATGGCGCAGCTCGAGCCGCCATTCTCCATCAGCGAGGAGAGCTTCCGCTTCATGCTTCGTGCCTGCTGCCGCCAGGCGGATCAAAATGCATTGCGGTGTGCGGGGATTCTGGAGTGGGAAAATCCACGCTCGCCGCAGAAATGCACCGACGCGGATGGACCGTGCTATCAGACGACAGCACGCGCATCACGCTCAAGGATGACCAGCCGCTCGCCTGGCCGAGCCATCGCGGCATCAAGTTGTGGCTGGATGCTTGTGAACGCCTCCAGCTTCCGACCGACGACTTGCATACGGTGCGCAGCGGACTGCAGAAGTTCTTCTATCCCGTGACGAAGGACTCAGAGCCGCTACCGCTCGGTACGGTGGTGGAGTTGACGCTATCCGCCCCAGGGCTGACCAGCCTAAACGATATTGCGCAGCGCATGGCCCTGCTCACGCGGCACACCTTTCGGCAGCGGCAGGTCGCGCCATTGGGAATGCTGAAGCAGCATGTTCAGCTGGTAGCGAAGATTGCGACGCGGATCAACGGTGGCACTCTTGGTGGTGCCCGACGAGCTTCGGTGGAGGAACTAGGGAATGCTCTGGAGGAGGTGGCACAGTGGAAGCCCCTCTCGTTTTGATTGCCAGCTACCCCAAATCCGGGAATACATGGGTCCGCGCTGTACTCCAGGGTTTGCTAACGCCAGAGCACGCGGGGGACATTAACAGAATCGACATAGGTTTATACGGCCACTCCCGGCGCCGCGTTTTCGACTACTACGCGCCTGCCTCTGCCGCTGACATGACTCCGGAAGAGGTGGAGCTTATGCTCCCTTCTGTCTACGCCGATCTCGCTGCCGACGCCAAAGAACTCATCTTCATCAAGGTGCACGACCTTGCTCGCAAGACGGCGCGTGGCGATTGGATCTTTCCGCCACATGCGGTGCGTCAAGTCATCTATCTAGTGCGACATCCGTTTGACGTGGCCGCATCGTTCAGCAGCCACCTAGGAAAATCGATTGAAGAGACGGTAAAGATTCTCAATGGAGAGCGCGCAAACTGGTTTCACGCAAGAGCAAGTTTGCCTCTGACGCTCCAGGAGACCGACGGAAGCTGGAGTGCCAATGTGCAAAGCTGGCTGAACCCGGAACTCCCTTATCGCGTGCTCTGGATGCGCTACGAGGACTTGCACGGCGATGAGCTTGGGAGCTTCCGCCAAATCGCGGAAGCAATTGGCTTTCCTACTGATCAACGATTGGAGTTGGCCGTAACCGCCGCTCACATGAAGAATGTAAAAGCGAGAGAGGCTCGTGAAGGCTTTCGTGAACGACCCGTAACGTCTCCGGGCTTCTTCCGGCGAGGCGGATCTGCAACATGGAAGGGATTGCTTACGGATGAACTTCAGAAAGAGCTTGCAGAGGCGAACGCGCAAGTTATGGGTTCGCTGGGCTACCGCGCAGACGGAGCTCTGGAGATGCCGGCACCGAATAACACGAAAGCGTCATAACAGAAAGAACTTCTCAGCTGCCAATTTCGTTGCGCTACGTTGTATGCTAGAGGAAGATTGCATGAATTCTGGAGGAGTTTAGTGGCAGAGCAATTTTCGTCCGTTCAGCAGGCTCGGGATTTGGCGTCGCAAGCCTGGCAGACACCCGGTGTTGTGGTATCGTCGTGCGCTATTCTTACTCAGGCCGGAGCTACTGGGACGCCGTCAACTACAGACGGCAACGGCTCCTGCTCATAGGGTTCGGCGATAAGAAATGACTTGTAGGTTTGGAGGAATGGATGCACCAGTCTTTATCGTCGGTCGAGAAGCTTGCAAGCGAGCCAGAAGTCTGGAAAACGCCTGATGCGAAAGTATTTCCCTGTGGTGTTGTAACGCAAGCAGGCGGCGGACAACGAGTGATGAACTCGGATAGTGCTTCAGGGTGCTCTTAGAACATAGGGGCCGATGCGGCTAGAACCTCTTCAAACCCAGTGCGGATTTTCGACTCATTCATTCTGGACAACGAGCTTGAGCTGCTCGAGCATAGGCTTCGGCAGTTATACGACTACGTAGATGTATTCGTACTTGTAGAGGCAGCAGAAACATTTCAGGGCCGTCCTAAAGCAACGTACTATCACTCGAATCAGGATCAGTTTGCATGGGCGAAGCCAAAGCTTCGCCCAATCTCTTTGCCGCGGCTTCCGGGCCGGACTACCTGGGAGCGCGAAATCTTCCAGCGAAATGCGATCCAGCTCGGCTTGTACGACACACTAAGCGAGGACATCGTCCTGATTATGGACGCCGACGAGATCCCCAGCCGCTCCGTTCTGAAGCGTCTCCGCGAGGAGGGCCTTGATAGGCCGCACCGGTTGATGATGACGCGGCACTATGGTCGGTTCGACACTCTCGCCCCGCGTTCAGCATGCTGCGCAAACTCGGACGATCCTTTCCCCTATGCTGTTTCTCATCTGAAGCCTGGAACCTGGGACAATCTTGACCCAACTTGGTGGTGTATGCCAGGCGTGGCTACTCCTTTTAAGTACGTCACGGGCGCCGCACCTGCCGCACTGCCCGCCCGCACACCGAACGAACTACGCCGAGCGAATCAATCGGCTCCACGCCTTAGGGATGGGGGACGCCATCTCAGCTCCATAACGAGCGCGGAGAAATTGGGAACAAAGCTCAGCCACTTCTCGCACGCGGAGCACGCCGACGAGCGGTCTCTCACACCCGCTCACTTACAACGGACACGCGAAGCTGGAGTGCACGCTCGGGGATGGTGGTATGCCGAGCGCCCGGTTGGACAGCTGCCCGACGACTTGAAGAGATTAGGCAAGACGATCGATGGTGGTGAGGGAACGTCTGCCACGAACCTACAGAAGCGGCGAATGATTCGGACCTGGGCTTGGCTACGGCACTCATCCCGAACGCCGAAGAGTTGTGTCAATTTCGTGGATCAATACTTCGAGCGGCTAACGCCCCTGCTTCTTTCGCTGCTCATCGTTGATCACATCCGCGGCGGGCTGGCCTGGCTGAAGATGCGCAAGAGCGTCGGCCAGCCCACTGCGCATTAGGTCTTAATCACGAAATCTTCGTCGAGCATCTTCTGCAGAAACTGTTCTGTCTCTCGACGACAGGTATCTTCGTCGACGTCAAAGCGCCTGCGCAAAGAAGATAACAATGCCTCAAAAGTCACCGGCTCTGCCAATGCTTGCCAGATGGCAGCACCACTGCCGGTGAAATGCAGGTACTGCCATCGCGTGGAATGTAGAAGCACAGGCTCGTCACTGACGGTAGTCTCCAAAACGTCGGGGGAACGTCGGAGCAGTGTGGAGGAGTTCATCACCTGGTACCTAGAAATAATCCTTACTCACGTCAGCATATGAAACCGGTAGCTCCGGCTGAGCAAATCACAATAATCGTAAAGCTTGCAATCTGTAGCGTACCACCTTCGAATGTTCTCTTTTGCCGCCTCCGAAAGCTGACGGTTCGAATTTGCAGGAGCCCTGTGGGCTTCGAAGTCGTTGTTAGGTAACGACAGTTCCGAAGGAAGGTTCAAAGCGGATAACAGGCGGGCAAAATCTATGTTCATAGCCTCCTGTGTTCCGATGAAGAGCACGTCGTTAAGACGAGAACCAAGATAGCGTTCATCTCGAAGCCAAGTCGTCAAGGGACGAGCCAGTTGCCGGATGTTACTAATCGCGTTTATAGCTGCATACCTATTTTGAGAACTTCCTGACAAAGCTTCTGCTAAATCGTTCGGTGTAGAGAAGTTCTCAAATGCGATCTTTTCTTCAGAGCTCCAAGGGATAGCATAACGTGGTCGTCCTTCGCGCTGTCGACTCAGGAAACCGCTGACGAATCGTTCGATAGGTGTTCTTACGAAAAAGAATACCCTCTCCCCTTCAGGGACGTCCTGTAAGCCGATCGCATGGGGATGAAGTTGTAAGCCTGCACGAGCAGCGTAGGGCCGCAAGGCGGACTTGATAGCAGAACCTCCAGCTTTCGACACGTGCAGAAAATGCACTGCAGATTTGCGGTCTCCTTCTCTACACACGTTGCTGGCCTCGTGCTAAGTTTCACTCTATGGAAACAACCTTCGGGTGGCGAACTTGTTCATGATTGAGTGTACGTGACGTGTTGACTCGTTGTAAGAACATTGCAGAAACGATGGAAGTGTGGGATCCTGTTATTTGGCGACCGCCACCGAGGTTTACGATGTACGACGTGAAGAATCTCCAAGCACCCGAAATGCCTCTACGTAGCAAGTGGAACACTCCAGACGCGGAAGTTTCGTCGTGCGCAGCCGTAACCAAAAGCGGAACGAGCCCCAACTCTCCTAACGTTAACGACGGAACGACATTCTGCTCCTAACCCGCGTAGGGTTCAAGTAAATCGACGGCGACCCGTAGAGGGAGCTATAGGGACTAAGTACATTCAAGTTCCTAAGCGCGTCTTTCGATGTAACTCCTGAACCATTTAAAACAATAATGGCACCTCTCAGAGGTGCCATTATTGCTTTCTGAGTGCCTTCTAGACACCTAAGCGCGTGCGCTTACGAAACACCATACCAGCCGCTCCGAATAGACCAGTACCTAGTAGCATCAAGCTGCTAGGTTCGGGCGTGGCAGCAACAACGGTATTGCTCGAAGCTGAAAATGATGTCGTCAACGCAGATGAGCCGGTAGCTTTCTGCGCAGTGATGAGGAAATTCCCGAGGGTTGGGGTGCTCGTTCCTTCTGTAAAGTAACCGGTTCCGGAGATGGTGAGGCAAGTGAAGCCAGCCGAACACATTGACCCCGCAGTACCGCCGACTTCATACGTGGCGTTGTATGCATTGAGGTAGAAGTTCAGGTCCGCCACACTGTAGAGCACCACTGAACTACCGGAGGTTGCGGTTGCACTAGTTCCGATTGTGTATGTGCTTCCATTCGAGTAACTACGCATAGTGTTATCGAAGCTGATTGCCTGGCCCGACAGATCAGCGATTGCATTGTCGCTGCCCGTAATCACAACGCCGGCTGATCCCAGTTTATAGGCGCTATTAGTGAAGCTGATCGGACCTGCAGAATTGACTGATGCGTTGATCGTGTCGGCGAACGCTGAAGTCGAGGGTACCGCCAAGGCGGCGCCCAGAAGGAAAAGTTTCGTGAAACGCATTATAAGGCTCCTTAAAAATTCGAATCCGATCAGACGAGTACTCGACTCGGCCCGAGGTCTTGCGAATGCTACGAGAGTGTGGGGCGACCCACATTCCTGCAATTCTCAGACCACAGCAATCCGAGGAGTCAGACTCTACTGATGTCCGCTCAGGTTCGGGGCCGTGCACATTTCGTGTGGGTAATGACACGAAGGTGGTATCGAGAGTGCATCCTTAGAGTACAAGAAAGATTTCCTTTTGCTAGCACTAAGTGGTAACGCGTTCCTGTTACTGAAGGAGACACTAGCAAATGAAAATGGACTATAGGGCAGATCGTGATACGGCCCCGCCAGATACGCCACGTGCTGGTATGGAATGCACACTGGAACGTAAGTGCATAGAGAAAATCGTATGTTTCGTCTGTCAACGGAAGCGTACGGCTCCCAAGCCTAAGCGGCCGGGGAGCCAATTTCGCTTGATTGCCGCCGCCTTCGGCGTACAAGCCCCTACCTGTTTGGTCTTTACAGGCTGGCCAGCGCGTCCGTAGCTTGTTTACCCATCGGCGAACCGTTCGCAGCCGTGACGGCCTTCTTCAGATGTTGTGTGGCGTTCGGTTTGTCGCCTAGCTTGCTGTACGTCATTCCGAGGTGAAATTGGATGGAAGCGCTGTTTGGGTCAGACTTCGCGGCGTCTTCAAGAAGGTCTTTGGCGGAACTGAAGCGGCCCAGATGAAAGTAGACCCAGGCAAGCGTGTCGGCAGTTTGCGGATTCTTGGGTAGCGCACGGCGAGCGTCTTGGGCGTAGGTCAGTGCGTCGTCTGCGCTTTGGCCACTATCCACCATCAAGAAGGCGAGATTGTTCTCGGCAATCGGGTTGTCGGGTCTCAACTGCAAGGCTTTCTTATAGGAGTCCATTGCGGCGTTCTTGTCTCCCTTTGATTCCTGAGCCATCCCTAGAGAGATAAATCCTCCTGCGTCAGAGATATGTGCGTTCACCCAGTTCTGCCAGATGTTGACGGCGCCCGCGGAGTCTTCCATACCTATTGCAGCTTGAGCTTGCTGCTGCACCGCGCCCCCATCATTCGGGTTCAGTTGGAGAGCCTTTCCGGCAGCATCGCGGGCACCGGCAAAGTCCTTCAACGCCAGATTCAGGCCAGCAAGCATGCTGTAGAGGGTTGGGTTCTTCGGCGAACGAGCAATCTGCTGGTTAATTCTGTCAGCCGCCGCCGCTCCTTGCTTTGCATTCAGGTCCAAACTGACAAGAAGATGTAGCGCCTCAAGAGAGTTCGGATCGATCTGCAGGACCTTGTTGAGGAGGTTCGTGGCGTCAGGAATCTTCTTTTGGGAGAGCCGTATCTGGGCGAGCTCAGTTAGTGCAGCTATGTTGTTCGGATCTTTCTGCAATGCGGTTTGAAAGTCGGCTTCGGCTTTCGTGTTGTCACTCTGGTTTGCTTCCGCTGTGCCTCTCCACACGTAGGCGGGAGGGAACCCCGGGGCAAAAGCAATTGTCTTTTCAGCAACTTGTAGGAGGGCGGTGTAGTCGTGCTTCTGGTCCGCGATCGTGGCCACACCGGTAGCGGCTTCCAGGTTGCGAGGGGCCAGGCGCAGAGCTTCTTGATAGGCGGTCTGCGCGGTGTTCAGATCGCCTTGCTGCACGCTCACCTTTCCGAGCGCCATTTGTAATTCGACGCTATCGGGGCTGTCCTTCACGGCCTTATGGATGACGTCTGCCGCTTCATTTACTTTGCCATTCATGGAGAGGAGGCTTCCGTTCAGGATGGCTACTTCAGGATTATGAGGATCGCTCTTCACGAGTTCCGCAATGACCTTGGTTGCTTTGTCCTTCTGTCCTTCCAGCAAAAGTATCCGCCCATAGGCGGCCTTGATTGCTACGCTTTTGGGATGTACGTTGGTTAAAGACTCATAGGCACCGTCAGCTGCTCCAATTTGGCCAGTCTGCAGGTAGTAAACGCTGAGCAGTGAGGCTCCTGTCCGGTCGTCGGGAAAATCATTAGCAATCCTACGAAGCTCCAGTTCCGCAGCCTGTTTGTTGCCGGCATGGAAATATGCATTCACCAAGTTCTCTCGGATGATAAGGCTCTTAGGCTGCGCATCTGCGGCCGCTTTTACCTCTTGGGTCGCTTCCTCAGTTTTGCCCCCCTGCTCAAGCAGCGAGGCCATCATCATATGCGCTTGCCCGTTCTTGGAATCGAGCGAGATTGCCTTTTGCAATTCTGCCTGTGCGGCGGGAAGATCCTTCTTGTCACCGCCCTCGATAGCTGCGAGAGTCACATGAAATTCGGAGCGATTCGGGTCGATCGCGAGCGCCTGCTGAATCTGATTACGCGCATCGTCCGTCTGACGCTGACGCATAGCGACCTGCGCCAACAGCGCGTGTGCATCGGCGTTGTTTGGCTGCGTAGCGAGGATTGCGGTTGCCTGCTCCTTTGCTTTATCTGGCAAGCCGCCTGCTAACTGCAACTGACCTAACGTCAACCGGGCGCTCAGGTCTGATGGTTTTAGGTCAACTGCGGCCAATAGCTCCGGATACGCAGCCTGCGGCGAGCCCATCTCCAGGTATAGTTTTCCGAGTTCGTAATGCGCTTCCGCGAAGTTTCGATCAATCTTGATCGCGTTTGAAAATTGGATGATAGCTTCGCGCTGCTTGCCGTTTTTTTCATAGCGCTGGCCACTTTCCAGATACTTCTGCTTGCGCACATTTGGGTCACGATGACAGCCGCTTAGGGTGAGCACAGCAAGCGTGGCTATGGCGATGAATGGTGCGGGGCGGCGATTGCGGAAGGACATGCGGACTCCAAAAGATGTTGCGTTGAAGATGTAATAACTTGCGAACAGGTTTACGAGCCCGTTTAGTTTGGTACGAACGTCGGCAAAACAGGAAGGAAGTATCGAGTGAAAACTTTCGCACGGTTGCGTGCGACTTCGCGGCTTTCGCCTTTCTGAATCGGCGTGATCACACGCACGAGGGCGGCATCGGAGCGGTCGTAACGGATGGAATCGGCCATTAATTGAAACTTTGCGCGGTAGTCGCTAGCGATGGCCTTTCCTTGCGTCTGGTACCAGTAGAGGATCTCGAGCTTGGCTGGCCCGTTGGAAACTACATAGTCCCCTACCTGGATGTCTTGACCAGAAACGGTGGAAACATCTGTTGTACCAGCGGCCTCGAAGGTCCAACCAGCTCCCGGAAGGCAATTCTGAGGTGAATGGATGGTTGAACCGGTTCGCTGCGTCGGAAAATAGCCGATAAAGAGGGACACTGGTGCTTGCAAAGCAGTATCGGAAGGTGTCGATAACGACGCCGGACGGTAAACCCGGTTGAGAAAAATGCCCTTGCCCAGTACGTCGAGGGCTTCCTGCGCAATCGGTTGGTCTTCACCCCGCCACAGCCCTAGCTGTTGGGGCATCTGGTTCAGTGGCTTGCTCGCGGGCACATGATCCGCCGAGCCGCGGTGATGAAGGAAGAGAGCCGCGAGGGTAAGCAGTAACGCCGCGGACCATATCGGAAAGGGCCTCATCGCGCAGTCTCGAATCTTGAAAAGGCGGATGTAAGTGTCTTGTGACACAGGTATAGGCATGCTAGTGACACAAGGAACATGAGCCAACCCGAGAACTCATGGAAGAAGCCAAGGGCCTTGTCTGGGTCCCAATACTGCACGCACAAACCTGTGCCGACAATGCGAGCGACATTCGCGACTATGGCGATAGGAACACTGGCGAGGGCGAGTAATACTCGAACAAAGGTCCGACGCTCCATCAGTGCACCGTAGATCACCGCAACGGTAAATAAACTCATCAGGGAGCGGATCCCGCTGCAGGCTTCCGCTACCTCTAAAGGCATCGCCGGCAGCGTTATGACGTTGCCCTCCCGCAAGACAGGCACGCCTGCCAACGGCAAGAGGCCGCTCGCCACCCTTGAAGCGAACAGCTGAAGCGGGAACGTGATGTGGTTCAAGATGAGAACTGGCAACGGGATCGCCAAAACGAGAACAAAAAGAAAGAACGCGGAGCGCTGCAGCATGGACCGCCCGAATAGCGTGCACGTAAGCCCCGCGACGATCAAAACGAACGAAAAGCGCGAAAGGAAGAGCTCTGCCCCGAAAATGCCGAGGAACAGAACAAACACACCAGATGCGACCAGCGGTAATCCGGCCCAACTGGAACGGACGGGAGTCGTTTGCAACTGCCGCCGGCGATCCCAGAGCAGATACGCGATGAAAAATGGAATTAGCAGCCCGTGTGAGTATTCGGGGTAATCCATCCAATCATGGAAAAGCTTGATGCCGACGTGCCAATATATGCCAACCAGCAACAACATGGCGGCAAGAATTCCCAGTCGTGCCAGCCATGCCGTCGTCTGCAACAAAGGATGACCGGGGAGGGCTGTCGCATGGTGTTGATCTGTCGATTGCGCGTCAGGAATTGAAGCGGTGGGCGTTGAATTCAGCATCTGCAGGACAACTCGTTCTGAGGGAACACCGAATCCTAAGGTACACAAACTCACCAGCTTACACAATTTGTTTTAGACTGGTGTTGAATTACCTGGTGGATGTGCGTGCCGCGATACATCGAGCGCTGGCACCAATTCCTCCAACGTACGCTTGGGCGCAAAATGAAAAAATCGGCTCTTAGTTTTGTGGGCGCACTTCTTCTTACTCCATCCTTCCTTTTCGCTCAAACTGGAGTTAGCAAACCCGTACTCACCCCCGCGCCCACAAAGCAGACCGCGTCGGAAACAGTGACGAGCGGTGCAGCTGCCAATCCACGCGAACCGAACAATGCGAGCAACAGCCTTGCTTCATCTTCGACCTACGTGATCGGACCAGAAGATGTCCTGTTGGTAACCGTCTGGAAGGAGCCAAGCTTTTCCGGCACATTCACAGTGCGCCCCGATGGTGTGATATCGCTGCCCTTACTTGGCGATATACCTTCGTCTGGTATGACACCCTTGAAGCTCTCAGACGACATCGCGACGCGGCTGAGGAAGTACATGAACTCGCCCTTGGTGACGGTGGGTGTACAAAGCGTGAATAGTAAGCGCGTCTACTTGGTGGGACAGGTGGGTCATGTTGGCCCATTACCCTTGACTCCAAATATGAACCCGCTCGAAGCGATTGCAACGGCCGGTGGCCCAGCGCCATTTGCCAATCTGAAGCACATTTACCTGCTGAGAAACGTTGGGGGAAAGCAGAAGCGGATTCCCTTCAACTACAAGACGGCGCTGAAAAGCGGTGATATGCAAGGAATCACGCTAATGCCGGGTGACACGATTGTCGTCCCATGATTTACCACCGTTCATTATGGGTTCTAGTGTTGCTTCTCGGAGCGATGACCACAGTGCGCCAAAACAGCGCTCAAGACACTCCTGCTTACTCGCCAATGCCCGACTCTCCAGGATTTAGGCTGCCAAGCGTCGGGGGAACACTTACCTACGCATTGAGTGGATCAGAAAGCGTTGCGCTTGGCTACAACGGAAGCAACAATACGTATACATCTACGAATGTGTCAGGTGACTTGGCCTACCTGTCAACGAGCAAAACTTCACCATTCAGTCTCGTATATTCGGGCGGCTATCTCTTTGCTATGTCGAGCCAGCCGGGTAGCTTTTTTCACAACCTGGCAGCCTCGCAAGTGCTCATCCTTGGGAAGTGGAGCGGCATCCTTTCAGATTCTGTGAGCTACCTCCCGAATTCACCGGTTGGAGGACTGTCTGGCATTCCTGGGTTAGGGGATCTAGGAGTGCAACCGATCCAAGTCTTACAAGGCGGTCAAGGCAGTTTGTACTCTAACTACGGGCAGCGCGTATCGAACACGGGAACTGGGAGTGTGAGCCGAAGCCTCACCAATCGCACCTCCATCTTCGCTAGTGGCACTTCCTCAATCATTCGCTTCCCCGGCAGCGATGCGGCTGGTTTGGAAACAAACCAGTTGTCTGCAACCGGAGGCGTTTCGCACAATGTAAGCGCGAGATCTTCGTTCTCCGCGAACTATTCCTTTTCTCGAAGCAATTACCCTGAATACAACCTCACCTACAACACGCACAGCGTATCCGTTTCTGCAACGAGGCAGTTCACCGCGCGCTTGAGCTCCAGCGCATCCATCGGACCCCAGTACTCTAGTACGGCCAAGTCAGATTCGACACTGAGTGTTGCGGCCTCAGCGACTATGAATTATCAACTCGGCAAAGGTGCGTTGGGTGTTTCCTACTCACGTGGCGTGAACAGTGGCCAAGGAGTTACTACAGCGGGTACGTCCGATTCTGTCAATGCCAGCTACAGCCGCTCGTTGAACCAGTACACCGGGTTTTCGACGAACGTGTCCTATAACAAGTTCACAACCCTGCCGATCGCCGTAGGCCTCCCCTATTCCACTGATTCCGTTGGGACAGGTGCTCAGATTTCGAGGTCTCTAACGCAGAAAATGTCGGCTTATGCGAGCTACACCTTGCAGCACCAGACCGATGCGGACAGCACCATCGCTGTGAATGCATTTCACGGAACAACGCAAACAGTCGGATTTGGCCTTACATATTCTCCCATGCGGCCAATCGTGCTGGGTCACTAAAGGAAGCACATGCTAGGACATAGAAAGCTCGAAGTCGCCGACTATCTTCAGATTCTGAAGAGACGGAAATGGCTGATTCTCGTTCCACTGGTTGTTTTTCCAGTTGTAGCGGTGGTGTGGTCGAAGTTTCTCCCTCCGCGCTACACATCCCAAACGTTGATCTTGATTGATAGACAGAAGATCCCGGACAACTATGTTAAGCCAGTTGTGAGCGCCGATCTTGATAGCCGTCTCGCATCAATGAAAGAGCAGATCCTAAGCCGGTCGCGCCTTCAACCGATCATTGAGAAGTTCAATCTTTACGGCAACCAGCACATGTCGATGGATGACCGCATCGATGCAACGCGGAAGTCGATAGAAATCAAAACAATTTCTTCGATAACAGGTGCTGGCGGTCTCCCAGGATTCTTCATCCTTTTTACGGCAAATGATGCACATACCGCGCAATTGGCATGTAATGAGATCACTTCTCTCTTTCTTAATGAGAACGCACGTGCCCGTGAAGCTTCCGCTGAAGGCACTTCAGACTTTATCAAAGGACAGTTGGACGACGCTAAGCGATCTCTGGATGATCAAGACGCAAAACTAGCCAACTTTCAGCGCGAGCACTTCGGGAAACTACCTGGAGAAGAAGAGTCCAACATGAATATGCTCACCAGCTTGAATACTCAACTGGAAGCAGCCAACCAGGCTCTTGCCCGGATGGAGCAAGATCGCACTTATATGCAGACGATGCTGTCACAGGTAACCTCGGGCAGCATCAGTTCCGGGTCATTATCAGGATCCGTCGTTCCATCCGTTCCAAATGCGCTTAGAGCAACCAAAGAAAACGAGTTACAAAGCTTGCTCAATCAGGAAAGTGAAGTTGCCGCCCACTACACGGCCGATTATCCCGACCTGATAGCTTTACGCAAGCGAATTAGTACCTTACGGGGTGAAATTGCCGTTCTTCCGGCTACAGTGCCAGCTGGAAGCAGTGCATCGGGTTCGAATTCGATAAACCCGTTAGCAGTCCAGCAGCTCAGAGCGCAGCTTCGTGCGGCTGATCAAGCGATCGCCGCCAAAACACGAGAACAGTCGGAGCTTCAACAATCAGTCCGCTCCTACCAGGAGCGCATCCAGTCGAGTCCGCAAGTGGAAGCCGAGTTCAAGGAGCTCACGCGAGATTACGACACTGCTAAGTCTTTCTACGACGGTCTCCTTGCAAAGAGAAATGATTCGAAGATGGCTACGGACCTTGAGTTGCGGCAACAAGGGGAGCAGTTTCGCGTGATGGACAAAGCTAACCTGCCGGATGATCCGACGTTCCCAAAGCGCAGCGTGTTCGCGGGTGGCGGAGTTGCTGCAGGGCTCGCCGTCGGGCTATTGATCTCCGCGTTTTTGGAGTACCGCAATACAGCACTGCGTACCGAGCAGGACATTTGGACTTTCACGAAACTACCAACGTTGGGAATAATTACTTTGAAAGACCCTGTTAGCGACGCGATCCATGCGAAAAATGATAGACGCTGGCGAAAGAATAAGACCAACAAACGACCCCTCGCGGATGCGCAGGCTTGAGTATGTACAAGAAGTTTTTTCAATTACAAGCGAGTCCGTTCACGGCAAATCCGGATCCACGATTCCTATACATGTTGCCTCAAACGAGGGAGGCGTTGGCGAAGTTGCAATACGGCATCTCTTACCGCGTGGGCTTCATGGTGCTTACGGGCGAGGTCGGCACTGGGAAGACAACTATCTTACGGCGTGCATTGATGTCACTGGATCAATCCAAGGTGCACAGTGCTTTTATCTTCAATCCTCGCTTGGAAATTTTGGAACTCTTGGAATTCATTCTGGCTGACTTCGGAATAGTCCCTGAAAGCCGCACGAAGTCAACGATGCTCATCCAACTAAATCGCTGGCTCATCGATAAGTATCGACGCGGTGAGACTTGCGTCATCATCATTGACGAAGCGCAGCATCTTTCCTCAGATCTCCTCGAGGAGATCCGGCTGCTCACAAATCTGGAAACGTCTTCTGAGAAGCTGTTGCAGATTATCTTGTCAGGGCAGCCAGAACTGGAAGAAATGCTTAGGCAACCGAATCTGCGACAACTGCGCCAACGTGTGGCAGTCTGGGGCAGGACGGAAGCTCTGACTGAAGCGCAAACCGGTGAATACATCACAGAGCGTTTGCGCACGGCAGGTACTCAGGAAGTACTTTTTTCGCCTGAAACTGTTCCGGAGATATACAGAGCGAGCCGGGGCATTCCTCGCATCATCAATCTCATATGCGAGCACGCACTCATCTCTGCATACGTTGAGGAGCGACATCAGATTCCTTCTTCCATCGTAGACGGTGTCATTCACGATTTGGATTTGGATCCACGCTCGATCCTGTTGTCGGATTCCAAAGCTTTTTCCCCAGTGGGTAAAGCATCATGAGCAAGATTTTTGAGGCACTTCAGCGTGCAGAAAAAGAGCAAGCGAGCCAAGAAGAGCATGGCTTTTCGGGACGACAAGGTCTGAACGACCAGGCGCCGGCACCCCTCAGCATTGAAAGATCAAGCACCGTGAACATTGCTGGGTCAACGTCAGCAGGTTCATTGGACGAGAGTGCGTTACAGGCCGCGCCGAACTCATCACGAACGCCAATCGCAGTGGTCTCCCAAGTTTGGCAGCCCGATCTTGAGAGACTGCCAGCCGTTCTAACCCGTGGTGGCAAAATTGAGCAGTTTCGGAGTCTTCGATCCAAACTGACAGGGTTACGGTACACGCAACAACTGAAATCGATTTTCGTTGGTAGCGGACACGCAGGCGAGGGTAAGAGCTTTGTAGCCTCGAATCTTGCTGTTACACTCGCCCGTCACAAAGCGGCGCGCGTTCTACTTATGGACGGCGATTTGCGCCGAGGAACAATACACAAAGTTCTCGGGTCGCCGAACGGGGCTGGGCTCGCTGAATATCTAAATGGGAAGGCTTCGCTCGTCGAAATTTGTCAACGGGGTCGGGCACCTGAAGGCAGTGAACCGCTGCCTCCGGGTCTATCAAACCTGACATTTTGCTCCTGCGGCCACGCAGGGGACCGGGCAGCTGAATTGTCTGGTAGCTCTCGGTTTCCGGAGCTCATACGAGAAGTTTCCGATCACTTCGATTGGATCATCGTCGACTCTTCCCCCGTGAACATCGTTTCAGACGGCGTGAACCTCGCCAGAGCGTGCGATAGCGCTCTGTTGGTGGTCCGCGGTGGCGAAACCAAGTTCGAAACCGCGCAGCGCGCCTTGCGCGAACTGAAGTCTTCAAAATTGCTGGGCGTGGTTCTGAATGCCGTGAGCGAATTTGCGCCCAATGAGGGGCACTACGGTTATCAGGGCTACGATGGCCTGAATGGATAGCCCTGGCTTACGATGATTCGCGTTCTTAACGTCTACTATCCAACTCGCACTGTCCTGCTTTTGCTTTGTGAGGCCATTTTGGTTGGGAGCTGCTTTGTTGCCGCGACCTTCATCAGTTTGGGTTCTGGAGACGCTCTTCTCGCTCTCAACTATGAGTACGGCTGGCTGAAAATCGCCGCGGTGACCGCACTAAGTGTAATGTTTTCGTACTACTTCGATCTGTACGAACCTCAAATTGTTCAAACGCGCCAGGAGATCTACACAAGGATTCTTCTCGTTCTAGGTTTTGGCTGCTTTGTGATATCAGCAGCCATTTTCTACTTCCCCCCACTCCTGATAACTAATGGCCATGTTTATGCAATAGGCTACGCATTACTTGCCCCCGCGCTGATCTTTTGGAGGCGAGCTTATGAATGGATTGTTTCGCAGCCACTCTTCCGAGAGCGCGTTTATGTCCTCGGCGGCGGCGTATATGCAAAGTCAATCGTGGAGACAATCCGTTCACGTCGAGACATCGGCATGGAAGTAGTCGATTGGCAGCTTCTTGACGGCAGTCCCGCTGAACGTAGGGAGATTTGGGTCACGAAGTTACACACGTTGGGAAGGCTACCAAACTCGGTTGCCAGGGTGATAGTCGCGATCGATGCGCAACGTGGCGAGCTGCCTGCTGAAGAGCTACTTTATCTCCGCTTCCGCGGAATCAAAGTTGAGGAAGCAGGAACATTGATGGAGCGGCTTTCGGGGAAGATACACCTCGACGGGCTGCGGCCTACAAATTTGCTCTACAGCGAGGGTTTTCGTCTAAAGAAGCATTACCAGCTAGCACGACAGATAGTGTCGACGTTTGTTGCTTGTCTCGGGCTGCTAGTCTTTCTTCCGTTCTTCCCATTCGTTGTCTTACTGGTGAAGATCTCTTCTGAGGGACCGATTTTCTTCAAACAGGCACGAGTGGGGATGGGCGGCAGGACCTTCGAGGTGTACAAATTCCGTTCGATGTTCATTGACGCTGAAGCTGGAGGAGCTCGCTGGGCTACGAAGAACGACCCCCGTGTCACCAAGGTGGGTATGTTCATGCGGAAGACGCGCATCGATGAAATCCCGCAGCTCTGGAACGTCCTTAAAGGGGACATGGGTTTTGTAGGCCCAAGGCCGGAGCGCCCGGAATTTACCGCAATGCTTGCCGATCAGTTGCCGTTCTACGACTTGAGGCATCTTATCAGGCCCGGCCTAACGGGATGGGCACAAATCCGCTACGGCTATGGCGCTACATTAGAAGAGATGAAGGAGAAGCTTCAATTCGATCTCTATTACATAAAACATATGTCGTTGGGACTCGATCTTTTGATCATGTTCGAAACAATCAAAACGATTGTGCGAAGGCGGGGTGCACAATAATCCTGTCGAGCTATGCGTTTTGAGACATCAGGTCAGTGCTTCCACTTCGCACGTACCATTCCACTGTCTGCTCTAACCCGAACGCAAAATCAGATTGGGGCTGATATCCGAGTTCAGTACGCGCCCGTTCGATGGAAGCCAAAGAGTGCTGTACGTCTCCTGCCCGCGCGGGTCCGAATTTTGGTTGTTCTCTAAAGCTCAGCAGAGAGGCAAGCGACGCATACAAATCCTTGAGCGTGTGGCTTTTCCCAGTTCCGACGTTGTAAACGCGGCCGTCAGCATGCTTCGCATCTGCGGCACAGGCAAGAAGATTGGCTTGAACAGCGTTCGCTACAAATGTGAAGTCTCGGCTGGTGCTACCGTCACCATTGATTATGGGAGTAGTGCCCGCCAGCATTTTATGTGCGAACTGCGCAATTACACCTGAATACGGTGAGTCCGCAGCTTGGCGTGGGCCAAAGATATTGAAGTAACGCAGGCATACGGCCTCCATTCCGTACACTTTGCAAAATGCCTGCAGGTAATACTCACCGGTGAGCTTCTGTACAGCGTATGGAGAAAGCGGCTGCGGGATCATCTGTTCGTGCTTTGGCTGCACAGGCTGATCGCCATAGGCGGAGGATGAAGCCGCATACACTATGCGTCGGACTCCGGCGTCCCTTGCACACAGAAGTACATTCATCGTTCCGTTGATGTTGGAGTCATGCGACGTAACCGGATCCTGAACGGAACGGGGTACCGATGGCATGGCTGCCTGGTGCAGCACAAAGTCAATTCCGTCAAAGACAGGGCGAATCTGATTGAGGTTCCGGATATCCGCTATCCGAAAAGAGATCGACGATGCGACATCTGCAAGATTTTCCATCTTGCCGGTTGAAAGGTTGTCGATCCCAACGACGTCTTGGCCTTGGCTAATGAGTTCTCTTGCAATTGTCGAACCAATGAAGCCCGCAATTCCGGTTATCAGATACCGCGCCATCAACTACTCCGTAGTGCCACCGCAACCGAAGTGTTGCATCAGCAATGGATTCGATAAATGCAACTTCCGCACTACCGCTCTCTCCAGACAATCTTAACACCCCGTTCCGTGTCCGTCGCAGAGAGCTAATTGATGTTAATCAACGGGCCTAACAGCCGGAGATTTGTCTGCGCAGCGTTGATGAGATCGCCAAAAAAAGAAGAAGGGTGAACAGCTCGAGAAGGCTGTCGCTCCATCTGCAATCACTCGAAAGAGACACTCGCAATCCAGCGCAGATGACATAATTATTCAATGCAACACAATGAGACAGCTCCCTTTTCAAAGATTTCGCAGACGCGCCTGCAGCGATTGAAAGAGCGTACAGCGAAGATAGGTGTCGTCGGCTTAGGGTACGTTGGGCTCCCGCTCTCTTTATTGCTTGCCGAGGCACAAATAAAGGTCACAGGCTTCGACATCGACGAAAAGAAGATCTCCGATCTTGAGGCCGGTCGGTCTTACATCTATAGAATCGCTTCTGAGGAAATCGAACTTGCACGGGCAAATGGGTTCGAAGCTACGTCGAACTTCGAGAGAATTCGCGATCAGGATGCCATTCTCCTGTGTGTTCCAACTCCGCTGACCGGACACCGTGAGCCGGACCTGAGTTTTGTAGAAAATACGGCGAAAGCTATTGCTCCATGGCTGCAGAACGGACAGCTAATCGTCCTGGAAAGCACAACATATCCTGGCACAACCGAAGAGTTATTGATCCCGGTGCTCGAAGCGGGATCGGGACTCACAGCTCAGGGACAGGATGAACAGAAGGAAACAGGTGTCTTCTATGTTGCGTTTTCACCTGAACGCGAGGATCCGGGAAACACAGATGTTGCGCGGCGCGACATTCCAAAAGTTGTCGGAGGACACGACGCGATAGCGACCGAGCTTGCAGCCACACTCTATGAAGCGATCTTCACTCGTGCGATTCGCGTGTCGTCAACTCAAGTCGCAGAGATGACAAAACTTCTTGAAAACATTTATAGATGTGTCAATATCGCACTCGTAAATGAATTGAAGATGCTGGCAATGCGGATGAACATTGACATTTGGGAAGTAATCGAAGCTGCATCGACGAAACCCTTTGGTTTCCATCCGTTCTACCCTGGTCCCGGTCTTGGAGGGCATTGCATTCCAATCGATCCGTTCTACCTAAGCTGGAAAGCCCGTGAGTACGACTTTAATACACGGTTCATCGAACTTGCGGGTGAGGTCAACGAGGCCATGCCAGAATTCGTAGTCAGCAATGTGAGCCGAGCACTCAATACGAAAAAGAAGGCCTTGAATGGCTCAACTATTCTGATGCTTGGCATGGCGTACAAAAAAGATATTGATGATTTAAGAGAATCGCCTGCACTTACGATCATTGAACTTCTTCGCCAAGAAGGTGCGATGGTTTCATATAACGATCCTTACTTTCCCAGCGTGGGCCACGGCAGGCATTACAAATTGAACATGGAATGCACCCCGCTCGACAATCTTGATCAATACGACTGCGTACTCATCGTGACCGACCATTCGGACTACGATTACGGAGCGATCGTAGATCAAGCACAACTTGTAGTTGATTCGCGGAACGCTACAAATGGGATCCAGTCTGCAAAGATATTCCGATGCTAATTGTGATCAGTGACCTATATGAAGTAGCCGGTCATAAGAGGAGACAATCGTCTCCATCATTGCTGCACTTGAAAAGCGCTCTTCAGCGCGTTTTCGTCCCAAGTAACCCATGATCTGCATTCTGTGCCGGTCCGATAGGAGATTTCGCATGGCCATGGCCAGTGCTTCAACTTCTCCCTGGGGAATGATGTAACCCGTAACGTGGTCAACGACTGCTTCAGCGTTGCCGCCGACGTCCGTCGCTATGACCGGTAACTCCGCTGCCATAGCTTCGATGACCGCGTTCGAAAAACCCTCACTGCGTGACGGCAAGACAAAGATGTCCACGCCTGCAAGGAATCGTCTCTGATCCTGAATGTCGCCCACAAACTGCACTTTCTCAGTAAGACCAAGCTGATTTGCGAGTGCATTTAGTTCGTCGGCGAAATCATCCTCCAGTACTTTACCTGCTATCACGAACTGCACCTCGGGAAATTCACGCGCGATTATCCCAGCTGCGCGCACCAAAATGTCGTGACCTTTGACCCGCCGGATATTTCCCAAAGTAGCAATGACAATTGCCGGTTGTTCGTACTCGGAAGAGCGCCGATACAGGACATCCCCCCTTACATCGATCCCGTTATACGTCACTTCAACACGATCTGCCGGAATACGATCCACTTCTATACAGTGGTGTCTAACCTTTTGCGAAACCGCGAATACAAGATCTGGGAGCAAACTCATCAGACGGTAAGCGATTTCGTGCTTACGACTACGGAGAATGCCCATGTCCCTCCGACTCCAGATCACCTTCGCGTTCGTTGTCAGCTTAGTGACTCCACCGACCCAAATGTCTGAGCTTTCAAAGAAGGTTTGCACCAAAGCAATTCGTTGAGTTTTCAAGAAATCACGCAGTTCGAGCGCGGCTCTGAATGCCCGAATTCCGAACGTCTTACGTATAGCGAGTTCATAGAGGTCGCACGATAGAGGCTGTTGGAGGACGGGGGATCGTGCATCAACCCGAAGCGCCAAGATTGTTACTCGATAGCCGTATTGCGGCAGTAAAGCCGCCATCTGCAACAAGACACGCTCGCCACCCCCAAGGACCGTCGAGAATTGATCAACTACTAGCAAGACATGAGGAAACTGATCCTGCACCACCGCAGCAGAGTGTGCTGTCTTTACAAGACGGAGGCATTGTTTATCCTGTGCCGCTGGATTATGCATTTGACATATCGTAGGTCCAGGGTAAGGCGTCCCCTATTGTGCCAAGCTCCTCAGGTCTGTCCCCTCTTCCTTCCTGGTTCAATTCTGTCGCTCTCAGAGTGGCCGAAATAAGGATCCAGAGCAGGCCATTTATTTCGAGATAGGTCCATCTGTCTCCGAAGCAGTTGGCCACCAGGCAAGATACAACCGCCAGAAGAGAACCAAGCCCCAGGGCCCGATACAAGGTATCCTCCGCTCCTCGAAATAGCCGGTATGTCACAAGGAGCATCTGGATCAGAATTGCCACAGCGAAAATGCCTCCAACGAGACCGGTCTCAACCAGCACCTTGACGTACCAATTGTGAGTGTCTTTCAAGCCGTCAACGTTTTCGCCAAACTGAAAAGTAGCGAACCCGTTCCCTAATAATGGATCATGCAGGAACGACGTTTTTGCGTTTTCCCACAGCCGTACACGCTCTTCAGCGGAAGTCTCTAGCTTTCCATCTGCCGTTTGTGTCATCTGGACGCGCTGGGTCACTGCAGTTGGTACAACTGCAGTCCAAGTGAGCAGAAAAATTGGTAGGACTAACAGCAACTTCCTATCGTTCAGTATGGCAAGGATCGCGACACTGACCAGGAGTGCGAGGTAAGCTCCCCGCGAGAAGCAATACAGCGTTGTCACAACGGTTAGCGCTGTCAGTCCGTAGCCGACGAGTTTCACTTTCTTACGCGGAATGACACGAGCGAAGCCCCAGAAGAACATCCCGAATTGCGCGAGGAATGCGGCGAGCTGGTTCGAGCCGTACGCCAGCGGACCGGCCGTCCGCTTGTTTTCGTCAAAATTGGTCCAACTGTGACTTAGGCTCTCCAGCAATGCGCTTCGATCGACGAGGAACAGGGAAACAGCAGTGATGATGATGATCCAACGTATCGCTTTGCGATCTTCCACGACCATCCCTGCGGCGAGGAAGACTAGCGGAAGCACGATGTAGTCCTTCCATGTGACGAAGTTCACATCGGAAAGCCACAGCGGCGCGGGAGCGTTTCCTGAAAGGAAGCCGAACCACATGGAAATATAAAGGTAACCCGCGAACAGCAACCATAGCATGTAAAGCTTTGATTTTGGCGGACGCTTTCCTTGAAGCAGCGCCCCGATGATGATCGCTAGCAGGAGTATGGTAAGCATATTTGCACCGAGCGGATACTCCAAGAGCTTGTCCCTGAGTGTCCGGTACGGAAGGAACGGCATGGCGAAGTACAAACCGTTGAGTGGTTTGCCCATGAGCGACACGAGGATCATCAGCCAGAAGGCGAGATAGGCGATCAGCGGAATGTAGTGGCCGATACCCGTCCCTAGCACTTTTCCTCCGGCACTCCACCAAAACGACTAAACCCAAACGTCTTTTCGCCGCGTCGCGAAGTTATAGAACGCGATTGCTGCCGCCAAGTTGAGCATTGTGAATGTTTCAGCGGTCGACACAAGGCGGAAGCGACGTGTGGATGGAGCCAGCCGCCCAGCTAGCGCCAGTCCATAGAATAGCAACTGTGCGATCAGTGCAGCTTTGTAAACAGCGCCCGTGGCACAGCCTGCACTGATAAGGAGGACGGCCAACAGCCAAGGTACAAGCAGTCTCAGAAGCTTGTGAGATACAAATCGAAACAGGATTGGATTGGAGAAACTCAGGAGCCAAGGCGCGAGTTGCAGCAGTTGGAAGTTCCCAGTGAGTGTCCTCACTTTGCGGCTGAACTCCTTCCCTCTTTCGGCGAAGACGCGATCATGGGCCTTGGCGGCAGAGCAGAAGACGACCCGCTTGCCGGCACGCACTACCTGCATCGGCGTCAGAACGTCGTCAAGAATGGTGCCGAGAGGCAGCGGTACATAGAGGCTCCGCCGCATAGCAAAAATAGCGCCTGTCACACCAACCACTGAACCTGACGCCGATTCGAGGCGCCGTACCGTCTTTTCGATCTTCCAATACAGGCCAGCCTGGGGATTTCCTGCGTAACTCTCCAGCTCGAGCTCACCGCTAACTGCTCCCACATCCTCATCCGCGAAATAGGACGTTAGATGAAGAAGGGCGTTCGCTTCTACTACTTGTCGCGCGTCGAAGAACACAAGTATTTCGCCAGTAGCAGCCTGAACCCCGGCGTTCAGCGCAAAGGCTTTTCCGCGTGCCTTAGGAAGAATGACAGCTGTCACCGTAGCCGCCGCGCCTTGTACCAAGCTATTCGTTCCGTCGGTAGAACCGTCAGAGACGACAACGATTTGCAAAGGAGCCGGATATCTGATGCTGCGCAGGTCCGACAACTTCGCTGGAAGATTGCGCTCCTCGTTGTGTGCGGCGATCACTACCGAAACGCTCGGCGTAGTACGGTCGTGGCGTATCGGCTGCGGGCGAAGTTTGGAAAGCAGCTTCAGCCAAAGCAGGTAGCCGAAGTACGTGTATGAGATGAGAGCTAGCGCCGCCCAAAACATCTCGTTCATGAACTTAGATCTCCACAGCTTTGCAGATGTCCGTGTACCTATAAAGTGTCACATTACGATACCAATTTAGAAATGCGACATTGGTACCATGATCCTTGACTAGCCTTTAGATTACTGATTCTGATGCATTTTACAAAAAAGCGCTTTGCCACAAATGTGTTGACGAACTGGGCGGCGACGGCCGTGAATATGGTCGTCCCGTTCTTCTTGACACCATTTGTAGTGAGACACCTTGGGGCTCAGGTCTACGGTATTTGGATACTAGCAGTGTCTGCGGTTTCTTATTTTGCGCTTTTAGACCTTGGGCTTAGAAGCGCAGTCATTCGCTTCGTCTCTCGGGCGCAAGCTCAATCGAAAGCAGGCGAAGCCGCCGCGATTGTAGCTGGCGCCCTTTGGATTCGAAGCTTAATCGCCGGCATAGTAGTTTTTGGGGGTTGCCTGCTTGCGATAGCAACTCCCTTCATTTTTAAGATTCCATCTGGTCTGACTCACCAAGCTCAGATTACAGTTTTCCTCTGCGCAGTTGGTGTAGCTATAACTCTCATTTCAGGCGTGTTCGCAGCTGTCTTGTCTGCGCTGAACCGCTTCGATCTCCTGAGTTCAATAACGGGAATGCAGACGATCTTTAGGGCGGCTGGAGTTTTGATTCTCTTACGAGCTGGATTAGGCTTGGTCAGCTTGGCGTGCTGGGAACTTGCCGTTCTTTTGGTAGCAGGAATCGGAACAACGCTAGTGGCTTGGAAAACTGCTGCCTTTTCCAAGACCTGGGCGGCTAAGCCTGATGCCACTACCCTCAATGCCATAAGGTCATACAGCTTTACGACTTTCCTTTTTATGATTGCGGTGCAGATCGTCATTAACACCGACAGTTTAGTCATCGGGGCATACTTGTCTGTTGGAATGGTGACTCTTTATTCAATCGGCAGCAGCCTTGTGAATTACGCAACACAAGTATCCGGCGCTGTCTCGACTACATTTGTACCTATGGCTTCTAGCATGGAAGCGACGGGGAGATTTGAAGATCTACAGCTTATGCTGATTCGCGGCACTCAAGTCATTCTAGGTTTGGTGCTTCCAATTGGAACTGCGTTGTTCTTTCGCGGCCGGACGTTCATATCGCTGTGGATGGGACCACAATATGCCGTCATCTCAGAAGTGGTATTACGGATCCTAATGATCAGCTTGTTCTTCTCTATGGCAAATAGCACCGCCGGAGCGATCATGATGGCAATCGATAAGCACAAGCCAGTGGCTCGCTGGGCACTCTTTGAGGCGGGGTCAAACTTAGTTCTCAGCATAATTTTGGTTAAGCGAGTGGGGATCTATGGCGTGGCATGGGGAACCGCTATATCGATGGGGTTGGCGCACTTGGCCTTTTGGCCACGCTATGTTAGGCAAGTCCTTGGCATTCCCATCAAGCAATATATTTGGTCTGGGTGGCTCAAAATCTTACTGTGCAGCTTACCATTCGCGGCATTCTGCTTTTTGACGGATACACTCTGGAGGCCAAGAGATCTTTTATCTTTCTTCCTCGAGATACTTCTTGTGATTCCGGTATACATCTGCACAGTGTCGGCGGTTTTCTTCAAGGATCTCAAGGCAACGTACGTCGCGTGGCAGTTATCTCGCAAAGCAACGAACGCTCCACTCCCAAGCGCCTGATTCAAGTCACCTGTCAACCTCTTTTGACCGTTACTAACCACAACGGTAAGTGTTTTCCAGCAAAGTCGTATTGACCAAGAAATTGCAGGTTAGCACCCTGATCCAGCATTGATTTCAGAAACCAATCGCTAACATGATCAATTTCTCCGATCACAAGAAAACGTGAGTTGTGTTGTATGAAATCTCCATACGGTACTACCTTCGAACGTAAGTGAAAGGCCTCAGCAGCTTTGTCGATTTGTTCGGCCGCATTGGCGTGCGCGTACTTCATAGCTTGATTCTGATCCGTGACATAAATCATTCGAGAGGTGTCGGATGGAGCAAGCCTGCTATCCGCCTGGATAAATGCATGCGGATCGTTTACAACTAACGGCAGTTCCGCATCGATCTTGTTTACTCCGCCGGTTGATCGGACTTCGTCCGGTGCTGAGAGAAGGCCTCTCGCTAGCAAATGCATTGCCTGCCCGGGTACATCACGATATGTAAATAGCGCACCCGCTAGCGCAAGAATGCAGAAAACTCTCCCTATTAGGAGACTACTATTCGATCTCCACGCCACGAACAGCACTCCGAAAAATACTGCTGGATATGTTACGGCTATGACATAGCGCGGGAAAAATCCGCCTAGCGGTGAGTGGAACCTCATGACAATAGCTAGAAGCACTGGCGTAGCAGAAAGCATTAGGAACAGTACCCATTCCTCGTTACTTATGCGGCAAAACCTTCGGAAAGGTGTTGCAGGATAATTACGACACATGAGCAGTAGAATGAGTGCACTAAACGCGAATGGGGCGATTGGTTTTAACAGGAATGAGTTATATAACAGTAGCCCTGCACTTAACTGGGGGCGAAATTCGACGGGATAGACCATTGCACTCTGAGCATGGACTTGATTGAGGTACAAGACCAATGAAAACAAAGGAAGCACTATCGCAGATGCTGTTGGGAAATCGACCTGCCGCTTACTTAACGTGTGAACAAGTTCAGCGATTAAGAAAGCGGCGACCGCAAAAACGCCAAATAGATGGGTTAGTAAGAGACCACTGAGCGCAAAGAAAAGAGCTATCTGAGCGGTCCGTTGTTTTCGACCGTTACTCACAAACGAATCGTATGCTACCAAAGCTAGTCCAAGCATTGCGAGTTCGAGAGCATACGGCCTAGCCTCTGTGGCATAGTAGCTGATCTCTGCGTTATAGAGTGTTAGCAGTGACCCGGCTGTAGCGAACCACAAAGGAACCCTTCGAGCTAGCAGCAAGAAGACGCAAAGCACAACAATCGCGAAACTGCCAATGGAAGGGAGGCGTCCAGCAAATTCGTGTTGACCAAGGGCATGCATACTAAGCCAAACAAGTGTTGGCTCGAAAGGTGGATTAAGATCCATCTGCTGGTTGAGGCGAACCATTGCCGACCAACTCGGAACTGCCGCGATGTGAGCAGTAGAGAGTTCATCGGCCCAGAAAGGGATGCTTGCTCCCCTCACCGACCCTAAAGCGAACGTGAACAAGCCCAATGTTACGATAATGAGCTTCTTGGGCGTCCAATACCTAGATGAAGCGCGAATCATAGGCTTGCTTACACTTTCCGACACTCTTATCCCCCTTTCGGAACGATTTACACGGTGGTCAGTAATATTTCGCGGGATTCGCAAAGCGTCTACCGTAGACAAAACCTACTAAGTCCCAAACCGCAAGCTCACAGGCAAAAATCTCTCCAGACTGTCTCCGGCGAGCCCGCAAGACCGGAAACCGCAACAAACTTCGGATCGCATGTCCAATCCGGTAACGAGGGATTCCACCAAAATGCTTAACCTTTTCTCGATCTACACGATTGCGTAGACCCTGTGATACGGCTCGCCAGAAGACCCAACGCCGATGATAGTGGCGCGTCAATCGAGAAGGGTCGATGTAGTGATGGATGATCAGATCTGGGACATACACACCGCGAACACTTGCAGCCTCTAGGCGCTGACAGAACTCCGCATCTTCTTCCGAAAGCAGTCCTTTGCCACTTCTCCCAAGGTGCGGGGAATAAGTGCCGACCTGTTGAAACACTGATCTGCGAATAACGGCGTTGCCACCCATCAAAACAGCGCCAAAAGCACTCCCGAAGATGCCACGAGGCTTGGGAGGAATGTGGCCTATAGCTGCATGGTAACCGGGTGGCAACCAGTCCGGACGAGGTGAGACCCATTTCCCGATGTACGGGCCGCCAATGAACTCAGTTTCTGAATTGCGAAACTCACGTTCGACGACCTCATACCAGATTGGGTCGATTTCTTCGTCGTCATCGATAAAGCCGACTAGGTCTCCGCTACTCTCCGCAATGCCACGATTGCGAGATTGCGACGATCCCTGCTCAAATTCGCGAAAGTAATGAACTGGTAAGGCTGCACCGGCCTGCAACTCCCGCACCACTTCCGGCGTGTCGTCTCTACTGTTGTTATCAATTACAAAAATGTTGACTTCCAGGCCGGCAGGTACTGGCGCCCGTAGCAAACTGGTGACTGCCGCCCTGAGCAGGCGGCTGCGATTATAGGTTGGAACGACAACATCCAGCTTCATCTTGTCTCAGTCGCGGTTCAGATTAGGTGCGGTCTCCTGTAGTAGAACTCTATCGCCACCCGCCGCCAATGGCACGAAGCAGGTAGCACTATTCCCGCTCCGACCGCCGCAGAACAACACATAGCTAGAACCCTCTAGATAGACCTGCGGGAAGTGAATGCAAAGGCCGTCTCAGCACCTATTCTTCACCGTCTACCGAATCGAGCGTTTGATTGAGGTACCCGGACGAACCCGTGTACGCGACGATGTTGCCTGGATTCCCCAGAACGACCGCCTTCGATGGCACGTCGAAGTTGACGTATGCTCCAGGGGCGATAAGCGCGTCATCTCCTACGGTAATTCTGCCTACCAGAACGGCATTGACTCCGATCCAAACTCGGTCACCGACGGTCGGGGCACCGATGCGGGAACCACGACTGGTGGCGCCGATGGTGACTCCGGGCGCGACGTTTACGTTGCGACCCAGAATAGCGTGCGGACTGATGATGATGGTCCCGAAGTGCCCGATGTACAAGCCTTCCCCAATCCGGGTCGAAGGAGAAATATCAAATCCGTAGCGAAAACGATAGTGATTCAGCCACATCCGATTGTAGATGTAGGCCAGGATGCCGTAGCTGCGCGAAATACGGGAATAATAGGTTACTTTTCGCAGATAGAAGGTGAACCTGAACCCCGGGTGTCGAAGATACGACGCCGCGAGCGCTCTCATGCCACGTTTGCCACTGTAGCGGTACGCGTCGGCTCTAAGTATCTTCCACAACCTCATGTTCAATCGCCGATCCAAACATCGTTCTCTGGGTGATGTGATGAAGTTTAGCCCGAAATAGCGAGCGTGTTCTAATGAATGGTGTTTGAGCGCGCGATCGCCAGTAGATGTTTCGAGCACCGTTACAGACGGGAAGCGGGGATGGCATCGGATGCGCGTATTCAGTAACATAGATCTCAGGCGCGCAACGAAGCCAAGCTCACAATGAAAAGTCTGTATTTTCTCTACCACGAGCTTCGTCACAGTTCGAGCGACTACACGTATGCCCTTGAAAACTTGGAGTTTAAGCGTCACTGCGAGCTTTTCAAGGCGCGTCAGCTTCATGTGCTGGAAATCCGCCCGGAGATCACGTTTGACGATGGTCATCGGTCGAACTACGAAGTGGCATTACCCACTCTGAATCAATATGAGCTAAAAGCACGTTTTTTTGTCACTGCAGGCTGGGTTGAGGAGCGCGCGGATTACGTGAACCGCAGCGAACTTCTAGCGCTGCATGAAGCCGGGCACGCCATCGGAGCCCACGGGTGGAGTCACGCCCTTCTTACCCACTGCAATCGGAAACAATTGGAGCTTGAACTGGTGGGTGCCCGTCGCAGTCTGGAAGACAGCCTTGGCTGCGCTATCAAAAGCATGTCGCTCCCCGGTGGACGCTTCAACAAGCGGGTGCTCGATACGTGTTGGGAAGCAGGTTATGCCGAGGTCTTTTCTTCCATACCAGGAGCCGAATCTCCTAAGCGAGCCCTCCGAGTTGTTGTAGGTAGATTGAATGTTCAAGGCGATGTAAATGTGGCGTGGCTGAAACGGGTCCTAGACCCGCGTGATTCACTACTATCGGAACTACGCCGTAAGGAGGACCTAAAGCAGGTGGCCCGTCGGATACTTGGTGACGGTCTTTATCAAAAGCTTTGGGCTGTCATGAACAATCATGAGCAACGGGAGCAGGTGAGCGAGACGTTGCAGCCATGAGAATTCTCCACCTAATCAGCAGTGGGGGCATGTACGGTGCTGAGGCTGTCATCCTGAACCTCTGCTTGGCACTTAACGCTTCGGGTCAGCATGAAGGGCTCATTGGTGTGTTCGCAAACTCGACTCATCCAAATTTGGCCTTACACGAAGCAGCAAGAAGAGTTGATGTCACTTCTTACGTCGTTCCATGCACAGGTCAATTAGATTTCGGAGTACCCGCTGCCATTCGCGAACTCGTCCGACGTACGCGGGCTGATGTAGTGCATACGCACGGATACAAAGCTGATATCTATGCTTGGAGCGCTCTTCGCCGGGCATCTGTTCCCTTAGTAGCTACCTGTCACACTTGGTACGACAATGATTTTGCGGTTCGTGTCTACGGCGCTATAGACCGTTGGGTACTAAAGACTTTCGACTCAGTGGTTGCTGTATCGGAAGAGGTTAGAGGACGCCTTCTGAAGGCGCGAGTTTCTCCTGAGCGCATCCATTGCATCAGGAATGGTGTGAACCTCAGCCCTTTTGCGAACGTCGCACAAATTCGCCGAGCCCGTCAGCAATCTGGGGCGAAGTTCCACATTGGTCTCGTTGGCCGTTTGGCGCCAGAGAAGGGAGTCGACATTTTCCTCCATGCCGCTGCAGAAATCAGAAAGAAACATCCAGACGTAGGGTTTCTTATCGCCGGAGACGGACCTGATAGAGAACTGCTGGACTCCCTAAAGGACAACCTTGCATTGGGCGACAGCGTAACATTCTGCGGACTAAGTGACGACATGCCGGCCTTTTATGCGTCTATCGACCTGCTCGTCTCGGCCTCTCGTCGAGAAGGCATGCCGATCGCTCTACTAGAAGCGATTGCTGCAGGACTGCCCGTTGTGGCGACCTCGGTCGGCGCGGTGCCGGAAGTCATACGAAACGGTCACAATGGACTGCTTGTCCCGCCATGTAGCGTATCGGATTTGACGAACGCAGTGTCGCAACTCTTGGAAGATGTTAACTTACGAAAGGCTCTGGCCGAATCAGCACAGCGGAGTGCTTCTGAAGAGTTCTCTGCGGAGCGAATGTCAGCCGATCATTGTGATTTATACAGACGGGTTATAACTCTGTCATGAGGTCGAAGCAAGTGCACATGGTAGAGCCTAGGGCACAGTCAACCGGAGTAGCACGCGCCGATCACGGCCTTCATCTAATTTCCGTAATCATCCCAGCATTAAACGAAGCAGCAAACATTTCGCAGTGCTTGCACGCGTTGGAGCTGCAGACATATCCGAAAGGTCTCTTCGAAGTAATTCTTGTTGATAACGGATCCACAGACGCAACCATCGCCAATGCGGAGCTCTTCGCCGGAAGACTTCCGCTCCGAATCGTCCAAAAAACAAATGTCAGCATTTCCGCGCTGCGCAACTTTGGTACAGCTTTGAGTAAAGGCACGATACTCGCCTTCCTGGACGCCGATTGCTTCCCCTCAGACGGTTGGTTGCAGTTTTCGTCTTCAGTCGCTCGCATAAATCAGATTTGGGGCGGACTCTATCTAGTGCCGAATGACTCCACATGGGTCGGCAGAATTTGGTCCAAGTACCAGGGTAAAGAACAGTCAGGACAGCATTCCTTCATCCCTTCCGGTAACCTTTTCCTTTTTAAGGAAACTTTTCTGCGGATCGGTGGCTTCAGAGAGAACGTGATTACGAGCGAAGACGTGGACTTGTGCTCACGAGCTAGGGTAACTGGATCAGACGTTACAGCCTTTGCCGAACTGGCTGTTGTACACCAAGGGACCGCAAAGACTCTGCTGAGTTTCTATCGACAGAACCGCTGGCATGGAACCGCTGTTCTTAGGGTGTTTCTCACCAACCTGCCTTCTTTAAAGAACGCGCCCCTAATCCTATTGAGTTTTTATACTCTTCTTGGTTTCTGGATTGTGGTGTTGACCCTTCCTTTGGTGTTCTGGCTGCGTTCCTTTACGGCTTTATGGATCTCATTAATTCTCTTGACTGCGCCGTCTGTCGCAATATCTTTCGGTAAAGTTTTACCGACAAGAGGTTTTCGAGATATGCCTTCTCTCTCTGTCCTTTACTTGACGTACATGCTTGCTCGCGCCGCGTCCATGTCGCATTTTTCACAACGCAATCACCGCTGACGCCCATGAGCAGCAACCTCACGTTCACATTATTGCGATCATTGCACTCAAGTTTTGCCCGTCAGCGAGATACATTGGCAGAAAGGTGCATATGCCTAACGTTGATATCATAGTTCCGGCGTTCAACGCAGCCGCGTATTTGGCCGAAGCGCTAGAGAGCGTACTGAATCAGTCCTACACTGACTGGCGGATCATCTTAGTGGATGACGGGAGTACGGACTCGACGATACAAATTGCGAGGTCCTATGAGCAGCGCCTTCAAAGTCGCATGCTCATAATCAATCAGGAGAATCGCGGACCTTCAGCTGCGCGAAATGCGGCACTGAACGCATCGTACGCTCCGTTCATCGCCCTTCTAGACGCGGACGACCTTTGGCTACCCGACAGACTCTGGGAGTCTATAACTCGTCTCCAGGCTGATCCCAGCGCTGGGTTAGCTTACGGTCTAATCACTCGTATTGACCACAATGGATATATAGTTGAGACGTTTACCGGTAATACTTCTGATGTAGAAGGTTGGATTGCTCCCGCAATTTATCAGAGAAGAGTTGACTTCCCGTGTCCGACAATCACGTTTCGACGTAAGTGCGTCGACGCGGTGGGTTTATTCGATGAGACAATGCGTGCCACTGAAGATCGTGATTTGTGGTTGCGCATCGCACTGAAATTCAAAATAGCATTCATCCCAAGAGTTATAGCTCAATACAGATCTTCTAGCAGTTCCGCTTCCAAAGATTTCGAGCGAATGGCCGATGCGCAACTTAGGTTCATTCATAAACACTACGGCAGTCCTGGGTGCAACTTCATTGCTCGTCAGAAAGCTATTTCTCGCGTTTTTAAACAACGAGCAGACGGGTATAAGCAACAGGGCCGGCTAGGTGTTGCGCTTCGTGATGCATACAAAGCGTGCGGGATTTGGCCCCTTGGTGAGGATAATTGGCGTACCGCGATCTCAATGTCGCTCGATCATCTTGGACTCAAATGAGCTCTTTCATCCCACAGGTAGGGCATGACCAACGCTGCTATCGTGCTTCACGTTAGAGCAAATGCGCAATTCCCAAATCTTCTGCAACTTTATCTAAATTAAAGTTTAGGTCGATCTCTGCCACGAGGTTACGAGCTCCTCCGGGAACAATCTGCTTATATCTTGATCGATTGATAGATGTGCAATGCCCAGCAGCAACCATACTCTCGGGTATGTCAATGACTCGTCCGCTATATTTTCGCTTCCAATACATGATGCCTACGCCAGAGTCGTAATAGTACTTAGATCGCCGATGGCGTTCTCTTTCGTCGCTACATCTCGGATGATCCTTGATGCTTCGCCACCACCCCGCACCCAAGTCAAACTGTGATTTGCTTGCTGATCTTGTGGTGCAACCTACCAATTCCCAATATCTGTGATGACGCCGCCTTAGGTAGTTTCGCCGCCCTCCAAAGTTTGGAACAGCTGCCATCTCGCCTTCGACCAAACCTTCGAAGGTGCGCTTGAGCGAATGCATGACCTCTAGTCGACAGAGCAGATCTGCATGCCAGAACGCCAGACGGTCAGCAAACAAGAATGCGAACTCCAGCGGAAAGTGGGGCCACATAACTTCAAAGCCAAAATGCGCATTGAAGTCGATCACAACAGAGCCGGGCAGTGGTGTGGGTGGTCCACACCGCGGATCGAAGCCTATGACCGGCGTCCATCCAATTTCTTGAATTAGCTTCTGCTGTAACGTGCACCAACGGTCACTTACGTTCCAACAGAGCCATGGACGCTCCACGCCAATCAGCTTCTGTTTCCACTCTGCAGCTACCTCGTAGATGTTCTCGATAGGTATCGAGAATTTGTCCCAATTGCCTTTGCCAGCCTGTGATTCATCCATGATGTCACTCATACTAAAGTTAAGACCTGATTTAGAGGGACTCAACGTCAGGGCTCGACAGCTCCTACACTAGGTGTCGCTGGTCTTGCATTACCGTAGAAGTCCGCGGGGAGCCGGGCGTTTATGGACCTGCCCCGTCGTATGGTCACACTGTGCTCAGAGGGTCGAAAACTTAAACCATCAAGAATTGCTTGATGTCTCCGGTTGACCTGGGCTGGTTGTTTTACCAGTTGCGGATCGGCGCAGATGTTGCCGTTTGATCCGCAGGCATCGCCATTGCGGATACCGAACTCTACATTATTTTGTCCCACGATCTTTACCGCTGGATCCGAGTTGTAGTAAAGACCAGGCGCTTGGTTGTTCGATCCAGGATAGCTTGGATCGACGTAGCCGAGGAAGATGTTATTGGTGAAGTAATAAGGCGAACTGCCGCAGGTTCCTGAGCCGTTGCAACTCAAGTCGAATACAGTTGCCGAGGTGGCTACTACGGTGTTGTTTGCGATACGAACTGAGGAATTGGCTCCTGCGAAGAAGGCGAAAACATCGCCTGCGGCGCGGCAGAAGCCCCCCAGTCCTGAGCCTGCAAGTGTACTTCCGTTTGCGTTGAAGTTCTGCTTGGCTCCCGGCATTATCTCCGACATACGGTTGCAGCCGCCGACGATAATATTATTGACGATGTAGGCAGTGGAGTTTGCTCGCATACCCCATTTACCCTGCTGGCCCATGTTTGCTGCAAACATCGAATTTGTCAGCGAAAGATTTTTCAGACCTGTGTGAGGACCGAGGGCAGCGTCCTTCGTGTTGTAACTGATGTTGCAGTGGTCGCAGGTGAACGAATCCATTGAGGCGTTTTGCCCGCTCCACGCATCGCCGAAGCCGCCCGTCTGCGAGTCCCAACAGCCTGCCGCTGGAAACTGCGTGTGGGTAATCGGGTACTCCTCCTGACATCCATTGCCGATCATCGTCACGTAGCTCTGAGTGACGGTGGATCCGGCAGCGTTCGGGGTGGAACCGCCATCATCGAAGTTCCAGCCGGCAAAAGTGTTGAAGATAATGGAAACCCGCTTCAGCGTGAATGGACCTCCAATAGGACCCTGTATGCCATTGCTGCTGAAACCGTGAATGTAAACGTCCTGAAGTAGGATGTTGGAGGTGGTGTTGGTTGTAGTTATGCCTTGATCTGCTTGATCAGAGTAACTGGGGTCGCCCCTGTGACAACCAGGCAACGGGTTCGTTGTTCCATAACGAGCGCACTGACCGTTATGTGCTGTGATCTCTAGACCTTCGATATCGACATAGGAACTTCCACCAAGATACATCGCATTACTGCCAAATCCAGCAAATAGCTGCGTCAGATTGTTGTTCGTGTATGGATAACTACTCACTGGAATGCAACTGTATATTCCATAGGCACACCCACCCAAAATCTTGGTGTGCTGCTCTGCCGTGCCGCTCGGTGGAGGGGGTATCGTGCATCCAGCCTCCACACCGGCACACCAGAAATCACTATGATCTGCTGTATCTCTACCAATTCTGCAATGTGGCGCATCAGCGTTTTGCTGCTGCGGTAAAGCATTGCAGCCGCGAATCACAAGTGTGTCTCCGCCCGACATCACCCAAGCCAAGTTGCCGTAGGTGCCGTCCGTGTACATGTAACGAACATCATTGAAGGCGCAATGCTGATTCACACCATGGCCCGGATAACCCATATCTGACTTACCATCACATTGACCATGCGACAAATGTGAAGAATGTCTGGTTCCACCATCGGCTCGCACAAACCAAATTGCGCAGCGAACAGGAAGTGGTACCAGCATCAATAAAAAACAAAGTATGGATTGATGAGTGCTCAAGGCTTCACCGAAGCTCGGAAATTCACGTAGCTTTACAATTCTCATTATGCCGCGTTTGCTCTGATCATGCCGAACAATCTGACGGTTAGTGCCTATGGTATCTGGCTTGAGTTATGGAAAAGACATTTTGACGCTAACCGAGCTAATTGGCTCTATTCGTCGTGCTCACCTCAAAATGCCACCGAACCACTAGTTAATATTGACGTCTGCGGCATTCCGAAAAAGTCTGTTGTTGGCGATCCTTCGTAAGGTGAACCTGCGCTTATAGCTGGGCTCGTTATGAGGAGATGGAAATCGATCGAATCGATGCTAGTCTCGGAAGGAACTGCTCCCTGGGCTGGTTGTTTTACCAGTTGCGGATCGGCGCAGATGTTGCCGTTTGATCCGCAGGCATCGCCATTGCGGATACCGAACTCTACATTATTTTGTCCCACGATCTTTACCGCTGGATCCGAGTTGTAGTAAAGACCAGGCGCTTGGTTGTTCGATCCAGGATAGCTTGGATCGACGTAGCCGAGGAAGATGTTATTGGTGAAGTAATAAGGCGAACTGCCGCAGGTTCCTGAGCCGTTGCAACTCAAGTCGAATACAGTTGCCGAGGTGGCTACTACGGTGTTGTTTGCGATACGAACTGAGGAATTGGCTCCTGCGAAGAAGGCGAAAACATCGCCTGCGGCGCGGCAGAAGCCCCCCAGTCCTGAGCCTGCAAGTGTACTTCCGTTTGCGTTGAAGTTCTGCTTGGCTCCCGGCATTATCTCCGACATACGGTTGCAGCCGCCGACGATAATATTATTGACGATGTAGGCAGTGGAGTTTGCTCGCATACCCCATTTACCCTGCTGGCCCATGTTTGCTGCAAACATCGAATTTGTCAGCGAAAGATTTTTCAGACCTGTGTGAGGACCGAGGGCAGCGTCCTTCGTGTTGTAACTGATGTTGCAGTGGTCGCAGGTGAACGAATCCATTGAGGCGTTTTGCCCGCTCCACGCATCGCCGAAGCCGCCCGTCTGCGAGTCCCAACAGCCTGCCGCTGGAAACTGCGTGTGGGTAATCGGGTACTCCTCCTGACATCCATTGCCGATCATCGTCACGTAGCTCTGAGTGACGGTGGATCCGGCAGCGTTCGGGGTGGAACCGCCATCATCGAAGTTCCAGCCGGCAAAAGTGTTGAAGATAATGGAAACCCGCTTCAGCGTGAATGGACCTCCAATAGGACCCTGTATGCCATTGCTGCTGAAACCGTGAATGTAAACGTCCTGAAGTAGGATGTTGGAGGTGGTGTTGGTTGTAGTTATGCCTTGATCTGCTTGATCAGAGTAACTGGGGTCGCCCCTGTGACAACCAGGCAACGGGTTCGTTGTTCCATAACGAGCGCACTGACCGTTATGTGCTGTGATCTCTAGACCTTCGATATCGACATAGGAACTTCCACCAAGATACATCGCATTACTGCCAAATCCAGCAAATAGCTGCGTCAGATTGTTGTTCGTGTATGGATAACTACTCACTGGAATGCAACTGTATATTCCATAGGCACACCCACCCAAAATCTTGGTGTGCTGCTCTGCCGTGCCGCTCGGTGGAGGGGGTATCGTGCATCCAGCCTCCACACCGGCACACCAGAAATCACTATGATCTGCTGTATCTCTACCAATTCTGCAATGTGGCGCATCAGCGTTTTGCTGCTGCGGTAAAGCATTGCAGCCGCGAATCACAAGTGTGTCTCCGCCCGACATCACCCAAGCCAAGTTGCCGTAGGTGCCGTCCGTGTACATGTAACGAACATCATTGAAGGCGCAATGCTGATTCACACCATGGCCCGGATAACCCATATCTGACTTACCATCACATTGACCATGGGTATCATTGTTCGAGTACCTCGTACCACCGTCAACCCGCACAAACCATGTGGTACCAAGGTTGGCAGCAACAGCCGCCTGCCCCACAAGTAAAGAAAGTGCCGCTGTTTGAGTTTGCGTGAGAGTACCCGCATCGGTCACACGTACCACAAAGCTAGACGTTCCGACAGCAGTCGGCTTCCCCGTTAATGTGCCATCGCCTGCGAGGGTCAACCCAGCAGGGAGACTTCCTGAATCGATTGACCAAACATAGGTCGGTGTACCCCCCGCTGCTTGCAGATGAGCCGTGTAATCCGCGTCGGCAGTAGCAGCAGACAGTCCCAATGTCGTTATTGCGAGTTGAGCAGGCGAAACGGAGATTGACACCGAGATGGAGGCTTGTTGGGCAGGAGAGCCACCATCGCTTACAGCCAGCGTAAAGTTGGAGACCGCGCTCGCCGTCGGAGTACCTGAGATCGTGCCTGTGTTTCCCGCGAGCGTTAGTCCTGCTGGAAGACTGCCCGATAGGACCGACCAGCTGTAGGCTCCTGTGCCCCCGCTGGCGCTCGCAATCGCGTTATATGCTTGGCCGACTTGTGCGGAAACGAGGCTCGCGGAAGTAATTGTAAGGGTTGAAGGAGAGATGCTAATCGACTCATTGGCTGTTGCTGATTGCGATGGATTGCCGCTGTCCGACACTGCGATCGTAAATGAAGAGGCTCCGCTCAGCATCGGCTTCCCTGTAAGCGTTCCGTCTGCTGCCAGACTCAATCCGATAGGGAGGCTCCCTGCGGCTACGGACCACATATAGTTCGGTGTACCGCCCGCTGCTTGCAGATGAGCCGTATAACTTGCGTTCACGGTACCAGCGGGCAGCACTGGCGTCGTGATCGCTAACTGAGCGGGAGAGACGGAGATCGATGCTGCTATCGAAGTTGGCTGAGCAGACGAGCCCTTATCACTTACTGCCAGCGTGAAGCTGGATACGCCGCTCGCCGTGGGACTCCCCGAGATCGTTCCTGTACTCGCTGCGAGTGTTAGCCCTGCTGGAAGACTACCCGATGTAACGGACCAGGTGTAGACCCCTGTGCCTCCACTGGCGCTCGCGGATGCGCTGTATGTCTTACCAACCTGTCCGGGAACAAAGCTGGCAGACGTAATGGAAAGGGCTGAAGAAGAAATGGATATCGACTCGTTAGCTGTAGTTGATTGAAACGGAAGGCCGCTATCCGATACTGTGACTGTAAATGTCGAAGCTCCGCTGCTCGCCGGCATTCCTGACAGAGAACAATCGCTTCGGAAGCTTATGCCACTCGGCAGAATTCCGGAGACTAGCGCGCAAGTGTAGGGAGGCGTACCTCCTGTGACTTGAATCGCTGATGCGTAAGCAGTCCCCAACTGACCCGAGGCTAGGGGATTAGCCGATACGTTTAACGGCGTGATTATCTTCAAGGGCACAGGGTTCGATAGAACGCCTGATCCGTTCTTTACAAGAACGCTGACCTCTCCGGGCTTTTGCAGAAGCGGGCCGGTAACAGTGGTAACTATTGAAGACGAAGTGACGGCAGACGCCGGGAACGATAAGCCCTCGAGAATAACGCTGCTGCTCGAATCAAAGTTGGAGCCTGTCAAGGTAATTGTCGCAGTTGCGGCGCCTGCTGTAACTGCTTGCGGATTAACTGATAGGAGCGAAGGACTAGGATATCCAGCTCCGCAGCCACAGATGGCTACCAAGCTGGCTAAAAAGAGAGCAGCGATGAGAGAAAATACGCCGTTTCCATCTGCTTCCTTACGAATCCTAATCACCTGTTAAATCCTCCGACTTGTTACCAAGTAACCTCCTCAGTAAACGAAAGTCGCACGGCTGTTCACACTCCCACAAAAAGAGAAGACCTTGATACTTTCGTCAGTCAAGTCGCGGAGCGAGAGCACTGCAGGTGAAAGGAGTTAGTCCAGAGGGCGTCGCAGTAACGTTACCTAGCAGGACGGAGGATAATGCTTCTTCGAACGAGAGATTGCTATAAGAGTTTCAGGCTGGCTGACAATTTACAAGCAGACGAGTGTGGAAATCTATAAGACTTCTGAAATTGCATTGCCGTTTGCTGAACCCGTAGTACGAGAGCAGAAGGCTTAATCAACTGCAGAAAACTACGACCCAGATAGTGCGCTTTGCGCACGCTGATTCTTGTCGTTGAGAGCTGACGTGCCGGACTCACCAAGGTCATGGGTCACCAGCAAACATTTCGCCTTTCAAGTTTCAAATCGCGCTAGTAAGCTGCTTTGAGCCAGAGGCCTGCTCCGATTGGCAGCCATTTTAGCTTCCGCTCACTGAGTAGATCTTCTGGTGTCAGAATGGGTCCGCGAGGCACTCGTCTAACTCGCGGCCGAACTTTGTGCTCAGCAGCGCTCCACAATAATTCGGCTCTTCCCTGCTTGCAGCCACAGTGAGAGCCAAAGCCAAGCAAGAGAGCTGGGCAAGAGCAGACGCCAAGGGCAGTGCCGCTCGAATCAGTAGATAAAAAGATGAAGGGGATACGACATCCGCCGCCCCGCTACGACCTGGTTCTCTACTCTTCTCGGCACACCTTCAGGCCGATGTAATGGTGGAAGCGACACCCGAAGCTCACCATCATGTCGACGGGCCACGTGGATGCCAGGGTCAGCGCGCGCTACCAGCACCCCGGCACCGAACAGATCGGAGCGATCATCGACGCCCGCAACGCGCAAAGAAAACTGTGACCACGGAACTTGGTCACAGTTTTGGTCACGGTCTCTTTTTCAACAATGCGGAAGGCCCGCGTAAATGCTGGAGCCGACGAACGGACTTGAACCGTTGACCTGCTGATTACGAATCAGCTGCTCTACCAACTGAGCTACGTCGGCGTGCTCCTCCGCCATTCTAATGGGCGAAGACTCACGACGCCAAGTGGGGCGATTGATCCGTGAATTCAACATAATTCGGCAGTCGCCTCTAGAAGTGCAGTACCACTTTTCCACAACGCAAGAAAGCCGCCCGGCAACAGGGCGGCTTTCTTCTATGGGAGGCAGTTCTAACGGAGGCAAAGCCATCAGAACTCTCTGGTGCAAGATTATGGTCGGGCCTTACCACTGTCAAGAAAGTTTTCGGAAAAGAAGCAAGTGTTTTATTTTCATCAACTTGCGTAGGATTCTTCGGTTTTCTTCGGCATATCCAGGCCCGAGCTCGGGCCTGCGTCCCGTAACCGAACGATAACCGGGCGCACTGCTAATAGTGCACAGGCTTGTTTTTTGCATCGAGGTGCAGACTAAGGAACTCCGGTTCCACCGCAGCAGATTTGCCACGCATGACGCGAATGAACGCTCTTCCCCCACCAAGAAACAGACCAAGCAACACAGCGGCAACAGCCAGGATGCCGAACAGCAGTGCAACGTTCGTCAACAGGCTTGCCGTCTTTTGAATCTCGACATGGAATACCGGTTGGACATCTTTATCGATGCTGACTTCCTGACGCATGTGAACGCCGTCAGTCAGCGCCTGCGCATCGGCAGCGCTGAAGCTTCCGTTGGCCAGCGCAATGAGTTCCTTGTCTCGGTGGATCTTCGCGTTTGCGAAGTTTGATCCCATCCTGGGAGCAGCGCCGCTGATCGCACGTACATGCGCCATCGCTATCTCCGGCGTCGGATAGATGAGCAGCGTCAGTGTTTCTTTGCCACGCTTATCGTCGTAAGCCGCTGTCACGGCCTCAGCGCTTTTGTCCCAGCCAAGCGAATTCGCCGGGAGCACACCACCTTGTGCGGTGTACGAAGCTGGTCCAATTGCATAACGTACTCCGCCATTCACCAAACCACGCGAGGGCGCGAAGGTCGGCAGGATCGGCGGCACGTTCTTTGTGCCGGAAGCCTTCGGAAGCAAATCAGCTAAGACTTTGAGCGCGGGCAGATCTGCCGGTGTCGCGGGTGACGCGAGTACAAGTGAGGTTCCCTGCAGGAACAGAACTGCATTCTCCCCGACGGCGTTCAGCACGCCAACTTCCTTGCCTTCATGCATGCCTGCCCGGCGAACTAGCGTGTAGGCGCTGTAAGCACCGGTGCGGTCGCCAAACTCTATCGCCTCCACATGGAGGTTGCGCCCGGCCTTGGTGTAATCCGCTATTTGCGAGCGTTGAGGACTGTCCTCCTCGAGCGCCGCCTTGTTTACGTTCACCAGCGACAGCGAGTTGGCCGGCACGCCCGAGCCGCTTCCAGTTTGCCAATCAGCAAAGCTTGCCGGCAGCAGTTTCGGTGCGAGATCCAGCGGAGTCGTGCCCTGGGCGTGCGCGATGCCGAACGACAAGATTACGGAAAGAACAGAAGAGAGCCGGGCGCGATTGCTCATACAAAAGTGAGACTATCGCAACGATGGAAAGGTCGCACAGCGGCTAGCGCGAGGAAGTCGTTACGCGCTCTGCGGCGGGAACTCGGCCATTGATACTCTCCGCGTATCGCGCCACGCCTCCGTACAGACTTTCGGCGACCCGCTGGCGATACTCAGGACGGCTCAGCTTTTCCGCGTCGGTTGGATTAGTGACGAAGCTAATCTCCGCCAGAATCGAAGGCATATTCGCGCCGATCAGTACAACGAACGGTGCCTTCTTCACACCGCGGTTCCGGAGACCCTCATTACCTCTAGCCAATCCGCGGTACAGCGTTTCGTCAACATCCGAAGCCAGTTCACGTGACTCCTCGATCTTGTCCTTGAGCGCGATCTTCTTCACCAGGTCGCTTAGCTCATGCACGCTCTGTGAGGACACTGCGTTCTCGCGGCTCGCGACGCGCATTGCATCAGGGTCGCTGGTGAAGTTCAGGTAATAAACCTCCACACCACGCGCGGTCTCATCGGGCGAGCTGTTCGCATGCACGGAGATAAAGAGGTCAGCCTGCGCTTTGTTCGCAATGGCCGTACGTGTCTCCAGCGGGATAAATGTATCGTCCGCCCGGGTGTAGACAATCTCTGCTCCCAAACGGTCGTGCAGCAGCTTGCCAAGGCGCAGCGCGACGTCGAGCACCACATCCTTTTCCTCGATGCCATCCACACCCAGCGTGCCGGAGTCATGCCCACCATGGCCGGCGTCAATCACGATGCGCCCAATCTTCAGACCCAGCGCACGCACCAGCGATGTTTCACCATCGGCTGTGGGCGGTGCGGCCTGAGCAGGGGTGCCACGAACGTGAGGCGAGACCCGGGACGCCGAAGATTTCGCTCTTTCTGCAATCGGCTGCGAGGTCGGAGAGCTTGTCGCTTCGACCTTTCCCGGCTGACGACTTACAGCGGCTACAGCTGTTCCCGAATCACGCGTGTGCGTTGTGACGGTGTTCGGCACGGGCTTGTTTGTCGTCGGCTTCGAGGTAATGACTACCCGTGGCGGAGCCACAGAAGCTGCGGTCACTGTGTTCGCGTCCCGCTTCGCTGGCAAACCAAATGCTGCACTCCCATCCGTGACTGGCATCGGCGGCAAACCCGAAGATTCAGAGGCGGTGTTAGTCAAAGGCGAGTCGCTGGTCCGCTTCGATCGCGGGACGTAGTGCTCAACCTTCGTTGGAGGCGCAACAACAGAAGAAGAAGCCGAACTGGACGGGTTCACCGCCGATTCGGCAGGTTCCGATTGCGTTGTCGTCGGCAATCTATCTGTGGCAGGTGCGTCTGTATTCAACACCTGATGTTCGGGAGCAGGCTGCTCACCCGGGCGCTTGCCGTGGATGTCGATGATCAAGCGGTAAGGATTCGGCAAGAGGAAAGCGGAATACTCCGAGACCTCATGCACATCCAGAACAACGCGCGTCACATCGTCTGAAAACTGAGCAGCACGGATCTTTGTCAGAAAGCCGTCGTCAGTGACAAGGAAGCTCTTGCCCGCAAGCTGCGGAGCAAGATGCGCGTGGTGTAGATCGAAGAAGATGCGATCAGGGTTCTCCACGCGGGCCGCCTGATACTGCACTTCATCGCCAAGGTCGATGGCCACGCGAGTGTACGTGGACGTAGACCAATGGCGAATCCCGGTGACCTGCGCGGCGGGACCTTGCGAATGTACCCTCGCTTGCTGCTCTGTCTGCTCTTCAGCCTTGGGTGGCGAAGCTCGTTCAGGTGTCTCGATGTTGGCTGGTAAGTTTGCCGACGTATCTGCACGCGCCGGCGAAGTGTTCGCAGCACCGCGACGAGTGGCTGGCGTCTGCTCGGAAACTGGGCGATCAGTCGCGGAAGTTGCAAGGTAACGTGCGTACTTCGGATACCTGCTTCTCAGTTCCTCCTGCACCTTGCGTGCTTCAGCGACGTCGCTTGCGTCACCCTGTAGCAAACTCATGGCGTGGGCAAGCGCTTCCGGCGCGAGTGACGAGCTCGGATATTGGTCAGCGAGGAATTCATATTGTCGCGCTGCATCGTGCGTTGCCTTCGGGTCGTGCAGTTCACGACCCTTTTCCCCAAGCAGTTCTGCTACCTGTGCCACGGCACCTGGTGCATGCACATCACTCGGATCAGCGTGATAGATCGCGCGGAAGCCGTTCATCACTCTCGCATAATCATCTACAGTGTGCGAGTTCGCCTGCGCCTCGAACTGCTGCCGAGCTGCGACAGCGGCCTGCCACGGATCAGCCGTCGCTTTCGTGCGCCGCGCAGCACGCATCGGGCCTGAGACTACGACGCCGAAACAGCAGGCGTAGAAGACGTGCCGGCGAACAGAACTCCTTGGGCGAAGCGCATTCATAGCAGCTTTCAGTTTAGTTTTGCGCACGATGCGGCGGCTGTGCGAATCCGCAGCGGGTACTCACTCCAACACTGCGGATCGTGGTTCGTTGCGAGCCAGAAAGGAAGGGGCGCTGCGACAAATCCACTACGCGATGAGTTCTGCAACGACATCCTGAGCTGCCGCCAACGCGCTATCGAGCGCAGCCACATCGCTGCCGCCAGCTTCGGCGAGATCGGGCCGTCCACCACCTTTGCCTCCGACCTTCGCTGCGAGAAGACCGACAACCTTCCCGGCCTGAATGCGCGATGTCAGATCCTTCGTAACAGCCGCGATCAGCGAGACTTTGCCTTCGGGCGTCGCTGCCCCAACTACCACCACGCCAGAGCCAAGCTTGCCACGGAGTTCATCCACCAGGTTGCGCATCTGCGATTTATCAAGCGAATCGACTCGACGCGCAAGTAGCTTGATGCCCTTCACTTCCACTGCAGCCGAAGCGGCATCAGCCGTTGCCGCGCTCGCTGACTTCATGCGCATCTGCTCCAGTTCACGACGCAGCTTCTTCAGCTCTTCATCATTCTGCGCGAGGCGCGCCTGTAGATTTGTGGCGCTCAGCTCTCCACCAACCAACTGCCCAGCCACGCGCGCGACATCGGCATCGCGGCGGAAAAGCTCGAGCGAAGTTGTACCCGTCACTGCTTCTACACGGCGAACACCGCTTGAAACGGAGCTTTCTCCAACCAGCTTGAGCAGGCCGATCTCACCAGTTGCCGCGGTGTGTATGCCTCCGCAAAGTTCGGTGGAGAAGTCACCAATCTTCACCACACGCACACGCTCTCCATACTTCTCACCGAACAGCGCCATCGCACCGTATTCGTGAATCGCCGTGTCGATGGGAACATCGACGTGCGTCTCCACCGGCTTGTTCGCGAGCACCTGCGTGTTCACGATGTCTTCCACTTCCTGCAACTCTTCTTCCGCTACGCCGGTGAAGTGGGAAAAATCAAAGCGCAGACGAGTTCCATCATTCAACGAGCCAGCCTGCTTCACGTGTTTGCCCAGCACCTCACGCAAAGCCGCATGCAGCAGGTGCGTTCCGGTGTGGTTCCGCGTCGTCGCATGGCGCACACCTGCGTTCACCACCGTATCGAGCGTGTCGCCCACAGCAATCGCGTGCTTCGCCGTGACATGGTGAGCAAAGACACCCTGCACCGGCTTCTTGCATCCGCTCACTTCCGCAACCGCGGTCTGGTGATCGCTCGCATACAACCAGCCCACGTCGCCTACCTGTCCACCGGAGTCGGCGTAGAAGCTGGTAGCGTCAAGCACTATCTCGCCCGTCTCGCCAGGGTGCAACGCCTGTACTCCAACACCGTCCTTCACCAGCGCAAGCACGAGCGCTCCATCGAGCCGCGTTGCGCCATACCCGACGAACTCCGTCTGCGGCAACTCTCGATAAACAGGCGACGCAGACTTTTGCGATCCACCCTTCCAGGAGGCTCGCGCGCGAGCCTGCTCTTCCGCTTTGGCGACTTCGAAACCGGACATGTCGAAGTCGATAGCTGCATCGTGGGCTGCATCCGTCATGAAATCGAGGGGAAGCCCGAATGTCTCGTATAGAGCAAACGCCTCTCGCCCGGAGACAGATCGCTTCTTCAAACTAAGTTCTCGCCACGCCTTCAGAATCGGTGCCGATAAAGCAGGCCCGTACTCGAAGCGGATCACATCAGGTGCACGGTCAAAATGAGGAGTCATGATCGGATAGTCAGGGTAGTTTTCATAGGTCTTTGTCTCAATTAGGAAATCTGAGAATGCAGGCTTCTCCCTGCTAAGTTCCGATAAAAATTTATGCTGCTCTTCCCAAATGTTCAGAGTCTTATCTGTGAGGAGCTTTTGCCACTCATCCGATCCACGGGCAATCACACGCGCGAACTGGTTTTCTTCCGCAAGCACAACCTTGCTCACGCGCTCCGCCGATTCCTTCAGTTCCGGATACGCGGCCTGCATTTCGTCGCGCACCGCAAACACCATCTCGTGCATGAAGGGCTGTTCTTGTCCGAGCAGGCGACCGTGACGAATGCCTCGGCGAAGAATCTTGCGCAGCACATAGCCGCGTCCCTCGTTGGAAGGCAGCACACCGTCTGAGATCAGGAACGTGGCAGCACGTGCATGGTCGGCGATGATGCGCAGGGACGCCGCACCCTTCTCGTCAGAGAGGGCGAGTTCATCTACGCGGACGAGAGAAGCAGATCCGTCCGCTGCGCTGCGGGATGACAACAAAGAAGCATTCGTCAGTTCAGCGGCACGAGCGAGCAGCGGCGTAAAGAGGTCGCTTTCGTAATTCGACTGCTTGCCTTGCAAAACACACGCGATGCGTTCGAGACCCATCCCCGTGTCGATCGATGGCTTCGGCAGTGGCGTCAGCGTGCCGTCCGAAGCGCGATCGAATTGCATGAACACCAGATTCCAGATCTCGACGTAGCGCTGGTCGTCCTGCGGGAAAGGCTTGTCTTCCCCACTCTCGCTGGCTGCGACGCCGAGATCATAGAAGATTTCCGAGCACGGACCACAAGGTCCTGTATCGCCCATCTGCCAGAAATTGTCCTTCGCGGACATCTCGAAGATGCGCTCTTTTGGCACTCCCGTTTCGACCCAATACTGCTCCGCCTCGTCATCACGTGGCACGGCTTCTGTGCCTTCGAAGATCGTGACATAGAGGCGGTTCGGATCGATGCCAAACCAGTCCGGTGATGTGAGCAGTTCCCACGCGTACGCTATGGCGTCCTTCTTGAAGTAATCGCCAAAGCTGAAGTTGCCGAGCATCTCGAAAAACGTGTGGTGCCGCCGCGTGAAGCCGACATTTTCGAGGTCGTTATGCTTGCCACCTGCGCGTACGCACTTTTGCGAAGTGGCTGCGCGCGAGTAGTCGCGCTTCTCTGCGCCAAGGAACACGTCCTTGAACTGATTCATGCCGGCGTTGGTAAACAGAAGGGTCGGATCGTTCACCGGAACCAGCGAAGACGAGTGCACGCGACGGTGCGCTTTTCCTTCAAAAAACCGCAGAAAATCTTCACGAATCTGATTGCCGGACAAGTTGCGCATAGATATTTAGTTTACCAACGCAAGTGAACTTCCTATTTGACTCCTGGGCGCCACGTGAGACCTTCTCGGCGCAACTCGGGGTCGCTCGTTGCACGTAGGTTTGCGAACGCATCGGCATAGCGGCTCATCTCGATCGCGCTCACCAGTGCGTCGAATGCGTCCTCGCTCCCGAGTGCTTTCGCGATGGTAGGGGGAGTGACCGGCGCATAGAGTTCATCTGTTTTTCGCTTCTCAGCCAGGTATTGCTTACGAGCATCGGCATTCGATTTGGCGACCGGCCCGGTCATTAGCCGCGTGTACATCTCCAACAGCAGGGGCTTCGGGCTTTTTGCATCGATAGCCGAAGATTGCAGCGGCCAAATGCAAAACCCTGCGTCGTGCAACTGCGCAAGCATGGGCATGGCGCGGAGCGAACCCGTGCCGACCGACCCTGAACCACCGATCTGAAATGGCGATTTCGGCGTGATGCCCCGCATCTTGGCTGCGCGTTCCGCGTCGCCGCCTTCCAGTGCCTGAGCGATCTTGTTGTCGTAGTCGGCGAAGCGGAACATGCGGCGGTAGCCCTCGCCGGAGAACTGCTCCGGGCGCTTATGCGGCTTGCCCCAAAAGCGCTCGTCGCGTGCGATTGCATCGCCTTCGCGTGCGAGCCACTGCTCGGCCAGTCCGGCGTTGGCTTTGTGCCAGAAAGCGAACATGTCGGCGCAGCCGTGCTCCTGAAGAAACCAAGCCGGAAAGCTGAAGCAGCAATCGATGCTGACCACCATGCGCGGCGTTTCCTTCGCGAGCGCGATGAGCCAGTCACCTACTTCTTCACGCGTACGCCCGGCCTCAAGCTGGATGCGGATTTTGCCTTCAGCGCTGCGGGTCCAGATGCCCGCCCAGATGTGGCGACGCTGGCCCGCGACATCAATGCGTCCTGACCAATCGATGGCGATGAGCCGCAGCGGTTTGTTCTGCTGGCCGCTTTTCTGGTTGTCATTCCCGCAGGAAATCTGCTTCTTCGCTTTCAAGGCCACGGGGTGTTAGACGCCGTCCTCAACGACATCTACTTCTTCGACGTCGGCGCCCCAACTGCGCAGCACCTTCCACACTGCGCTCGAGGAAAACCCGGCGGCGACCAGGCGGCGCATGGCTTTTGCTGTTTCCTTCTGCTTTTGCTCGCGGTCGCCGGAGGGCTGCTTCATGCGTTTGCGGGCGACGTACTCGCGGGCGAGGGCTACTTCGTCTATCTCGTCGTATGCGGCGGCCAGGGTTTGCTTGACCAGTGGGTTGGCGATGCCTTTCTGCATCAGGCTCTGCTGCACGCGTCGTTGGCCCAGCTTGTCAGTTTCCTGGCGGATACGCGTGTAGTTCGCGGCGAATTGCTCGTCGCTTAGATAGCCATATTCTTTGAGCTTCTCAATAACAGCATTGATTGCTTCCGCACCCTCTTCCCCTGGTTCGGCGCGGTCACGCATTCGCTGGCGCATGTCGCGTTCGCTCTTCATTTTGGAGGCGAGCGACTTCACGGCGTATTGCAACAGCCCTGCCTGGTCCAGCGGTGCTCTCGCTTTCTTTGGGCGACCGAACGGCACGCTACCCCTCCCCCTGACCTAAGTACGCAAAGTCTTCGCAGTATTCGAGTTAGGTGCGGACTAACCGGAAAAGGGGTCTGCGCCTGCGTACGGAAGTTTATTTATCCGGTTGCTGCGAGAGGGGTTGCCGGGTCTTGCTTTTGTCAAGAGCTGCGGGTTTGTTTGGGACGGCGGCAGGGTTCTTTTCCGGGCCGACCGAGGCGTATTTATTGGTGCCGGTCCAGCGGTCGCACCAGTCGTTTACCGTCTCGTACCAGAGTTCGGAGTTCTTCGGCTTCAGCACCCAGTGTCCTTCGTCCGGGAAGTAGAGCATTTTGCTGGGTACGTGGAGCAGTTGCAGCGCGGTGAAGAGCTGGAAGCCTTCCGAGACGTCGAGACGGTAGTCCCGCTGGCCGTGAACGACGAGTGTGGGTGTGTGGGCGTTTTTAATGTTGAGCATCGGCGACCACTTGCGGAACGGGTCCTGCGAGGCTGGCTTGTCGTAGAAGTCCCACGGGTGGGCTGGGTGAGCTTGTTCTACGACCGCGTCGGGATTTTGTTGTTCCCCACTCATCGCGCGATGAGGCTGCGCGATGAATGGGCCACCCGGAGTTTTGCTGGGCCCGGCCAGAGGACGGAACTCCCACTCGTTGAACCAGAGTTCTTCGGTTGTGCCGAAGGCGGACTGCGGGTTGTACATGCCGTCGTGGGTAACGATGCACTTGAAGCGATCCGTGTGTGTCAGAAGCCAATTCGCTGCGAAGCCACCGTAGCTGGCGCCGAGGGCGCATTCGCGGTTTTTGTCGATGAACGGGTAGTGCTGCTCTGCGTAGTCGAGCCCGCGCATCAGATCTTCGATTGAACGGCCACCCCAGTCGCCGGAGACCTGCTCAAGGAACTTCTGGCCGTAGCCTGTTGAGCCACGTGGGTTGACCATGACGACGACGTAGCCGTTGGCGGCGAAGAGTTCCGGGTTCCAGCGGTAGGACCACGCGTCGCCCCACGCTCCCTGCGGGCCGCCGTGGATGAGGAACTTTACGGGGTACTTCTTGGCGGGGTCGAAGTTGGGCGGTTTGACGAGGAAGCCTTGGACTTTGGCGCCGTTCGCGCCCGGGAACCAGAAGAATTCAAGGGGGGCAAGTGAGAGGTTTTCCACCAGCGACTCGTTCACATGAGTCAGATCTGCATGTGTTGTGCCGGCTATGTGGTAGAACCCGTGACCACCCGCCGAGACACCGCTTTCCACGGTGTTCGAAACTTTGACTATCTCAGTAGGGCTAGCCACAGTCATTCTTGAAGCGAGGATCGAGTTCCCACTCGGGAGAGGGATGATCTCACCGTATTCTCCTTGCGGCCCAGTCTCGATGGGATTGAAAGTGTCTGCAGGCGAGCCATCTACCCGAATCTGATGAATGTCGGTGTGCCCACGAAAGGAACTAGCAACAACGATTGAATCACTTCCGTTCCAAGCGAATTCATCTACCCACTCGTCAAACTTTGCAGTCACGTTCTTTAGTGTCGGTCCGGGCTTGAAGGTGCGGGTCGCTCCGTCCATGACGATCAGGTCGAACTTATCCGACTCGTAACCATTCCGCGCTTGCGAACGCCATGCGAGCCACTTTCCATCTGGGGAATATTGTGGACCGTCATCGCTACCAACCGACGTACTCACTCGCTGAATTCTTGATGGGTTGTCGCCAAGCTGTAACACGAAGATGTCGTTGTTGGTGGATTCAGCCGGGACCTTGTCGAGGTTGGTGGCGTAGGCGATCTCTTTGCCGTCGGGCGAGATGGCGTAGCCGAGCGGGCCGCCGAGAGAGAAGGTCGGCGCTTCGTGGTCGCCGATAACGCTGGCGGGTGTGAGGTCAGTGGGAGACTTCGGCACCCACCTCTCAGAACCGAGAAGTGGGGCACCCACACCCGTATCTGCGTAGAAGATGTGCGAGTGTTTGGGGCCGACGAAGGCGTTCCAGTGGCGGTAGAGCAGGTGGTCGAAGATCTGCGCCTGGACAGGGTTCTTCGCAGCGACGGCGTCCTTCAGGGCGTTGCAATTGGCCTCTTCTTCGTTGCGCTGCGGTCCGTTCGGCGCTTTCGATTCGCACTCCGGGTAAACGCTGGAAATGAAGAGGATGTGTTGCGAGTCAGGTGCCCAGATGGCACCGTCGGCTTCGGTCTCCAGCGCGGTGGCTGCGTGCCCTGCGCCTACGCTTCCCTTTGCCTCGTCCCAGGGTGCGAGCCAGATCTGGCCGGAGCCGCCTTCGCTGGACGAGTACATCACCCACTTGCCATCGGGTGAGAAGCGGCCGTTGGATTCGCCGCTGCCACTCGTGATCTCCAATTCCTTCGCGCTGCCATCGAGTGGCACCACCCAGAGGTGGTTTGTCTTCGAGTTCTTTTCCAGCGACACGTCGGTGACGCTGAAAAGCACCCACTTTCCGCTGGGAGAGATCTGCGGGTCGCTGACGCGCTTCATCGCCATAAGGTCGGCGAAGGTCATGGGGCGTTTGGCTGGCGTTTGTGCGGCTGAGGCAAGGGTGCAGGCGAGCAGAAGAGCGGCGGCTAGCTTCATTGGGGAAGGATACGACGAGTGGTAAGCGGTTTGTGCCTTGCACTGGCCTGGGGGCGGAAAGAGGTAGACGGCATGGGCGGGGTCTTGACCCTCGGGGTTCTTCGACTTCGCCCTTCGGGCTTCGCTCAGAATGACAGTTGGTTGTGCTGGGCCTAATTTGTGCTGGGCCTAAGTGGACTGGCTCGTGCTTCGCACTCGCTCCAAGTGGGGTCTCTCGACTGCGTCGATGCACCGCTTCGGTCGAGATAACGGGTTTGTGGAGGTTGGCAGCCGTGTCTAGGCAGGCAAACTGCGGGTCTCTCCACTCCGCTTCGCTTCGGTCGAGATGACAGGTTTGTGGGGGGTTCGCGGAGGTATGACATAGGGCAAAGGCCGTGGGGCACCGAGACTCGTTGGGCGAGAAGCAGATCCTCCCGCTGCGCGGAAGGATGACAAGAAGGGAAGGGCGGAAGTATGGCAAGAAGGGAAGGCGAAAAAGAATGACAACCAGAGGAAGGCGAAAGGACAACCAAGGAAGGACGAGGGGTCAATCAGGAAGGGCGAAGGCATGGATAGGTGCAGGGCAGAACCTTTTGCATTTTTCCAGCGTCTACTTTCTTAGCCCATGCGCCTGCTTTCGCTCACACTCGCCGCTGCTTTCGTTGCTGTACCCGCTTTCGCCCAGCAGGGATTTGGTCCGATGGATTCCGCGCAGCCGTCGGGCATTACTGTGCCGGAGATTATTCAGCGCATGGGCGCACGAGAATCATTGTTTGCCACGGCCCGGCAGGACTATGCGTTTCAGCAGGACACGACGTTCTACACCATCAACGACGACACCAATAAACCAGACGGCCAGTACCACCAGGTCTCGAACGTGACGTTCGACAAGAGTGGAAAGCGGCAGGAGCTGGTGACGTTTGCACCGGCGAACACGATCGAGCGCGTGATCATGACCGAGACTGACATGCGTGATATTCAGGAGCGGCTGCCGTTCATTCTGACCACACCCGAGCTGCCGGACTACAACATCACCTACCTTGGCAGGCAGAAGGTAGATGACCTCGACACCTATGTTCTTGATGTGGCTCCGAAAGAGCTTGTGAAGGGTCGCCGCTACTTTCAGGGTAAAGTCTGGGTGGACCAGCAGGATCTCGAGATTGTGCTGGTAAACGGCATGAATGTGCCACAGATTGTGAAGCGCGGCCATGAAGACCTGTCGCCTCCGTTTACCACGTATTACGAGCAAATTGACGGCAAGTACTGGTTCCCGACCTACACCAAAGCCGAGGGAACGCTGCATTTTGCGGCGCAGGACGGGCAGATGTCGCAGGACGTGCATGTGAAGACGCTGATTCACTATCGTGATTACAGGCGCTTCCGCTCCACGGTCACGATCAAGTACAACGGCGAGGAAATCCAGGACGAGACCAAGCAGCAGCAAACGCCGCCCAAAGATAAGCCGAAGCAGTAAGAACAGCCGCACGGGGAATCTGAATAGCTGTGTACTCCATGCTCGAGTCTTTCCAGCAACGGCTTTTGACCCGCCGAAGCGTGTTGACCTTCGCGCTTTCCTTAGTGATGGGCCTGACGGCCTCGGCGCAAGGCCGACAGCTTTCGCCAGCGTTGCGGCCTTATCTGAGTTGCCGCTCTGTGGCGGGCGCGATGCTAACGGAGACCACGCCGTTGATTGCTGCGCCCTCCAAGCGTTCGGTGCAGACGCTACAGGGCGACCGGCAGATCGATGTTGCCGATGGCGTCCGGCTGAACTACAAGAGGAACGGCGTGGATTATGCCTACATGCGTGTCGAGGAGTTGCCGTTCGCGACTTACCCGCAGGGGCGCGTGGACCTGATCAGCAACTTCAAGCGGCTCATCTCAGGAGACGAACTCCTCTTTCCCGAGGAAGCGCTGCCACCCAGCGTTGCTGGATTTCAGATCATGGGCTCCAATCACCACGTGATGTTGGGTGATGCGCTCGGCCTGTACCTGCTGCTCGACGCGCGAACGCATGTTGTGGTCACCATCTATTTTCAAAACTCGGATATGGCACACCACAGCTTTAGCAACATGGTCGAGTATGCCAAGCTGCGGGACGAATTCCTGATCGGATACCTCACGTGCGTGCGGTCGGCCCCGCAGCAACCTTGAACTGGCATAAGCGCCGCACCACGCGGCTGTGTATGTTGATAGCGTGACCTTCTTCGAAAGCCTGTTGGTCCTTCTGCTGGCAGCAATCATCCTGCTCCAGGTGTCGCGGAGACTTTCCCTTCCCTACCCGGCGATGCTGGCGATTATCGGGGTAGTCGTCGCGTTCATACCGGGTTCTCCGACGATTCTGCTCGACCCGCGGACCACACTCGCGTTATTTATCGCGCCAGCCATTGTGGATGCCGCGTTCGACTTTCCGCCGGGAGCGGCACGCAAGTATTGGCTTCCGCTGATTGTGCTGGCCGTGGTTGCGGTGCTGGCGACCGCAGGCGTGATCACCGCATTGGGCGTCTGGCTTGTGGGCCTGCCGCTTTCCGCTGCGCTGGCGCTGGGGGCCATTGTGGCTCCGCCGGACGCGGCTGCCGCCACTGCCGTCCTTGGGTCGGTATCGATTCCTAAAAGTTCAGAACAGGTGCTCGTAGGCGAGAGCCTGTTCAATGACGCCACGGCACTGCTGTTGTTCAGCGCTGCCGTCGCGGTGCAACAGCATGGAGGACTTTCACGGAGTGTCGGCATTCAGCTTTCGCTCGCCGCGCCGGGGGGACTTCTGCTCGGCCTGGTGTGCGCGTGGGTGATGCGCCATTTCAACCGATTCGTGCGCGATTCGCTCGGCGGCAACCTCTTGCAGTTTGTGTCGTCTTTTCTGATTTGGATTATGGCCGAACATCTGCACCTGTCACCGGTGCTGTGCGTCATCGCTTACGCTATGACGCTTGCTCGGACTCCAGAGCTGCGGTCGCTGCCGCGCATGCGTGTGCAATCGTATGCCGTTTGGAGTGCCGTGGTGTTTTCCAACAACGTGCTCGCGTTCCTGCTGATGGGCATGCAGTGGCGGGTGATTGTGCGTGAGATGCGGGAGACAAATCTTCGGCAGGCAGCGGTGTTTGCCGGGTGCGTAGTCTGTGCTGTGATTGTGACGCGGATGGTGGTGATCGTTTCGTATAACCGGGTGCGTGCATGGTGGAACCGGCGCCAGGGCAAGCCCGAGCCGGCCAGCCTTCGGCAGGCGCTGCTTGTGGGCTGGTGCGGGATGCGCGGGTTCGTCACGCTGGCTACGGCACTTGCTCTGCCAGCTAATTTTCCGAGGCGAGACGTTGTGGTACTTGCGGCGTTCTCGGTGGTGATCGTGACACTCGTAGTGCAGGGCCTCAGCCTTGCCCCGATGATTCGCCTGTTGCGCCTTGATGAGAGTGGAACGCTGCAACGTGAGTTGAGCTTCGCGCGAGGAGGGCTTGCGAACGTCGCACTGAAACACTTGCAGGATGAGAGTGGAATGGAAGCCGACACCCTGCGCTTCCACCAAGTCATGCTGCGCGATGCGGCGGCCTGCGGCGAAGAGGCTGGACCGCTGCGTCGCTTCCGCTCACTGGCTTTGTCCACCGTCTCACAGCAGCGTCGCAAGCTCGAAGACATCCGAGTGAACGAAGAGCTGAGTTCATTGGGGTATCTCACGCTGCAGGAAGAACTCGACTGGTACGAGCTGACGTTGCTGCCGGACAACGATCGCCGCATTGAAGAGAGTTGAGCGGCTGTTATTCCGACGCTGCTGTCTCCTCGCTTTCGTCGCCTGTTTCTTCGACCAGCTCACCAACGTCCTCTGCCGCCTGTTGTGCGTTGACGCCATAGCGAGTGGCCAGCTCCGGTGCAAACTTCGCCATGTCGTTGCGCAGACGAATGAGTGAAAGGTCCTTGGCTTTGGACTCGAGCATAATGTCGACATCGATGTGCTGGATGGAGCGCAGGAAGGTGATTGTTTCAAAAGGATTGTTGTAGTCGGCATGCCCGGTCCAGATGGGTGGCTGGAGAACGAGTTCGTTCTTGCCAGTTTTGCGGTTTTTGCGCTTGATCTCGCGCATCTCGGTGCGTGCGCAGGAGAAGTGCATTTTCGGTCGCACGCCGGCGGGCCATGTCTTGCAGAATTTTTCGAGTGTGTGGACCAACGGGAGGCCTTCGGGGTTGAAGCACCAGTGGTGCTGGTAGTCCCAAACGCATTTGACGCCGGTGGCTTCGTGGACTTTGAGGACGTCTGCGGCGGAGAAGCGGATGTCATCGTTTTCCAGCACGAGGCGGCGGCGTACGGGTTCGCTCAGGCGCTTCCATGTTTCGGCCCAGCGACGCCAGCCACTTTCGCGATCTCCATAGGCACCGCCGACATGGACGACCATGATGGCTTCAGGGCCGCACTCCATCAGGTCAAGCATTTCGGCCTGTGAATCGAGATCCCACATACTCTTTCTGGTGAGCGCGTCGTTTTCGCTGTTCAACACGATGAACTGCGATGGGTGGAAGCTGAGGCGGACGTCGGCTTCACGCGCGTAACAGCCAAAGCGCGCGAGATCGCCAGCGGTCTCCTTCACCATGTTGTGGAACTGCGGCATGTCAGGGTGGGTGGCGTAGGGAGCGATGTCCGAGCTCATGCGGTACATGTGAATGCCATGCTTGCGGCAGTAGGCGAGGACGTCGCAGAGGTAGCCGAGCGAAACGCGGAGATGCGGGTTCTGCTGCGATCGACGCGCGTCGCTGGTCTTCATGCCGCCCGAGCCCATGACCTTTACCGGAAAGCCAAGGCGCATGGCTTCGCGCGGGAATTGAAGCTGCGGCTGGCCTTCGAGTGCCGCGCACTGCGACATCGGCGTTGTAAGCATGCGCTGCAGTTCAGCGTCGGCGAGTTCTTTCTTATTTGGGGCTTTGGGCTTCGGCCGCTTCTTGACCTTTTTCTTTGCTGCGATGTTTTGTGGTGCTTTCTTTGCTGATGCCATCACGCTTCCTTCTTCGATGTTTCTGTTGGCCAACCGACCTCCAGGGCGACCTCGCATGCCGCTTCAGCAAGGCGACCTAGCAGATGGGCTTGCTCATCATCATGCTCGTCCAGATACCCGTTGATCGCGTCAAGATGTGGCGAGACTTTGTCCACTAGTTCACGTTTTCGCGTCTGAGCAATTTTGTCTTCCGAGGTACTCCGCTGTAAGTCGTCACTGATTGCAAACTCGATGACAAACTCTTGCAAGTCGCTGAACTCATCGGGCAGTTCTTTTTCATTCGCCATGTTGTTCCCCATCTTCCCTGACTACCATCTCGTCGCCGAATCCGATCTCGCGTATCCAGCGGTTCCAAATCGGGATCGGGAGTGATCCGCCGCTGGCTTGGTTGTGGCCGAGGCCGTAGGTGTTATCGGCCTCGGGTGGGCGGTGGCGCGCGAGGAAGTCGATGAGGTTTACGCCTGCTGGCGCGCGGCCACTGAAGCTGACCCAACCTTCGCGGTAACCAGTGTTGACCCCGAAGACGACGGACTTCGGGAAGCGTCCGCGCCACTGTTGCGCGACGAGCGGATGCACCTGGCAGCCAGTGTGCATGCGAATGGCGACGAGGTCAGCGCCGAGTTCTTCGCGGACGGATTTGGAGAAGCGCGGCGGCTGCTTGCGGGCGATCGCCAGTGCTTCGGCAACCTCCTCTTTGGCGCGCTGGAGCTCGGCAATTTCGGGGTGGTCGCCTTTGATGACGTCCTTAGGTCCGGAAGCTTTCAGGAGCAGAGCGAGCGCTGCATCGGCGCGTCCCTCGTTTGTGCGGCGGGGTGCGTTCAGGAGAGAGGTCGCGTCACGCAGTGCGCCGCCGCCGAACTTGGCTTTGGCGGCGGCGAGTTCGGGGAACGGGGCTTTGTCGCCGAGGTCGCTGAGCAGCGAGATACCGGCGAGCCAGTGCCAGTGCGCCGCCTTTTCCTCGCCGCAGAGTTCCTGTGCGCACCAGTAGGCGAGCAGGCCGGTGGTTGCCACATCCTTGCCATCGCCAGCTTCGTCGCCTGTGCCGTAGCTGGTGATCAGGGTGGAGTTGGGGGGCTGACCGATGGGGCGGTGGTGATCGATGAGCAGCAGCGGGATGCCAGAGCAAATGTAGCCATCGCGGCTGCCGAGATCCGCGACGATCAGTGCATCGAGGCCGTCTGCCTTTGCGCGGTGCTGGAGACGGTCTGCAATCTCTTCGCCCCAGGCGGACTCGCCCTTGCGTCGGCATTCCACTGTGGTTTGGCGATAGCTTGCATTGTGAAGTGCGCGGTAGAGCAGGGCACCTGCGGGGAGGCCGTCGCCGTCGAAGTCACACACGATGTGAATGCGCGAGTCATAGCCGTTCGCGAGCTGGTTGAGCCAGACCGTGAACTGCTCGCCGACCTGCTGAGAGATCTCCATGTCCTTATGGATGCAGATTGCGGCGTGTGGCGAAGAGACGAGTGCTTAGTGCTTAGCGGTTAGCCGTGCGGCGGTTTGGCGGTTTGGCTACGTGGGCCCTAAGTTTGGAGTATGAATATTGTTTGGACAGGGTCCGTCTTCTTGTGTTGTGCGTTTGCTAGCGTTGTGAACGCGCAGGTAGCGGCATCGCTTCGCCCTTATGCAAGCTGCCATCTCAGTGACGGATTGTCGGTTGTGCAGAAGGAGCCTACGCCGGCTGGCGCTTCCGGGCGCACCGCAGTCACGCTGATCGGGCCAAAGCAGGTGCCCATCCTGCGCGGCGAACGACTGCTGTTCGCGTATCCCGGCCAGAGCCCTTTTGCGCGGGTGCTGGTGGAACAGTTGCCTGCGAAGAGCTTTCCGGATGGAAAGGCTAATCTGGTGAGCGCATTCGATAAGTTGATTGCCGGCGACAACACCGTCGAACGCAATTACATGCTCAAGCCGGAGATCAATGGCTTTGAGGCACACGGGCTTGATCGGAAAGCAATCATCGGCACCGTTCTGGGCGTTTACCTTTTGATCGATGATGCGAAGCAAACGGTGATCAGCATCGACTTCCTGAATCCGCCCGAGACGGAACGCACCTACAACTCACTCCAGGACTATGCGACGCTGCGCGATGCGTTTCTGACCGGGTATTCCTCCTGTGTGCGTGCAAAACTGCGAGCGAACGCGGTCATCGCGCCCGCAAAGCCGAAGGCGGACCCCGTGAGAAAGACCGTCCGGAAGAAGTAGGTGCCCGGCATTGGCACTTGGGCCGCTTCTCGGAAGCCGACGAGCCTTGCGGCGGACGACACACAGCGTGCTCCAGGAGAAAAACCGCAGCCCGGACGCAAATGCGGGGTCGCTATGCCGCTGTTTCGTTCTCGAAGTAGAGGTATTTCCTCCAGTTAGCGTCGGCGGATCCGATCATGCGCATGATGTGGCGGCTGGTGTGCAGCGAGAAGGGGCGCGGTTCGCGCAGGAGCTTCATATCGTGGAGTTCGTGCAGCATGTGGCTACCCTTGCGACGGTTGCAGTCGCGGCAGCAGGCAACGAGATTTTCCCAGGTGGACAAACCGCCGCGTGAGCGTGGCACAACGTGATCAAGCGTCAGTTCTGCAGCTGTGAGAACGTCCTGGCAGTACTGGCAAGTGTTGCGGTCACGTAGCAGAATGTTTTTGCGGCTGAGGGCGCGTGTCTGGTGCGGGATGCGGCGATATTCCAGCAGGCGAATGACACTGGGCATCTGCATACGCATGCGGTGCGAGTGAAGAACGCTTCCCTGCTCTTCTTCCGTGCGTGCGATCCCTTTCAACACAAGGACCAAAGCACGCCTTGCACCGCAGATGTTGATTGGCTCATAGCTGGCATTCAGCACGAGCACGGGTGTCTGCATGGCAGGCTGACGAAATACGCCTGAGCGAATATCGATGGCTTCTGCACGCGCCGTTCCCGGCACGGGTTGGGTGGTGTGGTGTCTGTTGCTGTTCCGCTTCCGCATCTTGCCTGCTTGCATCCAACGCCTCCGAAGTTTGCTTGCCGTTCCGATTGGTTTGCGATCCTTACTGCTGTGAGCTGCAATGGCTAACCGAAGCCGACGGCCGCTCGGGGCTTCTGTTCTGCATCCCACATTGCTACCTGCGGCTTCGCACTGCCCCCGCTAATCTGCGCACGGGCCATCGTCGCCACCCAGACCTTCGCAGCGCCGCCGCGAAGCAGTACACGAGCGCATTCACGTGCCGTCGCGCCTGTGGTCATGATGTCGTCAATGAGGAGCACTTCGCAGCCCTGAAGCATTTCCTTCTCCTCGACTCGAAATGCGCCACGGAGATTCTGCCGTCGAATGTGCGGAGCGAGCGCGAACTGCGCGCGCGTGTCTTTCACGCGACGAAGAATATCGATCCGCAGGGTGAGCTGCCATTGTGGTTCCGCTTTATGCAGGTGAGCGATCCCGGCGCGAGCCAGCAGCTCTGCCTGATTGAAGCCGCGAGTTCGCTGTCGTGACGCAAATAGCGGGACGGGAATAATAGTCAGCTGCGATGCGGCCTGATCCTTCAGCTTGCGGATGGCGGCAGCCATTGACTCGCCGAGCACGTGCTCCGCGACCGCTTGCATGCCATCGAACTTGAGTAGGTGGAGGAGTTCGCGAACTTCTTCGTCGTAGTCGGCGAAAGCTACAGCTCGCGAGAATTCAGGAGGCGCCAGGCGACAGCTCATGCACTCGCCATCTGCCTTACCGCGTGCGAAGCGAACTGCTTCCGGCGCGAGTGCTTCACCGCAGCGAGAACAAAGTGAGGTAAGGGCGTCGAGACGGCTGGCTTGCACCCGCTCCGTGCAAGCGGAACAAACAGGAGAGCGGCCAGCTTCTGTCATGGGCCCGCCGCAAACGGGACAGTCTGATGGGAACGCCGCATTGACGAAGTCTGAGAGAGCAGCTTGCGTGAGTTCGGAGCAACTTCGGAGCACGCGCGTGACAGCGCTCCATCCTCGGGCCTCGCCGCCAGGCGGGCCACCAGTTCCGAGCCGGACATCCTTCGCGATAACGCTGAAGACGGACCTCACCCGAGGCACTGCGCAGAGAAACACCAGCTGTGCCGATGGCCGCAGTATAAGCGCAAATGTTACTTTTTCGCCAACAGAGCTGTACCCAAAAGGTTTTCTGCAGGAGAAATCAGCGCGAGTTAGCGCCAGAGCCAAGTTTGAGAACCCGCGACGCGGCTCTAAGCTGAGTGACGGCGCGATATCCTACAAGCGATGTCCGCAACAGCCACCACGACGACAGCACCTGCATTGCATGTACGCCCCAGCAGCACAAACCTGCTGACGGATTATGCAATGCTGTTCAAACCGCGCGTGTCGCTGATGGTGATTATCACGGCGGCAGCAGGCTTTTACCTCGGATCGCTGCGCAGCGGGATTAGTCCCTTTCACCTTGGCCTGGTGCGTGCGCTGATCGGAATCGCGATTGTTACAGCCGGTTCGAGTGCTCTGAACCAGGCGCTGGAGCGCGTTACCGACCGCCGGATGCCTCGTACCGCATCGCGTCCGATGGCGCAGCATCGCATTGGGCTGGCGCATGGTTTGATCGTCGGCTTTGTGTGCGTATTCGGCGGCTCGTTGTATCTGAGCTACGTGACGAATCTCTTGACCGGGACGCTGACGCTGCTGACGTGCGTAGGGTACGTGGCGGTGTATACGCCGCTTAAGCGCATGACAACGCTGAACACCTTTATTGGCGCGTTTCCCGGAGCGCTCCCGCCACTGATCGGCTGGACCGCGGCACGCGGAGTAATCGAATGGCCTGCGGTGGCACTGTTCGCAATTCTGTTTGTCTGGCAGTTTCCGCACTTCATGGCGATCGGATGGATGTACCGCGCGGACTACGCAAAGGCCGGAATTCGCGTGACAGCAACTCAGGGAAGCACACGGGATGCTGCTCGCGCTTCGGTTGTTCAGGCGCTCTTTTACGCTGTGCTGATGATACCGGTGAGCCTTTGGACGACATGGCTGCACGTGACCGGCCTGCCGTACGCCGTTGCTGCCGTCGTTCTCGGAGCGTGGTATCTGTATGCGACGTTCGGTTTTCTGCGCATTCTGCGTAACCCGGATGATCCGGAAAACCGTGCGGACGCCCGCAAACTGCTCAAAGTCTCCGTGATGTATCTTCCCTTGCTGCTGCTGGCGATGATGTTGAACGCGCAGGGCAGGCTGCTGTTCTAGAAAGATCCAAATGACCACGATTGCTGCACCTGAGCCGAACTACCGCACCCCGCCTTCCATCATTGCCGCCATCATTGGCGTGAGTGCGGTGGCGTCACTATTTCTGGCATGGCTGGTGTACTACCATCAGCCGACCGATGTTGCCGGCACTCAGCTTGCGTTTCTACCATCGCTGAACGCTGCGTTGAATGCGCTTTGCACCGTGTTTCTGCTTATGGGCTTCCGCCACATTCGCCAGCGAAACATTACGGCGCACCGCAACAGCATGTTTGGGGCCTTCCTGGTTTCGAGCCTGTTTCTCGTGAGCTACCTGGTGAACCATGCGTTGCATGGTGACATGCGTTTTCCGGCTGTGTACCCAACGGCACGCTTTATCTACCTTTGGGTGCTGCTGCTGCCGCATATTCTGCTCGCGGTGGTCGCTCTGCCCATGATTTTGATTACCTTTTTCCTGTCGCTCACCGGGCGGTTTCCTGCGCACCGCAAGCTGGCGCGATGGACGTTCCCCATCTGGCTCTACGTTTCTGTGAGCGGCGTGATCGTTTACGGCATGCTGGCCGCTTACAAATAAAGACCGCTGCAGCGGAAACGGAAGAACAACGCATTGCTACAGCCCGACACACGTAAGCTTCTTGTCACCGGTGGAACAATCTTTACGACGGGCTGCCTCGCCGCCGTGCTGATGTTCGCTGCATTCGGCGGCGTCACCCGGGACGGACCACACACGAATATGGGTTGGCTGATGCTCATGATCACCATGGGGTGCCTGCCCACCGGGGTCCTTACCTTAGGCCTGGCTGTCGCAAAAGTCGTCGGCGACCGGCAAAAGCCATAGCTGCGACGCGGTGCGGGCGCGCCGACGCTATGGACGCCCAGCAATTATCGCTACTCTGCTATTCTCAACTGCGAAACGGAGCACAACACAATGGCCAAGGGCGTCAACAAAGTCATCCTGCTTGGAAACGTGGGCAAGGACCCCGAAATTCGCACTACTCCCTCCGGCACAACCGTTGCGACCTTCTCGCTGGCGACTGCTGACCGAGCAAAAGATCCGCAGGGGAACTGGACTGACAAGACCGAGTGGCACAATCTCGTTGCCTTCCAGCGCACTGCGGAAATCGTGCGCGACTACGTGAAGAAGGGATCGCAGATTTACGTCGAAGGCAAAATTCAGACGCGCTCCTGGGACGACAAAGAGTCCGGTCAGAAGAAATACCGCACGGAGATTCTGGTGAACGAGATGAGCCTGCTCGGTGGTCGCGGAGGTGCTGAAGGTGGTGGCGGCGGGTATGAACGCAGCAGCAATTCCGGCAGCAGCAGTTACGCTGGCACGCGCGCTACTGCGGGTTCGGGCGGCAACAGCGGCGGCGGTTACAGCCAGCCGGACTATGGCGACCAGGGCATCACCGACGAAGACATACCTTTCTAAGCACGTCTCCGGAGCTCGCTTATGCGCCGCTGCTCGGTCTTTCTCGCGCTTGTCGTTCTTCTCCTGCTCTCGCGAGTAGGCGAAGCGCAGCGCCATAGTTTTGGTTCGTCACCCCCAACGGCTCCGCCAATCAAGGCTCCAACGCCGGCGGTGCCAATTGCCGCTTCAAGCTCGGGCATGGGAGCTATTCAGTTCACGGCGGTAAATTACGGCGTACCACCGCCGCAGGCGCTTACCAGGCAGCTCCAGGCGGAAGACGAGCGCACGCGGCTGTCTGCGCTTTCTGCGATTGGGGTGCCGAATCAATATCTGCAAAAGGGCCATGTGGCGGAAGCTCGCAGCATCACCCTGCAGCTTGCGCAACTGGGTGATCACGAAGATCTGGACGCGATCGTTACAGCGGAGCTGGACAATCACGTGGTCGCGGCGATCCTGGCACAGGATGACAACGGCTGGCGAAGGCTGGCAACACTCACCTATGCCACCTCCTTTGACGATCCACGCACCACGCCGTCTACCTTCGTCCACCTTGGGCGATCGCTGCTTCAGCGCGACCGGTATCGCGCAATTTTCCGCGCCACCACCACGCAGCCGAACGGTGACTATGTGGAGAATGAGGCGATACTGCGCATTGTCAACAATCGCGCGATTATCACGATGAGCTTTGCGGATGCGGCGCGGGAGTGCACCATCGAGAACACAGGCAAGCAACCAGCGATTATTGGCTGTAACGTGACGCAGCGCTGGCTTCAGGGCGATCCTGCCGATGCGAGCCATCGCTTCTTTCTTGTTACCGCATCCGGGCACCTGTCCCAGCGTGACAGCACGTCGCCTTTGTCCGAATCACGAAATTACCAGTTCGCTCATTTCCGAAACTTTAGCTGCCAGCCTTTTGTGTACTCCGAGACGACATTGCGCTTCGAGCCGACCGGACCGTCCAAGAGCTGCTCTCGCTAGGCTCGCCCTGCATTTGCGCTGGGGCGTCTAAGTACTATGTTCGCTAACTTATCGAGGGCTGCTGCTGTATGCGCGGCGCTGATTCTCACTGCGTCTGCAGGTGGTGAAACGTCACCGCACAAGCTGGACTACGCGCCGGGTAAGTCGATTACGCTCTCTCTTCCCGGTGAGTTCGACATCAACGTTGCCTCCACTGGACTGCGGCGTGTGCGCTTTTTTGCGGAGTCACCCGACAAGCGTGTGTTCGCCACGGGCATGTATAACCTCGCAGATAATACGCGCGGGTCGATCTTCATCCTCGAAGGCTGGAACGATACGACGCATAAATTTACGCGCGTGACGCACTACCTCGATCACCTGCGAAATCCAAACAACGTCGCGTTCTGGACAGACCCGGCGACGCAGCAGACGTGGTTGTATGTTCCGCTCACCGACAAGCTGCTGCGCTACAAGTATTCGGCTGGGGATGAGCATCCTACGTCGCCTCCAGAAGTGCTGATGCACTTCCCGGATTACGGGCTGAACTACAAATATGGTGGATGGCATCTGACGCGCACCGTAGCCATCGCGAATCTGCACGGCCAGACGCGCGTTTATCTGACCGCGGGATCCTCGTGTAACTACTGCCAGGAGCGCGAGGTGCTCCGCGCCGCGCTCGTCAGCATGAAGCCGGATGGCAGCGATCAGCAGTTGCTGGCGCATGGGCTGCGCAATGCCGTGGATCTGAAGTTCGTGCCCGAGCTGGACGGTGGAGCGCTTTTCGCCACGAATATGGGAGACGACCACCTGGGCGACAAGCTGCCCGAAGACACTTTCTTCGAAGTGGATTCCAAGGACAAGCCGAGTGCGGTTGCCTCCGCCCAGCGAGGCGCACCAGCAAACTTCGGCTGGCCTACCTGCTACTTTGCAAACGGCAAGGCAGTGCATGATGCGACTCCGCTGCCGGCGATGCCGAAGCCGGGCGATCTGAGCACGGAGGCCGAGAGGCCAGCAGGCACGGGACCGGCCAGTCACTCGGTGGCAAAGAGCACAGGCTACGCTACGGCTGATTCTGCCTACGGAAAGCAGGCCGGAGTGGCTGCTGCCGGGACAAACATGAGTGCTGGTGGCGGGAGCGCGCCTGTCGCCGATCCAAACGCCCAACTGGGTAAACCGCCTGTTGCGCTAAAAGACTGCGCGAGTGTGCCAGCGGCGTACACGACGTTTGCGGCGCATTCCTCTCCGCTTGGTCTGGCCTATTTTGGCAGTGACAATGCGCTTATGAAGGACAGCTTTGTTGTGGCATTACACGGTGCGGGACATCCGCGCATAGGCACCGGATACCGGGTTGTGCGTTTTACTCACGGTAACCGCATGTCGCGCGACTTCATTACGGGATTCATGACGATCGTGAATGGCAAGCCTACGGTGCATGGGCGGCCGTGCGGATTGCTTCGATTGGGCCCGGACAGCTTTCTCCTGACGGATGATTACCTGGGCCTTGTGTACTACGTTCACTCCAGGGGCTAAGGAGTTTTCGTTTTCTGGCCTTCGGCCTCCCATGCCTTCGCGAATTTCCAGTTGATGTAAATGGAATGGTTCAGGTGAAAGGTGAGTCCCTCGCGGCCATCCAGAAAGCCGCCGCGGATAATGTAGTTGTAAACGAAAGTGAACACCGGATTCAGCAGCGTGTTGGTTACAAACTGCACGAGAGAGCCGCTGGATTTGCCGCGTCGTAGCACTAACGGAACGCTCGACGAGCTGTAGCTCTGCATGTGGTCAATGTAGGAGCGCAGCGTTGGATACTGGTAGTGCAGCAGATCGCCGTTGAGCTTGCCAGTCGGCAATTCGGTTTTCGGAGTTGCGTGCGGCTCGGTATCTTCCCGCAGCCGCGCTGCTCCTTGCCGGAACAATCGCAGCTTATAGTCGGGGTACTGGCCCCCGTGCCGCATCCAGCGACCGAAGATATTGTTCAACCGAGGAACCCAGTACGCGGCGCGGTCGGGCTCGCTTTTCAAAAGTGCCTGAATGGTAGACGCCAGCACTGGCGTCACAACTTCATCTGCGTCGAGATTGAGTACCCAAGGGTGGGTGCATTTATCCAGAGCTGAGTTGACTTGGCCGCCATAGCCTTTCCAGGGCTCGATGAAGATCGTTGCACCGTAGCTTTTCGCGATGTCGAGTGTTTCGTCGGTGGAGCCGGAGTCCACCAACACAATTTCGTCGGCCCACTTCACGCTTTCGAGCGTGCGGCCGATGTTGGCCGCTTCATTCATAGCCACCATCGCGACCGACAACTTCGGCATAGCGAAAGGCTACACCAGAGAATGTCCGCCCTTGGCGTGACTAGGACGTTTACACTGGAGCAGCCATGATGGATGAAGCCACGTTCCGCCGCGAGTCTGAAACTGCACTTGAATTGCTGAAGCAGGCGCTGATTCGCGCCGAAGAGGATGGCGGGTTTGAGGCGGAAGAGAAGAACGGCGTGCTGAACGTTCTGTTCGATGACGGGCACGCAAAGTTTGTCTTCTCGCCAAACACGCCGGTGCGGCAAGTTTGGATCTCCGCGCTGTCGACCTCGTTCAAGCTGGAGTGGAATGACGAGAAGAAGGCTTTTGCGCTGCCGAAGACCGGTGAGGATTTGCGCACGCTTACGGAGCGCTTGCTGCGCGAGCAGCTTGGCGACGAGTCCATCTCTCTGGCGTAGAGATTTTACCGGTGCTGTAGCTGCTTCCGGCGGCTCAGTTTTTGCGGTGCAGCAGGGCTGCAAACTTCTCTGCGTAGTTCGATGGCATATTGCGCTTCTTCATGTCGCGGCCAACGACGATGTGCACGGTTTCACCTTCGCAGAGCAGCAGGTCGTCAGCTAGGCGAACGACCTCATACCGAAAGCGGACGATAGCTCCTCGATGTGCTCCAAGCCGCGTCCGGACCACTAGCTCGTCGTCATAGCGCGCAGGTGCCTTATACCGAGCAGTCGCTTCTACGACGGCGATCATCGCGTTTTCTTCCTGCTCCATAGCGCGGTAGTCCAGCCCGAGTTCACGGATGAAGTCGACACGACCAACCTCAAACCAGACGAGGTAATTCGCATGGTAGACCACGCCCATCTGGTCGGTTTCGGCGTAGCGCACGCGAATGCGAGATTCCGAAAAGCCGCGCGCTGCAAATGCTTCCAATTCGGTCATGCGTTCAGTGTAGGCGAGCGCCGTAGCCGCTTCGATTTAAACCAGAAACGCACATCCTGGAACACTGCTATGGGTGTGCCAACGAAAAGGCAGAACCACAATAGGACGGCTACTCTCCGCCATATAGGTAGGGGGCCGTCTACGAAGCAGGGATCGAAACTTGTATCTTCACCGACATCCTGTGCAGAGATCACGCGAGATGACGGTGAAAGGCCTGCTGAGTAGTGTTCGTGACAGTTGCGATGCGCCCGATACACGGGCGGGAACAGGACTGCCGTGGAGATAAGCAGAAGCGCTAAGCACGCTATCGAGAATCTCGTGAACATCGCTCCTTCGCCTACTTCCCCTTTCCGGAGAGCATATCCTAACGACATGCGACTTCGGCCTACAGACGCGCTCCTCGTCATCGATATGCAGATCGACTTTATGCCCGGTGGCCCGCTGGCGGTGGCAGAGGGTGACGCGATTATTCCCGAGATCAATGCCCTGGCGAAGCGTTTCGAGCACGTAATCCTGACGCAGGACTGGCATCCTGAACGCCACATTTCTTTCGCAAGCTCCCATGCGAATAAGCAGCCCTTTGTGGACACGGTGGAAGCACCCTACGGCACGCAGACGCTGTGGCCTGATCACTGCCTGCAGGGTTCACGCGGCGCGGAGCTTCATCCTGACTTGCAGATACCGCACGCGGAGATGGTCCTGCGGAAAGGCTTCCGCAAGGGCATCGACAGCTACTCAGCGTTTCTCGAGAACGATAAGGCGACTGGAACGGGACTAGCGGGTTACCTGCGTGAGCGCAAGCTGACGCGCTTGTTCTTTGCCGGTCTGGCGTACGACTTCTGTGTCGGATTCAGCGCGATTGACGGCGCTAAGCTGGGATTTGAAACGCTGGTAGTTGAGGATCTCAGCCGTGCGGTGTCGCTGCCTGGCACAGTAGAAAGCACGAACGCGTGCTTCGCCTCGGGCGGGGTATCACGCATACTGGCGGATTCGCTCATCGCATGAAACCCGGTCGTCAGTCGAGAGCGGTGCAGACGCACACCGCGATGGCAACAGTCACAAGTTGCCATTATGAGTTTGGTGCCGGGCAGGCGCTTGCCTTCGGCATCCCCAAAAGCCGCCACTTCCAAATCACATTCAACTATTGGGCGGGAGGCTCATTGCACACTGGCGAGTTCGCCTCCAGCAAGGCGGTTCCCCAAGGAACGCTGTTTCCCATTACCTACAATCCAGAGGCTCCGCACGAAAACAGCAAGTCTGATTCGGTGGGAACGCCTACGCGTCCCCTGCTCGGCTTTGTCGTGGCTGCGGTGGTCGTTGTGGCGGCAGTCTCAATGTTCGCCATGCACGGGTGCACGCCGATCCGCTAAACGGAACCCCACTCACAAACCCAGTTCGCCTGCGTTCGCCTGCATAGCGCTGATACAGTTCGCGATGTGCTCTTCGACGGGGATTCCAAGCAACTCCGCACCATGTGTGATGTCTTCGCGCTTCACAGCACGAGCGAACCCCTTGTCCTTCATCTTCTTTCTAACCCCTGACACTTCTACCTCGGCAATAGACCTGGAGGGCTTGACCAGCGCGCAAGCAGTCAGGAAGCCGGCAAGCTCATCGCAGGCAAACAGAGCGCGATCCAGGTGCGACTCCGGTTTCACGCCAGAATAGTCGGCGTGGGCAAGAATGGCATGCAGGATCTCCTCGGGCCACCCGTGTTCGCGGAGGTACTTGACGCCGACAAACGGGTGCTCTTCTGGTGTTGGGTGACGGTCGTAGTCGAAATCGTGCAGCAGGCCGGCGCAGCGGTAAGTCTCTGCCAGGCGCGCTGCTTCTTCGCCGTGCAGGCCAAGGCGCTCGGCCTCGTGGCGTCCGTAGCTTTCTGTGCACAGCGCCACGGCCAGGCCGTGCTTCACCAGAGATTCGTTTGCTGTCCACTCGCGCAAGAGCGTTTCTGCCTGTGCCGCTCCAAACATTTCAGCCATCTGAAAAGGATACTTCGCGCAAACGTCTCAACTGATGCAGCTTCAGCCACTCGTCACTAGCCACCAAATGTTTACTGCCTTGGTTCCCGTGCCGTAGTTTTCTATTTTTCTACGGGTATCTCCGGCAATACCCCTTGACTCTCTCGATACGGGGTGTGATTCTTGGCACATCACCCGCTTCTTATCGGACGTGGGATGCTGCGGTCCTTGCTCTGGAGCCGCCCGCTACACAACAATATGTCCATCATGATGGCGCCCGTCGCCGTTCCGACTCGCGAGCCTCAGGCTGTCGCTGGTACCGAGCGTGAGGTCGTAAAGTGCGATCACTGCAAGCTCGTGCAGTTCCGGACACCTACGGAAAGCTGCCGCCGGTGTAAGCAATCCTTATTGCCAGAGCAGCCGAAATTGCAACCTGTACTTGCCACGACGACACAGCCGGTCGCTGCCCCGGCAGGCGAGAGCAATGGTCTGCAGGTTGCATCCGCCGTCCGCGATCTGCGCCGCGTCCGCAATCTTTCGCAGCGTCAGCTTGCCGGACGCATGAATGTGCCGCGCACCTACATTTCGAAGATTGAGAATGGCAAGGCGATGCCCACACTTTCGTCTCTTGACCGCCTGGCCCGCGCCCTGCAGGTGGATATTTCCGCCCTGCTGCGCGACGTGACTACGCGGCATAAGGACGAGACCGCGGTGCTTACCGCCGACCCGTTCCTCGCCGAGATCGCCCGATATGCGGCACACCTCGACGCCACTCAAAAATCCATCTTCATCAACCATGTTCGAGAGATTGCGCAGAGCCGCACGCGGCGCCTGGCGTAACCCACGCACAAACCTCTCCGGAAAGGCACTGCCAGCGTCTACCCACATTGCGCGGCGGTGCCATTTCTTTTGCGCTTGGCTTTTCCCCGCTGACGCCAGCACTAGTCACTGAGCACTGCTTTCATCTATCGTTCTGAAAGCGAGCCACCCGTGCGCAAAACCACTGCCAACCGAATTTACCAGCGCTCGAACCGTGTTGAAGAACTCACGCCGGACGAACGCGCCGTTTTTGACACGCTCGACCGGGATCGCATTCCACAGCACGTGGCCATCATCATGGACGGCAACGGCCGCTGGGCTGGCAAGCGCGCGCTCAAGCGCTTCCTAGGGCATCAGCAGGGCGCGGAATCAGTCCAGTACGTGGTTGAGACCGCTTCGCGTATCGACCTGCCATGGTTGACGCTGTACGCTTTTTCGCTCGAAAACAATTTGCGCCGACCGAAGAACGAAGTCAGCTTTCTGATGAAGCTGCTTAAAAGCTATCTGGTTTCCAACGTGCAGCGCATGAACGACAACAACATTCGCATGGCGTACATCGGGCGCACGAATGAACTGCCGAACGAAGTGCAGGACACCATGCGCTGGGCTGAAGAGCAGACCGCGAAGAACACCGGCACGACACTCACTCTCGCGCTGAACTATGGTTCGCGCACAGAGATCGTCGATGCGAGTCGCCGCATACTGCATGGAATGTTGGAGGAAGCCGCAAAGCGCGGCATCTCGCTGGAAGACCTGCTGGCGGCAGAGGGTGTAGACGACGCCATTGACGCGCGACTCAATGAAGAGCAGGTCAGCGCAAATCTTTATACGCTCGGCATGCCTGATCCCGATCTGATTGTGCGGACCTCAGGCGAACAGCGGATTTCAAACTTCCTGCTATGGCAGATTGCCTACGCCGAAATTTTCGTGACGGATCGTTTGTGGCCGGACTTCCGTGGTGTTCATCTGCTGGAAGCAATCCAGTCGTACCAGCAACGGGAACGCCGTTTTGGTGGATTGGGTGAAGGTTCCGACGAGGACCTGAGCGATGTGTTGCCAACGGAAAATGAGTTTGCGCGGCGCTAGCCCTATTGGCTCTGCAATGGCTTGGACACACTTTCCAGTGACTGCCCGGCCGCTTCCACACCGAAAGACATCTCGCAGATGCTGCCAGCCATCATGAGTGCCGCGCCAAGGGCGTAACCGCCCGCTACGGCCCAGTGTGAGCCGGTTTTGATCAGGAAACCGAAGAGCAGCGGTGCCGCGACTCCGCCAATGAGCGTGCCAGCGGCGTAGAAGACGGCTATGGCAAATGCACGGACCTCGAGCGGGAAAATTTCCGACACTGTAAGGTATGCGGCACTCGCTGCGGATGAGGCAACGAAGAAGATGCAGGTGAACAGGATGCCCAAACCACGGGTGCCCACCACGCCGGTGCCAAAGCAGATGAGCGTAGCTACAAGCAAAAGCGCTGAGATGCCGTAAGTGGCGGCAATCATCGGCTTGCGACCCACGGAGTCAAACAATTTGCTGAGCAGCAGCGGACCTAAAAAGCTGCCGAGCGCGAACGGAAGCAGGTGCATTGGCAGAGCGTCGTCGGGTACGTGGTAGAACTTCTTCACCACGAGACCGTAGGTGAAGAAGACGGCGTTGAAGAAAAACGACTGACCAACCATCAGCACAAGCGCGAGCACAGAGCGCATACGGTTTTCACCGGCCATACTCTTGAAGATTTCGCTCCACGGCGTATGGTCGCGAACCTTTATCTTCAGCTTGTCGCCCTCAGGTTTCGGCAGGTTTTCGGGTTTGCCTTTGCTCGCCTGCTTCTCTATTTCTTTGACGATCTCGTCCGCTTCTTTTTCCTTGCCGCGGAGCATCAACCAACGTGGGCTTTCCGGGACTTTCAGGCGCAGCAGAAGCACAGCGGCACCGAGTATGCCACCAATGCCAAATGCGAAACGCCAGCCGAGGTGTTTTGCGTTTCCCCCGCTGTGCAACAGGGCCGATGTCGCCAGTGACCCGATGGCAGCGCCTACCCAGAATGTACCGTTCACCACCAGGTCGACGGCTCCGCGTACCTTGCCGGGGATTAGCTCGTCTACGGCCGAGTTGATCGCCGCGTACTCACCGCCGATGCCCAAGCCGGTAAAGAAGCGGCAGATTGCGAAGAACAGGAAACCGGGTGAAAACGCCGTAGCAAGTGTGGCGATCGAGTACGTCGCGAGGGTAACCAGGAAAAGGCGTTTGCGGCCAAGACGATCTGTGAGGTGCCCAAACAGCAAAGCGCCAAGTACGGCCCCTGCGAGATAGACCGTAGCCGCGCCGGTGACCTGTGGGTCTGTGAGTTTGAGGCCCTGTCCGCTTTCGAGCAAACCAGAAAGCGAGCCGACCAGCGTAACTTCGAGCCCGTCCAGCAGCCATGATGTTCCCAACGCGGTAAGAATCCGCATGTGCCAGCGCGAAAACGGCAAACGATCGAGCCGCTGGGGAATGTCGGTTTCGATTGTTTGCCCGTCCTTTGCTTCCTCTGGCATTGCTACTTCTCCGAATCTTCTTTGTCTTGCTTCTTGATGATGCTGATACCACCGTTGCGTTCAAGAATGGCGTAGTCGATCTGCTCGAAGTTCCGCAGCCCGTTCAGGCGCGCTGAGGCCATCACGTCTTCGGGTGCGAGCCGCATCCCGTCCATTACGTTCTGCTGCCATTCCCCTTTGTTCACCAGCACCAACGGAGTGCCACCCACCCATCGTCCAAAGGTGGGAAAGCGCAGCTTGAGCCAGGAAGTGAGGCGATGCATCGCCGCGACCGCAATGACGGCGCATGTGCAGTTTGTTACGGAACGATCGTTGCCGACGGTGGACAGGATAATGACGCCGCCGATCAGAAACACCAGCACGAACTCGAAGAGCGTCATCTGTGCGCCAGGGCGTCGTGTGAGCACGCGCACAAGCAGCGTAAGGAATATGTAACCGAGAACGGCGTGAACGATGGTCGCCATCAGGGCACCACCACGATGTGCGCGCCGACTGCCTGCCTTCCCGGAATCTGCATGGTGAAGCCACGATAGCCCGGGAACGAGGGTTCGAGTGCGAGTTGCACATCCATAACGCCTGATGCAGCCGGAAAGGTATAGGTGATCCCGTCGTTTCCAATCGTGGAATGCTCAGGCTGTGGCGATACTCGTTGATTGCCAAGTTCCTTCACCACGGAGTTGCTGATGTACAACTGCACCGTGCCATTTGAAGCGGCATCAGGATTGAAGTGGATTGTAATGATGGACGGGGTGCTGGCGCGTTCCACCCGCTCGTAATCCACGACCATGCCACTTTCAGGCTCATTCAGCTTGGCCTTTGCAAACCATCCGCGGCCAAAAACACCCAGAACATCCGCCAGCACAACCAGCGCGAAAAAGCCCCAGACGATGTGTTCGAACTTCCACCAACGCTCCTGGAATTCAAGGTCTTCCCCAATCGAGATAGCGTTCTCCACTTTGGGGACTTCATCTCCCGTGACCGGGTTCGTAAATGCCTGCTGGGCCAAGGTGCTAATCCTCTTCTCTCGGAATCAAACTGATCTCGCCGTTGCGTTCCAGCACAGCCGTATCGATATCCAAAGGAGTCTTCAGTCCCTGGTCGCGGGCCATTGCCATCACGTCCGCTGGAGATATCTGCTGCTTCTGCATAGTGCGCGTGCGCCAATGGCCACCTTCCAGCAACATGAGAGGAGTGCCATCCAGGAACCGGGCAACACGCGACGATTTCGTGCGCACCCACACGAGTGCATAGTGTCCACACGCAACGGTGATGATCTGACAGACAGCATTGGTAAGTGAAACTTCATTGCCGACCATGCCGGTCAGCGTGAGTCCGCCAAGAAAGAAGATGAGTACGAACTCAAAGGGCGTGAGCTGCTTTCCTGGTCGTCGTCCCACGATGCGGACGATAAACACGAGAAAGAAATAGCCAAAGAGGGCTCGCAAGACTGTCGCAAGGGCCAAAATACGTCTCCTGCAGACCCATCGTGCGGGTGCTGAAACGTTGGATGCGCTTGCTTGCCTTCGCGTAAGAGGGCGGTGACGGTATGCTCATCGGAAGCCATGAAACGCGTTCTGACTGCAGTCGTCCTCATCGCCCTTGTTGTGGGCCTGGTGTTCTTCGGGAAGATCTGGATGGTCCTCCTTCTCGCCGCTGTTGTGGCCGGATTGGCTGCGATGGAATTTCGCACGCTTTCTGCCGCGGTCGCCAGCCCAATACCCTTGTGGTGGACGCTCGCTGCGATTGTGCTGTTTTTTGCGGTCGTGTCTTATGAGCCGCTCGACACGATCACCGCCGTGTCGTTCGCTACCCTGGTTCTATTCGCCTGGAACGCATTTCGCACCCCACTCGAGAACGTGCTGTCTGAAACCGCTGCCGGCGTTCTGATGCTGGTCTACATCGCTTACCCGCTTACGCTTCTGCCGCAGATTCTTGGCTTGGAAAATGGCACTGCGCTTCTGCTGTTCCTATTCGTTTGTGTGTGGTCGGGAGACATCGCAGCGCTCTACATAGGGAAGAATTTTGGCAAGCGCAAGCTTGCTCCGCGCCTTTCGCCCAATAAGACGTGGGAAGGTGCCATTGCTTCTGTTCTCGGCAGTGTGGTTTGCGGCATGGGGCTGCTTTACCTGGGCTACTACCTTTCACGTAGCGGCTCAGGCTTTACAAAGCTGCACTCTTCCGAGCCATGGTGGCAATCAGTTCTTCTTGCCATCATCCTGAACATTGCTGCGCAGTTTGGCGACCTGCTTGAATCGGCACTGAAGCGTGGTGCTGGCGTGAAGGATTCCGGCACCATGCTGCCGGGACACGGTGGCATTCTGGACCGAATCGACGCCCTGCTGCTTGCAGCTCCGGTGCTCTGGTTCGTAGTTGTGTTGAAGGACCGATTCGCGATGGGCAGTTTTTGAGCTACCGGGAGCCTGGCAGCGAAGCGCTCGCCTGCTGCCGGCGCTTTTGTTCTGAGAAAATAGCAGGGTGAAGAAGATTGCCCTTCTGGGTTCGACAGGCTCCATTGGACAGTCGACCCTCAGTATCTGCGAGTCATACCCTGATCGTTTTCTACCCGTATCCTTTGCTGCAGGAAGCAATGTTGACTTGGCTTTCGAGCAGTGCGTGCGCTGGCACCCAGCCGTTACGTCCGTCGCAACGGAGCAGCTCGCGCAGACCCTTTCCAACAGGCTCGAGGTCGCAGGTGTTTACGGCACTGAGGTCGTGCACGGCACAGCAGGTACGGTTCAGGTCGCAACCTATCCGGAAGCGGATTTTGTGGTCTCCGCCATCGTCGGTGTCGCTGGACTGGAAGCAACTTATGCCGCCGTGCTGGCCGGTAAGACGATCGGCCTCGCTAACAAAGAGTGTCTCGTCGCCGCCGGAGACCTGATCCTGGCGGCAGCTCGCGAGCGTGGCGTAGCGCTGCTGCCGATTGACTCGGAGCATAATGCCGTACACCAATGTCTCCGCGGCGGTGCTGCCGACGAGGTGAAGCAGATCTGGCTCACAGCCTCCGGCGGTCCCTTTCGCAACACACCGCTGGCAGATTTCGAAAACATCACACCGCAACAGGCACTGAAACACCCGACATGGGTGATGGGCCAACGCATCACCATCGACTCAGCCACGATGCTGAATAAAGGTCTGGAGATAATCGAGGCCTGCCGTTTATTCAACCTGCCGCCGGAGCAGGTGCGGGTCACTGTTCATCCGCAATCCACCATCCACTCGCTTGTGGAGTACATCGACGGTTCCATCCTCGCGCAGATTTCTGTGACTGATATGCGTCTGCCCATTCTTTACGCGCTCTCGTGGCCCGACAGAATCGCCAGCAGTCTCACCTTCGACATGGCAGCGCTAGCACAGCTCGACTTCCAGCAACCAGATTTGCAGCGCTTCCCGTGTCTGCGCCTGGCTTACGAAGCTGCGGGTGCCTCACAGGCCCACTGTATTGCGCTGAATGCCGCTGACGAGATTGCGGTAGAAGCGTTCCTGCACGGAAAACTGCCGTTCCTGGGCATCCCACGTACAATCGAAGATGTGCTTGCGCTCACCGCCAGTGGCTCACCTGCTTCCATTCCGGAGGTACTCGAAGCCGACCGCGTCGCACGCCAAAGGGCAGCCGAGTTGATTGCGAAGCAGTAAACTCCCGTCCGCACCAGCTCTTCTTTTCTGAGGTTCCTCCGCTCGTATGCACCTTTTGCAAGTCATTGTTGAATTCGCAATCGTCCTTGGTTTCATGGTGCTCGTACACGAGCTTGGCCACTTTGCCGTGGCGAAGTGGTGCGGCGTGCGCGTAGAGGCATTTTCCATCGGGTTCGGGCCACGGCTCTTCGGAGTGCGTCACGGTGATACCGACTACAAGATTTCGCTCCTGCCACTCGGCGGATACGTCAAGATGGCCGGCGAAGTACCTGGCGAAAATGCGACGGGGGACCCCGGCGAATTCAACGCTCATCCGCGCTGGCAGCGTGTTCTGATCGCGTTTGCAGGACCGCTCGCTAACTTCATCCTCTGCTTCTTCCTGCTGCTGTTTCTTGGTATGTACCACCACGAAACAGATCAGTATCTTGAGGGCGCAGCGGTGTTGGACTACGTGCCGGTAAATACGCCGGTGGCGAAACTCGGTGCCGTTGCCGGCGATACGATCGCCAGCTTCAACAATCAGGTCAATCCGACCTGGGAGCAGATTCTGCGCGAATCCGCACTCAATCTCGGTCGGCCACTCCCGGTGGCGGTGCTCCACAATGGCCAGCGGATTACGCAGAACCTCACCGTGAGTACCGGCGCGCATGATGAACTCGATGCCGACACGTTCAGCGCTACGGGCCTCGTTCCTCGCGAGCAATCCGGTCCGATCACAATCGCGAGCGTTGTTTCTGGAACGCCTGCAGATCGTGCAGGGCTCAAAGCCGGCGACCAGATTGTGCGGATCGACTCGCTCGAGCCGCATTCGGTGAACACTCTGCATGCGTATCTGAAGGACCGCGCAGGTGCACCGGCGATGCTTACTATTCTGCGCAGCGGGCAGCAGATTACTGTGCCGCTCACACCTGTGAAGGACGAGTCAGCCCCGGCGTACGCGCAGTACCAGATTGGCTTCTACCCCAAGCCGCTCCCAGCAACAGCAGTTCGTCTCCCATTCGGGAAGGCGGTTTCACAATCGGTCAAGGACAACCTGGAAGATTCCACGCTGGTGCTACGGATCCTGAAGGGAATGTTTACACGCCACGTGTCTGTGAAGTCACTGAGCGGTCCGGTGGGCATTGCACAGCAAATCGATCTCGCGGCACGCAACAGCTACTGGACGCTTGTGCGACTGATGAGCACGATTTCGCTGCAGCTCGGCATCTTCAACCTGCTGCCCATTCCGATCCTTGATGGCGGAATGATTCTTTTCCTGGCGATTGAGTCGGCCATGCGTCGCGATCTCAACCAGGAAATTAAAGAACGCGTGTATCAGGTTGCCTTCGTTTGCCTGATTCTCTTTGCCACGTTTGTCTTGTTCAACGACATTACTAAGCTGCACCGATAGTCACGTAATCAGCCACGCGCGCGAAGCTCCTGCGCGATGACGGCCGCAGCCGCCCGTGCATCGTCTTCGCGATCTACGGGAAAGCTGATGGCGCCAACCCGCGCGTGTCCTCCACCACCATAGCGTTCGCAAATCTCCGCAATGTTGGCTAGATCCTCAGCGGGTTTCTTTGTCCAGGGATTGGTGCCAACGGAGATTTTGGTGCGGAAGCTTGATTTCGAGAGACCTACGTTGTAGTCGCTTGCGGGAAAAAGATAGTACGGGATGAACTTGTTGTAGCCTTCGGTCGGTTGGTCAGTGATGTCGAAGGTGATCACGCCGCGTTCGGTGTGTCCACGCTCGCGGATCAGGTCCAGTCCAGCCCAATGCCGATCGAGCAGTGGACCTAGCTTCTCCTGAATGAACGGCTGATCAAGAACTTCTTGCAATGTCATCGTCGTAAGCAGCGGAATAATCTGTTGAACGAACGCGCTTTCCGGTGCGCTTTCGATCACCATCGTCAGCTTCATAGCCGGGGCTTTCAGCTCAACGGCGGCTTGCGCACTCTCGTATTTCGCACCGTCCACAATGTTTGCCCAATAGATCAGCTCAGAGAATGGCGCGAGGGCCATGCCGAACTTGGTCGATGCGATGTGCGCAATCCAGCCGGTACAACTGATGTAGCTTGCATCGAAAAATTGCCGCATCGCAAGCGGGCCCGGTGTACCGTCCGCGTTGATTTGTCCTCTGCGAAATTGTGCTTCCTCCTCCGGAGAGGTGAAGGCAGAAAGGTGGTGGTCGAACCACCAGTCGACGCGAGGCGATGGATAGTACTTGAAATCGACTATTGCGTGCTCGCCTTCGCTCGCGAACCAGCTCTCGTCGAATAACGCTCCCGCTCGATGGACGAGACCGCGATAGTCAAATGTCGATGCCGTCCCGATACACTCCTGGTGAAAGCGCGTAAAAAGCGAGGCGGAGCATGCTCCATCGAAACAATTGTCGTGATAAAAAACGCGGCAGTTCATGTGATTCCCCTCTTCCTTCGCAATGAAGACGCAAGCCCAGCATAGCGGAGCGTTGAAAAAGTGCTTAGGACGTTATCCTGAAGCAAAGCGACCATGAACATACAAGATGACGACGAGACCGTGCGTGTGCCTTCTGTTCGAGGCAGTCTTGCATCATTTCGCCGGGAAGGTCTGGTCTTCGGACGATTCGGCCTTCGTGCAGCGTGGGGCATAGCAGCGTTCATCGCGATCTGGTTGGTGGCATCGGCACTCGGCTCGATCTTTGCGCTTGGGGCCAGTGGACAGGCTTCACGCATCATGCAGGCGCAGAGCGATGCGCAGGCTCATCCGCATGCGGCACATTCTGCCGTTCACGTCCTGTTCACGGCTGTGTTTGTCATCGTGAACGACGGACTTCCGCTCGCAGCGATGCTCGGTTCTGCATGGCTCTTTTCCCGTGGAGAGCGCCGCCCCTTCAGTGTGTATGGGATTGGTCGCCGTCGCTGGAAGGATGTGTTACCGGGCGCGTTCTGGGGTCTCGCTCTGCTGTCCGCACTTGTGCTCCTGCTGCACACGCTTCATCTGCTTGTATTTGAGAGCCGCGCTTTGTCTGGCGGATTGGCGGTGTGGTTTGGCTGCAAGTGGTTTCTGGCTTTCTGCATCGTCGGCGGTGCGGAAGAGTACTTCTTTCGCGGCTACATCCAATACACACTGATGCGAGGTATGTGGGGAGTGGCCGAACGACTGCGGCCAGCCAATGCAAGACCTGTCGCCTTCTGGCTTTCAGCGATTTTTCTATCGATCATCTTTGCAGCGCTGCACGCCACGAACGGCGGAGAAAGCGCACTTGGCTTAGCCGTTGTCTTCCTTGCAGGCATGACATTTGCCTATGCGCTTTGGCGCACCGGATCGCTCTGGTGGGCGATCGGGTTTCACACAACCTGGGACTGGGCCCAGAGCTTTCTCTTTGGTGTGCCCGATAGCGGCAATGTAAGCGTTGGGCGCCTTTTCATTACGCACCCTTCGGGTAATCCACTTCTTTCCGGCGGAACGGTTGGTCCAGAAGGCAGCGTGTTTGTAGTGCTCGCATTTCTTCTCGCCATTGCGGCAGTCCACTTCACTCCGCGCGGTGTGCAGCCCAAAATCGAACAGGAGCGTGCCGTGCCGGAATTGCACAGGGAAGCAAACGGCTCTATCTCTTAGAATCATTGCAGCGCATGAGTTCTACAGATCCCGATGCATGGACGCATTATTCCGCCGGCACACCCTACGAAGAACCACGTTTACGTACTCGCCGCGACGAGGACGAACCCATACCCGACTATGACCGTGAGGCGAGGGACCACAGCGTCTCCCGAAGAAGCCGTCGCGCATGGAAGCCACGCCTCTGGATGCGTCGCACTGTTCTCGTTTGCGGAGTTCTCCTTGTCCTCGTCGTCGTAACGCTTTTCGCAGCGGGGCTCTTCCTTCGGCATTCCATGCAAGCTGCGCTTCCAAAGCTTGATGGTGATTTGCATGCTCAGGGCTTAACGGCACCGGTTACAGTTACGCGTGATGCGCAAGGCGTTCCGTCGATACAGGCGCAGACAGTTGACGACCTACTGTTTGCGCAGGGCTACATCACAGCGCAGGATCGGCTGTGGCAGATGGATTCATTGCGTCGGCATGCATCGGGCGAGTTAGCTGCAATTCTTGGCAGCAAACTGGTCGAGCATGATCGCATGCAGCGCACGCTGCGTCTGCGTGAAACCGCGGAGCAGGCCGCCGCCGCGTTGCCGCCCGATCAGCTTCACCAATTGCAAGCCTATGCTCGCGGAGTGAATTCGTTTCTTGAGCAGAACGCCAGTCATCTTCCCGTCGAGTTTCACGTGCTGCAATACAAGCCGGAAGCATGGACGCCTACCGATTCCCTGCTCGTCTCGCTGGTGATGTTTCAGGATCTCGCGACAGATTTTCCTGCGAAGATTCGGCGTGAGGCGCTGGTTGCGCACCTTCCAGCACAGCTAGTCTCCGACCTTTATCCGGTCGGCTCCTGGAGAGATCGTCCGCCAACACAGCCTGCGCCTGACCTCACCTCACCCAAGCCTGAGATACCGCAAATTCCGCTGGACGACACCCAGGTTAAGTTGCGCAGGCCTTCTCTTGCGCAACCCGCAGACATACTGCGCATAGCCGCAGCTTTCGCGCATGAAGACTGTGACGGCTGCCGGTCTGGTTCTAACAACTGGGCCGTCGCAGCTACCCGCTCCGCGTCAGGATTTCCGCTCGTGTCGAACGACATGCACCTTTCGCTGAGCGTTCCCGACATCTGGTACGAAGCAGGGCTGCATGCCGTCTCCAGCAGCGACGGGACGGCTCTTGATGTCGTCGGCTTCACTCTTCCGGGCGCACCCTTTGTCATTGTCGGTCGCAACGCGCACGTAGCGTGGAGCTTTACGAATCTGGACGGCGATGTGCAGGATGTTCGCGTCGAGCACACACGCGGGTCGGGCGACGGAATGGAATACCAGAAGGCAGATGGCTCGTGGGCCGGTGTTGTTCATCATCGCGAAGAGATCCGGGTGCGCGGTGGGAGCGCGGTGCCACTGGATGTGATGACCACAACCGCGATGCTTGGCACGAAGGAGATCACCACGCCCGTAATCAGTCCGCTCTATCCCTCGGAGCACCGCGTGCTTTCCCTTGCCTGGACGCCCTATGACACAGCCAACGTCACCGCACCGTTTCTGGCGGCAGACAGCGCTTCAGGCGGCGCAGCGCTGGTGTCGGCTTTCAGCACGTTTGGCGGCCCCTCGCTGAACCTGGTCTACGCTGACGATGCAAAGCACATCGGCTACCACGCGCTCGGTCGCATTCCTGTCCGTGGACCTGCGCAACGGTCTTCGCGAAATCTTGCACTACCTTCCAACGAACAGGATGGAGCGCCACCACCTGACAACGATGAAGATCAGGGCGGCTCACCTCAAGCCGCGGTGCAGGCTCCTGCAAGCAGGATGCAGAATGAGTTCGCACCACGCTTTGTGAACGCCGCATTGGTTCAGCGCCGCGGCCGACGTCGCGTTCGTCGTGAGCCGGAGCCACGGCGACGCAGCATTCCCGTCGAGCCCATTGTTCCCGAAGAACCGATCAGAGCTGCGCCGGCACCGATCAACTACACCATCGGCTCAGCCATCAGCATCGTTCCAGTGGACGCGCTCGATGGGTCGCAGCAATGGTCGGGCTACATTCCTTACGACCAGCTTCCAGCCGTCATCGATCCCCCCAACGGAATTCTCGCGACAGCGAATGCGCGCATCACTCCCAACGACTACCCTTACTTCGTTGCGAACAACTGGACGGCGCCATTCCGCGCAGAACGCATTTACAAACTGCTCGAAGGGCGCTCCGGCCTTACCTCTGCGGACATGCTGAAGGTGCAAACGGACGTGCATTCTGAGTTCGATCTCCTGGTTGCACAGCGGCTTGCATACGCTCTTGATCACGCATCCGAAGCGGCAACAAAGCACGACGCGAAGCGCCTGCGCCAAGCCGCCGACATCCTGCGCGCCTGGGATGGAACGGTTGCTGCCGATTCAGCAGCGGCTGCCATCGTTCTTTCCTTTCGTGATGTCATCTGGTCTGCGCTGCTGAGTCCGCAGATCGCCACTCACGATCACCTGGACGCAGGTAGCGACTGGGTGAAACAGCTTGTCGGTCTGTATCGCTGGGGTGAAGATGCAGTCGCGCTTGAAGCTCTTCTGCAACACACACCTGCCCGCTGGCTGCCTTTCGGTGTCGCGAACTGGAACGACTTCCTCACGCAGATACTCACGCGCGGGCTGAATGAATCGCATGCGCCGTCCAACCTCGCGAAGTGGCGCTACGGCTCTCTTCACACTGTGGAAATTGCGCATCCGCTGTTCTCCATGTCACCCCTCTTTGATCGAGTGCTGGGACGCCATACTGGCTCTGGACCGCAGCAAACCGGAGGCGATAACACTACGGTGAAGGCCATCGGTGCACACTTCGGTCCGAGCGAACGGTTTACTGCAGACCTTGCAGATGCCAATGTGACAAGTGGCAACATCACTACGGGGCAATCCGGTAATCCAGCGAGCAGATGGTACATGGATCAGTTCCGTCCCTGGCTGGAAGGCACTACGTTCGGTATGCCCCTACGCGCGAGCGACTCGCCACATACGCTTAGGCTGTTGCCCTGAGATGACACCGCGTGTCGTTGCTGTGTCCCTGAGTCCGAAGCATGGCTTTTCCAAGGTGCCTCAGGAATTCATTCGTCTGATTGCTGGCGAAGGCGTTGAGGGTGATGCCCACAGAGGGCAGACTACCCAACATCTGTATCGGATGCGTCAAGACCCGACTCAACCGAATCTCTGCCAGGTTCACCTGCTGAGTCTGGAAAAGCTGGAGGACCTGCGCAGCAATGGCTTTGCCGTACACCCGGGTCAGCTTGGCGAGAACGTCCTGACCGCAGGTGTCGACCTCCTCAACCTGCCGCTCGCCACCTTGTTACGCGTTGGCAACGAAGCGCTGCTCAAGGTGACCGGGTTGCGGACGCCCTGCCCGCTGATAGACAAATACCAGCGGGGACTCCAGAAGCACATGTGGGGCGAGCGAGATGAGCGTGGTCGTAAGACACGGCGCGCAGGCATCATGAGCATCGTTGTGCAGGGCGGCAGTGTCCGTTCGAATGACGCGATTGTTGTCGAGCTACCTCCCGGCCCGCATCTGCCACTGCCTGCCGTATAGGTGCTCAGTTAGGCTGACTGAGTGCGGTTCTTTCGCGTCCACCACATTTTCATTCCACTGCTTGCGCTGCTTGCGACGATGCCGCTGCTCATCCACGGCTGCTCCTGCGGTCATGACCAGCCTTTCCACATGCAGAGCTGGCTGGATGCAGCGCAGCAGTTCCGCCACGGCACAATCTATCCACGCTGGGCGTACTCTCCTGCGTGGCAGGCGGGCGAGCCGCGCTTCGTCTTCTATCCCCCGCTGTCGTGGTTCCTGGGCGCGCTGCTTACGACGCTGTTTCCCATGAACGCTGTACCGGTCGTTTTCACATGGATTGCGCTGACTGGTGCAGGCTTCAGCATGCATTACCTCGCCAGTCGGTTCACTTCTTCAGGAGCGGCGCTCCTTTGCGCTGCTGTTTACCTGGCCAATCCGTACATGCTTTTTAACGCATTTGAGCGTGGGGCTTATGCTGAGTTGCTCGCAGCAACATGGATGCCATTGGTTCTACTCTCTGCGTTGCGGCGCAAACCGACCATTGCAGGAACCGCGATTCCACTTGGGCTGGTATGGCTGACGAACGCACCTGCAGGCGTAATGGCAACGTACACACTTGTGCTCCTTGGAGTCGTGCGCATCGTGCTTACTCTTCGCCATCGCGCAGTCAAAGGCCGCGGGCGAGTACGTGCCACTCTGCCACTTCTCTACTCGCTTGGCGGAGGCATGGTGCTCGGGCTCGCATTGGTCTCTTTTTACCTGCTGCCTGCGGCGTACGAGCGGCGCTATGTTCAAGTTGCCATGGCCATCATCCCTAACCTGCGGTATCAGGACAACTTTCTTTTTGGGAAAACAGACTACGCAGCTCACAACACAATCACCTTCGCTGTCAGCGTCTTGGCACTTGTTCTACTTGCCGCAGCCATCGTTGTTGTTGCTCTGGGATTTCGATTTCAAAGCACTTGGGTTTCAGAGCCAGGGCCTAAGGAGTTCTTCAGTAGAGGCGTGTCCCAGCAACTTCTGGTGCTCGTCATCGTCGTTGGTTTGCTGCTCACGCCCGCTTCGTCTTTCCTCTGGGAACATCTACCCAATCTGAAATATCTGCAGTTCCCGTGGCGACTCCTTTCTGTTCTTTCCGTGATTCTTGCGTTCGCCCTTATACCTGTTACGAGCAAGCTGCAGCGCAGCCGCGCACTCGGGTGGACCTCAGCGGCAATTGTTGTCGTCGCAATGTCGCAACTCGGCTCATACCTTTACCGTCAGGGCTGCGAGGCGAACGAGTACCCGTCGTTTCAGGCCGCCGCTTTCACGGCTGGTCATGGAGTTCTTCCCACTGACGAGTACACACCAGGCGACGCAGACAACGATGTGCAGCGTACCGACAATCCGGGCTATTGGCTTGTGCAAGGCGATCCGAACCAGCCCGCTCCCGGAACGCTCGCTAATCCAAACGAGACGATCACGAACTATGACGGACCTATCCCGTTCGAGAACACCATCTCGATGCGAGCGCCCAAGCAGATCAAGCTGTCCCTGCAAGCGCCCACGATCCTCGTCCTGAATCTGCGCGAATTTCCTGCATGGCACGTTTTCCGCAACGGTTCGCCGTGGAGCGAACGTGAACACCGCGACGATGGCTTGCTTGCAGTCCCGCTTCCATCGGGAGATTCCGTCATCAACATCCGATGGCAGCGCTCCTGGGACCAGAATGTCGGATTTGTAATCACTGCATTCGCGCTGCTTGCGCTCGGAACACTGCTCGCACGCTCGCGTAAAATCAAAGCTTAGGCCCATGAGCGTAGATGTTGTTTCCCTCCTGAAGACCGGAGCTGCACTAACCGACGAGGCACTCGAGCGGTTGCTTCCCCCTGCAATCGTCGACCCGCATTCCATTCATCGCGCGATGCGCCATTCCACCTTCGCCGGTGGCAAGCGCCTGCGCCCCATCCTGTGCATGGAAGCTGCACGAGCTATTACTGGGGAGCTTCCCGCAGGATCAGCAGAACTTGGTTCAGCGATTGAGATGGTGCACACCTACTCGCTGATACACGACGACCTTCCGGCGCTCGACAACGACGACCTTCGCCGCGGAAAGCCCACGTGCCACGTCGTGTTTGGCGAAGCCATTGCAATCCTCGCGGGCGACGCTTTACAGACGCTCGCGTTCCAGACACTCTCGCAGCTCGCGGCTCCAGCGGCCACAATCGTAGAAATCACACGCGAGTTCGCTCTCGCAATCGGCACAGGAGTAGGTTCAGTGCCCGATTCCAGTGTTGCAGGCGACCTGCCGCCCGGCATGATCGGTGGTCAGGTGATGGACATCGAGAGTGAAGGCAAGAAGCCGACGGCTGAACTCGTCGAACGCATTCACCGTGCAAAGACCGGCGCTCTCATCACAACGTCAATTGTTTGCGGCGGTCTGCTTGGTCTGGGCCACTGCATCGCAAACAGCATGAGCACGGAACGCCATGGCTGCACCTCGGAAAGCGTTATCGCGCGGCTGCGCACCTTCGGTGAAAATGCCGGACTCGCGTTTCAGATTGTGGATGACGTGCTTGACATGACGCAGTCGTCAGAAGAGCTTGGCAAAACCGCGGGAAAAGACACAGCAAGCGACAAGGCCACGTGGCCAGCGGTGTACGGGATCGAGCGTTCACGGCAAGACGCCGCGGGCCTGATAGCAGACGCCTTCGCGGCGCTGGAGCCATTCGGCGAAGCGGCTGCTCCACTGAAAGCTCTCGCACAATACCTCGTCGACCGAACGCACTAGCGCAACACATCAAGGATTCTCATGCGTCCTCGTCATTACGTACTCATCGCGCTCATTCTGGGGCTTGCTGTCTTCAACTTCTTTCGTATGCGCCGCGTCGCGACTCCTCAGAATTCAACACCCGCATCGGTTGCCATCGGGCCGGTCCCACAGAGTGCGCTCTGGAGCTCGTTCGACAAAGCTGTCGCACAACGCGACGCGCCCGAGGCGGAGTTTGCGCCTGTCCTGAAGACTTTGCAGCAAGCCGAAGAAGCCGCTCCCGCAGACAAATCGATTGCAGAGGTGAAGGGCTGCCAGACGTGGCTGATGTTCTATCGACAAGGTGTCGTTCATCCATCGAAGGACGCCTCTTGGCGAGATCGCAGCACAACACACCTCAATGAATGCGTAAAAACGCATCATGACGCAGGTTGAGCTCGGGTGCGATGACAGACGCTGATCTGCTCGCCTCCTTGCGCGATTGTTACGATCCAGTCCTGCGGCGCAATGTCGTCGAATTGAATCTGGTGCGCAGCGCCCATCTCGCGCCCGACCTGGACGCGCCTGGGGCCGGTATTCCAGGTGTGCCGACAAAGTATGTCGCGACAGTGACTTTGACTGCGAGCAACGCTGACGAAGGCGCGAGCGCCCATCTGGAAGCTCAGGTCAGCAATCGCCTCGCAGGACTGCCGTACGTCTCACAGGTGAACGTCACTGTTTTACCTCCTGCGTTTCTCATCATCAATGCGAAGGTGAGGTAACTTGCCTCGCACCAAGAAAACTCTTCCCGTTCACCCTTTTGATCAGCGGTTCGGTACTGACACATCCGGCCTGATCCCCGGTGAGGTACTTGCGCGCGGTACCGCCGCCAAGCCTGTAGAGATCACCGCTTACTACGGCATCGCCCCAAGCATCCTCAACTCGCTTGTCGAGATCTGGACGCAGAAGACCAATCCACTCGCATCTATCGAGCGGACTGTTTTCCTGGACATCGGTGCAGGCAAAGGTCGCGCTCTGCTGCTTGCTTCGCAACATCCGTTTCTGCGAGTGGAAGGGGTCGAGTTGAACGAAGACCTCGCGGCGACGGCGCAGCAAAACATCGACATCTGGGCAAGGAATTCAGAGGCGCAACCACTCGCTCCCATTGCGTTGCATCACGCTGACGCAATGGCGTTCCCTCTACCCGAGGAGCCGACCCTTGCCTTTCTTTTTCATCCGTTTGAGCGCACGCTTATGCGCCGCTTCCTGCGTCACATCGAAAGATCACGCGGTTTGTCGTCTGCACCCTTCGACCTGATCTACGCTAACGCCGAGCACTCATCGATGGTGGACAACAGCCCTGCGTTCCAGCTTCTCTGGAAGGGGCGCGTTCCGATGTCCACCGCCGATCACATCGCAGACCTCGCGGAAATAGCACAACAGGAGGACTATGGTTCCACGGGCGATGAGCTCTGTGATATCTACCGCTACGTCGGAAGAGGAATGGCCCGTGCGTGAGTGCCGCCTGTAAGCTCTGTGATTGCAACACACATTGCAGCGAAGAGACGTTTATCGAACGAAAAAGACGAATAACGAGCAAGAAGTTGAACCCGGGGAACCAACCAGCTACTCTAACCGTATGAGTCTATGGAAGCGGTAGATGGAGCTAGCTGATCGGAAACGAACGCGAGTCGAAACCGTACCGGACCACCAAGCCAGCGATGTTGACGGCTGAGTCAAGACCTCACAACCGCCCACGCTGAAGACCACCACCCAATGTTGAAAGAAACTCACCGGTCGCTGCCTCCGTGCGCGCCCGAAGGAGAATCATGTACCTCGCAGTTGTCGCCACCGTCTTTGCCCTCACCATTTTCACGCCGTCCTTCATCGGACTTCGCGCCCGCACTGCTGCATTGGGCTCACTACGGCGTCGCTAAAACGGCCTGAAGGCATTTCATCCACGCAAGATCAACAGAGGAGTTTCAAATGTATTTTGCAATCACAGCTTCGGTCCTTGGTTTGACCGTATTCGTTCCTTCGTTCATTGGCATGCGTTCGCGTTCCAACGCTGACTGGCGCAAGAAGTAAGCCAACGAAGAGCTGCACGCGTTAGAGATTAGTCGTTGCAAGAAAAAGGGCCGCGAGTTGCGGCCCCGCGTGTTTAACCTGGTGCGTCAGTCGCGCCAGTGGATGAGCAGCAGACGTTCGTTCTCCACCTCGCCCTGTGTCATGACGATCTCTGCGTCCGCTCTCTCGATGAGCGAAGCAAACTTCTCGCCCCACTCCACGATGACCAACGCGTCACTCTGGTCCACAAGCTCCCACAGTCCAATGCCTTCGAGCTCCTTTTCGGTCTCGAGGCGGTAGACATCAAGATGGAAGAGACGCGTCTTGCGCCCCTGGTATTCGTGTACCAGCGTAAAGGTGGGGCTCGTCACCTCGTCGGCATTCGCGGCACCAAGCGCTGCGACCATCCCCTTCACGAGCGTCGTCTTTCCCATCCCGAGGGTGCCACTCAGAACGACCAGCTTTGGCGCACGCAGCAGTTCGGTCATCGTTTCGCCTAAGCCAAGCGTGCCGTTTTCACTGCGTGTGCGCAGACGCTTTTCGCGTGTCCACTCTTTCACTTCGTATTCCTTCCACTCATCGCGCCCGCACATATCCAGGTGAAGCCATCATCATCGGTGACTCGATTGCGAAATGCTGCTGCGAGGTGACTTACCGTGTCCGTTGCGAAGACGGTGTGTTCGTCCTGCTCAAGAACAGCAAAGTCTGCTGCAAGCCCGTGCAGAAACACAGCCGCTTCCACTGCCTGCGCGACATCGTCAGGAAATTGCGCCAGCATTGCTGCGACGATGCCGGTGAGAATATCGCCACTGCCGCCCTTCGACATCGACGGATTGCCCGTGGTGTTTACACCGATACTGCCGTCAGGATGGGAAATCAGTGTGCGCCAGCCTTTCAGCACCAACGTCACACCGTGTTCGGTCGCGAACTTGCGTGCGATATTGATCCGGTCTGCTTCTACATCCTTCACGGTGCAGCCGAGCAGCCGAGCCATCTCGCCCGGATGCGGTGTGAGTACGACGACGCGCGGCTTGCCTTTCGCGTCTTTCGCTTGAGCTGCCTTCTTCAATAGTTGTGTGTGGCCAGCAATTGCATTGAGTGCGTCGGCGTCGATCACCATCGGCAGGGAGACGCGCTCTACGAAAGTGCGCACAAAGCTTGGCGTCATTCCTACCTGCCCTAAGCCGGGTCCGATTCCCACCACGGTGATGCCCTTCACAAGCTTGTCCAGTGCATCGCCTTCGATGTTGCTCAGTGACAAACCCTCTTTCGCGCTGCCCTCTAGCGGCGTCAGCATCAGCTCCGGCGCAACTGCCGCAACCGTCGGCAGCACTTCAAGCGGCACCGCTGCGGTTGTCAATCCAGCGCCGGCTCGCATAGAAGCGAGGCTCGCCATACTTGGTGCACCCGCTTTGCCCAGTGCGCCGCCGAGGATGAGTACATGCCCGAACTTACCCTTGTTGCTGTTGATGTTGCGCGGCTTCTCCGCAATCTGCTTTGCAGCACCCGCCCAATGCAATCGCGTATGCGAGTCAATCGCTTCCCCAGGCGTACCGATCGGTGCGACGACTACAGGCCCAAATACTTTGCCGGGCGTGAGATGTCCGAACACATGCGCCAGCTTGGGAGCAACGAAGGTAACGACCGCGTCTGCGCGAAATGGCTGTGTGGCTTTGTCTGTTCCATCGCCGCCGTCGGCATGCTGAGTGGTCGCGTCGGCGTCCCATCCACTCGGCAGATCGACAGCGACAACCGGCACTGATGTGGCTGCAAGGAGATCACGCGCTTTCGCTGCAAGACCACGCAGCGGCGGCTTGAATCCGGTGCCAACCACCGCATCGATGATGAGGGTCGCACCCCTTATTGCAGCCTCGAGCTCCTGCTCGTTATCTGCTTCGACGAACTCAGACCTTTGCATCACGCGAGCGGCTTTGAATGCTTGAAGCGCGTCGATCGACACATCGTCCAGCTTGCCAAGAAGAACGATGCGCACCTGCTGCTGCGCTTCGAGGAGGAATCGTGCGGCGACGGCACCATCACCGCCGTTGTTGCCTTTGCCACAAAGCACAACGATTGAAGTCGTAGGCACGTGATGCTTCAGAACGAATCGGGCCACCGCTTCGCCCGCATTCTCCATCAGCGTTTTCACGCTGACTCCAAGTTCCACAGATCGCCGATCAGCATCAGCCAATTCAGCGGCGGTCAGAATCTGCATGGCACCAGACTATCGCGTAGCCGCTAGCGGCCGCTGGCGCTTTGCGCGACTGCTGCTTGCGGGCTAGCTGTCTTGGGTTGAAAGAAGTTGCGTTCGTAGAGTGCTTTGTAGAATTCGCCCGTTAACTCTGCGGCCTTTGGACCAAAGGTGGGCCGGCCGCCTTCCAGAAAGATCACCGTTACGATACGACCTGTCGGCGCGTCGGCATAGGACGCGAACCAGCCAAAGCGTGTGCCGCGGTTGGAGCAGGTACCCGTTTTGCCGAAGACCGGAAATTGCGCGAAGTTGGTGCGCAACGAGCGCGCTGTGCCGTTACTGAAGTTCACCGCACCCTGCATGCCAGGCAGGAGTTCCGGAATCGATGCCTTGATGTCGAGCAGGCGCTTCACCTTCGGGACAAACGCCTGCACCTCTTCTGGCGAGGTTGGATGTTGCAGGTAGTAAAGTGTGCCACCATTCGCGATTGCAGAAACCAGCGCGCCGAGTTGCAACGGCGTCATCGAGATGCTTTCGCCGAAGGAACACATGCGCCCCACACCACCTTGCGCTTGCGGCAGTTCCGTGTCCGGATAGGTGCCAAGCTGCTCGCCTGGGATCTCGTAACCCGCCAACTCGCCAAGGCCAAACTGGTTTGCATAGTGCTTCACGCGCTCAAAGCCCATCGCCCGGCCGAGCACTTCAAAATACAGATTCACTGACTTTGCCAACGCGTGCGTGAGATCGAGCGAGTAATGACCGCCTAGATTGACCGGCGTGTCCGACTTGATGATGCCTTCCTGCAGCGCAGCAAGGGCTACGGAGACCTTGATGGTGGAACATGGCTCTGCACCAGAGCTGAGTGCGAGCTTCTGGTTCACCATCGCGAGGATGCGGCCGCTGGATGGATCGATTGAGACAACCGTGCCATTCATGTTGCCAAGCGCCTCGATAGCCGCGGCGCGCACCACTGGATCTTCTCCCGCAGTCTGATCGCCCGCCGTCATGTTGTCCGCAAAGCTGCTGACATAGAACCGCTCTGCAGGCGCGTGATGCACCACGACGACGCGGCCACGACGACCACGCACTGCACGACCACCGCGTTCATGTATAGGTTTGACCGCTACGCTATGTCCGCGACGAACGGCGGCCTTCGTCGCGACTGTAGCATGCGCGGTGTGAGCTTTACCTTGTTTGGCGCGTGCGTGGCCGCGTGTGGCGTGTGCCAGACACACGCAAAGCAGCAGTGCGCAGCTTGTAGCGGTTGCAAATACCTTTTTCAAATTCAGAGACCCCGCAAACGGTTTGTCACCGCCCGCTGTTATTTAGACGTTCGCTTAGCGGCTGCGGCGCAGAAACGCCGGTATATCGAGCTCATCCGGCTCAGCTACGTGCTCCGGGGTAGACGCCTGAAGAGGCCTGCGACTTTGCGGCTGAGTTAGGGGCTCAAGCTCCACGCGAGCAGGCGTTTGCATTTCCGCTGGCTGCTTTTCCCATGAGCCATATTCCTGTTCACGCAACTTGCCGGTTGGCTTGGTGAAGAATTCGTCGTCAAACACGGATGCTGGAACCGGCACGAGTTCTGTACGTTTTGCAGATGCGATCGGCGCTTCGTAGATGCGTGGCTCAGCATGCTCGGCCTTCGCTTCCACCGGCAGTACTTCCTCGTCCGGCGCTTCGGCAATGGCGACACCGGCTGAAGCGTGTTGCGCCACAGAAACAGGTTCCGAGCGCACCGTGTTCACCCCAATCACTTCTCGTGACGAACGGTCGATGGTGTTGATGACTGGCTGAGGAGGGGCGGATGGGCGCGGCGTCGACGCTTCCGGTGCGTAGCGTCCGCCAGCAAACTCCGGGCGCGAGGTTGGCCAGGCCGATTCGGCCAGCATGCGCTCGCGGCGGTCGGGCGCAGACTCGCGGAAGCCGGTGGCAATCACAGTGATCTTCACTTCGTCGCCCATGCTTTCGTCCTGCACGGCGCCGAAAATGATGTTTGCATCTTCGTGCGCTGCATCCTGGATGATCGTCGATGCCTCATTCACTTCGGTAAGTTTCAGATTGCTGGAGCCAGTGATGTTGATGAGAATGCCGCGGGCCCCGTCAATTGCGCCTGCTTCCAGCAGCGGCGATGCCATGGCTGCGAGTGCTGCGTCTTTCGCTCGCTGCTCACCACTGCGGACCGCAGTGCCCATCACGGCGTAGCCCATGCCTGCCATGGTGGTTTTCACATCGGCGAAGTCGCGGTTGATAACACCCGGGATTGTGATGATGTCGGAAATACCTTGCACACCCTGGCGCAGCACATCGTCCGCAATGCGGAAACTTTCGAAGAAGCCTGCGTCCTTGGCTACAGCAAGCAGCTTCTCGTTCGGGATGACGATTAGCGTATCGACGGCGTCGAGCAGCTCCTGCATGCCGCGCTCTGCCTGCATCATGCGGCGCTTGCCTTCGAACGAGAACGGTCGCGTCACTACCGCCACGGTCAATGCACCCATCTCGCTCGCTAGAGACGCAATGACCGGAGCTGCGCCAGTGCCTGTGCCACCACCAAGACCGGCGGTGACGAAAACCATGTCTGCGCCTTCCAGCGCCTCGATAATCTTGTCTGAATCTTCCAGCGCAGCGCGGCGACCTACATCCGGATTTGCGCCAGCGCCGAGGCCGCTTGTGAGCTTCACACCGAGTTGCAGCTTTACCGCTGCCTGCGAGCTTTCGAGTGCCTGCGCGTCGGTGTTCGCCGCGATGAACTCTACGCCCTCTACATGCGCGGCAATCATGCGGTTTACAGCATTATTGCCGCCACCGCCGACTCCGATCACCTTGATGCGCGCGTTGCGCTGCGACTCGTCATGGTACTGAATACGGAGCGAGTCATCGGGCGGGTAAGACATGGGCGAAATCTCCTGAACCAAATGCGAAATGGCTCATTCGATTCTGCATGAGCCATTTCTGTAAATCACTGAGGAAAGCGCATTGGTGCCGTACCTAATTGGGTTCGGGCGCTCCGTCGCTGTTCTGCAAAGCCAATTAGAAGTGCAGTACTACGCCAGCCCCAATCGATTGCGTGTTGTGGCTTCCCGAGCCGAATAGCGCACCTTCACCGAGTTCGATTGCACGCAAGGAGAGGAACGGAATGATCGACACATCGAGACCGACGACACCTTGTATCTGCCCATACTGCGTGGTGATGCCTCCGTCGTTGTATCGCGCATAGCCACCCAGAATTTCCGCGTAGGGTTGCAGCGCATGAATAGGCGTACGGAAACTTGCACGCGGTCCGGCCAAAGCCGAATAGTGACGGACAAGATTGCTACTTGTGCCATATTCCAACGCTGACTTGTTGGAGTTGGTTACACCACCGCGCAGGTCCGCACCGATGCGAGCGGGGCCGAAGGTTTTGAAATCGTAGAAGGCACCGAAGTTGGAACCGAAGGGCCGTTCTTTGCCGTCTTTTTCCGCACAGCGGCCTTGCGGATCGAGGCAGGTGAAGCCGCCAACGCGCTCGCCGGTTATGGTGCCATAGACAGAAAACTGAGCGCGAGCCGATGCAGCGCCGCATAGGAGCGCAAGGACGCCCAGGAGAACAAGCTTACGAAACGACATTCCGTTATTTTACCTGTCTGTGTGACTCTTTCCGGGCTACAAGGTACCCGCGAAAATCGCCTTCAATTTCTGCTTTAGACCCTGCTCTTCACTAGCTTTGCGGACCTGCGTGCGATGCGTGTACAGCAGCATGCCAATCGCTGCGGAGAACTCTGGACGCGCGAGCTCCGGCGGCATGCGGCTAAGCGGCACCGGGTAGCCGATGCGTGCGGGCACCCGAAGCAGACTTTCGGCGTGATCGAGCAATCCGGCCAGGAAAGCACCGCCTCCGGTGAAAACGCATCCAGCACCCAGCGCTTCCAGCACACCGCCGGTGCGCAGGTTATCGCGCAGCATAGTCAGCATTTCGCGTGCACGCGGTTCGAGGATCTCCGCAAGGAAACGTTGCCGCACAAGTCGAGGTGCCTGGCCGCCCGTGGAAAGATCGCCACCAATTTCAATCTCATTCAGTTGCGGAACTGCGGTAACAACGCAGTTGCCGTAGGTCTGCTTCAATCGTTCAGCCTCTTCCACACTCACGTGCAGGCCGACTGCGAGATCGTTCGTGAAGTGGTCGCCACCAATCGGAAGCACCGCGGTGTGAGCGACGGATCCTTCAAAGAACACCACCAGCTCCGTGGAGCTCGCGCCGATGTCTGCCAGGCACACGCCGAGCTCGCGCTCATCGGCTGAGAGCACTGCTTCCGCTGATGCGATGCCTTCGAAAACCGTGTCCGTGACTTCCAGCCCCGCTTTATTGGCGCAGGTGACGATGCTCTGTGCGGCGCTGCCGGAGCAGGTGGAAAGGTGCAGCGCGACTTCGAGGCGGTTGCCCACCATGCCGACGGGATCGTGAATACCACCCTGATCGTCGAGGATGAACTGCTGCGGCAAAAGGTGAAGCACTTCGCGATCAGGAGCGAGACCGATAGACCGTGCGCGGTCAATGGCAGAGCGCACGTCTTCGCGTGTGATTTCTTTCATGCGGCTGCCCATGCTGATGCCACCCTGCGAATTCATGCCGCGCACATGCGGGCCACCCACACCGACGACTGCAGATTCGATTGGCGCTTTCGACGCTTTCTCAGCGGTCAACGCTGCTTCGTTGATGGCCTTGGCTGCGGGTCCTAGATCGGAGATAACGCCGCGGCGCATGCCGCGCGAGGCTTCGATGCCGTGCCCTCGGTATCGAAGCACGCCATCGTTGAGTTCGGCCACCAGCACCACACTCTTCTGGCTTCCGGCGTCGACCACCGTGATGAGGTTTTCTGTTTTCGGGTTCATCGTTTCACCGGCTTGGATTTCTTGTGCACCGACGGTCTCACCGCGGCTTTACTCTTCAGGTGCTTTACAGGTTCAGACGGCGGATGGATGTTACCCTTCAGCTCTTCGTTCGAAGGTCCATCTTTGCCTTGCAGCGGAGCGGCTGTTCCTTGCGCCATCTCAAGCACCATCTGATTTTCATAGCGCGTGTCCACGGCCGCGAGCTTTGGATACAGCTGCTTCCACGTGGGCAGGTGCTCCTGAAACAGTTTGTACCGCTCGAGGAAGTTCTCATCGCCGAAGTGGACCAGGAGATCGTTACCTCCGCTGGCAATCACAGCTTTCAAATCTTCGGGATTCGAGACGTCAACCTCGCTGATCGCCTGCGTGCGCTTTTCACCGCCGCTGTCGAGTGCCTGCATAAAGTACTGATAAATCGCCATGCGGCTGGCGCGTACCGACAGCGGATCATTCTGTGAAATACCTGTCAGTACTGGGAACGAATAGTTCGGGTCGCCCGCGATGTCCTGCGGCATATCCAGCAGCACGCCGCTGGCATCCACCAGACCGACACGCGAACCCTGCCGCACAAAAGCGATGGGTGTGCGCTCCACGATATTCACGCGGACACGGTTCGGTAGGAGCCGCATCACGGTTGCGCGCTCTACCCACGGAAGGCGCTGCAAATCAGCCTGACGCACGTCCAATGGCGACTGAAAAACATTGCGCTGCAAATCTGAGCCGAACACGTCCACGATGCCCGCACGGGAGAGGTGGTGGTTTCCTTCGACTTCGACGTCCTGGGGCGCAGCGAGAATGAAGCGGCCATCGTGCAGAATGCTGTAGCGTGCAGCAAGCAACCCCGCTCCAAGCAGCCCTACGATGAATAGTGCGCTGACACCGAGTGCGACGCGTCCTGCCGTTGAGCTTGGAACACCCACCCGTATCTGGTAAGGGCGACCGTGTCTTCTGCCCCGACTTCTATCGGGTTCCGCATCGCGGTAGCTCACGTTGGTGCCGGCAGGGTCGAGTCCAGGGTGCAATGTTCCCGGCGGTGCAGGTTCCGGAACCGTCCATTCGCGCTCCGGCGCGAGGCTCTCCTCCGGCGCATCAAGCACCGCAGAGCCGCGTTTCGCGAACATGGTCATAACCGCAAGCCCGAGCAAGGCCGCGAGAAAATCGCCTGTTCCGATAATAAGGTGAAGAAGAAGGCTGAGTTGACTGGATACGCAGCGGGTACCCGTCGTGGCACAGGGGGCAGTTCTTTAGCACGACTAAAGGTTACGGATTGAGCAGAATAAACACGCCAGCAGTATCTGCCTTAGATTGCGTAGCTTGGACTCGAAGGGGCCTAACAGCCTTTTCCGCCGGTCAAGTCCGAGCCTGCAAGCGGTCAAGCAGCATCGGTCCCGCATGGGAAACGTTCCCAGCACCCAGGGTGAGTACGAGGTCGCCGGGACGTGCGTCGCAGGTGAGCCGGTCAAGAGCGTCTTCAAGCGACGGCACATACAGGCCGATGCCGCCAGATGCTTCTTGAATCCGCTCAGCAAGGCGCTCACCCGTAATGCCCTCGATCGGCTGCTCACTGGCAGCGTAAATGTCGAGGACGTACAGCGAGTCGGCATCGCCAAACGCAGTAGCGAAATCGTCCATCAGGTCACGGGTGCGGGTGTAGCGGTGCGGCTGAAATAGAACGAGCACGCGTCCGTAGCCACACTCACGCGCCGCCTGCAGCGTGGCACGGATTTCGGTGGGATGATGGCCGTAGTCGTCTATAACGGTGACGCCATTGACTACGCCAAGTGTCTGAAATCGGCGGTCGACTCCGCGGAAATTGCGAAGTGCTGTTGCGATATCGTCCGGTGCAAGGCCAAGCTGTACGCCAATGGCGATAGCGGCAGTGGCGTTCAGCACGTTGTGACGACCGGGAACGTTGAGTTGAAACGGTCCGAGTACACGTCCGCGCGTGTTCAATTCAAAGGTGGCGTGACAGTCTTCAGTGCGGGGCAGCAGACGCAAACGGAAGTCAGCATCCGGCGACTCACCGTAGGTATATACCTTCGGAGTGACGCGGGGCAGCAGCCCACGCAACGCAGGATCGTCAGCGCATGCAGTAACGGCCCCGTAGAAGGGCACCTCGTCCATGAACTCGAGGAACGCATTCTCGACATCAACCATGTCGCGGTAGGCGTCCATGTGCTCACGGTCGAGGTTCGTCACGACAGCCAGGATTGGCGAAAGCCTGAGGAATGAGCGGTCGCTCTCGTCTGCTTCTGCGACGAGGTATTGCGATTTTCCCAGACGCGCATTCGAGCCCATTGCATCGACTCGCCCGCCGACAACAACCGTGGGATCCAGTCCGCAGCCGCCAAGAATCGCAGCGACCATGCTGGTGGTGGTCGTTTTGCCGTGCATGCCCGCAATGGCAATGCCGTACTTCAGCCGCATTAGCTCGGCAAGCATTTCTGCGCGCGGAATGACAGGAATCTTGCGCGAGCGCGCTTCCAGCACTTCCGGGTTGTCGCGTGCGACAGCGGAGCTGGTCACCACCACGTCGCTTGCCGCAGCATTTTGCGCCGAGTGGCCGATAAAAATGGTTGCGCCGAGAGATTGCAACCGGTCAGTCACCGCCGACGCGCGCAGATCGGAGCCAGAGACGGGATAACCCATGGTCAGCAGGATTTCCGCGATGCCACTCATGCCAATGCCACCAATGCCGATGAAGTGCACCCGCTGCGTCGGCTCAAACATCGTGTGCTGGGCGTTGGCAAGCATCGCTCCTATTGTGCATGAGCTTCGCCTTGCCAGAGATGGAGTGCGTGCTACTCTCGACCATGCTCCGCCACAGCCTTGCTTCTGCCCTGCTCGTCGCAGCGACGAGCCTCAGCCTCGTTGCCTCTGCGCAGTCGACGCAGACCCTGCTCGCAACGCCGACGACCGTTGCCTGGGGCTACTACTCCGCTCACGCGAAGCCGGTGCTTACGGTACATAGCGGAGACACAGTGGTGATGCAGACTGCATCCACATGTGGACCACCAGCGAGGTTGCTGGCGGCTGGTGTGAAGCAAGCACAAATACCCGCGTGGCTGGATGACCTCTACACGAAGGTGCCGCAGACGGATCGCGGGCCGGGTGGGCACATCCTCACTGGGCCAGTTGCAGTCGCGGAGGCTGAGCGCGGCGATGTACTCGAGGTCCGAGTGTTGAAGGTCAGTTTGGACACCGACTGGGCGTGCAATAGCTTCGGTGCGGGTCGAGGATTTTTACCCGACGATTTCCCGTATGGGCGCACAAAGATCATCCCGCTCGACCGCACAGCGATGACGGCTGCATTTGCGCCAGGCATTGCGATTGCCCTGCATCCATTCTTCGGCTCGATGGGCGTGGCTCCTCCCGAGTCCGCAGGAAAATGGAACTCCGCTCCGCCCTGGATGCATGGCGGCAACATGGACAACAAGGAACTCACTGCGGGTTCGACCATCTTCTACCCCGTGCATGCGAGTGGCGCACTGTTTGAAGCCGGTGACGGCCACGCCGGTCAGGGCAATGGCGAGGTCGACATCACGGCTCTCGAAACCTTTTTGACCGGCACCTTTCAGTTCGTCGTGCACAAGGGTGAGGCGGCGCGCGAACACCTGTTGTGGCCGCGAGCTGAAACGCCAACGGCATACGTCGCGATGGGCTTCCAGGAGGACTTGAAAACGGCCACCGAGATGGCGGTTCGCAACATGATCTCGTTCCTCTCGGACGGGAATCCCGATTACCCGCACCTTTCGCGAGAGGATGCCTATGCGCTGATTTCGACAGCGTGTGACGTGAACATCACACAGCTTGTGGATACAAAATCTGGCGTACACGTGATGTGCCCGAAGGCACTGTTTACCGGCCCGAAGTCAGCAACCCGCGCCGAATCAAGATAACGCGACAAAATCCAGAAGTCTGTGTCTTTACCATCGGGAACCCAGCGGACATGACGCAGGTTGGGATCTTCTCCCGCGCACTCGAACCCTGTGCATGATTGCAGGCATCGAAGAGCACAGGGAGAGGGGTTGGAACAGTGATGAAACGTGTATTTGGTAAGACTTTGTTGGTAGCTGCCCTAGCGCTCCCAGTCTTTGCATTCGCGACCGTGAGGTCCGACGCGCAGGTGAATGTCGGTGTTGACATTGGCTATGCGCCACCTGCCATTCCTGAGTACGAACAGCCGGAAATCCCGGGCGATGGCTATATCTGGACTCCTGGCTACTGGGCATGGGGTAACGGTGGTTATTACTGGGTGGATGGAGCGTGGGTGTACCCGCCCTACCAAGGAGCCCTATGGACGCCCGGTTGGTGGGGTGGCTACGGCGGCGGATATCGCTGGAACGCCGGGTACTGGGGCAACGCGATCGGATATTACGGCGGGATCAATTACGGGTTCGGCTACTTCGGAACCGGCTTCTACGGTGGCTACTGGAACGGTGGCCGCTTCTGGTACAACCGCGCTTACGGCCACTTTGGCTCCGGCTTTCGGGGCAGCTTCTACAACCGCCCGTACGGCGGTGGCGGCGGATTCAATGGCCGTCCTGGAGGTTCGTCCTTCAATGCTCACCCACCATCGCAGTATTCGGGTAATCGCGGAGGCAGCTTTGGCGGCGGCGGGCGTGGATACGGCGGAAATGCCGGTGGCTACGGCAATGGTGGACGCGGGTTCACCGGAGGAAACAATGGTGGTCGTGGCTTTGCCGGTAACCCGGGGGGAGTGAACAACGGTGGTGGTCGCGTGTATGGTGGCATTCCCGGAGGTGGCTACAACGGTGGTGGACATGGCTACGCTGGAAATCCGGGCGGCTACAACGGCGGCGGTCGGGGGCCAACAGTGGCACCTGGGGGCGGCTATGGCGGCGGCGTGAGCCACGGCGGCTTCGGCGGTGGACAGTCTGGGAGCGGTCGCAGTTCCGGTGCCGGTGGTCAGCCTTCGTTCGGTGGCGGCGCTTCACGTGGTGGCTTTGGCGGCGGTAACTCCGGTGGCGGTGGCTACCACGGTAGCGCTGGCGGTGGTGGCGGGTTCCACGGCGGTGGTGGTGGCGGCGGAGGCTTCCATGGTGGAGGCGGCGGCGGCTCGCATGGCGGCGGTGGTCATCGCTAAACGACAAAATACAAAAGAGGCCGGGAATATTCCCGGCCTCTTCTTTTTGCTTATAGCGAAGAAACAACCGCTATTTCGCAAGCGTGAGGATCATGGCCGCAATGCGCTCCAAAGCGCCGGGCCTCGCCAGCATTCGGGCATGTGTTGCCATCGATGCGCGGCGCTCCCCATCGAAGAACAACGCGGTTAGCGTTTTCAGAAGCGAGGCCGGGTTCACCTCCCGCTGTAGCAGCATCTCAGCCGCGCCTGCGTTTACCAGTACTTCCGCATTGTGTCGCTGGTGGTCATCCGCCGCCCCAGCGAATGGCACCAGCAGCGACGGCTTCCCAGCCGCGCAAAGCTCGGCGACCGTGCTTCCAGATCGCGCGAGAACAACATCTGCAGTGGCGTATTCCGCAGGCATGTCCTCCAGAAATGCGCCGACTGTCCACCGAGCGGGATCGGCACCACTCGCCGCGTAAGCCGCAATTGTCGCCTCCACATGGCGTGGGCCTGCCTGATGCACGATCGTCAATCCTTCCACTCGCTCCAGTAGATCCTTCGCGATCGCAGGGAGTGTTTCGTTGAACACTTTCGCACCTTGGCTGCCTGCTGTGACGAGCAGGCGTGGCGTGGCACCTGCCGGTCGAGGTGCAAGATTGAAAATTTCGGGCCGGACTGGAACTCCGGTTACTTCCGCATTGCGGAAGTAAGTTGCGGTTTGAGCGAAGTTCACCGCAGCCGCGCTGACACGTTTGCCGATCCAGCGGTTCGTCATGCCTGGCACAGCATTCGGTTCGTACGCAACGGTGGGGATGCGAAGCAAAATAGCCGCCAGCATGGCCGGTCCACTCGCGTACCCGCCCACGCCAACGACAACTTGGGGACGGAAGGCGCGAAGCAGCCTGACGCAGTGAAGCACGCCCAGAGGAAGGTCAAAGGCGGTGCGAAGACGCGTGGTCAAGCTGACATTTTTGAGCTGCCCCGAGCGCACCAGTTCCAAGCGAAATCCATTTGCCGGGACGAGCTTGGTTTCCAGTCCACGCGCCGTACCGATGAAGCAGACTTCGGCACTGTGCTTCTCGTGCAGCTCACGACCGATGGCCAGTGCAGGAATGACGTGTCCGCCAGTGCCGCCGCCGGCTATGACAATGCGCAATGCAGTGGATGGTGAAGTTTGCATCAGCAACCGCTAGTCGATCTCGCGGGTGACGTTCAGCAGCACACCCATACACGCCAGCGTAACGAACACGCTGGTACCGCCAGACGAGATGAAGGGCAGCGGGATGCCTTTGGTTGGCAGCAGCGCGAGCACGACGCTCATGTTGAAGAACGCCTGCACAAGAATTGCCGTGGTAAGCCCGAAGGCGAGGAACCGCGCAAATGGGTCGGTGGAAAGAAACGCTGCGCGCAGGCCGCGATAGCCGAGAAAGAAAAAAGCGGCAACGACGCAGATGGCGCCAATCAGACCAAGTTCCTCGCAGATATTGGCGAAGATGAAGTCGGTATGCGGCTCTGGAAGGAAGAATAGCTTTTGCACGCCTTCCATGAGACCGCGGCCTTGAATGCCGCCGGTGCCGACTGCGATGAGCGACTGCATGATGTGAAAGCCTGCTCCCCTCGGGTCGGCTTCCGGATTCATGAATGCTCTCATGCGCGCCGCTCGAAAAGCCACGTGGAACAGCATGTAATACATCACTGGCGCGATTGCCAGAAGAGCAAGGCCAATCCACTTCACATTCAGGCCTGCAAGGTACAGCATCAGCATAAGGACCGCGCCACAGACCATCGCAGTGCCGAGGTCCGGTTCCTTCAGGATCAGCAGAATGTAAACGAGTGGCGGCAGCACAGCCGGAATGATGGTCGCTTTCAAATCGTTGATGAGGTGCATGCGCGTTTGCAGGAACCAAGCGAGAAAGAGGACGATGACCGGCTTTGCCAGTTCGGATGGTTCTACCGTTGTGCCGGCGAAGCGGATCCAGCGGTGCGCGCCGTTGGTGCCACCCATCAGGAACACGCCAATCAGCATCAGGCCAGTGACCGCCATTGCCGGAAAGATGAGCTTAGGATTGTTGTAGTTGCGGTAGTCAATCCGCATAAGAATGAAGATTGCGACGAGTCCGGCAAGCACAAAGAATGCCTGCTTCAGCACGAACGCGTAGGGTGAGCCGACGGTAGCTTTCGCCATAACAGCCGACGCGGAAAACACCATCACCAGTCCGAAGAGGACAAGCAACAGCACCGTTCCGAATAACCACTTATCAACTCCAACGCGCTTCGCCATTTTGCCCAACCCGACTTCTGCTTACTACTGCAGAGCTACTCAAGCTCCATCACGAGTTGCTTGAAGGTGCGGCCGCGATGTTCGTAGTTGTCGAACTGATCGAAGCTGGAGCAGGCGGGCGCAAGGAGCACCGTATCGCCTGCTTTTCCCTCGCGCCTGGCCCATGAAACAGCACGCTGGAGAGTATCTGCTCGTTCTATCTTCGCGACCCCGGCGAGTTGGCGCTCAATCTTTTCTGCGGCGGAACCAATGGTGATAACCGCGCGCACTCGCTCGCGCAGCAGCGGCGCGAGTGTGCTGTAATTCGAGTCCTTGTCCTTGCCGCCGAGGATGAGGAAGATGCCGCCGGGAAATGCCTCTACCGCCTTCGCCGTGGCGTCCACGTTGGTCGCTTTGGAATCATTGAAGTAACGAACACCGTCAAGCTCGCGGACGAACTCAAGACGGTGTTCGACGGCTTTAAATGCAGCTACCGCCGAACGGATTGTCTCGCTTTCCACACCGGCTAGTCGCGTCGCGCAGACGGCGGCCAATACGTTCTCGACGTTGTGAGCACCCACGAGCGGTATCTCCGCCACCGGGAGAACTGGCTCCGGCTGCGTGCCTTCGCGAGCGCGAAAAAAGATGCTCTCGCCGTGAACAAACGCTCCCTGCTTCACCTGCCGCTTCGGGCTGAACCAGAAGATTTGCGCCTTGGTGTTTGCCGCAACCATCTGCGTGGCCGTGTCTTCCGCATTCAAAACAAGGAAGTCGTCCGCAATCTGATTTTCCGTGATGCGCATTTTTGCAGCGGCATACGCACCAAAGCTGCCATGGCGGTCGAGATGGTCTGGCGTGATGTTCAGCACGAGCGATATACGCGGGCGGAGAGTTTCGATGGATTCGAGTTGAAAGCTAGAAGCCTCGAGCACATTCCATGTCTCTGGCGTGCTTTCCGCCACCATTTCGGTTACGGGTGTTCCGATGTTGCCGCCCACCAGCGTTGGGCGACCGCTAGCCTTCAGGATTTCACCTATGAGCGTCGTGGTGGTCGTCTTGCCATTGGAGCCGGTGATGGCGACTATCTCGCCCTGCAGGAACTGTGCTCCAAGCTCCAGTTCACCGATGACGCGCATGCCCATCGCGCGCACTTGCTGCAGTTCAGGAACCGTGGGGGGGACGCCGGGGCTCACGACAATGAGATCTTGTCGGCGAAACGTGAGGAGCCCATGGCTTCCAGTTTCAATCGCGATGCCCTGCTCCAGCAACCCGGGGAGCTCTGCAATGACCGTACCCGGGCGAGAATCGCTGACGGTTACCTGAGCACCACGCTCCTTCAGAAAGCGTGACGCTGCGAGGCCGCTTTTGCCGAGGCCAACGACGAGGACACGTTTGTTTTTTAGCTCCATAAAACTTATGCGATCCGAAAGCGAAGTCGAAAGGTCCATGCCGGTCGACATTGCTATCATCACGAATGTAGCAGCGGAGGACACGCCGATGGCACAAACCATCGAAGTCGAAATCAATGACGCGGGCGAGATTCATCCAGTCGATGCCAGCTTAAGATTGCGGCCAGGCAAAGCCGTCCTATCATGGCCTGTCGATGAACAGCATTATCCTGCACTGATGTCAGAAAAGGCGCTTGAGGACTGGCTCGGTCCTGAAGAGGACGCGGCATGGGCTTATTTACAGCGGGAGAAGTAATTCTTCTGAACTACCCGTTCTCAGATCTCAGTCGAAGTAAGTTACGGCCAGGACTCGTGTTGGCACCTGCCGCACGCGGTGATTGGATCGTTTGTCAAATCACCAGCAATCCTCATGCTGACAAGACCGCTTTACCCTTAGCCGAGCGGGATTTTGCGGCGGGAGGTCTTCATCACGTGAGTTACATACGCCCCGGTAAACTCTTCACTGCACACGAATCGCTAATCGTCTCTACGCTCGGCGTGCTGCAACCCTCCAGTTTTCAGCGGGCGCGAGATGCTGTTCTTGCGCTTATTCGAAACGCTTAGCGTAACTTCAGCGTAGTAAGCGCAAACAGAGCAAATACCAACGCCAAAATCCAGAAGCGGGCGATCACTTTCGACTCCGACCAACCACCGAGTTCGAAGTGGTGATGCAGGGGTGCCATGCGGAAAATGCGTTTGCCACCGCGAAGTTTATAGCTGCCGACCTGCAGCAAGACGCTCAACGCTTCCAGCAGGAAAACTCCGCCGATGAATGGCAGCAGAAGTTCCTGCTTGATACAGACGGCAACTGTCGCGATAGCACCACCGAGAGCAAGCGAACCAACATCTCCCATGAAAATTTCAGCCGGATGAGCGTTGTACCAAAGGAAGCCGATACTGGCTCCTACCATGGCACCGCAGAAGATGGTGAGCTCGCTGACTGCAGGCATGCGTTGCAATTCCAGATAGTCGCTGAATACGGCGTGGCCGCTGACATAAGTGAGCATAGTCAGTGCGCCCGCTGCAACGATGGTGCAGCCGATAGCCAGACCATCCAAGCCATCCGTGAGATTGACCGCGTTGCTTGCGCCCGTGATAACGAACATGACGAACAGCACAAACGGCAGGAAGGCCAGCGGCCAGAAGTGCGTGGTCATCAGGCTGTCAATGATGAGGTTGGGGCGCATATTCTTGAAGAACGGCACGACCAGGCGTGTGGAGTAGGCACCATCCATGCGGAGGACGATGAGAGCGACCGCGATTGCCCCGCTAACCAGAAACTGCAGCAGCAGCTTTTGTCTTGAAGTGAGGCCAAGGTTCCGCTTATGGACGACCTTGATGTAGTCGTCAGCGAAGCCGATAGCACCGAACGCCACGATGGAGAACATCACCAGCCAGACGAACGCGTTTCCTAAATTGCTCCACAGTAGCGTCGGTACAAGGATGGAAATACAGATGAGCACGCCACCCATCGTCGGCGTGCCGCCCTTCTTCTGGTGGCTCTGCGGGCCCTCTTCACGGATGTATTGACCAATCTGAAATTGGCGGAGGCGGTCGATGACGAAGGGGCCGATGAGCAAACCAATGGCAAGCGCGGTCAGGCTAGCGAACACGCAGCGAAACGTGACGTAGCGGAAGATGCGGAAGAATGGAAAATAGGGGAACAGCTTTTGGTAAAGCAGCCAAAAGAGCAACGAAACAGCCTCGCACGCGTGCAATGACCTGGCCGGAGCCGGGTCTCTCCGCTATGGTAGCGCCGTGCATTGAGGCTGCGGCGAGGACGCACCAAGTAGAGAACGGTCCGCGGCTACGGCCCCGGAGTTCTCCGCACACGAGTCAGAGCTACGTGCTTTGGTAGGAAGCGTAGTGAGAACTTCCCATAAACCGTATATTGTGGTACAAAGGTCGTAGGCGCGGAATATACCGCTGACGATGCTCAGTTCTATCTGGTCAGAACAAGCTTTTGCTTGCCTGCCTTATCTCATTGAAATGATTGGATGGTTTTATGGCGAAAGCAGTATGGAACGGACAGACTCTCGCTGAGAGCGAGAAGATCGAGACCATCGAAGGTAATGTTTACTTTCCGGAAGATACCGTGAATCGCATGTTTCTGCGGCCTTCGTCCACCAGCTCCACATGCCCTACCAAGGGTTCTGCTCGTTACTACACGGTGTTGGTTGATGGACAAGAAAACCCCGATGCAGCCTGGTATTACCCAAACCCGAAGCCGGCGGCCCGCAGCGTGAAGCACCATGTAGCCTTCTGGCGTGGTGTGGAAATAACTGCGTAGGAATGTCCGCATAACTTTGTTAAGGCCTCTCTTAGGAGAGGCCTTTGCTTTTGCCCCCGTGAACCCTTACCTCAGGCTCTTGCCATGCTTCATCTCATTCTGGCGCATGGGCATGCTATCCACGGTGTCGTTGAGCTTGCTCATTGGCAAGGGCCTCAAGGCGCGCAGTTTTTCGCCACCGTCTTTGCCGAGAAGAATAATTGTGAACTCATTTGGCGCGACTCGGAAGCGACGGCGTGTTGCCTCCGCATCCGTTGCCGTGAGCTTTGCATCCGTTGGCGATGGGTTGTTGTAGACCACCGCCAGAGGAACGATCTGCCTGTCCTGTACCTCGGCGGCATGATCCTGCAGAGTGCGAAGCTGGATTGTGAGCTGCGGATCGTCCGGGCGCGAGGCGAAGATGAGTAGTGGACGAGCGTGATCCTGAAGATCAGCAAGTGTCGTGAGACCGGTTTGTGCTTGCGCAACAGATGCCATCAGTGCCGTCCCTAGAAGCAGAAGAGCGAGTTTCATCACTGCTGAGATGCGTTTTCTGGTTTGCCCAGGGACGCCATCTGCGATACATCTGGAACACATGTCACGCTCACGTCTGCACACGCTTTTGTCGTCTGCCATCCTCTTAGCTGGTTCAAACGCTCTCATCACCATGGGCCAGAACTCAAGTCCGACGCGCCACTACGTGATGCCTCAGCCGAAGTCCATGCAGCAGGCAGAGGGATCTTTCGCGGTCGTGCCCGGGCTTGCAGTGAGCTTGCAAGGCACGACTTCACCGCGCTTAGTGGCTGGCGTTTTGCGCGCGATGAAGCGCATGGAAGACAAGACAGGATTGCCGTTGGCTAGGGCGGTCGCACCGGCTGGTACCAGCGCGGCGATCTCCGTCTCGGTCGCGTCCGACGGCGGTGCGATTCAGGGTATCGATGAAGATGAAGCTTACACGCTGAAGGTCAGTTCCGCGGGCGTGCAGATCAAGGCTGCGACAACAGTAGGTGCGCTGCACGCATTCGAAACGGTGATTCAACTTACCCAACCTGCGGGCGATCATTACGTAATTCCCGCCGTCACCATTCAGGATTCGCCGCGCTTTCCGTGGCGTGGGCTGATGATCGATTGCAGCCGTCACTTTGAACCGCTCGCAGTGCTGAAGCGAAATATCGACGCTATGGCAGCGGTGAAGTTGAATGTCTTTCACTGGCACCTCATAGACGATCAGGGCTTCCGCATGGAAAGCAAGGTGTTCCCCAAACTGACGGAGCTTGGTTCCGACGGACTGTTCTACACGCAGACTGACGCACGCGAACTGGTGGCCTATGCACGTGCGCGTGGCATCCGTGTGGTGCCGGAGTTCGAGATGCCAGGCCACTCCACCGCATGGCTCGTGGCCTACCCGGAATTGGCTAGCGGCAGCAATCCAGATGGCATCCGCCGCCAGTTTGGAATCGCTACTTACGCAATCGACGCAACGCGTGATGAAACGTACACCTTTATCGAAGCGTTCCTGCGGGAAATGACGACCATCTTTCCGGACAGGTATGTGCACATTGGCGGCGATGAAGCACCTGCGGTCGACTGGAAGACGAACCCGCGCGTTCTTGCGTTCAAGAAGGCACACAACCTAGCAGATAACGACGCTCTGCAGGCTTATTTCAACCAACGCATCCTCGGCATACTGACCAAGCTTGACCGGAGAATGGTCGGCTGGGATGAGATCTTCAATCCTGCTCTGCCGAAGGATGTTGTTGTGCAGTCGTGGCGTGGAGAAGCGTCGCTGGCGAAAGGCGCACAGGCTGGATATCAGGGGCTGCTTTCCGCTCCCTACTATCTGGACGCTATGAAGCCCGCAGGAATGATGTATCTCGCCGATCCTGTTCCAGCGAACACAGCGCTCACGGCGGAGCAGAAGAAGCTGATTCTCGGTGGCGAGATAACCATGTGGGCCGAGCAATACGACCAGCACACCATCGATTCACGCATCTGGCCGCGCGCTGCGGCAATTGCGGAACGCTTCTGGTCACAGCAGGATGTGGCGGATGTAAACAATATGTACGCCCGCTTGCTGCCCGTTTCGCTTGAGTTGGAAACACTCGGTCTACAGCACATCAGCAGCGAGGCGGCTGGCTTGCGTGATCTAGCCGGCAGCGAGGACATCACGGATCTGCTCGCCTTTTCGACAACGCTGGAACCAGTCAGTTTCCCCGATCGCTACAAGGAACAGCACACCTCGCAACTCACCCCGCTGACCAATTATGTGGACGCAGTGAGGCCCGATCCGCCAAGTAAGCATGCGGTAGAACTCGCCGCGAAGGAGCTCATCCGTGAGCCAGCCAATCAGGAAGCGTTCCACACGCTGGAGGCTTTCTTCGGAACGGCCAAGCGGTCGATTCCAGGCGTGAAGTCGCAAATGAAGGACTCGCCGCGTTTGCAACAGGTGAGCGTACGTGCTGATCAACTGGACGCGCTTTGTCTCACGGCTCTCGACGCAATCAACTACCTGCATTCCGGGCGCAAAGCATCGGCGGACTGGACGCAGCGAGCAACACAACAAATCGCAGACGCGAAGAAGCCGTCAGCCGTCGTCCGCTTTACCTTCCTCAATGCTCTAACAGACCTGGTAAACGCTGCACATTAGTGTGTGCTGGCTACTTACCCAGCGCGATAACAATCTTTCCGAAGTGGCTGCCGTTCTGCATGTGCTCGAACGCAGCCCTAGCATCTGTGAGTGGAAACACGTGATCAATCGCCGGGCGTATGTTGTTCGCGGAGATCGCCGCGTTCATGCGTTCAAACATGGCACGGCTGCCGACGTACACACCATCGAGATGAATGGATTTGGCCAGGACTGGTGTGGGGTCTACGCCCGCACCTTTGCCTGTGAGCACACCAATGAGATAGACGTGGCCGCCAGTCTTCACAGATCGAAGTGAGAGCGGAAGAGTACCCGCGCCGCCGACCTCAACCACGTGATCAACACCCTGCCCACCTGTAAGCTGAAACACCTCTTTGTCCCACTCAGGCCTTGCCTTGTAGTTGATCGTCAGATCTGCTCCGAGGGCTTTTCCGCGTGCGAGCTTCTCGTCGGAAGAACTTGTGAGGATGACCCGTGCGCCGTGCGCCTTGGCAAACTGCAACGCAAATACAGAGACACCACCGGTGCCGAGCAGCAGGACTGTTTGTCCGGCACACAGTTTGCCTTTCTCCACCAGCGCATTCCATGCGGTGAGCGCCGCGCATGGCAGCGTCGCCGCTTCTTCGAAGGAAAGCGCGTCCGGGATGCGAATGAGGCCACCTTCCGGCAGAATGCGTTCCGTAGCGAACACGCCATCGATTGGCCCACCAAGCGCTGACTTGCCGGTGGTGTTTCGTATCTCGCCCTCATGCCAGTTCTGGAAGAAGAGGCTTGCCACACGGTCGCCAGGTTTGAACAGAGTGACACCGGTGCCCACCGCGACAACTTCACCCGCAGCGTCGGAACCAGGTATGCGCGGCAGCTCCATCAGGGGGTTGTACACGCCCGTGACAACCATCAAATCGCGGTAGTTCAGCGAGGCAGCGTGGAAACGCACATGCACGTCGAGTGGTCCGAGTGCGGGCAGTTCTTGCTCTTCAAGGACAAGCTTGTCCAGACCGAAGGAGTGAAGACGCAGGGCTTTGCTCATGCTCGGATAGATGCGAAAGCGGTGCCTCTTGTCGCAGCGCATCGCATCGTGCAGGCGACGATTAGTGCTGGCTCGCTTCCGTGGTGACCGCGTTCACCACGCCGCGCCGGGATTTCGGTGTGAACTTGCGAACAATGAATTCCTGGAACACATTGCTGATGGCGTCGCTGCCAATTGCGATGAAACCGTTCGCAAAGGTCAGACCGACTCCGCTACGGTTTGTTGCCGGGTAGTATGCGTTCGAGATGGCGCCGGCTGAAAAGTCGCCCAGAACGGCAGCGAAAGCCGGTTGGTTGCGACCGTTGTCGCCACGCGTGATGACCGCTCGGGATAGCGAGTAGAGCAGCCGCGAACGCACGCTTCCAGTGCCTTTGTAGAAGTAACGAGGGTCCTGGTGAAAAAGCACAGGAAAGACCCCTCCGCCCAGCGTGCTTCCGATCACAAGATTGCCATAGTTCGCCCCAAAACGTTTGCCATAGCCTGGTGCATCCGACCCGTACCCAGGAAGATCGTTCTGCCATTGCTGCACACCGGCTGCGCTCGCCGCAATGAAGATATTGACGGGATCGCGGAAGGTGGTCACGACGAGCGAGAACTTCTGCTTCGGCGTGAGCGGCTCGGCGTTCCAATCGTAGGACACAAAGAAGTTGGGCAGCACACCGAGTACGCGCTGTTGCTCTTCCGCGTGTACCTGCAATTGCGCGAGCTGCTTCGAAGTCAGTGCATCGACAGAAACATCGACCCCACCCGTTTGCAGAACGAAGTTTGGCAGAGCCATACTCTGGCCGGCAGAGAGAGTGAGTCTCGCTATTGCGCTTGCAAAGCCAGGGTGAGAAGCCGTAATCGCAATTGTTCCGGCGGGTGCGTTTCCAAACGAAAAGCTGCCATCCGCCCCAGAGGTAGTTGCGCGTGTGCTTGTACCGCTTTGGAGCGTCACCAGTGCGTCAGGAAGCAGGGCACCCGTGGGATCGGTGACCATGCCTGTAACCAAGCCGGTACTTAGAGCCGGAGCTGGCAATGCCGAAGTGTCGCCCGTGGATTGCGCCAGCAGCACACTCGGAACCGAGGCTGAAACGACGAGTAGCGAGAGACACAGTATTCTCGTGCCGCATAGCGTGCGGCAGAAGGGTGTCCGTCGCTTGCTCGTTGTAGTCAGCAGCATATGCAAAGAATACCGGGCAATGTTCCGCAACGTGATCAAGTGTGTAGAGACAAAATGGCCCGCGTTCAGGATTGAACCCGGGCCAGCCCATCTTGTCGCGGACGCTTACGCCTTTACGACAGAGCCATTTTCCACTTTGACTGGATTAAGGAAAGGCATGCCCGCACGAAGCTCCTTGCCTACCTTCTCGATCGGGTGCTCGCGGTCCTGTGAGCGGAACTTCTCGAACTCCGTGCGTCCTCCGTTTTGATCTTCGATGAAGCGCTTGGCGAATGCGCCTGATTGTATGTCTGCCAGCAGACCCTTCATCGCTTCCTTTACAGCAGGAGTGACGATGCGCGGCCCCGCAACATAATCGCCCCATTCCGCCGTGTCGCTGATGGAATGACGCATGTATTCGAGGCCGCCGCGATACATCAGGTCAACGATGAGCTTCAACTCATGCAGCACCTCAAAGTAGGCAAGCTCCGGCTGGTAGCCGGCTTCCGTAAGAACTTCGAATCCTGCCTTCACCAGTGCGGCTGTTCCGCCGCAGAGGACAGCTTGTTCACCGAACAGATCTGTCTCGGTTTCCTCTGTGAATGTGGTTTCGAGCACACCAGCGCGCGTGCAGCCGATGCCCTTTGCGTAGCTCAAAGCGTTGGCTAGTGCGTTACCGCTTGCATCCTGCTCGACAGCAACCAGGCCGGGGACGCCACCGCCTTCGGTGAATACTTCGCGCACGCGATGGCCGGGTGACTTCGGCGCTACGAGCGACACATCGACGTCCTTCGGCGGCTCAATGGTGCGGAAGCGAATGTTGAAGCCGTGCGCAAACATCAATGTCTTCCCGGCCTTTAGCGCAGGTTCAATCTCCTTGTAGACCTTCGCCGCAGTCTGGTCAGGCACAAGCACCATAATGGTGTCAGCCCACTCCGCAGCTTCGGGAACGCTGACGACTTCAAGTCCGGCGAGCTCTGCCTTCTTCGCATTGGCGGAACCGCTGCGCAAGCCGACCTTCACCTGCACGCCGGAGTCCTTCAGGTTGAGCGCATGTGCATGCCCCTGCGAGCCGTAGCCAATAATGGCCACTTTCTTGCCTTGGATGAGAGAAAGGTCTGCGTCTGTGTCGTGGTATGTCTTTGCCATTTGTCTTCCTTTTCGTTGGTGAAAACTAAGCTTCGTGTTCGTTGAATTGATTCGGGAGCGATTCGTCTTCGGGTAGCGCGTCGGGATCGAGCAGGTTGGCATCTTCGTCGCTGCCTGGTGCCGGTGTGTGCGGCAACGTTCCAAGAGCGCGCAACACGCGACTAGTGTGATGACCGCGCCTCATGGCCATGCGTCCTGTGCGGGAGACCTCGAGGACGTCGTACCCGCTCTCACGCAGCACCTGCAGCAGGCCTTCAATCTTCGAAGCCGAGCCAGTCATCTCGAGCATGATGCTTTCGGGTGCGAGGTCAACCACACGTGCGCGGAACACGGTGGCAAGCTCGAATATCTGCGAGCGTGAATGCACGCCGTGCGGGCCGGTTGGAGATGCGGCAACCTTGATCAGACAAAGTTCGCGCACTACAGCTTCGGAGCGGTTTACTTCGTCCACTTCAACCGTCGTTTCGAGCTTGTAAAGCGACGCGCGAATGCGATGCGCTGCGGTGTCTGGTGCCTCGCAAACTATGGTCATGCGGGAGGTATCTGCGCGCTCCGACTCGCCGACCGTGAGCGAAACGATGTTGATGTTGAGGCGGCGAAAAAGTGAGGCGACGCGCGTGAGCACACCGGGCTTGTCTTGTACGAGAGCGATAAAAGTATGGAGCATGGTCTCTTAATGGCTAGTGGTTAGTGGCGAGTACATACATCCCCCGCAGTTATGGGTTACGGCTTGTAAGGAGCCTCGGAGTCCCAGAGGGGAAGCTCTTTGCCGTCGGGCGTGTGCAGGATGCCGTCTTCCCAAGCAGGGTTCACGGAGGAGCCGAAGGTGTAGTCGCCAGCAGCATGATAGCTGCCACCGCAGGGCGGCTCGCCTGGAGCATACTTCTCCGCAGCACACTTCGCGCCCCGGTAGATGTGGAACCAAGCTGTCGGCTTGTGATCGGCGATAGCTTTCTCGCTGATGCCTAGTTTGTCGAGCGTGTGCGTATGTGCCGCATCGCGAAGCTGCCAGATGATCGCCTCGATCTCCGAGTCTGTGGCGTCGATCTTCGTGACGAGGGTGAAGGTAGAGGCGTCGTGGTGGAAGACCTTGAAGGTTGGGGGGATGATGGTCGGTCGAGTCGGGTAGGTGTAGCGACTGACGTTTGCATTCGCAGCGTCTTGCTGGTTCACGAATTGTTTTGCCCTACAGCCAAAAATTGGGACGACCGCCACTAATATGAGCGCCCATGGCGCGACTCCATACCAGCATGGGGCAAAGCCCCATGTACCAGACCGCCGACGCGCTGAGGGCCAACGGCCCGACCTATAATCCACCGCATGCCCCTTTCGCTCTCCTTCGTGCTGGTACATGTCATCTTCAGCACTAAGGAGAGAAGACCGTTCATTCACGAGGACTTTCGCGCGGATCTCTTCGCCTATCTGGCCACTGTCGCGCGGAACTCGAAATGCGAACGCTACCGCGTGGGCGGCGTGGTGGACCATGTCCATCTGGCCATGCGTCTGGCGCGAACCGAGACACTTGCGAAGATTGTCGAAGAGCTGAAAATGTCTTCGTCCAAATGGATGAAGACCCATGTCCCGGCATTCTCCTGGCAACGCGGCTATGGCGCATTCTCCGTGGGGCCGGGTGATCTTAATGCCTTGATCGCGTACATCGACGAACAGGAGACGCACCATCGCAAGCACTCGTTTCAGGATGAGCTTCGGGCTTTTCTGACGAAGTATGGTGTTGAGTTCGATGAGGCTCACCTTTGGGATTGAGATTGGGATAGGTCGGGCCTTCAGCCCTCTTCTTCTAACTCCGATGTTTACCTAGGGCTTCGCCCTAGGCTGGTATAGAGCGCGCCTTTGGCGCTCTCTTGTGCATCAGACCTGCACTCAATCCTGAAGCGATTACGACGTTTTTCGATTTAGGTTCAGCACCCACTTACGCTTCCTCCGCCGTTTCGAGCAACGGATCCTTGCTCGGCCGACGCACCATTTCATGCAAAGCAGCGCCTGGCGCAATCATCGGGTACACGCCATCTTCTTTTTCGACGGCAAAGTTGATGAGGAACGGTTTGCCTCCGGTGCGCGCGCGGGTGACGGTTGGCGTTACGTCAGGGCGTGTTGCCACGTCGGCTGCGTCTATGCCGTGGGCTGCGGCGAGCATCACGAAGTTCGGTGAAAGGATCGGTGACGCAGAATAGTTCTTGTCGTAGAAGGTTTCCTGCCACTGCCGCACCATGCCAAGGAAGCCGTTGTTGATGACCGCGATGTTGATCGCAAGCTTCTCCTGCACAATGGTTGATAGCTCCGCGGCGGTCATCTGGAAACCACCGTCTCCCGCGATCACCCACACATCCTTCTCAGGGCAAGCAAACTTCGCGCCGATGGCTGCGGGCAGCGCAAAGCCCATCGTCCCCAAACCACCGGAGGTCACCAACGAGCGAGAAACCTCGTGCTTGAAGTACTGCGCTTCCCACATCTGGTGCTGGCCAACGTCGGTGACGATGATCGTTTGCTCCAGGCGGCCGGCAGCCTGCGCTTCGCGCCAGATGTCGTGGATCACGTGCGCGGCGTAGAGGTGGCCGTTATCGGGCAGGTTGATGATGTCGCGCACCGCAGCAGTGCCCTTGCTCGCGTTGATTTCGCTCACCCAGCTTGCGTCGTTGGTTTTCGTCAGCATAGGTGCAAGCTGCTGCAGCACTGCCTTCAGGTCGCCGATGAGCGCAACGTCCACCCGGACGTTCTTATTGATCTCGCTCGGATCGATCTCTACATGTATCTTCTTCGCGTTTGGTGCGTAGCTGGCGAGGTTCCCGGTGACTCGATCGTCAAAGCGCATGCCGAACGCGAGCAGCAGGTCGGCTTCCTGAATCGCGGTGTTCACCCATGACTCTCCATGCATGCCCATCATGCCGAGTGAGAGCGGATGGCCAGATGGAATAGCACCCAAGCCTAGAAGTGTGGACGCGATAGGAATCTGGCGCGCTTCTGCAAAAGCAATCACCTCAGCTTCCGCGCCCGAGTCAACGACACCGTGACCTGCGAGGATAACTGGCTTCTTGGAGCTTTGAATGAGGGCGACGGCGTCACGCAGCGCTGTGCTTTCCGCGCGCAGCATCGGATGTGGGCGGTGCGCTGGCGGCTTCGACATCTCGAAGTCGAACGAGGCGCTGCCCTGCTGTGCATCTTTCGTTATGTCCACCAGCACAGGACCGGGTCGGCCAGCAGTCGCAATCTGAAAGGCCTGCCGAACTGTTGGCGCGATGTCCTCCGCACGCGTGACGACGAAGTTGTGCTTCGTAATTGGCAGTGTGATGCCGGTGATGTCCACTTCCTGAAATGCATCCGAGCCAAGCACCTTGCTGCTCACCTGACCGGTGATTGCGACAAGAGGAATGCTGTCCAGCATGGCAGTCGCAAGGCCCGTCACGAGATTCGTCGCGCCCGGACCTGAGGTTGCCATGCAGACGCCGACTCGCCCTGATGCGCGCGCATATCCGTCCGCCATGTGCGATGCGCCCTGCTCATGGCGCACCAGCACGTGATGAATCGTAGGGAACTTGCGCAGCGCATCGTAGATCGGCAGGATCGCGCCACCGGGATAGCCGAAGACAGTGGTCACACCTTCACCGGCGAGCGTTGCCCAGAGTATTTCGGCTCCGGTAAGTGTGGGATGCTGGTTATTTTGGCTCTTCAAGACTGGCCTCCGAAAGGAACGGTGCTGGTTGAGCTTGTGGCTTCAAGACGCGAATGGTCGCTGTGTGCGGGTTGTGCCTGGGAACAGCTGCGAGGCGGTCGAGGTGATCGCTCGCTTCTTCGACGGCAGCGACAACACCGGCGGATTTGTACAGCGCGAGCGCTTCGTTCCAAGCGGCTTGAGCCTGCCGCTCGTCGTTAAGAGCAGCGACGCGAAGCGCGTTAGCGAGACGGCGAGGATCGGGTGGATCGAAGGCGCGGTAAAGGCGAATGGCCTCGTCGATCTGGGTGCCGGCTACGCCGTACTCCTTAATTTCAGAGCGGACCTCGGCGGCGTGGCGCAATGTATGCGCCAGCGGGACTGTGGCGTTGGCATTGCGGAGGAGGGTGATGGCTTCGGATTGATAGATAGCCGCGCCGGTCCGGTCGCCCGCGTCGCTGCGTGCTCGGGCAATACCGTTGAGCGCTTCGGCGCGATCGACGGCGTCCTGCGCCTTGGCGTCTTCGGCGGCCTGCTTGTACAGGGCTTCGGCGTCATCGCGATTTCCCTCAGTGCGCGCCTGCGCGGCGCGGTTGAGCAGAGATTTGAGGGCTTCGATCACCTAGGTTGTCACCGCACCTTCACTCGCACTCGAAACGCTGTTCGCATATTTCGCGAACACACCGCGTTTGTAGCGCGATTCCGGTGCTTGGAAGTTCTTCAGGCGTGCGGCCAACTCTTCATCGCTGATGTTGAGCTGCAGCTTACGACCAGGAATGTCGAAGGTGATGGTGTCGCCCTCCCGCACTGCGGCGATCGGACCGCCAAGTTGCGCCTCAGGTGCCACGTGTCCGGCCATCAGACCGCGTGTCGCGCCGGAAAAGCGTCCATCCGTCAGCAAAGCGACTGTCTCCGAAAGCTCGGGGATACCTTTGATTGCCGCTGTGACTGCGAGCATTTCGCGCATGCCGGGGCCGCCGCGTGGACCTTCGTAGCGAATGACCAGCACGTCATTTGGGTTTACCGCGCCAGCTTCAACTGCGTGGAAGCATGCATCTTCGGAATCGAACACGCGAGCGGTTCCAGTGTGGTGAATGCGCTCGTGTCCCGCGACTTTGACGACGCAACCTTCGGGTGCCAGATTGCCATGCAGGATCACCAGGCCACCTGTTGGCTTGAGCGGAGCGGACCACGGCAGGATGACGTTCTGCCCCGCTGTTTCCTGTGCGGCCTTCGCTTCTTCGCGCAGCGACTTGCCGGTGACTGTCGGCCCGTTGCCGTGCAGCAGGTTCTTCTCGACTAGACGTTGCGCAAGCAGGCGCGAGCCGCCCGCGTTCTGGTAATCCTTCGCTACCTGCTTGCCACCCGGTTGCAGATCGCAGATGAACGGGGTGCGTTCGCTGATGACATCGAAATCATCCATGCTGAGCGGAATGTTCAGCTCATGCGCAATCGCGATGAGGTGCAGTACGGCATTGGTGCTGCCGCCGGATGCGCAGACCGCGCTAATAGCGTCTTCGAGCGATTCGCGTGTGAGAATCTGCGACGGTTTCACGCCCCTGCGAACGAGTTCCATAACCAGCTTGCCCGCTTCGCGTGAGGCACCGTGCTTTTCGCTGCTCGTAGCAGGAACACCCGTGAGCTGAATGGGGCTGATGCCAAGAAATTCGCCTGCCATCGCCATGGTGTTTGCCGTAAACTGCCCACCGCACGCACCGGCACCCGGGCAAGCTGAGGCCTCCACCTGTTCAAGCTGCTCGTCGGAGATCTTTCCTGCAGCGTGTGAGCCGATCGCTTCAAACACTTGCTGAATGGTGATGTCGATGACCTTTGCTGATGACGCATCGGGCGTCTTGCCGTCAGCTCCCACGTGCAACTGACCGGGCTCGATGGAGCCGCCATAAAGCATCATGCCGGGTATATTGAGACGCGCGAGTGCCATGATCGCCGCTGGCATGTTCTTGTCGCAGCCCGCAATGCAAACCAGCCCATCGAAACTGTTGCCGCGCGCCACCAGTTCAATACTGTCGGCGATTACCTCGCGCGAAATTAGCGAGGCCTTCATGCCCTCGGTTCCCATCGTGATGCCGTCGGAGATCGTCACGGTATTGAACTCCATTGGCGTCCCACCGGCCTCGCGAATACCTTCTTTCACGGCTTCCGCAACATCGCGCAGGTGGTAGTTGCACGGCCCAATCTCCGTCCACGTGTTTGCAATGCCGATGATGGGCTTGGCCAGATCTTCTTTGCTGAAGCCAACGCCGCGCAGCATGGCGCGGGCCGCAGCGCGCGATGGGCCCTCGGTCAGTGTGATGGAATTCGTCTTGCCTTGCGGAACATTGCTCAATGCTGCGGACCTTTCTAGTAGTGGTGAATCGTGGATCTATTGCTGGGCGGCTTGTTGTTGTTCGCCAGGTCGGTGAAATCCTTCAGCAAAACGCCTATCGTCTCGTCGAGATTTTTATCGCGATTCTTTTGAAAGACGGCGTAGTTAGTGCGCTCGGTCAGGGACCACAGCAGCACATGCGTCTTCGGGTCAATGAAGATCACGCGAAACTGACGCGGAGTGTTCTGCCCGCCGTTCACGCCACCACCAAGGCTGAACTCGTAGTGCAGCTCAAGCACGAGGTCTGCTTCTTCCGGCGTGCCGACGAGCTGGTACTGCGACATCGCCTGCACACCTGCATAGAAGGTGTTGTAGAAGCGCAGGCAGTCGGCGTTCTCCTCATCACCCGCGTTGCCGATGAAGACTTTGTGAGCGGTGGCCAATTGGGCCGGAAGTGGCGCAACTGGTACCGCTGGTGTCTGCGCATAAGCGTGCGAAACTAGCGCGAGCGTTACCACCATAATCACGAGCTTCATTCGCATTCTCATTGAGCCGCAGCTCCCTTCGGCGCGAGCCAGAACTCGTTGTCATGCTGCAACTCGAAGCGGCTCAGCTCTGATTCATGGCGCATCGTGAGACCGATGTCATCCCATCCATTGAGGAGGCACTCTTTGCGAAAAGGATCGATCTCAAATGTGGCGTGGAAGTCGTCATCATCAACAACCGTTTGCTCGGCCAGGTTGATTGTGATCTGGTGCGCCGGATTGGCAGTCGAGCGCTGCAGGAGAGTTTCGACGTCTTCCTCAGAAAGCCGCACAAGAATGATGCCGTTCTTCCCTGCATTCGAGAAGAAGATGTCGGCAAAGGTCGGTGCGATCACCGCGAGGAAGCCGTATTGATTGATTGCCCAAGCGGCGTGTTCGCGGGACGAGCCGCAGCCAAAGTTCTTCTCGGCGATCAGAATCTGCGAGCCTTTGTACTCCGGCTTGTTGAGCACGAAGTCGCGCTTCGGCGCAAGCTGCTCTGAAAGACCAGAGCCAGTGCCCGCCTCGTATCGCCAGTCGAAGAACAGGAAATCACCATATCCAGTTCGCTCAATGCGCTTGAGGAACTGCTTCGGAATGATCTGGTCAGTGTCGATGTTTGGCAACGGCAGTGGCACGGCAGTGGAAGTAAGTACATTGATCGGCGTCATGTCTGTGCTCTCGTCTATCTGTTAGTTCGCCAGTGGATAGTTCAGTTCGGTTTCCCACTCTTCCGATGCTCTGCCCTGTTGCGGACCGGATTTGTAGACCTCCCACGCATCACCACGTGTTGTGTAACCGTTGTCCGCGATCCACTGACGAAACTGCAACCACGCCTGTGGCAAGCCTTCATAGCCGCCGCGATAGGTAGCGCGGATCACATCGGTCTCGGCAATCTCGCCATTTTGAACGCGGCCGGATGGCGCGAGCGGCTCATCGATGGGAAAGCATGCGTCAAAGTCGAACGTGTCCGTTGGCGGACGATGATGGTGCGCCAGCCACGGTCCTCCCGGTGCGATGCTCTGGCTGCGCAGTGCAGCGCCGAGTTCCTGCAAAGCGGAAGGAATTGCGTTCTGCATCTCCTCCCGCGGCGTGACCACGTGAATGAAGGCCACGGTTTGTTTCGGCGATCGCGTGCGGAACGGAGTGTCCAGCGGCATCAGCGTGACCCTCCCTCAGCGAGCACCTGCCTGGTTTCAAATGCGCTCGCGTCTGTATCGAATTTCCACGCCCGCACATCCGTGAGATGACCCGTGATCGCTGCCGCCGCTGCCATCTCCGGCGACAGAAGATGTGTGCGGCCACCACGCCCTTGGCGGCCCTCGAAATTACGGTTGCTGGTGGAAGCGCAGCGCTCGCCGGGCTGCAGGATGTCGGGGTTCATGCCGAGACACATGGAGCAACCAGGCTCGCGCCACTCGAACCCTGCTGATTTGAAGACCACATCAAGGCCTTCTTGCTCGGCCTGTCTCTTCACCATTTGCGATCCTGGCACGACCATGGCGCGCACTGTGGTTGCTATGTGATTGCCTTTGACGATCTTTGCTGCGGCACGAAGATCCTCGATCCGGCCGTTGGTGCAGGAACCGAGAAACACCGCGTCTACCTTTACTTCGCTCATCGGTGTACCGGGTTTTAGCCCCATGTACTCGTAGGCACGTTCCCAGCCTTTGCGGTCAGCGTCGCTGGTAGCATCTTCGAGCTTGGGTACGGTGCTCTCAATACTGGTGACCATGCCCGGCGATGTGCCCCACGTTACGCGCGGTGCCAGCTTCGCTGCATCGACATGCATCTCGCGGTCGAAGGTTGCGCCTTCGTCGCTAATGAGTGCTCGCCACTGCTCGACAGCGAGGTCCCACGATGCACCTTCAGGAGAAAAGCGGCGTCCTTTCAGATAAGCAAAAGTCGTATCGTCCGGGGCGATCATACCTGCGCGAGCGCCGGCTTCGATGCTCATGTTGCAGATAGTCATGCGGCCTTCCATGGACAGGCTGCGTATCGCAGAGCCTGCATATTCGATTGCGTAGCCGGTGGCACCGTCGGTACCAATCTGGCCGATGATTTCAAGGATGATGTCCTTCGCCGTGACGCCGTAAGGCAATTCGCCTTCCACGTTGATGCGAAACGTCTTGGCCTTTGGCTGCTTTAGCGTCTGTGTGGCCATCACGTGTTCGACTTCACTGGTGCCGATGCCAAATGCGAGCGCGCCGAATGCGCCATGCGTCGAGGTGTGCGAATCGCCGCAGACGATCGTCATGCCGGGCTTTGTGGCACCAAGCTCCGGCCCGATCATGTGTACGATGCCCTGCGAGCTGTCCTGCACATCGAAGAACTCGATGCCGAACTCCGCGCAGTTCTTACGCAGTGCATTCACCTGTGCAGCAGATACTTGGTCAGCGATGACGAGACGGTCCTGTGCGCTGGTTGTCGGCACATTGTGATCCACCGTCGCGATGTGGCGGTCAGGGCGGCGCAGCGCCCGGCCTGTCATGCGCAGCCCATCGAACGCCTGCGGCGACGTCACTTCATGCACAAGTTGCAGGTCGATGTAGAGCAGCGTGGGTTCACCCTCAGGCTCGGCGACGATGTGCTGCTGCCAGACCTTCTCATACATCGTGCGGGGCTTCAGGGCTTGTGGCGTGTCGTTTTGTGCGAGTGCATTCATGGCTAGTTTTCTTCTGATTCTTGCGGAGTTAGCGTGTCGGGCTGCGGTTGGAGAGTGTTCCCTCCGGCCATCGTCGGGTCAACAGGAAACGGTTGGCCGTTGGGCTCTACAAGCACCGCATGCTGAATGTGCGGCACCAGGCGATGCGCTGCGGCGAGCCTTGCGTCCCAATGTGCAATGCTCTGCGTCAGCGCGAAGGGGAGTGCGTTTGCATCCATTTGGTGGTTTGTGAAGAGCCACAGGTTGTAGTCCGCGAGGAGCTGATCGGTCGAGTGTCCGTCAGGGTTCCAGTTCACCGCCGCAAAGACAATCAGCGGCTGCTGCCTGCCGAGGTCGATCCAAAGCATCCCGTGCGCGGGGCAGAAGCGCGGCACACAACCATCCACCGTAAAGTACCGGTTATCCTCTGTCGTCACTGCACCGTACTTGGTGAGGAAAATCGGAACGACGGTGGAAAGCGGTTCGTGCCTGTTCTCCGGCCCCCACATCGCCTGCGGTTGCTTCAGTTCGCGTGACAACAGCGCGAGGAACCTTGCATCGACGCGCAGATCGTAAGCCCTACCGTTTGGCAGCGGTTTTGCGTACTGCCACAGCCACTGCAGATCGTCAGCATGACGCGGTTGCCGCTGGGAGCGCACAGGATTCTGCGGCTTGGGTGCGACGAGCGCGTCGGGGTTCGTGATCTGTGCACGTATGCCGGTAACCGCTACGCAGAGCAGAAGAGTGAGGCATGCGAATTGGAGATGGCGGCGCATTCGGTGAGAAGAAGATTCCTTCGATAAGGACAATGAAAGGGCTAAACGGCGTGCATGGATTCGCTGCGATCCAGCGTCTGGCTAAGTTCTTCCAGGATCAACTCGCCCATGCGAGTGGTGCTGACAGTTGCCGCAGCGTTCCCACGAGCTATGTCCGCGGTGCGGTGTCCTGCTTCCAGCACCTTCGAAACAGCTAACTCCACAGCCGTCGCCTCGGCTTCCAGCCCACCAGTGTGGCGCAGCACCATCGCCGCAGTAAGAATGGCTCCGATGGGGTTGGCCTTGCCTGTACCTGCAATGTCTGGCGCAGAACCATGCACCGGTTCGTAAAGGTTTACCTTGCCGCCGATCGTCGCGGATGGCAACATCCCGAGTGATCCGGTGATGACTCCACTCTCGTCCGAAAGGATGTCGCCGAACAGATTCTCGGTAAGCACCACGTCGAAGTTGCGCGGATTGTTCATCAGCACGATCGCCATGGAATCTACGAGTTGGTGCTCGACTGTGACGCCAGGAAACTCCTGCTTCAACTCGTCGACCGTGGCGCGCCATAGCTGCGAGCACTCCAGCACGTTCGCTTTATCAACCTGCGTCAGCTTGCCGCGGCGCTTCCCTGCCAACTCGAACGCAATGCGCGACACACGTTCCACCTCGTGCTTTGTATAGCGCATTGTGTTGATCGCTTCGCCTGTTTCCTTGTTCCAGAAGCGCGGCTGACCGAAGTAGAGGCCGCCCAGCAGTTCGCGCACAAAGAGGATGTCAACGCCCTTGGTCACCTCAGGACGGATGACGGAGTTTGCCGCGAGTGCAGCAAACGCCAGGCAGGGCCGCAGATTCGCATAGCCGCCGAGATGCTGACGGATCGAGAGCAGGCCCGCTTCCGGTCGTTTGTCCGGCGTGAGGTGATTGAACTTGTTATCGCCCACAGCACCAAGCAGCACCGCATCCGACTTCAGGCATATGTCGATGGTGCTTTGCGGCAAGGGTGTGCCTTCCGCAGTGATCGCCACACCGCCAATCGGCGCGCCGGTGAAGCTGAATTCGTGTCGGCCGAATTCTGCAACGGCCTTCAGCACCTTCACGGCTTCTCCCGTGACTTCGGGGCCGATACCGTCTCCTGCTAAAACTGCGATCTTCAGTTTCATGTGCTTCCTTGAATCAGGCAGGAGCGAAAGCAGATTCCTCCGCTGCGCTACGGAATGACAAACAATACTTAGGCAACAGGTTCGCCGACTAAGGCCACGAGGTCCTGGTCGTAAATCGACTTCTTGCGATCCGCGAGTTCTGTAAAACGGTGGTACACCAGGTCGAGTTCGTCCCCTGCCATTTCGAAGCCCATCTCATGGAGACGGTGCTGCAATGCTTTGCGACCCGAATGCTTACCCAGCACGATGTGATTAGCCGTCACCCCAACCGATTCCGGAGTCATGATTTCGTAGGTGAGTGGATTCGCCAAAACACCGTGCTGATGAATGCCGCTCTCGTGCGCAAAAGCGTTCTTTCCGATGACAGCCTTGTTCGGAGCTGGGGAGAAGCTGATGATTTCCGCGAGCAGCTTTGCTGTTGGCGCAAGCTCCGTCATCTTGATGTTGTTCGTGTAAGGAAAGGCATCTTTGCGAACAGCCATCGCGGCAGCCACTTCTTCGAGTGCAGCATTTCCGGCACGTTCGCCGATCCCGGTGATTGTCACTTCCACCTGTCTCGCACCGCCGAGTACACCTGCGATGGCATTCGCCGTTCCCATCCCAAGATCGTCATGGCAGTGCGTCGAGAGGATTACCCTGTCGGCACCAGGCACACGGGAACGGATCGTTTCAAAGAGCCGCTGGTATTCCAGCGGCGTGGAATAGCCAACAGTGTCAGGAAGATTGATCGTTTTTGCTCCGGCCTGAATGGCCACCGTAACGATCTTCACCAGGAATTCGAGGTCGGAGCGCGTAGCATCCTCCGCTGAGAATTCGACGTCGTCGGAGTAAGTACAGGCGAGCTTCACATGTTCGGCCGCCTGGTCCAACGCCTGCTCGCGGGTAATCTTCAGCTTGGCTTCGAGGTGCAGGTCAGAGCTGGCAAGAAACACATGGATGCGATTGCTCTGCGCGGGTTCAACAGCCTTGGCTGCAGCTTCAATGTCTGCCCGCTTGCAGCGTGCCAGAGAGCAGATGCGTGTTCCGCGCACTTCGCGTGCGATGGCCTGCACCGAGTTGAAGTCTCCTGTGGACGCGATGGCGAAGCCTGCCTCGATTACATCCACACCCAAGTTCGCGAGCTGATGGGCCATGCGAATCTTTTCTTCATGGTGCATTGTGCAGCCCGGCGATTGCTCACCGTCACGCAGCGTGGTGTCGAAGAAGACGACCTGATTCGACTGTGACATCCTGCTCCTCTGATTGCTTTCAGCATAATTCGCTCTTATGCTGATGGCCAGACGTATTCAAATTCCTAATACCAGCATAGGCTGCTTTGGGATGCCCAGTTCAAGTCACAGCTCCGCGCGAACAGGATAGTTCCGTACAGGGAGAATTTTCAAATGGACCTGTTTCAATTGGAAACGTTTCTGGCGGTTGCTGAGGAGCGAAGCTTTTCACGCGCCGCAACGCGTCTGCACCGAACCCAGCCCGCAGTAAGTCAGGTTGTGGCCAAGCTGGAAGCGGAACTAGGCGAAACCCTGCTGGATCGCTCATCGCGAGACGGAACGCTTACCGACGCAGGCCAGGTGCTGCTGGAGTACGCACAAAAGATGCTGAACCTGCGCAGCGAAGCGACGGCCGCACTAGTTGAGTTGCGATCGCTTCACCACGGTCGACTCAACCTCGCGGCGAACGAATATACCTGCCTTTACCTGCTCCCCGTGCTCGATGCTTTTCGCAAGCAACACCCCAACATCAAGGTTGCCGTGCAGCGCTCGCTTGCGAGTAGGATCGCCGACGAAGTTCTTTCGCATTCCGTTGAGATAGGTGTCGTTGGCTTCGCGCCTGAGGACTCCAACGTGCGTTCGGTGACTGTCTACCGCGATCAACTGGTCTGCATCGTGAGTCCGACGCACTCGCTGGCAAAAGTTGGAAAGGCGTCTATCCAACGGCTGGGCCGTGAAACTTTCGTCGCTCACAATGTGCCGTCGCCACTTCGCAAGAAAGTAATCGACGCCTTCAAAAAGCACCGCACCCCACTGCGCATGGACGTCGAGTTGCCGTCACTGGAGGCGATCAAAAGGTTTGTGCAGTTCGGCAATGGCATCGCGCTACTGCCGAAACTCAGTGCGGCGGGAGAACTTGCGAGTGGCGCCCTAAGAGCGGTCGAGGTGCCCGAGCTACAAATGGAACGAAAGCTGCGTCTTGCGTACCGGCGCTCGGCTGCCCTCAGTCATGCAGGGCGGGCTTTTCTGGATGTTGTGGAGAGGCATGCGAAAGAACACGGTGCACCCTTCTGCTTTCTTACAAGCTCACGCGGCTGAACGAAACTGCTACCCGCGCGAAACTGCAAGCGTGCAGCCCTCGTCTTTGCATAGGCGGAACATTCTCGGCTGTTCGGCGTTTACATGCATAAGCGATAGGCGCGAAACGCGCGATCTCTCAGGAGAAAACATGTCTGTCTTTATAAACATTGGAGCAAAGAACAAGATTCGCGCGGCAGCTTTATTGCTGTGCGGTGCCGTCGTTGCAATCCCCGCGTTCGCCCAGCAGGAGTCGACACCACCGCCTCCTCCAGACGGAGCCATGCAGGGACCACCTTCCGGTGGGCCGCATCGCGGTGGCCCCGGACGCCGCGCCGAAATGCTGCAGCAACGCCTTGGGCTATCTGCCGATCAAACTGCTCAGGTGAAGACCATCCTTGCTGACGGTCGCGCGAAGATGGAAGCCGCACGCTCAGGTTCCAACGGGGCTCCGCCAGATCGCAAGCAGATGCGCGGCATGATGGAAGAAGAGAACGGCAAAATTCGTGCTGTGCTCACCGACGATCAGCGCAAGAAGTTCGACGCCATGGAGGCGGAACGGCGAGAGCAGATGCGGGAGCGCCGTGACAATGGTTCCGGTGCCCCGGCACCAACCGGTGATGCACCTCCGACCCCACCCCAATCAGCGCCTCAACAGTAAGTTGGGCTAACGCGAAGGGCCTCTGCCGAGGCCCTTCGCTGTACTTTATTTCCCGATACATTGTTCCAGCGCCCGCTGGCGGTGTTCACGTTTAGAGGCATTTCCGGCCCGCAGTACGGGTACAATAAGTTTTGAGCGCGTGGGGTCTCCATTCGGAACGAACCGGGGCTCACGGAAGCCGGGGTGGCGAGTCAAACTCTCCAATCATGGCTGGTACTGCGAAGGGAATTTCTGCAAGCATGAAGAAGATTTTAGTAATGGGTGCGCTCTTGTTGTGCGCCGCCGGTGTGGGACACGCTCAGGAAAGCCGGCAGGATTTTAGCGCAAGCGCCTACGGTCTGTTTTCTCCAGACGTCAATGGCCTTGGTGTTCTCAAGCAATCGGATAAGGCACTCGGTTTTCTCGGCAGCTACCGTTATTCAGTGACGCCTCGTAGCGCACTGGAGTTGAATTACTCGTTCATCCAGAACACAGAGCATTACAAGGCAGTGTTTCAGCAAAACAGCGATCAGGTGCACACGCGCATGCAGGAAATTTCCGGTGCCTACGTGTACTCGCGTAACTACAAGAACTTCAATCCGTTTGCTGAAATTGGCGTAGGTGGCTTGATCTTCACTCCAATCCGCGACTTTGGCACGTCTCAGCTCGACACACGTCAGAACACCAACATCGGCGGATTGTTTGGCGCTGGTGTCGCGTATGAAATCAGCCCCAGCTTCGACATTCGTGCGGAATACCGCGGTTGGATCGTAAAGACTCCGACATTTGGCAAAGATGTCTATAAGACGAATCGCTACGAAGTGCTGTCCATGCCCGCACTCGGTGTCGCTTACCACTTCTAAAACATTTCGGTGCAGCAAAAAGCCCGGCGCTTGCCGGGCTTTTGTTTGGCTCGCTGTAATTATCTAGGCTTCCCTGCGGGGAAGTGATAGGCCACTCCGAACGTGAACATGCTTGGCGTTAGACCGTCTGGCGGAAACCCGAACCAACGCTGATATTCGTATTCTGCACGAACGTTTACTCGCTCATGCACGGGAATATCGACACCCGCTCCGATGTCAGCCTGGTTATAAGCGAGATTGGCCACACGGATCACGTTCCCGCTGGCGTCCGTGCCTTTGAAGTTGTACACGCCACGGCCGTACATCAGGCGGGCGTAAGGCTTGAGAAAATGGTAGCGCCGGACGTAACGTCCACCTACCTCGTAAGAACGCTCATACTCCAAAGAACTTGGATCGTTCAACTCATGAAAATCGACCTCGACGCCGAAATGCTCGCGGAAATCAAAGTCAGCGTAGAAGCCAAGTCCACGGAATCGAGGCGAGAGCCTGTCAGGATCGGCGCTTGAGTAGTTCACACCGACCTGAAGGTCGCCGGCGCGACTGGCAGTCGGACGGCCCTGTGACCAGGCAGCACATGCGGAGGAGAGGCAAAGGACGAGTGCAGGAACAAGTTTCTTCAAGATAGTCTCTTCCCGTGGTGACGAAGAATCAGTAGCAGTTCTGACGGCTTAATGTATCAGGCGACTTCAGTTGCCTGGGCTGCATGCTGTGGTCTTGCGAAACAGCAACACCCCGGGAAATCTGCCGGGGTGCTGCGCGCAGCGAAACGAATGATTTTCGCCATTCGGCTCTCCGTGACTCTACTGCTGTGGTCCAGCGGGAGCGGGTGACGCCGCCGCGGGCTGCGCCCCTACAGGAGCCGTTGCATCCGCGGGATTGGCAGTTCCAGTGGAGTTCGTACCCGTGGTCGCCGGTGCAGCGCTCGCTGGAACCGCAGGCGGAGGCACAGGAGCTGCCGGAGGGGCCCAGTACGCGAGCTTCAGGTAGACCGGTGTGATCTCGAATGGCATCTTGTCCCCGGCACCCAGCAGCGGCTCGTATGTCGAGTGCTTCTGGATGACCTGGTCAGTCCAGGGATCAAGGCTGAGGAATTGCGCCAAAGGCTCAGCCGCTTGCTGCTTGAGGTCTTTATCGCTGAGCTTCGGTGATTTAGAGATCATCGCCTGCAGCCATGGCGTACCGTCCGATTTCACCATCGAGTCGCCCAACTGCGGTGTATTGAGCGCCTTGAGACCAAGCTCGCGAGCCTTCAACTGCTGCAGATAAAGCCCGAAGTACTGCTGTCCGTCAGCGAGTTCCTTTGCATTCAGCAACTCAATTGCCTTTTTGGCTGCATCGACGTTCTCCTGATCCGTGTGACCCATTGGAAGGCGCTGAAATGCAGACTCCGGTGGGAACATCAGGCGATCGCTGAATGCGTACTTCGTGTCGATGCGGTGGCCGAGAATAATGTGAGCGATCTGGAATGCAAGCACTGCATTCAGATTGCCCATCTGCTGTGCACCGTCAGCGGTGAGCACCGCAGTCGTGTCGATCATGCTTTTGGAAAGCAGAATCGTGTTGCCGATCGCAACCGACTCGACTGGTTCGGTCAGCAGCGTGCGAACGCGCAGAGGACGAGGCGTCGAGAGCTGGTTGTAGGCAAGGATGTTATTCGCGAGGTCGGCGAGAGTTTTGTCGAAGTCGCTTGGAGCGTCAAGAAGGCCCGCGCTGTAGAGGCGTTCGATGACATTATCTTCAGCTTGCTGTACCCATTCGCGCTGCGCCTGGAGAGGGCTGACGTCAGGAGCATTCTGGCTCTGGTCCACTGCGCCGACTACGTCGAGGCTTGTTTCCTCAGCGTCCTTATTCGGCACCTTCAGCGAGTAACCCCAAATGTGGTTTACAGCCTTGAAAGTGAGCGTGTGCGAGGCACTCTTTGGGTCGGTCTCTTCAATGTACGAAGAAGCCGGCAGCCAAAGGCCTTCCTGCACGTTGGTGCGCCACGAGTCGAAATGGTAGTACTCGGTGATGTCGCGCTGTTCGCCGGCAAGGTCGCCGTTGTAACGAACGATGTTGCCGTTATTGCGCTCTATCCATACGCGGCCAAAGAAGCGGCCCGGGTGTGCCTTGGCCGGCTTCACGTCGAATACGACGGTCGGAATCGTTCCAAGAAACTCATTCCGCACGAACGAAAAACTGTAGTTCTGACGACTGAAGCCGTCACTGTTTGGACCGTCGGTATCGATGACGATCATACGGACGAATCCGCCCTCATTGAAGTTCAGGTGCAGGCTGCGATTGATGCCGGTTACGTAGCTCAGCGAGTGCTTGAAACGGCCCATGATGCCCTTGCCGCTCTCGTCGTGCGAAACACCTTCGGCATAACCCGTATGTCCGATGACTTTGCCGAAGTCCACGCGGCCGAGGAAGTGCTCATCCGACCGTGGTGTCTGGAACATGACCTGGTCTGGCTTCATGTTCTGGATATAGGTTTCCACCATCGGAGTCCGCTCTTTGAGCGTTTTGATCACGACGGCTTCGCGAACGATGGCTTTGTCGATGAGCGCGTTTTGCGCCGCCGTGGGCTTGCGCTGCACCTCGGACTTATCAACTTTCTTCTTGCTGAAAACCGAGAACGCGGAAGAGGGCATGGCAGAGAGAGCCAGCAGGGCGAGTGAGGCAACAGCGGCGACTTTCGTCCGTTCTGTCATGTTGACGGGAACTCCTTGAAAAACTTTCAGTGCTTTGGGCGGCGCTGTGTAAAGCGCTGGTTGGATTCCTACGGCAAGGCGGTCCTGAAATCCGCCATCCGCGCGATTAGCTCATCTGGAAATTGACGTTCACTACGCCTTCCCATTCAATTGGACGGCCAGTGGTGTCTTTCGCTGGCACGAAGCGTGTTGCTTCGATGGCCTGGACAGCCGACTGATCGAGACCGTGGCCAAGGCCTCGAGTCACGCTGACTACCTGTACTGTGCCTTCCGCAGTTACCTTGATCTTGATAGACACGGCACCTTCAACGTGGGCTGCCTTGGCGTCTGCGGTGTAGGACGGAGTCGGCTTGTAGGTCACCTTCGGTGGAGAGGCAATCGTCGCGGTGCGAACTTCAGTAGCTTTTGGCGTGGCAACAGTCTGCGCGGTTTGCAACTGCACCTGTTTCGGCGCGTTGCTGAAGTTGGTCGAGTTCATCGGCCCAGTGCAACCGATGCAGCCCATCTTCACACCAGCCACCGCGCGGGCGCCGGTGCCGTTGATGTCTGTACCGCCGGGGCTGCCGCTGCCCATGCTGACCTTGGTCGCATGAGGGCCGTTGCCACTATTGGCGGCGTTCATGCCTGGCATACCGGCATTGCCCATGTTGACCCTGGCAACAGCAGGGCCGGTCGGATTGATGGGGTTGTCAGCAGCGCCGAGGCGAACTGCTGTCGGATGCACATCATGGTTCGGCACGGAAGCCGCGGAGGAAGCCAGGCTGACCACCTTGGGTGCCGGTGCGGGGTTCACGACCTTCGGAGGCGCAGGGGCCGAAACGACGGGCTTGGGAACCGGAACCTCAATGGGCTTCATCTTCGGTGGCTCGACCACAGGATCGGGCATCTTGATCTTGGGCGGTTCCATCTTGAGCTTCGGAGGGTCCACCAGCACCTTTGGCGGTGGCGGTGGTGGCGGCTTTGGAACCGGCTGAACTTTGGGCTGATCTGGAAGTGTAAGCTCGGTGATCTTCTTCGATACCAGTGGATTCGTTTTGACCACCGCGCCAAGAATCACGAGAAGCAGCGCAATGCAAATGTTTACTGTGATGGAAGTGACGGCGGCGCCTTTGCTGCGACCGCCGGTGTCGAGCACACCGAAGTGGCTGAAACTGCTCTGGGGTGTCTGACTTTCCATCTGGAGGGGCTGGGCCATGGGTCCTGTCCTTGTGGTCACATTACGTGAGTCCTGTTACCCAAGGAACACGTAAAAGTTACTTGAACTTTACCAGAGTTAGAGGTACGGTCTATGCCGCTTTATGGGTAGCAAAGCCCGCCGTCCTGACACTTTCGTCCTCTGAAACTGCTATCACGGAAACTCGACAGCCCGGAAGCTCAACATTGCCAGTAGCTTGGGCCAACTGAACTTGCGGTGACGTTGGCTAGGCTCACTGCTATAGACACTCGTCACCAGGATCAGTCGTGCCTTCTTACAAAAATGTTTCAATCGTGCACCCGAGGACCGCTTACTGATGAGAACTGGGCTCGAGCTAGCGTCCTCAGCTAAATGCCCTACGAAGCGGCAAGCTTTGCGCGCGCTTTGATTAGTCGCTCAGGCGAGGGAGTCATTCCTGAATCTCGCAACGCTGCGCGATATCCACCAAGGAAAATGGAGTACATCACCGCGAGCGCACAACCCACGCCAAACGCAAAGCCAAGGAACATGCCGATGATGAATCCTGTGCCGAAGTCCACACCCTGATCATGGCATGTCTTGTTTCCGCGATTGGGTCAATGCCTGTTGCGAGACATCGTCGCAATAACGTACTTTGACTCTGCAAACAGCTTCAGCATCACTTGTTCGAGGATTCGATCCGCATGTCCGCTGCTTCAACTCCTTCGCCTGCAAACGACGACGTATTTGCTTCACTGATGCGCGAACACCGTGTCTTTCCTCCGCCTGCGGAGTTTGCCAGAAAGTCCCGCATCAGCAGCGAAGCGCAGTACGACGCTATGTATAAGCGCAGCGTGGAAGACCCGGATGGTTTTTGGAGCGAAGCAGCGCAAGAGCTCGAGTGGTTTGCGCCGTGGACAAAGGTACTCGAGGGCAGTGGTGCCAATGCGAAGTGGTTCCTGAATGGCAAGCTGAACATCGCGCACAACTGCGTGGATCGCCATGCCAAGGGTGAACGCAAAGACAAGGTGGCGCTGCTGTGGGAAGGTGAGCCCGGCGAAGTGCGGCAGCTCACTTATGCCGAGCTGCACATCGAGGTGCAGAAGTTTGCCAACGTCCTGAAGTCGCTTCAGGTGCGCAAAGGGGATCGCGTCGCGATTTACATGGGCATGAGCCCAGAGCTGGCTATTGCGCTGCTCGCGTGCGCACGCATCGGTGCCATTCACTCGGTCATTTTCGGGGGCTTTGCGGCGCATGCCATTTCCGATCGCGTAAACGATTCGGATTGCCAGGTGATTGTGACGCAGGACATTAGCTACCGTCGTGGCGCAGAGGTAAAGCTAAAGAAGATCGTAGATGAGGCATTGGAGAAGTGCCCGAATGTGCGCAATGTGGTCGTGTACCAACGCGCACCCGAAGCGCAGGTCTCCATGTCGGCAGTCCGCGATCTCTGGTGGCACGAGGCGATGGCGTCCGCACCAGGCGAGTGTGCGTGCGAGCAGATGGACGCGGAAGATCCGCTGTACATTCTGTACACCAGCGGCACGACCGGAAAGCCGAAAGGACTCGTTCACACCACGGGCGGCTACTCCGTGCAAACCTATCTGACCAGCAAGCATGTCTTCGACCTTCGCGATGAGGATGTCTACTGGTGTACCGCTGATATCGGTTGGGTGACCGGCCACAGCTATGTGGTGTACGGTCCGCTGCAGAACGGCGCAACGGTCTTTATGTACGAGGGCGCACCAAACTGGCCCGAGTGCGACCGTTTCTGGCAACTGGTCGACAAGCATAACGTAAGCGTCTTCTACACCGCTCCCACCGCCATTCGCGCGTTTATCAAATGGGGCAGCGACCATGTGCGCAAGCACTCGCTCGCATCACTCCGCTTACTTGGCACAGTTGGCGAACCCATCAACCCGGAAGCGTGGATGTGGTACTTCCGCGAAATCGGCAAAGAGCGCTGCCCGATTGTCGACACGTGGTGGCAAACCGAAACGGGTGCGCACATGATCACGCCCATTCCGGGCGCGGTCTCAACAAAACCGGGCTCCGCAACAAAGCCATTTTTCGGCATCGTTCCACAGGTGGTCACAAAGTCTGGGGAACCCGTACCCGCGGGACAAGGCGGCCTGCTCGTCATCAGCAAGCCGTGGCCATCCATGGCTCGGACCATCTGGGGCGACCATGAGCGCTTCGTCAAAACTTATTTCACTGATATACCCGGAATTTACTTCACCGGCGACGGCGCGCGTTGCGATGCAGACGGTTGCTATTGGCTGATGGGCCGGGTGGATGATGTGATCAACGTGAGCGGCCACCGTCTGGGCACCATGGAGATCGAGTCAGCACTCGTTGCTCACAGCAAGGTGGCGGAAGCAGCGGTAGTCGGCCGGCCAGACGAACTCAAGGGGCAAGCCGTCGCGGCGTTTGTGACTCTAGAAGAGGGCAACGAGCCGACCGACGAACTGAAGCAGGAACTGCGGCAGTGGGTCGCGAAAGAAATCGGCGCACTCGCCCGCCCTGACGACCTCCGCTTCACGCAGGTGCTCCCAAAGACACGCTCGGGCAAGATCATGCGTCGACTGCTGCGCGAACTCGCGACCACCGGTGAAGTGAAGGGTGACACTACTACGCTTGAGGACTTCAGCGTAATCGCCGCATTGATGCCCGAAGACGAATAAACGAGGTATATCCTCTTGGCATGCCCATCTCGCTCACCCCAGAACAGGAAGCAGAAGTCCGCAGAGATGCCGCAGAACATGGATACAAGCGCGCCGAGGACTACCTCGCGATTCGCCTCGGGAACATCCATGCTGGGGCAAGCTTCACTTTCGAAACCGACGAAGAGTTTGCTCACATGGTCCAAGTGGGAATCGATTCCGCAGACCGCGGTGAACTCTACACTTCCGAAGAGGTGAAGGAGCATCTTGAGGGAGCGAAGCGGCGCTCTGGCGCGAAGCGCGCAGCGGCTTGAGAACCTATCGGTTTACCGCCGAAGCCGACCTCGATCTCACTCGCATATGGGAATACATCGCAGCAGAGAACTTGTCTGCTGCAAATAAGGTAACGCATGCAGTTCTGGATGCGTGTGAGATGTTGACGAGGTTTCCAGAAGCCGGCAAACGTAGATCTACAAACCAGTCAGCCGATCTTCGCGTCTGGACCGTGCAGCCTTATCGGAGCTTTCTTGTCATTTATCGGCATCGCCAAGAAGTTATTCAGGTTCTCCGCGTACTTCATGGCAGTCGCATAGAAGACTGGAAGAACCTCTAGCGCAAATGCCGGCTCGGCTGAGTCGGCAGTGTGAAGTGGAAGGTCGATCCTTCGCCCAGCGTACTCGTCGCCCAGATATGCCCACCGTGCTGTTGCACGATGCTGCGGCAAATTGCGAGCCCGAGACCTGTCCCACCCATCGCACGTGAGTCTGAAGCATCCACTTGCTTGAAGCGTTCGAATATCTGTTGCAACTTATCCGTGGGGATCCCACGGCCATGATCCTGAACTTCGATCAATGCTTCTTCATCGTTCAGCGGAGTCGCTGTTAGCTGAATTTCTGTTCCCTGCGCCGACTGTTCCGGCGAAAACTTGATCGCATTCGAAAGCAGGTTTGTCAGCGTCTGGATGATGCGGTCCTGATCGGCCCACACCTGCACTCCGTTGCCATGCACGATGAAACGGATGTTTGATTTCGCTGCGGCCGCTTGCAGAAGTGATGTCGCGCGATGGAAGAGCTCTTCCATCGTGATCACCGTTTGGTGCAACTCGGCTTTGCCGGAACCGATTCGTTCTAGATCGAGAATGTCATTCACCAGGCGCACGAGACGATCGGTGTTGCCTACAGCGATGTCCATCATCTGACGCAGCTTTTCAGGCCGCGAGTTGAGAGCGCCGCCGGAGATGAGTCCCAGCGCTGCACGCAGTGAGGTCAGCGGTGTACGCAGCTCATGCGAGACGGTGGAAATGAACTCGTCCTTCATACGATCGAGCGCATTACGCTCGGAAATGTCCGTGAACGCCACAACGACGCCGACGGCACGATTGTGTTCGTCTTCCCCAACGAAGGTGTTCTGTGAATTGAGCGACGGGTAATAAGAAGCCACTTCATTCTGTTCGTCGTAGTTCGTATCCGATTCCACTGATTTTGCTGGAAACGGAGAAGCTTGCAAGTGGGAGCCTGAGGTCACGCGGCGCGCGCTTTCCGTAATGCCCGGAAGGGCCATTTGAGATTCGACCAGCGCATTATTGCCGCTGTCGTCTGAGTAATTCGCCTCGATGAGTGGACACGCAACGTACTCCACGGGAAAGCTGGTGCCGTCCTTACGCCAGAAGAGTTCGTTTGAAACACGCACCGTTGCCAGATTCAGTAGGCTCGCCTGAATTGGCGATTCGGCGCGTATGTATGGTGTTCCATCTGGGCGGGAGTGCCGCACAAGATCGTGCAGATTACGCCCAAGCAGGTCAGTATTCTTGTAGCCAAGCATTTGCGCTGCTGCTGCGTTTGCTACAGTGACGCGACCTTCGCGGTCTAAGCCGACGATGCCGTCGCCCACCGACTCAAGCACCGAATTCGATTGGCGCATGAGGTTGCGCAACTGCTCTTCCGCGCGGATCTGCTCCGTTACATCGACAGCAAACGCGAGCACATACCGCTCACCCTCTGCCGGATACACAATGCGGTTGCGATACGCGAACACGCGCTCTTCTCCGCTCGTGTGCACGAAGTGAAAGAGACCCTGCGCTTCACCCAGACTGCGCAGATTGTCGATGTAGTAGTCAAACTCCTCTAAAAACTGCGTCGAGAGGAAGCGGCTCAGTCCGCGTTCGGTAACCTGATCCACTGTGCGGCCGATTGCAGCCGCACCATACTCATTGATAGACAGAATGGTCCCCTGCAAGTCGTGCGTGAACACCAGTCCAAGCGAGCTTTCAATCAACTGGCGATAACGGGCTTCACTCTCACGAATTGCGGTTTCTGCAACGCGTTGAACCGTAACGTCGATACCGGTTGCGATAACAAAAGCCACCTGCCCTTGTGAGTCCACAAGAGCAGTTGCTGACCATGAAATGCGGCGGCGCGTCCCATCTGCAGCCAGCCAGTGGTTCTCATAGGTTGTCGGGAAATCACCCGAGCGAATGCGGTCGAAGCTTTCAATGTATTCAGGAACATCTTCTTCGGGAATCAGCCGTTCCCAGGCAAACTTGCCAACCAGCTCCGTGGAGTTGTAACCGGAGATGATTTCGCACGCTCGATTGAAGCGAACGATGCGTCCAGCCGTGTCGAACACCACAACCAGCGCCCCCACCGTGTCGAGCACCGCGGACACAAAGTTACGCTCGACTGTCAACGCAGTTTCTGCACGCTGTCGCGCTCGAGCACCGCGATCCATCTGGCGCACACGCAACGAAAGCTCCAGCCGCGTGGTTACAGCGTTGCTCAGCGCTTCGAGCGATTCAATTTGCGCACTGGTCAGTTTGCGCGGTATGTGATCAAGAACACACATGCAGCCGATCGGCACAGCCTTCGCCGAGTAAATCGGCGCGCCCACAAAAAACCGGTGACGCTGTTCATCGATAAAAATACCGCCGGGCGCATAGTCAGGATCGAGCCGCGCATCGGGAATCTGGTACACACCTTCGCCGGATACCGTGACGTCGTATGGGATGCTCCCGCGCGTTAGCGTGCGATTGTCTGTGCCGGCACTTCCCGCAATGCGCAACAAATCTCCGCTACCAAGCGCGATAAGGCACACAGGCGCATTGCACATCTGCGCAGCCAGGCGCGCGAGATCATCCAGCGCTCGGTCATGCGGCAGATCGAGGAGTTCGAATTCCTCTGCCGTGGCGATGCGAGATGTTTCCGGATTGGACAAAATTCCCGTCATGCAACAACTTGAGGATAAGGACGTGCGAACTCGGAGTGCAGTCCCACTTTCGCACCACCGCCGGTAACATTAATCACGAGGAAGTACCCATCACTGAGTAACTTAGGGCGATTGCCGATCTAGGCACCGTGCTAGCGCAGGCGATATCACGCAGTGTTGACGCGGGTTTGCGCGCACCTATTGCATCCGATGCAAGGACCGGCGGTCTACAACTCGTGAGCCAGTTACCGTCAAGCGGTATCAACATGGTCACGAGATATTTAGTGCGAATAATCCGGGTAAGCGGGCCGCTGCGGTTGAGCTTGCGGGTGCTTTGCAAGTTCTTCCAGCGCTACAGCTACCGCTTTCTCCAGTTGGGGATCATGCCCGGCAGCGACCTGCTTCGGATCCTGCTCGACCGTGATATCCGGATCGACGCCGTGGTTCTCCACGTCCCACTGCCCGGCAGGCGAGAAGAACGCTACACTCGGGGACGTCACTTCGGCTCCATCCATCAGCACAGGGATGCCACCAATCCCAACGAGCCCACCCCATGTGCGCTTTCCGACCAGCGGCCCTAGATTGTTGTGCCGGAACAGCCACGGCATGGCATCTCCGCCCGATCCAGCCGACTCGTTGATGATCATGACTTTCGGCCCGTAGATGCCGGAATTTGGAGTGTGCTCAATGGCACCGTAACGCGGAGACCAATACGACTCGATGTGCCGGCCAAGCACTTCGATGATGTAGTCGGCCACCTGCCCACCGCCGTTAAAACGCTCATCGATCACCGCGCCCTGTTTGTCAGTCTGCGCCATGTAATAGCGGTTGAAGTTTGTGAAGCCACCAGCGCCGGTATCGGGCAGGTATACGTAAGCAAGCTTTCCTCCAGAAAGCTCATCCACCTTGCGCTGATTTGCATTGATCCATTCCAGATTCCGCAACTGTAACTCGTTGGCGACGGGAATAACGGTAATGTCTCTGCCACCGCCGCCGTTCGCATCCGACAGCCTCAGAGCGATCGCGTGGCCGGCTGTGCCTTCCAGCGCCTGCTGAATGTCACTGCTGCCTTGTAGCGGCTGACCATTGACCGCTGAAATGCACTCACCCGTGCGCACGTTCAGTCCTGGTTGCGCGAGCGGCGCCTTCACCTCCGGAGACCACGATCCACCCGTGTAGATCCTGCTGAAGCAGTAATGGCCGTTCGTGATCACATAGTCCGCGCCCAGCAAGCCACCACCGACATGCTGCCCTTCTGGAATCACACCACCGTGGCCACGAAGATGACCAACGGAAAAGCCGGTCAACATTTCCTGAAAGATGTAGTTCAAATCCGACCGTGCGGCGACTGAGTCGACATATGGCTCGAAGCGCTTCTCTTCCGCAACAATGTCCACGCCATGGAAGTGAGGATCGTAGAAGTATGCGCGCTCAATGCGCCAGATCTCGTGGTACATCTGCCGCCATTCCGCTGGAGGATCGATCTTAACTTCCACATCCGCCAGCGACACCGCGCCTTCACCTGCTTTAGCGGGAGCGTTTGCAGGAACGATGACCAGGTGTGGCGCGCCCGCTCCGCCCTGCGGCCCGGAGTCGCCGCCACCAGGCATGCTGAGCAGCATTTTCTCTCCGTCAGCAGACAGCTCAAAGGAGACGATATTTTCGGCCAGCTTCTCCGTTTTGCGGCCGTCCAGCACGAAGCGGCTCAGCGTACCTGAACCGTTGCCCATCCGCCCGGAAACAGGTATCTCGCGGAAATAGACTGTTCCAGGCTTACCTGTCGCAAGGTCGGTGTAGTCCCTCGGTGGCAGCGGCATCGCCGCGATCCGGCTGGTGATCGCGTCAAGACCCATGCCTGCAAGATCGATCTCGGTCGGCTTCGGCGGTGTCGTCTTCTCCGGCGCGTTTGGATGCTCTTTAGCGTCAGCTTTTTCTTCGCCCGTCTTCCCTGCTGGAGTGGCGTCTGCGTTTTCCTTTGCTTTCTCCTTCACTTCAGTAGCGTTCTTTTCATCGTCGCTTTCCGGCGCGACAGGTGACGCCGTCTTGCTCGTAAGCGCCAGCGAGTAAATGGACGACGTGACCTGATAAAGATCACTCGTCATGTCCAGGCCAGCCTCGGTCGCGCCCTCGTTATTGCTCGCCAGAAAGTAGAGGTATTTGCCGTTGCGGTCGAACGCCGGCGTGTGCGAATCCGCCATGTTGTTCGTGAGCTGCGTGGAACTGCCCTTGTCCACGGAATAGAGAAACAGTGCGTGCAGATGATTCGGCATGGAACGCGGGTACACCATCCACTTCGAATCGGGCGACCAGGCAACTGAGTTCTCCGAACTTGAAAAGCCGCCGTACACATTCGGCGCACCGACTTCGCTCAGTTTGCCTGTCACCGTGCTCAATACGTATCGGTGCAGCCGATTGTCGTAGAAGCTGATCAGCTTCGAATCCGGCGACCACACCGGCGCGAAGTAGTACGCGGGCTCCGGTGCCAGTGCGAAGCTCTTCGCCGGGCTCGCACCCGTTTGCGAGACCACATGCAACGAGTACAGTCCCGGCTTACCGTCTGCCGTCGCGTCAGAAAAGAAGCACACGGACTGCCCATCTGGCGACCACGCTGGCTCGCGCTCCATGCTGCCCGGCGAGTTCGTAAGGTTGCGAACTGGCCCGTGCTTTGCCGGAACGGTGAGGACTTCGCCATGCGCCTCCACAGCGATGCGCAGACCTGTGGGCGATAAGGAGACATTCTGGATCTGATCCGCAACCTTCATCAGCCGCGGGCGTACGTCAGGCAGATCGGCAGTCACATCCACGTCCACTCGGCTTGGCGTTCCACCTGGAGTAAGCGTGTATAGCTCACCGAGCCGATCGAAAACCATCGTATGTCCGTCGCTCTGCAACGAATGAAGGTCAGACCCGCTCGCGGGAAGAACCTCCGCAACCGCTTTGCTGTTTGGGTCATAGCTAAAGAGTGTGATGGTGCCCTTGCGCCCGGAAAGAAAGTACAGCTTGCCTTCAACCCATGTCGGCGAAAAATCTGCCGATGTCTCATGTGGCACTTCTACTGAATCCAGACCCGGTAGCGTGGTAACGCGCAGAGAAGGTGCCAATCCGCCATGGTAGTGCCCCCAGGAGACATAGCTGGTGAACGCAAAGTTTGAGCCCGGGCCGAGCGGGTTATACGCAATGCGCGAAGCATCCGGTGTCATCGCACCGTAATATGCCATCGGCAAAGGCATCGGCTTGGCTACGCCACCGTTCACCGGCACGGTCAGCAGTTGCGTGTACCGGCTCGCCGAGTTGCGCGTGGAGCGAAAGATGATACTTTTGCCGTCAGGCGTCCAGCCGACAACGTAATCCGGCGAAGGGTGGTACGTAACTCGCTTCGGAATCCCACCGCTTACTGGAATCGTGTACACATCCATGTTGCCGTCGTATTCCGCCGTGAATGCGATCGTTCCACCGTCCGGCGAAAAGACAGGCAGACTTTCCAGGCCTACACCGGTGGTAAGTCGCGTGGGGTGTCCGCCCGAGCGCCCTACAGTCCAGATATCGCCTGCATAGCTGAATGCAATCAGGTTTTTGCTGATGGTGGGCTGCTGCAGGATGTGCGGATGAGCATCGGCAGCCGAGGCGAGAGTGGCAAGACCACAAAGAAGGGCACTGCAGAGCAAGGCAGGTAAGGAACGCACGGGCAATCTCCTGAGCGGAATGTCATTCATCCTAACGCCCTATGACACTTTCGGCCTGCGAATTTGACTCGTCGATATCCGCGCCGGCATGTCGGTCGCGCAGGCGTACCAGGCAACCGGCCCCCGAACTATTGCGCTTGATGATGAACGCATCGCTGTTACAGACGACACACCACCAACGCCCCTCCCCTGATATTCTCGGCGAAATGCCTAAGCGCACCTCGGGAAGTGAAATCAGGCTGCTGATCGCGGCTGCTGTGCTCTTTGCACTCGGCGCGGCACTCCAGGCGATCGGAGGCCACGCCGCCCTTGCCTCGAGCCACACGGCCATCACCATCGCCCGCTGCTTACGTTGGGCATCGGTTTTCGGTCTCGCCGTCTTTGCCGTAAAGCGACGGAACCTGACGCCGTGGATCTTCGTTGCCATGGTCGCCGGAGCGGAACTTGGCTTCGACGCTCCCCGTGCCGCTATGCAAATGCAGGTCTTTTCCGACATCTTCCTGCGGCTCATCAAAACGATCGTTGCTCCACTCATTCTCGCAACGCTTGTGGTCGGCATCGCCGGCCACGGCGACCTCGCCGGTGTTGGCCGCATGGGTGTGAAAGCGCTTGTCTACTTCGAAGTGGTAACCACACTCGCACTCGGCATCGGACTCCTTGCCATCAACCTGACGCGCGCCGGTGTAGGGTTGGCGGTGCCCGTCAGCACAACGGCGGCCACAATTGGTGTTGCTGCTCCCCCGCCAGTTCACTGGGCCGACTTCCTGCTGCACATCTTCCCCGAGAACCTTGCGAAAAGCATCTCCGAAGGACAAATCCTTCAGGTCGCCGTCTTTGCTGTGTTCTTCGGCATTGCACTCGCGAAACTGAGCAGCGCACGTCGCGAGCCTGTGCTGCGGCTATGCGAAAGCCTCAGCGAAGTGATGTTCAAGTTCACCAACGTGGTGATGTACTTCGCTCCCATCGGCGTGGGCGCAGCGATGGCTTATACAGTCGGCCACATGGGGCTGGGTGTGCTCGTCAATCTCGGCAAATTGTTGCTGACACTTTATGGCGCGCTCGCAATGTTCGCCGTACTTGTGCTTTTGCCAGCGGCGATGATCTTCCGTGTTCCAGTAGCGCGCTTCCTCGCTGCGGTCGCGGAACCCGCCACAATTGCTTTCGCCACGTCTACGAGTGAAGCCGCGCTCCCCCGCGCAATGGAAGCGATGGAGGCCCTCGGCGTCCCACGACGTGTCGTTGCCTTCGTCATTCCTGCTGGCTACAGCTTCAACCTTGACGGCTCGACACTCTATCTCGCTGTAGCGAGCATCTTTGTCGCGCAAGCCGCGGGCATCCATCTCACCATCGGCGAGCAGCTGCTCATGATGCTCACCCTGGTGCTCACCAGCAAGGGAGTAGCCGGAGTGCCGCGCGCGACGCTCGTTGTTCTGCTGGCGACCGCCGCCACGTTTCGACTCCCAACCGAACCCATTGCAATGATCCTGGGCATCGACGCTCTGATGGACATGGCACGCACGATGGTGAACGTCGTCGGCAATTGTCTTGCCAGCGTTGTGGTCGCTCGATGGGAAGGCGTCTTCGGTGAAGCAAAGCCAACGGAAGCCGTGCTCGAAGGCGCAGAAGCGTGAGCTTCTCTTCGCGGTCAGTGCCTCAATGCACCTGCGTTTCTTAATCTGTGGCTCATCCCACTGGGGAAGGAAAGCCGCTTCAACCACGCTGCCGCAAGATCTGGCCAGTTCTCTTCCGGCATCCCAGCGGGATGCATGCCGAAGCCGTGACCACCGGTTGCGTATAGGTGCAGCTCCGCAGGTACACCTGCATCTTTTAGCGCGCGGTAATACGCCAGCGAGCTATCCACGTGGTCGCGGTCGTTCTCGGCCTGGATAAGGAACGTGGGCGGAGTGCCCGCAATCGGAGCTAATTCCGGAGCGACAGCGGCGTGATCGGCAACTGAAGCAAGGTAAGCCGGATATCCGAGAATCGTAAACGCCGGTCGGGCACTGAGTGCGGCATTCACGTCCACAGCCGCAGCAGTCGTCTCCACATGTCGATCATCCCAATGGGTGCTTAGGGTAACAGCAAGATGCGCACCGGCGGAGAACCCCATGACCCCAATACGATCCGCATTAATGCCCCACTCCGCCGCATGCGCGCGCGCCAGGCGCATTGCTTGCTGCGCGTCTTCAAGATCGGCGACGTTCGCAGGGTATTTGGCCATTTCCGGCACGCGGTACTTCACCAGCAGGCACGTCACACCGATGCTGCTCAGCCACTTGCACGTGTCGAGCCCCTCACCATCCCACGCGAGAATGTGGTAACCACCACCCGGAAACACCAGCGCGGCCACTCCCGTGTTGCTTTCCTTCGGAGCTGAAAAGACAGTTATCGTTGGCCGTGTAACGTTCGTCACTCGCGCCGTGCGATGTCCGCTAATCAGCCCATCAGATGGCATCGTTATGTCCTTCTCCGGCTCCGCTGTTTGGGCTTTTTCCGGTGTACCGTGTGGCCAGAGCGGAAGAACAATCTGCGCGTCTGAAAGAGACGTAACGATGAGGAACATTGCCAATGGAAGCAGGGCTCGCATGATGCGTGATGATACTCGCCGTACGATGCTCGTCACTTGGTCCACTCAGATTGTGCGGCGCACTATTTGGAGACTCACTCCTGCTTTCGCAACCCAGCATCCAATTCGGCTGTGGAGCGCGTAAACTGAACAGCGTTGCTTTGCGCAGTTCCGGTTCATTCGAACGGTGGACAAAGCTGGTTTGCAGCATGAGTGAGTACCTAAGCAGAATCAAATCGCCGGCAGATGTAAAACGCCTCGGCTATGTCGAGTTGGAGCGGCTTGCAGAAGAAATCCGCGAACGCCTCATTCAGGGCGTCGCGAAGACGGGCGGTCACATCGGTCCGAATCTTGGCGTTGTAGAACTCACGATCGCCATGCACTACGTGTTCGACACGCCACGCGACAGCTTTGTTTTCGACGTCAGTCACCAGAGCTACGTGCACAAGCTGCTCACCGGCCGCGAACACAGGTTCGACACCATCCGTCAGCCCGGTGGCCTCAACGGCTTTATGCTGCGCACGGAAAGCGAGCACGACAGCTTCGGTGCCGGTCATGCAGGCACGGCTCTCAGCGCCGCTCTCGGCATGGCCGTCGCACGCGATATGAGCGGTGGCACGGAGCACGTTGTCGCTCTTGCGGGAGATGCCGCCTTCACCAATGGCATCAGCTTCGAAGCACTCAACAACATCGCCGCGCAAACCAAACGGATGATCATCATCCTCAACGATAATGAGTGGTCGATCGACAAGAACGTCGGCGCCATTGCGGAGTACTTCCACAAGATCGCGACAAATCCTACGTACGTCAACATTCACGACCGTGCCGCGGACCTGCTGGAAAAGGTTGGCGGCAAGGCTGCCCGTCACGTCGCACGGAAGGCAGAAGAAGCGGCTAAGGGGATCGTCGGTCGCGGAATGATTTTCGAAGAGTTCGGCCTCAACTACTACGGCCCTATCGACGGTCACAATCTGCCGATGCTGATCGAGACTCTGAAGTTCCTCAAGACACAGAACAAGCCCGTGGTCCTGCACGCGCTAACGCAAAAAGGTCGCGGCTTTGCGCCGGCGATGGAGTCGCAGAAAAAATTCCACGGCCTCGGTCCCTACCATCCCGAAACAGGCGAAACCAAGGCAGCAGGCCAGAAGACTTACTCCGAGATCTTTGCAGAAAGCCTCACGAAACTTGCCAATAGCAACGACAAAGTAGTCGCAATCACGGCTGCCATGCCGAATGGCACCGCGCTCGATCTTTTCCGTCCGCATCATCCGAAGCGCTACTTCGATGTCGGCATTGCTGAAGAGCACGCAGTGCTCTTCGCCGCAGGCATGGCAACCAAAGGCTATCGCCCGTTTTGCGCCATTTACTCCACGTTCCTTCAGCGCGCGTTTGATCAAATCGTGCACGACGTAGCGCTGCAAAACCTGCCAGTTGTCTTCTGCATGGATCGCGGTGGTCTCAGCGGTGATGATGGACCAACACATCACGGCGTGTTCGACATCAGCTACCTGCGCGGCGTGCCAAACCTCATCCATATGGATCCCAAGGACGAGGACGAACTGCAGGACATGATGTACACAGCGCTGCAGCATGATGGCGCAAGCGCCATCCGTTACCCTCGCGGCACAGGTCCCGGTACCCCACTCAAAGAGACTCCGGTCGCGCTGGAGATTGGCAAATCCGAGTTGATTCAGGAGGGTTCCGACGTGGCCATCTTTTCGCTCGGCAACATGCTGCCGGAAGCATTAAAGCTGGCCCGCTCACTCGAAGACGAGGGTCAGAGCGTAGCCATCATCAACGCGCGCTTTGCCAAGCCTGTAGACAGCTTGGCGATCGGCTCCTACGGTCGCCACTGCAGTCTGCTCATCACAATGGAGGACCACGTCTTGGCGGGCGGCTTTGGCTCCGCGGTACTCGAAAGCCTGAACGACCAGGTCATAGACGTGCCGGTGATACGAGTCGGCTGGCCGGACGACTTCATCGAACACGGCAAAGTCGAGACGCTACGCGAAAAGTATGGCCTTACAGCAGAAGCTGCGTTCGACCGCGCCAAGCCGTTGCTTAAGCGAAGCCCCATCGCTGTGTAGTTGGGGCTAAGGTACGCAGCGTCAGATAAAGTCGACTCGCTTCCCAGCCACTGCTCCCACTAGTCACCAGGCACTAATCACCAGCCACTCTTTTCCCCGTCATCATCGCCAACAGCTCCGCCGTGCGCTTCTGGCGGTAGCGGAACATCATCCCCATCCCGCGCGCAATCCCAATCCTGTCAGCAATGTCTCCGACTTTGCCGAACGGCGGCTCATAGGTCACGTCGTCCAGAACGACCGTTCCTGCCGCTCCCGTTTCGGGTGAAGGCTTCTCTTCCACACTATGGCAGTGTCGCCAGTAGGCGAACGGCCCTCGTGTCTGCACGTCGCAGAAGCCCTCGTTCCAGCGAAAGTCCTCAATCAGTGCATCCCACGGCAGCCGCAGCGGTGATAAAGGAAATGGTCGTCCGCTGATCGTCAGACGTGTCCCGCTCCCAGCGGCCATCCCCGGGTAGCTTACTGCCCCCTCGGGACGTGGCGGAGGCGGCGCAAACATCGCCTCCTCAATTCGAGCCTTCTGCCACCTTGGCATCAGCCGCGGCAGGTTTTCAGGGTTCGCAAAGAACGCGAACACAAGCTCTCGTGGATAGGGCAGCCATTGTTCGGCATGGAAGTGGTGTCGCATAGGTCACTTCGTTGGATGCGTTACGCCCACATTTTCACAATTTTGCATATCTCGGACTTGCACAGTCCGAGATATACGGTAAGGTGAATACATATAGGACTAACTGAGTCTGCATTCGCTAGTGAGATGTAAGCGAGGCAGTACCGTACGGCGTACATTGCACAGCTGAAGTCCTTTGTGCTTTGCAGCAACACAGTTGGCGCGTGAGTTGAGGGCCGCGCTGGAAAGATGGGCGACGGAGGCCGTGAGGGCGAGCCGCCGCTAAACCAAAAGGTAGGCAACCATGCAGCAGGAATTTCAACAAAGGAAGACGCGGCGCGGCTGGGAGCTGCGCAAGGGATGGAAGGCCAAGCTAGGCGGCGCAATGCTGGCGGCGAGCCTCATGAACGGCGTCAGTGTCGCGCAACATGCGTCCGGCCCTAATGCGGCGATCACGAGCACGCCATCCATCAGCGGCGATGAAGCAGGCGATCCGCAGGCAAACACGATTCCTCACGAGTTCGACATCCACGCTGGTGCTTTGCCGGATGTCCTGGACGCTTATAAACACGCCACTGGCCTCCGGTTGAAAGTCAAAGTACCCGCCGACCAGATCGCAGGTTTCCGCTCGCAGGGAGTCAAGGGTAGTTACACTGACGCCGCTGCCCTCCGCATGCTTCTCGCGCAAACGGGGCTTGGCTTCCATCCGGAAGGCGACGCGATGGAAATTTCGATTAGCTCATCAGAACAGGTCGATGTCACTGCCTCGCTCCAGTCTGCAGCGATTACCCAGTTTCCTCAGCCGCTTCTCGACACAGCGCAGACGGTCAATGTGGTTCCTCAGTACATCCTTCAGGAACAGGCAGCCACGGGTCTTCGTGATGGCCTGCGGAACGTGCCCGGAATTTCTCTCGCAGCCGGTGAAGGTGGTGCGCAGGGCGACACCCTCACCATCCGTGGTTTCAACGCACGGAATGATATTTACCTCGATGGCATTCGCGACTTCGGTTCGTACTATCGCGACGCGTTCGACTACCAGTCCATCGACGTGTTGGAGGGTCCTGCCTCCGTCGAGTTCGGCCGAGGATCCACCGGCGGCATCGTCAATCAGGAAACGAAACAGCCCGAGCTCAACAGATTTGTTCGCGGAAATTTACAGCTTGGCACCAACCTGATGCGTCGCGGGACGTTCGACGTGGACGCGCCAATCAGTGCCATTCCCGGAGGCACTGCATTCCGCCTCAATGTTGTTGCTGAAGAAGCCAATGTTTCCGAGCGCGATATTACTGAGACCAAGCGCTTCGCAATCGCCCCAAGTCTAGCACTCGGACTGAATGCAAAGACTCACCTTTTTCTGAACTATCTGCATGAAGGTGAGAACTCAACGCCTGACTATGGTCTTCCGTACCTTGGCACCGATATCCCGGTGGTTGACCGCACCAACTACTACGGATTCGCGAATGGCAACTATCTGAAAACAACGCCGGATATCTTCACAGCCAAAGTGCAACGCGACTTCGGTTCTCACCTTTCCCTTGTAAACACATTCCGATTCGCTAACTACCCTCGCGATGTGCGCATCACGGAGCCCCAGATCAATACCACTGCCGCTGCGATCTACACGACTCCAGGCTCGACCAGCAGGAGCTACGTCAATGCGACGACGAAGATTTCGGAAAAGTGCGATCCGACGATTGCGAACTTCACATCTCCAGCGGGCGCAGCAACGTTAGCCTGTTACCCCATCAGCACACCGTTGAGTCAGATTCAGGTGAGGCGTAACCAGCTCACGTCAAAATCCACGGAAGACCTCCTCTGGAATCAGGTGAGTGCAACAAGCCGCTTCCGAGTAGGCCACGTAGAAAACACCGCGGTGGTTATTCTCGAAGGTGGCCGCGAGCGATCGAGGCCAACACGCAATGTGTACGTTGTTCCTTACACCTCGTTGCTTGCTCCTACGCCGAACGACGCCTTTACCTTGCAGGAGACATACCCCGCCGTACCGACGCATGTTGAGTCGCAATCGTTCGGCGTCGGCTTCCTCGATACGTTGCATTTGACTCGCTGGCTGGAAGCTTCTGGCGGCATTCGCTTTGACTATTTCAATACGAACTCACATAGTCCTGCGAATCCTGCGGCTCTGCCTAAAGCCACGGCAGCTACCGTAGCCAATCGTCTGGATAAGCAACCGACCTATCGCGCCGCCATCGTGGTCAAGCCCAAGCCGTCCGGCAGTATCTACTTCGACTACGGCACAAGCTTCAACCCGGCAGCGGAATCACTCAGTCTGAGTGCGAATAATGCCACCTCCGCTCCCGAGTACAACGAGACTTTTGAGCTTGGGGCGAAGTGGTCTTTCCTGAAAGACAAGCTGAATCTGAACGGCAGCGTCTTTCGCACAGAAAAGTTGAATGCACGCGAAACGGATCCGAACAATTCGCTCAACACCATCAATGCGGGAAATCAGTTGGTGCGGGGTGTGCAGCTTGGCGTCCTCGGACACATGCCCCGCAACTTTGATGTTGTGCTCGGTTACGCGTATCTCGACGGCAGAGTGGAAAGTTCCATCGTGAATGCATCTCCATTCGCAGCGACCAACACTGCGTTCTACACCGCATGGCAGACCGCGCTCAAAACAAATCCCACGGCAACGGTTGACGCTCGCTACAATACGGCACCGTATTACTTCAATCCAGCCGGTTTTCCTTTAGCGAATGTGCCGAAGAACTCCGGTAATCTCTTCATCACACACGCTCTCGCTTGGAAATTTACAGGTGGCTTCGGTGGCAACTACGTTGGCGCCCGTCGTGCGAGTTCTACAGCGCTCATCGCGACCTACAACTCTGCAGACGCAATTACCCCCACATCCGCAAATCTGGGTTTCAAGTCCATTCCGGGCTACACGCAACTCAATCTCATGTTGCGTCGGCCTATCTACGAGCACGTTGATTTGCAGGTGAACGTCAACAACTTCACGAACGCTTTCTTCATCGATCAGCCGCACCCCAATCATCTTGTTCCGGGCGAAGGCGTGAACGGCCAATTCAGCTTCGTCTTCAAGTACTAAGTAAATCAACCTACTCATCTACTCATTTCTGCGCTTCGGGCCTGCGGCAAATCTGTCTCTAACCGAAGCGCGGAATACAGCCCGGAGGGCTACGCAAAAGTGCTGATCGCAATCTCAGGCATCTTTCCAAAGCCGCAGGTTCGCGAGCTTCGCACGCTCCTGGACAGTGCAGACTGGGTGGACGGCAAAATAACCGCTGGTCATCAGTCGGCGCAAAATAAGTTCAACTCGCAAATTCCAGAGAACCATCCGATTGCGAAGCAGGTGGGCGACCTGATTTTGCAGGCGCTCGGAAGCAACGCGTTGTTTCGTTCGGCGGCGCTGCCGTTGCGTGTCTTTCCTCCATTGTTCAATCGCTATGCGGGTGGGCAGACTTTCGGCACGCATGTCGATAACGCAATCCGCACCCATGGCGCGACCGGCGGACGCATACGCACCGATCTTTCCTGCACTCTTTTTTTCAGCGAACCGGACGAGTACGACGGTGGCGAACTCATCGTGGAGGACACATATGGCTCGAAGAGCGTAAAGCTGCCTGCAGGCGACATGATCCTGTACCCATCAACGAGCCTGCACCACGTCACACCAGTAACTCGCGGCGCGCGTGTTTCCAGTTTCTTTTGGCTGCAGAGCATGGTCCGACAGGACGCACAACGCACTTTGCTCTTCGACCTCGACACAGCCATTCAGCGGCTCGCAGGAAGTCCCGACGCGGAGAAAGAGCAAGTGAAGCAAAGCACCGTGCAGCTCACCGGCGTGTATCACAATCTGCTGCGCCAATGGGCTGAGATGTAAGCACGACGGAGCGCAACCATTTCCCGCATCAAGCTTCGGTGGAGCAATCCATCGGAGATGCCCGCGTCACCCTCATGGCGCGGGCTTTTCTACGTTCGCATCATCGGTCATTTCCTAGCACGGCGGTTTTGCCGCAAACAGAAGCGGCGCTCCGAAGAGCGCCGCCTAATGCCTTATGTGTAAAAACTAGGGCATCAAAACTGTGTCGATCACGTGTGCGACGCCATTGGACTGATACACGTCTGCAGTCGTCACTTCAGCAGTGCCACCCTTTGCATCGGTGAGCTTGATCATGCTGCCGTCCATGGAAGCGGTGAGCATTTCGCCGTTCACGGTCTTCATCTCGAAAGAACCTTTGTGCTTCTTGATTTCCTTCATCAGCTTCTTCGAATCGTACGTACCGGAAACAACGTGGTAAGTCAGGATCGAGGTGAGCTTCGCCTTGTTTTCAGGCTGTGTGAGTGAATCAACAGTACCCGAGGGCAGCTTGCCGAAGGCATCATTGGTCGGCGCAAATACGGTGAATGGCCCAGGGCCGTTCAATGTGTCAACGAGACCAGCAGCCTTAACAGCCGCAACCAGCGTGGTCAGGTTGGGTGCTGCGGAAGCATTCATCGCCACGGTCTTATTGGCGTACATAGGAGCGCCGCCGACATCCGGATCCTTCTTCTGTGCTGTTGCTGAAAGCGACGTAATCGCCAGCGCAGAGCCAGCAAGCAGAGTGAATAGTGTCTTCTTCATGTGTTTTCGTTCCTTTCAGATCGGCCATTCATCGGCCTTGAGCCCGCGCACGGTACATAAGCGCACATCTTGTTTACGTGAAGTAAGATGCGATGGATTCTTGCGAACGAGATATCAAATCAATTTTCTTTTTCGCACATCGTGAGCAACCATCGGGAGTCATCGTTTGGGTGCCTCACCGTTGACAACGCACAGCATCGACCGTCAACTAAACAAAGCTATGCAGAAGGCCATGCATCTTCGTGCGGAAGTGGATGAATCAGTCCAACAGATCTCTGAGCCACAGAGCGCCGCAGAGGCCTGCGCAATCACGAAAGAACGCAGCGAACGCGGCCTTCTCTACATTGGTCTCTTCAAAGTCAGCAAATCCATAGGGTGCATCCTTATCGGCGCAATGTGCCTTCATCTGATTCATAGTGATCTCGGAACCGTGGCGATGAAGACCATCGAGTGGCTGGGAATGGATCCCAACGGACACATTGCAAGTATTTTTCTGGATCGGGCCGACCTCGTCAGCGGCCACGATCTTCGCATCACGGGCGCGCTGAGCTTTGCCGGAGCCGTCACTTACGCCGTTGAAGGCACCGGTCTTATGCTGCACAAAGTGTGGGCGGAGTACTTCACTGTCGTACTCACCACACTCGGACTGCCCTGGGAAATTTTTGAGATGCTTCGACACTTCACCATCTGGAAGACTGGGTTGTTTGTTGCGAACATCCTTGTGCTTGCCTATCTAATCTGGTTGCTGCGCCGTAAGCGCGTTCGAGATCATCGTCCTGTTATCACCTAGTTTCGCTTTACTTTCGCCTACTACGACTGGGATGCATTCGCCAAGTTAGAAGTTGGCAAAGACTCAAGCTGCTAAACACAACATCTTGGGGTCGAACTTCCGCACAGGTCCATTCCTAGAATTTCCACACACCTCCCACAAAAGAGTCATACCGAAATCGCATTTTGTTCTTTACATCAACCGCGCCGTGCGAGATGTTTGTGGAGTGAAGTGGTCGAAAGTGGCCAATCGGGTGCGAAATAGACCAGCAACACCTCCGATTGTAACCACCAAGGCTTCGGGTGAGCTCCTCGGGTGCCCGCGCAGGTTCAGAAATGTTTCGCGGCAACCATCCAACGCGGGTCGATGAGAAAGGGCGCCTTAAGGTCCCGTCCGAGTTCAAACGCCGGGTGGAAGAGGTTTACGGGCCGCAATTCTTCATCACCAGCAAGGACGGTGAGCGGGCTGAGCTTTATCCCATTAAGGAATGGGAGCGGATCGAAGAAGCGCTCGGAAAGAGCCCTTCGGGAGCCGCCAAACAGAAGTTCCTGGACGTAACGAACTATTACGGCCAGCAGGTTGAGATGGACTCGCAGGGCCGGTTGCTGATTCCGCAACTCCTCCGCGAAAGGGCCAAACTGATCGGCGATGTTGCCGTTCTTGGCCAGGGCACGAAGTTGATGGTTGTAAACGATGAACGGCACGCGGCCAAGCTGGAAGCCGAACCGCTGACCGGAGCAGACCTGGATTCGCTTGCGATTCCCGGGCTGTAAGAGACACACAATCCCCTCACGGGGGAAGCAGCACACGAGGCGGTCGCAAATGGGTATACCGCAGCATGTGCCAGTTCTTTGGGAAGAAAGTCTCGAATACCTGAATGTGCGACCCGGCGGGGTCTTCGCCGACGCAACGCTGGGCCTCGGAGGCCACTCCAGCGCTATCGCGCGGCGGCTGGGCGGTAACGGTACGCTGATCTGCTTTGATCGCGACCCACAGGCCATGGAGCAGGCGCAGCAGCGGATGGCCGAAGTAGCCGAAGAGCTGGGGCCGGGAATGCCGCAAGTCCGCTATGTTCCGCGAGCGTTTTCCGCAGCAGCGGAAGAAATCGCTCCGGGCAGCCTGGACGGATTGCTCGCCGACTTCGGCGTAAGCAGCCTGCAACTGGATGAGGCGCACAGAGGGTTTAGTTTTCGGGCCGAAGGTCCGCTGGATATGCGTATGGATACGCGCAGCGGCATTACGGCCGAGCAAGTGGTAAATGAGGCGGACGAAGAAGATCTCGCCAACCTCATCTACGAAAACGGAGAGGAAAGGAGGTCGCGGAAAATCGCCAGAGCAATTGTTAGGGCCCGGCCGATACGTACAACGGCAGAACTTGCCAAAGTCGTAGCGGCTGCGGCCCCAACAATAAAAAGCTTTGAGCACGGGCGCAACAAAGGCCCGCAAATCCATCCGGCGACCAGAACTTTTCAGGCTCTTCGTATTCGTGTGAACGACGAATTAGGTGAGATTCAATCGCTGCTTCGATGCGCGGGATCTCTCCTCAAACCAGGCGGACGAGCGGTGATGATCAGCTTTCACTCTCTCGAAGACCGGCTGGTAAAGGACGCCTTCCGCGATGCGGCCAAGGCGGGCCAAATGGACATTCTCACCAAGAAACCGGTTGTGGCAACGGAACAGGAATCACTCCGAAACCCACGATCGCGCAGTGCAAAGTTACGGGCCGCGCAAAAGATTTAGAACAAGGCAGCATTTGCCGTGGGGAGACCTGCGGCTTTTCGGAGGCGGTAATGGCAACGATGGCAATGGCAGGACAACAGATGGAGCGCATGCACTCACGGCAGCTCAGCCGTCGCCCAAGCGTCGCCGACCGCAACCGCGAACTGTACGATCTGCAGCGTGCCCGCCGCCGTGGCCCCACGCCGGAGATGTTCTTCTCGAAGCCCATCGACAACAGCCGCATCGTCAAGGCTGATGATCCAGAGCGCCGCCGCGAGATGCGCACCTTTACCTCCGTGATGACGCTGCTCTTCGCGCTCACGATGGTTTACGTCTGGCAGCACTTCTCTGCAATCGAAGTCGGCTATCGCGTAGAAGCACAGAAGCAGCAGGTAGAGCAGCTTCGCGAAACCAATCGCCAGCTCCGCCTCACGGAAGCGCAGCTCAGTGATCCTGGCCGTATAGACCGTATGGCAAAGCAGCTCGGTCTCGACGCTCCCCTTCCCGGGCAGGTGGTTCTGCCGGATGGCTCGACCATGGGTGGAACCGTGATGGCCCAGGCACAGGCTCCAGCAATCGCAATCAACTAGAGCACTCTCCGCACCACTATCTTCTCTTCAGGAACACCAACATGAAGTCCGCTCCACGTAAAACGCTCACCGCACCGATCCGCCGGGTGCGGTTTGCGTACGTGGCCATCTTCTTCTGCCTGTGGACAGTCGCCATTGGACTCCGCCTCGTTTGGCTGCAGGTCATTCGTCACGGCGACTACATGCAGCTTGCTACGCGGCAGCAGGTACGCGGCTTTGAAGTCTCCCCCCGCCGCGGCGTTCTCTATGACCGCAATCTGCGCGAGCTCGCCATGACCGTGCAGGTCGATAGCATCTACGCGGTGCCCAGCGAAATCGCAGAAAACCGCCCTGTAGATGCGGCTATGCTTGCAAAGCTCGTCCACACGGAAGCCTTTGATCGCTTCACAAGCGAGCCCGCGATTCTTGCGCGTCTTAACGCCTCAAGGAATTTCGCATGGGTCGCTCGACGCGTCGACGCAGAGACTGCCAAGCGTGTGCTGGAGCTCAATCTCAAGGGCATCTACACCACCAAAGAATTCAAGCGCTTCTACCCCAATGAAGATCTTGCAGCGCACACACTCGGATATGTCGGTGTAGACGACAACGGCCTCGGCGGTCTTGAACAAGAGTTCGACGACGACCTACATGGCGTTCCCGGCCATCGCCTCACTGCGGTCGACGCGAAGCACCACGCCATGGAAAGCGATGAGCAGCAGCCTCAGCCCGGTGAAAACCTTGTCCTAGCCATCGATTCCAACATTCAGCACATGGCGGAAGAAGCACTTGATGCGCAGGTCGCGAAGGTTGGCGCGGCACACGGCACCATCGTCGTGCAGGACCCGCACACAGGCCAAATTCTCGCGCTGGCTGTCTCGCCTCGCTTCAACCCCAACGACCGGCGTCACATGGACGCGAGCATTCTGCAAAATCTTGCCGTCAGCAACATCTACGAGCCTGGCTCCACCTTCAAGCTCGTCACCTACTCTGCGGCACTCGACTCTGCAGGCGTAGAGCCGACCGACATCGTGGATTGCCAGGGCGGCGCGATGACAATGTACGGCCGCACACTGCACGACGACAAGGCTGATCACTACGGCCGAATCAGCGTCCAGATGGCACTCGAGAAATCCAGCGACGTTGGAGCTGCCAAGATGGCGCTCAAAGTTGGTCCGCAGAAGTTTTACGACTATATGCGCGGCTTCGGCTTCGGTGATCGCAGTGGCATTGAGCTTCCGAGCGAAACACGCGGCATCCTTCGTCCCGTCCGCAAGTGGGGGTCTACCAGTATTCTCTCGCTGGCCATCGGCCAGGAAATCGGCGTCACGCCAGTACAACTCGTCAGCATGGTTGGTGCGATTGCCAACGGCGGCACCTACATTCCGCCACACATTCTCATGCAGTCAACCGATGAGATGAAAGGCGATCCGCGTCTCAAGCCCGCAGCTTTCCACCCAACAACGGAACTTCCTGCAAACCTCCCCGACGGCTCGCACCGCGTCATCAAAGAACTCACGGCTGCCAAGATGCGCGCAATGATGCAGGGCATCGTCGTGGAAGGCACAGGCAAGTCCGCTGCGCTGAACGGCTACAGCTCTGCCGGCAAGACGGGTACAGCAGAAAAGATTGATCCCGCAACGCACACATACTCACACACCAAACTTGTAGCAAGCTTCGCCGGGTTCGCTCCCGTCAACAACCCGGCCATTGCGGTCGCAGTGGTCATTGATACCCCGACCAAAGTAGAAGGTTACGGCGGCATCGTTTCCGCTCCAGTGTTCAGCGATGTCGCGCAGAAGGTGCTCGAGTACCTCGGTGTGCCGCACGATCAGCCGCTAAAGACCAAGCAGCAGATGCAGGAATTGGCACAGGCAAAGCCCGACGGTCCTTCGGAAGAGGTCGCCGACATGAACGCCATGTTCGAGCAGATCAACAGCCTTCCTCCCGACGATCCACTCCGCCAGCCCGCGAATGCCGCTGCGCTCGCGCAAAATCAGCTTGCGGATGCTGAGGCCGAACGCCGGTATGCGCTTGCACAGAAACAGCAGCCGAAGATGCTGCGCGGTGCCCTGCCCCAGAAAATGATCGCGATGTTTCGCGCCAACGGCGGCACGACATCCGTGATGCCAGACAACTATGTCGATGACGGCAAGCCGCTCGCCAAGCCACACATACCGCCAGCAGTACAGGTCAAATCGAGCCATACAGTTGTCGTAGATGCGACAAAGCGGGTAGCGGTGCCAGCCTTCGACGGGAACACACTGCGCGCTGCGGTAGAGAATGCGGAACACGTTGGACTCCACGTTCAGCCCGTCGGCAGCGGCATGGCAAGAGATCAGGTGCCGGTCGCCGGAAGCATGGTGCCGGTTGGTACAGAAGTCGTCGTGAAGTTCACGCGATGAATTCTCCGCTGGTGATTGCCGTTCCAATCGGCTTGGTTCTCGGTGTGTGTGTTGGGCTGGCGGGAACTAGTGGCGCGTTTCTTATCCCGGTGCTCGTCTTTGTGTTCGGCGAAAAGGAACTCCGCGCGCAGGGCACGGCCCTGCTCGTCGCGCTTAGTCCAGTCTGGCTGGGTCCGCTCATTCCATACTGGCGTGCCGGCAACGTCAACTGGAAGCTGGGACTGGTGCTTGCGGCTGGCATCGGCATTGGCGGCTACTTCGGCGCGCAATGGGCACAGACATTACCACTGCCTATAGTTCGTAAGTGCTTCGGTGTGGTGCTGCTTTGCGTTTCCCTCCGGCTGCTCTTGCAGCGATAGGATGAGACGATGCTCTGGAGCGACATCCTTCCGCTGTTTACGCATCTGCATGCAAACGATGCGCGAATAGACATCCGTGGAGTGCAGTACGATTCGCGGCGTGTCGCGGCCTCCGAAGTGTTTGTCGCGATGCGCGGGGAAACCGCCAACGGAAACCTCTTCATTGATGCCGCACTCCAACGGGGAGCTGCCGCGATTGTCACCGACTCGTCAGAGGTGTACGACGAGCTGCGAAAGAAGCAACCAGAGCTCGCACTGGCGTTGGTCGAGCACGGCCGCCGCGCGCTCGCGGAAGTCAGCTCCGCCGTTTTTGGCAGACCACAGGACAAGCTAAAGGTAAGCGCCGTCACCGGAACCAACGGGAAGACCACAACAGCCTTCCTGCTCGAAGAAATACTGCGCAGCGCCGGGCGGAAGTGTCTGCTGCTTGGCACCATCGAAACGCACATCGGTGAAGAAGTCCGGCCGAGCGAACACACCACGCCTGAAAGCCGCGATATCCTCGCTCTCTTTGCAGAGGCCGTGCGGGCGGGCTGCACCGAAGTCGTGATGGAGATGAGTTCGCACGCGCTCCAACAGGAACGTGTCTGGGGAATCCCTGTCGACGTCGCCATCTTCACTAATCTCACGCAGGATCACCTCGACTATCACGGCACCATGGAGGAGTACGCTGCAGCAAAGGCTCGCCTCTTCTTAGGTGTCGGTGCCACGCCACCACGTGTTGCCGTAGTGAATGTCGATGACTCATATGGTTGGAAGATGGCTGACGCTGCTTGGAGTACCAAGGCCGAAGTGTTGCGCTACGCCGCGCACTGTTCTCTCGCGAACGATGCCGACTTCCGCGTAGAAGACATTAGTTTTCGGTCAGGTGAAACCAGCTTCCGTTTGGTGACCGCAAACGGAGCGACTGACCTTCACTCACCTCTCACCGGCTCTGTGAATGTCTACAATCTGGTCGCCGCCAGCGCCGCAGCTCTAGCACGCGGCCTAACGTTGAAACAGATAGCCGCGGCAACAACGCATCTACGTCAAGTGCCTGGCCGCTTCGAGGTCGTCCCCGCCTCGCGAGAGCACGGCTTCACCGTTGTAGTCGACTACGCCCACACAGATGACGCTCTCCGCAACCTTATCTCTTTGGCTCGCGACCTCGTCAAAGACACAGGAGGACACGTGATAACGCTGTTCGGCTGCGGTGGAGACCGCGATCGCACCAAGCGTCCGAAGATGGGCAGGGTTGCAGGGGAACTAAGCGATTGGGTCGTGCTGACCAGCGACAATCCACGCAGCGAAAATCCAATGACGATCATGGCGGAAGCGCTTGTCAACATCCGCGAAACGGAAGCGAAGTTTGTCGTGGAGCCGGACCGCCGCACTGCTATCCAGGCCGCCATACGTCTGGCAAAGCCGAACGACATCGTCCTACTTGCCGGCAAGGGTCACGAGAAAACACAAATCCTGGCGAATGGTGCGATACCATTCGACGATGTCGCGGAAGCCGAACAGGCGCTGCGCGAACGGAAAGAAAAGGGCTGAGTTGTGAAGCTGTCACTGGGACAGATTGCTGACTGGATTCATGCGGAAGGTGACTTCCCCGCTGAAGTGGAAGCGTTAGGCTATTCCATCGATTCGCGCACGGTGAACGAGGGCGACCTCTTTTTCGCGGTAAAAGGTGAACGCTTCGACGGCCACGATTTTGTGGAAACAGCATTAGCCGATGGAGCCGTCGCAGCAGTTGTCAGTATGCGCTGGCTTCCTCCCGCATCTATCGATTCGTCGCGCCTTCTCAAGGTCCCGGAGACGGAATCCGACTGCGTCCTCCACTCCATGCAGCGGCTCGCAAGGCAGGTCAGGCGTGACTGGGGCAAGCTCGTCATCGGCGTGACAGGCTCCGCAGGCAAGACCACCACAAAAGAGAGCGTCGCCGCCGTCCTCTCTGCAAAATTCAAGGTGCTCAAGAGCGAAGGCAATCTGAACAACGGCTTTGGCATGCCGCTCCAATTGCTGAAGCTCGAGCCCGAACACGACATTGCCGTGCTTGAAATGGGCATGAACCATGCCGGGGAAATTCGTGATCTCGCCCGCATCGCGGAACCAGACTGGGCGATCGTGTCCAACGTAGCTCCGGTGCACCTCGAGTTCTTCCCCGATGGCATCGTAGGAATCGCTCGCGCGAAATACGAGCTCGTGGAAGCGCTGCCACGCGACGGTGTGGCCTTCCTCAACGCCGATGACGAGCACGTCGCCTCTTTCGGCCGGGGCTTCGGCCAGCGCGCTATCTTCTACGGCACCGTTCCCAAGGCCACGATGCGCGCCACAGACATCGGCGACGCCGGATTGGATGGCACACGCTTCTACATGGAATCCGGGGGCGAACGCCTCTTTGTGAAGCTCGCGCTCATGGGTCGCCACAATGTTCTCAACGCACTCGGCGCCGCTGCAGTCGGTCTCCAGGCAGGCATCCCACTCGCAACCTGCCGAGACGCGCTACAGACCCTGCAGCCCACCGAAAAGCGCGGTCAGGTCGTCACCTGGCGAGGCGCACGCATCATCAATGACAGCTACAACTCCAACCCCCAAGCCCTCGATGCCATGGTGCAGTCGTTGCGAAACACGGCAACCGCCCGTCGCATCGTGATCGCGGGCGAAATGCTGGAGTTGGGTGCCGAGGGCGCAAAGCTTCACCGCCAGTGCGGAGCAGCGATGACCGGTATCGACCAGGTGATCGGCGTGCGTGGCCTCGCGCAGAACCTGGTGAGTGGTGCGAAAGCAGCGGCAGTACCAGCCCTTTTCGTCGAAACACCCGAACAAGCCGGAGATTGGCTCAAAGCTAATCTCCGCGAAGGAGATACCGTTCTCCTTAAAGGTTCAAGAGGAGTGCGCTTAGAACACGCACTCCTCTCGTTGACCTAGACAATCCCGCTTTCTGTCTTTCCGAAGGGAACTTGCTTCTTACTGGCATAGGAGAAGTGCAGAGGGAGAGTTCCCACTGCCCACATTCCTTACGCCACAGCCTCCACCACCGGTCGTGTCTTCGCCGGATCTGGCAATTGCAGATCCTTCGGTTCTTCCTTAGGCTTAGGCGGCCCAATCTTCTCCGCGAAGCTGCACTCCACACCGGAAGTCTCTTCCTCGGCAGCGCCCTTCTTTGCGCGCTTCTTCGGCATCATGTCCTTGTTGTTCGGACACACCAGGAACGTGCCCTCTGCGTTCGCCACCTCAACCAGGTACGGCGACTTACAGTTCGGGCAAGGCCCAGCTACCAGCTTCTGATTGCTGGTGAAATCGCACTTCGGATACCGCGTGCAGCCATAGAACGTGTCGCCGCGACGATTCTTGCGAGCCGCCACTTCCGCTCCGCACTTCGGACAAGGAACTTCCAGCAGATCCTGCTTCACATACTTGCACTTGGGATAGCCTGAGCACGCAATGAACTCGCCATACTGCCCTTCGCGCTGCAACAGCGGCTTGCCACACTTCGGGCATGGCTCCTCAAGCTGCACAGGCGGCTTCGACTGCACCTTTTGGTTCAACTTGCGGATCGTCTTGCAAGGTGGATCGTCGTTGTATCCAGGGCACGCCATGAACGGCCCCCATGGTCCATTACGCAGCACCATCGTGCGACCGCAGTTGTCGCAAAACTCGTCTTCTGCTTCCGCATCAGCCGCTTCCGGCGAGCTCAGATCAGGCTTCGCGGCGAAGTTTTCCTTGGTAAAGTCGCAGCTATCCGGATCTACCGTGACGCGCTTCCACTCTTTCATTGCGGTCTTCAGCACGTCCTTCAACTTCGCGCGCTCAGACTCCGGTACCTTCACAATTTGCTCTTCGCCATTCTCGTCGACACCGCGCACATCAACGGTCCCGTGACCAAACTTATCGGCAACTTTCGCCAGCACCGCTTTGGAATCTTTCTTCCAGGCGGCTGCGCTCACCACCACCGGCTTTTCTTTGGTGAAGTTCGAACACGAGTAGAAGCTACCGAACTTGCCCCACTTCAAAAGCAGCGGAGCGCCGCACTTGTCGCAGGTCTCATCGGTCTCCTTCTCCCAGGCTTTCACATCCTCCATCTGGTCGGCAGCTACCTTGAGCTCACCTTCCAGATGCGTGTAGAAGCCGTTCAACAGGTCGGTCCACTTTTCCTTACCATCGGCCACATCGTCAAGCTCGTTTTCCAGCCCGGCGGTGTAGTCCACTTTGAAGATGTAGGGAAAATTCTCAATCAGCAGATCCGTAGTCACCATGCCGATCTCCGTCGGCACCAGCTTCTGCGCGAGCTTCTTTACATAGTCGCGCTCCTGGATCGTGTTGATGATCGAGGCATACGTGGAAGGCCGGCCTATTCCCTTCTCTTCGAGCGCCTTCACCAGGCTCGCTTCGTTGAAGCGAGGTGGCGGCTGCGTAAACTTTTGCTGCGCGTCAATGCGCTGCTTTGTCAGCCCCTGGCCGCCGCTTAGCTCCGGCAGACGACGGTCCGCCGAGCCTTCTTCGCTGGCCGCATCTTTCGCAGCCTCCGCTTCGGAATCACCGTCGGCGCTCGAAGCCGCCAGCTTTTTATCTTCAGCCGCCGCTGCCGCAGCCTGCGTTGTCCGCGCCTTCTTATTGTCTTCTTCGAATCTCAGAAAGCCGTCGAACTTCAGCACGCTTCCAGTCGTGCGGAAGTCGTAGCTGTAATCCGCCTTCGCCTCGATGTCCACCGTCGTTTGGTCGAACACCGCGGGCACCATTTGACTCGACACTGCACGTTCCCAGATCAGCTTGTACAGCCGAAACTGCTCATCGCTCAGATAGCGCCGAATGTCCTTCGGAACGAAGTTCACATTGGTTGGGCGAATCGCCTCGTGGGCATCCTGTGCATCCTTCTTGCTCTTGTACGTGTTCTCGCGCTCTGGGAGGTACTTCGCACCAAGCTTCGAACCCACATAGTCCCGTATGTCCTTGATCGCATCCGGGCTGATGCGCGTGGAATCGGTACGCATGTAAGTAATCAGACCTACCGTACCCTCATTGCCAATCTCGATGCCTTCATACAATCGCTGCGCCACGCCCATCGTGCGTCGCACGTTGAAGCCAAGCCGTCCTGCCGCCTGCTGCTGTAACTGGCTTGTGGTAAACGGTGCCTTCGGGTTCTGCCGGCGCTCTTTTTTATCGACAGACCGCACGCGCCAGGTTGCCTTTTCAAGCTGTCCCAGCACATCATTCACCGCCGCCTTGTCCGGCAATGCATTCGACAAGAACTGTTCCTTGCCATCCGCGTCCATGCCGTTCGAAACGCGCACTGGAGTGCCCTGCACGCCAACCATGCGCGCGGTAAATTCCTGTCCACTCTTACCTGGCGTCAACGCCGCATCGATGTTCCAGTACTCCACCGGATTGAAGGCATTGATCTCGCGCTCGCGCTCCACAATCAGCCGCAGCGCCACAGTCTGCACACGTCCCGCACTCAGCCCACGCTTCACCTTGTCCCACAGCAGCGGAGAAATCTGATATCCCACCAGGCGGTCCAACACACGCCGTGTCTGCTGCGCGTCGACGAGGTTTTCGTCTACATCTCGCGTGTGCTCGAATGCTGCCTTAACAGCTTTCTTGGTGATCTCATTAAAGGTGACGCGCTGAATCTTCGTCTTGTCCTTCATCACCGGCAAAAGTTGAAACTTCAGGTGCGCGGCAATCGCCTCGCCTTCGCGATCAGGATCGGGCGCGAGGAACACGGCATCGCTCTTGGCCGCCAGCTTCTTCAGCCGGTCCACAATCTTCTCTTTGCCAGGCGACACAATCAGCGTCGGCTCGAAGGTGCGGCGCTTCAGTTCTACGCCAACATCGTTCTTTGGCAGGTCCATAATGTGGCCAATTGAGGCCTCCACGATGTAGTCGCTGCCGAGGTATTTGTTGATCGTTTTCGCCTTTGCGGGCGACTCTACGATCACAAGATTTTTTGCCACACTGCACGTCCATTCAGAGACCGGCGGCAAAACTCGTGCCGCCTTTCCCAATTCCATTGCACCCTAACACGCTTTGCCGAGGTCCCGTCAAACTGATATCTATCCGGCACCAGCTATTTAGACGTGTCACTTCTGGCTCTTTTGTTGTCATTCCCGCAGGGAATCTGCGTTTGCGTCCCGGTCACTAACCTCAGAACGATCGCAGATAATTCTTTCCTGGCATCTGCTTCACACGTCCCGCGAGCTCCAGCTCAAATAGCGCTGTAAAGATCTCGCCGGAAGCCATCTGACCATCGAGCCGCTCAATCAATTCGTCGAGTTGCGTGGCCTCATCCTGCTGCAGAAAGCTCAGAACCAGCCGCTCATGCTCACCTACCGGCGGCAGCGAACTCTGCTCACTCACCAGTCCGGTGAATAGAGATGCAGACTCCCCACCGGACGATTCATTCCCGCTAATCTGCCCCTCCGCCGCCTGCTCAAGCTCCAGTTTCACTTGAGAGGGCAGATCCTCCCAGACGTCCTCCCAGGTCGCCGTCAACTTCGCCCCCTGCTTAATCAGCGTATTCGGCCCCCACGCATTCTTGTTCGTTGCGTTACCGGGTACCGCATACACGTCGCGGCTTTGCTCAATCGCGCAGCGAGCCGTAATGCGCGTTCCGGAATATTCGGCCGCCTCCACCACCAGCACACCAATGCTCATGCCGCTCAGAGTGCGATTCCGTATAGGGAAGTTCTGCGGCGCGGGGAATGTGCCAAGCGGAAACTCGCTGACGATTGTTCCACCCTGCGCCACGATCTGCTCGGCCAGCTTCTTATTCTCCTTGGGATAGATCACGTCGATTCCTGTGCCCCACACGGCCACGGTCTTCCCACCCGCCTCCAGCGCTCCTCTGTGTGCGCAGGTGTCGACACCACGGGCCATGCCGCTCGCAATCACCAGCCCACGCCGTGCCAAATCTCGGCTCAGCATCTCCGCCATACCTGTGCCATACGGAGTTGGGTGTCGCGTTCCAACAACCGCAAGAGCCGGTCGATTCAGCAGAGTGGCATTTCCCCGTACCCATAGCACCGCAGGAGGATCGTAGATCTGCAGCAGTGGTTGCGGGTACTCTTCATCTTCGGGAGTCACGAAACTTGCGCCACCTGTCGCTGCGCGCTCGCTCTCTTCCGTCGCTGCTTTCCGCGCACGCCCATCAAAGCAGAACTGCGCCGCCTCCGCTGGCATGCCGACACCTTCGAGCTCCGTAAGAGATGCCGCAAACACACGCTCAGCCCCGCCAAGCCGCTGCACCGCCCGCGCACACCGGGTCGGGCCCATGCGCGGCGTAAGCGCGAGCGCCAACCATCCCAGCCGTGCCTCTTGCTTCTGTTCCTGCGTAACCAAATCCGCTCCAACCTCAACGCTCCGAATACTACCGCACGCTGATTGCCAGCTCTCATGCAACGCGCCTCTGCAGCCAGTAGCCAGTAGCCAGTAGCCAGTAGCCACTGACGTGATCTGTCATCTCGACGTAGTGGAGAGACCTGCAGTTGCAACTGCGAGTGCCGGCGGCACGAGCTTGCACGCTAAAACCGAACCTATACCCTATCTAAGTGCCACTCGCCGTAGCCGCAATCCGCTTCCTCAATCCTGCACCCCTGATGTGGGATTTCGAGCATGAGCCGCACGCCAGCGAATTAGCCACGCGCTATAACCTTCGCTACATGCAGCCTTCCCGATGCGCGCAGGAACTTCTCGCCGGTTCCGCAGACCTTGGACTCATACCCGTCGCAGCCTTGACAGCAGATCTGGCCGTAGTTCCCGGCTGTGTGATTGCATCGCAGCATCAAGTTCGCAGCATCCTGCTCCTCGTGAAGAATCCCGCGCGCGTGAGCCAAGGCGAAGCGCTCAAACGCGTGCGCATGGTCGCCGCTGACACCGCCTCTCGTAGTTCCGTCGCGTATGCCCACATCCTCTTTGACCACTTTCACGACACCAAGCCAACCTTCGTCGCGCAGCCCGCCGACCCGAGCGCGATGCTTCAGGCGAACGATGCAGCGCTCCTCATAGGCGACCCCGCGCTTCTCGCTCGAGAACACCGCGAGCAAATCGAATCTGCAAGTCCTGAACCGCTCCTCTGGCTTGACGTTGCCACACTGTGGCGCGAGCTTACCGGCCTGCCATGGGTCGCGGCAGTCTGGGCCGTTCGGCCGGACTCACTCACCAACCCCGGTGTCACACCAGCACAACTCATTACGGATCTGCAGACCAGCCGCGATCACGGTCTCGCGCATATCGACGACCTTGTCACCGAATGGACACACCGCCTTACGCTGTCACCTGAGACCATCCGCACTTATCTCACCCGCAACATCCACTACACGCTCGACCCTGACTGCATCACCGCTATACATCGCTTCCGCAAACTCGCCGCCGGCATCGGCGCTCTCCCCGCACTTCCCCACCTCAACTTGCTCGGCTAACTCAGACCTGCTCGGCCAACTGAAGTTGCTCGGCTAACTCTTACGTTAAGTTGTCATCTCGACCGGAGCGCCAACGGCGCGCAATGGAGAGACCCCTGTATTTCGTTTCCCTGCCGTCCTCGCTTCCTGAGTCCTTCGTCGTCAACTCAGAAGCATCAACGCAAATTCACGCGACTCTTCGCCACGCCACCGCGTCTCAACAACAACATGACGCACTTTGCTCCGATCGCTCTTGTCGCCGCGCTTTCCGCGCATCGGGTGCTCGCGTTCTTCTTTCATCTCGGCTTGCTCGGCCTGTTCCTGGTCTCAATCGTCGACAGTTCGTTCGTTCCGCTCCCCATTCCCGGCGTAACGGACATCATGATCGTCGTCTACGCCGCTGCGCATTCCAACGTCTTCCTACTCGTGGGCATCGCCACGGTGGGCTCCGCTCTCGGCGGCCTCTTCTCGCATGCAGTCGGCCAGGCGGGCGGCATGGCTTTCCTCGAGAAGCATGTGAAGCCCGCTATCCTCAGCCGCGCAACCAAGTGGGTGGAAGAACACGCGATCCTCGCAGTCGCCGTGCCCGCGCTCCTCCCGCCACCAATGCCGCTGTCGCCCTTCGTCTTGGTAGCCGGTGCTGTGCACATGTCACGGCGTAAATTCATGACCGCTTTCACCATCAGCCGCTTCGCTCGCCACGCTATAGCCGCTTGGCTCGGCATTCGCTACGGCAAGTCCGTGCTTCACATCTGGGCGCAGTTCTCGCAACGCTGGGGAGCAACGCTCCTCACGGTCCTGTGGAGCGTCATCCTCATCTTCACCACAATCGGCATCGTGCAGCTCTATCGCGTTTCGAAGCAGATGAATCTCGGCAGCAAATTTGGTGGTGGCAAGAAGTTCGCCGGAAGCGGTACGAGCTGATCTGAGTTATGGTGTCCGCCGTTCTCTGACCGAGAACCACCATGTCATCCTGAGCGAAGCAGCGCTCGCGCTGCGCAGTCGAAGAGCCTGTCCTGAGCGAAGCCGAAGGAACCCCGAGAGTGTCCAGCCCGGAACGCAGTCCGGCCCTTCAGCCACAACTCCCGCAGCGCTCAACGACCACTTCGCCTCAAACCGCAGCAATCACCGGCACAGCCTTCGGCGCGAACTTCCGCTTATAGTAGGCGATCGTCGCAAAGATGCAAGGCACACCCACCACGGTGGGCCAAAGCCAAACAATCAGGCCCGCATGGATGTACTGCGACAGCGTCACTGCACTGAACGCCGTCCAGGCTGCGATGTAGCTTCCGATGAAGTTTCCGAGGTGGTCGTACCACCAGAACATCTTCTCCTTCGGCTTCCAAATGAACTTCCTCATTTGTGAGTACGCCAGCCGCATGCCCAGAAATCCAAACACGATCGAAACAACGCCGAAGTTCTGCACCAGCTTCGGATGGAATGCACCGAGGAAGGCGAGCGCGAAGCTGCTCACGAACGTGACACCACCAGCGATCCAATCGACAGGCTTTGCACTTCCTCCACGCACCAGATCTTTAAGCTTCAACACGCGATAGCCGGAGAACGCCGCATAAAAGCTGAACACCGCAACCAGCGCCAGAAACAATACTGGCCGATACAGCGCCATGGGCAGAGCCGTCCCCGCAACCACGCCCATGCACCACAGGTACACCATGCCCCACCGCTTGTGAGCTTTGCCTCCCTTTGCGGTGACCAACGCAGCGGGAGCCAGCAGAAACGATCCGAAGCCAGCCGCGATATGCAACAGCAGCAGCCCCTTCATCCAGAGTGGATCAACATGCATCGTGCACCTCCATCCTGTGACTCGCGCCCAGAGGATGTCTTCACTTTTGCGTTTTTCCGCAAGCGGCGACAGTAGCACACGTCACGTCATCTGCATGATCTTTGTCATGCCAACCGCGGACCGGCACAGTCAGCGCTCGCAAAGTTCGCTGGCCTCATTCTGCTAAACTCACACATGTGCCGGGTCCTACGCGACGCGTTCCCGCCAACCCCGCCAGGTCCGGAAGGAAGCAACGGCAACGGGTCGACGCGGGCGCAGTAGGGTAACCCGGTACACTTCCCCCGCCAAATCCTTCCACAATGTCATCTCGAGCGGAGTCGCGCAGCGACGTAGTGGAGAGATCCCCGCATTTGCAACGCGAGTGCTGCAGGCACAAGCCCGTGAACTAATCACTCGCCACTCGCCACTCGCCACTTACCACTCGCCACTATAAACTTCTCCCTGTTGCACATCTTCAGGAGGTCCCCTGCATTGAGCCTGACTTTGAAACCAAGGCAAAGCGTTCGCGCCAAGATTTCATCCCTAGGAACCTATGTTCCGCCGCGCTTGCTTACCAATGCAGATCTCGAAAAGATGGTCGATACGAACGACGAGTGGATCCAGGAGCGCACCGGCATACGCGAACGCCACATCGTTGAAAAAGGTGTCGCCACCAGCGATATCGCTGTAGAAGCAGCAAAGATCTGCCTCGCGAAGCGCGGCATAGACGCTTCCGAAATAGAAGCGATCATCGTTGGCACCGTCACCCCGGACATGAGCTTCCCGTCCACCGCCTGCCTGGTGCAGAACAAAATCGGCGCAACCGGCGCATGGGGCTTCGATGTATCCGCCGCCTGCTCCGCCTTCCCGTACTCACTGCAAGTCGGCGCGAAGCTCGTTGAAAGCGGAGCGCATAAGAAAGTTCTCGTCATCGGTGCGGACGTCATGAGTGCCATCATCGATTACACAGACCGCTCCACCTGCATCCTCTTCGGCGACGGCGCAGGAGCCGTGCTCATCGAGCCCTGCGAAGGCGACGAGGTCGGCCTCATCGACTACTGGCATGAGATCGACGGTGCTGGTGCCTCCAGCCTTTACATGCCGGCTGGCGGCAGCCTTCTCCCGGCGAGCCACGAGACGATCGACAAGCGTCAGCACTACGTTCATCAGGACGGTCAGGCCGTCTATAAATTTGCCGTGCGCAAAATGGCAGAAGCTACGGAAGCCGTTCTCCAGCGCAACGGCATACAAGGGACAGACCTCGATCTCTTTATCCCGCACCAGGCGAACAAGCGCATCATCATGTCCACAGCCGAACGCCTCAAAATGCCCGAAGACCGCGTCGTCATCAACATCGATCGCTACGGCAACACCACCGCCGGCACGATCCCGCTCGCGATGAATACAGCCGTAGAAGACGGCCGCCTCAAAAAGGGCGACCTCGTCCTCCTCGCCAGTGTAGGCGCGGGCTTCACCGTCGGCGCCACCCTGCTCCGCTGGGAAATCTAACCGCAAGCGAATCACTCTTGGTTGTCCTCCTTCGCCGAAGGCGGAGAATCTGCTTCTCGGAAGTGCGGCGGCCATCACCCTTAGAATTTGCCATCTCGACCTGAGCACTCGAAGAGTGCGGCGTGCAGAGACTTCCGTATGTGCGAGCGCGAGGGCCGCAGCACGAGCCCGTCAACTCGCTTCACTTCACCAGGCCCAGCATCCGCACAATCGCCAGCGCGTTCGTCGTCTGGTTCACGCCATCCTTCAGCTTGTAATCAAATCGCAGCGGATCGTCCTCGTCCGGGCTCGCCATATGCACGTTCTTTCCACGGATCTCCGGCGCATCAGCTAACTCTGTCAGCGTAAGGTCATGGGTCGACACTGCACCAACTGCGCCTGCAGTCACCAGCGAACGCACGACGGCATCTGCCGCAGCCTTGCGATCCAGCGAGTTCGTCCCACTGAAGATCTCATCGATCAGAAACAGCGTCGACCCACGCTGCTCTTCTGCAAGCTGAACGATCCCACGCAGCCGTTCCACCTCAGCCAGAAACTTCGATCTTCCCTCTGCTAGCGAGTCGCTCAGCGCCAGCGAAGCACCCAAATGCAGCGTGTTCATCCGCATGGCTCGCGCTGGCACAGGAGAACCCGTAAACGCCAGCACAGCATTCGCACCCACCGCGCGCAGCAGCGTCGACTTACCCGCCATGTTCGACCCGGAAATCAGCAGTATCCGTGTCTCCGCTCCCAACGCAACGTCATTGGCGACGGCGCTTTCCACCAATAGCAGCGGATGCACCATTCCCTGCGCAGCAAACTCTCCCGACGCCCCATCCGCTTCGCTGACAACGGGCCAGACGTTCTCCGCATGCTCCGCCGCATAGGCGCTCACAGCCAGCACTGCGTCAAACGCGCTCCACGCATCGAGCAGCGTACGCATCTCTGCCGCATGTGCCCGCTTCCATCGCTGCAACGCTGCCGCGACCTGCGTCCCCACCCCAAGCAGCAACGAGGGCAAATAGAACCACTCTTTCGACCTCTGCTCCACAATTTCGAGCAGTCGCTCCACCTGCTTCAGGCTTCCCTCGGTCGCGGCATCACGCTGCAGCTCTCGTAACATCTCGCTCTCGAATTCGGTATGGCTTCGCAGCACCCGCAGGCCCTCGCGCAGAATCGTCACATGCGCCGCAAGCTTGGCTGTCAACTCCATCTCTGCTCGCACGGTCACACGAAAGCGCATTGCCACAACAGCCTGCAGCGCCAGAATCGCAAGCACATTGCGAAACAGATCACCTTCTCCCACATGGAGCAGCAATCCTGCAACGAGCAACGCAATCCACACCACAGGCAGCACTGCTAACAACACCGGCAGCCACGTCGGCAGCGCCGCTTCCTCCGCCTCGAGCCAGCGCGCGAAGCTGTCCGCTGGCAATTCCTCAAACCGAGAGCGCCCCAGCAACCAAACCTTCTCGCGCAAATCAAACTCGGCCGCAAGCTCTCGCACCGCGTCCTGCCGCTGCAGCACGTCTCGCCAGGTCGGTGCCCACAAAAGCCACTCCGCCAACTTAGCCCGACCCAACGCCGTTCGCGCCACGGCCAGCATGCCAAACAGCGATTTCGGTCCCACCACATCCAGATCGCGCGCATACAGATGTTGCGTAACATCCACGAACTCTTCGCCCGTATAGCCGCTCTGCACCTTGCGCCCGGTCACGCGGTCCAACCCGCGCTCATACAGCTCTGCAACACGCCCTGCGGCACCCGCACGCCCACGCGCACGCAGCATCAGCACAATGCAACCAACGAACGCCGCACCTTCAAGCCCAAGCGCCCACGTCCTGTTCGTCTGCACAGCGCGAGCAAACGACAGCACAAGCAGCAGTGCAACCGCGGCTGCGCCCAGCGTGTAGCGCCGCGCCCATTCCACGGCACGGCGGTACTCCGCCTCAGCCGCAGACTTCCTGCTCTCGTAATGTTCTTTTGCGTCGATCACAACAGCTTCAGCATAGCCGTCGCGTGTCGCACGCGCTCACCCGGGCTAAAGCCCGGCGTACCAGTCGTACCCGAGCTTGGTCCAATAATCGTCCGGTTTGGTGTCCGTGTACGAAATCAAGCCAATCCGCTTCAAATTCTTGTAACCGTACTTCACCGGCATGAATAGCCGCAGCGGAGCGCCGTGTTCCTGCGTCAACGGCTGCCCGCTCATGTGCGTCACCAGCATGTTTTGCGGATGCCGCGCCGCGCTCATGTCGTATCCGCCGTAGTAGTCACCGTCCGGCGTCTCCATATACACATAGCGCGGCTCGCGCCCATTCACCTTCTGCGGCGGATACGCTTCAATCAAATCCCGCAGCCGCACGCCGCCCCACTGCGTGATCTCACTCCACCCCTCAATGCAGTGGAACTCAAACACATGCTCCACCTGCGGCAGTTTCATCAGGTCGTCCATCGTCAGCAACAGCCCTGGCGTGCCAATGTCCAGCGAGCTTGCGGAAGGCCCTGCTTCGGCATCCCCCAGGTTGCGCTTGCCCGACTCTTTTCTTTGCATATCGAGAAAGCGCTGCGTGATGTCCACATGCGGCATCCCCTTCACCTTCGGAGCATCCGCCGCAACGTTGTGCGACGCACTCGCTGCATCCGTCACCGGCTGCCCGGAACCCGCACCTGCCCCTGGCTCCTGCTTTGACGCGCTCTTCGCATCCGCCTGCCCAGCCTTACCGCCCGGCGAACTCTTCTGCTCTTTCGGAGCACCTTTCGCATCAGCGGTGCCGCCAGCCTTCGCACCTGTCTTACTGCTGCCACCCTCCTCACGGCCCAGCACGTTTCCTGGAGCGCTCTTCACATCCAGCGCTTGTGTGTCCGCCTCCATGTCGCCGTCGTATTCGTAATCCCATGCGGTCACATCCTTCACATAGCGTGGTGAGCTGCTCTCTCCTTCGCTGCCCACCAACTGCAAACGCCAGCTATCCAGCTTCAGCGTCTGCTCCATGCCCACTGTGCCATTTAGCCGCAGGTCCTTCGCCCTGCTCAGCGGATACTCCGGTGCCAACCCGCGCTCATTGAATAGCCCACGCGAAATCGCCGCATCCGCCTGGAAAGTGCGTCGCATCGTGATCGGCTGCCGCCCAATCACCGGCCCTGACTCAACCAGCCGCCACATACCATAGCCAGCCGCAGCCGCGACGCCGCCCACCACAAAGCTCCGTCGAGTGCGCCGCGCACTCTCGCGCTTCACCGCCTCGGCCTCACCGCTTACAAGAATTTCTTCGTGCTCATTCCACTCGGAACTCATGACGCCACCGATCCGCCCGTAGGTTCACCACTCACCGCATCCACCGGCTGCGCACCCTCTTGCCGCTGAATCTCATACCCGCTCACCATCGAACGGAAGTTGTTCCATCCAGCCAACACCACCTGCACGACATGCACTACAAAGAATCCGCAGAATGCAATCGTCAGCCAGAAGTGCTCCCACCGGGCCATCTCGTAACCACCCAGCAGCGTGGTGATCCAGTGCGCCTGCGTCGGCTTGTAAATCGCCAACCCCGTCACCAGTGACGCCCCACCCATCAGCACCACGGCTGTGTACGCAATACGCTGCGCCCCGTTGTATTTACCCTGCGGTGGCAATCCCTTTCGCCGAGCCCACGGCACGTGCAGGTCATACAGCGTCACCACCACAGCATCGAGGAAGCTCCGCCGATGCGGCCACATCACGCGCCACTCACCCGAGATCAGCAGGTATGCCACATACGCGATCCCGTTGATCCCGAAGATCCACATCACCAGGAAATGCCAGCCCAATCCTGTGGTGATCTGGTATGGCGCGTTCAACAAATCCCAGAACCACTTCGGGAACAGCCGAAACAGCGTCCAGTGCCCAATCCCGACGCGATACACCTCATGCGGGTGCTGATACGGCGGAATCGAGTCGCCCCAATAGATCAACAACCCACTCCAAATCATGATGAACAGTACCGGGAAATTAACCCAATGCATCCACCGGATCGCCCTCGGATGTTTCTCAACCAGCTTCAACCCGCCGGATTCTTCGACACTCATCGAAATGCCTCACTGGCGATTCTGCTTGTCAGCACGAAGCAAGCGCAACAAAAATCGGCGTTAGAAAGGTCCGTCAGGTGCAAATTCAACCTTTCGGTTGAGTGATCGCATCGAGCGCCAAAGGCGCGCTTTATACCAGCTAGGGCGAAGCCCTAGGTAAGCAAGCCCACACGATAGAGCGCTGAAGGCGCGACCGATCGGCCCGTTGAGCTCTCCACCCCTGCTAAGATGGAGTGTTGTGACGACCCCAGCCACCCTCGATATTCCGGCCCCGCCAGCGGAAGAGCGTACCAGACCCAAAGTCGGATTCGTCTCGCTCGGTTGCCCCAAAAACCTCGTCGACTCCGAGGTCATGATGGGCCTGTTGCATCGCGGCGGCGCGGAGCTCACACCGAAGGCAGAAGATGCCGACGTGCTCGTCGTCAACACCTGCTCTTTCATCGACTCGGCCAAGCAGGAATCCGTCGACACCATCCTCGAGATGGTGCAGCACAAAATCGGCAACGGGGGTCGAGCCCAGCGCCTCATCGTCGCTGGCTGCCTCGTCGAGCGTTACCGCGACGAAATCCAGAAGAACATCCCTGAAGTGGACGCAGTAGTCGGCACAGGCGAACTCGAAGCCATCCTTGAAGCCGCAGGCCTCAACCGCCCTGCACACACCGCGCTCCCGGAATCACCGTTCACGGTGCTCACCTCAACGCAGATTGCCGCACTCGACAGCACGACCCAGATCCGTCGCGCTCCGTCGTCGGTCAACCAGCACTCCCGCCCTGACTCCAACGGCTCACAACTCACCCACGAATCTGCGTCCCTCAACAATCCGTCATCTCGACCGGAGGTGCGCAGCACCGCAGTGGAGAGACCTGCAGTCAGCTACGCAGGCCAACCCGCAGACCTTCAGGACAATCACGCTTTGAAGGGGCTGGGCTTGAGCCAAGCCATGAAGCCGCAGGAATTGGAAGGGGCTTTAGCCCCTGAGGTCCACACAACCTCCAGGCCCGAGGGCGATGCCCGCGAAGCCGCAGGCCGCTTCTCCCGCGAAGCCTGGGATGGCGCTACTGCCGCGCTCCCCAGCTACCTCTACTCCGACGACACGCCGCGCATCCTCACCACGCCACGCGCCTCTGCCTACATCAAGATCGCCGAAGGCTGCGATCACCCCTGCGCCTTCTGCATCATCCCGCAACTGCGCGGCAAGTTCCGCTCGCGCCCCATCAGCAGCATCGTCGCCGAAGCAAAGTCCCTCATTGCGCAAGGCGTTCGCGAAATCACTCTCATCGGCCAGGACACCACCTGCTACGGCGAAGACCTTCAGAAGCAAGACTTTTCTAAGTTGTCATTCCGCAGCGCAGCGGAGGAATCTGCTTCTGGGCTGCCACACGACTTGTCATCTCGACCAAGCGAAGCGCGTGGAGAGACCCCTGTATTTGAGAATGTGTCGGAATCGACGAACTCACAGCTGAGAAGGCCCGAGCTAGCCGACCTCCTCGACGCCCTCGCTCCGCTCCCCGGACTCAAGTGGCTGCGCTTCCTCTACGCCTATCCCAACAAGGTCACAACGCGCCTGCTCGAAGCCATCGCGAAGCATGACAATGTGGCGAAGTACCTGGACGTTCCGCTGCAACACGCCAGCGCCAACGTACTGCGTCGCATGAAGCGCGGCGGGTCCGCCGACCGTTTCCTGCAGATCATAGACAAAGCCCGCAAAACCGTTCCCGGGCTTGTCCTCCGCACCAGCTTCATCGTCGGCTTTCCCGGCGAAACCGAAGCCGACTTCGAAGAACTATGCCAGTTCGTTCAGGCTGCAAAGATCGATTGGCTTGGCGTTTTCAGCTACTCCGACGAAGAAGGCGCAAAAGCCTTCGACTACGGCGAAAAAGTCCCGAAGCGCACCATCGAAGCGCGCCGCCGCAAGCTGATGCGCATTCAGAACAAGATCAGCCGCAAGAGCAGAGCGGCCTGGGTAGGTCGCGAGCTCGACGTCCTCGTCGAAGGCGAGTCAGAAGAAACCGATCTCCTCTGGCAGGGTCGAACCCTGGACCAGGCACCCGAAATCGACGGCAAAGTCCTCATCAACGACTTCGGCCCCCACGACACCCTCGTCCCCGGAACCTTCTACCGAGCTCGCATCACCGAATCACACGACTACGACGTTGTGGCAGAGATCATCGAGTAAAGCACCATGTCCAAAGAACTCCGCTGTCCCATCTGCAAGAAACCCGTCCCGCTCGACTCTGACAACGTCCCGTTCTGTTCCGACCGCTGCCGCCTGCTGGACCTCGGAGCATGGGCATCCGGCGACTACAAGATCAGCTCACCAGTCCTCGACCCCGAGCTTCTCGAAGAGCTCGACGAAGCTCAGTGGAAGGCCGAACAGCGCAAACGCGAGAACTGAATCTGTCATTCAGCAACTCTGAGGGCTTGACGCGCCGGATACAATGGATCAGTGAGACGAAGGAGCCCGGCACAAGCCGGGCATTGTTGTTTCTGAGCGGACCTTGGTCGGACATGGTCCGGACCTATGTCCAATCTTTGCAGGACTTTGGAACCAAAGTACGGGGGGAGGGGTATACGACAGTGAAGCCACAACGAACGCTCTGGGCATGGACGCTCGCCACCTGGTTCGGCGCTGGCTTCGGCAAGCCCGGCCCTGGCACCTACGGCTCCGTCGCTGCGGTGCTGCTCTGGTACACCGCCGCCCATTTCGCGCAATTCCCTCCTCCGTCGCTGAAAGTCGTCACGCTCGTCGCAGCTATCGTCACCACACTGATCGGCATCCCCGCATCCACCATCACCGCGCGAGAAGCCGGACGTGAAGACCCCGGCTTCGTTGTGATCGACGAGGTCGCCGGCCAGCTCATCGCCCTCATCCCCATGCGCCCAGACTGGAAACATGCTGCCGTCGCCCTCGTTCTGTTCCGCATCTTCGACATTGCGAAGCCGTGGCCGATCCGTCGCCTGGAAGAGTTGCCGGAAGGCACCGGCATCATGCTCGATGACGTCGCAGCCGGTCTCCTTGCGCTCATTGCTGGAGTTGGCCTCAGCCGCTTTTTCTAACGCAGTTGCTCGCGCCGCAACGACGGTCTACGCTGGAGCCTCATGAATCTGCTGCAAGGAACACGAAGCACAACGGGCCCGATACTTCACTCGCTAACACCACGCGCTGCCATTCCGGGCGGCTCATTCGAGCTGCGCGGAGAACGCCTGCTGCGCACGCCGTCAGACTTCTTGCTGCCAAGAGCCAGCTTCGGTGAAACTGTCGCCTCTGTCGATCTCATCCGCGACACACGCGCAATAATCCGCGTACCCCAAGGCGCAATCTCTTCTGACCTTACGCTCGGCTTTGGGGACACGCTCAGCAACGTCCTCCACGCCAATGTCGGTGTACCGATGGCCGAGGAGTTACACCTCATCTCTAACCCAGCCGTGGATAGCGTCGGCAACGTCTATGCCATGGTGTCCGGCCCGCGCGGCGAGCGCGTCCCCGTCTCCATATTTCGCATCGACCGTGACATGCAGGTACGCTCCTTCGTGCGCGACCTGCTCAATGTCTCCGCACTCGCCTTCGGCCCTGACGGTTACCTCTATGCCAGCTCACGTTCGGAGGGCACCGTCTATCGCATCTCGCCGGAAGGCGCGATCTCCACCTTTACTGAGGGCATGGGCGTGGCCACCGGCATCGCCTTCGACAACGAAGGCAATCTCTTCGTAGGCGATCGATCCGGAACGATCTTCAAGATCAGCCCAGACCGCCAGACCTTCGTGTACGCCACGCTGGAGCCTTCCGTAGCTGCTTATCACCTCGCGTTTCGCGACGACGGCGTGCTGCTTGTCAGCGCACCCACAACCTTGTCCTCACATCCCATCTACGCGATAGACCCAGACGGCAGCAAACGCGAGTTCTTCCACGGTCTCGGTCGACCCCAGGGTCTCGCCCTCGATGTAGATGGCAACGTCTACATCGCCGCGTCCTACAAAGGCCAGCGTGGCATCATTCGTATCGCACCGGATGGCAGCGATGCCGATCTGTTTGTTTCTGGCAACGACCTTGTCGGGCTGTGTTTTCTCGATGACGGCTGCGCCGCACTCGCCACCAACAACACACTCTTCCACATCGATCTCGGGGTGGAAGGTCGCACGCTGATTTAGACACAAGCACTTAGCATCAGAGAAGACATGCTCGCAGAAATTATCGCCGTCGGCTCCGAGATGCTGACGCCCTTCCGACAGGACACAAACTCACTTCACATCACTAGCGGCCTCAACGAGCTTGGCGTTGCGGTCGCATCCAAATCGATCATTGGCGACAATCGCCAGCATCTCACCGACGCGATTCGCTTTGCCCTGCAGCGCGCCGACGTCGTCATCCTGTCGGGCGGGCTCGGCCCCACTGAAGATGACCTCACGCGCGAGTGTGTTGCTGAAGCGCTCGGCATTGGACTTTCGCGTAATGACGAAGCCATGCAGTTGCTGCAACGACGCTTCGCAGAGCGCGGCATGGCAATGTCTCCCAACAACGAGAAGCAGGCTGACGTTCTGGATGGTGCAGTGCTTTTGCCGAACCGCAACGGCAGTGCTGCTGGGCAGTACTTGCGCACCATTGTGGACGCGCATCCGCGAACAATCATTCTGCTACCCGGTCCGCCGCGGGAACTCAAATCGATGTTCGACGAGCAGTGCCTGCCTCTACTCGCGAAGGGCCTCCCGCCAAATGCGATGGCAAAGCGCCTGCTGCGCATGGCACTGATTCCTGAGAGTCAGGTGGATGCCAGAACCGCGCCCATCTACAAGCAGTACGCCGATGTCGAAACGACGATTCTTGCCGGCTCTGGCGAAATTCAACTCCACTTCACGTGCGTGAAGCCGACGATGGAAGAAGCGCACGCGCGCGTCGATGAACTGGCTGAGCGCGTCGAGCACGAGATGGGCGACGACATCTTTTCCGCGCAAGGCGAATCGCTGGAAGAGATCGTTCTCCTGATGCTCGGCATGCGCGACCTCAAACTTTCTGTTGCAGAAAGCTGCACCGGAGGCTTGCTCTCCCAGCGCCTCACAGCGGTACCGAATGCATCGCGAAGCTTTCATGGCGGCGCAATTGTTTACGCGAGTGAGCAGAAGGGGAATCTATGCGGCGTCTCATGGGAACTGATCCAGCGTGAGGGTGCGGTGAGTGAAGCCGTTGCCCGCAAACTGGCAGAAGGCATTCGTGAGAAAACAGGATGCTCGCTGGGTCTGAGCATTACAGGTATCGCAGGACCCGCCATAACGGAAGGACCCGATGCAGGGAAACCCGTTGGCCTTATATACATCGGACTTGCCGATGGAACGGACACACAGGTGAAGGAGTTCCACGTTAGCGGCGACCGCGACCGAGTGCGTCTGTGGGCTTCACAGCACGCGTTGGAAATGCTCCGCCGCACGCTTCTCTAAGCATTCAAGCGACGACACCTTGCTACACTCAACCGGGAAGACATGATGCTGTGGACTGTTGTTCTGCTCGTTGCTTACCTGCTCGGGTCCATTCCGTTCGGGTACCTGCTTGTCCGCTTCTTTCGCAAAGAAGACATTCGCGCTACAGGCAGTGGCAACATCGGTGCAACGAACGTGATTCGTTCCGGTGCCAAGGGTCTCGGTGTCGCAACACTGGTCCTTGATTTGCTGAAAGCTCTTGCCGCTGTTGAGATAGCGAAGCACTTCGCACCCGCTGGCGGGAACCTCGCAATTGCTGCGGGTGTCGTCGCTGTGCTGGGACACATATTTCCAGTGTGGCTTGGCTTTCGCGGCGGCAAGGGGGTTGCTTCCGCGCTGGGAGTGTTTCTCGCGCTTTCGCCACTCACAGCAGCCGGCGCACTCATCGTGTTTCTGGTGCTCGCCTTCACCACCCGCTACATTTCCCTGGCATCGATCCTCGGTGCGGCGTCCGTACCATTCCTCGCATGGCATTTTTCGCACGCCTGGAATTTAGTGATTGGGCTTGCAATCATCTCGCTTGTTGTAATCATCAAGCACCACAGCAACCTAGCCCGTCTTATACGAGGCACGGAAAGCAAGTTCGGCAGCAGGAAAGAGAAGGTGGCCGTATGAGCCGCATTGGAGTCATCGGTGCAGGATCCTGGGGCACGGCACTCGCCCTTTCTCTCGCACGCCGCGGTGGGCATGATGTTTGCATGTGGGCGCACTCGCCGTCACATGCGGAAGAACTTTCCGACGTTGGTGAAAATTTGCGCTACCTGCCGGGATTCAAGCTTCCTGAAAACGTGCAGGTCACCTCGAAGCTTTCGAGTGCCATAGACGCCGCAAAGATTGTGCTCTGCGTGACGCCATCACAGAATCTGCGCGAAGTGGTGAAGGAGATCGCGCCTGCGCTCAAGCCCGAGCAGATTCTACTTTCTGCAAGCAAAGGCATTGAGGAGAAGACGTTTCTTCGCATGTCGCAGGTAATGGAAGCGCTCTGCGACAATCCGATCGGCACACTCGGCGGCCCCTCTTTCGCGCAGGAAGTCGCCGCTGCGATGCCTACGGCCATCACCATTGCAATTCCAGATCCGCAAATCGGCAAGCTGCTGCAGGATGAGTTCAGTTCGCCATCGCTGCGTGTCTATCGGAATGAGGATGTCGTAGGAACAGAACTTGGTGGAGCGCTCAAAAACGTAATCGCTCTCGCTGCGGGTGTCGTAGCTGGTCTCGAACTCGGCAACAACGCGGCAGCGGCACTCATCACGCGTGGCATCGCCGAAATGACGCGACTTGCGATTGCCTGCGGCGGTCGTAAAGAAACAATCGCCGGCCTTTCCGGCGTAGGGGACCTCGTGCTCACCTGTACGGGCGGACTTTCGCGCAATCGCGCCGTTGGTATCGAGCTTGGCAAAGGGCGCAAGCTGCCGGAGATTCTCGCTGGCTTAAACGGCAAGGTCGCAGAAGGCGTGCGCAGCACGACAGCAGCACTCGGACTGGCTGCGCGCCACGGAGTAGAGATGCCTATCACCGAGCAGATGGCAGCAATCCTTCACGAAGACAAGAGTCCTCGCGATGCGATTCGCGAACTCATGTCTCGCCCCGGACGCACAGAATAACTAACGAGTTCCAGTAAACTTGGATCAATGGCATTTTCTCTGTTCGGCAAGCGCGATAAAGACCCTGCGTCTGCCGCCGATGAAACTCGCGTAACGCCGCAGGCTCCAGACCAGGAGCCCGCAAAGCGCGGCCTCTTCGAACGCATGAAGCAGGCTGTCACACGTACGCGTGAGAGTCTGTCCGACTCCATCAGCAGCGTCGTCGCGCTGACACGGGAAATCGACGAGAGTTCGCTGGACGATCTCGAGTTCGCGCTTCTCGCCTGCGACATCGGTGCGGTCACCACGGACGAAATCATCACGAGCCTTCGCGAACGTGCGCTACGTCAGGGCATCAGTGACGGCGCAGAACTCAAGCGCCTGCTCAAGGCGGAGATTCGTCGCATTCTTGACTCCGTCTCACGTCCAGTCACGCATCCTCACGCGCCGCCCGAAGTCATCATGATGGTCGGCGTCAATGGAACGGGGAAGACTACCACCACGGGCAAACTCGCAGCGCTGTACCGCCAGCAGGGGGCGAGCGTCCTGCTCTGCGCCGCGGACACTTTTCGCGCTGCCGCAATTGAGCAACTAGAAGTCTGGTCAGAACGATCCGGTGTGGGCCTCATCAAGACCAAGCAGGGTGGCGATCCTTCTGCAGCGCTGTTCGATGCGCTGACTGCCGCGAAGGCGCGCGGCACAGACATCCTGATCGTCGACACTGCGGGCCGCCTGCACACCAAAACAGACCTGATGAAAGAGCTGGACAAGATGTGGCGCACCGCCGACAGGCTTGTTCCCGGCGCACCGCACCAGACACTGCTTGTGATGGATGCGACGACTGGACAAAACGGTCTGCAGCAGGCTCGGCTCTTCACGGAATCAGCACGCGTCAGCGGCATCGTGCTGACAAAACTCGATGGCACAGCCAAGGGCGGCATCGTGATCGCCATTGCGCGGGAACTTAGCCTTCCGGTTCTTTACGCGGGCATCGGCGAAAAGATGACGGACATTGTGCCGTTCGATGCTGACTCTTTCGTCGACTCGCTGCTCGACTGAGGCAGGGCAACTTACCTTCGTAACCGGTAATCACACGGAATGGGAGTTCCACCTCCCTGCCCGTCTAGCCGGCTCCCCGGAAACGTGCATTCAAATCTCTCGTGGAAGACGCGACTATGTTCTTGCCCCATCAGGAGCCTGGTCCACGAATCTAATGTAAGGGGATAACGCCATGCACGCGATCCTTGCTACCTTATTCGCCGCTATCTTTTCCTTCTGCCACGCCTCCGCTACGCAGCAGGCCATCAATCAACCGGAATCAAAGATGAACGACCAAGCAGTCTTCAGCAAACCAGTTTCCAGCAGCGTCATCTCCTCGCAGACTGAACCGGTCTATGCTGAGGATGGATGCACCTCCTGCCGCAAGATGATGACCGCTTCTTACAGCGTGCGATAGGCCTTGCGACCGATGCCGCCGCATTCGCCTCACCCAATCCAACCGTCGGTTGTGTGCTCGCTCGAAACGGCGAAGTCATTGGCGAAGGTGCTCACTTTTATGACGCCTCTGACCATGCTGAAGTAGCTGCACTCAAGGGAGCTCTGGCAGGGGGGCATTCCGTTCGCGGTGCCACCGCCTACGTCACGCTCGAGCCCTGCGCGCACCATGGCCGCACCGGTCCATGCGCGGTAGCACTCGTTCAGGCGGGTATCGCGCGATGCGTCGTCGCCACGGTCGATCCCAATCCACTAGTCAGTGGCAAAGGTTGCGAAATACTACGCAACGCCGGTGTCGCTGTCGAAATTGCGCATTCTGCGTCGACTGCTGCACAAGCCGCGCGTCGCCTCAACGACGCCTTCGCGTTCTCCATCCAGCATGGCCGACCATTCGTAACGCTCAAGGCAGCAGTGTCACTGGATGGTTACCTTGCGCCACCAGTTGCGGCACGCGCGAGGAAAGAACCGGTTTGGCTCACGGGTGAAGCTGCTCGCGCTGACGTGCAACGGCTGCGGCACAACTCCGATGCAATCATGTGCGGCGTTGGAACGGTGCTTGCGGACAATCCCGCCCTCACTGACCGAACGGGCCTTTCCCGGAGAAGGTCATTGCTCCGTGTCGTTCTTGACTCGCAACTTCGCACGCCACCTGATGCCAAGCTGTTGCAGGGAGCCGAAGGAGCCCCTGTGATTTTCACCACAGGCTCGGCTTCAGAGCGGAATTGCGAAGGGCTGGAGCGTGTCGGTGCCGAGGTAGAACGTCTCTCGTCAATGTCGGATCGAGTAGATTTATTCGCCGCGCTTCAACGCCTTCACGAACGCAACATACGCAGCATTCTGCTTGAGAGCGGCTCTGCGTTGAACGCTGCTTTTCTGAGAGCCGAACTCGTGGACAGGTTAGTGATCTACTACAGCGATATTGAACTCGGCCACGGCTCTGTGCCCTTTGCCGAACACCTTCCCCCACCTTATTCGCTGCAGAAAAGGTTATCAGCGACCTCTCGCAAATCCTTTTCACACGCGAGCGACGGCGGGCGCGAAGACGTTCGCGTCAGCGGCTACCTTCACGACCCATGGGCAGCCGTTCCGTAGTCGCCGCTGCGCGCGCTGGTAGCCTAGAAGCATGTTCACAGGCCTCATACAAACCACCGGAACCGTGCTCGCGCTTAGACCAAGGTCCGGCGGAACACGGATCGTCATCTCCGCACCGCAGCTTACGGGCCGCTGGAAAATTGGTGACAGCATCGCAGTAAACGGCGTGTGCCTTACCGCTGTGGTGATGGAAGCGGAAGACCAGCCCCATCCTGGTCGCTTTGCTGCCGATCTCGCCGAAGAAACCATCCGCCGGACGACCCTCACGCAGCTTACTCCAGGCTGTCTCGTCAATCTTGAATTGCCCACACCTGCAGGTGCACCACTCGGCGGTCACGTCGTGCAGGGTCACGTAGATGGCACGGGGACACTGTTGTCGCTGGTGCCACTACATCCAGACGCGATTGCATACACTGACTGGCGCCTCACCATCGAAGTCCCCACGCAACTGGCGACCTCTATCATTCCGCAGGGTTCAATCACGATCGACGGCATCAGCCTTACCGTCGCGAAGGTGGAAGGAACGCACGTCGAAATGGCCATCATCCCGCACACCTACGGTGCTACTAATCTTCACAGCCTGATGGCTGGAACGCGAGTGAACATTGAGGCGGATGTGCTCTCCAAATATGCGAGCAAGCGTGCTGCGGCACCGCTGCCTCAGGTTGCGTCTCACGGTTTCAACGCCCCCGCTGCGACTCAGCAGAGCGAGTGGCTCACCGCAGGCTATCTGCTCGCAAATGGCTATTAAGCAAAAGAAAGAGGCGTAGCCTTCACGCTGCGCCCCTCTCACGATCTACGTATTTGCGTCTCTGTGATTACAACGAGCTCATATTGTGCAGGAACTCCTGATTATTGCGAGTCTTACCAAGCTTGTCGCTCAGCAGTTCCATCGCCTCCACAGGGCTCAGCGGATTCAGCACCTTGCGCAGTATCCATGTGCGCTGTAGGTCTTCCTTCGGAATAAGCAGCTCTTCCTTACGTGTACCGGAGCGCTGGATGTCGATGGCCGGGAAAACACGCTTGTCGACCAGCTTGCGGTCAAGGATAACTTCCATGTTGCCAGTACCCTTGAACTCTTCGAAGATGACTTCGTCCATGCGCGAGCCGGTATCGATGAGCGCGGAAGCGATGATCGTCAGACTGCCGCCCTCTTCAATGTTGCGAGCTGCACCAAAGAAACGCTTGGGCCGCTGCAGCGCGTTGGAATCCACACCGCCTGAGAGAACCTTGCCCGAAGGCGGAACGATGGTGTTGTAAGCGCGCGCCAGACGAGTAATTGAATCAAGCAGGATCACAACGTCGCGTTTGTGCTCAACCAGGCGCTTCGCCTTTTCAATCACCATTTCCGCAACCTGTACGTGACGTGCTGCAGGTTCGTCGAAGGTAGAAGAAATGACTTCGCCCTTCACCGAGCGCTGCATGTCCGTCACTTCTTCGGGACGCTCGTCGATAAGGAGAACGATGAGCACGACCTCAGGATGGTTTGCCGTGACGGAGTTCGCAATAGCCTGCATGAGCACGGTCTTGCCAGTGCGCGGCGGAGCGACAATCAGTCCGCGCTGGCCTTTACCGATGGGGCAAAGCAGGTCCATGACGCGACCACTGATACCTTCGCGAACCGTCTCCATCTTGATCCGCTCTTGCGGGTAAAGCGGAGTGAGGTTGTCGAACAGAATCTTGTTACGTGTTTCTTCCGGCGATTCGAAATTGATCGCTTCGATCTTTACCAGCGCAAAATACTTCTCGCCCTCATGCGGGCTGCGCACGTTACCGCTGATGGTGTCGCCCGTCTTCAGGTCGAACTTGCGGATCTGGCTGGGCGAAACATAAATATCGTCAGGGCCGGGCAAGTAGTTGTAATCCGGCGAACGCAGGAATCCATAGCCATCGGGCAGGATTTCCAGCACACCTTCCGCGAAGATGTGCCCTTCCTTCTCGCTCTGTGCCTGAAGAATTTTGAAGATGAGGTCCTGCTTACGCAGGGCGCTGGTTCCGGGGATTTCGAGGCCCCGCGCGAGCTTACCTAATTCGGCAATACTCTTTTCTTTCAACTCTGAAATTGTCATGTAAGTGTCTTGACTCGTGATGAGGGGGATGGTGACCGGACGGTCGGTATTGTTCAGCACTGCGCAGAATCAGCAGGGGTGCAGAATGCACTGGGGAGAGGAAGCGGGTGCTGCAGAGGTCTTGCGGATTAGCTTATCAGAAGGCTGACGGCTGGAGAAGTGTCACAAGTAAAGGCAAATCTCCAGCCGATTCAGCGAAAGTTCTGCCGCTTAGCGGCGTACCGCTCACTGTTACGCTGCGCGACGCTCAGTGGCTGCAGTTTCAACTGCCTCTTCGTTGCTGGCTTCCATTGGAACAGTGTCTTTGAAACGGTCCAGAACTTCGTTCGTCGTGTCCTGTAGACGGGTGTTTGGCTTATGAAGCTTGCGCGTGGCCTTCGAGGCTAACTGGCAAAGCTGATAGCGATTATTTACGTGCGTGAGTGCTCCAAAAATCAGATCTGAGCGCATAGTCATTCTCCTTAGTTAGTAGCAGGGCATCGAAGACTTACATGTACCCTTGCAGGCGGCCAGCGCTCTCGCAAAACACTGATTCTGAAGCTGCCGATGTGAATTAGACGCAACCTGGCCACTGCAGGTCGCACCCTGAATCGAAAATTGTGTAGCCATTGCCCGCCTTGCATGGATCCGGCAAACAACGACACGGAAACCCTAACAGCTTCCAGCCTCGTGAAGATGTAAGAGACCGTAAGTGATTGGAGTGATAGAGCTTAGTGGTGCCGCGCGAAGTCTGCGGTCAAAGTGACACAGCGAACCACCTCAAGCAACATAACGCGGACGCCCATGCAGGTCAACACAAAAGCACGGCGCGGTTCCAGAATCTGGTATCAGTAACATTCAACACAAACTTTTGCGCCACAGCACCTACGCCCAATAGCTTCGATCTAAGGTTCGATACTGGATCGCCTCAGCAATGTGCTTTACGGCGATGCTGTCCTCACCTTCCAGGTCTGCCACCGTTCTCGCCACCTTGAGAATTCGATCATGCGCACGGGCGCTCAGACCCTGCTGCTGCATCGCCCGCTCCAGCAGGCGCTCTGCGTCGCTTGAAAGCTCGCAATGCAAACGGATTTGCTGCGTCGTCATTTGCGCATTGGCGTAAACAGCCCGGCTTGCAGCGCGACCGCTACCTTTGGTCCGCGCTTCCGTTTCAAGAAACCTGGCGTGCTGCCGATCTCGTGCCGCCAGCACGCGCGCGCGAATCTCTGCAGAGCCTTCCGCTGCACTTCCACCTCGCAACTCTTTGTACTGCACCGCAGGCACTTCAATGTGTATGTCGATGCGATCAAGCAGCGGTCCGCTCACTTTGCTGACGTACCGCTGAATCATCGGCGGCGTACACATGCAGTCACGGCTCTTGTCATTGAAATAACCACAGGGACAAGGATTCATTGCGGCGGCGAGCATGAAACGCGCGGGAAACGTAAGACTCATCGCCGCGCGTGAGATCGTCACCACACCATCCTCGAGCGGCTGCCGCAGTACCTCGAGAACATTTCGTGGGAACTCCGGCAACTCATCCAGAAAGAGAACGCCATTGTGCGACAGCGAAACCTCACCGGGCCGCGGCACCATGCCTCCGCCGATCAAGCCTGCGTCTGAGATGGTGTGATGTGGCGAGCGAAAGGGTCGATGCGTGACGAAGCCTTCGTCTTTATTCAAGACGCCGGCAACAGAATGAATCTTCGTCGTCTCCAGCGCTTCCTCGAAGCGCAGCGGTGTGAGAATCGATGGCAGCCGTTTCGCAAGCATTGTCTTTCCGCTACCGGGCGGCCCGATCATCAGGATGTTGTGCCCACCCGCTGCTGCGACTTCAAGCGCCCGCTTAGCGACATGCTGTCCGCGCACATCGCGAAAGTCCGGCCCGAGATCGTGCGTCTCTCCGAGCAGCGCCTGCGAGTCGACCTTCAATGGTTGCGCTGCAATCGCGCCTAGTTCAGCCGAGTTCAACAACTCGCGAACCTCGAGCAGACTACGCACCGGGTACACGTTGACTCCCTGCACCACCGCCGCTTCGCGCGCGTTCGCCTCCGGGATCACCAGATTGCGAATGCCTGCGGTACGTGCAGCAACAGCGATCGGCAGCATGCCCTGCACCGCGCGCAGTGAGCCATCCAGCCCAAGCTCACCCACCAGAACAAAATCGCTTACGTCCCGGATGCTTAGGCCGCCATACGCACCTAGAATGCCGACCGCGATCGGCAAATCGAAGCCAGAGCCTTCCTTCTTCAAGTCCGCCGGAGCCAGATTGATGGTGATGCGCGTTGGTGGTAAATCAAATCCTGAATTCTTGATGGCAGAACGAACGCGGTCTCGGCTTTCGCGCACCGCCGCATCAGGCAGCCCGACTGTGGCGAACGTCTCCTCCGTCTGCTTTACGCCGGAGAAGTCAACTTCAACATCAATGATGTGAGCGTCAATGCCATACACGGCAGCGCTGCGAGTCTTGAAAAGCATTGCTTCAGTGAGCCCGTTCGGATGAGTTGGAAATCCGGCCTAGTCTAGCACTGGCTCAAGCACCTGCGTGCCATGACAAAGGAGCGCACGCTGTGCACGCGCGCCTACAATATGCAGCGGAGCAACACAAGATTACGTGAATACCAGTTTCTTTGAACTTTTCAAAATCGGTATCGGCCCTTCTAGCTCACATACGGTCGGCCCCATGCGCGCGGCGCTGAGCTTCGTACGCGAGCTGGAGCGAAACAATCAGTTTGGCTCGCGCATCACGGTAGACCTGTACGGCTCGCTTGCCCTTACCGGCGTTGGCCATGCGACAGACCGCGCAATACTCATGGGACTGCTGGAAGAGTCCCCTGACACAGTCGACCTCGACACCATTGATACGCGCCTGAAGGATTTGAAACAGAAATGCGAGCTGAATCTGCTGGGCAAGTACAGCGTCGCCTTCAATCCCGCGTGTGATCTTCGCTTCCATCGCGAACAGATGTACCCCAACACGGGCGAGACCACTCACCCGAACGGCATGCGCTTCACTACTTGCGACGAGAATGGCGAAACACTTCTGACACAGGTGTACTACTCCGTTGGAGGAGGCTTTATCCTCACCGCCGAAGAATATGCGGTAGCAGGCACAGGCCCCTCACGCAATGTGCCGTACGCATTTTCCAGCGCCGCGCAATTACTTCAACTCGGCGAACAGCACCAGCTCACCATCGCTGAAATGATCTTCGCAAACGAAATTTCACTGCTCAGCGAGCCCACCATTCGACGACGTGTCGAGCGCATACTTTCGCCCGAGCGGCCGGGAAACGAAGTAGCTCAGCTGCTCGGAACGCCCAAGCCTGAAGAACAGATTCGTGCCGCCATACTCGCTACGTGGAAAGCGATGTCCGACTCCATCGGCCGAGGAACGCGAACCGAAGGAATACTCCCTGGAGGCCTCAACGTTCGTCGCCGCGCGCCAGGCCTCGCCCAACGGCTTGAGCGCCTCGATGCGGATGGCCGCGCACGCGACCCACTTGCACCGCTCGACGTCGTGACGCTTGTCGCCATGGCGGTGAACGAAGAAAACGCTGCGGGTGGTCGTGTTGTCACCGCTCCTACCAACGGTGCCGCCGGTGTTGTGCCTGCAATCGCGCACTACTATCTCCATCACGCGTCGCAGGACGCAACGGCAGAACAGCGCGAAGCGGGCCTGCTGCGGTTCTTTCTCACCGCGGCAGCCATAGGCATTCTCTACAAAGAGAACGCCAGCATCTCCGGTGCGGAAGTCGGCTGCCAGGGTGAAGTCGGTGTCGCCTGCTCTATGGCCGCAGGAGGCCTCGTCGCTGCGCTAGGTGGAGACAACAATGCGGTGGAGCACGCAGCGGAGATCGCGATGGAACATAACCTCGGCATGACCTGCGATCCCATTGGTGGCCTTGTGCAGATTCCCTGCATCGAGCGCAATGGCATGGGCGCAGTGAAAGCAGTCAACGCCGCACGTCTTGCTATCAACGATCCCGGTATTCACAAAGTCTCACTCGATCAGGTGATCGACACCATGTATCGCACGGGCATGGACATGCAATCGCGCTACAAGGAGACGAGCCTTGCCGGACTCGCGCTTAACATCATCGAGTGCTGAGCTCGATTCGCATCGCAACATTCTCTCTTTCCGCCACGCTCACACCATCGTGTGATGCCGCACACGAAAAGTGTTCCATCGCGATGAGCATTTCGCGACGCGCGATTCACTTTTCGCTTGACTCTGTTGCGCGAGAAAACTATATCTTCGATAGTCGCTTCACTCACGTGTTGTGGCGTCGATGAGATTCATCGATTGGGAGCGCAGGCAAACGCAACCAGGCAAAGCACCAAAGCAAAGGCAACACACTCAGGGAACGCGATACGAAGCGTTCCCTGAGGTGTTTAATCGCCAGTGTTCATGCACCTCCGCAGCATCTGCCGCTCCGCACGTATCCTGATTGCATGACACGCCGCCGCTGGATTGCCGACACCTTCACAGAAGATTCCGCTTCACTCATCGGCGATCAGGCTCTTCATCTCGCGCGCGTGTTGCGTGCTCAGCCCGGACAAATCTTCGACGTGATCGCAAATGGTTTTCTCCGTCGCGCTGAAGTGAGCAGTGTGTCCGAGCAGGAAGTGAAGTTCACGCTGCACGAGGAGCTCGAAGCAGACGCTTCACTGCCTGTGCACCTGCTGCTCGCCATCATCAAATTCGATCACTACGAGTGGGGACTAGAAAAGGTGACGGAGCTCGGAGCCTCGCGCATCACGCCGGTGATCGCGCGCCGCACCGAGAAACATCTTGCACAAGCCGCCGCAAAACGCGTTGAGCGCTGGCGTCGCATCGCGCGTGAAGCCGCACAGCAATCTCGCCGAAGCGACATTCCTGACATCGACGAGCCTCTCGCATTGAAAGCAGCTCTTGCCGGAACTACCGCGACACGCCGCATCCTTCTCGCCGAAACGGAGCAGGAAAACACAATCGAGCACGCACTCCGTTCTTCAACAGAAGGTGGTGGTCGACCTGATCTTGCTTTTGCGGTTGGACCAGAAGGCGGGTGGACAGCCGAAGAGATGCAACTCTTCTCCGACGCTGGATGGAAGCACGTGACGCTCGGCCCGCGAATCCTTCGAGCCGAAACGGCCGCAATCGCTGGACTCTCGATCTGTTCCGCGTTTCTGAAGTAGCCAGACAACGGAAAAGGCCGGATCGCTCCGGCCTTCCGCGTCCTCATGTGCGCGCTAGTTGAACATGTCCTTCATTTTGTCGAGCAGCCCACGTGATGTCGGTGAGTTCTCCACGGGCAGCGTCTCACCCAACTGTTTCAGCAAGTCCTTCTGCTGACGGTTCAACTTCGCAGGCGTCTGTACGCGCACTTCCACCACAAGGTCACCTTTGCCATGCGAGTTCAGGTGCGGCACACCCTTACCGCGCAGACGAATCTCCTTACCGCTCTGTGTTCCTTCCGGAACCTTCAGCTTTTCTTTCCCTTCGAGCGTCTCGATGTCCAGCTCTGTACCAAGCGCCGCCTGCGGAAAGCTGACCGGAATCACGCAATGCAGATCGTCGCCATCACGCTCGAAGAACTTGTGTGCCTTAACCTCAAGCATTACGTAAAGGTCGCCGCCCGGTCCACCCCAGCGTCCCGCGTCGCCTTCGCCGCCATAGCGGATGCGCGTGTCGTTCTCCACACCTGCCGGCACTTTCACCTGCATTTTGTGTTGACGTTGCACACGGCCATCACCGCGACAAGTCTTACAAGGATTGCGCACCACAGCACCCGTTCCGTTGCATACCGGGCATGTGCGCGCAACCGAGAAGAAGCCCTGCTGCGATCGAATCTGCCCACGACCGCCGCATTGCTGACAGGTTTCTGGCTGCTTGCTACCCTCTGACCCAGTGCCCGCGCAATCACCGCATGCCTCTGCACGACGGATGTGAATGTCACGTTCAACGCCAAACACTGCTTCTTCGAACGTGAGACCCATATCGAATTTGATATCTCGGCCGCGTTGCGCTCGCGAAGCTCGACGATTGCCACCCATGTTGAACATCTCGCCGAATAGGTCACCGAAGATGTCACCGAGATCGCCCTGTTGGACTCCACCACCCGCGAACGGATTGCCGCCTCCTGCGCCACCCACGGCTGCGTGGCCATAGCGGTCGTACGCAGCGCGCTTGTCCGCATCGCTCAATACGGCGTACGCTTCGCTGCATTCCTTGAACTTCTCTTCCGCTTCAGGATTGTTCGGGTTGCGGTCAGGATGGTACTGCATCGCCAGCTTGCGATAGGCGGCCTTTATCTCCCCGTCGTTCGCCGTCCGCGTAACACTCAGAACCTCGTAATAATCCATCTTCATCGTTGCTGTCGCCATTGTTTCGCTTCCTGTTGCAGTGTGCGGCGCGAACGCCACAGCGCGCATTCATCTGTGCGCGATTACTCGTTTACCTGTGCAGGGTTCTCTGCGATTCGAACCAGCGCCGGACGAAGGAGCTTATCGCGCAGCTTGTACCCGCGACGAATCTCTTCCATCACCTGGTGGTCAGGGTGTTCCTTGGTTTCGATGCTGCCAAGCGCTTCGTGGACTCGCGGGTCGAACTGTACGCCCACTGCTTCCACTGGTTGCACCTGTAGGCCGCGCAACGCTTCTTCCATCTGCTTCAAGATCAGCTCAACACCCGAACGCAACTGCTCGACCGAACCCTGCGCCTTAAGGGCAAGCGCAAAGTTGTCCATGACGTTGAGGAACGGTTCAATCGCGTTCTGCGTCGCGTAGTCACGAGCATCCTGCTTTTCCTTAACCTCGCGCTTGCGCGAGTTGTCGAACTCCGCCTGCAGACGCGCAAGCCGATCCCGCAACGCGTCACGTTCCTGCACCAGTTGTTCGAGCTGGTGGCCGCCGCTTTCGGTGCCTGCCTCCAGATCAACCTGCACACCCTCTTGTCCTGCGTTCACTTCCTGCCCTGCTGTTTCCTGTTCGCTCATTTCCGCCTCGTTATCGTTTGTACTGCTGCGCGACCAGCGCGCAAATGCGTCTCGAACGCGACTCATGCGTTCCTCGTTTCCACTCTGTGTCAGGTCGCTGAAGACCCAAACCTTTGTTCCGCGCCGGCTCCGTTCATGCGCTCAAATACCTGCGCGATATAGCTCACCGCATTCATTGCCTTTTCGTAATTCATACGCTGCGGCCCAAGTACCGCAACCGCACCGCAGCTTTCCCCCGCGATGCGCGCTGGTGCGGCAATCAGCACCAAGCCCGCCATCTCCGGTGCTTGCTCATCAAGATCGAACACTACGCGCACCGACTCCTGCCGTGCGCCGATATACGCATTCAGCAGGTCAACCAGACGCTGCTTCGCCTCAAGCGCCGCAAGCATGTGCTTCAGCCGTGCGCGATCTTCCGGCAACCCAACAAGGTTCGCTACCCCTTCAACGTACACGGTCTGCTGGTGCCAACCCGCCTGCGGAACGGTTCCGTCCCAAAGGGACTGCGCAGACTCCACCAATTTCTGATATTCCGTGCGTTCATGCTCTAAACGCCGCGCCAACTCCGCGCGAACACGCTCCAGGTTCCATCCACGGTAATGCTCATTCAAAAAGCGCGCTGCCGTTTCCAGCTCAAGCGACGACAGATCTCGCTCCACCGCAAGCACCCGGTCCCGCACAGTTCCTCCGCGCGTTACGAGCACAGCCAGCACTTGCTTCGTCGCCAAACGGCTGAAATGAACATGCTCCAGCAGGTCGTCGCTCGTTGCCGCGCCGATCGCTACACCTACTCCGCTGGAGAGCGTCGCCAGCACATGCGATGTGCGCGCCAGCATCGCCTGCTGACCAGCGAGACCAGCGAAACTGCTATCGATGTGACCTTGCACCTCAGCTCGCGATGGACTCGGTAATTGCGCACGCATGCTGTGAAGCCCTTCCACATAGATACGAAACGCCTGCGCAGAAGGCACCCGTCCGGCTGACGTATGCGGCTGCTCCAGCAGTCCGGCCTCCGCCAGTGCAGACATCTCACTGCGCACGGTCGCCGGGCTCATCGCGGCATGCTCCAGCGCAAACAAACGCGCGATCGCGCCCGAGCTGACCGGCTCGCCCGTGGCAATAAAGCTGTCCACAATTGTGGTCAGTATTTGCCGCTGCCGTGTTGTCAGTTCGATCTGCTGCGCCATGTCGTCTACGCCTGCTACTGAATCTACTTACGAAATTTCGAGAACGTTCTCACTTTGCTCAACGGCAGCCTGCGCGCGTTCGGCTACCAGTTTGGCAATCGCGCGAAACTCATTGGCACGCGCTGACTCTTCACTCCCGAGAGCCGACGGCAAACCACGGTCTCCGCCTTCTCGCACCCGCGGGTCAAGGTCTACCGACCCAAGAAACGGCAATCCATATTGCTTTGCGGTCTGTTCCGTTGCACCCGCACCAAATACGTCGATCACCTCGCCGCTCGGCAGCGTCATCTGGCTCATATTTTCGACGAGGCCAAGCACCTCGACATTCACCTGATGGAACATCTCGAGCGCCTTGCGCGCATCCTGCAGCGCAACACTCGAGCCGGTGGATACGACTACCGCACCCGTCAGCGGCACCGTCTGCACCAGCGAGATCACCACGTCGCCCGTGCCCGGCGGAAGATCAACGAGCAGGAAGTCGAGCTCGCCCCAAGCCACCTGTTGCAGGAACTGCTTGATGATGCCGTGCAGCATCGGCCCGCGCATCACCATCGGCTTATCACCCGGCGAGAGCAGCCCGATCGACATGAACTTTACGCCGTGGGCTGTAATCGGCTCAATGCGGTTCTCCGCGAGCAAGTTGGGTTGGCGGACGATCCCAAGCATCGTCGGGACATTAGGCCCGTAAATGTCGGCATCAATCAGCCCAACTTTGTAGCCCAGCTTCACCAGGCTAACGGCAAGGTTTACGCTGACGGTCGTCTTTCCCACGCCGCCCTTGCCCGAGCCAATTGCCACAACATGCGCGATCCCCGGCAGCGGCTGCGGTCCCTGCGGCATTGCATTGCTACTCATACTTGGTTGGCTCCTACTAGCTGACCTTCATTTACCAGCTCCAGCTCTTTTGCAAGGACTCCGGCTGGTTTCGTGGCACTAAACTCTGCTAATGCAGTTCGCGAGGAGCGCGTATGGATCTCTCCCAGCGCATAAATGCACCACTTGCGAAAAACTGTGGACTCTGCGTCGTCGAAAAGCCTGCTTCTGAGTTCACCCACTGCTTTCGCGTCCCGCAAATTACCCAGCGACTCGGCCACATGGCAGCGAACCCGAACTTTGTCGGTGCCGTCCGAAAGCACTTTTCGTAGCGTCTGTTGGAAGGGCACAGAATCAGACAAAAAACCTAAAGCGTAAGCAGCAGCTATTCTCGACCAGTCTTTGTAGCAGCGATCGGACACAATGCGGGACAGGACTTCCGCTGGAATCTCATTGTCGGGCAAAGCTACCAAGTGCTTCGAAGCCTCCATTGCTCGCAATGCTTGGCCTGCCAATATGTCCAGCAGAAGGTAATAAGCATCTCGTCTGGGATGCCTTTTTAGTTTTCGCAGTGAGTGCACTTTAGATGGCGTGCGTATGTACCCGGAGGTGCTTGCTGTACTGCGTTGCGCTTTGCTCGTCTGCATGCTTCCTCTTCCGACCGTCCGGTCCCTACTCCGCGTACTCGAGTCTTCGACATCTGGCTTCTACCAATGACTTGTACGTTTCCAACAGCTTGACATTTCCACTGCCGAGACGGCACGCCAACTCTCTTCTAGACATTCCAGATGTTTCCCATGGCCGCGCGAAGCTCTTTCTTGCGGAGCACCTCGCCCGTTCGCATCTCGCGACGCTTCGCCGCGTCTTCAAAACGACGCTTCTGATGATCGGTCTCTGGCACCACCTGCGGCACGTCTATCTTTTTGCCCATCATGTCCATCGCCACATAGGTCAGGTAGGCGGACGCCACATGCCGCGTTCCGCCGCTGCCGAGCACGTCTTCCACCATCGCCTTCACGCCTATTTCCATGGACGTCTTGAACGCGCGGTTTACGCTTGCCTTCAGGATCAGCAACTCGCCCACGTGCACCGGTGCAACAAAGTCGAGATGATCCATACTCGCGGTCACCGTGATTGCCTTTGCATGTCGACATGCGGCGATGGCTCCCACCAGATCGATGAACTGCATCAGCCGTCCGCCAAACAAATTTCCCAACGCATTCGCATCATTCGGGAAAATGATTTCAGTACGCTCTGCCTGCGACTCCGCAACAGGCTTGCTCAAACCCACTTCTGCCATACATTCCATTCTAAATAACCCGGCAAGCGGCTGGGTCTACCGCCACGAAAGTGTCATTCTGAGTGGAGCATCGGGCTTTTGCCGATGCGGAATCGAAGAACCCCGAGGGATCTTCCACGCGACAGCCGTCGAGGCTTTCTAGCGGCGGACCTCGCGCCTTGGCCGCCTAAAATAGGAACATGGACAAGATCGCCGCGCTCACCGATATCCTCAACGCCAACCCTACCGACAGTTTCGCGCGCTACGGGCTCGCCATGGCCTACGCCGCTGAGGGCCGCGCGGATGAGGCGCTCGCCGAGTACGACACCATCATCCGCACCAACGCGGACTACGTTCCCGCCTACCAGATGTCCGCACAACAATTGCTCAAGGCCGGTCGCACCAGCGAAGCCAGGACGCGTCTGGAGGCTGGCCTCGAAGCCTGCAACCGCACGAACAACACCCACGCGGCCAGCGAGATGCAGGCGATGCTCGACGACATTTTCTAGACCGGCTCCTGCATTTGGAGTTGCCCGTCTTCAAGTAGGCGAAAGTTGTCTTCGAATTCGGGGAAGGTTTCGACAAAGGCACGATGGGACCAATAAATGTCCGTTGGATTTTTGGTCTTGCGTTTGGGGGCTCGCGTGTCTGCGACACTTCTCGGCACAACGAAGATTCGTCTTCGAAGACTCACCGCTGAGGGCAAGAAGACAGCAGCAAGCCAATCGAAGTGGCATTCACTGTCGTAATCAACGAACTGACTGCTACCGTTCGAGAATGTGAGCGATTTGACTGAAATTCTCTGAAGCGGTTGAGCGGCCAATTGAGCCGAAACATCGTAGTCAGGCCAGTTATCCGGCATCTTCGCAGCGGGGACACCCGCTAGAGTTAGTTCGGCCGCGACCAACATTTCACAAGCATCGCCCTGTTGCTTCTTTGTGAATGAACGAACGTCCGTCACTGTTGGCATGCGCGATATCGTACTGCACGGCGGTCTGAACAGACCACGATATCAATGCCTTGTCTACGCTATTCAGCTCGCTCGCATACCGAAGCCCCTCTACTCCCGCTCCCAAACCAAAGTCCCACGTCCCGGCCGACCCGGATGAGCCGGATGCATCGGCATGCCGAGAATAATTGTGAGCGCATCGGTGTCCAGCTCATACTCACGCACCTGGGCGGTCCCCACCCACGGAGCCAGTGATGACACATCAACGTCGGTTGTGAAGCGCCCCGCCTCCGTGCTGTAGCGACCCGAATAGGCGATTGTCATCGGCTGAGCTGATCCACCCTCCGCGGAGCCTGCGCCTCCACCCACGATGATCACCGACATCCACCCACCATCCGTAAACAGAATGCGTCCGTTCGCCGCCTCGCCGTACAGGTCTACCGCCTCGCCATCCTGAAAAGTCCACTTTGCGGCAGTCATTCGCCATGCGCCTACAAGTTCATTCATCGCCCGAAACTCCTTTCCCGCAGCAGCTTACACGCTCAACGCGCAACGTGTGCGGAAGAATCGCCGTGCAAAGCCAGACATCTATACTTCACATATGTCGGTGAACTCTCTTCCGCGCACCCTGGGCCAGCTTCGTTCCTCTGAATACACACCTGAGCGCGTCGCGCGCAGCGTCAAAGACGAGCTTCGTGACAACCTGATCCATCGTCTTCGTGACATCGCACCCGGCGGCAAGAGCGAAGGCGAGTCTCTCTTCCCCGGCATCGTTGGGTATGACGACACGGTCATTCCGCAGATCGTCAACGCGGTGCTTTCACGGCACAACTTCATCCTGCTCGGTCTCCGTGGCCAGGCAAAGTCTCGCATCCTCCGCGCGCTGACAACGCTCCTCGATCCACACTGCCCGTTCGTCGCTGGCTCTGAGCTCCGCGACAATCCCTACGCTCCACTGTCCAAGTTCTCGCGCGACCTTATCGCCTCACGCGGCGACGACACACCGATTGACTGGCTCACACCTCTGCAGCGCTACGTTGAAAAGCTCGCGACTCCAGACGTGACTGTCGCCGACCTCATCGGTGATGTCGACCCGATCAAGGCTGCGCGTTCTGGCCACGAACTCGGCAGCGAACTCACCATGCACTACGGCCTGCTGCCCCGTGCAAACCGTGGCATCTTCGCGATCAACGAAGTCCCGGATCTCGCCGGCAAAATCCAGGTCGCGCTGTTCAACATCATGCAGGAAGGCGACGTGCAGATTAAGGGCTACCCGGTGCGACTCGAACTCGACGTTGCCATCGTCTTCAGTGCCAACCCAGAGGACTACACCGCACGCGGCAAGATCGTCACGCCGCTCAAGGACCGCATCGGCTCGGAAATCCGCACGCACTACCCCGAGTCGCTTGACGAAGCCATCAGCATCACGGAGCAGGAAGCTTGGACGGCTCGCAGCTACGCTGAGGGTGACCATGCCGTTGAAGGCATCTACATTCCGCATTACATTCGCCAGATAGTTGAGCAGATCGCCTTCGTGGCGCGTGACGACAAGAAGGTCGACAAGCGCTCCGGTGTTTCGCAGCGCCTGCCCATCTCCACCATGGAGCTCGTAGTCTCGAATGCAGAACGACGCGCTTTACTGCACGGCGAGGCACTCGTTGTGCCGCGTGTCGGTGATATCTTCGCCGCGCTCCCCGGGATCACTGGCAAGGTCGAACTCGAGTATGAAGGTGAAATGCGCGGCTCGGAAACGGTTATCCGCGAACTCATCCGCATCGCGGTCTCCAACATCTACGACACCTACTTCGCCGAAACCAATACACAGCAGATCGAGCAGTGGTTTAACTTGGGCGGCACAGTCGAACTGAACGACAAGCAGCCCTCACAGGCGGTCTTCACCTCGCTGAAAGAAATTCAGGGTCTGTTCGATAAGCTGTCGCCCCTGAAGATCAGCTCTCGAACACCCGTTCAGCAAGCTGTCTCCGCCGCAGAGTTCCTCCTCGAAGGCATGACTGCCCACAAGCGCATCTCGCGTTCCGAAGCACGCACCTTCACTGCCGGTGAAAAGAAGCGCCGCAACGAAGATGCCGCGCAGCTCGCTGAACGCATGCGTGAGAAAGAGCAGGAGCGCGCCATCAACCGCACCCGTCGTGGTTTCAACTAAACATGTGGGACGAGCAGGACTACACGGCGCGGTGCGTACAAGGCATCTGCGCCGTTTTTCTTGCGCTCTTCGCTGTGGCTGACGCATGGTTCGTCATCTCGAACTTCGGCCTGCTTTACGGCGTTTCCGGAACGCTGCTCTTCTTCGCCTCCGTCCGCGTGAGTTGGCGCTGCGCGCGTTACGCGATCACCGGCAAAAACAACATCAACCGCGACGGCTTCTAGCGAACTTGAATTCCGCTCTGAACCAATTCCCGGCTCAGGGACGTACCATAGCGTTCATGCGCCTTACTAGAGCTCTTGTCGTGTTCGTGGCCCTCCCCGCCTTCGCACAAACGGTGCGCGACCCGCATGCCTCTCTCGCCGACATCCCTGCAATCGTGGCCCGCAACACGGCAGCACACGTACCCGACGCCTCAGGCTCATGCGTAAGCACTCCCGCCGTCGCGCCGCCACACGGGCGTATCGAAATCCCGCATCATTACCTGCAAGGCTCCAGCGGCCCGACCAACCCTGCCGAAGCCGAAGCCACCCGCACCTACGGTGCCTTCGAGCACCGCTTCACCGCCGGCATGAACCGCTACGTCGCCACAGGTGATCAGGCCGAAGCCTCCTGTGCACTCGCTCAGTTGGATAGCTGGGCGCAAGCTGGAGCGCTCCTGGATTATGACCCGCAAGAATCTTCCCAAGCCTGGTATCAGGTGGAGTGGACGCTCAGTTCCGCTGGCGTCGCCAACAGCGTTCTAGTCACCGACGCTGCGCTCGATCAGGCAGCGCAAAAGCGTGTAACCGCTTGGCTGGAAAAGGCGGCACTCCGCTGCATCGGCTTCGAACGCCCGGGCAAGGACAACAACAATCACCACTACTGGCGAGCCCTCGCCGCGACCTCGATCGGCATCGCCGCAAACGATAACAAGCTCTTCCGCTTCGGCGTCGACACGTACAAAGAAGCCGTCGCCGACATCGACGAACGCGGTGCCTTTCCCAAAGAAATGGCGCGCCACGAAAACGCCATCCACTACCAGGCCTTCGCGCTGCAACCGCTCATAGTGATCGCGCAGCTAGCCTCGCGCCAGGGTGTCGACCTTTACACCTACTCCGCTCACGGACGCACGATCCGTGACGCCGTTGTTTTCTTCGGTCGCGCGGCTACAGACCCTGGCCTGGTGAAGCCGTACACCAGCGACGAACAGCGCACCGGCTTCGGTGCCGGTGACTTCGCTCCCTTCGCCTATTTCGTTGCGCATTTTGGTGCTGTCGGGCTCCCCGAAAACATACTCGGCTACCTACACGGACGTTCTTTCGTCACGCGTATCGGCGGCAATCCTCTCTTGTTTACAGGGAAGTAGCTCCATGCCTGAGCTACCCGACATTACGGCCTACCTCACCGCGCTTACGCCACGCGTTGTAGGCCAGCCGCTGGAATCTGTTCGCATCGCGAGCCCGCTGCTTCTCCGCACAGCACGTCCTTCGATACAAAGCATCGAAGGCAAAGTGATCCGCTCACTCCGCCGCCTTGGCAAGCGCATCATCTTCTGCTTCGATGAAGAACTATTCCTCGTTCTGCACCTGATGATCGCCGGCCGGCTGCACTGGCGTGCGGTAGGCGCGAAGCTTGGTGGCCGCAACAATCTCGCCGCCTTCGACTTCCCTAACGGATCGCTCGTTCTAACCGAAGCAGGCACAAAGCGACGCGCCTCCCTTTATCTTGTGCATGGCGAAGCCGCGCTTGCCGAACTCGACCCCGGCGGCATAGACATCTTCTCGATCGACCTCTCCACCTTCAAGCAGGCACTTACAGAAGAGAACCGCACGCTCAAGCGCGCCCTCACCGACCCGCGAATCCTGTCCGGCATTGGCAACGCCTACTCCGACGAGATCCTCCACGCAGCCCAACTCTCGCCCATTACTCAGACTCGCAAGCTCAGCGACGACGCGTGGCAGCGCCTCTTCGCCGCCACGCGCGAAACGCTGCAGCTCTGGATAGCTCGCTTCAACGCCGAAGCCGAGAAGTCCTTCCCCGAAAAGGTCACCGCATTCCGCCCGGACATGGCCGTGCATGGCCGCTTCGATCAGCCATGCCCGCGCTGCGGCTCGCCTATCCAGCGCATCCGCTTCGCCGATAACGAAACGAACTACTGCCCCACCTGCCAGACCGGCGGCAAGGTCCTCGCCGACCGCAGCCTCTCCCGCCTCCTCGGCGCTGATTGGCCGCGCACGCTCGACGAACTCGAAGCCCTGAAACGCAAATAGCTGCATTAGAAGAACGCATGCTTATTGCTGCAACACACCTGCGAACCTAAGCTGAAGTACATGGCGAGCAATCGTACCGAGCAAGTCTTCTCATCCACCGCTGCGACTTACGACGCCGCGCGGGCCAAACTCATCCCTTGCTTCACCGCGTTCTACACCGCAGCCGTAGCCGCGCTACCGGAACATACAAACCAGGTTCTGGATCTTGGGGCGGGCACAGGCCTTCTGTCAGCCTTCGTACGCGAGCGCTTTCCTGACGCTTACCTACACCTGATGGACAGCTCGGAACCGATGTTGGAACAGGCGAAAACTAGATTTCAACGAGATCAGGAAACGACCTTCCAACTGGCTGATTACACCGTCGCGATTGAGCCACGACACTACCACGCGATTGTTTCAGCGCTCTCGATTCACCATCTGCCGGATGAGTTGAAGAAGCAGGTTTACATGCGCGCCTTTGCTGCGCTCGACCCTGGTGGCGTCTTTGTCAACGCCGAACAAATCCTTCAGCCCACACCAGAGCTTGAGTCAAACGCGAAAGAACACTGGCTTGAAGAAGTCAAAGTCCTCGGTGCAACAGAGCAGCAGATCAAAGACTCGCTCCTTCGCCAGACGGAAGACCGTTGCGCAACCATCTCGGATCAGCTGGACTGGCTGCGCGAAGCCGGCTTCTCAGACGCGCGCTGCACGTTTGAGCAAGGCCGCTTTGCTGTACTCACCGGCACGCGACAGGTCTAGTCAGCTAGTCGCGGTCACTCCCGTAAATCGGAATACCCTGCCGTACGCGAAACGCAATGCTCTGTGCGCGCGACGCGTAGTCCGATTGCGGATATTTCTGGCGCAGCTCATCCGCGATCGCCTGGCAATTCTTCGCTGCCACGTCGGCACGCTTTCCCTGCTCATCCACGGTGTACATCGTCACCAGCGCACCCTGCCGGTAGGCGGCCGCATACAGTGCTTCAGCCGATTTCGGTCCACCCGGATACTGGTCCGCATACTTCATGTAGAGCTTCGTTTCCATCTCCGGACACTTTGGCAAGCCCTGCCAGTCGCCGCATAGCTTGTTGTCGATCAGCGCAAACGCCGCCCGCGCCGCAAATGGTGAGTTTGGGTAGTTCTTCATCACGCGTTTGAACTCGCCTTCATAAAGCTGAGGACGAAGATAGGCTTCCTGCTCATGCGCGCTGGGCAGCGTGGAAATGTCCACTTTATCGATCTGCCAACGAATGTCCGCAGAACGAAATGCCGCTTCCGCAGCCAAAGGTGAACTTGGGAAATATTCCCACACGCGCCGGTAGAGCAGGTGCGCTTCACTCGCGGCGTCCTTCGGCGGGTGCGGCTCTGCGGCCTGCGCTTCCAGTTCCGCGGCGAGCCCATAAATCAAGGCATCGCCATTCGGCGTCTGCGCGCTCACGATGCCCTTATCGCGAATCCAGCCGGAGCTCGGATCAGGATTCGCGCTAGGGTCTTCGAACTCTGGCTTGGAGTCCGGATCGGCATCTTCCTTTGTGTCTGTGTTCGCGAACACGTTCGCCCATGGCCCATTGTGTGACGTCACGACTACTTCATGGCCCGGCGTCACCGTCGCGATCGGCGGTGCGCTGCCGTCTGCCTGTACATACACGTTTGCCGTGTGCAGCACGGTTGCACGCGCGGACCGGTCGTAGCCGCTCAGAGCATCGTTCTTCTTCTTTTGCGCAATCAGCAGCGCGGGGGTCAGCAGGAGGCACGCAGTGAGTTTGCGAAGGGACATGGCTTCCAATTAGACGCGCGCAGCGGGAGCTTCGGCTTCAAGCTCGGCGCGCAGACTTGGCTCCAGGTTTCCACCGGAGAGTATCGCCACAATCTTCTCGGCTGACGGCAACTCGTGGCGATGAAACAAAGCCGCCGCCAGCGTCACGGCTCCCGATGGCTCCGCCACGAGGTTTGTTGCGCCCAGGACGATCCCCAACGCCGCACGAATCTCGCCCTCAGTCACCGTCAGAATCCCATCCCCAAAGTGCAGAATGTGCGCAAAATTCTTTTCACCCAGAGACTGCGTGCGCAGACCGTCTGCAAGTGTGCGTACGGTCTGAGCCGCGGGCCATTGCACTAGCGAGCGCGTGTCGAACGACTCTTTCGCATCGCCCGCAAGCTCAGGCTCACATCCCCAGACCAGCGGAGCCTTGCGTCCATCTTCCACGCTCTGCAGCTTGATTCCAGCCGCCACACCCGACAGCAACCCACCACCGGACACCGGAGATAGCACCAGATCCACATCCGGGCACTGTTCCAAAATCTCCAGCCCGCACGTCGCCTGCCCCGCAATGACGTCGTCATCGTCGTAAGGAGGCACCATCGTGTAGCCAAACTTCGCCTGAAGCTCCTCAGCCTTCGCCCTGCGCTCAGTCGAGGCGTTCCCAACGACGACGATTTCCGCGCCCAGCGCCGCCGTCGCATCACGCTTCACCTTCGGCGCGCCCTCCGGCATCACGATGACCGCCTTCGCGCCAAGCGCACGCGCCGCGTACGCCACGCCCTGCGCGTGATTGCCGGAGGAGTACGTGATCACACCTCGCTTCAACTCGTCCGCGCTAAGCTGAGCGACTTTGTTGTACGCACCTCGTAGCTTGAAGCTGCCGATAGGCTGCGCTGATTCGTCCTTCAGAAATATTTCGACTCCTGACGGAAGGAGCACGCCAGATGCATGAAGTCTGTCCGCTTCTAGCCGGACCAGCGGCGTCCGAACAGCCACACCGGTGATACGCTGTTGCGCCGCACGAATCGCTTGCAAAGAAACAACATCACTCATCGCACTCAGTATAAGAGGGCGTTCAGCCTACCGCTTCTCCGCCGCATGCAGAATCAAAGCAAAAAAGTGCACCAGCCGCAGCCGGTCCCACGCACCCGGTGCTTTGCCATCGAGATCGAGGTGAGACAGCACCGGGGAAATCAGCGCGGCCTGCAATGACTGGCTCGGCAGCTCATCCTCCATCCACTGCGTTTCTGCTGCGGGGATGATGTTGTCGCCTTCCCCATGCAGCAGGTAAACGGGCGTTGTCAGTTGCCCAAGATGGCCATGCGGACTGACACCCGCCATGTCCGCAACGTGCTTCGCTTCCGCACGCGCCAGCGCGTCTCGCGTTGCAGGCGAAGACACATTCATCAACTGCTTCGCTTCTGCCTGCTGACGCTCATCGAGCTTCGCCAGCGCAGCTCTCTCGCCGGTCGAGTCTTCGTAGAGATGCGCACGCAACACGGATCGTATGGGCTGGAGATCGCGAGCGGGCGCGAAATCTTCCAGGTGCTCGTACTCCAGCACCAGGGCACCGTACTCATGTGGAGTCAGCGTTTCTTCGCTGCCGTTGGGCAACTCATCTTCGCCAGTGCGGTAGAACTTCGCCACACGCGACATCTGGTCCTGCGACCCGATAGCCACAACAAAGCGAATGCTCGGGCGGTACCTCGGGTCCGCTGCGGCTAGCAGCGACAGCCCACCGGAAAAGCTCAGGCCCATCACGCCAACCGGCTTGCCACCGTTCTCCGCCGTCAGCCAACTCGCCGCATCGCCAATGGTAGCAATGGAGTTTGCACCGACATGGTAGTCCTTGATGTCTGGCAGCTCCGGCGTCAGCACGCTGATGCCGCACGCCGCCATGGAAGACGCAAACGTCACCAGCCGCGGCTCATTCATCCCAAGGTAGTGAACGCCGTGCAGCAGCATCAGCGCCGGCGCGTGCGGATGATTTTGTGGAGTGTAGTAGCGCGCGCGTATCGGTCCGTGTGCTGTGCTGAGTTGCAGGTCGCGCACGAGGATCGAATCTCCCACCAGCACTCGCAACGCTGGCGGCACGGGCTGGTTCGAGACCAAGTCCAGCACCGCGATGGCTTGCAAATGCGCACGTGTAAACGGCCATGCAACTACGCACAGCAGAACACTAAGCAGCAACCCCGCACCAACGCGCGTCCATCGGGACCGGGCTGGTTCTTCAGCCTGCACCGACACGTCGCCCTTCGGCCTAAGCCGTGATGCGAGAACCCGGATACCACGGCGACGGGAATGCGGCGTTCCAAGAGGCGTCTGCAAAGATATCTCGCTAGCGGTGATGGTTCACGAACATGGCAACAAGCAGCGCGAGCGCGGCGAAGTTCAACAGCAGAGTGCCAATAAGCATGCTCGACATCGTGGTGAGTCGCCGCTGCAATTTCGCCACGCGCAGTTCAGCTTCTTCGCTCGCCACCTTCGCTGCGCGAACTTCGGTGCTCAACACTGCCAGTGCGTCACTCTGCTGCTGCAGTTGGCGGTACAAGCCGGAATGAGCCGCTGTCACTTGGCCCAGATCGCCACGTAAGCCCTCGGCCATTGCTTCCATAGCCCTGCGGCTCGCCTCTTCTCCCGCAGACTTGTTCTGGAAAAAGCGGTCGGCGAGCGGCACCAGCCGCGTGACATGCGGTGCCAGTTCAATCAGTTGCGCAAGAGCCTTAGGCCACATACTTCATCCTTCTTCCGCGAGCTACTGCGCGACGGCAACAGCTGACCGTTCGAAACGGCGTTTCTGCCTATGCTTGAGCACTAATCCAATGATTGTGCAAAGCAAAATGGCCGAGATGATCGCCTGCGACCAAACGCAATAGATACACCACTTCTCAATCACATACGCTTCCATAAAGCTGAGGAACGCTGCGAATGCGAATCCGATTTCTGCCGCCTGCAACAGGAGCCACAACTGATTGGCCAGAGCCAGCACCGCAATCAGCGCATACCCGGCGATTCCAAAGACAGCAACAGGAATATGAATGTGCTTCGAGCCGACAGTCTCATCGAAACTGGACGGCGGAAACACAGCAAATCGCGAATGGTTTACTGAGCCGCAATCCCATTTCTCTGACACGGAGCACGGTGGCGCCGCACCTGGGTCTTGGTTGTGAATGCGAAGAGCAAGGAAGGAATCGAAAATGCCCGCAAGGGCGAGCAGAGCAATCAGGTAACGCATGTCAGATTTATTGTAGAGTGCCGCGACGCGCTACCGCATCTTGCGACGGCGTGGCTTGGGCCGCAGGTGCTGTGAGGTACGCGGCGGCACAGGATCGTTCACATGAAAGGCCGCCGCTACCTTGTGGCTACCCGATTCACGGTTCTTCTTCGTCCGCATTCCAATAAATGTGGCAGCGAGCACAGGCGCAAGAACGATCGCAGCAAAGCCGCCAATGACGTAGAAAGTATTTAAATCCATTACCGCTTTCAGTCTAGTTCACGTGCTTGACGCGGCGGCTCATGAAATCCATCAGCAGGTAGTTGCCAAGAGTCTGCGGCGTCGTAAAGTAAGCCTTACCGCGGCACATGGATGACATCTTCTGAACAAATTGCACCAAGGCATAATCTTCAGCCAGCATGAAGGTGTTAATCATGATGCCAGCGCGCTTGCAGCGACTCACTTCTTCGAGTGTCTCGGAAATCACAATTGGGTCGAGCCCAAACGCGTTCTTGTAGATGCGACCATCATCCAGCGTCAGCGCAGAAGGCTTCCCGTCCGTGATCATCACTATCTGCTTCATGTCTTTGCCAGAGCCACGCAGAATGCGCTGCGCCACACGTAAACCCTCGCGCGTGTTCGTATAGTGCGGTCCCACCTTGACTCGCGGTAGTTGCGAAATCGGAATCTCTTCCGCTGAATCGTGGAACAGTACCAAGGAAAGCGAATCGCCAGGGTACTGCGTGCGGATAAGGTGACCAAGCGCCATCGCTACCCGTTTTGCCGGTGTGAAGCGATCCTCGCCATACAGAATCATCGAATGCGAACAGTCGAGCAGCACTACCGTCGCGCAGGAACTCTGGTAGTCAGCCTGCTGCACCACAAGGTCGCTGTACTCCAGGTTCAGCGTGCCTGCTCCGGTCGGCGCACCTTCACGCGCGAACACCGAGTTGAGGGTCGCGCCAATGTCCAGGTTGAGTGTGTCGCCAAATTCGTACTGCTTGCTGGACCCGTTCGTTTCGACTCCCGCAGCTTCATGCAGCGTGTCATGGCGGCCCAGCGAACTCTTACCCAGCGGGCCCAGTAGATCGCGCAGCGCCTTGAATCCAAGGAAGTCCATTCCCTTGTCAGTGACTTCGAATCGCGCATCCGTCGGCTCGCCTGATTCACCTTCGCCCTCGCCTTTGGACGGTTCTTCGGCATTCAGGAACGCCTCATCCTTCATGCGCTGAATGACCTTATCGACAAGCTCTTCCTTTCCGTCTTCCGGAAGCTCGTCGTACTTATCCTGCGCGTCCTCGTCCAGCAATTCGCCAGAATCGAGCGCCTGCCGCACAGCCTCGCGCAGGGTGTCCATCGAGTCATCAGGGTTTTGATACGGGGAGAACGGATCTTGAAATCCCGAATCGAGGAAGAAGTCGGACAACGCTTCCATCAGGTCTTCGAGGTCGAAGCTTGTAGAAAGATCTCCGGTGAACTTGGTATAACGCGTCAGCTTCATGCGGAGGCCCCTGTAGTCATTGTAAGACTCATGCCAGATGACCAAAGATTCAGCTCTGGCTACGCCACACCTTTTAGAATCAACGCATGCCTCTTTTGAAAATTCTGATTCTGGCGGTCGTCCAGGGACTCGCCGAACTGCTGCCCGTTTCCAGTTCCGCACACGTAGTCGTCGCTGAAAAGTTGATGGGCCTCGACCCGTCCTCGCCCGATATGACGCTTGTGCTCGTTATGCTGCACACCGGCACCATGTTCGCCGTGATTGTCTACTTCTGGAATCAGTGGAAGCGTGCCTACTTTGCTACGGGCGACGCCTTCAAGCGCTTTGCCATTCGCGCCATCTGGGCCAGCTTCCTCACGGCGATCATTGGTTTCCCGATCATCAAATTGATTGAGCACCACGAGAAGTACAAGTTCGCCATCCCGGCAGCAGGCACAATCCCCTGCTCCTACACGCATGGCGATATTGAGGGCCTCTTCTCGCGCCTGGACATCGTAGCTCCCGCGCTACTCGCCGCTGGCTTGTTGATCCTTTGGGCAGGCATGCGTGAGCGCACCGCAGAAACCCGGACCACGACAGCATACGAGCGCGCCGCTTCCCGCTCCGGCGACAACGTCACGTTCGGCCAGGCCGGTTGGATGGGAGCAGTGCAGGGCCTGTGCCTTCCGTTCCGCGGCTTTTCGCGTTCCGGCGCTACCATCTCCACCGGCCTGCTCACCGGTGCAAACCGTGAACGCGCCGAACGCTTTTCCTTCGCGCTCGCCGTCATCCTCACCCCGCCAGCGATTCTCCGTGAAGTCTCTCGCCTCCGCCACGCTGCGCATGACGCTACAGTCGGTTGCGCCGGAGCCGTTAACCTGCACGGCAGCATCGTCGCATCGCTTCTCGGCATGGTGCTCGCCTTCTTCGCAGGCCTCGCGGCGTTGCGCTGGCTAAGCTCATGGCTGGAAGAGGGACGCTGGTATCTCTTCGGCATTTACTGCATCGTGGCAAGCTGCGTCGTCTTCTTCCTGCACCATCTCGGCTACTAATTTGCTTGAAGTTGGCGCTCTGCGCGGGTAAACCGCCAGGCCCACCAAATCAGCGGCAACTGCAGCGGCAGCCGCAACCACATAGCCCAGAGCGGGATTCCGGGATACCGCTCTGGGTGTTGCACCATCCAAATGTTCGCGGGCATCACTGCGATCAACAGCACGACTAGACCCCACGCAGCGGGACGCCGAGTAGCCGGCACGAGAACACCGAGCCCTCCCGCAATTTCCGCCAATCCCGAGATCAGGACCAGTTCTCGGTGCGCGGGCAGGTAATCCGGCATGATGCGCATGTAGGTCTGCGTCAGAACGAAGTGGCCCACGCCCGCGACCACATAGAGCGCACCCATTACAAAGCGGCCAATCTTCATAGCGCGACCTCACACAAAAACAAAAGGGCAGCCTATAGGCTGCCCTTTCGAACTCAGCGAAAAACTACTTGGCGGCAAGCGCATCGCGGTTATCGCGAACATAATCATGCGAAGCATTGATGTGCGTCTGCTGCTCAGTGAGCAACTGACGAATCGGAAGCGGAAGATCCTTCTCGAGTGCTTCCTTGTAGGTCTTCTTCGCGACATCCTCACCCTGCTCTGCGGTTGCGAGCAGCGAATGATCGCTGTCGGCACCAAGCTTGGCCTTAAGGTCGCCCCAGACGCGGTGCATCGCTCCGGCAACGGTACCGCCTTCTTTTACATCCGCCACGCCAGCCCGGTGTAGTTCATTCTCGAGTTCCGCACGGAAGTTTGCGCGCTTCAGGCTCTCTGCCAGGAAGTAGCGCTTCAACGTGTCATCCTTCAGGTGCTCGCCGATGTCGGCAAAGCCCTTCTGGCCGTCGTTCAAAACCTTGATCACATCCAGAAGCACGTTCTCGGCTTCCTGGTTCTTGGTCGATCCTTCAACTTCGTTAGCCATGTCCTAACCCTTTCTTATTGACACAATCGGCAGGGTCCATCGGCTGGCGCGATTCTCCTGCGCCGATGACAAGCGGGAGAAATCGCGAAAATCCCGCTCCCCTGCGTCCTTACTTGTGCTGGTTTCAGGGCTAACAGCGCCCGTGTCCATCAGTAGAGAAGATGCAGGGGTGAGCGAATCGTTTGCCTCATCTCGCATAGCGACTTTCAATCAGCTTCACACCGTCATCATCGTGGTTCCGCTAATTTCCCTCTCAGCGTGCCCATCCGGGTATGGAACAATGGTCTTGCTCTGGTGATGAATGGTCGTTTCTACGCCGCGCGGCGCAACATCCGCGGTGTGCGCCAGACCATGCGCGTCATCCACACCATGAAGCCACAACGATTCGTCTACGCCCCCACGCGCAGCCCACGCCTCAACGAAATGCTGGGCCTTGTCGTCCTGGTCGTTACCGGCCTCCTCCTCCTCTCACTTGTCAGCTACACGCCGTCCGACCCGTCGTTCAACACGGTCGCAAGCATTCACCACGCCCACAACTGGACAGGCATCGCCGGTGCGTACCTTTCCGACCTCCTGCTGCAGGGCTTCGGCGTTGCCATCATCGCGGTGCCGCTGGTGATGTTGCGGCTCGGCCTTTCGTGGATGCGTTCTCGCCCGGTCGGGTCCGCCGTCGCAAAGACCGCAGGGCTGGTTCTCTGGCTCCTGTTCGCTCCCGCAGCAATCTCTTTGCTGCCGTGGAACCTGCTCTGGCGGCATGCGATTCCCTGCGGAGGTGCAGAAGGCCGCGTTATCGCCGACAACCTGATTCAGTTCATGAACCTGCCCGGTGCGATCGCTGTCTGTTCCTTGATGGTGATGTTGTCGCTTTATCTCTCGACAACCTTCCTCATCGTGACGGCACGCGAGTGGTTCAGCTCGCACTTCGCTTTTATTCGCAACACGCGCGCACGCTACGACGCATGGAAAGAACGTCGCCGCGAGCGTGAAGCCAACGAAGTTATCAATGCCTACGAAACCAAGCGGGAGCGCGCCGTAGCCAAAGCGCGTAAACGTTCGGACAAAGCCGTACGCGCTGCCCAGCCCGCGCCAGATTTCGTCATCGAGGCAGTTCCCTCCAACAACTCCTCTATCCTCTCCGGCCTGTTTGGCTGGATGCGTCGCCGCAAAGCCAGGCACGCTGCCACGCAGCAAGAAACAAAGCGCGCAGAGTTCGCTCCGGAGCCCGCCTCCGTCTGGGACAACATGCCGCGTGTCATGGTCGACGAACCGGAAATGTCAGCCGTCGACACCGCAGCTGCTGCGGCTGCACCCTACGCCGCTCAACTCGCAGCAGCAGCTGAACCCCTCCACACCCAAGCGCAGGCGCTCGACTTCGACGGCACAGCGCCCGTCGCGGACGACGGCTGGCTCGATTCCCTTGACATCAAGCCGCACGACAACATCGCAATGCCCGAGCCGCCACCCGCGCGCGTTCCCCCCGCTGGCCCGCAGCTCGTCCGCAAGCAGATCGCGGTGCCCGAAGCTCCGCCCATGCCCTCACCCATGGCCGACCTCCGCGATCAGAACATCGCTTTCGGCAAACGCGCCGACGCTGATATCCGCGCCGTGGCCATCACCCCGAAATCCATACGCGGCTACAAGCTCCCACCCAGCTCGCTCCTGTACCGCAGTGAAGAACAAACCGTCGTGCGCGAAGACGCTCTTCGCGATGAAGCTCGCGTGCTGGTAGAAAAATGCGCCGAGTTTGGCGTGGATGGCGTCGTCGAGCAGATCAACCCTGGCCCGGTTGTTACCACCTTCGAGTTCCGCCCCAGCGCAGGCGTGAAATATTCGCGCGTTACCGGTCTCGCCGACGACCTCTGCCTCGCCATGGCCGCCGAATCCATTCTCATCGAGCGCATGGCTGGTAAGTCCACCGTCGGCATCCAGGTTCCCAACGGCGACCGCGAAACCATTTGGCTGCGCGATGTGGTCGAGTGCGAAAGCTTTGCGCAATCCAAGTCGCGCCTGCCCATTGCCCTCGGTAAAGACATCAACGGTCGCATTGTCACGGCCGATCTCGCCTCCATGCCGCACGTGCTTATCGCTGGCTCCACCGGCTCAGGCAAATCAGTCGCAATCAACGCGATGATCATGAGCGTGCTCTACAAGTCCACTCCGGAACAGGTGCGCATGATCCTCGTCGATCCCAAGCGCGTTGAGCTCGGCATGTACGAAGGCATCCCGCACCTCTTCACCCCGATCATTACGGAAGCCAAACTTGCGGCCAACGCCCTGCGCAACGCAGTGAAGGAAATGGAGCGCCGCCTCAAGCTCCTGGCCGCCAACCACGTCCGCAACATTGATCAGTTCAACAAGCTCTTCGAGCACGGCAGCGAATACCTCTTCGAAGACGCGAACCAGGAACCGCTGCCCTACATCATGATCATCATCGACGAGCTCGCCGACCTCATGATGCTCGACCGCGCCAACGTCGAAGAAGCCATCACCCGCCTCGCCCAGATGGCCCGCGCCGTCGGCATCCACCTCGTGCTCGCTACGCAACGCCCTTCCGTCGACGTCATCACCGGCCTCATCAAGGCCAACGTGCCTACGCGCATGAGCTTCCGCCTTGCCACGAAGGTCGACTCCCGCACCATCATCGACTCCAACGGCGCGGAAAGCCTCCTCGGCCGCGGCGACATGCTCTTCCTCCCGCCGGGAACCTCACGCCTGCAGCGAGTTCATGCGCCCTACGTCACAGAAAAGGAAATTTCCGCCGTCACCGATTTCTGGAAACAGCAGGGCCAGGCCGAATACGCCGAAGGCTTCCTCGAAGGGCCGAAGGACGAAAAGGGCAACGCTGAAGGCTCCGCAAACGAAGGGGAAGACAACGATCCCATGTTCGACGACGCCGTCCGTCTCATCTACGAGTTCGGCAAGGCCTCGACATCGCTGCTGCAACGCCGCCTGCGCATCGGCTACGGTCGCGCCGCCCACCTCATCGACATGATGGAACGCGACGGCCTAGTCGGCCCGGCCGACGGCTCCAAGCCCCGCGAAATCCTGAAAGGCCGCGAATACTTCAGCGAAGTAGACGCTGCCCTGCAGTAGCCGTTCATTCACGCCGTCGAGCCGCAAGTTATGAGACCGGATCCTTCGTTTGTCATTCCCGAAGGGAATCTGCGTTTTCCTACCCACGCCATCAACGCTGTCATCTCGACCGAAGCGGAGCGCAGCGGAGAGACCTGTAGTTCTTTGCAGGGGGCAGCCCTACCGCACACCTGTCGTCTCGACCGAAGGCCGCAGGCCGCAGTGGAGAGACCCCTGTATTGTTCGCAGAACGCTCAAGCAAGGCACGTCGTCACCAACATGTCATCTCGACCGAAGCGCTCGAAGAGCGTGCAGCGGAGAGACCTGCAGTTCTTTGCAGGATGCCACCCCGAACCAAAACTCTGTCATCCTGAGCGAAGTCGAGGACCCCGAGGGTGCTCGCCTAGCACAACCGGCAGCACCTTTCGGCCACCTCACCCGACTCGCATCACCGCCGCACCAACTCCCGCCACGGCAAGTCATACTCCGTCCGCCCGAACAGCAAGACAGCCAGCACCAACCCGTACTGCAACTGCATTCCAGCCGTCGCCCAGTCCTGCTTCAGCGTGATCCCGAACATCAGCACGAACATCAAGCAGAATGCCGCGAACAAAGCCACACGAACACCCGCGCCCACCAGCAACAACACCCCGATCAACAGTTCCGCAAATGGCACAACGTAACCCGTCGCGAGAACAAGCGACACAGGCAGCGGCGTTCCCGCCATGCTCTTCGCCATGCCCTGTGCGAACCCACTGATATGTCTCCCGGTAAACACCCGCGCAAATCCGTGCCCAAAGAAATCGAGCCCAGTCAAAGCACGCAGCAACACATAGGCCCAGGTACGTTCGCGCGAGATCATCGGCAAAGAAGTCATGGCGTTTAGCTCGCAACCACAGTTCCCGCACCACCAGCCCGCCTCAGCGCTGCCAACGCCGAGTTCGGCTCCGCAGGAACGTCATTCCGCTGATCCGCTAAAAAGCGATGCACATCCGACACCACAACCGATCCCTCACCAACCGCGGAGGCCACACGCTTCACCGAGTTCGCCCGCACATCGCCCACAGCAAACATGCCAGGCACGCTCGTCGCATACGGAGTCATCTCGAACCCCTCTGCGCCACCGGTCACAATGAAGCCCTTCTTATCGAGCTTCAGCGTCCCATACAGCCACCCGGAGTTTGGCTCAGCGCCAATCATCACGAACACGCTGCTGATGCGCTCCGTGGTCAGTTCGCCAGACTTACGATTTACCCAGCTCACCGTCTCCAACGAACTCTTTCCTTCCAATGCAACGATCTCCGACTCCGTATGCAGCGTGATGTGCGCCGAGCTCTCGATCCGCGAGATCAGATACTGCGACATCGTCGCCGCCAATGACTTACCGCGAACGATGTGGTGTACATGCCTGGCAATGCCGGAAAGAAACACCGCCGCCTGCCCCGCGGAGTTTCCACCACCGACCACGATCACCTCACTGTCGCGACAAAGCAGCGACTCCATCGCGGTCGCCGCATAATAGATGCCGTTGTTCTCGAACCGCTCGTAGTCATTCACCGAGAGCCGCCGATACTGCGCTCCGGAAGCCACCACCACCGCGCGCGCGCAAACTGTTATTCCACCGGCAAGTGTCAGCTTGTGGATGCCATCCACCTGCTCCGCCGTAATCACCTCTCGCGAGATGGCAAAGCGCACACCGAACTTCAGCGCTTGGAGTTGTGCGCGGCTTGCCAGCCGCTGCCCTGAGATGCCCGTCGGAAAGCCGAGGTAGTTTTCAATCTTCGAGCTCGTCCCGGCCTGCCCACCCGGTGCCGTGCCCTCCACCACCATCGTGCAAAGTCCTTCGGAGGCCGCGTAAACAGCCGCTGCCAGCCCGCCAGGTCCCGCACCCACCACAATCACGTCGTAGACGATGCTCTGGTCAGGAAGCTCAGTAATACCCAGCTCGTCGGCGAGCTGCGTAATCGTCGGTCGATGCAGCGTGCGTCCATCGGAGAGCGCCACGGTTGGCAACGAACCCTCGGCATCCGACAGCCCATCATCCACAGCAGCCTCGTCAATCGGCACCTCGACGATCTGGTGAGGGTAGTTGTTGCGGATCAGAAAGCGCTGGATCTGCTTCATCTCCGCGTCACCGGCATGCCCCATCAGCACAACGCCGCCGCTCGCTTCGCCAAGTATCCCGATGCGTCGCCAGATCGTGGCTTGCGTGATCAGATTGGCAAGATCGCCTTCCGCGCGCATCAGCTTTTGCAGATCGCGACGCGGAATGCGCAGCACAGTGCAGTCCGTTTCCGTCCGCGCGTCCACCAGCGATCCCTGCGAATTCAGAAGGTTCAATTCACCTGAAAAATCAAAGCGTTGATGATGCGCAATCACCTTCGCCTCACCACCTGACCCCGGCAGCGAAATTACGATCTCGCCCTCCAGTACAACGAACATGTCTACCTGGCGATCGCCATGAACGAACAGTGAATGATCCGCGGGATAAAACTCTTCCTTTCCATAGGCGCGCAGACGGTCCACCATCTCCTCCGTAAGCCGCGGATAGGCAAGCTCCGGACGAAACTCCGGAGCGTTCGAAGCAGCGTTACGATTGACTTCCTGTTCAGACATGCTGTGAGCTTCCTCGTTAGGTGTTTCTATCATTCCTTCGCAATGGAAGATATGCGAAGGGCAAATTCCGGAAGTCGCACGGGATAAGTACAACTGGTAGTGTCGAAAGCAAAAGCTCAACATGGAGTTTGGTGTGCCAGACACGCACGACCTCGTCGCCTACCCCGGCCTGTCTTATGCCAATACACACCCTGACCGCCTGGCGGCTACGGCCAGGCTGCATGGGTTGGAGCCCGCACCCGTCGAGAGCTGTCGGGTGCTGGAGATCGGCTGTAACGAAGGGGCAAACCTCATCCCGATGGCGTACGCCATCCCCGGCGCTGAGTTCGTGGGCTTCGACATTGCCGAACTTCCGGTTGCGCGCGCACAGGAAAGCATCGCTGCACTTTCGCTTGGGAACATCAGCATTTTCCAGGGCGACATAACTACGGTTGGGCCCAGACTCGGCGAGTTCGACTACATCATCGCGCATGGAATCTACGCTTGGGTTCCGGATAACGCTCGTGACAGCCTGCTCGCCCTTTGCCGGAACCACCTCGCAAAGAACGGCATAGCCTTCGTCAGCTACAACGCTCTTCCCGGTAGCTTCACGCGCGCAATCACACGCCAGGTGTTGCAGAATCGGGTTGCCGCAGCAGCAGACCCTATCGAAGGCGTCAGCGACGGGATTAAGCTCCTTGGCCTCATGGCGCAACTTCGTCCGGAGGGTGATGCTCTCGGCTCGCTGCTGGCCGACGAAGCCGTAAAGCTGCAAAAACGCTCTCCGCGCCAAATCTTTCACGATGAACTCGCGCCGGCTCACGCGCCGGTGCTCTTCTCAACCTTTGCCGGGCATGCCAGAAGCCACGGGCTCACGTATGTTTCCGAATCAACAGTTCCATCGCTGGAGGATCCTTTCTACCAGCCTCAGGCTGCGGCTCTGGCGCGTGAACTTTCGAACGGCGACCGGATAGCCGAAGAACAGGTTCGTGACTTCATTCGCATGCGCGCATACCGCGAAACTCTCTTGTGCCACGCCGGGATGCAGCCCACCGCGGAACCCCTCGCGAGCGCGCTGCCCACCCTGCGCTTCGCCTCTCAGGCGCAGCCAGCTTCCGCCAGGACGCCAGGCGGGAGTGCCTATCGGGGGTCCACAGGCCTCACCGTCGAATCGTCTGACGCAGGAGTCATCGCGGCTCTGGACTACCTCATGGATCAGTGGCCATCCAGTGTTCCCTTCGCCGAACTCGCGTCCGTTCTGGAAGCGACGATCTCAGGTGCTACAGAAGAACTTTTATCGAATGCGTTCCATTTGGTGGCTGCTCGGCTGATCGAAGTACATACCTGGAATGCTCCGGTTAGCACCGCCATCCTGGGTGAGCGCCCGCGCGCTAGCGCCTGGGCCCGTCACCAGGTGGTCACGCGCGATGTCACGACCACCCTTCACCACCATCCAATGGAGATCAGCGATCCGGTTGTGCGGCTCTTCATTCAGCTTCTGGACGGCACCCGTGACCGCGCCGCGCTTGCCGCCGCCATTCGCGAACAGCGCCCCGATGTCCCCGAATCCATGATCGCCAGCGGAGTCGAGATGAGTCTCCATCTGCTGCACAAGGGCGGCGTTTTGGTCGCAGAGGGTTTCCGCGAAGCCTGATCCTCTGCTCAGCCCCGAGGTGGAGTAGCTACGCGAATCCAATACTGCGAAATCCTGTCAAGACCCTGAGGCCGCGGGAAAGCGCTAAACGGCGCATAGAACGGGGCTTTTCTCGCCGCAAATACTTTGCGTAGTTTATCTATCCGTCTCCGTAGCATAGGGACAGGTGAAGCACGCTGCGAGCAGATGGTCGAACACAGCGGAATGCGAACGCTCTTCTTTTCAAGACTTTACCCGTAAACCCTTTCTTCGGAAGACTTTGCGCCAGACTCTCGGCGTAAGAGCCGTATTTTGAAGACTTTGTGGAAGCGGGATGGGGGGTGGGGTGGGTCCACGCCTGATACATTGGTCGCCAGTCGAGAGGAACCTGAATATGACGTCTGCTACATCTTCGCTGTGCCGCGCTTTGTCGCTGTCTTCTGTCGCGCTTGCAGTCCTTTCCGTTGCCGGTGCACAGACATCCAACGCGCCTCAGTCTCCTCTGCCCGAAGACAAATACACGTGGCTGGAAGACGTTTCCTCCACAAGGTCGCTCGACTGGGTAAAGGCGGAGAACGCCAAGAGTGCCGCCGTGCTGGAAAGCGATCCGCATTACAAACAGTTCTTTGCGGAAGCGGTAAAGATTGGTGAAGATCCAGCAAGGCTCGCCTACCCTGATGAACGTGGCAACGCCGTCTACAACACTTGGCGTGACAAGGACAATCCGCGTGGCTTGCTGCGGAAAACGACACTCGCCAGCTACCTGAGTGCGAACCCGCAGTGGACCACCGTCATCGACTTCGACGCGCTCGGCAAGAAGGAAGGAGTCGGCTGGGTGCCGCACGGCAACAGCTGCCTCTACCCACGCGATCGACTCTGCATGGTGACGCTCTCCGCTGGTGGCGAAGACGCGAACACGGAGCGCGAATTCGACCTGACGACGGGGAGGTTCGTCGATGGCGGCTTCACACTCCCGCGCAGCAAAGGCAGTGCCACATGGGTGGACGAGAACACGCTGCTCGTCACGCGCGACTGGGGTCCTGGAACGTCCACAACCTCCGGCTACCCCTTCGTCGTGAAGGAATGGAAGCGCGGAACACCACTTGCGGACGCCAAGGAAGTGTTTCGTGGCGAAGCAACAGACCAGACGGGCACATACGCTGCGGTGTTGCAAGATGCGCAAGGCGATCGCCTGGTCATCTTCGACCGAAACGTCACCTTCTTTGAGTCGAAGAAATTCGTGCAGACGCCAGCTGGCGTAAAAGAGCTGCACATTCCCGGCAAGTCCAACGTGAGTGGAATACTGGGCGGACGAATTCTGGTGGAGATCCGCGAAGACTGGACTGTGGGTGGGGCAAAGTTCCAGCAAGGATCATTGCTCGAACTCAAGCTCGCCGACGTGATGAAGGACCCGGAACACCTGAAGCCAGCGGTTGTCTTCGCTCCCGATGGCAAAGAGTTCCTCGCGAACGTTGCTCCCACCAAGACGATGATGGTGCTAACCACTCTTGCCAACGTGAAGGGACGCGCGTACCTCTACACCCCAGGCGAGAAGGGCTGGAGCAAACAGCGCATCTCGGTGCCGGACAACGTATCCGTTGGCGTGGTCGACACAAATGCCAATAATGATCGCTTCTTTCTCTCCGTACAGGGTTTCCTGCAGCCGACCTCACTTTGGATGGGTGATGCTGCCAAAGGAACAGAGATCGCAAAGGTAAAGAGTGAGCCGGAGCGCTTCGACGCTGCCAATCTGGTTACCGAGCAGTTCTTTGCGACTTCCAAAGATGGCACAAAGGTTCCATATTTCGTCGTTCACAAGAAGGATCTGAAGTATGACGGCACGAACGCCACACTGCTGGAAGCTTACGGCGGATTCGAGATTGCCGAGACGCCGCGCTATTCACCCGCACTAGGCAAGCTCTGGCTGGAACGTGGCGGTGTCTACGTACTGGCCAACATCCGCGGCGGAGGCGAGTTCGGCCCTGCGTGGCATGAAGCTGGGCTGAAAACGCATCGTCAGCGCATCTACGACGACTTTGCCGCAGTTGGGCAGGATCTGATCACGCGTAAGATCACCAGCACACGGCATCTGGGCATCGAGGGCGGGTCGAACGGCGGGCTGCTGATGGGTGTCGAGATGACGCAGCATCCGGACCTGTGGAACGCGGTAATTATCGCCGTTCCACTGCTCGATATGCTTCGCTTTGAGCAGATCGCCGCCGGTGCGAGCTGGGTGGGCGAATACGGTTCAGTGGCCAACCCGGACGAGCGCACGTTTCTTGCCGGCATATCGCCCTACAACCAACTCAAACCCGGCGTGAAGTACCCTGAGCCGTTCATCTTCACCACCACCAAGGACGATCGCGTTGGTCCACAGCATGCGCGCAAGTTCGCCGCCAAGATGGAGGAGTTCCACGAACCGTTCCTTTACGACGAAATCATCGAAGGCGGGCACGGCGCAGGCGCAAACATCCAGCAGGAAGCACGCACCCGGGCCATCGAGTACGTTTACCTGACGCGCAAGCTTATGGAATAGCCGCGCCCGTCCGTGGTCCGCTCCCTGAGCCTGTCACTCCGTCAGGAACGATGCGGATCAACCGACCGTTCGCATCGTCCGTGATCACCCAGAGGGCTCCATCAGGGCCCTCTTTCACGTCGCGCATGCGTTGGTGTTGATCGAGCAGAAGGCGCTCTTCACCAATCACATCCTGCCCATTCAGCACGAGTCGCGAAACATGCTGGCCAGCCAGCCCGGCAACGAACAGATTGCCTTTCCACTCCGGCATCAGCTTGCCGTCGTAAAAGGTCATTCCGCTGGGTGCGATGACTGGATCCCAATAGTAGCGAGGCTGTTCCATGCCTTCCATCGCCGTGAGACCCGAAGAAGCGCTTCCCTTTCCCCTGTGCGGGAGCGTGAGTCCGTCCTCAACAGGCAGGGAACCGTCAATGGCAGTGCCGTCGTAGTTGCGACCGTAGGAGATCAGCGGCCAGCCGTAGTTGGCGCCTCGTTTGATCACATTGATCTCGTCACCACCCTGCGGTCCGTGCTCGGAATCCCATATCTCGCCGGTGTCCAGATTCATCGCGAGCCCCTCCGGATTGCGATGGCCGATGCTCCAGATCTCAGGCAGCGTGTGATCTTCGAGTTCCTGATGTTCCGCGAATGGATTGCCGGGCGCGGGATCGCCATCGCGAGTGATGCGTAGGATCTTGCCCATTTGCGAGAACAGCGATTGCGCCTCACCTGCTGTTGGATAAAAAAAGCGCTCGCCGAGCGAAATGTAAAGAAAGCCGTCGCGGCCAAAGAGCAGGCGTGAGCCGAAGTGTGCCACCTGTGTGAGTGATGGAACGACGCGGACGAGCGTCTTTACGGCGAGCAGCGAACGGTCATCACGGGAGAGTTTGGCCCTCGCAACGCTCACTCCACTGTCCTGTTGCAGCGCCTTCATTTTAGGGTCGAAAAACTCGGGTCCGCGTGGCTCCACATAGCAGAAATAAAGGAAGCGGTTCGTCGCGAAGTCAGGGTCCAGGACGACGTCGAGGAGACCACCGTCTCCGGCAAACTGCACATGCGGAACGTTGGCGATGGAGCCCTCTATGCGACCTGATTTGCGATTAATGAGCCGCATCACACCCGACTTCTCGTTGACGATGATTTTGCCATCCGGCAGAAAGACCAGCCCCCACGGATGCGTCAGGCCTTTCGTCATGACGAGCTCGGAATAATGCGTCTGCGTGATCACGGCGGGTGCTCGCGTCTGACCGCGGAATGCCGGTGTCTGTCCTTCACCTATGGGGGGACGCGTTTCGAGCGGCTGCCCAGCCACCGGAGCGACATCTGGTGGACGTGTCCCAGCGACTTTGAGACCTACGCCATTCCTGGTTTGCTGCGCGGGGGCCGGTGGAGAGAGGGCAAGAACTGAAAGCAAAGTGAAGCAGGAAACTGCAAAGCGACTCAATGGTAGTGCTCCTAAAGTATCTGGCTGTCGATGACAGTCAGTGGATGTATCCAAGTGCGCGGATTCAGTTCAGCGCGCTTTGTGCGGACGTTCTCCTAGTGAGTTGCCGGGCGCTGCTTGAGCAGCGTGCGATTGCGTCGCATGAGGACAACAAGCGCTTTACGAGCGTAGATCGCAATGAGTGGCATGAGCACCGCAGCAATGATGCCCCACACCACAAGAGCATGCCATTCCCATTGCCACATCTCGCGGACGAGTCGAATGGGATGGTGACTAAGATGTTCTATTTGCGCTTTGTTGAGCGGCAGCCGACGAGTGTGAAAAAGATGGACACCGAGTTCAACAAACGGAATGAATAGCAGCAAGTGAAGTGGGGCTACGAGGTGCGTGCCAATTTGCGAAGCGATCTGGCTGAGACCGAATGCCCACGCGAGAATGACCACCAAGACTGTGGTGATTCCCACCGACGGGTTGATTCCGATGACGACACCGAGCGCAAGACTCCAAGCGATACGGCGCGGCGTAATGCCACCACGGAGCAAACACAGCAGTGGCCGTAATATCTTGCAGCGGAAGAACTCGCGTATAGCTTCAGGCACCAGCACAGTCGATTGGACGCTCAGTAAGCGCGAGGAGAACATTCAATCGAAACATTTTGGCCGTCTTCCAGCTGTGGGCTAGTCGGTGTGAGAGCCGAACCATGTCAGCACACGATTGCGGAACTCTACTGGGGCCACCGTGGACGCGCCACCATGCGCGGCGTTTTGCACTGTCCAGAGCACGCAATGCGACTGACAGGCCTGTTCGAGCTCCTGCGCGTGATGCATCGGAATATCGTGATCGTTCGTGCCAGCTATGAGCAGCGTGGGCACGTTCGAGGTCTGAACGGCTTTCTTCGGCTCGGCTCTGGGAAGGTACACGTCGTAGCGCAGCCAGGTGTAAGCAATTGCAACCTCGATAGCCGGCCTGCCTACGGTCTTCCAGAGCCACGGACTGGTATGAGTCGAATGCGCGAGCCACTCGTAGCTGACTTCACGGAAGGTGGCGTAAGGCGACTCTACAGCTACTGCACAGAGCTGATTGGTCGCCGTAGTGGCTTGCAGCCCGATCGCCGCACCCATCGATTCGCCCAGCAGGTAGGTGCAGTGTGGCGCGCGTGTGCGTGCGAACGACACCCATTGGCTTACGTCGTTCCGCTCCAGAATGCCAAAGGTCGCCGCGCTACCACCAGACTCGCCGTGCTCGCGCGAATCCGGCAGGAGCACCGAATAGCCCTCGCGGAGAAAAATGTCGGCAAAACCCGTGTAGCTGATCCGGTTCGAGCCGATGCCGTGCAGAATGATGACGCTTTCGCCATTGTTCTGCGGCGGCTGGATATACCAGGCGCGCAGCACCGCGCCGTCATTCGCGGTGATCGATACGTTCTGCAATGGGGCATCGAACTGCTTCTGAATGCGATTGCGAATCGCCGCTGTTTGGCGCAATGGCATGCGCTGCATGCGAACGGAAGTGTTCGACAGAGCTACACCAAGTGCGAGGCACGCGGCGAGGTATACGCCACCGAATGCTGCCAGCACCTGGATGAGTTTTCTCTTTGTCACCGGTCAGTTGGATGCGAGGGAGTGGTGAAGGAAGCCACTGCTCTCAGATTTCGCTCACCACGTGAAGCTACTCGACCGCTAAGCGCGTTTGCGTGAACCGCGCATTCCCAACACGCCAAGTGCGGCAATAGCGGCAATCAATGCAAACCAAAGCGTTGCAGGATGTCTCTGGCTATACGGCCGAGTGTCGTTCCGCGCCCGAAAGTTGACGTTCTTCCGCTCGGGGCCAAGCGTTGCAACCACGGTCGGGAGTTCATTTGCGACAGAAGTACTCGCGTCGTTGTACACGGGCGGCTTCAACGCTTCGTCACCATACCGGAGTGTGAAAGGCGATGCAGCGCGAGACAGACGAAAGCAAATGCGACGCTCTCGCATTTGAAGTTGCACGGCACGGAGCGGCAGCGGAGGGTTACTGCCGTTCGCGACGGCGATGTCTACCATTGCATTCTTGCGAAGATTTGCCCCAAGCACCCCGTCGACACTGAGTTGTGAGGGATTCCCGTTCAAAACGTGGCTTGCGATGGAACTCGGCAGATGTGTGCGCGAAATCTGGCCAGGAATGCTTTCGACAAAAGCAGTATCCTGCGCGGCGTCCGGTTTCGCAGTAATGCTCACCTGGCGCTCAAAATCGTCACCCGCTGCGGGTTTGAGCACGAATTCAAAACGCTCTACAGGTACGTGCGCAGGAATGTGAATCGTTGCGATGCTTTCACGTCCGCGTGCGGTGAAGTTCGAAGCGGTGGCGATCGTCGTGTAGAGCGTTTGCGCCTCGCGGCTTGGCGGGATTATTGCGCCTTTCACGATAGATATGGGGAAAGCTTTTGTTCTCGCTGCGATCGTCGAGGTGATGTGTAGCGCTACATGCAGCGTCTGGTAGGCCGATTCCTGCAGCGGAAGCGCAGTAGACCGGGCGAGGTGCTGCGAGCTGAAGTCGAACAACACGAAGTCGCCCAACTGTACCGGTGCTTCGCCGCTGTTCGAGCCGGTGACTCTTGCGTCCGCAACGAAATTCTTTGCATCTAGATTCAGGTAAACCGCAGTGTATGGGCGCCCCGGCATGGCGAGGTCGAACTCGATGACCCCGTTGTGTGCGTGAACGTTTCTCACATCCGCCGACTCATCGCCGAAGCGCGTCGAACCGCTTTCCGTGATGAAGAACGGCTGCTCTGCGCCTGTGTTGTCATAGAGTCTCAAATCGTCCGCTGAGGGCTTTGCAGCATGCGCAAAGACTAAGCCGTCGAGTACAGCACAAGCTTGACCAGAGACATCCTGTGGAACGAACACGGAACGCGTGTAGCGGAAATGTTGGGGCTCAGGTGTTGGGGTGTCTGCGCCAAGGGAGGAAACCTGCAGGAACAGCAGCGCGGCTGCCAAGCGGATCATCGAAGCTGCGCTCCTGCCTTCACGTCGCAAGTCTGCACCAGCATGGCACCATGCGGCAAGAGGACTGCTCACGCAGCAACACGAATCGGATAAGTTAGGTGCATGTCACAGGGAGAGACACATGTTCATTCTGGTGATTGACGACGACGAGGTCATGCGCGAGTTACTCACCGCGCTGCTGGAAGCCGAAGGGCTGCACGTGGCGACGGCAGCATCACCTGACGCTGCCGTCGGCGCTGTCAGAGAAGAAGCGCAGTTGCTCGATGTGGTGCTGACTGATCTGCGAATGCCGGGTGTGGACGCGCCAGCGATGCTGCGCAGCCTGCGGGAGGCGATGAGTACAAGCACTCGTCTCATCGGCATGAGCGGGAGCGATGCTGCACCCGAGGAAACGGCACTGCTCGACGCTTTTCTGCTGAAGCCGTTCAGCGTGGAAGACTTGCTGAAACTTGCACAGCGCGCCGGCGCGCCGCAGTCTTCCGAGTCTCTTGGAACCGTTCAGCGCGATATAGCGGTGCTTGATGAGGCGATCTACGCGCGAATGGCAAAGGCTCTCCCGAAAAAGGCTCTCCGCGAACTCTATGAATTGACGCTCGACGACGTGGCGAAACGAACTTTGTTGCTACGTGATGCAGCAGCAGCGGGTGACTCCGCAACCTGCAAAAGCGAGGCGCATGCGATGAAGGGCGGCTGCGGGATGGTGGGAGCCATGGAGTTGAGGGCTATCGCAAGCGATATCGAAACAGGTCCCCCGGTCGATACTACTGTGCTCAACGAAATTGATGCGGCGGCGGCGCGGCTGCGGCGTATGCTGAATGCGCTAACCTTATAGTGTTCCCTGTTTTAGAAAGGCGCTCGATGTCGACTGCGTTCAGGAAGCCCGGCTCTCCATCTCCCACCTCCAATAGCCCACTGCAAGGAACGATTCGCATCGTCGTCGCTGACGACCATCCTGTTGTGCGCTTCGGCGTAAAAAACATGCTGATGGCTGAGCCCGGATTTGACATCGTTGGTGAAGCCGGCGATGGCGACGATGCGATCACGCAAACGCTGGAACTCGAACCGGACATTCTGCTGTTAGACCTCGCAATGCCCCGGTTGCCAGGACTAGAGGCAATGCGCGCGATCATGTCGCGTTCGCCGCGAGTGAAGATCATCTTGCTGACCAGCACGATTACCACGCAGCAGATCATTGAAGCGCTTCAAATTGGCGCCCGAGGTATCGTGCTGAAAGACTCGGTCGCCAACGATCTTTCCGAGTCGCTCCGCGCGGTGCTTTCGGGTGATTACTGGATCGGTGGCAAGCGGGTCGTAAACCTGCTGACCGCGCTGCATGAATTGATGCAGAAGGCCGCTTCACAGCCGGAACGCAAGACCTACGGCCTTACTCCGCGCGAATTAGAAGTCGTGACCTGCATCGTAGAGGGCTGCTCAAACAAGGACATCGCGAAGCAGTACACGATTTCGGAAGAGACGGTGAAGCGTCATCTTTCGAACATCTTCGATAAAACAGGCGTCAGCACTCGTCTCGAATTGGCGCTGTTCGCGATCAGCCACAAGCTGGTTGACATCGACGTCTAACCTCGTGCGCGGTCTCGTCCTGGCTGTAGCAGTTTTATTGGGTTTCGGTGTGGCTCTGCTTCTCGTCAATCGACGGGCAGAGCCACTGCCTTTTGCGGTCGACGGCATCGTCATTCACAAGCAGGCGCACACGATGGCAGTGATGCATGGCGGAGCGGTGATGCGCGAATATCACGTCTCGCTTGGTCGAGGTGGGCTGTTACCGAAGACCCAATCTGGTGACAAGCGCACGCCGGAAGGTGTGTACACGATTACCGAACACAACCCGCAGAGCTCGTATCACTTGGCACTCCGCATTGGCTATCCCACGGCAGAGCAAATTGTGGCTGCCCGGGCCCACGGAGTGGATCCAGGTGGCGACATCATGATCCACGGCATAAAGAATGGGTTCGGCTGGTTTGGTACGCTTCAGCGTCACTTCGACTGGACGCTGGGGTGCGTTGCAGTGACTGATCCAGAAATCGAGCAGCTTTTTCAAGCGGTGCCGGATGGAACACGCGTTGAGATTCTGCCATGAGAACAGAAGCTAAATTTCATAAGGAATGTGCACGAACCGACCGGGGCTGAAGTCGCAGGAGTTACGCGTAAGCAGCACGCGCTTTTCCACGTGAGCTGTGGCGAGGATGATCGCATCAGGAAGTTTCAGGCGCGTCGTTTGTCGGATCTGCACAGTTTCTTCGGCCACAGACTGCGTGAGTGGAATGATCCGGAAATTGTCCTCAAAGAGAGGAACAAAGCGCTGCTCGCCTGAACGAAGTCCCGCGAACGCTTCCATCCACGTGATGATGCTTACCGCTCGGTCCTTGTATTTGGAAAGCTCCAGAACTGCCTGGGGAACGTTGCGAAACAGGTCGATGATGATGTTGGTATCAACTAAGACTCGCGGTCCCATTCCCGCCTCATCGCAAGCTGATACTCCAGCCCGTCGATCTCAACCCGATCACCCCAGATGCCCGCCAGCATATGCAGGGAATCACCCTGCTTCGAAAGATACTCAGATATAGCAGTACGAACCAAATGAGAACGCGATAGCTTCTGCTGTTTGCTTAGCCTAGTAAGCTGCTTCAGATCGCCATCTGGTATATCGATCAGCGTACGCACGCGCAGAACTCCTGATATACGCGGAGTATATCACTCGTGGTTTAGACTTAGAGTGATGAGCGAAATGACTTACGACGTACTGGTCATAGGTGCGGGGCCGACCGGCATGGCGTGCGCGATTGCGTGTAAGCGACAGGGTTTGAGTGTTCTGCTGGTGGATAAGGGATGCGTCACTAATTCTTTGTTTCACTACCCGGCGAATATGACGTTCTTTACAACGCCGGAACTGTTAGAGATCGGCGACATGCCATTTTCATCTCCGAACCAAAAACCAACGCGGGCCGAGGCGCTGGAGTACTACCGCAAAGTTTCTGAGCACTACAAATTAGACATACGGCAATACGAGCGTGTCGGCCGCGTGAGTGGAAGCGACGGCGATTTCTGCGTTCACACAACTGACCGATTTGAGCGTGAGCATATGCATCGCGCGAAGAAGCTGATCGTGGCCACGGGCTATTACGATCTGCCGAACTACCTCAGCATTCCGGGTGAGGACTTGCCTAAGGTGATGCACTATTACGATGAGCCTCATCCTTACTTTGCGCAGGACGTGGTCGTAATTGGCGGTAAGAACTCGGCCGCTATTGCGGCGCTCGATTTGTGGCGTCACGGAGCGAAGGTGACGCTGGTGCATCGCGGCGCAGAACTGCATCGACACATCAAGTATTGGATCAAGCCCGACATCGAGAACCGCATCAAGAATGGTGAAGTTGCAGCCTATTTCGGCTCGTCCGTCGTAAACATCACTGAGGACCATGTCACGCTGCAAACTCCTGAAGGTGAAAAGGTGCTGCCGAATCAGTTCGTGTTTGCGCTAACGGGCTACCATCCAGACTTTGCTTTCATCGAGTCACTCGGCGTAAACCTCGATGCTGAAAATGCGCGCTGCCCTGTTTGCGATCCTGCAACGCTCGAGTCAAATGCAAAAGGGATTTATCTCGCCGGTGTGATCGTGGCAGGAGAGCGCACTAACGAAATATTCATTGAAAATGGCCGATTTCACGGCGATTTGATTGCGAACGACATCGCAACAAAGCTACCAGTCACGGCGTGACGCATCTCACGAAGTGAGGTGGTGATGCATGTTCCCTGCGTGGAAAAGATTTGCCTGGGTTGCTCTTGGGCTGGCGGGCGTCATTGCCACGGTGAGTGCGCAAGAAAACAAGTCAAAGGGCCACGCAGGATTGCAGCTTGCGATCACGCTGCCGAACACAACGTCCAATGGCGTCGCCATCGCGCCGAATGGACGCATGTTCCTTGTGCTCGCGAAGCAGAAGGGGCAGGATGTTCCGCAAATTGCGGAGTGGGTGAGCGGAAAGCTCAAGCCGTATCCAAATGCTGAGTGGAACTCGTGGAGCGAAGGCGATGACGCGGGCACGAAGTGGGTGCATGCGAACTCGATTCGTTTCGGACCCGACGGTACGCTCTGGGTGGTGGACTTCGGCAGCCCTGAGATGAACAAGCCAGTGCTGCCGCATGGACCAAAGCTCGTTGGAATCAACACTGCCACAGGTGAGGTCACAAAGACTTACCTGCTCGACAAAGGCGTGAAGCCGATGAGCGCTATAGATGACGTTCGCTTCGACGGAGATCACGCATACCTAACCGATGCGGGGGTGCCGGCGCTGATCGTTCTGCACATGCCCGACGGAGGCATGTATCGCGTGCTGGAAAACGATGGTTCCACCACAGCACAGGTGCCGCTTCGTGCGGAAGGTCACGAGTTGAAGAACCCTGAAGGCAGGCCGGTATTTTTTCACGCAGATCAGCTTGAGGTATCGCCTGACGGAAGGACCCTCTACTTTCAGCCTTGCTCTGGACCGCTCTATGCCATTGCCACGCAATATGTCGATGAGCAGCGCATGCCAGACACGGAGCGTCGCGGACACGTGCGACTGGTGGCGAAGGTAGGAACCTCCGGGGGCACGGCCATAGATTCAAACGGGAACATCTATGACAGCGACACCGATCACGACCGCATTCTGAAGATTACTCCGAACGGTAAGGTGTCGACATTGGTGGAAGACAAGCGCCTCGTGTGGCCGGACGCCATGTGGATTGGTGCGAACGGCAAGCTGTGGATTCCAGCAGCGCAGATCGACCGCACAGCGGCGTTCAACGGAGGCAACATGGACATCAAGCTGCCGGGACAGGTGTTCACGTATGACATCAGCGTCGGACCGCCCGCCAACGACCATAAGTAGGTGGTGTCGGACGTATTCTAGAATGCATGGTTCCCGTTCAACAAGACGACCTGATTGAAAGCGTTCGCGCGGCGCTGCAGTACATCAGCTTCTACCATCCAGTGGACTACATCACAAATCTAGCTCGCGCTTATGAGCTGGAACAGTCCGCGAGCGCCAAAGATGCGATGAAACAGATCCTGGTGAACTCGCGCATGTGCGCTGAGGGGCATCGTCCGATCTGCCAAGACACCGGAATCGTCACGGTGTTCATCAAGCTCGGTATGGAGTGCCACTTTGTGAAGGGTGACGCACCCGCCACGATGACACTGCAGCAAATGTGCGACCAGGGCGTGCGTGAGGCATGGCTCGATCCAGACAACAAGCTGCGCGGAAGCATCCTCGCCGACCCGGCGTTCTCGCGTAAGAACACGAAAGACAACACGCCCTGTGTGGTGGAAGTGTCGCTTGTACATGGCGACAAAATCGACGTGACTGTTGCGGCAAAAGGCGGGGGCAGTGAGGCGAAGTCCAAATTCGTAATGCTCAATCCATCGGATTCCGTGGTGGATTGGGTGCTGAAGACTGTCCCAACGATGGGGGCAGGATGGTGCCCGCCGGGAATGCTCGGCATTGGGCTTGGCGGCACGGCGGAGAAAGCGATGCTGTTGGCGAAGCAGTCACTCATGGACCCGATTGATATGCAGGAGTTGAAGGCTCGTGGGCCAAAGACAAACATTGAGAAGATGCGCGTGGACATCTATGACGGCGTGAATGCTCTCGGCATCGGAGCGCAGGGGCTTGGTGGCCTGACGACTGTGCTGGATGTGAAAATTCTCGATTGGCCAACTCATGCGGCGAACCTGCCGGTGGCGATGATTCCGAACTGTGCAGCCACGCGACACGCACACTTTGTGCTGGATGGAAACGGGCCGAAGTATCTCGAACCACCGTCACTCGATAGCTGGCCGAAGCTGACGTACGACATTTCCGGCGGCACGCGCGTGAACCTAGATACGCTAACGCGCGAAGAGACGAAGTCGTGGAAGCCGGGTGAGGTGCTGCTGCTCAACGGGAAGCTGCTGACGGGACGCGATGCGGCGCACAAACGCATGACAGACATGCTGAGTCGCGGCGAAGAGTTGCCGGTCGATTTCACGAACAAACTTATCTACTACGTCGGCCCGGTAGATGCGGTACGCGATGAGGCCGTCGGTCCGGCAGGCCCAACGACCGCCACGCGCATGGATAAGTTCACGCGACAAATGCTGGAAAGCACAGGTCTGCTCGGGATGGTAGGGAAAGCTGAGCGTGGCGTGGCTGCAATCGATGCGATTCGTGACAACGAGGCTGTGTATCTGATCGCGATCGGCGGTGCTGCTTATCTTGTTTCGAAGGCGATCAAGCACTCGCGGTTGCTGGCGTTCGCGGACCTCGGCATGGAAGCAATTTACGAATTCGAAGTCTTAGACATGCCAGTGACAGTCGCGGTTGATAGCAAAGGCAGCAGCGTGCATATCACCGGGCCAGAAGAGTGGAAGGAACGTATTGCACACAGTATGGCAATTGAAGGCGTTCCTATACTGGGCCAGTGACGCACTTTTGACTCGTAAGGTCCTGGTGGTTCTAGCCCGAGTTGTACCTCAAAAGATGTAGTTTGAGGAACTTTTGTGGGTGGCGAGTTACTTCTGAGTAGCTCATCCAGCAGCTACCTTTTGCGTATCGGTGGGCATCTACCTTGTTGTGGCGCCTCCCGGCGCGGGCTGTCAGTGTTCTGCGGCCACAATCGAAGGAGAACGAAAAGATGTCTGTAAGAAATTCACTAACTGCCGCGATTCCAGCCGCGGCTTTGATGACAGGCCTATGTCTGTCCGCTGCTGCGCAAGTGCCTAACCCAACAACTGTCGCTCCCGGTGCGACCCACGGAACAGTTGTGGCTGAGGGGCCGAGCGGCACCTTCATCTATCACGTCAAGGTGGTAGAGCGCGACATCGACGCGGTGAACTACCTCAATCGCAGCGGGTCCACGAAGATCGGCTTCAAAGGGACAAATCTACTTCCGCAGGCGGTGGGCGAAGCAAAGGTCAACGCCGTAACGGGAAAGACTGAAGTAGAAGTGAACCTCAAGAACCTGAAGCAGGCAAACAGCTTTGGGCCGGAATACCTGACCTACGTTCTTTGGGCAATCTCAGGTGAGGGTCGGCCACAAAATCTTGGTGAGTTGGAGCTTGCAGGTGACAAGGCAAGTCTGAAGGTGACGACATCATTCCAGACGTTTGGCCTGATCGTAACCGCCGAGCCTTACTTCGCGGTTTCGCAACCGAGCGATGTGATCGTGTTGCAGAACGTATTCACTGACCGTACGGAGGGCGTACTCCAGCAGGTAAACATCCACTACCAATTGTTGCCGAAGGGCTTGTACGCGCCGACGAGCGGTCAGGATGCAATTCAGGATCCCGTCACAGATCGCGAACACACGCCGCTTGCGCTGTATGAGGCGTGGAATGCGCGTCGCATCGCGCGCGCGGCCGGCGCAGAGAAATACTCACCGGACATCTGGATGCGCGCAAAGACTGCGCTGCAGAATGCTGACGACATCCAGAACGGCAAGCATCGCGATGTAAAGATGGAGTTCACCTATGCGCGCGACGCGACGCAGCGGTTTGAAGACGCCCGTATCGTGACACTGCGCAAGCAGGCGGAAGAGCGGCGGCAGGCAGAGATTCAGGCGCGCCAGGATGCGCAGGCACAGGCCGCACAATCAGCACAGCAGGCTCAGCAGGCGCAGCTTGATGCGCAGAGATCGCAACTCGAAGCGCAGCAAGCAGCTGCAGCGAAAGCTCAGGCCGACGCTCAGAAGGCTCAGGCTGACGCGGCACGTGCACAAGCAGAAGCAGCCGCAGCTGCAGCCAATCAACGAGCCGATGCAAGCGAACAGAGCGCACAGGCGCTTCGTGAGAAGCTTCGCGCTCAACTTAACGCCGTGCTGCGTACAACGGAAACAGCTCGCGGTCTCGTCGTGAACCTGAACGATGTGCTGTTCGACACGGGCAAGTACACGCTGAAAACGAACGCTCAGGTTAGCCTGGCGAAGATCGCTACGATCATCGCGTTGTATCCGAGTCTGCATGTGCAGGCCGAGGGTTACACGGATTCCGTAGGAACTCCCGCGCTGAACCAGACACTGAGCGAAAACCGTGCTGACACCGTGATGAATTTCCTCGTGCAGAATGGCGTACCGCAGGGGAATGTCACCGCACATGGGTACGGACAAACCAACTATGTTGCTGACAATGGAACAGCTGCAGGTCGCGCTCAGAACCGCCGTGTCGATCTCATTGTGAGCGGTGCTGCGATCGGTGTCGAAACAACTGACCCCACCGCAACTACCGCGCCTGCACAGTAACCGGGTAGCAGTTGAACACCTTCAGGGCTGCGTCTCGACGCGGCCCTGATTTTATTAAGGAGAGCACGTGGCTAAGTCGTTAAAGAGTGCAGTTGTTTTCGTTACTGGTGCCAGCTCTGGGATTGGAGCGGCGACTGCAAAGGAATTTGCAAAAGAAGGAGCCAGGCTTTTGCTGTGCGCACGCCGCGCAGACAAGCTGAGAGCGATGGAGCAGCCGCTGCTCGAGGCGGGCGCAGCAGAGGTATTCAGCTTCGACCTGGACGTGAGAGATCGCGATGAAGTGGAGGGCACTATCGCAACGCTTCTGGATGCATGGGGCAAGGTAGAAGTCCTGGTAAACAATGCGGGCCTGAGTCGCGGCCTAAACAAGCTTTATGAGGACGATGCCGAGAACTGGGAAGAGATGATCGACACCAATGTCAAAGGTCTGCTGTACGTCACTCGCGCCGTAGTACCTGGGATGGTGCAGCGTGGAAGCGGCCACATCATCAATCTGGGCTCTATTGCTGGCCACATGACATATCCCGGCGGACACGTTTACTGCGCGACCAAGGCCGCAGAAAGAGCCATCACGGATGGTCTACGCATCGACCTGAACGGAACGCCGCTCCGTGTCACGTCCATAGACCCAGGCATGGTCGAAACCGAGTTCAGCAATGTGCGCTTTCGCGGCGACGACGCGCGAGCAGCGAAGGTATACGAAGGCGTTCATGCGCTTACGGCAGAAGATATTGCGGAAACCATCGTATGGGCAGCCACGCGCCCGGAACATGTGACGATTCAGACGGTCGTACTGACACCCACAGCGCAGGCGAACCCTTACGTGCTGACAAAGCAAGCGGCCAAATAGCAAACAGAGCCAGACATCGGCGTCCGGCTTTCAGCTACAACTTGATCGACCAGCCCAATTGCTCTAGATCTCTTTCGATGGTCGCAAGCGCCAGTTCAAGGGCGCTGCGCCTGTGAGGGCTGGAGGTGCGTTCTGATAAGACTCGCTCACGCTGCATCTCCAAAGCCTGAACGCGACGTTTATGGTCGGCATCGGCCAACTTCGCTGCTGCATCTTGCTCGCGTGCGACGCTTCTCGATGTGCTCGCTTCCGCCTGCTGTTCTTCGACGTTTTTCGACTCCCAGCCCTTAGACATGCACGCCTCCGTATTTGGGTTACTGGTGCAGACGCCCGAAGCGGTAGATCACGCCCGCAGTAAATCCGATCTGGTTCTGGAGCGTTCCGCCGGAAGGGCTTGTGAAGAAGGTTCCCAGGTAATTCGGTGTGATCCGTACTGCGAGATTCGGATACACGTTGTAATCCGCGCTGATCCCAATGTTGAAGGCGGGACGGAAGCCATCGTTCCACAGGCCGACCTGGTTTCCGGTGAGGCCCTTAGCGCCGCCGCTGAAGATTCCCCAAGCCACGCCGCCAAGCGCCTGAGCGCTCAATGCGAACTTTTCGTGGCGAAGAAATCGGTAACTGCCGCCGCCCATGAAGGTGTACTCGTTGATTTGCGGGTGCGGTGCCTGGATATTGAAGTTGTTCCCGCGGACCGGTTTCGCATTACCGAAATAGCCTCGCGCATCCGCGACGATTGCCAGTTTCGGGTCAAGGTAGTAATTCCCTGCAGCAGCCCACGCAACTTCATTATTTTTCTGCGTAAATTCGCCGCTGCGGAAGCGGAGATAACCACCTCCACCCACCACTTCATACTTATGGGAGTAGGTATCTTCAATTGTGCGCTGAATGCGAGCTTGCCGACTGGCGTTCGTTTCTCGCCGCGATCTACGTGGCTTCTGCTTCTGCGCCACGGCTGCGACAGATGTGCAAGCAAGGAAGCCTGCGAGTGCCAAAACGAACCAACTACGAACCACGAACCTACCACTGCCCATCATGAATCTTCCTACTCCTGCCTTCGCATGCGGTGGCCACGCAAAGGAACTCCCAAACGCAAATTTCACGCTCTGTTCCATTAGAACATCCTCTGCGGCGGTCGTTAGCAGGTAAAACGCGTCTCGGAAGCATGCGCAAATGCTCGCCGAAGGAAGGTGAACGCTTGTTAGTGGAGGTTGTAAGTCACTCCGGAAATGAACTGGAACGAGTTCCGGCGAGTTCCCACAGGAGCGTTGTTGAGGTAGCCATCGATTGTGGAAACAGACACACTCAGCCGCTTGAACACCGGAGCTGCCAACGCGGCGGTGAAATTTGCCGAGTACGCGTTCAGTGTGGTCCACGACGGGATGTAGCTACCGGATTCGGTGAAGATGATCTTGCGCGGGAACGTGCGTGTGTAATTCTCGGCGAAGGTCGAGCCAAACAAACTGAGCGAAGGTGCTGCTGGGGTACCAAAGGTCGCTGGTGGCGACGGCGGAGCGAAGAACTGCTCACGTTCGTAGTGCGCATCAACCTTCACATCGAGTTCCTGCTTCGAACCTTTGATTGCTGTCCAGCCGATACCACCGCCGTAAATCTGCTGCAGTTGCAGGAATTGGGAGAAGTTGTGATCGAAAGCTGCGTCCGCGAGGGCGTAGAGCCGCGGGCTGAAGTATTCGTCACGTTCCACTTCGCCGTGGAAGATGTTTGTTTTGATTGTGTCGGAAGACGGAGGCGGCGCAATTGTGGTCAGCGTGCCGTAACTCTCTGTTGCATTTACCAGGGTCCGATTGCGCGCGGGAAGGAAAGGAACCGTTGGAATGGCGCGCACAAGCGCAACGCCCGCAGTAAGCGTGGTGCCGTTCTGTGAGGAACGAACTACCGTTGCTCCACCCGTCACGGTGCCGTTCCATCCCGTGAGTGGACCTGCTTTGTGCACGATCGCTTTGTCGTAGGTCTGCTTGTCGATGAGGTAAGCGACCTCTGCGGGCTTCATCGTGACCGGTTGCGCAGCAGGAGGCGTGATCGTCACCCTGCCATCGGCATAGGCCAGCGTTCCTTCGGGCGTTACGGCGGACTGCTGCTTCGCCGGCACATGCTTCCGGAGCATAGCGAACTGCGACGCCGCTGAGCCGGAGCGGAGTTCCCTGATCTTGTCGAAGGAAACGGTAAGTTCGCCAGCCATCTCACTCTTGAAGACGACACTGCCACTCACAGCGCGCAAAATTGTGCCGCTAAGCTGATCACCGTTGGTGAAGATGAGTACGTCGGGTGCCTTCGCGGGCCCGGTCTGCGCAAAGGCAGGCGGAATCAGGGCGATGACAGAAGTGAGCAGAAGTGCAGCTTTCAGCAACTACGTTTCTCCGGTTTGTGGTCTCTGACAAGAATACGGTAGTCCACGTCTGCCTTCCTTTGTGAACCTGAAAAGCTTGATTCGTGCGCGCGCAGCGGCTAGGCTGAAGTGGCTATGTATGAAGACTTTGTTGCAACCGACCGCTGGACCGGAGAATCGCAGCACTGCGTTTGGAAAGGCACGGTAGTTGCGATCGCAACACGCCATGCCGACGCAACCGACATTCGTTATGCGGTGAATGGCAAGCCCATGTGGATTGCCATGCCCAACTACGCGTGGGTCGAGCAAAAGCGGCGCAACGGCAAAGTCATCACGGATTACCTTGCAGCGCAGGCTGCTGGACGCTACCTGAAAAAGTCGATTGAGAACGGCTACGACAACGGTCGCGAAATCTACACGATGAGTGTTGATGAGGTGCTGGAACACGTCGCTGCAGTGGTGGATGAGGCTGGGAGTGTTCGCAAACTACCTTCGCTTCCCGTCATCAATCGCGATGCGCAACCCACGGAGTTCGAGTTCAAGCTGCCGGGCGAGCCCCAGACACTGGCCGAATCCTCCTAGTTTCGAATAAGAGAAAAAGCATGAAGAAGTCCATGACACGCCGCAGCTTCGCCGTAAAAGCTGCGGCTTTGCCTTTCGTCCTGCGCTCTGCGGCAGCCTCCGCTGAGCCGCGTACGAAGTGGGTGCTGCTCGGCAGCAATGAAGGTGCTGGTATCTATCGCGCACGATGGAATGCTGCAACCGGAGAACTTGGCAAGCCTGAACTCGCAATCGCTACCGAGGCACCTACGTTCATGGCGAAGCATCCGACGCTACCGGTCATTTACTCCGTTAACGAAAGCAAGGCGGAGAAAGCTGCCGTATCGAGCTTTCATGTAAACCGCGATACAGGAGAACTGCAGCTCATCAATCGTCGTGAAACGCATGGCGATGCGCCCTGCTTTGTATCAGTCGACCAGACCGGTCACATGGTGTTCGCCGCGAACTATACCGGTGGCAGCATGACTGCGTTTCGCGCTGGTCCCGATGGAGGCCTTACGGAAACAGTTGGCGTGTTTCGCTACAACCAGCCCACACACGGGCCAGTAACTGATCGACAGGAAGCCGCGCACATGCACTGCGCCACCATTTCGCCGAATAACGATTTCGTTGTTGTGTGCGATCTGGGTGACGACCTGATTCTCGTATTTCCAATCGCACCAGAGAAGAACAGCTTCGTGGGTGGACCGGTGCGCGTTGCAACGCGCCCGGGTTCAGGGCCGCGGCATGTGGCGTTTCATCCAAACGGTAAATGGCTGTACTGCATTCATGAACTCGACTGCACTGTAGACCTGTATGACTGGAACGTCCAGGCGAACCAGCCGACAGCGACGTTGCGCGATAGCAGCGTGATTTCCACGATGAAGCCATTCGCAGCATTAGGAGGGAATACAGCTGCCGAGATAGTCATGAGCGATGACGGCAAGTTTCTCTACGTTTGCACACGCGGCGAAAACACGGTGACGGTTTACTCAATCGATGGAGCGTCAGGGCTCCTGAATGTCGTGCAGCAGGTGCCGTGTGGTGGCGCAGTGCCACGCTGGATCGGTTTCGATCCGTCACGGCGCTGGTTGCTGAGCGCGAACCAGGGCTCATCTACCGTGACAGTGCTGGCGCACAATCAAGCAAATGGAAAGCTCACACCGCAGCGCACACAACTCGCGCTCAACACACCTATGTTTGCGTTGTGGTTTTAGCAAATGTTTCGTCGCAAGCTCACAGTCGAGTACATGGATGTTGAAGACAATGTGAAGCTGTGCCCCATCGCGTGGATCGATAACTTCGCGATGCGCAACTTCACGAATGACGCTATCTTCGACGACACTCTGCCGGTCGGCGATGGTTTGCTCGAAGCGGGAAACCGCGTTCCTCTTGCACAATTAATCCCCGCAATGGAAGATTGGTTTCGCCGGAAGGGTTATTTGAAACAGGGCGAAAGGCTCCGCGTCACGGAGCCTCCGGTTAAAACTTCACAAGCTCTCTAGCTGTTGCGCAGCGTCTTGTTGTCGAGAACGAAGCGGTACTTAACGTCACCCTTCACCACGCGCTCATATGCTTCATCCAACTTGTCGTAGCTGGTCAGCTCGATGTCCGCAGTGATTCCCTTTTCTGCGCAGTAGTCGAGCATCTCTTGCGTTTCTTTCATCCCTCCGATGCCGGACCCAGCGAAGGAACGACGGTTCGCGATCACGGAAAACGGTGCAATGGACACCGGTGTCTCCGGTATGCCGACGAGGCACAAGGTAGCGTCTAGCTTTAGCAGAGACAAATAAGCGTTCATGTCGTGCGGCGCGGAAACGCAATCCAGAATGAAGTCGAAAGAACCAGCATGTTTCTGCATAGCTGTCGCGTCTTTGCTGATGATCACCTCGTCAGCACCAAGCTTCTTCGCGTCCTCAACCTTGCTCTCTGACGTCGTGAACTGAACGACATGGGCTCCGAAGCTGTGCGCAAACTTCAGCGCAAGATGGCCCAAACCACCAAGGCCGACAACTCCAACCTTCTTGCCTGGCCCCGCGCCCCAGCGACGTAGTGGTGAATAGGTAGTGATACCAGCGCACAGCAGCGGCGCGGCTCCAGCAGGATCAAGTCCTGGTGCCAACTTATGCACAAAGTGTTCGGGGGTGACGATCACATCGGAGTATCCGCCATAGGTCTTCTCGCCTGAACGCAGAACCGCGTTGTAAGTGTCGCGGCCACCACCATCACTGCAATAGTTCTCAAGATCTGCCTTGCAGTTGTCGCAGTGCAGGCAGCTTTCCACGATGACACCAACTGCCGCAGAGTCTCCGACTTTGAAGCGCGTGACAGCGCTGCCGACGGCAGTAACTTTACCCACGATTTCATGGCCGGGCACCATCGGAAAGATTTCCGAACCCCACTCTCCACGAACCTGATGAATGTCCGAATGGCAGATGCCGCAATAGTCGATCGAGAGGACAACATCATCTGGCTTGGGTTCACGGCGCTCGAAAGAGAATGGCGCGAGGGGTGAGGTCTTGCTCTGTGCGGCGTAGCCGAAAGATTGCATGTGTTGCTCCTGTGTCTATGTGTCGTTGCGCAGTGAGAAGTTTACGGTGATAGTCGTGTCGACTTCCGTCGGCTGACCGTTCAAAAGATATGGCTTATAGACGTAGGTTTTCACTGCATCCATTGCTGCTGCTGTGAGCGATCCAGACGGTGAAGCAATGGGTACGAGGCGGCCAATATGTCCAGTTTTATCGATAATGGCGCTGATAACAACGCTTCCGCTCTCATGCGCCATTCGCGCTTCCACTGGGTACACCACGTTTGCACCCGATATCTTGTGTCCGGCGATAACGCCTCCTGCGATAGCAAACGACGGTTCACCGTCTGGCGGGTCTGCCGAAGCGGACGTCGGGGGTGCCACCGACTGCTCGTCAGTGATGATTTTTAGCGACTCAGTTTTGCCGCTAATTGCGATCAGGCCGTTATAGAAAAGCTTGTTATCCAGCGTGAGATTAGTGTTCTGGAACTTGCCAACGCGATTGCGCAAAGAGTTCTCGGTCGTGGTGAGTCTGGCTCTCAAAACGTTTGGCATGTCTGGCTGAAAACAGAATGTGGGTGCCTGAGATGTAACGGAAAACGAATTCGACTCAGGGCTAACCCGGAGGCAGCTGAGTTCAACATTCCCAAATTTCCTCGATTGCTGCTTCACTTCGAGTCCGTCTGTCTGATACACATCTATCGGGTCTACCGTCTCCTTGATGAGTTTTTGAAGCAAGATGGCTTCACGAAGAGCCTTTGGATCCTTCTTATCTTGAGCCTGACTCAGCGGCCCCTGTATAAATTTGCTCTGCACGTCCGTAACGGTTTTACCTAAGGAACGATCCGGCATCGGCTGCCACTGCACGCTCAGGGTCCCGTTATCTTGCGGCTTGCCGCCAAAATCGTTCAGCACAAAAGAAAGCTTCAGCTCCCATGCCTGAACGCCTTTGCGGTAAAGAGAGGTGCTGTCCCGGAGATTACGGAGCAGCACGGCAGGTTCCGTGGCCTGCCCCCATAGTGCCCTGCTTGCCGAACCGCACAAGAGCAAGAGCGCCAAGGCGAAGGCGCTTGAAAAGGCGCGCCTACTCGTTGTAGTGGAGGAGGCTGTAGACGTCATAGTTGGCAAGCTTGCTGCGTCCCTTCAGGAAGTCCAATTCTATGGCGAAGGCGATGCCCATCACTTCTCCGCCAAGCTTCTCGACCAGTTGAACTGTGGCAGCCATCGTACCGCCTGTGGCGAGAAGATCGTCAACCAGCAACACTCGCTGGCCGGGCTTCACAGCGTCAAGGTGAATTTCCAGTGAGTCGCTGCCGTATTCGAGGTCGTAGCTGACCTTCGCTGTTTCTGCTGGGAGCTTTTTCGGCTTGCGCACCGGTACAAAGCCGGCGTTCAGGCGGTAGGCAATCGCTGGCGCGAAGATGAAGCCGCGGGCTTCTGTGCCGAGTACCAGGTCGATGTTCTTTCCGATGTAGTGCGCCGCGAACGCATCGATCATGTGCGCGAAGCCAGCTTTATCCTTAAGCAACGTGGTGATGTCGTAGAACAGGATGCCGGGCTTGGGAAAATCCGGAACCGTGCGGATAAGGCCCTTGAGGGGTTCGCAGTTGATGTCGATCATGCCACTATTTTAGTGGCTCAAAGAGGCGCGAGCACTAAAGGCGAACAGGCAAACTCTACCAAGCCCCTTCAATTTGGAATTCCCCTAGCGACTCGCCTTCACTCTCCGTCAATTCATGCTCCTCAATGGCGTCCACGCGACTGCCACGGGAACCTTTCCTAAGCTGCGTGCGCAGTTCGTTCAGGTCTACAGACTCACCCGCGGCGACGACCTCTACCTCGCCGGTGTCTGTGTTGCGTACCCAACCGCGCAGGCCAAGCTCAGCGGCTTCGCGGTGAACGAACCATCGGAAACCGACGCCCTGCACCCGCCCTCGCACAAGAAAGTGAATCACCATACCCAGCCAGTCTCGCAAAGGCCGGTTGCAGGTGCAAGCAGCGGAATCCATACAACCTGATGCACCTTGCGAAGCGTCATCTTCATATACCTAGGCCCAGCAGCACGCTTTCGCTGGTAGTTAGAACACAACTGCGAGCTTGCTGCGTGCTAAGTGAGGGCGAACCGGCCAGCATAAGGCGTTCTTGTCTCGTGGAATCTTTCAGGAGACCAAAAATGAAAATTGCTTATCTACTTTCAACCGCTTTGTTGGCGGCTTCATTTACCGGAAACGCTCAGTTCCGCCGCTTCGAGCTCGGTAGCGTTTCAGTTGGTGCAACTGGGCAGTTCACCAAAGTGCTTACAGTTAACCCTACCCCGGCAACTTATCCGTTTCTTGTCCGCGGCCAGTCCATTCAGTTCATCAACCAAAACCAGGACACGACAGGTTCAGCAGGTTTCATCACAAAGTTTCAGTTCCAGCCCACAAAGTTCGCGGGCCTCGAACTCAATTACGGCTATTCAAAATACTCGGAGTTGTTCAGCTACAACACCACTGGAAACACCACGAACGCGACGACACGTGCGAATGTACGTGTAAAAACCTATTGGCATGAAGCAACGGGCGCGATCTTGATTCATCCGAAACACATCCCGTTCCAGCCCTACGTTGGTATCGGCGGAGGAGCCATCGATTTTGACACGCGAGATAATCAGTGGCGCGGCGCAGGACTTTTGGAGACTGGCTTTGACATTCCGATTATGAAGAATGGCAAGAGCGGATTCAGAATTGGTGGACGTTCGCTCTACTACCGCGCTCCAAACTTCAACAGCACACTTTTCAGCACGCGTAGCTGGCGTGTCACGGCAGAGCCTGAGATCAGCAGCTATTACCGCTTCTAACAAGCGCTTCGCAAAAGAAAAGGCGCAGCATGGCTGCGCCTTTTCTTCAGTGGTCATCGCGCTATGCACGAGACATGTAAGCACCTTCGGCCGTGTCGACCTTGATCTTCTCGCCCTCATTGATGAACGGCGGCACCTGCACAACGAGGCCCGTCTCCGTTTTTGCAGGCTTGGTAACGGAACTAGCCGTCGCTGACTTGATGCCCGGCTCAGTCTCCACCACGGTCATCTCGACGGATGTCGGAAGCTCGATCCCGACGGGCTTGCCGTCATGGAAGCTCACTTCGATGAGCAGGTTCGCAGTGAGGTACTCGACCGCATCACCTAGTGTGTCGCGCTTCAGAGCCGTCTGCTCGTAGGTGTTCTGATCCATGAAGTAGTAGTCGTCACCGTCGTTGTAGAGAAACTCCATTTTGATGGAGTCGACGTGGACGCGTTCAATAGGATCGGGTGAACGAAAGCGCTCAGTAAACATAGAACCCGTGCGAACATTCTTGAGCTTGGCCTGAATAAAGGCGCGCAGGTTACCGGGTGTGCGGTGTTCTACCGAAAAGACGAGATGAAGATCGTCTTTAAACTTGATGATCATGCCGGGGCGCATCTGCGTGGCCGGAATCGACATAGGAAAACTCCTGAAATTTTGGGTATTTGGACAGGCTCGCAGGGAGGCGGCCAACCCATTGATTGTAGCTCAGCAGATTAGTCGACTTACTTGCTGGTGCTTCGAGAGTCGCCATGGAAGAGCCGGTGAAAGAACCGTCCAATGGCGTGCACGATGTCGTGAGCGCCAGGCGGCGAAGGTGGCGGAGTAAGGGCCGCTGGCTGCGGCGAAGCGCTGTTCTGCATGGGTGGCGGCGACGGTTTCTCGGCGGCTACCGGCGCTTCGCTGTAGCTCAAGGCGCTCGTCGATTGCAGGGACTCATTCTTCGCACCCGCAGGAGCAGGTGTCACCGGCTTTGTCTCCGGCGCGAGACCCTGGCTCACTGCAGACGGAAAAGGGTTGCGTGCTGCAGCTTCCTCCACCGCGGAGCCGCTTCCGTTTTGAGCAATCTTCATCACTGGTACAGGTTCCGCAGGGCAGCCGCAAGGCGATTGCTCCTGATCCACCACCTCGCGCACGCTGCCATGTTCAAACAGCACGTGCTGGCCCGGTCGTAGGTGATAGGAGGAGTCCGAGAACGCGTCGCTAATCGCGATCTGGGGAGCAGATTTCCCAGTGTTTTCAACGCAGGTGTCGCCGTTCGATGTCACCCGCAGCCGGAGATCGAGCCTGCCTGAAGTGGCAAACGTCATGCGCAAATCAGGCGTGAACACCACGTCCTGCGGCTGCGAGTCACTATGAATCTCAATTGCGCCACGATCAAGAGCAAAGACGAGCGACGATTCTTTACCGCTGCGCTGGATGTGAAAGCGGCTGGTGGAGCAGACGAGAATATCTCCCCCACGCGTTAGTTCGATGGCCGCAATTCGGTTGTAAGCAGTAACGCTCGCTGTAGTAAGCAACTGCGCCTGCTCGCCCTGAACCTGCAGCGCACCGCTCACCATCGCATCACGTGTGGCGATGCTTCCAATGGGCATCTGCTCTTGCTGAGCCACGAGCGCGACCGCGTTAGCAAAGCAAGCTGCGGCGAAGCCTATGTTTCGAAGCATGTGCGTACGCTGCCCCTCACTGCTTCAGAAAATTCGCAACAAGCTGTTTGCCGTGGTCTGTCAGAACACTTTCGGGATGGAACTGCACGCCTTCAATAGGTAGCGTTTTGTGGCGCAGCCCCATAATCAGTGATTCGCCCACCACACGCGCAGACACTTCCAGGCTTGCTGGAATTGACTCTGGCTCTACCACAAGCGAGTGGTAGCGAGTGCAGGTCATCGGCTGCGGGAGGCCCGAAAAGATAGTGCGGCCATCATGTTCAACCACCGAAGTTTTGCCATGCATGAGGTAAGGCGCGCGAACGACTGCCCCGCCAAATGCAGCGCCTATCGCTTGGTGGCCAAGACAGACTCCAAGCGTTGGTATCTGCTGCGCTTCGGGTAGCTTCGCGAGATGTTTGATGAGCGGAATCAATACGCCAGCTTCCTGCGGTGTACATGGTCCTGGAGAAAGGAGAATGCGCTCCGGCCTCAGCGCGACGATCTCGTCTGGCGTGATCTCGTCATTGCGGTGCACAACGACTTCGGCACCCAGTTCACCCATGTACTGCACGAGGTTGTAGGTGAAGGAATCGTAGTTATCGAGCACGAATACCATGGCTTACACATGGTATCGCGCTACTGCAGCAGCGACATCGCCATGCTCGTCATTGCAACTACGCCCGTCTGCAGCGCGGTTTCCTATACCGGCGCGAACAAGGCTGAGTAAATGTTAGGCAGCGGTGTCTGAGTAAAGCCGTAGTACCGAAAGATCATTTCCTTAGGAGAGCAGGTAATTCAGGAGCGCCATACGAAGGTAGAGGCCGTTCTTCGCCTGCCTGAAATAAGCCGCGCGCGCATCGTTGTCTATCTCTGGCGAAATCTCGTTTACGCGTGGAAGCGCATGCATGATGATCGCGTCGGACTTGAGCTGTGCCGTGATTGCGGCGTCGATGATGTAGGTGTCTTTCACGCGTTCGTACTCTGCTCCATCGGCAAAGCGTTCTTTCTGCACACGCGTAATGTAGACGACGTTTGCTGACTCGACGCTGCCGCCCAGGTGGTCGCTCTCGCGATACTCAATGTTCATTTCCTGCAGCATGTCTAGGTATTTCGGCGGCAGGCGCAACTCAGGTGGCGAGATGAGATCGAAGGAAACGTCCTGCCGGTATAAACCGAAGAGTGGAAGGAGCGAATGAATCGTTCGCCCGTTGCGCAGATCTCCAACCAACGCAATGCGCAGTCCACCAAGTCTGCCAAGCTCTTTTTGTATTGTGTACAGGTCGATGAGCGCCTGTGTCGGGTGCTCGCCTGCGCCGTCACCGGCATTGATGACAGGCACCGGCGAGAGACGCGCAGCTTCTGCTGCAGTGCCCTCTTCGTAATGGCGGATTGCAATAATGTCGGCGTATCCACTGACGACGCGAATGGTGTCCGCGATACTTTCGCCCTTTACTGCCGACGAGCTTTCGCGCATGTTCTCTGCGGTGAGCACACCGCCGCCTAGTTTCTGCATTGCAGCTTCAAACGAAAACCGCGTTCGCGTGCTGGGCTCGTAAAAAAGAGTGGCCAGAATTCGGCCGGCGAGCGGTGCCGGAAGACTGCGGCTCAAATCGTCCTGCTCCATCAGCCTCGCGGAAAGAAAGAGATCCTGTAGGAATTGACGATCAGTGAACTGGCGCGAACTGATGACGTGTTGAAGCTTTCTCATGATGCGAACCTGCGCCTACTGCGTGTACACCTTGCCGCGAAGCACCGTGTGCCGAACGCTGCCCGGAAAGGTAAAGCCTTCAAAAGGTGACCAACCGCATTTGGTGCGAATGGTTTCGCGTGTGACGGCATATGGCTTGGCTGGATCGACAACTGTGAGTGAGCCGATGAAGCCGGGCGCGATGCTGCCGTAGCCCTCACCAGAATTCGCAGGCAGAAACTCACGAATCCACCTACCCGGGTTGTAGGCGCAGACACGAGCGATGTCCTGCGCGCTGAAGTGATGTTCCGCCATCAACCAAGTCGTGAACGCGCCAAAGGTGTCGAGATGCGGCACACCGCTGACACCTTCCAGCTTTTCAGCGATTGTGTGCGGAGCATGATCAGTCGCTATGTAGTCGATGTCTCCACATCTAAGCGCAGCAATCATCTCAAGTCGATCTTCGGGGCTACGTAAGGGTGGGTTCATTTGCAGCCACAAGCGATTCTCGTCTGTAAGCATGCTGTCGTCGAAGAACAGGTGGTGCGGCGTAACTTCGCAAGTTACGTTGACTCCGCGCTTTCTCGCTAACACTACTTTCCGCAAACCATCTCGCGTCGAGTAATGGCAAAGTTTGCCAGCGAGTTCGTACTTCTCGATCAGGTGCAACGCGAACTCCGTCGCTGTTCCCTCTGCGATTGCGGGGCGCCGCGCTTCGTGTGTGGCCGCGCCGCGGTGTTGCTCCAGCAGCACAGGGTCCTCGCAGTGAAAGCTGACATTTCGTCCGCGATAGGAAGCAATCACTTCTTCCAATTGTTCCTGCGAGGCGAAGAACAGATCGCCGACAGAAGGCCCCATGAATGCCTTATAAGGCACACGTCTTGTCAGAGGAGACGTGTTCGGGCCGATGCCACCATAAAGCGTAATGTGAATCGGCGACGCGGTCGTGAGTCGTTCTTTCTCAACATATTTTGCGTCGTCCACAGGCGCAACAATGTTGTTGGGCATGTCCGCTACATGCGTCACGCCACCATGGATCGCGGCCGCAGCCAACGTTGTGAAGTCTTCCTTATAGTTCTGTTGCCCAGTGACATCTTCACGAGCGTGGACATGCAGATCGCCGAATCCGGGAAAGATGATGCAGCCAGTTGTGTCGATGTCGCTCTTTCCACTAACTTCGCCAACACCGACGATAAGTCCCGTGCCTGTGTCGATCTCGATAGCTCCAAAGAAGTCTCCGTCGTAGTTCGCGATACGTCCTTCAACGCGCAGCATGCGTGCTCCTCGCATTGTTAATTTCGTCGCGAAGCTTTCTCGCTTCCGTAGCAGGGTCGTTGCTGAACAAAATTGCGCGTGAGGAGGAAATCAACAGGCCGTTTCCGGCGGCATTCAGACCCGCTTCGACCACCGAGGCAACATCACCACCCTGGGCTCCGACGCCCGGCACAAGGAACGTCATCTCAGGGGCCGCAGCGCGGATAGCGCGCATCTCGTTAGGGTAAGTCGCGCCTACGACAAGCATGCAGTTGCCGCGCGTGTTCCACTCGCGGCTCACGCGCTCGGCGACCCTGTGCCATAGCGGTTTGCCACCGCAATCTAAGTCTTGAAACTCGCTGGCACCCGCGTTCGAAGTGCGGCAAAGAATGATGCTCACCTTGTCTTCACGCTCGAGGAACGGCTGCAACGCTTCTGCCCCCAGATACGGGTGCAGCGTAATCGCATCGAAACCCATGCGATCAAAGACCCACTCCACGTATCCACGATTGGTGTTGCCGATGTCAGCGCGTTTCGCATCGCAGATAGTCACCACGTCCGGGTGTTCTGCGTGAAGGTAGTCCATCGTTTGCTCAAGTTCGGCGAGACCCTGCACACCACGCGCCTCGTAGAAGGCCATGTTCGGCTTGAAGGCTGTTGCGAATTCGGCAGTTTGGCTGATGATCCAGCGATTGAAGTCAAACTGAGGTCGAGTCGAAGTTTGGAAGCGTTCGGGAAGCCGTTGCAGCTCGGAATCGAGCCCGACACAGACGAGCGAATTAATTTGTTCTGCCCGCCGGAGGAACTTGTCGACAATGACGTTCTTCATCGGGTGAGACCTTGCCGGTCCGCCCAGCCATGCGGATCGCTGAGCCAATCGCGGACGATCTCCGCACCAGCGGAATCAATAGCGCCTGCCTCCTGCGCTGCTTTAAGCACTTCGGGAAACGTAGTGAGCGCGTGAAGATGAACCTTTGCGTTGGCAAACTGCTGCTCTGTTTCTGCGAACCCATACGTGATGATTGCGGCGCAGTCGTGCACAGTTGCACCTTCCGCACGCAGCGCCTCCACGCCGGAAAGGCTGCTGCCTCCAGTTGTCACGAGGTCTTCAATCAGCAGCACGGTCTTGCCGGTCACGTCACCGCCTTCGACACGACGCTTTGTGCCATGGTCCTTGGCGGCTTTGCGAATGAATATCGAGGGGCGTGCATCCGCATAACCGAACGCTGCGCTGTGAGGGATGCCGGCGGCTTCGATTCCTCCCGCCACATCAAATTGCAAATTCTGTTCGCGCACCATTTGCTGGAGGCTTTCGATCACCACGCGCCACTGCTTTGGCCAGAACGGAAGCCTGCGATTGTCGCAGTACACCGGCGACTTGATTCCGGACTTGAATGTGATTGGATCGTTGGGTCGGAAGACCACACCGCCGACCTCAACCAGCGCTACAGCGACTTCAGAGCTCATGCGACTGCTCCTTCACTTCCTGCGCAAGGCGTGGATTCCACATGGCACCGGTTGCGGACATCACCGCATCCGCACCCGCGCGGCGATAGTCGTCAAAATCGATTGGGCTGCAGACACCGCCTGTACCCACCAACGCGTAGCTGTGCCCCATTTCTTCACGCAGAGCAACCAGCCGCTTCACCATGTCCAGGCCGGCCCATTTGATAGAAGCACCACAGACACCGCTCGTCAGTCGCCCTTCTCCTGGTAGAGCCTGGTTTCCTGCCTCGTTTACGATTTCTGCGGGAACGGTATTGATAGTGTCTATTCCGTCAACCAGTCCACCGATTTCCATCAACACACCTCGCAGCCGTTCGGTATCCGCAAAGTACGCAAATTTGATCATCAGCGGCATGTCACCTATACCCTCGCGAACGGCTTCCAGCACGCGTCGGGCAGTGTCTTTGTCGTAGCAAAGCAGATTCGACGTGCCCTCATTCGGGCAACTCAGGTTCGCCTCGATAATCTTGACGCCTGTTTCCTTCAGCAGCTTCGCTGCTAGCGCCCAGTCCGCAATATAGGCTGCGACATCGCCGTGCCCGGTAAGCGTTCCCTGAAAACTTGCAATCACGACCTGCCCTTTGCCTTCGCTCTTCACTGCGGCAGCAACATCAGGCTGCCAGTAATCGGGATCAAAGGATGGCACGCCAAACGAGTTCGTGATGGAAAGCGGCCCACCATAGTTCTCATGACCGATCAGTCGCGCTCCGGGCTGGAGATCGCCTTCAACCGTCACTGCGAGCACGTTCGGCCAAGAGTGGCTCGCGTATTTACGCGTCCGCACGGTCTTGTACATGGGCAGGTCGAAGCCCGCGCGCATGGAAGCGGTAACGAACTTGCCATTCAGCAACGGTCCAGCGGGAATGCCGAATGGCGCGTTGACCCTGTGTCCGAGGAATGTGTGCTTTGGTTCGTCTGAGAAAACTGCGAAGGTGTTGTCGGCGAAAAGGCCGAACGGCCCGTGCTCGAAGTTGTCACCATAGGACCGGGCCGGATCGTAAAACGGCTCGGGAGTCCCGTTGGCAGGGCTCATAAATCCAACATACCACGCTGGTTTGTGATTAATTCGGCCAGAAACGACGAAGTCCCGGCCTAAGCCGGAACTGTCGGCAAGTTTCGTACGCCTAAGCGTGGGCCCGCTGTTCCCGTTGAACGAAATGGTACGGCGGCCAAGGTCCGGAAAGCTGCATGTTGCAGTCCTTCATCTGTAGGGTTGCAGCGCTGTATTTGTTTTGGTACCGCTCCACCGTCTTCTTATCGACAAGATGAGCGATGTCCAACAGCATCTTGCCCGACTCCATCCGCTTGCACGTAATTTCTTCCTCGATGGGCAGGAACATTCGTTGCATTTGCACTGATAAAGCACGAGCTCGCGACTGACGCTCCCGCTGGCGGCTGGCAGACTCACGCAACTGCGACAGGTACTGCTGTCCTGCGGCCTGCGGTGTGTACGAACCAGACTTCATCTCCGGGCAAATGTCATCTACCAGAATCTTCAGGTGCATCTCCGCCTTACCGCGGAGACGTTCTACGTTTGCCATGAAATGACGCTGGTTGGAGCGCACCGACCGGCGGAGCGCATCGTCATCTTCAAAGGTTGTGCCAAAGCGGAATGGAAGGACGGTCGATTGCGCGAAGCATCCAGCGATGACGCGGGCGTGATTCCTGGCCGCGGTAGGTGCTTCCGAGTTCGCCAGACGAGTAGCGTCTTCGGGCAGGTGTTCTGAAACAACGACAGCCAGATCGGCTGCTGGGAAAAGAAAGGTTTGATTTCCAAAAAGGCCCGTGACCCCAGTCAGCGGCACAGGGCGCCTGTGGCGTGCGAGTTCAGGAAATGCGTTACGTTCTGCGATGCAGTAGGCATACCACGCCATAAACTTTATTGCTCCCGAGGCGACGCCGTTTTGACCGGCCATCGCGGTAGTTCTCTTTCACGACAAACAACGACCACGCACAAACGTGCGCAACCTGGCGCGTGCTGCAGAATATAGGCACTGTACTGATTGCGAGGGCGATACTATGCCGGTCGTAGCACGATTGGCAAGGAGGAAAGCCACTGGCGAATCGTGGCTCGCGAAGTTTGCTTGAGAAGACGAATTCCGCCGCCGCTCACACGCAATGAATAGACCCTGAGCTTTCCTTCGGCCCTGAGCTTTCCTTCGACTGATAAACTGTTTTGATTGCGCCGCCCCGCAGGCCTGGCGATTCTCAAGAGATTCTAAGGAATTCAACTTCGTGGACAATATCAAACTTTCCACTGGTCACACTGACCAGTTCGTCAGCGCAACGGAACATGGTCTGAACTGGGCCAATCGCAACCGTCGTAGCACTCTTAGGTACGCGGTCACAGCCGTTGTTCTGATCCTTGTCATCGTCGGCGGCTATCTGCTCTATCAGCACCGGACAAACACCGCTGCGACCGCTTTCGGTGAGGCGATGACCACTTACCAAACACCTATCGCGGTACCCACCCAGCCTTTACCGCCTGGGACGAAGACGTTCTCATCAGCCGATGAGCGCGCGAAAGCAGCCAACGCTAAGTTTCTCGACGTCGCCAATCGCTTCGGCATGACACGTCCGGGCAAACTGGCTTTGTATTTCGCCGGTGTCACCTACATGGAAGAGGGGCAGAACAGCTCTGCGGAAGACACTCTCAAGAAGGTCGCGAGCAGCTTCAACGGGGATGTGTCGGCTCTTGGCAAGTCTGCACTGGCGCAGCTCTATCAGCAGACAGGCCGCGACTCGCAGGCAGTCGATCTCTACAACGAGCTCACAAAGTCCAACGCAGCCACGGTGCCGGCAGGTCTGGCTCAGATTCAGCTTGCGGAAATGTACAGTGCGCAGGGCAAGCAGGCTCAGGCCCGCGAGATCTACGCGAAGCTGAAGGACAGCGATAAAGACCCGAAAGGGAATCCCGGCCCGGTCGCCGCTATCGCCAGCGAGAAGCTGAATCCTACCCCCGCGTCCGCGCCCGGTTTACAGCAGTAAGCCGCGATGCTTGGCAAGAAGGCCGCCTTTGGGCGGCCTTCTCCTGTTTGCATGTCAGGAAGGGTGGGAGTCGTCATCGTGCAGACGCGAGGCCGTTGCCTGCGAACTGATATGACTTCCGAGCCTCTCGCTCAGAGATGCAGGCACGCGCAAACCAGCGATGGCCGCCCAGGTGTCCGGCCTTTTCTTCGGGTCAGGCGGTAGCGGCAGCCATAGCGGAAGATCGAGGTGAAGATACTCTGCCAACGCGCAGGCATGCGGCTCATAAAGCTTGCGTATAGCATCTAGCCGCTCCCGTGCAGCTAAGTCGGAGCAGAGTGCAAATCCCGTCTTGCTGAGCGAGTCGCATAACCTGCCGAACTCCTCCCCACGCAGACGCTTCGACTCTCCCGAGCGGAAACGTTGCTCCACGGGCTCGAGCCGAAACACATGCCCGAAGTCAACGAGCATATGCCGCGCCATGGCAAACGTGAGTTGTGCCTGCCGCGTGCTTGGTCCCTCAATCGCAGTGATCAGGAGAGCGCACGTATCCAGGATCGCGGTAACGGCGGAAAGCCAGCTCTGATTGTCGTGCTGCGAGCGGTAGTAGCAAAGGATCGGATACGAGATGTGTGTTTCGAGCATCTCCGCGGACCACCGCTCCCACTCCGCGAGCACTGCCGTGAGGGCATGATGGCCGCCGTTGAAATTGTGTCGAACGATGAGCTCGCCAGAGGTCGGCGGGGAGCCGGCCCGGGCATCCAGCAAAGCTACGGTGACCTCACGATGCGAAAACGTGGTGTACAGCACCGGAACGTAGCCGATCACGAGAGCGACATAAGCGAGACCGACACCTGCTTCTGTAACTACGACGAAGCGTCCAAGGTGTGTTGTTGGCAGAACGTCGCCTAGTCCAAGCGTGAAAAGCGTCGTTCCACTCGCGTAAAGGCAGCTTCGTAATTGGGCAAAAGCTGTTGCCGTGTGCAGAGTTCCGCTCAGGGGTGTTCCCAATCCGAAGAACACTAGCCCGAAGCTGCCAATCAGCATCACGGCCCATACGGCAATGAGCAGAAGCAATGCCACGGGGCCGTAGGAACTGAAGAACTGCTCTCGGGCGCGGCTGGTACGGAACCAACGTGCGGCGAACCGCCACGGTCTCCATGTAGCTGCGAAGAAGACGCTGGTGATGCGCAGGCGACGGACCGGACGCCGTGGCAGGATGATCGTCTGGTAAGCGTCCAGCATGACAATCGCCAGGAAGGCGAGTCCAATTATCAGCACGAAAATGCGCATTATTCACCGCCCTGCAACAAGCTGGCACTTCACGTGATATCGCGGGTGTGCTCACACAAAAGTATTGCGAATTTTCAGTAAAGACGCTACTTTTCTCCCAAGCTGTCGTCTACGCTTATCAGTAGCATTCCGGGCCAAAGTGTTCTTTTCTGCATGAGCAACACTCACGAGCGTTCCAGCCGCTTCTATCTGCGCCAATTGCACGCGAGGTGTTTATGAAACAGAAAATCTTAGTGGTGGACGACGATCGGCTGGTAGCCGACACTCTCAACCTCGTCTTCCTCGCAAACGGCTTTGAGTCCGAAGCTCGTTATTCCGCGGCAGAAGGTCTAAGTCGAGCCCGCACCTTCGCGCCACAGCTTATGCTGTGCGATGTCACCATGCCGGAAGAGAATGGCCTTGAGCTTGCCGAAAAGGTCGCAGCAGAAATGCCCGAAGTAAGGCTTCTCATGCTGAGCGCCTTCTCCAGCAACGCTAGGAAAGTTGACGCTCACGCTACGCGCACCGGACGAAAGATCAAACTTCTTAACAAACCCTGTCGCCCGGAGCTTCTGCTTCAGGAAGCTTCGGCTCTGCTAAGAACGGCATAGCAGTTCCATCAACGAGCGATTCGCTTGCTAACCTATAACGATTGCTGCTGGCGAGATCAGTCAGCCGATAAACATGTATTCCGCTAGCGGGGTAAACTCGTCTTGCGATGAGTTCCGATGGCCCGCCAACTCTGTCCAGCCTCATCCTTGGCGGTGGTTCCAGGAAGAAGAAGGCTTCACGCCCGCTCAACCGTCAATCTGAGGCGGCGGCTCCTTCGCTCTTCGACTCACTCCCTTGTATTGAAGCCGAGACCGATACGGCAGAAAGCCCACCCGTTACGCCCTCAATCGCGGCTCGACTGCCTAACTCCAACATTGCTGCGCCGATTATCTCCCCCATTTTGCGTGCGGAACCCTCGAAAAATGTTGCGCAAGTCTGGACTGTTACGGCGCTCGTGCGCTCTGTGCGTGAGCTGGTCGAAAACGACTACAAGCGCGTCACGGTAGAGGGTGAAATCTCGAACTGGCGACCGGCGAACAGCGGACATTGCTATTTCACGCTGAAAGACGGAGACGCGCAGCTTTCCGTCGTCATGTTCCGGAGGAGTGCTTCTTTGTTGCGGTTCCGCCCAAAGGACGGTGACTCCGTTCGGTTGCGTGGACAGCTCAGCGTGTACGAGAACCGCGGACAGATGCAGATTATCGCTGACTCTATAGAGCTGGCGGGCCAGGGTGCGCTGCTCGCGGCTGTACAAGTTCTAAAAGAACGTCTTCGTCGCGAGGGACTGTTCGAACGCAAGCGGCCGCTACCAATGTTTCCCAAATGCATTGGCGTCGTGACAAGCCTGCATGGAGCTGCACTTCGAGACATCGTGAAAGTTTGCCGCAGGCGTCACGCAGCGGTGAATCTCCTCATTTACCCCGCTGCGGTCCAAGGACCTAATTGCGCAAAGGAAGTTGTCGCTGGTCTGCGTTGGTTCAACCAGCACAAAGAGCGAGCCGATGTCTTGATCGTTGCGCGCGGTGGCGGAAGTTGGGAAGACCTGCACGGCTTTGACGATGAGAGCGTGGCACGGGCGATCGCGACGTGCGAGCTTCCAATCATTACCGGCATTGGTCACGCAACCGACACAACTATCGCCGACGCGGCTGCAGATGTCTGTGCGCCGACGCCCTCAGCTGCTGCCGAAATGGTGACAGATGCTCATCATCGGGTGGAAGAACGTGTGGAGCGACTACAAGCGCGCGTAATCAGGGCAGGGCGTTACGAGTTGTTGCGCGCGAGGCAGAGATTGCTTTCCGCTGGTGCGGAGAATTTGTTCCGCAGGGCCGCCGATGCGGTGCGGCAACGCGAGCAGCTCTTGGATGAGCTGGGCTTTCGCGCGGAGAATGCAGCAGAACGAGTCCTTCGTGCGCGACGTGTTCGGCTGGAGCGACTTGAACAGCGGCTCCAGCGACAGGACATCGGTGTTCGGCTCGTCGCTGATAAGCAGCGGCTGCAGACGCTCCAGTTCAGGCTACGGACGGCAGGAACCAGCGTGACCGCACTGCGCAAAAGTGAAACAGAACGGTGCTCTTCGCGGCTGGAAACGCTCAGCCCGTTGCGTGTGCTGGAGCGTGGTTATGCGCTGGTCTATGCGCCTGACGGTGCGCTGCTGCGTGATGTCGCGAATGTTGTTGAGGGCGATGTAGTGTCAGTACGTGTATCAAAGGGCAGTTTGCGCGCTGCCGTGGTGGAGCACAAAGCAGAGCGTTCTTAGTCGCGTTCCCCCAACATCGAGAGATGGTCGTGACATACTCTCGTCGAGGACACATCTATGTCGAGTCAGCCGCCGGCCTTCCCACCACCTCCGACCAATCTCGCCCAAGCAGTTTTCGTTCATCCAACAATGGTGACCACCGCGTTGGAGATTCCGGCGCACCGCATCGTGCGTAACGTGGGCGTGGTGCGCGGCATTGTGGTGCGGTCGCGGTCGGTGTTCGGATCCCTGGGAGCACGTTTACAGACGATTGTTGGTGGCGACATCACGCTGTACACAGAACTCTGCGAAAAGACGCGGCAAGATGCCTTTGACCGCATGCTCTACCACGCAGGTGCATTGGGTGCGAACGCGATCGTCTCGTTTCGCTACGACGCAAATGAATTGATGGATGGTGTGACGGAGGTACTTGCCTACGGTACTGCAGTCGTTGTGGAGCCATCTGCCGCGTAGACGGGTAATTCAACGTAAGCGCAATTGATGAGAAGTTCGGACCAGGTCTGCTGCCGCGGCTCACCGGAGCAGCACTGATAGATGGGTCGCGCCTCTCAAGACCGATGACAACTCGGACACGCGGTTCCTATTCGCTTTTCACAACTTTGAGGGACTCACAGGATCTAATAGATGCCGGGAATCAGACGTTTTGTGGATCGACTGTAATCCGTATATTCCGTACCGAAGGCGTTCAACAAGGCTGCTTCCTCCACGTGAATGCGGTAGAGCAGAGCGAGGGTCGGGAAGATCAGCATAACTGCCAAAGAGAGCCAGTTACGCGTCTCAGTGCCAATGGCTAAGAAAATGACGAGCATGCCCGTATAGGACGGATGGCGAAGACGGCTGTAGAGTCCACGGCGGTAGACGGTCTGTGTGGAGTGGATAGCTACGTTCACGCTGAAGGACCGGCCAAGCGACAGAATTGCAACCCATCGGATCGACAGGCCGGCGATTAAGAGGAACAGTCCGAGCAGCCGGATGGAGTCCTGCACTTGCGGCGAAGCGTGGGACAGAAGCGTGTGACGGTGGGTCGCGCCGTAGCTAAGGGCAAAGAAGATGGACAGAAGATAACCGGCCAAAGCAGAAGAAGAGAGCCGCGATCACGTGTTTCTCCGGTGCTGCGGCGAGTTCTCGTAACGACGACCAAGCCGATTTCGGATGCGACCCAGATCCAGTAAACGATTTGCCAGAGCGTTGCTATCATCCGATTTCCCTTTGGTTGATTGTGCAGATGGTACACGGTGATGCTGCGCACTTGCGTCCGCAGATACCAGGTCTCTTCACTTCGTACTACGCACTCCAGTTGGCGTGCAGGATCGTCAGGTCCGTCGACACTGGGTGAGAAAAGAAGATCCTCCGTCTCCGGAAGATGATCACGCGCATCAAAATGTGGCTCTACTTATAGAGAAGCAGAAAGCTCCAACTGTTCGCTGCCATGTTCATCGACCCATGGCTTGAAGTGAGCGCGGCAGCGGGCTTCGTAAATGCCTGTAGCACCCACTACGACGAGTTCCTGGCTGGCACCGAGGCGCTGGGTATGAATCGCAGACTGACCGCAGGTCATGCACACGGCGGAGAGTTTGGTCACCTTATCTGCAAGAGCCATCAGATCCGGAACAGGGCCAAAGGGTTCGTTCGCAAACGTGGTATCAAGCCCAGCCATGAAAACGCGTTTACCGAGTGCGACGAGTTCCAGCGCGAGGGGAATAATTTCCGGGGAAAGGAACTGGACCTCATCGATACCGACCACTTCAATATCAGCCAACTGCGGATACAGATCTGCGCGGAGATGTTCGACATTGGTGACCGGACACGCCTCGTGCGTTTGCGAAGAATGCGACGCGATGGCCGTGCGGTGATAGCGAAGGTCGATGTCTGGCTTGTAGCAGGCGACACGCTGCCTGGCGATGCGCGCACGCTTCAGGCGGCGGATCAGCTCTTCCGATTTTCCGGAAAACATGGGACCGGTGATGACTTCAAGAACGCCTGGCGGCAGTGGCTGGCTTGCGGGTACGGCGGTTGTGGATTCGTTTGGCATGGAGCTTCCTGACTAGCGTACCGCGTGGGTGGCAGTGGATAATCAGGCCTAAACGTCAGTTGATTCTAAGTTCCTCGCGCGAGGTGGAAGAGTGCGTTCCTTCGCATTGGTCAGTCGAATCCTGCTTGGATTAGCGGTACTTGGCTTCGGTGTCCTGTACGTCTGCGTTGCAGTGTCGAGCAGGCTGCCACACATTGGGCCGCCCTTCCTAGCAGAGTCGCACATCCTCAGCGTGGCTGTTGGAGTGCTGCTTTTATGTGCGGCGGTTAGCTTGATGCTCGCGAGAGTAGCCAGCATTTCTGCGGCGGTGCTGGGCGTGACAGCGATTGCCTGTGCCGCACTTTCGTATGGCCCGCGTGTGGTGCACGCAATCCATTATCCTGACCCCTGGACTGGTGGTGCAGAGATGCTGGCGTTCGGAGGCGGCTTACTCGCGTTGGCAGCAGTGCTGCTGTTTCCCGGGCGTCGCGGAGCAGGACTGGTCCTCCGGCGCTTAGGCGAACTGCTGTTCGCACTTTCGATGGGCGTGTTCGGTGTGCAGCACCTGCTCTACGGCACATTCGTAGCGAACCTGCTGCTGCCGTGGATGCCATGGCATCTGTTCTGGGCCTATTCCGTAGGGCTTGCTTTCCTTGCCGCCGCGTTTGCGATTCTGGTCCACGTGCAAGCGAGGCTTGCGGCCACCATGCTGGGCGTGATGTTTTCGCTTTGGGTACTGCTGCTCCACGGTCCGCTCATCTGGAGCCATATGCACGATGGCAATCAGTGGACGAGTGGATTGGTAGCGCTCGCCATGGCGGGATGTTCGTTTGGTGTGGCCGCCGGCGCGGAGCGGTGACTAGTATGAATACGGAAGAGGGGAGAGAAAAATGAAAGCGAAGTTCCTGACAGTGTGTGCTGCGCTCGTAACGGCAGGTTGTCTTTCAGCGCAAACACCCGAGAGTGGAGCGGCAGCGGCCATGAAACCGATCAAATCGCTCAAAGTGGCCTTTACTACGCATGATGGCAAACCGGGTGGAACTGCCACATTGAAAGCGCAGAAAGACGGCAGCGTAAAGGTAAAGCTCGACCTGAAGGACATTCCCTTTGGCCCGCACGGCGTGCACATTCACCAGAACGCCGTATGTGAAGTGCCGGACTTCAAGTCAGCTGGCGGACACTTCAATCCGACCGGCAAGAAGCATGGCTTTGAAAATCCTGACGGCCATCACGCAGGGGACATGCCGAAGAACGTGAGTGTGGGCGAGGATCACACAGGCTCGGCCAGTTTTGTACTGAAAGATGTGACGCTTGCGCCGGGTGCGCCGAATTCCTTGTTCGCGAACGGTGGAACGAGCATCGTGGTGCATGAGAAGGCGGATGACATGAAGTCTGATCCCAGCGGAAATTCAGGAAACCGGATCGCTTGTGCCGTAGTGAAGCAGTAGCGCGAATGGCTGCTGGAACGGTGCTCAGGGCATGACGGAACCGATAGCGGATGCATTGCGTATGACACTCCATGGCAGCGGCACCCATTCCGGCGATGTTTGATCGAGGCTTTGGCTTCGGCTGGCCGACGGATGCCGTTCGGCGCGGTGCCACTCCGCCGGTACCGGGCCGAGGGGATGCACCGGCCAAGACCGGGCGCCTGGAGAGTGCTCCGTTGAGTGATGTACGGCAAGCTCCGCGAGTTCCTGAAGAACCGCAGATGCCGGTAAGCGCGGATCGCGCCAAGGCGATTGCGGAGCAGGCAGCTCTGGCACAACTTGCGGCACGGTGCGTGGCCGGAGATGCGGCAGCGTGGGAGCAGTTGGCACGCACACAGCATCGGAAAATTTATGGGCTTTGCTACCGTTTTACCGGGTCAGCGACGGAAGCAGAGGATCTGACACAGGAAGTTTTTCTAAAGATGTATCGCAGCCTGGCGAGCTTCGATCCGGCGAAGGGCGGCTTCAGCACCTGGCTGAATACCATGACGCGGAACCTGCTGGTGGATAACTACCGCCGGGCGCGTATGGAACGGGCGAGCGAGTCTCTGGATGAGACATACGACGGCGAAGAAGGGGGAGCGACCAAGGCAGACAAGCTCGCAGATCGTGGCCCTGGCCAGGAGAAACATGTCTCAGGCCTGGAGCTGAAGGCGCAAATACAGATGGCGTTGGCAAAGGTCTCGCCGGAACTCCGAGAGGCCGTGATACTTCGCGATCTGGAGGATATGGACTACAAGGAAATTGCCGAGGTACTCGGTGTGCCGCAGGGCACGGTGAAAAGCCGCATCAGCCGTGGGCGAGCGGAGCTTGCGAAGTTACTGAAGAGACTAGAAGGGCAGGTGATGTAGCGTGGCAGGGCAGACAGACAGAAACGAATGGGGCAGCCTGGAGGCAAAGAAGCAGACCGAGTGCATGGTGTGTGAGGCCATGCTACCCGACGCCGTGGACGGACTGTTGAACGAGGCGGAGCAGCGCGCGTTCGAAAAGCATGTAGCGACGTGCACGCAGTGCTCGGAAGAGTTAGAAGAAGCGCAGCGCGGAGCCGCCTGGTTGCAGATGCTTAGAGGGCATGCGCCGGAGCCATCACCGCTGCTGTTGAGCAGGATTTTGGCGCAGACCACTGGAGCGGAGAGCAGCGCTGCCGCAACGGCCAGCGTATCCACTCCTGCACTGCAGATGATGTCGGACGGCACAATCGGACCGCGTACCGAAGCTGCGTCAGTGCGCGAAGGTTTGAGAGTATTTCTGGGCCGTAAACTGATTGATATCTTCAGCATTCAGAAGGCAACTATGCATTTTCAGCCACGGCTAGCGATGACTGCGGCGATGGCGTTCTTTTCCGTCGCGCTGACGCTGAACATGACCGGCGTGAAGCTCGGCAGCCTGAAAGCATCGAACCTGCGGCCTTCCGCGCTGCGACGCAGTGTTGCGGATACGACCGCATCGGCTATGCGTTCGTTCCAGAACATGCGTGTGGTGTATCAGTTCGAGTCGAAATTAGAAGACATTCGCGACGCAAGCCCTTCTGATGGTCGCGGAGAAGAGAGCCCAACAAGGGGCGAGAGCAGCTCTGGCGGAGATAAGCAGCGCGATACCGAGCAGAACGGGCAGAAGCAGAGCCCGCACGGACACAGTTCACTTGAGTTCCCGTTGGTGCGCCGAAGCGCTAACGTACGAGGAGTTTAGCCATGGCAGACGAACGAGGATTTGAAGGTCAAGCGATCCCGGATGGTGAGCGGGTAGGTTTCTGCCAGGATTGCGGCAAGCCACTGAGCGCAACAACTATTCGCAATGTCGGTTCGGGCGTGTTTTGCGAGCTCTGCCTGGAGCGGCGCATCGCTGCTGGCTCTACCAGTGCCCCTGGATTTGGAGCGACGCCGGGAGGATACGCTGGAGGCCAGACCGGACCTGCAGGCCCTGCTGCCTGGCAGACGTACAGCGGGGCTTATCCGCCGCCGCCGGTGCCGCCCGCACCCGGATCGATTTACGCCGGAGCGCCTTCACCCGTGCTAGCTGGCTTTCTGGGTTTTATTCCCGGCGTTGGAGCGATGTACAACGGGCAATTCGCAAAGGGTGTCGTTCACCTGATCATTTTCGCGGTGCTGGTTTCGCTTTCGGATCATGTGAACGGAATCTTTGGCCTGTTTGTCGCAGGCTGGCTATTTTATATGGCGTTTGACGCCTACCACACGGCGCGTACACGGCGGGATGGTCTTCCTCTGCCCGATCCGTTTGGCTTCAACAACATTGGTGAGCGCCTCGGCTTCGGAAAGAACTGGCCGGGAAGTTTCACCGGGGGCGCTCCGCCCACTCAGGGGAACGCCACATGGCATCAACCAACTCCGCCGCCATCACAGGCGAGTACCGACTGGGTGGGCTATGTTCCTCCGACGAACTATGCCACAACGCCAGGTGAGCATGCACCGCCACCAGTTCAGCCCATCATTGTGGATCCGATGCCAGTGGTAAGCGTGTCACCTGTGACTCCGATTACTTCGTATCAAGAAGCCGTTCCTCCTCCTTACAGTACGTCTAGTGTGCCCTACAGCACTGTCGGCACAAGCGCTGCGGGGATACCTCCAGGCGTTGTGCCTACACGTAAGTTTCCAGTAGGAGCAATCTGGTTGATCGGCCTCGGAATGCTGTTTCTCTTGGGCAACATTAACCACTCGCTGCACCTGAGTTGGCGCTGGCTCACGCCTTTGCTCATTGGCGGATTTGCAATCTACTTGCTTGTATCCAGATTGCGCATGGTTCGGGCTTCTGACACGCTTGGCCGCCCGTATACGAACCGTTTCGCGCTGTTCCGCGGGCCGGTGATGATGCTCACGGTAGCCGTGCTGATGACCCTGCAGACCTTCGACGTGCTGACCTTTGGGCAGACATGGCCAGTGTTGCTGGTTGTGCTTGGAGCTCTGCTAGTGCTGGAACGCAGTGCTGCCCGAAAGAATTACGAAGGGCCTATGCCAGTGATGGACTCAGACGTAAACGCCTCGCCCTCGTCATGGAATGCAGCGAAGGGTGGGCAATAAAATGGGCGCCTATCCTCCACCACCGCAGCAGGGGCCGTATGGCTACGACAGGCAAGCCCTGAAGATGCAGCAGGAAATGCTGAAGCAACAGGCGAGGATGCAACGCGACCAAATGCGTTTGCAGAGACGGGCCAGTCGGCGGACGTCTCTGGTAGGGCCCATCATTCTGCTCACGCTTGGAGTCATCTTTCTTCTGGCCCAGTTAGGCAAGCTTTCTTGGCCGAGCATTCTGGACTGGTATGGCAGTTGGTGGCCACTGGTGCTGATTGGCGCGGGACTCCTGCTGCTGGTGGAATGGATGGTGGATCAGCGCCATACCGACGCGAATGGACAGCGCCCGACAAGGTTTGTCGGTGGTGGCGTGATCTTTCTGCTGATTGTGCTGGCGTTAGCAGGTGCGTCGTCGCATGGAGCGAACCACGCAATCTCCTGGAAGAATGACAACTTCGGGCCCGGGCTGCCGTTTATGAACTTCGCCCTTGGCAATGAGCACGATGTAGATGATGTGCTGACCGGCAACATTACTCCCGGTGGGACGCTGTTGATTCGGGCACCCTATGGCGATGTGACCGTGACCGGCGCGAGCGATGATGGGCAAATCCATGTAAGCGTCCACAAGAACATTCGTGCACACAACGATGAGGAAGTAGAAAGCCGACGTCAAAGGCTGCAGCCGTTCTTCTCTGGTTCCGACGGGAGTGTCGTTCTAACCGCCCCGGCCATCGAGAGCGGCCACGATGATCTCACGGTGCAGGTTCCTCGCAACACCGTTCTCACGGTCAATGCGGAGCACGGCTCGATCAATGTACAGGAGATTCATGCGCCAGTGACCGTAACCAGCTCTGGATCAGGTGAGGTAAACCTGAGTGGAATTGCCGGTGCCGTGAGTGCGCACATGAACAACTCGGACGCTTCTGTTTCCGCACACAGCGTTAGCGGCGGGATTTCAATCGAAGGCCACGCCGGCGACATTAGTCTTTCCGATATCAGCGGCCCTATCACCGTGCAGGGCGAGTTCTTTGGGACGACGAGCGTTGCTCGCGCAGCAAACGCAGTGAGCTTCCACACGAAGCGGACGCAATTCGACGCCGCTCGCATCGATGGCGATATGACCATTGAGAGTGGATCCGACTTCGAGGCGAGCTCGCTGATGGGGCCGGTCAGTCTAAACACTGCTTATCGCAACATCACACTCAATCGTGTGCAGGGCAGTGTGAAAGTCACGAACCGCGATGGTTCCGTAACGCTGACCAACGCTCCTCCAAATGGTGCGATCGACATCACGAACCAGCACGGTGCCGTTGATGTTGGTCTACCGGAGAAAGCTGCATTCGTGCTGAGTGCCCAGGTGAAGCACGGAGAAATCGAGAACGACTTCGGGCTGTCAACGAACGAGAAGGACGACGTCAGCGTGCTGACGGGCACGATTGCCGGCGGCGGACCAAATGTGCGAATTCAGACCAGCGATGGCGACATCACGGTCCGAAAGAGTGCGGTAGAACCATTGCCGCCCGCTGCTCCTGCACCGCCGAAGATCTCTGTAGTTCCACCCGCTCCTGCGGCACCTCCTGCACCGGCGTCCCCTGCTTCGCCCAGGAGTTCGAAGTCACCTCATGCTAAGGCTCCAGTGGCCCCCGCTAAGCCTGCCCCATCACCAACTTCCGATTCTTTCTAACAAGCGCACGACAACACATCGGGCCAGCCATTTCGGCTGGCCCTTCTATATTGCAGCATTGCAGCCATCATCTGCTTTCGGCCGGCAAATACTCCCGGCTCACTGACTCAACTCTTCTTCCTGCAATCCCCGTCAAGCAGCAGTTCCGATTGAGACGTCGAGGTACCGTTCCACTCTGAAACTGCATCCGGCAGCCCCTCCCAAGCCAGCGTCGTCAGTGGGACCCAGCTATTCGGACGATCAAGTTGACTCAGGTCTACCTCACTCAGCATGAAACGACCGTTTCCCGTGAGGTTTGCGCGATAGGCGAAGTTGCAGTTGGCGCACGTAGCCGTTGCACTCGATCCAGCATCGCCGAGGCAGATGTTTCTTCTTATCTTGCACAACATGCCCAGTCTGTTGCGGGTTAACTTGGTTATGAACGAAGAACACGTCCCAAGTCACCCTCTCCTAGGTCGAAACGACCGCTTACTCCGCCTACGGCGAATGATGGCTCAGGAATTACTTCGGGAGCATTGGGAAGAGGTCGGCCGCATCACGGGCTGCGATGACGTGATTGTTCAGCACGAGGAGCTCGGCGATATGCACTGGGGCGGGAACAAGTACGACGCTCGAATTCTTCAGGTGCTTGCAGAAGTGGCGGATCGCTGTCCGGAAAAGCTCGACGAATTGGAACAGTTTGTTGAGGCTATATGCGCTGTCGAAGAAGGGCATGAGTACAGCAACGTGACGCTTATTCGCCGCTGAGGGCCTCTGCAAGCTGCACGCCAAGCTAGCTTTCGTTAGCAGCCCAGGCGGAGGAAGATGCCCAAACTTCCGATCATCACCAAGCGCAGAAAAGCCCGTCACTAGGACGGGCTTTTCGTAAATAATGCCGGCGATCACCTAATCTCCCACACACTTGCGCGTGCAGTACCATCGGCCCAACGAGGCTTAACTTCCGTGTTCGAGATGGGAACGGGTGGGACCCTCGCGGTAAACTCACCGGCAAATTGTCAAACGCATCGCGGCGCGATCGTTCACAACTGAATAGATTGAGCAGACATTACCTTCTTATTTCGTAGTCTTTATAACTACAGGCTTGTGTTGAATGTTCTCTAGCGGCAACGGATCAATGTTGCGCAGAGTAAATTCTATGGACAAGCCAAACGGGCGATTAGTACTGGTAAGCTACACGCATTACTGCGCTTCCACCTCCAGCCTATCAACCTGGTCGTCTTCCAGGGCCCTTCATTACCCTTACGGGTTGGGAGATCTCATCTTAGAGCGTGCTTCCCGCTTATATGCATTCAGCGGTTATCACAACCGAACTTCGCTACCCAGCCGTGCCATTGGCATGACAACTGGAACACAAGAGGTTCGTCCATCCCGGTCCTCTCGTACTAAGGACAGCCCTCTTCAAATCTCCTACGCCCACAGCAGATAGAGACCGAACTGTCTCGCGACGTTCTGAACCCAGCTCACGTACCGCTTTAATAGGCGAACAGCCTAACCCTTGGAACCTTCTACAGCTCCAGGATGCGATGAGCCGACATCGAGGTGCCAAACCATTGCGTCGATATGAACTCTTGGCAATGATCAGCCTGTTATCCCCGGCGTACCTTTTATCCGTTGAGCGATGGCCCTTCCATACAGAACCACCGGATCACTAAGGCCTGCTTTCGCATCTGCTCGACTTGTAGGTCTTGCAGTTAACCACACTTATGCCTTTGCACTCGACGGTCGATTTCCAAACGACCTGAGTGTAGCTTCGCGCGCCTCCGTTACAATTTAGGAGGCGACCGCCCCAGTCAAACTACCCGTCTTACAATGTCCCTCACCCCGATAAGGGGTGGAGGTTAGGATCACAACAATCGCAGGGTGGTATCTCACCGTTGGCTCCACCGAAACCGAGATCCCGGTATCAAAGCCTCCCACCTATCCTGCGCAGCAATTGCCGTAACCCACTGTAAAAGTATAGTAAAGGTGCACGGGGTCTTTTCGTCTAGCTGCGGGTAACCGGCATCTTCACCGGTACTACAAGTTCGCCGAGCAACTCGTTAAGACAGTCGAACGATCGTTACTCCATTCGTGCAGGTCGGAACTTACCCGACAAGGAATTTCGCTACCTTAGGACCGTTATAGTTACGGCCGCCGTTCACCGGGGCTTCAGTTCGTAGCTTCGGCTTGCGCCTAACCACTCCCTTTAACCTTCCGGCACCGGGCAGGAGTCAGCCCCTATACGTCGTTTTAGACTTTGCAGAGACCTGTGTTTTTGTTAAACAGTCGCCGTTCGCATTTCGCTGCGGCCCACCTTGCGGTGGGCGACCCTTCTCCCGAAGTTACGGGTCTAATTTGCCGAGTTCCTTAACAAGCCTTCACTCGAGCGCCTTTGGATATTCTCCTCGTCTACCTGTGTCGGTTTGTGGTACGAGTCCCAATCTTTCTCCTTAGAGGTTTTTCTTGGCACCGTGAAATCATCTGCTTTCCCTCATACGAGGTACTGTTTTACGCCTCACTGTTAAGCTTCTCCGGATTTGCCTAGAGAAACCAGCTTACGCGTATCAAACCACATAGCCATATGTGGTCCAGATTATCCTTATGCGTCACCCCATCGTAATAACGAAATATCGGGAGGTCCGGAATATTAACCGGATGTCCATCGCTTACGCCTTTCGGCCTCAGCTTAGGTATCGCCTAACCCTGAGCAGATTAACTTTACTCAGGAAACCTTAGACTTTCGGCGGGAAGGGTTCTCACCTTCCTTATCGCTACTTATGCCGGCAGGGTCTCTTCTCTAATGTCCACGTATCTTCTCAGTTACGCTTCAATCACGAGAGAATGCTCTCCTACCACGCACACTAAAAGTGTGCATTCGCTGCTTCGGTATACAGTTTTAGCCCCGTTGTATTGTCGGCACCGGACCGCTTGACCAGTGAGCTATTACGCTTTCTTTAAAGGATGGCTGCTTCTAAGCCAACCTCCTGGCTGTCTGAGCGTTCCGACTTCCTTTCCCACTTAACTGTAATTTTGGGACCTTAGCAGGCGATCTGGGCTGTTTCCCTCTCGACTGTGAAGCTTAGCCCCCACAGTCTGACTGCCGTGTATGTTGTGACTGGCATTCGAAGTTTGGTTGGATTCAGTAAGCCGGAAAGCCCCCTAGTCCATCCATGTCTCTACCACCAATCCAATTCGCACGACGCTAGCCCTAAAGCTATTTCGGAGAGAACGAGCTATCACGGAATTTGATTAGCCTTTCACCCCTACCCTCAGCTCATCCGAGCTTTTTTCAACAAACACCGGTTCGGTCCTCCAGTGAGTGTTACCTCACCTTCAACCTGGCCAAGGGTAGATCATCCCGCTTCGCGTCTATTCCTGCCAACTTAACGCCCTATTCAGACTCGCTTTCGCTACGGCTCGCTCACGCTTAACCTTGCTGACAAGAATAACTAGCCGGCTCATTATGCAATAGGCACGCGGTCAGACATTCGTCCGAAGACGCATAGTCCTCCCACTGCTTGTAGGCACACGGTTTCAGGTACTATTTCACTCCCCTTCCGGGGTTCTTTTCGCCTTTCCCTCACGGTACTGGTTCACTATCGGTCAGAAACGAGTATTTAGCCTTACGGGATGGTCCCCGTGGATTCAAGCAGGGTTTCTCGTGCCCCGCCTTACTCAGGTACCTGCTTCGAGTCCAAGTCGATTTCGCCTACGCGCCTGTCACGCTCTTTGGGACCGTTTTCCATCGGTCTTCAGCTATCGAATGGATTGGTAACTCTACTGTTGCAGGCCCTACAACCCCCGAAGTACCGAAATACTACGGGTTTGGGCTACGTCCGAGTTCGCTCGCCACTACTATCGGAATCGAGGTTTCTTTCTTCTCCTGGAGGTACTGAGATGGTTCACTTCCCTCCGTTCGCCTGCACCTACCTATGTATTCAGTAGGGCATCACATGGTATTGCCATGCGGGGTTTCCCCATTCGGAAATCTCCGGATCAAAGCCTATTAGCGGCTCCCCGAAGCTTATCGCAGCTAGTCACGTCCTTCATCGCCTGTTTCTGCCAAGGCATCCACCGTGCGCCCTTAGTAGCTTGACCATAGAATTTACTCGCACGCATCAGAGTGAAAACCTCTGAACATGTAGAGCAATCTACTTGTTTTGATCCGCCTTCCGCGTCTGGATCGCCTCTGGATTAGGGAGGCGACGACTGCTGGAAATTATTCTAAAGACACTCAACACTGATAATACAGCTCGCTTCTGCGGATGAAACCCGCAGAAGGCATGCTGCTCAGCCTTGTAGTTATATTTACCCAATCTATTCAGTTGTCAAAAATCGTCCGCGTCTACTTTCGTATGCGCTACGCACTTCTAAAGTGCGCCTGAGCTCATGCTCAAGGTTCAGGACTCGCTTCCGCGAACACTCAACCTCAGGCAGGTTCGCCATGAGACTTGTCGTTCTACCATTTGAGATTTGGTGGAGCTGACCGGGATCGAACCGATGACATCCTGCTTGCAAAGCAGGCGCTCTCCCAACTGAGCTACAGCCCCATGCCTGAGTCAGTATATCCGACTCTGGAGAGTTTGTGGTGGGCCTGGGTAGACTCGAACTACCGACCTCACCCTTATCAGGGGTGCGCTCTAGCCAACTGAGCTACAGGCCCAGAATCGCAGCGCATAGCTCAAACCATAAGCTCGGAGCTATGGCTGCTCTCTTTATCTCGAAATGTTTCGAGGACACAGTTGAACGTGCAAACCAGCTACGCTGGTTCTGACCATCGGCTCTTGATATACGCGATCAAGAGAAGGTTGAGTTCAGAATTCCTCCACCGACCAAGATCGGTTTTGGAGTGTCTGGCCTCGCACCAACTCAGTTTTCACTGTCCGCAATCGCGGAGCGTTGGATGCTATCCAGAACGTTCTCTCTTAGAAAGGAGGTGATCCAGCCGCAGGTTCTCCTACGGCTACCTTGTTACGACTTCACCCCAATCATGAATTACACCTTGGGCGGCTGCTCCTCTTGCGAGTTAGCGCACCGACTTCTAGTGCAACCCACTTTCGTGATGTGACGGGCGGTGTGTACAAGGCCCGGGAACGTATTCACCGTGGCATGCTGATCCACGATTACTAGCGATTCCAGCTTCATGGAGTCGAGTTGCAGACTCCAATCCGAACTGAGGCCGGCTTTTTCCGATTAGCTCCCCCTCACGGGTTTGCAGCGGTTTGTACCGGCCATTGTAGCACGTGTGTAGCCCTGGACATAAAGGCCATGAGGACTTGACGTCATCCCCACCTTCCTCCCCGTTATCCGAGGCGGTTTCGACAGAGTGCTCAACTAAATGGTAGCAACTGTAGATAAGGGTTGCGCTCGTTGCGGGACTTAACCCAACATCTCACGACACGAGCTGACGACAGCCATGCAGCACCTATATACATGTCTCTTGCGAGACGCCGGCGTTTCTGCCGGATTCATGTACATTTCGAGCCCAGGTAAGGTTCTTCGCGTTGCGTCGAATTAAACCACATGCTCCACCGCTTGTGCGGGCCCCCGTCAATTCCTTTGAGTTTCAGCCTTGCGACCGTACTCCCCAGGCGGATTGCTTATCGCGTTAGCTTCGACACGGAGGGATTGGGTACCCTCCACATCAAGCAATCATCGTTTAGGGCTAGGACTACCAGGGTATCTAATCCTGTTTGCTCCCCTAGCTTTCGTGCATCAGCGTCAGTAATGGTCCAGTGAGCCGCTTTCGCCACAGGTGTTCCTTCCGATATCTACGCATTTCACCGCTACACCGGAAATTCCACTCACCTCTCCCATACTCAAGCCCGACAGTTTTCGGTGCAGACTCTGGGTTGAGCCCAGAGATTTCACACCAAACTTATCAAACCGCCTACGCACCCTTTACGCCCAATAATTCCGAACAACGCTTGCCCCCCTCGTATTACCGCGGCTGCTGGCACGAAGTTAGCCGGGGCTTCTTCTCTCGGTACCGTCATTATCTTCCCGATCGAAAGGAGTTTACATCCCAAGGGATTTCATCCTCCACGCGGCGTTGCTGCGTCAGGGTTTCCCCCATTGCGCAAAATTCCCCACTGCTGCCTCCCGTAGGAGTCTGGACCGTGTTTCAGTTCCAGTGTGTCCGTGCGCCCTCTCAGGCCGGATACAGATCATCGTCTTGGTGAGCCTTTACCTCACCAACTAACTAATCTGCCGCGAACTCCTCTTCAAGCGCATTGCTGCTTTGACTCGTAAGTGTTATGCGGTATTAGCTAAGGTTTCCCTCAGTTATTCCCCACTCGAAGGTAGATTATTCACGTGTTACTCACCCGTGCGCCACTTTACTCAGGACCGAAGTCCCTTTCTCGTGCGACTTGCATGTGTTAGGCACGCCGCCAGCGTTGATTCTGAGCCAGGATCAAACTCTCGTTTAATCTTGGTTTGCTGTCACTTCAGGACGGAGGTCCGAAGGATCAGCGCCTCCACTCGCTCGAAAGGAGCGGAGGTTAATACTGTGAGAATGACTCAACCAAATTTCGCGTCATCTCACGACTGGCACGTTCAACTATGTTGTCAAAGATCCTGACTCCTTACGCCTAAGCGTGGAGTTTTGGATCAAGGACCAACGGCGGGCAAAGCCACGACCATGTGTCCTCGAACTTGATGCGCTGTGTTGACTCTGTGGGAGTGTCAGGAATTTGACTCACTGACCTCGCTGCAGTGTTTTGCGCGACTTTCCAAGAGTACCGAATCTGCTTCGCCCTGTCAACCCTTTTGTTCTCTCGGGTTCCTTCTGCCCTCTACTCATCCATACCCGCCAGGGCGTGAGCTAGAAGCGAAGCTTGAGAGCCAGAAGGCCGACTGCAAAACAGCGCACTAGATATCAAAACAGCAGAACGATCCGATGAAGAATCGCGAAGCACTTGGCTCCTCACTTTATAAACTGCAGTGGCTTGGGTTTGTTTACGGAAGGCTCGTAAGCTCTTACTACCGCGGTCAAACGCTTGGACTGCGCTCCGACTTACCGTCAACGCTCCACTCAACTTCAGTGGGCTCAGGTGCGAAGCATTGCCTTACTCAACTCAATGTAGCGGATTCTTTCGAATCGTGCAACTCAGGTTGTTTCGGCTTGCCGCTGCTCAACCTCAGCTGCGACTTCCTGAGATTAGCAAGGGATTCCATATCGCGCAAGTCAGCACCCTGTGGAGATGTGTTGAAGCGTGTGCAATTCCCCGTTTTAGGCGCGTTTTTATTCGCGATTCGCGTTTGAAGCTAATGCACATCCGCTGATTGGCTGTGAGTGCATTGCTGCTACATTGGCCCAACACCAGCATTATCTTCGTCAGATCATTACCGAACACTCAATTCAGAGGAGCTTGCATGTCAGCAAAGAATTACTTGCGTTACAGCCCCGCCGTAGAACAGCCCGCGCCAGACGAACAACAGACATTTCATGAACTAAGCAGGTGATGCAACACATCACGCGCACCATGGCAGAGCACTACCGTCATGCGTATCGTCCCGTTCACGCGAAGAGCCATGGCGTAGTGAAGGCTGAGCTGGAAGTGTTTGCTGACCTTCCGCAGGAACTCGCGCAGGGCATATTCGCGAAGCATGGAGCTCTGGAAGTGTTGATGCGTTTTTCAACGAATCCCGGTGATCTGCTAGCTGACAATGTGTCTTCCCCTCGTGGGCTGGCGTTGCGCGTGCTCGGCGTCGAAGGCGAGATGCTTCCTCCGAATGACGGCTGTATTTCGCAGGACTTCGTCTGCGTAAATGCTGATGTTTTCGGCGTTCCGGAGCCAAAAGGTTTTCTCAAACAGCTCGAGGGGCTGGATAAGACACTCGAAGTTTCTGAAGGCGTCAAGCACGTTGTGAGTGCTACCGCGCGCGTAGCAAACGAGGCGCTCCGCGCAGTGCATCTGCACGTCGGAGCGCTCGACCAGATTGGCCATCCGGCTACACATCCACTTGGCGAGACATACACCACAGTGGCGCCGCTTCGATTCGGTAGTTACGTAGCAAAGGTGGCGTTTGAGCCCGGTGGTGAGCGAACCAAGCTGGTGAAAGGTCATCGCGTAAACCTCGGCGAAGGCTACAACCCACTACGTGACTGCATTCGCGAGTTCTTCGCTCAAGGTCCCGCCGTGTGGGACGTAAAAGTGCAACTCGCACTCGACGATTCAGATAAGTTTCCAATCGAGAAAGCAGATGTGCGCTGGCCAGTTGAAGATTCGCCCTGGATAACGGTCGGACGACTCACAGCACATCAGCAGGAAAGCTACTCTGACGCTCGGCAGACCTATGTGGACGAGAAGATCAACTTCAGCCCATGGCATGGCGTGACTGAGCATCAACCGCTCGGCGGGATTATGCGCTCTCGGAAGCTCGCCTATGCCGAAGCGCAAAGATATCGCGCTCTGCGCAATGATCGTCAACCTGCTGACCCGAAGACGCTCGCCGAAATTCCTGATTAGCGTGTCAACTGTACACATGAAAAGGGCCGCTCTTCGAGAGGAGCGGCCCTTTGTTGCGTTCAAGGTGGTGTTCTTTACTAGGGCTTCGAGATGACGCCGAGATCTTGGAATCCGTTGACGAAGTACTGTACAGCGAGGGCAACAAGCAACATTCCCATGATACGAACGAGGATGCGGATGCCGGTTTCACCGAGCAATTGCGATACGCGCGTTGCGGCACCAAGCACGAGCCAGCAAACGCCCGCTGTGAAGGCGATTGCCCCCAGGATCGCCACCATCTGCCACATGCTCTGCACCTGACCAACCAGCACCATGACCGTCGTGATCGAGCCCGGCCCTGCAAGCATTGGGATACCCATGGGCACAATGCCGGCATCTTCTTTTTGTACGGCGGCCGTTGTTTCTCCTGGTGATTCCTGTGTAGCCGAGCGCTTCGCGTTCAGCATGTCCAACCCGATCAGCAGAAGGATGATCCCACCAGAAATCTCAAATGCAGGCAGTGAGATTCCGAACAGCTTGAAAATGTACTGACCAATGAATGCGAAAACGGTGAGTACAACGAATGCCGTTAGCGAAGCTCTGCGCGCGGTGCGTTGCCGCTTGCTTGGGCTCTCGTCCGAAGTGACAGCCAAAAATGTTGGCAGCGCCGCAAAGGGGTCCACAAGGAAGAAGATCGAGCTCAGCGCGAGCAATGAAAAACGCACGTAGGCAGAGCCTTCGATGCGCGTCAGCGTTACTGCATGTGGATCAAACAACACGCTTTATTGTTTCATGCTGGACCAGACCCTTCTGATATCAGCAGACCAGGCCATTGCCGATCCCATGACCAATTACCGCCGCAGCTCGACCTTCCACAAGTATTTACTCAAGTAGCTGTCGTCCGGGAAATATCCGATAAGCTGCACGGTGGCACCGTCCGCCAGCAGCTTGCGAAGCAGCCACTGCTCCGGATAGGCGACATCTCCGTACACGAAGAAGTCTCGATGGCTGTGGGTGAACTCATCGTAGCTAGCGACCTTCGATTGGAAGTGGAAACTCTCCTGTTCGTGAGGCATCCCTTCGAAGATGGTTGCGTGGGCGTATTGAATGCCTAACGCCAGATCATAAATATAGTAAACATTGGGCAGGCTCGAAGCGGGCAGCCGAGCATTCATCTCGACGTAGTCGAGACCGCTTGCATCGACAAATGGCAGCGACGGATCCAGACGCTGTGCAGCTTCGCACGCCAGGCAGACGTCTGGCACACCAACTCGCACACTGCGGTGCCGGTGAATGACGGATGCGATCATGAGCAATTGTTTCGAGGCAAGCAGCATGATCAAGATGAGGATGAGCGCAACGGAACGGTTGCCGCGAACCATGCTGAAGATAACGGCCGGCAAGGCCAACGCGAAGCCGAGACTGAAACAGAAGCCATAACGCGGCCAAAACGCACCGTGAGAATGCATCAGGTAAAAGATGAGGACCGCGGGCGCAAACAACAAACCTGCAATAAGAAGCAAAGATTCCAGACGAAATTTCGGAAGTTTGCAGTATCCCAGTACCTCCGGCCCGATGAGCACCACCGAAAATGCCAGTGCAGGTAAAACGAGACTAAGGAAAGATGACTCATCCGCATAAAAATTTATGGCCGTCATCCAGTTCGGCTGGAAGGCCACCGGAAATGCGGAAGCTCCATGATCCGCAAGCAACGGGAGGTACAAAGGCGTTACTGCTAATGGCAGCAGTAACGCTGCCCATTTCGCTAGATACACCCGCTTGGCTCGAAGAGTGTGTATCAGTTCAACCAACAGGAGGCATGCCCAGGGCAGCAGTGCAAAGATGTGGCTGAGCAGGCAAAGGGTGCCGCTGGCAGCTAAAGCGGCAAGCGCAGGGAAAGCACGTCGGCCCGCGCGTTCATCTTCTGTGGCTTGCATGTAGAAGTAAATTCCACAAACAATGAAGCACATCGTGAGCGCATAAGGCCGGGCTTCCGATGCAAGATGACCGGTGTCCTGCGCAAGGAACGTCAGCAATCCGACGAATCCCCACACAGCGCTTCCGGTCCATCGCCTGACACTGAGGTAAATACAGTAAGCGCATCCCGCGTAAGCCAACATGGATGGAAGCCGCAATTGCAGCGCGCCGGCGCCAAGCAGCTTCATCGACCACCGCGCAAGCGAATATAAAAGAGGGGGATTCCAGTCCAGTGTCCTGGTCAGGTGGAACAATTCTCGCCATGTCGGCGCCTGCGCGATCCAGAAAGTAAACAGTTCGTCATGCCAGAGCAATTTACCGGCGGCAAAGACGTAGGTGCTCACTGCGTAGATAACCGCTAGCAGAGCCAGCAATGACCACTCATGCTGCTCAAGCCAATTCGCCCACGTTGAAGCAAGATCGCGTGCGCGGTTCCGGAGAGAAACGTACGCATTCGTGGTTATGTGCCGCTTATGGCGTGAAACGTTCTCCAACCTGAATCTCCGCGGCACTCGGTGGACTCCACGTAGCCACTCAAAGCAAGATCGACCGGCCCAGCAGTCTGCTTATGCTCTCACATGCCTCGTATAATCCAAGAGAACCAAGGAGAAAGCATGCCCATTCAGCCCACAAATCACATCTGGCACAACGGAGAAATGATTCCGTGGGAGAAGGCACAGATCCACGTGATGAGCCACGTAATCCACTACGGCTCATCTGTGTTTGAGGGTATTCGCTGTTACACACAGGGCGAGGGTGCCGGCGTGTTTCGCCTCAAGGAGCATATGCAAAGGCTGCTGGACTCCGCGAAGATCTACCGCATGCCGCTGCCCTATACGGTGGATCAACTCTGCGATGCAGTCGTTGAAGTGGTCGAGGCAAATGGCGTTGCTCCCTGCTACATCCGGCCGATTGCGTTCCGCGGGTATGGCGAAATCGGCGTCAATCCGCTGAAGTCTCCGGTTGAGGTGTATATCGCGAACTTCCCGTGGGGAAAATACGTGCAGGGCGACGAGGGTGCCGACGTTTGTGTTTCCAGTTGGAATCGCCTTGCACCGAACACAATGCCATCGTTGGCAAAAGCTGGCGCAAATTACATGAATTCACAACTCATCCGCATGGAAGCGGACGTAAATGGTTATGTCGAGGGTATTGCGCTCGACACCAATGGATATCTCAGCGAAGGTTCGGGTGAGAACTTGTTCCTTGTACGCGGCGGCACCATCTACACGTCTCCCCTTGCGAACTCTGTTCTCAACGGCATCACGCGCGATTCGATTCTCACCATCGCTCGTGCAATGGGTATCCCGATTGTCGAGCAGGCGTTGCCACGCGAAATGCTCTACATCTGCGATGAAGCGTTCTTCACGGGCACCGCGGCGGAAGTCTCGCACCTGCGCTCGGTGGACCGCATCCTGATCGGCGATGGCAGCATCGGCCCGATTACCAGCATGCTGCATAAAGCGTTCTTCGAAATCGTGAATGGCGACGCCGCCGACAAGTACAACTGGCTAACACCCGTGCGCGTTCGCGAAGCGGTAGCTGTTTAGCCTCATTCGCTCAACAAGCAGAAGGGCAGCCATAGGCTGCCCTTCTGCTTGCACCTGCAACACAGTTATTCTTCGTCGCCTTCCACTTCGTCGTCTGTCGTCTCTTCTTCGTCGTCGATCCCCGCGACAGGGGCGGCGTTCGACTTTCCAGGCTTGCCTTTTTTCGACACATCGCCTGAAGCCTTCTTTTCGTCATCTTTGCTCTTCTTCTCGGAAGTCTTATCTTTCGCAGACTTCTTCGAAGCAGGCTGTGAGTCTTCGTCCTCTTCTTCTTCCTGGGTGGCGGCCTGGAAGATTGCTTTCGAAGCAGCCTGGATCTTCTTGGCGGCATTGACCTCTTCTTCCAAGTTCTCCTTGAGAAGTGCCACAACTTCCTTCATGCCCAACGTTTTCGCCATCCCGATACAGGCGTGGTAACCCGCGATTTCATAGTGTTCTGTCCGTAGCGCGGCACCGATTAGACCGCTGTCAAAGGAAGCATCGTCCATATCTTCTTCCAGCGCTTCCTGGCCTTCCTTGACCACGCCTTCCATGCCTTCGCAGTGCTTGCCGGTGGGTTTCTTCCCGATGTGCTCGAATACTTCACGCAGGCGGAGAACCTGTCCCTTTGTCTCTTCGAGGTGGGTCTTGAAGCCGTCTTTCAGCTCCGGGCTCTTCGCGCCCTTTGCCAGCTTCGGCAATGCTTTTATGAGTTGGTTTTCCGCGCTGTACATATCGCGCAGTTCATCGATAAGAACGTCGATCAGTGCCATTGAGATCTCCTGAAACCACCGCGCCGTAGCTTCTCCGTCTCGTCGTGGCTCGGATGTGCGTGTGGAACATACTGGATGAGAGACGAAGCGCATCGCGCAGGTTGGCTTGATTTGTCGTGAACCCGTGATTTCCATTGTGGCCGGAGACGTAGCAAAGTAGGCTGTGGCGTATGCTCCGTTGGAAATTTCCCACTGCCCTGATCGCTGCTTGCCTTGCGGTACCGTCCGCTTTCCCCCAGGAAATGCCCGGCATGCCCGGTATGGAACATCACCACCACGACGATGCCCTTGTACTGAATCAAGAGCAGCTTGGCAGTGTTCACTTCCCCGTGTCCTGTTCGCCCACCACGCAGAAGGGTGTGGAACGCGGCGTCGCACTGCTGCACTCCTTTGGCTATGTCGAAGCGGAGCGCCAGTTTCGTGAGGTCGTAAAGGCAGACCCACGTTGTGCGATGGCCCACTGGGGAGTTGCGATGAGCCAGTTTCATGAACTCTGGGGCCGCCCAGATGAAGCTGCAATCAAAACAGGTCTTGACGAAATGACTCAAGCCGAAGCGCTGGCAAAGTCAGAGGCGATTACCTCTCGCGAGAAGGGCTACGTCGATGCGCTGCATGGTTTCTACACAAAGGTTTCCGCGAGCTTCCAAGCCGCAGCAGACGGCTATGCCGCAGGCATGGAAAAGGTGCACCAGGCGAACCCGCAGGATGTTGAGGCTGCAGCTTTCTATGCACTTTCCGTGCTGGCCAGCGAAGGTCCCGACGACACCTCCCTGACGAAGGAACGCACCGCGCTCGCAGTCCTTTTGCCGCTGTTCAAAGCCAATCCCGAGCACCCGGGACTCGCTCACTACATCATTCACACGTGCGACACACCCAAGCTTGCAGCGCAAGGTCTGGATGCCGCAAAGGTGTATGCCAAGATCGCGCCCTCAAGCGCTCACGCGCTGCATATGCCCGGGCACATCTTTGCCCGGCTGGGTTTCTGGCAGGAAGACATCGACTCCAATCTCGCTTCAGTCGCCGCTTCACAGCGCGCCGAGAAGGCCGGGCAGCCGGGTGTTGCACACCAGATGCACGCAGACGAGTTCCTGATCTACGCCTACCTGCAGACCGGACAGGACGAGAAAGCTCAGCTGCTCACAGCGAAGATGCGCGAGATTGGTAATCACGTCGATTCCATGCCCGGCATGGATGACATGAAAGGCAGTGGACCTTACTTCGATAATGAGCTGAACGCAATCTACCTACTCGAGATGCATCAATGGGAGGGTGCAGAAAAGCTCCAGCCCGCGCCGAAGTCTCCACCCATGGCTGAGGCAATGGTGACCTGGGCGAATGTGCTGGGTGCGGGCCGCCAACGCCACGCGGCTGCGGCAGAAGCTGGATTGAAGAAGATCGATGCGTTTATAGAAACAGTGCGCAAAGGGCCGATGGCCTACCGGCTGCCCGGGGTCATGATCTACCACGACGAAATGGCCGGTTGGACAGCCTACGCCCAGAACAAACCTGACGAAGCCGTAGCTAACCTCCGTAAAGCAGCCGATCAGCAAGACAAACTGGGACAAGGTGAAGTCGATATTCCTGCACGCGAGATGTTGGCAGATCTGCTCCTTGCAATGCGCAGACCAAAGGAAGCGCTTGCCCAGTACCAGGTCGCGCTACAACTCAGCCCAAACAGACTCAACGGCCTGCTGGGAGCAGGGCAAGCTGCGGAGCAGGTAGGTGATCGCACGGCGGCGATGCGCTTCTACGCGAAGGCCGCGCAGAACACGCATAACGGCGCAGAAAGTCGCCGGTCGGATCTCGCGCATGCTGTGGAGTACACAAAGACCGTGAGAGCAACGTCCGCGCCCATGACCGGCAACTAAGCGCGCTCTACTCAGGTGCGCGCTCCATCGCCAGCGGCGTCACATTCCCTCCCGGCGTGGGATCGGCCGCCAGCGCTTTCCATCCAGGCAACTCCTGCGAACCCGTGATGAGACGAACGCCGTCCTGGAACCGAAAGTACGTGTAAACCCAGTCGCGGAACACAGAGAAGCGGTTGCGGAAGCCAATTAGAAAGAAAATGTGCACCACCAGCCAGGTGCACCACGCCATGAAACCGCTCCAGTTTGCATGGAACGGCCACACAATGCGCGCCACAGCAGCTTTGCGTCCAATGGTGGCCATGTCGCCCTTATCGAAGTAGCGGAATGGCTTTTGTGATGATTGGCGTCCTTGTATTGCCATACCGATGCGTTTGGCTGCGTAAGTTCCCATTTGCATTGCGGGCTGCGCCACGCCTGGAACCTGCTTACCGTCCTGCTCGAAGTGCGCAAGGTCTCCACAGACGAAGATTTCTGGATGGCCTGCAGGGTTGAGGTGTTCATCAACCATTACACTGCCACGTTTGTCGGTTTCAACACCGAGCATTTTGCCGAGGGGCGAGGCTTGCACACCAGCCGCCCACAACGTGCAGACGCTCTCAATCTTTTCGTCACCCACCATGACGTAGCCCGGCTGAATATCCGTCACATGGCCCCCCGTGCGCGTTTTTACGCCAAGTTCGTGGAGCTGCTCGACAGCTTTTTCCTGTAGGTCCGGTGGATACGCTCCAAGAATTCTTGGCGAGCCCTCCAGGATGAGCACCTGTGCCATCCGGGGATCGATGTGACGAAAATCATTCGCCATGTAAAGCTTTGCGATGTCGGAAATTGCACCCGCAAGCTCCACGCCAGTGGGACCGCCACCAACAATGACGAAGTTCAATTGCGGATGAACGCCTGTTTCGAGCTTCTGTCGCTCTGCGAGTTCGAAGACAAGCAGCACGCGACGTCGTATCTCCGTTGCGTCTTCCAGCGTCTTCAAACCAGGAGCGAGCTTTGCCCACTCATCTTTGCCGAAGTAGCTGTGTGTCGAGCCTGTAGCGAGGATCAGATAGTCGTAAATGACTTCTGCACCACTTTTCAGATGCACCCGCCGTTCCGATGTGTCGAAACCAAGCACCTCATCCATGATGACTTCGGTATTGGTGTTCTTTCGCAAAATCGACCGCACCGGCTGCGCGATCTCGCCCGGCGATAGCACCGCGAGAGCGACCTGGTAAAGCAGCGGCTGAAATGTGTGGTGATTCTTACGGTCGATCACCGTCACATCAACAGCCAGCTTTCCCAGCTCCTTTGCTGCATAGATGCCACCGAACCCTGCGCCGACCACGACCACACGCGGCCGCTTGCTTGCAATCTGTTGCGCCAATTCTTCCTCCTGGCGAGTCATAGGTTCGATGCACGGCGCGCCTACTCGGTCACAGGAGGCCTCCCGCGACTTGCCCAAGGTGCAGACTGCGCTCGCCTCGCGTATTCTTGTGCCCCAAGAGAACCTGAAGTGACATGCACTGCTGGAATTCCGTAGTCTTGTAGATGGAGAAATCGATGAGTTCTGCAACGAAAGCTGCGCCGGTGTCGACACGCGTACTGACCACGAACAAACATTTGATCCGCTGGGTGGAGAAGATGGTGGATCTTTGCCAGCCTGGGGCAGTGCATTGGATCGACGGCTCAGACGCTGAAAACGAGTGGCTCTGTCAAAAACTGGTGGACGGTGGTACGTTCACCCGGCTGAATGAAGAACTCTGGCCAGGATGCTTTTACGCGCGTTCAAGTCCAAACGACGTAGCGCGTGTGGAAGACCGCACGTTCATCTGCTCGTTGAGCAAGGATGCTGCCGGGCCGACCAATAATTGGGAAGACCCGTACGCCATGCGGCGCAAGCTCAAAGGGCTCTTCAAAGGCTGCATGCGCGGCCGCACAATGTACGTCTTGCCATTCAGCATGGGCCCGGTGGGTTCCCCCATGTCACAGATAGGCGTGCAGCTTACCGACTCGGCTTACGCCGTTGTAAACATGCGCATCATGGCACGAATCGGTGCACCGGTATTTGCTGAGATCGATAAAGACATCAAGCGTGTCGTCCCGTGTATGCATACCGTTGGTGCGCCACTTGCCCCGGGGCAGCAGGACGTTTCATGGCCGCAAAATGACGACAAGTACATCGTGCACTTCCCCGAGACGCGTGAGATCTGGAGCTATGGTTCCGGCTATGGCGGGAACGCACTTCTGGGCAAGAAGTGCTTCGCGTTGCGCATCGCTTCCAACATCGCTCGTGATGAGGGCTGGATGGCGGAACACATGCTCATCCTCGGCGTTGAGTCGCCCGATGGAGAGAAAACCTACGTTGCCGCGGCATTTCCCTCCGCCTGCGGTAAGACAAACTTCGCCATGATGATTCCACCAGAGGGTTTCCAGGGCTGGCGCGTATGGACGGTGGGCGACGATATAGCGTGGATCAAGCCGGACGAGACCGGGCAGCTTCGTGCCATCAATCCAGAAGCAGGGTTCTTCGGAGTTGCTCCGGGCACGAGCGCGAGGACAAATCCAAACGCGATGGCGACGCTGTCACGAAACACGATCTTCACCAATGTCGCGCTAACTCCTGAAGGCGGCGTGTGGTGGGAAGGTATGACGGACGAGCCTCCAGCCGAGTGCACCGATTGGCGCGGCGACAGGTGGACTCCCGCAATCGGTAAAGAGACCGGGAAAACTGCAGCGCATCCAAACGGACGCTTTACCGCCCCAGCATCGCAGTGCCCCAGCATTGATCTCGCCGCTTGGGAGTCTCCTGACGGTGTGCCCATCTCCGCGTTCCTTTTCGGCGGACGTCGTGCAAATGCCATCCCGCTCGTCTTCCAGTCCTTTAATTGGTCGAGCGGAGTGTACCTTGGCGCAACCATGGGCTCAGAAACAACTGCGGCTGCAGGTGGCGCGCTGGGCAAGGTGCGTCGCGATCCTATGGCCATGCTTCCCTTCTGTGGCTACCACATGGGCGACTATTTCCGGCATTGGATCCGTATGCAGCGCGAGCTACTAGAAACGCCTCGCGTCTTCCATGTGAACTGGTTTCGCAAGGATCAGGATGGCAAGTTTCTTTGGCCAGGTTTCAGCGAGAACATGCGCGTGCTTAAATGGATCGTCGACCGGGTACGCGGACAAGCACAGGGCAAGGAAACGCCCATCGGGTGGACTCCCTACTACGAGGACATCAATTGGCAGGGTCTCGAACTTTCTCAAGAGAAATTCGATGAGCTTCAACACGTCGACCGACGGGCATGGCGACGTGAGGTGATGGATCACGAGGAGCTGTTTCTCATGCTGCATGACCATCTGCCGCCGGAGATGATTTACGAGCGCGAACTGCTGATCTGCCGCCTGTAACGGGGCGAGCGGGTCAGCGGTTTGCGATGCGCTGCAGATTCATCTTCTTGAGCTCGTCTTCGAGGAAGAGCATGTTCTTACCATCGGGCGCTTTGAATGTGACCTGATTGGCGCTGAGTATCGGCTCTTCGATCTGCTTGAGGGAAAGCTGAGAGCCTCCCAATGCCTTGTGTAGTTCAGCCGCGTTGAGTGGGCCGGATGCCCACTTCTCATTGCGCTCTTCGCAAACGGCCATGAGGATGTAGGTTGTGGCATCGGACATTGCGCCTTTGTGAACGTTTGCTGTGAGTGTGAAGTGTTGGATCATGAGCGCTCCTCAGATGGCCTATTCGACTGTAGGATGCGGAGCGAGGGCAACGGAAAAGGCCGGGCAATTGTCCGGCCTTTTCTGTTATTTTGGCGAGCTGCTGCTCTTTTACTGAACGATAAGCGTCACGTTCTGCGTGTGGGTGATGGTTCCACTCGTTGCGGTGACGGTGTAGTTGTAGGTGCCTGCCTGTGTGCCGGTCGCGGTGTGGCTTGAGCTGCCACAGCCAGTCATGCCGAGTGCTGCAGCGGAAAGGAGAAGAACGAAGCAGAGGACGCCCCAGACGCGGCGGTTGCGCTTCAGGGTGGCGAAGGCTGCGCCCGTCATCAGGAGTGCCAGCAAGCCGCCGAGACGACCGGAGGTCGAACCCGGAAGGCTGGACACGCCGGCTGAGGTGCTTCTTGGCGTTGTGGCAAAGAGGACGGTCGCTGCTCCTGTGCCGCCCGCCGCGATGGCGACTGACGGCGTGACAGCGCATACGACACCCGACGGAGCAGTTCCGGTGGAGGCGCAGGCGAACGTTACGGTTCCGGCGAAGCCGTTCGTCGGAGCAATGTTGAGGGTGAGGGATGCGCTTGCTCCGGCAGCGACGGTGACCGTGGCATTTGCCGCTGGTGCCAGCGAGAAGTCAGGAACAACGCCCGTGCCAGTCAGCGCAATCGAGGTGATCCCGGTGGCGTTGGAGGTGATGGTCAGCGTGCCAGCGCGGCTACCTGCGACTGTTGGTTTGAAGACCACGTTAACCGAGCAGTTACTGTTGACTGCGAGCGAAGTGCCGCAGTTGTTGGTCTGCGCGAAATCGCCGGTCGTGGCGATGCTGGTGAATGTGATTGGGCTTTCGCCAGTGTTGGTGATAACGATGACCTTGCCGGTTGATGTGGAGCTTACTGCCTGATTGCCGAAGGCGGCAGTACCCGTAACGGTGCCCGTAACGGTAGGTGCGGGGATGGCGAGGTAAGCAAGCGCCGGATCGTGATCGGACTCACGGGCGGGGGTGGTCGCGTCGTTGTATGCAGTCTCCGGGAAATCAGCGTTGATGTGCGCGAAGGCGAGCTGCGTTGTTCCCGCAATGTCTGCGGTCACAACGACGTGATCAAGTACCTGCGCGTTGCCGAACTCGGTGTAGCTCTGCTGCTGCGCTGCCGGCAGAGTGGTAACTAGATCGACGGCGGCGGGCGAGACGATCGCCTTGCCCTGCTGCGCGGCAACATTGTTGCCGACGTTGCCGGTGATGGTGCCGAGCGTGTCGGTGTAGCCATCAGAGAACTGGAACGCGTTGAGATCGCCAACGGCAATCACATGCTCCCCATTCGCCTGGTAGTTCTGAATGAGGGTAGCGAGCATTTCTGCCTGCAGCTCTTTCTTCAGTCGGGTGTCAGCGCTTGTGTTGATACCGCTGAGCGAACGCAGGTGGTTGGAGATGACGGTGATCGGGTAGTCCTTCGCACCGTTCGCACGCTTGATGCCTGCGTGCAGAACGTCGGAGGGACGATCATTGAGAGTTTGAGTACCTGTGGATGCGGTGAAGGTGCTCTTCCCACCCACCTGCTCGAAGGCAGTTACATTGACGGTTGCGGGCTTCACAAGGAAGCCGATGGAGATGCCACCGATGTCGTCGGTGAAGGTGTTGATCGAGTCTGTTCCGTAAGCGACATAGCCGGGAGCCGTTCCACCAGCAGCGAAGGCGTCGGTGTCGATCTGCTTCGCGATGTCTTGCAGCACCGAAACGTTCTCTACTTCCTCGACGGAGATGACGTCGGGGCTGTTGAGCACTGTGCGAATCGCGAGCGATACCTTCTTCAGGCGGCGCGCGTATGCATCCGCCGTCACGTCCACGGCCAGCGACTTTTTGGTCGTGTTCGCGACTGGATCGTAGTAGAGATCGTCGGCGGAGTTGGTGTTGAAGAAGCGCTCAATGTTGAACGCTGCGACAGTAAACTGGCTTGCGCTTGGCACGGCAAGAGGAGCGACTGCGATGCCGGGTGTGAACGTTGTGACGCTGCCGGGCTGCAGGATGAGGCGAGCTGGATCTCCGTAGGGCACGTCGTTGGAATAGGAAAAGTCGACTACGCCGACGGCGTTGGTGATGACCGCGCCAGCGGACAGGTCAAGTGCGTTACCGCCGCCGAGTGAGGACTCCACAATGAGACGCTCTGGGTTGTCGTCAAACAGCGTGAGGTTGGTGGGGCGTGCTACGCCAGCGGCGGTTGCAGTCGCCGTGCAATTCGTGACGCTGGGGCAGGTGCTGGTCGGGAAATCACGGAAATCGATGCCCGGCTCGCGGAACGGACGCGCCGTTCCGGTGAACACGGTGAAGAACTGACCGCTCGACGTAATCGTCTCCGTGTTTTCCGTCAGGAAACCATCTGTCCCAGTGATCGCAGTCAGCGATGCGGCTTTCGCCAGCATGCCTTCGTACTTCGTGAGCTGGTAGATGCCGCCCGTAGGATTTATCGCCGTCAGCGAAATTGGCGTCGGCAGCGGTTGGTTCGTACTGTTCACCGTCAGTGCCGAAGAAGCTATTTCCAACGATGGCGTGTGGCTTGCCGTCGCTGCTGGGAACAGGGTGAGATTGCCGGTGACCGTGACATCGTTTCCAACCAATACGGTCGCCGGGTTCTTGCCCGTTCCGTTGTAGATGTAGATGCCTTCTGCAACGCCGGTAGAGCCGGGCGTCGTCGATGGCGTCTGCATGAAGAAGCCGGCATTCGTGACGAGCGTGATCACACCGGTGGTGGTGATCTTTGTGCCTACGTACGTGGAACGATTGCCCTGAATTGTCGCGATGGGTGTCGGGGGAGCAGCAGGTGCCTGAACGGTGAGCGAGATGCTTCCGGTCGCGGTCGCGCCCTGCAGGTCTTTCACCGTGACGGGAAGTTGATATGTGTTGGCAGCCGTGTTGGCAGGGACTGGGGCGGTGTAGGTATAGGTGTTCGCCGTAGAGCTGAGTGTGAAGCTTGTGGTTGCGCTGCCACCAATCTGCGTGAGGTCTGCAGTCACAGTGATGCCGGTGCTCATTGCGCCCGGGCTAACGGTGACGGACATGGCAGAGGTAGTGCCTGCGGTTACCGTTGCGGCGCTGGTGTTCGCGATCCTGAGCGTGGTGACGGGCGTAGAAGAGTAGGAGGAATTCCGCGGGTTCGGAGGCGACAGCGTGGTGAAGTCGCTGCTGTTTACGTCCGTGTCTGCATTGCTCGCGTTGCGGATAAGCGATGAAGTAATGGTCGCATTGGAAGTAGTGCCGGCACCTTCCGTGCAGGTGGCTGATGTACCGTAGCCAAAGAAATCGACAATGTTGGCTGCATTGGTGGTCGGGCAACTGGTACCGGCCAGAGGAGCAGCAGGAGTGCTTGCCGTTCCCGCGAGAGCAGTCTGGTTGCTTACTAGCGCCAACTTACCGGAAGCGGTCGCGATATTAATCGTGATGGTCGCGTCCGCAGTGAAATCCTGAGTCGTCGAGGTGCCTTGCGAGGCGGCCTTGATTAGGAAGTATTTACCCGGCTGAATGCTTCCACCCGACGAGAGGCTTCCAACCTGCCAACCGGTCCCGCCGGAACTCGCGTACTGAACGGAATATCCGGAAACGTCAATCGCAGCGTTAGTGGGGTTATACAACTCGATAAAGTCGTAGGTGTACGAAGGAGAACCAGAATTGCCGCCGCCGCCGTAGATTTGCGAAATGACCAGATGGTTCTGTGCGGAAGCGCTCATGGCGAAGCCGGTGAAAACCAGCGCGAACAGCGTGAACAGACGATTCATCAGGGACGAACTTTTCAAGCGGGGCCTCTCAGAGGAAATACAAAATTGTAGTTTCTTACACACTGCTGGCGGCTTTGACCGCGCAGGAGCAGACAAACGGGTAGTTCGCAATACGAGTGATGTTTCCGTATCAGTCTATGGCCCGAATGTGTCAGTTGCGTGAATTTGGATGTGGAAGTTTTCGGCCTCGGCTGCTGCTCAGCGCACGGCGGGCGCGCAGGGATGAGGACAGCGGATTCCCTTCGGGAGTGAAAGACAGAAAAGCAAGTACCACGACACGGACGCGCCTGAACCGACGCGAACTGTAGCCGCAGGCGGATTTCTTAGGCTGTGAGGATGAGCGGGCCGTCTTTGGTGATGGCGACGGTGTGCTCAAAGTGCGCGCTGAGGCTGCCGTCGCGGGTGACGGCGGTCCAGCCATCGGCGAGGACGTGTACGTCGGCGCTGCCGGCGTTGATCATGGGCTCAATCGCGAGCACCATGCCTGGCTTGAGGCGGGGGCCTTTGCCAGCGGGACCGAAGTTTGGCACCTGCGGGTCTTCGTGCATCGACTTGCCGATACCGTGGCCGACGAAGTCGCGGACCACGCCGTAGCCTTCGCGTTCGCACATGATCTGGACGGCGTTGGATATGTCGCCGAGACGGCCGCCGTTTTGCGCTTTGTCGATGGCGGCATAGAGCGAGGCTTCGGTGACCCGTAGAAGCTTGGCAGCAGCCGGACTTAGCGTTCCAACGGCGTGTGTGGTGGCACAGTCGGAGTAAAAGCCGTTGATGATGACACCGCAGTCGACCGAGACGACGTCACCGTCTTTCAGGATTGTCTTTTCGTTAGGGATGCCGTGGATGACCTGGTTGTTGACCGAGGTGCAGAGGACGGCGGGGTAGTTGTGGTAGCCCTTGAAGGCAGATTTCGCGCCTAGCTCTTCTATTTTGGCAACAGCCGCTCGCTCAAGGTCCATTGTGGACGCACCGACGCGGACAACGGCTTTCACTGCGTCATGCACTTTGCGCAGCGCGATGCCGGAGGTACGCATTTTTTCTAGTTCTGCGGCGCTTTTGATCAGGATGGACATGGGCTTTCGATGCTCTGGGCGTGGAGCTGGCTTCGGTAGCCTCAGTCGGCTTCTGGATGGTGGCGGAGCTTGAGGAGCGCGGCACGGATGCCCTTCGCGACCTCTTGGACGGTACGGTCGCCGTCTACTTCAGCGAAGCGGCCACCATGCGAGCGGTAATAGGCGATGACGGCGGCTGTCTTCTCGTCGAAGGCTTTCATGCGCTCATGGAAGACTTCTTCCGTGTCGTCTTTACGCTGCTCGAGTTGCGAGCCATCGATGTCGCAGAGGCCCTCGACTTTGGGCGGGTTCGTGTAGATGTTGTAGATTCTGCCTGCAGGCGAGATGCGACGGCCAGTGATGCGCTCGAGCAGCACGCGCTCTGGAACAGCGATGTGTACGGCGACCACCGGGAGCAGGTAGGCGACGAGCTGGGTGTCAAGCCACTGCGCCTGATTGATGGTGCGTGGGTAGCCGTCGAGGATGTAGCCGTGCTCGGTGTCTGGCTGCTTGAAGCGGTCGGCGACCATGTCGTTCACGAGGTCGTCGGGCACAAGCTGGCCCTTGTTCATGAGCTCATCGGCGGTGATGCCGAGCGGTGTGTGATTCTTGCGATGCTCGCGGAGCAGGTCGCCTGTGGAGATCTGCGGGATGTTGAACTCCGCCATCAGCACCTGCGCCTGCGTTCCTTTGCCAACGCCGGGCGCGCCGAGCAGCAGCACGGGGCCGGGAAGAAGATCGCTCGCGTTGGGAAGGGGCTTCGACATGGAATTTACCGCAGAGTGTAGAGCAGGTAAGCCCGGATCAAAACTCTGACCCGGGCTTACCGATAAGGAGCGTGATTACCAGCTCTTGCGGCCGCGGATGCGACCTGAGCTTGGGGCGAAGCCTTCATAGTGACGCATGATGAGCTGCGACTCGATCTGCTGCACCGTGTCCATTGCGACGCCAACAACGATCAAGAGGCTGGTGCCGCCGAAATAAAACGTCACGCCGAGGCCGTTGGTCACCCAGGCTGGGAAACGGTCGAAAACCGGACCGATGAGCCAGAGATGATTGAAGCGAATACCGCTAATCAACAGAGTCGGAATGATCGAAATGATGATCAGGTAGATCGCGCCGACCAGTGTAATCCGTGTCAGTACATCGTTGATGAAGTCTGCGGTGCGCTTGCCGGGGCGAACACTCGGAATGAAGCTGCCGTACTTGCGCATGCCGTCAGCTATATCGTCAGGGCGGAAAATGATTGAGATATAGAAGTAGGCGAAGAAGATGATCGCCGCGATGTACAAAACTTCATACCATGGCTCAGAAGGAGCGATGGCTCGGAAGATCGGGCCAGCGAACGCTGTGTCGCGCAGTGGTCCTGAACCGAAGAGGCTGATGTTCTGGAGCAGCAGCGGGGCGGACAAAATGGAAGCAGCGAAGATGACCGGCATAACACCGCCGGAGTTCACCTTGAGCGGAAGATAGCTGGTCTGCGAAGGCTGAACACTGCGACCGACCATGCGCTTGGCGGACTGGATCGGAATGCGGCGCTCGGAACGCTCGACGTAGATGATGAACGCGACAACGGCGATCATACCGACCACGAGCAGAACGAGTGCGATTGGCGTGAAGCCGCCCCAGGCGTTGGTGCGGAACTTCTCGTAGAGCTCCTGGATGCCGCGCGGCAAGCCGACGACGATGCCGGTGAAGATCAGCAGCGACATACCATTACCGATGCCGCGCTCCGTGATTTGTTCACCGAGCCACATGACGAAAGCCGTGCCGGCGGTCAGCGTAATGATGCAAAGCGGAACGAAGGCACCCTTGCTGATGGTGACCATGGACTCGCCAGTTTGCGTGTTGGTCAGCGTGAGCGCGATGAAGAAGCTCTGCACGATGGCGAGCAGCACGGTTACGTAGCGCGTCCACTGCGTAATCTTGCGGCGCCCAACTTCGCCTTCCTTCTGCAGCTTCGCAAGTGGCTCATAGATGACCGTGAGCAATTGGAAGATGATGGACGCGGTGATATACGGCATGATGCCGAGCGCAAAGATTGTCAGGCGGCGTAGATTGCCGCCATTGAACAGATCAAGCAGGCCAAGTGCGCCACCTGCGTTCTGATTGAAGAACTGTGCGAGCTTGGCAGCATCGATGCCCGGGGTAGGGATGTGTGCGCCGAGGCGATAAACCGCCAGCAACCCGAGCGTGAAGAAAATGCGATTACGCAGTTCGGGGATGCGGAAGATGTTCTGGAATTTTTCGAGCATCGAGGTGTGTGGCCTTGGGTTGAACGCGATGCCTGGGACGCCGCTTCAACGTGTGGAGGTCTTGTGCAACATTCTACGCGGAAGGTGGCATCCGTGGCGTGGCGGAGGAAAGCAGATTCCTCCGCTGCGCTGCGGAATGACAACCAATGACGGCAACGGAATGGACGAGCTTCGGAGTGAAGCCCAGGCTTGGTGCCAACTACGCTGCGGCAGTCTCGGAGCCGATGACGATGGCTTTTCCACCGGCGGCTTCGATCGCCTTTGCGGCGGCTGCGGAGAACTTGTGCGCATGCACGGTGACGGCGGTCTTCAGCTCACCGTTTGCCAGCACCTTCACGAGCTTGTTGCGGCCTTTGACAATGCCGCGCTGCTGGAGCGTTTCGAGCGTAAGTTCCGTCTCGTTCAACTCAGCAATGCGGTCGAGGCCGAGGACGGCGTATTCGACACGGAAGATGTTGGTGAAACCGCGCTTGGGGAGGCGGCGGTGCAGCGGCATCTGGCCGCCTTCGAAACCACGCATCAGGCTGGAGCCGGAACGCGAACCCTGACCTTTGTGACCTCGGGTTGAGGTCTTACCCATGCCGGAACCCATACCGCGGCCGACACGCTTCTTATTTTCATTCGCCTTTTTAGGGGCGCGGAGATTACTGAGATTCAGTGCCATAATTTCCTCGCTAACGCCGAGCAGGTCTGAATGCCGTAAGGTGCCTGAACGACTCGCATGTGGAGGCCTCACGATAGAGGCGTGAAAGTTAGTCGACGTAACGTACTAGGTGAGGAACTTTCGCCACCATGCCACGAATAGACGGTGTGTCTTCGCGTTCGACGATCTGATTCATACGTGTGAAGCCCAGACCCTTGATTACGAGCTTGTGCTTGACTGGTGTGCAGATCTTGGAGCGGAAGTATTGCAGTTTGATCTTGTTTTCCGATGCCATTGTTCTTCTCCGAGGCAGACGCCTCACGCTTTTGCTTCTTACAATTCGTCGGCTGACTTACCGCGCAACAAGGCAACATCCTCTTTGGTACGCAACTGCGTCAGTGCGTCAAAGCAGGCCTTGATAACGTTGTGCGGGTTTGCTGTACCGATGTTCTTGGTGAGCACATTCTGTACGCCAGCAGCGGTCATCACGGCACGTACGGTTTTGCCAGCAATGACGCCGGTACCTTCCGGGGCGGGCTTCAGCAGCACCTGACCAGCACCATAGTGACCCAGCACCTGGTGAGGAATAGTGGTCTGCGTCATCTTCACCTTGATCAGGTTCTTCTTTGCCGCTTCGATACCCTTACGGATCGCCTGCGGAACTTCCTTCGCCTTACCCGAGCCGTAACCAACCACGCCTTCAGCGGCATCACCAACGATGACGAGCGCTGCAAAGCTCATGTTCTTGCCGCCTTTAACCACCTTGGTGACGCGGTTGATGGAAACAACCTCGTCCTTCAGGTTCATGCGGTTTCCGTCCAGCCTTTTCTTCTGCATTGTGCGGTCCTTTGTTTATTTGTCCCCGGCACACCGGTCCGGGGCTGCAACGTGCGTTGCCGTTGCTGTTGTCACTCTCTTCGGAGTGAACTGTTTAGAACTCGAGGCCGGCTTCGCGGGCTGCATCAGCCAACGCTTTGATACGACCGTGATACAGATAACCGCCGCGGTCGAAGACAACCTTGGTCACGCCCTTTTCCTTCGCACGCTCACCGATGAGCTTTCCGACCGATTTCGCGGCTTCAATGTTTCCGCCAGCTTTGCCTTCGGTGCCCTTCTTGGCAACGGTCGACGCCGATGCAATGGTGGTGCCGGAAGCGTCGTCAATCACCTGTGTGTAGATGTGGTTCAGCGAGCGGTACACGTTGAGACGCGGGCGCTCTGCTGTGCCTGACATCTTTGCGCGGATACGATCGTGGACGCGCTGGCGGATGGCATTGCGCTTGGGGATGTTGATCATGACTATTCTTACCTTTCCTATCAGCGTCGCTGACCTTCAGCGACGTTCGGTTGTGAAGGACAGAAGAAGGTAGACAGTAAGACAGATAAAGCTGCCGTTTACTGTCTACGCTCTATCGTCTAGAGCTTACTTAGCGCCCGTCTTTCCGACCTTCTTCTTGAGCTTCTCGTCGGAATATCGAACACCCTTGTTCTTGTATGGATCCGGCTTACGGAGCGAGCGCATGTCGGCGGCTACCTGCCCGACCTTCTGGCGGTCAATGCCGGACACGGTGACGTGCGTCTGCTTTGGATCGATGGCAACCTCGATGCCGGTAGGCAGCGGGAATTCGATTGGGTGAGAGTAGCCGAGCGTGAACACGACCATGTCCTTGCCCTTCAATTCCACGCGGTAACCAATGCCGACGACGTCAAGTTCCTTCTTCCAGCCGTTAGTGACACCTTCTACAGCGTTGAAGACCAACGCACGGGCGAGCCCGTGCATGGCGCTCGAACCGTTCGCGTTGAGAAGGACGTTCAGAACGCCTTCCTTCTCCTCGAGCGTAACGCCGGGAGGAACGAGAGCCGTAGTCTTGCCCTTGGGGCCTTCGACCAGAACCGAGCCGGTCTGCACGGTGTACTTCACACCTTTGGGAAGCGCGATAGGCTTCTTGCCGATACGTGATAGAGCCATAGTGCTAATCCTTTTGGCTTGCGAGTCCCGAAGAAGAAAGAGATCAGGGCTGAGGGGAACAAAGATCAGTTCCCTTCCCTAGCTCGTCTTCTTCGTTCCACTGCAGCCGGCGGTCGCCCGCCACCTTACTTCCGGGGCTAACGCCCCTTCGCTTCTATTTCATTCTGCTGTTTCGGGAGCTGAAGCCCCTTCCACTGCCGTGCTCTTACCAGACTTCGCAGAGGATCTCACCGCCGACACCTTCGCGACGAGCCTGACGACCGGTCATGACGCCCTTTGGGGTAGTCATGATGCTGATGCCGAGACCGCCCTGTACGCGGCGGATTTCGTCCTTGCCGATGTACACGCGGCAGCCAGGCTTAGAGACGCGCTGCAGGTCGCGGATAACGGCCTCGTTATTCGGGCCGTACTTGAGATACACGCGGAGAAGCTTTAGCCCATTCTCTTCAACAGGCTTGTAATTCGCGATGTAGCCCTCTTCTTTGAGGATGCGAGCGATTTCCGTCTTCAGGCGCGATGCCGGAGCATCGAGCTTCTGATGACGCGCGCGGTGCGCGTTGCGGATACGGGTGATAAAGTCTGCGACTGGATCGGTGAGATTCATCGTTTTCCTTTCACTTCCCGTTCGCTCCGGGCCTTTGGGCCGGGAGAACCAGCGGAAGTGGTTGTGGCGATTGCAATGTTCCGCTCACGCCGGTGTTTCGTTGCCGGACTTGGCTAGGATCTGCGCGAAGCTGCTCCCTGGTCCGGCGTTCGAGATGCAATCCCGAACAAATGCTTTGCTGTTACCAGCTCGACTTGACGACGCCTGGAATTTCACCCTTGTGTGCCAGCGACCGGAAGCACAGACGGCAAACGCCAAACTTACGCAGGAAGGCGCGTGGGCGACCGCAGAGCTGGCAGCGGTTGTGCTGGCGGGACTTGAACTTCGGAGTCTTTGCGTCTTTGACGCGTTTTGCAGTAGTAGCCATAACTGAACCTTTCTTACGCTCCCTGACGGAACGGCATGCCGAAGCTCTTGAGCAGCGCACGGGCGCCGTTGTCATCCTGGGCGGTAGTCACGATGGTGACGTTCATACCCTTGGTTTTATCGACCTTGGAGTAGTCGATTTCCGGGAAGATGAGCTGATCTCGCAAACCGAGCGTGTAGTTGCCGCGGCCGTCGAAGCTCTTGGAGGAAACGCCGCGGAAGTCGCGGACACGCGGCAGAGCCACCGAGATCAGTCGATCAAGGAACTCGTACATATTGTCACCGCGCAGGGTGACCATCGCGCCGATCGGCATGCCTTCGCGCAACTTGAATGCGGCGATAGACTTCTTGGCCTTGGTGACGACAGCCTTTTGGCCCGCAATAGAGCTGAGATCGGCTACGAGCGGATCCATCATTTTGCCGTTCTGCGTCGCTTCACCAATACCCATATTGATGACAATCTTTTCCAGCTTGGGAACCGCCATGACGTTCTCGAGGCCGAGCTCCTTCTGGAGCGATGCCTTGAGCTCGCTTGCGTACTTTTCTTTCAACCGTGCTGCCATTCTGTACTCTCTTCTCCACGGTTCCGGAGTGGGTACCGTTTCGTGGGGTAATCAATTGGAAGCGAACAGTGAGCGGTGAATGAAACTAGTCACTCTCCACTTTTCGCCCGCTCCTACTATTTCTGAACTGCCTTCACTTCAACGATGTCGCTATTGTTGGAGCGAGCAACTCGGATTTTTTTGTCACCTTCCATGCGGTAGCCAACTCGGGTTACTGACCCTTCCGAGTCGAGCAGCATGACATTCGAAATGTGAATGGAGGCTTCCTGCTTGACGATGCCACCTTGCGCACCAGTGCGCTGGTCAGGCTTTTTGTGCTTGGTGACCATGCCTACACCCTCTACGAGAATGCGGTTCTTATCGCCAATGACACGGAGCACGCGACCCTTCTTGCCCTTGTCTTTGCCCGCGATGACGAGAATCTGGTCGTTGCGTTTGATCTTTGCCATGTATGACTCTTTTCCCTCGACGAGCTTGCTTCCTGAGAAGCGCGAAGTCGGAATCCGCTTGGTTGAACTAAATAACTTCGGGTGCGAGTGACACGATCTTCAGGAACTTTTTGTCGCGAAGCTCACGAGCGACCGGGCCAAACACGCGGGTGCCAACTGGTTCCATCGCGTCGTTGATAACAACGGCGGCATTCTCGTCGAAGCGAATGTAGGTACCGTCCTTGCGGCGGTATTCCTTATGCGTGCGAACGATAACGGCTTTGACGACCTTACCCTTCTTGACGGTGCCGTCCGGCGATGCTTCCTTGACCGCTGCGGTAACAACGTCGCCGAGGCCAGCCTTCTTGCCCAGACCGCCGCCGAGGGGCAGGATGACCTGCAACTTGCGTGCGCCGGAGTTATCGGCAACGGCGAGGATGGTGCGCATTTGTACTGCCATGGTGTTTCTCCTTGCGCTAAATCTTTGGCCTCAGGAGCTTCAGCCCCGTCGTTGGCTTCATGCGGTGTCGAGACTAACGCCCCAACCTGCGGTTACTTGGCCGAGTCTGCAGCTACGGGCTTTTCTTCAGCGAGAGAAGAAAGTGACGAACGGCGGATGATCTCTTCGAGCGTCCAGCGCTTCAGCTTAGATAGCGGGCGTGTCTCGCGAATGCGAACCATGTCGCCTACGCGTGCCGAGTTCTGCTCGTCGTGCGCGTAGAACTTCTTGTTCGACTTCATCACGCGCTTGTACTTCGGGTGGGCCTTGCGCATTTCGATCTCGACCACGATCGTCTTCTGCATCTTGGTCGAAACGACCTGACCGACCTTCTCGTTGCGGCGACCGCCAGGGGCGGTGGTCTGCTCGGTTGTGCTATTCACAGTGGTATCGGCCATGTTTTACTTTCCTGCCTTTGCAGCGATTTCGCGCTGGCGGCGAATGGTTTTGATGCGGGCGATGTCGACCTTGAGGGAGCGGATATTCTTGAGCCCGTCCTGCTTGCCGAGCGACTTCGCGAAGCGAATGCGAAACAACTGCTCGCCAGCCTTGGCTTCCTCTGCCTTCAGCTCGTCATCGTTGAAATTGCGGATCTTGTCGAGTTCCATAGTGACTTCCTTGAATGTCTTTTACTTGGCCTTCGCGGCTGCTTCGGTGGAAACGCCGGGGCGCACAACGAATGTGGTCTTGAGAGGGAGCTTGTGGCTCGCGAGACGCATCGCTTCTTTTGCGATTTCGACCGGAACGCCTTCCATCTCGAACAGGATCTTGCCGGGGCGAACAACAGCTACCCAGTGATCCGGTGCACCCTTGCCCTTACCCATACGCGTTTCAGCGGGCTTCTTGGTGATGGGCTTGTCCGGGAAGAGGCGGAGCCAGACTTTACCTCCGCGCTTGATGAAGCGGGTCATCGCGATACGCGACGCTTCAATCTGGCGGTCGGTGATGTATCCGCATTCCATGACCTTGAGACCGAAGTCACCGAAGGAGATGTCGGAACCGCGCCACGCCTTGCCGCACATGCGGCCACGCTGTTGCTTGCGGTACTTAACTTTCTTTGGAAGAAGCATGGTGAATCCTCTATGGGGACGAAAGGCCTAAGCCTAACGAAGTTGCCAGACCGAAGTCTGGGAGTCTGCGAAACAGCAAGGCAGACTAGCGAATGATGCATGATGTAGCCCAGGAGTCTGCCCACGTATCTCCAAAGCGGCAGGAGATGAGTGTGAGCAAAACGAGCTGAGAAGTGCGTGCCCGTTTGTGAAACTCGACCGAGGTCTCTGCCGCGAAACGTCTGCGACAGACTCAGGGCCAAACCAAGTTAGTGTAGCAGAGATTGGGGTGGTCGCCAATTTCTGCTACACGGGACCTGTTTAGAATGCGCCGGTGTTGGCTACGGTCTCAGCGGGCTTGCGCTTGCGCTGCTCGTAGATGTCTCCGCGGTAGACCCACGTTTTCACACCGATGATGCCGTAGGTGGTGTGTGCTTCCGAGAAGCCGTAGTCGATGTCTGCCCGCAGCGTGTGGAGCGGCAGGCGGCCCTGAAGATACCACTCGGACCGGGCGATTTCGTTGCCATTCAGGCGGCCCGAAACGCGAACCTTGATGCCCTTGCAGCCGAAGCGGAGAGCAGAATCAACGCTCTTACGCATCGCACGACGGAACGAAACACGCTTTTCGAGCTGCAGCGCGATGTTCTCGGAGACGAGCTGTGCGTCGAGTTCTGGCTTGTTGACTTCCAGGATGTCGATGAAGACTTCGCGCGAGGTGCGCTTCTGGATGTCAGCTTTGAGCTTGTCGATTTCCGCGCCTTTGCGGCCGATGATGATACCCGGACGTGCGGTGCGGATGATCAGGCGAAGCTTATTGCCGGGGCGCTCGACTTCGACGGACGAAACACCGGCTGCCTTCAGCTTCTCGCGAAGCTCGGCCTTGAGCTTTACGTCTTCGACGAGCAACTTGTCGAAGCCACGGTCTACAAACCAGCGCGACTTCCAGGGCTTGTTGACCCCGAGGCGGAATCCATACGGATGGACTTTCTGTCCCATACTTTCCTTCTTTTCTCGCTCGCACCGGTTGAGCCGGTGGGCGTGACTACACGGATTTTGTGAGCCAGCGTGCTGGCCCACTCACCAGAACTACCTAAGCTGCAACCGTTTTCTTGGCTGCTGTTTTCTTGGCCGGAGACTTCTTCGCCGCGGCCTTCTTTGCTGCGGGCTTGCGGCCAGCTGACTTCACGGCTGGAGCTGCAGTTTCCGAGGCGTTGGTTGCTGACTTCTTCTCAGCAACGGTGATGATGATGTGCGCAATGCGGCGCTGGTAGCGGAACGCACGGCCCATCGGGGCAGGGCGGATGCGCTTCATGCGCGGACCTTCGTTGGCAACGGCCGTCTTCACGATCAGGTTGTCGACATCGATATCGAGGCCACGCTCGTCGGAAAGGTTCTGCGCGTTCGCGACTGCGGAGCGGAGGACCTTTTCCACCACCGGCGCGATGCGCTTGTTGGTGAACATGACGGTGTTGATGGCTGCTTCTACGCGCTGACCCTTGATGAGGTCGAGCACGAGCTTCGCCTTTTGCGGGCTGGTGCGCTGGAACTTGGCCTCAGCGCGGAATTCGGGGACGAGCGGTGCGATCTTCTTTTGCATGGTTACTTCGCCTTCGCCGTGTCGGCTTTGGCCGAGTGGCCTTTGAAGGTGCGAGTTGCGGAAAATTCGCCGAGCTTATGGCCGACCATGTTTTCCGTGCAATACACCGGGATGAACTTCTTGCCGTTGTGAACAGCGATTGTGTGTCCAACCATATCCGGATGGATCGTTGACCGGCGCGACCAAGTCTTGATTACCTTTTTGTCGTTTGCCGCATTCGCTGCATCGATCTTCACCATTAGGTGAGTGTCAATGAACGGGCCCTTCTTTGCAGAGCGTGCCATTTGTGTCTCCGTGTTGCGTTGCTACCCCAACCAGCAAGCTGGCCGGGGACCCCGCTTTTGTGCTCGATACGACGAATCGCAGAAGGAGTACTGCGACTTGGTTTAGCCCTTGTACACCGAGCTTCAAACTCGAGTGCTCCTCCGGGCGCTGCTCGCGAAGAAAATGCCTTCGCTAGATAGAACTACTTGCCTTTATTACGACGCTGCACGATGAACACATCGGTGCGCTTGTTGTTACGCGTCTTGTAGCCACGTGTCGGCTGGCCCCATGGAGTCACCGGGTGACGGCCGCCTGAGGTTTTACCTTCGCCACCACCATGTGGGTGATCGACCGGGTTCATGGAGACACCGCGGTTGGTCGGGCGGATGCCCTTCCACCGATTACGTCCGGCCTTGCCGATGGTGACATTTTCGTGATCTGTGTTGCCAACCTGGCCGATAGTCGCCATGCACTCAACGAGCACCCGGCGGGTTTCACCGGAGGGTAGCTTGAGGAGAGCGTAGTCGCCTTCCTTTGCGATCAGGTTGACCTGAGCGCCAGCCGAGCGTGCCATCTGCGCGCCCTTGCCGGGACGAAGCTCGATGTTGTGCACGATCGTACCGGTGGGGATGTTCTTGAGAGGCAGCGCATTGCCAACCAGGATGTCGGCTTCTGGGCCGCTCATGATGGTCTGGCCTACCTTCAAGCCAATGGGCTGGATGATGTAACGCTTTTCGCCATCCGCATAATGCACCAGCGCGATGCGCGAACTGCGGTTCGGATCGTATTCAATAGTCGCGACGGTTGCCGGAATGCCGTACTTGTCGCGCTTGAAGTCGATGAGGCGCAGCTTCTGCTTGTGGCCGCCGCCATGGTGACGAACGCTGAGCTTGCCCATGTTGTTGCGGCCGCCCGTGCGCGGTTTAACAGAGAGAAGCGGCTTGTGCGGCTTATCCGTGGTGATGTCGTCGTTGACCAGCTTCGTTTGAAACCGAAGGGTCGGTGTAGTGGGTCGAAAACTTTTGATCGGCATTGCGGTGTCTTTCTCCGGGAGGCGTTAGCGCCCGATCCGATATTTCCTTTGAGCTAGCTTCTAGTCGCTGGCTTCTGACTTCTAGCTTTTTCACGCTTCATCTAGGAACTAGTGGCCAGGAGCTAGAAGCGTGCTTCTAGATTTCGCTTGCGAAGTCGGGAACCTTCTCGCCCGCCTTGAGGCGAACATAAGCCTTCTTCCAGTCAGTGAGCTTGCCGACGAATCGTCCGCGGCGGCGCTCCTTGCCTTCAATGTTGGCTGTGCGTACGGCGGCGACCTTCACGTTGAAGAGCGTTTCCACGGCTTGCTTGACTTCAGTCTTGGTAGCAGCGGCGGCCACTTCAAACACGAGCGAGCCTTCGGTCTCACGCGTGGTGAGCGCCTTCTCTGTAATCAGCGGGCGACGAATAACCTGGTAAACGGTAGGCATTATGCAGCCTCCTTTTCAGCGAGCTTGCGCTTGCTGAGGGACTTCTTCAGCGTTTCCTGCAGGGCTTCAATGGCCGCCTTGGAGAAGATGGCGTACTCGTAGCGAAGCAGATCGTATGGGTGAACCTCGGAGCTGAGTACGAGCTCAACGCCGTTGAGATTGCGGGATCCGAGATACAGCTTCTCGCTCAATTCCTGCGTTGTCTCAACCAGCAGCGCTGTCTTCTTTGCATCGAGCTTGTTCAGCGCCGTGCGGAAGTGCTTGGTTTTTGCTTCTTCTACCGCAAAGTTCTCGACGACGACAAGCTTGCCGTCAGCCACTTTGGAAGCAAGTGCTGAGCGTAGCGCACCAAGGAGCTTCTTGCGCGGAAAGGCATATTCGTAGGAGCGGGGCTGCGGTCCGTGAACCGTACCACCACCACGCCAGAGCGGCGTACGGATGGAGCCGACACGAGCACGACCAGTGCCCTTCTGCTTCCAGAGCTTTTTACCTGCGCCTGAAACAAGCTTGCGGTTCTTGGTTGCGTGCGTACCCTGACGCAGCGAGGCGCGGTAGTGCTTCACCGCCTCCCAAAGCAATGCCTCGTTCACTTCCCCGCCGAACACGTCGTCGTGGAGTTCCAAATCCCCGACTTCGCTGCCCGCGAGGTTCTTGATCTTGATGTTTGCCATCTTTGCTTCGCTTTCTGTGCCTGCAATCGAGGTAACAGGCCCTAACGTTGTTACTCTGCGTTGCTCGGTCTGTTCTCCGTGCAGAGGTTGGTAAAGATTCAAACGGCGGACGGCTGGCTTGTGGCCGCCGTCCGCACAGGATTACTTCTTCTTGGAAGGAGCAGCTTTCTTGGAGGCCTTCAGGGCGTCCTTGGTAGCAGCACCAGCGAATCCGCGACGCTCTCTTGGTGGTGCCTTCGATTTGGAAACGAGAACGTAACCGTCCTTCGCTCCGGGAACCGCCCCGTCGACGAGCAGAAGATTATCTTCCGCATCAACTGCACGAACGCGAAGGTTGCGAACCGTTACCTGATCCGTACCGAAATGACCCGGCATACGCTGGCCAGGAAATACGCGGGACGGGAAGGACGATGCACCGATGGAACCCTGGATCTGGAACATGTGACCGTGAGCCTTAGGACCGCCGCCGAAACCGTGACGACGAACAACGCCCGAAAAGCCGCGGCCCTTCGACGTGCCGATCACGTCAACGAAGCGGACATCGTTGAAGATTTCAACGGTGATGCGATCGCCTGCCTTAGCAGACTGCCCATCTTCCGTGCCGCTTGCGGATTCAAGCTGAACTTCCTTCACCATCTTGACGGGAGGAACATCCGACTTGGCGAAGTGGCCGGTCATAGGCTTATTGACCTTGCTTGCCTTCACGAACTCAACCATGCCAATTTGGGCGGCGTCATAGCCGTCCTTCGCCATAGTCTTAAGTTGAGTGATGACGCACGGGCCGACTTTGAGCACAGTTACGGGGTGAACCACACCGCTGTCATCGAACACCTGGGTCATGCCGATTTTCTTGCCGAGAATACCTGTTACTGACATTTCTTCTCCTCATCATGCCCGGAGGCACTGTAGGTTATTTCGAGGAAGCCTTTGGCTAACCTCAGGGGCCGAAGCCCCTTGACTATTCGAACAGCCAAGTGTTCGGGCTGAAGCCCGAACCTGCCATTCTGCCGCTACCCCAGCCAAAAAGCTGGGAGCTGGCAGCTACTTCGTGACCGTCTTGATTTCGACGTCCACGCCAGCGGGCAGATCGAGCTTCATCAGGGCGTCCACGGTCTGCTGTGTTGGCTCGAGAATATCAATCAGGCGCTTGTGGGTGCGGATTTCAAAAGCCTCGCGGGACTTTTTGTCCACGTGCGGCGAACGGAGAACGCAATATTTGTTCTTGATGGTGGGTAGCGGAATTGGACCCGCAACCTGCGCACCTGTGCGCTTGGCAGTCTCAACAATCTCTCCGGTGGAGGTGTCGAGAACACGGTAGTCATACGCCTTCAGGCGGATACGAATGCGCTGTTGCGCCATGCGTACTGCTCTTTTCTGACCTTCAAAGCAAAGATCGGTTAGGAGTGGCTTGGTGGCGGTAAACATCTATACCGGCCAACAACCCTCGTTGAAATCAATACTGCTGTTTCAAGGGAGACTCAGACTGTGCAAAAGCGCAAACTGAGCCCAACCAAACAAGAATACGGGAGCGCGGTGTAAAGCGCAAGATTTTCCCTGGATGCTGACAGAAACTTAGGCTAACTGTTTTGCGCCTAGCGGTTCCAGAGCTTATGAACATTAAGCGTGAAGCCAACGACAGCCACATCGGCAACGAGAACCTCCGGCGCATGAAGCGTTTCGGTTGTCTCACCGACTCTGTATACGTTGACTACACGTGCAAATGGATCGATCAGCCAAGCCAATTGGGCGCCATTCGCCATCCACATGTTCATCTTGGCTTCAAGCGTGCTGCGCGAATCGCTTTCAGACATGAGTTCGACCAGAAACTCAGGGCAAATGTGACCGAAGCCCTTTTGTTCCTTCCTGCTGAGAACGTCCCATCTCGCCTGCGAAACCCAAGAGGCATCAGGACTTCGAACTGATCCGTCGGGCAAAGTGAAGCCTGAGGTTGGGCTGAACGCAAGTCCTCCGTGTTCTTCTGCCCAGTTCATCAGCCGCCCAGCGATCCAGATCTCAAAGTGACCGCCCTCAAGTGCCGTAGGCGACATGATTTCCAATTCTCCTTGAGCAGTCCGCTCGATGCGAAACGGGCGATGCAGACGAGAAAACGCCAGCAGTTCCTCATCGCTCATCCGCACACGCGGCCGCCAAGTAAACGGCATCGGCAAGTGTGCGAATGCGCCCTCTTGGGTCAGGTCAAGCTGGGAAGCGGCTGCCATGGCGAAAGTATAGTCCTCGGGAAACGGAAGGACGGCGAGCCGAAGCCAACCGTCCAGCGCAGCTGAATGCGCCAAGTCAAGACTTTGGCTCACCTGAAATACCATCGAGCTTCTGCAGAACGTCGTCCGACAACTCTAGTTCCGCAGCTTTCAGGTTCTCTTCTAAATGAGCCACGCTCGACGTCCCTGGAATCAACAGGATGTTTGGCGAACGGTGCAGCAGCCATGCAAGTGCTACCTGCATGGGTGTCGCGTCGAGTGACTTCGCGACCTCGTCGAGCTTGCCAGATTGCAGCGGCGTAAAGCCGCCGAGCGGAAAGAACGGAACGTAAGGAATGTTCTGTTTGTTGAGGTCGTCAATCAATTCGTCATCGGAGCGGAGAGCCAGGTTGTAGAGGTTTTGGACGCAGACCACTGGTGCGACGGTTTGCGCGTCGGCGATGTGCTTTGCATTTACGTTGCTGACGCCTATGTGTTTGATGAGGCCCTGCTTCTGGAGTTCGGCTGCGATTTCCATCGCCGGGCGGATGTCGAACTTCTCGTCCGGCTTGTCCATGCCTGTGCCACGTACGTTGACGATGTCGAGCGCGTCGAGGCCGAGGTTACGCAGATTATCGTGCACACCGTTGACGAGAGTTTCGCGTGAGTGATCCTGGTTCCATTCGCCCTTCGGTCCGCGCGTTGCGCCAATTTTGCTGATGATGACCAGGTTCTTCGGGTAAGGGTGCAGCGCTTCCTTGATGATCTGGTTAGTGACGTGCGGGCCGTAAAAGTCCGAAGTGTCGATGTGGTCTACGCCCGCTTCGATGGCGCGCTGCAGGACGCGCACACATTCTGCACGGTCCTTAGGTGGCCCGAAAACATGCGGCCCTGCTAGCTGCATGGCACCGTAGCCCATGCGATGCACCGTGAATCCGGTGCCGGGAAATGTGTACTGTCCACCGAGTGTTTCATTTGCCACAATTCGTTCTCCTGCCGCTGCTTGCGGGTCACATGTTTAGATGAAGAAAGCTTCAGGTTTGGAGTTCGCATTTGGGAGCAGCACCGACACAGCTCGAAGCACCGCGTAAACAGCCGACGCAAGCGCGTTCGGCCTCGACCGTGGAAGCGATTCTTGACGGAACCATTCAGGCTTTGATTCGCCATGGGAAAGAGAAGCTGACGACCACGTTAGTTGCGCAGCGGGCCGGAGTTTCTGTGGGCACGCTGTACCAATATTTCCCGAACAAGCAAGCTCTGCTGCACGCGGCATTGCGACGGAAAATCATCGTAGTTACTGAAGGCATTGAGCGCGCCTGTGCAGGCGTGCATGGCAAACCGATCCCCGACGTCGTGGACGCAATTGCAAAGGGTTACTTCAAGGCGAAGATGCTCGATCCACGCGCCGGGCTCGCGCTATATGCGGTGAGTAGCGAAGGCGCAGGCATGAAGGTGACTGAGGATCTTCGCGATAGATCGACGAGGGCAATCGAAACGGCGCTCGCAAGTTCTTCCGATCGAATGAATGCGCCAGTGCCACTCGTGGCATTCATGCTGCAGGCAGCAATGACTGGAATCAGCAGGCGCTTGCTTGAAACGCATGGCGCGGCGAGGGAGCAGGAAGCTATTCAGCAACAGATGGTGATGATGTGTCGCGCCTACGCGGAGAGTGTGACCCGATGATTCTCAGATCACTGTTGCTTGCGAGGCTTCGCTTTGATGAGCTTCTTTGCCGCTGCAAGCTGGATATTGTGCGCTTTTACAATCGCTCCGATGAGGCCCGGGTACCGCGCATCCACTTCGGCGCAGCGTGAGGTGTTTTGCATCTCCACCCCGCGACGTTCACTACGAATGAGACCTGCCTCGCGAAGTACCTTGAAGTGCTGCGACAACGTCGACTTCGGAATTGGTTTGTCCAAACCATGCATCAGAGTGGAACAGTTTTGGGAACATCCCTGCTGAACAATGTCTGCCATGATCGCCACACGCGCGGGGTCGGACAGGGCGTGGAGGATCGCCTCGACAGGCACGTCGGTGATCTCGGGATGGGTGAGGGGACGCATTTGTTCTTCCCTATCTTAGAGTCCCTGATTGGTTCCCAGATGCATAGTTCTTATATTCCGAACTATTGAATCTTGCTCACCGCCCCGCTCATCCCATCACGCGAAGGCAGTAAAAAATGCCGTTCACCAAGGGAGATACATCATGGGAAAGCTTGAAGGAAAAGTAGCCGTCATCACTGCCGCGACGTCTGGCATGGCGCTTGCCACGGCAAAACGTTTTGTCGAGGAAGGCGCGTACGTGTTCATTACGGGCCGTCGTCAGGACGCGCTCGACGCTGCAGTGAAGGAGATTGGCCGCAACGTCACTGGCGTACAGGGCGACGCTGCAAACCTCGCCGACCTTGATCGGCTTTACGAAACCGTAAAGCGCGAGAAGGGACAGATCGATATCCTCTTTGCCAGCGCCGGTTTCGGTGAGTTCAAGACCATTGAAGAGGTGACGGAGGAACACTTTGACAAGACCTTCGATCTGAATGTTCGTGGAACGCTATTCACTGTAAAGAAGGCGCTTCCGCTCGTGCGCGATGGCGGCTCCATCTTCATGAATGGCTCCATTGCAAGCATCAAGGGATTTCCTTCTTTTGGTGTGTACAGTGCCAGCAAGGCCGCAGTTCGTTCTTTCGCTCGTACGTGGTTGCTTGAGCTGAAGGACCGCAAGATCAGAGTGAATGTGCTGAGCCCGGGCACTATCGATACGCCAGCACTGGACCCGCTCGGCGCGGATGCAAAGACGAACTTTGCGACGATGATTCCTCGTGGCTCGATGGGACGGCCCGAAGAAATTGCTGGAGCGGCTTTGTTCCTCGCGTCGGATGACTCAAGCTTTGTGAACGGGATTGAACTGTTTGTCGATGGTGGCGTCGCTCAGATCTAATCAGGCGCCGTGAGCAAAACGAAAGCGGCGAGCCGAGGCTCGCCGCTTTCGTTTTGCTTTCGCGCGTGGACTACTTAATGATTTCTGCGATCGCGCCAGCGCCCACGGTACGGCCACCTTCGCGGATAGCGAAGCGGAGACCCTTTTCCATAGCGACTGGCGTGTGGAGGGTAACTTCCAGAGCGATGTTATCGCCCGGCATCACCATTTCGGTGCCTTCAGGAAGCTTCGCGGAACCAGTCACGTCCGTGGTACGGAAGTAGAACTGGGGACGGTAGCCGTTGAAGAACGGTGTGTGACGGCCGCCTTCTTCCTTGGACAGAACATAGACTTCGCCCTTGAACACAGTGTGCGGAGTGATCGAACCCGGCTTGGCGAGAACCATGCCACGCTCAACGTCATCCTTTGCCGTGCCGCGGAGCAGCAGACCAGCGTTATCGCCAGCCAGACCTTCGTCGAGCTGCTTCTTGAACATTTCGACGCCGGTAACGGTAGTTGCCTGTGTGTCGCGGAAGCCGACAATCTGAGCCGGCTCGCCGACCTTGATCTTGCCACGCTCGATACGGCCGGTGACGACGGTACCACGACCCGAGATCGAGAAGATGTCTTCGATCGGCATCAAGAAGGGCAGGTCGACCAGACGATCGGGCTGGGGAACGCTGGCATCGACTGCTGCCATCAGCTCATCGATCTTTGCTTCCCACTGGGCTTCGCCATTCAGCGCGCCGAGAGCGGAACCACGAACAACAGGAACGTCGTCGCCCGGGAAATCGTACTTCGAAAGAAGTTCGCGAACTTCCATTTCAACCAGGTCGATGAGCTCTTCATCTTCGACAGCATCGCACTTGTTCAGGAACACGACGATGTACGGAACGCCAACCTGACGAGCGAGCAGAACGTGCTCTTTCGTCTGTGGCATTGGGCCGTCGGTCGCTGCAACCACGAGGATTGCGCCGTCCATCTGTGCTGCACCGGTGATCATGTTCTTGATGTAATCGGCGTGGCCTGGGCAGTCCACGTGCGCGTAGTGGCGGTTCGCGGTCTCGTACTCAACGTGCGAGGTCGAGATCGTGATACCGCGCTCGCGCTCTTCCGGAGCATTGTCGATCTGGTCGAACGACTTGAACGCGTTCTTGGGGTTGTGCTTTGAGAGAACCTTGGTGATCGCCGCAGTCAGCGTCGTCTTGCCGTGATCGATGTGTCCAATCGTACCGACATTTACGTGCGGTTTGGACCGGTCAAATTTTTCCTTCGCCATGTCTTACAACTCCTATGAGTAAGCCGGTTGCCAGTCGGCTCAGATTGTTGTCGATCGTGGGCTGCCGCGCCGCGCGGCTCCAAGCCCAAGGAAAACTGGAAATTCCAAAAACCTTCCGCAGTCTCTTCTTACTTCTTCTCGCCCGCAACCTTCGCGATGACTTCTTCGCTTACGGACCGCGGTGCTTCTTCGTACTGCTTGAACTGCATGGAATAATTTGCACGGCCCTGGGTCGCTCCGCGCATATGCGTGGCATATCCGAACATGGTAGATAGCGGCACGGTGGCACGAATTGCCTGCGTGTTGCCCACCATTTCCATGCCTTCAATGCGGCCGCGGCGCGAGTTCAAATCGCCAATGATCGTGCCCATGTAGTCCTCAGGCACTGTCACTTCCACTGACATCACTGGCTCGAGCAGAACCGGCTTTGCCTTGCGAGCGGCTTCCTTGAACGCCATGGAACCGGCGATCTTGAATGCCATTTCGTTCGAGTCGACATCATGGTAGCTGCCGTCGTAGAGCGAGACCTTGATGTCCACCATTTCGTAGCCTGCAAGAACACCACCAGCCATCGCTTCCTGGATACCCTGGTCGATCGGCTTGATGTATTCCTTGGGAATGGTGCCGCCCTTGGTGTCATTCGAGAACTCGTAACCCTTGCCGGGCTCGTTGGGCTCGATACGAATCTTCGCGTGTCCGTAGTTACCCGAACCACCCGTCTGACGGATGTACTTGCCTTCCGCCTCCGAGTTGGAGCGAATGGTTTCGCGGTAGTTCACCTGCGGCTTACCGACGTTTGCTTCGACCTTGTATTCGCGCATCATGCGATCCACGATGATTTCGAGGTGAAGCTCGCCCATACCCGAGATGATGGTTTGGCCGTTGGTGATGTCCGTACGAACCTTGAAGGTAGGGTCTTCCTGTGCCAGCTTGGACAAGGCAACGCCCATCTTCTCCTGGTCAGCCTTCGTCTTCGGCTCCACAGCAACTTCAATAACAGGTGCTGGGAAGTCGATTGACTCAAGAACAACCGGGTCCTTCGAAGAGCAGATCGTGTCGCCGGTAACCAAGTTCTTGAGACCAACAGCAGCACAGATATCACCAGCCATGATTTCGGTGATTTCTTCGCGCTTGTTGGCATGCATCTTCAGCAAACGGCCGATGCGCTCAGTCTTACCTGTGCGCGGGTTCAGGGTCGTATCGCCGGTCTTCAGTACGCCCGAGTAGATACGGATGAAGATGAGCTGTCCCACGAAAGGATCCGTCATGATTTTGAAGCCGAGCGCCGACAGCGGCTCAGAGTCATCGGACTTGCGGATGATTTCCTGCTCCATGTTGTCAGGGTTGTGACCGACCATCGGAGGAATGTCCAGCGGGCTGGGCAGGTAGTCCACAACAGCGTCGAGCAGCGTCTGCACACCCTTGTTCTTGAATGAGGAGCCGCAAAGCACGGGGAAAATCTTCATCCCAATGGTCGCGGTGCGAATGCCAGCCTTCAGTTCCGCTTCTGTCGGGTCGCTGCCCTCGAGGAAGTGATTCATGATCGTGTCGTCAGCATCGGCGACAGCTTCGATCAGGTAAGCGCGTGCAGCTTTCGCCGTGTCAAGCAGGTTGGCGGGAATCTCTTCCACCGAATACTCGGCACCCATGGTTTCGTCGTGCCAGAAGATTGCCTTCATCTTGACGAGGTCGACGACGCCGAGGAACTTTGCTTCGGCACCAATTTGGATGTTGATCGGCACAGCGCGCGCGCCGAGGCGATCGACGATGGTCGAAGTCGCGTACACGGCATCAGCGCCAGCCTTGTCCATTTTGTTGATGAAGCAGACGCGCGGCACCTTGTACTTGTCAGCCTGACGCCAAACAGTTTCCGACTGCGGCTGCACACCGGCAACAGCGTCGAAGCAAGCCACTGCGCCATCGAGAACACGCAATGAGCGCTCGACTTCGGCGGTGAAGTCCACGTGGCCCGGGGTGTCGATGATGTTGATTCGGATGCCGTTCCAAGTGCAGGTCGTAGCAGCCGAAGTGATGGTGATGCCGCGCTCCTGCTCCTGCTCCATCCAATCCATGGTCGCAGTGCCTTCGTGCACTTCGCCAATACGGTGATTGACACCCGTATAGAACAGAATGCGCTCGGTCGTCGTCGTCTTGCCGGCGTCGATGTGAGCCATGATGCCGATGTTGCGGCATTTTTGTAGAGGTACTGTGCGTGCCACGGTAGATCTTTCTGCAGGACGAACCTGCGGTCAGGAGCTGCAAGCTTTCCGCTTCTGCTCCTACGCTTTGGTTAGCTACCGACTCCGAGGAAGCCCTCGGAGTCGATAGCTAGAAACTGTTACCAGCGATAGTGTGCGAATGCCTTGTTGGCTTCGGCCATACGATGAACGTCTTCCTTCTTCTTCATCGCGGCACCACGGCCATTGGCTGCGTCGAGCAACTCAGCGGTCAATTTATCGACCATGCCTTTTTCACCACGCGAGCGGCCATAGCTGACCAGCCAGCGAATTGCCAGTGATGTACGGCGCTCCGGGTTCACTTCGATCGGCACTTGGTAGTTCGCACCACCAACACGGCGGCTCTTAACTTCCAGCATGGGCTTGACGTTCTCAACGGCCTTCTTGAAGAGCTTTAGCGCGTCGTCTCCGCCACCCTTGGCTTCGAGGTTGGTCATCGCCTCGTAGAAAATCTTCTGCGCGGTGGACTTCTTGCCACCCCACATCATGCTGTTGACGAACTTTGTGACCAAAGTCGATTGGTAAATCGGGTCTTCGGCTACTTCACGCTTGGCAATATGGCCTTTTCTCGGCATAGTTCTCTTCTTTCTTCTTCCCCCGGCGCGGTAGACATCTCACGGGCCGGGCTTGAGTTGGTCTTGCTTTTCCTGTTGTCGCCCCACAGACAGTCACGCTGGCTGCGGGGACGACGGAGCTTTATTTCGCTGCAGCCTTCGGACGCTTGGCGCCATACTTGGAGCGGCTCTGCTTGCGGTTGGCGACGCCAACGGAATCTAGCGTTCCGCGAACTACGTGGTAACGAACTCCTGGCAGATCCTTCACACGACCGCCGCGGATGAGCACAATCGAATGCTCCTGCAGATTGTGGCCGATGCCCGGGATGTAGGTCGTGACTTCAATTCCGTTGGTGAGGCGAACACGCGCTACCTTGCGGAGAGCCGAGTTCGGCTTCTTGGGGGTCTGCGTGTACACGCGGGTGCAAACGCCTCGACGCTGGGGCGATCCCTGCAGCGCAGGCGATGCTGTCTTATAGCGGGTCGGCGTGCGGCCCTGCTTTACGAGCTGATGAAATGTAGGCACTTCTTATCCTTTTCCTTGCCAGTCCGGATGTACAAACTCCCGGAGCTATCCGATTCACTCTTTCGGACTCGGTGCAGGGCAGCTCCCTCACTCTGCTCTCTCATGCAATTACCGCACATGCGAAAGGCGGAACAGCTTACGTCTTTCCGTGGGCTTACGCCCGGGCTGTTCCGGTGAAGTTCTGAATCCTGCACGCGGCCGTACTTCTAAAGACCACGCGATACTGCAACTACTTACTGCAACTACTAAACTTTTGGGCGAAATCACAGTCGACGGTGACCGAAAGTCTTCTGGGTACTGAAGCCCGGCTCCGTTTCGCCTGTTCCGGCCCACATGGCCCATCCAGTTTGCAGGAGGGTGTTGCAGGCACGTGCTGTTCAGCCGCAGACTTTCCGGCACCCTCAATTCAACCCGAAGGTACCCTGCGGAGATTGTCTTGTATCCAGTGTCGCGAAGCTCGCTGATGCCGAACTCCGCCCGTGTTAGCGCACCGTCGATTTTCTGCACACACGACGATGCGTTCCGGATACTCGCGGAACCCTCTTACTGTACCAAGCACACCAAGGAATGGCAACCGGCACTACCGCAAGCGCAGGAGTCGTTAGGGCTAATGGTAGCCTTCTGGCATGCTCCGCATTGCATCGTTCCCCGCCCTAATTGCGCTCACTTTTGCCGCCCTGCTTCCCGCTCAGCGCGGGTCTGGGGGTGTTCGTTACCAAACGCCCGGTACTGTGGCGATTTCGCCTGATGGAACAACGCTGGCATGGACGCTTGGGGGGCGCGAAGGTGCCACACTGCACGTGCTGGCTGTAGCTAACCCGGACCCGGCTAAAGACCAGATCGTGGCTCCAAACGGTGCGACCAACTGCTCGAATGGCTCGCCGGTGTGGTCGCCGGACAGCCAGTCGCTGGCATTTACGTCCTCGTGCACGAGCAAGGAGGAGAAGCCCGGTCAACAAGACCAGATCTTTCTATGGTCGAAGGCTAACGGAACAGTGAAGCAGCTGACCCACGTGACGGGGCTCTTCAAACAGGCTGCGTGGTCCCCGGACGGGAAGACAATTGCGTTTCTGTTTGTGGAGAACGCGACGCGGTCGGCGGGTGCGCTCGATGCGATGAAGCCCTGGGCTGGCGTGATCGGTGAGGACAATCTTGAGATTCAGGGTGTATATGGGGTGGATGTGGCGAGCGGCTCAGGTAATTGGCTGATACCAGCTACGCCGAAGATGTACACATTTGAATTCGCTTGGGCACCGGATTCGCAAAAGCTGGCCTTTATTGGCTCCAAGGCACCCGGCGAAAATAACTGGTGGGTGGCAAAGCTCTACGAGCAGGACCGCGTGTATAACGAGAAGCGCCGAGTGCCCGACGGCAGACACATTTCCGAAACAATAGAGTTGTCTCCGAAGGTCCTCGTCGACCCGAACACCACGGGTACAGCTCTGCATGGCTTACAGATCGCGGTGCCGCGCTACTCGCCCGACGGCAAGCACGTCGCGTTCATCGGTGGCCTGATGTCGGACCAGGGCTCCACCGGCGGCGACGTCTGGGTGGTAGACGCAAAGGGTGGCGAGCCGGTGGATGTCACGCCGGGTATCGACGGAACTCCCTGCTACGAAAGCTGGATCAGCGATCACAGCATCAGCTTTGTCGAAGACAGACGGGGTCACACCCTGCTCAGTGCGGTGAATCTAAACGACAAGAAGATCGTGCCGGGCGCTCCGCTCGATTTAGGCGAGGTAAGCGTCGGTGGAGGTCCAATCAAGGATGCCGTCTCTGTGACTGATCGCATGGGCGACACGAAAGATCGGATCGCGGCTTTCACCGTGCAGGGCCCGGCAAAGAAGCCTGAGATTTACCTGGTGAGTGGTGCTTCTGCACCGAAACAATTCACGCACCTCAACGACAATGCGCCCGCGTCCAAGGCCCGGATCGAGTCAATCGAGTGGGAAAACGGCGGCTTCCATGTACAGGGCTGGCTAACTTATCCCACGAACTACGACGAGCATAAGAAGTACCCCATGATCGTGAATGTGCACGGCGGACCGGCGGCGTCAGCTTTCCCGCGCGGCGCGGGTATGTGGGCCGGTCTCGGTTACTTTGAGTTCCAGCCGAACCCTCGCGGCTCGTTTGGGCAAGGTGAGGCGTTCACCATGGCCAACCGGAAAGATTTCGGCTATGGCGATCTGCACGACATCCTCGCTGGCGTGGACGCGGTTGAGAAGAAGGTCGGCAACATCGACGACAAGCGGCTGGGACTTACCGGATGGAGCTATGGCGGCTTCATGACTATGTTTGGCGTAACCCAGACACAGCGCTTTCGCGCAGCTGTGGCGGGGGCAGGGCTGAGCGACTGGCTCAGCTACTACGGCGAGAACTCGATTGACCAATGGATGATTCCGTTCTTTGGTGCGAGCGTGTATGACGACCCGGCGGTGTACGCCAAGTCTTCTGCCATCACCTACATCAAGCAGGTGAAGACACCGACTCTGGTGATTGTGGGCGATCGCGACGGCGAGTGCCCTGCCCCGCAGAGCTTTGAGTTCTGGCACGCTTTGCGGGATCAGGGAGTAAAGACGCAGCTTGTGGTGTACCCCAACGAAGGGCACGGCTTCCGTGACCCGAAGCACATCGCCGACCGGAATGAGCGCGAAGTCAAGTGGTTCGCGGAGAACATGCCGGAGAGCAAGTGATTAGTGGGCTAGTGGTTAAGTGATCAGTGGCGAGTGGCTAGTGGCTGGTGCGGCTAGATTGCTTTTGCCCGAGCAGACTTCGTTCTTCGTCATCTTGACCGGAGTAGCGCAGCGACCTAGTGGAAACACCTGCAGGTTTGCTCAACGAGACACTTACCTGACGGCGAACTGCGGGTTTCTCCACTCCGCAAGACGAAAAGCCGTCCCGCTTCGGTCGAAATGACGGAGTGCAGGCTCCGGTACCTGGCGATGCGGAAAAGCGTTAGTCATTCGCCACTAGTCACTAACCACTCACTCCACCCCAATTTGCCGCGCGCTCCGTCCAACACCTAAACTGGAGTATCTAAGTTTGCGCCCGTTTCCGGGTATGACCGTCCAGCGTGTTGTGTGTTCGAGGCCCGCTGTGGACGGGGAGGTTTGAGTGCGTCGGTTTCTTTGTCTCGCAGTTCTTGCATTTACGGTTCCCTTTGGCGTGTCTGTTGTTGGTTGCGGTCATCAAGTAACGCCCAGCGAAACCAGCGCTGCATGCAGCGGCAGCACCACTACCGGGCAGATTCCCGGGCAGGTTTCAGCCATTTCGCTTTCGCCGCAACTGGCTCAGGTAGGTGAGTCGCTCAACTATGGTGTGATCGGGCAGGCTCTGAGTGCCTCTGCAACCGACTGCCAAGGCAATTCCGTGTCCGTATCGTCCTACACTTATGCCTCGAGCGACCTGAGCATCGCAGATATCAATCCGGCCACTGGTCAGGTGTGCGCGGGAGTTTGGAACCGCTTCACTGGCGGTGGCGTCCCGGACTTCACCATCTGCAATCCGCCGGCAAACCCGAGCACAACGAAGTTTATGGCTTACGTTACGGCCACCGCGCAAGGCGCAACCAGCAATGTAGTCCCGGTGTTCGTTCACCCGACAGTAGCGGCCGTGACACTGGGAAACCCCACGCCGACTGCTTCTTGTGCAGCAGCACTCAACAGCGCGACGGGCGACCCCTCTAGTAACTGCTGCAGCTTCAATCAGCCACTGCAATCCGGAGTTACGCCGTATGACGGTAATTCGTGCTTGTCACAGGGAACTTCAGGGCAGCTTACCGGCCGCGTTTACAGTGGTCTACCGACGCCCGCGAACAACATCACCTGCAAGGTTGGGCGCCTGTCCTTCGTTGCTCAGGGTGCGGGCGACATCTTCACCATCGACCAAACCACGGGTGTGATCACGGCGAACCAGCCGGGAACGACCGCGATTGGGGCGCAGATTTCAAACTCCGCAACGGGCAACACCGTAAATACCGTTTCTACCTGCCCACCGCGATCCATCACCCTGGTGGCTACAGGAAAGACAACGCCGAACATTACCGTTCTCCTGAACAACCAGCAGGCGTTTACCACAACGGTCGTGGATACGAAGGGTAAGCCGATCACCGGACTCAACCTGGAATTTGAGTCGACGAACGCGCAGACCATTCCGACCGCTGGTGGCGCAGTGACTCCGGTCTTCCCGGGTTCCGCGACCATCACTGCGGTTTGCCAGCCGGGCACATGCAATTCAGCGCCGCAAACGCAAATCGGTCTCTTCGGGACAGGCAAGCCCGTCACGTCCAATGGAATCACCGTCACCAGTGCGGGCAACAGCTCGACAGTGCTGTATGCAGCGAGCACATCATCCCAGTTCCTCTACTCCATCGACTTCACATCAGGGCAGGCAGCACCGCTGGTGCAGTTACCCCACATCCCAAACTCGATGGTTATCACGCAGGATGGATCCACCATTTACATGGGAAGTTCTTCTGGCCTGATGACAGTGAGCGCAACTACAAATTCGGTTGGCGGGACGAACGCTGCCGCGATGGGACAGGTGCTGGCTGTTTCGCCAGACGGGAGCCAAATCGTCGTAACAGATCCGTCGCGGCAGTCGATTTCGCTCCTTTCTTCAGGAGGCGGCGTTCTTGCGACCACCGGCGGAGCGGTTGCGACCTCGGCAAAATTTTCGCCTGATAACCAGACGGTGTACATCACAACGACCAATCAGCAGGTCGTCGTTTATTCCGCCTTCTACACCGGGTTTACCACGTTGAGCACCGGCGGAATCAACTACACCGACGTGGCGGTAACAGTGCCACATGTGGGTGCCTACTTTGCGGGTGGAACAGATACCGAAGGCCGCACAGCCTGCGCCACCACAACGGTGAACAGCACAAATCCACCCAGCACCACGAATTCGTTCTATCCGCTTGCGGATACGAATGGAGCCCACACGGATCGCATCGCTGCGACAACCGATGGGCTGCACATCATTGGCGCTTCGGCGTCTCCTGCAGTCCTGAGCGACATCAAGCCAACCTACCCACCCACCGCCCTGGCGTGCTCTACGGCGACGGGTCCGGTTACGTTCGCCAGCTCCTTCACACCGTTCACGCTAACGGGAATAGCTCCAACGGCCATTACTTCGGTGATTGCTTCTTCGAATTCCGCACTGGCCTTTGTTACCTACACAGGAACGGGCGGCCTTCTTCCTGTGTACGCTCCAGCAGCGGGAACTGCACCGACCTATGTGAAGCTTTCCGGAACAGCGACCGCTCCGCTGACGGGAGTACTCAGCAGCGACAACAATGTGTTCTATGTTGGCACCTCCGGCGACAACAGTATTCACTTGATTTCGATCACCGGAACTACAGCAACAGACTCAAGCACCCTGATACCAAAACTCCCGGATGCAAATGGAAACGTTGTTGCTCCCAACCTGATTGTGCAGCGACCAAAGCGTGCCACCAGCTAACGAGCTAGGTTTTCTTTGCGAGGGGACGCTACGGCGTCCCCTCTCTTTTTCGCACCTGAGCCTGCGGTGTATAGTCGCTCCCATGCCCAACTGGCTTCGCAGTGTTCTGAGCGTACTCACCGGCTTTGTCGTCTTCTATGCTCTTCAGGGGGGGTGCACCTACCTCTCGTCGCACGTGCTGCAGATGAACTTCGACACGCCGACCCGCGGATACCTGCTGGCGAACATTGCTTACACATTGCTGGCGGCACTGATTGGCGGCTACGTGGCGGCCCGCGTCGCGCCGCGAGCACCCTTCGTCCATGGCCTTGTGACGGCACTCCTGATGCTGCCATTGGCGATTTTGAACCTGAATAAGGGATTGGGCAGCCAGGAAACACTGACTGTCGTGATCCGCTCCGTAGGAACGCCTATTTTCGCAATACTTGGGGCTGCGTTGGACGCGTCACGACATCGCAAACTGCTGCTGTAAGTACGAAGGCCGCTCAAACGAGCGGCCTTCATGGTCAGCAGAATGCGATTAGCGCGGAGCAACACCCGGGTCGGTGCGTAGATTGTGCTTGTCGCGGTAAATACGGCGAGACTCAGCATTCTGCTGCGAAGCCAAAATGTGGCGATCGCCGGCAGTGAGATGGCCATTATCCTGAGCACGCATCGCGTGCTTCTCTCGGTTGATGGCGCCTTCCTGGCGCTCCACATGAGCTGCCTCGCGTGGCGTCATCTGTCCACTACGCACGCCATTACCAACGCGACGCTGCTGATTGCTCTGGCGTCCGTTAATTTCGTGGCGCTGGTTGTAGGTGCTCTGTGCCATCGCCGCAGAAACGGGAAGAGCGACGAGCGTAGCTGCGAGGACGACATACTTTAGGTTCATAATGATGTACCTTCCTGGTCTCCTGAGGACCACCGCATCAGGCTGGATGAGAAGCGCCCAATACGTACAGAAAGGTAGACACGGATACCAAGACCGGGTTGCGGCGATTTGCTGAACTTTGTTTCGGTTGCAAAACGCGACATCCGCACCGTGGATGGGTCGGCGCGGAGCGAAGAAATCCTATGCGGAGCTTAGCTGGTCGTGGGCGGGTCGAAGTCGTCGAGGATGATCGCGTTCACAGCGGGTGACGTGGTCACCTGCTGGTCAATCAAGACGACTGTATGAACAGTGCCAGTTGCGTAGTACTGCTGTGAACTCGAGAACAGCGTTGTGGTTGACGCAGATGGTGCGGTGCCCGTTGGCACAATTGCAACAGCATAGGTTCCCGCCGGCACATTGATGTAGCCACTGTTGCCCGTGAAAGCGACGTTAGCCGCGAACACATTCGTGTTCGTAAGGACAGCACTGCTCGGAACCAGATAGATATCTACGTTGCCGACCTTTGTCGCCCAGTTCAGAATGCGTACGGAAGTCTGGCCGCTCGGGGCGGGAGTCGACTGGTCCTGAAAGATGGATTCCTGGATGTTCGCCAGCGTGTTGCCAATGATTGCAGTGTACTGACGCCCGGGGTACAGGGTTGCGCCAGCAGAAACGAGGGTCTGCCGCGTGCCGGTGCGGCTCGCCGAGATAGTGTAGCCCGCAGGTTGCGCAGCCACATAGGAACTCGCCGTGCCGAAGCCTACGTTGTAAGCAAGACCGGTCCCGTTGGAATAGATGTCGAGTGCGCCGGCGTCCACAGACGCGTCAATGATACGCAATTGCGCAAGGTGGCTGGCATTTACTGTGATGCTTTGGCAGCCTGTCAGCGTGAGCAGGGACCCTGCCAGTGCGCAGGCGGCGAGCGTGAGCCTGCCAAATCGTGAAGAAGCTACAGCCATACAGAGATTTCCATCGACGTCAGATGTGGTGCTGGGGACTTCTCACCACTGTAAACGATTTTGGGGGCACGCTCAGAGAAAACAGCAGGCCGAAGGTGCCCGGTAGGGTCACGTTACCCTGCGCTTACTTCTGCTTGGCGATGATCATGCTGGAAATCTTGTCATAGGTCGCCTGCGGCACAATACCCTTCTGCACGAGCTGGTTCTTGGCTTTATACGGACGGCCTTTGATGATTCGGGCGGAGTACGCGTCCCCGACTCCGGGAAGCGCCTTCAACTGGTCTGCGGTGGCGCTATTGATGTCCAGCAGCGCGCCGGCCGTGGCGGGAGCCATCATTGGCTTGCACTTCTGCGCGGGAGCAACTGCGGGAATTGCGAAGGCGAATGTGGCAGCAGCGAGGGTCAGCGTAGTGGCGAGGCGGCGAAATACGTTCATTCAGACAGTCTCCTGCAAAGTGAAGGCCTTATGGCAGCTAAGCATACACGGATGGCTTGACTGTTCGTGAGAGCTTTCTGCTGCGGGCCTGCCTATGCTGAGGGTGTGGATGCCCTGCCGGTGCTTGCTTCCACCTTCGTGACCCGACCGTCGCGCATAGAGATAATGCGATCGCCAATCTGCGCCGCTTCCGGATTATGCGTAATCATCAGCACCGTCTGGTTCAATTCGCGGCTGGACTTATAGAGCATTTGAAGCACGGCCTCGGAGTTTTCGGTATCGAGGTTGCCCGTAGGCTCGTCGGCAAGCACGATGGCTGGCTGGGTGATGAGCGCGCGTGCGATAGCGACCCGCTGCTGCTCACCGCCGGATAACTCATTGGGACGATGCTGCAGACGGCCAGCGATATGCAGAAGACCGGCCAAATGGTCGAGCAGCGAACGATCGAACGGCTTTCCAGTGTCAGCGATGGTATGCGCCAGCTCAATGTTGTCGTAGGCGGAGATCGTCGGGAGCAGATTAAAACGCTGAAAGATGAAGCCAATATGCGAGCGCCGCAGCTTGGTTCTTTCCGCGTCAGAAAGGCGGGAGAAATCCTGCTCCTGGATGTGCAGAGTTCCTGATGTTGGCGAGGTGAGGCCACCGAGGATGTAGAAGAGCGTCGACTTTCCGGAACCAGACGGACCGACGATGGAGACGAACTCGCCGGTTGCAATTTCGAAGCTGACATCGCGGAGAGCGGGAACTTCCAGTTTGCCGGAGCGATACGTCTTGCCAATATGATCAGCTTGAATAATGTGGTTCATGTGCCAGCTTTGAGTCTAGCGCAGTGATCCGCATGGGAGCCTGCATGGTCATCGGCATAGGAACGGACATCATCGAGATCGAGCGGATCGAGCACAGTGTTCAGCGCTATGGAGAGTCGTTCCTCAAGCGGGTCTTCACACCGTTGGAAACTGAATATTGCCAACGGAAAAAGAACTCTGCCGAAAGCTTCGCGGCGCGTTTTGCGGCGAAGGAAGCAGGCGCAAAGGCGCTCGGCACCGGAATCAGCCGTGGTGTTAGTTGGCGCGAGTTTGAGGTCCGCAGGGCACTGGGGCAGCGTCCAGAGTTGCATCTCAGCGGACGTGCCGCAGAGATCGCAACCGCGCTTGGGATTCGGAGGCTGGCGCTCAGCCTTACGCACTCGCGCAAGGAAGCAATGGCAGTGGTAATCGCGGAAGACTAGATTTCCGCAACCAGCAGCGCATCGCTACAGTCCAATGTTCAAAGCTTCAGCCATTGCGACAAAGTAGGATGATGCTACCGGCCGCAGCGCCGGATTCCGGGAGTGCTATGCCGAGTCAACAGGAAGTGAAGTGGTCACAATTGAAAGTGGGCGTGATCGTCCTGGTCTCGCTCGCGCTGCTCTGCACCCTGCTGTTTCTTATGGCGCGCTCTTCCGGCATGGGAGTGTTTAGCAAGAAACTTCTGGTCGACGCCTATTTCCAGAATTCTGATGGGATCAAATCCGGTGGCGAAGTTCAGTTCCAGGGCGTCACCATCGGTGAAGTCACAAAGGTGCTTGTTTCCATTGATCCGGCTCGGCGAGTCGCACCTGTGCACGTCACGATGAAGATCGACCCTAAGTTCCAGGGAAGCCTGCATAAGGATTCGACAGCTTCGCTGACCAAAGTAGGTTTGGTGGGCGATACCGTCGTCGACATCAACAGCCAACTGGCAAGTGGTCCGCTGCTTCAGGACGGAGATCAGCTTCCGAGCAATGAACCCACCGACATTGATGCGGTGATGAAGAGTAGCAAGACCACGCTGGATACCTTGAACACCACACTTGCGAAGCTGAATGGCATTGTTACCGGTCTTCAGAACGGCGAAGGAACCGCTGGTCAACTAATCAAAAATCCGGCGCTGTACAACAACGCCAGCGAAACGATTGGGCAGCTCCGGCAGTTAGCTACGAACATCAACAGCGGTAAAGGATCTGTCGGCAAGCTGATGCATGACGATGAGCTCTACAACCGGTTGGACGATACGGCAAACAAGCTGGACACCATCGCGAACAACCTCAGCGCAGGCAAAGGCACGGCAGGCAAGCTGTTGAACGACGACACCCTATACAACAACCTGAACTCGACGGTGAGTCACGCCAATTCAATACTTGCTGAAGCAGACGCGGGTCGCGGCGGCCTTGGACTATTAGTAAAGGATCCAAAGTTTGCGAAGCAGCTGGATCAAACAATGACGCGCCTCGACAAATTGGTCACCGGGATCGACGAAGGCCGCGGTACGCTTGGCAAGCTCGCCACCGATGATGCAGCCTACAGCAATCTGAACAAGCTGCTGACGGAAAGCACGACACTTGTCACGATGATCCGTCAGGACCCGAAGAAGTATCTCGTCATTCACATGAAGATTTTCTAATCTCAGCGCGCTGTGGCGCAGCTATAGAGAAACTGAAATCCGATCACCAGAAGCCAGGCCCACAGGATAAAACGAAGCACACGCTTTGAAATGTGGGGACCTGAGAGCGTGCCGACAATCGCGCCTGGTATGCCACCAATCACCAGATGCTTGAGCAGGCTACCGTTCACATTATGCGCAAACCAATGCGCTCCGCTACCAACCAGCGAAAGCAGAAACCCAAAAAGGATGTCGGTTCCAACGACTTCTGATGGCGATAGCTTTGTGAATGAAAGCAGAGCTGCCACGCCAAGCGCGCCGGCACCAGCTGAAGAAAACCCCACCTCTGTTCCCACAGGAAACATCAGCCACGGCAAAACGAGGCGACGGTCGAGCTGCTCTTCCGCACGCTGCACAGGACGGAACGAAAAGACAATTTGGTAAATCGCGGTAAGCACCAGGATGATGCCGAGCAGTCCGTCGATGGTGCGCTTTGAGCCTGCTGTCGCAAAGTGGTTTAGCGCGAGCGCGCCGATCAGAACGCCGGGTAGACCGCCAAGCAACATCAGGCCAAGTACTCGCCAGTTGACCTGCTTGCGCAAAATTTGCGATGGCACCAGGACGAGCTTCACCGCCGAGGAAAACATCAGTCCGGTAGTGACGGCTGTGGCTGCGGGTACACCAAGGAACAAGATCAACAGCGGTGTTGTGATCGTCCCCGCACCCACTCCGGTTAACGCGATGAACGCCGCGATAACAAAGCCAATCAGGTATTCCATTCGGTCCTGTTCAGGATGAGGACAACAGCCCGAGATGGACTATGGGCCGCTCGTCTCTCATTGCAGTGCATGTTCGCTGAGTTCAGGAATCCTTTTCTGCTCCGATGTGGATTCCGCATTCCACCTTTTTCCCTGCCCAGCGTCCGGAACGAGGATCGTTCGGATCGGTAGGCAGGGTGGTACATGGTTGGCAGCCGATGCTGGTGTACCCCTGCTGGTAGAGCGGAAGAAGAGGAACATGTAGGTGTTCAGCAAGCTGCCACACGTCGCGGGTGCTCCAGTCAGCGAAAGGACTTAGTTTGCGCACCGTGACCCCGCTCGGCAGGATGAAGTCTGCGACTTCGGAGAGAGTTGTCCGACTCCGTGCCTGTTCGCGACGAAGACCGGTAATCCAGATGTCGTAGCGTGCAACTGCTTCGAAGAGCGGCTCGACTTTGCGTTGAGCGCAGCAGCGATCAGGCGCGATTTGATGCAACAGCCCATGCTCCTGCTCCTGCGCGGCAACGCTCACTTGCGGTGTCAGATTAGTGAGGTTCAGCCCCCAACTTTCGACCAGCAAATCGCGATAAGCGTAGACCTCAGCGAAGTGGTAGCCGGTGTCGAGAAAAAGCACAGGGATATCCGGTTGGATTTCACGTGTGAGCTTCAGCAGAAGTACATCCTCTGCCTGAAAGCTACAGGTGAAGCATGCTTGCTTTTGTGTGTTCGCGAGTTCTTCCTGGAGCAACAAGCGCACGTGCTTCACCTGTGACTCCAGCTCAGGCCGAAGCGATGAACCGAACGATAGCGGCGCTGCCAATGCCGGTGCGATACCGGTTACGAGATCACTCATGGAACCTTCCTTCCGCGAGGAGACTCATCGCACGCAGGTATTCCAATATTTCGATGACTGACTGGCTTGTTCCTTCGGCTTCGAGTGTGAAGTTCCGTACTTGTTCCGCGGCGGTGATTGAAATACTCCGCTCATCGCCTTCACTCAAAGTGAGCGAGAGAACACCACTCGCGACGATTGCTTTTCCAAATGCTGCCTGATTGGCGGGAAGCCTGAGAACAAAAGCGCCTTGGTCGAACAAGCTTCGCTCAAGCGCATCAAGCAGTGCTTGCGAGCCAAGTGCGAGGTGCGCACCGCCGTGCCCGTAGCGTGCCTCTCTTTCTTGGCTCGTGACGGCTGCGGACTGTTCCACTGCCCGGTGCTCAATGCCCTTATGGACAGCACGAATCATGCCCGCAGCTATCGTGAGGTTTGAAGCCGGGTCAATCAGGACAAAGCTGCCGGTGTGGCGATTGTCCACATAGGCATCCACTGTGAGTGGTTGCAGAACTTCAATCGAGACTTCGCCAATGTCGTTCAACTCAAGAGTGGAACTTGCACGAGTGGCAACAGCGTCTTCAGTCATGTCGACAACTGTGTGCACTTGTCGCACAAAGGCTTGAACGCTACGGCTCATGTGCTTCAACACATATCGCTTTGAAACATCGAGAGCACTGATGTCCATCCAGACGAGCGACGCCTGAAAGAACGATGCGACGTTTGGCGGGTTGGTCTCCGCCGCGATGACATCTCCGCGACTGATGTCGAGCTCATCTTCGAGCGTCAGGGTCACTGAAAGTGGCGCCGAAGCACTCTGCAGATTGCCGTCGAACGTGACGATGTCTTTGACGCGAGTACGCTTTCCGGAAGGAAGCACCGTGACCTTGTCACCGCTGCGAATCGTTCCCGACGCAATCTGGCCAGCGAAGCCGCGGAAGTCGAGGTCAGGGCGCACGACACGCTGCACGGCCATGCGGAACGGGGCTTCGGATGCACCCTGTAACGACGGCAACGACTCAAGGAGGCTCAGCAGCGACTCGCCGTGATACCAAGGCATGGACGACGAGCGGTGCACAACATTGTCGCCTGCAAGCGCACTCACGGGCACGAAGTGCAGCACGGTCTTGTGAATGTCCGGGATGTTCTGTGCCGTGAAATAGGCTTGAAAAGCAGCAGCGATTTCGTTAAAAACCGGTTCCGCATACTGCACCAGATCCATCTTGTTGATGGCCACGATGATGTTGCGGACGCCCAGCAGGGCAGAAATATAGGCATGGCGTCGAGACTGGACGAGCACGCCTTTACGCGCGTCGATAAGGATGATGGCAGCGTCTGCAGTGCTCGCACCGGTGGCCATGTTGCGGGTGTACTGCTCGTGGCCAGGGGTATCCGCAATGATGAACTTACGTTTCGCCGTGGAGAAATAGCGGTAGGCCACATCGATGGTGATTCCCTGCTCACGCTCGGCGCGCAGGCCGTCTGTCAGCAGCGCAAGATCGAGCACACCGGGAGCAGTTGTCCCTTTCCCTTCAATGGACTGCAATTGATCGTCGTAGACGCTCTGCGTGTCGTACAGCAGGCGACCGATCAATGTCGACTTGCCATCATCGACCGAGCCAGCGGTTGAGAAGCGGAGCAGGTCTTTAGACCGCTCCTGAGCGAGGTATTCCTCCACTACAAATTTCTGTGCAGCGAACTCCGGTGATACAGCAACGGGAGGAAGCTCGGGTGTATTAGCGAGATGCGGATTGAACGCGGGTACCGTCGCGTCCCAGACTTCCGGCTCGTGTTCAGGAGCCGGAAGCGAGGTTCGGGTTTCAGCTGCAGGAAGAGGTGCCATTAGAAGTAGCCCTCGCGTTTTTTGATCTCCATCGATCCTTCCTGATCATGGTCGATCACGCGGTTCGCGCGCTCCGAGGAGCGAAAGCCCAAGATCTCTTCGATGATCTTGGGGATTGTGTCCGCGTCCGAACGAATCGCGCCGGTGCATGGGCTGCAGCCAAGCGAACGCAGGCGACTCTTCACCATCACCGGTTTTTCACCTGGACGCTTGACGAACTCCTGCTCCGTAGGCAGCAGCGCTTCGCCGCGCAGATACATAGGTCGTTCCCTGGCGAAGTAAAGATCGACCACAGGAATGTTTTCCTCATGGATGTACTGCCACACGTCCATTTCAGTCCAGTTAGAAAGCGGAAACACTCGAATGCTCTCGCCCGGGTGGATGCGCGCGTTATAAAGATTCCAAAGTTCCGGTCGCTGATTCTTTGGGTCCCATTGCCCTGCGCGATCGCGAAAGGAATAGACCCGCTCCTTCGCACGCGATTTTTCCTCATCGCGCCGAGCGCCTCCAAAAGCTGCGGTAAAGCCATAGTGCGCAAGCGCATCAAGAAGAGCCTGCGTCTTGAGCAGACCGCAGCAGCGCTTCGTATCCAGCGCGATCGGGTTGGTTCCTGCTGCCAGCGCTGGCTCATTCCGCCAGACCAGCAACTCGGCACCAACAGAACGGACCATTTCATCTCGGAACGTCAACATCTCACGAAATTTATAGCCCGTATCAATGTGCAGTAGCGGAAATGGAATCGGCCCCGGATAAAACGCCTTTTGCGCGAGCCGCAGCATGACGGAGGAGTCTTTACCGATGGAATAGAGCATCACGGGACGCTCGAATTCAGCAGCGACCTCGCGAAGAATATGGATGCTGTCGGCTTCAAGCAGACGTAAATGGCTAAGCCGCTCCGCTTGGAGATGTTCGGATTGTGCTGGGGCAAAAGCGAGAGACAAGGAGATTTCCTCGATGGCTGCTTCCCGGATGTGAATCCGAGGTCATTCGTTTTTAGTGGGGGGAAGTACCGGCGAAAGCCTAGCGCGCGCAACAACAGCGGGTCTCAAGGAGACACAGACCGCAACAGAGTTGGAATGCAGAGATGCGCATTGCGTATCAGAGTACCAAATGTGCTCTGAGGATTCAGCTACCGGTGCCAGCAAAGAGAATCGACCGCTTACATGCTACGATTCGCCTGATGCTTCGCTCGCCGTTCGCACGCAACCTGCTGCTGGTGCTGGCTGCTGTTTTTCTCGTTCTAAGATTTGTCCATCTCACCGCCGACTACCCGCTGAACATTCGCTGGGATGACGGCATCGCCACAGACGAAGGCTGGTACGCTTCTGGGGCGGTAAATCAGCAGACCTGGGGGATGCCGTTGCTGCAAGGCGACATGAACATTCCCGTCATCATGCCGCTCTGGTCGGTCGTTGCCGAAATCGCGTTCCGAATCGGTGGGTTCAGCGTTGTGAGCCTGCGTATAGCCGCGATCCTGTTTTTCTTCCTTTGCGCTGCTCTGTGCTGCATGCTGCTGAAGCGGTACGGGGCGAAGGAATGGATTCCGCTATTTCTCGCAATGTTTGCGATGAATCCGTGGGCGTTTGCCTTCAGTCGAGCGGCATTTCTTGAATTCCCGATGCTGAGCCTTTGCCTTCTGGCGGCAGTGCTCGTTCCGCAAAAGACGTCGCAAGAGAACGCCACACGTCACTTGCGAGTGCTTATCGCCGGGCTCACGTTCGCGGCAGCGATGCTCTTGAAGACTACGGCGATCGCGCTTACACCTGTGCTCATCTATGTCATCGCCGATGGAAACGGTTTCCATTTGCGAAAGAGCATTCGCGATGTTTTTTTGTTCTTTTCCGCACTAGCAGTGGTTTACGGTACGTATTGGCTCACGGTCATTCGCCCCCACGCCATAGACGTTCAGTTTTACCTGTCCGTCGTGCAGAACACGTTGCGCTTTACCCCATACGGCTTCATCGCAGACACAAGCCGCCCATTTCGCTATGGGCTCGGCTCCGATCACCTGCTCTTTTCGCTTTCGCTGCTGGCGCTTATTGCAACTGCCTGCGTTCGCCGCTTGCGGCCACTTTGGAAAGAGCCGCTGTTTGCGTTCGTGGCTGTGTGGCTCATTGCGTTTCTAGGCTTCATGGTGAAGCACAACAACGATCCGGCGAGGTATTTCGCGATCACGATTCCCGCCTGCCTGTTCGTCGCCATCGCGCTGCTATGTAGTCCGCGCTGGCCGGGCGCAACTGCGCAACGTGTGCTTATGTTTCTGATCGCGGTAGATATGGGGGTCAACGGGATGCAAATCCTCAGCGAACTTGCACGTCCGCGTTACTCATTTCACAACGCCGCAAAAGAAATCGCGACCGCAGTTCAATCAGGCGGAGGAAACGCAGCCGTCATCGGCGACGACGTGTATGAGGTGGCTCTGCACAACGGGGTCCGGCCCCTGAACCTGCTGTTCCATTCTGATTCCATTGCGCAGCAGATGGAACGCCATCATCCTGGATGGTGGTTGCAATTCGCACCAATCGATGATGGCCGTTGCTTCCGCGAAGTCCTCAGCAAGGCGTATTCCGCAGAACAGCGCGGCGAGTGGCAAATCTTTTATCCCGGGCAGAAGTTGATTCTCTGGAAGATAACACCGTTAGCCAACACCGTCGTACCTACTGTTCTCACGAGGTCGCAGGAGGCCGCATGTAAGCCTCCTGTCTACAACTGATGGCCGTGCCGCCTGATCTGCGCGCTGAAGTGCGGAACCCTAACTGTGGCGCGTGTTCCCGCGTCGGTGAACTAGCGTGCATAGGCACTAGGAGTGCCGTCGACTAGAATCTCTTTTGTAAAAGTGGTATCTACGCGCTCGCGTCGCTTGACGGTTCGCCCCTAAACCCTGAGGACCTTACGCTGTTAGGTTTGTCTTCTCCACGGCAGGAATAGGCAGAGAGCGCCTCTTCTTTGGTCGGGCAGTCGACGAGCTGACTACTGGAACTGCGATCGACGGCGTCGAAGAAGCCGCGGGAACGTCTATATTTCTCGGCTACCTGAACGAGCCGGAGGAGACTCGTGCTGAACTCGGGGAACAACTGCCACTTAGTTCGGCTCGGCTTACCAGATCTCTGGCTTGAATATTTGCCTCTTCTGTTTCACGAGCCCAGACCGCTACGTAAAGAAGAGAAAGGCTCGCGAAGTCGTCGGACTGCTCCAGTTCCAGAAGAGCAATTGCTTCTTCAAAGTGGTCCATTCTCACGAGCAGAGAAACCAGCCGAAGCCGAAGCTCCGACGAACCTGAATTGCGCTCGTATGCCTCCCGCAAAAGCTTGATTTCCTCTTTTGCCGTCAGCATCTTTGGTGCGGCGATTTCAAGCTGAAAGCGGGGCGGGGCAATAGTTGCTGCGGACATATGGTTCCCGGATTCCTGTGCAGACAGTGTACCCGGTCTGCGGACTGGAGAACCAGTTCGAGAACTGCTTCGGCGACTTTAAGACCGCGTCGAATGACGTATGCTTGAGGGTGGAACCCAAGTACCACATCCGTCTTTTGACGAGCGTGCGTCGATCATTTGGTGTAAGGAAACATGGCAAAAGCGCTCGGATTATTCGGTTTGATTTTATGCAGTCTCAGCGGGCTCTATGGGCAAAGTACGAATGCTCCGTCAACGAGTGCTCCGGTTGTGATTCACAGCTCTGACGCCGACTCAGACGAGGCGCCCACCAAAACTACCTCTACTCGGGTTGTAGCTACCTCTTCCAAGGAATCTGCGCCTTCAGCGCCGGTCGTAGTGCCGCCCGCGCCCACAGATTTCGAGCTCTTCGTCAATTCATCCCTTGGACATTCGCTGCCAGTCTTTGGCACCTCCCTGTTTGCTGCGGGCGGCAAGACGTTCACGCCGTCGTCGGCTGTGGCACCTCCGGCCGATTACGTTATCGGCACGGGTGATCAGATCATTATCCGCACATCCGGCAAGGTCGATATCGATGTGACCGTTACCGTCGATCGCGATGGCCGCATTTTCGTGCCGCGGATCGGCACCCTTACAGTTGCTGGAATGCGGCTGGACCGCCTCACCGATTTTTTGCAGACGGAAATTTCTCGCCAGTTCACCGGGTTTGAACTCACTGTCAGCCTTGGAACGCTGCGCTCGATTCAGGTGTTCGTCCTTGGTTTCGCCAAAGCGCCGGGCGTGTTCACCATCAGTTCCCTGAGCACGCTGGTCAACGCGCTGTTCTTCTCGGGTGGCCCTTCCGCACTCGGCAGCCTGCGCGATATCCAAGTGAGACGTGATGGCAAAACGATTACTCATTTCGACGTCTACAAACTGATCGTTGACGGTGACAAGAGCGCGGATGTTCGCCTGCTCCCCGGCGACATCATCTACATCCCGCCAGTTGGCCCTCAGATCGCCGTCGACGGCGATGTGAATACCCCTGCGATCTATGAACTTGTCACAGGTGCAACAGTCGGCTCCGCCATTGCGAACGCCGGTGGTTTGACCCCGGTTGCAGGAACCGCCCGAGCAGTCCTTGAGCACGTCGTCGATCACAAGGAGCGCACGATTCAGGAGTTTGCGCTGGATGCAAAAGGCCTCGCCATACGAATGAACAATGCGGACATTTTGCGCCTGTTTCCGCTCTCACCCAAAATCACAGACGCTGTCACAATTCGTGGAAATGTCGCGCAACCTGGACGCTACGCCTGGCACCCAGGAATGCGCGTTTCGGATCTCATCCCGGACCGCCAGTTTCTGATCTCCCGGAACTATTACAATCAGCAAAATTCCTTAGATACGCCAACTGGCGAGCGGGCCTTCTTCAACGGTGTAAATACGGCCACCGTGCAGACCGCAACACACGACACCGAAATTAATTTCAACTACGCAGTCATTCAGAGGCTCAACAAGCAGGACCTCACCACTGACCTGATTCCATTTGCGCTTGGAAGGGCCATCGACAATCCGGCAAGCCCTGAAAATAAGGAACTGCAATCCGGGGACGTAATTGTCGTGTATACCCGCAACGAAACAGGTTTGCCAGTGGAGTTGCAGGCGAAATTTGTTCGCGTTCAAGGGCAGGTCATGGCACCGGGAGAATACCGTGTCGGCCCGGACGAAACACTCCGTGACGTTGTTGCCCGGGCCGGCGGTCTCGCGCCACATGCTTACCTATATGCTTCCCGCCTTGGGCGCGACAGCCTACGGGCTGAACAAGCGGCCCAGATAGCCGGCTTTGCTGCGCGCGAAAGCCGTGAGCTGCTTGCGCCCTCAAACCAGAGGATTGGACCTAGTGGCGCTCCATCCATCGACATCAACTCCCGGCGCGCCTACCTGGAACTGCTCACACAGGCGCAACCCGACGGACGAGTGGTTCTAAACCTGCGACCGGACGCGAGCCAGATTAGCGATCTTCCGAATATTCGACTCGAAGACGGAGATTTGTATTCTGTTCCCGCTGTCCCAAACACCGTCGACGTACTGGGGTCTGTGTACAACCAAGTGTCTTTGGCTGTCATTCCCAATCGCCGCAATCGGCTCTATCTCAACGACGCAGGCGGCCCGACACGGGACGCCGACGAGAAGCGTGAGTTCATCATTCGCGCGAATGGCATGGTGGTGAGTCGACAAAGCGCGAAGGACTTCCCCAAGCTCCCGCTTTACCCTGGAGACGCTCTCATCGTCCCACCGAAAATGAAGACGCCTCTATCCATTTACGAATTCACTAATCTGACCCAGTTCATCAGCAGTTTCGGCCTCGTTGCGGTCGCACTGACGGCGCTTCGGTAATGGCCATGAACACGCAACACGAAGCGACTGCGGAAGAGATTCTGCTGGCTACCCCGGGTAGCGAGCTCGACCTCCACGCCATCCTGGTAGCCGTTCTACGAGGTAAGCGCATCATCATCATCAGTGCGGTGGTTTGCGGGCTGCTGGCAGCTATCTGGATTTACAGACAAGCTCCAACCTACCAGGCAGAGGTTGAACTGCTTCCGCCGGTCACCACAAGAGCCACTGGCGCTGCTGCACTGGCTAGCGGGGGCACGGCAGATATTGGCTTCAATGCATTGGGAGCAGCAGTCTCCGGAAAAACTCAGGTAGACAGCTTTTCTGTCATCCTGCAGGCTTGGCCTCTTCAGGAAAGCGTGGTTAAGCGCTTCGACCTTGCAAAGGCCTACAAGGTGCCGAATGCAACTGTCGCACGTTACATTCTCGCGTCACGGGTTCAGGTGGTCGGCACGCGAGAAGGCTTCGTCAAACTCAGCATCATTGATACCGACAAGGCTCGCTCCGCAGAAATTGCAAATGGCTACATTGATGAAGCGCGCGAATTTCTTCGAGGGCTTGCGCTGAGCGAAGCCTCGCAGCGACGTCAGTTCTACGAAGGGCAACTGGCGGCGGCGAAGGTTGCGCTCGCGAAAGCCGAGGACGATTTTCGGCGCTTACAGCAGAGTTCGGGAGTGATATCCGTAGACAGTCAGGCACAGGGCCTCATTGCCGAAGCGGCGGGCTTACGTTCGCAGATTACAGCAAAGGAAGTTCAGCTACAGTCACTGCGCGGGTACTCCACTGCCGCAAATCCTCAGGTGCAAATTGCGGAGTCGGAACTGAGCGCTCTGCGTGGTCAGCTCGCCCAGGTTGAGAGCCGCGGTCAAGGCGGGATCATGGGCAAGGGGCTTAGCAGTGTCCCGAGTGCCCAACTGGACTTCATTCGAGCGACGCGGGAACTGAAGTACCAGGAAGGTCTCTATGACCTGATGGTGCGATCCTACGAAAGCTCCAAGCTGGACGAGGCTCGCGACGCTCCAACAATTCAGGTCATTGAGCCCGCTCTCGTTCCAGAGAGAAAGTTTGGGCCACACCGGGTGAAGACAGTCGCAATCGGAACGGCTACTGGAATTTTTCTTGGTCTGGCCTTCATTCTGTTCCGTTATTGGCGCAGCCAAGGCGCTCCTGACAAGTGGGCGGAAGTGAAGCAGGCTTTGCACTGGAAGGTGTAGGCGGCACCCGCAAGCTGGTATCAGCGGAGGCAATCCAGAGCAGCCTTGTTCGCTCTGCGACGTTCTCGATCAAAGAACCATCCCCATTTGTTGAAGTAAGCGACCGCTGACCGCAGAAATAGCACCATCAGCTTCCGGCTACGATACGCGCCTCGAAAGCAGCCATGAATGACTGACACCTTTGGCCAGTAAAGCAGAGTGGAGTGCTTCGCCATGCGCCTGCAAAGATCGACGTCTTCCAGGTACAAGAAGAATCCATCGTCGAATCCTCTAATTTTATCGAGTACCGCTCGCCGGGTAAAAAGAAAGCACCCTGACAGGAACGGTACCTTGTTGCACTCATCATCTTCGAGCCCGGTCAGTTCATACCGAGCAAGGCGCTCGTCGAAAATCCGCTTCAGGAACGAGGGAGCGAACCTTCGTAGAGCAAAATCAATGGGTGTGGGCAGCAGCTTGCAGACTGGCTGAAACGTTCCATCCTCATAGAGCACCTTTGGCATGATCAGGCCCACTTCCGGCCTTGCTCTCATCTCTGAAATGAGCCGTTCGAGCACATGCGTCTGTAGTGAGATATCGGGGTTCACCATGAGGTGAAAATTTGCCCTTGGCTCGAGCTGAGAGGCTAGGGCCAAGTTATGACCAGCTCCAAAGCCGAGATTTCGAGGCGCGGCAATGTAGCGTCCACGATGCGCTATAACTGCTTCGCGCAACTTCTCTACTTGAGTGGGCTGTTCGGAGGCACCATTATCTACGACCGTCCACTCTGCAAGCTCACTCATCCAAAGAGTCTTGAACAAGGGCAGCAACTCCTCAGCGGGGGTTCTGTATACAACAAGGCTCACGCTTAGCGGCAGCACTCAAAGACGCTCCTTGCTCGTTGGCTTCCGCTCCCACGCTGTCTCGCTGGGTAGGCTGCCGTTTGTTGATACGCCTGCTAAGAGGATGTCGAAGAGCTCCGGCCAATCCCTGGCGAAGGGCGACGCGATGATGGGGGCGCTCGAACTGCCGAGCGCGGTGTTTCCTTGAAGCACGCTCTGCATCCTGTGTGCCAACTCTCTCGCATCTCCGGTGTCAACGAATGCGACATTCGAGTAGTCTCCGACCGTTTCCCGGCAGTATGGCAGGTTCGCGATAAGCATGGGCTTTTGCGTACGTTTCCATTCAGTGATTGGCATACCCCAGGTCTCCAACTTTGAGGGAAACAACAAGCAGTCGGCCTCCGAGTACAGAGTTTCGACCTGCTCCCTGGATTGCCGTCCCAGCCACCGTACGGATTTCACGTTGCCAAAATCTCTGCGTAGCTTCGCGGAGTATCGGTTTTCACTTCCATCAATGGTGAGTACCAACGCGAACGCTCCAATGCCCTGCTGCTCCAGAAGCTGAGCTGCTTCCAGGAGCAATTCCATATTCTTGAATGGTCGTGGCAATGCTGGATAAAGGAACGTGAAGCGCTCGTCTCGTAACGTCGGCGCTGCCGCTTGTGCGACGGGCATCGGCATTACGGAAGGATGCGCCACTACAACGTTCTGGACATCGTAGCGTCTCATGAACTCGTTTCGCAGCCAATCCTGCTGAACCACAACGAAGCTATTTTGACGAATATTGATGGAGTAGAGATAACCGTAGAAGAAGCGAAAAAGGGTGAACGTTGGACTCAGTGGAGCTTCACGCAGTGGCAGCCGGTAGAACGGCGACGGATTGTGGCAATATACCGCACGTATGTGAGCTGAAACATTCGGCGTCATGTCGTGCATTGCCAGCCAAAGCACCGGCTGTAGCTCACGGCTAAGCCTACGGCAATGCATGTACTCGAACTGGAGCCGGCGAATCCAGGAAGACTTGACTTCGGGAAATTCGCGGTAGGAGATGCCGTGCGCGTCGAAAAGCTCTTGCCTGTGAACGAGCGCGGTGACATCGTAGCGGTCCAGGTAGTTTGCAGAAAGCGCGGCCAGCGCTTCTCTGAAAATTGAGAGGGTGCCACCCTCTACGAGATTGACCCCCGAAAGAACGATGCGTGGCTTCAAAAGGTAAGCCCGGAGCCGTGGTGGCTGGCGGGGCACATCGTGCAGCATGCACCTTTGCTCTTGCGAATCATCCTGTCTCTCATGCCCGAACGCCTGTCTTCCATACCAGTTTAAGGTACGCGCCCGCCATCTCCGACAGTCGAACTCCACTGATGCTGAATGCCGTAGCGGCAGTACTTCACCACGTAGAAATTCCCAATCTGATGTGCGAGACCAGCTTCCCGCAACGGCTCAGCAAAAAGAAACAGACCAGCGTTGAAAACGATACAAAGTGAAAGGCTGACGAGAGCGCGACGCCGGTTGTAGGCAGTGATCACCAGCCAAAAGATCGCCCCGGTCAGGAACACGAGGTACGTGGGGTCTGCCATGTAACCCAACGTGAAAAAGCAAAGGCCAGGCACCGCCCAGACTGCGGCTATCCGAGTGTCTTCTGGAGCACGTTTCGAGAAGACTGCAGGAACGAGCGCCCAAAGAGCAACCACCAGTGGCACTATGACGCGGGCCATGTTCGCCAAAGATCGCCCGTTAATGCCGGTGAACAAAGGTGAGGTCGTATGCATCGACATCAGGATCGTTGTTCCCGTTGACCCCTGACGCGAGAAAGCCAAAGCGTGCTGCGTCGGAATGTACCAAGCGAGATAAGCAATCAGATTGAGCGCAATGAACGTCGCCCAAACCCTCACCTGCCGCTTGTAGCGCAGAAGCAGATAAACCCAGAGCGGTACCAGGAACACACCATCTGACGGTCGTAGAGCCATACCCGCTGCCGCCGCGAGTGCCCAGCTGATCGTCCACGGCATGCTGTTGTTCGCTTGCGAGCGGAAGAAACAGAAAAGTGCCAGCGAAGGAAAAAGGATTTGCGAGGCATACGAGCTGTGTATCTCGCCTGCAAACCAGACGTAGTACACGGACATGAATCCGAGGGCAGCAAGTAAGCACAACAGGCGGTCGCTTTGCCTCAATCGACATAGCAGATAGAAAGCGCCCGAGCCTACGGATGAGAACGTCACAGCCCAGAAGGCGAGACCGAATGCGGGATCCCGGAAGAGTGCTGCCAGGTGGGCCAGAGTGAGGTAACCAGGCGGCTGAATCGTGTAGAGGCCCACCCGGATCGACCAGACAATCCTGGGACCGTCGACGAAATACAGGGCACCGCGATTGGCAATGCGCGTTGCGGCGGTAAGCAGAATCAGGACGCAAACGAAAGCGAGATCCCATCGGTCAAGCGGTCGCTTGTCCGTCGATTCAACCTGGTCCATCAGTTTGTATACAGCCGTCATCTAGGTGCTTTGTGCGCACGTTTGCAAAGTGAAAATGCGTCACCTTCGTTGTAGCATGAAGACACCTTCGAGGCTGTCCGCTGCGCACTACACACCAAATCGCCTTTAGCAAAAAGCCCGGGATTTCAGAAAGCGATCGCAAGCTTCTAACCGTAAGCCTTCACGGTACGAGACGCTGACATGCAGCCCGTTCCGAGCAATTCTGTTCAGCCGAAGGTAAGCATCATCACAGCGACGTTCAACGCCTCTAAGACGCTTGAAGCTTGCCTGGAAAGTGTCCGTAATCAGGACTACACCAACATAGAACACCTTGTTATCGATGGCGCTTCGAAGGACAGCACCGTTCCAATCCTCAAGCAGCAAGGCACTTCCGTGCGATGGCTATCGGAGCCTGACCGCGGAATCTACGACGCGTGGAACAAGGGCCTTGGGATGGCCACTGGGGAGTGGATATGCTTCCTTGGCGCAGACGACGCATTCCTACCCGGAGCCATCAGCGGGTACATGCGCCTTGCGCGAGAGAACCCTTCAGCAACCTACCTTTCCAGCAGAATCCGCTGGATCAGCCCCGGAGGCAGGCCGCGCATTATCGGGAAGCCCTGGACATGGCCCCAATTCCGCCGGTATATGTGCACCGCTCACCCCGGCAGCATGCACCATCGCAAGCTCTTTGAGCAGTATGGAACTTACGACATCTCGCTCCGCATTGTGGGCGATTACGAACTGCTTTTGCGACCGGGAGAGTCACTAAAAAGCGCGTTCATGCCGCAGATCACCGTCAATATGCAGGGTGGGGGTGCAAGCGATGGGCTTCCTGCTCTGGATGAGAGTCGCAAGGTGAAAATCGACACGGCGAAGCGTACACCTTGGGCGGCCTCGCTGGAGCGCCTCGTCGCACGGCAGATGTTTCGCGTGAGACGCAAGCTACAGCCGTAGTCTCCTTTCTAAGTACGCTTCTGCCTACCCACATGACCACACTGCAGCCTTCCGAACAAATCAGAGAGCCTGACCAGGAACAGCTCCGAGTCTTTTTGGATGAGCTTCCCTGGGATGTCCGCTCGCGCAATATGGACTGGCGCTACGTTCGTTTTTCTTTACCGTTACTCGCAAGGTATGAGCAATCGCTTGAGTTGATCATGCAGCAATCGCGATGGATTACTGCGCGAGAGAATATATCGGTTCTGTGGCAGACACTCGCCCGGCGGGCTGGTCTCCGCTCCGTACGATCACGGCAAACGAGTACGCTGTCCGCATCCGATCTGGCGCGTTCAGGCGCGCGCGTAGTGTTTGCCCACCGTGCCTTTCCGCTTAATGGCGGCGCGGTTCCCACAGTTTGGCAGAATTGCATCCTCGACCCGGATATGCAGTTGGCTTTTGGCGCGACGCAGGACGAGATCGATGCTGAAATTGGAACGAAAGGTAAGCTGTATCGCTTGGCGACCGCCGTCCAGGTCAGCACGGAAGCGGAAGCAGAGCGGCTCGGGCGATACTTTCCAGACATCGCAGATCGTTTCGTCGCTGTTCCGTTCTTCACTCCGCATGTACATGCGTGTGAACAGGAATCGCTGCAAAAACATCTCGAACCCGGGCCAGTTCGCATTCTCTTCACAGGCAATCAAGCCTGGAGGAAAGGCCTCGACCTGCTGCTTGAAGCATTCCTGGGCCTAGATGAATCGCTTCAAAAGCGAGCCGAGCTCACCGTAATCAGCAATTTTGTGCCGCCTGCCGTTGCGCTGCCGGTGCACCGGCGAATCACCATACTTCGCGGTGCTGACAACGCGAGAGTCATGCAGGAGATGGCGCGATCTCACATTTTTGTAAACGTTGCCCGCTTCGAAAGCTATGGGCTGGTCTTCCATGAAGCCATGTCTCAGGGGCTGGCCTGCCTGGCACCGAACTGGGAGGTGCAACGTGAGTTGTTCGATAACGGCGCGGCGGGCCGACTACTTTCCCCTAGAGCAGATGCAATAAGGCTGGCGCTGGAGGAGCTGATCCCTGACCCTCAGCAGAGGTTCCGGCTCGGAACGGCTGCGTGGCTGCGCTTCCGCCGCAGGTACGCGCCGGAGATCGTCGCCCGGCAGTATGCCAAACTTTTCCATTCCTTGGCGGCAAAAGCTGATTAGCTCAGAGCTGAGCGTCCACGAATCTTTGCAAAGAGCGCTTGAAGTTCCGCTGGATGCATACACGATTTGAGGAAACTTCCGATTGGATCCTGCAGGATCCTCGTGCTGACAACCAGAACCACACCACACATGCACACATCCGCGAACAGCATGCCGACAGCAACTCCGCGCAGCGCGACTACATGGCACAACGCGTACGCGAGCATGATCGAAATAGAACTGAGAACAAGGTACGAAACCGACATTCGCTCGTGCCGGTTGACTGAAACGGCTACCGAAGAGCTCGTGTTCCAAACCGAATTGGCAAACACGGCAACGAGCAGAATGTGAAATGCGCCTACTTCAAGGGCCACACGGCCGTGCGTCCAGAACTGGAAGATCGCGCGTCCGGTCGGCCACAACATGGCTACGACTACAACCGAGATGAGCAAGGCGGCCTGCACGGCTCCCCGGTGCAAACGCCGCGCGAGTTCAATGTCATCACGACCAAAAGCTGCTGAAAGTTCAGGCCAGATGGAGTTCTTTATCGCATCGGTAATCTGAAGCGGAATGCGCGCAAGCGTTCGCATGGGATTGAAGATTGCAACTGCGGCAGGCCCCAAAACGAAACCGACCACAAGCGTCATGCCTTGCGTGCTGATGGCCGCGCAAACGGGAAATCCCATGAACGCAATTGCTGGCCGGAGCAGTTCCCTCACCTGCTGCAAACGCGCCCGCTTCCAGCCCAGCGGAAGCCATGGCGCAAACCTTCGCTGCTGCAGGGCAATCAGAACAGTGCCCGCAACGGTGACGCACAGCATGTATGCAGCCAAGGCCGCTGGTCGCCTGTGAGTGAACAGAACGTAGAACACTCCCAGACCCTCCAGGATGCGCAGAAGGTTGACGTACAACATACCCAGCGCATACCTCTCCGCCGCGCGATAGGCAGCCATCAGCACGCTCCATTGCAGCAGCAGGAGACTGTTCAGCGAGAGCAGAAGCAAGGTCATCTTCGCTTCGGAAGGGCCCATCGCGTGCAGGTGAAAGATTGTGTTCAGCGGAAGAAGGTAGATGAGACAGGCTGAAATCCCGGCGAGCAGCAGCGACGTAGAGCTCACAACAGCAAACGTGCTCTGGAAAATAGTGGCGGCACCTTCGCGATCGCCTGCATGGACGCGCATGGTCATTGCACTGCCGGCAACATTTCCAAAGCCCAGATCACTGAGCAGCAGGTAGGTGGGAATAGCACTCAGCATGAGCCATTCGCCGAAGAGTTCCTGCCCCCAAAGATGCAGCATGAACGGCACATTGATAAGCTGCACCAGCACAGTGACTGCTGGGCCAAGCACCGAGGCGCCGAAAGACTGCACGACTCGTCGAGCGACTGTCAAAGCTCACCCGCATGCCGCACGAAAACAAACGACTGTAGGATATGCCTCGACACGCTGTTAAGTGTACTTTGCCGAATCTCCAACGGTAGGAGCGCGATTGCAGAAGAGAACTCCCCAGATGAAATGCATTGCGGTCACGGGCGCAACAGGTTTGATAGGGCGACGATTTATGTCCGCGCTTGCATCATCGCGCTTTCCTGCGCGTGCTCTCGTACGCTCAGGCGCGGACGTAGAGCACGCTGGCAGCGTTGTCGGGTCTATGCTCGAGCCGTCCGCGCTACAGCGACTGGTGTATGGAGCCGATGCGGTCGTTCACATGGCGGGGGTTGCGCATACTTCGCTCCGAAACGCCGGGGAAGAGCAACAAGCGCGTGAGGTGAATGTCGAGGGAACCCGCCGGCTCGTCGAGTCTGCCAAAAGCGCTGGCGTGCGCCGATTCGTTCTTCTGTCGAGCGCTCATGTGTATCGCGGTCAGACAGGCCTCGACCTCACGGAAGACGCGCCGACAGAGGGAGACACAGCTTACGGTGCGATGAAGCTGGAGGCGGAAAGCATTGCGCTGGCCGCTGCGTCAGAAGCCATGCGTGTGACGGTGCTTCGCCCCTGCCTCACCTACGGACCTGGTGTGCGCTTCAATTTGAAGTCTCTGCTTCGCGCAATTCAAAAGCGGTACTACGTTCATGTTCGTGGCAAGGAGGTGGTGCGCAGCATGGCGTCGGTGGACACGGTCGCCGCGGCCATCCTTCACCTACTGGATGCTGAAACGGCACACACGACCTTCAATGTCGCGGATCGTTCACCTGTTGTTCTCGAGAAATGGGTGAACCACCTTGCCGACTTGATGCATGTGAAGCATCCTCACGTGGTTCTCTATACCGCCCTGCAACTAGCGGCAACGACGGGCTCTCTTCTGAGTAAGACCGGATTTCCTGCGCCCATCACGCGAGACTCCCTACAGAAACTCACTTCCTCTTTCTCCATCAGCACCGATCGCCTCGCTTCCACCGGTTTCGCATGGCCTGAGACACGCGAAACCGTGCTGCGCGAAATGATTTCTGCTGAGTTTCGTTCACCGACTTCCCGCTGAAGGAGATGCCTCATGCGCGACAATGCTTGTGGAGGCAGGTTTGGATCTTCCAAAGCGCGTGTTTGATGCTGTGCTGGCGTCCGTTCTTTTGATTGTGCTCGCGCCCGTCTTTCTGCTTGTAGCGCTGCTAGTTCGCCTCACGTCATCAGGTCCAGCAGTCTATTGGTCCTCGCGTGTGGGCCGCTACAACGTCCTTTTCCAAATGCCCAAATTCCGCAGCATGCGGGTCGATACCCCGCAGGTTGCAACGCATCTGCTCACCGGATCGAACAGCTTCCTGACGCCGATTGGAAGTTTCCTGCGCAAATCCAGCCTTGATGAGTTGCCGCAGCTTTGGAGCATTCTCCGAGGCGATCTAAGCTTCGTTGGCCCCCGCCCTGCCTTGTTCAACCAGGATGATCTTGTTGCACTGCGTACAACGCAGGGCGTGGATCAGCTTGTGCCAGGGTTAACGGGATGGGCTCAGGTAAATGGGCGCGATGATCTAAGCATCCCCGAAAAGGTTCGCTATGACGTGGAATATCTACAGCGTCGAACTTTCGCTTTCGACTGCAAGATCATCATCCAGACGTTTACCAATGTGCTCCGTGGACGTGGCGTGCATCACTAGAGTTCATCAGGAAGCAGTTGCAAAAGCTGGTTCTGGCTCCGCTGCTGGCTGTGTAAGGTAGTCGATTGGCATCTCGCGAAGCAGGTCTTTGATCTCGCTGGAACGGTACTCATGCGCTGCTTGCTCGAGGCGGGCAAGGTGCTGAGCGAAATCGGGATCAGATTCCCCGGCATGGACGCGGAAGATATGTTTGAACTCGGTCGGATCGATCGTCGCATCCTCGTTCCACAGCTGTTCCGCCAGCTTCTCACCAGGCCGTGACCCCGTGACGACAATCTCGATATCCTTGCCAGGCGTCAGGCCGGCGAGCCGGATCACCTCATGCGCAAAGCTCATGATGAGCACAGGATCGCCCATGTCGAGCATGTAGATGTGACCGTGCGAGCCGAGCGTAGAGGCCTTTAGGACAAGACTGACCGCCTGTGGGATCGTCATGAAGTACCGGGTCATGTCCTCATGGGTGACGGTTAGCGGTCCACCTTGTTCAATCTGCCTCAGAAAAGTTGGCAGCACAGAGCCACGTGAGCCGAGAACGTTCCCAAAACGCACGCAGGCAAACTCGGTGATGGCTTCGGGATCGTTCGTTGCCCCTCGTGCAATTTCCTGGATGACGACCTCAGCCATACGCTTGGTAGCGCCCATCACGCTGGACGGTCGCACGGCCTTATCGGAGGAAATCATCACCATTCGCTCGGCATGGAACGCCAAAGCTGTTTCTGCCAACATGCGCGTGCCGTACACATTGTTCAGCACGGCTTCGCACGGATTCGCTTCCATCATCGGCACGTGCTTGTAAGCAGCGGCGTGGAGTACGACCTGTGGACGCTCGTTCGTAAACAAGCTGCGCAATGCTTCACGGTCTCGGATGTCCGCGATGACAGGCATGAACTCCGGGCGTGCGCCAAGTTCCCCTAAGAGTTCGAATACTGCGTTCTCATCTTGGTCCAGCAGAATCAGCTTGCGGATTGGGGCTGTAGCCACTTGCCTCACCAGCTCAGAACCAATGGAGCCACCAGCGCCCGTAACCAAGACAATCTTGTCCGTGAGAGACGCGATGACTGCGGCACTCCGTTCCGGTGCGCCGTCCTGGCCTTTCTGCAGGTCATCTACCGTGACCGGTTTGCTGACACGAACGCTGTTGTTCAGCAGGTCGTGAACGGAAGGAAGAAATTTCACAGCGATGTCGAACTTGGCCGCGTCTTCAATCATGCTGCTCATGTCCTTCAAATCAGCGGAGCAGAAGAAAAGGAGATCAACGCCTTGAGTGCGGATGCATTCGCCGAGCGACTGTGTATTCCCAAGAACAGGAACGCCGAGAACCGCGTGATTGAACTCTGTCTCGCCTTCGATCAGTACACCAGCAACACTGCTCCCGTAGAGCGGCTGCAACTGCCGAATAGCCGCTGGAACGGTCGCTGCCGTGCCCGCAATGAGAATTTTGTGATTGGCGGACACCCTCTGCAGCGCTTCATGGTCAATCCGCTGCAGCAGGCGCACTCCTCCGCTCAGTAGCAGATTGAGCAGAAGATTGATGATGACGATGCTGAATGGGATGAAATGAAGGGCACCAAAAACGAACGACAGCAGCAGCAAACAGCCGTTGAGCAGCATGAGCCGTTGTGCAAGAACCCTGAAGTCTCGTAGACCGAAGTAGCGCCAACTTGAACGGCCACCACGAAAGCTAACGATCGCAAGCGGATCCAAAACAAAGAGAACAGCAGCCCACACCGCCATCTGGTGGTGCGCCCATGTAGGAAGCTGCATATCGAAGCGCAGGCCATACGCCAGCATCAGCGCCAATGAACCGCAAAAGGCGTCTAGGACGATCTGTACTGGCTTCCGCTGAAACCACGGCCTCATGAGTCGTCTCGCCGTCAGTCTTACGCCAGAAGGTATCTTCTGGCTGTGGGGGCCCAATTCTTCCTTCGAATCCAAAGACATTAATCCTTGTAGCTTGTCACTCTAAGCATAGTGGAATCCTGACGGCATTGCACCGTTAGCGACAGCTTAAGGTCGTCTACTCACTGACCACCGTCGCCACAACCAAAGTGGAACGCGAAAAACCGGGTACGCGAACTGGAGCCAGTCGGGCAGCTTCAAGGCTTTCCAGTCTGCTGGGGATGCCGCGTATACTGTTGTCTCTTCCCATTGGTAAACCCAGCCACGTCGCAAAAGTCGCCGTGCGAGCCAAAGCCGCTTAGGAACGAACTCGGCGGCAGCTGATTTTGCGGTAACGTTCTCCTGCAGTGCATCCCTGGCAACCTCAGCTAACCAGCGGCCGACGATGGTGCTTTCCTTGGGAGTAGCGATTCTCGTGTCGCGAAAGAGGCTGGCACAAAGTAGCTGCGCCTGTTCGGCGGGTCGACCCAAGCCAAGCTCCTGGATGGATCGAGAGAAGTTGCTTTGCTCCTCGGCACCAGCCTGCGCGAGCATCGCCGCTACGTCTACCAGCCACTTCAGACGAAACCAGGCATGCCCTGCCCCATGCGCGATGAGAAGTGGAAACATCTCCTCACGACCAGGTGCCGGCAAATACTGGCCGGGACTACATTCCACCAAGTCAGCTCTTTCAACCGTTACGGAGCCAAGCCGCGAGTTGTCGAATGCTCGCCAGTGCAGTTCCACCTGTACGCCAGTTGCGATGTGCTTGTAATCGTAGTGCTTACGATGCTGCTCCCAATCCCTTGCCTGTCTGGGAGTCAGGTTAGAGCCAAGCCCGGGCGCTGCACAAAAGCCAGCACTAAGCAACGACGATTGCGCGCTGGAAAGGTGGTCTTTATTCACCAGCAGGTCAATGTCTTTCGATTGCCGGACAAGTACGTTGCCAAAGAGCGCTTGCGCTAAAGGCGCACCCTTCATGATCACGAATGGGATCTGCCGCTGTTCCAACGCGCGTGTCGCCTTCACAGCGACAGCTAGTTGAAGCAAATTCGCGCGCTCAATTTGTGCCGCCCGATTCTTCAGCACTTGACTGATTTCTTCCGGAACCCCTAATTGAAGTCTCAGGGCGTTTGCAAGGAAGCCGGAAACTCGGTGGCGCTCGCCCAATGCGAGGAGGCGGTTCCAGTCCACCTGCCGCGTATCGATCAGGCCGCGCACCTGTGACTCACCCGCGCTGACAGGCCAAATACAACAAGCTGCCAGGAGCCTGAATTCGATTGGGGTTTCTTGAAATAGCGCCGCACAAAACTCGTCTGTTCTTCCAGTGTTAGCGGCCACGCAAACGCTCACGCTCTGCGCCCGCAGACCGCTACAAATGGTCTATGCGTTGCGCAGCCCTTACCTGATTATGATAATGGAACGAGCTGACAGACGTGTCGGATTGAAAGAAACCAGGACCGTTAGCTGTGTCTAATTTTTCCCGTTTGCGACGATGGAAGAGCACTCCCGCAAATCTGCGTAACTTGCTCCTGGAAGCAGCATGGGAACTGCTCTGCGCCCGGTTAACCGTCGGGCTTGGCCTTCGCCGTGCGCTTCCGGGGCTGCTCGTTCCGAGGAATAGCGACGGTCCTCTACCGCCCGCGGAAATCGAGGCAGATATTCGGCGTAGCATTCGCATTGCAGCGGTTCACGTTCCCTGGACGAGTCTCTGTCTTCCGAATGCCATTGCGGCCAAGCGCATGCTGCGTCGCCGCGGATTCAGTTCGACGATTCATTTGGGTGTAGGGAATCTTGCTACCGGAGACCTGCATGCGCATGCCTGGTTGGAGGCAGGGGGAAGAATCATCATCGGCGAAGACGGTATGAGTGGAGTGTCTCCTCTGCCAAGCGCCTTCAGTGGAACGCGTTCCGGGTTCGAGGCGAAGTGAGCGAAGTGATTCAGTCGATAAGGCAACATCGTGGCATTGCCGTCTGGTTTACCGGCCTAAGCGGCGCGGGTAAGACCACTATCTCGGAAGCTGTAGCTTCAAAGCTGAGCGCAGATGGCTATCGGGTGCAGTTGCTGGATGCTGCGTCCGCTCGTGAGAACCTTGGGCGCGAACTTGGCTTCAGCAAGCAAGATCGCGCGGAAAATGTTCGGCGGATTGGCTTCGTTGCGGGCCTACTTGTTTCGCACGGCGTCATCACCCTGGTTGCGGCGATGTCACCGGAACGGGAAGTTCGCGAAAGCGTTCTCCGGCAACTTTCCGCTTCTTTAGAAGTGTTCGTCGACGCTCCGCTGGCTGTATGCGAACAAAGGGATCCAGTCGGCCTGTACCGACGCTTCCATCAAGGGGAAGTTCAGCACCTCAGCGGTCTCGACGATCCCTATGAAGCTCCATTGAACCCGGGGGTGCACTGTCGCACCGCGCAAAGTTCCTTGGACGAATGCGCGGAACAGGTGGTCAACGCCATTCTTAGGAAACTGGGCGCTAATGTGTCCGCTTCAGCCGCTCCGACACGGGCAGAACAGTAAGCTGCGGCATCTTCTCATGAATCCGGCGATTGAGTTCGTTGCTTTCCTCTTCAGCGGCAGCGTCCGTCAAATGTGGCGGGTCGATCCAGTTTGAGCGGTCACTCCGAAACGTGGCGTATTCGGTTCGATTGAAATCGATGAGAGGCTCATCAGCGTGCCGCAACGGAAAAGCTGCATAGTACGCGTCCAATCGCTGCCGGTACTTCTCATAGGTGGGTTGAAATACGCCTGTTTCTAGAAAGATGATCCTCGTCCCCGCGGCTCGTAACTCTTCGAGAGTTTCTCGCAGGGCCGCGAGCGCGAGCGGATCATATTGAAATGTAAACTCCAGCGCTCCGTTATTGAATCCCTTCGTTGGCGGCATGGCTTCGCCCCCGTCTGGCCAGAACTGCGAAGGCGTATGTCTCAGTCGCTGCATTCCCGCATAAAACTCCTCCCGCAGCAGGTTCACCGACCCAAGTGCCTCGCGTCGCGGTGGTACGCCGCTACCCTCGTTGAAAACGTGGGATTGGAGCAGGTAGGGATTGATCAAAACGATTGCGTAGCGGAAATGACCTTGCCGTAATGCTTCGTCGACGAGCCGCTTTTCCTCTACCGTGTTGCTGCCGTAGAGAGACTCGTTATAAAAGCGAGCAAAGTCCAGATCATCCATACGAAAGTTCGACGTGCTGGATCCTCCGATTAACAGCGCGTCAAAGTTGGCGGGAACATAGCGTTCGTTTAGGAAAAACTTGGCCGTGCGCTCGTTGTGGTGCACAGTTAGCTGTTTCCCCGTGGGGTCGTGAAAGATGCCGAACAGATCGATGGCGTACGACGAGCCGAACACAATGCCGCAACCCAGTGCGAAGAGCGCCAATGTCGCGGCAATCCATCCCGAAGCTTTCATTGGTCTCCTCTCTCCTAGAACTTGAAATATATAAATGCTGCGCTGATCTGCGAATTCATAAATACCGCCGCGACGGTGAGGGCCGCTCCGGAAAGCAGCGCCGTCTTCCAGGTGGGCTTGAACTCCTGAGCCATCTGTTCGGAGCTTGGACCGAAGAAGGCGGCCACTAGGCCAAGGGCAATTGGCGGACCGAAAATTGGCCAACTGAAGTTAGCACGCATCTCCGTCAAATTGGCCAGGCCGAACACATGGTGAACGCTGAAAAGGTCATGAACCATCTGCATCGCCACCGTAAGCGAAGGCGACCGAAAGAAGATGAACGCAACATCGACAAAGCAAAAGGTAATCAACCACGAGAACCAGCCAGGCAGCTTGACTGGCGATTTCTTCTTCCAGAAGGAGTTCAGCGCCAAAGCAACCCCATGCAGAACACCAAAGATGACGAACGTCCATGAGGGTCCGTGCCAGAGTCCTGCGATGGTCATCGCCAGAAAGGTAGACAGCATAGCCTTCGGCAAAGTCGCTCGGCCGAAGGAGCGCAGAATCGGCGTGTAAAGGTACGTGGTGATAAAGCTCGAAAGCGATATGTGCCAACGCTGCCAGTACTCAATGATGGATTTCGAACGGAGCGGAGCGTCGAAGTTCCTTGGAATAGTAATTCCAAACATGTCTGCCGTTCCAATTGCCATGTCGGAGTAGCCACTGAAGTCAAAGTAGAGCTGAAAGCAATAGCACGCTGTGTAGAGGAACGTCTCCAGCGATGAGCGGTGTCTAGCGGTGTTGAATCCATAGTCCGCGATCTGTGAGAATGCCGTCGCGCAAACCGCTTTCTTGAACAGCCCAAGCGAGAACAGATACACACCGCGCGCCAGCATCGGCGCATAACTACCGGCATTGCCGCCGAAGTTTACGAATTGCTTCTTCGTCCGCTTGACCGTCGCCAATGGCCCCGAAATGACGTAAGGGAAGAACGATACAAAGGTCGCGTGGTCGAACAATGTGTTTGGCTTCGCGACTTTCTCGTAGCAGTCGACCAGATACATCACCTGTGTGAGCGTGAAAAAGCTGATGCCAAGCGGAAACTCAAGGTCCGGTATCAAGTGCTCGTGCCCGTGCATGAATGGCAGCGAACACAGCAGGAAGTTCACGTATTTGAACAAACAAAGATACGCAATGTTTGCCACTAGCCCAAGCTGCAGCCAGCGCTTGCGTGGGCCCTCAGGAGCCGCTGCAATTCGCCTGGCAAGTGCCCAGTTCGCGAGTATCGAGGCAGCAAGAAAGAACAGGTTCGTCCAGCGAAACCATCCGTAGAACAGAAGAGACGCGAGCAGCACAACGACCTGCGCTGCACGTGGGCCTACCAAGCGTTTGGCTACGAAGACCGCGAGCAAAACCACCGGTAAGAAGAGAAGAATGTAACCGAACGAATTGAAAAGCAACGGACCTTCTCTTCAGGGACGAGCGGTGCTTCCCTGCCTGCGAAACCTGGTTTGTCTTGCCTATTCAAAGATACATTCTCGCTTCCGGTACACGCTCCCGTGGCGCTGCGACGGATAATAGATTTCCATGGGAGCAGCTCAAGCCAACGTGTCCGGAATCTTCGCAAAGCGTCGCATCACCGAAGAAAGTCATCTCCAATTTGCGGAGCTTTCAGGAGACCTGAATCCACTGCATGTCGATAGCGAAGCCGCCAAGAGCATGCCTCCGGGCCAGCGACTCGCTTACGGCATGGACATGCTACTGTGGGCGCTTGAAATCCTCGAGACACATTCCCAGTTAGCCGAGCAACTTGTTCGCGTGCGGGTGCGCTTTACAAAATGGGTTTTCCTTGAGGACGAAGTGGAACTCCGCCAGTCCGCTACTCCCAAAGAATATTCCTTTGAGTTGGTGGTCGATGGCGAAGTAGTCGCTGCGTTTACGTTCCTGTCCGGAGAACGCAAGCCCGCAGCGTCGCTCGAGTGCGCGAACACTCCCCTACAGCGTCGGAATGAACCGAACGCACTTCTCTTTGAGCAATTAGAAGGTCATCAGGGTCACGTACCGGTTGCGAACTCAGCGACTGCAGCAAAGATGTTCCCCGCGTTGGCAAAGCGCTTTGGCCCAGAATGGGTGAGCGAATGTGCAACATGCTCGTACATCATTGGCATGGAAGCCCCCGGTCTGTATTCCATGTCGATGAAATATGACCTGGAGTTCTGCGCTAAGCCCGCCGCCTCAACCTGCATGTATTTCAAGGTGGTCGCAGCAGACGAGCGCTTCCGGAAGATTCGCATCGGAGTGCAGGGTGCGGCGATCTCGGCAACTTTGGAAGCTATGGTTCGCGAACCGTAGAAGTCGGGCGATTTACTCGTCTTCTTTTTTCTCGACAATCATGTCGATCATGTCGCCAACGTTCTTCATCTCGTGCAGTTCACCCAGCGCAAACTTCACCTTGAAGTGCAACTCCACCATTTCGATCAAATCGATGTGCGCGAGCGAATCCCAGTTCGGTGTGTTGAACGCACTCGATGCGCGAGTCACGGTGACGTTCGGATCGTTGAGTGCTTCCTGAAAAAGTGGCTGCAGCTCTTGCAGGATGGTGTCTGGCGAAAGATCAGGCATGAACTATTTCCAATCGTTGAATGTGTTTCGTTTGCGGAACGTAGCGGTCGACTTGGAGCGTCCAGACAGTTGCTCCTGCGGGAAGATCTGACGCTGACGGAGCTGCCGTGAAGCCTAAGGCTGGGTACATTTCTGCGACCATGCCATTCTTGGCGGTAGGCAGATAGCGTCCCACAAGCTTCTTGAGATCGCGCTGCAGCGCGTGTTGCACCAGAGCGTCGAGCATGGCGTTCTCCATCTCACGCTTCAAGACACGACAGCTCATCAACCAGAGTTCGATCTGCATCGTGTCGCCTTCTTCCCGGCCAATCACAACCGAGACCAAGCCGTTGTCGCCGAAGCGATCAGTCAGCCTGCCGTACAGCACCACGTGCGAACGGTCGTGCGCGAGCGCTTCGATTTCGGCCTGCGTGTAGCGACGCGTCGTCAGGTTGAATTGGTTTGACTTGTTCGTGAGCTGCGCGACGCGTTCGAAGTAGACCGGCTGAATGGGCGCGATCTCTGCCTGCATCTCCAGCGAGTCAAGATACTCGCCATAATTCGAGAACTTCGCAGCCTGTGTGGAGCGCTCCGCGTTAGCGGCATACTGAGCAGCGCGTTCGAAGTCTTCCTTCACCAAGGTCGCGGGCTCAAAATATCGACCTGCATCGATGATGTTGGGATAGTGCGAAACGCTTTCGCCAACCTCTGGCACTGCAACTTGCGGCAGCTGTGCGCGCACGATGGCGCGCTCCGCTGGGTTGTCGTCGACGAAGACAAGGCTGTCCACACCCAGGTTCAGTTCACGCGCGATCGCTTCGATGTTTTCGTGCTTGGGCTCCCAGTTCGCCTTGAAGCAGGAGATGTGCTCGAGCTTCAATACCGAGTCAGGATGCGCGAAGCCGCTCTTCGCGACATCTTCGTTGTTCTTGGAGCAGACTGCAAGCAGAACACCGCGGTTGCGCAGGGCGAGGCAATATTCTTGGAATGCGGTGTAAGCCTCCGCCTCGGGTGTTTCACGTCCGATGCTGATGCCGTGGAGACCATCGTCTCCGATCACTCCGCCCCAAAGCGTGTTATCCAGGTCGAGCACGAGCACCTTGCGGCTGCGACCGTAGATCGCGCGCACCATGGAGGCAAGCGAGCGCGCAAGGGCGAGTTGCGCGTCTGGCGTGTGCAGAATTTTATAGCTGAAGAAGCGGTCCGGGTCGAACCAGTTCCGCAAGCCGACCTGCGCAGAGATGCTGAGGGCATCCTGGATGAGCAGCGTTGGGCGCTTCCCCGCCTCTTCAGCCAGACGGATGTTGAGCTGCTGCACAAAGCGAGCATCGCCGCCCGGCGCAACCGCTGCCATGTTGCCAAGCACCGGAGCTGCGGGAAGCTCGAAGTTGTTCTGGATTACCTGACAGCCAAGGTTCGCATGCAGGAAGTCCCAGATCTCACGCCAACGGGAGATCTCCGCGTCAACGAAAATGGATAGATCGGTTTCGTTGCAGTTCACCGGCGGACGATGCTGGATGTTGCGGCTCGACGTGTGCAGATAAACGATGTCGGGTTTGAATGCCTGCAGCTCGGACGCGTCGACTACAGCTTCCTCGTAGTAGCGGTTGTAGTGCCCTTGGTGGAATTCGGGCTGGAAGCCGCTGTCGAGGAGGAGCAGCTCTAGTACCGCGCAGAACTGCTCAGTGGTGGAGCCGCTGAGGACTGCGACGCGTACCGGGCGAAGACCTTGCTTCGCAACCAGCTCGCGGCGAAGTGAGCGGCGGCGCAGGAGGATGTCTTCAGCCCGGCAGATGTTGAGGTCAGTCACTGTGTTGATGGTAGAGCTTTCCGAAGCACTAGGCGACAGCGGCTTTACCTACCTGCTCACTCACCCACGCATAGGTCTTCTCGATGCCTTCGCGAAGCGGCTGAGAAGGTTCCCAGCTAAGCTTCTCGCGAATCAGGTGGTTGTCTGAGTTGCGGCCACGAACGCCAAGTGGGCCGTCGATGTTCTTGATGCGGATCGGTTTGCCGGCCACATCGGCGACCAGCTCAGCAAGGCCGTTGATGCTCACCATTTCTTCCGAGCCGATGTTCAGCGGGCCTTCGAAGGGGCCTTCCATCATGCGGCGGATGGCCTCGACGCATTCGTCGATGTAGAGGAAGGAGCGGGTCTGCTTGCCGTCGCCCCAGACCTCAATGGTGCCGTTCTCGTCGGCTTCGGAGATCTTGCGGCACATGGCAGCCGGTGCCTTCTCGCGACCGCCGCGCCAGGTACCCTGTGGGCCAAAGATGTTGTGGAAGCGTGCCACGCGGACGTAGCAGCCGTGATTGCGCATGTAGGCGAAGTAAAGGCGCTCGCTAAAGAGCTTTTCCCAACCGTACTCACTGTCAGGCTCGGCAGGGTAGGCGGAATCTTCGGAGCACTTGGGGTTATCGGGATCCATCTGGTTATAGGCCGGATAGATGCAGGCCGAAGAAGAGTAGAAGAAGCGCTTCACGCCTGCCTTGTGGCCGATGTCGATGACGTTCAGGTTGATGCTGGCTGAGTTGTGCATCACCGCAGCGTCGTGCTCGCCAGTGAAGATGTAGCCCGCTCCGCCCATGTCGGCGGCAAGCTGGTAGACGTCCTCGACGCCATTAACGACTGTGCGAACGAAGTCGGGGTCACGGAGATCGCCCTGCAGGAACTCATCCGCCGCAGTCTGCTGGAACTCATGCTGCTTGATGTCGCAGCCGCGGACCCAGAAGCCCTCTTCCTTGAGGCGACGAACGAGGTGTCCGCCGATGAAGCCGCCTGCACCACAAACCAGAACCCGTTTTCCCATTGCTGCCACTGCCAACCTACATTCCCCCTCCCCCTCCCGCTTGATCTAAGTCTCTGAAATCAGTGAGTTAGAGGACGGGGTGGAGCTAAAGTCTTCCATTCAAAGACCTTGCGCGCAAAGTATTCAGGCCAAAGAACTTACGACGCGCGCTTTGCTACGTGCTTGTTCTTTACCCTCTTCCGAGTATACGAGTTTGATCGAAATAGTACGAAACCTGTATTTCGTTCGGAATGAGTGGCTTAGCGAGGTTCGCACTTGACATGTTTTCGCAGAGTCCCGATGGAAGGGGGGCCCGGCGGATTTCGTTCTACGGAGGGATAGCGAACCCCATGTCTCAGAAGCGAGACATGGGAGACCCGGCATGACGCTTACGTGCTGAGGTCTCTCACCTATGCTCAAAACCCGCACCTGAAGGAAGAAGCCCCGCTCACACGGTGAGACTGTCATGAACGGGGCACCTTGCAGCGTCGGCAAATGGGATGCAGAGCGGTTCAGTTTATGGGGTTTCCGTGAAGGTGAACGCCTGGCTGCTGCCGCTGTTGTAGTTGGTGTCGGTAGGCGTGAAGGTGGCGACCACACTGTTGTTCGTGGCTCCGGTGTTGTCGCCTGGAGCCGTGGTGTAAGTGTATGTCGCGCTGCAGCTACCGGCCGAAGCACCGCTGGTAGAACAGGTGGCGGGAGCCGTAGCTGTTCCTCCGTTGACGGAGAAAGTAACATTGCCAACCGGTGCGTTGGCAGCGTTGTTGTTCACCCCAGAGACGGTTGCGGTGAATGTAACAGTGTTGCCCTGGACGGTACTTGTTGGGGTGACAAAGCCCGTTACCGTGGGGGTAGCTGCAGCGACGGTGAATGAGGCGGTACCTGTGGCCGTGTTGTAGTTGCCACCATTGGCTGGGGTGAAGGTGACTCCGTAGTTATAAGTGCCACCGGCCGCCGTAGAAGTATCAAGGTTTACGGTCGCTGTGCAAGTGGTCGCGCTACCAGCAGCGCAGGTGACGGGCTGTGTGCTGGTGATCGCCGGAGCGCCCGTGGGTGATGTCAGAGATATGGTTCCGGAAGGCTGGCCGCCTGCCGCCGCACCAGTAACAGTGACCACGAAGGAGCCGGTAGCGGTGCCGTAAGTGACCGATGGAGTTGGCGTCTGGCCTGCCGCCGTTGGTGTAAAGGTAGAGGTGCCGGTGAGTGTGCCAGTTTGTGTTCCGGTTCCAGCGGGGTAGTTGTTGCTGCTGGAGTCAACAATGGTCAGTGTGCCGTTCTGCGCGCCGAGTGAAGTTGAACTCGGTGTGAAGGTGACAGCCGTGGCACAGCTTGCGCCCGCCGTTACCGATGCGCCGTTTGCATCGCAACCGGTGGTGGAAACCGTGTATGCCGAGTTTGAGGCGGTAATGCTGGTGAAGGTAAGAGCGCTGCTGCCAGCATTAGCAATGGTGATCGTCCGCGACGGTGCCGGGGATGTGCCGACGGCAACCGATCCGAAGTCGAGAGAGGGTGGCGTGCTGAGGTCGAGCACATGTAACGGACCGTTGAAATCACCGATGTAGAGCCGTCCACGGCCGTCGATGGCGATCTGCTGGCCGGGAATACCATTGCCTGCAGGGATGATCGTTACCGCGCCATCGTTAGGAGCGATGACCTTCACCTGGTTGTTGTTCCCGTCCGTGATGTAGACATTCCCAGCGCCATCGAGTGCAGCACCGATCGGATCGTTGAAAGCGGTCTGTGTTCCGTACGCTGTTCCAGTGCCCGAAGTGCTGCCGGCCGGAAGCATGAAAACATTGTTACCGGTGCCGTTGGGTACGAAGATGTTTCCAGCTGCGTCGACCGCGATGCGGTCTGCGTCTGTGAAGCCCGTGCCGCGAGTAATCATGGTTCCGCTGGGGAGGAGTTCAACAACGGAGTCTGCGCGGACGTTGGCACTCGTTGGGTAGTAGAGATTGCCACTGCCATCGACGACGACGCTATTGCGCACATTAGCGGTATTCGGAAGGAGGGTAGCAACTGAGGAAGGAGTCACGACACCGTTGATCGCGTTGACTCTGTAAATGCCGGTTCCGTCTACTGAGGCGAACACATTACCGAGGCCGTCGATGGACAGGCCAGTGACGGCTGCCGGGAAGGTGTGAATCAACACAGGCGTGGTGTTTGCTGCCACAAAGCCGTTGGTGGCTGCGATTCTGTAGAGGCCGCTGCTTGGGCCAGGATTGCCGAAGGTTCCGAAGTAAAGATTGTAAGCAGAATCCACGGCAACAGCAGTCTTGGGCGCTGCAACGGACGCGCCGGTGCTGTCGGTGTTCGGGTTCAGGGTAAGCGCCTGCGTGATGCTTGTATAGGACGCAAGCGAACCGGTGCCAACACCGGAAAGGTAAACAGACTGCATGACAGGGTTGCTGTTCGCGTCTGTACCGGAGAGGGTGATGGCGCCCAAACGTACACCAGGAGCCATTGGCCTGAAGCGATAGATGACGGTACAGCTTGACCCGGCGGCGTAGGTCTGACCGGCGGTACAGGTTCCGGTCTGCTGGTAGACGGGACGGAAGTCAAGGTTCGGGGTTCCCTGCGTGTAGTACTGCGCCGGGTTGGAGGAGCTGAGAGTGGTCGTGGATGGGAAGGAGAAGGTAACGGAGCTGTCACTACCCGCACCTGTCGCCGTGGCCGTCGACTGATAAGAGGTCGCTGTCACCGTCACGTTGAATACAGTAGCCGGTGAGGCGTTGTGGTAGGTGTCACCATTGTAGGTGGCGGTGAAGTTGTAGGGCCCTGGGACCGCGTTGCCGATGGGAGCAGTCGCGGTCGCTGTGCAGGTGGTGGAGGAACCCCACTGCAGGCACTGCTGGTTATTGTCACCTGGCTGGTGGTGTTGTCCGCGTTGGTGACAGAACCGGTAAAGGTGAAAGTTCCCCCCGCAGGGCCAACAGGACCAGTCGTGCCGGTGACGGTCGCACTGAAGGTAGCCGTTCCGTTCTGGGCAACCGAGATGTCGGGAGCCGTAGTTGACGTTGCGCTGACACCGTTACCACTGAGCAGGGAGCGCTGGTTGGTGGTGGTGTCGTTCAGGGAGTTGCTGGCGACGCGGAAGGCCTCAAGAAGAGCGCCGTCTTTTAGCGGACGGAAGTTGATGGTGGCGCTGCACGAGGCTGCCGGGTTGACGGTGGTGTTTGCCGTCGCGGAGCAGGTGGAGCTGGGGTCGTAGGTGAAGTCCGAGGTGGCAGGAGTGACGTTGGAGTTGGTGATGGTCAGCGCAGTGTTGCCGATGTTCTCGATGACGATCGATTTCGGGCTATCAAGGCTGGTAGAGCCGACGGTTGTCGTGGCGAACCCGAGCGCCGGGGCGTCCGAGACGTCCAGCATGACAAGGTTGCCGTTGCTGCCGGTGGAGGTGTACACGTTGCCGGAACGATCAATAAATGTGCCCTGCGCGCCGGTGATGCCGGTGATGGTGACAGCGGTGTAGGTGGTTGTGCTGCCAGCGGTCGGGGTGAGCTTTAGGAGGCCGCCGGTACCGGGAACGTACAGTTCGCCAGCAGCGTTGGGCGCGGAAAGAAGGTTGGCGCCGGGCGCCGCGGAGAGCAGGGTTTGCGTGTAGCTGCCCTGGGAGAAGGTCTCTTTATAAACCTGGTTTCCACCCGTGACGTAGAGATTCCCGGCTGCATCAACCGCAATGCCCTGAAAGGTGACGCCGTTGGTGGCGGTCGCGATGACCGACTCGTTATAGCCAGTGCCGGCAACCGTGAACTTGAGAATCCTGTTCAGGTTCGAATCGACGGCATAGAGGTTGCCATTAGCGTCGGATGCTATTCCGGCGACATGCCCGGTTTGAACGTCGGTAGTAATGAGTTGCGGGTTGTAGGAAGGTGCAATGTTGGTAGTGGGAACGGTATAGACCAACTTGTAGATGGATGAGGTATTGCTAGTGCTCGTTACATACAGATTGCCCGCGCCGTCAATGGTGAGACCGTAGGCGCCCTGCACAAATTGCACGGCGCTCTGCGAGTATCCGCCGGATCCGTTCGGAGTTTCTTTGTAGATGTTTCCCGTGGAGTTTTCAGCAATGAACAGGTTGCCGAGGCTATCGCCCACAATGCCGTAGCCAGCTACCCCCGTAACGGGAGTTGTGACTGCCGGAGCGGCGGTCGTGAAGGAAGTTTCCGGGCCGGTTCCAAGTCCACTGAGGAAGGCGGTGGCAACCGGAATGCCGGAAGTGTTGGTGACGGTGATTGCGCCGGACATGATGCCGGGTGTTGCTGGGTTGAAGGTGTATTGCACCGTGCAGGTATCGCCTTGGACATAAGAGTTCCCAGTGGCGCATGTGCCACCCGAGGCGATCTGGTAGGCACCCGTTGTGTTTCCCTGCGTCAGCACGCGGATCGCAGCGGCCTGGCTACTGCTGGTAAACGTAAGGGTTGCTGTTTGCGCTGGGGACGTGCTGGCGACGGCCGTGTTCGGAGTGGCATAGCTGGCTGACGTGATGTTGAAGGTGCCGTTCCCTGTGGCGCTGACGTAGTTGGCATCGCCGCTGAATGTCGCAACGATGGTGTGATTTCCCTGTGAGAGGCCAACCGTGGGAAGGTTCGCTGTGCACGATTGCTGGTTAGCGTTCGTGCCGTTGCTGCAGGTAGATGCTTGTGCGGCACCACCATCAACCTGGAAGGTGATGCTGCCAGCAGGGCGCACGCCGGAACCAGTGATTGTTGCGGTAACGGGGATCGTGGAACCGGAGACTACGTTTGCCGGGTTGGTTACGGCAACCGTTGCAGTGGTCTGGATTGCGTTTCCGGTGACGTTTAGCGTGGTGGGGTTTACCGAACCAGTGAAGGTGACGATGGCCGTCTTCAGACCGTTGGACTGCGGCGTGAAGGCAAGGCGGAAGCGGCACAGAGCACCGGGAGCGGCGCCATTGGTGCAGGAGGAACCTGCGTTATTGACGGTGAAGTCGCTACTGGGTTGACCACCGAAGGTCACGGTGAAATTGCTCAGCGTGAGCTGGGTGTTGCCGTTGTTCTCGATTGTGGCGGCCTGCAGGGCGGATGTGGAACCCACCATTGTGGCTGGGAAGGCGGGAAGCGAGGACACTGTGCGGTCAAGCAGAGCGATGTCGTTGTTGACGCCTTCGGCAACATACAGCTTGCCGGTCGGAGTGATGTGCAGCATGTTCGCGCTGCGCGCTGCGCCGGTTGCGATGGCCGCTGTGGTGCCCGTGCTGTTTACGGGGATTTCGTAGACGGAAGTGCTGCCGTTTGCGGAAACAAAGACGTTGCCAGTAAGGTCAACCGCCACACCGCGAAGAGCGGTGAAGGTTGTGGCGGACTGAACCGGGGTCGCCGTCGACGCACCACCAGCGGAGGCTGGTGGTGCGAACTTCTGCACGGTATTAGTCGTCGTGTCGACGACGTAGAGGTTGCCGCCAGCGTCGACGGCAAGGCCATAACCGGTTACACCAGTGGCGTAGGTGAATGGCGTACCGCCATTGGCCGGGTATTCCACGATGCTGGGAGTAGCCGCGCCGGAGTTGGCAACGAAGATATTCCCAGCGACATCGATTGCGATGCCGCGTGGAGCAGTGAGCGTCGGGGCACCAGCAGGAGCATAGGCGACCGCTGTTGTCGAGCCCTTGGGCACAACATACAGGCCGCCATTGGCTGTAGCGAAGACGCGACCCGCACCGTCCACGGCTACGCCGTAGAAGGCACCAGCGCCGGCTGGAACGGTGATCGCGGTGGTGACAGGTGAGCTGCCAGAGGTGATCCGGGTCAGGCCGGGTGTGGTGCCCGAAGCGGTAATGTACGCGGTGGAGTCGCCATCGAAGGCGATGTCCTGCGGGGTGGTGATGCCGGTGTACGGGAAGGTGGGGGTAGTTGTCTGGTAGTCGACTACCGCGCCCTGACCAACACTGTTGAGGTACTGAATGCCTAGAATCGTTCCGTTGCTGTCATAGACTGCGACAGCACCGGGCCGCGGGCCAACCTGTGTCGGCGTGAAGGAATAGGTGACCGTACAGCTTTGACCAACAGTTACCGCGCCGGTCGGGCAGGTTGTGGAAACGAGCTGGTAATCCTTGACAGTGGAGCCGAGGGTGGTAACCGTGGGTGCAGTTGCGGTTCCTGCCATGGTGAAGACGATGGTTGACGTGCCGTTCGCAGATGAAGAGCCGACCGGCGTGGGCGCTACGGGGCTGCTGCTGGAAGCAACTACTGTGATCGTTGTCATCGCAGGCCCAGTGGTCGGGCTTGCGGTGTAGTTCGCGTCGCCGTCGTAGCGGGAATAAGCGCTGTAGGTGCCGGGCGCGAGACCTGCGGTGGACACAGTTGCGGTGCAGGTCTGTACACCGTTCGTTGTGGTGCAGGTTGCGGGCGGGTTGGTGCCATTGAAGTTGAAGCGCAACGCACCGGTTGGAGTGGCAGCACCGTTCCCTGCGCCGGTGAGTGTACCGCGGAGGGTGACGGTGGCGCCCTGAACGACGGAGCCGTTGTTGACGGTGTTGCCGCTCGCATCGAGGATCGTGATGGTTACGGTTGGGACTGCCTTGGTGGCAGTACCGGAAAGCTGAGTAGTCTGTGTGCTGCTCGGGTCATTAAGACTGTTATCTGTGTACGTCGCCGTTCCGGTCTTGGGGCCGGCGGTTTGAGGCCGAAAGACATATCCGACGTAGCAAATGTTGCCAGAGTCGAGCACGGACGAGGTTGTGCAAACTGGGGTGGCGATGTTGTTTGTGACAATTTCGGAAGAGTTGTCTTCGATCGCGGAGAACTGAAGAGTCGTGTTGCCGATGTTCTCCAGGAGGTCTGAGCTTGTGACAGGCGAGGTCGATCCCACAGCGGCGGGAGCAAATTGGTTCGTATTCGTAGACCGGAAGCTCGAGAAAACCACTCGGCTCCTGCCGGATTCCACAATGATTTCGTTGCCGAACTGGTCAAGCGCTACACCACTTGGCATGCGAACGTCGCTGGGTCCTGCGCCTGGTACCAACATGCCGGAATAGCTGAGCTGGTCAGCATTGGTGCCACCCGCCTCCGTGAAGTACACATTGCCGGAGGCATCCGCGGCGATGGCGGCAATCGGGACGGCAGTGCCGAACTGGCTCACTGTCGAGCCAGTGCTATTCGTGTGGTAGATGGTGCTTTGCTGGGCAGACGTCGCGTCCGCCAGATAAACGTTGTTGTTGAAGCCGACTGTGACAGAGGTCGGTTTAACATAGGTGCCGGAGATGGTTGTCGGGGCGTACCCCGTTCCGTTGTACTTTTCGATAACGAAGGTACCGCCGCTGATCCCGTTAGCGACGTAAAGATTACCGGCTCCGTCTACTGCAATGCTCACCGGTGTCGAAAGTCCGGTAGTGACGACCGGGGTTGAAGTATAGGTGCCATCGCGGTTCAGTTGAGCTTCAACGACGGAGTTACTGCCTTGGTCCGCAACGAAGAGATTCCCTGCGCCGTCCAGGGCGAGGCCGCGTGGCGTTGTAAGGCCCGAGATAGCCAGAATAGTTTCGGTGTAGCCGCTTGACCCATTTGGAGTCTCTTTGAGGAGGCGATTACCGCCGAAGTCGAGTACATAGATGTTTCCCGCTGCATCTGTAGCGACTTGACCACCCGTGGTCCCGGTCAGGTTTCCGGTAACTGGCGTGTACCCGCGGTTGGCGAAGCCGGCAAGCGGAGCGGTGCCCGTGCCAGTGATGTAGGCGATGGCGACCGGCGATGCCGTTCCGGCGGAGAACAGCTTGATAGAACCGGAGCGCAGTCCAGGTGCTTGAGGCGAAAAGACGAAGGAGACTGTGCAGCTTTGGCCAACGTAGTAACGGGTTCCCGCCGTGCAAGCCCCTGCAGGAGCCGTGCCGCCAGAGAGTGTGAAATCCGCCTGGCCCGTGCCCTGCGTCTGCAATACGATTGCACCCGCGTCGGCATCCAGCGTGTAGGCAGTTGGGAAGACGAGGGTGGCAGTTTGTGTGGACGAAGAGGAGCCCACGGCGACCGAACCCGCGGAGTAGCTATCAGGAACGACCGTCAGCGTTCCGTTGGTAGTGGTGGAGCCATTGGCGCTGCTAGCGTAGGTCATGTCGCCGGAATAGGTGGCAACAATGGCGTAAGGCGAACCTGCTGTGGTCAGGCTTGAGGTGTCAAACGTACCGTCGCAGATGAGGGCGCTGCCGGCGGTGCAGGAAATTGCCTGCGCTGTACCGCCATTGACGGTATAGGTGACGGTTCCGGTTGGGCTGCGGTAGTTACCACTTACCGTGATGTGTATGGGAGCCGGAGATCCCTGACGAACGGTCACGCTTGTAACCGCGACTGTCGCGGGTGCCTGGACGCTAAGGATCATGCGATCCGACGAAGCATTGGTGTAGGTGTTGTTGGCTACTGCGGTGTAATTCGCACGGATACCGTGACCACCGGGTGTCGTCGGCGTGTAGTTGCAGGCTGCGCTGGCACCGTTGGTCACCGCCTCGTTACCGCAACCAGAGATAGCAAACCCACCGTCAGTGAAGGCGACACTTCCGTTTGGCACCGGCGTGCTGCCGTCTACGACCGATGCGGTGAGGTTCACCGACTGACCAAGAAGAATCGGGGTCTGAGAAAGGCTAACGGTTACCGTTGGCGTGTCGTTGACCACCAGCGTGGTTGTTGGGCTGCTCGCATTCGCAAAGTAGTTATTGCTGGAATCGTCCGTGTAGATGGAGCAGTAGTAGGTCGTGCCGTGGGGCAGGTTGGTGGTCGCGTCGGTCGCTGCAGTGTAGGTGTTCCCTCCGGTACCGAAGGCGGTCACCGGAACTGCAGATCCGTACGGGATATAGCTGCTGGAGCAGCTGGAAGCCTGACCGGGTGCCATGTAGAACTGAACAGAACCAGTCGCAGTGCGGCCCTGCGAAGGCGCGTTGACGGTGAAGATGGAGCGGAACCGCGTCAATGTTCCGTTGGTGATCGGAGAAGCGGGGTTGGAGTAGATAGTAAGGCTGTCTGAGATCGGCGAGGTTGGTACAGATGTTCCGGCTGACACGCTGGCAGCGTAATTTGTGTCTCCGCTGTATGCAGCAGTGATGCTGTCGTTTCCATTCGCCGGACCGGCCGGAGAAACGGTAGCGGTTGCCGTTGCTGTTGCGATGTAGTTGAAGGTATTCAGCGTAGAGGGGTTTGCGTTGCCGTCATCCGCGATGACGTCCGTGATGCCATCGGCATTGAAATCGCCTGCAGCAAGGTTCGCACTGCTCGTGGACTGGTTGGTTACGCCAACTGGCGAGTTGGTAAAGGTCACGGTGCCGCTGCCGGCTGTGGTGGTATTTGTGAGGGCGTATACGCCACCACCGTTGTTCGAGACGAACAGGCCGGGGAGTCCAGTGGCGAAGTTTGCGACGGCAAGGGAGGACGTTCCGCCGGAAACGGTGTAAGGGATGACATTGTCGGTGAACGCGAAGCCGAGGTTCGCAGTCGAGTTCACAAGAACGTGGAGGCCGGAGCCGAAAGCGTTCGAAAACGCGAGATCCAGCTTGCCGTCACCATTGAAGTCCGCATCAACCAGACCGGATGGTGTTGTCGGGCTGCTGGCCGGGAGTGCGGTTGCAGCAAAGATGCCAGTCCCATTGCCCGAGAAGATGCTGCCCCGCGCCGTCGTTCCTGCCGACTCCGTTGCGAAGTCCGTGACGCCATCATTGTTGAAGTCCCCTGCAACGATGAACGCGGGGACTTCGCCGCTGGCAGTGGGAATTGTAGTCAGCAGCGTCTGGAAGGTGCCGGGTGCCGTGGCCAAGAGCACCGAAACCTGAGGAGCGCCTCCATCGGAAACAGCGATGTCGAGCAGACCGTCATGGTTGAAATCTCCAACCGCAAGTCCGTTTGGCGCATTGCCATTCGTAGAAACGGAGCTGCTGGTTGTAAAAGTGGCAGTACCGGAGTTCAGCAGAATGGTGACGAACCCCTGGGGGTTGTTGCTTGAGCTACTTCCAGTTTTGGCGAGATCTATGGTGCCGTTGCGGTCAAAGTCGCCGGCCGCGATCGCCGTCGTATTGGAAACGTTGTAGCTGCTGGCGAGCGTGAACGTTCCAGGGTTTAGGGTGCTCTGAAGAAAAATGCTAACGCCGCGCTTGTAACCACGGCATAGTCGATGTAGCCGTCGTTGTTGAAGTCCGCCACAACGGGTGTCAGGCTGGATTGCGGTGCCGTCGTAAGCACGGGCAATACCGCCCCGGTTCCCGTAAGGACTGGCGGATTGGCTGAAGTGACCGGGCCCGTTGCAAGAACAGCGTTCGAATTTGATGAGTCCTGAAAGGAGATGCTGCCAGTTGGGTTAGTGGGCTTGGCGGTGGTGCTCGTTACCGTTCCGGTGACGGAATAGCCGCCTGTGACGGGGCCGCCGTTCGCGATAGTGGTAGTCGTCGAATAGGTGCCTGTTACGGTAACGGCAGCGGGTGAGGACGCCGAAGAAGCTGCAACGGTCGTGGTTCCCGTATAGGTTGCCGTGTAGCTGTGCGCGCCAATGCTCGGACGGATACGTATGACCGCCGTGCCATTCGGCATTACCTGGGCGCGCCCAACACGATTCACATCGGTACAGGCCGACGCGCCAGCTATGCAAACATTGACCTGGCCTGCTGAAGCGGTGATGAGCGTGGCCGTCAGCGTGACGACACCGCCCGCAGCCGCTGTAGTGGGGTTGGCTGAAAGCGTTGTTGTCGTTTGTGCGGAGGCAGCGACCGGCGCGAGGAGACACACTACTCCTGCGAGCGCAGCTGCTGTGCGCTTTAGAGACGATGCGCGACGCCTGCCGCTTCCTCATTTGTAACTGCAAAACACAGTTGAATGCGCGCGAATCGGAGCCTCGGCACACGAGGTCTCAGACGCGTGGTTACACGACCACACATGACCGGAACAGGCCCAAGCGATAAAGCGAAGGCAGGGCCCTTTAGGCGGGATCGAGGTTGCGGCCCGAAAGAAGGTACTGCTCCCCTAGAAAGTTCCTGGGAATGTCTTGTGGAGTAAACACACCGTTGCTGAATTCGTATAGGGGCGAAGTGTGTATTTTCAAACAAGTGAATTCTAGTAATCGACAGGTGAGTACTCGAGCCGCAAAGTAATTAGAAAGAGGTACTTGTGAGCAAGTGATCATCACCCACGGCGTCGCATCAAGACATAGCTTGCGTGGTCTGAGCGTAATCTGGAACGCGATGAGAGCTATCTTCTTTGCCGCGCTTTTTGCCTGCAGCTTGCCATCCGCCATTGCCGAAGTTCGGCTGCCCAACGTGCTTTCCGACCATGCTGTATTGCAACGGGAGCGACCCATTCACATCTGGGGTTGGGCCAGCCCCGGAGCACGGCTGACAGTCCACTTCAGGCAACAGGCCTTGGCGGCAGAGGTGAATAGTACCGGCAGATGGAGCCTTTATCTCGCACCAGAGAAGGCGGGTGGACCTTACACACTGACGCTCAGCGGTGATGGCGCTGACAAGCAGGTTAGCGATCTGCTGGTAGGCGACGTTTGGATTGCATCCGGGCAGAGCAACATGGAGATGCCATTGGGTGGGTTTGGAGCGAGCACGCCGGTAAAGAACGGTGAAGCCGAAATTGCGCAGGCGAACAACCCGATGTTGCGGCTGCTTCGCGTAGACCATGCAAGTTCCGACACACCGAAGAACGATGAGCCGAATACCTGGGTGAAGTGCGTGCCGGAAACGGCGCGGTATTTCTCGGCGGTGGCGTACTTCTTTGGGCGTGAGATTTCCGCAAAAGAGCATGTGCCCGTGGGTCTGATAGATAGCACCTGGGGTGGAACGCCAGCGGATTCATGGGTTTCAATGGACACGCTCGGAACGAACCCGCTACTGCTGCCCGCATTTGCGAGCCGAGCGACCTTTGTGGACAGCCAAGCTGACCTAGACGACACGGTAGCAGCGGAAAAGGCGGCGGAGGCAGCGGCGCGCGCAGCCGGCAAACCCCTGCCGCCGCATCCGTGGCATCCCGATGAACGCGCGTGGCAGCCTTCGAATCTGTACAACGGCATGATTGCGCCGCTGACACCGCTTACTGTGCGTGGCTTTCTCTGGTACCAGGGTGAGGCAAACTCCGCGCGTGATCGTGCGCCCTCTTACGACACACTGATGACGGGTTTGATAAGTGATTGGCGGATGCATTTCGCGCAGGGTCCGCTGCCGTTTCTTTACGTGCAGATCTCGAGCTTTCACTCGCCGAACGAAGACTGGGCTACCGTGCGCGACCAGCAGCGGCGGGTGCTTGCGGTTGCAAACACTGCCATGGCGGTGTCGCTGGATGTGGGGAACTCGAGCAATGTGCATCCAGCGGACAAGCAGACTGTGGGAGCGCGGCTCGCGTTGGCCGCACGCGCGGTCTCGTATGGCGAGCCAGTGAAGTATCAAGGGCCGGAGTTTCGGGAATCTACGCCTGAAACGCGGACAGATGGGATGGCCGCGATGCATGTCTGGTTCGAGCACGCGAATGGACTGCATGCTCAAGGCAGTGGTGATTTGAATGGATTCGAGGTGGCTGGAACGGACCACAAGTTTGTGCCTGCGCACGCTGCCATCGAGGGGCAGTCCGTGGTGGCAAGTGCGGTCGAAGTAAAGCGACCTGCGTATGTGCGGTTCGGGTGGAGCGATGTTGTAGTCAGCACTTTGTACAACGCGGCGGAGCTGCCGCTGGGCACATTTACCTCAGAGCCTGTGCTGCCGCACTGAATACAGCTATTCCGCATTAGCGATGTAAACGGTATCATTCGGTGTTGCGCGGATTCGACGCGCTTGGCAAGGACCCAGAATCATGCACTTAGCTTTTGTCGACTGGCTGATTATGCTGGTTTATTTTGTATTCGTACTCGGCATTGGCTTTGCGCTGAAGCGGTACATGCGCACGTCGAGCGACTTCTTTCTTGCTGGGCGGTCGATTCCGGCGTGGGTGTGCGGGCTGGCGTTTATTTCCGCGAACCTGGGCGCGCAGGAAGTGATTGGGATGGGTGCTTCGGGAGCGAAGTACGGCATCATCACCAGCCACTTTTACTGGATTGGCGCGATACCGGCGATGCTTTTTGTCGGGCTGTTCATGATGCCGTTTTATTACGGCTCCAAAGCGCGATCTGTACCGGAATACCTGCGGATGCGTTATGACGAGAAGACGCGCGCGCTAAACGCGTTCGCGTTCGCCATCATGACAGTGTTCAGCTCCGGCATCAGCATGTATGCGATGGCGTTGCTGATTCAATCACTGGGACTGCTGCATGGCATCGTGCCGGATGCGTGGGTGTTTCACGTGTCGATTGCCCTAAGTGCAGTGATCGTGTTGGGGTACATCTTTCTTGGTGGGCTGACCAGCGCTATCTATAACGAGGTGTTGCAGTTTTTCCTGATCGTGGCTGGATTTCTGCCGCTGGTGTGGATTGGACTGAAGAATGTTGGGGGATGGCAAGGCATCACGCAGAAGCTGCCGGTGGCGATGACGCACTCCTGGCGCGGCATGACGCATGCGAATACGAATCCGCTCGGCGTGGAGATTGTCGGGCTACTCATGGGGCTTGGGTTCGTGCTGAGCTTCGGTTACTGGTGCACGGATTTTCTTGTGATTCAGCGCGCTATGGCGGCGGAAAGTGAAGAGTCGGCACGGCGAGTGCCGATCATCGCGGCGGTGCCGAAGATGTTCTTTCCATTTTTGGTGATTCTGCCGGGCTTGATTGCAATCAGCGTTACGTCGAAGGCCACCTCCATCCATGCGCCGACGACTACGGTGGCATCGACCTCGGTATCGACCTCCGCACCGCAACCGACAGCACAGCCGCTGGATGATGCGCATCCGCATGGAATCATTCCGGTGAAGACCGACCCAATCAGTGGCAAGGCGGTGCTCGATGCAAATGGTGCGCCGGTTTATAACTATGATTTGGCGATTCCGGTGATGCTGCTGCACTTCTTCCCTACCGGCATACTCGGGCTTGGATTGACAGCGCTGCTGGCGAGCTTTATGTCCGGTATGGCTGGAAATGTTACCGCGTTCAATACGGTATGGACTTATGACATCTATCAGAGCTACATCAAAAAGGACGCGACCGACGAGCACTACCTCTGGATGGGCAGGGTAGCCACCGTGGGAGGCATATTGCTGTCCATCGCAGCGGCGTACGCGGCGACGAGTTTCAACAACATCATGGATGCGCTACAGCTGATCTTCTCCATGGTGAATGCGCCTTTGTTTGCGACCTTTCTACTGGGCATGTTCTGGAAGCGGACTACGGGGCATGGAGCTTTTGCAGGCCTACTGACAGGAACTGCCGCAGCACTTGTGCACCACGGGCTGACGCTGCCTGAGGGTGCCGCTACGGGGCTGCACGGCGGATGGATCCATGTCGTACACAACTACCCGAGCGACATGGCGCAGAACTTCTGGACGGCCATTTTCGCGTTTACCGTGAATCTGATTGTGACTGTCTTTGTGAGCTTCATGTCACAGCCAAAGCCTGAGTCGGAGCTTGTGGGACTGGTGTACTCATTAACACCGAAACCTGTGGAGCATCATCTGCCCTGGTATAAGCGACCGATAACATTGGCAGCAGCTGTGTTGGTCGCATGTGTAGCGTTGAACCTGGTATTTGCTTAGGAGCTGACTGATGGGACTGGACATACGTTTGCCGTTAGGGATGCTCTTTACTGCGATGGGAGCAATCCTTGTGGGTTATGGGCTCTTGAGCCGCGGCTCTGCGATTTACGCGGCTTCGTTAAATGTGAATGTAAATGTGATCTGGGGCGCTGTCATGCTGGTGTTTGGTTTGATGATGCTGTTGCTGTCACGGAAGCGCGCCGCACGATAGCTGGAGAGAAGATGCAGCAAAAGTTTTCAGCGCCGGCGCGGGTGAACCTGCTCGGTGAACATACGGACTACACCGGCGGACTGGTGTTGCCGATGGCGATTTCTTTTCAGACAGTGGCGACCATTTCCCCTCGGGCAGATGAGCAGTACAGTTTCGCGAGTGCATCGTACCCTTCCACGCAGACTTTTTCGCTGAGCGATCGCAGTGAAGGCACGGGAGAATGGAGCGACTACCCCGTAGGCGTGCTGCGCATGTTGCAGACTGCGGGCGTTGAGCCGCCATCGTTCACGCTGGAGTTGGACGGCAACGTGCCTCTCGGCGCAGGGCTGAGCTCTTCGGCTTCGGTGGAAGTTGCGAGTGGTGTCGCGATGCTTGCGTTGAGCCAGCGCAGACTTGGTGTGCAGGAGTTCGCTCTTCTGTGCCAGCGGGCGGAGAACGAGTACGTTCACTCACCCTGCGGGATCATGGACCAATTTGTGATCACGGCCGCAAAGAAGGAGCATGCACTGCTGATCAACACGCGCTCGCTGGAGTTCGAGCACATACCGATGCAGCACGGTGGACTGGCCGGCACGCGTGTGGTGGTGTGCAACTCGATGGTGAAGCATTCGATTGCGACGGGTGGATACGGTGACCGCCGTAAAGAGCTTGAGGTCGGACAGACTGTGCTGTTGCAGCGGTATCCAGAACTTCGCGATCTGGGCGACGCGAACATGGAGCAGCTGGCTTCGTGCGAAAGCTCAATGCCTGAGGTCTCCTTTCTGCGTTGCAGGCATGTGGTGACGGAAAACCAGCGTGTCCGGGATGCTGTGGAGGCCATGCGCACGGGAGATCCCGAGACACTGGGACGCCTGATGCTTGCGGCGCATGCGAGCATGAGCGGCGACTTTGCTAGCAGTTGTGAAGAGATCGATTTTCTCGTGAAGACTGCCGTCAATCTGCCAGGCTGTTATGGGGCAAGGATTACCGGTGGTGGCTTTGGTGGTTGCACCGTGAACCTGGTGCGCGATGCGGATGCCGGCTCGTTCGTCGAACAGCTTGAGGCGGCTTATCGCGAAAAGTTTGGCGTTGCGGCTCAGAGCTATGTTTGCGACGCAGTCGATGGCGCATACCGAGCCAATGGTTTGATTGAGGGTGAAGCGGAATGAACCAGGCTTTCCTACAGGCTCCGCATCGACGCTGGAACCCGCTGAAGCGTGACTGGGTCCTGGTTTCGCCTCACCGAACACTGCGTCCGTGGCAAGGGCAGACGGAGGAGAAGGCGTCAGCCGCAGCGCTGACATTTGATCCGCAGTGCTACCTGTGTCCCGGCAATGTCCGTGCGGGTGGAGCGCAGACCCCGGCTTATACATCCACCTATGTGTTTGAGAATGACTACGCAGCGTTGAAGCCCGATGTGCAGCATGCTGCAATGGACCAAGGCGATGCGGGGCTGCTGCGAGCGGAGACCGAGCGCGGCGTGTGTCGCGTGATTTGTTTCGATCCGCGGCACGATTTGACGCTGGCGACTATGGAGGTACCAGCGATTCGCCGCGTAGTGGACGTCTGGGCAGAACAGATTGCTGAACTCGGTGCTCGCGAAGAGATCAGCTACGTGCAGGTCTTTGAAAATCGCGGCGCAATGATGGGAGCGAGCAATCCGCATCCGCATGGGCAGGTGTGGGCGACAGAACACATTCCTGACGAACCCGCAGTGGAACTGGCGTCGCAGCGCGCCTACCTTGCGGAACATGGTGTGCCGCTGCTGCATGCGTATCTTGGCCTCGAGTTGCAGCAGCAGGAACGCATTGTGGCGGAGAACGGGTGCTGGGTGGCGCTGGTTCCCTTCTGGGCTGTCTGGCCATTTGAAGTGATGTTGTTGCCCAAGCGGGTCGTCGCTCGGATAGGTGATCTATCCGAGCAGGAGCGAGAGGATTTTGCGGCGATGTTGAAGACCGTTGCTGCCGGTTACAACTGTGTGTTCGACGCACCATTTCCATACTCCATGGGCCTGCACCCCGCACCTACCGATGGAGAAGAGCATCCGGAGTGGCAACTGCACGTGCATTTTTATCCGCCGCTGCTGCGTTCGGCGACGATACGAAAGTTCATGGTCGGGTTCGAGTTGCTCGGATCCCCGCAACGCGACATCACGCCCGAGTCTGCGGCAGAGACGCTGCGACGAGCAATGCGCGCGTAGCTCGCCTGGTCTTTGCCTCCGGTGTGCGGCAAGTTCGCCCATAGTGGCGGTGTGAAAGCCGGCAGATCTCCGGCTCTCACACCGAGGTGCTTAGGCGATGCCAACCATGCCGCCGGTGACTCCGTAGATTTCACCGGTGATGTAGCTGCCTTCCTGCGAAGCAAGCAGCACATAAACCGGAGCGAGCTCGACGGGCTGGCCCGGGCGTTTATACGGTGTGCTCTCGCCCAACTTTTTCAGCTTCTTCTCATCGCCGTCCGCTTCCTGCAGCGGCGTCCAGATGGGGCCGGGTGCAACGGCGTTGATGCGGATGCCGTGCTCCTCCATGAGCGGTACGGCCAGGCCCTTGGTGAAGTTTGCAATCGCCGCTTTGGTGATGGCGTAGTCAAAAATGTTCGGCGATGGATCAAAGCCCTGAATGCTCGTCGTGTTGATGATGGACGAACCGGGCTTCAGGTGTGGCACCGCAGCTTTGGTAATCCAGAAGATGGAGTAGACGTTTGTCTTCATCAGCGAGTCAAAGCGTTCGGTCGTGGTATCGAGGATGCCACCCGTCTTGCCCATCTTGCCAGCGTTATTGACGAGGATGTCGAGGCTGCCGAGCTGCTCTATCGCGTCAGCAACCAGCCGTTGGCAGAAGCCCTCGTGCGAAATGTCGCCGGGGAGCAGAACGGCTTTGCGACCAGCTTCGCGAATGTACTTCGCTACTTCTTCAGCATCCTGCTGCTCGGCGGGAAGATAGCTGATGGCGACGTCGGCACCTTCACGCGCGAACGCGATTGCGGCGGCGCGGCCGATGCCGGAATCCGCACCCGTGAGCAGCGCCTTGCGACCGGCGAGACGGCCAGAACCCTTGTAGGAGTGCTCGCCGCAGTCAGGCTTTTCGCTCATTGAGGCCTGAGTGCCGGGAGCGGGTTGAATTTCAACGTTAGAGGGTGGGCCCGGGTATTGCTTGCGGGGATCTTGCAGGGAGATGAGATCGGTAGGCATCGTTTTCCTTTGTTGCGTGATCAGTTTAGGGATGGACCGCGGCGTTCATGGCGGTAGCAATCTTGGCGGCTGAAGCCGGCTGACATTGCAGTGAGGGTTGTGGAACTGGCCCGCTGGGCGAGTTTCCAAGTACGACTCAGTAGGGTCGTTCTGAGCGGACTGGAATAGTTGGACGCGCGGAAGACGCAGTGTGCTGTATGACGGAACGGCACGGCTTGAGAACACGCGAAGACAGCATGTCGTCCATGACGGCGGCTGCATCCTACTTCACGAACCAATGCTGTAGAGAAGGAAACGCCACCATGAATGATGCAACCACGCCAACTTACGCGGCGCATGTGGGATCTCAGCGCAACGAAACGAATGCCTCCGGCGTGTCGTGGGCGGCCGTGTTCGCCGGGGCGCTGGCAACTGCAGCGCTTTATCTACTACTGCTTGCGCTCGGTGCCGGCTTCGGGCTTTCCACAGTATCACCGTGGTCTGGCGTTGGGGCATCGGCGACGGCTTTTGGCGCTTCCGCGATCGTCTGGCTGATCATCACGGAAGTTCTGAGTTCGGCGATGGGTGGATACCTGGCTGGGCGGTTACGAACGAAGTGGGCGGGTATTCATTCAGACGAGGTTTACTTTCGTGACACAGTGCACGGTTTTCTCGCGTGGTGCACGGCGCTGGTGTTTACCGCGGCGTTTCTTGCTTCTGCCGCTACGGCGCTGGTGGGCCACTCTATGGAATCGAAGAACGTTGCTGCCCCGAACAGCCACACAAGTAGCTCCGGGACGGATTCTTACTTTGTCGACAAGCTGCTGCGTTCGGATGTCGGCAAGAAGGAGACACTGAGTGAGTCCACGCACGGTGAGGTGTCGGTTATCTTCGCACGTGCTCTTGCGCAAGGCTCTCTCAGTAGCGACGACAAGGCGTATCTCGATCAGCTTGTCGCATCGCAAACAGGAGCGAGCAGCAGCGAAGCTGATGCACGTGTGAGCCGCGTTTTTGCTGAAGCACAGCAAAGCGCAGATGCAGCGCGGTCGCTGACGGCACGCACCCTGCTCTGGATGTTTCTGACGTTGTTGCTCGGTGCCTTCACGGCGAGCTTTGCTGCAACGATTGGTGGGCGGCAGCGTGATGGTGTGGTTCTGGTGTAGGGAACAGTCAATAGTCGTTAGTGCGGTTATGAGGAGGATTTTGTATGCGATCGATAATGCTTTACATGCTTGGTATACCCATCCCGTTTATTTTGCTGATCGCGCTTTTCACGCATCATTTCTAGTTTTGTGATCCGCGAGTCAGAATGGGCCCGCAACGCATGGCCATTGCTCTGCATGCACCGAACTGAAGGGGGCATGCAAACCAGGGTAGGACTTTTGTCGCACCACTTGCTGGCGGCACGGAACCAGTACGAAAACGTGAGGATGAAGTGAGCGAAGAGCTGGAAAACACAAAGCGCGGAACGCCAGAGGCTCTGATTGAAGATATGTTCCTACAGCGCTTGAGTCCGCGCGGTGCGTCGAGTCGTGTAGCGCCGCACGACGTAGGTGTCGCCTCGGCGCACATTTCGCTGTAGGCAACAGCGTTGGGACAACGTACGCACGGCATGGCTCGGTTCGACGCGGAGAAGCTGGGGACGACTTTTGCGTTGTCCAGATGACTTCGACGCAGAGGCTTGTTGGGCGCTCGGCTAAAGCTCTCATCTCGAAGATTCAAAATTCGATTGGGCTGCCCGAACTACAAAACTAGCGAACCGCTCCGTAATAGGAATGCGGTATCATCTAGAAGTGTTTGGCTTCGTCGCATACCAAAGGTGTGCGTCTTCTGCGGGTTCCGAACGTCTCACAACTACCGTGATCCAGAAATCAGCTCACCCAACGCGATGTAACGCGTTTCAGCGGCTCCCGCTGAAACGATGGGTGGCATTGTTTGCGGTGTTCTTTGGGTTGCTGGGGCAGGCATTTCATACCCATGCTTTGCAGTCTGAAGTTGAGCTAACTACGAAGAACTCGCATGCGCTGTTTGCCAGTCAGAGTTCCGATCTTTGTCCACTTTGTGTTGCGGCGCATACGGCAACAACTTCACCGACCGTTGAAGCTGTTGCACTGCCCACTGTTGCGGCTGCCGTCACCTTTAGCGTGGCTGAAACATTGCACTCGGTGCGCCCGGCATTTCTGCACTTCAGCCGCCCTCCTCCAGCATTACTCATTTAGGCACCCGTCGCGCTCCATATTTTTATGGAGCGAGTTGACGCATTCGCGCTGATCCGGCGCGGGTCGTTGTCTTTCCTTTTGGAGGTTCTATGAAGTTCACGCAGAAATTGCGTACGTTTGTTCTTTTTGCCGCCGCCCTGCTGGCGGTGTTTGTTTCCGGTGTGGCGCTTGCACAGACAAATTCAAGCGTCGTGCGCGGCACGGTAGCTGACCCTAGCGCCGCATTGGTTCCCGGGGCAACTGTGGAACTTATCAATCCGGTCAGTGGCTTTCGCAGGACGGCCACGTCCAGTGCTACTGGCGAGTTCGCGTTTTATAACGTCCCGTTCGACACCTACAGCATTGCGGTATCGGCACCCGGTTTCGCGGCGACACGAACCAGCGTAGATGTGCGTTCCACTGTTCCGGTGGTGGCGAGCATTCGGCTTTCGCCTGAGGCGAGTCAGGTGGTAACGGTGACGGCGGATGCGGAGGGGCCGCTTTCGGAGACCTCGCCTACGTACCACACCGACATTGATCGCTCGACGATTAACCGGCTGCCGATCGAGAGTCCCAGCAGTGCGTTGAGTTCCATCGTGACGCTCGCATCACCCGGTGTCACTGCGGATTCGAACGGGCTGTTGCACGGATTGGGAGACCACAACGAAGATTCATTCAGCGTTGACGGCGAACCGATTTCCGATCAGCAGAGCAAGGTGTTCTCAAACCAGCTGCCGGCGTCTGCTGTGCAGTCGCTGCAGGTGATCGATGGCGCGCCGCCGGCCGAGTATGGTGACAAGACGTCACTCGTAATTGCAGTGACCACACGCTCTGGACAGGGCATCACGACGCCAACTGGATCGCTTAAATTTTCGTACGGCACATTCGGCACCAGCAATCTCGCGTTCGATCTGGCAAGGGGCGGCGAGAACTGGGGTAACTTCATTGCGCTCGATGGCTTGCAGACGGGGCGCTTTCTTGATGCACCGGAGTTTCGCGTTTTCCATGACAAGGGCAACGAAGAAAACCTTTTTGATCGCTTCGACTTCAACATGGGGCCGAAAGATTCCATGCACATCAATTTCCAGTACACACGCTCCCTGTTCCAGACACCAAATGATTACGAGAACATTGGCGTCACGGATCAGTTCGGCAATGGGCTCGGAAACACTGACCAGAAATCGAAGATTGGCACAATCAATTTTTCGCCGACCTTTACACATGTAGTGAGCCCCGAGTCTGCACTGAACCTTGGTGTATTCGTGCGTCGCGACGCTTACAACTATTTTCCCAGCAAGAATCCTTTGGCAGACTTTGCGCCGGGTCAGCAGCAGGAAAGCATTAGCCAGTTTCGTACGCTGACGAACCTTGGTGCACGCGGCGATTACTCCTACCTGCACGGCATCAACAATGTGAAGTTCGGCGGCGTATACCAGCAGACGTTCCTCCGCGAGAACGATTACATCGGAGTAGTTGATCCGACATTCAATCCTGCGTGTGTCGATGGAAACAGTGCTCCGATCGCCTGCAGCGGGGCTGGCGCGGTTGCCAATGGAAGTTTCAATCCGGTGCTTGCGCCATATGACTTCACCCGCGGCGGAACGTATTACCGCTGGCGCGGCCAGACCGACATCAAGCAACTTGCCTTGTACGGCGAAGACACCATCACGGCGGGGAACTTCACAGCGACCTTTGGCCTGCGCGGAGACTTTTACAACGGACTGACAGTGCAGCGGCAGGCCGAGCCGCGGGCGGGTGTTTCATACAACATCAAGAAGTCGGGCACGGTGCTTCGTGCTTCGTATGCGCGCACCCTGGAAACACCGTTCAACGAAAACCTGGTGCTTTCTTCTTACGGATGCGCAGACCCTGTGCTCTATGGCATTTTCACCGCAAGCGGATGCCCAAGCCAGAGTGTCACGCCCTTCAATGCCGGTTTTCGCAATGAATTCCATATGGGCCTGAGCCAAGCGGCTGGACGGCACCTTGTCATAACGGCTGAGTACATCACCAAGTACACGCGCAATGCCTATGACTTCAGCGTGCTGGGAACGACGCCCATCACGTTCCCGATCGAGTGGCACAACTCGAAAATTCCGGGATATGCGATGAGCGCGACATTGACGGACGTGAAGGGGCTTTCGGCGCGCTTCAACGCTTCGTCTGTTGCCGCACGATTCTTCAATCCGCAGATCGGCGGAGTCGGTGGCACACCCGTGAGCACGACGGTAGGCGCGAGCAGCAACTTTGCGCCGTTCCGTATCGACCATGACGAACGCTTCAACCAAACTACGCATGTTGAATACGCCATGCCGTTCCATAAGAGCATGTATGTCGGCTTCAACTGGCGGTATGACTCAGGTATGGTGGCCGGTGCGGCACCGTGCTACAACCCGAACGGCTCAAATTCTGACTGCGATCCCGCAACAGCTATTACGGTGAATGGGCAGCCTGGTATTGACCTGACGTACCTCACCGCAGACCAGCAGTTTCAGGCAGGTCTGGTGTGCAACGACGCCGGTACGGGCCGTGCAACGCCAACACGTCAGATTCAGCAGTGCACGGTTGCGGGGCTCTCATCGAATCTGCTCCGGATGCCCGGCATCAACAGCGAAGACGCGGACAAGAACCCGAACCGCATCGCACCTCGCAACCTCTTTGATCTCTCGCTTGGTGATGACAATGTCTTTCATTTCGGAGACCACGAGCGGTACAAGATCAGCGCAAGTTTGACTGCCATCAATTTGGCGAACAATTACGCGCTGTACAACTTCCTCTCCACATTTTCCGGCACGCACTACGTGACACCACGCACGGTGACAGGCGAGGTGGCATTCCACTTCTAAGCTCTCTCAAACTGCCCCGCGAGCTCTTCGTGAGTTCGCGGGGCTTTCTTTTCAGGGGAGTGACAACAAAGAAACTGTGGTGATCGGGGTGGCGGCGGGACCGCTAATGATAATGTATTCCTAGTGGCATTGCCGTTTCCCCTCCTGATCATTCCGCTCGCAGCAACCCTCGCAGGAGGGTTGCTGGCGGTGCGGTTTCGCAGATGGATTCACATACTGCTGGCGCTCGGAGCGGGTCTGCTGTTAGGTGCGGCCTTCCTTGATTTGCTTCCCGAGGCGGTTGTCATTGGGATTGCCTCGGGATTGCCCATCGATCGGATCTTCACCATTACATTGATGAGCTTTCTCGCGTTCTTTGCGATTGAAAACGTACTCGACAGCGTCTCGACCGGAACGGGTGCGCGAGTTCCGCGACGATCAATCGGACGCATCGCGGGCGGCATGCTGGTGTTCCACAGCTTCCGTGATGGGATGGCAATTGGCGCGGCGTTCACCGCATCGCATACTGCGGGCTACGCGGTGGCAGCGGGAATTGCGGCGCATGATCTCGGCGACGGTATGAACACGGTGCTATTGACTACCGGCGGCGAGAAGCCGAAGTTCCTCGACTATGGATTCCTGGTGGCGGATGCGCTCGCGCCCGTCGCAGGCGCATTTGTTGCCGTGCGTTGGTTTTCGAGCACGAGCAGTTCAGTGGTGTTGCTGGCGATCGCAGCGGGGTTCTTTATCCAAATGGCCGCCAGCGATTTCCTTCCAAAAATCCGTCGGTCAGATGCCCCGCGAAACGTAGTGTTCGCGAGTGTGTTGGGCGGTGTGGGTTTGATCTACGCGGCCAACTTCCTGCTGAGCAGTTTGCGTTAGGCACTGCGTCCGGCGCGCTTCGTAATTGTGCGAAACGTTACCTACAGGCAGCGCAGGTGCCTGACAGAAAGAACTCATGCGCGGTGGCGCGGAACCCTTTTGGCAGGCGTGCTTTCACATCCACTGCGCAACCTTCAAGTTCGTACACCTTATCGCATGCGTTGCAGTGGAAGTGGTGGTGGTGCTTTTTACCAGCGACTTCGTATCGCGCCGGCATTCCGGGGAATGCCACGCCGACAAGCCACTCATCTTGCACCATCGAGGCGATGTTGCGATAGATTGTGGCGAGACTAATGTTCTTGACGCTTCCCTGCGCCGAAGCAAGTATTTCTTCCGGCGAAAGGGGCCGGTCTGCAGATGTGATCGCGCTACGAATGGCTTCTTTCTGCTTTGTGTTTCTTGGGACGTTTCCAGAATTACTGTTTGTCGTCATCCTTGTGGATTCCATGGTCATTATTACGCCGCGCGAGTCGGTGCCACTTGTGAGGGTGGACAAACCGGCGGCCCGTCAATGAGCATAAAATAATGCGACAGTAGTCGCAATAAGGAGCGAGGATGCCATATCGTCAAGCTCCTCGTGCTTCCTGCAAAATCAGCGTGGAAGGCAGCGCAGAGACTTGGACTTAGTGCCAATTCGGGATTTATCTCGCTGGTACAACTTGCGGTGTAGGCAAGAGGTCACGAGTTTGCTGCACAATAGGCATCAATCGGTGTCTCACAATCCCTGAGCTTCAAGAAGATGCTGGATGTACACATTGTTGCTTTATACAGTTTGGTCTTTTGACCCTCGGCCCCTCCGTCGCTCGTTTGCAGCTTGCGTTGGCAGCGCGCGCGAAGTCTTCTTCCCTCCCGCTTTTCGCATCGAGCATGAACACGGGAGTGTAGGCCGATGAGCGACACCCTTTGCGCTGTTCCGTTGATCGACGATGCTGAAGAGATCCAACGTCTCCAAGCGCTCTATGCCTACGGCATCCTCGACACTACGCCTGAGAAGGCTTACGACGATCTGACGGCCTTTGCCTGCCAGGTGTTCGACGTGTCCATCTGCCAGATCTCACTGGTAGATCGCGAGCGCCAGTTCATCAAATCCACCCGTGGCATTCCTGCATCCGATGCACCGCGCGAGTTCTCATTCTGTAGCCATGCCATTCAGGGCGACGACGTTTTTCTTGTAAACAATGCGCGGGAAGATGCGCGCTTCTGCAGCAACCCGTTGGTGCTAGGAGAGCCACACATCGGCTTCTACGCGGGCGCTCCGCTCATTGTGAGCAACGGCGTACGGTTGGGCACCTTCTGCATCATCGATCAGCAGCCGCGCAAAGGTTTTGATCTGCGCGAAAGCGAACTGCTCCGCCACTTCGCGCGAACGGCAGCTAAACTCATTGAGCACCGTCTTCCACGCTCGAGTGCCGACCGTACGGCGCGGCTCCTTCCGCTTGAAGAGGAGCTACTAACCGACGATTGCGGATTGCTCTACGTGGATGAGGCGTTCGCGGTGATGAACGCTAACAGCACCGCCAAATCGCTGCTCAGCTCGCACCTCAATGCAGGACAGATCCTGCATCCCGACGCCGTAGCCGATGGACGGCTCGCCAGCTTTTGTGCCCTGTTACACAATGCGGCTTCCCAGGGCGCACCCGCGATTCGCGGGCTCTGGCTGGGCGGGAATTCGTTGAAAGTCGAAGTATTTCCTGCACCTGGGGGCTTCGCTGTCTTCCTACTCGCGACCACGGCACCGGAAGACAAAGTTGACGAAGACGTTCGCGACAACGAAGAGCGTTATCGCCTGCTGCTGCGCGCAACGTCGTCGATCATCTGGACCTACAACCCTTCCAGCCCTTCCGCGGAAGGTATGCGGGAATACCTCGCGTTTACAGGAAACACAATCGAGGAGCACAGTGCAGACCCCTTCCGGGCAGTCCATCCGGAAGACCGCGAGCGTGTAGCTTCACTGATGTCTCGCGTTCATAAGCTTTCAACCAGCTATGTTGTCGACATGCGCCTGCTTCGCTTTGACGGCGTTTACAGGTGGATGCATGCGCAGGCGGCGGCACGGCTCAAAGCCGACGGCTCCATTCGGGAATGGGTAGGCCTGCACACTGACATCACAGAAAAGTACCTGCTTGAAACAGAGCTTCGTCAGTCGCATGAGAAATTTCTGCTTGCGGCAAGCGCCGCGACCGAAGGTATCTGGGACATCCAATTTTCTGACCGTTCGGTGTACTACTCAGATCGCTGCCGCGAGCTGTTGGGCTTAGGGTCAACAGACCCTGACCTTTCCGCGCGGGACTGGTTGCAGCGTGTGCATCCGCGTGACATTCCTCGTCTTCAACAGCTCTGGGCAGACACTCGCGATTCCAGCAGCCCCGGTTTCGAAGTCGAGTTGCGCTACCAGCGCAATGATGACAGCTGGCACTGGCTTTTTGTTCGTGCTGCTTGCCAGCGCGATGCGGACGGCACCATCATGCGACTTACCGGCTCGCTGTCCGACATCACATCGCGCAAGGTGACGGACGATCTGACCGGTCTGCACAATCGCGCATCGTTCCTTGACCAATTGCAATGGCGCATTGATAAAGCGGACGAAGAGCCTCGTAACTTTGCGGTTTATTTTCTTGATCTTGATTCCTTCAAGCGCATCAACGACAGCCTCGGTCATGCGGCTGGCGATGCTGTGCTGTTGGAAGTCGCGCGACGGCTCGCCATAACGGTGGAAGGCACACCAAACAGCCACGCTGGCCGTATTGGTGGAGATGAGTTCGTCGTGCTCGTCGACGATCTTGCGACGCATGAGGATGCGCTTACCTACGCCTACCTGTTGGAAGCGCTGCTGAAAGAGCCGCTAATGTTGAATGGGCAGCCTACGCACATTGATGCGAGCATCGGTGTTTCTTTTGCGGGCCACGGCGTTGAAACGACTGCGGCCAAACTGCTCGAAGAAGCCGACATCGCGATGTATCAGGCCAAGCTGCAGGGCAAAGGCCGCCATGTCTTCTTCTCGGCTTCAATGAAAGCTGCTGCCGTGGCGCGACTGGAACTCGAACGCGATTTGCGTCGTGCTCTGCAGGAAGATCAGCTCGAGCTGCACTACCAGCCGAAAATCGACATTCGCAACGGCCGCGTGATCGGCCTGGAAGCGGTGTTGCGCTGGCAGCATCCTACACGCGGCCTGATGAGCCCGGCATCGTTCATTCCGCTGGCTGAAGAAACCGGGTTGATCGTGCCGATTGGCGAATGGGTGATTCAGCACTCGGCGAAACAATTGCATCAATGGCTGGAGCGCGACCTGCTAAAGATGGGTACAACAATGGCGGTGAACATATCCGCATCGCAGATTCGGCATGGCGCTTTCTATAAGAACCTGATGCAGCAGTGCCGCGATGCGCGCTTGTCGCCCGAGTCGATGGTGCTGGAGATTACAGAAAGCATTCTGCTGGATGACGAGCCGCTTATCTCCACCGCCCTGCGCAGCGCGGTGGACTCAGGCTTCGAAATCGAACTGGATGACTTTGGTACAGGCTTTTCATCGCTCAGCTATCTGCACAAATATCCGTTCCGCAATCTGAAGATCGACCGCTCCTTTGTAGGCAGGTTGCAGACTGATCCAAAGAGCAGCAGCCTTGTGTCCGCCATCGTTAGCCTGGCGAGTGCGCTGGGTATGGGAACAATTGGTGAGGGTGTCGAAACGATTGAGCAGGCGCAATCTCTGATGAAGATGGGCTGCTGCACGGTGCAGGGTTTTCTCTTCTCCGAGCCGCGTCCAGCAAGGGCTTTGGAAGGCATGCTGACTGATGCCGCGCATGCTCATCGCGAGATTTGGCAGATGACCAAAGTGAAGCAAATGCTGCGGGCTGTCTAGGAAAGTTCAGAACAGCGGGCCGCGTTGTGAGTGGTATTCTCGGCTCACCATGCGCCCCACCTCTGCTGTCCTAATGCTCCTTGCTGCAACATGTTTTTCTCACGCTCAGGTCTCCCCCGAGACTGAGGCGAAGGTCGCGTCGATTGCGGAACGCGTGCTGCACGACACTGGCGTGCCTTCGGCTTCCGTCGCGTTCGCTCAGAACGGCAAGGTTGTTTACCGCAAGGCGTTCGGACTCGCACATGTTGTGCCGCCTGTTCCCGCGGACCAGTCGATGGCTTACCCCATCGGTTCCATCACCAAGCAGTTCACTGCATCTGCGGTGTTGTTGCTTGTGCAGCAAGGCAAGCTTTCGCTCGATGACAAGGTGGCCAAGTTCTTTCCTGAGCTGACGCGGTCCAACGACGTCAGTCTGCGCAATCTGCTGACGATGACCTCGGGCTATCAGGACTTCGCGCCGCAGGACTACATCGTGCCGGCATGGCTGAAGCCGACGGATCCGGCAGCAACTGTGCACGAGTGGGCGACGAAGCCGCTCGATTTCGAGCCAGGCACAGAGTGGCAGTACTCCAACACAAACTACGTCATCGTGGCGCTGATCGTGCAGAAGGTTTCCGGGCAGCCGTTTGCGGAGTTTATCCAGCAGCACGTGCTCGCGCCCGCCGGCGTTCCGGATGCATTCAACACATACAGGGGAAGAGACAAGCTACGCGTCACGGGCTACGTTTCTGTTGCACTGCAGCCCGTCCGCGAGCAGCCGCTCGAAGCAAATGGGTGGTACTTCGGTGACGGCGACCTGGCCATGCCAGCATCCTCACTGGTGGCGTGGGATCTTTGCATGGTTCGCGAGTGCCTGCTTTCGCACGCAAGTTACGCTGCAATGGAAAGCTCTTTTCATTACACGGCGGGCAAAGATAAGGACAAAGATTCGAAGTACGGCCTCGGCATTTTCGTTGGGATGCGCAACGGCGACCGCTACTTCGAGCACGGCGGCGAGGTAGGAGGTTTCGTCGCGGAGAACATCGTGTTCCCGGATCGCGGCGCCGCCATTGCTGTGCTGACGAATGAGGTTGCAAGTTCTGCTGCGTCTCAGATCGCTCGCGAGATAGCGCCGCTGGTGCTCGCCTCGGGAAAAGCGGAGCAGCCTACGGCACCCGTGGATCCCTTCGCTCCCAAGCTGAAATCGATGCTGGTGGATTTGAGCCAAGGTCACATTCAGCGTGAGCTATTGACTACGAACGCCAGCAGCTATTTCGACCCACTAGCGCTCGCAGACTTCAAAGCAGAGTTGGCCCCACTCGGCTCCATCATTTCCATCACCAATGCGCGAAGCTACCAGCGTGGTGGCATGACTGGTGGCTCCTATAAAGCAAAGTTCGAACGAGGCACGGTCACGGTCAGCACATACGTGATGCCCGATGGGAAGATAGAACAACTGCTCATCACAGGTAAAGAGTAGCGCTTCTAAATCGCCGCTATTGCCAACGGGCGCACATCAGGAGCGTCGCTTTTTACCCGTCTTTGGTTTCTTGCTCTCTTTGGCTTTCGCTTTTTTGCGATCGCTCTTTGCAGCGCGGACTGACGCGTGCCCCGCGCCCGTGTTCGCCTGTGGTTCGGTGCCTGGCAGCAGAGCGAATTGGAGGCGGCGCTGCTGTCGGTCGATGCGGTCGAGAATCACTTCCACGCGTTGACCGAGGGTGAAGCAATGTCCTGTGCGTGCCCCGCAGATGGTGCGATCAGTGTCACGAAAAGCGTAGTGATCGCCGACAAGTGAAGCGAGCGGCACCAGGCCCTCAATGAACATGTCCTTGAGTTCGACGAAGAAGCCGTGTTTCGTGACGGACAAGATAATGGCCTGAAAATCATCGCCGATTTTGTCCGCCATGAATTTGATCTTTTTCCATTCGATCAGTTCGCGCTCTGCGTCGGCTGCACGACGCTCCGCCTGCGAGCACTCCACGGCGATATCGCTAAGTTCTTCAGCAGAAATTGGAGGCGGCACTTCGCGCGGAGCCTGTTTCTGGGCAAGGTTGCTGCTGAACGTGTGCGCAGGCGCAGTTTCGTCTTCTGACCAACCTATGCGGCTCACTCGCGGATTTTTACTCTGAGATCGCGTCGCTTCTGGTCGCTTGCGTGCGAGATGCTCCTCTTTCCATGGCTGCGCGTCTTCGCTATGGATGGCACCGCCACGCGGGTCGGCACCTGCATGCAACATTGCGCGAAGCAGCCGATGGACGATTAGATCCGGGTAGCGACGGATGGGTGAAGTGAAATGCGTATAACAGGGGCTCGCCAGCGCGAAGTGCCCTTCGTTCTTTTCGGCATACCGGGCTTGTTTCAGTGAGCGCAGCATGAGATACGCAAGTATTCGCTCTTCAGCACGGCCACTGATCCTGCGCACCAGTCGCTGGTACATCTGCGGCGTGACAGCGATGCGCTCCGGAACTTCGTGAGCAGCTACACGTCCACCTTCGCGACCACGTGCGCTACGCCGCTGCGTCTCGCGCCGGTCGCTCTTCATCGTCAGCCTGCGCACAGGAAGCGCGCTGATGCCGAGCGACTGCCCAAAGGAAGCGGCTGTTTCTTCGAACTCGACAATCCGTTTGGGGTCTGGCATCTCGTGAATGCGGTAGATAGACGGAATACCCTGCTGCTGAAGCCACGTGGCGACACACTCGTTCGCGCTCAACATGAACTCTTCAATCAGGCGGTGTGCCCAGCCGCGCTCAGAACGTACAACGGCCTTCATGTTTCCATCGGGGTCGAACTCGACCACCGGTTCGGGCAAGTCGAAGTCTATGGAGCCGCGCCTGATGCGCTTTGCGTTGAGCCTTAGCGCAAGCTCCAGCATTGCATCGAACGCTGCTGGTAGATCTGGCCGCTCCAGTGCAATGCGCTCGCGCTCGGCCAGGTCGTCCGCCGTGGGCTCCGGTGCTTCCGTGCTTTTGGCTGGTGAGGCGTTCAGGCAATGTTGCACGCTGGTGTAGGTCATGCGTCGCACGCTACGAATAAGGCCTTCCGCTACACGGTAGCTAACAACCTCGCCACGAGCATCAACCTCCATGATGCAGCTCAGCACGAGGCGATCTTCCTCAGGAAGAAGGCTGCACATGCCACTGGAGAGCGCATGCGGGAGCATTGGAACCGCACGATCGGGAAAGTAGACGCTCGTTCCGCGGACCCGCGCTTCGGTGTCGAGCGGAGAGCCCTCACGCACGTAAGTGCTCACGTCTGCAATGTGCACCTGCAACTCTGTGTTGCCGTTCCCCAGCGGGCGCACCAGGACAGCGTCGTCGAAATCGCGTGCTGTCTCGCTGTCGATGGTAACGATGGGCAGTCCGCGAAAGTCTTCGCGTAGTGCCAGTTCCTCTGTGCTCAGTGCGGCAACATCGTGGGCTGCTTCTTCCCTCGCCTCAGCAAGCACCTGCGCAGGAAAGCTATGCGGAATGTGGTGCTTGCGGATGATGATTTCAACATCAACACCGAATGCGTCCGGTGGACCGAGCACCTCGATGATGCGCCCACGCGCCGGGCGACCGGGCTGCGGAAAGCTGGTGATCTCAACATCAACGGCAATACCGTCAAGCGGCCAGTTTGGGTTCTTTGCTTCCCATTGCCGCTGCTGCTGCCGGGCTTCGTCGCCCAGCGTTCGATGCTGTGAGTCTGCTAGCGACGCCAGTGCCTCATCGCCATCCGCAATCTCGATGGGGCCACCTACACGGTCGTCCCAGGGCAGCACATAGTTTCCGCCGGGCTGAACCAAGCCAAAAGGCTGGTCACCCTGGTGTTTTCGTGATTTCGCGTAGTGGAATACGCCAACGACTGTCGCATTGCGTCGTGTGAGTACCCGGGCGATGCGACCGGAGCGGCGTCCATCGCGCCCCGGCAGGGCTTCGTCCACAAGAACCGTATCGCCTTGCATGGCACCGTAGATCTCGTTCGGAGGAATGAAGATGTCTTCCCCTGCGTCCATACGAACGAAGCCAAAACCGTCACGATGAAGGCTCAGCGTTCCACTCACGAGGCGATCGCGCCCATGCGTCGACCTCGGAATCGGCTGACTGGATCTGCTGCCTGGTGGGAGAGATATTCGCCCCGCTCCTGAGCTTTGGTCAGTCACTGAGGGCTGCGCCTCTTGGTCGCGCTTAGGTAATGCCCAGGCGTCGTCGCCGGCTCGAATGAGATCTCCGCGGGCCACCATACGCGTGAGCTGCTCAACGAGCAGCCTGCGCTCGCGCCCTCCGCCTAAACCAAACTCGCGAATGAGCTGTTTATAGCCCGCCTTGGCACCGGCAGATTGGCCGATGCGGTAGATAATCTCCCGGTCCGTGCGCGGATAAGGTGTTCGAGCCACATTCTTATCCGACCACATACTGGAAAAACACGCGAATCGAAGCAGCTGGTAACGTGCCTCACGCGCAGCTCAAACTGAAAGCACGTGCGGGTAATGTATACCTAAGCCCCAACGCGCAAGCTTGTTACTTTGGTAACTCTACTAGTTAATAACTTGCAATATGCTGCAATTAGCTGGCGTTCTGCTCCACTACAGCCTAAGTTGTACCCACATGCAACTTCGGTGTAGTCACTCACCTAAAGTTCATGAAAGTAACCATCGGGCCCGACCCCGACTAAGGAGCTCCACCATGAAGACTGCAATTATCCGCTCTGCCGTGATTACCCTCGTTTTCGCCGGATTCTCCGCCAGCACCGTTGCTTCGATGAAGCCAAGCGCTCCCGGGGTGAAGTTTGCAGTCAAAGGTGGCCCGAGCACCGTGCCCACACCAGCATGCGGCCCGCACGATCCCACCCGCTGCGGTGCCGACCAGTTCTAAACGCGTCCCTTAACCAAAGCTTGTGTGCGAACCCGCGAAGCCTTAAGATGAGGCTCGCGGGTTCGACGCTTTAATGACGACAATAACGCTGATCAAAACGGCGACATCCATTGATCTACTAATGTGCATCGCTCTGCTGTCTGTTCTCTGGCGGAAACGCAAGTTGGAGGATTACAGGTATTTCGCGGCATATATTGGGTGCCGAATTGCTGAAGCATGCTGCGCCATGGCTTTCCTTTATTTCCGCAGGAACCTCGGCATCGATGCCATCTTTGGCTATACCTGCTTCGTGTATTCGGAGGAGGTCTTCCTGTTCATCCAAACAGTTTTGACGCTGCTGACGATTTATGCAGTCTATCGACTGGCAATGCGTGGGCTTCCTGGACTTCAAGATATAGGGCAAGTCATTTTTCGCTGGATTGCCGGCGTGTCCTTTGGCTTGGCGCTGCTGTTTTCTTTGGGCCCCCATAGCAGCACTGATCGCTTTGGGCTTCTTCAAGGTCAGATTCATCAGGGTATAAGCGTCCTAGCACTATGCCTCTTGCTCTTTGTCTGTCTTGCTATCAAGCCGTTGGGGCTTAGCTTCCGAAGTCAGGTTTTCGGTGTCGCCCTTGGTTTTGGTCTCGGCTCTGGCATCATGCTGGTTCAAGCCGCCTGGCTTCCCACTGAGTGGGGTCATAACCTCGCTTCTCCACTTTTTGCCATCACGGGATGTATTTCGCTCGGTATGAGCATCGTCTGGCTTGTTTATTTCGCCTTGCCCGAGCCTGAGCGCCGTATGATCCTGCTGCCAACGACTTCTCCGTTTTTCGTCTGGAACAGCATCTCGGAGGCATTGGGCGATGACCCGGGGTTTGTGGCTGTATCTGGTTTCAAGCCAGACATGCTTTCTCAAGCTGAAATTGAGGAAATGAGCCGAAGCCTCCATTCCGATGACGTCGCTCGGACACCCACACCAAGTGAGCTTGGGCTCACGGGCATTTCGGCTAGCTGATTCGCCTGCATGGAGCCCGTCACTCACATTCTTACGGGTGCATGCCTTGCCCGCACCGGGCTAAATCGTCGCGCTGCTTACGCAACGTTTACCATGGCGATCGCGGCAGAGTTTCCCGATATTGATACGCTTTGGAGCCTTCGCGGTCCCGTGGCTTCGTTCCAACACCATCGTGGCATTACGCACACGTTTTTGGCACTTCCGTTCGAAGCTGCACTGCTGGTTGGCGTCGCGTTCCTTGTACATCAATGGAGATCGAAGCGCGCGAAAGCGCTGGGCAAGGGGACAGCCACCCCCATGAGCGATGCCCCGGTGAACTGGTGGTTTCTGTTCCTGTTTGCGCTGCTTGCACTGTTGAGCCATCTACTGCTCGACTTCACGAACAACTACGGCATTCGACCGTTTTTCCCGTTCGATACCCACTGGTATGCGGCTTCGATTACGTTCATTTTTGATCCGCTGATGTTTCTGTTTCTTGTGGCAGCACTGGTGTTGCCCTCGATCTTTCGCCTGGTTGGCTCTGAGGTGGGTGCCCAGCGACAACATTTTGCGCCGCGCGGCTGGGCACTGGCTGCGCTGCTCGCTGTGGTTGCGCTTTGGACGCTACGTGAGGTGCAGCACAATCATGCCATCGACCTGGCCATGACCCAGAGCCTTGATGACGCCAATGGGTCGGAAGAGTCGACGCACAGATATCTTCAGCCGCTCAGGGTGCTTGCAAATCCCGACCCGCTCACTCCCTTTCGCTGGTGGACCGTTACCGATTTTGGGGCCGTGTATCAGCTGGGGGAAGCGAATACACGAGCGGGGAGCTTCTATGCAGGGCTGCGAAGCTTTCCGAAACCAGCGGTGACCCCCGCCCTTCTTGCAGCGGAGCAAAGCAGACTTGGCAGGGTTTACCTGGACTGGTCTCCCGTGCCGGTACTCAGCACAGTGCAAGAAGGTACAGCGCAGGCAGAGGGGATGGGTCTGGTGTCAGGACATACGCTCGTGACCTTTCGCGACCCGAGGTTCATGGGTGACATCCCGATGATGCGCTCTCGCACGCCACTGACCGGGACGGTGGAACTGGATGCGAGAAATCGCGTTGTTCGCGAGACCATGGATGGAAAAGAGCAGCGATGAAGCACCCTCACGACTGTGTCCGCCCGTTACAATAACGAAGGCGTTTCCCGCGTCCAAGTCTCCCAGTCAGGTCAACTATATGGTCGCTTTTCTTGTGCTTCTGCTCGCCGCGCTCAGCAGATTACTGCCGCATACACTGCATGGAGTAGGAATCAATTTCACTGCGGTCGGAGCTGGACTCCTATTCTTTGGATCGCGTAGCTCCCGCTGGCAAGCAGTCATTGCGGCTGCGGTGATGGCACTTACAGATGTTTATCTGACGACGCAGGTTTATGGCCTTCCCTTTCACGCCAGTGGCTATCTTGTCACCTGGTTCTGGTATGGAGCCGTTGCTCTGCTGGCGAGTGGCCTTTTGAAGAAGGTGACCGTTTTGCGTGTAGCTGCCGGCGTGTTTGCATCGGCGACGGGCTTCTTTTTGTTGGTCGACTTTGCGCTCTGGGCGGGAAGCAACATGTATCCACATACTGCCGCTGGTCTTTTGGACTGCTACGTGAAGGCACTGCCGTTCTATGGAAACGATCTGGTTTCTACCGGTCTGTTTTCTGCCGCGCTGTTTGGGGTTCCCGTGTTGGCTAGCCGAATGGCGGAGGCTTTCCAGACAGGTAATACTCGGCACGAACCGCTATCTTAGGTTGCTCGCGAAACCCTCACTCTGCAGCAGAAGACCGCTAGTTCACAGCAACTTCCGCGGATGATTTGTGTCTGACTTTTCTGTACGGGCAAGCCCGTTAGGAGTCAGAACGATGAACATCCTCAGGAAAAGCATTGCAGTAGCTGTTTGCGCTTTCTCACTCGCGAGCGTCGCGGAAGCAGGTGCTCAGGTTGTCGTTCGCGTCGGCCCACCGCGTGCGATCTATGAACGCCCCGGACCAGTGGTGCACCCCGGTTGGGTGTGGCAGCCTGGCTATCACCGCTGGGATGGCGCTCGCTACGTGTGGGTACCAGGTGCATACGCGGCACCACCTTACGAGCACGCCCGCTGGGTTGCTGGGCACTGGGCCAATCGCCGTAGGGGGTATGTCTGGATCGACGGCCACTGGCGTCGGTAGCTTCCCCTTTGCGAGCCATTACCTATGAACAGCCAACTCTCTTGAGTTGGCTGTTTGCTTTTGCTTGACCACGGAACAGCGCCGCAAAAGCACATGGATTGATAGGCTAGGCTCATGTCCTCTTTATCAGCGGGAGACCGGGCACGCCGTGTCAAAGTTTTGCTCTTCGACGTCGACGGCGTCCTCACCAATGGCGACATCACGATCATTCCAGGGGCTGACGGTCAGGGCACTGAGGTGAAAAGCTTCTCCGCGCACGATGGGATGGGTATCTCGATCGCCCGGCTTGCGGGACTGAAAATCGGTTTTGTAACGAAGCGGAACTCACAGGTGGTGGCGCTGCGAGCTCGCGATCTTAAGATCGACCACCTTTACCAGGGGCAGTCCCACAAGATGGAGGCCGTCGAACAGATTCTGCTGGATGAAGCCTGCACGCTGGAAGAGATTGCTTATGTGGGCGACGACATTGTTGACCTGCCTGTGATGCGCGTTGCCGGGCTGGCAATTGCAACGGCCAATGCCAGACCACAAACGAAAGCAGTGGCGCATTTCATTACGCCACTTCCAGGCGGGGCAGGCGCAGGACGCGATGCTATCGACTTCATCCTTGCGGCAAAAGGGGTGCTTGAGCAGACGATCGAGAGCTATCTCGATCCGCATAACAAAGAGGTTGCGCAGTCCGATATAGGCGCGGGAAATATGTAATGCAGTGCGGACGCACTGTATCACTGTGGCAGCAAGTAGGATTGGAGCAATTTTGCCATAGTTGTCGGGCCCGTTTTACCGCTGCGCTTTCCGAGGCTCGATGTTCCGATTATTTGGTTCTCTGCTCAAGGCGGTGATCTTCTTCGCCTTCGTTTTCGCCATGGTGTACATCTTCGGCTCTCAGTTGCCGCAAGAGCGTACCGAGATTGTAGGAACAGTCATCCACGCACCCCAATCGAAGATTTGGGCGATTCTCAATGACCCGCAAGCACTGTTGGCATTTCGTAGCCGAGTGAAATCCATCACGCCGCTGCCGTCGCGCGATGGTCACCCATGCTGGTCCGAGGATGCAGGAAAGAAGAGCACCCTGTGCGAAACAGCATCTTCACCGGAATCGTTGCGCACCGTATCCACGATCAGCACAGACGAGATGTACAGCGGCACGTGGACGTACAAGCTAACGGCGACCGACGTACGGACAACCGAGGTCACCTGCATGGAAACGAGCATTGTGCCATCGCCAATTTTTCGGTTCGTTGGTCACTACATTTTTCGCGCAGATACAGTGCAGGCCAAAGCGTATCTGGACAGTCTGAAGAATGCCGCGGAAGGTCAGTGAACAGAACTCAGGATATTTCCGTGTGAGTAAACGCCGCGCGGAAGTGTTCCACCTCAACGCCTGAGTTGAGCAGGTATACCGCAACGACGTCGAAGCGGATTGGCACGCGTTCGCGGTGGCGCTCCGGGAACTGCCTGAGGTACGCCGCGGCCATGCGCCGCAACATGCGCTGTTTATCGCGATCCACTTGGGATTCCGCTGCAGCAAAGTCATGTGCCGTGCGCGTCTTCACTTCAAAGATGACGAGCGTGTCGCCGTCCCAGCCGACGAGGTCGAGATCGCCTCTAAGATTTCCGCTACGCCAGCGACGAGCAACAATCGTGTAGCCGAGCTTGCGAAGAAAGAAGTAAGCTTCATCTTCGCCTCGTTCACCCGTGATGAGATGCTGCGGGCGTTTGCGCTGAGCCGACGCTGGTGCGCTGCCACTTCGTGTGGCTGCGCGGTCCTGCAGGCCCGCGAACGCGCGGTGCTCGAGTTCAACCAAGCGGCTTCGGAGCGCACGTAACATTGCTAACACTTTACGCGCCGCTCCTAAAAAGCTGCTTGGTATACTTGGTCGTGCACACCAGGCACAACCAAAACTTACATCCGAAGAGGTCGCGAACGTGTCAGCAAAGTACATCTTTGTGACGGGCGGAGTTGTGTCTTCACTGGGCAAGGGCCTTGCTGCTGCCTCGATTGGCTGTCTGCTGGAAGCGCGTGGATTTCGCGTCAACCTGATGAAGTTTGATCCGTATCTCAATGTCGATCCAGGAACGATGTCACCGTTTCAGCATGGCGAAGTTTTCGTTACTGATGATGGCGCGGAAACTGATCTCGACCTTGGCCATTACGAGCGCTTCACGCATGCTCGCCTGTCGCGCGATAACAACCTGACCACCGGCCGCATTTATGAACAGATCATCACCAAAGAGCGCCGCGGCGATTATCTCGGCAAGACCGTGCAGGTGATTCCGCACGTCACGAACGAGATCAAAAATGCAATGCGCAAGGTTGCCGCTGACTGCGATGTGGCGATCTGTGAAATAGGCGGCACGGTTGGTGACATTGAGTCGCTTCCCTTCCTGGAAGCGATCCGGCAGATGCGGCAGGAACTGGGCCGGGATAATACCTGCTTCGTGCACGTCACATTGATTCCGTGGATTGCCGCTGCGCAGGAGTTGAAGACCAAACCGACGCAGCACTCCGTCAAGGAGATGCTTTCCATTGGCATTCAGCCGGACATCCTGCTGTGCCGTGCAGATCGCGCAGTTCCACGCGAGATGCGCTCGAAAATAGCCGCATTCTGCAATGTGGAAGAAGCCGCCGTGGTGATCGCTCGCGACGTACCGAGCATTTATGAGGTCCCGCTGAACCTTGCAGACCAGGGTGTCGATTCGCTTGCGATGAAGTACCTGCGGCTCGAATCACCGGAGGCGGATCTCTCGAAGTGGAAAGACATCGTGCATCGCGCGCACAATCCGCTGGATGAGGTTTCCATTGGTATCGTCGGAAAGTATGTCGAGTACGAGGATAGCTACAAGTCGTTGAAGGAAGCGCTGGTCCATGGCGCGCTGGCGCACAACCTCAAGCTGCGCGTCACATGGATCGAAGCTGAGGGCCTTGAGGTAGACGATTATTCTTCTCAACTCGAAGGCTTCGACGGAATTCTTGTTCCGGGCGGCTTCGGCAAGCGAGGTATTGAAGGCATGCTGAATGCAATTCGTTATGCACGCGAGAACAAGGTTCCATACTTCGGCATTTGCCTGGGCATGCAAACCGCGTGCATCGAATACGCGCGAAATGTATGCGGTCTAGGAAAAGCAAATTCCGGCGAGTTCGATCCAGCGACGCCACACCGCATTATTTACAAGCTGCGCGAGCTGACAGGCGTAGAAGAGATGGGCGGAACGATGCGGCTGGGCGCGTGGACCTGCGTTCTGACGCCCGACACACTCGCGTGGAAGGCATACGGTACGAAAGAGATCAGCGAGCGCCATCGGCATCGGTACGAATTCAATCGGGAATACGAGGCTGTACTGACCGGTGCCGGTCTGCGACTCACAGGCACCACGCCTGACGCCACATATGTAGAAATAGTCGAGATACCAGACCACCCCTTCTTTCTAGGTTGTCAGTTTCATCCCGAGTTCAAATCGAAACCGCTCGAGCCACACCCACTGTTTCGCGACTTCATCGCGGCCAGTTACCGCAACCGCAAAGCGCAGCCGCAAAGCGCTTCTGCTTTCGCCCAGGCATAAAGCCCGGGCGCCAACCTGCTGCATCGAACGGAACGTACGGTCCTGCAGCCCGAACACTGCCGAGCAGAGAAAAAACAGGAGATTCGAGAGATGGCAACAAAGAAGGCAAGCACACCCTCCGCGAAGAAGTCCACCAAACCTGCTGCTGAAGAAGCAGAAGCGCCGAAGTCGGCGGCAAAGACAGGAGCGAAGAAGGCACCTGTAACATCCGCAGAAAAACCTGCGACAGAACGCAAGACGGCAGAAGCAGCAACCCCTGCCAAGAGGAAGGCCTCGCATGAAGAAATTGCGAAGCACGCACACAGCCTGTGGCAGAAGCACGGCAGTCATCATGGCTCGCACGTCGATCACTGGCTGCATGCAGAAAAAGAACTCAACGGCTAAGTTCATCGTTGGGCTCATTCAGAAGCGGCGGCCTTGCTGCCGCTTTTTGCTGCGCGGAGGTTCGGCGAACCTACACGGAACAGCAAGCTCGATCCGCTGGCCGCCGCGTCTTTCTCCAGCAATTCGCGTCTTTGGTAGTAGCACTTCTGATTAGCTGACTTTGGAGGCACGATGCGGTCCAGATCCTTTCGCCCGCTGCTTTGCGGATTGGTATTGCTTTGCACCCTCACGAGCTTTGCGCAGGAAGGTAGCGAGCCGGAAGGCGGTCGCGGCGGAGGCATGTTCGCTGGTATGCAGCGTGTGTCCGGGGTTGTGACGGCCGTTGCAGCCGACAAGCTGTCCGTGAAGTCGGAGGATGGCTCTTCGTACCAGGTCACAACTACGCCAAACACGCGCTTCATGCGCAATGGTGGAACCTTCAAGCTCACCGATCTGAAGCCCGGTGACGGCGTGATGTCCGCCGGGAACCTCGATGCACCGAACAAGACGCTGCACGCGGCAATGGTCATTTCCATCGACGCCGAGCAGGTGAAGAAGATGGCTGCGGCACGTGACCAGTTCATGGCCAATCTCGGCAAAACGGTCATCGCCGGTCGAGTCACCGCAATCGACCTCGACAACGCGAAGCTGACGCTGGAGCGGCCAGATCACGTTTCGCAAACCATCAGCTTCGATGAGTCGACCTCTTTCCGGCGCGCAGTGCCAGGCCGCATGGGGCAGGGCGAGGCGAACGGCATGGGCTTTGGCGGAGCGTACGCCGGTATGCGTGGTGACCGCGGTGGCACAGCACCGCCTGCCGCGGCTGCGGACGCTGGTGAAAGCATCACGCTCGCGGACGTCAAGGTTGGCGACACCATCAACGGCCCGGGCTCGGTGAAAAATGGTTCGTTCATTCCGATGCAGCTTGTTGTGCGTACCCCGCGAGCTCGCGGTGAACGTCGACGTGAAGGGCAGACCCCGAGTGGCGCGCCTGCTGGTTCGCCAGCGAAGCCGCCAACCAACTAATCACGCCCACGATGCTTATGAACGACAGGACCAGAGGAGACGTGTACGTGAAGCTGCAGCGAGCAACATTGCAAAGAGCGGGTGCAGCAACGATGCTCTGCGCGGCGGCGTTAGGACATGCGCAATCGGCCGCCCCTGCGGCTCCTCCCATCGAGCCAACCAGCGCGCCGGCTGTGACGGCCACCGCCACCGCACAGGGCGGTTCTGTGCGCGGCACTGTTGTAGCTGGGACGCCCGGCAAGCCGGGCAACACGCCTCTTCCGGGTGTTGCGATCACTGCTACAAACACGTTGACCGGACGCAAATACACCGCAGCCACAGACGTGGAGGGTGCCTACAACATGGCCATTCCGCGCAACGGGCGCTACGTTCTGCGCGCCGAACTCGCAGGATTTGCGCCCGCAACACTTGAGGTGTTGATCAATGGTGCAGACGCCCAGGCGACTGCGAAGCCGCTTGATTTCGGGCTTGAACTTGCAAGCCGCGCTGCTGCAGCGGAAGCGGCGGCAACGTCAGCAGCCAGTACGGCCACTCTGCGGCGAGGATTGCAAAATCTTGGGCTCACCGCAGGGCTCGACAGCGATACAGAAAGCGCGAGTGCGGCCTCGAGCGGCAATACAGGCGCTGCGATGCCGAGTCTTTCCGGTTTGGGCGACTCTGCCGAAAGCTCCGAAAACGCGATCGCCATCTCAGGGCAGACAGGCTCGACCAACGCTCTCGCAAACTTCAGCGAAGACGAGATCCGGCAGCGCGTCGAAGACGGCGTTGCGCAGGCCCGCGCCAGTGGCATGATTCCGGCAGGGGTGGATCCCACGAATGCCATCGTCGGTGTGCTAGGCGGCATGATGGGTGGTGGCGGCTTCGGCAGTCCGGGTGGCGGTGGCGGGGGACGAAGTGGACGAGGGGGACGAGGGGGTAGTGGCGGCGGGTTTGGGGGCGGAGCCTTCCGCAACTTCAACCCCACGCAACTACACGGCGGCCTGAATTACACCGGCGACTATTCTGCTCTGGATTCTGCACCGTGGAGCGCGACACTGCTTCCGCAACGCAACACCACGTATGCGCGCAATACCTTCGGCCTCACGCTCGCGGGATCACCGTTCATTCCTGGTCTGGTGAAAGCGAATCCAAAGCAGTTCGTCTTCCTGAACGCGAATCTCACGCGCAACACTTCGCCGATTGTGTACAACGAGGTGGTGCCTACGCCGCTGGAACGCGGCGACATCGATCCGTTGAACAATCCGAATGGCGACGCGATCCTGAGCGGCCTGACGCAGACGGTGAACGGGATGGCGACGCCTACGCCGGTGTACGATCCGGCGACTGGCAACACCGTTGCTTTCGCGAGCAATACCATTCCCCGTGCGCGGATCTCCCCGCAGGCACTTTACATCCTGCAGCACTATTATCCCGAGCCCAACGTGCCCAACGCCGGGCCGCAGGACTACAACTACAACGCCACTACCGTGACAGGAACCAACACGGCGAACATTTCCATGCGCTATGTGCGGAGCCTCGGAGCGAACGCGGCAAGCCCATTCGGCGGTCGTGGAGGCGGGGGCGGTGGTCGTCGCAATGGAGGGAGCAGCAATGCTCCTCCGACACTGCGGCAAAGCATCAATGCGAATTTCAGCTACACGCATTCTGCTTCCGATCAGAAAGAACCCATCCTTCTGCTCAGCGGCACGACTGCCAGCGAGGGTTACAACGTCGGCGTGGGCTACACGGTCGGCTATGGACGGCTGAGCAACAACGCCACGCTCACCTGGAATCGCAGCGACGCAGAAACGCGCAATTACTTCACGGATACTCCCAATAATCCAGCAGGCGCTTCGGCGATTTCCGTTCCGAGCCAGGGAGCAGTCGGGTTCCGCCCGAACTTTTACAACGGCCTGCCAACCTCCTCCATCACCAATTTCCTCTCTGTGGTGAATGTGAACCCATCGCTCTCGGTGAGCCAGACGATTAGCTTTTCCGACTTCGTAAGCTGGCGGCACGCGAAACATAACTATCGCTTTGGACTCGATGTGCGGCGCGTGCACCAGGACTCGCTCGGCGGCAACAATCCGCTCGGCACGTTTCAGTTCAGCGGTTTTAATACGCAGAGCACGACGGATAAGGCCTGCACGTCCGGCACAAGCACTGATCCGAATTGCAAGGCCACGCGGCAGGCTGCGTCCGGGGCAGGTTTTGCCGATTTCCTGCTCGGGCTGCCTCAGCAGTCGACTATCCAGGCGGCGCTCAACAAGGTGTATCTTCGCGAGAACGTCCTTGACTGGTACGCGCAGGACGATTTTCGCGTGCGCAATGGCTTGACGCTGAACTATGGCATTCGTTGGGAGTACTTCGGGCCGTTCTACGAAAAGAACAACCGTCTTGCCAACATTACTGGCGTAGCCACGCAGACAGCGAGCATCGGTTGCGTGACGCCGGGCGGTCTCAACATGCAGACGGCAGCGGGCCAGCTCACCTGCGCCGCGTCCGACACACGCTCGCTCATTCATCCGGATCACTCGATGTATTCCCCGCGGTTTGCTGTCGCGTGGCGTCCGCAGAGTAAATCAGTCTGGCTGAAGGAAACAGTGATCCGCGCCGGCTACGGCATCAACTACAACACCGGGCAGTTCGCCACGTTTGCTCGCCTGCTCGCATATGAGCCCCCGTTTGCTCTTTCAGAAAACAACCTGCTGAGCACAGGCAACAACCCAACCGGCTGCACGAATGCCACACTGACCTTCGCTTCCGGCTTCAATTGCTCCGGCAAGCTCTATCAGAACTCCTTCGGCGTAAACCCCAATTACCGTCTCGGTCTGGTGCAGGTTTACAACGCTGATATTCAGCGCACACTTCCCTCAGGCATCGTGCTCAATGTGGGCTACAACGGCTCAAAAGGCAGCGACCTGGACGTGACCCGCGCGCCAAACCACACAGCAAGTGCAGTTACCACACCGAACGCTGTTTCCTTCCGCTACGAAGACTCGATTGCCGCATCGCACTTCAACGCGCTGACTGTAAACGCGCGCAAGCGTTTGCAGAGTGGCATTTCCCTGCAGGCCACGTACCAGTACGCGCACTCGATCGATAACGCATCAAGTTTTGGTGGCGGTAGCAACGCATCCTCGATTCAGAATGATGCGCGGCTCGATCTCGAGCGGTCCAACTCCAGCTTCGACGTGCGTCACAAGCTCACGGGTAATTGGATCTACGAACTGCCTGTGGGGCCGAACCGTCGCTTCCTGAACAAAGGCGGGTTTGTGGCGGCGGCCCTTGACGGTTTTTCGCTGAGCGGCAACTTCACCTTCGCGTCCGGCAGATACTTCACCCCGAGCTACCAATCGACAGCCGCGCAGATCGCTGCCGGCGGCAACTATACATTGCGCCCTGACCGCGTGTTCTCGCAGCCGCTGCATGGTGCAGGTACGCTTCGGAGCTTCTTCAACAGGAACGCATTTGCCGCGCCACTGAGCCCTGACGGCTATGGAACGGCGTCGCGCTACTCCATCGAAGGACCGGGCCAGGTGCTCGTCAGCGCCGCGCTTTCACGCACGGTCAAGCTCGGCGACACCCGTTCGCTTGAAGCACGCATTCAGGCGTCCAACGTGTTTAACACTGTGCAATACAACGGGATTAACACCGTGCTGAGCTCCGCGACGTTTGGGCAGGTAACGGGTGCCGCAGCTATGCGCCAGATCCAGTTCACCGGGAGGTACAGGTTCTAGCCATGCGGACTCCTTCCGTCGTTTACGTCGCTTCGCTCGCACTCACATTCGCTCTACCGTTCAGTTCCAGCGCGCGGTCACAGCAGAGTGATCCTCAACCAGCAGGCCAGTCCAACTACCGCATTAGCGTGAGTACCAACATCGTCTTGACCAACGTGGTGGTGCGCGACAAAAAAACTGGCGCTGTGGTGAAAGGACTGAAAGGCAGCGACTTCACCATTCTCGAAAATGGGAAGCCGCAGAAGCTTGCCAGCTTCGATTTTCAGAGCGTAGACGAGGCTGCCGTCCTCGCAGAAAAGAACACCGTCAGCGGCAAGGCTTCTATTGCCGATCTGCTGGAACGCAACATGGCTGCGAACCCGCAGCAACTTCGCGATCACCGGCTCATCGTGCTGTTTTTCGACCTCAGCTCCATGCAGGATGAGGACACCGATCGCGCCGTTGAGTCCGCTCAGAAATACGTTCGCGAACAGATGCAGCCTGCTGACCTCGTCGCGCTGGTGAGCCTTGGCACCGGTCTGCGCATGGATCAGGATTTTACGGCCGACAAGACGGCGTTGCTGAGGGGTCTTGGAAACTACAACGGGACAAACTCGGACGGCTTATCCGCTGGCGCCACCGGGACGTCAGAGGGTACAAGCGACGACGCTTCCAGCTTCGTAACGGACGACACCGAATACAACAACCTGAACACCGACCGGGAACTGTACGCGATTCGCCAGATTGCGCAATCGCTTGAGCGTGTCGATCAGCACAAGTCCATGCTGTACTTTTCCGGCGGCCTGTCGCGCAATGGAATCGAAAATCAGGCGAGCCTGCGCGCCGCAACCAACGAAGCCGCAAAGGCCAACATGGCCATCTACTCCATCGACACGCGCGGTCTGCAGGCAATCAATCCAGTGGGAGATGCCAGTAAAGGCAGCCTGCGTGGTACGTCAGCTTACAACGGCTCAGCGAACCAATCGGCATTCAACTCGAACTTCACCTCACAGGAAACGCTTGGCACGCTGTCCGCAGACACGGGCGGAAAAGCCTTCTTTGACTCAAACGATTTTGGCCCTGCATTCCACCAGGTGCAGCACGACACCGAGGCATACTACATCCTTGGTTTTCACTCGACAGATCAGCGCCGCGACGGAGCCTATCGCCACCTCACCATCAAGCTGAACCGCAATGATGCCAAGCTAGAATACCGTCCTGGCTACTACGGCCCCGCAGACTTTCAGCACCAGAAGACAGAGGATCGCGAACTTGCGCTGACGGAGCAAATGCGCAGCGACTTGCCCGCAACCGATGTCAGCCTGTATCTGCAGGCGCTTTACTTTCGGCAGGGCGACGGCAATCGCGACAATCTGTTCTTCATCCCGATCAGCGTGGTCGTGCCCGGTTCACAAATCCCGTTTGTAAAGAACGGCGACCGCGACAAAGCGTCACTCGACATCCTCGGCCAGGTGCGCGACGCACAAGGCATCGCAGTCGGCAATGTACGCGACACCGTCAAGCTCGCTCTCGATCAGTCGCAACAGGTGCAGCGCAAAAACATTCAATACTCCACAGGCTTCTCACTTGCGCCGGGCCACTACCACCTGAAATTTGTCGTCCGCGAAAATCAGACAGGCAATCTGGGCAGCTTCGAAACTGACTTGAACGTTCCCGACTGGAAGAAGACTCCGCTCAAGCTCAGCTCCGTTGTGATGGCGAGCCAGCGCACTCCAAACACGGCGAAGAACAATAAGAATCCTTTGGTGCAGGATGGGCAGGAGTTCGTGCCGAACATTGCGCACATCTTCCGCCAGGATCAGCACCTCTACTTCCTCTACGAACTGTACGATCCCGCCAAGCAGAAAAACGCACCCGAGCAGGCTGCATCACCTGGTCTGGGGCGTCGAGAGGGCGGCCCTGTCCACGTGCTCACCAGCATTGAATTCCTTTCGGGCGGTTCCAAGGTGTACGAAACACCGCTGGTATCGGCAGAGGCCATCAACGATCCTGCTCGTGGCGCCGTTTCCTTCCAATTCGACGTGCCGCTTGCGCAGCTCAAACCCGGCAACTACATCTGCCAGGTGAACGTGATTGATGATGTGGGCGGAATGTTTACCTTTCCGCGGATGGCGTTGCGAGTTGCGGCAACAGCGGTGCCACCCGCCCCAACAGCAGCCTCAAAGAGTGGCCGCTGACCGGTTTCGCAGCACTCACACCTACCGCGATGCGCTTGGGTTGTACTTAGCTGCAGATAATTGCGTAATCCGCGTTGACCGGCGTAGCGGCGGACGGTCTAATCGTGCAAGCGCTATGAAGATTGCCATTCTTTCCTGCCTCGTCGCAGCCGCTGCACTCACAACTTCAGCGCAGACCAAGAGCGCGACATTACCGGTCGTCGAAGCCAGGGGAGTTCTCACTGGCCACGTTTACTGCGCGGACACGAACCAGCCGGCGCGTTTTGCAAAGGTGTCGCTGGAGTCAGTGCATTCGGAAGCCCAGGCAGGGAGTAAGGCCCAACATCCGCCGCTTACGGCCTCCTTTACGGGCAACGGAATCACCAGCGTTGATACGGGGCTGGATGGCACGTTCACCATAAGCAAAGTGAAGCCAGGCGCGTACTACGTCATCGTTTCCAAGGGTGGTTATGTTTCGCCGCGCAGCATGTTCACAGAAAAGGAGCTGGACGCACCGACGCCGAGCATGCGGGAGATGATCGAGCACATTCTCCCCCGCGTAGACATCGAGAACGGCCAGACCGCGCACGCAGAAGTGCGACTCGAGCGTGGCGCTGGTTTGAGCGGATACATTCGCTACGACGATGGCTCACCCGCCGGGGAAATTACTGTCTCGTTGTTGCACAAAGACCCGAGCGGAAAATGGGTGCCACTGGAAGGAGTCGGTTTCCGGTCTGCCGGTTGGACGAATACAGACGATCTTGGCCACTTCCGTTTTGCTTCTTTGCTGCCGGACGAATATCTCGTGAAAGCGTCACTTTCATTGAGCGATTCGAGAGAAACCTCGATGCCTGGGCCAAATAGTTCGCAAATGGTCGTGAACATGATGACTTTCCACTCTCAACTGCCCTTCTACGGATCGGGGACACCACATCAGGCAGATGCAAAGCCCGTGAAGCTGGTGTCCGGCACGGAGACGGCAGGCCAGGATATGGTGCTGCCGATTTCACAGCTTTTTCGCATGACCGGGCGCGTGCTCGCGGGACGTAACGAGCACGCGGTGAATGCAGCAGACATCGCACTGATCAGCAAAGACGACGGCAAGGAACTGACGCGCGCGAATGTTGAGCGCGATGATGGTCTTTTTCATTTCGACTTCGTTCCTGCAGGCCTATATACATTGAAGGTGAGCAATGCGCGCGATGTGGTGTGGGAAGCAGAGCGCCTGGCGACCGGCGCGCCTCCGTCTCCTTTTCCGGAGAAAGATAAGGGGCGGACGGTGGAAAACTTCGGAAACGCGGAACAGCCGCTAACGGTGAGCGGCGACATGCTTGGAGTAAACGTCCTCGTGACCCCGGAAGCGAACAAATAGCTCGCTCCGGACGCGGCCTAGGGCACCTGTAAACACGCATCCCTCGACCACTTTTCTTTTGTACTTGACCGTCAGGGCTACCAAAGCGCAGTATTGTGCCACCTTTCAGACCAATGAAGGAGGCTTGCTATGCGTCTCCGCTACCTCGCTGTTCCAGCTTTGCTTTCTGCATCGCTGCTGTGTGTACTCAACGCCCCTGCTCAAATTTCCAAACATGACGCCCCGGCAACTTCGCCAGAAGAGCGTGCCGCGCTGCATCGCAGTGCAGACTGGCTGGTGATCGCGCCGCATCTGCCCGACCCGAACACGGCAAGCGCGCAGCAGCTTGAAACAACAGCAGATGTGCTGCGTGCGCGGCGATTCCCCGAAGATGCGCTCGACTACTACGGCTACGCCATGGCGCGGGGCGGCAACATCAGCACATTGCTCAACAAGATGGGTGTCGTGCGCATCGAGCTTCGCCAGAACAACCTGGCGCGTGAAATGTTTCAACGTACCGTGCGCGTGCAGAAAACCAACGCATCAGCCTGGAATAATCTCGGCGTGACAGAATACGCCTCACAGAATTACCGCTCTGCCGTGAGTGACTATCGCAAAGCTTCGAAGCTTGATAAGCAATCCGCGGTCTATCACTCCAATCTCGGCATGGCTTACTTTGAAATGCGCGATATGGATAGCGCACGCAAAGAGTTCAGTCGCGCAGTGCGGCTGGACCCCAGAATCATGGGTGGCTCACCGGAGAATGGGGGCAGCACCGCGCACGTCGTCGGCACGCAGAATTATGCGGAGCTTTGCTTCGAGATGGCACGCCTGTATGCCCACGAAGGCAAGCCGGTCGATGCCGTTCAGTGGCTGGCGAAAGCGGGTGAGCAGGGATTCGATGTCCGTAAAGGCATGCGGGAGGATTCCGCGCTTCTTGCGTTGCTGAAGAATCCTGAGGTTCACATCATGCTTGTTAACGTGGACGGCCTGCGGGGACGGAAATCGGTAGCTGCGTCGACGGTAGCTCCCTCCCTGGGTGCTTCGCCCGCCTCCATGCAGAAAATCAATTAGCGCTTTCTTGTGAACGCTGGGTCTGGCGTGAGGGTTAGGCTTCTCCAAGCCAAAGTGTTAGTACAAAAGCGCTAGCCGAGCTCTTCGCTGTCGAACTCTTTGTAAGGACAGTGGCGGCAATCGGAGTTGCAGCAATAGCCACGGTGCAAATGGTATTGCGCTGTGAACACCATGTACGGTCCTTCCATGTAGAAGTCGCCGGGCCGGAGTTCGTCGCCGTTCTGCTGCAATGGAGTATCGCTGTTCAAGAAAATAGCCCCGGTGCCCGCTCCTGTGCAGCCGGCCTTGTGGGCGAAGCCTCACTTCGCAGGATGTCCGCTACCGAGCGGGTTCGCTTTGCGCGAACCGGCGTCGCGGCTTCTCCGATTCCGGCCTCCTCAGTAACGGCACCGTTCGTAAACTTCACCACGCGACCGGGTATCGCGGGGACGCGCTCTCCCGGCACAACGATCCCAACGAGGTTCAACGGATCAGCAGCGGCAGTCTCCACAGGTGCTTCGGTAGCGCGTTCCGCTGCTTCGCGCCGCGCCTTCCGCAGGCTCTCGACTGCTTCGGGAACGGCGAACTGTTCGCCGAAGGCACCGGAAACGAAGCGGCCTCCACGAATCTCACCACGCGCTTCAAGACGCCGCAGGATCGGCGCAAGGTCTCTCCACTTGGGCGCATTCGACTCGCGCGTCAGCAGTTCTCGGAAGAGCACACCATAGCGGCAGAGCAAAATGCGCGCGTTCGCCTCGAGCGCAGCGTCGGCCTTCTTTGCGCGTGAAATGGCCTCCTGCTGCACTCGCTCGCTCGAGACACCTCTTGCGCTTCTCTGTTTGTCATCCCGCAGCGGACCGAAGGGATCCGATGCCCTCTCCTCACCACTGCTCTCGCACAGCAGCGACCATCGACCCGCCGTTGTTCTAGCGGCCGCCCGCTTGCGCAAACTTGTTGCCGCGGTTTGCGCGACGGCGACTGTCTTGCGGCGCGGGTCCATCATGGCGCGCATCTGATCCCATCCATCAGCAGACGCCAGGCCTGCAGTCGCGAGCTCCCAGAGTGCCGTCGTCGTCTGCAGCTTGGTGAAGCCACTCAAGCGCTGCAGGTCTGCGGTGAACGCGGCACCACGTCCTCCAAGCAGCGAACGAATCTGACGCGCTTCTTCCGAAAGCGACTGGATCAGCACACGCTCATCCACACATTTTGCTTCGAGCGCCGCATGCAGCCATTCGGCTGATTCACGCAGGTAGAACGTGATCGGAGCAGCGCTTGTAGGAATCACGCGCCGCGGTGCCTCGCCCTCGTTGCCAAGCCATGCCGGGTGGGGAGAAATCCTTCCCCAACCAATCACACCAGCAAGACACAAATTATCGAGCCACTGCGGATCGTACGCGGCAACTCGCGCGGGAAGCAGCGTGCGCTCCCACTCCGCCGCAGGCGCTTCAAAGCCTTCTAGCTGCTCAATGGCGGCGAGCACGCCTTCTTCGCCGCTGAGTTGAGCACCAGGCGCAACGTGTTGCCAATCCAGCAGCCAACGCATAAAAACATTTGGTGCGACGGCCTCGACAGATTTGCGCAGACCCGCCAGCGTGAGCCGATGAATGCGCTGCAGAATGCGCCGCTCGCACCATTCCATTTCATGAGGCGAGTCGTCTTCGGGCTTCGGCAGCTCCATCACACCGCGCATCGCCAGGCCCTGATTCTCCATCGCGAGCAGCGCCTGCACCAACGATCGTGGATCCAACTGCACAATCGCACCAAGGCGCGACGGCGTGGCAGGCCCCAGCACCTGCAGCCATCCTTGTACAAGCCGCGTCACGCCCGCATCGCGCGGGCTCATCACCTGCTCCGGACGGTACTCCGTACCGTTCACCACCAGGGGTTCGGCTAGACCGGTGGCAAGCATCGGCTCTGGCAGCTCGGCGGCAGGCCACAGCAGCTTAGCCTCATGGAGGCGTTCTGTGGCAAGCCACGCGGGCGCTCCATGCAGACTCACAAGATGAGCACGCCCGTTTGCATCGAGGCGTCGGAGGAACTCCGGCCAGTGACGTGTTGCGCGTTCGCGCCCACCCGCTTCCGCCTCCAGAAATGCCGTTGGCAATACCGTAAGCGCGAGCAGCAGATCGTGCATCTCGTGTTCGTCGCGAATGTCCGGCCAGATCTGCGCACGTACCGTGTCGATGGCGCTCTGATCCAGACGACCTGCACCCTCGCTTACCGCATCCGGCAAAGCTCGACGCAGCGAAACCGCGCGTGTTCGCCGGCCTGCCGCGTCCTCTTCATCCAGGAATGCATAGGGCATCGCATTGACCAGTTCATGCGAGAACACCGACGGCACAGGTGTATCAACAGCAACGCAGGTAATGCTGCCATCGGCTATGCCCGCCAGCAGATCGTTCAGGCCATCGATGTCCATCGCTTCGGTGAGCGTGTCGCGCATCACTTCGCGCACCAGCGGATGATCTGGGATCTGGATATCGCCGGTCATCGTTTCCGGGCAAGCGGAAGCGTGTGGAAACACGCTGGCCAGCAAATCGTCCGAGCGCATGCGTTGAATCGCCGGTGCGATGCGTTTGCCCTTCTGCATGCGCAGCAATTGCAGCGAGCGCCCCGCCGCCCAACGCCAGCGATTCTTGAACAACGGCGAGGGGATGCAAGCCTGCTCGAGCAGCTCGCGCGCCGTGTTCACCGAAAGAAACTGAAACACTTCCAGCAACGGAAAGCTGTGCTGCTCCGCGAGTGAAATGTTGATGCCGTTATCAGTGGCCGATGCCTGCAGCTCAAAGTTGAAGCCACGGCAGAAGCGCTTGCGCAGCGCAAGCCCCCACGCCTTATTGAGTCTTCCACCAAACGGCGCGTGAAGAATCAACTGCTGTCCGCCACCCTCATCAAAGAAGCGTTCCGCCACGATAGTCGTCTGCGTGGGCACAACACCCAGCGCTGCACGACCGCAGACAATGTAGGCCACCATCTGCCGCGCGCCCGCTTCGCTTACAAAGCACTCCTGCTGCAGCCAGGTCATGCAGTCGGCAATCTGCTGCTGGGCACTAGAAGGCGCATCCGCACTCTTTAGCGCGTCATTCCTGCTTTTCTGGTTGTCATTCTTCGCCGCAGGCGGAGAATCTGCTTCTCCCGTTCCTGCCTGAGCGCCATCTCCAGCAGTCAACGCTCCCACATCACTCGGCTTCACCGCTCGCGTGCGCTCGTCAATGTCCGCGCGCAAAGCAGCAAGGCCACCGCTCAGCACACCAGTCCTCTGCGGGGCCTCGCCTTCCCAGAAGGGAATGCTCGGCGGCGCGCCGTGCGCGTCTTCCACGAGCACCTTGCCCTGCGGGTCGATGCGCTGGATGCGCCAGCTCGTATTGCCGAGCAGCACAACATCACCAGGTGATGAGTCCACCGCAAAGTGCTCATCCAGCGTGGCGATCTGCACGTTCTCCGGTTGCAGCATCACCGCAAACAAGTTCGAGTCTGGAATCGCACCGCCGTTGGCGATCGCCGTCATGCGAGCACCGCGCCGAGCATGCAACTGCCCCTGCACACGATCCCGCAGCAGGTATGCCCCGTAGCGTCCACGCGAGCTCTCGATGCCGTTGTGCAAGAGGTTCACGACTTCATCGAACTGCGCGCGCTTCAGGTCGCGATACGGATACGCTCGCGTGAGAACACGAAACAGGGTGTCCTCATCCCAGCTTTCTGCACCGCAGCATGCGACAACCTGTTGCATCAGCACGTCGATCGGTGCGTCAGGAATCTCAAGCTGATCCAGCTCCCCAGCCACCATCTTGCGCAGCAGCGCTGCCTGCTCCATCAGGTCGTCACGCGTGAGCGCAAAGAAGCGGCCCTTCGGTATCGCGCCGCGCCAGTGGCCCGCACGCCCGACGCGCTGCATCGCGACAGCAACCGCGCGCGTGGTCGCAATCTGACACACAAGATCGACATTGCCGATGTCGATACCGAGTTCCAGCGAAGCAGTGGCGATCAGAATACGGATTTCGCCGTTCTTCAGGCGCTGCTCGGCATCCAGGCGCAGTGCGCGTGAAAGCGACCCATGGTGTGCCGCGACAGCATCTTCACCAAGGCGCTCTGCCAGCTCAAAGCTGATCTTCTCCACCAACCGCCGCGTGTTGACGAACACCAGCGTTGATCGGTGCTCCATTGCCATACGCGCCAGCTTGTCGAACACTTCCTGCCACATCGCGGTGCTCGTAATGGAACTCAGTTCGTCGCTAGGCACTTCAATGGCAAGGTCAAGCACCCGCCGCTGCCCAACCTGCACGATTGTTGCGGGCACACGGTTCTCGTCTCGTCCCACAAGAAACTCAGCGACCAGCGAAATCGGATTCTGCGTGGCAGAAAGTCCAATTCGCTGCGGCGCGCGCTGCATGCCGGTCAGCATCGCTCCGGGCGAGAGATGGTTTTCTCCACACACCAGCGCTTCCAGACGCTCCATGCTGAGCGCAAGATGTGAGCCACGCTTGTCATCCGCCACCGCGTGGATTTCGTCGACGATCAGCGTCGATACGCGCGTCAGATTTTGTCGGCTCTTGCCTGCCGTCAGCAGCAGATACAGTGACTCCGGCGTGGTGACCAGGATGTGCGGTGGATGGCGCAGCATCGCAACGCGATCTTTGGTCGGCGTATCGCCTGTTCGCACACCGGTGCATATCTCCGGACACAAGTAGCCGCGTTCCAACGCAAGCTGCTGAATCTCGCGCAGTGGACCATCGAGATTTTTTTGCACGTCGTTGGACAGTGCCTTCAGTGGCGATACATAAACCACATGGGTATGCGAACCGAGTCGGCCCTCCAACGCGGCGCGGAGCAGGCCGTCGATACAAACCAGAAACGCTGCAAGCGTTTTACCCGAGCCCGTGGGTGCGGAAATCAGAGTCGCTTCACCGCATAAAATGGCGGGCCAACCGGCAATCTGCGGCTCAGTCGGCGTACTGAACTTGGCAGTAAACCACTCCTGCACCAGCGGATGCGCCCAGGCCAGCGCCTCGTGTACTGGCGTGATTTCTTCTGGAGCTAAGGGCAGGGCAGCCATGCCGTATTGTAGCGCCGCTGTTCGCCACTTCTTCGCTCAGGCGCTTTGCACGGTTTTAGGTTCCACGCCGATCCCGTCGCGACTCGTTCAGCCGCGATGAATTAGTGCCTCGCTTCTACGTTCACCGGAAACCAGGGTTTCCTGCCATCCAGTTTTCGCCTGCCCGGTGTCTAATACAAAATGCAGGAAGCGAAGGGACTACACGATGACGCTGATTAACGCACCAGCCTACGACGAAAAAGGCGAGAAACTAAAGCAAAGGTTGCTGATTGGCACGGGAGTGCTTTTCGCCTTGCTGGTCGTTCTTTCTTTCCTCGGATTCGTTCTTGGTCACGGTTGGCTGTTCACTAATCTTCTTGCCGAACGCAATGTGAACAAATTTTTCCAGTCGCTCGAAGCTAAGGATTACGCCAAGGCATACGGTATCTACAACAACGACTCGAACTGGCAGCAGCACCCGGGTAAGTTTTCGAACTACCCGCTGGATCGATTCACGGAGGACTGGACGACGGAGTCGCCCGTCAAGGCTCCAATTACGGAGCACCACGTTGACATCTCAAAAACCGACGGAACAGGCCTTTTCGGAACAGGCATTATCGTGGCGGTACGTGTGAATGGCAATCACAAATTGTTTATGTTCGAGAACCGTTCGGACGGCACACTAACTTGGCCGGCACCGCATGTGCTGCAGTATGGCGATGATCGCTAGAGTCGGCCACCCGCTTCATCGCGTTAAGAACCACTCATAACAACGAATCCAAGCGGCAGATGGCAATCACCCGTTTGGGTGGTTTTCGCCCTAAATATGTAGAAGTCATGCCGCAGAAGTAACTCCACTTTCCGCTCATGGGTAGTTACCAGACGCTGGTCAGAACGTGGGATTCAATTGTGATATCTGCTCCGATATCGTCCGAGATGTCGCAAGTCGGAGATTGATATCGTGTTTGCTCGCCTTAAGCTTCTCATCCTTAGGAAATTTTCTGCCCGCCATCGCGCTGCTGCTCGTTGGAACTCTCTGGTTCATCGTGATGAGCAGGGCCAGTCCGCTGTAGAGATGGCGCTTTGCCTTCCCGTGATGTTGCTTGTCGTTACCGGCATCACCACATTCGGCATCGCCATGAACAACTACATCCTGCTCACCAACGCCACCAATTCCGGTGCACGCATGGTTTCACTTAGTCGCGGTGTCAGCTCCGACCCCTGCTTTGATATCTCAAAGACGGTGTCGACCGGAGCACCTCTGCTTAAACCCGCTAACCTTACTTATTCACTTGCGATCACCCCATCGGGTAGCTCCTCAACTACGACCTATACCGGAACAAGTTGCACTAGCGCAGCAGCCGCACTCACCCAGAACGCCACCGCAAAAGTTGTCGTGAACTATCCCTGCAATCTAAAGGTGTATGGCCGTGACCTGATGCCCAGTTGCAATCTACAGGCAGGTGATGCGGAGCTGGTGCAGTGAAGACGTTCCTCTATAGATCGGTGTGTCGGTTCTTCCGTGCGGAAGAAGGTCAGGCAACCGTACTACTCGCTTCCATGATGATCATGCTGTTGGCCATGACTGGCCTGACGCTTGACGTGGGCAAAGCGCTTTTCACCTACAAGGTACTGCAATCCACGACGGATGCCGCCGCTCTGGCGGGGGCCTCGGCGCTTCCTGCCAGCACGGCGACAACAACTGCCACGAAATACAGCGCTGTGGCTGGTAATCTCAATGCCCGAATGAACCTGCCGGGCGTGACGATGGTCGCCGGCTATCCCAAAGTCAAGTGCTTGGGCACCATTTCCAGCGATGGAATAAGCTGCGGCGCGCCTTCGAATGGCAATGCGCTGCAGGTAAGGCAGACGATCACGATTCCACTTACTTTTATGCGGGTGGTCGGAATCAGCCAGCTCACCATGACGGCCAGCGCCACAGCCGCCGCTAAGGGTGCGCAGCGCGCGCCTTACAACGTAGCCATCATCGTTGACTCGACTGGGTCGATGAGCGGAACTGATTCTGATAGCCAGTGCAACGATTCACGTCTTAATTGCGCTCTTGCCGGTGTGCAGGTTCTGCTGCAGAATCTTTCCCCGTGTTCGCCGGCTTTGTCAGACTGTGGCTCTGCCTCGAACGGCGTGGTAAACAAACCCTATGATCGCGTTGCACTCTATACGTTTCCTTCTCTCTACAGCACCACCGACGCGCAACACGAGTACGATTGTGGCGGAACCGCACCGCAGGTGAACTACTACACAGATGGAAGCCTGAACAAATACACGGGCCCGGCATCTGTATACAAGATTCTCGATTATCAGAGCGACTACAAGACGAGTGCCGCTACGACGACGCTCAATCCCAATTCAAACCTGGTCAAAGCTGTACATGGTGTACCTGGCTGCAAGGGCATGCAGCCCATCAACATGTACACCTATGTCGCCGGCGTCATCTACGCCGCTGGCCTGGATCTCATCAACCTCGATAATTCCGATTCAACGCATCAGGGAGTAGTTGTCATCTTAACGGACGGTGACATGAATACGCCCGCCAAATACATGCCTAACGCAGACACCACATCCGGCAACTACGCGTCTTCAGCCAAACAGTGCGCGCAGGCCGATGGTCTCGCAGCCTACGCCAACTATTACAGCGTCCGCGTGTATGCCGTGGCTTACGGAGCCACTGATTCAGGCTGCTCCACTGACACAAGTGGCCAGACACCATGTCAGACCGTGCAGGCACTTGCGTCTTCGCCAGACTACTTTTATTCCGACTACACCTCCACCGGCGGCTCCAGCACATGCGTTTCATCCTCGCACCCATCCAACAACCTGAAGGACATTTTCAAACAGATTGCCAATAGCCTTTCAACAGGCCGTCTAATCCCCGACAACACCACCTAAATGTCGCGGCATGTCGCGAAAGTAGGGTCGGAGTGCTTTGCGCTCTGGCTCTTTCTCTTTTCCGATGTTCAACGCGTCGTCATGGGAGCAGCATTGCCTGGCCCACCCACGGAATACACCCGAGGAATACGTGCATCTACTGGCGGCAGTGCTGGAAACGGCTGATGAGGCTCCGCCTGGTACCAGTACGCCACCGAGTACCAGTTATCAGACCGGTGGTTCGCGTGGCCGTGCTCCATCGTCGCCCGCATCGACTTCGTGAACGGTATCGGCGAGTCAAGGTGGAAGCGGTAAACGGACGTGCGTCCACCAACGAACTCACTTCCCTTCACCGGAGCTCCATACATCGGATACGAGAAGCTGTGATCGCCGTAGCCCCACGCGCCCAGGAAGTAGTCTTCGCCGCCAGTGCCGTTGATGGAGGGCAGTTTTTCTCCATCTACGAAAAACATGTCGTCTCCTTCACCCCACCAGTAGTCCTGATTCTGCAAAATTGAAAGCGTAACGCCGACAAATTGCCCGTGTCCCGTCGCTTCCATCCACGTGTAGTTGCCGGCACCGTCAAGGTTCTTCACGTTATTCACTGCAGGGTCACCATTGTCCTTCCAGCTAGTCGTGGTGCCCACATTCGGCGCGGCTTGCCGATAGTTCGCATGAAAGTACAGTGGGTCACCCGGCAGCTTGTTCGGATACGCCTGGTAGTCGATGTTGAAGTAGAAGGATCCAACTGGTTGATCGCTTTCGTTCGTTACCGTGATGCGTGCACTCTTCTGGAACGGCATCTGAAAAAAGCAGTTCAGCGCTTTGTCCGCGCCCACCTGCAACGGCTTAGAGCTGTACAGGAAATACTGCCCAAGCCCAAGTCCGAAAAAGTCACCGATGGGCGCTTCGACGCTTGGGCTCGTCTCTCCATCCCAGTACATGCGTAGCACCATCTTCTTCAGGTGCATGGGATCGTTCGCTGAAATAGTCGACCACAAATGCGTGATGATGCCAGGCCCTGTCACGTCCAGAATCGTTGCCGTCTGCCCTGCCGCTATGGGAATTGCGTCTGCGTTGCCGCCGCTTCTGTCGTAGCTGGAAACACGCTTCTGAACATACTCGCGCTGGACCGTAAGACTCGCCAACGTGTCTTGCTCTGCCGCGCTCTGCGCAACAAGCGGTATGCCAGCAAGCATGGTGGCAGCTACGACACAGGCGCACAGACGCGAACGAAGCTTCATAAGGAATCCTCTGGGTTCGCTCGCAGTGTACGTCTGCGCAGAATGCGTAGTCACACGCGATTCGCTCGCCAGGGGTGTCCCGCGCTGCAAACTAGGAGATCGGCAGATACCTTTGCGGTCGCCGCGTAGCCTGCCAACGTGCTCCCGTAAACACTTCGACTGAAGCGGCAAGAGGCCGGGTTAGGGCTCTTCTATTCACCTAACCATTGATTTTTTGGTGGGCCCACCAGGATTTGAACCTGGAACCAACGGATTATGAGTCCGCTGCTCTAACCGTTGAGCTATAGGCCCTTTGAAGGAGTCACTGCATTGCAACCACTTCCTGAATGTTACCGGAAGTGCTGAGCCATTACTTGCCCTGACGCCACATCACAGCATCATGCTATCGCGCCATGATTGCTCTCACATCTTCTTCGGTGTCGACGTCCATTTCGCCACCGTTCAGCTCTACTTCATCTGCGGTACGAAGCAGATGTTTGGCAGTGGCGTTCCCCTCCAGTTGCCGTAGTTCTGCAAAATAGCTCGCGGGGAAGTAAGCAGGAATACCCTTCGCGGATGCGTAGCCTGAGGCGGTCAGATTGCCGCTTCGAGTGAGCGCCCTAAGGTGTGCTGCCGACACGTACGGCATGTCGCAGGTCAGCAAAACAGCACCAGACTTACCCTGCACCGCCTCGATCCCAGTTCGGATAGACGAACCCATCCCAGTTTGCCAACCTGCATTCCGAACAATGCGGCAATCATGCAATTGACAAGCCGCCTGCACGTCGTCCGCGAAGGCACCGAGCACTACGATGACGTCCGAAGCACCGCCGTCTCGCGCGGTTCTCACCGCACGGTCCAATAATGTTTCTTCGTTTAGCAATACTGTCTGTTTAGGGCGACCGAGGCGACTGGACGACCCCGCAGCCAGAATGATTGCAGCGAAGTCGTCCCGATCAAGCATGCTTACGCCATCATGATCTTGTCAGCGGTAATCGGGTAATGGCGTACACGTTTTCCGGTAGCGTTGTAGATCGCATTGGCAACCGCTGCCATGGCTCCCGTGATGCCAATCTCTCCAATGCCGCGAGCACCAAGAGGATTGAACTTTGTATCCGGTATGTTCAGCACGGTCACATCCAGGTTGCCAATGTCGGCGTTCACGGGTACGTGGTATTCCGCGAGAGATTCGTTCACCGTCCGACCATAGGTCTTGTCGATGACTCCTTCTTCGTGCAAAGCGAAGCCGACGCCCCACACAATGCCGCCCTCAAGCTGGTTCATGCCTGTTTTGTCGTTTACGAGCGTGCCAATGTCATACGTCGCGACCACTCTGCGAACCTGCACCATGTGCGTTGACTTATCGACAGCCACTTCCGCAAACACCGCACCAAAGCTCTGCTGCGTCGTTGAGCCGCGATCTTCACCTGGCTCGGCACTCCCTTGTTCCTCCACTGGCTTTGCGCCGTTGCGTGCAAGCAGTGCCGTTACCGGTTCTGATTTACTCGCATTCGCTTTGCTGAATACCTTGCCGCCCTTCACGTCGACATCGGCTTCCAGCGCTGCATGCAATGGTGATTTTGGGTCGCTGATGGCTAGCGCCGCAATCTTTAGCTTCAGTTGCGAACAAGCCGCATCGACTGCCGGTCCGACCGAAGCCGTCGATTGCGACCCGCCGGAAACCGGTGCCTTTGGCAAAGTCGAGTCACCAAGCTTCACATCGACTTCCATCGGATCGATGCCGAGGTTTGCAGCGACGGTTTGCGCCATGACCGTGTACATTCCCGTGCCGATATCCTGTGTGCCGGAACCGATGAACACGCGTCCACTTGGCAGATAACGGACAACAGCCTGCGCTGCAGAGCGATTTGCGGGGTAAGTCGCCGTTGCCATGCCGTAGCCGATCAGCTTGTTGTCTTCGCTCATCTGTCCCGGCATAGGATTGCGCTTTGACCAGCCGAATCTTTCACCCGCCTGCTGGTAGCACTCGCGGAGATGCTTCGAACTCCACGGCTTGTCTTCCGTCGGATCGCGCTCGGCGTAGTTCACCAGGCGAAGCTGTACGGGATCCATCTTCAGCTTTTCGGCGAGTTCATCCATCGCAATCTCAAGCACGGCTGTTCCGCTGGATTCACCCGGCGCACGCATGAAGGTGCCAACCGCATAGTTCACGTCCACCATGTTCATCGTGGTGGCGATGGTCTTGCTGGAGTAGAGTTTTCTCGCAGGACCTTCGGAGTGCTCAGCGAAATCTTCCAGCACAGACGCATTCACAATGACGTCTTGCTGCACAAGCGCCAACTTGCCGTCTTTATCTGCAGCCAGACGGATCTTGTTTACCGTGCTTGGCCGGTACCCTACCGGTCCAAACATTTGCTCGCGTTCGAGTACCAGTTTGACCGGCTTGCCGACAATCTTCGCCGACATAGCCGCAAGAATGACGTGCGACCACGTCGACCCCTTGCTTCCAAATCCACCACCAACATACGGGTTCTGCACACGAACGTTGTCTTGCGGAAGGTTCAGGATCCGAGCGAGCGACATCTTGTCACCTGTGATGTACTGCGTGGCGTCATACACATTCAGCTTTTCACCATCCCACCATGCGATAGTTGCGTGTGGTTCCATCGGATTATGAACCTGAATGGGCGTAACGTAAGTATTCTCAATCGTTGCTGCGGCATGGGTAAACGTCGCATCCATCTCCGTACGCGACTGCTTTGCGGGCTCCTTGCCAACGCTCTTCGGAGCTCGCGCTTCATTCAGGCGACCCATGAAATCAAGTTTTGCTGTCTGCTTGCTGTAGGTCGTTTCAATCAGCTTTGCCGCATACTTCGCTTCCGGCAAAGACTTCGCAATTACTACGCCAATGGGCTGACCGTTATAGGCGATGTCCGTGTTCTGCAGAACAGTGAGGCTCCGCTTTGCTGGCGGTTTGGGAGCACCGACCGGCAGCTTCGGCACGTTGAAGGGCGTCAGAACGTGAACTACGCCGGGCGCTTTCTCTGCACGTGCAATGTCCATCGCCGAGATCGTTCCGGCGGCAATCGTCGACTGCACAATGTACGCGTACAGCATCTGCGCTTTCGGAAATGGCTCCGAAAATTCAGCAGCGTATTTCGCCTTGCCAGTCACCTTCGCAATGCCGTCATAGCGATACGGCGGTTGGGGCGGCTGTTGTGGTTTTGCGTCGGCTTGCATCATGCTTGCACCCCTTTGCTGGCGAGAGTCAGCGCACGTACCACACACTGCTTCGCGAGCTCGATCTTGAAACTGTTGTGCTCGTAGCCTTTCGCTCCGGCCATCGCTGCGTTTGCAGCTTTCTGGAAATTAGCAGCGGTTGCTGGCTTTCCAACCAACTCATGCTCCGCAGCCTGCGAGTACCAGGGTTTGTGCGCCACTCCACCCAAAGCTAGGCCAGCGGAATGGATCCTGTCGCCCTCCATCTCCAGTCCTGCCGCAACGGAGACCAGCGCAAAAGCATACGACTGACGATCCCGGGCCTTGAGATACCACGAGTGCTGGCTGAACTTGGCCACCGGCAGAGTTACACCTGTTATGAGTTCTTTCGGCCCAAGATTGGTATCGAGCTCCGGCTTGCCTTCTGGCAAACGATGAAACTCACGCACTGAAATGCTGCGTTTTCCACTTGGACCCTGCACCTCTACGCTTGCGTTCAACGCATACAGCGCCACGCTCATGTCCGATGGGTTGGTCGCAATGCACGTATGCGGTGACGCAGCTCCCTCATCCGTCTGACCCAGCACCGCATGAATGCGGTTGAAGCCCGTGAGCGCGGCACATCCACTGCCCGGCTGCCGCTTGTTGCAAGCCGGGAAAGCTGTATCCATGAAGTAGTAGCAGCGCGTTCGCTGCATCAGGTTGCCGCCGGTGGTCGCACGATTACGCAACTGAGCACTCGCACCGGAAAGCAGCGCGTGTGAAAGCAATGGGTAATTAGCAACGATGCCTGGATGGTTCGCCAGGTCGGAGTTACGCACCAGCGCACCGATCATGGCTCCCTGCGCATCCGCCTTTACCTGATCCAGTCCGACATGATTGATGTCGACCAGAGCCGTTGGCGTTTCGACGCCATACTTCATCAGGTCGACCAGATTGGTTCCACCGCCCAGGAACTTGGAACCATCCAAACCGAGCGCCGCGATTGCGTTTGCGGGTGCTTCCGCACGTTGGTAGGAAAACGGATTCATGCTGCACCTCCATTTGCTACCAGAGCCCTCACGGCAGCAACGATGTTTGGGTAAGCGCCGCAACGACAGATATTGCCGGACATGCGTTCGCGAATCTCCGCGTCCGTGATCTGCGGCTTTGATGTAACACCTGCCTCGAAGCTCACCATAGACAACTCGCCGCGCGTAATCTCGTCCTTCAGTGCCGTTGCCGAGCAGATCTGTCCGGGTGTGCAATAGCCGCACTGGAATCCATCGTGCTCGAGAAAGGAGCGCTGCACGTCACTTAGATTCTTTTCGTCGCCCAGGCCTTCAATCGTGGTGATCTCCGCTCCCTGCGCCGCGACCGCCAGCGTCAGGCAGGAGTTCACACGTCGGCCATTCAGCAGCACGGTGCACGCGCCGCACTGTCCGTGGTCACAGCCTTTCTTGCTTCCTGTCATGTCCAGCCGTTCGCGCAGCACATCCAGCAGCGACGTTCTGGTATCAAGCGTGAGCGTGTGCTTCTGCTTGTTGATGCTCAGCATCACCGGCATAAGGTGCGGTGATCCCGCCTCGCTTTTTGCCTCTTCAGCGTTGGCACGCGTCGGCAGTCCCGCCGCCAGGCCAGCGCTTACAAGTCCTGTTGCTGTCAAAAACTCGCGCCGGTTCAGTTCCCCGCGCTCATCTGTGTGCTCGCACTCGAGTTCGTTTAGATCGAACTCTGTATCGCAAGGGGCCATGAGCCCTCCCTCAAGAAGTTATGGTTGCGAAGCTTGCTGCAACGAGATTGTGGTTAGAACGGCGGGCACCGCTGATGCTACATCCAGCCATACTCAGGAAGCTACTGCACACGCATAGTTTTGCTAGCCAATTCCTAAGATGCTGGAAAAGGCCTTGTCAGCTTGCTCAAGACCAGAGCCTCAGAGGGCTAATCGCCAACAGATTGCCTTATGTTCACATCATGCACCAGTGTGTGCTCATGTTGCAGGTGTAACCGCATTTCTTTGTAAGCACTTGGATTCGACTCCACGCGCAGGCTCTTTCCTGAGAGGCTAGCCTGAATCTCAACGACAATCGCCAGCGCAATCACGGACGGCTCATGGGTGCCCATGTTCAAGCCGACCGGCGCATGCAGACGAGCTAAACATTCGTCTGGCGTAAGGCCAATTTCCTCCGCGAACTCAGCTACGAGGCGTCTGGTACGACGCAGGGGACCCAGAATACCGAGATAGCGTATCGGTGTTCGCAGCAGCTGCTTCAGCAAAACGCGGTCCTGCTCATACGAGTGCGTCAGAATGACCGCACAGTCCTCTTCCTCCACGCCCAGTTCGCTCTGGAGTTCTCGCCTATGCCCCGCGTCATCTGTGCTGTATGACAAAGCATTCAGCCGCTTCGCTCTAGGGAAGCGCTCCTTGCGCAGCAGTTGCGCCCGGCCGTCGGAAACCCACACCTCCCACCCAAGCTCCGCCGCAAAACGCACAATTGGCTCCGCATCCTCACCTGCCCCGAATACATGCAGCTTGGTTGGCGGCTTGATCGGCAGACAGATCGACGCAGGAAACGAAGTGTCACTTCCCGGTTTGCTTTCAACCGCCCGGTTCTCACGAATGGCCCGCGTCGCCAGTTCCCGGGTTTCTTCTGACACATCACTCCCCAACTCAGATGAAATCGCATCACCCAGAACAACGCGCGTCCCTGCGGGATTTCCCTGCTCAAACGAGAGGAGCAGCACCGCCGACTTTCTTTCGGTTAGAGCCATTTGCAAAGCACTCATTGTCGTGTCGACTGCACTCGCCGCTTCCATCAGCACCCACACTTCGCCGTCACAGCCGAGTCCGTAGCTTGCCTCGCCTTCTTCATCGAAAGAGGAGCGATACCGCTTCAGAGCCGGGCCACTTTGAGTGAGCCATGCGATCTTCCGGCTCACCTCAGCTTCCAGGCAGCCTCCACTGATCATTCCAACGCGCTCGCCGCCAGAGGTAACAAGCATCCGTGCGCCCGGCTTCCGGTATGACGAGCCCTGCACATGTACCACCGTCGCCAGGTAGACGTCTTCACCGCGCGCTCTTGCCCGCTCCCACAGTTCTACGAGCGATTCCGCTTCCATTGCTACTCCTGAATGAGACGATCTACCCATTCGATGCAGCGATCTTCTCCACGTATCGGAGGGGCGAGGGTGACGTGCAAAACATTGCACAGGATGACTCGCCTCTCAAAGCAATCAGCATCCAACCAGGCTGTAATTGCAGCATAGGATCATGCCCATATGTCTGATACCAAATACACGAAGTTGGAACGTGAGCCGCTGCTGGAAGCGACCCTCCCCGAAACGAACCCGCCCGTCACAAAAGTCAAAGGCGCACGCATTCGATTCTCGCCAGGCCAGCCTACAGGACTGCACCAGCACCCCATGTCTACAATTGGCCTGGTTACTGTCGGCAGCTTTACCTTCCAGCTCGAGGGCGAAGAGCTAAGAACACTGCACACAGGTGAGTGCTTCTTTGAGCCCGCTGGCCGTACCATGCTGCACTTCGACAACGCGTCGGCAACCGAACCCGCTGAGATCGTTTGCTTCTACCTTGGCGATGAAAGCGATCAGCCACCGATTGAAATGCTGGAAGGCGGCATAGATGCTCAGCTTGGCAAAACAGGTGGGTGTAGCGCATAGCAAAGACATTACAGCGCGCTGGTAACTCAGACAGAGGTACTGTCATGGGATGGCGCATAGTGTGTTCGCAACCTACCCTTTGGTGAGGGAGAACCACGTGGCGAAAATTACTGAGCTGAAACCTAGACCTTCAACAGCGGCTAATGTGGCCGATGTTTCGGCTAGGGTTACGGAGATGATGTATGTCTTCGAGGTGCTCGACCATGCGGTGCTCACCACCTCGCATTACCAGTTCGCTTCAGGCTGGAAACACAGCAGCCGTCACTGGACACTGGACGGGATCGAAGTGGAGCGAAAAGACTTTGAAGAGCATTTGGCCTCATGGCTCCGCGAGCGCATGAGCCCCCGTGTCGAGCGAACTTTCGCTCCCGTGCTGCCGATCAGGGAATACCGATACTCCGCCAGATAAGCAGTTCTTCCGAAATGCAGCAGGACGCCACACTGCTACACCAGCAACTCGCCACTAGTTACTCGCCTCGCACTCGTCACTAACTGACTAATCACTATCTTTCCTCCCCGCACCATTCTTTGTGCAAGTTGACACACCCAGACCCGGATGGGCGAAGATAAGGCGAAGGTACTGCCTTGAAGTCGTCCGCCCAGCTTCGCCAAGAAATTGAAATCGCACTCAGCGCAAAGAACCCTTCTGCGCTTTCTCCACGGCTGAATCCTGAGCTTCCGCGCGTTGTATGCGGCGTGCCGCATGTAGATGCATTGCTGCACGGTGGTCTTCCCCTCGGCGTGATCGCAGAGTTCGTCGGGCCAGAATGCAGCGGACGCACCACGATGGCGCTCACCTATGTAGCAGCGCTCGCACAGACGGGCAGCGTGTGCGCGTGGATCGATGTAGCCGATGCGCTCGACCCGGAAACAGCCGCAGCTAACAATGTCGATCTCGATCGGCTGCTATGGGTTCGCTGTAACTCGCAAAAGGAAAAGCCATTACCAAACGCACCAGCAACATCCGCTGCACCATCTTTCTCGCTGGGTGCGCCTTTAGGTAAGAAGATGGGCCACAGCGGTGGCGGCAGCCCGCATCCGCGCAGCGAAGGCAAAGACATGCCACAGGCCATCAGCTCCATGCTGCAATCGCATACTGGCCAGGGCAAGCAGCAAACGAACCGCCAGATGCGCCGGATCATAGGTACACCTGGTGCTCCAAATCGTAAACTCACCTGGCGCTCGGAAGATCGCGAAGAGCAGGTCAACTCCGACCGTCTGCCGCCACGCCGCGGCGAAAACCTCAGTCTTGCTCCCCCGGCACCTGTAGCGCCGCCGAGTTGCGCAGAGCCACTGCCGCGCCGCGTGTTTCAGCTCGCCTCCGTCAAACCACTTCTACAGGCTCAATCCGGCGCATCACCTGCTTCGGCCAACACAGGACCCAAACCCTGGCACGCGCTCGATCAGGCACTGCGCGCAACCGATCTCCTTCTGCAAAACGGGGGCTTCAGCGCAATTGTGCTCGACCTCGGCAGCACACCCGCCGAGTTTGTCTGGCGGATTCCGCTGGCCACGTGGTTCCGTTTTCGCGCTGCGTGCGAGCACTCACGCACCACACTGATGCTGCTCACACAACATCCATGCGCGCGCAGTAGTGCGGAGCTCACTCTGCGCCTGCAAACCGGGGCAATGCAAAACACTGGCCCAGTCATGACCGGTGTCCGGTATCAGGCTGAGGTGGAGCGCAGTCGCTCGCACGAACGCAGCGCACGTGTCGTGTCAATCCGCAAACCGCCACAGTCTGAGCGAGCCACAGAACCCGGTCAGTGGCACAGCGAGGCAGCATGGGCCTAGTGCAACAAGAACAGGGAGCATGCCTGCGACGCATTCAGGTGAAAGTTTGTGAACTTACCCAAACCATCGTCATCTCGACCGGAGCGCTGAAGACGCGCAGTGGAGAGACCTGCAGATTCGTCCGGTGCGGTGCCTCAGCCAGAAGCAGCACCTGCAGGTTGTTCCTCTGCGCAGGACTGAAAACGTCTCGCTCCGGTCGAAATGAAAAATCGTTAGAGGCAGTATGTGGATAGACACGAACCCACTCTACGTCTGCCTCTATGTGCCGGAATTCCCTGCACAAGCCCTCCTGCGCCTGCGTCCTGAGCAGACAAAGCTTCCTGCAGTGGTGCTCAAAGGCGAGCCACCACTCCAGGAAGTCTGCAGTATGAACTCGCATGCGCTGCGCCTTGGAGTAGCGCACGGCATGACGCGCGCGGAGCTCACACCATTTGGGGGGCTTACGCTCCTTCGCCGGTCTGAAGCGGAAGAGCGCAGTGCGCGTATGGCGTTGCTCGAAGCCGTGGGCCAGCTTACGCCGCGCGCAGAAGTGCAACCACAGACCAGCACATCAGCCTTTGTGCTTGTGCTCGACATGACCGGCACACGCCGCATTTTTGGCCCGGTAACCGACATGCTGAGCCGCATCGCGCGAATAGCAGACGCGCTGCACCTGTTTGTACAGCTTGCAGCCAGCGAGAACCTCCATGCCGCCGTGTGTCTCGCGCCCTCGGCACGCAAAGCACCGCGCATCGTATCCGCTGGTCACGAAGCAGATCATCTGCACGCCCTTCCACTCTCCATGCTTCCACTTGATGCAAAGCAAGGGGAAGCACTCGCGCTATGGGGGCTGCATACGTTTGGTGATCTCGCAGGCATCCCGGAAGAAGATCTGGTTGTTCGCCTCGGCCAGCCTGGCAAGCGACTTCGTCTGCTCGCGCGCGGTGAGTGCCCTCACCTCATGGTCCCTGAGGAACCGGTCTTTGCGCTCGAAGAGTTCATCGGCTTTGACGCGCCCCTTGAGATTCTCGACTCGCTGCTTTTTATCCTCGGCCCCATGCTCGACCAACTCATCGCCCGCGCAGGAAGTCGCGCGCTTTCTCTTGCCAGCGTGACCGTAAAGCTTGGCCTGGAGAAAAGCGGAGACCACGATGAAAGCGGCGAGCAAGATGATTGCCGGGAACACGAGCGCACGGTTCGCCCTGCACTTCCCATTGCGCAGCGAGACATACTGCTGAAATTAATTCATCTTGATTTGCAGGCCCATCCGCCGCCGGCAGGAGTTATCAGCCTGCGCGTGCATGCCGAACCCGGCGCACGCAGCAAGGTGCAGACTGGCTTGTTCTCTCCTCAAATGCCCGAGGCCACGCGGCTCGACGTCACTCTCGCGCGCATCGCTTCCATCGTCGGCGAAGATCGCGTTGGCCGTGCCAAGCTGCTCGACACGCACAATCCTGACGGCTTCAAAATGCAACGATTCATTGTTCCCGAAACAGCCAAAAATGCTGCGGAAGAGCGTGTCGCGAAGCTCAAAGCAACGCTGCGCCGCTGCCGTCCTCCACTGCGCATTACGCTGTATCGCGACGGCGACCGCCTCACTGCTTTTTCGCTTGGAGGCAAACGCTACATTGTGCAGCAGGCCTACGGTCCCTGGCGGAAGAGCGGCTCGTGGTGGTCCGCCGATCTGTGGTCGCGCGAAGAGTGGGATGTCCATGCCACCTGTCCGCCGGACACCAAACTGAATTGCGTTCTTTCGCACGATCTTCTGCACAAGCACTGGCAGCTCGAAGGCATGTATGACTGAGCCGGAATACATCGAGCTCCATGCCAACAGTGCCTTCAGCTTCCTGGAAGGCGCGTCGCAGCCTGAGGCTCTCATCCGTGCCGCTGTCGCTACGGACATGCCGGCAATGGCGCTACTCGACCGCAACGGTTTCTATGGAGCGCCTCGCTTTCACGCTTCAGGGAAAGAAAACAAAGTGCAGGCCCACATCGGCGCGGAAATTGCCGCCGGTGATCTCGGCGCAGCGCTCATCCCTCCCGCTTGGCTGCCTCATCAATATCCTCAACAACCCGCGCGCCTGCCTCTGCTCTGCGCCTCGCAAACTGGCTATCAAAATATGTGCCAGCTCATCACGCGTTTCAAAATGCGCCAGCGGCACAAGTGTGAAGGCTTCGCTCTGCTCGACGACCTTGCTGAATTCAGCAATGGACTCATCTGTTTCACTGGCGGCGAAGAGGGTCCACTCGCCGCAGCATTGGAACGAGGCGGCGAATCGGCAGGGCGAGAATGCGTCGAGCAACTTGTCCGTACCTTCGGCAAACACAACGTCTACATTGAGCTACAGCGCCATGGCGACCGCGCCGAAGAAGCGCGCAATCAAGCCGCCATGCGCATTGCGGAAAGCCTGCAACTTCCGCTGCTCGCCACCAACGGCGTGCGCTATGCCACGCAGTACGAACGCGAGATTCTCGACGTGCTTACCTGCGTCCGTCACGGCAGCTCGCTCGATAAAGCTGGACGACTGCTACAGGCTAATTCGCGACGTCAGGTGCGCAGCGCACGCGCCATGCACCGCATCTTCAGCGACGTTCCTGAAGCCCTTGAGAACACGCTGATCGTTTCGCAGCGACTCGAATTCGAACTCGACAAACTCGGCTACGAGTTCCCTCGCTTCGACACACCAACCGGCGAACCCATGGGAATGCATCTGCGCAAACAGGTGCGTGACGGCATCGAGCGTCGCTACCGACCCAAGCACAACCCCCACCTCATGCAGCGCGCAAAACACCAGGCGCACCGCGAGCTTGAGTTGATAGAAAAGCTCGGCTTCGAAGGCTATTTCCTCATCGTTCAGGATGTCGTGAACCACTGTAAAACGAACGATATCCTCATTCAGGGTCGGGGCAGTGCTGCCAATTCCGTCGTCTGCTACGCGCTGGAAATCACCGCCATCGATCCCATTGGTATGGATCTGCTCTTCGAACGCTTCCTCAACGAGAACCGCCACGAGTGGCCCGACGTTGATCTCGACCTCCCGTCCGGCGACAAGCGCGAGCAGGCAATTCAGCACGTCTACAAACGCTACGGAGAATTGGGTGCCGCGATGACGGCAAACGTAATCACCTACCGCGGCAAATCCGCCGCGCGCGAAGTGGGAAAAGCCCTCGGCTTCGACGACGAAACGCTTGGCCGCCTATCCAGCCTCATCGGCCATTGGGAGTGGCGCAAAAAAGACGAGACCCTTGGCGACAACTTTGCCCATGCTGGCTTTGACCTCAGCCACTGGCGCATCGCGAAATACGTCGAGCTCTGCGAGCGCATGCAGGACATCCCACGCCATCTCGGACAGCACTCCGGCGGAATGGTCATCTGCCAGGGTCTGCTCAACAAGGTCGTCCCACTCGAACGAGCATCCATGATCAACCGCACCGTTGTGCAATGGGATAAGTACGATTGCGCCGAACTCGGCCTCGTCAAAATCGATCTGCTTGGCCTCGGCATGATGGCCGTAATGAAGGACTGCGTCGACCTCATCCCAGAACACTACGGCCACAAGATCGACATTGCACAGCTTCCGCCCGACGATCCCGAAGTTTACGCTGTGCTGCGCAAGGCAGACACCGTCGGCATGTTTCAGGTGGAAAGCCGTGCACAGATGGCCTCTATTCCGCGCAATGCACCAACCCGCTTCTACGACCTCGTCGTTCAGGTCGCCATCATCCGCCCCGGCCCCATCGTTGGCAAAATGATGCATCCCTACATGCGCCGAAGGCAGGGTTTAGAAAAGCCCGACTGCATTCACCCAAGCCTTGAGGAAGTATTGAAGCGCACCCTTGGTGTTCCGCTGTTTCAGGAGCAGCTTCTGCGCATGGCTATGGTGGTTGGCAACTTCACCGGAACCGAAGCCGACGAGCTGCGTAAAGCTGTGGGCATGCGCCGCTCTTGGGAACGCATGGAAAAGCTCATGGTCAAGCTTCGCAATGGGATGAAAGCCAACGGCATTGAAGAAAAGACTCAGGAACTCATTGTGCAAAGCATCGAGTCTTTTGCACTCTACGGCTTTCCGGAGTCGCACGCCGCCAGCTTCGCACTCATCGCCTACGCCTCGGCTTACTTCAAGGTGAAATACCTTGCAGCCTTTACCTGCGCCATGCTCAACAACCAACCAATGGGCTTCTACACACCCGCCGTCATCGTGAAAGACGCGCAACGTCACAAGTTGCGTGTCAAACCAGTTGACGTCCAAATCTCCGACACTCGCTGCACCGTCGAACACGAATCCGACGGCAAGCTCTCACTGCGCCTTGGTCTTAACTACGCTCGCAGCCTGAAAGCCACAACAGCATTGCAGCTAGTCACTGCTCGCGAAGCAAACGGTCTATTCGGAAGCGTCGAAGACCTCTCTCTGCGCGTCCCATCACTGAACCGCAGTGACCTCGCACAGCTTGCACGCATAGGCGCACTCAACAAGCTCGGCAACGTCACGCATCGCCGCGATGCCATCTGGCAAATTGAACAGGTCAGTCGCCCGGTCGGGCCGTTACTAAGACAGAAAGACGCTGCTCCACAATCGGCGACATCACCGCTCAACCAGATGAAGACCGAAGAGCGACTGATTGCGGACTACGCAGGCACCGGCCTCACTGTCGATCACCACCCGATGGCGCTTCGTCGCAATGAACTGCGTGCCGCAGGCGTACTCTCAGCTATTGAATTGCAGCAACAGCCCAATGGAATACACGTCATCGCTGCCGGCTCCGTCATTGCGCGTCAACGCCCCGGAACCGCGCTGGGCTTCATCTTTCTGTCCATGGAAGACGAAACGGGAATTTCCAATGTTGTCATTCATCCGCAGTTATACGAGCAGCAGCGCGTGCTTGTCACACGCGGCAAGTTCCTGAAGGTGTACGGCAAATTGCAGAACCAGGACGGCGTTGTGCATGTGAAAGCTGAGCTCGTGGAACTGCTGCAAATTTCCGCAATCGATGTGCGCTCACACGATTTCCACTGATCTTTTGAACTGGTATCAACCGAAAGTCTTTGATCTATTTTCAAGGAGCGAATCATAATGCTATTTCTAGCTTTAAACGACTAACTCCACGCATCGCAGAGGAACACATTGCCCACAGATGAGTCAGGTTCATCTTCTTCCTACGTTTACTCATCCAGCATCATCGAGCCGGCAGCAACATCCATGGCGGACGCCTTCGTGCAACGAGTACAGCGCTTCCGGCCTGAAGACCGCGTAGCTCTCGTCCGCCTCGTGCGCGAGCGCATCGAATCCAACGACCCCGCCATCGCCGCTTTACTCGCAGGCAAAACATAGTCCAAGCTACTTGATACTCCCGACCACTCGCTTCTTCTTCACTGCCCCATTCTTCTCCACACGAAGCCTCCACGCCGTGTGCAGCGCACCAAGCGCCACATCCTCGCTTGCTGCTTCAAGCCGCAGATGCGTGGCACCCCCTCGGCCCCATCCACCCGCAACCGGTAGATACACCTCAGGAGCTTCCGCAACAAACGCGGCCTGCTGTTCAGGCGTGAGCATCAGGTTGCCGTAGCCCTGCGCCACACTCGCCAGCGTCGCAAAGATCCTGCCGCCCACACGAAAGTCTGCAGCTCCCATGTGCGAACTCTCTTCTGCACCATCAAGACTGAGCGCCAACCGTCGAAAGTCATGCTCGTTCATCGCACCCCTCTTATCGCAAGACCTCAGCCTGCAGCGCCAATCGGCTTTCGCTCAGATCCAACTCGCGCTCCAGCGTGCGTCGCACCGCATCGCCAATCCGTCCTGAGTTGCGCAACGTAATCAGTTCTTCGCGCTCGCGCTGCACCGTCTGCAGCATGACTAGATTTGCACTTCGCGGATTTTCTGTATTCCCGCGTTCCGTGGCGCAATCATTCACACTGTCCAACTTGTGTCGATACACGTGAAGCATATCTTCGTAAGGATGGATTTCGTCTTCACCTGCTGACGCACATTCGCTTTCAAGAAACGTGATCGCCGCCTGCAGAATGATTCGCCGCGCTTCCGCTTCCTCACACACCGTACCTTCTCCTGCATCCAGCTTCAGCATGCGCACCAGCGCAGGGAGAGTGAGCCCCTGAACCAACAGCGTCACAAGGATCACGGAGTACGTCAGGAAAATAATCATGTTCCGTTGCGGAAAATCAGCACCCCCTGCCAACGTGTACGGCAATGAGCCGGCCGCAGCCAGCGCCACCACGCCGCGCATGCCTGTCCAGCCGATGACGAATACGCTCTTCGCCGTGGGTCTCGGAACGTTCTCATGCTTTAGCAATCTAGTGCGCACCGCATACCCGATATGCGCTCCTGGATAAGACCACAACATGCGCAGAGCAATCAGTGTTCCCGAAAATCCGAGACCATACATCACCAGCCGCGCAGCGCTATAGCCCTTAATTCCCGCAAGCACATACGGCAACTGCAAGCCGATCAACACAAACACCAGCCCATTCAGAAGGAATTCCACCGCTTCCCAAACGGAGTTTGCCTGCAATCGCACCACTGGCGAAAAGAAGCTTGAACTTTGGCGGCTTAGGTACAGCCCGCAAACCACAGTCGACATCACGCCCGATGAATGCGCAGCTTCACCGATCAGATACGAGCCGTAGGCAATCAGGAATGAAGCAATAATCTCAACCGGCCCGTCATCCACAAACCGCTCAGCCCATGCGGCTGCCACAGCACACAGCAGACCGATACCGATTCCGCCACCCACCAGCCAGCAGAATTCCAACACGCTGTGCCCAAGATGCGGCGTGGTGCCTTCTGTGATCATCTGCACGCCAAACTGCAGAGCCAGCAAGCCGGTTGCGTCGTTCAGCAAACTTTCGCCTTCGAGTATGTCCACGATGCGTTGCGGCATACCGACTTTACGCGCGATTGAAGTTGCTGCGAGAGCATCCGTAGGCGAAACAATGGCACCCAGCAGAAAGCCCAGGCGCCAGTCGAATCCCGGCATGAAGTGGTGTGCTGCGATCGCCACGCCGAACGCCGTAAAAAACACTAACCCGAACGCAAGCAAACCAATGGAGACTAACTGCGCCTTGAACTCGCGCCAGGAAGTGTCCCACGCCGCAGAGAACAACAGCGGCGGCAGAAACACTAAGAAGACAATTTCAGGCGGCAAGCGCACACGCGGTAAATGTGGAACCAAAGACAGCAGCAGGCCGGCGATAACCAGCACAATCGGGTACGACACGGAGAAGCGCCGCGCCAGACCCGCAATCAATACAACTGCAGCAATCAAACCAAGCAGCAGAACCTGAGTGGCATTCAGTTCACCCATAGAACGAATCTACACAACGTCCACTCCATCTTCAGCGAAACGACACTGCGTTGCTGACATCGCAGTCCGCGTCAGCTCTGGGGCGTATTGCTGCCAGGAGTTGTTCCCGTCTCTCCAGGTGCAGAAGGATCTAGCTTCTTTTCCGCGTTGTCCGGTGTCTTCGATTCCACCTTGGTCTCGCCCCGTCCTGCCGTAGAAGGATTATCGCCACGGTATCCAGAAGGCTCGGCTTTTGCGTCACCACGATCTCCCTGCATCTTGTCTTGTTCTCCGCCGCTTGTTTTCTGCTCGTCTGCCATGCTCTCTCCTTCAACTGCTTCCAATCGTCAGATGCGCACTGCTCGCAGGGCGTGCCCGCCGCCACAAAGCAAGTGGCGGATGCTTTCGCACCCGCCACTCACCTCCTACGCTCAATTTGCTTAGCTCTGCACAGCTTCAATATCAAGCTCGATCTTGATGTCATCCGCGAGCACCGCATCGCCGCTCTTCACAGAGCCATTCCAGGTCAGCCCAAAATCCTTACGATTGATGGTCGTCGTCGCAGTAAAGCCGCGATGGATGCTCTTGCCATCCATCCCCACCTGCTCCTTGCCCGGAGTCTCGAGGCTCAACACAACCTGTTTCGTCACGCCATGCAGCGTCAAATCACCAACGACGTCGAACCCAGTGCCCGCACCACTGGACTTTCTCACTGCGGTCGATTTGAAGGTCATCGAAGGAAACTTGGCCGTGTCAAAGAAGTCCGGGCTCTTCAGGTGCTTGTCACGTCCATCAACTCCGGTATTCACGGTGTTCACGTCGATCGTCGCATCCACAGCAGACTTGCTAACGTTCGATGGATCGAAGTGAATGACGCCGCTTACGCCGCGGAAGCTTCCATGCACGGTGCTGATAGCCATGTGCTTAATCGCAAAGTCGGCTTCCGAATGCGCCGGATCAATCTTCCAGTCCTTCGCCTGCGCGCTTGCTGAACCAACACCAAGCGTCAGCGCAATCGCTGATGCCAACACACCGAATTTCACCTTCATAAACTCTCCTGTTTGCTCAAGCACTCCAAAGCGCTCTTAGCTTACGTTTGGATTGGCAACGTTGGCACGGAGATACAAAAAGTTCGCACCCTTTTCGATATCAGCAGTTACTCGCAAATCACCACACTTACAATCACCAATCACCAATCACCACTCACCAATCACCACTCACCAATCACCAATCACTTGCCACTTGTCACTTTGTTTCTTAAACACACAACGGCCCCGAAGGGCCGTCGTCTGTTACTGAGGGATCGGGTTAATGCCTCAGAATTCCAGGGGTGCGTTAGCTCCCCACAGGGCGGTTGCTCCCCAGAGTGCGGTGTTGCCACCAACCTGTCCGGATGTCGCACCCCATAATGCTGTTGATCCACCGAGCGAGTCTGCTCCCCACAATGCGGTTGCTGCATCGGGTGTACCCGCGCCCCACAAAGCGGTTGCGCCCCACAGTGCGGTGAAGGCGTTCGGATCATTCGCGCCCCACAGTGCCGTCGCACCCCAGAGTGCAGTGTTGCCGCCTACGAACGCGCTATTGCCATACACGTTGCCGGCGCCCCACAGAGCAGTCGCTCCCCAAAGTGCGGTCTGGTCTGTAACCAACGCGACGTTGCCGCTGTTCGGGTCGTAGGTTGCGATTGGTGACATCGCCGTCCCAGCGGGAACCACTGTGTTCGCCGATGCTGTCAGCGCGGCGTTGATGTCCAGATATCCCGCACCTACCGTGAATACGTCATAGTTTGCGGTGTAGGTCACACCGCCGTCAGTCACGCTGCTGGTCTGCGGGAACATGCCGCGGCTCGCACTCAACATGAGCAAAGCTTTTGCCTGGTCCGGCGTGAGATTCGGCTTCGCCTGCATCAGCAGAGCCACTGCACCGCTAGCCACGCCGGCTGACATGCTGGTTCCGCTCAGCGGGAAGTAGCTAGCGGAAGCTGCCTTGGCATTGCCACTGTTTGTATAGAACGAGTTCAGCGTAACGAAGTTCGGATTCTGCGTAGCCAGCGTATCGTTCGCGTATTTCAGGCTTACGACAAGATTGCCCGGTGCAACTAAGTCCGGCTTCGACACATGGTCGATGAACGATGGGCCCTTGGAGCTATAGCTTGCGATGAGGTCATCGCTCGTCGATGCGGTTCCCATGGTGCGCACCGCACCCACGGTGATCACGTAGGGATCATTGCCCGGAGCTTCGATCGTGCCGTAGCCCTCACCATTCAGCGCGAGATCGCGGCCGTCATTGCCGGCGGCCACAACAACAGCGATGCCTGCCTTCCACGCCTGCTCCACTGCCTGGCAGAGCGGGTCCTGCGTGTACGGCTCCCATACCGGGCGGCCCAGCGACAGGTTGATCACCTTGATGTTGTATTTGCTCTTCAGCGAGATAGCCGCTTCGATCGCGTTGATTACCGACGAATCTGTTCCTTGTCCGTTGTTATCCAGCGCGCGCAGATTGATGATGTTCGCCTGCGGTGCAATGCCGCTGAAGGTGCGGAAGAACTTCGAGCCGGTAGAGTCCATACCATTGCCGGCTATCAGGCCGGCAACATGCGTGCCGTGCCCGAAGTGGTCGGTCGCATCTGTTACACCCGGCACAAAGCTTTGGTTATAGACAATACGGTTGTAGTACTGGCTGTAGAACACACCGTAAGCAGCGGTCGTGGTACCGAGATCATCATGCGCGGTGACGCCGCTGTCGATGACGGCAACACCGACTCCGGCGCCCTTGTAACCCTTCGCCCAGACGGCGGGGGCGTTGATTGGCTCCGCAGTGTACTCGGCCGACGTGACCGTTACCGAGCTGTTAGAACTACCGGAACTATTCGAGCCGGAACCACTATTTTCCGAACTAAATCCGCGCGCACCCAGAGGACGATCGCGTGAGATGTACTTCACGTTTGGATCAGCAGCCAATTGCTGCAACTGCGACGCGACAACTGTTGCCGCATTGGCGTGAATGGAATGAAACGTCTTTCCAAGGATCGCGTTCATACCGTACAGCTTGTTCGTCTGGTCCTGTCCAGGATCCTTGATGTACTGGATCAGAACTGGAACGGAATCTGTAGCAGCTGCGGAGTCCAGATCGCGAGAAAGCTTCGAAGATCCGAAATTTGCGGAAGGACCTGAGGCGGCAAACATTGAGGCCGACAGCGCGAAAGGCAGTAGCGAGGCTGTCGAACGGAACCATGACTTCATGGGGTGAGACTCCTGAGAGAAAAGGCCGATTGAAAGTGGGTCACTGGTTACGGCATCGGAAGCGCGTCCATCGCACTCCGTCGTGCTGCCGGGATAAGCGGTACTCACCGAAACTACGGGCGATAGCATTGCGTCGCCATAGTCAGTTTGTGCAATGACTGCAGTGCAAACCGCCGTACCGTGACGCGAGTCACCGCTTCGGAGTGAACCCATCCGAAAAGCGCTATGCCGCGCTGACCGGCATCTCTCCCTCTTTCAATCGCGACGACTTCCATCGCCCACTATTCACTCGCCACTCATTACTAACCACTGCCACTGCCTCTGCCTCTGCCACTGCCACTGCCACTGCCACTGCCACTGCCACTGCCACTTGCCACTGCCACTCAGACCAACATCCACGCGCCCGTACGCGTCTTCCACAGCGATTTCCCGGAGAAATAACGTTACTCTTACGTAAACAGCGCATTCGGCGCGTACCTGCTTAGTCACCACTACATCTAGTTGCTTTATACTTGACTCGTACCATCCGTGGCGGTAGTTTCGATTCACCGCCAGTTCACAGTTTGGCGAAGTCGGAGCGGTTCTTCCGGTCAGTTCGCTTGACTCCGTGAACCGTTGACGCCCCGCTGCGCCTTAAAACACGCCAGCGCCCCGTCGTTTCCAAACTTCGCCAGCCCCAGACCGGCACCACGCTTTGCCCGGAACCCGCCTTCCGGTTATTTTGCTTCCGAATGAGGATTATTCGCCCCATGGCCGACCAGCTAGACACGCTTCACACCGACACTTCTTCCGCTATCTCAGCTCAGCAAGCCCCCGCATTCGTGCCACATGATTCCGGCGCGCGCGGCCTGAAATTCAACCGCCACTTTTCGAAGCCAGGTGTCTCGCCCTTCGATGAAGTGAAGTGGGAGTTTCGCGATGCGGTCATCCAGGACTTCAAGGGCAAGCTGATCTTTGAGCAGAAGAACGTCGAGGTGCCGGCGGACTGGTCCATGACCGCGACCAATATCGTCGCGTCAAAATACCTCCACGGCGAAGTGGGCACGCCCGAGCGCGAAAAGGGTGTTCGCGATCTCATCAGCCGCGTCGCTGAATCCATCCGCAACTGGGGTCTGCGCGACGGCTACTTCGCCTCTGCTGAAGACGCCGACATCTTCTTCAACGAGCTCACCCACCTGCTTGTCAATCAGAAGGCTGCGTTCAATTCGCCGGTGTGGTTCAACGTGGGCTGCGACCGCCTTGAGCCCAACTCCGACGCCCAGAACTGGCACTGGGACGGCGCGCAGTCTGAGACCGTCTTCTCGCGCACCGGCTACACGCGCCCGCAGTGCTCCGCCTGCTTTATCAACTCCGTGCAGGATTCCCTCGACAGCATCCTGACCCTCGCCAAGACCGAAGGCATGCTCTTCAAGTGGGGATCGGGCGCAGGCTCGAACCTGTCCAAGATCCGCGGCTCCATGGAAACCCTCTCTGGCGGCGGCACCGCTTCCGGCCCGCTCAGCTTCATGCGCGGCTTCGACGCCTTCGCCGGTGTCATCAAGTCCGGTGGCAAGACCCGCCGCGCCGCCAAGATGGTCATCCTCGACGTCGACCACCCGGATATCGAAGACTTCATCCAGTGCAAGGTGCAGGAAGAAAAGAAGGCCTGGACGCTGATGGCGGCCGGCTATGACGGCTCCGGCCCTGACTCCGAAGCTTTTACCTCGATCTTCTTCCAGAACGCCAACAACTCCGTGCGCGTGAACGACGAGTTCATGCAGGCTGTCCTCAACGACGACGAGTTCTCCACGAAAACCGTCAAGAACAAGAACACCGTAAAGACCTTCAAAGCCCGCGAGCTGATGCACCAGATCGCCGAAGCCACCTGGATCTGCGGCGACCCCGGCATGCAGTACGACTCCACCATCAATCGCTGGCACACCTCCAAGAACACGGACCGCATCAACGCCTCCAATCCGTGCTCGGAGTACATGTTCCTCGACGACTCCGCCTGCAACCTCGCCAGCTTCAACCTGATGAAGTTCCTCAAGCCCGGCGGCCAGTTCGACGTCGAAAGCTACAAGCACGCCATCGGCGTCGTCACCACCGCGATGGAAATCATCGTCGACGCGGCCGGCTACCCCACCGAGCGCATCGCACGCAATTCGCACGACTACCGACCGCTCGGCCTCGGCTACGCCAACCTCGGCGCACTGCTCATGGACTTCGGCCTACCCTACGACTCCGACGCCGGCCGCGCCTTCGCTGGCACGCTCACCGCCATCCTCTGCGGCGAATCCTACGCGCAGTCCGCACGCCTCGCCGCCGACGCGCCTGCCCTCGGCGCAGCCACCCCACTCACCAAGTCCACCAGCATCGACGGCGGTGCCTGCCCCGGCTTCTACGTCAACCGCGAGCCCTTCCTCGACGTCATCCGCATGCACCGCGCCGAAGTTAACAACATCGACAAGACCCTCAAACCCACCAAATTGTCATCCCGAGCGGAGCGCAGCGGAGCCGAGGGATCTGCTTCTGCCCCTGCCCATGCGTCAGGGAGCCAATCCTTCGTCGACGCCGCCGGCTTCACCGCCCCCCAGATGACCGAGCTCAAAGCAGCCGCGCAGTCCGCCTGGGACGACGCCCTCCGCCTCGGCGAAGAGCACGGCTTCCGCAACTCGCAGGTCACCGTCCTCGCGCCCACCGGCACCATCGGCTTCATGATGGACTGCGACACCACCGGCGTCGAGCCCGACCTCGCCCTCGTCAAGTACAAGAAGCTTGTCGGCGGCGGCATGATCAAGATCGTCAACAACACCGTGCCCGGTGCGCTCTTCAAGCTCGGCTACAAGGAAGCGGAAGTCGAAGGCATCGTCAACTACATCGACGCCACCGGCACCATCGAAGGCGCGCCCGCGCTCAAGCCCGAGCACCTCGCCGTCTTCGATTGCTCCTTCAAGCCCGCCAAGGGCACCCGCACCATCTCATGGCTCGGCCACGTCAAGATGATGGCCGCCACCCAGCCCTTCCTTTCCGGAGCCATCTCCAAAACCGTCAACCTGCCCAACGACTGCACCCCGCAGGACATCGCCGATGCCTACACCGAAGCCTGGCGCCTCGGCCTCAAGGCCGTAGCCATCTACCGCGACGGCTCCAAAGGCACCCAGCCCCTCAACGTCTCTGCCCAGAAGGACTCCGACAGCAAGGGCACCCAGGTCGTCGCTGCCACCGCACCAAACGAAGCCGGCAACATCGAGCTAGCCGAACTCCTCACCGCCGAAAAGGCCTTCACCAACGAAGCCGCCTCGAGGCCGCCGAAGCGCAAGCCCGTCTCGCCACCGTCAAGTCTCAACTCGACGCCCTGCTCCACTCCGCCTCCCACGACAGCGCCCGCGGCCTTTCGGATACAGACGCGCCCAACTCCGACGGTCCACCACGCGCCGTGCGTCACCGCCTCCCCGCCGAGCGCGCCTCCATCACCCACAAATTCGGCATCGCCGGGCATGAGGGCTACGTCACCGTCGGCCTCTACCCCAACGGCTGCCCCGGCGAAATCTTCATCCGCATGGCCAAAGAAGGCTCCACCATCTCCGGCCTCATGGATAGCTTCGCCACCGCCGTCTCCATGTGCCTCCAGCACGGCGTGCCGCTCAAGCTCCTCTGCGAAAAGTTCGCCCACACCCGCTTCGAGCCCTCCGGCTGGACCGGCAACGAGCAAATCGGCTTCGCCAAATCCATCATGGATTACCTCTTCCGCTGGATGCAGCTCCGCTTCCTCTCCGGCGAACAACTCACCCTCTTCAAGGGCCTGGGAGCGAGCGCGGCGTCGAACATTCCGATTGCCGGTGCGGTGGTCTCGCCCAACAGCACCGTGGTTCCCTCGCTGGCGTTCGCGCAGGAGCCCACCTTTCCGCAGCACGGGGAGGCCGATCAACTGAACGACCGGCGTGCGCCCCAGGGCGGCATCGCCCCTGACCTTGATAGCCGGTCCGGTTTGTCATCCGCTTCTGGTTTGTCATCCCGCAGCGCAGCGGAGGGATCTGCTTCTCCCCTCCCCGCCGCCGAAGACCGTGGCCTTTACCACGCCGCCACAGCCATGAAGTCCCTCTACGACATGGGCGACTCGCCATCCTGCTCCACCTGCGGGGCCATCATGACCCGCAACGGCTCCTGCTACCGCTGCATGGAATGCGGAAGCACCAGCGGCTGCAGTTGATGCGAGGATGTTCTCGAAACGCCCTGCCGCTTGGCAGGGCGTTTGCTTATAAGCAACGTTCGAGGCGCACCAATGCCTTCTCATTTTGTACACTTCTCTTTCTCCGTAATCGCGAGAGTCTCGCAGAGTAGGCAATCTTGATCCTTCGACCGGTAGCATTTTCCATCAATAACTACAAATCTATTTCTTACTCGGGCATCTGCAGTTTTTCTGGTGACGGAATCACGGTTCTCGCCGGCCAGAATGAGGCGGGGAAAACATCGGTTCTACAAGCACTGAAGGATTTCGACGGCGAGCCGGGTAAACCTCCGAAGCTGGACGATGTAGTACCTGACTACGAGCCGAGTCTCACGCCAAGCGTGACTGTGTATTTCTCGTATGAATGGGATTCGCTCCGGCAAGCACTGGTGAAGGACAAGCAGACGTTAGAGCCACCAATAATTGCAATCCTCGAAAAGGGAAAACTCGCACTAACTCGCGACCTGCTTACCGGTTCCTTTTCGTTTATCGGCGATCTGTTCACCACCTTCGTGGAGGTAGACAAGGCTTACAACGAGGAAGGGAATCCATTTCCACAAGACGAACTGCCAGACGGCTTTCAGTTTGTGGTCGAGTCAGATTTTATTACCTTTCTTTATCAGCAATGGCCGTCTTTCGTGTATTTCGATTCATTCGACGACCTACTCCCACGAAGGATCGCTATAGATCTGTTGACGAAAACTACCACCACTGGGGTTTCAGTATCCACTACTACGAGTGAACCCGAAGTACCGTCTGCTGCTAAGAGCTTCCTTTCAGTGGCGAAGATCAGTCTTGAAGAGGTCAGGCGTCTAGCTGCCTTAGACGATGATGAGAAGCAATTGCGAAACTACTTAGAGACACAATCGCGTGCTATTTCCGCAGATTTCCTCGTTTACTGGAAGCAGAAAGTGGGCGCAAAGCAGCAGATTGGTTTAAAGGCTGTTCACAGCCATAAGAATGACGGATCTTACTTATTGTTCTACGCCGAGGATTCTGGCGTACTTCACTTCCCTGCCCAGCGGAGTAAGGGCTTCCTCTGGTTCCTATCGTTTTATTTGAGCATTACGTCCTCTGCAAAGGGTGGACAAGAGGGTCGCGGAAAGGTCATTCTCATTGACGAGCCAGGAAGCTTTCTTCATCCCAAAGCCCAGCATGACATTTTAGATATTCTAGAAAAACGAGTGGTGACAGATGGAAACGTCGTGTTGTATTCGACACATAGTCCTTACTTACTGCCTGCGGACCGCCTCGATCGAATCCGAATAGCATTCAAGGATGAAAGCAGTCGCACCATCGTCGCGGATAGGTTGAACGATGAACGATTGCGCGGGGAACTGCGCGGGGATGCCCTAGCACCCATATGGAATGCCATCGGAATTGAAATTGGCGAATTGGGAGCAGGCCCATTCGCCAGACAGCAGCCCATAATAATTGTTGAGGGCATCACTGATTATTACTATTTGCATGCGTGGTGTTCCTTGCTCGGGAACGACTTGCTTAAAGAGCGGTCGATACTGGTGGCAAACGGAACTCCGATGATTCCTTACTCAGCGTCTCTTGCTATTGCGTACGCTAGTGGGTTCGTAATCCTGCTTGACCGTGATGAAGCGGGGAACGCCGCGATGGAAAAGCTGAGCAAGGAGATGGATATAAATCGAGCTGTGATAATTCAGCCTCATGATGCCGCTGGCATAGAGGACGTTTTTGCACTCAAAGATTTGGTAGACCTAGTGAAAGCGTACGGAATGACGCTAAAGACGGATGCAAATGCGAGATCAACTGCCGTGATTAAGAAGAACAAGGTTGACAAAGTTCTCTTGGCACGAAAGTTCTCTGAGTTAGTTGGTACCGTGCAATCACAACGACTCAACTCGAACCAGCGACACTAGATGCGGCGGCCAATTTGCTGAAAAATCTAGAGGACGCCTTTACGCACGATGCGATCCTGCGTTTGTAAGGGGCCGCAGGGCACCGGGTGCCCCACATCTCGCTTGTGAGATGTGGGCCATCGCGCGATAGCGCGACTCTCGGCCCGCAGTAAACTTGCCGCATGCCTTGCCTCAACGACGGCTGGAGTTGCTTCTTACAGCCCGGCAAACACCTGTAATGAGTATGCAGAGCGTCAGCTTAGTTGCGCTGCCTGTATGTAAGCGTGGCCTCGACCTTGCTTCACACGCTTAGCCAGTCCGAGAAGCACAAAGGATTCTCCGACTACCGGAAAACTGCAAGAAGTGCTTTGGCTGGCAGTCTTCGGCATATTCGTCTTAAACCAATCCAGTGTGAAGCTGCCTTCATTCTGTAACTGAATGTAAGCTTTTTGAAACTCCGACTCAACGATGGACTTCTGACTCGCCTTCTTTCCGCTTTTGCTTGGTATTGAGTAAAAGAAGGCACTCTCTCCGCGTGAGGCCCTGATGCCAGTCGAGTGGTAATCAGGTTCGAGTCTCGTCCCTAAGGGCACGCGTTTCCTAAGTGAATCAAAGAAGTCTTCAGTCATATATGCAAATTACTCCATGAATCGGCGGGCGCTCGACGTTTCTCTTACGCACGCGAGCGACAGCGCGCCTACACTTCATCGATGATCGTGACAGCGAGAAGATGATCAACCCAAACAAATACAAGCGCGAACCCCACTCCGCTCCCGGCGACTTCTACGTCGTGAAGGACGAGTGCCTCTCCTGCGGCGTACCTCACGTGGTCGTTCCAGACCTTATCGGCTGGGTGCCCGACGACCGAAGTGTCTGCTATTGGAAGAAGCAGCCGGGAACACAGGCCGAACTGAATCAAGCCTTCGCCGTCTTCGACGCACAGGAAGCAGGCTGCCATCGGTACGCGGGCCACGACCCCGAAATCCTGAAACGTCTCGGCTACGGGAATTGCGACTACCCCTTGCCACTTCAGAAAGCGCTCGCCGTCACGCGCGACCTCTGTCTTCTTCCCTTCGAAACTCCCGGCCTCCTGCGCCGCCTCTGGAACAAGCTCTGCGGCGGTTGAGAAGTTTTCATGAGCCACGCTTGGAAGGGGCACGGCTTCAGCCGTGCCGGAAGAAAGAATGAGAGAAAGCGGCTTTAGCCGCTGAGGTAAGCTTCGCCAATCTCCATGAGCATCCCTCAGAGACTCACAAGCCACGGCACCTTCTTCATCTCCACCCAGACCCACGAGAGAAGAAGACTCTTCCAAACGGAAGCCAACTGCCAACTTCTATTTGAACGCTTCAGCACTACCGGCAGGAAGGTCACTACAAGCTCCACGCCTTCGTCATCATGCCAGACCACATACACCTCCTGATAACACCGCAGACAATCACCAGCGAACGAACCATGCAGCTCATCAAAGGCGGGTTCTCCAGGAAGATTGGATCAAAACTTCCGGTCTGGCAAAAGGGCTTCACCGACCGCCGCATGCGAGATAAAGCAGACCTACTCACCCACAAGGACTACATCCACCACAATCCCGTCCGAGCCCGCCTCTGCCAACGTCCGGAAGACTATCGCTGGTCTTCTGCATACCGCCAGACCGACCTCAGCGGCTGAAGCCGCGCTTTGCCCGTCACCAGAATGGTATGGCTGAAGCCATACCCCTTCCCGACTCCGGTCCTCCCTCTAAGTCGCGCTTGAGAGGAGGCGGCCTTCCGGCGATCGCCACTCAGAAGCCACTCCTGGAGGGTGAGGTTCCGACCTAATTTCTTTTTCCTGAGCCACACCTGGAAGAACTGAATGCAAAAAGAACCGGTGCCCCACATCTCGCTCTTGAGATCTGGGTGCAGGATGCCGGGAGTGGAGCAGGTCTGAGCGGTCACCCATGGCTCAACCACTGCGATACCCTTCGCTATGCCCTCCATTACGCGAGCCATCAGCATCAAGCAGCCGTTCGTGGAGCAGATTCTGCTTGGCGAAAAGACCCGCGAGTACCGCACTGCGCCCACCAACATTCGGGAGCGCGTCTATCTCTACGCCTCATTGAAACCTCGCACCGAACCGGCCCTCTGGCGCAAGATGACCAGTACCGCCGACGAACTCCCCAAGGGCCTCATCGTTGGCAGCGTAGAGATCGTCGACTGCAAACCCGACGCCACCGGTGGCTTCGCCTACAAACTCGCCAATTCCAAACGCCTGCGCCAGCACCTGAAACTCGCCAACCAACCCGGCCCCGTCTTCTGGATTCCCCAGTTCTAGTTGAACAAATGCATTGGCGGCTCTCCCATGCATGACAGTCAACCCATTATGATGGAGAACGTCTCCGCATCGAGTCGTATACTTCCTCCATGGCTGTCACCCTCGATCCCGGACTGGAAGAGCGCATTAAACGCGTTGTCGCGTCTGGGGTGTTTAGTGAGCCGGCCGAGCTCCTCAGCCACGCGCTCGACCTCATCGAGGCAGAGCAGCAGGCCGGTGACTGGCTGTTCCAAAACCGTGAGGGGATAAATGCTGCTCTGGACGAAAGCTTCGCGCAGGCGGAGCGCGGCGAGAGCTACTCACCCGAGCAATCTCTGGCGCTCCTTGCGGTACATCGAGCTGCTCGCAACTCACGTGCCGCATGAGCTTTCGCATTCTGCCAGCGGCTCAGGCAGACCTCAACGCTATCGATGATTGGGTTGCTTCAAAGTTCGGTGAGCCGGCCGCAGAACAGGCTAGCGAGAAACTCTACAAAACTTTCGAGCTGCTGTCGCGTTTTCCAAACCTTGGCATCGTTAGGCCAGATATCACGTCAAGAGACGTGCGTTTCTTCTCTGTGGCCCCGAATGCAATCATCTACACGGCAGGAGTGGCGATTGTTATCCACCGCGTGTTCCCGATGCGAACCGAAATACGCTACATAGAGCTCTGATTCGGCCCGGCTCCTCTAACTCGTCCGGAGCCACGCCTGGAAGGGGCATGGCTTCAGCCATGCCATACATCCACCCAGGAAAGCGGCTTCAGCCGCTGAGGTAAGCTTGGCCATTTGCATGGTGCCATCAGCCCATGCAGGTCTCGGGTCTTTCTGAGAATCAAGAATGCCCTGGTGGATACATCACCAGACCCACCTCAGCGGCTAAAGCCGGCCTCAAGAGAAATCCCGACGGTATGGCTGAGGCCATACCCCTCCCAAACATCAGGGCCACAGAATCTGTTTGCTTTCTCAAACTCAGGATCTGAACTAACCTTGCCCAATCTCCATGAGCATCCCTCAGAGACTCACGAGCCACGGTACCTTCTTCCTCTCCACCCAGACTCACGGGAGAAGAAGGCTCTTCCAGACTGACCAGAACTGCGAACTACTCCTCGAGACTCTCCAACACTTCCGGGCGAGAGGGCAACTACAAGCTGTGGTCGTTTGTAATCATGCCGGATCACATTCATCTCCTGATCACTCCTCTCGGCATTCCTGTTGAGAGAGCCATGCAGCTCATCAAGGGCGGCTTCTCCAGGAAGATCGAATCGAAGTTTCCAGTTTGGCAGAAGGGCTTCACCGACCGCCGCATGCGCGATCGGGGAAGACTTTCTTGCCCACAAGAACTACATCCACCACAATCCGGTCCGAGCCCGCCTCTGCCAACGCCCCGAAGACTACCGCTGGTCCTCCGCCTATCGTCAGACCGACCTCAGCGGCTAAAGCCGGTCTTACAGCACACAACAAATGGTATGGCTGAAGCCATACCCCTCCCAAACTCACGCACTATCCTCCTATGTCACACTTGGCTGCGCTGAATGTTAGCGACTCCTGCCTCCCGCCCGACGGGACACTGGAGGCGACGCTCCATCCTAGGCCACGCTTGGAAGGGCAGTTGAGGCGACGCTCCATCCTGGGCCACGCTTGGAAGGGGCATGGCTTCAGCCATGCCGGAATAAGCTGCAATGGAGAGCGGCTTTAGCCGCTAAGGTAAGTCTGGCCATCTTTCTAAAGGCCAATCTCCTCAGAACCAGCGAGCCCACAACGACGCACCCTCCCGCACCACTTCCCAAGCTCAACGCGCCTTCTCATTCCGAAACTTGCCCGAGCAGGGCTCAAACAGCAGACTTCGTCCTGAGCGCGTGCTCCCGGTCTCCGCCTCGCTCTCCGTCAGTCTGGCGTGAACACTCAACTGCAACCATCCATCGTCGCGCACCCCGATTAGCTGTTGAAAGAACGGCTCGTGACCCTGCGTCAACTCGTTGCGAACACCGTCAAGCCCCTTCACCGCGCTCCCAAAGCACGACGTATGCTTCGCAAGGTCCGCAACGAAATAGCCATGCCTCGTCTTGCCGTTGGTCGTGGTCATCGCGTCCGCCGCAGCCCACCGCGCGTTCGGAGCGAAGGCAGACACAGCCAGCGAAGGCTGCTCACCCTTGTCCAGGTAATCCTGCCGCGCAAGCACTGGCTTGAACTTACCGCCGCCAAGCGACGCGAACACCCACCAGTTTGCCTCGCAGCGCCTTTTCGTCCACCTCTCAGGACGGTCCCACTCCAGCCAGCCGTACATCCGCTCATGGCCATCCGCGCTCGTCAGCACCGGCGTCTTCCTCGTGCCCTTCCACTTACCCGAAGCCACGCACGCCGGCCCTGACGCAACAGGCGGCAGGGTCGGTGGCGCCTGTGCGCCTGCACAACTCCCCGCTGCAAGCGCAACCAAGAGACTAACCAGCAACGAAATCTTCACACACTCATAATCTCTTGAAGTGTCGCAACGACGAAGAGGATAGTTCACTTTCGGGTCATATCCTCATCGTCCCGCAGAGCCGATAGGTGGCAAGCGGTGACCGCACCGCCCACTGGAGATACGCCGAGATGTACCATTTCCTGATCGCTGCTGCCTTTGTTGTTATCTTCTTTTCGCCCATCGTTGTTGCCTGGTACGCCATGCGCGGAGAGGGACTCTGAGCCGAACCCATCGCAGTACGCGTCAGCAAGTTGGGCGATATACTCCCGCTTGAGACCTGCCCCGCGCGTGTGCGGGCGCCAAACGGATGGATGAATGACCCAGATAAAGATGGAAGACGTCGTTGTGCATCTGGACGAGCAGTTCAAGAATGCCCTCGTCGACACGATGAAGACTTACGCACCGTATGTCACCTACGACGTAGACAGCCTGTACAAGCACTTCGCCAAGCGGGTGTACTACCACTGCCGTACGTGGGAGCCCGTCCCCGACGACGCGGTGCGCAGCCAATCCTGATTACAAATTGAACAGCTCGCGCAGGCGCTTTGTCTGCGTGCGGCTTACCGGAAGCTCCGTGTTCTTGCGATCGTCCATACGCAATTGATAGCTGCCTTTGAACCACGGCACGACCTCACGGATGTGCTCGATGTTAACCAGGTGCGAGCGATGCGAGCGCCAGAATTTGTCTGAGTCGAGCTGATCGCCGAGTTCTTCCAGCGTGCGGCAGTTGGAGTCGCCTTCGAGCGTCCGGGTGACTACCGAAATCCTGCCTTCGTCGATGGAGGCAAAGCAGATGTCCTTGCCATCCACCAGCAGCAAACGACTGCCCGCTCGCACCACCACCTTGCTGGTACGAGCCAGCGGCTGAGTTGCAGTGCTGGTAGGCTCGCGCTCACCCACCATACGCAGCAACGCATCCAGCTTGGCTTCCGCGCCAGCAACCAAGCCAGCGAGGGCTCCGCGAGTAGGCGAGGGCTCTTCGGCCGACTGATTCTCTGTTGGGACGACAACGCGTGAACGAACCTTTTCGAGTGTTTTCGCTACTCGCTTTTCGTCGAATGGCTTGAGTACATAGTCGACCGCGTTCACCTCGAACGCTTTGACTGCGTACTGATCGAATGCGGTGGCGAAGACGATCTGCGGGAGCTGGAACTTGCGGTCCAGAGCGAGGACTTTTTTAAGCACCGCGAAGCCGTCCAAACCGGGCATGCGGACGTCCAGGAAGATGACATCTGGTTTATGCGTGCGGATGAGGTCGACAGCTTCAATGCCGTTCGTACCCTGCGCTAGGATTTGAACGTTTCCACGCTCGAGGAGATATTGCAATTCCTGCCGCGCGAGCGGTTCGTCGTCGATGATGAGCGCGGTGAGGGGTGCAGCCATGAGACTGGCTCGATGATACGCGGAGACTTGTTAGCTAGGCTTCGTCGCTATACACGCGCAGCCGCGATGGAGCGCCGTCGTCGTTCAGGTCGTGCCCACATTGTGTGCAGTATGCGTCCGTGATCTTCACCGAGCGGTGGCAAACGCCACATACCGGTGCAATCTGGAACTGGCACTGCGGGCAGAAGTGATAGCTGCCGGCTATGGAGGTGGAGCAGTTCGGGCAGCGCGTTAGCACAGGCTGCCGGAGCAGGAAGTAGACCACCGCGCCGAGGCCACCGGGCAGAATGACGCAGACCAGCATCCAGAGCTTGGCCGACATGCCACGGCGCTTTACATCGCGGCTGACATAGCCGAGCAGCAAGGCATAGCTGGCCCAGAGCGTGCCCCACGCATAGCCCATCAGCAGGCGAAGCGGAAAGAACTCATGCTTATGGTGCGGCAGTACGCCGTGGAAGACCCATTGCATCGCCGCGAAAAGAACGATCGCAAGAGCGAGGGACCAGCGCGGAATCATGCGCAGTTCTTCGTCGCCGTGCGTTTCGTCGCCTTTGCGCTCGAGTAGCCAGCGGGTCATAACGAGAACTCATCCATACGGCGGCTGCGACGGAACCACACGATGCCAAGAGCTACAGCTGTTACCGGCAAGGACCAGAGAAGAAAGATGAGCATCTGATCGCTGGCATCGAGCATGCCGCTAGGCGTCATGTCATAGCCTTCGAAAATGGCCCAAATCGCGTACGCCAGTGCCAGCACCGAAACCGAACAGATGGCGATGGGCACCCACAAACTGCGTCGGCGTTCCTTCTGGTCGCGCATAGCGACGGCCTGTTCGCGGACGATGCGGTGGGTCCTGTTCACCACCTCAGCGCGCGCCCCAAAGAACTGGCGGTTTGTGTCGCGGTTCTTCATCATGGACGCACCGCCATCTGGCGAAATTCGGCTTCGTTCTTTTCGGAACGCAGACGAAGCAGTTGCGGTTTCAACGCCGCAAGTCCGCGGTACAGACGCGACTTGACGGTTGATAGCGGAGCGCGGGTGAGGGTCGCAATCTCATCAAGCGACATCTCCTCGTGAAAGCGCAGAGTGAGCACTTCGCGGTAGCTGGGCTCCAGCGTGAGGAGGATCGCAGCCACTTCAGCAGCGTTCTCGCGCACTTGGAATTGGTCGAGCGGGGAGGGACCGTCCTGCGCGATTTCGAAGGGCCGTTCGTCCTCGCCAGCTTCGCGCATTTCGTCGAGGCTTGCCATGGTGCGCTTGCGGGAGAGATCGATAACCAAGTTGCGCGCAATAGTGAAAATCCAGGTGTCGAAGCGCGCCTTACCGTTGTACTGCGAGCCGCGGCGAAGAACGCGAATCCACACTTCCTGAAAGAGGTCTTCCGCCACTTCGCGCTTGCTGGTGAGGAACATCAGATAGCGCATCAGCCGGTGCTGATAGGTCTCGATCAGTCGATCCAGCAGCTCCGGATCCTGGCGCTTCAGGCCGCGAGCGATCTCCGCATTTTCGCGTTCTATCTCGCGGACAGCTTCGGCTGTAAGGACTGTGGAGGAGCGCACGTTGGTATGGACGCGAGATTGGCGGAAAAAGTCTCGCGTGAAGATATTTTACGTGGGGTAATGGGTTCAATGCCAGAGGGATGAAAGCAGATTCTCCAGCTCGGCTGCGGAAGATCAAAACGAGAGGGGTAAGCCACACCACCGGCCGACCGCCGCGCGTGACCGCAAAGCAGGGCTGTGGGAGGAACTTTGGCGCGGGGAGTTGCGTACCTCGGGTTGTGATTCCTAGATATTTGACGTTGGTTTTAGCTGGCGGCATGCCGCTGCTGGCGCAGTCTGTTGAGCAGTCGGGCGATGCTTATCGGCTGAAGGTTGATTCGCATCTGGTCGACACCACATTTACGGTTCGCAACGCAGGAGGCGAACTGGTGACTGACCTGCCGCAGTCGGCGTTTCACGTGCGTGAAGATGGGCTCGACCAGACGATCCGGTACTTCGTCACGAAACGCGAGCTGCCGCTCAGCATCGGCATTGTGGTGGATGAGAGCGACAGCCAGGACAAGTTTGTGAAGGAGCACGAAAAAGCGATTGAGGCTTTCCTGAAGGAGGTGGTTGAGCCTAGGGACCGTGCGTTCGTCATCTGCTTTGGAAACCATCTGCGGCTGACGAGTGACTGGACGAACTCCGCCCATGATGTGCTGGACGGTATCCATCGCTTTGACAAAGGCGACCGCTCGTTTCCTGAGCTTGCTGATTTAGGCAAGGACGACTCGCGGGTACTGGGAACGGCGCTCTATGATGCGGTCGTTACCGGCGTTTCGGAGAAGCTCTCGAAAGAAGTGGGGCGGCGCAAGGTGTTGCTCATCTTCTCGGATGGCGAGGAGAACTCTAGCGAACACGATCTGATCGATGCGATTGAAACTGCGCAAAACTCAGACGTGCTGGTGTATGCGCTACGCACGACGGACGTACAGAAGCACCACATGAACGCGCGTAATCGCTACGGCATGCGTGTGCTCGACCATATAACCGATGCTACGGGTGGACAGGCTTTTGACGTGCGTGCGACAAAGGTGAACGCGGATTTCCAGTCGATTGCTGCTGACCTGCGGTCGCTGTATGAGATCGGGTACTACTCGTCGAACAAAGAGCGCGACCGGCGCTTCCGCAAGGTGACAATTGCGGTTGATGGCGGTGAGTTTAAGGTGCGCGCCCGCAGGGGGTACACGCCGCAAACTGCTCGCTGACCAACTAAACTGAACGCATGGACGTTCTCTACGGCCTGCATCCGGTGGGCGAAGCATTGCGGGCGGGGTCGCGACATATTGATCACGTGAGCGTGGCGCGCGAGCGCGAGAGTCGGCGCGATGCTCGACTGGATGCTGTGCTGGACCTGTGTCGCGAAGCTGGCGTGCGTGTGGTCACTGAACCGCGCGAGCAGCTCACCAAGCATGCAAAGACGGATACGCACCAGGGTGTCGTCGCATTTCTCCGCGAGCGCAAATTGTTGGCGCTGGAAGATCTGCTGAATGCTCCGGCTGGGCCCAGTGGGCACCAGTTCTTTCTCGCGCTGGATGGCGTAGAAGATCCGCACAATTTCGGTGCGCTGCTGCGGTCGGGAGATGGTGCTGGAATTGATGGTGTTGTCGTGACTGAGCGCCGGGCGGCACCTTTGAGCGGGACCGTTGCGAAGAGCGCAGCGGGAGCTTCGGAACATGTGCGCATTGCACGAGTGACCAATCTCACACGTGCGCTCGAAACGATGAAGAAGCAAAACATCTGGATCGTTGGACTGGATGAGCGCGGCACGCCTGACTACACCGAGTTTGATTTTCAACAGAACTGCTGTCTGGTGCTGGGGAGCGAAGGCGCGGGCCTGCACGACTTGGTGAAGCGCACGTGCGATCATCTGCTGCGCATTCCGATGGCGGGAAGTGTGTCGTCGTTGAATGTTTCTGTGGCGGGCGCTGTAGTGATGTACGAGGCGATGCGGCAACGGCGGGGCGCGGCGAGTCCACGTCCGGCTGCGTCCAAACCTGAGAAGGCGCGCAAAGGGCTTGGCTCGTAGCCTGCCGGACGGCGTAAAGAAAGTTGATCTCTCTGTTTAGAAGAAATTACAGGTACGCTGCGATTGCCATCGCTGCGGTTCTTCCCGCGATCGCACAAACACCCCCACCAAAGGCACTGCCAGAGGCAGCGCAGTCTGCTCCGCAAAGTGGAGAAAGCCAGCACGGAACGGTGCTCTTCCAAAGCCATGGCGAGCCGCCAATCGCTCAACCGGAGGCACAAGCTCCTCAGCAATGGCAGACAGCGGAGAAGAGTGCAGGGCCAGAACTGACCGATGCGCAGCGCTCAGCGATCCTGTTCACTGCCTATGACCTCGATGTGCGATTGAAGCCTGCTGCCGCGGGGCTTTCGGCACGTGCTCGCGTGACGTTGCAGAACACCGGGCAAGAGTCGCTGACGCAGGTCGCGCTGCAGATTTCCTCAACTCTCCAGTGGGAGAGCGCAAGCAGCTTCGCGGCGGCGGGCGGCGGTACGAAGCTCGACTTTGCGCAGCATCTGATCGACACCGACGCAGACCACACCGGCAAAGCGAACGAAGCGGTGCTGACGCTGCCATCCGCACTGAAGCCCGGTGAAAGCATTACGCTCGACGCGTTTTATTCCGGCACAGTTGCGGTGAGCAGCGGACGGTTGGAGCGGCTTGGCGCGTCGGCGTCGCAAGCGCTCGGTACCGATTGGGACGGCATCAGCACGGGGCACATTGCGTTGCGCGGATTTGGCAACGTGCTGTGGTATCCGGTGGCCGCACGGCAGCTTTTTCTTGGGCAGGGTGCGGAGTTGTTTGACGCAATCGGCCAGACGGAACTGCGTGAGCAGAGGGCGAGCATGCGCTTCCGCCTTGGTGTGGAATACAGCGGCGATCCGCCGGTTGCAGCCTACTTTTGCGGACGCAGACAGCCACTCGTCGCGCAAAGTGACAGTCCGGATTTCCCAATCTCTGCGGGCACTGGCATCGCAACTGCTGAGTTCGCCGCACAGCCGCTGGGATTTCGCCTGCCCAGCCTGGTTGTCGTGGACAAGCAGGAAACGCTGCTCGCGCCGCTGCCGCCGTTGCAAACGCAACAGCCTTCGTCGTCAAGCTCCAGTTCCTCCTCATCCGAGGCTCCGCCGCGACAGGATGATGCGCTCCCTGATGCGGCTGCGGTCGCCTCGAGCGAGGGTGCGCCCATGCTTGCAGTGGAAAGTGACGACAGCCGTGCGCTGCCGTCATTGATAAGCTCCGCACAGCAGATTGCGCCGCTGCTGGAGCGTTGGCTCGGTGCGCAGCCACTTTCCGCGTTGACCATTATAGACAACACGGGCCAGCCGTTTGAGGATGGTCCGCTGTTGCTTGCGCCGGTTGGATCCCTGGTGGCATCGACAGAGCAGCCCGCGCTGGCGCACAGCCTGACGCACGCCTGGGTGCAGACCGGGCAGCCGTGGATGGATGAGGGCCTGGCGCAGTTCTTTGCCCTGCTTTGGACTGAGCGTGTGCAGGGACGCGACGCGGCGCTGCTGCAGATGAATAATTTTATGCAACCTGTGTCACTCGCCGAACCGAACATTGAAGCTGGCAAGCCGGCACCTTCCGGGCAGCCTCTGATTGCGGCGAGTTCAGAGCTTTTCTTTCGTCGCAAGGCTGCGGCGGTGTGGTTCATGCTGCGCGAAGTAGCCGGAGAGCCCGCACTGAAAGCAGCGTTGCGTGCGTGGCGCACGCAGCCGCTGTCGCACGCACCAGCCGACGAGCAGGCACGCGCATTTGAAGCGCTGCTTGAAAGGCGGAGTGGCAAAAGTTTGCGATGGTTCTTCGATGACTGGGTGCTGCGTGATCGTGGTCTGCCTGATCTTTCGATCGCGGACGCGACGACGCGCCAATTGCCGGCCGGCAAGGGCCACAACAGCGGTTGGCTGGTGGCCGTGACCGTGCACAACGATGGCGCGGCCACGGCGGAAGTGCCGGTCGTAGTGCGCTCTGGCGCGTTTAGTACCACTTCTACGCTGCGCATTCCGGGCTTTGAAAACGCGACTGCACGTGTGCTGGTTGAAAGTGCGCCGACGCAGGTGGTGGTGAACGATGGGAGCGTACCGGAGATACAGAACGTGCGGCATGTGCGCGAGATTGTCGCTGCCGTTGAACCGGCTACCGCACCGGCGCGTTAGCGATGCCGCTTAGGATTTCGTGTGGGTTTGACCGGGCCCGTCGGAGCCGCGGCAGCGCAAATCTGTTCACCCGTCCACGGGCGGGTGCAGGTGACCGCGATTGCATGCGTTGCGGGTAGCTTGCCGTCAGGGGGTAGCGCTGCGGCAACGCCACGATTTAATGGCGGCAACATGTCTGCCAGGTTCATCACCTGCGCGTTTGTCGCCGTGCCGCTGAGTTGCGTCGAATATCCGCCACTATCGGCTTGAGCAGCCAGCATGAGCGTAGCGGCTGTAGTGGTGTGGATTGCCGTGGGAGCGAGCCGCGCGATAGGTGCAGATAGTGTCCCGGCTGCAGTGGGTGCGGTGTCGATCGCGAATACAAACTGCGGCGGTTCCGCAGGCATGGTCTTCGTTGAGTCCGCCACATCGGCCTCCGCAGCCGGGAGCCGTACTGTCGCAGTTCCCTGCCAGTTATGCTCATCGGCATTCCACTTCACTTCCCCATCGACATTGCCAGCAGGTTCGAGCGTTGGCGGCATGTCAGCAAGGAAGAGCTTCGCCCAACCGAAGAGCCACGGCAGCGGAAGCTTCGTCGCCACGATGCTTGCCTGCGACGTTGCGGGCTTTCCGAGATCGAGAGCGGGAGTGGTTAGCATGAGGGGCTTTATGTCCCCAACCGGTGCCGCGCAGTTTGCGTTTGAGAGCACGGCTCTCGCGATGTCTGAGGTGGCGCTGCAATCCACGCTGACGTCGAGCGGCTGCGCCGGGACGTAGTCGGCACGGCGAAGGTCGTTGAGCTGGAGATGCGTGGTGAGCGTGGCGGTGCTCAACTCGCCTGCGAGGTGTGCTTCAACAAAAATCGTGCCGCGCCAACCAGCATCATTGCCGGTGAGCAGACGGCTGGCTTCGCCGAGCGGCGCGCCGTTCCAGCTTGCGTTCAAATCCACTGGCACGTTCGCCATCTGCGGTGCGCGTTGCAGTGTGCCTTCCAGATTCATCTCGCCGGTCTGTGACACGTTGTTATCAGTACGCGTGGGACGGCCACGCAAGCGGACGCGCCAAAGCTGTGGCGATGGCAGCCAAAGTGCGAACTGCGCTTCGGTGAGCGAGAATGGCTTCTTCTCGTTGCCAATTTTCACGTTCACTCGCGCGCCGGAGGCTTCGATGTATGGGAAGCGTGGCGCTGGTCCTGCGGTTCGCTGTGCGGTAGGTGCGGTCTCCACGTGCGACGCCTGCATCAGCACGTCTTCGAGATTCCACTTGCCCTGCGCATTGCGCACGAGATTCAGACTTGGATCGATGAAACGGATGGTTGAGAACTCGACATGCCTTCGCCACAGTGAGCTTACGCGCACGGATGCTTCGACCGTGTTCGCGCGGATAACAGGCTCGTAGCCGAACGCGGGATCTTCGCTGACAACCAGGTTCGAGAGTGTGAAGCCAGGCACGGGAAGAATATGCAGCGTCACGTTGTCGAGATGTACCGGGCGGCCGAGGCTCTGACTCATCGTGGTGGCGATGCGGCGACGGTAGCGATTCACGTTAAGGTAGGGCGGCGTAAGGATGAGCGCGGCGAGAACGAGAACGACCACTGCTGCCGCGATGAGTCGTCTGCGCAGTCGGTGATCTCGTACGGGCTGTTCCGTTGTGCTCACTACTCGTGTTGCATCCTTGCTTTGCGCACCGGCCTCCGCACGCATGCGAGGAGTCCGCAGAGGGCTATCGGATTACGTGGAAGGTGCGGCTCCAGCGGGTGCCGTCGAAGATGTGAATGATCGTGTGGAAGAAAAACGACACACGGTCGCCCGCGCTTGTCTTGTCTTCCTGGTCTTCCGGCGTATCGAAGGACCAATAATTGAACATCGGCCTGCCAAGGACGTTTTCCATGGGAACGAAGCCCCAGAAGCGGCTATCGGCGCTTTGGAGGCGGTTGTCGCCCATCGCGAAAATCATGCCGTCGGGGACTACAACGTCGCCGTCCTTCACATGCGATGGAAGGTCCTGCGTCCAGAGCGCAGTAGAAAGAGACGACGGCGGCGGGCCGTAGGTCGGAAAATCGTCACGCGACTGGTCGTAGGCGGCATCGCCTGCGCCACCATCGGACGGCATCGCAGCGTACGGCTCATTCTGCGCGACTCCGTTGCGGAAGAGCACGCCGTGCGCAAGATGAATGCGGTCTCCCGGCAAAGCAATAGCGCGCTTCACGAGGATGAGATCTGGTGTTTCCGGGTGCGGCTTGAGAAAGACGATGATGTCACCGCGCTGCACCGAGCGATAGTGGACGAACGGAGCCCACTTCGTCGGTGGTGCGAACGTTTCGCGGTCAACCACGACGTGGTCGCCAATCAGCAGGGTCTGCTTCATGGATCCGGACGGGATCATGAAGTTCTGGAATATGAATGAGAAGGCGAAGAGGCCAATGACGAGCACGGTGCAGATGGAAGCCAGCGCCTCGAGCGGGGTTTCCGACGGCTCTGCGCTTCCGGGCTTACCGGCTTCGGCATTTGCTTCAGCTACCGTGATTGCGGAATCTTCTGCGGCAGTCGCTTGCCCTGCAGTATTGGTCAACTCTGTGTTCTCCCTGCGGCAGCAAAAGGCAGCTTTCTCAGTGTAAATGAGCGGGTCTGAGTGGCTACTTCAATACGCGGAGTTGATGCGCGATGCTTTTAAAGCGTGCCGCAGGGCCGAGGTTGGCTGCGCTTTCCGGGATGTTGGTTGTGAAGTACACCAGCAGTGGGCGACCGACGATGTTCGCCTGCGGAACGAAGCCCCAATAGCGGCTGTCTTCGCTGTTGTTGCGGTTGTCACCCATAACGAAGTAATCGCCTTTGGGCACGGTCACTTCACCATCATGGATGATCCGTCGCAACTCTGCCCACCAGCGCGGGTCGACGTTTGGGTCAGTCATGCGGAGTGATGGGAAGTCGTCGCGGAAGGATTCCAGAAATGCGGGCGAGTAGTAGGCGTAGGGTTCACGAATTGGAACATCGTTCAGAATGACGCGCCCGTCAAGCAAGCGGATGCGGTCACCGCCAACAGCGATCACTCGCTTGACGAGATCGCGGCTTGGGTCTGGCGGAAAGTGGAAGACCACGAGGTCGCCGCGATGCACCTCATCGGGTGGCAGCAGTGCGCGGTCGAGGGAAGTGCCGAGGCCGTAGCTCTGCTTGTCAACGAGGAGGCAATCACCCACGAGAAGGGTCGGCTCCATGGAGCCAGTGGGAATGCGAAACGGCTGCACGAGGAAGGTGACGATGAAGCTTGAAATCACCAGAACTTCCAGCAGCGCTTTGACAACCGCGAGCCCGCCATCGTTTGCGTGATGCTGGCGCGTCGGACGATGGACAGCGACGGCTCGTGAGGTCGTCGTTTCACTCAAACGACTTCATCCGAACTGGAATCAGGCGCTTTGTGAGAGTCACTGTTCACGGGATTCTGCCAGGACGCTAGCGCCAGTGCGGCGGCGCGTTGTTGTGCTTCCTTTTTGCTGCTGCCCTCGCCCGTTGCGAGCACGCGTTGACCGTCCTCGCGGTTGAGCCGGGCCTCTACGACGAACCGCCGCTGATGCGCTGGGCCGCTTTCGCCCGCATCGGCATACTGCAACTTGCCAGCACTTTCGGCCTGCACGCGTTCCTGTAGCAGCGTTTTGCTGTCGCGCAGGGCACCGTGCCCGGTGCTTGCAGCTAGAGCGTCTCGCAGCTTTGGAACGTCGGAAGTGAGGAGATCGCGCTGGAGAATGGTGCGCACCGTCGCCAGACCACGTGCGCCCGCATCAAGGTAAACGGCGGCGAGTACAGCTTCTGCGGCGTTAGCCAACAGAGCTGGCTTGTTCCTGCTGCCGATGTGTTCCGCGCTTTTGCCTAGTAGCAAAAGGTTCTGCAGCCGCCACGCGGCACCAAGTTCGCCCATGCGTTCACGACTAACAAGGCTGGAGCGCATGCGGGTTAGCTCCCCTTCCGTACACTCGGGAAACTCTGCATATAGTGCTTCAGTAACGACGAGGCCGAGCACGGCGTCACCGATGAACTCGAGCTGCTCGTTGTCTTCACCCGGAGGGTTCTTCCCTTGCGCTAAACCTTCGTCCGCTGCTGCGCCACCACGCGATTCGTAAGCATACGACCGGTGCGTCAGCGCGAGTCTTAGCAGCTCCGGACGTTTGAAGTTCCATCCGAGCTGCGCCTCCAAAACGCCATTCGGGTTCTCCGATTCGCCGCTGATTTCCACCCGGGTTTGTTTGCGCTTTGCCATGACAACCGCTGTTCCTTACTCTAGCCGTCCCGCGCCAGCGGACGCAGGTGCCTAGTGAGGAGCCTCGGTTTTCGCTGGAGCCTCGGGCTTGTAGGCGTCCTTCTCTGCCTTGCCGGTTGGGTCGAAGTTCGCGTCGTCTTCGGACCTGGGTTTCGCTTCTCGCTGTGGGAGTGCAAACGGCTTCTTGATGCCGTTCTCTGCCGCGATTTTGGTGTCGGGGCGGCTGTCGCGATTGGCGAGTGCCGCCTTGTATTCCGCGACAGCATGCTCACGGTCGGGAGGGTTGCTGGAGTCATACAGCCGACCAAGGTAGATGTGGCTCCACGCAATTGTGCGCGGGTCCTTCGTCTTTTTCAGAGCTTCCTCAAATTCAGCGCTCGCTTTGTCGGGATCGCGCTGCATGAGGTCGATGCGTGCAAGGGTGTACAGCGCGCGGCCGTGATCTCCGTTTGGATCAGCATTCACCTTCTCGGCAAGATCCGCAGCTTTGTTCACATCACCCTTGGCGAGGCTCATCTCTGCCTGATCCATCACCGATAACTGCCGTGGCACGGCAGGTGCACGGCCCAACGGGTCAGCAGAACTCGTCTTCGCAAACTGAATCTGCTCGGCGTGGCGGCGCTCTCCGTCCACATCCATCGTGTAGATCATCGGAGCGATCTCATCGCGCAGACCGTCTCCGTTCTTTTCCATGCCTTGCAGGGCGCGGTAGAAGTAGCCAGTCAGCACCCAGCCTTGCTCTTCGTCGATTGCGACCTGCTTGTCTCTTGCCGCTGTCGTTTCACGGTCGTAGAGATCTTTTTCTGCAGCGTACTGTTCTCCCGCGGCTCTTTCTTTCGAGGAGGGCTTCTTGGGCTTTGGTGCCGCAGTCTCATAGGTACGTGCTTCGACGGCTTTGATCAGGCTTTCCGTCATCAGCGCAACAACGTCACTTTTGTAGAAGAAGTCGAGTGGAGCGTCCTGCACGCCACGCATCATGGGCTGAATGCGTTCCATCGCAGAGCCGCGGCTGTAGACCATTGGCTCGATGACGTAGTGCAGGTAAATGTGCCGGATCTGATCCATGCGGACAGGATCACCCGCTGTATTGTCGGGCGAGGTGACAATGATGTAGTCAAAGCCGTAAATGCGCGCGTTGGTTAGGTTCGGCGACAGCATTGGTTCCAGCAGCACAAGGAAGCGGCGACCGTCATAGCTGCTCACCGGCTGATGCAGGTAGATGTTGGTGTTGAGAATTGCGCGCGTCATCGGGTCGTGCACGCGTTCAACGAGGGCTTCGTACTCCGCGCGATGGTGCAGCCAAATAAGGTGCAGCTTCGCTTCCTCAACAAAGGTACGTAGCAGCGGCAGAACGTTCACCACCTGTGCAGCCTGCGGTGGCAGATCAGTTTCAGGAACGTTTGGTGTGAGCTCGGGCGGCGGCGAAAGGTAAAGCGAGAGTGATACATATTGCCCGACATTCAGGCCGGAGTCGCTGAGCTGGTGCTGTGTGACGTACTTACAGAGTTCGTCTCGGCTCGTGCGAGCTTCTTCCGAACCGGTGAGGTTCGCATTCAGTTCCGCGCGAACTTCGCCCCGAACCGGTGCGGAACGGCTGAGGTCGGCGTCGTAGCCACACGCATTGAGCGCCACTGCAAGATCGAACAGCGATTCACTTGTTTCAAGCGTTACAGCAGAACCACCCGCCTCAATTTGCGCGATGCGAGGCCGTGCTACCGGTCCACTCTGCTCTGCGGCCGTGTTTGCTTTGTCGGCACCGGAAGAAGAGGAAGACGAGCTTTGGGAAAGACAGGGTGCCGCGAATAGAAGAGGCAGCAGGAGCCGGGCGCTCGCCTGGCGGAAAGAACGGATTGCTGGGTTCACAGTACTTCTTCGACGCACCGGATAAGTCTATGGGAAGCGCCTGTACTGTGTGAACGGCTCGACCACTTACCCGCGAACGGAGACGCCGGAGTAGGTCATGACGACCTCGCCGGAGACAGGCACGCCGAATACCGTGGCCGGCCTGAAGACGCTGGCCAACAGGTTCTCTTCTACGCGAGTTCGAACTCTAGAATCGGTTGGCCCGGCTACGATGGAGTAGTCATACACGCGTCCCCGCTCATCGACCTTGACCTGCACCAGCACCGGCACATCGTGCCCGGTTTCAAGGGGCCTTGGTGGTACTTGCGAATACAGGTAACGAGGCGCAACCAGATGTGCCATGTTGTCGTCATTCGCAAAAACAGGTGTGTTGCTCGCGAGAAACTGCCCCGCCCCCCCGAGCAAGATGACTGCTGCAGCCAGGCCGCCTGCAAGGCGCGTCGATGCCTCACCCAGTCCGGTATGCCACACCCTAACGATGCGCTCCGAAAACGACAGATGGGTGCCAAGCTCACGCTCGGTGGCGATAGCACTGCGCAACATCGCTTGCAACCGCTCCGGTACTCGAGCCGGACCAAGCTCGCCAAGCGCCGTCTGCACGGAGCGCCACTCCGCAAACTCGCGCTCGCATCCGGTACATGCTTGAAGATGCTCATCGATAGCGGCCATCTCGACGCCAGTCACTCTTCCATCCAGGTAGGAAGAGAACTTCTCGCGGAGAAGCTCGCAGCTTCCCTGCACCGGATTGGCTTTACGGAACATCATCAACGCACCATCGCCATTTTACCGGCTGCGCCTGTGGAGCTGGTCTTCACTGGAGCCGAAGTTTTACTGAGTACATTTTTCAGCGCTGCACGACCGCGCGTCAGGCGGCTCTTCACTGTGCCGAGGTTCACATTCAGAATGTCGGCAATTTCCTCGTAGCCGAAGCCTTCGATTTCGCGCAGAACAACCACTTCACGGAAGGCGTCCGGAATTTCCTGCAGCGCCGCTTCAACACGCCGCTTCAGTTCCGCTCGCGCCGCATTGTCATACGGAGAAGCGTCGCTAGCCGCGAGCGCGTCTGCCAGGCAGAAGGTCTCACCATCTTCGTTCTCCTGCGGCGCATCGATCGTCATTTCCTGGCGCTTGTGCCGACTCCACCAACGCCTCTGATTGCTTGCCTCATGCAGCGCAATGCGGTAAATCCACGTGCGCAAACTCGACTCACCATGGAAGCCGGAGATATTGCGAAATACCTTCACGAAGACTTCCTGCGTAACATCTCCAACATCTGCCGCGTCGCAAAGATTACGCGCGATAAGAGAGTAGATTGGGTGGCTGTACTGCGCGATGAGCAAAGCAAATGCTTGCTCGGAACCAGTCTTCAGTTCCGCGACGAGCACCTGCTCATCGGTTTGTATTCCACTCGCGCTTGCCAGATCCGCCATGCGATGAACCTTTGTGCTCCGCAATCGGGAGCGAGGTGCAGATGGTATTCCGTGGAAAACTCAATTGTCCAGCGATGCAATGTTTGTAACAGATACGCCCGAAATCTGTTGAGCAATGCAAGCAAGAAAACTTCACCCGCGCGGGTCGAGTGCTCGCTCACTCTGCGCATTTAGACACCACGAAGCACCGCTTTGTTCCAGCGAGGCACACGCGTTGTAGCTGCTTGCTCGCGATACATTGGAGAGCATGAAGTGTTCGTCTCTGCTGCATCGTGCGGTAACCACGATACCCAGCGCAGCTCTGGCAATTGTTCTCGCGGCCCTGCTCAGTTGCCACTCTGCCTTGGCCGCTACACCTGTGTACGGCTATCAGGTCGTTGCGAAATACCCTCACTCCACACAAAGCTTTACCGAAGGCTTCTTCTATCTCGACGGCACGTTTTATGAAGGTACCGGCGAAAAAGGCCGATCACAGCTCCTCGCCTACGACCCCCCGAGCGGCCGGATCACCCAACATCGCGAGCTTTCGCCCGACTATTTTGGCGAGGGCGTCGTAGACTTCGGTCCCAACATTTATGAGTGGACCTGGCAGACACATACCGGCTTTATCTATGACCGCTTCAGCTTTCGGCTCCTCCGCCAATTCACCTATAGTGGCGAAGGCTGGGGCATGACGCACAACGCGAAACAGATCATCACCAGCGACGGCACACCGATCCTCCGCTTCCGCGACCCTGCAACCTTCAAGGAACTACGCCATATCGAAGTGAAAGACGCCGGCAAACCGGTTGAGCAGCTCAACGAGCTGGAGTGGGTCAAGGGCGAAATCTACGCCAATGTCTGGCACTCTGAGCGCATCGCCCGCATCTCCCCGCAGGACGGGCACGTCCTCGGCTGGATCGATCTCACCGGCATCTTGCCCGACAACCAGCGCGTAAATGAAGAGTCCGTCCTAAACGGCATCGCCTACGACGCGCAGCATGATCGCTTGTTCGTGACCGGCAAGCAGTGGCCAACGATTTTTGAAATCAAACTCACCGGCAAGAAGTGACCATCGCAGATGGCTCACCGCGCCCGTTGACTTAGACTGACGGTTCCGAGAGAATGGACAAGTCCTTCCCAAGAGTGGGCCTGTGGCGCAGCTGGGAGCGCGCTTCCATGGCATGGAAGAGGTCATCGGTTCGATCCCGATCAGGTCCACCAATAACTTTTATGTAGCTTGATGAGTTGCAGAAGAGCTTTCTCGGCGACGCGGGTATTCGCGAACTGTATCGACGCGCTTCTTACGACACGTTATACAAGGGCGACGAAATCGTCAGGAGCCACGGCCTACTTGCCGTACTGGCTATCAAAACGCACTGTTGGCTTCGCTGCCACAACTTCCGAGAGCGAAACCCCGTTCGTGTTTAGCCCTGCAACAGATCCACGAATCGTCCGCAACATGTTTGCATACTCCTCGACGTCCGCTTTTGAAGCGATCGCGGCGCATTGCCGACGGGAATTGACAGCGCCACACTTTCTCGAATGTGATCCCGCTGCCTCTTGCCCCGCAGCACCTCCAAATGCAAGGAATGTCTTTAGTTGCCCGTACCTATTGACCTTTTGAGTGACTGGCAACCCTCTGGTCGGTCACCAGCAAAATTTGAATTAATGGCACTCCAGCAGTACTGGGGACCCCGGTTTGATTTGGAAGCATTGCAACTTCGGCATCGTCTTGGACTCGTAATGACCGACCAGATAAGTGGAACGCGCTGATTTAACCTAGCTCAAGGAGCCCGCCCCACCGCCGCGACAGTTTGCGGAGGCGGATCATGAGAGCGCTATGGGTGAATGGACCGAACGTGTGCTTCTGCGAACGGAGCTTGGGTCCGGCCAAAACGGAAAGAAGTGGTAATTGTGTCTTATGCATTGACGGTCACACTCATCCTTGTCATTTCCGTTTTGAGCATTTTGCTCATGCTTACCCGTCCGAAGAACCTTCCTGAGGTTTACTGGGTTGGAGCCGGTGCCGCCTTACTGGTTCTCCTGCGTCTCATTCCGCTCCGTTTAGCCGGTAAGGCAGTTGTTGAAGGAAGCGACGTTTATCTCTTCCTCATTGGCATGATGCTGCTCTCGGCGCTTGCCCGCGATAATGGAGTATTCGACTGGGTTGCTGCCAGATCAATCAAAGCGGCGAAAGGCTCTGCCGGTCGCTTGTTCGCGATCATTTATGGCGTCGGCACGATCGTTACGATCTGCATGTCAAACGACGCAACTGCGGTTGTGCTAACACCCGCAGTCCTGGCAGCCGTTCGAAAGTCTAAGGCGCAGCCGCTACCCTTCCTGTTCGCTTGCGCGATGATTTCGAACGCCGCCTCCTTCGTTCTGCCAATTTCAAATCCTGCAAATCTAGTCGTGTTTCATGCAGGATTGCCGTCACTCGGCCGATGGCTGACGTCTTTTCTGTTGCCATCATTCCTTTCTATCGGCGCGACATTTATCGTCATTCGTTGGTACTTCCGAAAAGATCTCTGCACAGAACTGCCTGCCACAAACGAATCGGTGGAGTTGGAACCGAGCGGCAAAATGGTGCTGTATGGGCTCGGACTGGTTGTCGTTGTCTTACTGGTTGTTTCTTCACTCAATAGAGATGTTGGCCTACCCACGTGTATTGCCGCTCTCTGCGTTACCGCTGCTGTTTGCATCAGGGATAAGCGCAATCCGCTGCCCCTCGCCAAGGAAATCAGTTGGCCAACGCTGGGTCTGGTTGCAGCGCTGTTTGTCATCGTGGACGCCGTCGAAAGCATCGGTGCTCTTGGCTTCACAGAATCAGCTATGCATCACGCTGAAGCCCTCGGTCCTCATCTTGGCTCCATGGTTACGGCCTTCGCCGTTGCCGTCGGCAACAATCTCCTCAACAACCTGCCCTTGGGCTTGATCGCTGGAGGTACGCTCGCTTCCACGCATACGCATGGTTTGATAGCGAACGCCGTTCTCATTGGCGTTGATCTTGGGCCTAATCTCTCAGTCACTGGATCTCTGGCAACGATCCTTTGGCTCCTTGCTTTACGCAAAGAAGAAATCGAAGTGAGTGCAATGGCGTTCCTCAAGGTTGGAGCGATCGCTATGCCAATCGCACTTGCAGCCAGCATGGCTGGTGCTTTCGTTATGCACGCAACTTTCCCAACACCCTAATGCGGAACAGCACGCAAATGAACGCCTCATGGAGGCGACTCTGTACTCATTCTCGGCGGAGCACTGCAAACTTGCGTTAAGCGATGAACAGTCAGCTCGACAAGCTTTGAATCAATCCTCCATTCGCTTCTTGCCTGAGTGTCTCGTTTCTCATCATCGCTGTTTCTTATGACTTTTTTCGCGACACCTCATTCGCTTCAGGTAGCGCAGAACCTAAGAAAGATTGACCTGCGACCCGAGCGGCTTCAATGACCGAATGCATGTCTCGGAAGTGACACACAGAACGCTGGTTCCCTTTGCGGGAGGTTTTGGCGAGGCTGTCCATTTCAGCATCCGAAGGGGTGGGTGCACTGGAACATTGAAGGGTGCCATAACGCAGCAGGAGATGGGTAGATGGGAATCAAGCAGTGGCTTGGGATGGAAGCGGAGAAGAAGGTTCGGTACGCGATCGTGGGCGTGGGCGACATTGCGCAGGAAGACATGATGCCGGGCGTGGACCACACAGGCAATTCGGTGATAACGGCGCTGGTGACGAGCGACCCGAAGAAGGCTGCCGAGTTGGGTGAGAAGTACGAGGTGGAGGCGACCTATACCTATGAGCAGTTTGCCGAGGCGATCGGTTCGGGGACGTTCGACGCAATCTACCTGGCGACGCCGAACTGGCGGCACGCGGAGTTTATCGTTCCGGCGCTGAAGGCCGGGATTCATGTGCTAACGGAAAAGCCGCTAGAGGTGTCGTCGGCAAAGTGCCGCGAGATTCTGGATGCGGCACGCGGCGCGACGGCGAAGCTGATGGTGGCGTACCGGCTGCACTTTGAGCCGGCAACGCTGGACACGATTGCGAAGGTGCGCTCAGGTGAGCTGGGCAGCGTGCATTTCTTCTCGTCGAGCTTTGCGCAGATGGTCGATCCGTCGAACCACCGTGTGCACCATGGCGACCTGGCGGGGCCCGTGCTGGATATGGGACCGTATCCGGTGAATGCGGCGCGCTACATTTTTGGCGACGAGCCGACGGAAGTTGTTTCGGCGGTTGGGTCGAAGCATCCGGAATCGGGCTTTCCGCAGGACTTTTTTGACACGGTGGCCGTGACGCTGCGGTTTCCGGGTGAGAAGCTGGCGCAGTTCAACCTTTCGTACTTTGGAAATGCAACGAACTCATTCATCGCCATTGGGACGGAGGGCAGCGTCATGCTGGACCCCTGCTACATGTTCGGCAAGCCGCTGGAGCAGACCGTTGCGATCAAGGACGAGAAGAAAAAGGAGAGCTTCAAGAACACCGACCACTTTGGCGGCGAGATGAAATACTTCTCCGACTGCATTCTGAACAACACGGATCCGGAGCCGGATGGAGAAGAAGGGTTTGCCGATGTGCGTGTGCTGGAGGGCGTGCTGGAGGCGCTGAAGACAGGCGGCGCGGTGAAGCTGGAGCCGTTTTCACGGTCGAAGCGGATTGATACGGAGGCGCAGAAGGTGACGCTCGGGGCGGTGTCGACGCCGGAGCTGCTGGATGCGAAGAATCCAGGCAAGGGTGTGGAGAAGCAGCCGAAGAACTAGATTGTAGGGCAAGAACAAAGGCCACCCTTGCGGGTGGCCTTTTCGTTTTGGTGTTGCCAGACGAACTAGCTGTCTTCGCGTTCCGAGCGTTTCCAGTTGAGGAGGTCGCCGAGGGTGGTGGAGGACGAGGAGCCGGAGTTTCCGCCCTTGTCGTTGTTGCCACCCTTGTTGTTGCCGCGCTCGTTGCGTGATGAGGATTCCTTGTAGGATTCCACCTCGGCGCGGCTGGCTTCTTCACCGACTGCCTTGATGCTCAGGCCGACCTTCTTTTCTTCCTGATTCATCTTGACGATCTTAAACTCGTGCTCGTCGTCCGGATTCAGCGTGACCTGCTTGCCGGTCTCGTCGACTGCTTCGGAGACGTGGCAGAGGCCTTCGACACCTTCCGCGATTTCAACGAAGGCACCGAACTGCGCCGTGCGCAGGACCTTGCCCTTGATGACGTCGCCGACGCGGTGCTGCGCGAAGAACGTGTCCCACACATCCGGCTGGAGCTGCTTGACGCCGAGCGAGAGGCGGCGGTTCTCCGGCTCCACACCGAGAACGACAGCCTTGACCTTCTCACCTTTCTTCAGCACTTCAGACGGGTGCTTGATGCGCTTGGTCCAGCTCATATTCGAGACGTGAACCAGGCCATCGATGCCGTCTTCGATCTCGATGAACGCACCGAAGTCGGTAAGATTGCGCACGCGACCTTCAACAATGGCACCGGTGGGGTACTTGTTCTCGAGCTGCTCCCAAGGATTGTCCTGAAGCTGCTTCATGCCGAGCGAGATGCGACGGTCGTTCGGGTTCACACTCAGGATGATGGTGTCGACCTCGTCGCCGGGGTTGACCATTTTCGAGGGGTGCTTCATGCGCTTGGACCAGGTCATTTCGCTGACGTGGACCAGGCCTTCGATGCCCTGCTCGAGTTCAACGAACGCGCCGTAGTCGGTGACCGAGAGGACGCGGCCACGGACCTGCGCACCCACGGGGTAGCGCTCGGTGGCGTCGAGCCACGGATCAGGCGTGAGCTGCTTGAAGCCGAGCGAGACGCGCTGCTTTTCCTTGTCGAACTTCAGGACCTTAACCTGAATTTCGTCGCCGACGTTGACCAGATCACGCGGGTGCGTGAGGCGGCCCCAGCTCATGTCGGTGATGTGCAGCAGGCCGTCAAGGCCGCCCATGTCAACGAATGCGCCGTAGTCGGTCAGGTTCTTGACGTTGCCGGTGAAGATCGAACCCTCTTCGAGATTCTCGAGAGTCACGGACTTCTTTGCGTTCTGCTCCTCTTCAAGGATTTCCTTGCGGGATATGACAACGTTGCCGCGCTTCTTGTTCAGCTTGATGACGCGGACTTCGATTTCCGTCCCGATATAGCCATCGAGATTGCGGACCGGGCGAACTTCCACCTGTGAACCAGGCAGGAACGCCTTGATGCCGATGTCGACCGTGAGGCCACCCTTGACGCGCGACAGAACCATGCCCTTGACGGGGGTCTTGGTGTTCGCAGCTTCTTCCAGCGTGTCCCAGATCTTGTGGCGCAGGGCCTTTTCGTGCGAAACGAGGTAGCCACCTTCGTGCTCTTCGCGCTCCACAACAACCTCAACCTGATCGCCTACGTTGAACTTCGGCGTTCCGGTGTGATCCAGTACCTGATCCAGAGGAATCAGACCTTCCGACTTCAGGCCGATGTCGATCACGACATGCTTGTCGGTGATCTTGACCACGGTACCGGTGATGACGGACTCTTCCGCGGTCATCGCCTGTGCGGCATCTTTGTCGGCAGCCTGCTCGCGGTCGAAACTTTCAAGCGCAGCAGCAAAGTCTTCGTCGGAGTACTCAGGTTCGCCGGACGCACCAGCAGCGAGGGCAATGGTGCCATCGTGATCGTTGGTCGTCTCGTTCGCATGCACGTCCGCGGCAATGCTGCCGTCGTGATCGGTCGTCGTCTCGTGCGTGGCCTGAGCTTCAGGGTTGGAGGTTAGGTCGTTGGTGGCTTCGGGCGCGGTTTGTTCGAGTGTGGTGTTCAGGGGTGTGCTCTCGTTAGTTGAATTGGGGTCTTGTTGGGGCATGTGCGATTGTTCTTCCAAGGATTCAGCACTCGCATGGACGCTTCGCAGGGGCAACGATGTACCGGGGCGAGTGAAACGCCGACCGGAGTCTATGCCTTACGCGAAAATGTTGAGCGGAGTGTGGTGGAACATGCTGCAAAGCACTGCACTGAATCCTCGGCGCAGTGATATTGAGAGTGTAGCGCGGCACTTTGCGCGGGTCAACGAAGGAACGGCTCGAAACGACGATGATCGTACGATGTTGTGCCAATCTCAAATGTTTAGATGAACAACAGGTGACAAAGATGCACCTTGCCTCAGCTGCGTGCCCGACCGGCGAGACTCTCCTGAAGGCAATATTCGCCCTATACTGCGGATGTGGACAGGCTCTGGACTCCTTGGCGGTACGACTATGTGACTGGTAAGCACCGGACGCCGCGCGCGGGTGTACCGGAATCTCTTGCGGCTTGGCCCGGTGATCAGGGCTGCGTCTTCTGCAACATGCTCGGTGCGACCGAACATGCTATCCAGCACGGAACCGATCCGGCTGAGGCAGATAAGGCTGCGTATATTGTGGCTCGCGGGGAAACCTGCTTTGCAGTGCTGAACGCGTACCCCTACAACTCAGGCCATGTGATGGTGGTGCCCTACCAGCACGAGTCGAGTCTGGCAGCACTGCCCGCCGCGACGACCACTGAGTTGATGATGCAGACTCGGCGCGTTGAGCGCGTTCTGCGCAAAGAGTATCAGCCGCAGGGGCTGAACATTGGCCTCAACCTCGGCGAAGCAGCAGGGGCAGGTGTGGCAGAACACCTACATCTGCATGCAGTACCTCGGTGGGCCGGCGACACGAATTACATGACAGTTTTGTCGGAAACGCGCGTGCTCGCAGAGATGCTCGAAGTGACATTCGGGCGGTTGCGAGCTGGCCTCGCTGCTGAGCCGCTATTCTGATGTCACTGTTGCGCTTTAGGTACAACTTATCGCCTTCGGTAACACGTCCTAGTAATGAGCTAAGTCCGCTCGGTAGGCGTAACGATGAATCCAATAGAGAAACTGAAGAAAAGGTTCACGCCCCAAAGCCGTTGGGGTGCTGTTGGCCTTGCACCTCGCCGCGAATCGAGTCGACTGACGTGGTCTGAACCTGAGGAGCGGCCGCAACCCCAGGATGGCGCGCTTATAAATGACGACGCTCTTATGGATCGGCCGGAGGTCACCCCATTGCGGCGCGGGCCTGTTTCTGTCGCCATACCGGGTCCTGAGGTCAGCAAACCAGTCACAGCTCTAGTGAGTTGAACAGTAGTTTGTCATAGCCCGCTCGGAGCGGGCTACTTTTTTCGTAGAAAACAGTAGCTGGCTTGGCAGACTACTGAGCAAGCGCAATTCCCTACTGTCGGGTCGACGCTGACGGCATGTCTAAGGCTCTGTGATGCCTACCGGTTTGCGGCTGTAGCCTGGATACTTGACCTTGCAGCTTCGGGTGCAGTGACGCGAGTAGCTTCGAAATTTGTGATTTTCCAAGTGCCGTTCTGCAAGCGTTGATAAACACGGGTGTAGCGGAAGCTGCCGTCGATTTTGCGTTTGTCCGACTCGCCCTCAACCTGCGCAATCGCATTGACAATGGCGACCTTGCCACTGCCGATTACCTTGATCTTGATGTCCGATGCCTCAAAGCGCGTGATGATGAGTTGCCGCTCGCGCATGCGGTCTAGCTGCTGCGCTTTGGTAACAATTTTGCCTGTCACGGTAATGCCGATGTAATTTTCGGAAAGCAGCTTTTCCATCGCCGGGATGTCACTACCAATTTGCGCCGTGCGCCACTGCTGCTCCAGCGCAACAATCTGCTGCCGTGGATTGCCGCGCATGTAGGGTCGTGGAATGGCGATCGCTGGCAGTCCTGCCACGGCGAGGAGCAGAAGGAACTGGAGAAACCTGGCTGAACGTGGCATGAGGGCGTACCGGATAGTAAGACGATAGCCGAACGCGAGTCAAAACGCAGGTAAAATTTCCGGCGATCCAGCGCTGGCTACGCGGCCTGCGCGCTACTTCTACGCGATCGCCTGTAGATACTCGATACGTCGGTCGAGCATCCGCTGGTAGAGTCCAGCGGTGGCATACTGCGCGAAATGTTCGGTGCTCTTGTGGAACTCAACAGCAGCTTCATCCTGATACTGCTCGTAGATGAAAACAGTCGCGGGTTCGCCTTCTACCCAGTGCGCAATGTAGCTGACGCAGCCGGGCTCCTGCCGTGAGGCAAGCGTAAGGTTGCGGAGCACCGAGGTAATCTCAGGACGATCGTCCTCGGCAAAGTGCATGCAAACGGAAAAGCTGATCATCAGATTTTAGCGACCTAGTTCAGTGCGGCTTCAAAGCCGGGGAGCATGATGGTTTGCACGCGGTCGGGACCGGTGGAGATCATGCCGATTTTTGCGCCGCTTTCGCGCTCGATAAAGTCGAGGTATTCCTGCGCTTTCTTCGGCAGCTTGTCGTACTCCGTAATCCCCTCGGTGTTGGTCTTCCAACCGGGCATCGTTGTGTAGATGGGTTCGATCGCTTTGAAGCCGCGAATGTCGGCAGGGATCACATCGGTGACTTTGCCATCGATCTTGTAACCGGTGCAGACGGGGATTTCGTCGCACTCGTCCATGACGTCCATCTTGGTGACCACAAGCCATTCGGTCGCATTGATCATGTTCGAGTAGCGCAGCAGCGGAAGGTCGAGCCAGCCTGTGCGGCGTGGGCGTCCGGTAACAGCGCCGAATTCATTGCCGCGCGCGCGCAGCAGCTCACCAGAAGCGTCGGAAATCTCCGTCGGGAATGGACCTTCGCCAACGCGTGTGACGTAGGCCTTGGTAACGCCGATCACGGTGCCAATACGGGTTGGGCCAACACCCGTGCCGGTGACCGCACCGCCAGATGTGGCTGACGAACTGGTGACGAACGGGTAGGTTCCATGGTCGATATCGAGCAGCGCTCCCTGCGCCCCTTCGAACATCACGTTCTGGCCCTGGTCAAGGGCATTGTTCAGCATGTACGCGGTGTCAGTGACGAATGGCGCGACCTGCTCCGCGAGGCGCGCATATTCCTCATACATCTGCTTGGGGTCGAGCGGCTCTGTGCCGAATAGCGCGTGCGCTATGGTGTTTTTCTCATGGCAAGCGTTGTTGATGTGAGTGCGCAGCAGCGATGTGTTCAGCAGGTCAGCGACACGCAGACCATTGCGGTGGATCTTGTCCTCGTACGCGGGGCCTATACCGCGACGCGTTGTGCCGATGGTCTGGCGCCCGGGTGCGGTTTCTGCAGCGAGTTCGATCATGCGGTGGTACGGCAGAATGACCTGCGCGCGATTGGAAATAAAGAGCTGCCCATCGACCGGCAGGCCGGCGTCCTTAAGCTTCTTCACTTCATTTAGAAATGCGGCTGGATCGAGCACAACCCCATTGCCGATGACACCTTTACAGCCGGGGCGCAGCACGCCGCAAGGAATGAGTTGCAGCACGAATTTCTGGCCGTGGATGATGACCGTGTGCCCAGCATTGTGGCCGCCCGCGTAGCGCGCGACGATGTCGAACTTTTCGCTGAGGACGTCGACAATTTTGCCTTTGCCTTCATCGCCCCATTGGGCACCCAAAATGACGGCGGACTGCTTCTTGCTGGCTTGGCTCACGGAGTGTGTTTCCTGCGGTGGGAGTGCGCGCGGAAGAAGCGCGCCCATGAGTCATTTTATACGGTGTGTTTTGTCGTGCGTGCTACTACTCGACGTGAAGCACGGCAAGCGTTCGTTCCAGGCTGATAAGCAACCGTTCATAGAGGAAGCCATGATAAGCAGCGCGGTAGTTCCGTTTACGACAGTCTTCCAGTCGTTCGTGATACTCCAGGCGATGCTCTGGCAAGATGGCGAGCGGCGGGAAGCCCTGACGCAGAAGAAGCAGGTTCATCAGCAGACGCGATGTGCGGCCATTTCCATCACTGAATGGGTGAATGCTGACGAGCTGCTCGTGTGCGTCGAAGGCTTTTTCGGGCGAATCTTCTGTTGCGTTTAGCTGCGCCACGAAACTCTGCATAAGAGCGGGGATTTCATGCGGGCCAGGTAGCACTGCATCGGAACCAGTGATCGTTCGCTGGTGACCCGAGTATTTCCCTGCTTCGGCGGGATCGACAGCAGCAAGAATCAGGTGGTGCAAACTCCGGATGTCCGTCTCGAGGACGGGAGCATCTCGTTTTGCGAGCTCACGCATGTAGAGCAGAGCGTCACGATGTCCGGTCGCTTCAAGATGGTCCTTCAGCGGCTTGCCTGAGACGGTGATTCCTTTCTCGAGCACAATCGCCGTTTCGCTTCGCGTGAGGGTGTTTCCTTCCAACGCGTTCGAGGTGTAGGTCAGCTCCACGTCGTACCACGCGTCAAGCGCCGCTACCGTACCGGGCGCGAGCGGACGCATGCTGTCGAGCTTCGCCTTCTTCGCCTCGACTTCTTCCTGCAGAATGCTCACTGGCTCAATTCCTCACTGGCTGAATTCTATGTCCGGTACATGGCATGCGATCTGCCCCGCACGACAGATACATACGTTGTGCGAGGATTCTCAGAGGGGAATCGCGATCTCTTCGTCAGTACAAAACGACCATCACCTCAATCGCCAGCTCCGTCTGCGTGATCTCGTGCTGGCGCAGGTGCTCGTGGTGGTTGGCAGCTCGTGGGTTGGAATTGCGGCGGGACTTGGCCGGGGACAGCTCATCGCGTGGCTGCTGGCGTTCGCGTTGTTTTATGCACCGATGGGCGTGTGCGTGTACTACCTGAATCGCGAGCTTCCGCTCGAAGGCGGGCTGTACGTCTGGTCGCGCGTGGCGTTTGGCGATGCGATCGGCTTCATGACCGCCTGGAACGTCTGGGCGTACGCGCTCACGTCGATTGCAACGATCCTGTTTCAGATTCCAAGCGAGATGGCCTACATGCTCGGGCCTAAAGCCGCAGGGCTGCCGGAAGACAAGATATTCGTTTACTGCCTGTTGGGCGCGCTGGTGCTTCTGCTCGCCTGGACGGCGTACCGTGGGCTGGGGCTGGGCAAGTGGATTCATAATTTCAGCGGAGCCGCGATGCTGCTGGTTTTTGCGTTGCTCATTGTGAGTCCGCTGTGGGCCTGGATACATGGCGTTCACCTCCCCTATGCACCCGTGACGTTCCACCTGCCGGGTCACGATGCAACGTCACTCTCGCTTATCGGGCAGGTGCTCTTTGCCGCATCTGGGCTGGAATACATCGCCATCATGGCGGGCGAGACGCACTCCGCCACTAGGAACATCGGTCGATCTGTCGTAATCGCCACGCCGATTGTGTTTCTGATGTTCGTGCTGGGCACGGCAGCGGTGCTTGCATTCCACAAGCATGGCGGCGGCGCGATCAACTACGTCGCCCCAATTCCGCAGGCGCTGAATCAGGCGTTTGGCACGAACGGCCGCATGGCCTACGTTGCGAAATTTGCCATTCTGCTGATGCAGATAAGAATCATTGGCGCGTCGAGCTATCTCTTCACGGGCGTGACGCGCCTGCCGATGGCCGCTGGATGGGACCACCTTGTACCGGAGTGGTTTGGGCGGCTGCATCCGAAGCACCGCACGCCAGTAAACTCGATTCTGCTGACAACGGCTCTGATTGCCGGTCTGCTTGTGCTGGGCAGCGCGGGAGTTCACGCGGCGGAGGCCTTTGCCGTGCTGAACGACACATCGAGCGAGCTGTATGCTCTTGCCTATTTGTCGATGTTCCTGATCCCGCTTGCCGGTGCAGCGGCGCTGCGCAAGCGCATTCCCGGATGGGTGTCCGTTGTGTGTGCCGGCGGCATTCTGGCGATCATCTTTGTGCTGGTACTGAATGCTTATCCTTTCGTTACGGTGCCGAGCCCCGGCATCTTTGCGGTGAAGATACTCGGGACGACGTTGCTGATCAATGTGCTTGGGTATGCCTTCTATCGTTCGCGTGGCAAACGACCGGTGTCTCTTCCTCCGCAAGTCGCCGAGCGCATTTAGCGCATCGAATCTGGCGTGCCTGAGCTTCCCGAAGTCGAGACAGTTGCGAACGGTATTCACGCGCGCGTTGCTGGGCAGCGCATTACGCAGGTTTGGACGAGTGGTAAGTCGCTGACCTTCAAGTCACCGGAGACCGAGATCGTCGAGACGCTGACCGGCGCCCACATCGAGCTCGTGAGGCGTGTGGGTAAATCCATCGTGATGGACGTCAGTCGTAGAGGCGCAGCGCACAGCCAGTTCCTTGTACACCTCGGGATGACGGGGCGGCTGCTCGTGTCCTCACCGGAGGTGCCGATTCCTCTGCACACCCACGCGATTCTTTCGCTGGCGGACGGACGCGAGGTGCGCTTCGTCGATCCACGCCGCTTCGGCAAGCTTTCTATTGTGAAAGATGAGGCTGGCTACCGGGGTCCCGGCAAGGAGCCGACGACGATCTCGGCAGAAGAATTCGCCATTCTGTTCAAGGGCCGCAAGCTGGCGATCAAGGCAGCGCTGCTGAACCAGTCGATACTGCATGGCGTGGGAAACATATACGCCGATGAAAGCCTGTTTCGCGCAGGCATCCGTCCGCGCAAGCAGGCTGGCAAACTCACGAAGGCCGAACTGCGCCGCCTGCATACCGCGCTGCAGCAGGTGCTGGCGAAGGCTATCCAGTTGGGCGGGTCGTCGGTTTCAGACTATGTCGATGCGGATGGCGTGCGCGGCTTTTTTCAACTAGAGCACAAGGTTTACGGGCGCTCGGGAGAAGAATGTAAAGACTGCACGGCGCCGCTGAAAAAGATCGTTGTGGGGGGGCGTACCACGGTGTACTGCCCGAAGTGTCAGCGATAGTGCTCGCCAGTTAGCAGCTCTGCGTCATCTGCGAGGCGGCGATCGCTGCGCCGATGACGCGTGTGGCTTCGTCGTCATTCACCACTTCCAGCGAATAGCTCTGCAGCGGACTCATCTTCACCATCTGGTGCAGATAGTCCTTCAGCAGATTCATTTCGAGAAAGCGCATGTTATATCCGGTGAGGTAAAACTTGCCCGCGCCCGCTTGATGAATCGCGGTCGCAGTCGCTGCTGCCAATGCCCTGTGCCATAAGTGGCGGAAATCGTTGCAACGCTGATCGCCTTTGCAGGCTGCCTCAAAAACTTCTTCGGGCTCCATGTCGAGAAACCGCAAGCGCATGGAGCGGTGGCCCATGATGCCTTCAAGGTGACCGCGACCACCACAGCCGCAGTAGTTCTCTTTTTCGTCCATGGTGACGACGGCGTGGCCGCCTTCCCAAACACCCTCCGTGAACGGGTATTGGCCGTAGCCGATGCCGGTGCCAATGGTCCAGACGCGGATGAAGTGGTCGAGCTTCCCGTGCGCGCATGCCAGGCCCGCCGCCATGGCGTCCGCATCATTCACGATGGTTGCCGGCACGTCGATGCCACGCGACTTAAGATTGGCACTCAGCATCTCGCCAACACGAGAGCCCTTGAGTTGCGGGAGGTTTGGAGCTTCTTCGATAACGCCGTTGCGCACCATGCCGGGAAGAGCGACTCCCACCGCAGTGATGTCCTTTTCTTTCCCGCGCGCCACTTGCAAAATCAGTTCACAAACGGTGTCGACCAGAGCGTCTGTGGGTAGCTCTACCAGAGCGTCGTCGCCTTCGCTCTCGGAAGGGGGTGCTGACTCCGGCCAGCTCAGCAATTCGCCTTCGAACTGGTTATCGATGATGAGACCCGCGTAGAGCCGGTCTGCCATTACAACGCCGATACATACATTGCGGGGAACTGCTGACGTGCTTACAGGCGAGCCTGGGTCTGTCGCGAGATCTGCCATGTTCGCCTCCCTGATCACGTTCTTTTGCTGAACTGATTCGGTCGTCTGCCGAAGGTGAAGAGACAGTAGCGGTGCCGCTACATTCTCGTCAACTCCGCTGCATGCGATTGCTGGTTGGACGATGCCCGTGCATGGATTGATGCAAGTTTTCTGCTGAGAAGCTTAGCGGTTCCACTCAAACTTCGAAACGCGATTCAGGCCGTTGAATGCAGCGACTTTGTAACACTCGGCAAGTGTCGGGTAGTTGAATACGGTATCGACAAAGTACTCGAGTTTGCCGCCCAGCGCCATCACCGCCTGGCCGATGTGTACCAATTCGCTGGCACCTTCGCCGATGATGTGTACGCCGAGGATCGCGTGTGTTTCGCGATGGAACACCAGTTTCAAGCGGCCTGTCGTGTCGCCACGAATCTGCCCACGTGCAATCTCACGGTAGTAGGCCACGCCGACTTCGTAGGGCACATCCTCTTCCGTAAGCTGCTCTTCGGTCTTACCGAGAAAGCTGATCTCCGGAATTGTCCAGATGCCATAGGGGTAGAAGCTTGGGTTCGAGATGACGTCTTCGTCGCCGAACGCGCGAGCCGCTGCGATGCGACCCTGCTCCATACTTACCGACGCGAGCGATGGGAAGCCAATGACATCTCCACCGGCAAAAACGTTCGGCGTTTTCGTGCGGAAGTCTTTGTCAACCGGGATGCGCCCGCGACCGTCTGCTTCCACGCCTGCGGCTGCAAGATTCAACTCGTCTACATTTCCCTGGCGACCGACAGCGTAGAGCAAAGCATCGCCCTGAACCTTCTTCTTCGATTCAAGATTTGCAACCACGGTGCCGTCGATCTCTTCCACGGACTCCACTTCTTCGTTCAGGCGCATGGTCACGCGCGCATCGCGGAGATGGTAGCTGAGGGCCTCAACGATTTCCTGATCAGCAAACTCAAGTAGACGCGGGCGGCGTTCGATCAGGGTAACGCGCACACCAAGCGCCGCGAACATGCAGCAGTACTCCACGCCAATGACGCCGCCGCCGACGATGATCATCGTCTTGGGCAGGTTCGGCAGATTCAGTACAAGATCGGAGTTGATGATGGTTGTGCCGTTGATGGGCACCTTCGGCGAACTGGCTGGCTTTGTACCAGTCGCAATGAGGATGTTCTTCGCCTCATATACCGTGGCGCCGCGAGAATTGGACACCTTTATGTGCGTGGGGTCTTCAAAGCTGGCTGTGCCGGTCAGCATTTCTACGCCGTTGCGCGATAGCTGTGCTTCCGTGACGTCCACTTCAGTCTTGATCACGTGTTGAACTCGGAAGGCGAGGTCCGCCATCGTGATGCGTTCCTTCACGCGGTAGTTCATGCCGTAGATGGATTTGTAGTTATAGCCGGAAAGGTGCAGCACGGCTTCCCGCATCGTCTTCGATGGAATCGTGCCGGTATTGATACATGCGCCGCCCACGACTTCGCGGCTTTCGACTACGGCGACTTTCTTGCCGAGCTTTGCGCCATAGATGGCCGCACGCTGTCCTGCCGGGCCGGATCCAATGACGATGAGGTCGTAAACAGTTGCCATGCGCTGCGTGCATCTCCGCTTCAAACAGAATACGAGCCCTGCGGCTCGGCACAGGGGCGGGGGAGAACGCCTCTTTCGGTGTCGCCGTTGTCCATCATACGTCTTTCCACGTCACAGCAAACCGCCGTAGATTACATCGGGGTGAATCGAGACGGGCAGGCTATCAACGACGCACCCGTACACTGCCCTTGTGCTGCGCTATGCAATCACGGATTCGAAACGTTTCGGCGACAGTTTTGCCGAACGTAAGATCGGGCTGCTCACGCAAACGAAACGGCTCGCCGCGGATGGTGTCGACTACATCCAGCTACGCGAAAAGGACCTTCAAGCGGGTGAGTTGGTTGAACTTGCGGAAGCTCTTGTCGCCGCCATTCGCAGTGAAGAAAGTGCGACGAAGTTGCTGCTCAATGCTCGCGCGGACGTCGCGTTTGCTGCCGGTACCGACGGTGTTCATCTCACCTCGCATTCGGGTGAGTTGACTCCAGCACAAGTGCGAGACGTTTTCACGATTGCAGAGACTGAAACCGAGCCGATCATCAGCGTCTCGTGCCACACACTTGGGGAAGTCGAACGTGCGGCTTTCGCTGGCAAGATTGTCATTATCTTCGGCCCGGTATTCGAGAAACGCGTGAATGGTGTACAGATAGCTGGCGGAACAGGGCTCGATACCTTGCATGCCGCCTGCAGGATTGCAGGGAATGTTCCCGTCCTGGCTCTTGGCGGCATTTCTGCCGAAAATCTAGAGTCCTGCTTGCTCGCCGGTGCAGCCGGGATTGCAGGCATTCGCATTTTTCAGTAAGCGGAGACGTCCGTGCAAAATATCGTTCGACGACCGGGTGCATCACTTTTTCACGAGCAGGGTTACACTCGGTGGCGCTGCAAGACTTTCACGGTGTTCGTTGCCGGAAATTTACTTATCCAGATGCGCTTCCGAGGTGTACGTCATGCCCGCAACACTCAGCTCTTTTACTTTTACTCAACGACGCTTTTGGCTGTCAGCCGCTTCCCTGTTCTTCGTCGCAAATGTGCCCGCAATACACGCCCAGGACTACAACTACCCGCCGCAGACGCAGAACGGGCAACAGCAGACATACGGACAGCAGGGATACAGCCAGCCAGGCGACCCATCACAGGGCGACCCGCCTTCTCGCGTTGCGCGCGTAAGCGTGACGCAGGGCAACGTTTCTTTGCAGCCAGCTGGCGTAGAGGACTTTAGCCCGGCAAGCCTGAACTATCCACTCACAACAGGCGACCGTATTTATAGCGATAACGGTGCGCTCACAGAGTTGGAAGCGGGTCAGCTTGCGATTCGGCTGGGTAGCGCGACCGATCTCAGCGTGACCGCGATGACTGATCAGCTTGAGCAGTTCGGGCTCGGTCAGGGCAGCATCCATGTGCGCTCGTATGACCTGGACCCGAATGCAACGTTGGAGATCGACACACCCAACGTCTCGGTGACTATGCTTGCACCTGGCGATTTGCGCGTCGATGTTTCCCCAGACGGCACCATGACCCAGATCACCTTGCTTTCCGGGCAGGCACGCGTCGATGGCCCCGGTTTTCAGCAGCAACTGCAGCCGGGCGAATCGCTGCGAATGACTGGAAGCGAGCCCGTGTACGCGCAGGATGCGCGACGCCCACGCGCAGATAACCTCGACCGGTTTTCCAGCGACCGCGACCGCGTCTACCAGGATGCCATCGCAACGCAAGCCGACTATGTTAATCCCGGCACAATTGGGGCCGCCGATCTCGGCCAATACGGCGACTGGAGCAATGACGCGGACAACGGATCCGTCTGGTATCCGCGCGGTGTTGCAGCCGACTGGCAGCCGTACAGCTACGGTCGCTGGGCCTATGTCGCTCCCTGGGGATGGACATGGGTGGAGAACGAACCTTGGGGCTTCGCACCGTTCCATTACGGCCGCTGGTCGCGCTTTGGCTCACGCTGGGGATGGATTCCAGGCCCTCGCATCGTTCGCCCGGTGTATTCGCCCGCCCTGGTAGCTTTCGTGGGTGGCGGTGTGGGCGTGACGGCCTGGTTCCCTCTCGGGCCGCGCGAGCCTTATGTGCCCTGGTACCGCACTAGTTCGCTGTACGCCAACCGCATCAACGTGTCCAACATCTACAGCCGCAACACGGTTGAAGTGCGCAACATCTACAACCAACGCAACACCAAGGTCTACGGAAACGGCGGAAATTTCGACCACGGGTACGCGAACCGGCAGCTCGCGACCGTTGCGATTCCACAGACAGCATTTGCAGGCGGGCGGCCAGTGCGCGAAGTTTCCATGCACCTGCAGCCCCAGCAGTTTGCCAACAGCCCGGTGCTTTCCCGCCCGAACGTCACGCCAACACGCGGGATCATGGCTCCGGCACCAGCGCGTGCCTTGCCGCCTCATATGCAGCGGCCACCTGTGGAGTCACACGGTCCTGCGTTCCAGCCGGGTGGAGCGAACCGCCCCGATCGTGACGGCTTTGCGCAGGGTGGTTTTAGGCAGGGCGGTGGTCAGCAAAACGGCGACAATCGCGGTGGAGGCTTCGGCAATCAGCCCGGCAATGGGACTGGAAACTTCCCTGGCCGGAGTGGAAATGCGCAGCAGCCCGGCCAGCCACCAAACCAGCAGCAGCGTGGCGGAACCCAGCCCGGCTCTCCACGCTCGAATGAGCCGGGTCAACGCACAGGCGAGCCCGGACAGCGACCAGGGCAATACCCACCCGCTTCTGGCGGAAGCACTGCTACACCCGGCCAGCCGGGGTACGGCCAGTCCCCTAACCGCGGCAACGGAAACGGACAGGGGCAGCCTTTCCGCGGCGATCCAGGCCGCACAGTCTCGCCCACACCCGTTGCCCCGGTGACTGGAAGCGGCAATCCACCTCGCGGCAACAACAATGGCCAGCCTCCCACATTTCGTGGCGATCCGGGCAGAACGGCGTCGCCGACGCCGGTTGCCCCGGTGACCGGCAATCCGCCAGCAAATGGAAACAACGGCACCGGACAGCCACCCAGATTCCGTGGCGATCCTCCGAGAACAACCTCGCCGATACAGATCCAATCGACACCGGGCGCGCAGCCGCCAACCCGTAGCAGCGGAGACCAACAGTCTCCAACATTCCGGGGCGACCCTGGAAGGAACACTTCACCGACTCCGATCGCGCCCGCACCGACACAGACGCCGAATCGCGATGGGCAGGGGCCCGTATTTCGCGGAGCGCCGGGACGCACGATTTCGCCGACGCCGATTCAGCCCGGAACGCCGCAGCCCATTGCGCAGCCGGGACAGGGCGAGCAGCTCAACCCGGGAGGTGACTTCCGTTCGCGGTCCGGCGCGCATCCGGTGATGGTGCCGCCGGAAGGTGGGCAGGGGCAACAACCCTCCAATGGCGGTATGCGGCCTTGGCAGCAGCAACAACAAAACAACCCACCACAGAACCGTCCACAGCAGGCGCCAGCTCAACCGGCACCAGTACCGCAAGCGCAGCCACGCTTCCAACCACAGCCCGCGCCGGTGCAACAGCCTCAACGTCAGTTCGTGCCACAGCAGCCGGTAGCACGTCAGCCGAATCCCGCACCGGCGGGAACTCCTCACGAGTTCCATGCGCCACGCGAAGAGAGGAAACCGCAATAGATGGATTTAGGTCGCGAAGCCAGACGCCCAGCTCATCCTGAGCTGGGCGTTTTCGCTTTCTGCACGGGAGGGGTTGACGCGCTCCTTACGGTGCGTCTAACGAAATCAGAATCGTTCTCAGGAGAAAGTAATGAACCAACGGAGTTTGCTGCGTGATGCCACTTTGCTTATTGTGGCCGGTGCGATTGGATGGTGGGCTCATGGTGCAAACACAGCGGTGCGTGCAGCTGGATATTCCGACACTGCACGTGAGGGTAGTGGTTTTGGTTTTCAGTTTGGCGGTGCGGGCATTGAAGGTTCGTTGACGCTCTATAACCCCGAGAACCGAACGCTGTATGTCTATCCCGCTGCTTCTGGGAACTCACACATCAATTGCGCCTACAGCATTCGCGTGGAAAAGCCGGGTGCACCGCTTGAGCGGCAAAACTGTGCGATCGGTTCCGCATTTCGGTAGATTGCCGCAATTCGGGACGGAAGAGAGGAAAGGCTCCGCATAAGTGCGGAGCCTCTGTCTGCACTTTGAGACCTCTACAGGTTGCCGCGCAGTTCCTGCTCACGTTCGATGGCTTCGAAAAGTGCTTTGAAGTTACCCTTACCAAAACTTTTCGATCCCTTGCGCTGGATAATTTCGTAGAACACCGTCGGTCTGTCCTGCACAGGTTTCGTGAAGATCTGCAGCATATAACCCTCGTTGTCGCGGTCCACGAGAATGCCCAGCCGCTCCAACTCGTCAATCAGCTCATCGATCTTGCCCACTCGGTTTTGTAGTTCCGTGTAATAGCTGTGCGGGACAGTGAGGAATTCAACGCCCTGTGCCTGCAGCTTCGAAACGGTTTCGAGGATGTCCTTCGTCGCGAGGGCGAGATGCTGCACGCCGGGGCCACCATAAAACTCGAGGTATTCCTCAATCTGTGACTTGCGGCGACCTTCTGCGGGCTCGTTGATCGGAAACTTCACGTAGCCATTGCCGTTGGCCATTACCTTCGACATCAGGGCGGAGTATTCGGTAGAAATGTCGCTGTCATCGAAGTGCTGATACAGACCAAAGCCCATGATCTTCTCGTAAAAGCCAACCCACTCGTTCATCGCGTTCCAGCCGACGTTGCCGACGCAATGGTCGATATGCAGCAGGCCCACAGGGCGCGCAACATGGTCCTCCTCGACTGCGCGATAGCCCGGCAGAAATGCGCCGCTGTAGTTAGTGCGCTCTACGAAGCTGTGAAACGTATCTCCGTAAGCCCTGATGGATGAGATAACCGCAGAGCCAAAGTTGTCACTGATCTCCTGCGGCTCTTCCGCGCTCACCGCGCCGCGTGATGTCGTCTGCAGCCAGCTTTCGCGGGCATCGTCCACCCACAACGCAATGGAGTGCACACCGTCACCATGCTTGGCCACCTGCTGCGCGATCTCAGAATCCGGCCGGAGCGCAGTCGTCAAGACAAAGCGAATTTTGCCCTGCTGCACCACGTAGCTCGCGCGATCGCGGCGACCAGTTTCCGGCCCGGCGTAGGCAACAAGCTTCATGCCGAACGCCGACCGGTAGAAGTACGCAGCCTGCCGCGCGTTCGCAACGTAAAACTCAACGTGATCCGTTCCCTTGAGCGGGAGAAAGTCTTCTGTTTTTTCCGAAACTGGTACTGGCGCGGTGGTGGCCATAATGTTTGTGCTCCTTAGCACTGTTCTTTCCTACCATTTTGGGGCAACGATTGACCACTGCGGCATGCCGAACCGGCGGTCAACACTTTGCCTCGACATCTCCGCCGTACTACACTTTTGAAACGCGGAAGAGTGGCCGAGTGGTTGATGGCTCCAGTCTTGAAAACTGGCGTACCTGAAAGGGTATCGGGGGTTCGAATCCCTCCTCTTCCGCCACCAACCTGTTCAGAGCCAGCCTAAGACATCTCCAGATTTACAGAACACCTCAGCAAAAGCTGCCGAGGTCATCAACGACCTCACCGGTGACGTCACTAACTTCTTCCGCATCATCAAGCACCGCGCCGCCGAGCTCACCGAGCTACTCGAGCACGAGATCCTTCACCCGAACGTTTCCGCGAACACCGCACGGAGATGAGTTGCATCGTGCACTCCAGTTCGCCTACACCACCTGGTACAGCTACGGAGCCAAGGGCGAGCACTTCGCCGCCGGCAATCTGAAGGAGCTGCTCCGCGGTGTCAACGCCGGCCGATCGCACCATTCGCGGGCTGCTCCAGGACGTTTCGATACGCCTGCGCAACGTTCGCATCGAGCAGCGTGACGTCGCGGAATTGATCACCCGCTTCGACAGTCCGGATATCTTCTTCTATATCGACCTGCCCTATGTTCACTTCGGCAGTGGCGGCCGCGGAGCCCGATGCGGTTCTTTCGCGATGGCATATGGGCGCAGTCGCCTGAGTCATGGCAGGTGGACCGGAAGCGGGTGGCGGAGATGCAGTTTTGGGCGCAGTCGGGTGTTGGAGTGCGGGTAAATTAGCGAATCGAAGTCGTCGAACGTGCTGGGGATGAAAAAGAAAATGCCCCAGCCTAAGCCGGGGCGCAGTGGTGTGGAGTTCGTTAGCTGCGGAAGCGCTTGCGAACCACGCCAGCAATCCCCAATAGGCCGGTGCCGAGGAGTGCAATGCTGGATGGCTCTGGGGTGGGTGCTACCGCAGCCGGGCTGAAGGTGAGATTTGCGCTTCCGCCGGATGCGACGAGCCCGTGAATGGTGAGCGTGTCACCCGAGAGTGTGTAGGAGAAGTCCTGAATGTCGGTGGTTCCCACGATGTTGAAGTTGCCATTTGCGAAAGCACTGTCCGTGAACGTCGCTGTGTAGTCAGCCGCGCCCGAAGCAACGCATTGGCGGCCCGTGCCTGTGCAGCCTACGCTGAACAGCAAGCCTGTGTCGCTGAAATTTGCGCTGTAATTGAATGCTACCGGCGTGCCAGTGAACTCCGTCCCGCTACCGACGGTGGTGCTCCCCGTGGTGAAGAGGTTGGTGGAGGAGGCAGGAAACGTCAGGTTGCCCGTTACCGTGGTGCCGTTCAGGGTATCTGCGTGCGCGGCGGTTGTGATAGCAAGAGCTGAAAGGGTGAGGGCGACACGAACGATGTTCTTCATGAGATAGTCCCTTGGTTCGAGGAATCTTGGAACGATGGGTGGAGTCTGAGAATAGTATCCACAGAAGTGGTATTTGCCCGGCGGCAAAAATGGTGTCGGGGGGACGACTCTTTGGTAACCAAAAGGTTTTCTTAGGGCTTCCAGATCCAATTAGCACCCGGCGTCGCGCAGTTGCATTATGCGTGGTGTAAGTGGATGAAGTTTCCGCTTGGAACAGGATTTTGCGGGTTCGTTTCGGTTATTGTCGGTGACTGTGAGCGCTGCTGCGAAGTGAATCGTAAGCAGTGAATATTGATCAAGGCAAAACCTGACGGCGAAGCGAGAGCTTCCCACGGATCCTGAAAGCTGGACAAAACACCGAGTTAGAAAGTTCCGCTGGAACCCTCGTGTGTGTTGGCAGGCCCGGCGACGCTTGGACCGTGTACTTGCTCACGTCGGGCAAACGCCATCGTGACGTGCTGGCAGCGTAAAGGTGAAGACAGAGCCTTGACCTAATTGGCTTGTGACATTCAACTCACCGTGATGCGCTTCTATGATTGCGCGCGAGATGGCTAGACCCATGCCCGTGCCTGGCCTGCCCTCCGTCTGAGATCGAGACCTGTAGAGGCGGTCAAAGACCAGGCTTTGCTCCGACGGCTCTATGCCAATACCGCGGTCCGCGACGCTTACGGAGACTTTGCCGTCTCGCATGTCAGCGGTGACAGTGATGGGAGTAGACGGTGCGGAGTATTTCGCGGCGTTTTCTAAAAGATTGCAGAGCACCTTGCCTAGGAGGTCGCGGTCACCTGTGACCTTCGACATCTCCGCTATATTGACGGTCAAAGGATGCGACTCGGCGACCCAGGCACAATTCTGCTGGGCTTCTCGTGTGATCTCCAGAACGTCGAGACTCTCCATGTGCATCTGAACTTCGCGTGCCTCGATGCGAGCCATTTCCACCGCTTGACTGACTAGATGATTGAGCCGGTCCGCCTCTTCGTCGATGATGCTCACGAGTTCTTCCCGATCGTCGGTCTTCATGTTTTTGTCAGCCATCAGGGCACCTGCAGATGCCTTAATAGAGGTCAATGGCGTGCGAAGTTCATGAGTGATCGAGTCAAGAATGAGAGTGCGCAAGCGCTCGCTTTCCTTGTTGGCTTCGTCCTTGGCCGCGTTCTCGATTGCCTGAGCATGATCTAAGGTGATCGAAACTAGACCACCGATAGCTCCTAAACTCTCTTGCGTCAGTCCTGCTCCTCGAACGACCAGCAGGCCTCTTGGTCGGACACCGCTGCGGAGCGGAACGAGTACTTCGTTTCCTGCGCTCATTTCGACACCAGACAATGTGAGCGCCATCTGCCGGAAATGTGGGAGCTCAACACCTGAAATCTGGTGAATCCCCGCTTGGTAAAGCCGATCTCCATTCAAGAGGTAAAGAAACACTGATTCAGATTGGAGTGATGTGTTGATGAGCCCTGGAGCGGCTTGCACGGCGGCAGAAACATTTTCCGTTTGCAACAGCTCGCGGCTGAGCAAGTAGAGAACCTCAAGTTCGCGCTGCTGTTTTAGGGCAGTTGCCGCTTCACCTCGCGCGTTCTGCGACAAACGACTTCCGATGATGCTGGTGCCAAGAAAGGTGAACAAGGCCAACCAGTTTTGTGGGTCGGAAATGGTGAACGTTCCGAGCGGGGGCAGAAAGTAAAAGTTGTAGGCAGCTGTAGCGACCACAGAGACCGCCACCGCATAGCGGAGCTCCCACAAAGACGCGAGTACCAACACATACAGCACAAGCGTGAGTGCGACCGTTGTCGGGTTCACGTGCACCCAATGTCGATAGAAGACCAGAAGAAGAGCCAGAATGCCGAGTGCGGACGTCCACCGTGTGATTGAGACAACCTGGCGCGAGTGCATGGGGGTAGTCTAATGGCGTGAAACCGATTGATCAGGTCCGGAAGACGCCAGAAGATTGGCTCCTCAGCGCAGAAGAGCCCACAGGGAAGCAGAAATCAGGCAGACTGAAGGTTTTTCTTGGGTACGCGCCAGGCGTTGGAAAGACTTTCAGCATGCTTAGCGAGGGCATCCGCCGTAAATCGCGTGGCGAAGATGTTGTCGTTGGAATTGTGGAGACACATGGACGAGCAGGGACGGCAGAACTTGCCGAAAAACTGGAAGATGTTGCGCGCCGAGAGATCGAGTACAAAGGAACGCTATTCACGGAACTAGATGTTGATGCTGTTCTACAGCGCGCGCCTCAGGTAGCGCTGATCGATGAACTGGCTCACACAAATGTTGAAGGAAGTCGATTCGCCAAAAGGTACGAAGACGTTCTGTTCCTTCTGGAACAAGGCGTCGACGTCGTGAGCACCGTAAATGTACAACACGTGGAAAGCCTGACTCCGCGCGTGCAAGCACTTACCGGGATAAACGTGCGCGAACAAGTGCCGGATTGGGTGTTGGACCGTGCTGATGAAATTGTTCTCAGCGATCTCACTCCTGAAGCGCTTGTGACGAGGATGCGTCGTGGTGACATTTACCCTGCGGAACGAGTGGAGCGCTCACTCGCCAACTTCTTCCGTCGTGGCAATCTGATCGCGCTTCGTGAGATGGCCCTTCAGCGGGTGACCCGAGCCGTCGACCGTACGCTCGATGATTATGTAAAGCGCAAGAAGCTGGGTGGCCACTGGTCCATTGCCGAAAAGGTGGCTGTCTGCATTAGTTCGAATGCACAGGCAAGGGATCTTATTGCTCGTGGTGCCAGGTTGGCGGAGGCACTGAGTGCAGAGCTTTACGTCCTGCATGTGGAAAGCGCCAAAGACACTGCGGGAGAGAGGAAACGAGCTCTCGACGCAGGGTTGCAACTCGCGCGAAATCTGGGTGCGAGCATCGAGATGCTTCAGGGGAAAGACACAGCACGAACCACAGCAGAGTTTGTGCGAGAGCACCGCATCACGCAGGCGATCGTAGGACGTTCTGCTACACAGGGACTTCGTTCCTATTTGTATTACCTTGCTCTGCAACGCTTCATGGCTGGGGCACCCCACGTGGACTTGCACATCGTCACCCAGGAGACCCATTGAAAAGCGTTCTGGTCGTGGACGATGATCGGCAGATTACTCGTGTCTTGAAGACATCTCTTCAGAGCAGCGGCTATGTCGTAGCGACAGCAGAGAACGGTGCGAAGGCCATGGAAGAGTTCTCTTCTCAGAAGCCCGACCTGGTGATCACCGACCTCGCTATGCCGGTAATGGACGGTTTGGAATTGACGAAGCAAATTCGTCGAGTTGCAACTACGCCGATCATCATTCTCAGCGTGCGCAATACCGACGCGATGAAGGTAGAAGCTCTTGATGAAGGTGCGGACGATTACCTCACCAAACCCTTCAGCATGCTGGAGCTGCTGGCCAGGGTTCGTACACAGCTTCGGCGAAGTACCAACGCATCTCCCCGTCCGGATGAACCACAGGTCATTGGTGAGTTTGTTCTGGACGCTGCTGCCCATACCGCTCTATTGCGTGGTGACTTGCTGCACCTCACGCCAAAAGAATTTGAGCTTCTCTCGATGCTGCTCTCGAACGCGGATCGGGTGATTACGCACAAGGTTCTTTTGAGGAAAATATGGGGCGAGTCAGCAGAAGACCAGCCCGAATACCTTCGGGTTCTCGTGGCGCAGCTACGGAAAAAGCTTGATAGAGGGGATGGTGTTCGTTACGTACAAAGCGAACCATGGGTTGGTTATCGCTTGGTGTCGCAAGGTTCGACCGGAGCCGAACTTACAAATTCTTAACTAATCTTCTACGGACTTTTAATGCCTGCTCGTTCTTCAATATGAAGCGAGGCAGGGCATGAAGTTATTCGTTCGCATTATTCCCATACTTTTAGTTCTAAGTGCAGTACTGGCGCTTGCCGCGCATAGTCAAACGACAACCCCTTCCGTTGATGCGACACGATTGGCAGAGATTCGTGAAGTCAGGCAAGAGTTGCTGCGTTTGTCAGCGCGGCTTGACCAATTAGAAACCGGTGCCGCTCCGATGTCGGCGGTTCCACTCCCCGAACCGCCCACCGCATCTGCGACAGCATCGGCCGTTCCGGCAGTTGCGCCTGCAAGCGCCGCTCCGGTTCTCACGTCCGCAGATGCTCCCGTGCTGACCTTTTTTCGCGGCACCACGCTGAACTTCGGCATTGATGGCTACTACGGCTACAACTTCAACCAACCGATAGGCCGTGTGAATCAGCTCCGCGCCTATGACGTTACGAGCAACAGCTTCAATCTGAACCAGGTCAGCGTCATGGTTGAGCATCTTCCAACTACGACGGAGCGTTTCGGCGGACGGATTGATCTGCAGTTCGGTCAGGCAACAGAGACAATCCAAGGTTCGAACATAAATGAAGAGCGTCCACAGGTTTGGCGCAATTTGTTTCAGGCCTACGGCAGTTATCTCGCTCCAGTTGGCTCCGGTCTGCAGGTTGACTTTGGAAAATTCGCGAGTGCATTGGGCAATGAGGGCAACTACACAAAGGATCAAGTCGCCTATTCCCGTGCCTACAGCTTCGATTACCTGCCCTTCTACCACATGGGTCTTCGCGCGAATTACAACCTCACTCCGAAGGTGAACGTTACCTACTGGCTGGTGAATGGAGCGAACGACACCGAGGATTTGAACGGGTTCAAGTCGCAGGCCTTCCTCTTCACGCTGAAGCCCGCTTCGACTGTTTCCTGGAACGTGAACTATTACTTCGGACAGGAAGCCCGTGATGTGCAGCCCACAGCAGGCACTGGTTCACCGAACTCGCCCACGCAACCTGGCTTGCCCACGCAGAACATCACACCAGCGCCGAACGGTCGCGAGCACATCTTCGACAGCTATGCGACCTGGAATGCAACGCAGAAGCTCACTGTAATTGGCGAAGCCGACTTTGTTCTGAATCGCAGCGTTTCTGAGCAGCGCCCGGCACGAGTGGTCATTGGTGGCGTGACTGCGAAGTACTCCCTGCCGCATGACTGGAATGTTGGTGCACGTGGCGAGTACTTTGACGACCGCGGCGGACTGTTCAGCGGCACCACTCAAGCGTTGAAGGAAGTCACCTTCATTGCAGACCACACGTTTACGCCAGGCTTCCTGGCGCGTGCGGAGTACCGCCACGACTTTTCCAATCAACAGTATTTTCTATCCGACACAGCAGGTGTCCTCAAGCAGTCGCAATCGACGGCGACTCTGGGACTTGTGTACTGGTGGGGAACAAAACAGGGCAGTTGGTAGCAGAAAGGCATAGCAATGTTGGACGTCGTCTCCGCGCTTTCTCTCGTCATTTTCTTCGGCTTAGGTCTCCTCTATACCCGCGCCTGTGAAGCTTTGAAAGGCAGTAAACCATGATCTTGAACATCGTCCTTCTTGTGCTGTCCGCCCTACTGATGGCGTACCTTGTGTTCGCTCTGCTTCGCCCGGAGAAGTTCTAAGTCATGACACTGAATGGTTGGTTACAAATAGGCCTGTTCATTGCCGCCGTGCTTTTACTGGCGAAACCGATGGGCACTTACATGACGGCTGTTTTCGAAAACCGCAAAACGTTCCTTGACCCAGTCTTTGGGCCATGCGAACGCGCCTTGTATCGCTTGACGGGTGTGAAGCCCGATGAGGAAATGCGCTGGACGCAATATACCGCTGCGATGCTGATCTTTAGCGCAGCTACATTGCTTCTGACATATCTGGTCGAACGTCTTCAGTATTGGCTGCCTCTCAACCCACAGCATCTTGCGAACGTGGAGCCTTCCCTGGCGCTCAACACTGCGATCTCGTTCACAACGAATACGAACTGGCAAAGCTATTCGCCTGAGTCCACCATGAGCTACCTCACTCAGATGCTCGGGCTTGCGACTCACAATTTCTGGTCGGCAGCAGTGGGGCTCGCGTTGGCAATTGCCTTCGTTCGTGGCATTGCTCGCCGCGAAGCAAAAACGCTCGGGAATTTCTGGGTTGACCTCACTCGCGGAACCCTGTGGGTAATTTTGCCGATCTCAATTGTGTTCGCGTTGGGTCTTGTTTCCCAGGGCGTCATCCAGAACTTTAAGCCATACGTCACGGCAACACTCGTTGAGGCACAAAGGGTCACCGGTAGCGATGGAAAGACGACCACAGTCTCCACACAAACCATAGCTCAAGGTCCAGTGGCTTCACAGGAAGCCATCAAGATGCTCGGCACGAATGGTGGCGGCTTCTTTAACGCGAACAGCTCGCACCCGTTTGAAAACCCTACTCCGCTTTCAAATTTCCTGCAGATGCTGTCTATATTTCTGATTCCTGCAGGTCTTTGCATCACTTTGGGCCAGATGGTGCGATCGCCCAAGCATGGATGGGCCGTACTTGCCGCCATGGTTGTGCTGTGGTTCGCAGGAACATTGACCAGCTACTGGGCCGAGTCGCACGCGAACCCGTCGTTGCACGGTGTCAACGCACGCTCCACGCCCATGCAAAGCGGCGGCAACATGGAAGGCAAGGAAGTTCGCTTCGGCATCGCCAACTCCGCGCTCTTCGCGACGGTAACCACCGATGCAAGCTGCGGAGCGGTAAATAGCATGCACGATAGCTTCACTCCACTCGGCGGTATGGTGCCGATGGTGAACATTCTTCTGGGCGAGGTTGTGTTCGGCGGTGTCGGTGCCGGGCTTTACGGCATGCTGGTTTTCGTCGTAATGGCTGTTTTTATCGCCGGCCTGATGGTTGGCCGGACACCGGAATACCTCGGGAAAAAAGTAGAGGCTTTTGACGTGCAGATGGCGATGCTCTACCTCCTCATCTTTCCGCTGCTGATTCTGGGGTTCGCTGCGGTTAGCGTGATGATGCCAAACCTCGGCTTATCAAGTCTGGCGAACCACGGACCGCATGGGCTGAGTGAAATCCTGTACGCCTACACTTCCGCCACGGGAAACAACGGATCTGCGTTCGCTGGTCTCAATGCGAACACGCACTGGTACAACTACTCGCTGGCTATCGCCATGTTCTTCGGCCGCTTCATGATGATCATCCCGATGATGGCCATTGCAGGCAGTCTTGCAGCGAAGAAAAGCGTTCCTGCGACCGCTGGTACATTTCCGGTCACAACGCCGCTGTTCACTGTGCTGCTTACCGGAGTGATTCTGATTGTCGGTGCCTTGACCTTCTTTCCAGCTTTGTCCCTTGGGCCGATTCTGGAACACCTGCTCATGCGTGCAGGGCAGAGCTTCTAACGCGTTTCACGGAGAAATTCGAGATGTCTACTCAAGCAAAACGCCGCTCGCTGTTCGATGGTCAGATCGTTCGCAGGGCCGCGGTTGACGCACTCAGAAAACTGAGTCCGCGATTGATGATGAAAAACCCTGTGATGTTCGTAGTTGAACTTGGCAGCGTTCTGACCAGCGTGCTTCTGTTCGTCAATATGGCGACACATCATGGCCACTTCAAGTTCGATCTACAGATCACGCTGTGGCTGTGGTTCACGGTATTGTTCGCGAACTTCGCCGAGGCCATGGCTGAGGGTCGGGGCAAAGCGCAAGCGGATGCCCTGCGGCAGGCGAAGTCTGAGACCACGGCGTATCGAATTAACAAGAAGGGAATTGTGGAGGAGGTCTCTTCCGCGCTGCTGCGAGTGGGTGACCTGGTCCGCGTTGTCGCAGGACAGATGATACCCGGAGATGGTGAGGTCACAGAGGGTGTGGCCTCTGTCGATGAATCTGCCATCACTGGAGAATCCGCGCCGGTGATTCGTGAGGCCGGTGGCGACCGTTCGGCAGTGACAGGAGGCACGCGAGTTCTTTCAGATGTCATCACGATTCGGATTACCTCGAATCCCGGCGAGACCTTTCTTGACCGAATGATCGCGTTGGTCGAAGGCGCAGAACGGCAGAAGACACCCAACGAAATCGCGCTCAATATTCTGCTGGCGGGGCTGACCATCATCTTCTTGCTTGCGGTGGTCACGTTGCAGCCGTTCGCCTTGTATTCCGGTGCGCCGCAAACAGTGTTTGTACTGATTTCGCTTCTGGTCTGCCTTATTCCGACAACCATCGGCGGTCTGCTTTCGGCGATTGGTATTGCCGGAATGGATCGTCTGGTACAGCACAACGTCCTCGCCACGTCCGGTCGCGCCGTGGAAGCTGCTGGCGATGTGAATACACTTCTGCTGGATAAGACCGGCACAATCACCATCGGCAACCGCCAGGCGGCAGAGTTCATCCCTGCACCGGGCGTTCTTGCGAATCAACTTGCCGATGCGGCTCAACTCTCTTCGCTTTCGGACGAGACGCCCGAAGGCCGTTCCATTGTGGTGCTCGCTAAAGAGCAGTACAACCTGCGTGGTCGAGAGCTTGCCTCGCTCAATGCGGAGTTCATTCCATTTTCTGCTTTGACACGCATGAGCGGCATCGAAGTCGATGGCCGCAGCATCCGCAAAGGCGCTGTGGATGCAATCGCCAACTATCTTCAGGAACACGGATCTCCGATGCCGGCAGAAGTTCGCGGCTTCGTTGAAGACATAGCCCGCAAGGGTGGAACGCCGCTCGTTGTGGCTGAGAACGGACGGGCTCTCGGAGTGATTTATCTCAAGGACGTGGTGAAGGGAGGCATGAAGGAACGCTTTGATCAGCTTCGTGCAATGGGTATCCGCACAATCATGATCACTGGCGACAATCCTCTCACTGCAGCAGCGATTGCACGCGAAGCAGGCGTAGACGACTTCCTTGCTGAGGCCAAGCCGAAGGACAAGATGGATCTCATCAAGCGGGAGCAGGCTGATGGCAAGCTTGTCGCGATGACTGGAGATGGTACCAATGACGCGCCTGCACTCGCACAGGCTGATGTTGGCGTCGCTATGAACTCGGGAACACAGGCTGCCAAAGAAGCTGGCAATATGGTGGACCTCGACTCCAATCCCACAAAATTGATTGAGATCGTTGCCATCGGCAAGCAGCTACTGATGACGCGTGGGGCACTGACCACCTTCAGCATTTCGAACGACGTGGCGAAATACTTCGCCATTATTCCCGCGATGTTTGCCGGCGTGTTTCCTGTGCTCAACGCACTCAATGTAATGCACCTGCACAATGCTGAGTCTGCAGTGCTCTCCGCCGTGATCTTCAATGCATTGGTGATCATTGGTTTGATCCCATTGGCACTGCGCGGTGTCAGCTACAAACCGATGTCAGCCGCAGCTCTGCTGCAACGGAACCTGCTCGTTTACGGGGTAGGTGGCATCATCGTCCCGTTCGTGGGAATTAAGACAATCGACATCGTCATCACGGCTCTGCACCTCGCTTAAGGAAGGCATTTATGAAGAAGCAAATCGTCACGGCGATTCTCTACACGGTGATCACGGCAGTACTTCTTGGTGTGGTGTACCCGCTTGTCGTTACAGGACTCGCCCACCTCACCATGAGAACGAAAGCCAATGGCCAACTCATCACAAAAGGCGGAGTGATCGAAGGCTCTAGTCTCATTGGGCAGCCTTTTACCGGGAGCGGCTACTTTCATAGTCGTCCGTCCGCAGCGGGAACGGGTTATGACGCTTCCGCTTCCTCAGGTTCAAACCTCGGCCCCACGAGCAAAGCACTCTCCGATCGTGTCGAGGCGAGTGTGAAGGCTGAGTCAAACGGCGATGAGGTGCCCATAGACCTCGTCACAGCATCGGGTTCCGGGCTTGATCCAGACATCTCTCCCGCTTCCGCGATGTACCAGGCCTCGCGAGTTGCGCGCGAACGGCACATCGACGTAACGCAACTGGAACATCTCGTATCCCAGAGCGTCACACCACGCCAGTTTGGCCTGCTTGGTGAACCGCGAGTGAACGTCCTCCACTTGAACATGGAGCTTGACCGCTTAGAACCCACCCCGCACTCCAAGTAGCTTTCCGATTTGTGTTCGTTAGACTGCACGGACTTTTAACGCGTGCTCACGATTGATTAGTGAGTTGGCCAGTGTGAATACGTGGCCAAGAGGGCACAGACGCGTGAGAGTAACGGATCTTCTTATCGGAAAGCCGCTTGCAACGAGCGATGCGCAACATGAGCACATCGCTGTGGCGGCTGGAATTCCAATTTTCGGTTTGGATGGGTTGACCAGTGCAGCATACGGCCCGAGCAAGCGATGGCTCTGCTCATTCCGCTTGGCCTCATTGGTGTTCAACACCACTTACTACCTATCTTTGCGGCGATCCGATGGTTTTTGTACGGGGATCGAAGTTACCCAGCTTGTTATCGCGCTCCCACTGGGGTGTTACGAACTCGTACCGAATTCCTGCGTTCACCGTGAAATCGGATTCACCTTCACATCGTCCTGCACATAGACGAAGTTATAGCGTTGGCGACGGTTCACGATCGTGAAGTTAATCAAGGAGTAAGAAGATCGGTTGCCGAACATGAAGTCGGCAAGGTTGCGCGCCTGCTTCAGTTGCGCGGCGAGTGTGAGCGCACCTGAAGCGACCGTCCTGCTCGCAGGATTGCCATTCGAGGCATATACGCCTGCATAGTTGTCCTGTCCGTAGCTTGGTTTGAAGTCGTTTACCTGCGTGTTGACAGCCTGATACTCGTAGCCGAGCTTCAAGCAATGGCGTCCAACCATAGTCGTGTAGTTCGCCTTCGGGTTGTAGATGGTCGGGTTCTGAAACTGTGGGTTTGAAGTCTGCGAACCAAACTGCGTGTACCCTGTTACCGACTGCCCATTCAGCGATCGCAGAATCGTTGGATCTGTCGGCAGGCCGTCGGTTATACCGCTCTGCACAAGGATGGAAGTCTGCCCGACTTTGATCGGCGTCTTGCCGCCGGTATTGCGGCTGTAGCCAAAACGCACATCCAGCAGACGCTTCGGCGTGATCGCCCAGGTCACGCCGCCAGCTATGTCACGATTCTGGAGATTCACTGTCCCGTTCGAATTGCCGCCTGCGGGACCCGGTATGTTCGGCGGTGCAAAGATCGAGCCGCGGTGTTCGCTGTACTGGGCGAAAATGCTTAGGCGTCGCGAAAACGTGTGGTCTGCCGAACGTCGCCCTTGTCGTCCTGAATCGTTCCGCGCGGCGTTGTGATGAAGTTCGTTCCAAGACCCGGTGCGGTCGTCGCAGGAAGCCCCGCAAGCACGTTCTTTGCGAACAGGATCATGTCACTGGCAGGGATGACGCCGAGGTAGGTCTTTCCTATAATCGGGTTGCGCAGTGGTATCGCATTCGCCGGATTGCTAGTGTCGTCGTTCAGATAGAAAAGACCGCACGCTGATTTGCTGTAGGCAACGTCGAGGAGGCCGCCGGATTGCTGAACACCTGTCGCGTCCCTTCGTGGTCGGTGAAAAAGAAGGTGTGATCGTGCCAGATTGGACCGCCAAACTGTTGCGGATGAATTTGTTCTTCCGCACACCAGGTGTGCCGCTAGGTTCGACTCCTTCTCCCCCACCAACCTCTCCGAACCTACTAACTCGCTGCCACTCGCCTGTCATGGCCGAGCTCTCTTGCCTGCAGCGTCTCTGGCAGCTGCAGCCAGAGCACAGCAGCGAGCGTGAAGACGAGGCTGCTTACATACATCGCGTGACTGAGACCGAAATGCTCCGCAAGGACACCGGTGATGATGGGCGAGAAAAAGCTCACCAAGCGTCCCCAATTAAAGATGGAACTCGCCGTGGACTTCAGGTGCGGTGGGTACAGTTCCGCGAGCCATGGGCCCCAGATTACGCTTGCTGACAAGCAGAAGCCGTATCCGGAGCCGATCACGAGCAGGAGCCACCGCGGCTCTGGCACGGCAAGATAAACAATGATCATCAACGCAGTCGCGAAGAATCCGAATGCACCGATGCGTCTGCCATACCTGTCAGCAACAGCGCCCCAGCAGAATCCTCCGAGGATGTTGCCGATGAATTGCGCGGCGACGAGCTTGCCAACCTCGCCTGGAGGGAGATGACGAACATTCATCAGGAATGTCGTGACCCATCCGCTAAAGGCCTGGTAGGCAAAGAAGTTTAGGCCCGTCATGGACGCTAGCATAAATGTCTGCCTGCGCAGCTCTGGGGTGAAGAGTTCCGCCAGTGGCAGTTTGCTTTGTGATTTGTGGACTGTGTGGCTTTTGGGAACGAGGAAGTAGGCGAATACAGAGAGCACAATCGGCGGCACACCACCGAGCCAGAGCAGCAGTTTCCAATCGTGGTTGCCCAGGTGCGCAAATGCGATACCCAAAGTGACGATCGCAAGACTGAACGTTGCGTTGATGGCGCTGGCGAGTTTGCCACGAAGCGTTGGCTTAAAGAGCTCGACGTAGATGCCAACGACTACGGGGAAGCTGCCGCCGAGAAACAAGCCAAGAACGAACCGTTGCAGCAGAAGCGTCGGATAGCTCTTCACAAGCACGCCTGCGAGCAGCAGCAGGCCGTAGCCTGCCATGACAACGACGAGCATCGTGCGTTTGCCTATCCGGTCGGCCAACTGGCCGATAGATAGTGCGCCGATGAGCGCGCCGGCACCCTGCGCGGAATATGCAGAGCCAGCTTGCGTGAGGCTTAGGCCGAGACTTGCTCGGAACAGCGGACGCAAAACGTCAACAGTGTTCCAGGCCCAGCCGTAGAAGAACTCTGCAATCAGCAGAAAGCCGAACGCCGTGAGGCGACGGGACAGTGGGAGTTCCACGAGTGAGGGCGCGGTGTTGCCCGAAAGAGAAGTCGCGAGGAGACCGTCTTCGGTTTGCAGCAGAGCAGGCGCTTCATTTTCTGAACCGCGAGACACGATCATGCGACCCTCACAAACAGTGCCGAGTGATGAGCTACGCAGCCGCGCGCTGCATGGCACCGAGCTTCAATTGCACTAGCATGGAAAGCTCGTCATGAAGCGTCCACTCGTCAATGATCCTGCCGTCGCGAACGTGGAGATGCGTGAAGCCCATGACGACAAGCTTGAATCCAGTGGGTGCGCCGAGCGAACCATAGCCCAGGTGGTGGCCGTCCATTACCCAGCGAATCGCAACCTTGGTGCCGCCCTCTTCGCTTTCCACCGAGCAAACGTGCTGCGGAACATAAGCGCAGTCCGGCATCATCGCGACGAGCCGCATGGTCTGCTGCATCACAGCAGCGGGGCCGTAGAGCTCGCGCATAAGAGGTCCATGCCATTGGCAATTGGAGGCGTAGATTTCGCCGATCTTGCCGAACATGCGCTTGTTGAAGATGTGGTGGAGCCAGCGCAGAACTTCCGCTTCCAGGTCGGTATGTGCGAGCGAAAGGTCGGGCTCAGTGTCCGGCGGGTACTGTCCAAGCAGGCGACGGTTCTCTGCCACTTCGACGACTGCTTCTCCTGCGTCGAACTTCTTCCGTGCGATCGCTGTCGCATATTCCTGCGGGTCGATGCCGAGCTGCACGAGTTGCGCCATGTTGTCGCGCGCGACCCACTCCCGGTAGATCTTGTTTTCCAGGATCATGCAATCGACAATTGTGCGTGTCACAAAGGTGCGGCCAGTCGGCTTGCCGAAGATGCCGTATTCGGTGTGGCGGCCGGTGCCGTGCGTCATGTGCGAGGTATAGAAGCCGTCGACATCGTTGCCGCGCCACACGATGGATGTAGCCATGCCGCGGCGATCAGGCAGTTCCACGATGCGCTGAATTGTTTCGCGAACAATGGTTTCACGGTCATACATGGTGCCGAGAACTCCGTAAAGAACGCAATTGTGTGTGTAGTGGCTGTAGATGAGGCCCACGTCCCGCTCGTCCCAGATGCGGTGCGTGCAGCGGACGATGTAGTCGACGATGTCGGTGTAAACCGGATCGAAGCCGCGCATGCTCTGCACGCGGGGCCTGTCTATGGGGACCAGTTCTGTAAAGTCGCGACGTTCGACTTGCAGCACTTTGCCTTCTTCCTGTGCCGCTCCGTTGTCTGTGGACTGCTGCTCGCTCACCCATGCTCCTTGTTGCCAAATGCGTCAGGAAAATCTTACTTCCGGCGCAAATGTTCTTGCTCAGTGGTTTCCAACCATGCTGCCACAGCGTGGGCAACTTCGTCTGGTCTTTCCAGTAGAGCGAGGTGACCTGCACCCTTCAGGGAGAGGCGTGTGGCATGCGGTAGGGCGGCAGCCAGCTCGTCCTGTGCTGCCGGAGGGCAGAGCAGGTCGCGGTCGCCGGCGACGAGAAGTGTCGGGCAGAGAATGCTGCCGAGACGATGACGAAGGTCTTCGCGGCTGAGGGCCAGTTCTGTTTGCTTCCGAAAGGCGGCGGGGCCAATCGCTTCAGCCATACCTTGCAGCAAAGAAAGCCATTGGCGTTCTGTGGACTCCCCGGTGTAACCGGGCCAGAGCTGCTGCTCCACGAAATCACACATGGAGAGAGTGCTTGCCTGGAGAGTCGCAGCGCGGCGCTCGGCGTGGAGCTCAACAGGAACTGATCGGGGTGTGGCGCTGAGCAAAGCGAGCCCGCGTACGCGATGTGGCGCTCGCAATGCAATCTCGGTTGCAATGATGCCGCCCAGTGAGAAGCCGAGTATGGCGAAGCACTCAGGAGTTTGCGCGAGTACCTGCTCCGCTGCTTGTGGCATCGTGGTGGCGTCCAGCGTGAGGAGAACGTGCGAGGTGAGCCGAGGAAGTCTTTCGAGCAATGGATCGAATATACGAGCGTCGCAGAGCGTGCCCGGGAGAAGCACGAGCGGCAGAGGGCCTGGTTCTGCCGTCTGCTGCTGCGCTGAGGTGCTCATTCGATGTAACGTAGCACGTTCTCTGGATGCTGAAGCACAGTGCACACGGCGCTCAGTACAATCGAGCCCATGCGCTCTGCCTTGATGCAGAGCCTTCGGAGTGGGACACCTTTATGCCGAATGCAAGTCCATCCTCGTGGACGCCGGAAGCGATGCGCGAACGCCTTGTTCGCTACGCTGACCTTCAGGCCTGCCGTACTGCTTTTATCGACACGCGCACGCCTGGGTCGACTGAGAAAGAAAACTTCACCATCATCGGGCCGGGTGTTTCTGAGAGCCCTGATCAGCATGTACACATTCGCGAGAAGCATGGCTTCAACATCGGCGGAGCGCGACAGCCATTCGGCTGTGTGAACTCACAGCACAGCCATGACACTGCCGAGGTGTTTGTGGTGCACACGGGACATTGGCGACTGCACTTCGGGCCCAACAAAGAAGACGGATCGATCGACATTGCGCCCGGTGACGTGGCTTCTGTGCCGATTCACATGTTCCGCGGGTTCAGCAAACTCGACCAGGGGAAAGGCTTCTTGTGGATGCCGCTGGGGCAGGACGACCCCGGCAAAGTGACCTGGGCTCCGGCGGTCTTCAAGGCTGCCGAAGACCACGGCCTCAAGCTGGCCAAGGGTGGCAAGCTGATCGACACAACCAGCGGCAACTATGAGCTGAAGGAAGTTGAGTTGGAAACGCCGCCGAGTGAAGATCTGCTCGACAACCTGAAGACTCCGTCACTGGAGAAGCTGGAGCAGTGCCTGGTACGTGCCGCGGAGATGAAGCCGAATCCAAATTCGCCGTTGCGTCGAGAAGGCGTGGAAGAAGCTGGCGTGATTGTCCCGCAGGAAACAACCGATCATTTCCCGGCAGGGCCGATTGCGGGCTGGTGGCCGCATGATTTCAATCTGCGGCAACTGACTCTGGAGACGGGAGCGTACGTCCCGCTGCATGCCCGTCAGGAAGTGGAAGTGATATTCGTGCAGAGCGGGACAGTTGAGATCGGTTGGCAGAATGACGGTAACGACGAGTCGCTACTCATGGGTGCCGGCGACACGCTCTCGATGCCCATTGGCGTGCAGCGCAGTTTCCGTAACACGGCATCTGCGCCCGCCATTGTGTTTGTGGTGCGCGGAACGGAGAACCCACAGATGCCGACGTTTGCTTCCGCCACGGTGAGTGAGCTGGCGGGCGCATCGGCGTAGTTCAACTGCGGTCTTCAAAAGGTAGGCCCACGCGATGGCGTGGGCCTACCTGTTTTAAGTTATCCACGTCAGCGGGTAAGGGCCGCTAACGTGGCTGCTCTGCGGTCGTAGCGGATGGCAGCAGCGCGGCGATGGCCTTCCAAGCCTTCGCTCGCACTCTGTCGCGTTGCAGGAGGAGCGACGAGATCGACGGCGCTGTCGTCAAGCCACTGGTGCGTTGCGATCTTCACGTAGGAGCCAACCCAGAGGCCGCCGGTGTAGCGTCCCGCATGCATCGTGGGTAAGGTATGGTTCGTGCCTACGCACTTGTCGCTGTAAACCACGCTGGCGTTCTGACCGATGAAAAGTGACCCGTAATTGCGCAGCTTCTTCGCGAACTCCCGTGGCTCCGCCGTGTGCACCTGCAGGTGTTCGGCAGCGATGAAGTCGGAATAGCGGATCAACGCTGCTTCATCGGCGCATACGGTGATCTCGCCGTAATTAGTCCAGCTTTCCGCAGCGATCTTTGCCGTTGAAAGCGTCTCGAGCTGGCGCAAAACTTCCGCGGCCGTTGCCGTCGCGAGTGCTTCGTCCGTGGTGATGAGGCCGACGCGCGTACGCACATCGTGTTCCGCCTGCGCAAGCAGATCGGTCGCGATCAACTCGGCATCGCCGGTGCTGTCAGCCACGACAAAAATCTCCGATGGGCCGGCGAGCTGGTCAATGCCTACGGGTCCAAATACCTGGCGCTTGGCTTCGTTTACAAAGGCATTGCCGGGGCCAACTATCTTGTTGACCTGCGGAACACTTTCCGTGCCGTAGGCCATGGCTGCGATAGCCTGCGCACCGCCGATACGGAAAATCCGATCGGCACCGGAAAGGTGACAGCCAGCGACCATCGCGGAATGCGCGTTCGGCGGCAGGCAGGCGATCACTTCATCGCACCCGGCTACCTTGCCCGGTACGATCGTCATGATGGGAGCGGAGAGCAGAGGAAAGCGCCCGCCGGGAACATACGCGCCAACCCGTTCAATCGGGATCACACGATGGCCGAGGTGAAGGCCCGGCAGAGCTTCCATTTCGAGCGGCTGGATGGTTCCAAGCTGAGCTTCGGCAAAGCGGCGCACATTGTCAATCGCGAACTCGGTGTCTTCACGCGTCTGCTTCTCGAGCGCATCGACGGCTTTGATTCGGTCTGCAGCGCTGATCTCAAATTGGTCCAGTTCCGCTTTATCAAAGCGCTGGGAATACTCGTGAACTGCCGCATCCCCTCGTGTACGAACCGAATGCAGAATTTCCTGCACCAGACCTATAACATCTGCTGTGTCGGCCACTGAACTGCGTCCTGGTGCTTTGACATATCGCACCTGTCCTTCAAAACCCGTCGGATATTCCGCCGTGCTCATGCGCACTTCCTCCTGATGTTGCTTCTAGTTTTTCACGCGGCGCGTGAGCTCGTTTGCACCCGCAAGCAGAAAGGTGTGATCGGACCCGAGAAGAAAGAACGAAGCTCCAAGATCACGCCAGTGTGAAACATCTTCGATCCGAGCCAGGAACATGCCGACAGGTTTACCCGCGGCTACTCCGGCGGCGCACACACGTTCCGCCGCGGCAATAACGCGAGGGTCGTCCTGACTGTCGGCTCCATAAGCGACCGTGAGGTCGACACGACCGACAAACAGCGCGTCCAACCCGGCTACGGCAGCGATCTCTTCCACACAGTCGATCGCCTCCGGGTCCTCAATTTGCGCAATGACAACGGTGCGGCCGGCACTCGCTTCCTTATGGCGTGCCATCGGGAGCGTGGTGTAACCGGCGGCGCGCGAGGAGCCCGCATAACCGCGACCGCCATTGCCGTAGTGTGCGGCTTTGACCAACGCCTCCGCTTCCCGGGCAGAGCGAATGTGTGGCGCCAAGACGCCAGTTGCCCCGCAGTCGAGCGCGTTGAGCAGATGTTCCGGAGATGCGGAAGGAACGCGAACAAGGACATCCTTGTTCGCCGCGCGAGCAGCAAGGATGCAGGTGTCGAGTATGCCGCGGTCGAACGGTGCGTGCTCCGCATCCAGACAAATGCAGTCCAGCGTTGACAAGCTGAGCACTTCCACTACGATCGGCGAGGGCGTTTTGACGAAGGTTCCGACAATCAGCTCACGCGCGGCAAGCCGAGCTTTCAACGTGCTTCCATTCATGCGGCCCGCCACAAACGTTCGCTTGCGATGGCAGCGCCCTCGGCGAGGGTGTGCAGTTTGGCGTAGACAATGTCCGGATCAACCGCGCCGAATCCTGCGAACGTGGAGAACCCACAATCGGTGCCGGCGATCACACGATCTCGACCGACGATTTCCGCAAACTGCTGGAGGCGTAGAGCGACAACCTGAGGATGCTCGATGAAGTTGGTTGTGGAGTCGATTACACCAGGGATCAGGACGCGATCTTCGGGGATGAGGTCGCGCATGCTCTGGAAGTAGGTCCAGTCGTGCTGATGGCGAGGGTTCGAGGTCTCGAACAGCAGGCCCTGCGGCTTCGCCTTCATCAGCACAGGAAGTATCGTGCCCATCTCAACGTCGCAGTGATGCGGACCTTCGTAGTTGCCCCAGCACACGTGCATGCGAACCCGATCTCCAGGAACATTCCGCAGGGCATGATTCAGTACCTCAACGTGGCGTTCGATGAGTGCGAGGTATTCGGGATCAGTGCGGTCCTTGTACATCATGTGGCGGCCGAGGCCAAGGTCCGGGCTATCCAGTTGCAAGATGAAATCTGCGGCAACAATCGCCTCGTATTCCGGTCGCATTGCTTCCGCTAAAGCTTCGAGGTAGTCGTCCTGTGTTGGGTAAAAGTCGTTTGGCTGGAACAGTGCGATCACGCCAGGTGAGGCAGCATTCATAAAGGCGCCGGTCGGGTTGTGTTCCGCGATCGCGTGCTTCATATGCGCGACATCTTCTTCGAGAGGCTTCTGAGTCTTCGGGGCGATCGCTCCTACACAGCGTGGGCGGCGGTAAGTCGGTGTGCCTCCGCCGCTCGCCTGGCGCTGAAGGAATGTTGGGAACGCTTCCAGATCAGCAGGCACTGTGCGCGGACTGTCAGCATCAAAGCCGGTGATGCGGTCCTTAATGTAAGTCGCGTAGGAAATCTTCGACATCTCGCCGTCCGAGACGAGGTCCACGCCCGCCTCAACCTGCTTCGCTACACATGCATTAACCGCTTCGCCAATCACATGTTCAAAGTTGGCCGCATCCAGTGCATCTCCGCGCTCCTGCGCGAAGATCAGGTCAGTAACAGCACGGCTACGCGGTAGCGAGCCAACATGGGTGGTGAGAATGCGGTCTGTTGCCATAGTTTTCCTCAGTTCCAATATGTGTGCCGTTTGGGAGGGCGACACTAGTCAGCGGTCCAGCCCCCATCGATGACGAGGCTCGTTCCTGTGATCATGGCGGATGCCGGGCTTGCCAGAAAAACGATGGCGCCCATCAGGTCTTCTACCGTCCCAAGACGCCCAAGCTTGATCTTATTCAGCACGCTTTCGCGAAATGCAGCGTTCTCAAAGTAAGGTCTCGTAAGCGCCGTTTCTGTAAAGGTGGGAGCGACCGTGTTGGAGCGAATGCCGTACGGTGCGAGATCGAGGGCGAAGGCCTTGTTCATTCCTTCCAGAGCCCACTTGGACGTGCAGTAAAGGCTACGATCTCGTCCACCAACATGACCCATCTGTGAACCGATGTGGATGAGAGAGCCAGCTTTGCTGGCAGCGATCATGCCGCGGGCCACCGCCTGCGCGACAAAGTAAGCGGCACGCACATTCAGGTTCATCACCGCGTCGAAATCTTCCTGGGCGACGTCCTGCATCGGCTTAGGACGGTTCGTTCCGGCATTGTTCACCAGGATGTCAAAGGCCTGCTGCTCTGCGACGACACTCTGAAGCGCGTGGAGATCCAATACATCGCAAACGAGAGCTTCTGCACTTCCACCTTCTCTGCGTATGGCAGCCGCTCCCCCTTCTAGTTCAGATTGGGAGCGCGCAAGCAGAACGACATGTGCTCCTGCTGAGGCGAGCGCCGCTGCGGCGGCGAGTCCGATGCCTCGGCCTGCACCGGTGACCAGCACACGTTTGCCATCCACGCGTAGCAAGGGCGTTTGCGGCAGGGTAGGCTGAAGCGGAGTTGAACTCATGCCTTGGTAGCGCCGGTCTCATCTGCAGGAGTCGCCGGAACGGCACTCGCGTACGGCACATCCCGCTTGCCGTAGCGGCGAACGCGAATGTTTGCCTGCTCGCCATGACCCACGAAGCCTTCTAGCGCGCAGAGTCGCGAGCACACTTCGCCAACCTGGGCGGACGCTTCGTCAGTCAGCACGCGCTGGTACGTGCACGTTTTCAGGAACTTGCCGACCCACAGACCGCCCGTGTAACGCGCGGCCTTGCGCGTAGGCAGAGTGTGGTTTGTACCAATTACTTTGTCACCGTATGCGACGTTGGTACGCGCACCGAGAAAGAGGGCGCCGAAGTTCGTCATGTGCTGCAGAAAGTAATCCGGATCGCGCGTCATCACCTGCACGTGTTCCGACGCAATCTCGTCAGCGACTCGCACCATTTCTTCATCGCTTTCCGCGACGATCACTTCGCCGTATGCTTCCCAGGACTTGCGTGCGATCTCTGCGGTCGGCAGCACGCCCAGCAGTCGTTCCACTTCGCGCAGCGTCTCTCTCGCGAGAGCTTCAGAGGTCGTCAGCAGAATGGCCGGACTGTCTGGTCCATGTTCTGCCTGACCCAGTAGGTCCGTGGCGCAGAGCTCTCCGTCGACGCTGTCATCCGCAATGACCAGAGTCTCTGTCGGTCCGGCGAACAGATCGATGCCTACTCTACCGAAGAGTTGCCGCTTGGCTTCCGCCACGAACGCGTTCCCCGGACCTACAAGCATGTCGACGGGAGCAATAGTTGCCGTCCCGAGAGCCATTGCGGCGATTGCCTGGATCCCGCCAAGGCAGTAAATTTCATCCGCTCCGGCCATCGCCTGTGCCGCGACTATCGCGGGTGCGGGCTTGCCTCTGAAGGGAGGCGCGCATGTAACGACCCGCGGCACGCCGGCAACCTTCGCCGTGATCACGGACATGTGCGCCGACGCGAGCAACGGATACTTGCCGCCCGGAACATAGCATCCCGCAGCATTCACCGGTATGTGCTTGTGCCCAAGCACTACACCCGGCAGGGTTTCGACTTCTACCTCGCGCATGGATTCGCGCTGCACACGAGCGAAATTGCGTACCTGCGTCTGCGCGAATTCAATGTCAGCGATGTCTTGGCTCGTGAGTGAACCGATGCACTCATCAATCTCGCTCTGGGACAGGCGGTAGCTCTCACGGTCCCAGGCATCGAAGCGAACGCTCAAGCCCCTTACTGCCGCATCGCCACGCTGCTCAATGTCGGCGAGGATGCGTTCCACGGCTTCACGTACCTGCGCGTCACGATCCTGTGTTGCGGCGGCCGCTGCTCCACGTTTCAAGTACATTGCCATCTTGTGTTGTTCCTGCTCGAAGTGTGTGTCTGCCTGCAGCTCCGGTATACAGTGTCGGTACACATGTTGCCAACGCATGCTCTTGCTGAGCGAGAAGGTGACCTGCAGCGTTTTGTCCACTGATCGGAGCGAGTGTTGATGCGGACGAGCCTTTCGAGGCGGAACTTTCTGAGAGGCGCCTCTTTGGCTGCGGGGGCCGGTGCGCTGCAACGCTCGTCGTGGGCGCAGACGAGTAGGTCGCCGCTCCACGCGCTTTCGGTTACAGAAGCTGCCGCACGCGTCCGCAACCGTTCGCTCACGTCGACGGAGCTTGTTCGCGCGCTCTTAGCGCGAATCGACCAACTCAATCCCAGGCTCAACGCCTTCATTACTGTCGCTCGTGAGTCTGCGCTTCGAGAAGCGGCTGCATTGGACAAAGAAGCTGCGGGTGGCAACTTCCGCGGGCCACTCCACGGCGTTCCATTGGCAATCAAGGACAACATTGACACGGCGGGCATTCGGACGACAGCAGCCAGCGCGGTGTTCGACGATCGCGTGCCGACAGAGGATGCGTTCGTGGTGCAGCAGCTGCGGCATGCTGGTGCACTCGTGCTGGGGAAGGCAAACATGCACGAATTTGCAATGGGCGGCTCATCGGCTACTAGTTATTTCGGGCCGGTACATAATCCGTGGGCATTAGATCGCGTTCCGGGCGGGTCGTCCGGTGGATCCGCCGCGGCGGTCATCGCGGAACTCGTACCCGGTGCGCTGGGTACGGACACGGGAGGGTCGATCCGCATTCCGGCTGCGTGGTGCGGTGTTGTTGGACTTAAGCCCACGTACGGCCTTGTTTCTCTGCGGGGCATTTTCCCCTTGATCTACTCGCTGGATCACTGCGGTCCCATTGCTCGGACAGTGGAAGATGCGGCTCTATTGCTGAACGCGATGGCTGGCTACGACAAGCACGACGTAGCGAGCGTACAGCACGCGCCCGAGGACTACGTGCTGGCGATGCAGCAGCCGGTTGCGGGATTGCGGCTGGGCATTCCGCGTGAGCCATTTTTTGATCGTCTCGACACGGACACGGCAGCAGTGACGGAGAGCGCGATTGCGGTGCTCAAGGGGTTGGTGAAGTCGGTGCAGGATGTTCATCTGCCTGCGACGAGCGCTCTTGACTGGACCGCGATTCGCGCCGCAGAAGTAGAGGCGGTGCATGAAGATCTGTTCCGCAGGCAGGGCGGAGCTTATTCGCTGCAAACTCATCGCGTGGTAGAGGGAACGGTGAAGGAGCTCGACGATCCGGACCAGAGCGGGGCGGAGAAGGGGGCGGCGCTCATCCGCGCCCAATGGCAGTTGGCTGAGCTGCGCAAAACAGTCGATGACGCGTTCGATGGTTTCGATCTGGTCGCGTTGCCCACAAATCGGCGAGGCCCGCTGACAATCAAAGAGGAGCTCGACCGCGAAGAGAAGCCCTCACCCACCGAGCCGGAGAACACCTTCAACTCGCTTGCGTTCAATCTTTATGGAATACCGGCGATCAGCATTCCTTGCGGCTTCACAGCTTCCGGTTTGCCGGTTGGCCTAATGATCGCGGGGCCACGATCCTCAGAAGGAAAGATTCTTGCTTTGGCCGCAGCATTTGAACGTGCTGAAAAGTGGAGCTCAAAGAGACCCCGCTTGTTCAATCCATGACGCATTTCCCTCTGGAAAGGGTCTCCGCGCAGCGCAAATAACCATCTAGCGCCTTGCAAACAACATTCTGCAATGGTCCATCGCCAGCCAGGGCTCCTAAGCTTCCCTCGAATCTCATCCCTCTGCAAACTGCTGGGCTTCGAGTTGCTATCCGGGGATACCGGCAGGTGTCACTCGCGCTTGCTCAAACGCCCAGATACGCCCCAATTCACACGATGAACAAGCACGATCTCGGCACGGCTGACGCCAGCGGCGAGACGTCCGAAATGACCAGCTACCCGTCAGCACCTCAACCGAATATTGGCAGCGCCTGACAGATTTCGAAAGGCGGTGAGACAGACATTGTGGCCTTTGGCGGATCCACCATTTACGTCTGCAGCAACACGGGTGCGAACAGCCGAGCAAGCTGCTCAAGCACTCGCCTAGAGACAGTTCGTGACCAGGTGGAATTAGTTATCTGACACAGAACGTTTAACTTCGCTTCACGCGCCGTTCACGGAGTTCAAGTTGACTCGCTTCTATGCGAACAACCTGCCGCTCTCTGCTCTTGATGGCGCTTTGCGTCTTTGTTCCGTTCCTCGGCGCATTAGCGCAGTATGAAAACGGAAGCCTTCTGGGCACCATCCGCGATACCAGCGGCGCTCCCATTCCCCACGCCAATGTCACGGTGGTAAATACCTCGACGGGCACCAGCAACACAGCCAGAACCGACGACTCAGGCAATTACGATGTGCCGCAGCTTCGTGCAGGTGTTTACACGGTGACGGCCACTGCTCCTGGGTTCTCCACGGGTGTGGCGCAAAACATCACCGTCTCCGTTGGAAACCGGCAGCGCATTGACCTCGGCCTCAAGGTGGGCGGCGCCGAAACCACAGTGGAAGTGAGCGACGTTGCACTGCAAATCCAGACGGAAAGCAGCCAGCGCGACCAGACCATCACCAACCAGCAGACCGAGGGCCTCCCGCTTGTCAACCGCAACTACACTGACCTGCTCGCCACGGTAACCGGTGTGCGCCAGGCACCATCAGCCGCGACGACTTCCAGCAACCTGAATGCCCTTGTGCGCCAGGGTGCTTACAACGTGAATGGCCAGCGCTCGGTGTTCAACAATTTCATTCTCGACGGCATGGATAACAACTCTTACGGCGAGTCAAACCAGGGTTTTGATAACCAGATCATTTCGGTTCCACCAGACTCAGTCGCGCAGTTCAGCGTAGTGACAAACAACGAAAGCGCCGAGTACGGACGCAGTTCCGGTGCAACCATCAACGTGGCCTCGCTGTCCGGTGGCAATCAGTTCCACGGCACGCTTTACGAGTTTCTCCGCAACACCAATCTGAATGCAGCAGGCTACTTCAAGCCTGTGCTCACGGGAACGACGACCGTAGGTTTCCGCAAACCGACAACCAATCGCAACCAATTCGGTGGCAACTTCGACGGCCCCATTCTGCATGACAAGCTTTTCTTCTTCCTCGATTACGAAGGCTTGCGCGCAATCACGAAGCCGCTCTTTGTACTCACAGTGCCCACCCAGAATGAGCTGAACGGGATCCTCGAAACGACGGTGACCAACCCTCTGACCGGTGCCGTCTATACCAAGGGCACGCAGATCCCAACATCGGCTATCAATCCGCTGTCCTTACAAATCGTGAGCGCTTTCAAGGCCATTCCCGGCCTCCCCGTCTCGGGCACACCAGGGACTGGGATCAATAACAATGACTATTCTGTTCAGGTTCCCTTTCGCGATTATTCCGACAAAGGTGACCTCCGGCTGGATTACGTGCCCAGCGCAACACAACGCTACTTTCTGCGCGTGAGCCACCGCAAAGAAACAGGCACGAACGTCAACACGCTTCCCCTTCCGCTGGACGGACAGAGCTCTGGCCCGCAGCGCATCTTGGATCAGCAGGTAGCCATCGGCTACACGGGAACATTCGGCTCAAACCGCGTGCTGGATATTCGCCTCGGTGTCTCCAAGACCAAGGCTGGTAAAACTCCACTCAGCATTGGCTCAACAAACTTTGGCATCCCGGGTCTGCCCACAGCAGCGAACATCGCTGGCGGCTTGCCAGCCATTGGCATCACCGGACTGACAGGCTTCGGACGCCAGACAACGAATCCACAATTTCAGAACCCCTCACTGGTCGACCCGAAGATCAACTACACCTACGTCAAAGGAAACCACTCCCTGAAGTTCGGTTATGAATGGGAGAAGGTGTGGATGGGCGTGCTCGACAATAATCCACTCTATGGGCAGTACGCCTTCGGCGGCGGCTACAGCGCAGCTCCAGGCACCAGCAAAGTGACAGACACTTACTTTGCGGATTTCCTCTTCGGTCTTTCCAGCAGCTACGCCCTGTCCAACTATTTTGAATCGCATCTTCGCCAAACGCTGCAGAGCGCATACGCGCAGGATGACTGGAAGCCGCTCCCCAACCTGACGCTGAGCCTAGGTCTTCGTTGGGAGTACGGTTCGCCTTATTCCGAGCAGAACAATTACGTTTCGAACTTCGATCCGACCACGCAGACGGTGCTCACAACCTCTCCCGGCGCTGTTGCGGGTAATGGCCTTAAGCCGGTTACTGCGGGCGGAATCTACGGCAAGACGCTTATCGATCCGGATTACAACGACTTCGCTCCGCGCGTTGGCTTCGCATTTGCTCCTACTCCGAACATCTCTATCCGTGGTGGCTTCGGCACCAGCTATGTGCATTACACTCGTGCCGGTTCAGGTGACATCCTCGCCATTAATGCACCGCAGGCGCAGTTTGCCGCCGTCAGCCAAATTACTCCGACAGCGACCAACCACTGCGCCTCGCCGCTCCCTGCACAGATTATTCCGATTGGATCGACTCGAGAGAGTTGCTATGTGACCGTGGATCAGGGCTTCCCGTCGGCTCTGGCCACTACATTCAACCCCGCTACCGACAACATCACCTGGGTGCCGCGCAATACACGTGACAGCTATGTCGAAAGCTACTATCTCGCTGTGCAACGTCAACTCTTCAAAAACACTCTTCTTGATGTGGCGTACGTCGGTAGCCATGGCCTCAAACTGCAACAAATTATCAACGGCAACCAGCGCAACATCGTAGGCACCACTGGTACCGGAACGGCAGCAACGCCTGTGTACGCACGCCCGTTCGGTAATTGGCCTTCGGACATCACGGAAGCACTGAATGAGGCGATGTCTGATTACAACTCGCTTCAGGTGCGCTATGAACAGAGGATGTTCGCCGGGCTAACGTTGCTCAACAGCTTTACCTGGGAACACTCGCTGGATAATGCCAGCGCATCGCTGGAAGGCAACACGCCCTCGCCGCAGGATGCGACGAATTTACGCGCCGAGTATTCACAGTCGGATTACAACCTGCCAATCGCTAATGTAACGAGTGCCATCTACGACCTGCCGTTCGGGCGCGGGCGGCACTTCGGTCGCAACTGGAACCCCATTCTGGATGCAGTTGCTGGCGGCTGGCAGCTCACCGCGATCAACACCGCGCAATCAGGCACGCCATTCAATCTGACCTACTCACCCACCTCGGCATCGCTCGCATCCACGCAGATCACGGCGAACTATCGTGGTGTGAACCTGTACCGTCCGAATCGCGTTGCAGGCCAGCCACTCACGCTTGGACGTAGCAAGCCGCAGGCCAACACCGGGTATCTGCAATACGTGAACTACGCTGCTGTCCAGTTGCCAGCAACCCAAAACGCCGCGGGGCAGTTCCAAGCACCGTTCGGCAACTTTGGCCGCAATCCTGGTCGCAATCCATCTTTCAATGAACTCGATCTCGACGTGAACAAGCGCTTCTCGACACCGGTAGAGCGCGTCAAGATCGAGTTCCGCTCCGAGCTCTACAACCTGTTCAACCACACCAACTTCTATCTGCCTTCAAGTGGATTGTCAGGAACGCTGCAGACCTTTGCCGCCGGCGCGCAAACCAACGCGGGTACGCCTACCGGCGGTGGAATTATCAGCAGCACCTTCACACCGCGCGTTGTGCAGTTTGCTTTGAAAGCAATCTTCTAACGGGTAAGTTGCAAAAGGAGGCAGCTTGCCCGAAGCAGGCTGCCTTTTCATCTCGGCGACTTGGTCACACATAAAGGACACACCACGCATGCTCCGCTCTTTGCTCACCCTTTCAGTTTTCCTTTGCGTTTTTCCGGTTGTTGCGCAGCAGCCTCACGTACTCATGATCTCCATCGACGGCGTGCGGCCGGATTATGTGACAACGCCAGTGAACCCGCACGGCATTCAGTTGGAAACGTTGCACACCATGATGCGTGAGGGCACCTACGCGACAGGAGTGGTGGGTGTTTTCCCCACTATCACCTACCCAAGTCATACCACGCTGGTCACCGGTGTGTGGCCTTCCAAACATGGCATCGTGAACAACCAGCGCTTTGACCCTGAGCGCGTGATGGCCGACGCATGGTACTGGTATGCCGACGGGATCAAAGTTCCGACGCTTTGGAGCGCCGCGCACAAAGCCGGGTTGAAGACCGCAAGCGTTGGCTGGCCTGTCACCGTAGATGCAAAGGACATCGATTTCCTGATACCGGAATACTGGCGCGGCAAGCTCGGCGAGACAAACAATCCCGACGACCCCTTTCTGATGAATGCGATTTCGCGCCCCGCGGATGCAGTGAACGCGATCGCCGCCCGCATTGGCGTGCCATACATGAAGGGCAATGAAACGACGCTGGAAGGCGACGAAATCAAGACACGCTACTCCCTTGAGCTTCTGAAAGCGGACAAGCCGAACTTCATGACCATCCACCTGAGTTCCCTGGACGAAGAAGAACACCTCCACGGCCCCTTCAGCGTGGAAGCCAATGAGGACCTGGACAAACTGGATGGCATGGTGGCACGACTCACCGCGCAGGAGCGCGCCATCGATCCCAAGTCCATTGTCGTTGTTGTCTCCGACCACGGCTTTGCAAACATCGATCACGCTTTGAATCTCGGCGTTGCCTTCGTCAAGGCAGGATTCATGACGGGGACACCAAAAGGCGCATGGCAGGCGCAGCCTTGGCCACTCGGGTGCATGTACGCCATCATGCTGAAAGACCCAACAGATGGCGCGACGAGGGATAAAGTGAAAGCGCTGCTCGACACACTTGCGGCTGACCCGGCAAACGGCATTGAGGCCGTACTCTCTCCCATGCAGGTGGCTGCGGCGGGCGGACCAGCCGACGCGGCCTTTGTCGTTACGCTGCGAAAGGGCTTCACCTCCACCGGACTAACCACAGGCGAACTTCTCATTCCTGTCCCCGGTCATCGCGGCACGCATGGTTACGATCCGCAAACCACACCCGAAATGCGAGCATCGCTTTTCCTTACCGGGGTTGGTGTGGCAAAGGGAAAAGACCTCGGCCTTATTGATATGCGGCAGATCGCTCCGACCATCGCGGCATTGCTGGGCATCACCCTTCCCGCGGAAAAGCCGGCGCTCGCCGTTAGTATGCGATAGCGATTCAGTGTTGCTTCCTGTGCTCGCGCTGCGTCATAGTTAGCTCTCGAAAGTTAGTCGGGAGAAACATGGCAGAGTATCTGGGCGCGCTCGATCAGGGGACAACGAGCACGCGCTTCATCGTCTTCGACCGTGCGGGGCGCGCCGTTAGCATGGCGCAGAAGGAACACGAGCAGATCTATCCCGCGCCGGGATGGGTGGAGCACAGTCCGCGCGAGATTTGGGCAGCGACCGCTGGCGTCATCGCGGAAGCCTGCGCGAAGGGCAACATCCAGGCACACGAAATTGCCTCCATCGGCATCACCAATCAGCGCGAGACGACTGTGGTTTGGGATCGCCACACGGGTGAGCCAGCGTGCAATGCTCTCGTGTGGCAAGACACACGCGTTAGCGAATACATCGCGTCGCTCGCACACGACGGTGGACAGGATCGCTTTCGCGAAACGACCGGCCTGCCGCTTGCCACCTACTTCAGCGGACTGAAGCTTCGCTGGATACTCGACCACGTGCCGAACGCACGGGAGCGCGCGGAAGCAGGCGATCTGCTGTTCGGAAATATGGATTCCTATCTGCTCTGGAACCTGACCGGCGGAATTGCTGGCGGCGTCCACCGCACCGATGTGACGAACGCGAGCCGCACGCAATTGATGAACCTCTCGACGCTCGCATGGGATGAGGACATGCTGACGGCGTTCCACATTCCGCGTAGTGTTCTGCCGGAAATATGCTCCAGCAGCTTCGAGTTCGGTGAAGTCAAAGATGGCGTTCTCAAAGGTGCGCGCATCGGCGGTGTTCTTGGCGATCAACACGCCGCACTTGTCGGACAAACGTGCTTCCGCCCGGGACAAGTGAAGAACACTTACGGCACGGGCTGCTTCCTGCTGATGAATACCGGCGAGAAGCAGGTGCGATCGCAGCATGGACTGTTGACGACAGTCGCGTACAAATTTGGCGATCAGCCAGCGGTATATGCGCTGGAAGGCAGCATCGCAATCACCGGTGCGCTGGTGCAGTGGGTGCGCGACAATCTCGGTCTCATCAGCAGGAGTGAAGACATCGAGCCGCTTGCCAACTCGGTTGCAGATAACGGCGGTGTCTACTTCGTGCCAGCCTTCTCTGGCCTCTACGCGCCCTATTGGCGGGATGATGCGCGTGGCGTCATCGTTGGACTTACTCGCTATGCCAATCGCGGCCACATCGCTCGGGCTGTGCTGGAAGCCACAGCATTCCAGACGCGTGAAGTTGTGGAAGCAATGGAAGCGGACTCCAGCATTCAGCTAGACCAGCTACGAACCGATGGTGGTATGGTCGCAAACGATCTGCTGATGCAGTTCCAGGCTGACCTGTTGAACCGCCGTGTGGTCCGCCCCGCAATGCGTGAGACCACCGCGCTTGGAGCGGCGTACGCTGCGGGCCTGCAATGTGGCTTTTACAAAGACACCGATGATCTCGTCGCGAATTGGTCCGTGGACAAGACGTGGGAGCCAAAGCGAGGTGACAAAGAACGCGAGCAGCTCTTTCAAACCTGGAAGAAAGCCGTGACACGCACGTTCGATTGGGTCTGATACGCACTCGATACAGCAGGACAGAAGGTACGCATGAAGAAGATGTTCGTGGGTGAGTTGATTTCTGAAGCAGTGGCGATGTGCATCATCATCGCCATTGGTGATTCAGTTGCCGCAATGTATAGCCTCTACGACCCGAGCCCATATCAGCAGGCCTACTGGGGCGTGTGCCTTGCATGGGGACTCGCAGTCACCATCGCCATCTACACCACAGCTTCGGTGAGCGGATGTCACGCAAATCCCGCTGTTACGTTTGCGCTCGCAATATATCGGCAGTTCGCCTGGAAGAAGGTGCTGCCCTACATCGCCGCGCAGATCATCGGCGCATTTGCAGGTGCCGCAATCGTCTACCTGCTCTACGCTCCTGTCATTGAGCTCTTCAACACGACACATCACATCACACGGGTTGCTGGCGGAGCATCTGGAGTCTTCTTCACGCATCCGGGGCTGGCCGTGACGCCGCATCACGCATTCCTCGATGAGATCGTTCTCACCGCAATTCTGATCTTCGGCATTTTCGCCATCACCGAGAAATATAACGAGCAGGCGCCCGGCGCGAACTCCGGTGCGCTGATCATTGGCTTTCTTGTGGCTATTATTGGAGCTTCGATGGGCTACCTTGAAGCGTGGGCAATCAATCCAGCGCGAGACTTCGGCCCGCGCCTATTTTGCTTCTTCACCGGATGGGGCGCATCCGCGTTTCCTTCGCCTCAGTCGTACTGGTGGGTTCCAATCGCGGGGCCGCTGCTGGGCGCAGTCGCAGGTGGCGGCGCTTATCAGTTACTCATTCACCAGTTCCTTCCGGCACGGGTGCGTGCGCGCATGCCGCCGATCGATTAGTTGGTGTCACCCGGTGGTAACCAACTTTGGGCATCTGTACAGCGCTTTGCCGGCATGCGAATGTTGAGACACTCTCGCCGCCATGTTTGCATTCCATCAACAACTATTCGTCGATTGCATGCTGTTGATTTCGTCTCTGGAGCTTACGGCGTGTCTCGCCGTGTGCGTGCGGGACGCTCGCAACCAGATGCGCCTCCGTGTGGAGGCGTCTTCGCGTTGCGAAGCACCGGATCCCTTCGGCACGTGGGTGAACATGCTGGAGCGGCAAAGAGATCGTCGGGATGAACTGCGTTATGGCGGCGTTGAACGTCGTTCCAAGATCTCGTATGCGCAACTGGGCTCGAATTAAGCGGACGGAATTCGCACGACGCGCAAATGCAGTGAAGTAAGTCACACCGAACTCCGCCGAAATCTGCATCTCTTCTATTAATGCTTTCCTATGAACGAATCGGAAACCGCGGTCCGCTGTTGGTCCTGTTGCACTGGTTGAGCGGCAGCAGCAGAACGTGGCATGAAGTCAGTCGCATACTGGCGTCCCGTGGAGTGCGATGCGTAGCGATCGACCTCCCGGGCTTTGGCGATGCGAACAGCACCGTTGGCTACTCCGTTGGTGCGATGGCAGATGCCGTCATTGAAACAGTGCAATCACTGCGCGCCGGTGCTGAGGGTGATCCGTGGATTATTGGCGGCCACTCCATGGGCTGCAAAGTCGCACAGGTGGTCGCGCGCAGAGCCGTGGATGGCGAGTTCGGCCTCAGCGATCTTCGGGGAGCCTTCTTCGTTTCCGCTTCGCCGTCGTCCCAGGAGCCGATGGACGAGAGCAAGCGCAAGGAAATGTCTGAGCAGCTGGGCGAGTCATCGGGAGACGCAAAGGAAGACCATAAGCGTGCCGAAAAGTTCGTTGATGACAACACAGGCACGCTCCCGTTGTCGGATAATTTCCGAACGCTCGCGGTGGATGATCTTCTAAGGATGAATCGCACCGCGCTTCGCTCCTGGTTCGACGTCGGCAGCAAGGAAGACTGGAGCGCGAAAGTCGCGGTGTTGCCCATCCCCGCTCTCATTTTGGCTGGAAGCGAAGAAGCTGCGCTCGGTCCTGCTGTGCAACGCGAGAAGACCCTTCCCCACTTTGCAAGCGGTGAGGTAGTTGAGCTAAAAGGCTGCGGTCATATCGCTCCGCTGGAGCGCCCTTTCGAAGTTGCTGAGTACGCTACGAACTTTCTGCGCGATCTGCATCTTTCACTGAACGCGAGCGCAAGCAAATTAAGCCCGGAGTTCTCTGGCCTTCTGGAAAGTGAACGAGTCGCGTCGCAGACGCGTTCGGCGATGGAAGCGCGGCTCACAGCGTATACGAATTGGAACTACACGCCGCGCGCTTTAGACCCAGAAGAGTTCCGCACGATGCGCGCACTTGCGGAGTGTGTTGTGCCGAATGCCGGATTCGACGTTGCAGCGGCAATCGAAGAGCGGATTGCTGAAGGCAGCGGTGATGGTTGGCGCTTCGCCGCTCTTCCCGCTGATCTTGATGCGTGGCGGAAAGGTCTCCAATCACTCGATGCTGCTGCAGAGCGCCAGTTCAGCGTCTCCTTCATCGCCCTTCATCCTGACCAGCAGCACGAACTGCTCGAAAATGCAGCAGCCGGAAAATTAGGTCGCGGTCTGCTTGGCGCGGTTCACCTCGGAGAAAGCGCGGATGCATTTTCCGCAGAGGAGATGAAATTGTGGTTCGAAGAAGTTCGCGGCGAGTTCGCGAAGTGCTACATGGCTCATCCTGCCACAATGGAACGCGTCGGCTTCACTGGATTCGCAGATGAGGGCGGATTCACACAGATACGCCTGGGGCAGCGAGAGGAGTTTGAACAGTGAACGAACTGGGACGCCTGCGCTCCTCCATGCAGCGCTTTCGTGAAAACGATGAGATCGATGCTGTTGTTATCGGAACAGGTGCCGGTGGTGCGCCTATTCTCGCTACCCTCGCGGCTGCGGGGCTGAAGGTAGTCGCTCTCGAAGCTGGCCCATGGTTCACGTCACCCGCAGATGATTTCGCGACGGACGAACTAGCCGCTTCGAAAATCTACTGGACAGACGAACGGCTCAGCGGCGGTGACACGCCAGAAGTCTTCGGCGGCAACACCAGTGGCACAGGCGTTGGCGGCAGCACGCTGCACTGGGGCGCATTCACGCCTCGAGCCGATGAGCGCGACCTGAAGTTGAAGAGTGACTCAGGCGAAGGTGCCGACTGGCCCCTCACGTACGACGACCTGAAACCCTACTACGAGCGCGTAGAACGCTTCTTGGGCGTGAGCGGCCCCGCACACTATCTATGGGATCCGCAACGCAGGTATCCGCTTGGCCCGGTTCCGGTAAACGGCCCCGGCCAACTGATGCTGCGTGGTTTCGGCGCGCTCGGCTTACGTGCCGCAGAGGCACCGATCGCGGCGCTCAGCGCCGACTACACACTGCCGGAGTACGGCCATCGGGAAGTTTGCGTGAATCGCGGGTTCTGCCATCAGGGATGCCGCAACGGTGCCAAGGCCAGCATGGATGTGACGTACCTGCCCTGGGCGCTTCGCAGCGGCGCGGAGATTCGCCCCGGCTGCTTTGTCACCGGCTTCGAGCAAAATCAGAAGGGCCAGCTCACAGCAGTGATCTACCGCGAGCTCTCGGACAGTGGAGAAACAGTTGAGCGTCGCCAGCGCTGCCGCGCTGTGTTCCTTTGTGCAGGAGCCATCGAGACGCCTCGACTCCTCTTGCACACGGGATTGGCGAACGGCAGTGGACAGGTCGGACGCAACTATATGGGCCACGTTGCCACTCAGGTTTGGGGCACATTCCCTGAACCCGTGCGCATGAACAAAGGCTTCCCGGCAACGGTTATCTCTGAAGACACCATGCGACCAGAAAAAGCAGACTTTGCCGGCGGTTACCTCGTTCAAAGCCTTGGCGTGGTTCCAGTCACCTGGGCGCAGGCGGTAGCACGTAGTCGTGGCCTTTTCGGCGCAGACCTGGTGCGTTACCTCGCTGACTACAACTATGTCGCTGGCATCGGGATCAATGGCGAATGCTTGCCGAGTGACAAGAACTATCTCGAGCTTTCTGATGAGAAGGACGCAAACAGTTTGCGCAAGCCACTCATTCACTTCAGCTACGGAAAGAACGAGCAGGCAATGTCCACTCACGCCGTCAAGCTGATGACCGAAGCCTGGCAAGCCGCAGGCGCGAAGGACATCTGGCAGTGCACGCGCACGGCACACACGATCGGAACGTGCCGTATGGGGGAGTCATCCGATAGTTCGGTAGTCGATCCGTTTGGGCGTTCGCACGAGATTCACAACCTCTGGATTTGCGACAACTCAGTCTTCCCAAGCTCACTCGCCGCGAATCCTGCGCTGACGATCATGTGCCTGGCGCTGCGTACGGCGGAGAAGTTCTTAGACAGTAGACGGTAAACAGAAAGACAGATCCCAACCCAGGTTCATGCCCAACGTCTTCTGTCTTGCTGTCTACTGTCTGCCCTCACTGCGCCGAAGGCGCTGGAATCGGCGGCCACTTCTTTGCGCGTAGGAACTTCACCAGGCTGTCTAGCTGAGCATCGTCCAGCGCGTCTGCAAACGCCGGCATGCTCTTACCGCCGTGCTTGATCTGGTCTTTGATCTGCTGCTCGTTCATGCGCTTCCGCACGTCGACGAGAGCCGGTCCCTTCTTTGTTCCCTCGCCCACTGCCCCATGACAATGCTCACAACCTGAGTTAGCAAACACCTGCGCGCCGTCGGCTTTGGCGTCGCCGTATGCCGCTACCGCGCTTCCCGGTACCAACGCTCCACCCAGGAGTACGAAAGCTCCGGTTGTTAGAAAGATTCGAGTAACAAGGGCCCGATTAATCCGTGTGTCCGTCATGGTTCCAGAAGCAGAGTACCGGATTGTTACCCTGCCCCGCCTCCATCGAAAGACTGGGCCAGGTCGCGAAAAGTGCTCGGCACGAAAACTTTTGCATTCTCCGGCTCTCCTTTCTGCGTATAGGTGAATGAGCGCGCAGTTTTGGGATTTGAAGCAGGGCAATTTCGAGCAATTGTTGAGGAGCACCAAAGAATGGTGTTTTCCATCGCGCTGCGCGTAACAGGCGACCGCGGCGTCGCAGAAGAAATAGCGCAGGACGTCTTTCTCGAGCTGTACCGCTCCGGCGAGCGTCTACAGGGTGCAGACCATATGCGCTTCTGGCTGCGCAAGGTGGCAGTACACAGGGCTACGGACGCTCTGAGGCGGGCAGCGCACCGTCCAGAGACTGCAGCGGAAGAGTGGATGGAGGAGCAGCACAGTGACGGCCTCGCAGACGCAAACACCATCACCAGCGCAGCCATCGAAGCACGCCTGGAAGAACTGCTGCAGGCTCTACCGGAAATGCTTCGCATTCCTGTAGTGCTGCGGTACCAGGAAGAAATGCTGCCGGATGAGATTGCCCGGCTGCTAGGTCAGCCGCTCGCGACGGTCAAAAGCCATCTGCAACGAGGTTTACAGCTTTTGCGCCGCAAGGCGTCAGTAACGATGAAGGAGTACGTACGATGAATGGGCCCCAGCAGGATCAAGATCAAATCGAACAGTTCAACCACTTTGAGCAGGAGTTCACGCGCGTCATGCGCCCTGCCGAGCCACCCGCCAACTTCACAAATGCCGTGCTGGAACGGGCGATGAACGATGCACGCCCACCCGCCCGCGTGCTCTCGATGCAGAGCCGCTGGCGCGCGACACAGACGTGGGCCGCTGGTGCCGTTGCTGCAGCGCTGCTAGTCGGCGTCGGGTTGCAGCAATTCCATCATCGTCAGGAGCGCGCTAAGGCGACGCGGGAGTTCGAAGTGGCGGCCCAGATTGAACAGCAGGCACTGGACAAGACACGTGAAAGACTTTCGCGCTCAGGTATTTCGCTGGAATCGCAATGAGTTGCGGAACGGCAGCAGAAGACATAGCAGCAGAGGAGAGCAAAGATGAAGAAGCAGTTTATGAGATATTCCGCAGTTGCCGTTCTTGCCGCAAGCGCAATGCTCGCCGGCGCACAGACGTCGACCATTGTGAAAGACGATCTGTTCGCAGGCACGGAAAGATTTGCCAAAGGCGCGAGCGACGTCACGGAACTCACCATGGATCCGCAGTCGCTGCAGATGGTGGGCGGGAAAGATGCGCACCGCGCGCACCGCATGGTGCTCAACGTGGTGCACACCTATAGCTATGACAAGCCCGGCATGTACAACATTGCCGATGTCGAAGAATTCCGCAACAAGCTCAACACCGGCGATTGGCATTGCAGCGTCCACACGCGCGACATGAAGCACGGCGAGTCCACCGACATCTGCAACAAGAGCCGCACGGACGGGATGGTCGAAACTGCCATCATCACCGTCGAGCCGAAAGAGCTCACGTTCATCCACACCGTCAAGCAGGCCGGTGAGGGTGGCAGCCAGATGATGCTGCCCATGGGACTGAACACCTTCGGCCCCGGCAATCCGGACTGGGCCATGATGAAGGCTGACATGGCTGTACAAATGGCCATGCTCAAGCCACAGATTCTCGGCGACCTGGCCAACCTGAACTCCGGCCAGATGCAGATGCAAATGGACGCGGCGCGGCACGCGCTCAACGGCATTCATCTCGACGAGTTAAAGCGGAACATGCCCAACTTCGACGAAATGCAGAAGCACCTTGGCGAGCTGAAGCGCTCCGCGCCAAGCGACGAAGACATGCAGAAGCTGAATCAGCAACTCGACGAGCTGAACAAGCACATCAGCGACGCGCCAAAGCAGCCTGAGTAAGCACCCTCATCCACACCGCACGTAAGGAGACGCCCCATGAAGAATCTGCTGATTGCCACCGCGCTTTTCTCTACCGTTACGACTGCCGCCCTCCCTGCGCAGCAGACGACTTCGTACTACAGCGACTCATCCGCTACACAGCGTTCCTTCATCGTGCAGAAGGACTCTCATCACCTTTCTGCGAACGGCGATTGGCACGCTATCGAGCGGCTTAAAACGTATAGCAGCACGCATCCCGGCTCGTATATTCTCTTCGCTGATGCAGCCGGCCTCCACCGCATTGACTCACCCGAAAAGCTGGTCGAAGCCGACCGCTTGTATGAACCGCTTCGTGAACTCTCCGCGCAGCAGTCAGCGTTGGCAGCGAAGCAGCGACCGCTAGGCGAGCAGCAAGCCGCGCTTGGACAGCAGCAATCAGCTGCAGGTCAACAGATGCACAGTGCCACACCAGCCGAGATGAGCAGCATTGGCCACACTCAAGGTGTGATCGGCCATGAGCAGGGCATCATCGGCCGCGCGCAGGGCGACATCGGTCGTGAACAAGGCGTGATCGGCAGACAGCAAGGCATCGCGGGCCGCCGGTTTTACAGTGAATTGCAGACGATGTTCGATGATTGCCTCGCAAAGCACACATGTGCTGTTGTCGAGGAGAGAGCGTCCTAGTCACGCCACCATTCGTGCTTAGGCGTGATTACACCGGGAGTGCTATGTTGACCCAAATCCCGGGGCTGGCTCAGAGTTGCGAGGAATACTTGGGTAACGCCTCAAAGGCCGGGTGCGCGAAATAGAAGCCTTGCATCCAGCGGATACCGAGATCGCAAAGCGTCCTCATCTCTTCCTTACGCTCGATGCCCTCAGCGATCACATCAATGGCTAGGTCGCGACATAGCTGCACTATCGACTTCACGACCGCACGACTGGACACACGCTGATCGATCCGATCTACCAATGCCCTGTCGATCTTGATTAAATCTGGCTGAAACTTGCTGAGCAGAGCCAATCCGCTGTGCCCGGCTCCGAAGTCATCAATTGCAATGCGCAATCCGTGCGAACGGTACTCCGTCATGATTTTCTGTAGGTGTTCGTGGTCGCGCACCTCTTCGACCTCCGTCACCTCGAAAATGATTCGCGTGAGCGGAAAACCCACAGAACTGGCAGCCTGAAAAGTCCGCCGAAGACATTGCTTCGGCTCATACACCGCATTGGGATAGAAGTTCACGCTGAGGTCCGCGCCGGTGTCCAGGAGTCCCAGCGTGGAAGCCATGGCTATGGCTTTCTCCCGACACCGCTGATCGATGGAATAACGATTGTTGTGCAACGTGTGATCCAGAACCGACACCGCTGGTTCGCCGTGAGTCCCGCGAGCGAGCGCCTCGTACGCCAGCACCGATCCGTTGCTCACATCCACAATCGGTTGAAATGCCATGGAGAACGGCACTTGCGGGCCAGCATTGCAAAGCTTGCACGCCTCACTCGCGTGCGCTGCAACAAAGGCCGCATCCGCAGCTTCGATCGTCGCTTCCCGTTCATTGAATAGCTGCCGCAAAGGTGTTCCGTTTAGCGGCGCGTTAGGCAGGCTCATGATATGGCTGTTGAAAAACGAAAATCCGCTCGAGCTGGTTTGATGATGCTATCCAGGGACAGCAACACTCCTCTGTTTGGGAAGTGACATAGCGTAGCTCAAATTTCTAAAGCAGTACGACGTGCAAACAATTACAGCAGTGTTTTGGATGAGATGAATACAGCGCATTCTTACATGCGTTGGTGCAGCCGAACCGTTCCCGCTTACTGACGCGCCGTGTACAGCGGAGTTAGGCGTCAGACGCGATTGGACCCGTAACCGTCAACTGCGTCAGCCCTACGACCCTAACGGGGCGTGGCGACCAGGTTGGAAATGCAAGTTCGGGCATCGGCTTCGCGACGAAGATGCGACGCGTCTGGCGAGCGATGAACCGGGCAGTGGTTTTGGCCTTCTTACGACGCGCGGAATCAGTGGAGATGCCCGTGCCCGCGTACATCTGACGGTAGAGCTTGGAGAGCAGGACGAAAGCAAGGCGAGCGCGCAACGTAGGCGTGCAAGCGGAACGCTTCCAAATATTGCTCCACTCATAAAAGCGATCCCAGACGCGCTGGGTGCGTTCGCTGATTTCGGTGGAACTCATGGAGGGGTGGGGCGTGAACATCTTAGGCCGCACCGCCGAAGGAATCAGCCAATACCGCGTGATCGGCGTGCCGTCGACATGCAGCGCTTCGGGGTCCGCCGCCTGTTCCTTCTCCCAGCGACCAAAGTCGACTGTACCCGGGAAAGGAGTCATCATGACGAACTGCGCAAAGGTGACGCCGGCCTTCAAGGCAAGTTCGACGGTCGCATCGAAGGTGGAAGGCTTATCGGTGGGCAGGCCAAAAATGAATGAACCAAGCACATGCAGGCCGTGTTTGCGGAATGTCTGAAGTTGTTCGATGAGGCGGTCGCCGGAGTAATTGAAATCCTTAAAAACAGCCTTCAGCCCTTCTGGAGTCACCGCTTCAACGCCAACGAGCGCACCCTTGATGTTGGCCTTCCGCATGGCATCAAGAAATTCTGGATCTTCGGCAGACTCCATCGTGATCTGAGTGAAGAAGACCATGTCCCGCGGGAGCTTGGCGAGTTCGGCCATAAGCGAAAAGCGTTCGGCGCGGGTAGCAAGAAGGGATTCGACGCGCTCCGGATTGTTCTGTTCGCGAGCAAGGCGAAGGTCGGTGAGAGTGACAGGGTAGAAGTTGTCATCGGCGAGCGCGATAAAGCGGAAACCACGCTGGCGAAGGTCGATGATCTCGTCGATGACACGTTCAAAATTGCGCTGGCGGGGCTTCTGTCCGTCGGTCCGCCAGACCGAGCAGAAAGAGCAATGCTTCGGGCAGCCCCGGATGGTTTGTACAGACGCCCACATGTAATGCTGCGGATTCATGAGATCCCAGCGTGCGGCGAGGAATTGATCGCCTTCGATCTTGCCGCCCTCGTAAACGCGGTGTGCGCAGCCCGCAGCGTGATCGGTGAGGAAACGAGCCCACGCCAGGTCGCCGTCACCCTTGATGACGGCATCTGCCGCGCCACGTTCGAAGGGTTCCTCGGGAAAGAGAGTGGCATGAATGCCGCCGTACGCCACGGTGGCTCCACGTGCCGCAGCAAGCCGTCCGACCTGGTAACCGCGAAGGGCGTTGCCGGTGTGGACACTGATGCCCACAACATCGCCCGGGCTGATTGTGAGCGGATCGATTGGCTCGATGGATTCATCGACCAGGATCGGGTCGCCGAAAGAGCGGGGCGTGGCAGCCGCGAGGACGAAGAGCCATCGAGGTGTGATGACGGCAGTTCCAAACGAATTATCAGAAGGATTGATGAGATGAACGGCCATGGCGCGAGACTCCGTGTACGTAAGTCTCTGGGCTTGGCAGGTAAGTCCTGCCTTCGTGCGATCTCCAGGACGGTAGGGCCGCGTGTCACGGCCCACCATGGCGGCAGATCGGGCCGCCGTGACTGCTTACCAAGCATACAGGGTAGGCGCAAATGGCACCCATGTTTGTTGTTCGGAATGTACTATTCGGCAACCGCGAACGAAGTATGCAAGGGCGCATTAGAGTCTCCACCAGCCCAGACGTCGAATGCAGCCGCATCCTGAACCGAACTTCTGGTCGCACTGCTCCAGTACGTGAGATCTTCGCTCGACACATCGAAGTGAACCGTGGTCTTTTCTCCCGGTGCCAACGCCACACGGTGGAATCCTTTAAGTTCGCGAATCGGCCGTGAGCTCGTGCCGGACCGTTGGTGCAGGTAAAGCTGTGCTACTTCGTCCGCTTTCACTGCGCCTTTGTTTTGTACGTCGACCGTCACCTGTAAACTCTGACCTTTGCGAACCGCGCTCTGCTTCACAACCAGATTGGTGAATTCGAAGTTTGAGTAACTAAGCCCATAGCCGAACGGATAAAGCGGTGTGCTTTCCTCATCCCAATACCGCGTGCTCTGCTTTTCCGGCTGATGCGTGATGGTATGCGAGTAGAAGATCGGCACCTGCCCTACATCGCGTGGCCAGTCGTAGGGCAGCTTGCCTGCGGGAACTGCCTTGCCGTAGAGCAGATTCGCGATCGCGATACCACCCTCTGTTCCGGGATACCACGCGTCAAGGATCGCTGCTACATGCGTGTTCGCCCACTTCATATCAAGCGGACGCGCGCTCAGCAGCACCAGCACTACCTGCTTGCCTGTCGCTGCCACCGCCTTGAGCAGTTCTTCCTGGCGCCCCGGAAGTTCCAGTGATGACCGCGACGCCGCTTCGCCGTCCATATTCTGCTTCTCACCCAGCACCATGATCACGAGGTCGGCGTCCTTCGCCGACTGAACCGCTTTTGCGATTTCCTCCTGCTGCTGCGCCTCGTTCCAGACAGGGTCTTTCTCACCTCCGAACAGGGCGTCGAACATGGACGGATATTTCCGCGCAATCTGCACGCCGGGCGCGTAACTGAACTGTGTCTGCGGCGAGACCTGCTTCAAGCCGTCGAGAACCGAAACGCTTTCGGCTTCCTTATTCACGAAGACCCACGGCCCGGCTATGTCCCGGCGAGAATCCGCCAGCGGCCCAATCACCGCGACCTTCTTCGCTCCGCCGAGTGTAAGCGGCAGCGCGTGGTTTTCATTCTTCAGCAGCACTGCAGTCCGTTCGGCCGCGTGCAGCGCTTTATCCTTCTGCTCCTGCGCGCCCAGCACTGCTGCCGCTCGCTGCTCGTCCACGTAGGGTTTCTCAAACAGGCCAAGACGAATCTTCGTCTCCAGGATCGGTCGCACTGCTGCATCAAGCTCGGCAGATGTGATCTTGCCGGATTTGTAAAGTGCGGGAAGATTCTCGTACGCATCCTGCGTAAGCGCCATCTCCATGTTCACGCCGGCCTTGAAGGCCCGCAGCGCAGCGTCCGTCTTATCAACGGCAAAGCCGTGGGTCTGCAGATCATTCACTGCGTTTGCGTCGCTCACCACAAAGCCGTTGAATTTCCATTCATCGCGCAGCACATCATGCAGTAGCCACTTGTTTCCTGTCGCAGGCACACCGTTCAGGTCCATGTATGCGCTCATCAACGATCCCGTACCCGCTCGCACCGCGCTTTTGAAAGGGGGCAGATAAACGTTCCTCATTTGCGCGTCGGAGATGTCAGACGAGTCATAATCGCGTCCGCCTTCTGCTGCGCCATAGCCGGCAAAGTGCTTCGCACAGGCGACGATGTGATCCGGCGCTCCAAGGTACTCGCCCTGAAAGCCGTGTACCTGCGCCGCAGCCATCGCCGAGCCGAGATATGGATCCGCACCGGCACCTTCCACGATGCGACCCCACCGAGGATCGCGTGCGATATCCACCATCGGCGCAAACGCCCAGTGAATGCCCACAGCTCGTGCTTCTTTCGCTGCCGCGGCCTGCGCCATCTCGGCCAGGCCAGGATCCCACGAAGCCGCCAGCGCGATCGGCACTGGAAAGATCGTCCGAAAACCGTGGATAACGTCGAACCCAAAGATCAATGGAATGTGCAGGCGGCTCTGCTCCACGGCTACATGCTGCAGATGATTGATCACGGCGGGGTCCGTGACAAAAAGCAGCGAGCCAACTTGCCCTTGTGCGATGCGGCCCTCCATCGTCCCATCCGGCTTCGCGAAGAGAAACAACTGGCTCAACTGCCCGGCCTTCTCCTCCGGCGTCATCTGCCCCAGCAGCTTGTCGGCACGAGCGTGAACCTCCGCATCGGACAGATGTGCCTGCGCATGAACAGCCGCACTCGCCCCAAGTAGACAGAGCGTAGCTAGCGGTATTGCGCAGGCCGCGCCAACAGCACGCATGACGGTCGATTGCAGACGTGAGTAACGAGACAAGAAGCGGAGCGTTGACATAGGACGCATCGTACTTCGCAGACCTCATCTCTGTCGCGGCACTTAATAGGATTCCGACTAATCCGCCTATGAGCCCGCACGCGCGATCGCGAACTGGAGCGACTCATCCGAATGGGATTGCTCACGAGCGTCAGCACTGTCTTCTTCTTACGTGACCCTCCGCCCAACTAAACTGAACAGATGTCGTTGGAGTTTCAGGTTCAGTCCACGAGCGAAGGTGGTGGACGCCGCGCCGCGCTCGATTTGCCGCACGGAACCGTGCAGACGCCGGTGTTCATGCCTGTAGGCACCGCAGCCACGGTGAAGGCCGTGCCGCAGGATGCCCTGGAGCGGATCGGGCCGCAGGGCACCGGCGCAGAGATCATCCTGGCGAACACGTATCACCTCTACCTGCGGCCCGGCCATCAACTGATTCGTCGCGCGGGCGGGGTGCATCGGTTCATGAGCTGGAATCGACCGATGCTCACCGACTCGGGCGGCTTCCAGGTCTTTTCCTTATCCAGCTTGCGCAAGATCACGCCAGATGGCGTCGAGTTTCGCTCTCACCTCGACGGCTCTAAGCACTTCTTTTCCCCCGAGCACTCCATGGCCGTGCAGATCGCGCTAGGCGCGGACATCATGATGGCTTTCGACGAGTGTGTCGAAACACCTGCAAGCTGGGAACGCACACGCGACTCCATGGGGTTGACCCATGCCTGGGCCGCGAGATCGTACGAGTACTGGAAAGAGCACCGGCATGAAGCGCCGTGGCACTCCGAACTCAGCGATCAGCATCAGGCTCTTTTCGGCATCGTCCAGGGCGGCATGTACGCTGATCTACGCAAGGAATCCGCCGAGCGTCTGGTCGCAATGGACTTCCCCGGATATGCCATTGGTGGCCTCGCGGTGGGTGAGCCGCGTGATGTAACCCGCGAGATGATCGCGCGCACACTCGAGTATTTGCCCAAAGACAAGCCACGTTATGTGATGGGCGTCGGCTACCCCGATGAGATTGAAGAGTACGCGCGCATGGGCGTGGACATGATGGATTGTGTTCTGCCTACACGCGCCGGAAGGCATGGCCTGCTCTTCGTCCGCGAAGACCCGCAAAACCGCGCCAGCGCCGTTGTCCGCCTGAACATCAAGAAGTTGGACAATGCAGAGGATCAACGGCCGATTGACGAAGGCTGTGGCTGCTCCACATGCGCGCGCTACACTCGCGCCTATCTCCGGCATCTGTTTGCCAGCGGCGAACCCCTCGGCGCGACACTGAACTCCATCCATAACCTCCACTTCTACCTGGAAACGATGGAGCGGGTGCGGCGAGACCTCGCGGATTCACCAGGCATCGTCTGACCTGGTATCCCCGTCACCTGCGCTTCGGCGGATGCTATACTCGCAGGTGCATTTGCTCCGCTTGTCAGCGAAGCTGTCCATCCCTTCTAAACAGCATGGCGAAACGCGCCATGGAGGCTGCCCATCCCACCGTTCACCGACAAACGCTCAATCAAGTCCTTCATTCGCACCAACGAACGTATTCGCGCGCGCGAAGTCCGCGTAATCGACGAGAATGGTGAACAGCTCGGTGTTATGGCACCATTCGATGCGCTGAAGATCGCCCGCGAGCGCTCTCTCGACCTTGTAGAGATTTCCCCGAACGCTGTGCCGCCCGTCTGCAAAATTCAGGACTACGGCAAATATCTCTACGAGAAGGACAAGAGCGATCGCGCAGCACGTAAGACCCAAAAAGTTATCGTCATTAAGGAAGTCAAGTTCTCAGTCACTGTAGATGAGCACGACTACCAGACGAAGAAGAATCAGGCCGTGCGCTTCCTCGGCGAAGGCGACAAGGTGAAGGCGAGCCTGCGCTTCAAGGGCCGCCAGATGGCGCATCGCGATCTCGGCTACAAGATCATCAACCGTCTGATCATGGATATCGGCGAAGCTGGAATTGTTGAGTTTATGCCTCGTATGGAAGGCACTACGCTGCACGCAATTCTTGCACCGAGCAAGAAGGCTGTGCCGGTAGCCAAGCCGAAGCCCGCCGCAACCGAGGCTCCCGCACCTGCACCATCCCCGGCAGCCGCTTCCTAAGCGGAACCCGTCCACCGCCAACTCTCTACTTTGACGCCTGCGTTGCGGGCGTCAAAGTCACGTCCAAGCCTGTCAGGTCACCGTCGGTGACACTTACTGTCTGCTGAAATGGCTGGAACGTAAAGCCTACTGCTTGCCCGTCGCTGCCGCCACGCGGGCGTCCCACCTGCCCTGGGGTCGAACTCGCAAACGGCACGGAAAAGCTGTAGTTTCCAGCGGGCACATACATCAGTACGTAGCTCCCATCGGCATTGACCTGCGCAGTGCGTGTCAGTGAAGCGTCCTGCGTGTCAGTAAGCCGCACCGCACCGGAGGCCACGGAGCCAGATGCCGCGCTGACTCGCCCCGTCACGCGATGAAGCGAGCCGAGATCCATCACCATATTCACGTCATCACGTTCTTCCGCGGCGTGCAGCAGCACCGTCTGCGCTTCGGTGCGCCGCACCTTGCCGGGCGCGTAGATTGCAACATTCATTTGCCGCACGCCATAACCGCGCCCAAATGCGTCACCAGGCAGAGGCGTTTGTACGGATGCATGCACCAGGTAGCTACCCGGAGGGAGCCCGGTGAGCCGGAAACGGCCTCTGTCGTCCGTCTGAGCAAAGTTGCCGCCCAGACCGCCAAAGAAGCCAAACATGCGGCCTACGTCAGGTGCGCTGCCCACGGCAGAGACGGCATTCACCTGTACGCCAGCAGCGGGAGTGCCGTCCTCCCACTGGATGCGACCGGAGATCACACCGCCGCGCTCCAGCGTCAGATTCACCGTGCTCACGGACGCCGCGGTTACATGCACCGTGGGCAACTTCGCCAGCGCCGAAGCGGGATCAGCGCCAGCAGCAGCGAGCAGCATACCTTCTGAAATATAGCCAGTGGCCGAGGCGGAGACGTAGTAGTCGCCAGGCTGCACATGCGTCGCCGTGAAGACACCATCCAGATCGGTTCTCGCGCCGGAGCGCCTGCCACGCGACTCGCGGTCGCGCTCGCTGCTGTTTACTTCTTCCACTGGAATCAACGTAACGTTCGCGAAGCGCGCCGCGTGCTGCGTATCCGCGCAAATGACGCGTCCGGTGACCCCGCCACCATTTCCCTGCGGCTGCATCTGCCGCCCGATACTTGGCGGCAACTCCTGCTGCTGCGCAAACCCGCTGCTGATGGATGGACTCAGCAGCGCTAAAACAATCAGACCCTTTGCAACCTGAAACATCGCCGACACCTTCCACGTTCGACGTTTCCCGTCCTCATTTCGCCGCGTTTGATTGTTACTCGTCCACTTTCGCCGCCGTGTCCACGTTTTTCGCTGCTACCTTCTTCGGTATAAGCGCAATATCCGCCATATTTATGTCCTGATTCGCCACAATCAGCGGCACGCGCTGGTCCGCATACGACTGCAGCGTCTTGCGGTTCCACGGATTAGCGGGATCAGTAGGCTCCGCCGCATCAGCAATCGACTCAAACGAAAGCTCGAAGTTCCCCTCCGGCACGAAGGGAAAGAGGAAGCGTCCGTCCCCACTCACTATCGAGCGATACGACAGGTCTTTGTCACTGGGGTCCTTCAGGTAAACGATTCCTTCGTTCAACGTGTGCTGGTCTTCCTTGCTAATCACTCGCCCCGCAACCGAGTGCATCGACGCAAGGTTCACCGTAATGTCCGCGTCGCCGATCTCCTCGCTACTCCCAATCTCCAGCACTGACGAGCCTGCCTTGTGCATTGTGCCGGGCGGATAGAAGTGCATCCATATCTCGTTTCCACCACCCATTGTGTAAAAGTTTCTGTTCCCCATCACTGTTGCCCCACCGTACACCTGCATGGTTGCTACCAAGTGGTACTTTCCCGGCGCAACTCCGGAAATGCGAAACGCTCCCACATCATTTGTCTTGAACTCATAGGCTCGGGAGATCTGTCCGATTGCCATTACGCCGCGGCTATCTCCTCCGCGCAGCTTGCCTATCGGCATCAGTGTGAGGGTCACTCCTGATACAGCCGCTCCATCGTCGAAGCGCAGATGACCGGAAACCACGCCACCGCGCCGTAGCGACAGACTTGCCTCTGCCGGTCGCTCGGCTGTCACCAGCACCGCCGGGAAGTCCGCCATAATTTTTGCCGGGGACTTCTGTTCCGCTTCCGTCGCGACATCGGCAAACGGCAGAACGTAGCCTTCGCTTTGCGCCACGACCCAGTATTCGCCCAATGGAACCGACGGAAAGGTGAAGCCGCCATCGAGCCCTGTGCGCGTGGAGATCATTTGCTGCGACACGCCCTCTTTGGCTTTCGCGCTGCCGGTGATTCTCTCGTCGGGTTTCCGCACCAGCGACACCGTGACCAGTCGCCCAGGTCGTTGCGTGTCTTCCAATACCACATGCCCGGTCACCACACCCGTCGGAGGCGCAACTGCTCTCTGCCCCAAAGCCGAACCAACCAAAGCACACACAATCGCGCTAATTGCCATCCGTCGCATGGCGGCAAGTATGCCGCCAATCCTACGTTTCGAGCAAACATATCCGAAACACTCGCAACACCAGCAACGATTCCGCTCAAGACGCGAGGCTCTGCTCACCGAGATGGTGTGAGCACCTTTCGTATCCAGAGCGGGTCCGCTGTTAGTCGTCACCAGTCATTGACAACCAGAAACGTCGATCAGCCAGGACGTGAGTAGATCACTCGCTAAACTTGAGAACATGTCTTCCCTGCAACTGATAGCGCTGGTGGTGACCGTTGCGGCGGTGTTTGGGTGGGTGAGCACGCGAGCGCTACGTTTGCCGCTCACCATCGGTACGATGCTTCTGACCGCAGCCGGCGGCCTGGCGCTGGAGGTGGCGAGCCGATGGTTTCCGGCTTTGCACGTATGGGCGCAAACGCTCGTCCACCAGATCAATTTCGAGCGGCTGATTCTGCATGGCATGCTGGCGCTGCTGCTGTTCGCCGGCGCATTTTTGCTGGACATCGACGCAGTCTGGCGGGAAAAGCTGGCAGTGTTTCTGTTGGCAATCCCGGGCACGGTCATCACTACTCTGGCGATCGCAGCGGCGATGCACTTTCTGCTTCCGCTGGCGGGTATCACGGCAGGCTGGCTGCCGTGCTTCTTCCTGGGGTCACTGCTTTCGCCCACCGATCCTATTGCCGTACTGGAAATGCTCCGCCGCGTGGGCGCGCCGAAGAGTTTGCAGGCGCAGCTTGCGGGTGAGTCGTTATTCAACGATGGCGTAGGCGCGGTGATCTTTCTGACTGTGCTGGACATTTCCCGCGGCGGGTCGGCTTCCGCAGCCAGCGTAGCCTGGGCACTGCTGCTGGAGGTAGGCGGGGGCGTCGCACTTGGCCTGGCAGGGGCATGGCTTTGCTCATGGCTGATGCGGCGGAGTGGGAGCTACCAGATCGACATACTGATGACGCTGGCATTAGCCACGGCCGGCTACGCAATCGCCGACAGGCTCCACCTTTCTGCGCCGCTGGAAGCTGTAACAGCAGGGATGGGGCTGCGCTTGATCAATGGGCGCGCAGATCGCGGAGCGATTGCGCACCGAGAAATCGACCGCGTCTGGGAAGTGATCGATGAGCTGCAAAATGTGCTGCTTTTCGTGCTAATGGGAATTGAGGTGCTTGCAATTACCTTTCGCGCGCGCGATGGGGTGGCGGGGCTGTTCGCCATCGTGGTGATCAACGCGGTGCGCTTTGCAGTAGTTGCATTGGCACTGCTGGCCCTGCGCTGGATGCGTGGCAATCGGGGAGAGTCCACTACCGCCCTGGTTTGGGGCGGTCTACGTGGAGGCTTGTCGCTGGCACTGGCGTTTGCCGTGCCTCGCAATGAAGCTACGGCGTGGATACTTCCGGCGACCTACCTCGTGGTCGTGTTCTCGATCGTGGTGCAGGGAGGGTCGATGGATTTGTTTCTCCGTAAAGCGAACCTCAAGGATGCAGCGCCAGAATTGGCGTGAGGCGAAGTGGGGCGGTGGCTATGGGTCTTGCACAGCGTCGCTCAAGCTGAGACCATTGCACGAATGCCCAGTGAATAGCCGTCGAGATTCCTGAGAGCAGCACTGCGTGGCGGTCATGGCGCGCGGATGAGGAGATGAACTTGCCGAAGCGTCGCGTACTGCTGGTGGATGACGAAGTAACTGTTCTTTTGACCATGAAAGCCGTGCTGGAAATCAGCGGCTTTGATGTAGACACTGCTGCGAGCGCGCGCGAAGGCAAGTCGAAAATCAAGTCTGGCCAGTACCAGATGGTGATGACCGACATGCGCATGGAGTCCGACGCAGCAGGGCGGGAAGTCATCCAGGCAGCTCGTGTGGCACCGTACCATCCAGCGGTGGCGCTGCTAACGGCTTACCCGCTAAGCGACGACGACTGGCAGGACACCGGCGCAGACAAGATGCTAGTGAAACCGATGCAGACGGCGCAACTGATCAAGTCGATAGAGAAGCTGCTGGAAACACATGCAGCCAAGCTAGCTAAGCTGTCGAATGCCGCTGCCGCTCCGGCTGAAGCCAAGAAAGCTGCAACGAAGAAGACCGAACCGGCGAAGAAGGTGGCGGCAAAGAAGGCACCTGCGAAAAAGGCCGTGGCAAAGAAGACCGCTAAGTAGCCGAGGCTGCGGGTAAGCTACTCGCGCTTGTGCCTGCGGCACTAGCTTGCAAATACAAGAGTCTCTCCGTTGCGGTGAGCTAACGCTCACCATCGAGAGTTGACAATGATGCGTGCGTTGTGTGGTTGGTTCGCACTGCAGACGCGATGTTTACGCGCTCGCCTCGTGAGGCGAGCGCGGATCTAACGAATCACGACAAAGCTGAATATGTCACGTGGCTGAGTTGCTCGGACACGGACCAGAGCCGTTTTCCCGTCGCGTCATCGAGCGCCTGTGGGCGGGGCTGCTCGACGGTAGGGTAGCCCTTGAATGCCTGAAAGCCGTCGGGACCGATGTACTCGCCGCCACGCGCCTGTGGGGCGGTCGCACCATAGAGCGTGGGCAAAGCGCCCATGGCGTCATCCTGCGTCATCACGGGGCCGAGGATTGAGATGATGATGCTCTTCAGATCGCGCGTACCCGGGCCGTTCGCAAAGATGGACGTGCGGGAGATGCCGGGGTGCACAGGGATGCTGAGCAGGTTGCTTCCTGCGGCACTGGCCCGGTGTTGCAACTCGAAGGCAAAAAGAAGATTTTCCAGCTTGGAAGCGTTGTAGGCGTCCCATGGAACATATTTGCGTTCGCTCTGCAGATTGTCCCACTCGACTTTGCCGTTGCGGTGCGCAAGCGATGAAACAGTGACGACGCGAGGCGCAGGGGCCTGAAGCAAAGCTGGTAGCAGCAGGCCGGTGAGCGCGAAATGACCGAGGTGGTTGGTTCCAAACTGGCGCTCGAAACCATCCGCAGTGAGCTCACGTTTGGGTAAGGCCATGACTCCCGCGTTGTTGATCAGGATGTCCAACGGAATGCCGCGGGCAAGGAACGAATCCGCAAACGCGCGGATGGAAGCAAGAGACGCCATGTCGAGGTCGGCGAGTTCCACGGTTGCTGCAGGAACTTCGCTTTGCAGCCTCGCCAGAGCGGCCGTGCCCTTCACTTTGTCACGAGCGCCAAGCAGCACGTGAGCGCCATGGCGCACCAGTTCCTTCGCCGCCTGGTAGCCGATGCCGCTGTTGGCTCCGGTAACAAGAACCACCTTGCCTGCTTGTGAAGGGATGTCCGCTGCTGTCCACTTCTTCGATTCCATGTGTCGCTCCGTGTGCTGCTGGTGTTCAGATGCATAGCGGCGTGTTGATTTGCTCCCAACGTGAGAGGAAACGTGCGTATGGGCGGCTCACGACGTGGACAATGCGTCATAGCATGGATGATATTGTTCTCAGCTGCTTGAACGTGGGGAAGCAAGAGGCAGCTATTACTAACGACACTCTAGTCAAGCCGCTTCTGGGTAGTTACAATCGGACGGCAAGACCACCATTTTGGATCTGAGCGCGAAACCTCTGCGAGGCCGCGGCGATATTGTTGTTATAGGGGATGGATCTCATGAGGATTAGCGCACGAATTTCCGCAGGCGGCGCGTTGTTGCTGCTTCTCGCCGGCACTGTGGGTTGCAGCAAATTGAAGGCCCGCGATCAGCTCGTAAAAGGCGTGCAGTCCTTCAAGGCTGGGCATTACGAAGAGGCTGTTGATCACTTCCAGAATTCCATTAATCTCGATCCGAATGATCCCACGTCGCGCCTCTACCTCGCGACCGCGTACAGCTACCAGGTTGTTCCGAATCTCGACACGCCCGACAACCTGAAGACGGCACAAAAGGCGCTCGACGGCTTTAACACTGTTCTCGCACAGAAGCCCGACGATCTGGGTGCGTTGCGGCAGGTGGCTTCGATCCACCGCAATATCAAGCAGTTCGATAAAGCCAAAGCCGATGAGCTGAAGATCATTTCGCTTGATCCGCGTGACGCAGAAGCAAACTACACGATTGGCGTTATCGACTGGACGCAGGCATACAAGAACGCGACGACAATTCTCGCTGCAGCCGGCATGACGGACGACGGTAACGGCAATCCGAAGAAATCGAAAGAGGTGTGCGCGAAGCTCGTGGCGGCAAACACGCAGCTCGTGACGGATGCCATGAGCTACCTGAACAAGGCTGTCGAGATCAACCCGACCTACGATGACGCCATGCAGTACCTGAACCTGAACTATCGGCGCAAGGCAGACCTGGAATGCGGTAACGACGATGCACGCAAAGCTGACCTGGCGCAGGCTGACCTGTGGGTGCAGAAGGCTACCGGCGCTCGCAAGGCAAATGAAGCAGCCAAGGAAAAGAAGCTTGGTGGCGGCGTTACTCAGTAGTTCTTCCCTGATTGTGAGAACGGCCTCCCCAACGGGAGGCCGTTCTGTTTCATGGAAAGATCCACCGCGAGATTTATTGTGATCGCTAGAAGTCGCTTCACTAAGCTTCGCTGCGACCGAGATAACGGGCTCAAGAATGTTCGATTGTTGACGACGCCCTTGAAGGCCGCGCCTAGTGCTGCTGCAGTGGCATGAACGCCACTGTATGGGCACCTGCAGCCCTCGCCTCACCCATCGCGAAAGCTACCTCGCCGTAGCTCAAGGACTTCTCTCCTTGAACAAAGAGTATGCGGTTCTGCCGCGTAGAGAAGACGCTGGCCAGTGTGCTGCGGAGCTGCCCTGAGGCAACCGGCTGCGTGTTGACGGTGTACAAGACACCGTGAGCACCGCTGGTCACGCTGAGGATAGCGGGATTGCTCTGCGGAGATGAAGCGTCCTTGCTGGGTTGTGGAATGGCGCTGTCAAGCCCGCGCGGCATGACCGGCACGATCACCATAAAGATGATCAGCAAGACAAGCAGTACATCTATCAGCGGTGTGACATTGATTTCGGCAGAAAAGGATGAGGAAGAACCGGATGCGAACGCCATGACAAAACCTCTCGTGAGAGTGGGTTTGCGAGCGCTCGAGCATTGCGGTTGAGGTTTGCTGGCAAGCGGTTGCGAGCCGCGCGAGGTGCCGTTTAGACCTTAATTACGAGGTTTGGTATTCCTTGCGATTCACTTAGCTGGAGGAACACAACAGCAGAGGAGTGTAAGGAATGGGCAGTGATCTTAAAACAAAATCCCACTCTCCACACTTGTGAAGAGTGGGATCTTGTACAAATCGTTTAGTGACCCGCTTCGATCTGCGGGGTGATGATTCCGATATTGGTGACATCAGCCTGGTGTCCCCAGCCGATGACTTCAGCAACGCTTGAGAAGTCGAGATCCTTGTCACCCTTCACGAACATCACCTTTTCCTGGCGAGTCGAGAAGATGCTGACAAGCTGTTGCTCAATCTGCGCCTTGGCAAAATCGGTTTCGTTAATCTTGTATCCCGGAGGTCCACCACCTGGCCGCGAAGTGACCTGAACGACGATTGTGCGGTCGTTCGGATTGTCAGGCTGCTTATTCTTGGGCGGCTGTGGAACGAGCGCCTCAAGGCCCTTTGGTGTGACCGGAACGATAACCATGAAGATGATGAGCAAAACCAGCAGCACGTCAATCAACGGAGTTACGTTGATTTCCGATACTGCTCCTCCGCCACCACCACCGCTCATTCCCATAACAGTTCTCCTTTAGGCTTCGCGACCGCGAAGCCACTCTGTGACATGTGACTAGGTTGCCGAGTTATCCGTCAAAAGATTCAGTTGGCTTACGCCTGCTGTTCGGATGGCGTCGATGGTGTCCATCACCGCACCGTATTTCGCACGCTGATCAGCGCGCATGTATACGGATTTGTCTGCTGCTGGATCGGTCTTCTTCGCGAGCAGATCAGCGATGCGAGTGCCTAGATCAGCGTTCGCGACCAGGTCACCGCCGAGAAACGTTCTGCCGTCGCGTGTGACCGCAACAGTAATCGCATCTTCCTTGTTGGCGTTGTCCATAATCGTGGCTGCGCTGACAACTGGCAAAGCCACGTTGACTTTGTTGTTGAGCATGGGAGTGATGACCATGAAGATGATCAGAAGCACCAGCATGACGTCCACCATGGGGGTCACATTGATGTTCGAATTGATCTTCTTGCCTTCGTCCCTGACTGCCTGTGCCATAACTCTTACTCCGTGCGAGCAGCTTGCCCGCGTTCTGGCTGGTTCAAGGTTTGTCTGACAGCGGCTCCTACCTCGAGGCAGGGGCCGCAATCATCCGCAGCAGTTTAGCGGTGCGACTGCTTGATGAAGTAATCCACGAGCTCTGAGGAGCTGTTGTCCATCTCGACGTCGAAGGCTTCTACCTTGTTGGTGAAATAGTTGAAGCACATAACGGCCGGGATGGCGACGAGCAAACCGAACGCGGTCGTAACCAGAGCTTCCGAAATACCACCGGCAACCTGACCGATACCTGAGCTATGGCTGGATGCAATCTTCTGGAAGGCGTTCAAAATACCAGTCACGGTGCCGAGCAGGCCGATGAACGGTGCTGTGGAACCGATGGTTGCGAGACCGCCGAGACCCTTCTTCAGCTTGGCGTGAACGATAGCTTCGGAACGCTCAAGAGCGCGCTTCGAGCTTTCTACCTGCTCCTCGGAAATGCCACCACCTGCTGACGGGAAGCTACGGAACTCGGTGAGTCCAGCAGTCACAACCTCAGCGAGGTGCGACTTCTTGGAACGGTCAGCGACCTTGATCGCTTCATCAAGACGGCCTTCCTTGAGTGCGCCAGCTACCTTGGGAGCAAATTCGCGGGACTGTTTACGGGCAGCCGAGAAGTAGAGAGCGCGGTCGATGATTACAGCCAGTGACCAGATCGACATAATGAAGAGTATGATTACCACGCACTTGGCGAAGTAACCCATGTTGCTCCAGAGACCCATTACGCTGAAGCTGGTATCCGCGCCGCCCGCTGCGTCCTGCAGGAACATGGCGAGCGAGAAAGCCGAGTTGTGAACTGTTGTTGCGAGTTGAGCGAGAATCACGGGGATCTTTCCTCCTGGTATCTGTTTGTTGCTAAATCTTTCGAGCCGTAGCTGGCGCGGTATGCCGGAACGATGTGACAGCAGCTACTGCTCTGCCGTTTAGGACGAGCGAACTATGCGAGAGTTTCGCTGCACTGCTCCATCCATCTGGCCGGAGCAGTGCAGATATAACAGACCGGAACTAAGCGCCGCCCTGCAAGTTGAAATTGACCGTAACGGTTGTATCCACTTCGGTCGGTTCGCCGTTCAGAAGATACGGCTTGTACTTATAGGTGCGAACTGCATCGAGTGCTGCGCCCTGAAGCATCGGCGGACCGCTGACGACCTTCAGGTCCTGAATAACACCAGCTTTTGAGATGACCGCGTGGAGAACCACGGTACCACCGATGTGTGCCGCGCGTGCGATGGGCGGGTATATAACGTTCGAGCCGGAAATCTTGTTGCCGGCGATAACGCCACCAGAGATACGTGCAGGGCCCTGTGGCTTGGGCTTCGCGACGACGATCGCAGGACCCGACCCGGTTCCACCGGCCATGCCGCCAAGAATTCCACCGGGCGAGCCACCTGCCATACCCGACATGCCAGCCACGCCCGCAGTCGAGGGGGGAGGAGGGGCAGCATCTTCCTTGATCATCTTGATGTCTTTAGGAATCTTGGTGGGGGCATGGAGGCCCTGGTCGATTTCCGAGACGTGCGGAATCACCTTGACGACCTGCGCGGGTGGCGGAGGAGGTGGAGGTGGGGGTGGCGGAGGTGGAGGCGCCGTCAGCGAGGCCGTCATCATGCTCTTCGGCAACGCTTCGGGATAGATAAGCGGGATAAGAATCAGGGCGCCCAGAATGCCGCCCCAGAAGCAGAACGAGACAATCATCCAGTACCTGGACTTGGTCTTGATCCGCCCGCCGGATTCCATCATTGAATCTTCAAACATATGACAACCCTCGGTCCCGCATCGGGGAGAGATACTGCCTTAGACACCGTGGTATCTCAGAATGTTCCCGAGCGTGCGTCCGTTGTCCGAAGAGTAATACGTTTGTGGTATTTACGGGAAGGATTCCCGGCAATAAAGAAGGCGCGAGCAGAAGTTCTCGCGCCTTTCATCTTCAACTGTTTACGTTGTGGTTAACGCCGAACGACCTTTGCCGCTGGCAACGTGACGCGCTTGCCGCGCGAGGCACGCCAGTCCTGATAGGCCACGAGCATCGGTGCGGCGACCGCGATGGACGAGTACGTTCCGATGAGGATGCCGACAACCAACGCGAACGAGAAGCCATGCAGCACTTCGCCGCCGAAGAGGTACAGGCTTAGCACCGTGAGGAATGTTAGTCCCGAGGTAAGCACTGTTCGACTCAGCGTTTGGTTAATGCTGCGGTTCACCACGTCAGCAAGTGATTCGCGCCGATTGAGAGCAAGGTTCTCGCGAATGCGGTCGAAAACGACGATGGTGTCGTTCATCGAGTAGCCGATGAGCGTGAGGATTGCGGCAATAACCGTAAGGCTGATTTCCTGGTTGGTGAGCGAGAACGCGCCGATCGTGATCAGCGTGTCGTGAAACACAGCCACGACAGCGGCTACGCCGTAGATCAACTCAAACCGGAACCATAGGTACACGAGCATGCCGATGAGCGAGTACACCGTCGCAAGCAGCGCCTGCTTTTGCAGCTGCTTGCCGGCAGTTGGGCCGACGATATCCACCTGCTGCACCTGGAAGGCGGAGTCATGGTAGTTCGCATTCAGAGCGCCCTCCACGGCGGAGCGGCCCTGGTCGTGTGCTGAGTCCGTGGCGCTGGACTGCGGCAGAGCGACAACGACATCGTTGGCTGCCGCGCCATTCGCGCCGGAGATCCGTTGTACGCGCGCGTCATGGATTCCCTGCTGGTCGAGCGCGGCGCGGATGTGGTCTTCGTTCGGCGTGCCGTCAAAATGAACGGTGATCTGCGTGCCGCCCTTGAAGTCGACGCTCAGCGGAACGTGGTGCCAGAACGCCATGCTGAGCAGGCCGGCGACGGAGAAAATCAGGGAGAAGCCGAGGAAGAACCACTTCTTCCCAAGCCAGTCGATGTTTGTATTGCGGAACAGTTCCACTTACGTTTCCTCAGGCGAGTCGATCGCCGAAATGCTGAGCTTGAATGCTGCCAACTGTACTTGGACCTAGATCCTGTACTTGGACCTAGATCGAAAGCGCGGTAGCACCGCGGCCCTTCTTTTGCAGCAGGTAGTCGAAGATGACGCGCGATACGAAGACTGCCGTAAACAGGTTCGCAAGTAAACCGAAGGTCAGCGTGACGGCGAAGCCCTTCACCGGGCCAGTGCCGAAGATGAACAAAATGCCTGCCGAGACGATCGTCGTGATGTGCGTGTCGATGATGGTGATCCAGGCGTGCCCGAAGCCGTCCTTCACGGCGGCTGCAGCGGTTTTGCCTAGGCGAAGCTCTTCACGAATGCGCTCAAAGATGAGCACATTGGAGTCAACGCCCATACCGATGGTGAGGATGACACCAGCGATGCCGGGCAGTGTGAGCGTCGCACCGGTAAAGCCCATGAAACCTAGCAGGATGAGCAGGTTCAGCGCCAGCGCGAGGTCGGCGTTGATACCGGCGCCACGATAGTAGATGAGCATGAACAGCATGACCGCAAGCATGCCAGCAACCGCCGCCGCAACACCGTGACGAATGCTTTCTGCGCCGAGCGACGGTCCAACCGTACGGGTTTCAAGCTGCGTGATGGATGCGGGGAGCGAACCGGTCCGAAGCATCAGGCTGAGGTTGTTCACCTGATCCTGCGTGAAGCCTCCGGTGATTTCGCCGCTATCGCGAATGCCCGACTGAATTGTTGCAACTTCCTTAACCTTGTTTTCGAGCACCACAGCCATCGAGCTGTTGATATTGGCCGACGTGTACTTGTAGAAGCGGTCGCCAGCCTCGGTGGTCAGCGTGAAGCGAATGTTAGGACGGCCAGCGTTATCGGTAGACGGCTGCGCGTCACGGAAGTCAGTGCCTTCGACGATGGCTGCACGCTGCAGCAAGTAGGTCTGGTCAGGCCCCCCCATACCGTTGTTGCCCTTGAGCAGCACCTGGTCATTCGGGATGACACCGTTCAGCTTGGTAAGCGCGTCCTGCTCGTCGGTGTACGGTCCGCTCGCGACTGCGTGAATCTCGAGCTTGGCGGTGGACTTGATGACGTCCTGCACGCGATCGACATTATCGACACCGGGTATCTCAACAAGAATCTGATTGTCGCCAAGACCGTACTGCTCGATGACCGGCTCAGTTACGCCGAGGCTGTCGACGCGCTCGCGGATGGTCTCGATAGAGGTGTCGAGCGTACGCTTTTCAAGGTCATTGATGGCCGACTGCTTCATCGTCATCGTGTAAGCGGTGCCGCCGACCGAAGCGACATCATAACCGGCGAAGTCGTTGTCCTTGATGACGTCGGAAACAGCGCTTGCCTTGTCCGGCGAGAAGCCGGTGATGTTGATGACCGCAGGCTTGCCCTTGGGGTCGAGCTTGGAAGCCGTTGCACCATTGGGTGCAAGCGCGGTGTTGAGGCGCTGCACGTCACGGTCGGTCGTGCTGCCAACTGCTTCTTCCACGTTCACGCGCAGCACGAGGTGGATGCCGCCGCGGAGATCGAGGCCCAGGTGGATGCGATCTGTAATGGACTGCTTTATGCTGCCGTGCGGGATGCCGAAGATCCCGTATACGAAGATCACCAGGATGGCGACGATGAAGCCTAATTTACCGCCGAGATTCTTGCCCATGAGTGCGTTCGATTCCTTGAAATTTGCGCGGATTGCGGGCTCCGCTTAGGCCTTGGTCTCTTCTTCCGTGGTGATGGCACCGATGGCGCTCTTCACGATCTCGAGCTTCACACCGTCCGGGAACGTGCGCACGATCACGGCATCGTCCTTCATGGCGACCACTGTGCCGCGAACGCCACCAGTTGTTGTGACGCGGTCGCCAGTCTTCAACGCGCCAAGCGTGGTTTGCCACGCCTTCTGCTTGCGCTGGTTCGGCATGATCAGCAGGAAATACATCGCCGCAAACATGAGGATCAGCAGCGGAAAGCTGCCAAATGCCCCAAGACTGGGCAAGGCAAACATTGCAAGACTTAGAAGGGAAAAGCTCAAAACGAAGTGCCCTGCTCAACGCAGCAACCGCGCAGGCAAAGCCCGCAGCGGCCGCGTTCTTCCTTGAATTTCGGGGATCTCTGCCGGTAAGGCAAATGCCGGATGTCCGCGGTGCTCGAAAACACACGCTACCCTTCCCAGCCAATCACACCTAAGCTTTAAAGATGGCGCAGGGGCGGAATGATGTCAAGAAATTGAAGTGCAGATATTGCAGTTGATCGGATTAGTACCAAAATCATATTTTGCACCGAAAAAAACTTGGTGCGAAACTGGACACATGCGTACCAATGTCAATATTGATGCTGATGCCCATGCCTTTGCTTCCACATATGCAAATGCCAGGGGTATCCCGCTTGGGGCTGCGATAAGCGAGCTTCTCCGCCGCGCTGAGATTTCACCAGAACTTTCGTCTTCAAAGCTAGTAAGAACAGAGCGTGGACTGCTAGTAAGACCAAAAGCTGGCCGGGTTGTCACGCCGGAGATGGTGAAGCACTTCTCTGAAGATGACATTGACTAAACCCGTCGTTCATCTGCTGGATCTAAATGTCATTCTGGCCATTCTCGATCAAGCCCACACGCACAATAAGGTAGCCGTCGACTGGTTTCACACGCCTAACTTGCAATGGGCTCTGTGTCCCCTTACCGAGGCTGGTTTGGTGCGGTTTCTTACCCACCCAACGACCGGCGGACTTAGCGTGCACGAGGCCAGCGCAAGCCTGGAAAGCTTGGAGAATCAGCCGGGCCATCATTTCTACCCGCTTACCGCTGATTGGCGCAGCATTACAGAACTCATGTCTAAGCGTCTGCATGGCCACAGACAGATTACGGACGCATACCTGCTCGGACTGGCTGTGCGCGAAGGTCTCATCTTGACGACGTTTGATAAAGGTCTCTTGCAACTGGCCGGTGAGCATAGAAGACACATCTTGTTGCTGGAAGCGAAATAACACTGGTTTGCCACTCGGCCTCTAATCCCGGCTTGTTCTAGTTTTGTAAGCACGCGATACCCTCGATCAGTGCCGCCCCGCCTCACCATCGCCCATCTCCGATCAGAGCTGATGCCTCTGCTTCGTCTTGCGATGCCGCTGATTGCAGGCGAACTCGGCTGGATGCTGATGTCGGTGATCGACACGGTTGTCGTGGGGCGGTTGCCAAACTCGGCGGTGGCGATTTCGGCGGCGGCGCTGGCTCAGGTGATTTTCAACACGTTTACGTTCGGCGTGAGCGGCATACTGCTGGGGCTGGATACGCTCATCAGTCAGGCGTTTGGGGCTAAGGAAATCGGCGAGGCGAATCGCTGGCTGTGGCACGGGCTGACTTTGGCCGTTGCGCTGGCGGCGCTGCTGATTGGGGTGTTCGAAGCCGGACCCATGCTGATTGCGCGCATGCCGATTGATCATGCGGTGCTGGCGCAGGCAATCCCCGCGATGCGCGGCCTGAACTACGGCGTGCTGCCGCTGATGCTCTACTTCACCCTTCGACGGTATCTCCAAGCAGGACATCACACCAAGGCAATCGCGTTTGCACTCATCAGCGCGAACGTACTCAACTTCGCCGGTGATTGGCTCCTTGCGTTTGGTCACCGGTGGATTGTTGCCGGGCGGGAATTGGCAATTCCCGCGTTCGGTGTTGTGGGTTCATCATGGTCTACCAGTTTTGCCCGCGTATACATGTTTCTGGTGCTGCTCTTGGCGCTGCGTTCCGCCAACAGAAAGCATGGGTACGGCATCGGTAAGGCTTCACGACGCATCGAGTGGCAACACATGCGGCAGCTCCTCGCGATTGGTACGCCAGCAGGAGCGACCATCTTCGTCGAAATTGCAATCTTCGCAACGGTAACTTCATTAATCGGAACACTTGGTCCACTGCCGCTTGCAGGACATGAGATCGCACTGCAGTGCGCGGGTGCGACCTTCATGGTGCCGTTCGCGATTTCGGCGGCGACGTCGGTGCGGGTAGGGCATGCGATTGGGCGTGTGCGAGCTGGCATCGGCAATGTGACCGAAGCGGCAGCCGCAGGATGGTGCGGGATACTCGCGGGCGCAACGTTCATGCTGATGACTTCGCTGGTGCTGGCTACGGCTCCAGCGAAGATAGCGCGCATCTTCACGCCGGACGCCGGTGTGATCGGGGCGGCGGTGCCTCTGCTCATGGTGGCGGCCGCTTTTCAATTTTTCGATGGCATTCAGATCACCGCTACTGGCGCGTTACGCGGCGCCGGACAAACGACGGCACCGCTGTATACGCACCTTTGCTGCTATTGGGTGGTTGGGCTGCCTATTGGGCTGTGGCTTGGCTTTCACCTGCACTATGGGGCGGTCGGATTGTGGGTGGGTCTGCTGACGGGGCTGGTCGGTGCGGCTGTTGTGCTGACCAGTGTTTGGGGAAGGGTTTCGCGGGCGAGTTCTGATCCGGTTGTCGCGACAGGCTTATAGGTCGAGCATTGAGCGCTATTCGTTGGATACTGCTTCGACATGGGGCTCTGCCTCATGCTGGTATGGGTCGCGCCCCTTGCGCTTGATGTGCTCCGCCTGTTCCCTGCTCAGACCTCGAGGCCGTGATCTTTGATTGCTGCGAGCGCTGCGTTGTGGCCAGCCATGCCGTGAACACCGCCACCGGGAGGTGTGGATGAGCTGCACAGGTAGAGGCGTGGGTTGCTGGTGCGGTAGGTGCGCAACGTGGGGCGGGCTACGAGCTGCTGGAGCGTCATGGCACCACCGGAGACGTCGCCACCTGCCAGATTGGGATTCCACTCCGCCAACTGCTCGCTGTTCCATGCGCGTCGTGCGAGAATGCAGTCGCGGAAACCAGGAGCGAAGCGCTCGATTTGCGATTCGATGACTTCGGTTCTGTCCCATGTGGAGCCGACTGGAACGTGGCAGTAGCCCCATGCGGTGTGCTTGCCTGCAGGTGCGCGGGAGGGGTCGAACAGGCTTGGCTGCGTTACGAGGACGAAGGGGCTGTCTGAGTGCACGCCATGGAAGGCAGCGTGTTCCGAGCGGGCAAGCTCTTCGAGCGTGCCCCCGACATGAACGGTTGCGGCGCGGCCACAGTCTTTGGCTGCCCAGGGAATCGACGCAGATAAGGCCCAGTCGAGTTTGAAGATGCCAGGGCCGCGTTGGAATTTCGCGAGCTTGCCGCGGTAGCTGGAACTCAGTTCCCCGCCTGCGATTCGTGCGAAAGCTTCGGCTTCGGTGTCGAAGAGTGTTACGTCCGCCGGCGTAAGCTGCGCATGCTTCTTTACGTTTGTGCCGGTCTCAATTCGTCCGCCAAGAGAGCGGAGATGGCTGGCGAGTGCGTTCGAAATACTCTGCGCTCCGCCGGCGGCGATTGGCCATCCACCGCTGTGACCTGCGGCTGCCAGCACCAGCCCGGTAGCTGCGCTGCCCAGCATGTTGAGCGGCAGAACAGAATGCGCGCCGCAGCCCGCGAGCAGTGCCTTTGCAGCGTCGCTGCGGAAGACAGCCTTGGCAAGGCCCTGTACCGGCCAGAGTGCGGCCATGCCGAAGAAACCCATTGCCACCGGGCTGGACGGGACACGCAGGAGCGGACGGGTGAAGTCGTTCACCAGCTTTGGGAAGTCACGAACGCTCGAAGCCAGGAGGTTCCGCCAGGCCCGCGCATCTTGCGAGTCGAATTGTGCCGCGGTGGCGTCAAGTGAGTGCTCCAAAACTGCGGCGGTACCATCGTCCAAAGGATGCGCCATAGGAGCATCCGGCTCGATCCAGCGGAGGCCGTACTGCTCCAATGGAAGCGAACGGAAGAAGGGCGACGCGAATCCAAGCGGGTAAACCGAGGAGCCGAGGTCATGGCGAAAGCCAGGCAGCGTGATCTCTGCCGTGGAGCACGCGCCGCCGATGCGCTCGTTGCGCTCGAAGACGGTCACGGCCACGCCGCGTTGCGCAAGCGTTATAGCCGCTGCAAGGCCGTTTGGACCAGAGCCCACGATGTTGGCGGTACGCAAGGCCATTCTGTGTTGGATGCATCGGCGCGCGTCAGGCGGCATCACAGCAGAGGTAGGAGAAGCGACATGGCAGATGCAAACGAACTTGGCGGGCGGCTTCCGCTGCTCAAACCGGAGCAGCTCGATGGTGAGGGCAAGAAATTGTATGAGCAGGTGAACAGCACGCTGATCCCGTGGGCCAAGGCATCAGGTTTCCAAGCGAAGGGACCGGATGGCGCGCTGCTTGGGCCATTCAACGCCATGCTGTACAGCCCGGAGCTCGCGGCGGGACAGAATGCCTACCTGCAAGCAGAGCGGGAGCACACTTCCCTCTCGCCTCAGATTCGTGAGGTCGTCATTCTGACCGTGGGTGCAGTATGGAAAGCCGCATACGAGCTGTATGCGCATCGCGCGGTAGCGGCAAAGCAAGGCCTCAGCGAGAAAGACATCAACTCACTCAGCGTAGGCGATCCGCCGATGGAAGCTGGCTCGGAAGCCATCATGGCGCACCGGTTTGTGCATTCACTGGTGAAGCAGCACACCGTGCCGACCACGCTCTACGACGAGGCGCTGGCTGTATTTGGGCACCGCAAGCTTGTAGACATCGTCCATCTGGCGAGCCTGTATATGGCAACATCGGCAATGTTGAATGCGTTCGCCGTGCCTACGCCGGAGTAGCCGTCTAAGCCGACCACTTCACACGGACGGACTTCTTCCCCAGCCGAAGCACGGGGCTGTCGCCCAGCGCTCCACGCGACAGCACCTTGCCGGTGAACTTCTCTCCATTTACGGAAACTGCATTTTCACTCAGCTTGCGAGTGGCCTCACCCGTGGAATACGCAAGCCCGGCAAGCTGCAGCAGCTTTGCCATGCGCAACTGCGGCTCGGCCTCACTACCGTCCACGCCAGGTGTGCGGAGGCCTTCGCTGCTAACGGAAACAGCAATTTCCGCGACATCCTCGGACACGCCCTTCTGCTGGAACTGCTTCGCCCAGTTTTCCGCTGCGGCATCCGCTTCTCGTGCGGAATGGAAATCGGCAGTGATGGCGTGGGCAAGATCCTTCTTCACCTGCATGGGATGAAGCCCCCCGCTCTTCACCTCGGCCTGCATGGCGTCAATCTTTGACTGCGGCAGATCGGTGAGAAAGGTCCAGTAGCGCCACATCAGCTCGTCGGAGATGCTCATAAGCTTGCCGTACATTTCACCTGCGGGCTCCTTGATGCCAATCGCATTGCCAAGCGACTTCGACATTTTCTGCACGCCGTCGAGGCCTTCCAAGATGGGCATCATCAGCACCACCTGAGGCTTTTGGCCGGCGTCGCGCTGGAGATCGCGGCCACGCATCAGGTTGAATTTCTGGTCGGTGCCGCCCAACTCGACATCGCATTTTAGTGCGACGGAGTCGTAGCCCTGCGCCATGGGATACAGCAGCTCGTGCACGCTAATGGGCTGCTCATCCTGAAAACGTTTATGGAAGTCTTCGCGTTCCAGCATCTGCGACACGGTAAATTTTGCCGCCAAGCGGATCATGCCTTCGAAACCAAGCTGATCAAGCCACTCTGAATTGAAACGTACCTCGGTTTTCTGCGGATCGAGAATCTTGAAGACCTGCTCTTTGTATGTTTCGGCATTCGCGTTGATCTCTTCGCGCGTCAGCGGCTTACGCGTCACATTTTTGCCGGTCGGGTCACCAATGAGTGCAGTGGAATCGCCGATAAGAAAGATGACCGTATGGCCGAGCTGCTGAAAGTGGCGCAGCTTGCGCATCAGCACCGTATGGCCGAGGTGGAGGTCGGGCGCGGTTGGATCAAAACCCGCCTTGATGCGTAGGGGCACGCCCGTCTTGCGCGATTCCTCCAAGCGGGCGGAGAGTGCATCTGCGCCGGAAGCTTCGGCTGGTGGAAGAATTTCGGCTGCGCCTTTGGTGATGAGGTCGAGTTGCTCGGAGGCTGGCGCGAAGGTGTTGCTTGTTTCAGTGGGCATGGTGGCATCTCAAAGTATAAGGAACGAGTTCATGCCTGATCGCCATCGCAAACGCAAACCACCCACCATTCCCGCGAAGACTTGCGCAGCCTGCTGGCGCACGATGGAATGGCGCAAGAGTTGGGCGAAGAACTGGGACGAAGTGAAGTATTGCAGCGATCGCTGCCGGAGCGGCAAGGTGAATGAGAAAGATAAGCAGCTTGAATCGACGATCCTGCACCTGCTGCAAGAGCGCGGTGCCGACAAGACAATCTGCCCGAGTGAAGCGGCTCGTGCGGTCGCGGGAAGCGACGAGCGCCAGGCATGGGAGCCGCTCATGGAGCCTGCGCGTGCAGCTGCAAGAAGGCTCGTAGCTGCCGGAAAGATTGACATCACACAGGGCGGGCACGTTGTGGATGGTTCCACTGCAAAGGGGCCCATCCGTTTGCGATTGCGCTGAAACTCACAGATGCATGCGGGGCCACGCGAGCGTACAGTTCTGCTTCTCATCTCTTCATGGCAACGGCAACGAAAACATCCGCAAAGAAGTCTGCGACGAAAAAGACCTCGGCAAAGAAAACCGCAACGAAGAAGTCGACCGCGAAGAAGGCTCCTGCAAAGAAGAGTTCCACGAAGAAAGCGTCGCCGAAGAAGTCCGCGACCACAGCACGTTCTAACAACCCAAGCTCCACCGGAAGCGGCAAAGCCAAGAAAGAACCGGCAAAGCAGACGAGCCACTGTTGGCCGGGATACAAGCCTGTTGCAGGCAAGAAACCGGGGAGCAAAGGGAGTTGTGCGCCGAAAGCCACCAAATCTTCGGCAGAGAAGAAGTCTGACGGTATGGCTGCCGCAGCCAGCAAGCTTCGCAAGGCCGGCGGAAGCAAGGCGCGCGCGAACCATTCGAAATAGCGGCGCGATACATGCCGCGCATGGACGCTGAAAAAGCACGCGCATTTCTACTAACGCTTCCACATGTTCGGGAAACGATGCAGTGGGGGGACAACCTGGTCTTCTGGATTGGCGACAAGACAGAGGGCGGCAAGATGTTTTGCCTTATTGACCTGACCGCGAGTAAGCACGGAGTGGTCAGCTTCGCCGCAGGTCTGGAGCGCTTCCCAGAGTTGCAGGAGAGCGAAGACTTTTACCCTGCGCCATACTTGGCGAGGGCTTATTGGATCGCCGCGCGCGATTGGCGGGCCGCCCGTAATCTCGTCTGGGAAGAACTGTTCCGCAATGCGCACACGGTGGTGCAGGCAAAGCTGCCGAAGCGTTTAGTTGCCGCCCTCGCAGGTGAGCAGCAGCTAAACAGAACACCAAAAGTGAAAATTGCAAAGAAAAGGCTCAACGTAAAACGTTGAGCCTTTACTTGTGAATGTCAGCTTAGAACTTGTTAACGTTCGCTTCCGGGTTCATCGCGAACAATGGCAGGAAACTTCTGCGGTAAACGAAGAGCAGAAAGAGTTCCAGAATCGTTGCGATCAGGCCAGGAGCGATCCCAGAGCCACCCATGAGCAGGATGTGGAACAGCAGGATATTCACCAGTATTGGGCCAAGAAAGGTGAGCGCTAGTGGCACGAACCGGTTCACAAGCAGTAACAAACCAGAAACGACCATGATGACCGACACAAAGTTCATCCAGTGATGCGCCATCATGATGGTCGACCACGTGGTTGCATCGCTGGGCGGCATAGGTGGCATTGGCAGAAAATGCAGCAGGCCGTTGAGTCCGAATACAAAGAAAATCAGGCCGAGCAGAACGCGGGCGACAAGTACGACGTACTTCATGGTTGTGAACCTCGGATAAATCAGATGCTGTGCAATTCAAGCTATCACCCAGCCGACTGATGAGGCATTCGGACAATGCCTCGTTCTGCGAACTACCGTGCTGATATTGTCTGCGAGGCAAGAACAATGGTGTCTGTATCGAGTAGCTTCAGCGACCGCACCATGTTTTTAGTTCGGGCTTTGTATTCCTTGAAATGAGGTGTTTGCAGGTGGCTCTGATATGCCGCCTGACTGGCATAGACCTCAAATACTCTGATCTGCTCAGGATGACCCTTAACGGAAACTGCATTCAACGCAAGAACTCCAGCCTCCGTCCGTTCAGCCGCTTCAACGGCTTTCTGCAGTGCAGCCCGGTATCCCTTGCTTTGAGCCGGATCTATCTCGATCTCAGCGATTCGCACGATGTACTTGTCTGCGTGCCCTGATTCTTGCTTTCGCTGTTGCGCAAGCGCAACGGTGCTGGAGACCAGCATCGTTGCTACACCAGCGGCAAAAGCTAGCTTTTGCTTCATGCCTGTCATCCTCTCATGAAGAATCCCTTAGCGATTCGCTGTCCAGTAATTCTGCGGGCTTTGCACCTCTCTTGCACCGAACCTCACAGGACGGCTAACTTCGCGGTATGGCAACTTCGACGCAATCTTCTGGCATATCGCTTTCTCTGAGCGGCAAGGTCGCGCTCGTCACCGGAGGATCGCGTGGCATTGGCGCGGCAACGGTGAAGCTCCTTTGGCAGGCGGGCGCAAAAGTGGTTTTCAGCTACCGCGCAGAAAAGGAACGGGCCGAAGCGCTCGTCGCGAAGTGTGGTGGCGAGGACGTATGCCGCGCACTCCAGCAGGATCTTCGCAGCGTCGAAGACGGCCAGATGCTGGTGCAGAAAGCGGTTGCTTCCTTCGGCCGGCTGGATATTCTCGTGGTGAACCATGGCGTGTGGCCGCCGAAAGACCGAGCTATCGAAACGATGAGCGCGACGCAGTGGAACCACACACTCGGTGTGAATTTGAACAGTGTATTCGGGCTGGTGCAGGCAGGCTCCGGACAGATGCTGCGCCAAGATGCTGCGGTTGGCCATGCCGCAGACCAGAAGACGTCCGCACCGCGGGGCCACATCGTCCTTGTCGCTTCGACTGCCGCGCAGCGCGGTGAAGCTTTTCATGCCGATTACGCCGCCAGCAAGGGCGCTCTGCTTTCGCTCACCAAGAGTCTTTCCAGCGAGCTTGGGCCGCAGGGCATTCTGTGCAACTGCGTCGCCCCCGGCTGGGTGCGCACGGAGATGTCGGCAGGAACCCTCGACGACCCGGATGCGTCCAAGAAAGCGTTGGGATTAATTCCGCTGGGCCGCGCCGCCGACCCGGATGAGATTGCCGGGCCTATCGTCTTCCTCTGCACGCCATGGGCAGGCTTCATCTCTGGTGAGATTTGGAATGTGAACGGCGGCGCGGTGCTAGCCGGTTAAGCCGCCAATGTTCGTCGAAAGGCATCATGAAGATTCGCTTCAGCAGTATTCATCGCATCGCCTTATGCCTCGCCCTTGCGATGGTGTTTGCCGCAGGAAACAGGATGTACGCTCAGGCCTCCGCGATCCCCAGTGCACAGACGCCGCCCGAAGCACCCGGTGAAAATCGCGGGGCTAAGCTGCTGGATCAAATGGTTGTAGCGCTGGGCGGCGACGCTTGGCTGCATCGCACGGACTGGGTGGAGTATGGCAAGGGCGGCACCTTCTATAAGGGTTCTGCCAACCCGTACGTCACAGAGTTCGAGCGTTATTACCGTGCGCAGCCATTCGGCGAGCGTGTCATCGTGCTTTCCAAGATGGGCATGTTTATCCCAACGACGAAGCGTGACATTGCAGAAGTATGGACTGCCGACAACGGCTACGAGGTAACATTTCGCGGTAAAAAGGAGCTGCCCAAAGTAGATGTTGCGGACTATCAGCTTCGCAGACACCACTCGCTTGAGACGGTGGTGAACGATTGGCTAAAGCAGCCCGGTGTCCTCGTCACCTACGACGGCACGAGCATGGTTGGCCGGCGGCTTGCCGATAAGATCACCATCCTCACTGCCTCCAACGACGCTGTTGATCTCGAGCTGGATGAATCGACGCACCTGCCGCTGAGCCGCACGTTTCAATCTCGCAACCCAACCTACCGTGATTTTGACACCTATGTGGACCAATTCGACGATTACCACGTGTTCCAGGGCATCATGACGCCACTGACCACCACGCGCCTGAAGAACGGCGATATGGTGTCGCAACGTTATCTGACGAAGGTGACTTACAACACGAATCTGCCCGCGGATCTGTTCGATCCAGAGCGGCCACTGGCGAAGAGCGCGAAGAAATAGAAGCGAGGCAATCCCGGCGTTATACTCAGGGTCGCTATGAGTGAGACCGCAAACGGAGCCCAGCAGGCCGCAGCCAGCGAAACATCGCCTGTCAAAGTCATCATGGATACGCAGCAGATCATGGAGATCCTGCCGCACCGGTATCCTTTTTTGCTCGTCGACCGCATCATCGAGCTCGACCGCAAAGTACGCATCGTCGGCATTAAGAACGTCACGGCAAACGAGCCGCAATTCACCGGGCACTTCCCGGATAATCCATTGATGCCCGGCGTCCTGACCGTGGAGGCGATGGCGCAGACTGGCGGCGTGTTGCTGCTGACCGAATTTCCCGATCGCGCGGAGCGCCTGATGGTTTTTGCCGGCATCGAGGAAGCACGCTTCCGCAGGCCCATCGTTCCGGGCGATCAGATGCGCATTGAAGTCGAAGTCATTAGCTGGCGTCCGAAGATTTCAAAGATGCGCGGCAAGTGCATAGTCGATGGCCAGGTGGCCGCGGAAGCGACCATCACCTGTGCGCTGCTGCAAAGACCGAAGAAGCCAGCCCACCCAGCAGATGTGACCACCACGCAGGCAGAACAGTAACAGAGGACGTTGCCAGTGAGTATTCATCCGACTGCCATCATTGCCGCGGGCGCGGTGATTCCGGAGAGTTGCAGCGTCGGCCCGTACTGCACGGTTGGTGCGAACGTCACGCTGGGCGAGAACTGCGAACTTGTGTCGCACGTCGTGCTCGACGGCCACACCACACTGGGCAGCGGCAATCGCGTCTTCTCCTTCGCGTGCCTCGGCATTGCGCCACAGGATCTGAAGTACAACGGCGAGCCAACACGACTGGAGATCGGCGACAACAATCAGGTTCGTGAGTACGTCACGATCTCGCGCGGCACGGTTGGCGGTGGTGGAACGACGCGCGTCGCCTCGGATTGTCTGATCATGGCTTATACCCACATCGGCCACGATTCGGTAATTGGCAATGGCGTTATTCTGGCGAACGCGGCCACCCTCGCCGGGCACGTCACCGTAGAGGACTACGCAACGGTGGGTGCGCTGAACCCAGTGCATCAGTTCTGCCGTATCGGAAAATACGCCTATATCGGCGGTGGCACCACGATCACTCAGGACGTACTGCCCTATTCGCTCACTTCCATCGAGCGCAACAATCATGCCTACGGTCTGAACAAAGTCGGCCTGCAGCGCAAAGGCTTCACACCAGAGCAGCTTCGCGAACTTACAACAGCAATGCGCCTGCTCACCAGCGGCAAGCGCAACACCTCGCAGGCTCTCGAAGAGATGAACGAGATGCTCGCCAAAAGTGAAGGCGGCGAGCACGTGAAGTATCTGATGGAATTCGTGGCAGGCAGCGAGCGCGGAGTAATTAAGTAGCCGTGTCGCGCAATGAAGTTCTCGGTCTCATCGCAGGAAACGGACGCTTTCCATTCTTGTTGCTGGATGCTGCACTTGCGCACGGCTTCCGTGTTGTCGTGGCGGCGATCAAGGAAGAGACCGATCCCGAAATGAACGAGCGCGCAGCTCGTGATCCGGAGCACATTCGGGTGCACTGGCTCTCTCTCGGCGAGCTTTCCAAGCTGATCGAGACATTCCAACGCGAGGGTGTGACGCGTGCTGTGATGGCCGGGCAGGTGAAGCATAAGCAGATCTTCTCCAGCATTCGTCCGGATTGGCGGCTCGCGAAGATGTTGCTGAATCTCCGCACCCGCAACACCGACATGCTTCTTGGGGCTGTTGCTAAGGTTTTGGAGGATGAAGGCATCACGCTCGTCTCATCGACGCAGTACCTGGAGCCGCTGCTCGCCACGCCTGGTGTATTGACCACGCGCGCGCCAAACGAAGCGGAGCACAGCGACATCGCCTTCGGGCGCAACATCGCTCGATTTATCGCCGCGCATGACATCGGGCAAACCATCGTTGTCGCTGCCAGCGCGGTCGTCGCGGTGGAAGCGATGGAGGGCACTGACGCAACGATCACGCGCGCCGGCGAACTGATTCAAACGCTTTCTGAAGACGTCGGAGAGCGGCCCGATGCCACGCTTTCACGCGCGCTCACCGTTGTGAAAGTCGCCAAGCCAAAGCAGGATATGCGCTTCGACGTTCCCGTGATCGGCCTGAAAACTATCGAAACGATGCGGCGCGCTGGTGCGACCTGCCTTGCGCTGGATGCCGGTAGGACGCTGCTCTTTGATCGAGAGGCGATTTTGCGAGCCGCCGATTCAGCCGGCATTACGATCATCGCGGATTGACATGGGTACCCGCCGGAACGGATACACTGGGGCTGCTCAACAAGGAGAACGCATGCCATTCACGTTCGGCAAGACTTCGATATCTACTGCTTTGTTCGCAGCAGCCATCAGCATCGCTCCAGCTTCCATGCATGCCGCGGACACGGTACAGCCTGGCACGACCGCACCATCGTTCACGCTGCCGTCGCAGGAAAACAAGCCTATTTCTCTTGCTGACTACAAAGGCAAATGGGTCGTTCTTTACTTCTACCCGAAAGATCAGACGAGCGGATGCTCGCTCGAGGCGCACAACTTTCAACGCGATTTGCCCAAATACCAGGCGATGCATGCAGTCGTGCTCGGCGTGTCACTGGATACAGTAGAAAGCCACAAGACCTGGTGTACGAAGGACTCGTTCACCTTCAAGATGCTGGCCGACCCGGAACACAAAGTCGTCGATGCATACGGCGTGCCCGTTAAGACCTTCCAAACCAAAGAGGGCCCGATGAGTATCGCGATGCGCGACACGTTCCTCATCTCGCCCGAGGGCAAAGTGGTGAAGGAATGGGAAGTGAAGGACATTCCGGCGCACAGCGCAGACGTGCTGGCATCCATCGAAGCGGCAAAGAAGTAAGCCACGCCAACGCAGAAGCGCCCGGACCTGTTCGAGGTCCGGGCGCTTTTGCTTGCCTGTTTGAATTGCGTGAAACTACGACTTCTTCGCGGCTTTCTTCGGAGCAGCAGCCTTCTTGGCGGTTGTTGCCTTTTTGGCAGTCGTCGCTTTCTTTGCGGTGGTTGCCTTCTTAGCCGTTGTCTTCTTAGCCGGTGCAGCCTTTTTCGCAGTCGTGGCCTTCTTCGCCGTTGCCTTCTTGGCGGGTGCTGCCTTCTTCGCGGTGGTCGCCTTCTTTGCTGTAGTTGCCTTCTTAGCGGTTGCCAAGGTCTTACCTCTCATAGTTGATTTTTTGCTGCTTGTGCTCTTGTTGCCTGCTGCCTTCTTAGGGGCAGCCTTACCACCGCGCAGAGCACGTGCTGACTTCGCGGCAGAAACTGTGGTCTTTTTGCCCGCGGTTTTCTTCGCGGGAGCTTTTTTAGCGGGAGCTTTCTTCGCTGGTGCCTTCTTTGCTGGTGCCTTCTTTGCTGGTGCCTGCTTTGCGGGAGCTTTCTTCGCTGGAGCGTTTTTGGCTGGCACCTTCTTCGCTGCAGACTTCTTGGCTGGTACGGATTTGGCTGGAGATTTCTTCGCTGCTGCCTTCTTTGCGGGAGCGCTCTTTGCAGCGCGACTCACCACTGGAGCTTCTGTCTCGCTCACCTTTGGTTGGGCCGCCATTTTTTGGGGTGGCTCGTATGGGTCAACTGCAGTTGAGGGCATCGCGAACATCTTCGCGTCTTCGGCATGCGTGCTGGTTTCCGCGGGCCCCTCCTCATCATCTAGCTCGCCATCTTCGACGTCATCATCATCTTCGTCGTCATCGGCGTCTGTGCTTTCGTCGTCACCATCTGCGTCGTCTTCGTCGGCGATGTCGAGGCTGCCATCGTGATCTAAAGCCTTTTCGCTGCCCAGCCCTAGTGTGCCGTCGTGATCCTGTTCGGCTTTATTTGAGGTGGAATCGAGTTCTTCTTCCTCTTCTTCGTCTTCCTCATCGCTGGCATCGAGGTCGCGATCATCGTCATCATCGTCGTCGTTTGCGGCAGCGTAGAGCTTGATCGTTTCGTCGTCGAATGCCATGTCCAACATCTCCTCGCACTATGCTGCGTTCTTTATCGCACACACAACTGCGCGCAAATAATGTCAACAGGATTACGCCCCGCACCAACAAATAGCAAGCACCTTTTTTGGTGCAACGTAATTTTCTTTTTCTATGATGCGCAACGTATCGCCCAACACACGCAAAGCCTGCCGATATTGCATAACTCTATCGGCGCGAACGATGCTTTGTGGAGTGAGCTGCAGCACTCCGTGAAGCTCCACTCGACGCATGACGTCCGGCGCGCGAACTGCGGCCACCGCCGTAGCTCGCACGCGACGCTCTGCCGCGACGGCCGCGTGCACCACGTCCGCCCGCTGCGATGCGAACCGGCTCCGACACATAGATCGTGTGCCCCGGCGCAATGCTGTTCGACGACATGCGGTTCCACGAGCGTAATTGCTCCACACTCACGTTAAAGCGATCGGCAATCGTGACAAGCGAATCACCGCGGTGCGTCTTGTAGCGTTGCGTTGCTGCTGCCTGCCTTACGCTTGCAACAGGAACCACCAATTCATCGCCAGGCTTTAGCGGATCAGTCGCAGTCACATGATTCACGTCGGCAATTTCTGCGGCGTGTCCGCGCAGTTGTGCGGCGATGGTCTCCAGCGATTCGCCGGCTTTCGCCACATGGAAGCGCCAACTCGAACGGTCGCCTTCGGGAATAGTCTTCAGCCGATCCAGGTAAACGTCACGTGTCCCCGGTGGAATGTGCAGATCGAACGCCGTATCCTGCGGCGTGCTCAGGCGCAGCAGCGCCGGGTTCAACGCACCAATCTCCTGCGGCGATGAGTCGGTCAGATCAGCAATAAGCGGCACGCTGATGGTGTACGTTGTACTCACTGTGTCGTAAATCACCGGCGGGCTGGGTGTTAGTTTGTCGAGCCCATACTTTTCCGGGTTCTTCGCCATAATGACTGCTGCAAGAATCTTAGGCACGTAGGCGCGCGTTTCCGCGGGCATTGCGTTGCGTCGGTAAAGCTCCCAGAAGTCCGCAAACCCGGTGCGTTGCACAGCGCGTTCGATACCGCCTGGACCCCAATCGTAGGCCGCCATTGCGAGATACCAGTCGCCGAAGCGGTTATGGAGCTTCTTGATGTATTGCGCGTACGCGCGCGATGACTTTTCCGGATCGAAGCGATAATCAAAGTAGCCATTGCGCGTCAGGCCGTATTCCGCACCTGTGAACGTCATAAACTGCCACATGCCGCCCGCGCCGGAACGCGTATTCACCACGCGTGGCTGAAAGCCCGACTCCGCAACTGCGAGATAGATCAGATCCTGCGGCACGCCTTCTTCCTTCAGCACTCGCTGAATCAGACCGCGGTACTTGCCCACACGCTGCAGCGACGCAGCCATGTGCGCGCGAAAGGAATTCGATTCCGCAAACACATTGATGTATCCGGCGACTTGATCATTGATGACCAGCGGAAGGTCGGATGAGACGTTCAACTCGGAAGATAGTTTGGCGACGAGTTCTGGATTCGCAGGGAACGTGATGTCCTGTTGTTCGGCTTCCAGTGGCGCGGATTCGAGCTTCGGCGTGAACCCATTGCCCTGTTGCAGGGCCACCATCTCCAGCGAGTTGATCGCGCTGAGCAGGCGCTCAAATTCATCCGTAAGGACCGGATCGCTTTTCAGATCCATACCGCTCGACAGCATCGAGTCCACAGCAAAATCGAAATCCATGCGCGCCGCATCGAGCCGGTTAGAGTTGTAGTTGTTCACGCCAGACTTGTAGCTGGCTTCCGCGCGACTGATGAGGGCCTGTGCTTGTTGCGCGTGCTGCTGCGCCGCGATCTGATCGACCGCCTGCTGCGCAGACATTGTTGCCGCAGGTTGCGCGGCTGGCCGCTGGGCGCCTGCCATGCAGGGGAGCAATAAACACACGCACGCAAGACATGCCGCAGCGACGGCACTTGCTCTGCGCGACGCATTCTGTTCAGCGAATCGGGAGGAGGATCGAACGCTTGCCATCAACCCAAGTATTGTACGGGTTAGCCTTCTAGCCTCCGCACAGTCAACCGGCTGTGCTGCCCGTAAGCAGCTCAGCGCTTTGCACTTGCGGACGCGCTCGCTTCCGCAGCCGGCGGCGCATAGTAGGGCAACTTGCCCTGCTGTTCGGTCGCGCGCTTCACGGCAATGTCAGCAAACAGCAACTCGGGCACGATCGTCGTCTGCGGAATAGGGCTGACCGTCTGCGCAACCCACGGCTTACCCCCTGCTGCAACCACTTCGCTGCGCAAAGAGCGCTGGTCCAGCTCGTCAAAAACGGCACCTCGCACCAGCGTTTTCGTGCCATCCGGTGACACGCGATACAGCACGCGGGGGGCGAGATCGGAAAGCGTCTCAACTTCATACACATCGCGGCCCTGATCCTTCGCAAGGGCAAGCAACTTCGCTTGCATCGCCTCTGACGAAAGCGACTCATCCGACTTCACAACGATGACACCAGATTTGGAATGCGCTGGCTGCGCGGGTGCGGCACGGCCATGGCCGTTCGATTCAGGGAAGTCCTTCACCGGCTCGCGTCCAATCAGGTAATCCACGAGCTTTCCATGGTCCACAATTGTGAGCGGCTGCACCGGTACTCCCTCGTCATCGACCGAATACGCACCTACAAGCGACTGCCCTTCAAACGTGTGCAGCGTCGGATCGTCAATCACGGACAGGAACGTTGGCAACACGGGGCTGCGCAGGCTGGACTGATATGCGCCCTGCGTGCGAGCCGTGGTGCCCATGTCCGGACGGTCTGCCTCTACGTTGGGAACGAAGAGTTGCTTCACCACGTCCGCAGCTGCATCGCCGTAGAAGAGCACAGGGCCGTGGTAATCCTCGGCGCTCACCACGGGCGCATTGCGTAGATCGCTGTAGCTGCGCAGATTGTCTATTGTGCGCTGCTTCAGCGCAGCCCAGCTTTCAAGGCCGTCTGCGGTTGCAGCAGTCGAGCCGTTGCTGCGACCAAGCTGCATGCCGTCGGCAGCTTGGCCGCCCACGCTGGTGTTGTCTGAATAGCCGCTGTAGCCGTGCCGCAGTACGGTGCCGTCCGTGTTCACGGTGTAACGATTCACTGTAAGAGCACTCACCGATGCCGACGAGTACTGCACGTCTCCCGCAAACGACTTCGCCTCCGGCGCGGATGCGTATAGCCCACTCGCCTCCACGATGTGGCGCTTCCACTCCCCGCGATCGATGTTTAGTGTGCGCAGCGGCTCGATCATATTAACTGTTTTCGCCGGAGTGAAGTCGTTCGCTGTGGGTGGATTCTGGAAGCGCTTCAGCGATGCCTGCTTTGCGGCATAAGCGCGTAGGGCATTCTTGTAGGCTTCGTCCGTCGCCGACCACAACGCATACTTCAGCCCAGCAACATCGTTATCCAGCGGCGCGAGCGCGAGAGAGCCGTCGCCCTTCGCCGAACTCGAGTCGGAAGAAAAATCGCCGATGCGCACTTCCACACGCACAAGCCGCTGCCGCCGCTCACCCTCGCCCGTTAGTGCGCCGTAGCTCGCGGTCGCGTCCCAGCTATGCAGATCTTCGAGCCGGTACTCCATGAAGTAGGGCCGCTGCATGCCGGGAAGAACGAGCTTCTCTTTCTCGCGGGCGAGCTCCTGCTGCATTGCGGTAAGAAGTGGATCGGCATGTTCCCCCACTTTGTCATCTCGACCCGAGGCCACAGGCCGAAGTGGAGAGATCCCCGTATTCTTCATGGTTTCAGGAGACTGGCCATAGCTCGTGGCCGTGGAACTAATCAACCCAACAACGAGTAGCAGTGCCACTGCAGGCATCCGCCAATACCAAGGTCCTTCGCTCCGCTCAGGATGACGCCATTTGAAGATGTTTGTCTGAAGATGATGATGTCGGGATGTATTCATTTCACACCGCCCTTCATCACTTCCGTCGTTGCGTTCTCCAGCGGTGGAGGCTCCACAATGGGTGGCCTCGCTGTGCCTTGCGATTGCCGCTGCGTTTCGATTTCACTGACCAGCATGGCTGGCGCCACCGCGCTTACGGGAATTGTTCCCGATTCAGCGCCACACTCGCCATTGAAGATGTCCTGGTGATTGCCTGTAGCAACAATGCGGTTCAGTGCAGCTTGCGGTGTGCCGACGATGCTGACACCGCGCACCAGTTCGTCTGGGCGGCCGTCCACGTACACGCGATACACAACCAGCGGAATCACCTGGAACGCCTGCGGCGAGCGGCGAGTTGTAACGGCGAACCCGGAAGAAATGTCTTCAAAGAACAAGCCGTAGGCTTTGCCCTGCTTCTTCGCTTCAGCTTTCAGCATGTCGCGCAATTCAACGTCGCTCACCTGCTTGGTCGAAGTAACAATCAGGTTTCCTTGGCGCCCGGTTGGCATCTTGCCCGTTTCCGCGCGGCCGTGGCCATTCGACTGCGCAAAGCTCGCCACCGGCAGTCGCGACATGAGAAACGTCTCCAGCACGCCATCTTTCACCAGCTGCACGCGCCGCGCGGGCTGCCCTTCATCATCGAAGGCGTAGTGACCGCTGAGTGGGTGTCCGTCGATTTCACGCAGCGTGGGATCGTCCGCAACGGAGAGAAAGCTAGGCAGAATGGGCTTATTTAGCAGCTTGGTGAAGGTCTGGCCTTCCTCGTCGCCACGCTGACGCTGCCCTTCCAGCCGATGTCCAAGAACCTCGTGAAAGAACACCGCTGCTGCTCGACCGGAAAGAATGGCTGGACCGTTGTACGGTTCTGTGATTGGAGCGACGCGCAACTCATCGAGGTTCTTCGCCAGCGCAGTCGTTTTCGCCAGCACTGTTGCCTGCTCCGGCAAATGACCTGTCGTGTCCGCCTCGAAGGTTTCCACGCGAAATAAATCCATGCCATCCGCAGCGCGCGTGCGAGCAACAACAACAAGCCTCGCCACCTGATTGGGCGAGACAACGTGCGCGCCATCGCTCGAAACGAAATAGTCCGTTTCACGCGAGGTCTGCATGACTGCCGTATCGAAGATAATGTGCGGATAATCACGAAACACTGCAGTCATCTCGCGCAGCCGCGCTTCCCAAGCAGCTTTATCGACGTTCAGCTTGCCCGAGGGAGGCAGCGTCGCACTCTGCGCCTGTTCGGTCGAAAAGTCGCCGGATGCGTCTTCTTCCTTCGCGCGAACCTGCTGCTCGGTCTTTACCTTTTCAAGCGAATCCAGCGCTTTGCCATAACCGCGATTGGTGGCGAACCATAAGGACCGCTCAATCGCCGCACGGTCTTCTGTCAACGGCAGCGCAACTGTAGTCAGCGCGCTGATGCGGTGGTCGCCGTGCGTGTTGTCGAGGGTCGGCGCGCCGAGCCGAATCTGCACGTCCGCTGTGCGCGTGTGGCTGTTGTTCGAGGCCGTCACTGCGCCATATTGCGCAGTCATGTTCACGCTTTCCGCATCCGCGACGGAGTAGCTGACGAAGTAAGGCTTCGGCTGCGGAGTCGCAGGCTTTCCGCTTGCGGCGGATGATGGCGTGCTCGTTGCTGAGCCGCCCAGGCTGGAGAGCGCGCGTGTCATCTCCGCCTGCATGGCCTCGATCATCACTGGCGCAGGCGCGTTTGGTTTCGCGTCAGTTTTCTTCGCGGACCTGTCCGTGGCGTGGAGCGCTGCTGCGCTCGCAAGCACTAATGCAGCGACGGATGCCGAGCGCCGATGCCAGATAGAAAAGTTGTGTGTGCGTGTCAACATCAGGGAGGAGGAACGACGCTTCAAAGAGGAGCCCACTTTCAACGGCATCAGGTGTTCTACGCGAGTCTACCGGAGGGCTTATCGCCCGGGCCCTCCACGCCGTGCTCACCCGCGCCTTGTCTGATAGACGTTTTGCTGGCCTTGCGGGTCTCGCCCGCTTGCTGCACACTCTTGGAACACCTTCTTTCTGAGGATTCCCCATGCGTCTGCGCCGCTTTGTGCTGCTTGCCTGCCTGTTTTTGTCACCGGTGCTGTTCACCGGCTGCGCTCACGAAACGCCAACCGAGCACGCCGCCAACCAGTATGCCGCGCAGGAACTCTCCGCCGCGCCGCCTCTCGGTAACCTGCCGGACTATAGCCTGTCGCCCGAAAAGCTCGAAAAGGCGCAGCATCTGGATCACATCCGCACCACGCTTTATGTAGCAGGCACCATCTGGGGATTGCTGCAGCTTGTGCTGCTGCTCGCGTTCGGTGGCATTGCCTGGATGCGCGACCGTGCAGTGAATGCAGGTGCAGGGCTGGCAGCTAAGGGCAAGAGAGTGGCCTCAAAGTGGGTGCAGGGCTATACCTTCTTTGCGCTCTTCACGCTGGCTGGCCTACTGCTCGATTTGCCGATTACGCTTTACAACCAACACCTGCGCCGCGCTTATGGCTTGTCGGTGCAGGGCTGGGGAAGCTGGCTTGGCGACCTCAGCAAGAGCCTCGCGCTTGAAATAGTTTTCGGCGGATTGTTCCTCATGCTGCTGTACCGGTTCATTCGCAAATTCCCACGCACCTGGTGGCTTTTTGGCTGGGGCGCGGGGTCTGTGTTTCTGCTGATCGGCATCTTCGCTTCGCCGTACGTCATCGATCCGCTCTTCAATAAATTCGAGCCACTGCAGAAGACGCATCCCGAACTCGTCACCCGGCTGGAACAGGTCGTCGCGAAGGGCCACATGAACATCCCGCCCGAGCGCATGTTCCTGATGAAGGCATCGGCGAAGGTCACCACGCTGAACGCTTATGTGACTGGTTTTGGATCTTCCAAGCGGGTCGTGGTCTGGGATACTTCACTTTCGAAAGGCACGCCCGACGAAGTCCTGTTTATCTTTGGGCATGAAAGCGGCCACTACGTCCTGCACCACATCGTGCGCGGCGTTACGATCGGCATCCTGGGTATGCTGCTGGCGTTCTGGATCGGCTACCTTTTCGTGCGCTGGGTCATCGCCCGCTTTGGTGCGAGTTGGCGCATTCCTTCGCAGGCGGACTGGGGAGCGTTCGCCGTGTTGATACTGGCCTTCTCCCTGCTATCCACCATCAGCGCGCCCATTAGCAACTACACCAGCCGTACGCAGGAGCACGCCGCAGATGTGTACGGTCAGGAAGCCGTCCACGGCCTCGTGCCCAACCCGCAGGAGACCGCTCGCGCCGCCTTCGCCGTACTTGGTGAGAACTCCTTCGACCCACCAAATCCAAACCAGTTCATGGAGTTTTGGAACGGCAGCCATCCTGCCATCGGCCGCCGCGCCGCTTTTGCTCACGCGTATGATCCATGGGCACCGGGAGCCGAACCGAAGTATTTTCAGAAATGACTAGTGGCTGTGGCTGATCGATGTTCTCGGGTCAGCGATGCCGCTTGCAATCCGTACGGAACCACTATTCACTGTTCACTAGTCACTCTTCACTGCCTTTATGTGCCTCTTCTGCAAAATCGTCAACGCCGAAATCCCCGTGAAGCGCCTCGCTGAGACCGAGGAGGCACTCGCCTTTCCTGACATCAATCCGCAGGCCCCGGTGCATGTGCTCCTTATTCCGAAACGGCACATCGCTTCGCACGCCCAGGCGCTGCCGGAAGACGCTGCCCTGCTCGGCAAGCTGCTCGCGCTTGCCGGTGACGTCGCCCGTGATCGAAATTTGGGAAATGGCTACCGCCTGGTGATCAACACAGGCGCGGATGGAGGCCAGACGGTGGAACACCTCCACATCCACCTGCTCGGCGGAAGGCAGATGCACTGGCCACCGGGATAAAGGCAGGATGTTGTATGCTGAATCGCCCAATCGCAGCGTGAACCACGCAAGTTAACTCCCGCCTAAACCTCTACTTGAGGTGTTACTTACTGATTACGGCTTCACCACACGCTGCACGCCCAGCGGCTGAGCGTCGCCACGCTTCAGGATCGGCTCGGCCCCGGCGAAATCCGCGTCTGAAAGGAACAGGCGGCGCTTGAGTTCCGACCATCTTTCCGGCGGATCGAAGGACGCGGGCTCCTGCGGCTTGCCTTCCGCATCCAGCAGCTTCCATTCCAATTGCACGGCGGAAGGGAAATCGATGGGAATGATGCGGACCTGCGCGACTCGTTCGTTGGGCATGCACCGAATGTAGCAAGTGAGCGGTGTCCGGTCACCCACGAATTGCCCGTCTAACGACGCCGCATCGCTTGTACCGCCTGTCGCGTCCAATAAAAGGTGAATTCGCACGCTTTGCTCGTTACCGGCCTCCGCCTCCTGGCTGTTCTGGCCTTGTTCTGGGTGATTGTGCGCATCTGGAGGCGTATGGCTATCGCATCAACCCGCAAAGAACCAATTCCCGCACCTACCCACGACATCGTCGCCCCTGCCAGCGGCTGGGAAGCTGGCCAGCAGGAAACAGCAGTATTCGCTGGCGGCTGCTTCTGGGGGGTGCAATCCGTTTTTCAACGCGTCAAAGGCGTGCTGACAACCACCGTCGGCTACACGGGCGGTCAGGAGTCCACAGCCGACTACCGGCAGGTCAGCGGTGGCGACACCGACCACGCTGAGGCAATCGAGATCGTCTACGATCCCGCAAAGGTCACCTACGGCACATTGCTCCGTGTCTTCTTTTCCGTAGTGCATGACCCAACGCAGCTCAACCGCCAGGGCGCTGATAGCGGCACTCAGTATCGCTCTGCGATCTTTTTTACGGACGAGCGTCAGCGCGAAGTTGCGGAAACCTACATCCGTCAACTGGACGAAGCACACATCTTTCCGAAGCCAATCGTTACCAAGGTAGGCCCGCTTGAGATCTTCTATTCCGGCGAGGACTATCACCAGGACTACGCAATGAAGAACCCGCACAATCCCTACATTCAGGTATGCGATATCCCGAAGATCGCGTCACTCGGCCAGCAGTTCCCGGAGCTTTTTCAGGAATACAGCCGATAACACTTTCGATACCTGCGTGCACACCTCCGGGACTGTCCCGTGCATAAGGTTTTAGCGTCTTAATAGTGGTTCAATAGGAACAATTTCTCTGCCGTTCTCGGTTCAGGATGGATCTTTCGCACATGAGGCTTTGCTCGTCTTCCTTTGCTCGCATGATGTTGTTCTCTGCGGCTGCATTTTCATGCGCTCTCCCAACGTCTGGCTTGGCTCAAAGTAAGGGAAGTCAACCTGCTGCAGGCGTTGGAGCAGCGGCACAAAGCACCACGGACAAAATTCAGAAAGCTGTGACACCTGCTTCCGGGTTAGGTCAGAAGAATTCGCCCAGCGGAAACCAAACTGGCACGGACAAAACCTCGGCTTCCAAGCCAGCCGTCGCCGGGGAAGACGCAGCAAGTACGGAAAAGTTGAAGCTTGGCCCACTCGATCCGTCCACAAAGCCAACAGGCCTGCCCCACAATCGACCTGTTATTGGCCTCGCCATGGGGGGCGGTGCTGCCCTCGGTCTCAGCGAAATCGGCACCCTTGTCTGGTTGGAAGAGCACCACATCCCGATTGACGTCATCTCCGGCACCAGCATGGGTTCTATCCTTGCAGCGCTTTACTCCACCGGGCACACGCCCGAGCAACTGAAGCACCTTCTGAATGAGAAATCCGTAGGCCGTGTTTTTACGCTCGGTGCGGACTATGCCTCACTCAACTACCGTCGTCGTGAAGACGACCGGGAAATTCCGAGCGGAATCGGCGTGGGCCTGAAGCACGGCGTTTCATTTCGAAACTCCATTCTCACGGACACGGGCCTGAACGAATTGCTGGATAAAGAGTTCATCCGGTACAACGACCAGACCGATTTCAACAATCTCCCCATCCCATTCCGCTGCCAGGCCACAGATCTAACAGCCGCCAAAACCGTTACTTTTTCACGCGGCTCCCTGCAGGATGCCGTGCGCGCGTCTGCATCCATTCCCGGCGTGTTCCGTCCTTTCGAGCTCGATGGTCACGAGTTCGTCGATGGTGCAATTCTCGAGAACCTGCCGACCGCTGATGTAAAAGCCATGGGTGCGGATGTCGTCATCGCCATCAGCCTCCCGCTCGGCAAACTCGGCACGGGCGATCTCGATTCCATTCTCGGCGTACTACAGCGCGCCTTCGCCGTCGGTATCGAGACCAATGAGGTTCGCGATCGCAAGCTGGCGAACGTGGTCATCATGCCCGACATCAAGGGTTTTGGCGCAAACGACTACCTGAAAACCGACGATCTCACCAAGCGCGGTTATGACGCTGCCGAAGCGCACAAAGATGAGTTGCTGAAGTATTCCATTTCTACTGCGGAGTGGGCTGCTTACATTGCGAACCGAAACTCGAAGCTGCGGCCCGCGCCAACCACAGTTCTGCAGGTCAAGGTGAAAGCACCGAACCAGCAAGTTGCCGCCGTGGTGCACACCAAATTTCAATCAATTGTGGGCCAGCCAGTCGACACAGATCAGGTAGAGGCGCTTCTCGCCGATGTGCGTTCCGATGGCCGCTACGACGCCGACTACACTGTCGGCTATGACAACAAAACGCCGGATAATTCTCAGAAGCCGATTATTCTCGTTGCCGTAAAAGACAAAAAAACCGGCCCTCCATTCCTCGACATCGGCCTCGATCTCCAGGCACAGACCGGCGGCATCACACGCGCTACGCTCGCCACCCTATTTCGCTATCAGGATCTTGGCGGCTATGGTTCAGGCCTACGCGGGAAGGTCGATCTTGGCTTTCTCACCAAAGCTGAAGCGGAGTACTACTGGAAACCCCGTCCATTGGGCCACTACTTCATCGCACCGCGCGTGGGCCTCGTGCGCCAGCCCTACTACATCTACGGTTCCAGCACGCAGGGTGACAAGGGCTCGACCAGCGGCTACCGCATTTCCGAGCGGCAATCACAGTTCGCCGGAGTTGCCGCCGATGTGGGAGCAACGGACGGCAAGTTTCAGGAGCTCCGGGCTGGCATTGACTTCGAGCACGTGACGTGGAACGCCACCACTGGTTCCGACGGCTTGCCCGACTACAACTCCAACTCGCAATTGGCACGTGTTCGCTACGTGTATGACAACCAGGACCGCGCGCTGGTACCGCGCTTTGGCGAACGCATCGTGGTCAATGCTGGGTATCTCTACGGCACAGCAGGCAGCCCGAGCGCGCCGAAGATGACCGCACAGTTTGAAGTGGCGCACACCCTCGCACAGAAGAACACGATACTCGTGAATTTCGAAGGCGGTACTATGTTCAACCGCCCGGTCGTGCAGCCGTTCCGGTTCACGCTTGGTGGGCCACTTCGCCTCGGTGCGAGCGCCATCGACGAATACCGCGGCACAGACTATTTCCTCATCACACCCGGCTATCTGCGCCGCATCTTTGCGCTTCCCGCACCACTCAGTTCGAGCGTCTATTTTGGCGGCGCGTATGAAGTCGGCCAGATGCGCGCACCAGAATACGGCTCGCTGCTTCGGCAGGATGTCTACTTCGGCCTGATTGCAGAAACCCCGCTGGGCGTTATTACCGCTGGCCCCGCTATCGGCGACCACGATGAGCGCAAATTCGTCTTCACGCTGGGGCGCTTCTTCTAAAAACCAGGGAGACAGTTCTTATCTGTCTCCCGTCTACTCTCTGTCTTTCTATCTTCCTTGCGTAAGCCGCGCTGCCAACCGCTCCGGAAGCTTCGCTTTCAAAATTGCTGCCTGCGCGCCTTCCACGTCGTACGGAATGCGGCAGAACGTCACCTTCTCTTCATCCTCGTCGTAGATGGCAAACGCCGCGCGCCAATCAATATCGCGTGGCTGGCCAACAGAACCCGGATTGATCAGGTGTCGCGAAGGTGCGGCCACTGAGATGGTGAACTGCTCTGGTTGCCCGGGCTGGTGATACACAGGCTGCTCTTCTTCCCAGTCTTCCGCACGCTGCGAAAAGCCACCCTGCACATGTGTGTGTCCGAAGAACGTGATCTCCGCGCCCATGCGCTGTAGCGGCAGCCAGGCATCACGCATGGAAACGATGTAATGATCCTCATGCAGCGGCGACCCATGCGCGCACATGGCGCGCTTGCCTGCTTCGATCGGGCCCTGCGGCACATCCCGCAGCCAGGCAAGATTGTCCTGAGTGAGATGGCGGTTCGTCCACGCGGCCGCTTCAGCCGCTACAGGATTGAAACCATCGGAACTCGTCAACCCGGAACACACGCGATCATGATTGCCGCGCACATTAACGGTTGCGAACTCACGCATGCGAGCGATCACTTCGTTCGGATTCGCACCATAGCCGACCATGTCGCCAAGGTTCCACAACCCATCAAACGCACCCGCCGCAGCAAGTACCGCGTCGAGCGCCTGAAGATTACCGTGAATGTCAGAAAGTACGAGAACGCGCATACCGAACGAAGGTCAGTCTACTCCTCCTGCATCACTAAGGCAGCAGGACAAGGGAGTGACCCAGGGCAAACAAAGGTTGTGTAACGTGACTCCGGGTAGACAGTCGATAGCAAGACACTTTCTGCCCGAGCTAGAAATTCCTACTACATTGGATCTCCACCATCTCGGCCGGAGCGTTCGCAGAACGCGTAGTGGAGAGACCTCTAGTGCTTCGCAAGACAACCATGCCGGGCAAACTCCGCATGAGTAGACACCGTCGACTCATGCGGAGACCACCAAATCGCGCCAACACTCTAGAAATCTGTTTTCCTGTTTAGGGTTTACTGTTCCGCTGTCTGCCCTCGCATTGAAGCCAAAGGCAAATCCCGTCGCGTCTGCATCGTCGGTGCCGATGCCAGCAATTTGCGCGTATACGGATGTTGCGGCGAACGAAACATCTCCACCGCGCTTCCCTGCTCCACGATTGCTCCCTGCTGCATTACGGCCACGCGGTCCGCAATCTGCGCCACCACTGCCAAATCATGTGAGATGAAGAGCATCGACAACCCATGTTCCTCACGCAGCTTGCGCAGCAATGCAAGTATCTGCGCCTGCACGGTCACGTCGAGGGCTGTCGTCGGCTCGTCCGCTATCAATAGCCGAGGCTTGTTGATCAGTGCCATCGCGATGACGACGCGCTGCCGCTGCCCGCCCGAAAACTGGTGCGGGTAATCATTCAGACGACGCTCCGGCTCAGGCAGCGCAACCTCGCGCATCGCCTGCAACACACGCTCACGCACCTCATCGCGCGGGGTGCGGGGAGCATGCGCCAGCAGCGCTTCCCCAATCTGCCGTCCAATCTTCATTACTGGATTCAGCGCCGTCATCGGCTCCTGAAAGATCATCGCCAGCGACCGTCCACGATGTGCGCGCATCGCATTTTCCGGTAATGCCAACAGGTCTTTGTCTTCGTCTTCCTGATTGTCCTTCGCCCTGAGCGAATGGGAGGAAATTTGCCTCTCGCCAGCGGAGCCACTACCTTGACCGGCCAGCAACACCCGCCCGGTTACCTTTGCGCTCGGCGGCAACAGCCGCAGCATCGCGAGTGAGGTCGCCGACTTTCCGGACCCCGACTCTCCCACTAGCCCCAGCGTCTCGCCCGGTGCGATGTCGAACGACACGCCGTGCACGGCCTCATGGCTACCAAATGCGATCCGTAAATCCTGCACGGAAAGCAGCGGCTCAAATGTTTGCTCTTCATCACGCATACAGGTCTCAGCATAGCGAAGCAAAGACATAGCCCGCGTCCAAGCTCCCGCCTGCTTCATCCAATCCGCATGGCAGCTTCACTCCGCCTTTCCGTGCTCGATCAGTCGCCAGTGCTTGCCGGGTCCACACCTGCAGACGCCCTCGCGAACTCTCTCGATCTCGCGCAACACGTAGACGCGCTTGGCTACACGCGTCTCTGGTATTCCGAGCACCACGCGATGGACCTGCTCGCCTGCACGGCACCGGAGATTCTCATCACACGCGCAGCCGCCGCGACGAAGCACATACGCCTCGGCTCAGGCGGCATTATGCTGCCGCATTATGCCCCGCTCAAGGTTGCAGAAGTTTTTCGCACGCTGCACGCCATGTTTCCCAATCGCATCGACCTCGGAATAGGTCGTGCGCCCGGAGGTGGACAGCTCGAGGCCTTTGCGCTCAAGCGTGACCGCCAGGCTCCCGTGCGCGATGACTTCCCACAGCAACTCGCGGAGCTGCGCGCCTACCTCAACCCCGAGCGTTGGATAGAGTACGTTGACGCCAAAGGGCCGCACCCGTTTTCGCGCATCCGCGTAGCACCGGACGGACCCGGCGCGCCGGATATCTGGCTGCTCGGCTCATCCATGTGGTCGTCCGTAAACGCCGCGCAGGAAGGCCTGCCCTACGCCTACGCACACTTCTTTTCCTCCGCCGGTACACGCCAGGCAATCGAGTACTACCAGCGCAACTTCCAACCCTCTAAGTTCGACGACGGCCGCAAACAGCCCGAAGCCACCCTTGCCATTGGCGTGATCTGCGCGCCCACTCAGGAAGAAGCCGAGCACCTGCATGCCTCCGTGCGTCTGCTGCAGCGGCGCATACGCATGGATGACCGTCGCCCTGTTGCCTCACCCGAAGATGCCCTCCGCGAACTCAACGAAGTGCCCACCGCGCCGAACCCTCTGTTATCGTTCACCCGCGGCAGCTTCGAAGAGCCGGAAAGCGAGTGGCCCCGCTATATCGTCGGCACACCGGACAAAGTCGCTGCCCGGCTACGCGGCCTCGCGAACGAACTAAACCTCAGCGAACTGATTGTGAACACCATCACCCACGACCACGAAGCAAGGAAGCGCAGCTACACCTTGTTGGCGAAATCCATGCGTGAGCAGCAGGCAGTCACTGACTTACAAGAACCGATTTCCGCCTAGGCGGATTTTCGCAGGCGGGTTCAGCTACTCGTCGCGAAAGCTATCGAACAGCACATTCAATCCTTCCGCTAAAGCCGGGTGGATGAAAACTGCCTCCCGCAACCGCGTGTATTTCAGGCCACCCATCATCGCGAGCTGAATTTGCGTTACGACTTCGCCGCCATTCACGCCTAGAATCGCAGCGCCTAGAATCTCTCCACTCGCGCGATCAACAATTGCCTTCCACATGCCGCGCGTCTCGGCCATTTCGTTCGCACGAGCGACACGCTTTGCGGGCATCACGGCCACGCGCACATCAAGTCCCGCCTCACGCGCCTGCTTCTCGCTTAGGCCCACTCGCCCAAGCTCGGGATCGATGAACATGCAGTACGGCAGCAGGCGATCCTTCGTCGAGCACGAACCCCGTTCGAGCAGGTTCGCGCGAAGAATACGGAAGTCGTCATAGGAAATGTGCGTGAATGCCGGGCCGCCCTTCACATCGCCAAGCGCCCAGATGCCGGGCACACCGGTTTCCAGCCGTTCGTTCACCTGCACATAACTTTTCTCATCCAGCTTTGCGCCAACACGCTCCAGCTTCAATGCGTCGGTGTTCGGCGTGCGTCCTGTTGCAATCAGCAGGTGCGTACCCTGCAGGCTACTTGCCACGCCACTTACTTCGATATCAAGCGCAACACTGCCTTCAGCGCCCGCCACGCGAATCGCCTTTGCATTCGTGAAGATCTCTATGCCATCCTCGCGAAGTATTTCAGCCATGCAATCCGCGATGTCGTCATCTTCATGCGAAGCGATTCGCTCGCCGTGCTCCACCACTGTCACGCGCGAACCAAACCGGCGAAACATCTGTGCGAACTCCAGCGCAATGTACCCACCGCCGAGCACCAACAAGTGCTCCGGAAGAGTCTGCAGCTCCATGATGCTCGTGCTGTCCAGATAAGGCACCTGTTCCAGGCCATCCAGCTTTGGCACGTGTGGCCGCTCGCCTGTATTGAGGAAGACCCGAGGTGACATAAGCTGCCGCACGCTGCCATCCTGCACACGCACATCGATCGCGTATCTGCCGGCGCCAGGTTGCTCTTCTGAAAAGCTGCCTTCACCGAAGATCAGCGTGCAGCCCGCCTCCTCCAATCCCTTCGCATTGCTTTCGCGACCGCCGAGCACGATCTCCTGCTTGCGCGCATACACCCGCGCCATGTCGATGCTCACCGCACCACATTGCACACCGTACTCCGCGCCGCGCCGTGCCTGCTCTGCCACTTTTGCGCTCGCCACCATCGTCTTCGTTGGCGTACAGCCATCGTTCACGCAGGTGCCGCCTGCAAACCGCCTCTCCACGACGGCTGTGTTCCATCCGTATTTCGCCATTGCTCTGGCAAGCGGATTCCCGCCCTGCCCTGAACCAATCACCACCGCATCGAACTGCTCGTTCGCCATCCTTCGTTCGCCTCAGACTCTTTCAGCAAATGAGACGCTGCGCGGTGCGGTCTTCGCTGCATGCTTCGATAAACTGACATGGTGCCGTTTGATTATGACGTTGTTATTGCGGGAGCCGGCCCGGCGGGTTGCGCCGCTGCCTATGACCTGGCCGCTACCGGGGCGCGGGTTCTGCTTCTCGACAAGCGACACTTCCCTCGCCAGAAAGCCTGCGCGTGCGGTCTCACGCGCAAAACATTGAAAGCGCTGCGCTACTCCGTGGCACCCGTTATCGAGCGCGAATGCCGGGATGTCGTTCTACAGGAAGCAGGACCGAACTTCGCCACAGGCCGCCGCAAAGCAGAGCGTGATCTCGAAGTGCGCGTCCGCACACGTGAACCCTTCTGCGCCATGGCGGTACGCGAGCGCTTCGACGCCTTCTGCCTCGAACAAACTCTGGCTAGCGGCGCAGAGTTCCGCAAGATCGAAGGTATTGTTGCAATCCGTGAGCCCGGCGAATATGTCGAAATAGAACTTGCGCTGCCAGACAACACCACGCAAATGCTTACCGCGCCCGTTCTCATTGGTGCCGACGGTTCCAACGGACAGACACGTCGCCTCGCCACTGGCGTGCGTAACTCAGGCGCTGCATCCGCCTCAACTCTGCCAGCTGAGCCCGAATGGTACGCTCGCGGTTTTGCGCTCGAAGCGAGCGTGCCTTTCAGCGATCTTCCTGCAGTGCTCCCCGCGGGCGATGCGCCGCTGGATCTTGTCTTCGATTTCAGCCCGATCAGCGGCGGCTACGGCTGGCTCTTCCCAAAAGGAGACCACATCAACATCGGCGTTGGTGGCTTCGTTCCTCAGGGCGCAGGCGCTGCTGCGGGCGCGCCCGATACTCCCTACGAAAGCGTGACGCGGGCACTGCTCGCCGAGTACACACGCGCCAAGCTTGGTGTCGCCCTCCCCGCAAATGTCGTCGGCCAGTACCTCGGGCTTGGCGGGCACGCCTACCTTCCCTCAGGCCGCATTCTTCTCGCGGGCGACGCTGCCGGTCTCGTCGACCCACTCACCGGCGAAGGCATCCACTCTGCCATCGTCAGCGGACAAGCTGCGGCCGCAGCAATCCTCGCCAGCAAGCACTCGAACAACTCTGTCGCAGACCTGTACACAGAAAATCTCAGAACGCTTCAGGAAACACTTGCCTTCTCACATCGCGCGGCACGTAGCTTCTATCGCGAACCGAGCCGCGGCTTCCGCGTGATGCGCACACCCATGCTCCGCGGACTTGTGCTGAAGACGTACGCCGACGGCCTGCCCCATACACGCCTGCTAGCCAGCCTTGCAAAGCGAGTCGCTTGAGAACTCAACGGTTGTAGGGCACCTCTTGCACCCAATGAAACCCGCGGCTCTGCAGCAGGTAGTCGTCCGGATTGGTGCGTACCAGCGTGAGCTTTGCCGGATTGCCCATCCACATGCCTTGCAGCGTGAGCTTCGCTGGCCCGTCAATCGTCCAGACCAGAGCAGTTTCGCGCTCCATCTTTGGAAAGTGAACTGTGCGTGCCGACTTGTCATAGGTCACCACGTACCGCCTAACCTTGCCATCATCCAGCACAGCATCGAGCCTTCCCATTTCGTCCATGACAAAGGTGGAAGGCGCGTGCGCGGCACTGCCGAAATCGCTTCCGGAAGCAACCTGCCAGACTCCATAAATTGGCGCATGCTCCCAGGGTGTGTTGCGGGAGATATACTCGCCGGTCCCTTCCCACACGCACGCAAGCACGACGAGACCTTGCAGCACATGAGCCGCAATGCGTAGCGGCCGACGATTTGCAACCGGCATCGGAACGCCCACCAACTCCGCGGGCTTGCGCAGTACCAGAAATCGCCAGAGCGGAGTGATGTCAGGCAGCAAAAGAAACAATGAAAGCAGGAGCAGGTGCGTCGAGTAGATCTTTACCGGCACGTCATAGGTAAAGTTCAGCACCACAATGTTCACCATCACCGCCGCGCTTCCGAGCAAACCGACCGTCGTCGTTCTACGGAAAAGAAGCAGCGCGCCCGGTATGACTTCTGCAAGACCGCCAAAGATGGTGTATGGCCGCGACGCTCCCATGAACATCCACAGCACGTGCATGGGCGAGCTTTCTCCCCAGCGCTCATTAAGCTGGAACAAAGTCGGCTGCGCACCGAATTGTCCGGGGAACACCTTCGCAAATCCGTATCCCAGCAACGTGACTGCAAGAGAGAAACGCAGGAACAATCTCAGGAACGCATACGCCGTGGTGTACTCGGTGCACGTATGTCGCACTTCGCTAATGAGGCTCCACACAGCGGACGCTGCCAGCGCGAGCGCAAACACGCACAGCAGCAGAACGTAATGCATTGCGGTATCCCCGGACCCAGTGGGATGCCAGTCCGAACCTTCACCTAGTAGATAGAAGACGTGAATACCAACCAAATGCGCAGTTTTCGCCAGCGGCCAAGCAAGCACACCGTCGATGCGGTCGCCCCAGTTGGGAATTAGGTCAAACAGTGTCGCCGCCCCATAGGACGGCACAAAGTAAAGAAGCCAGTAGCAGAATGCAAAACGAAACGCGAGACGCTCAGGAAGACTCCATGGGCGCGGTTGCGCACCGGAAGCCTTGGGACGAGTGGAGAACATGGGCACCAATATAGCGCTCTCCTCCAGGAGAGCCCTAGTCGAACTGCGGCAAATGTTCCACGTCGCCTGCGGGCACCGGTTCTAGCGGCCCACCAGCCTTGATCCACGCCTTCAGTCCGCCTTGGATTACCTTGGTCCGGCAGTTCTCCTGCTCCAGCATGTGCGCCACGCGCACGCTGGTCGCTTCACGCGCACAGGAGCAGTAAAGGTAGATATCGCACTCCGGTGCCATGAATTCCCGTAGCGCCAGCAGCTCTTCTTTCAGCCTGCTCGGCTCAACTCGAATGGAATTCTTGATGCGCTGCATGCCGGGATCGTAGTATCCATGCGAGCGCACGTCAGCGATAACGACCAGACGGTCACTCTGGCTTTCGCGTAATTGGTCGTGCAACTCCTGCGCCTGAACCTTCTCCACGTGTGAGAACCGTTTGTCATGCAGCCAGTTATAAGTCAGCCATCCAACATAGGCGGCAACCACCACGAGAAAAATCCCCATAGTGAAGTGTCCGAAGCGGCCCAGCCCGGCAAGTATCTCCTTCAAGAACTTCGAGCAGAGATAACCGATCGTGCTCCACAACGTGACATACAGCGTAACGCCGAAGATATCGAGCCGCAGAAATCGCGTTGGCTTCATGTTCAGACTGCCGGCCAGCGGTGCCGCTACTGTCGCGAGTCCGGGGATGAACTTCGCAAACATCAGCGCCTTTGGTCCACGCCGGTAGAAGGAATTTGCGGATCCAAAAATGCACGTCTCGGGATTCATGCTGATGCGGCAAATACCCGCCAGCAACCACCAGCCCGTAAAACGGCCGCCAAGGTACATCAGTGTGTCGCCCAACACAGCAGCAGTGATACCCGCAAGGATGACGAATCCCAGGTTCAACGCTCCCCCGTGGGCTGCGGCACCTGCCGTCAGCAGCACAACGGAAATGGGGAGGGGCAACCCACACGCAGCAAGAAACAGGATGCACATGGTGGTCGCATAGCCATGATGTGCCACCAACGCGACCAGGTTCACGTGCGGAGCCCTCTTGCTTTCTTGCTGTTTGAGTGTTGGATGCCATCCGGCGGTCCGAGGTTCGTACTCAAAGAGTGGTAGGTGCATCGACTTTGAGCCGAACGCCTCTATTTCCTCCTGCTCATTGTCTACCCTCTACTGCCACGCCGCTTCGCCGCCTAATCAGAACGTCAGGCGCACCCCGAGCTCCGCCCGTCGCTCGCGGCTCAGGCTAGTCGTTGAAGACGTTGGTGTTCCGAATGGAAGCGTCGTCAGCCCTTCGGTCGCGATCGCCGCCGCATCCTGAAAGATCAATGGCGTAGGACCGGCAGTCGTCGCGGGCGTACCGAGCACGAAAGCTCGCGTTTCTACACGCGCCAGGTTGCGCTGGTTGAACACATTGAATGCCTCGGCAAACGCACTCACCCGGCGTCCCGCACCAAACTTCCATTCCCGCCCAAGCCGCACGTCTACACTCGCGCGCGGCGGCAGACGCAGCGTGTTGCGTCCGACTGTCGGCAGGTAGTTCGCTCCACCCGAGCCGTTGATGCTCTCTCGCCCGCCACTCAGCCGCGTTCCGCCAAAGACAGCGTAGCTATAAGGGGCACCACTCCCTGCAACAGCGATGGAGGATATCTGCCAGCCGCGCAACGCGATATTCGCAGCACGCGAGCGAGTATGCACTTGCGACGTGTACACCAGTGCGCCCGAAAAACGTACCGGAAAACTAAGGCTCGACAAGCCCTTGTCATAGCCATCGGTGAATGGATCGAACTGTCCGTTCTGCCGCGGCGTAGGTCCAGACTGTGGACCGTAGTCAATCGCGCGAGAGAACGTGAAGCTGCCACGCACCTGGAGCGCATGCCATCCATGCAGCTCCGCCTCCAGCGTTCCCGCATGATACGCCGAGTTTGCATTGGACTCCACGGAGGTCACTGGCCCGTACTGTGCCACTCGGCGGGCAGTGTAGATCGGCAAGGTAAATGTCTGCCCACTCCGCAAGCCTGCATACCCGTCACCACCCTGCACCACAAAGCTGCGGCTTACAACGGAGGGCGCAATGTTGATGTCGGTGCTGGCGGCCAGTTGTGTTGCGATGCTGGCAGCGTATTCGGCGCGTACAAAGCCGTGCCCGCCTAACTCGCGCTCCCACAGCAGCGACCCGCGCTGGACCGCAGGCAAGCGGAACCCTTTCGCAAACAGGAGTGCGGAACTCGTCTGCGCAACCAAACCCGTAGGCGCTGTCGAGAAAACGCAGGGGTAGCCGAACACCACACCCGGTTTGCCTGGGCATCCCGCCTCCGTTGTTGGCGTGATGCGAATCTGTGTTGTGCTTGAAGGCAGTGCCGTCTCGGTTAACGCCGCGTGGATCGTCGCTCCAGTCAGGCGACCGAAGAATCCACCGTAGCCGAAACGCACTGTCCCCAGAGCGCCGTGCCCGGGCCGCCAAGTCACCGCGAGGCGCGGCCCTGCATTGTCCCTGTCTTCTGGAAAGCTGGAGGTTGATCCCTGCAGCGCACCTCCGACACTCGCGAACGCAGCGTTCAGCGCTGGGTTCTGCGCTTGCGGCAATGGCAACAACACATACTCGTAACGCACGCCAAAAGAGACAGACAGACCATCGCGAATGCGGAAGCGATCTTCCGCAAAACCTGCGAAGTTGTGCGTGACGAAGCTGGTGTCATCACCCCCGAAGCTCTGTGTGAACGATCGAAAGCAGAAGAAATGCGGTGTCGCCACAATGCTCGGGCACGCCGCATTCGGATACGCGTTTACATTGAACGTGTAGTCCGTGATCCAATTCACGAGTCCGCCCGCGCCTGTGCTCGAGCTGTCATACAGAAACGAGCCTTCAGCATTTGCAAGCCGTGCAATGCGATCGTGCACGCGGCTCCAGTCACCGCCAAGTGAAAACAGATGCCGTCCACGCGTGTAGTGAAACAGCTCTGACACTTCAACGCGCTGCTCGTCTGGATACGCTCTTCGACCCAGGCCTGCCGGTGTACCAAAGCTGAATCCATTCGGCTCGATGGCAACCTGTGGTGCCAGGCCGCCAGGGCTGATAGCAGGCTCTTGTGGCAATGGCGCATGCGGTGTTTCCGATTCCAGATCGTGCGCGAACTGAAAGCGGACCTCGTTGTTCATGCGATGCGTGATGCTGTGCAGCCAGGAGCCGCTGACCGCCTGCAGGTCGATGTCACGATCACCTACACTGGCGCGCCCTCGCGAAGTCACAGCTTCAGAGTTTTGATCGAAGCCCGTGCCAGCGAGCGAGTGAAAATGGTTGATCGCATACGCAGCGCTGATTTCATCACGGTTCGAAATCCGCGCATCACCGCGCACAAAGGCCAGCGTTCGTGTTGTATTCCGGTCAAGCGGCCCACTGAGGCTGTCGAGGTAGTTCAATGCCGCATTCTGCGCTGCAGCAGTCACTCCGCGCACTCGCAACACGGTGCTTTGCACGGTCGAAAGCGAGTAGAAGTTCGGGTCCGATGGCGTGGAGACCAGCGGATTGTTTCGCACCTGCTGCTCCAGCGAACCGAATAGATATCTCGATGCACTCGTGCCTGTATGTGCGCGCGAGAGCGGGAGTCCGACGCTCCCGCCAAACTGCTGTAGCGCATCCCTGGGTTTCGTCAGAGAAGAAGTGATCGCACCATTCGCGTAGTGCGTAACGATCGAGTACGGATTGGAAGCAGCAAACGCGCTTTCACGCAGAAGGTAGAACGCACTTCCATGCAAAGCGTCTCCACCAGACCTCGTGCGAATCGTGAGACCTGTACCTGCCGCATTGCCATACTGCGCCGAGAACGACCGCGGCAGCACACGTACCGAACGCAGGGCACTCTGCCCGTAGCTGCTGCTTCCACTTACCGCTCCGCCGGTGGCCGCACCGCGCGGCCCCGAACGAAAACTCTGCTCATCCGACAAGCCATCCACGCGCTCGCTGTTCTGCGTAATCGGAAGCCCGGCAAAGCTCACGCCAGATGCTGCCTCCGTGCTTCCGCTCTGACTACTTCCGCGTCGCGAAGCCTCAGCGGAATCGGACAGCCCATCGCGCTCCTGACCTGCATACTCGTTCACCGTGGTCGCGTCGTTGGCGGAAGAAAGCAGCCGCGATACACCTTCCCACTCGCGTGCATCCAGCGGAAGCTCCTGTAAAGCGCTGGCGCCGATAGTCTCACTGGAAACTGGGGACACTGGTGAGCGAGGAGTCACAGGAGTCGAAGCGCTCGGCGCAAGCTGCAGCACTACCTCGCTTGTCTCTGCCTCCCGCACCACGACGTCCTGCAGTGGAACACTCGCTTTCGACCCGCTCTCCACAATCTGCACGCGATACACGCCAGCCGGCAGCGTAAGGAGCCCGAATAATCCGTGGCGGTCTGTCTCAACGGCGAGGGCATGCTCCGCATCAGCAGCTACATCCGTTTGAAGCTGTAGCCGCATACGGACCCTCGCGGCAGGCGTTCCATCCGGTCGCAGCACGCGACCGGAGATCACACCATCTCCCGCCGACTGACCTCGCACCACCGCGGCGGGAAGCAGGCATAACAAGGCAAAGAAACTCAGCGAGCGAATGACCTGCTTCCAAAGCGACGACAACAAAACCCCTCAGCACACCACCAGGCACGCACACACTGTGCGACACTCGGCAACCACGCAAAGCTTGAAATGTGTTTTGCGGAAGCCTATACGAACTCCCCACATTCTGAAAAGTCACACCAAAGAAAAAGGGCGGCAGCCGAAGCCACCGCCCTGTATTCCATCCTTTGTTCAAGGCTAGAAGTTGACGCGGGCACCAATCTGGATCACACGCGGTCCATAGGCGTAGTTTGTATTGGCGGAAGATACCGTCCTGAAATTCGCCTGATACGTCAGCGTGTTGCCAGAGATGCCGTATCCGGTTCCGTTCACACCCGTAACATTCTGGTGATTGGCGAGGTTGAACGCTTCGCCGAACACTTCGAGGTTGTAATGTTCGTAGAAGTTGAACGCCTTCTGCACACGCGCGTCGATCTCGATTGTGCGCGGGTATTGGAAGGTGTTACGCCCGAAGAACGGCAGGTACGCTGTTGCGCCGGTGCCGGTTACGCCGCTGCTCGCCGCCTGAAGACAGCCAGCAACCTGAGTGGCGCATTGGTTTGCCGTCGTTCCGCTTGTTACCAGCGAGAAGGGCAGACCGTTTTGAATCTGCACGTAAGGACGGATGGACCATCCGTTGGTGAGGTAGGTGAGCGGCCCATTGCCATGCAGCCCAGGAGCGTTCAGCAAAGCCCAGCCCACGGCGCGGTTTTTCACGTTCTGGTTGGAGTTTCCGTAATTCAGGCGTGCATTGCCGAAAGGATCGGCCCAATTGTTCGTGCCAGGCGCGGTCGATGCATTCTGGCTGAAATCCATGGCATGCGACCACGTGTAATTAGCGTCATACTGCACCCACCTGTTGGTGCGGTTTGTAACGTCTACCGTTAGGCCGTGGTAGTTGGAGTTGATGTTGGAAAACGACTCTGTGATCGAGCTGTAGTTCGGGTTCCGCAGAATGTTTGTAGTTGTGGTGCAGGTTGCGTTCGCGCAGGAACGTCCTGCATAAGTGAGCACGTTGTAGGTGCTGCCGCAAGCCAGGGGACCACAGTTTGTGGAACCAGCGGTCGCTGGAGCAACGGTGTAAGTCGATGTATAGGTCTTCGTCGGGTCGAGATTGACATTGAGATAGTTGGGCAGCTCGCGGCCAAGAGCGCCGATATAGCTGACCGACAACACCGTCGAGAAACCAAGGTCCTGCTGCACTGCCAGGTCAAACTGCTCGGTGTAGGGGTTCTGAAAGTTCGGCGCAAAGTACTGCGCCGAAGCTGTACCGGTACCCTGTATCGAGGCTGGTGTTGCAATGTTTGGAAGCGAGGGAGCACCGCTCACGGACGGTGTGATCGTCGCCAAAGTGTAAGCCGTCGGCGAACCTGTTGTGGTGTATGTCTGCAGGATGTAGTTGTTTGGTATGCGACCGTAGTACATGCCGAATCCGCCACGTACTACGGTCTTGCCAAGCCCAAATGGATCGTAAGCAAAACCGATGCGCGGAGCGAAATTGTTCTTGTCGCTCGGACGATTTGCCGTTTGTGGAAGTGACGCATTGGTGACACTCGAGATCGGCTGCGGGAAGCTTTCAAAGTCGTAGCGAACACCGAGGTTCAGGGTAAGCCGCGGCATGATCTTCCAGTCGTCCTGGGCAAAAAAGCCGTAATCTGTCGTCGCGATCTCGAACACAGCGGGACCAACACCCTGTTGGAGGTTGTTGTAGCAGGGCTGACCAGTGCCGGCAGCATTTACGCCAGTTCCTGCGCCACTTACACCGGTGCAGTAGTTTTTTCCGCGTCCCAGAAGGTCAGAGAAGTAGTTTGCAACTCCAACTGGTCCAGTAGTCGAGTAGTTGTAGAAACCGTTCACATCATTCACAAAGTTCTGGAAGTCATCGTTGTGAACGATGTCCTCACCAACGCGCAACGTGTGCTTGCCGAAAGCGAATGTCGCCGTGTCACCAACCTGCGTCTTGCGTTCGTCTGGATAAGACTTACGGAAACCGTAATAAGGCTGGCCAAGAAAGAAACCGTTGGAAGTGGTGAGTGCAACCTCAGGAGCAAAGCCCGTTCCGTTGATTAGGTTCTGCCGTGTGTATGCGCTCGCATTTTGAAGCCCTTGAGTGTTGAGCTCGCGTCCGTATTGGAAACGAAGCTCGTTCGTAATCTTGGACGTGATCAGTGAGTCTAGCTTCGCAACACCATAGTCGAGCTTGACGAAATCCTGCCCAAACGTATCGATGGCGTAGTTGTTGGTTCCTTGCGTCTGCACTCCACCAGGTGAATCCCAACGCAGGCGGTGATAGAGGAAGCTCACGTGATGTTTCGGATTGATCTGCCAATCCAGCTTCGGCGTGTTGATGTTCTGATTGCCAAAACGCGGCACAGAACCGAGGTCAGGGAGCAAAGCCTGCAACTGCGTGTTGAAGGTCGTTGCACCACCAGCGTAGCCCTGACCAAGACGCTGACCGAGCGCGCAAGCCGCGTTATCAGCAGTCGATCCAGCCGCAGCGGCACTCGCTGTGCTTTGTGTACCGGTGATGATTGTTCCGGCCGCAAGCGTCCTCGTTCCGAAGACACTGTTAGTCGCCAGACAGGTTTGCCCTGCGGGCAGCGTTGCATCCGGCGTCACAAAGAATGCATTCGGATTGTTGGCTTTTGCGGTGCCGGGGAAGTTACGACGGAACTCATCGAACGCATAAAACCAGAAGAGTTTGTCACGCTTCAACGGACCACCCGCCGCAAATCCAAGCTGGTTGCGATTATCCTTCGGACGGAACGGCGAGTTCACATAAGCGCCTGTTGCGGGATTGAAAGTCGTGTTGATAGCCCCCGGAACGAAGGCTGAACGGCTGGAATTGCGATTGTAGAAATACGCTTCGCCATGAAGCTGATTGCCACCGGACTTGGTGACCGTATTCACAACGCCGCCTACAGCGCGGCCAAAATCCGCGCCGTAAACGCCAGTATTGACGGTGAACTCACGCACTGCGCTTTGTGCCGTCGAGTAGCCCGCACGTGTACGTCCGCGCTCTTCCGCAAAGAACGCCTGGTTATCATCTGCGCCGTCGATCTCGACCACGTTGAGCAGCGGCGAAATCGCGCGGAAGCTCAGCAAGCCGAAGCCGTCAGCCGAGTTCGTGACAGCAGGCGTAGTAAGTGCAAGCGACGACCAACGGCGATTATTGATCGGAATGTTCTCGATTTCGCGCGAGTCGAGGTGTCCGCCGTATTCGGCTGACTCGAACTTCAGCACCGGCACATCAGCCGATACTTCCACTACCTGTGCTTCAGAACCGGTAGTGAGGTGCTGGTTGATCTGGGTGACCTCATTCAACTGCACGACAACATTGGTCTGCTTCACTGGCGTAAAGCTCGGTGCGCTGATGGTCACGGTGTAGGTGCCTGGAGCAAGCTGCGGGGCGCGAAATTCGCCAGCTCCGCCAGCCGTCAGCTTCAGGTCGGTCCCCGTCGCATTGTTGTGGATCAGGATGGCCGCGTTGGGGATAGCTGCGTCGGTCGGATCGAACACCGTGCCGGAAATTGCGCCCTGCGTCATCGACTGCGCAAAAACGCTTCCCGTGGTGACGGCAAATGCAGCGCACACGGCTGCCTTACCAATTAGCTTCGTAAATTTCATTGAGGTCTCCTCGAAATTTTGGCGCAAGCCCGGGAACACGAGTGTGTGAACCGCCCAGCATTGCAAGTACATTTCCTGCTTGGGCCTTTGGCCTCTTATCCGGCGCGTGTTCGCGTCAGCAGCAGGAGAGATTCTGCTTATGAGTACATCCAGAATAACAAGATCTATCTTCGCTAATCCATGTGAAGACTCTGTAAACACGAAACACTTTCGTGCCACGAGTATCGTGCAACGACATAACGACTCCCCGGCTCTTTACTCCGGAAAGGCGACGCCAGACCCGAATCGAAGACTGCCAACGCCACTAGCCACTAGCCACTAGCCACTAGCCACTAGCCACTAGCCACTAGCCACTAGCCACTAGCCACTAGCCACTAGCCACTCAAAAGCTAAACTGTTAACCGGAGCACCAATGTTCATCGATGAAGCACGAATTCGCATCAAGGCCGGCGACGGCGGCAATGGTTGCATGGCCTTTCGTCGCGAAAAGTTCGTCCCGCGCGGCGGCCCCTCCGGCGGCGACGGCGGCCACGGCGGCGACATCGTTATGCGCTCCGACCTTAGTCACAACACCCTCGTCCACTTCCGCTTCAACCCGGAGTGGAAATCAGACCGCGGCGGCCACGGCCTCGGCTCCAATATGTCTGGAGCTACCGGCGGCCCAACCATTCTCAAGGTTCCCGTAGGCACGGTCCTGTTCGACGAGGACACCGGCGCGATCGTTCACGACTTCGCCCATGCAGGCGAGGAAATCGTCATCGCCCACGGGGGGCGCGGCGGACGCGGCAACCAGCATTTTGCCAACAGCACGCACCAGGCACCGCGCGAGCATGAACTCGGTCGCCCCGGCGAAGACAAGCGTCTCCGCCTCGAACTGCGGCTGCTCGCCGATGCCGGCCTCGTCGGCTACCCCAACGTCGGTAAAAGCACGCTCATTTCGAGGCTTTCCGCGGCAAAACCAAAAATTGCCAATTACGCCTTCACCACGCTCGAGCCAAACCTCGGCGTCGTGCAGGTAGGCGAGTACCCGCACGAAAAGTCCTTTACCGTCGCCGATCTTCCCGGCCTCATCGAAGGCGCGCACTCCGGCGCGGGCCTGGGTGTTCAGTTCCTCAAACACATCGAGCGAACCACGATTCTGGTGCACCTGATTGACGTTTCCGATGGCAGCGGCCGCCCCGACCCCGTCGAGGATTTTAGGATCATCACCGCCGAGCTGAAATCCTTCGACCCGAAGCTGGCCGCCAAGCCGACAGTGCTCGTCGCCGCGAAAGCCGATGTCGCAAACCCCGACAAGCTCAAGAAGCTCGTCACCATGGCCAAGCGCAAAAAGCTGCCGCTCTACACCATCTCTGCCGTCACCGGTGAAGGAATTCCGCAGCTCAAATACGCGCTGGGCGACGCCGTTGCGCTCCATCGGCACATTCCGCTGGAGGAGCCTACCAAGGAACCGGCAATCACCAAAGCCGCCCGCCGCAAGCCGCTTTACCCGCCACCGGCTCCCAACGCCAAAGGGCGCTCTAAATAAAATCCTGAGCTAAGCTCGGGAATTTACTTTCAGCGTGGCCAAGTCGCGCCACTAACTCAGCAGTCGTCTGCGCAGCGGGAAAGAATCTCGCGGCAGAGACCGCATCCTGTTAAGTGTTCGCTCGTCATCTGTTTACCCGCTCCTAGTTTTGCGGGAAGCAAGCCAGAAACAGCACAAAGCACAGCCCAAACAGAATCAAGAACGCAGGCCACCACTTGTCCAGCCACGTGGTGTCATCAAACCACCCCAAAGCTTCCGAAGAAGCGTCCGACGAATAATCCGCGTGATCGTGCATTCCAACTCCTTCAGCAATCTACTGCCACTTCAGATGCTAAACGATGCGAAGGGCGAGTCGTACTCAGAGACATTTGCCTTTCAAAAGTGTGTAACCGCAGTTTTGCTCAGGGTTACCAGAGAGCCGCGGATCTGATATCGGAGCGGTGGAAACTATTAGTGCATGCCAACCGCTGGAGTTCACGAGCATCTGCAAAGCGTAATGGCCAGGCTCGAAGCCATCACGATCGCGTTGTTGAGTGAGAACCCAGGTGCGCGTACCAAGCTGATGGCGGAGCGGCGTTTCCTTCTGGCTGACGTTACGCGAACGTGCAACACACTGGAGCAGCCAGAGTCATCATCCCCTTCACGATCTGCACCTTCATATCAACAGAACCTCCGCCTCATCGAACGTCCCGCCATCGCGAGCTAGGCCTTCGGTGGTTTGGAAGTCAAGCTACTTGCGGTTCAATAGCCAGACATTGCTATCGAGGCTGCGATCGATGAAGGCTACGTGCTTGCCGTCGGGCGATGGCACGGACCATGTCCCGACGGTAGTTGCTGCAAGGCTTGTTGCGTTTCCCTCCCGATCGACAAACGAGACTTCATCTCCCGACTGCGTGAGCGAGGAGATGAAGAAGCCTCGGCCGTCTGCTGTCCAATTCACCGCCTTGGTGCGCCGCCGGGAATGAAACGGCACGTCGCTGATGGTTCCCGTATCCAACGAGACAACATGCAGCGGAACGTCGGACGCAGTGTCCATCACAAGAGATCCACCATCGGGTGATACGTCCCAATCGAGGATGGGACGTAGCTTACCGGACGCACCGAGCAGCAGCCTACCCTTGCCTCGCTGGGGATCAAGAATGAAAAAGTTAGCGCCGCCGTCTTCGATTCTCTGCATGGCAACGCAATCGCCGTGCACAAGCGGGCAATGGAACTCGGTTATCTCGCCAGCAGATGATAACGGCTCCGGAAACTTGTTCCGTGTGCTCAGGCGATAGACCGTTCGCTTGCCTCGGGGCACATCATTGTGCAGAAACAGCAGCCATTGCCCATCCGGTGTCGGCGTCGGGCGCATGTTGGATCCCGTCATCGACACGATCAGGTCCGGGTCATGACGGTCAAGCGACTGCGAAAAGATGTCGTAGTGATCCACCGCGCGCAGCGACTCGTAGAGAACTGACTTGCCGTCGGCGGACCAACCGTGCGGATACGCCAGCTTGGAGTCCATGCTGAGCCGACGAATGTGAGTCAGTCGAGGTGGACCGCTCGCGAAGTCAGCAACGAAAACATTGGTTGCACCCTCTTTGCGCAGCACAGCGATGCGCGTCCCGTCGGCGGAACAGCTAAATCCATAAATGTGCTCGGTATCATCTGCTTTGGCGAGAGGTGTGGGTGCTGCCTTGATCGCCCCGGTAGTTGCGTCCAGGTGGACCCGCCACAAAGAATCGGATTCCTGCCCTTCCGTTTCAGTGGACCTGGAGTAGATGAGGTCGTTGCCGCCGACAAGGCAGGCATCACCCACGGAAAGATCGTTTCGTACGACGGTGCGGTTTCCTCCACTCAGGTTGATATGCTCCAGCGCGAAGTTGGAACTTGGGAGCGGAGTCGAAGGAGTATCGGCACCGGCATTGGTGCCGAGCAGGGCGGTGCGACGCTCCGCAAGCAAGCCATCGTCACCCAGGGCCCACAACAACACGGTGAATTGCTGCCCAGCCCCGCTCGTCGCGACTTGGCGTGGGTTCTCTCCAGTCGATCCCATGGTCCAGACCTGCGCCTCGTCAGAGCTTAGAAAAGCTATCGATGTGCCGCTGCGGGAAACTGTCCCTGATCGCGCCTGATCGCGCAGCAGCAACGGCGCTTCACCAAGAACTGAGATCTTCCAGATCTGCGGGTCGCCCGTCTGCGCGCTCTGTCCACTGAGAACAAGGTGAAGCTGATCCGGGAACCACGCCAGATGATCGACGATCTTCAGTTTCGGCGTGGGCAGCGAATGAATCGCGGTTTCCTGCGCGCCGCGTAAGACGATACCGTCCGCATCTGCATAAGCGACCAGATCGCCACTCGGAGATAGTGCGACGGCATTGACAGCGTCCTCATACGAGTTAGCTGTGAAGGCAGCCCACTCATACGGCGTCTGTCGGCCCACTATGGATGACACCAGCGGCCATTGCCATGCCAGAACGGCCAGCAGAAGAAGACCGCTGACGGCGACCAGCCACTTGATATTCCCTTTTGCCAACCGCGAAGCCAACGCAGGGCCAGTTTCAGTTGCGTGCGTAGAGCCACCGCCTGGCGCGACAAAGCTTTCCAGACCAGGCAGCTTTGCTGGTTCAGTATGGGCAGGTGGCGCAGACTCCTTGCTCGCCATCTCTGGCTTTCCGGGCGCATTCTCGCTGACCGTGGAAGACACCTCCCGTACCGGCACTGTGAAGCGGTAGCCGAACCGGGGAATGTTCTCAATGGCGTTCCCGTCCGGGAAATCTGCCGCCAACAGCTTGCGCAGCGTGTAGATGTTCTGTGAAAGGTTTGACTCCTCCACCGTGGTGTCGGCCCAGACCGTCGCCAGCAGTTCTTCCTTGCTGACAGCTTCCCCCTGCCGGGAGACCAGCGCGACCAGCGTCAAGAACGCCTTCGGCGTAATGCCGACTGGTTCACCTTCGCGAAGCAAGACCGGTGGCGTGGTGCGGAGTTCAAATGGGCCGAAACGGAAGCTCGGCCTCGGTGGTGCGGGCACCTCAAACCTCAAAATCTGTTCTGGAGCAGCCCCGCGAGTGTACCAAGCGACTCAAAGCAACACTCAAAAACCCTCAAATCCCAGCAAATCGGCTCTGAGAACATTTTGAGAAATCTTTGAACAACTTTTGAATACTTCGCACTCCGCAAACGGCTACCTTCAGCTCGCTATCCAAGCACAACTTCAACGAGGTCTACCGATGCGCCCTGCTGTGTTCACAGCCATGTTCCTGTCCGCCGTCACCCTGCCCCTCACCGCGCAGACCCTGACCGCCAACAACACCTCCTCCAACACCATCAGCGCCTGTGTCGGTAATCTGTCGGGAATCATTCGCGAGGTCAATAACTCGAAAGAGTGCCTCCGCGGCCTCGAAAGCTTCCAGCAATTCAACATCACTGGCCCACAGGGCATTCAGGGTGTGGCAGGTCCAATAGGCCCACAGGGATTGCCGGGTGTTGCCGGTCCAGCCGGAGCTAAGGGAGCGACCGGAGCTACGGGTTCTACTGGCGCTGTTGGCCCCCAGGGCGTAGCTGGTTCACAGGGTCCCGCTGGCGCAACGGGTCCTGCCGGTCCAATGGGCCTCATGGGAGCTCCTGGAGTTGCCGGTCCCATCGGGGCAACGGGGACGACTGGCGCAACCGGTGCTGCCGGTCCCAAAGGTGATACCGGCGCTGCTGGCCCACAAGGACCTATTGGAGCCACGGGAGCTGCTGGTGTAGCCGGTCCCGTCGGTGCTGCGGGTTCCACTGGAGCTGCTGGTCCTATCGGCGCTACCGGTGCAACGGGTGCCGCTGGCCCAGTTGGCGCTCCCGGTCCCATCGGACTCACTGGAGCCACTGGTGCAAAAGGTGACGCAGGCGCAACGGGTGCTGTCGGTCCTATCGGGCCCATCGGAGCAACGGGTGCTGCTGGCGCTGTTGGCGCAACCGGACCCGCTGGACCCATGGGAGCAACGGGAGCTACCGGCGCAATGGGCATCGCGGGAAAGAATGGACTTGACGGCAAGAACGGCAAAGACGGCAGCGACGGTAAACCTGGCGCTACCGGTCCAACCGGACCCAAGGGCGACACGGGTGCCACAGGTGCAGGTTCCGGCTTAACCTACGGGATTCGCTACTACACGAGGGTCGATTCCATAGACGCTGCTGAGGCCGGATATTACGCGGTCCAAGAAAGTAAGATTAGCTGCCCTGCGAGAGAAGTGGCCGTTGCGGCACACTGTGGCTACCAGATTCCAGACACTTCAACATTGGACCAGCACAATCTCAACGTAAATTACTCAGGCCTGAACTTCGGCGCGGGTGGATCGACCACTGGGGTGAACTCCGCCCAGTGCAACGTCACGAACTCCGCCACAAATACTCGCAACGTACTCACAGGGGTATCTTGCTTGTCGAGCACGGTGGCAACTTCCACCAACGCCACCGCAAGCGTTGTAAAGAGCTGCACCTATGACCCGGACACAGAAGCTCCCTGCACCGCTGCTGACGCCGTCCCCGCAATCAAAACAGGTGAGGACACTTTCGCAACTGCGGCCAAAGATTCCTCCCCGGGCGCAAGATCACCATTCGCACCTGCAGCAACTTCAACCGAACGCAGTGGCAACAGCAGCACTCGCGTCAAGAAATCCGTCACCCTCTTCTTCCGCGACTAACGAACCGCCTCAACCTTCAATGCTCCCGCAGCCGCCCGGCACGGGAGCATTGCTGTTTCTGCGAGTAAAAAGGCGCGCCCAATGAGCGTATTTGCACGTAGTGACAACTCAGTGCTCCTTGCGAAATTGGTTCGCTGCTGTGAATTCTTCGCGGAGTTCCGGGGTGCGAAGATTTTCGCGGATGTGCGCGAGGCGTTGCTCGAGCGCCAGGAGGGCGTCGGCAATTGGGACAGTGTTGGTAAGGGCTACGTCACGCCACATGCTGTAGGGGCTGGAGCCGAGGCGGGTCATTTCGCGTAGAGCGCGGCCAGCGAGCGAGTGGACTGCGCCGGTGGTGAGGAGTGCGGGCGCAGCGACCTCAGGGGCGAAAGCCCCTTGCCTCGAAAGAGTCTGAACGGACGGGCTGAAGCCCGTCCCCTTCAAAACGTCTGGGACATCCATAGCGATTGAGCCTTCGGAACGAGAATCGCGTACTGCTGACGATGCGGTGCGCTCATGTTCGGTGAGTGCGGCTGCAAAGGCGGAGGCGGATTGGTCGGCGGTGAGCACGGGTGTTGGTGGAAAAGTGTCCTGCAGGAGTGCGGACAATGCCGTCGCGAGCATCTGCGGAAGATGCGACACCCATGCGCAGACCTCATCGTGCTGCGCCGGATCGAGATCCCGGGCGATCGCTCCCATGCCGGCTACGAGTGTTCGCCAGCGCTCTTCCAACGGTGATTCAGTTGCGCGAGAGAGTGGAGTAAAAAGCCATGAGGCGCGGTCGAATAAGTTGGCGTCGGCGAGCGCGGCACCACCTGATTCTTTGCCCGCCATAGGATGGCCAGGAAGGAAGCGCGCGCGGTCGCTGTTCCCTTCTCCGGTTAGGTTGAAAAGCTTCGCGGCGAGGTTGGTGATCGCAAGCTTGGTGCTCCCGGCGTCGGTGACGAGTTGATTGGGACCAAGCACGGGCGCAAGGCGCTGCATCCAGTCGAGAATGGGAAGCACGGGCGTGCAGAGAATGTAGATGTCGGCGGCGTCCGGAGCGAGGACGTCTTCTGCAGAAGAGAGTGCGCCATCAATAGCGCCAATGCGGAAGGCGGTCGCGAGTTCTTCGGAGTTGGTGTCATGTCCTAGAACGGTGCCGGAGAAGAGTTCAGGCGGGAGCGCTTTGAGTGCGAGGCCGATGGACGCGCCGATGAGGCCGGTACCGATGATGAGGACGCGCTCGTGCATGTCAGAGGCCACGGAGGATGTCTTCGATTTCCGCTCTCTTGTGGTCAGCAACCAGCTTGAGGATCGTGCGTAGCGTACCTGTCTTCAGCGGCTTATGTGCAGGGATTGAAACAGTATGTTGTGAGGGTAGAGTCGTCCTCACGATGATGTGGCTTCCGGTCTGATGCTGGCGGGCATACAGCCATCTTCTTTGCAGATGGCGAGCCAAGTCCTCGCCATGCACGTCGCGCGGAATCTTCACGCAACTGCCAACACTTCGTCGCGAACCAGATGCAAGCGAATAGTCGCGGGCGGCTCAGAATCAAAAAAGTAGGCTCTTGTGGCATCTTGGACCATTTCCCGGAGCTCTTCCCAGGTATCGCCTTGTGTAACGATGCTTTCTCCGACTGCTACAGCGCTGTAGCCGCCTTCTGGCTCTTCGTGCACTTCAAAAACGAGTTCCCGTTCCTGGGTCATGGCTAGAGCTTAACCGATTTGCGCAGTGGAAGTCAGCGGGTTTCGCGGCGATGCGTAAAGGCGCGACCGGCCGGGCCGCGGTAGTCAGCGGCGATGTGGCCGGAACCGCGCAGAACGTATTTGTAGGTGGTGAGCCCTTCAAGACCGACGGGCCCGCGGGCGTGGAATTTTGAGGTGGAGATGCCGACTTCGGCACCGAAACCGTAGCGGAAGCCGTCAGCGAAACGTGTGGAGACGTTATGAAAGACACCGGCAGCATCGACTTCGCGGAGGAAGCGGTCGGCGGATGCGGCGTCTTCCGTGATGATGCTCTCGGTGTGCGAGGAGCCGTAGCGGTGGAGGTGCTCGATGGCGGCGTCAAGCGAGGGGACAACGGCGACCGAAAGCGCGAGCTCACCATATTCGTGGTGCCAGTCGTCGACGGGGAGAACTTCGGACGGACCGAGCTCGGCAAGGACGCGTTCGTCACCGTGAAGTTCGACGTTGTGCGCGGCGAGTGTGGTGGCTAACTGCGGAAGGAAAGCATCGGCAATCGCTTCGTGCACGAGAACGGTTTCGACAGCGTTGCAGGCGGCGGGGTAGTCAGTCTTGGCGTCGGTGATAACACGCAGGGCGAGTGCCTGATCGGCAGCCGCATCGACGTAGATGTGGCAGACGCCTTCAGAGTGTCCGAGCACAGGAATGCGTGTGTTGTTCTGCACGTATTCCACGAGTTGCTTGCTTCCGCGAGGTATCACCATGTCTACCAGCGAGTGCATCGCAAGGAGTTCGGCGGCCTGGTCGCGCCCGAGGATAAGTGAGAGCGCATCTGGGGGGAGGCCTGCTGCTGTGAGCGCTTCGCGGAGGATGCGGACGAGTGCAGTCGCGGTGTGTTCGACTTCACGGCCCGGTTTCAGGATCGCGGCATTGCCGCTCTTGATGGCAAGCGCCGCGATCTGCGTAACGGCATCAGGCCGGGCTTCGAAGATGACGGCGAGAACGCCAAGTGGAACCGACAGCTTTTGGAGGCGAAGGCCGGAATGGTGGGTCCTTGCTTCAGCATTCTGCGAACCCACCTTAATAGGTGGCGTCGCCGAAGATGGGGCACCCATGTTTGTGATCGGGTCAGCGTCGTCGAGTTCGATGGCGTCGAGCGTGCGGTTGAGTGGGTCCGGTAGCGCGGCTACGGAGCGAATCTGCTCGGCCATCTCCCGGAGCTTTGCTTCGGTGAGTTTCAGGCGCGAGAGCGTTGCCGATGAGAGCGTTTCGCTGCCGCTGAGCGATGCAGCTAGTTGCAGGTCCTGCGCGTTGGCAGCAAGCAGACGTTCACTGGATTTTTCTAGGGCACTCGCCATCGATTCCAGCGCGGCGTTACGGACGTCTTCTGGCTTAGGCGCGAGGGTGCGCGACGCGCGCTTTGCTGCTTCCGAAGTGGCAAGGACAGTTGCACGGGCGACGTTCAATGACTGCATACGTTGAGGTCCTCACCTGAAGCTATAAAGTTCCGGGCGCAGAAATCAGCGTCGCGGTGCTTCGCTCAGGATGACAGATATGGACTGCGTTGTTCCGGATCATCGAAATCGGACGGTGCTGAAAGGGCGAGCTAGAGCACCTCTTCCGTTGGCACCTGCATGAAACGCGTGCCGATGGGTTCGCCGGCGACGATGCGTTCAAGCACCTGTGGGGTGCGACCGTTGGCGATGATGACCTGCTTGCCTGCTTCGAGCACGATTCGTGCGCTTTCCAGCTTCGAGAGCATGCCGCCGCGGCCGCGGCCATTGCCGCCGTGCGCCAGCGCGAGTACACCGTCATCGATGCTGCTGATGTGCGGGATCGTTTGCGCGTCTTGCTCAGAAGGGTTGCGATCATAAAGGCCGTCGACATCGGAGAGCAGAACGAGAAGATCGGCGTTGATGTGTTTCAACAGCAGCGCGGAAAGCTTGTCGTTGTCGCCAAAGAGCCTTTCCTGTTGTGGCGACTCTGCGGGGCGGTCGAGCTCGATGGTGGAGACGGTGTCGTTCTCGTTGACGATGGGAATGACGCCGAGATGCAGCAGCGAGTCGAGCGTGCCGCGCAGGTTCGCGTGCCGCACGGGATCGCGGAAGTCATCCTCTGTAAGCAGGACCTGTGCGATGCGGCAGCCGAGACGATCGAAGGCGTCATCATAGAGCGCCATCAGGCGTGATTGGCCGACGGCCGCGCAGGCCTGCATTTGCGCGAGGTCGGTAGGGCGTGAAGCGAGGCCGAGGCGTTCTACGCCGAGGCCGATGGCACCAGATGAAACGACGAGAATCTCAAAACCTTGGGCGCGGAGCGCGGCGATGCCTTCAACCAATCCGCAGAGAAGGCCAAGGGCGATCTTGCCATCAGTGCGCATGATGACATTCGTCCCAAGTTTTACGACGATGCGTTGCATGGAGACTTCCAGATTAACGCACTCCTGTTCGGACGCACATGAGTATGGAGTAAGGAACCCGCCGGGCAAAGCAAAGAGGTGAGCGCATTGCGCCCACCTCTTCTTACAAGACGTACGGTTTACTTGCGGCGCAGCCTGCGTGCTGCCACGGGAAGAGCTGCCAATCCGGTGAGGAGCATGTAGCTAAGGCTGGCTGGCTCCGGGGTTGGAGCAATAGCTGCGGGGAGAACAGCTCCACCGATTTCATTCGGAAGGCTGAAGTTGTCGCTGCCGCCGAGGAAGTCGTAGCCAAAAGCCTGCGAATAGTGGATCGTGACCGTGCCGCCTGGCGCCGTGGTTCCGAAGCCGATGTTGGTTGGATCGGTTTCAAAGAAGCTGTTCGGCGTGGTGAGCGTAATGGTGATCTCGCCAGTGACCGGATCGACTACGTTTGTGAAGAAGATGCCGGTACCAGCGAGTGAGTAATAGCCGCTGCCCAGATCTCCACCACTTGATACGCCTGGGATGAAGGCGCGATCATTCAAGATTTCGAAGCCGAGGTTCGATCCGTTGTCGGCTGCGGTGCCGGTCTGCGTATCGAAATAGATGTTTGCAAAGTCTAGAGCACCGGGACTGCTGGTGTGAAACACATTCACGAAGTTCGTTCCATCGTCATACGTTTTGACGGTGTATGCGACGCCATTCGAGTTCTGCAAGCTGGCGATGCAAACGCCGTTATTGCAGGGTACGGTGACGGGATCAGCATGAGCTACGCCAGAGACCATGCTGGCGGAAACGAGAGTGAGAACAGCAAGAACGCGGTTGCGCATTTGGGAGCCTAACTTTCAGTCGATTGGGAAGCGAAAGAACTGTAGCACGACACATACATATATCGCGCCATTACTTTCGTAACCTAAAGACTCCATTTGTTGCGTCTAGGTGAGGGAGCTACACACTATTCTGTTGCTGCCTATGGTTTAGCAGTTCCACGGCTGCTGCTCCCCCGAAAAGAGAAAGGCACTACGCGTGCACCTGCTGCACTGCGGGCGCGACGGTGCGGTCGACCACCGGCGCGAGTTTGCGCAGCTTCTCGACTAGTTTGGTGAGTTGATCGGGGAAGAGCGATTGCGCACCATCGGACATCGCCTTGTCGGGGTTGGGGTGCATTTCCATGAGGAGGCCGTCTGCGCCTGCAGCGACGGTGGCGAGTGCGAGCGGTGGAACAAACTCGCGGATGCCTACACCGTGTGACGGATCGCCGAACACGGGAAGGTGCGTGAGCTTTTTGAGCACCGGTATTGCGGAGATATCCATGGTGTTGCGCGTGGCGGTTTCGTAGGTGCGGATGCCGCGTTCGCAGAGCATCAAGTCGTAGTTGCCGCCGGAAAGAATGTATTCGGCTGAGAGGAGTACTTCTTCAATCGTGGCGGAGATGCCGCGCTTGAGTAGCACTGGCTTACGCACGTGGCCAAGTTCGCGGAGGAGGTTGAAGTTCTGCATGTTGCGCGCGCCGACCTGGAAACAGTCGATGCACGGGAGCATGGCTTCGATCTGCGAAATCTCCATTACTTCCGTGATGACCAGCAGGCCGTACTCGTCGGCGGCTTCGCGCATGATCTTGAGGCCTTCCACGCCCATGCCCTGGAAGCTGTACGGAGAACTGCGCGGTTTATAAGCGCCGCCGCGAAGGAACTGTGCGCCTGCAGCAGCCACCTGCTGTGCCGAAAGGCGAATCTGGTCGCGGCTTTCCACCGAGCATGGGCCGGACATGATGACGATCTCGTCGCCGCCGATGACTAAGCCGTTGGGGAACGTGATGCGTGTGCCCTCGGGCCGAAAGCCACGACCGGCGAGCTTGTATGGAGAGGAAATGCGATAGGCCTGCTGCACGCCAGAGAGCACCTGGAACTCCGTAATTTCGAATTGACCCGGCGTTCCCACGCCCGCAAGAATTGTCTGCGTTTCGCCGGTGGTTTTATGCACGTTGAATCCCAGCTCCACCATGCGTTCGATCACGTGTTCCACTTGTTCCTCGGTTGCCCGGTCCTGCATTGCAACGATCATCATGATTTCCCTTCGGGAGCTTCTAGCCAGTACCTGCTAGCTTCTAGCTCTCCTTGTCTTCTTCAGGTGTCGTACCGAAAGCTAAGCGTTAGCTTTCTGCTTGTTGCGCATCACGTCCATGATGCGTTCGAAAATGTCCTGCACTTCCGCAGGAGTCAGCGGCCCAGCACTGACCGAACGAACATGTTCATATACGGCGTGCTCGCGTTTTGGCTCATAGATTGGTGCCGTGCTTTCGCGTTTCAGTTGCCCTATCGCGACCGCAGCCGCGGCACGCTGGTTGAGCAGTCCGACGAGCTGTTCGTCGAGTTGATCGATTTGCTTACGCCAGTCGGCGATGTCCATAGCGTTTCGTCTCCGTGCGAAGTGTTTGTGTCTTGATGGTAGTTGTGAGCTTTCATGCGGATGCACCGCGAAGAGCGCGAACGAAGTCTCCGACTGCTTGCGCTGCATCTGCTGCTGGTGTTTTCTCGACGAGACCAACGATGGCGCTACCAATCACCGCTGCATCGGCGAACTTGCCGACTTCGCTGACGTGCTCTGCAGTGGAGACGCCGAAGCCGAGTGCGATGGGGAGTTGAGTGAACTGACGCAGGCGATCAACGAGCGTCTTCGCATCGGTAGCCAGCTCGGTCTGCGTACCCGTGATGCCAACGCGAGAGATGGCGTATACAAAGCCGCGGGAGTTCTCGGCGATCGCTTTGAGGCGTTCATCGGGCGAGGTCGGGGCCGCGAGGAAGACCGGTGCGAGATCGTTCTCGCGCATTGCGGTGAGATATTCGCTTGCTTCTTCAACAATCATGTCGGTGAGCAGAACGCCGTCAGCGCCGTTGGCTTTCGCAGCTTTGCAGAATTCGGCGAGCCCCATGCGCACCACTGGATTGAGATAGCTGAAGAGGATGATGCCTGCGTCTGGCCGAAGGAGGCGGATGTCTAGGCAGCAGTCGAGTACATCTCTGAGGCGCGTGCCGCGCGCGACGGCGCGTTCGGAGGCGCGCTGGATCACCGGGCCGTCGGCGAGCGGATCGCTGAAGGGTACGCCGAGCTCTATGACATCTGCACCGGCGTCGATGGCAGCGATGGCCATGTCGCGCGTGGTGGCGAGGTCGGGGTCACCGGCGGTGAAGTAGATAACGAGGCCGGGTCGGTTCTGAAAGCTAATTGACATCGATGCGGACCTCGCCGTCAGAATCTGCATACCGGATGTAGTGACACTCAAGGTTAACGTTCAGCTCTGCCAACTTCCGCACATATGAGGCCTCTAGCCAAAAGCCCGGGATACTTCCGTCGAGGCACGCGTAGAGATTGAGTTCTCCTCTGTACTTGCCACAAAGTGCCGCAACCTCAACTTTGCAGGGATCTAACTGGGAAAGCAGGAAGACCACCTGATCCTGCACATCGCATACCGCATCACTATCCCCACATGCGAGAACCCAATGACTCACAGACGGAACGCGGTCCGTCCCTGCGAGCACATCCCCCTTGCGGTGACTTTTCGTCGGGTGAATGCCAAGCTTCGAAGTGATGGCATCCGGCTGAAAATCACCTGATAAAACAAAGTGCGGAAATCCTGGAAGTAGATGTTCGTTCATGATTACGCCTTCGTCTCAGTTACTCCGCTAAGGTTCATTTCGCGAGTCATGATGCCAATATCCTTGTCGCCGCGTCCGCTGACATTCACCATGATGATCTTGTCCTTACCCATCTTCGGGGCGAGCTTGATGGCCTCGGCAACGGCGTGTGCGGATTCGAGTGCGGGGATGATGCCTTCGGTGCGCGAGAGGAACTTGGTGGCTTCAAGCGCTTCGTCGTCTGTGGCTGAGGTGTAGGTGGCGCGGCCGGAGTCGTGCAGCATGGCGTGTTCGGGGCCGACGCTCGCGTAGTCTAGGCCTGCGCTGACGGAATGTGTGCTGGCGACCTGACCTGCATCGTTTTGCAGCACGTAGCTGTATGTGCCCTGCAGCACACCGGGCAGGCCGCCCTGGAAGCGTGAGGCGTGTTCGCCCAGCGCTGTGCCGCGGCCTCCGGCCTCTACGCCGATGAGCTGCACATTGCGGTCAGGGATGTACTCGTAGAACGCGCCGATGGCGTTGGAGCCACCGCCGACGCAGGCAACGATGGCGTCTGGCAGGCGGCCTTCGTGTTCCATGATCTGGCGCTTGGATTCTTTGCTGATCACGCGATGGAAGTCGCGCACCATTGTGGGGTACGGGTGCGAGCCGAGTGCGGAGCCAAGAATATAGAAAGTGCTGCGGACGTTAGTGACCCAGTCGCGCATAGCCTCGTTGATTGCGTCTTTCAGCGTGGCAGAACCCGACGAGACGCCGCGCACTTCGGCACCGAGCAGGCGCATGCGGAAGACGTTCAGCTCCTGGCGGCGCATGTCTTCTTCGCCCATGTAAACGATGCACTCGAGACCAAACAGCGCGCAGACAGTGGCCGTCGCCACGCCGTGCTGGCCCGCGCCGGTTTCCGCGATGATGCGCTGCTTGCCCATGCGGCGGGCGAGCAGTGCCTGGCCAAGAGCGTTGTTGATTTTGTGCGCGCCGGTGTGGAGCAGGTCTTCGCGCTTGAGGTAAATTTTTGCGCCGCCTAGTGTTTCGGTCATCCGCTTCGCGAAGTAGAGCGGGGTCGGGCGTCCGACGTAGTCCTTCAGCAGCGCGGCAAGTTCCTGCTGAAACGCCTCGTCTTTCTGCGCGGCCTCATATGCCTGATCGAGTTCGAGCAGCGCGGCCATCAGCGTTTCCGGCACATAGCGTCCACCGTAGACGCCGAAGCGCCCGGGTGTGGAGGCAGCGGGCACCGGTGCCGGGCTTGTAAGTTGTGTGGCTGTTCCCATGTGCGCTGCCTGCTCCTGAAATTTCTTTGCTGCAAACAAAAACCGCGACTCGTATCGGTCGCGGCTCGGGGGTTCTGGTGATGCCTGCTTAGATATGCTGAAGCAAGGCTCAGTCCGCCGATGCCGCCACTGGATACCAGTAGCGGAACGTAAAAGCGAACGGGCTCGTAAAGCGACGCATCGGGTTTAGCGTATACCCGCTCCCGCCGCGTTGCAAGGATCACTCACAAAATTCTTTTGGTTCGTGCATCTGACATGTTCCGCATTCCATCTATTCCTCGTATGTGCGTGAGGAAAGCCGCACGGAGGAAGAACGATGAACCTGAAGAAGCTTGCTGGGATTGCACTTGTTACCGGGATGCTCGCACCGTTCGCGATGCTCGCGCAGGAAAGTCACGCCGATGCAAAAGCGCAGGTGGAAGAGCGTGATGCCCACCACCATAACAAGGCAAAAATCGTTGGCGGATCGACAGCAGGCGGAGCCCTGATCGGCGCAGCGGCAGGTGGACCCGTGGGTGCTGTCGTAGGTGGTGCCATTGGTGCTGGCGGTGGCGTAGTCGCGAACAAAATTCGTAAGCACCACTCGATCAAGCACCGCATGCACCATCACCACGAGAGCTACTAACAGCGAAGAAACCGTGATCAGTGAACGTAGGTACCCGGTGTAGACGAGTTCGTTTCACGATATAAGAAAGTGCTTGCAGGCTTCCGCTGTGCAGGTCATGATGGCAGCACCGAGACAATTCAGGTGCTGCCATTTTCTTTGCGACGATCTTTTTGCATCGCACGGAAAGTGAGCTCCATCCCATAGGCAAAGCAGAACAACGCTGATTGGAGTTTGAAATGAAATTCGTGACAAAGGTCGCAGTGCTTGCCCTTACTCTCGTTCCTGTCGCCGCGGCTGTAGCGCAACGCCCGGTGGGCACACGACAACGCACGACGGCTATTCACGATCGTTCTCCGCGTATTCGCGAGCGAGCGATCCTGGTGCGCACTGGGCGCTAAGTAGCAGCGGTCTTCTGCCTTGCCCACCTTCGCGGTGGGCTTCGCTGTTTGGGTCTCGTCAGGAAGCTCTTGCTGAATGCACAAACCCGTGCACACGTTCAGCGTCTTTGATTCCCGGAGCGGCTTCGATGCCGCTCACAGCGTCTACGCCGAACGGTCTGAGAATGGCGATTGCTTCCCGCACGTTCTCGGGACGCAAGCCTCCGGCGAGAATGAGTTTTGGGCCCTGTCCGCTGGTTCGCTGTGGCCATTCTTTCGCGAGAACAGTTGCGGCTCGCTTCCAATCGAAGCTGGTGCCGGTTCCACCTGACGAGCCTTTTGTAGAGGCGTCCAGCAGTATGCCCCACAGGTTTTCATCGTGGATTGCCGCTTCAAGTTGTTGGCGCAGCGCAGGCTCGTGGAATTCTTCCACTGAGCACTGGATAACCTGAATCAACTTCGTTTCACTACTCAGGAGTGCACGCAATGCGCTTACAAAATCCGCTTCGTACGCACGGTGCAACTGCACTGCGGTGAGTCCGCATAGACAAGCGGTATCTGCGATCGAGTGGGCGTCACTTGCAACAAACACGCCGACTTTCTCGATTGTCTCTGGAAGCCTGGAAGTGATTTCCGTAACCTGAGCTGGTTGCACCTGCCGCTTGCTGGGTGCGAAAACAAAACCGACTGCATCTGCCCCGGATGCGATGGCAAGCTGCGCATCCGCGAGGTTCGTGGTGCCACAGATTTTTACCCACACAGACTCAGGCTCCTGCAACCGTGGCGGCGAGCAGTTCGCGTAGTGCGACGCCGGGTTCAGGTTGGCGCATCAGCGACTCCCCGATGAGGAAGGCTTCATAGCCAGCAGCGCGAAGCTGCTGAATATCCTGCGCCGTGTTGATTCCGCTTTCCGCAACTCGAACAGCGTCTTTCGGCAGTCTCGCGGCGAGGTCTGCTGCGCGATCCAGTGACACGCTAAATGTGCGAAGGTCACGGCTGTTCACGCCGATGCATTCGCAGTCGAGTATGAGCGCGCGTTCGAGTTCTTCTACGTCATGCACCTCGCAGAGAACATCGAGATCGAAGCGGCGCGCTTCTTCGCGCAGGATGCGAAGCTCCTCATCCGTCAGCGCCGCGACGATCAGGAGAATGGCGTCGGCATTGTTTGCTCGCGCTTCCAGCACCTGAAACTTGTCGACCATGAAATCTTTGCGCAGGCACGGGATGGACACGGCTGCGGAGGCGAGACGAAGGTTTTCAAGCGAGCCCTTAAAGAAGCGCTCGTCTGTGAGCACGGAAAGCACAGCGGCTCCGCCCATTTCCATCTGCGTTGCGAGCACTGCGGGATCGAACTCAGCGCGTATCAATCCCTTGGATGGTGAGGCTTTTTTCAACTCGGCTATGACCGCAGGACCGATAGCTGCTTTGCTGCGAAGCGCCCGTGCAAAGCCGCGCGGCGTGTGGGCCGCTGCTCGTTTTTCCAGGTCGCGCACATCCGCCGCAGCCTTTCGCTCACGCACGACCGTGTGTGTGTGCTCGGTGATTTCGGGCAGGTAGAGCGTTGGTGTAGCGGTGCCTGGCATCACCTTCCATGCTACGCGAGAGGCCAACGCTCAGCGATCAGAGCCGAGTACAACAACACTCCGCGGAGCGAGCGTGATTGCGGTGGGACGCTGCAGCACCTGCACATTCAGCGGCGAAGAGGAGAGCAATGGGAGCAGGCTAACGGCACGGTCATGTGTGTTGAACTCCGGCATCAACGTGACGACCTTTGTTGAGTCACCCAGGTTGGCAGCAACGAATACCGTAGCCGAAGCACGGGAACCAATGGGCGGCTTTCTCATCCATACCAACACATCGTCTGCATCCCGATTGAGTGCGAGGATGCTGCCGCTGCGCAACGTAGCGTTCTCATGGTGCAACTGCGACAGTTTGCGAAAGAAGTTCAGTAGTGAATTCGGATCTGCGTCTTCGTTCGCAACATTCGACCGATCGTCCACCGCGAATGTTTCAACCGCGACGGAGCTAAATCCGGGGAGCGCGTTCAGATTCGGTCCGCTCGGCATGACGGGCTTCCGAGCAGGCGCGACATACGGCACGTAAGTACCGTAGTCGTTTTCAGCGCGTCGCGGCGGTGGCGGCGGTGCTTCCACCGCAGTGTCAGCTTCAGGTGCAAGCGTCACGTTCGTTGGCGTCCAACGCATCACGCGCTCTTCCTCTCGCGTGCTGAAGCCAATCTCTTGCCCTGCATCGAGCATCGCTGCTCCACGCGAAAGGAAGAGCGCGCTTCTCAGAATCTTCTTAAAAGCGTTAGTGTCCTGTGTGTCACCGGACTGTTGCTGCAGCAGAACAACGGGAGCGCTACCCAACGGAACATTGCTGAGCTGGTTGAGCTGCACGCGCAACGATAACGCATCAGTGTGGCCGTTTACACCGGCTACAAACGAACGAGTCACAAGCTGCGCCCCGGGCAGCGCGAGTGCAGCGGGATCGGATGAGGTGTCCTCTACAACCACTCGTTGGCCCGGAAAGGAATCCGTCAGCTTGCGGAGCGCCTGAACTGCTGCCGCAGTCTGTGCTGCATCCGCATGGGCAGGAACCTGTAACCAGATGCCGGCACACCCACGCGTCAACCACGATCGCGCAGCATTCGCAAGGGTAGCTCCGTCTGCCGACGAGAGCGAAATGAGTAAGCGAATATGGTGGCCGGTGGCTTCGCGAAGAAGGTCGTCGAAGCCATCCTCATCGGCTGGTGATTGGAGCACAATGGCGTCTACGCTGAGCGACTGCAGGTACGCCATGCGCTGCATTAGTCCACGCAGGTCGCCTCTTCCATCTCCATCCGAATCCTGGAAGGTCGCGGGGTTGATTCGGTAGAAAATCGCGCTGCGCCACCATGGTTCGGCACTTAGGCCGGAGCCGGCCCAATTGTGGCGTGCGAGGGTTTGCGCCGAGATGGAGAGGCATTGCAGTAGAAGCAAGGCGCAGAACGTCTTCGCAGCTCTCGCGATGCAGCGGGCTCTCTGTCGAGCGATTCCCGCGCTGGTGAAATGCGCTGCACCCATGGCTTGATGCTACGTGAGCCAAGCGGAGGAGCCGAGACTCAACAGGCAGTAAGCAGGTCCCCCGCTATGCTACCGAATACGAAATGACGGAATGACAAAGGGTGGTCGCTGTGCGGAAGCTCTATTTGCCGAGATAGTCGCGGTAGCTCGACTCGACAATGCCCGTTTGCCGTGCAAGCGTAAGCTTCGCCACGTTGTGCTGATACATAGCCTGCACAAGCTGCGCATTGGCTCCAGTGACGGACGCTTGCGCGTCAACCACGGCGAGGTTTGTGTCCACGCCTGCGTTGAAGCGGTCGCGCGTGTCGCTCAGCTCCTGCTGTGCGAGCTGAACGTTGCTCTGTGCCACTTTTACGAGTTCAGAAGACGCCTTCACATCGAGCATGCTGGCGCGAAGCTGCTGCTCGATGTCGATGCGAAGGCTTGCTTCCCGCTGGCGCAGCGCTGTGAGTTGCGCGCCGGCTACTTGCTCATCACCGCGTTGTTGCGCTTCACGGAAGATTGGGAAATTGAGACTGCCGACCGCGCGGAATACGCCGTGATACAGACCGGTTGTTTGACCGATGACGCCGTAGTAGCCATTGAAGGCCAACGTGGGCAGGCGCTGATACTTCGCGGCGCGCAACTCGCGTTCCGCTACTTCCGTCTGCGCCTGCAGGCTAAGCAGGTCCTTGCGGTGCTCGAACGCGGTGGCTTTCGCCTGATCCAAATCCATCGTCGCAAGTTCGGAGAACGGCACGATATCGGTGAGCATCAACTGCTGACCGGCAGGGATGCCCATGATGCGGTTGAGCTGAATGGTGTCCTTCGCAAGTTGCGTTGTCGCGGACACGGTAGCCTGCTGGCGCTGCTGAAACTGCACCCGCGCGCGGAGTGCGTCGAGATTTGTGCCAACGCCTGCGGTGAGCTTGTCGCTCGCCTGACTGTAGAGTGTCTGCGCCGCACGTTCTTCTGCCTGTGCGTTGGTTACGGTGGTTCCGTCTGCAAGGACTTTGAGGTACGCCTGGCCGACCGCTAGCACCAACTCGCCACGGCTGTTTAGAGCATTCAGATCAACGACCGCAAACTCGCGCTTCGCGCCCTTATAGAGTTCGAATGCGGGCAGGTCAAACAGAGTCTGGTTCGCGCTGAGCAGCGCCTGCGTTACCTGTACTTTGACAATGGTTGGGAACGCGCCTGCGGGAAGTCCGAGACCAGCAAGACTCTGCGGACGGAAGCCCATTGCGGCCAGATTCACTTCCTGTGCGCTGCTGGATGCCTGCGCGGTGAGCGAGGGTACTAACGCATTCACTACCTGATACTGGAAGCCTTTTACAGCGCGGAGATTGGCACGGTCATACTGCAGCCGGAAGTTGCGTGCGAGGCCAAGTGAAATCGCGTCGTCCAACGAAAGTCTAAGCGGGGCGTCATTCGCTGCTTCGACGGTGGCGCCGCCGGGACCGCGCTGACTGCTGGCGGCGGTAAACACAGCACCTGAACCAGCGGGATACTGAAGCGCCTTCGTCTCCTTCTTCAGCACAGAGCTTGGCGCGGCAGGAAGGACTTCCTGCTGAGCAACACCGCAGGAACCCGCGAAAAGGGCGCAGGCGAAAGCACCAGAAACGGTGCGAAAACAAATATTTCTCACGAGAACCACAGCCATTAGAGTGCCATGCAGCTTTCCTGGATGCGAAAAGTTCTTTTCCGAGGCGGAGCGTAAAGTGGCAGGGCGAAGCACCGCACCTAAAACGTAAACTGAAAGCTAATGACTTCCACGCCTCTGCTCATTCCCGAACGCCCGGACACCAAGCCTTTTCGCGCCTACCTCTTCGACATGGACGGTACCGTTGCGGACTCCATGCCGATTCATTTCCTCGCGTGGACGCAGGCCGTGGAGGAGGCGGGCGGCAAGTTCCCGGTCGACCTGTTTTACGATTGGGCCGGCATCCCTCTACGCCGCACCGTGGAAATGCTAAACGAGAAGTTCGGGTACACCATGGATGTCGGTGCCGTGGTGCATCGGAAAGAGGCCTTGTACCTCGAGCGTTTGGCAGAAGTAGAACCAGTTGCCGCTGTGGTGGAGCACATCCACGCCGGACACGGAAATGTTCCGCTGGCCATCGTCTCAGGTTCGCCGCGCGATTCGATTCTGCGCACGCTGGCCGCCCTCAACCTGCTCGATCGGTTCGACACGCTTGTTGGCGCGGAAGACTACACGCATGGCAAGCCTGATCCGGAGCCGTTCCTGGTGGCGGCTCAGCGGCTCAACGTCGCGCCGGAAGACTGCCTCGTGTTTGAAGATGGCGAGGCCGGAATCGTTTCTGCCGAAGCCGCAGGCATGCAGTGCGTGCGAGTTCCGGTGGTGCGGGTGAGTACAAGCGACATTTCGCAGCCTCTTGCGGCGCGCACTTAGTCACCCACGGCAGAAGCTGGTTCCAACCGGCTGAGGGCAGCACCACGTGTGGCGCTTTGCGCCCGACGCATGCGCAGGAACCAGAACACCGCCAGCGTAATGCCTGCTCCGACTGAGCCCACAGCCCTGCCGTACCAGAGACCGCGTAACGCAAGGCCATGGTGAAATGCAAGCAGATACGCCAGCGGCATGCCTATGCCCCAATTCCAGAAAAGATCGATATAAAGCGGCGTGCGGGTGTCTGCGAGGCCGGTGAACGCCGACGCAAGAATGACGAATACCGTGTCGCCGATGAGCAGAAATCCGCAAATGGTAAAGATCGGGCCTGCGGACAGGACGACCGCTTCGCTGTTGGTGTACATGCTCGCCCAGGTGTGCGAGAACGCCACGAAGACTGTCGCAGCCACAACCATGAAACCGACGCCAAGCAGCAGGCTTGCGCTTCCAGCGCGGCGCACCTCAGATGGGCTCTTGCGCCCTGCACTTTGCCCAACGCGGACAACAGTCGCATAGGAAAGCCCCGCCGGAACCTGATACACGAACGCGTTCAGATCGAGCACAACCTGGTGCGCGGCAAGAAGAATATTCCCGAGGCGCGCACACAGGATGGATAGCAGCGTGGATATGCCGAGGTCGGCCAGCATCTGTAGACCGCTGGGCCAGCCGATACTCAGCAGCGCGCGTAGACGCGTGCGGCTCGGGCGAAACATTCTCCATTCGAAGCGCTCGCCGAGCTTGCTCGTCGCTACGACTGTGCCGATGGCAAGTAGAAGCAGCGTATACACCCGCACCGCAAGCGTTCCCCATGCGGAGCCCGCCACGCCCATCGGGTGGAAGCCGAAGTGACCGAACAGGAAAACGTAATCGCCGAACCAGTTCACCACCCCGGCCGTAAGCAGCGACACCGTCACCCAGATCACGTTGTCCACCGATGTAAGAAAGCGACGCAACGCCATGTAGCCCATCAGTGGTGCGGTAGACCAAACCAGCGGATGAAGGTAGCGGGATGTTTCTGCAACGATCTCCGGCGGCGTACCGAAGTGGGGGAGCAGGTGTACCGACCCCAGCGTAAGCACCATCACCAGCGGCGTTCCAATCGCGACAAACCAGAACGACTGCGTAAGCAGGTGGAGACTTTCGCGCCGGTCATTGTGCCCGTAGGCCTGTGCGATGAGCGTTTCCAGCCCATTCATCAGGTAGATCGCACAGAAAACAATCGCGTAGAAGATTGTGTTTCCGAGTGATGACGCGGAGATGGCCAGCGGCGAATTTGGCAGCCGCCCAATCATCAGTGCGTCGACGATGTAAGTAGACATCCAGCCGAGTTCGCCAAGTGCCAGTGGAGCACCCAGACGCAGCGTGTATCGAAGCTCGCTAGGGAAATCATGCGCAACGCGCACGTGCGTTTTTGACCGGGTTGTGGCGTCAGTCAGCAAAGTGCATGGCGCGGGATCTTTTCCGGGAACACCATCTTAGGACACGCAAGTGACGACGAACACGGAACAGTTGCTTTCACGCAAACATGGTTGCGCCTGCTTCACCTCGTCGAAGCAAAGTTGTTTGGCTCTCCTACGAGATTGCGGTGCGTGGTCCTTACGGCACAACCCACAAACTCACAGCGCAGGCCACACGCCTGTCATCCTGAGCGGAGCGCAGCGCAGTCGAAGGATCCCGCGAATGCGAACTCGCCAAAAGTAGCTGGTATCTTTCTGCCCAATAACTCCAGCCCGAAAGGTACTATCGTCTTTGCTGAACCTTCACCCTCGGGATCCTTCGGCTTCGCGGCGGAGCCGCTTCGCTCAGGATGACAATGTCTGGTATGCGGCCTGCGACGCCTGCGCTCAGGATGACAATCTAGCTGAACTTCAAGCTCAGTGCGCATTCACACGCACTAGTACGAGCGCGTTCGGCTCCAGCGCCAACTTCAGATCACCATTGCGCAGCGTCGTTTCTTCCGGCGCACCGAGTTCAGTCTTCCGATTCAGCTCTTCTACCTGTGCGGGCGTGGGGTAGTTCGGCTTGCCTATGGCAGCGTAAAGCGGCAGAACGTTGCCGTGCTCGTTGTCCACGCGTTCGATGCTGACGTGAGCGGAGAGCGCGACACCCTTCAATGAGAGCAGCACCGTACGTGACTTCGCGTGGGCCGTGCTGCTCGGCTCGCCGTTCGGCGCGGGGTCAACAATGTTCCAAACGGCAACGATAATGGAACCGTCTGCGGCCTTCGTCACGATTGCATTTTTTGAATCGTTCGCAATTCGCTGAGTGCCTAGCTTATGCAGCAGCGCGAAATCGTAGAAGCTCGGCTTGTTGATGCCGAATTCAGCGCGCAGGCCGAAGTTCCCCGTGAACGGCTTTGCGAATGGACCACCCTCTTCGAAGACGTCGGAGAATGTCCAGAAGCTCATCATGTCCACGCTGCCGTCGCATTGGCGAATGGTGTTGGCGAGACCAGGGCCAACGAACGTGGTATCGCGCGACTCACTTTGTCCCTGCACGTTCCATTCTGTCCAGAACAATGGCGTTTTCTCGTGACCTGCGGCTTTCATCTGCGCACGTACCTTCTTGACTGCGAGGCAGACGCGCTCGTCCATGGGCGTATCGCGCGGCACAGATTTGTCGTTTGGAAAGATGTTCTCGATGGTGTCATCGGCGTACGCGTGGCTGGATACGAAATCAACCGGCACGCGATGCTCGTTGGTATATGCGAGGAAGCTGTCGACCCAGTCGGACGCAGCCGTTGCCGGGCCGCCGACACGCAGACGCGGGCTGATCGCTTTCACGTCGCGCGCCGTGTGCTCGTAAAGTTCGAAGTAGCTTTTGTCGCGCGGAATGCCATTCCAGAAATCGATGTTGGGCTCGTTCCAAACTTCGAAATACCACGTCGAGACTTCATCGATGCCGTAGCGATCGACAAGGTTCTTCGTGAGCGCCTTTACCAGATCGTCCCAGCGTTCCATCGACTTCGGTGGCGACACGTTTTGCTTGTACCAGAACGGATGCAGCGAGTCCGGATTGAAGGCGAGCTTCTTCGGCATGAAGCTGATCTCGACCACAGGCTTGACGCCGTTCTTCAGCAGGCCGTCGTAGATCTGGTCGACATAGGCAAAGTTGTAGACAGGATTGCCGTGCTCGTCTTCGTTGTAGACACTATTCTCGTCATGGAGAATGCCATGACCGCGGACGTACTTGAAGTCGGTGATGCCGTGCACCGCACGCAGGTCTTGGCGGAAACTCTCACGCAGCATGAGGTTGGCACGTCCGGAGCCGAACATTTCTTCCCAAAAATGTGGGAACTGTGTTGTGGGTGCAGCGGCGTCAATGGTGATGCGCTCCTGCGCGCCGGCTTGCGACGGAGAAAGGGACGCCAACCCGATCGTGCCAAGGGCGAGAACGGCGGAGAGGCAGCGGTGCGCAATCGTTTGCATATTGCTGTTCAGAGTGCCATATACGGGCGCTTGCTGGAAAGCTTTGTGGCTGGCGGGATAGGTGCCGCATCCAATCGTCAGCCGATATCTCGGCGAGGACCTCCCCAACATGCAATACAAAACTCTAGGCGACACTGGCCTGCTCGTTTCAACCATCTGTTTTGGCACCATGACGTTTCACGGTGGCAGTGGAATGTTCCAGAAAGTCGGTACGGTCGATCAGGCAGGTGCTGATGAACTTGTGAAGGGCTCGATCGATGGCGGCGTGAATTTCTTCGATACGGCGGATATTTACTCCGAAGGCGAAAGCGAGAAGATGCTTGGACAGTCGTTGAAGAACCTCAACATTGCCCGCAAAGATGTGGTGATTGCCACCAAGGTGTTCGGGCGTGTCGGACCGGGCCGGAACGATGTGGGCGCGTCGCGTGGACACATCATGGATGCCGTCGAGGCCAGTCTGAAGCGGCTTGGCACGGATCACATTGACCTTTACCAGATCCACGGGAACGACAGCATCACGCCGATTGAAGAGACGCTGCGTGCGCTGGACACGCTAGTGCAGCAGGGCAAGGTGCGCTATATCGGCTGCTCGAATTGGGAGGCGTGGAAGCTTTCTCGTGCGATTACGATGAGTGAGCTGAAGGGTTTAGCCAGATTCGACACGCTGCAGGCTTACTACTCCATCGCGGGACGTGAGCTGGAACGCGAGTTCGTGCCGATGTTCAAACATACGAAGACAGGGCTGTTGGTGTGGAGCCCGCTGGCTGGTGGCCTTCTTTCCGGCAAGTTCACGCGCGAGAACCAGAAGCCTGAAGACTCGCGTCGATCGGAGTTCGACTTCCCCTACGTGGACAAGGAACGGGCGTGGCAGATCGTGGATGCCATGAAGCCGATTGCAGAAGCGCATGGCTGCTCGGTTGCACGCATTGCGCTTGCCTGGGTGCTGCAGCAGGACTTCGTCACGTCAGTGATCATCGGCGCGAAGCGAATGGACCAGCTTACTGACAATCTTGCGGCTGTGGACGTGACGTTCTCGGAGGACGAGTTGAAGAAGCTTAACGAAGTGAGCAAACTTCCGCTTGAGTATCCCGGCTGGATGCTGCCGTTCCAGACTGCGAATCGTATCGATCCGAACGTGCAGCGACCCGCGACGGCGAAGTAGGCGTACCAACAACAACTGCAAGGGCAGCGTGATCTTTACGCTGCCCTTCTCTGTGCCACAAACTCCGAAGGAGCGCCGTTAGCCTTCCTCAGGCGGTGTGTATACTCGTCTCGCCTCCACACAACTACCGATGCATGGGCCAGATGCTTCTGTCCAGGCATCTTCGCGCCAAATAATCGAAGAACTCGCGGTCAGCTTCGATGCGGTGCAGACTTATTCCTCAGCGGCCGCCTCGCTGTAATTACCAAGGAAATCTTGAAGAGCCTTTTTCCCTATCTCTGCTACTTCTTCACGTGACTTCCAAGAGAGGTAGTCGTCTAGATTTCCCAAGTCAGCCAACTCGGCTCCGTGATGAGTCTCGCGCCAATAACTGGAGAAGCGACCAATATAGAGAATAGGATCCGCTTGGCTCTCAAGTATCTCGCGAGCAAGTTGGCGAGCGAGCCGAAGAGCCCCAATTCTCTGGCTGACTGTTTCTTGACCGATTTCAGCCAGGAAGGGTGACAACCATCTCTCCACCTCCCAGTATGTTGGCTTAATAAGCGCTTATAGTCGACGAGTCGCCGGACCATCAAATCCTAGGACCAAAGCTTCAATCGCTAAGTCTGGCAAATCCTGTGTGACGTAATCACGCAGGGAAAGCTTGGCTGCAACGAGCTCCGTAAATTCCCGCCTGTCTGCAGCCATAAGCTTCCTTTGCGACACTACGCCTTGCCAGCCAACTGCCGCAGCACGTACTGCAGGATGCCGCCATGCTGGTAGTAGAGGATTTCCTGCGGGGTGTCGATGCGGACCGTTGCGGGGAACTCAGTGGTGAGGCCGTCGCTGTTTTCGGCGATGACGGTGACGTTTTTGCCACTGGCAAACTTGCCGTCGAGCATGGCTTTGAGGTCGCTGGGCTGTGCGCCGATGCGGAAAATTTCCTCGCCGGTAAGGCCGAGCGTTTCCGCGGACTCTCCGGGTTCAAACTGCAGCGGAAGGATGCCCATGCCGACGAGGTTGGAGCGGTGAATGCGTTCGTAAGACTCCGCGATGACGAAGCTGATGCCAAGCAGGCGCGGTCCTTTTGCGGCCCAGTCGCGTGAGCTGCCGGAGCCGTATTCCTTGCCTGCAATAATGCCGAGCGGAGTGCCGCGCTTGGCGTATTCGACGGAAGCATCGTAAATGCTCATCCCTTCGCCTTCCGGCAGCAAGCGCGTGACGCCGCCTTCAGTGCCGGGAGCGAGCTTGTTGCGCAGGCGAACATTGGCGAAGGTGCCGCGTACCATCACCTCGTGGTTGCCGCGACGCGAACCGTAGGAGTTGAACTCGAAAGGCTTCACGCCGTTATCGATGAGGTATTTGCCAGCGGGGCCATTCAGCTTGATGGAGCCGGCGGGGGAGATATGATCCGTTGTCACCGAGTCGCCCAGTACGGCAAGGATGCGCGCGGCACCGATATCTTCGATCATTTTCGGCGTGGCGGGCATGCCGTCGAAGTACGGTGCTTTGCGAATGTAGGTGGAGTCCTTCTCCCAGCCGTAGGTGTCGCCGGTCGGAAACTTGAGTTGCTGCCAGTTGGCATCCCCATCGGAAACAGTGGAGTACTGACCGCGGAACATGTCGGCGTCGATGGAGTTGTGGACGGTGTCAGAGACTTCCTGTTGCGTCGGCCAGATGTCGCGCAGGAAGACGGGCTTGCCGTTGCGTCCTGTGCCGAGCGGCTCTGTATCGAAGTCGTGCTCGATATGCCCGGCCAGCGCGTACGCTACAACAAGCGGCGGGCTCATCAGGTAGTTCGCGCGCACTTCCGGCGAGATGCGGCCTTCGAAGTTGCGATTGCCGCTGAGCACGGAAACGGCAACGAGGCCGTTGTCCTCGATTGATTTCGAGACGTCCTCAGGCAGTGGCCCCGAGTTGCCGATGCACGTCGTGCACCCATAGCCGACAACCTGGAAGCGCAGGCGATCGAGATATGGCAGCAAGCCGGAGCGCGTGTAGTAATCCGTGACGACGCGCGAACCCGGGGCAAGCGAAGTCTTTACCCACGGTGGCGTGCTCAGGCCCGCTTCGACAGCTTTCTTCGCAAGCAGGCCAGCGGCCATCATCACGTAAGGATTGGAGGTGTTGGTGCAGCTGGTGATCGCGGCGATGACGATGGAGCCATCGCGCAGGTAGCGGTCCGGATCGATGCCAAAGCGCGCCTGCACGCTGTTCCCTGCTTCGGTGTAGGTGACGGTGGTTGCCACGTTCAGCGGAGCGGAGATTCCAGTGGGAGTGATGATGTGAGCTGCGGTCGGTGCTTCCTCTGAAAGCGGAACAGTGTCCGTGTGCTGGGTTTCAATCACCTCGATGGTCTGCGGACCTGCAGGGAAAGCTTGTCCTTCACCGCTGGTGACGTCACCCGTTGCCGAGACATGGCCGCCTTCCCCCTCCCAACGCACCATTTGGCGCACGGCGCTGCGGTTGGCATTCGAGCCAAGTAGGCTGGGCAGCACTTTCTGGAAGCTCGTGGGTGTTTCACGCAGCAGCACGCGATCCTGCGGTCGCTTGGGGCCAGCAACGCTTGGCTGCACGGTAGTAAGGTCGAGCTCCAGCAAACCGGAGTACTCGGCTTCTGGTGAGTCCGCCGTATAGAACATACCCTGCGCCTTGTAGTAAGCCTCGGTGAGCGCGATCTGTTCATCCGGGCGGCCAGTGAGGCGCATGTAGTTCAGTGTTTCTTTATCGACCGGAAAGATGCCGCAGGTCGCACCGTATTCGGGTGCCATGTTGGCGATGGTCGCGCGGTCAGCGAGTGGAAGCTCGCTGATTCCGGGGCCGTAGAACTCGACGAACTTACCGACGACGCCGAACTTGCGCAGCATCTCGGTCACGGTGAGCACGAGGTCGGTAGCGGTCGTTCCTTCGCGCAGCTTGCCCATCAGCTTGAACCCAACAACCTGCGGCACAAGCATGCTGACCGGCTGGCCAAGCATGGCGGCCTCTGCCTCAATACCGCCGACGCCCCAGCCCAGAACGCCGAGGCCGTTGATCATGGTGGTGTGCGAGTCCGTGCCAACAACAGTGTCTGGGTAAGCGACTGTTTCGCCGTTGACGGTCGTCGTGAACACCACCCGTGCAAGGTATTCCAAATTCACCTGGTGGCAGATACCCATGCCGGGCGGCACTGCTGAGAAGTTACGGAAGGCGGTCTGCCCCCACTTAAGGAAGGCATAGCGCTCACGGTTGCGCTGGAACTCGAGGGCGGCGTTCAGGTCGTACGCGTTCTTCGAGCCGTACTCGTCCACCTGCACGGAGTGGTCAATCACGAGCTCTGCGGGAACGAGCGGGTTGATCCTCTCAGGGTCGCCACCAAGCTGCTTCATCGCATCGCGCATGGCGGCAAGGTCGACGATGGCGGGAACGCCCGTGAAATCCTGCATCAGCACGCGCGCGGGCATATAAGCGATCTCACGCGAGGGCTCAGCTTTCGCTTGCCAGGTGGCGAGAAACTGGATGTCGTCTTTGGTGACGGTGACACCGTCCTCGCGGCGCAGCAGGTTTTCGAGCAGCACACGCAGGCTGTACGGCAACTTCTCCAGCTTCACGCCAGGAATCTGCGCGCCAACCGCGCCGAGGCGGAAATAGCGGACCGTTGTCTCGCCGGACTTGAGTGTGTCAGCGGACTTGAAAGTGTCGAGGTGTTGTGGCTTCGTTTCAGACATCGAACAATTCTCCTGGGGCAGCGCGGTTCTCGCGCGTGGACGCACGGAAAGCGGTGAAGGTCGCAATGCTGTTAAAGCATGCGGACGAAAGCAGATTGAGGGTAGCAGAAAGGGGCGGCGATCAGGACCGGCCGCGGTCGTGGCGTCCACGACGAAAGCGCTTGAAGCGAGGAGCGCGTGGCATACAAATTCATTCTAAGCCGGACGCCAAAACGAAGTCAGATTTACGAGGCGCGCAGTTGCACTCCTCACCACAACTGCATCAATTAAGTACCTCTTTCAGAGAACGTCAACTGTGACATCCACAAAGCGCGTGTTCCGTGCCGGGGCACAGTGCTTATACTCCGTGCATGTTCGACCCTAAAACTGCAGACCCTATGGCGAATTTGGCCGTGTCTCACGGCATGCTTACCAGCTTGCGGAAATTCGATGAAGCAGAAGTGGATCCCGTGTGTCGCGGCCAAATCTATCTGTCACCAGTAGAAGAGTGTCGAATGGTCCAATATCTTAGAGTGCAGCGGAACGTAGACAGCATGACTGCGCTGGCGCATGTTGCGCATTTTCAAGCACTAAGCATGCTCGCGCGGTCGATCTTTGAATTGACTATCGATTTGAGGCTGATACCAACTGTGCCCGACGCCAGTGAACGCATGAAATGCTTCCAGAATTTAGAGAGTCTAAAAGCAGCTGAGACGGCCATCGAACGCAGCAAAGAACCTAACGGTTCGCCAGTGAGCAAGAGGCTTTCGGAATTTGAGGCCAATCGCAGAGTATCTATCGAGGCTCGGGCTAACCAGCTTTGGGGACCAAAGTTCAAATTTATAAGCCACTGGAGTGGTCTCAAGCTGAAGCAACGCATTTCCCAAGTCTCGGACGATCAGATCTCACACGTATACGTCTACACTTACCGCTCAATGAGTTGGCAAACGCATCCCGGGTTACAGGGAAGCTATGGACTACCAGCCAGCGCTTTTCCAACGATTGCTAATTCTGCCCTGAATCTAGCCGTGTTCGCCTACTTACAGGTTCTGCGACTGATGATAAGTTCTCTGGATCTGGTAAAACACGACCCACTCGTCGGTGCCAAGCTGAACTTCGCCCACACCTTGCCTTATACCGACAGTCTTGCGGAGGAACTGGAGCTGCGCAAAAGTCTTGGTCTCTAATAAGCAGACAGAGCACAAGGTTCGACTACTCGGCTCACTCAGAATGTGACATCTCGCGAGTGAAATTCCACGGCTCCGGGTTACCAAAGAAAGGCACGCTGGGCTTTCGATGGCCCGCCGCGCCCCGGGAAGCCGGCATCTCAGCTTGAGAGCAGGACTTACCTCCAGATGATGTTGGCTGAGGGAGTCCGGGAGTGCACGACATGGGGAACGACAAGCGGGTTTGGTTGCGGTCTGCGGGCGCGATGGTTGCGGCGGGCGCACTGTTTTTTGGAATGACGGGATGCAACGGCTGCAGCAGCAACACACCCGCTCCCATTACAAACGCGGCGAACGGGACGGACCCAGCCGATGCCAATCTCGCGACAGCGGACGGCAGCCAGCCCACGCAGGTGATGGGCCAGAGCGCCGCATACACGCCGCAGCAGTCTGGCGAAAGCTACGGGCAGACCTACGGCTCCGGCCAGCAGGCACCGGCTCCAATCGTGAACGGCAACGGCTCGCGCAACGAGGCATATAACTACGACACGCAGGCAAACGCCTACTACGACAGCGGCCAGCAGGGCGATGATCAGGGCTCCAGCGGTAGCGATGCTTACACCTACGCGCAAACCGATCAGGCACCACCGGAACTGCCGGTGTATGAGCAGCCACCTGCGCCCGATCCAGATGACATCTGGACGCCCGGCTATTGGGGTTATGCCAACACGGGTTACTACTGGACTCCGGGTGCCTGGGTTGCAGCGCCGTTTGTTGGCGCACTCTGGACGCCGGGCTACTGGGGTTACGACGGCGGTCACTATCGGTTCCGCCACGGCTTCTGGGGACGCCACATCGGCTATTACGGCGGCATCAACTACGGGCACGGGTACATCGGCAGCGGCTACTACGGCGGCTATTGGAACCGTGACCACTTTTATTACAACAATGCCGTCACGCGCGTGTCGCCACGCATTACAAACGTGTACGAGCGCAATGTGGTCGTCAACAACGTGCGCTACACAGCTGTTTCAAACAATCGCGTGAGCTTCAACGGCGGGCACGGCGGCGTCACTTATCGGGCGCGGCCATACGAAGTAGCCGCGATGCACGAGCAGCATGTTGGGCCGGTGCCTGCTCAGCAGCAGTTTCATCGCGAAGCCGCGATGAATCGTGCGAACTTTTACTCAGATAATCACGGCCGTCCAGCACAGCTTACGCTCGCGCAGCCAGTACGGACGGAGCGTATTGCAGCTCCCTCAGACGTGAATCGCGGCGGCTTTGGGCGTGGTCCGCTGAACAACGCTGGCACTCCGAACGGCGGAGCTGTCCATGGCCTTAATGAGGGCGATAAACAGCGCTTGCAATTGGAACAGCAGCGGAATGCGCAGTTGCAGCAGCACAATCATGCCGACCAGCAGCGTGGGCTCGTTCAGCAACAGCAAAACGCTAAGGAACAGCAGCGTAATCAGCAGTTGCAGCAACACAACCAGGCGGAACAAGAGCATAATCAGCAACTGCAGCAACACAACCAGGCCGAGCAACAGCGCGGTCTACTGCAGCAACAACACAATATGCAGCTACAGCAGAGCAATCATGCGCTGGAACAGCAGCGTGCAGCTCAGGTGCAGCATAATCCCAATGAACAGCAGCACGGTGCGATGGCAGTGCAAGGCAATCAGCAACAGCTGCAACACAACATGCAGAACCTACAGCGAAACCGCTCGGTGCAACCGCAGCAGCCACGTGCGATCCAGGAACCTTCGCAGCCTGTAGCGCAGCAGCCTCGCTTTCAGGCTCCGCCTCAGCAGCACATCGAGCAGCCGCGGATCCAGCAGCCACAGCATGCCGAACAGCCACGCTTTCAGCAGCAGCAGCAGCAACAACGTATCGAGCAGCCGAGGCCGCAGTTCACCGCGCAGCCTCACGTTGAGCAGCACCAGATGCAGCGGCCCGCGCCACAACAGCACATAGAAGCACCGCGTGCCGCACCTGCTGCCGCACCTCATATGGAAGCTCCGCATGCGGGACCGCCCGCAGGCGGTGGTGGGCATCCTGGTGGCGGTGGACACCACTAGAAGAACTGCTAGTGGCTAGTGGATCAACGATTCTAGTCGGAGAACAGTTGCCTTGCATGACTGAATCCCTTCGCACGCGACCGCACGAAGCTCTTTGCTGAAGCAGGCTTCTACTGCGGTCAGCTTTCCTTCTCGGCAGCTCACGGAGAAGCTACCGGGCGGAAACGAAGGGTTCTCGAAGGCGAAACTACGCAGGATCCATTCGGGTGTCAGCGCAATTTCCTTCTCCAAATGCTGAAACTCCAGCGGAACGGCAACGCTGCGAAACGCCTTATGTTCCATTTCAAAGAAGCGCCGCGGACCCACCGCACTACAGGTGCCGTGCTTGTCCCACTCGTGCTGCAAGAGCTGGAGGTTCGGTGTGATGTCGAGGTTCGCACCGAAGTTCGCCTGTCCGCGCTCGTCGCTGCAAAACACCGGCCAGGTGTCATTTCGGAACTGCGGCCACAACCCATGCACGACGAAACCGCGCTGCGGTTTGCAGTCACGTGAAACATCCTTGATCGAGCAGAACTCCGGTCCCCACGGCAGATCGAGAACATAAAAGTCGAACTTACCGGGAGCACCTTTGCTCTGCGCCTTCAGAGTCGGAGCGGCAAAGCTGAAAGCGGCTAGCGCAATGCAAAGTGCTGCACCGAGACGCATCGCAGTTGAGGTGATGTTGAGTAGCTTCCGCATCCTCGACATGTTATCGCGTACACCTGCGACGAAGGGATGAACACGTATCCTAAGGCATGTCTTCCCCGACTCCAAAGAAAAGTATTGCTGTGTTTTGCGCCTCCGCGGAAGGAGCGCGCCCAGAGTACCGAGCGACCGCTGAAGAGCTGGGCCGAACAATCGCAGAACGCGGCATTGGCCTAATCTATGGCGGCGCAAAAGTTGGGCTGATGAATGCCTGCGCGGAAGCGGCGCTTGCTGCTGGCGGTCATGTTGTTGGCGTGATTCCCAATGTACTTGTCGATTTGGAAGTTGCGCATGAAGGGATCACCGAACTGCACGTCGTCGACACCATGCACACGCGCAAGGCGCTGATGAGCGAAAAGGCGGATGCATTCATCGTGCTACCCGGTGGCTATGGAACCTTCGAGGAGATGTTCGAGGTGCTCGCATGGCAAACACTGAAGCTGCACAACAAACCGGTGGTGCTGCTGAATGTGGCTGGCTTCTACGACACGCTGCTGCGTTTTCTCGACGAGTGCCAGCGCGAAGGAGTGTTGCGCGAGAAAGCACGAGTGGTTCTGCTGGAAGCGGGATCCGTGCCTGAAGCGATGGAACTCGCTGGCGTTCTATAGACCTTCGAGCAACCCTCCGCAAGCCGCTTCCGTCTGATAATTGGCGAACGTAAAGCGAAAGTGGAGAGACTTATGAGCGAGCGCGAAGTGGTATTGGATGAGCCAGTAATGGACGAGCAGGGACAGGCCTTGCGTAACGCGACAGAGCGTGCGGAGCGGGCTGAGGCGGAGTTGGCGAAACTGAAGAGCGGAAGCGCAACAACGGGCCACACTGCCCATCTTGCTGAGCCTGGATCGATGGATCCCGCAAAGCAGCCAGCGACACCGGCACCGGAAGGACACGCAGCTGGCAATCCGGCGGAGCGCGGCGTTGCTGCTTTGCGCGAGGACGCGATGATGAGCCACCTGCTCGATTCGCTCTACGCAGGCAAGGACGTCGGCCATTATGGCCGGTTGGTGTTCGCAATGGTGGCGCGTCACTTTATGAACGATGATGAGGTGATTGCTGAGCTTACGAAGGACCGGGACTTCTCCGAGGAACAGGCAATTACCATGCTGCGCCAGGTGGAAGGTCGCGACTATAACCCGCCGCGGCGTGATCGCATTCTGCAGTGGCAGGCGGAGCAGGAGTTCCCCATCATTCCCAACCCTGATGACCCGGACAGCGGCAACGTGTACAAGTCTCTGCGCTTCCCCAAGGAACTCTACGAGCACATTGAGGGATACCAGGCGGAGAAGGCAGCTAGCTAACGCAGATTGCCGTCGGGGCTTGCTCTGAGTGCTCAGCGCTTACGATAGAGGTGTGAGCCACGACGGCATCAAGTTCATTAGCAAAGAAGAGGCGGACCGCGCGGAAGCGCGCACGCGACATACCGGTGACGCGGTGCGGCCCGCGAAGATTCGCGTCGACAAAACCGGTGGCACTGGCGTCACGATTGAGTGGCGCGACGGACATACGAACCATTGGAACTTCGCTTGGCTGCGAGCGGCCTGCCCCTGCGCTACCTGCCAGGAAGCTCGTGAGACTGCGGGTTTAGAACCGGGAGCGACGAAGCCCAAACCGGCATCGCTATTGCCGATGTACGAGGCACCGCCTCGTCCAATCGACGTAGAACCTGTAGGCAAGTATGCCCTTCGCTTTCGCTGGAACGATGGCCACGAAGCCGGGCTGTACTCGTGGGAGTATCTGCGAAACGTTTGTGGCGAAGCTGGAGTATAGGGCGTTGCCCACAATCTTCCTTAGTCCTCACTAACCGCTAGTTGCTGGCGGCTTCCCGTCCCGGAGTTGCCGCCAGCAACTGCTGCGTATACGCCTCGCGTGGAGCTTCGCAAACCTGTTGCCACGTACCTGTTTCCACCAGGCGACCGCGCTGCATGACGGCGACACGATCGCACAGGTAGCGCACCAGCGGCATCGAATGCGAAATGAAGAGGCATGTGAGCCCGTAGCGGGCCTGCAGATCGCGCAGGAGATTGATGACTTGCGCACCCACGGAAACATCCAGCGCGCTAACCGGTTCGTCCAACACCAGCAACTCGGGGCGAAGCGCAAGCGCACGGGCAATGTTGATACGCTGCCTTTGGCCGCCGGAGAACTCATGCGGATAGCGCGCGAGTGCTGACGCATCGAGATCGACTTCGCTGAGCATTTGCTGCAGACGAGCTTCCACACCTCCCTCGGGCTGCTCACCATGGATAGCGAACGGTTCGGAAAGAATCTGCGTCACGGTCATGCGCGGATTGAGCGCAGCATAGGGATCCTGAAAAACGATCGCCAGCTTGCGGCGCAGGCGGCGCATGTCGCGCGCTGGGAGCTGGCGCAGGTCGATAGGCGTGGCACTTCCATCTGGGAAGAAGCGGAGCTTGCCGCTGGTAGGCTCGACAAGCCGCAACATCATTCGCGCGACCGTGCTCTTGCCTGAGCCGGACTCACCGACAAGACCTAGCGTCTCACCGCGAAAGAGCTGCAGCGAAACGTCGTGCACGACGCGAACTGCACCATAATCTTTGGTCAAATCCACGGCTTCGAGAAGCAGAGGGGAAGCTGCGGCGATCACGTTGCCTCATGAAAAATGACACGCCATCCACCGGGAGTCTTCTCGTAGACCTCGATGAAGGTGCCCTCAATGTTGCCGCCGCCTTTGCGCGTTCGCATGATGCGGTATTTCCCTGTAGCGAGTGCAAATCCTTCACCGAGTTCGCGAACTTTCACCTCGCTGTCTTCCAGCGTTCCCATCGCGTCTTTGTTTGGAAAATTCAGGTGGAAAGCCGACCGGACATTCGCCATGCCGCGAACAGGTCCAGCAAGCATGACCTCAGTTTCCGGCGACTCTTTGAAGTGAGCCAGATAGCCGTCGAGATCGCCGCGGTTCCACGCGTTTTCCTGCGCCACCACCACCTTGGTCACGGCCAACTGCTCGGGTGTGGCCGTATACAGCTGATCGCCCGCTTGAGACAACGCGGCCAACGCCGGGAAGCTGAGTGCGAGCAGCGCGAAAGTCCGAAACATAATGTTTTCCTGTGATTGCCCTGCTTCGATGATACGAGCCGGGAAGCACGTTGGATTATTTGCCCGCCGGGGCCGTTGAGGTTGTGTCGTCGCGGACGATCTTCCAGCCCACGGGCGTTTTCTCGATTACGAGTAAGAAGTAGCCGTCCGCGTTACCGCCGCCCGCCGCCGATCGCTCCAGGTGGAATTTGCCAGTAGCCGTCGCGAACTTATCATCCAGCGGCTGCACTTCGAGGTCGCGGAACGTCAGCGTTCCCATTTTCTCGCGTGTCGGATAGCCGGACTTGTAGCCCGCCAGCATTCCCGCATATCCGCGCCGCACAGTGCGTCCGATGAACAGGATGTCAGGCGAGTTCTTATAGCTCGTCGCGAAAGCGTCGAGGTCGCCGCGATTCCAGTCCGCCGCGGACTTTTCCATCATGGTTTGAATGGCTAAGGCACGTGAGGAAGGCTGCGGCTTCTGAGCAAGAGCAGTTGTCGCGAGCAGAGCTACCGCGAGGAGCAGACTTCTGGATCGACGCATGGGTCTCCTCCATAGGGTTGGATTTGCGTGAAGACTACAATTTCCCCATGCCCGAACGCCAGGTCCATGCGGTGTGCACGCACGATTGCCCTGACTCGTGCGGCGTCCTCGTCACAGTAGATGAGCTTACCGGGCGGGCCACAAAAGTGCAGGGCGACCCTTCACATCCGGTGACGCGAGGCTTTCTTTGCGCCAAGGTAGCCCGCTACCTCGATCGTGTCTACTCACCCGACCGCCTGCTTTACCCGATGCGCCGCAAGCGCGGTGTGCCGAAAGGCCCACTGCCGCAGGGGCAAGAAGCGGAAGCCTTCGAGCGAATCTCATGGGACGAAGCGCTTGGCGAAGTTGCGTCACGGCTGCAGGCGACTGCTGAAGCCTGGGGACCGGAAAGCATTCTGCCATACAGCTATGCGGGCACGATCGGGCAGCTTGGCTACGGGTCCATGGACCGCAGGTTTTTTCATCGGCTCGGCGCATCGCAGCTTGATCGGACCATCTGCTCGAGTGCGGGGGCGGCCGCGCTGAGCAGCGTATATGGAGCAAAGCTCGGAATGGCACCGCAGGACTTTGCGCAGGCCGGGCTGATCATTGCGTGGGCCGCCAACATTCACGGCAACAATATTCACCTCTGGCCATTCATCGAGCAGGCGCGACGCAACGGGGCGAAGCTCGTTGTGATCGATCCTTATCGCACGCGTACCGCTGCTCTAGCTGACGAGCACTTTGCGATCCGTCCCGGAACAGATGGCCTGCTCGCACTGAGCATCATGCATGTTTTGTTTCGCGAAGGACTCGAAAACCGCGAGTACATGGACGCATTCACGGAAGGTGCTGACGAGCTCCGCATGCATGCTCTGCGGGCGGAACATGCACCCGCTCATGCAGCCGAGATCACCGGGATTTCGGCCGACCGCATTGAGGATCTCGCGCTGGCTTATGGGCGTGCGAGTCGCGATGGCCGAGCACCTGCGGCCATTCGTCTGAACTACGGTATTCAGCGTTCTGAGAACGGAGGGACCGCAGCGCGGGCCGTGCTGATGCTTCCCCTCATTACCGGCAGTTGGATGAAACGCGGCGGTGGCCTTTTGCTTTCAACGAGCGGGGCGTTCCCGTTTGCTTCCGCGAAACTACAAATGCCGGAGCTAATGAATAAGAGTTCGCTCGGCAGACCTGCGCGCATGGTCAACATGAACGAGCTTGGCTACGCGCTCACAAAGATGGGAAGAGGGTCAGCTCCGGACGAGTCACCGGTAAAGGCGCTGTTCGTCTACAACTGCAATGCGGCTGCTGTTGCGCCCGATTCGCAGCCTGTACTTGAAGGTTTGCGTCGCGATGATCTGTTCACCGTCGTGCACGAGCAGTTCTTCACCGACACTTCCGATTACGCAGACATCGTCCTGCCTGCGACAACATTTCTTGAGCACAAAGAAGTGATGGGAGCGTATGGGCACTACTTCGCGCAGATCTCGCAGCAAGCGATAGCGCCGCTTGGCGAAGCACGAAACAACGCGTGGATGTTTGCTGAGCTTGGCCGGCGCATGGGTTTTACTGAACAGGCTTTCTCCGATGATGAGGATGCTTTGATCGCGCAGGCACTCGATTCGGACCATGCCTGGTTTACAAATCTTGATAAGGAAAAGCTCGAGCAGCAGGGACATATACCACTGGCGTTGCCGCAGAATGAGGCTGGTGAGTCGCTTCCATTCAGTTCCCCTGAATGGTTTGGCCACGCGTCCAGAAAAGCTCGCTTGTTGCCTCTCCCGGTCTGGAAAGCAGCCGAAGAGTCCCGTGAAAGCGTCACCGCAAAGAACGGCCCGTTTCCGCTCGAGTTCCTGCCGCGAAAGGCGGATAACTACATGAACACCACATTTGCGAATGTGCCAGTTCATCAGCATATGGAGCGCCGTACTGCCGGAGTTCTTGAAATGCATGCAACGGACGCATCCACGCGCGGCATCGCAAGCGGCGACAGCGTTCGCGTGTGGAACAGTCGCGGAACAATTTCACTTCTCGCCCTGGTGAACCAATCCGTTCCGGCAGGAGTTGTGGCGGCTCGCCTGGATTGGCACAAGCTGTCCGAAGATGGTGCCAATGTGAATCAGCTCACCAGCCAGCGACTCACCGACATCGGTGGTGGAGCAACTTTTTACTCAACGCTGGTGGAAGTTGCGAAGAAGGAAACATTTGCGGCCGACTAGCTGCTAGCGGATTGCGCGCACTTCGCGCATGTTGTCCTTGCCCAGAAAGAAGCGCGTGTCACTGAAGCCGTCCAGAAATTTCTCGATCTGCCGCGTCTGGTATGTGGCCGTGACCGGGAACGCACCTGAAGGGATCAGGATGAGTTCGTCGCCGTCCGTAAGCTGGTAGCGGGAAAAGGCCGTACCAGGCCCTTCTGTCTTCGCGTGAAACAGCGCGAGCAGACGACCATCCGGACGGAGCACATCGCGAAGGCGCTTGAACACGGCCGGCACCGCGACCGCAGGTAGGTAGTTGGCGGTGTCCCACAGCAGAATGACATCGAAGTCGCGCCCGGAGAAGTCGAGGTTCGCCGTCAAAAATCCTTCGGTATCGAACTCGGGTTTGCCACCTTCTGCCGCGGGCTTCAGCCACTCGGGCTTGGCAGCTTCCTGCACGATGTTTGCCATGTACACGCTATGGCCAAGACCAGTGAGGTAGTTGATATTCGCAGGAGAAGTCGAACCAAAATCCAGCACGCGCAGACCTTCAGTGGCCTTCATATGCGCCAGTGTGTCGGCCCAGCCGCGCGAGTGTCGCGACGTCTGTTCCGCCGCTCCACCTGCACCGCGATCCTTTTTGAACAGGCCGAACATGCTTCACTCCCGCGCACCTTGCCACGTGGGCACGGGCACAACGACACTGAGCGAACTATACCCCAAGCGTTTCCGGGACGCATCATTGGACAGACCGCGAGCATCTCTCGTCTAACAGAAGCGGAGGACGGCAGTTTTGGTTGAGAGGCGGCAAATGTTTTATGTGACACTTTGCCTTCTGCTGGCACCGGGAGGTCGATCGGCATCCGCTCAAGTTCTACCGGGAGGAGAAAAGCTTCCTGCGGGCCTACCCGTCGCTTGGGTGCAGGCCGCAAGCGATAACGAGCTCCGCATCGTCGAAGACGATGGCACGTTCCCCGTTCGCTACCTGGTGCACAAGTTCGACAGGAAGGGCGAGACGCTGCGCGACACCATGGAGAGCCGCGACGGCACCGTGGCACGACTTGTTGCGCGCGATGGGCGCCCTCTCACGAGTGAGGAAGACAGCGATGAACGCCGGCGCCTGAGCGACCTTATCAACTCGCCCTCAATTTTTGAGAAACATCATAAACGGAACATTTCCGCGCGAGTCTACTCGTCCGAACTGATCAAGCTCATGCCGAAAGCGATGATCTTCACCTATACGCCGGGCCAGCCGCAGCCGGCGGGCGCAGCCTCGCCGCAGGTAGTCATCGACTTCACCCCTGACCCGAAGTTCCAGCCACCCAGCATCGTGTCGGAATTGCTCACCGGCATCGAAGGGCGGTTATGGATCGATGCGCGCCTGCACGTTGTCACACGTGGCGAAGCACGCGTGGTGCATGCGGTGAACTTTGGCTGGGGTATGCTCGCACATATCTATCCCGGTGGCACCGTAGAGTTCGAACAAGCTCCCGTTGGCGACGGCCACTGGATCTACTCACACTTAGACGAGCACCTGAAGATTCGCGAAGTGATGGTGAAGACAGCAAACGAAGACGTCACCATGACGGCTTCCAAAATGCAGAAAATGCCATCGCTGGTGTCGTACGAAGACGCCATCCGTAAGCTGCTGGGAACACCCTTTCCCGCCAGATGATCAAGCGGTCGCGGCCGCCCTATACAACTGGCTCATCACCTCGTGATCTCTCAGGCCTTCTTCACCCGGTGAGCGCGGACGAGTGTTGTTACGAATGCAGTCTGCCAGGTGTTCCGCTTCCAGGCGGAGCTGGTACTCCTCGTGCGGTGCCGTCTCATCGACCTTTGCCGCACCACGGCCCGTGAGGTGGATACCACCGTTTCCAAACGCGTCATCACCGAAATCGAGTGAGCCCTTTTCGCCGTAAATTCTTAGAGTGCCCGGGATATTTGCGCCATAGGTTGTGCTGCACGCAGCCAAAGCGCCCGAAGTCATCTTCATAGTCCAGACCATGCTCTCCTCCACCTCGCGAAAGCGGCCCGACGTTGTATCTGTGGTAGCTACCTGCGCTGTAAGGTTCACGGGCTCCTCACCCAGCAGGAACCGAATCGCATTCAATGGGTAAATGCCCACATCGACGAGTGGACCACCTCCGGCAAGCTTTTTCGTCAGCCGCCACACGCCTGGCTTGCTGTCGAAACCGAAGGCACCTTCCACGGTTGCAATCCGGCCGAGAGCACCTGACGCGATCATCGTCTTCGCCTTGAGGTAGATCGGCTCATATTGCATGCGGTACGCGATCATCAGCTTTACGTTGGCAGCCTTGCACGCATCGATCATGACGCGGCATTCTTCAGGAGAGTTCGCCATGGGCTTCTCACAAAGCACATGCTTGCCTGCTTTGGCGCTCGCCACGGTGTCGCGCATGTGCAGGCCATTGGGAGTAGCCACGTACACCGCCTGAATGGCCGAATTATTGCGCATGTCCGCCATCGTCTCGTAGCTATAGATTTTCGCGTTCGGTACGTTGTATTTCCCTGCCCACTCACGCCCTTTGCCTGCATCGCCCGTAACGAACGCGACGACCTCAGCCGTCTGGGATGACGCAACCTGCTCCATGAAAGCCTTTGCAATGACACCGAGGCCAATCACGGCAAAACCTGTTTTTCTCGACGGAGACTGCGCCAGCAAAGGCAAGGCGGGAAGCTGTGAAGCTGCTATGGAAAGCGTAGAAAGTCGTGCAAAGTCACGGCGGTTCATGGAAGCTCCTGGAAGCGAAGGCTGTTCTCTTGCCAATCTTGCGCGCTAAGCTATTTCCGATGAGTCTTCGAGTGTTTGCGTTAGCCTTGCTGCTTGTTTTTGTCTCACCTATGGCCGCACATAAGGTGGACAAGCACCCCACGCGGGATCTTCGCGTCTTCTTTATCGATGTGGAGGGTGGCCAGGCCACTCTGTTTGTCACGCCAACAGGGCAATCTCTGTTGGTCGACACAGGGTGGGGCGGCAACAACTTCCGTGATGCGGACCGGATATACGCAACAGCCAGGCAGGCTGGCCTTGCGAAGATCGATTACGTGCTGATTACGCACTTCCACGCGGACCATGTTGGTGGCGTTCCGCAATTGGTGCAAAGGATTCCCGTAGGGGCATTCATTGACCACGGCATCAACCGGGAGCTCACGCCCGAGGTAAGTAAGCTCTACATGGACTACGAGAAGGTGCTCGCGGACCACGGGTATGAACACATCATTGCTCGACCGGGACAATTACTCCCGATAACGGGAATGGAAGCCAGGGTGATCAGCGCCGATGGCGACCTGATCCACACCCCTCTGCGGGGTGCGGGCAAACCAAATGCGCTATGCAACACGCCCGTGGATTACCCCGCCGACAAGACGGAGAACGCACGTTCGCTCGGCATTCACATCACGTTCGGTAGGCTTACGCTGCTCGACCTCGGCGATCTGACGGCAGACAAAGAAGTGGAACTGATGTGCCGAAACAACCTGCTTGGCTACGTCGACGTGCTCATCGTCTCGCATCACGGATGGGAGCAGAGCTCGAGCCCACTCTTCGTTCATAGCCTGGAGCCCAGGGTGGCGATCATGGACAATGGCGAGAAGAAGGGCGGCTCCACTGCCGTGCTCGACACAATCAGGAGTTCGCCAGGCCTGGAGGACTTGTGGCAGCTGCACTACTCCGCAGAAGGCGGCACGTTGCACAATACCTCGGCGAACCGCATCGCCAACTTGCTTGGCAAAGAGGAAGGCGAAGGCATTGCGCTGTCCGGCTCACGCGACGGCAGCTTCAGCATCACCAACGAGCGCACAGGAGAGACAAAAGCATACGCCCGACCCTGACGTAATCTCGATCTAACTCTCGGTCACTGCTACGCTGTACACGTGTGGCGGCGAACGGTGATGGCGTCGATGCGCTCCCGCTTCACTTCAAAGCCACGGCCCGGCGTGGTTGGCACAATGATCTCGCCCTTTGCACTCACGGTGACCTCCGGCTCGATGATGTCTTCGGCCCAGTAGCGCTTGGAAGCGGACACATCGCCCGGCAGTGAGAAGTTTGGAAGCGACGAAAGCGCAATGTTGTGGGCGCGGCCGATGCCTGTCTCGAGCATGCCTCCGCACCACACGGGGACGCCGTGCTGCTGGGCAACATCGTGGACAGCGATTGCTTCTGTGAAGCCGCCCACGCGACCGACCTTGATGTTGACGATGCGTCCACTGCCGAGCTCCAGGGCAGCCTGCGCGTCGCGGCGATTGCGAATGCACTCATCGAGGCAGATTGCGGTTTTGAGCTTCTTCTGTAGCTGTGCGTGGAAGTAGAAATCGTCATACCAGAGCGGCTGCTCGATCATCAGCAGGTTGAAGCGGTCCCACGTTGCTATGCGGTCGGCGTCGCTGAGCCGGTAGGCGGAGTTGGCGTCACAGCTCAGCAGGATGTCGGGAAAGCGCTCACGCACGGCTGCGAATACCTGTTCGTCCCAGCCGGGCTTGCACTTCAGCTTGATGCGCTGATAGCCGGCGGCGACTTCGGTCTCCACCTTTTGCAACTGCTTCTCAAGAGTGGGCTGGATGCCGATGGAGACACCACATGGGATGATTTCGCGCGTGCCACCGAGCAGCTTGGAAAGCGAAACGCCCTGCATCTGCGCGTCGAGTTCCCACACCGCATTCTCGATGGCAGCCTTCGCCATGCGGTGTCCACGCACCTGCTCAAAGAGCCCGGGGCAGTCGCTTCCCTTTTCGACTTCGGCGTTCAGGAGGCGTGGGGCGAGCTCGGTTTCCGTGATGTGCCACGCGGTGTCGACCATTTCATCCGAGAAGTACGGGTGCTCGCCAGCAACGCACTCGCCCCAGGCGCTCAGGCCGCCTGCTTCGATTTCAATCAGCAAAATGCGGCGTGTGGTCGTGACACCAAAGCTTGTCTCGAAAGGGTGCGCAAGGGGCATGTTCACTTCGCGCATATGCAGTGCTTCAATCTTCATCGCTTCTCCTCATTTTCGGCGCGTCAGTACGCGTGTTGCTCATTCCATTTGCCTAAGAGAAATCTACCGTCGCCGCGCTGCGTTCGCTCATACCCAAGGACAGCGAACCCATCAGCGAACGCTTTCTCAAACGCCGCCGCGTTGCGGCTCTGCACTTCGCGCGCAGCACCGCGATACATGGGCGACGCTTTCCACTCGTAGATTTCTGTTGGCACTTCCACGACTTCTGCTATCTGCGGTTTTTCCTGCTCACCTGCCAGCGCCCGCTGCACACGGTCCGAACGCAACCACCATTCCGCGTACACGCGATCCGTGGGCAAGCCGCCCTGTAGAGGAGAGCTCGAAGCGCCGTAGAAATCGCGCTTGTAACGGCGAAGGATGGCGCCAAGTTTCGCTACATTCAGGTACGCGTTCTTGATCTCCAGCGGATCGAATGTCCACTCCATCAGATCAAAGCCGCGCGCAAGGGCATCGTCGCGCTGCGCCAGCTTGAGCCTTCGCCCTACACCGCTGTTCCGAAACTCTTCCAGAACTCCGAGGTGATGTGAATGCAGATAGGCATGCCCGTTGCGTACGCCGGGAAGGGACATCGCGTATCCTGCAAGTTTGTCACCCGCGTAAGCACCAAGAACCTGACCACCGATACGCGCCGCGAGCAAAAAGACCTTCTGCGTCATGCGGTCGGCTGGCTCGTAGCCCCAAACCGTGTCCTGCAGCGCGACGCACTCGTCGAACTCGGCAAACTCGGTGAGTGAGCGAATCTCAAATGGAAGAGCTGGTGAATTTTCCCGCGTCACGCTTTGCCCTCCGCAGACTTCGCGCGAATCCAGCTCTCTTCCATCTCGCTAAGCGGCAGCTTTTCGAAGTTTGCCGTGCCGCCCGCCTCTGCTTCCATGTGGCTAAAGCGTGCTCTGAATTTAGCGTTGGTGCGTCGCAACGCGGACTCCGGGTCGACTTTCAGATGACGCGCAAGATTGATCGCGGTGAACATCAGGTCGCCAAACTCCTCTTCGATTTTCTCAACTTCTCCTGCTTCCACTTCGACCATCAGCTCAGCGAGTTCCTCATCCAACTTGGCGAAGAGCCCGGAGCTGTCGGGCCAGTCGAAACCGACCTTCGCTGCTTTCGAGCTGATCTTCGACGCTTCCATTGTGGCAGGCATGGTGCGCGGGACGTCATCCAGCATGGAACTCCCGGCTGCTTTTGTGGCCTTCTCTTCCCGCTTGATTTGCTCCCAGTTGCGCAGCACGGCACTGGCGTCTGCGGCAACAGCTTCGCCGAAAACGTGTGGGTGTCGGCGAATGAGCTTCGCGTTCAGATTCTCAGCCACATCCGCGATGGTGAAGTAACCTTCGTCCGCAGCCATCTGCGCATAGAACAGAACCTGCAACAGCAGATCACCAAGCTCATCCTTTAGGTCAGGCCAGGCGCGGCGCTCGATTGCGTCGAACACCTCATAGGTCTCTTCCAGCGTGTAGCGCTTGATGCTGTCAAAGGTCTGCTCACGGTCCCATGGGCAGCCGTCCGGGCCACGCAGTCGCGCCATGATGGCAACAGCCTGCGCCAATGCGCCCTTGGTGCGCTCGTCTGTCAGCGGAAGCTGCTGGGCTTCAAAGTTCTCGGAGCTCATAGAACAACTTTATCGTGCGTCAACGGATGCGGCATCGGCGTGGTAAGCTCCTCTGCGAAGCATGACCAACGTGGGTAACAACTCGACAGCGAAGACGACCAGGCCGCGCGCACGGCATCTCCTATTACTGCTGCCGTACGCCGCGCTCTGCTTCCCACTGCTGTACGCGCGCGCCACGCCGGAGTTGTTCGGGTTTCCATTCTTCTACTGGTACCAGTTTGTGTGGGTTGTGCTGACTTCTACGTTGTTGTGGGTGTACTACCGCCTTGTGTCAGCAACGCGCTGACGTCCCCGCATCTTCGGTTCTGGACGGCCATCTAAACTGGTAGTTGGCTCCATGGACCTCCTCCAGAAAATTCGCACGCTGCCTACCAGCGCTGGCTGCTACCTGTACAAGAACGCAGAGGGTGAGGTCATCTACGTCGGCAAGGCGAAGAACCTGCGCTCGCGTGTGCGCAGCTATTTTCTGAAGGCGACGCAGGCTAACAACGCGAAAACCGGCTCGCTCATGCGCGAGGCCGTCGATCTCGAATACATCACGGTTGCGAACGAGCGCGAGGCCTTGGCGCTTGAAAACAACCTGATCAAGCAGCGCAAGCCTCGCTTCAACATCCTGCTGCGTGATGATAAGACATACCCCTACATCAAGCTCACACTCACCGACCGCCATCCGAAGGTGTTCGTCACAAGGCGCCTGCGCAAAGACGGTGGGGCGTACTTTGGGCCGTACTTTCCGGGCAATCTCGCGCATCGACTGGTGGATGTGATTCATCGCAGCTTTCTCATTCCCAGCTGCAAGGTCGACCTGAACCGTTACCACCCGCGCGCGTGCCTGCAGTACTACATCAAGCGGTGTCTCGGCCCGTGTGTGGAAGGCTTCGTCTCGCGAGACGACTACCGTCAGGTGATTCGCGACGTGCAGTTGTTTCTCGAAGGCAAACCCAATGAGCTAGAGGATAGGCTGACCCAGCGCATGGCTGCGGCCGCCGAGAACATGCAGTTTGAATTGGCCGCGCGACTGCGCGATCAGATCATTACCGTGCAGCAGGCCGGTGAGCGCCAGCGCATCGCGTCTGCAGATTCCGATGATGCTGACGTCTTCGGCTTCCATTTTGAGAACGATATGCTCGCGGTGAACCTGTTCCACATGCGCGGCGGCAAGATCGTCGACAGGCGCGACATGTTCTGGGAAGACCTGCCGGAATTCGAAGAAGAAGTCGCTGCTGCGCCAGCCGAGGAAGAAGGGGACGCGACAGATCTCGTCAACGAGGACCGTCTGGAGCCGAACCCAATTTACTCTGCGCCTGAAGTTATCGCGGACACGGAGCCTGCGGAGCAGCACTCTGTACTTGCGTCTCCGTTCGAAGAGGATCTTCCGCAAGGCGAGGTCATTGCAGAATGCTGCGACGAGCCAGCAGTCACCTCGACTACAGCAGCCGATCAACCAGCGTTCTCTCCGGCAGCTTTTTTCTCCGCACTGCTGAAGCAGCTTTATCTCGACCAGGCATATGTGCCGAAGCACATCTACGTGCCCGTTGATTTTCCCGACCGCGCGCTCCTTGCCGAAGCCCTGCGCGAGAAGGCGGGCGGCAAAATTGAAATAGCAGCACCGCAGCGGGGTGACAAACGCTCGCTCGTCGATCTCGTTTGTCAAAATGCAAAGCAGTCCTTCGATCAGCGCTTCCGTGTGCTGCAGCCGAGCATCCGCAACATGCAGGAGGCACTGCAGGACGCGCTCACGTTACCGGAGCTGCCGGAGCGTATCGAGTGCTTCGACATCTCGCACATTCAAGGAGCGGAGACAGTCGCCTCGATGGTTGTGTGGGAAAAGGGCGCAATGAAAAAAGCCGACTACCGTAAGTTCCAGGTGAAGACGGTCACCGGCGTGGACGACTTCGCCAGCATGCGAGAGATTGTCACGCGCCGCTATACAAAGTTCGCGAACGGCGCAAAACCGACAGGAAAGGATGCAGTGCTTCCATCGTTGGTGCTGATTGATGGCGGCCTGGGCCAGCTACATGCGGCGGCGGACGCACTGGAAGAGCTCGGGCTGACGACTCAATCGCTTGCGTCGATTGCCAAGCGCGAAGAAGTCATCTACGTGCACGGGCAAGAAGATGATCCGGTGATACTCGACCGCCGTTCACCGGTGCTGCATGTCATCCAGAAGATTCGCGATGAGTCGCATCGCTTCGCCATCGGCTACCATCGCAAGCGCCGCGAGATGCGCGACCGCGTCAGCGAACTCGACGAGATACCGGGTGTCGGACCTCGCACTCGCCAGCGGCTGCTGGAGCACTTTGGCAGCGTGCGAGCGCTAAAGCAAGCAGCGGAGAAGAACCCCGACGCGCTCCTGGCAGTCATCAATAGAGGGACAGCCGAAAAGGTTCGAAGCTGGATCGCAAGTTCAAAACCTGGCGACTCTGCCAAACTTATGGTGCTGTCGTAGCTCAGAGTGGCGCTGTTTCAAAGTCCGAAATGAAGTGGATCCCTTTGATCAAAGGTCTTTTTCTGAGAATTTCTTTGTCGCCCGTTAGAAAGAGATCCGTTTCTGCGGCAGCAGCGCATGCAAGGTGCATAGCGTCGGGTCCTTTCAGACCATAGTTCTTGCGCAGCGTCCGGAATGGTGCAACACATTCCTCGTCAAAAGAGATAAATCTAAATCCAATCTCTCCCAAAGCTGCAAGAGCTTCTTGCGATTCTTCGCTTTCATCGGGTACGCCTGCAAGTGCTTCACCTAAGGCTAAATAGCTTGTGATCAGCTGATCACCGCGTTCAAAGCAGCGCGTGATAAGTTCCAAAAGTCGCGGGGCGAATTGTGGATTGTCATCAAGCAAATAAATCAGAAGCATCGCGTCGCAGAACACGCGGCTCACGCTTCGTCTTCTCCGCGAACCCAACGCAGGTAGCCTTCGGCCCCACCATGAGCAGCAATCTCTTCCTTCATCAGCCCACGGAGCTTCTCCGTCAGTCTCAAAGCCCGCTCTGCTGGTGTTTCCACTTTGCTCGTCCGCCTCAGTTCTCCGACACGATGGATCCGGTAATGAATCACAAGAGTCGTGCTTTTCATGGATGCAGGTCCGAGTTGATCCGTAATCTCGAGTTCATTGTCGCGAAGAAAGCTTCGAGTCCTTATGGCGGCGCAGAAGGCGGGCGTTCTCTGCTCGATCGAAATTCCCAATTTTTTTGCCTTATTCATCAGTTCTCTCACAGGAATCCTGAACTGACTTATCCCGGCTGTACGTGCCGGGCGCACAAACTCCTCTTCTGCGATCTTTCGAATATCCGTCGCAAGGCTCATGCAACTCTCCTAGGAACAGAATAAGAATGAACTAGAATCCAAGCAAGAGAATGTTCATTCTTGAACGTCGCCCCCAAATGTATTGCAGCTCTTCGGATCACCGCTGTCAAAGCCTTTGCGGAACCACGATTGCCTCTGCGCAGACGACCCATGCGTCCAGCTCTCGGGGCTAACGGCCCTTCCGCTCATCTTTTGCAGATGATCATCGCCCACGGCTGCGGCCGCGCTGAGCGCATTGTCAATGTCACCGGGATCGACAATGTGGCGATCCTGCGCCGAGTGCGCCCAAACACCGGCGTAGCAGTCCGCCTGCAGTTCCAGGTCGACAGACAGGTGATTCTGCTGGCTCTCGTCCTGCTGCTGTAACTGGCGAACCTTCTTTTCTGTGCCCACAAGGTTCTGCACGTGGTGGCCTAATTCATGCGCGATTACGTACGCTTGCGCAAAATCGGCAGTGCTGCCGCCAAACTTCTTCAGCTCGTCCCAGAAGTCCAGGTCGATATACACCTTCTGATCTGCCGGGCAGTAGAACGGTCCGGTGGAAGCCTGCGCCGTGCCACAACCGGAATAGGTGGATCCCCGGAACAGCACCAGCTTCGCATGGCGATAATCTCGCCCCTTCTGCTGGAAAATTCCGGTCCAGGTCTTCTGCACATCGTCCAGCGTGAATGAAATGAGTTGTGCATCGCGATCTTCGGAAGCTGAGTGCTGCCTCGGAGCGCCACTATCCATCTGCTGCGTGCGCACCGGCGCTGCTGTGCCGCCACCACCGAACAAGCCGCCCAGGAAGTTTCGCCCAAATACCAGGCTGAGGATGGCCAGAATGATGAAGCCGCCTATGCCGAGGCCGCCACCACCGAAGCCGCCGCCCCCGCCGCCGAAACCGAATCCGCCGCCGCCGCCACCGGAGTCATCACGGCGATCTTCGACATCATTGCTTAAGCCTCCGGGGGTCCATTCCATGCGTGCAGCTCCTTAGGTGATTGGCGATTGCCACTTCTATGATGCGGCCCACGCGAAATCAGGAACGGAAGCAGCGGTTTGCACGTACCCTGTTTGCATCGTGACCAATTCAACTCTCGTCAGACCACCTGACTTGTCTCTGCACGAAGCCGTGCGAACCGCTGCTCTCTTTGCTGTTGCCAAGCTGCTGCTGACGTTTGCATTGACGCTGTATACGCAGCACATCGGCTACAGCTACTTCCGCGACGAGTTTTACTACATAGCCTGCGGACGCCACCTGGCTTGGGGATACGTGGACCATGGGCCCATAGTGGCGTTTCAGGCTCGATTCGGCGAGATGCTGTTTGGCGATTCACTCTTCGGCATTCGCGTACTTCCTGCGCTGGCGGGAGCGGTGATGGTGTTCCTTTGCGGGCTGATCGCGTGGGCGCTTGGCGGCAGAAGACCCGCGCAATCGTTGGCAATGATCGCGCTCATCTGTTGCCCGCAGTTCATCGGTACTGATGGGTTCCTGTCGATGAACTCATGGGAGCCGATGTTCTGGATGGGCTGCGTCCTTGCGCTGCTGATGATTCTGCGAGGCCGCTCGGCATGGTTCTGGTGGAGCGTGTTCGGCATCTCCGCAGGAGTTGGCATGCTGAACAAGGTCTCGATGGTGTTCTTTCTCGTGGCGCTTGGGATCGGACTGCTATGCACACCGCAGCGGAGGCTCCTATTCACGCGTCAAGCAGCTCTGGGCATCGTTTTGCTGGTGCTGATTCCAGTTCCTTACCTGCTGTGGCAGGTTCATCACCAGTGGGCGATGCTGGAATTCCTCGGCAACGGGCGACGCTTGGGCAAGAACACCGTAACGCCGTTCCTGCCATTCACACTTACGCAGATTCTCGACATGCAACCGCTGAACGCCTTCGTCTGGATTGCTGGTGTGGTCGCGCTGTTACGCGGAAAAAGCGTGCTCATGGCACGAGCCCGCTGGCTTGGCATCACATATTTGGTCTTCTTCGCGACAATGTTTGCGATGCATGCAAAGGACTACTATCTCGCAGGCATTTACCCAGCCCTGTTTGCCGCCGGTGGTGTTGCGTGGGAGCACCGCTTTGCGGTTGCACAGTCTGTGCGGAACAATCGGGTGTTTGCTTTTCCGGTGTTTACGGCGGTGCTGATTGTCACATCCATCATCGTGCTGCCAATGTCCTCACCCGTTCTTAAACCGGATACCTGGGTGCGCTACACGCGCGCGCTGAAGTTGTCACACCCTGAGCAGGAAACCGACATGGCAAGCGCGTTGCCGCAGTTCTTTGCCGACCGCTTTGGCTGGCAGAGCGAACTCGATCAGGTGAGCGCCGCATACAGCAAGTTGTCACCCGCAGAGCAGGCCCGCGTGTGCGTATTCACCAGCAACTACGGCGAGGCGGGCTCGCTACAATTTCTCGGGCCGTTAGAGGGCAAACCGGTGCCGCGCGTGATCTCTGGTCATAACAACTATTGGCTCTGGGGCATGCAGGGCTGCACGACCGACCTCATCCTCGCGATCGTCCACGACAAGCCCGAGCAGCTCGCGCAGAAGTATGAGCACGTCGAGATCGTTGGCCGCATGGATGACCCGTGGGGCATGTCGTTTGAGCACCGCAATATCTATTTACTGCGCGGGCGTCGCACTCCGTTCCAATGGGCCGATGAGAAGTTCTACTTCTGACGTTACGTTGGAACCTACCTGCTACTCTCGACGCAACCATGCAGCAAGATGCCAGCCGTGAAGAGCTCCCACGCGTTCTGAATACGACGCACGCGACAGCCATCGTTGTTGGCATCATCATCGGTTCCGGCATCTTTCTCGTTCCGCGCGAGATGATGGCTGCGGCGGGAAGTTCCGCACTCGTGTATGCCGCGTGGATTGTCGGTGGCCTGCTGTCGCTATTTGGTGCGATGAGTTACGCCGAAGTCGCAGCCATGAAGCCGCGTGTTGGTGGCGAGTACGCATTCCTGCGCGATGCCTACGGCGACACCGTCGCGTTCCTTTACACATGGACGTGGATCACCATCGCGAAGCCCGCGTCGATAGCCACTATTGCCGCAGGCCTGACACGCGTGCTCGGAACGTTCACCACTTTTGGTTTTCTTTCGGAGCCAGCTTTCACGCATCTGCTTTGGGGACAAGTCTTCGCAATCGCCACGACGTGGCTCATCACCGTCCTGAACATTGTGAGTACGCGCAACTCCGCCAACGTACAAACAGCGCTTACCTGGCTAAAGGTGCTGATGATTCTTGTTATCGCGAGTTTCTGCTTCTTCGGTGCGTCGCAGGGTTCGTGGCAGAATTTCAGCACCACGTTTACCGACGCGCGCGGCGGTTTAGGCGGCTTTATGGTAGCGCTGACAGCTGCGCTCTGGGCTTATGACGGCTGGTCTGACGTTTCGCAGATGGCTGGCGAGGTGAAAGAGCCGCAACGCGCCCTGCCGTTTGCTTTGGTGGGCGGAGTCATCCTGGTAGGTGGGCTCTACATGCTCACCAACGCAGCGATTCAGTATGTCTTGCCGGCGTGGACTATTGCTCACGCCGACCGTCCTGCTGCGGATGCCATGCGCCTGGTCGCAGGACACGCTGGCGTGGCGGTAGTCTCGCTTGGCATGGCAGTTAGCATCTGCGCAACGTTCGTCGGCAGCTCACTTTCCGGGGCGCGCGTACCGTTTGCAGCCGCGCGCGACGGCTTGTTCCCTTCGGCTCTGGCTGCCGTGCATCCACGCTTCCGCACGCCAGCCGCAAGCCTGATACTGCAGGCCGCGCTCAGTTCTCTACTGCTGCTCGCCATCGGTAAGTTCCAGGCGCTGTTCTCGCTGGCCATTTTCTCGGAGTGGCTCTTCTATGCGCTTACAGCCGCAACCGTGTTCATCTTCCGCCGCCGCGAGCCCGATGCATTTCGCCCTTATCGCGTGACCGGCTATCCAGTTGTTCCCGCGCTGTTCATCCTTGCTGCGCTTGCGCTGCTAGTGTTCAGCTTCGTTGACCAGCCGCTGAACTCGACCATAGGAGCGGCAGTGATCCTTTGCGGTATACCTGTATTCTTCTTCACGCGGCGAAGCATGCGACCCACAGATGATTAACTGGCGATTTTCGCAGGCTTAGGCTGGCGTTTGATCCACTCGCGCAGCGCTTCATCCGCGCGCGTCTGCCAGCCATCGCCCATGGCTCGCAAGTCGTTCACCACATCCTGTGAAAGCCGAATGGAAACAGGAACCTTTTTCGGTGCCTTCTGAGGCCCGCGTTGTATAGCAGAGAGCTTCGCCTGTAGCGAAGCAGGCAGTTGCTCGAATTTGACGGAGCGAGCAAACTTCTCCTCTGTCCATTCCGGGTTGTCATGATCGAACACGTCAGAATTTCTTACTCGCATAGCGCCTGCTTTCAATTGTGGAGGCCGTTCTCAGGCTTATGACACGCATGACTGCCTCCATTTCTGTGAACGTCAATGAGTACAGCATTGCATCGAGAAAACCGATCGCATTCCAACGAACTTCGCCGTAATCTTCACGATCATCGATATCGAACTCGGCCGTCGCGAAATCAAATTCCGAAGCCCGCGCGAGTGAAATCCCGTGCTTCCGGCGGTTTGCCGTATCCTTCACAGGATCGAACGTAATCTCCACACCAAATCGTACATACAATCAGCCCTGACCGCCAGCGCAGTACGATCAAGCAGTGCCAGCAAAGAAACCCAAACTCGGTCAAAACTTCCTCGTGGACGAAGCCGCCTGCCGGCGCATCGCAGAGTCACTCGGCGACACGCGCGAGCGCACGGTCGTTGAGATCGGCCCAGGTCATGGAGCGATTACGAATCTGCTCGCCCCGCGCTGTGCGCGCCTGCACTGCGTCGAGTTCGATCCCGCTCTCGCACGGGAACTCACGTTTCGCTTCCGTGACCACCCACACGTCACAGTTCATCATGCGGACATCCTGCGATTCGACTTACTTCAAGTGAAGAATGATGCCGGGCCGCTCGATGTGATCGGCAACTTGCCGTACTACATCACCTCCGACATTCTGCTGCATCTGTTCGCAGCCGCTCGTGCGGGTGTTGTCGGGCGAGCAGTTGTGATGATGCAGCGGGAAGTGGCAGAGCGCATTGCTGCCGCGCCCGGAAACAGCGAGTACGGTGCGCTCTCTGCGTTCACTCAGCTACACGCACACGTGAGCAGCCTGTTCACGCTTCCGCCGGGGGCCTTTTCTCCGCCACCCGATGTTTACTCCACGGTGTTGCGGCTGGATTTCGCGCCTCGATTCATTGAGTTGCAGGTGGACCCCCAAGGCTTCAACGCCTTTCTACGCTCAACCTTTGCGCAGAAGCGGAAGACGCTCGCCAACAATTTGCGCAATGCTGGCTTCGATGCTGGGATGCTGGCTCGCGCGTGGCCGGAGGATCTTGCACCACAGGTGCGTGCTGAGGCCGTTTCTCTGGAGCAGATGGCTTTGCTCTATCGAGCGCTATCCGCCGAAGTTACGCCCGCTTCCTGAAGCAGCCGCGCGGCTTTCCGCTGCGCTCGTTCCATCACGTGCTCATCGCTCGCGACCGACTGCAGCACCGGCGCGATGTTCGCTACCTCGAGGGCGCGCCCTGATTTCACCTCGTCGGTCAGCACATCGAGCTCGGCATCAAGGCCGAGCCTGTCGTAGCGGTGCTTCTGCGCGAGACGCTCGCCTGCCTGCATGGTTTCGGCCATAGCAGTCATTGCATCGACCAGCCCGTTGAGAGCGTCGCTGTCGGAGTAGTTGAATGTGCAAGTCTCCGCTCCGATCCCCTCCCCTGCTTCGTAGGTCAACGTCTTTCTGCCGGTCTTCGCTATGTTTTTCAGCTTTGTTTCGCAGTGCCCTGAGTGAACCACAGCATAAGCTGCTGCTACTTTGCTTTGCACGGATTCGCCGACGTGGATCGGCTGCGGTGTGCCGGGTGCTGTCGCGCTCACGAGATTGGCATACGTTCCCGAGCCATCCGCACGCAACTCGATCTTCCAGTGCACTGCGGGCAGACTCTCGCGCTGCATTTCAAAATCCGCGGAACGAAATGGGGGTGTGTCTTCGCTCAAGACCGGGATTGAGCCACGGTTCAGACCAAGTGCAGCTTTGGAGGTCGACAAAACCGCCAGCGAGACAATTCCAGCTGCCACGAAGCTGCGCATCAACGGCGCAGGCTTTCAGCAGTTTGCGCATGGTGTATGTGACAGATCGCAATAGCAAGCGCGTCGGCTGCGTCCGGTGATTTCGGAGCTTCTCCGAGCTCAAGCAGTCGCGTGACCATAAACTGCACCTGCTCCTTTGCAGCCAATCCGTAGCCCACAACAGCGCTCTTGATAGATAACGGCGCATACTCCGCCACTGGAACGCCGCAGTTAGCGGCAGCCAGCATGGCTACACCACGAACATGGCCCAGCTTCAACGCGCTCTTCGCGTTTGCGGCGAAAAAAACATCTTCAATCGCAACGACCTCGGGCTGCCAGATGCTGATGAGTGCGGTCAGCTCCGCGTAAACCTGCGCCAGCCGCACGGGAGTGCGATCTTTCTTATTCAGCTTCACAGCGCCAGCGCAAAGGTGCCGCAGCTTGGGTGTTCTCGCGGTTTCATCGGTTTCCACCACGCCGTACCCGGTGAACTCCGTGCCGCAGTCTACCCCGAACACCCGCATGGGCATCAGTGTATCCCGCGTGCCGCAGCTCCGGCCCACGCACAGGTACAGCTAACCGACCCGGTACAATCAGACGGAGTTTCAGACTGCCAACGAGCTGACCACGAAAGCGCTTCTGCCTTGATCCCTGTGCGATATCTTCTGGCTGCCGGACTCGCTGCTTTCGCAACGACGCTCGCCACGCCTGCACAGGATTCTTCGAGTCCACGGCAGTCGACACCCCTGCCACAAACCACCACGCAGGCACCGGCACCGATCGTGCGCCGCACGCCGCAGGCAGCGAGCGCACCGCAGGAAATCGTTCCCAACCCGGACGGCAGCCTGACGCGATCCGCGCATGCCAAGGAATACCGCGATAGCTACCCGGTAGTGCATTCCCCTGCGACCAAGCCTGCGCAGACTCGCCCAGTACCAACAGTCAACCCGCTGACAGCGCTTAGCCCACAGAGCACCTTTTCCACGCCGAAGCTGCCCGTACTTCCGAAGCCCGTTGCTCCACTGCAGACTCCAAAGCCGAAGCTACCGTCAAGCTCACAGGCTCCCATGGCGGCGAAGCCTGCAGTTACCAGGCCGCCGAAGCTCACACCAGCCGAGAGTACGACGAAGCTCCTAACGGGGTCATCCGGTAAAGCGAACGAAGCGCAACCCGCTGCGCAACTTCCGCCTGGCCCGTTCAATCGTAATGTCATCGTCATTGACCCATCACACGGGGGCACCGATGTCGGTTCGCGTGTTGGCGATTCCGTTCTGGAGAAAGACGTTGACCTTCAGTTCGCATTCAAATTGCGATCGCTGCTCCAGGCTCGCGGCTTCACAGTCGTGCTCACGCGCGACGTTGATACCGCCACACTGCCGGACAAGCCCGATTCACCGCTTACGTTGGATACTCGGGCCGGTCTCGCTAACCGCCAGCAAGCTGTCGCGTGTCTTCTGCTGCACGCAACCGGCAGTGGTCATGGTGCGCACCTCTACACTTCGGAACTGACATCTGTCCCGGCCGAACCGTACGCTGCGCCTTGGCTCACCGCACAGAACGGATGGGTGTCTCAGAGCCTTGTGCTACAGCAGCAGATCGGCAAGGCGCTTACACGCGCAAGCATTCCGTTAGTTGCCAGCCGTGCCTCTGTGCGGCCGGTAGACTCACTCACCTGCCCGGCGCTGGTCATCGAGCTGGCGCCGGAAACCAGCAACGCCGCTTCCGTCAACAGCGACGACTATCAGCAGCGCGTTGCATCAGCAATCGCAACGGCTTTGATTTTCTGGCAAAACAGCGCGCAGCCGCCCCCCCGCCTGGCACCGCCGGTCTACAAGGCTCCACCCGCAGCACCTAAGCCGGAAACGACACCGTCTCCCGCTCTAACGGTTACGCCCGCTCCAACCAAGGCGGTGCAGCCATGAAGCAGCGTACGCAACGCATCATCTTCTGGGTTATGTTCGGCTGCATCGTGCTGATGGCGGTGCTTTTGTTTGTTTCGCGCCAGCGGCAGCGCGACCGCGTCGGGTCCGTCGCGGACGACATGCCAATCGACGCGCCGTACAGCAATACAGAATCCATCACGCTGGTGATGGCGAATGATGCGGAAGGAACTGTAGCTGCGACCGACCGGCAAATCGCCTTACCCACCGAGACGACAGCACGTGCACGCGCACTGCTCGACCATCTTGTTGCGGAATACGCACTCCCTGGATCACCGCATGTTCTGTCGCCCGGCACTGCCATCGACGGTGTTTTTCTTCTTCCGCTGCCCGTGGCCGGTCACGCAGTCGATCCGAACGCCACCTCCGCAGCCGGAACCGATCGCGCCATCACGATGGTGGTGCCGAATACAGATCCCGATGCGATTCAGCCACAGTCGCCGGGTGGCATGCTCGCAGTCATCAACCTGCGCGGCAGCTTCGTTAATGCGCATCCATCGGGAGTAGAAACAGAGTCCCTCACCTTGTTGTCGATGATTGGCACGCTGCACGCCAACCTTCCACAAATTGAGCAGATTCGTTTTCTCGTAGACGGCCAGCAGCGTGAAACGCTCGCGGGCCACGCCGATCTTCTACGCACCTACCCGTCGCGCGATACCACGCAGCCGTCCGTTGCCGCCGATGTCGAACCCTGATTAGCCGGACTCGGTTGCTCTGCCGTCGCCATCGACTCGGGCGCATGCAACAGCGCGAGCACGTGATGCCAGGAACAGCCATATAGCCACCTTCACCTGCTTTGCTACCGACTTCAACAGAGAAGTTCCAGCGCCTCGTCACCCGCTTCCTGAGCCAGGAAATCAGCGCTGTGCAATCGGTCGACTTAGGAGGCTGACGGGCGCTCTTGTAGCATCACCCTGAGACAAGCCATGCCCTATCTGCTGAAGACCGAACCCGACAAATACTCTTTCGACGACCTGCTACGCGACAAAGAAACCGTTTGGGATGGCATCGAAAATCCGCAGGCGCTGATCACGCTGCGCAACATGAAGCGTGGCGAGAACTGCATCATCTACCACTCGAATGTCGGCAAAGCTGCGGTCGGCCTCGCAAAGGTCGTCTCCGTCACTACCGCACCCGACGATCCGAAAAAGCCCATCGTTCGCCTCAAGGCAGGCAAACGCCTGAAGCGTGAAAAGCCGCTTGCTGAGATACGTGACGCCTCTGTTTTCCAAGGCTCCATCATGTTCCGCCAGTTCCGCCTCTCCGTTGTGCCGCTCGAGGAGGCGCAGTTTGACTGGCTGGTTCACGGTTGAGCCTTGCCCAAAGGACTTCAGCTATCTTCCCCGTGGGTGCGTGAATCCTACCTCGCATGAGCTTTTCTTCTTCTGCTCCCAGCGCAGTTCTTTCCGGCACCTTCGGCTTCGGCGACATGGAAGTGCACCGCCTCGGCTACGGTACGATGCGCCTTGTTGGCGAAGGCGCGTGGGGTGAGCCTCCAGATCGCGAAGCTGCGCGCAATGTGCTGCGCCGCGCACTTGAGCTCGGCACAACGCTACTGGACACCGCGGACGCGTACGGGCCGGGCATTGCAGAAGAGCTCATCGCCGAAGCGCTACACCCGTATCCAGCGAACCTGCTCATTGCTACCAAGGGTGGCCTCACGCGACAGGGACCGGCGAAGTCGAAGCCATGCGGCCGTCCGGATTACATCCAGCAGCAGTTGGAGATGTCGCTACGCCGCCTGCGTATCGAGAGGATCGAGCTCTACCAACTGCACCGCATTGATCCGACAGTTCCAGTCGCCGAAACATTAGGTGCGCTGAAAGAGGCGCAGCAGCAGGGAAAGATTCGCCATATCGGTTTGTCCGAGGTAAGCGTCGCAGAGATTCAGGCGGCGCAAAAAACCGTAAACGTTGCGAGCGTGCAGAACCGTTACAACCTCACGGAGCGCAAATCTGAAGATGTATTGAAGTTTTGCGAACTGCATTCGATCGCGTTTCTACCCTGGTACCCGATGAACGCTGGGAAGATCGCGAAGTCTGCGGCAGCTAACGAAGCGCGCACCAATCATCCGGTGCAGGAGTTCGCGCAGCAGCACGGCGCAACCGTCAGCCAGATTTCACTGGCATGGTTGCTGCAGCACAGTCCCGTTATTCTGCCGATTCCCGGCACCAGCAGCATTGCCCATTTGGAAGAGAATGTCGCTTCCGCAGGATTGCAGATATCAGAGGACGATTGGGACACCTTTGAACTTATGGTTGATTCGCTCGCGATGTGAGCGGTAAAACTCGCTCAATCTGTGGCAGGTCGTCTTGATCAGCGATCCGTAGGGTTCGGCTTTGCGCGACGGCCGCACACTTGATGCTGCGCCACAATCCAGCACAGCTTCGTGAATACCAAGCGCAGGTGGTCTCCTTCCCACACAAAGTAGCGAACGGGCAAAGTGTCGCTCACGTTAGTCTTATCTGCGTATGTTTCAGGTGGATCGGGCGGATCGATGATCAGCAACCTGCTGTCGGCGCGGAATGCCACGCCGCGTTCATCATGGTCCGGGTTCCACATCCGTCCGGAGATGCGGTCCACGATGAAATCCGACGCGCAACTTGTGCCGCAACTCGAGTGAAAGAAGGTAAAGTGTCCTGCAAAGTTAGGTGCCTGTCGTAGTGCGCTTCGCATGTCTGCAAGGTTGAGTCCAGTGAGTTCGTAAGGATTCTGCACCTCGACGTGACGCGCATCCGTCAGACGCTTCGCAGGAAACTGCGCAAAACGCGGAGTCTTGGCTGAAACGTATGACTGAGCAAAAAGTGCATGCGTGCCGAAGATAACTAACAGAATGGGCAGGTAGACCCACCAGGGCGCGGCATTACGCTTCAAACGTGCTCTCGCTTGCGCTCTCACTAACTGTTGCATCGTCATGGCAGAAGAATGATCTTCTTTGCGTTTACCCGTGGCAATGGTGCGGACGTGTGACTGTTGCCGGGACGCGCATTCTGCACCGCTGCCCTGATATCCTTACTCCCGTTCGATGTACTTGAGGAGTTGTAATACATGATCGACATGAGCGGGCAAGTTGCCGTTGTTTTCGGCGTTGCTAACAAGCGCAGCATTGCATACGGAATTGCCGAATCGCTGGCCAATGCGGGTGCCACGCTTGTTTTGTGCTACCAGAGTGAACGTCTGAAGAAGGAAGCGGACGAACTCATCTCCTCGCTCGGTCAGGAAGGCAAGGGGCGCACCATCCAATGCGACGTCAGCCGCGATGAGGAGATCGATGCAGCCTTTGCGCAGATTGCCGAAGCCTTTCCGGTAGTTCACACGCTCGTACACTCGGTTGCGTTCGCTCCTGCTGATGCGATCAAGAGTGACTTCCTGCTGACCAAGCGCGATGACTTCCGCATTGCGCATGATGTGAGCGTTTACTCACTCATTGCCGTGTCACGTGCGGCGGCCCCGCTCATGACAGAGGGTGGCTCGGTCCTGACGCTTACCTACTTTGGGTCGCAGGTTGTCTTCCCCAACTACAACGTGATGGGGGTTGCCAAAGCGGCGCTGGAAGCTACCGTGCGCTACCTTTCGGCCTCGCTCGGCCCGAAGAACATTCGCGTGAACGCTATTTCGGCTGGTCCCATTAAGACCCTCGCCGCTCGCGGCATTGGTGACTTCAACACCATTCTGGACGCAGTAACGCAGCGCGCTCCTTTGCACCGCAATGTGGAGGTTGCCGAAGTAGCAGGAGCGGCGCTCTTCCTTTCCAGCAAACTAGCTACGGGAATTACCGGCGAGATCACTTACGTTGACTGTGGTTTCAACGTCACAGGAATATAGCTCTCAGTCCTGGACGGTTTCCCATGCACAGCAACGCGCTTCTTCAACTCATCACGCGCACGGCCCTCACGCTCACGCTGTTCTGCGGTGTCGCCTCCGCGCAGCAAATTGTGCAGCGCGGCGCCCTCGGTTTTCCGGCTGCCTTGCTGGATGAAAACGCTCAATGGTCTGCGCCGGTGGAGTTGCTGAGCAATGGCGATGTTTCCGTGTTCATGCCCGATATCTCGAACGCGGTCTGGCTGGACAGCAACGCGGAACGCTTCCTCAACACAGGTGAATACACGCTCACGCTCGTGACGTTCTACAAAACACGGCGTACCTGCCGCACCGATCAGGTCCTCTCCGGCTTTAGCGATGCTGGGCACATCGACGCCTGCAACGTCATTCTGTATCGAGTGCGGCAAATCGCGGTGAATACGCCACAGAAAACCATTACGCTACTGATGACCGGTACGGCCGATGAGAGTGGAACCGTCGATCCCGGCTCGGTTCTGCACGAGACACGCACACGTGGTTTTAAGGACCTTGGCGATGAGGCACTTGGAGCGCTGACCAAAGCTACTGAAATCATCGGCAAACAGGCCCTTGCTTACGACCGCCGCGTCAACAACATTCCCTAGCATTCTCCTCAGCGCGGAGACTATAGTGGGTCGCATCCACCCGGGCCAGTTCCTAACTCCTCCCCTGAGGGAACACCCATGCGCCGCTACGCTTTTCGCGCGTCTACTGCACTCGCCCTGATTGCGTCACTCTGCTTTCCTACCCGGGCTTTTGCCTGGCATGCTGTGGGCCACATGGCCGTGGCCTATGTTGCTTACCAGCAACTAAAGCCTAAGGTTAAGAAGCGTATTGCCGTCCTGCTGAAGCAAAACCCCTTCTACGGCAAATGGCAGGGCTTTCTGCCGAAGGGCTTGTCGAAAGCAGATAGTGACCAGTACCTATTCATGATGGCCGCAACATGGCCCGATGAGATCAAGGCGCTCACTTCGGGCTACCACGGAAATGACACGCCACCAAAGAGCTTTGCGCAGGCCACCGCAAACAACGGCTACGCCGACAAGGACATGCACAAGTATTGGCACTTCATCGACGTGCCTTATGCAAGCAGCGGCTTTCCTGCTCCAACCACGCCCCAAGCAAATGCGCAGGTTGAGATCGCCATTCTGCGTGAGGCGCTCAAGTCAAAAACACCCGATCCGATCAAGAGCTTCGATCTCGTGTGGCTCGAGCATCTCGTAGGCGACCTGCACCAGCCGCTGCACTGCGTGACCCGTGTGAATGCTGCGTATCCGACCGGCGATAAGGGTGGCAATTCAGTTGACATTACTCCCGGTGACAACCTTCACTCCTTGTGGGACGATGCGCCGGGCTCCGGTGACACAGGCGACTTCGTCAAAGCAGCCAACTACGCGAAGGCGCTCCCTCCAGCGCCATCGGCCGATGCGGCGGTGACGAGCGAAGGGCTCTGGATCCAGCAGTGCAATGCGCTGGCGCAGTCTGCCGTATACGTGGATCCAATCGGCGAAGGCAAAGGGCCATTCACCATCACCAGCGCGTACAAGGCCGCTGCGGCTTCTGTGGCTCGTGGGCAGGTAGCACTCGCTGGAGCCAGGCTTGCCAAACTGCTGAATGACAACCTCAAGTAGCTCCTCACGCGTCCCTCCTTCGTATGCGCGTTGGTTCGATAGCGGAGCTGTGGGTGTATCCGGTGAAGAGCATGCGGGGAAAGCGCGTCGCGAGTGTCGCGCTCGACCCGGAGGGCATCTGCGGGGATCGCCGCTTTGCGTTCGAGTCGTCCAATGCGCCGACTGGGAAGCCTTTGCTCACCGGTCGCGAGCGCGCGGCCATACTGCTCTACAGCCCGCACACTACCAACGGAGAACATCAGGTGCGTACGCCGGATGGGGAATCATTCCCTTTGCATTCGATCGAGTTGGCGCAGACTTTTTTAGCAGAGAAGAATAACAACGCAAGCAGCTTTCAATTGCTGGCATCGCCTGAAAAGCCTTTGACAGACGTGCGGGCCTTGTCGCTCATTTCTACAGCGACGCTGGAAGCGGTTTCAGAGGAGATGGGGCATAGCATCGATCCGCAACGCTTCCGGTCAAACATCGTTCTCCAGTTCGACGATGAGGTAGCGTTCTCGGAAGAGGCGTGGAATGGGCGCGTGCTGCGCTTTGGCGACAAACAGGCTGCCGCTGAAATAACGCTGCTCGAGCGCATTCCGCGGTGCCGTATGATCTCCCTCGATCCGGCGACGGCAAAGCCGAACCACGCCATCCTGAAGCATTTGGCTCGCGAACACGCAGGACGGCTCGGCGTGTACGGGGCGACACATCAAGCGGGAGCACTGGAAGAAGGGCAATCGGCTTATCTCCTCTAGCTGCGACGGAGGAGAGGTGCAGTATCCTGCTTTCACCCATGCGACTTCCCTTTCTCATCTCTGCATTTGCTGCTTGTGCGATTGCTGCTTCGGCACAAGACGCTCCCGAAGCTACGGTTCTCCACGCGGCACACATGCTTGATGTTGCGGCGGGCAGGCTCATCTCGCCCGGCGAAGTGCTTGTTGAGGGCACTCGGATTCGCGAGGTTGGCACGCATGTTGCGCATCCTGCGGGAGCGCAGGTCATTGACCTTGGTGCGGTGACGCTCATGCCTGGGCTCATTGATGCACACACGCACTTGTTCCTGCATCCTGGTGCGGAAGACCTGCAGACCGTGGAAGAGTCCACGCCTCAGCGGACCATTGAAGCTGTGCTCGCGGCGAAAGCCGATGTAATGGCGGGCTTCACCGCGGAGCGTGACATGGGCTCGGAAGGTGCAGGCTGCGCCGATGTGGCGGTGCGCAATGCGATCAACGCTGGGGACATTCCAGGGCCGCGCATGCGTGTGAGTTGCAATGCGATCGACATTCTCGGCGGGCACGAAGACGCCAACAGCTACAACCCCGCGCAGCACGTGCTTTCCAATGCCGACTACGCGAACAATGCGACCGAGATCGTTGCCGTGATGCGTGAGCAGCGGAAGCAGGGCGCGGACTTTACCAAGATTTACGAAACGGGCAAAGACCGCTTCGTCGACGGCGTGTTCACCTCTCCCTACCAGTACACCACCGCAGAGCTCGCGGCCGCGGTGGCGGAGGCTCATCGTACCGGCTCACGCGTCGCGGTACATGCCATGACGGAACCGGGCACCGGCTTTGCTGTGCAGGCAGGCGTGGCCTCGGTCGATCACGGGTTCGTGCTCGCACCGGAAACGATGAAGATGATGCATGAAAAAGGCATTTACGCTGTGCCGACGTTCACGATCATCGAGTACTTCGCCACACACGCGGCATCGCCCGTGGGTGCGGAGTTCGACCGCAAGGAGCTCGCAGTGCATGCGGCAGAGTTCAAGAAGCAATTAGCTGCAGGCGTTCCCTTTGCGGTCGGCTCCGACGTGGGGCCGTTTCCGCACGGCACGCAGGCACGCGAATATGAGCTGATGGTCGAGTACGGCATGAAACCGGTCGACGTGTTGCGCGCAGGGCTGATCAATGGAGCAAAGCTGCTGGACTGGGCGGATAGCGTGGGGCAGTTGAAAGCTGGCTTCTATGCGGACGTGATTGCCGTTCCGGGCGATCCGCTGAGCGACATAAGCGTGCTGAAGCATGTGAGCTTTGTGATGAAGAACGGCGAAGTGCTGCGGAAAGAGTAGTAGCCTACAAAGCGACTAGGCGTCCGCATCTGCAATCAGGACATCCACTGTGGCGTCTGGGAAGACGGCACGTAGTTCCAGATGACCACCGACAGCTTCGATGTACCCGCGAAGGGTACTCACGTACATGTCCGCACGCTTCTCAATTTTTGAGACGGCGCCCTGGTCCACGCCGAGCCTTTCAGCAACTGCCACCTGCGTCAGTTCACGGGCGCGACGCAACCCATTTAAAGCCATGCTTTCCGCGTGCACGCGTTTTTCCACGCGCTGCCGCGCGTCGGCAGGCATCTTCTCATACAAGCTGCTGAACTTCCTTGCCATATTGCACTCCTTTGTCTTAGTCAGGCGTGTTGCTTAGTGATCTTCAGTTCCGCAAGATGTGCTGCATAGATTGATTCGGCTTTCGGAATCATTTCGGCATACCAGTTCTTATTTCCTGTTTTATCTCCTCCAAGAAGCAGATATGCCACACGTCGAGGATCGAAGGCGTAGAGAACCCTATATGGTTTACCTTCATGCTGGATGCGAAGCTCACGCATGTTCGCAAAGCGAGAACCATGCAATGTATCGGCATGCGGTCGCCCCAGAGCGACGCCAAATTCTTCGACCAATCGAACGCTGAAGGCAACGCTTTCCTGCTCGTGAGGAGTTAAGCCGTCCCACCAACCGCCAAACTCATCAGCGAACTCGACTTGGAATGGCACAGATTAAGCATGTACTCAATCACATATGCCGTCAAGTACATCTATCCTAACTTCACTAGCTGGTGGCTTCGGTCCGTACAAATCTTCTCGACGAAACGTATACAAACGCTTACGCCAGTCCCGTTGATTGGGCCTGCTCGTGCGCGTGGTAGCTGGAGCGGACGAGCGGGCCGGATTCTACGTGACGGAAGCCCATCTGCATCGCCTCGTGCTTGAGGAAGGCGAACTCGTCGGGCGTGTAAAAGCGGCTCATCGGCAGGTGGTCTCGCGACGGACGAAGGTATTGGCCGATGGTGAGGATATCTACCTTGCGGTCGGCGAGGTCGCGGAAGACGGCGAGGAGCTCGTGCATCTCTTCTCCCATGCCGACGATGATGCCGGTCTTCGTGACAATGGATCCCTCGGAATGCAATGAGGATTCCTTCTTAGCGGAGTCGAGAAAATTCAACGACTTTTCATAGCGTCCGCCAGACTTCGCCACGCGGTAAAGGCGCGGCACGGTTTCGATATTGTGGTTCAGGATCTCGGGGCGCGCGGCGACGACCATCTGCCGTGCTTCGGCGACGCCCTGGAAGTCTGGGGTGAGGACTTCCACCTGACATCCAGGCGCCTGACGACGAATTTCGGCGATGACGTTGACGAAGGCTCGTGCAGCACCGAGGTTGTCATCGTCGCGGTTCACGCTGGTAATAACGGCGTGCTTCAGGCCGAGTTGCGCCACGGCATAAGCAACGCGGGCAGGCTCTTCGTGGTCGATGGGCTCGGGCCGGCCCTTGGGCACGGCGCAGAAACCGCAGCGACGGGTGCAAAGATTACCGAGCATCATGAACGTGGCGGTCTTGTGGTTCCAGCACTCGCCGATGTTCGGGCAGTGAGCCGACTCGCAGACGGTGTGCAAGTTCAGTTCACGGGCCAGCTTCTTCAGATTGTGGAACGTTTCGCCCATAGGCGCGCGCGCCTTGAGCCATTCGGGCTTGGGCGCGGGCTTGCGTGGGGTGAGGTCAATCTGAATCAGCGCGTCGGACTGGAGCAGCGGGGCCACAGCAATATCTTACGCGGGGTGGGGTGGGCGGGTCTCGCCGGGGCTCCAACATTGGCAGCTAAGGTCGAGGTGTGCGGGATCAGGCAGTTACGTTGAGGGTTGTGCCCGTGGCCTGGGCGGAGAAGCTGCTGGTTTTCGAGCCTCCGTAGATCTGCGAAAGCAAATCATTGCCCGTGTCTGATGCGTCTGTTGACGACGCGTCCGGATTGATGAGGCTGCGGAACAAGGCAGTCTGCTCGCTGGACAGGTCGGCCTTGAGCTGCTTCACCGCAGCATCTTTGGTCGTGGTATCTCCCGATGACGCGGCCTTAGCGATGGCACTGAGATCAACGCTAACGGCATCGCCTGCGGAAGAGGCGGATGATGAAGCGGAACTGCTGCCCGTTGATTGCTTGTTGGTGCCAAGCAATGTAGCCAGCGACGCCGTGCTGAGAGAAGAACCTATGGAGGACACACTCATGCTCTTAACTATGGGCACGGTTGCCCCTGCCCCCAATCACCCATGAGTGGGAGAGCCAGAGCTAGGCTGCCGAGCAGCTGCGGAGGAACACTGGGTGCCGGAAGCAAGCGGTGTTCGCGTCGGTAGAAAAAGAAGATGGAGAGTGATCGCGAAGGGAAAACTGGGCAATCACTCTCCGTCTGCTACTTCGATCCTTGCGCAGACTGAAGTTTATGCCGGGTAACTCGGCGATTTTCCACGTCATAGGTGGATGAAGTGAGAACGGCGAGTGTCATGCCTGGGAGTTCCAGCATGCGGCCTTGTATGGACAAACTCTCGCGTGAGCTGAGGTCCAGTGTTTCTCCTTCCAGGACTGCGAAAGTACTGGGCTTATGGCTGAAGTTGATAAGCACGCGAACTTCGTCGCGCTCCATGATGAGAGTTTTGTCTTCTGTTGCGCAGGAAACATGAAGATGGTGCATGTCTCCGTCATTCAAACCGGTGTGGCTGCGTCGCATTTTGATGAGTGACTTCACCCACGTGAGCATTTCCGCGTGCTTGCCTTCGCTTTGTTCATCCCAGTTGAGCTTGGAGTTCTCGTATGTCGCGGGCTCTTCCGGGTTGGGCACTTCGCCCTCAAAGCCTGTGCCGGCAAACTCCTGCTTGCGGCCTGCGGCGACCTGCTTGCGTAGCTCTTCATCCTCGTGATCGGCGAAGTAGAGAAAAGGTGAGGACGTTGCCCATTCTTCGCCCATGTAGAGCATAGGAATATAGGGTGCGGTGAGCAGGAGGCCAATTGCGACCTTGGCCGCGTCGAGGCCGACGAGATGCTCAAGGCGCTCGCCCTGAGCCCGATTGCCGATCTGGTCATGGTTCTGGATGAAGTTCACAAAGTGATGACTGGCCAGACCGAACGCGGGGCGGCCATGCTTGCGCTTGCGAAATACGGAGTACCTGCCGTCGTAAACGAAGGCATTCTGCAAGGATTTGTGCAGGTCTTCGATGGAGCCGAAGTCGTCGTAGTAACCTCCTTCGCCTTGCTTCGGTTCGTAAAGCACGGTGAAGAGCGCGTGATGAAAGTCATCGTTCCACTGTGCGTCCATGCCGTAGCCGTTGGCTTCGCGTGAGCGAACGATGCGGGGATCGTTCAGATCACTTTCGGCAATGAGGAAGAAGTCCTTGGTAAGCGTGGCACTGAGGCGTTCTACCTCGACGGAAATCTGCTCGAGGAAGTGGACAGCAGAAAGATCAAGGAAAGCGTGGATTGCGTCGAAGCGCAGACCGTCGCAGTGGTAATCCTTCAGCCACATCAGCGCGTTGTCGACGAAGAAGCGGCGGACTTCATCGCTGCCTACGCCGTCGAGATTGACGGCGTCTCCCCAGGGCGTTTTGCGGTTTTCTGTGAGGTACGGGGCGAATTTTCCAGTGTAGTTTCCGCTGGGGCCGAAGTGGTTATAGACGACGTCGAGGATGACGCTGAGGCCGTTGGCGTGACATGCATCGACGAAGCGTTTGAAGCCATCAGGGCCGCCGTAATGTTCATGCGTGGCGAAGAGTGCGACGCTATCGTAGCCCCAGCCCTGCTTGCCTGCCCACGCGGCAACGGGCATTACTTCGACATGCGTGATGCCGAGTTCAGCGAGATAGGGAAGGTGTTTGATCGCACCGTCGAATGTGCCTTGCTTGCTGAAGGTTCCAATGTGCAATTCGTAAATGATGGCTCCAACTTTGGGCGCACCGCGCCAGAGCTGATCGTGCCATTGAAATCGTGTGTGGTCGTAGAGCTCGGAAAGCTCATGGACGCCATTCGGCTGGCGCAGGCCGCGTGGGTCGGGGTAGGGTTTGGGGTCGTCGTCGAGGAGAAAACCGTATTTGTCGCCGCAGGTTGCGTCGGGAACTTCGAGCACCCACCAGCCGCGATCGTTGGGGCCTTCCATCGGAAGGACTTCGTCACGCCACTTGAGGGACATCTTCTGAGCTTTGGGCGCCCAGATACCAAATTTATGCATTGCCGCATCTCCGTGCAGTTGTGTATCGAACGATTCAGTTTGCGCGTGACGAACCGACGCGCATAGACAGCGAGCTGAGCATTGCCACTGACGTGGCTAGTGTTTGCGTTCAACTTATGACTACAAGAACAGCGCGGTGGTTGCGTGATGCGGGTGGCTAACGCAGCCGCGTTCGTGTTTCCGGGCGGATGAGATACAGGAAAAAGCAGAGTGCGAACAGGCCCTGCACAATGTACGGCGGAATGTGCGTGCGGTGAAAGCCGTAGAAGAAGCCCGCTGCCATGAGCAGGCATCCGGCAGTGACGAGTGACCATCCCCAGCGACGCAGGCGCAGCATGCCGAACACGCCAATCACAATCAGAGTGCAAATACCGAGAATGCTGTATTTCGCGGCACCCGTGCCGAAGGTATTGCGAAGTGAGGCGAACGCGTTGAACATCGCGACAATGAGCAGATAAATGCCAATGACGGCCATGCCTGGGAGCATGCCTTTCGCTTCGCCCGACGGGATGCCGGGAAGGCGACGCGACGTGAAGCGCGCGTCTTCCGCGGGTGTGACGTTGGGGTCCTCGAAACGTGATTTCAGGTCGCTCATGTTCGCTTATGCCTGACTAGAGGGTGTGAAGATATGCGAGCAGGTCGTCGATGTCCTGCGGTTCGGTGGTAGGCTGCGCGGGCATCAAGCTGCGGCCATGGAGGATGGTCGAAGTGACCCGGTCGTCGTTCGCAGGAGCGCCGCTTGGAAGATAAGGCTTTCTAAAAAGGCTGCGCAGCGGTGGACCGTGGAGCGGCTCGCTGATGCGGTCGTAGTGGCACTGCGAGCAGCGGACCTGAAACAATTCGTGGCCGCGGCTCTGTTGCGTGTTGAGTTGATTGAGCGGCGTGGGTGGTGGCACGGAATGACAGCCGGAGAGGCTAACAGTAGAGAGTAGAGCGTAGACAGTTGAGAAAACGGGTCGCCGGTATTTCATCTGTCTACTGTCTGCCTGTCTACCGTCTAGCTATTTTGCTGAGTTCTTGAAAATCTGCTCGGCGAGGTAGTCGTCGACTTTGGACTGGTCGCGGAGCATTTCAATATAAGCGGTGGTGAGCAGTTGCGAGCGGCTATCGTGAAGCTGCTGGCGGATGGTCTGCTGCACGCGCGGATCGCTGAGATCGCGCTGGCCCGCAGGCTCCTTGCTGATGAGCTTGTAAATGGTATACCCCACTGGTTTCCGCGTTGCGGGGTCCATGATGGGAAGAATTTCCGTTATCTGGCCAGCTTTGATCTTGCTGATCGCCGTGTAGGCGGCAACGTCACCCTTCAATTGGGATTCCGGGACGAAACCTACATCGCCACCGTTGGGCGCGGTTTGTTGACGCTCGGAAAACATCGCTGCGAGCTGGCCAAAGTCTTCACCAGTATCGAGACGTGTCTTGAGGGCCAGGATTTTCTTCCGTGCTTCGTCATCGGTCGTGGCTTTGGAACCCTGAAGATTTCCGGCCTGCTCTGCGGGCTGGGAGGTGACGCGGATCTCAGCGAGATGGTAGCTGTTCTCGATGAGGTTGAACTCTGCCTTGTGCTGGTTGTAGTAGGTCGCCACGTCACCGTCAGTGACGGTGATTTTCGTGTTGATCTCTTTATTGAAGAGCTTGGTCTGCGTAAGCGAACGGCGCAGGTCATGACGTAGATCGTCAAGAGAAAGGCCAGAAGCCGCGAGGCGCGCCTGGAATGAATCTTCGGTCATCGGAGCCTTCATCTCAGCGAGCTTTGCATCGACTTCGGCGTCGGTCGCCGTGAGGCCGAGCTTCGCGGCACGCTGCTCCTCAATTTCCTGCATGACCAGTTCTTTGACAATCTGGAGACGGATGGTATCGCCCTGATCCTGCGACGGCGACTGGGGCTGCGCGTTGTTTGGATTCGCGAGCTGAGCCTTGTAGACCTTGTCCACGTCGGTATTCATGATCGGGTGGCCGTTTACATTGGCGACGACGCCCTCCGTGGGGCCCTTGTGGCATCCGGAAAGGAGGGCAAGCGGCAGAGCAAGAATCAACGACGAATTACGACGTGCATTCAGCATGGGGGAGGGTTCCTGGCGCACGAAAAGGCTTCGTACGGCTCATGTTCAGTTTACAGGAAGGTGATATCAGGCGCGGAGGTGAGTTCCGGGTTCCAGACCGCGAGGCCCTCGGAACGTGCGGCTTCGAGGAGGCGGTTGTCGGACGCAATGAAGAGGAGAGTGTCACCAAGCGGGAGGTACTTCCGCACGTCGAGTGCGCAGGCGAGTTGTAACGCATCAAGGGAGCGCAGATCACGCCCTTCGACGAGACGGGCAGCATCGGTCAATACTGGTTCGAGTTGCCAAAGGACAAAGCGCGTAAAACTCTGCTGCATTTCGCGACGCGTGATCGCCTCGGTTTCTACGGAGAGGATACGCATGCGTCGCTTCCTCGCGATTGCGGAGCGAACCTCGACGGGAGTGATGGCCGAGATAATCTTCGTGCCGTCACCATAATGAGCGAGTTCCCTTCTCAACTCATCTGAGCCAAGTTCTCTCGTGAAGAGCTTAGTCAAGGCACTCGAATCTGCGAAGACATAGATCAGTAAGGGCCCCGGTCGCGCAGAATCGTCTGTGAGAGTGGTTCACCCTCTATTTCGATTAGCTCGAATGGGTATGGATCTGGCAGGCCGCTCGCTTTGTTCCTAGCCTCTGTTTCTGCAACCGCGATGAAGAACGCATTTTTGGGGCGGAGTTCGCCGCCCACAAGAATCTGCTCGCCCTGCTCGACTGCCTGTTCCTTCGCGTCGATAGCCATGTCGCTCGCTCCGCACACAGTTTACGCCTCCGGTGTTACAGCTTACCTAGTTCCACAACCCGCACGCTGCTGATGGCCTGGACGTTGCGGAGCTCAGCAACAGCTGAATCGAGTGAACCTCCGGCGTCCTTAGCCACATCCAGTTGGACCAGAGCGAGAGCCTGGCCCTGGGGAACCGAGGAAGAGCGTGCGGCGTGGCTGCGGCCCAGGGCGAAGCTGGCGATGTTGAGCTTCGCTTCGCCGAGCACGGTGCCGATGCGGCCGATAACTCCGGGGACATCCTGATTGCGGATGATGACGAGCGTGCCCGTCAGCTCAGCTTCGATGTCGATGCCATCATAGCTAAGAATGCGCGGGGACTGACCGTGAATGACGGTGGCTAAGCCGGTCCAGTCACCTTCTTCGCCGTTGCGAGACCAATGTACGGCGAGCTTGAGCGTAGCGGCTGCGCCACCGGCGATGAACTCACGCTTCTCTTCTTTGAGGCGAACACCGCGTTCGGCAGCGATGGCAGAGGCATTGATGCGATTGACGCCATCCGCGCTGTGCAGCACGCCGGCGATGGCAGCGTTGCGGATGAGATCAGTCTTCATCCCGGCGAGACGGCCGTTGTAGGTGAGCGAAATGCCTTCGATGTTGCCACCATCCTGCGCGGCTCCAGCAGCATGACCGATGAGCTGCCCGAGACGTGCTGCCATCTCGATATAGGGCGAGACTTCGGTGTATTCCTCTTCGCTGAGCGAGGCGACATTGACAGCATTCTGCACGACACCGAGTTTGAGGTAGTCGCGCACCTGGTTGGCGAGCTGGATCCCGATGGCTTCCTGCGCCTCATCGGTCGAACCGGCGATGTGTGGCGAGAGCAGCACGTTTTCCAGTTCGAAATATGGCGAGTCTTTGAGCGGCTCGGCGCGGAAGACGTCGAGCGCGGCACCAGCGACCTGGCCGGTTTTGAGGCCTTCGACGAGCGCTTCATCCACGATGAGCTCGCCACGCGCGCAGTTCACGATGCGGACGCCGGGTTTCATAATGGCGATGGAATGCTTGTTGATGAGGCCTTCTGTTTGTGGTGTGAGGCCGACGTGCAGTGAGAGGAAATCGGAGGTGGAGAAGATTTCGTCAATGGGAACAAGCGTTACGTTGTTTTCGCGGGCGATGACAGGAGCGATGAAGGGGTCGTAGCCAACGAGGTTCATGCCGAAGGCTTTGGCGCGGCGAGCAACTTCAAGGCCGATGCGCCCGAGGCCCACGATGCCAAGTGTTTTGCCGCGGAGTTCCGAGCCCTGCAGGGACTTTTTGTCCCACTTGCCCGCGTGCATGCCGGCGTTGGCGCGTGGGATAGAGCGAGCCATCGAGATCATGAGGCCGAGCGTGAGTTCGGCGACAGCAACGGCGTTGGCACCAGGCGTGTTCATTACGACGATGCCGCGGCGCGTGGCTTCGGCGGCGTCAATGTTGTCGACGCCAACACCTGCGCGGCCAATGATGCGTAGCTTGGGAGCGGAGGCGAGCAGTGCGGCATCAGCCTGTACGGCGGAGCGCACGATGAGTGCGTCCGCGTCGGCGAGTTCTGCAGGCAGGCCGCCGGGAACAATCTTGTCTGCGGTGATGACGTTCCAGCCGGGCTGCTCCTGCAGAATGGCGAGGGTAGCAGGCGAGACTTTTTCAGCGATAACGATCTTCAAAGCGGCTCCAAGGCGCAAACGCGCAACCCTGTCAGTTTACTTGGCTGAGCTTGGCTTTGGGATGAGTCGAGAGTCTTAGCGCTGCGCGAAGTCAGCATAGTTGCCATCCAGGTCCTGGAGGAGCTGCTTAAGAACGATAAGGCGAAGCGAAAGATGTGCTGTGTTGTTCAGCAAGTCATGCTGATCTTCGGCAGACATCAAAGCTTTGTCTTCGGTCATCAGCAAAGGTGCAGGCGCTTCGCCTTCCTTGACGAACAGATCTACTGCCTGCGTATTTACGATCTCCTGCTGCGCGTAGACGCCAGCATAGTTCTGCACTTCTTCCGTGGGCATGTACGCCAGCGCGCCGGTGTCACGCGCGGACCGCCAAGCAGCGTCTGCGAAGGAAGACCAGCCGAAGGTGAAATGCATCTCGCCGTGATCCATAGCATGCGGATTGTGCTTGAGCTCCATTACGTAGTGCAGATTCCGATCCATGAGCTGACTGGTCTTTTCGACCTGCACCTTGTTCTGTGTAGAGAGCTTGCGATTTTCCTCGATCTCACGCGTGATATTTTCCCGCGCAACGTGGACGATGTGGCGATGGTGAAACCACTCCACGCTCTGCTCCAAACCAATGGCGATCAGCAGCCCAATCACAATGGTGACAATGTGAATGAAGAAGTCACGCCATGTATGAATTGGGTGTTCGGGTGGATGCACTTCCACGGTTCTTCTCCTCCATGCGTGAGTGCAGTGTAACGGAGCGGCAGGCCGCGTCCGTCGCATCAAAATAACGCGTGACCATACGGCACAAGCCCATCGCAGCGAAGTACCCAGCCACGCCGGATGGACGGTATTTCGTTGTGCGAGGACGGTTGTGGCGAAAAAGCAATCCGCAGCTGAGCGAGGCGGAACGCGCGCGGCTTACGAAGGAGCTGATGAGCGCTCGGCGGGCGAAGGGCGTGGCGATGCGAGCGGGCGATCCGGACGCTCGTGAGGCAGCGCGCAAGCGTGTGGACCTGGCGAAACATTTGCTGGGTGAACGCGGCGCAGGTTGGTGGACAGACGGTGCGCCAGATTACAACCGGCACATGGTGAAGAACACGCCGTATGCGGAGTGGTTCGCGAGGCTAGCGTGAGGAGCGCCAGAGACGATCACAGGGTAGCTCAAAGCCGTCGACAGGTTTCCCTCCACGCAGGAATTCGGGCCTTGTGAGTACTTGCACTTCAGAGTTCGCGCGAAAAATCGTCGCAGTTCCGCTACCCGGATCGAGCAGCCATGCGAGGTGTGCACCATTTGCCATCCAGAGCGTCATCTTTGTTTCAACAAGGGAGCGAGGATCGGTCCTGGACCGTACCTCAATAACGAAGTCAGGACACAATGGCGGATATCCGGCGAGTTGCGCGGCAGTGAGCGCGTCCAGTCGTGAATGAGCTGTCCAAGCTCCATCAGGAGCGAAACAGGAGCCGTCCGGCAGGTTGAATCCAACGTTTGGTCCAACTGCTGAACCTCGACCATCTATTTCGGCCCAACGCAACAACTCTGATGCGACATAGATCTCGTGTTGACCACCGATATAGCCGACTGGAGTCATGATCGTTATTTCTCCATCCTTCGTTCGCTCTACCTTGTACGGCTTGCTTTCTTCAGAAAATCGCATGAGCTCTTCGTCCGAAAGCGGGGTCGCGGTTCGCAGGGTGATGGGTGGTTCAAGACCGGCGAGATTCAGTGGCATGCAGACCTCTGCAATGATGCTAGACCGACGCATTGCGTAACGAAAGAAATTTCGAGGACACAGTTAGCAATGAGATGTCTGTCTTACTGCGCGACGTGCTTCACGGCGTTTCAAGCGAGCTTGTGTTCTCACCAGCGCTGGTTTGAGGCTTAGTGCGATAGCCGGCGCGGCTACAACCGTGAACAGCGCCCATATAACAAGAGCGTGCCATTCCCAGAACCAGAGCAGACGTGTGGTTTGCCACGGGTGAGTGCGGGCGGCGGCGACGAGGCCTTCCAGCGTCAGCGGCAACGGGCTGGTGCGGAACAGAAGATCGCCCAGTCGAATGAATGCCGGGAACAGGAGGAGTTCGAGCGGGTAGACGAGGTGACTGATGATCTGCGATGCCACCAGGTTTAGGCCAAGAAGGTATGCGGCGGCTAGCGCACATACAGTCGTCGACCCGAGAAGCGGGTTCACGCCAACAACGAACCCGACTGCAAGCGACCACGCCAGGCGCTGGGGCGTAACGCCGCGACGAAGCAGACCGGTGATGGGGTCGATGAGCTTGCGACGAAGAAAGGTGCGGGGTGGGGCCGGCTGCATTGCTGAGGAGTAAGACGCAGAATGCGCGCTCGTCTACAGCATCGCTCCCGCGGCCATGAAGGCGGGATGGAAAACGCAGACTCCCTTTCGGGAATGACAAACAAAACGGCAGCTTCGTTGGAATAAACCCTGTTAGCGGAAGTAGTGTGGGACGAAGCTCGACAGGTTGCCGGTGATTGGTCCGGCGTCTTCGCGAATGCCGAGGCCACAGCACTCCTGATCAACCATCCAGACGCCGAGCACGGGCCAGCGATTTCCGCCGGTTCCGTCCGGAAAAAAGGTGGCAGTGCCGAGGCGCTGATCGACCTGCATGCGATTGTCGTAAGGTCCCGGCGTTTCGAACTTTGCGCCTTCCGGCGTGACCATGATGATGTTGGAGCCTTCGCGCGAATGCATTGGCTTGCGCACCCATCCGGCAGGTGGCTGCCATCCGCTTTGCGCTGTGACAAAGTGCGCTTCGAGCAGGAGCTCGTGATTGGGGTAGAGCTCCCACAAGATTGGCAGAATGCCTTTATTGGAAAGCAGTGTCTTCCAGATGGGTTCGATCCAGCGCATGTCGCGATACGTACGCAGCGCGTTGGCGGAGAACGCTTCATCAAGCATCGTTTCCCACGGATAGAGCTTGAAGATGGATTTGATCTGGTTCTCGGTTGGGTCAGCGTCGACAAAGCACTGGCGCTCTTCGCTCCAGCCAATTTCTTCCATGAACATCTGGCGTGTGCTAAGGCCGGCCTGCTCTGCCGTGTCGCGCATGTAGGCGATGGTGAGCTGGTCTTCCGGGTTATCAGCGGCAGCAAAGTAGACCGGCTTCGACAGGTAGTTCGCCACGTCCTTCCACTTTGCGATGAGCTTTTCGTGCAGTGAGTTGAACTGGTCTGCATCGGCGAACACATCTTTTAGCCAGTACCACTGGATGACAGCGGCTTCGAGCAGCGAGGTTGGTGTGTCGGCGTTGTACTCGAGGAGCTTCGGTGAGCCCTGCCCGTTCCAGAGAATATCAAAGCGGCCATAGATGGCGGGCGGCTCTTCATTCCACGCCCATTCAATCGCAGGGATCGCCTCGGCGGGAATTTCGAGCTCGGCATAGCGCTTGTTGTCGATGACGTGCTGCGCAGCGGCGAGGCACATCTCCTGCAATTGATTGCCAGCGGATTCGAGCGTGTCGACTTCGGCGGAACTTAGTTCGTAGCAGGCAGACTCGTCCCAATACGGCCTTTCGCCTGGAGCTGGTGCTTGTGGCGTATGGAAGGTGAGGCCCTGGCCTTCTACCGTGGTCTGCCAATTCGCGCGTGGAGTGATGGCTTGTCGCTGCATGAAGCTATTCTCCTCCTCCGCCGCCGTGTCCGGAGGAGGATGAGAAGCTGCGGCCAAAGCCGCCACGGCTGGTGCCCGAGCTTGTGGAGTAGCTGTGCCCTGTCTGCGGCGCGTAGCTTCCGCCAGAAACGGCGCTTCCCAAGGCGAAGCCGCCAAGCCCGCCGTAGTAGTGGCGGTAATAATGCGGGATGAAGACAGTGCCGTTGCTGGTTGGCGTTCCCATCAGCGTGTTGGTGCTGTTTGCCGGCAGGTTGGCGCAGAATTTCGGGTCAACAACCTTGTTCTGTTCGTCGACACAGCGCTGGGGATCGTCGTGGTGGCAGCCAGCGAGGAGGGCAACAGCGAGTGAGGCGAGAATGGGTGCGAAGACGTGAGCAGAGCGGCGCATATGTGCTTGGGAAGGTGTCGCCTTTACTATCGCATGGTCAATTTGGGGCTGCATGCAAGTGCGGCGCCCACTGGGTGTGGACGCCGCGATTCAGGAGGACTCGCCGCTAGAAACGAATGGTTCCGGCGACCTGAATGATGCGTGCCTGTTTCTGAGTGGAAGAGATCAGCCCGAACGTAGAACTTCCTATGCCGGAATCCGGATTCCCGAAACTCGCGTGGTTGAACGCGTTGAAGAACTCGCCACGCAGACCGAAGTTCCAATCGTGATAAATGGCGAAGTCCTTGTGAACCGCCAAATCCCAGTTATCAATGCCGGGACCGTCGACGGAATCGAAGTGAGTGTCACCGAACAGGCGCGGAGCGGTTGCGGTACCGGAGCGAAGAGACTTTGTGGATTGCAGATAGCATCCGTGATTGATGCTGTCGGTGCCTGCCATTGTGAGCCATCGATTTCCGTTGGACCGAAGATCTTTGTTTGCAAGCGCCTTGTGTCCATCGCAATACCAGTCAGGCCTTGTATTGTCCGCCGGCCATGGAGTGCTGTTCGGCTCGGTGATGTTGATCGGATTGCCCTTCTGGAATTGACCGATAACATCGAGATTCCAACCACCGGCAACGAGGTCAACAGCTTTCGGCACTGTGGACCCGAACTTGCGGCCACGTCCGAACGGGATGTCCCATACGGTAGCGATCGAGAGTGCCTGCGGAACGTTGTAGGTTGTTTTTCCGTAGTCGCACTGGAAGCAGCTCTTCATCTGGTTCAGTGTCGAGTTGCCGCCTTCCTGTGCAGCCGCAAGAGCCTTGGAGTAGGTGTACGCCGCAAGGATGCTCAGACCATTCGTAAACTGCCGCTGGAACTTGCCGACGAGACCGTTGTAGTTCGACCAGCCGATGGTATCGACTTCCTGCATGTAGGGGTATTTCCCGCCGTACGGAATGCGAGCTTTGTCGCAGGTGAAGTCTGCCGCCGAGCAATCAAACGGGTTATAGTTCACCGCCAGCCGATGGGCCGCATTGCCAAGGTAGGCCACTTCTACGAGGTACGGGCCGAACGTATGCTCGACATCCATGTTGTATTGGTAGATGTACGGCGTGCGCTGGTTCTGCGAATAGTACTGCATGGGACCGGTGATGCCGGCGACCTGGCTTGCGGTGATCTGCCCAACAGGCGTAACGCCCCACAGATTCTTACCGAGAACATACTGGCCGGTTGGCGAAGCATTTGGGTTATTGGTGGCTGCATTGTTGATGGTGATGACATTTGAAACGACCGAGTACTGCACGTTCAGCATCATCTGCGAGGTGTAGTACATGCCGAACCCACCGCGAACGACAGTGTGATCATCGAGCTGGTAGGTCGCCCCAACGCGCGGCGCGAAGTTCGAGTAGGTCATCGGGTAGACTTCGGGGTTCATCTGGCCGAGAGCGGCGAACGTCTCGAGGCCAGTGTTGAAGTCAAAACCGTGAATCAGATTCTTATCCACACCGGAAGGATTGGGTGGCGTGGTGGCGTACCAGGCGAGTGCAAGGTTCGCGGTGAACTTCGGCGTAACTTTCCAGGTGTCCTGAATGTACGGCTGAGCAGCCGTGTAGCGGTAGTGAGTTGGCGGCATGCCCTTTGCTTCACCGTGCGCGGGCAGCCCGAGCAGGAAGTCGGCAAACGAGTTGCCGCTAGCCTTGCCTCCGGAGCTGCTTGCACCAATCTGTGAGGTAAAGTCCTGCGCGCCTCCAAAGGTGATGTTGCCGCGCGCCGTGGCGTTCGCGGAAGAATCGACCGTACGCGTGTAGGCAAGCACGAAGCCCATCTTCACGGCGTGTTTGCCCAGTTGCCAGTTGAAGCCGTCGTTGACCTGGTAAGAATCGTCCACGTCTCCAAGGAGACCGGCAGAGGTGCCAAAGCCCGACAGGCTCGAGCTGGCGAAGCCGATGCCAGGAATCCCATTGTTATCGGCCGTGCCTGTGATGCCGAGCGCATCCTGCACGCCGGGTGCAGTGTAGCCGCGATTAAACACCGAGTTACGCGTCCAGCCGACGCGAAGATCGTTCACCTTGTTATTGCCCCACGTCGAGGTCCAGCCGAGTACGCCGAGTTCTGTGTCCAATGGGAATTGGCTGCCCTGGTTGGCAAAGGCTCCTGGCGAATTAAACGGCGAGTTGAGGTAGGTTCCCTGCGCGAAGACGCGATTGCGGTCGTTAACCTGGTAGTCGAAGCGACCGGTGAACTGGTCAGTGAAGAGCGTCGATTTGGGATATGCCGTGAGGTTGAAGTTGGCGGCGGTAGCGGCTGTCGCATAGTACGGCAGCAGGCCCTTGGCTGCTCCGTTGATGAGCGCTGGGTCAATGACGTTCAGCTTGCCCTGATAGGCAAACTGCTGGCGCTGACCGTTGACCACGTTGAACGGGTTGTAAATAGGGGTAGCAATCGAAGAGAAGTCACCCATAGCCATAGCTGCGCTGGGAATAGTGAGCGGAGACACGCTGGCCTGGGTCTGGCGATAACCTTCGTAGTTGAAGAAGAAGAACAGCTTATCTTTCAGGATAGGACCACCGACAGCCACACCAAACTGATGCTGGTGGTACGGGGTGGTCATGCCCTTCGAGTAGTACTCCTTCGCTTTAAGTGCGGTGTTGCGGAAAAATTCGTACATTTCGCCATGGAAGCGATTTGTGCCCGCCTTGGTCACGACGTCAACGATGCCGGGGCTGGGGCCGAGATCGGGCATGAAGTAGCCATAGTGCACTTCAAACTGATCGACAGCTGAAACCGAGAGGTTCAGCGAGCTATTACCCGCACGCGTTCCAATGGTCTGGATGCCGTTGACGAGGTACATCGTGAAATCCGGTTCGTTTCCGGCAACAAGGAGCGAGAGCAGGCGGTTGCCGTTGGTTCCACTGGCACCGGTCTGGGAGATTGACGAAGCGGCCGCACCAGTCGCCTGTTGCGTGGCACCAGACAGCAGACCTAGCTGCAGGTAATTTCTTCCATTCAGCGGAATGTTTGCCACCGTCTGTGGCCCGATAACCGTGCCGAGGTCGTTGGATTCCGGCTGCAACAAATTGGCCAGCGCACCGGCATCTACATTGACCACTTGCTCGCTTGAAGCGACGCTCATCTTCACGTCTTCGGTCGCGCGCTCGCCGACGATGACGTTAAAGTGATTCAGCTTGTAGGTAGCGAAACCTTCCTTGCTGATGGTCAGGTTGTAGAAACCGACTGGCACAGAAGCAAAGGAATAGTTGCCAGAATTGTCGCTCTTCGTCTTGAGCTGAACGCCGGTGTCTGCGTTCGTCAGCGAAACGTCCGCACCGCTCAGGATTGCGCCGGTTGAGTCAGTGGTCGCGCCAGCGACAGATGAGTTAACGCTCTGCGCAAAGAGACTCGCGCCTACGCTTAGTAAAAGAACAGCAAATGAAAGAACGACGGACTTAAACAACTTCATGGAGCTCCTACTTACAGGGTGAACGCAGCTCTAGCGAACATTTGGCACACCACTGATAACGATTACATTGAGTCGCAGTATCTTGCGACGCCGGAGAAATGGTTGTCAATGCCACCCTGTGACACGCCGCTCGTCAGGCCCTTCAGACACAGGAAGGACTCAGTCGCAGGGCGATATGTGGGGTGCGAGATTCCGGTGTTCTGTACAGGGCTTCAGCTTTGCTTCAGCCGGGTGAAGAAGCTGTCGAGCTGCGTTGGCAACGGAACACTCAGCGACAACTGCTCCCCAGTGCGTGGATGCGCAAAGCCAAGTTCGGCGGCGTGGAGGAAGTTGCGATCGAGCGAGAGCGGCGGAGCCATCGCTCCAGCTACCGGCTTGATGAACTCGGGTGCGCCGTAGAGCGTGTCCCCGACGACGGCGTGGCCGATCGCCTGCATGTGGACGCGGATCTGGTGGGTGCGGCCGGTTTCGATGTGGACTTCGAGCAGCGTGAATTTGCCGTAGGGGCCTTCGATGCGCTCGAGCATGCGCCAGTGTGTAACGGCGTGGCGACCTTCGGCGCGGCGCGTGGTCATGCGAATGCGGCGGACGACGTCTCGCGCGATGGGCAGGTTGATCGTGCCGGAGTCTTCTTTGGGCCAGCCGTGGACAAGAGCGGTGTAAATCTTGCGCAGATGGCGGTCTGCAAACATCTCGCTCAGCTTGCGGTGTGTGCTGTCGTTTTTGGCGACGACGATCAGGCCGCTGGTTTGTTTGTCGAGGCGATGCACGATACCCGGGCGGAGGTCTCCGCCAGTGGTGGAGAGCTGTTTGCCGAAATGGAAGAGCAGCGCGTTGACCAGCGTACCCCGGTTTTGTTCTTCGTCGCCCGCACCGGCATGCACCATCATGCCTGCAGGCTTGTCGATGACGGCGAGGTCCTTGTCTTCAAAGATGATGCTGAGTGGAATATCTTCGGCGACTGCGTGCATCGGCTGGGGTTGGGGCTCTCCAGCGATCTCTATGGCTTCGCCGCCTTTGAGCTTGTGCTTCGCTTTGACTGCCGCGCCGTCGACCTTTACCTGTCCGGCCTCGATGAGCATCTGGACCCGCGCGCGGCTGATGTCAGGCAAAGCTTTGGCAAGATAGGCATCGAGACGCATGGTTGCAGCGGCTACTTCTGCGGTGAAGCTGCGAATGCCGTCTTCGGGCTCGAGGTCTTCGAGCACCTCAATGTGAACTGGCGCGACGTAAGCCTGAGGAGCGGGATAGCGCGGCTCGGAGTGTGTTTCTTCCGCGACCTTGGAGCCGTTCGCGCCCGTGGTGATGATCCAGGAGCGTTCGCTCGGTAGAACGTCGTCGGTGAAGTCGGCGGTAACGAACATCTCCTCCACTTGTTCTGCTTGTTTCGGTTCTTCGCCAGCTTCGCGCAGAGCCGCTTCGCGCTCCTGCACCTCTGTGCGATGTGCGCGGTAATCCTGTTTGACGGACTGGCGGCGTTTGCCCTTTGGCAGCATGTTCTTCGAGGGCATCTAGCGGGCCTTTCTTCGTTGCGGCTCGGCGGCCGTACGGAGTTGTGTGGTGTACCAGGAAATTACCTGCAGCCCTGCGGGGCTGCACCATGTTTTCGGGTCGCGCGGGGGGTAGTCGCGCGGAAGATCCAGGAAGCGCGATTGTGTTTCCAGCAGCAGCGAATCGGTAAAGACAGTTTCGCGCATGAAGCGCGGCGAAAGCGTTCCGGCGCTGCGGATGAACTCATCGATGTAGATGGCGACCTCTTCTCTGCTGGGCTGCGGCGCGAGGCCGATGGCGGCGGTAAAGCCGATGCCCGCGAGCATGGAAGCGAGTGCGACAAACTGCGACGGGTCGAGCAGCAGACCGGCTTCGATGTCGATGGGTTGGCGCACAGTGTCGAGCAGGAACGAGAGCGCGCCACCGCAAAAAAGACCGTAAGCCGCAATCTGGCCTGCGCGATGCGTACGACGGAGACGGTTGAGGAGAAAAAGGCAGAGCAGAAGCGCGAGCACAAACGCGTATAGCTGCACAGGATGCACGGGGCCGAAGACATGGTCGCCCGGCGTGCGGATGCCCCACGGCAGCTTTGTGGGCATGCCAGCGTCGGTGCCTTCGATGAAGTGTCCCTGGCTGAGGAAGGCCCAGAGAATGGCACCACACGGTGCCCAGGCGTCAGCCACCGCAAGCACCGAAAGATGTTTCAGGCGCAGCCAGAGGAACGTGAGGATGATGGTGATCGCAATGCCACTATAAGTGAGGGATGGAAGCGCGAGGATCAGCAGCGGATAGTGCAGGAAGGCTTTGGGATCGGACACGATGAGCAGCGCGCGCGACGCGATGAACGCGGCAAGGATGGCGAACATCCCTGCATCCCAAAGTTTGGATGGAGGCAGGCCAGCGCGCAACGCGGTGCGTTGACTAAGCCACAATGCGCACACAAGACCAGCTGCGGCAAACAAGCCGAAGACCGGGAGATGAAGTGGTCCCACGCGCAGATAACCGGGAATGAGAGCGAGCGCGTTCATCCATATTGAGGATACGTGACGGCCCGGATTGATTCACCCGCCATCGTGATGCGTACGAATGAGTTGCTGATTGGTTACAGGTCAATGCTGAGCATCAGGAGACCGGAGATGTTCTTGCCTTCCTTCGAGCCTTTCAGACCGAGATCAACGCCCGGCAAGGGCCGAATGCTTCCCTCGGCTGAGAAGCCGAGCGGTTTGTCCGACTGTGTGATCATTCCGAGGCCCAGCTTCGGCTGCAGCTTCATCTTGTCGAAGTCCAGTGTGAGGTGCAGGTCGGTCTTTCTTTGCGGAAGCGTTTCTGTGGCGGTGAACTTCACCGACCATTGGTCGGACTTGACGACGACCGCGCCATTGACCTGCTGGACGCCGGCGGTGGACGCGATGACTCCGACCGTCAGCGACACCTCGACGGCTCCAAGCTTTTCTGTGCCCGTGAAGCCAACGCCAAGCTGACGGCGTTCTGGCTGGAACGCCAGCAGAGAGCCCTTAAGAGAGAAGTTGCCGACCTTGAAGATAGGGATCGGTTTGCCCTTGAGCTGACCGACGGCGAGATCGGTAACCTTGGACTTCGTCTTGGTGACAAATAACGCGGCTGCACCGCCGACGACGAGCGCAATGCCCGTCACGTAAACGATGCCCTTGTTCTTATCGACGAAGACGCCGAGTGGTGAGGTCTTTAGCGCAGATTCGAAGTCCTTGAGGGCCGCTTCAAGTTTTTTGAACTGTGGTGTCGCTTTGACCTGCTTGAGAACGCCGTCACCAACGTCTCCTCCGCTCTGCTTGAGTACGGCCTGAAAGAGCTCGATGGCGTCCTTCGAACCCATATCCGTGCCGACGGGTTTACCCTCTGCGAGGCGTGTGAGATAGAACTCGTTCATCGCCTGCTGGATCCCCAGCTTCACGTCTTCGCTGTTGAGTACAGACTGCAAAACCTTGGGCAGCTCGGGTATTTCGTTCTTTGCAAGATCGAAGGCGAGCACAACGAGCTCAGTGCTGGCTTCGCCAGCCGTTTTAACGTATTTCGGAGAAGATACGGTTCCCATAGAGCACCTCAGCAGGAGTGTTGGAAGCGGGCCCGGAGTATTTGGGGACGAACTGCACCGGCTCAGAAGGCAGCGGTGCAAAGGCGCAGGAAGAACTCCGCGCAACTAGAGGCTAGGAGGGTGAGGCATCGATGTCAACGGAAATCGGCCTTGAATCCAGGACCCGGGAAAATGACACAGACCGACCCACGGGGCCGTGCAGCGAGGCGCAGGTGAACCCGCCAGTAAGCGGTGGGATTCAGCCGTGGTTCTTTAGGCTTTCCGGACTGGCGGACATAGCACACCGAACCATGTATACGAGCCGAACCCCTGTTCAAAGAATATTGGTTCAACCTGCGTTATTCCCCGCACCTGCTTTGCAGGTCGGTCTATGAAATTGGATGCTAATGGGCGCGGGAAATTCGCGCAAGTTGACAGGCGTGCTAACCCGCGATCAAAAGCTGTAGCGGAGACCGCCTTCTAATCGGCGGCCATTGTCGGCGGCGTACGGGATGTTGAATTGCGGTGAGCCGAGCACGTTCCCCACGGATGTCACGTTGGTGTGGTTGAGCACATTCGAGGAGCGGATGTTCGCCGTAAGCGTCTGCTGGTGGTCGGACTTTTTGTCGCGGGTGACGACCCATGCTCGCTGTATGTTGCTGTCGAGATGGAACGTCCAGGGCATCGCACCAGAGTTGCGGCGTAGCACGCCAATACCCCCGGAGCTTGTGAGCAGACCGTAGGGAGTGGAGACTGCCCCAGCCTGATCGGGAGCGGCGATCTGCGGACGATCGTTGAAGCTGCCATCGCCGTTGTTGTCAGCGCCCGTGATGATGTTGAACACACCATTGCCCGCGCCGAAGTAGTTCGCTGTGATCTGCAGCTTGTACGGCAACGTGGCGTTTACGTTGCCAAAGCTTTGCCACAGATTGTTTCCGCTGCGGCGCGCGACTTCACCTGCATCGGTGTAAGCGCTTTGCGGCTGGTACAGGGCGCTGTCGTTGGTATTGTCACGAATGTTGACGCGGACCGTACCGAAGAAGAAGCCGAAGCGCTTGTGCGCGAAGTTGCTTAGACCGGCGAACTCAACGTCGCCGAGGCCGTAACCGCTGTTCTGGGTTTGGAGGAGGTTGAGGTTAGGCCCGAACGGGCGTGGAGCGTTTGGGTTGTCGTTGAGTGGCGCATTGATGTTGAGCGTCCGCGCGTCATTGAAAAGCCGAATGCCGGCAAACTGTGTGGAAAGGTGGAACCCCCACGGAAGTTCGCGATCCACGCTGATTTCGGCCATGCCATAGTTGATGTTCTTGAAGCCGTGCTCAAAGCTGCGCACTTCGTGAACGGGTACGGCACCCGCGCTGAACGGAGCGTTGTAAACCGGATTGCGAACGAGGCTGTCTACCCGATGCACGCCGTCTTCGCGTTGGACTTCCTGCCAAACAGGCGTGCGGTACTGCCCGGCGAACTCGCCCACATGCGCATGCAGCGTCCACCTTTTCTTCGCGTCGGGCGACCAGGCCACGCCGAGGCGCGGGGTGGCACCGTTCAACACCAGTGGGTCGTTCTGCAGGTAGTAGCGCAGGCCGAAGGAGAAGGTTAGGTTCTCGTGGAGTTTCACGTCGTCCTGAAAATAAAGTGCCGGACGAAGCTGAACGAATCCGATGTGTGGGTCTCCAGCTACGTTCTCGAATTGAGACGGAGAGTTGCTGCGGTAGTGCGCGGCGTCCTGAAAGATGTACAAGCCGTTGAAATTGAGTGGGACGCGGTCGTGCTCGTCGTACGCGATGAACTGAAGGCCGGCCTTGATGCTGTGGTTTTTCGCCGTGATGATCACGTCATCGCCATATTCAAAGCGAATCTTATGGATGTTCTGGTTGCCGATGGTGGCACCGCCACCGGTGAACCGACCGGAAACCTGCACGGCTGGTGCATTGCTGGCTGGGATGTCCACTTCGTCGTTGAGGCTGATACCGAGTCGAGCTTCGTGAACGAACTTCGGGCTAATCGTCGTCACGTTGCTGGCGCGGATGGTGTGCTCATAGTTACTGCTGTCGTAACCGGCTTCAAGAAGCGTGTTTCCACCTACACCCACATTGCGCTGAGTGTTTACGTTTGCGCTGTAGCTGAGAAAAGCGATGTTTTTCGGGCCGAGCTGCCAGTCGATGCGCGAGGTGGCTACCCACAGGCGCTGCGGAGTCGGAACATTCTGTACCGTGTTCACATCGTTGCCGCTGGGGTCAAACGTGACTGCGTTTATGACGGCAAAATCGTCGATGCTGCGATGTTCCAGCGTCATGCTGCAATTCGAACCTTGCTTACGCACAGGGCCATTCAGCTCGAAGCCGTAGCGCTGTTTGCCGATGGCTGCACTGCTGACAGAGAAAGGATCGCGCGCATTCATCCACTGGCTGCTGTTAGTGGTGAAGAGAGCGCCATGGAACGCCTTCGCACCAGGCTTGGTATAAACCTCGACTCGGCCGCCTTCCCACGGCGGTTCACGATATTCAGACGAGAAAAGGTCCGGATTCACTTTGACGTAAGCAATTGAGCTCTTGGGCGGAAGCGTGCTCGAGTCCTGGAAGCCATCGACCGAAATCGTCGCGTTACCAGGACTTCCACCAGCGGCCGCGGCGAGTTGTTGCAGCTCGCGAAGCAGGTCGTCAGGGTCGTCGGCGAGCTGCGTAAGACGTTCTCCGCTGATGGTCTGCGAGCCTGCCGTGGAGTTTACGTCGGTATCGATCTGCTGCGCAGGTGCGGTGACATCGATCGTGGTGGAAACGGTGTCCGGCTGCAGGGCGATACGAAGCTCTGCATGCGGTGCTGTGAGCGGAAGGTCGAGGGCAGCGAAGCTGGGCGAACTGACGTGCAAGCGATGTTTGCCCGCGAGCATGCACGGGAAACGGAACCGACCGTCCGAGCCGCTCGTGACGTGCTGGCCTGATTCTGTAGTGAGCTCTGCGCCGGGGATGATGGCACCGGTGGTGTCAACAACGGAGCCGGTCAGCGGCGCGCCTGTGCAGACGCTTTGGGCGTGGATACACGGAGACGAAAGCGCTAGAAGAAGCGCGGGGGTTAGAACCTTACGAAGCATGATTTCAGTTGAAAGTGCGGACTCCGCGAGACGCGCAACGGGACACACTTCCATTTTGCTCTATAGATGAAACGCAACAGTGTTCGCGCTGGTTCCCTTGAGCAGTAAAGATGAAATCGTGTGAATTGCTGGAAGGCCGTCCCAGCCTAACCCGCTTTGCGCTCCAGCAGAATCTCATCCAGCATGCCAGCGAGGGAGCCAGCACGGGTACGAGTTTGCGTCTGCGTTTGCGAAAGGCTTCCACTGAGCGCGTCGTATCGGGCACGCAGTGTGGTCAGTTCGTCGGCAATATTGAGGGCAGCGAGCACAGCGACACGAAGCGAGTCCACGGTAGAGCCATGCGCCGAGACGGCACGCATCTTGTCGTCCACCATCGATGCGAGGCGCTCGATGTACACCGCATCCGTGCCCCGCAACTGGTACATCTGGTCGTAAATATCGACCATGACGGCACCGTTGGCTGCTGCTTCCGCTTCAGCTCTTGAGAGTTCCGCCGCCGTTCTTGCCACTTGCTCTGCCAAATCCTTTTCCAATCTTTCTTTTTCTCGAACCCAGTCGCTTGCTGTTAGTTGCCCGGTAGCAGAAGCTCATCTATTTGCCCGAGCATGCGCTCGACGCGCTGTCGTATTGCTTCACGCTCGCGATTCAGTGCCTCCACCTCGCCCTGCGCATTCGTCGCAGAAGTCGTTTCTTCCTGCAGCTTCGCGCGAAGGTCGTCGGCCTCCGTTCGGGCGGCGTCGCGTTCCTCTTCGGCTGTGTGACGAGCTTCGCGTTCCTTCTTGATCAGCTCGACAGCCTGGAGCACACGCTGCTCCAACGCCTGAAACTCATCTACGCTGACCGTTGCTTCGCCGCCCATGCTTGCCTGCCCGCTTTCTCCATCGAATACAGCACACTGAATACCTTTGGAGTATGGCATTTGCGAGTGTGGATTTGAGGCGCGGAATTGGAAGGGGAACCTCGAGAGTTTCCTTCAAGCAGAACTAGAGCTCGCGAAGACGTTTTTCGCGCGATTCATTCTCGCGCTTTTCGAGTAGCTGGGCACCGTAACTGAGCTTCATGACGAGTCGCTTGAGCTTGAGGCGTGTGACTTCGCGCCGCTGGCCCATGCTTTTGGCCAGTTCAATCTGCCGCTCGATGAACTCCAGGTTTTCCCGGAACTGCTCGTAATCAGCACTGGGTCGAGTGTCTTTGTCCTTCTTGCGGCGCTTGCCCATCTCCGCTTGGATGCACAGGACGGGTCCATTGCACGCTGCGGTGCTCGATATCAGGCATCCGGCGCGCGTTGCGTGCCGCCAAGCGCCGTCAGCGAGGTCGTAACGCGCTCCCCCCACTGGATAATCTCATCATCTGTGAGCGTGCTTTTCGCGGATTGAAAGACAACGCGTAGAAGAAGTGAGTAGCTTCCTGCGACGACCGACTTCCCCTTCGGGTCGCGAAAAATCTCCAGCGGCTCAACACTCTGCAACTCCGGCATCTGGAGTTCGAGGATTCGCCTGGTCACGTCATTCCAGCGCACAGAATCGGGGAAGATGAAGGAAAAGTCACGTTCCACGGGCTGGAAGCGGGAGAGCTCACCAACAACGGGCTGGCGCAATTTGCGATCGAGAAGGATCTGGGCCTTTACCTCGGCGACCACACAGGGCTGCTTGAATTTGTGACGAGCCTTACCTGCGGCGCTGAGTTCACCAAAGACCGCGATGGGTATCCCGTCGAGAAGAATCGACGCACCACGACCGGGCTCTATCCACGCTGGTAGTGGGCCGGAAGCGAAGCTCACCTCGCCGTCGAACTTTGCCAGAAGCTGTTCAAGTGCGCCCTTGACCTCGAAGAACAGAGCGTCTTCCACAGTGTGCAGCGAGTTCGCGGTAGCTCCGCCGGTGGCGCCGAGCGCGAGGCCGAACTCTTCATGCACCTGCGCGGTTGTGCCGGTGAAGACTGTACCCAGCTCGAAGAGGCGTACCTCGTTGACATCGCGCGTCAGGTTTTTCGCGAGGATACCGACCTGAGCAGCAGCGAGCGAGGAACGTAGCATGCCAGCTTCTTCGCTGAGCGGATTGCCCAGAGGCACGGCACCTGCTTTGGCGTCGCCGAAGAGTGTAGCTTCGTCCGCAGAAAGGAAAGTGCTGGAGACCGCTTCGGTGTAGCCGAGAGAGTGCAATGTGGAGCGGATGACTCGCTCCTGATCCGCGTGCGGCATCTCGCGGACGGCCCCGGCAAATGCAGGTAATGTGTCAGCGAAGCGGTTGTAGCCGTAGACGCGCGCGACCTCTTCGATGAGGTCGATTTCCCGTTCAAGGTCTAGTCGCCAACTCGGCAGCTCGACCCCGAACTCACCTGGAAGCAGGTCCGTGGGCGTCAGCTCGCAGCCAAGTGAAGTTAGGTATTGAGCGACGACTTCCTCGTTGAGGCCGCTGGTTCGCTCGCCAGTTTGAAGCATGGCATCTTCCAGCGTTGTGCCGAGGTGGCGCTGCACTTCGCTCACGCGAAGGATGATCGGGAAACGATCGGCCGTCATCGCCGCGATGCCGGGTATGGTGACGTCGGTCATTGGCCCGACTACTTCGCCTCCCGCCTGCTCGAGGAGCATGCGTGTCACAAGATTGTTGGCGAGTGGCGCGGCATTGAAATCTGCACCGCGTTCAAAGCGGTGGCTGGCATCGGTGTGCAAACCGTGACGGCGTGACGAGGCGCGAATGGCTGCAGGATCGAACCATGCTGCTTCGACAAGAATGTTCTTTGTCGTGTCGGTGACGCGTGAGTCCCATCCACCCATCACACCGGCGAGGCCCAATGCTTTTTTCTCGTCGGCAACAACAAGGTCATCGGGTACCAGTGTGCGTTCTGTGCCATCGAGCAGACGAAGCTTTTCACCTGCGTGTGCCCGCCGCACGACGATGCCTCCCTCAAGTGTGTCGAGATCGAACACATGCGTGGGCTGTCCCATCGCGAGCCAGCCGAAGTTTGTCACGTCCACAGGAGCGGAAATCGGCTTCTGGCTGAGCGCGGAAAAGTACTCCGCAACGGTTCCGCTGGCGGACTTCACCGTGACGCCACGTACGACGCGCACTGTGAACCGACCGCAAAGGTCCTGCGCTTCGATACGAACCGGGAAGGCTTCGCCCTGCTTCGATTCCGCGACCTCGGCAGCCAATTGTTCTTCCAGCGACCGCAACGGCAGATCGTAAATCGTAGCCACTTCGCGTGCGACGCCGTAGTGGTTCATGGCGTCCACGCGGTTGGTGGTGATGTCCATTTCAAAACGCGAACCGCCGCCTTCCGCTGGAAAGATACCTTCCACGGCGATGCCGCGGAGGGTAAGGTCTTCTGCGAGTTGCGTGTCGTCGACGGGAAGTTCGGGCAGAAAAGAGCGCAGCCAGCGCGTAAGGATGTCCATGGCTTTCTTTCCATTGTCGCAGACGAACGTGCTGGATCTGCTTGAAGCAGACGACGCCTTAGGGCGGTCCCACGTCCTGAACTGCATGACCTTATTCCGACGGATCATGTTCCGCCGCTATTACCACCGCTAGCAGGCAGGTGCGCTATGCAAAGGGGAAGAGTGTACGCAGCCATGCATGTACTCTTTGCCTGCTCCGGGCCGCTTCAAAGACGAACTCCTGGCCGTACGAGGCCGCACCGCATCCTTTGCAGCGCGGAGCTATCGAGCGAATTGTCTGCCCTTGGCGCTTCCAAAATTCCGACGAGAAGTTGAAGCGAGTCATTCCTGTTTCGCGAAAGAACGATGGCAGCAGCCACTCGGAGCGGGACCTTGCTTCCGGAGCGGTGAGGCACGTTCGCGAATTTGCCTGCTGAAAGGTGCCTGCACCGGCGAGCTGAGGTGCGAAGGAAAGATGCTGCGTGGCCTCATAGAGGGTGTTGTTCCTGCGGTAACGCGCATGTGAAACGTGCGGATGGTGAGAGTGTCGAAGCGAAAGTGCACCTGCTTTCGCAGCCTGGTCCAGCCGGAGTACTTCACTGACCTGGAGCCAACCCCAGAGATGGTGCTGATCGCGTAAGCCTGGGCGAAACCGGAAGCCGCTCCCCGTTCTTTCTGCTTCGCGGAACCAGCCGAAGAAGAGAAACAGGTCACCGGACTCTACAGTGCGCAGTTCGCTCTGGGCTGAGCCCACTTGCCCGAACAGCATGGAGTTGCCGGAGCTTTTGCGATGGTGCGATCGACGAAGCTCCGGGCGAATGTCAGGATCGAGGTGCACGCAGCGATCCGGCGAGACCTTGCCGCCTGTGAGTTCCGACACAAGCCCGGCAATCGAAGGATCGCCCTTGGCTTTGCCGAGTTGGCGGTAGGTGACATGCCCGGCGGAGCAGGGTGCGACCGAGCAGTCGGTCTCCGGGATGGGCAAGCTGATCAGCTTGCCATCAAGAATCGGGCTAGCACAACCGCCGGCTGCTGAGTCGAATCCTTTGCGACTGAGGATGATTCGCCGCGGATACGACAGCATCGCTAGGCGAACTGCTGCAGGAAGCGGACGTCACCCGAGTAGAGCAGGCCGATGTCGCTGATGCCGTACTTCATCATCGTGATGCGGTCGACACCCATACCGAAGGCGAAGCCGCTGATGCGGCGCGTGTCGTAGACGGGCTCGCGACCGAGTTCGATCCGGCGCTGATTCACTGCCTCAAACACATTTGGGTCCACCATGCCGCAACCGAGCAGTTCGATCCAACCGGAGTGCTTGCACTTGCGACAGCCTTTGCCGCCGCAGAAAATGCATGAGATCTGTACGTCCGCGCTGGGCTCGGTGAACGGAAAAAACGACGGGAAGAAGCGCGTCTTTACAGCGGAGCCAAAGAACGCTTTCATCGCGTGGTCGAGCGTGCCTTTCAGATCACTGAAGGTAATGTTGGTGTCCACGCAGAGGCCTTCCACCTGATGAAAAACGGGTGAGTGCGTGGCGTCCGCGGCGTCATTGCGATGCACCTTGCCTGGAATGATGAGGCGCAGCGGCGGCTCCTGCTCGAGCATGGAACGAATCTGCACGGGCGAGGTATGCGTGCGCATCAGCAGACGCTCGCGGAGTGGCTTGCCTTCCTGATCGGCGACGACAAGGGTATCCTGCGTATCGCGCGCAGGATGATTTGGCGGAAAATTCAGAGATTCGAAATTGTAGAAATCCGATTCAACTTCTGGGCCAAGGCCGACCGAGTAGCCCATGCGCTGAAAGACGGCGACAATTTCCGTCATGGTCTTGATCAGGGGGTGTTCCGCACCGATACGCTGCGAAGTGCCGGGGAGGGTGATGTCGAGTGGAGCGGGGCCGAAGCTTTTCGCGGTGCTTCCCGTCTCCGCTGAAGAGAGCAGGGCCTCGACACTTTCTTTGAGCGCATTGAAACGTTGGCCTATGAGCTTTTTTGCTTCTGACGGCGCAGCCTTGAGCCAGGCATCAGAGATCGCTTTGAGGTGTCCCTGCTTACGGCCCAGCCACTCGACGCGAAACTGCTCGGCATTAAAACTTGAGGATGCGACTGCGGCTTCGGCGTCCTTGCGGACAGCGGCAAACGCTGTGTTGAGCGACTCTTCTGAGAAATCTGTGATCTTTGAAATCTGCAACTGATCTGTACTCGCTTCTGACGTTCAGAATATCGCGCTCTTACAACGCCCACCAGATCACCACAGCCATGAGCACACCCAGCAGCAGACTGCGTTTATCGGTGATCGCCCAGACCACGGGGTCGTCGTGCATTTCGCCGCGGCTGGCAAGCATCCAAATCTGGCTGAGCCATAGAAGCATCACCGGCACCATCAACCAGAGACGCGTCGTGTGCTGGTAGAGTGCGAGCGTGCGAGCGTCGTTGATATAAAGCGTTAGCACCACAACAGCCGCATACGCAGCGCCAGTGCCAAGCGCGCGCAACTGTTCCAGATCGTTGACAAAGTAGCCCCGGCCGTTGGTGACAGTCCGTCCAAGCTCACGCAGGCTTTCCAACTCGCTGAAGCGTTTAACGAACGCCAGGGAAAGAAACAGGAAGATGCTGAAGCCAGCGAGCCATGCAGAAATCGGAACGCCCGTTGCAGCGCTGCCTGCAAGGATACGAATTGTGTAGAGTCCGCTAAGGATGAAGACGTCGAGCAGCAGCTTGCGCTTCAGATAGAACGAATACGTTAGCGTGGTGGCCGTGTAGATCACCAGCCAGATCAGAAATTGGAAAGGCCGCTCGAGCGCGTACGGGCCGTCCACCCCTTCCACAATCGACGGCAGAGCGATGGCTAACCCTGCCGAAACAGCTCCGAGGACGGCCACCATTACCACGCCTGACGCAGCGGAAAGATCACCCGCAGCAAAGGGACGGCGGCGCTTGCGCGGGTGTTTGCGGTCGGCTTCGATATCGAGCAGGTCGTTGACGATGTAAGTGGCCGAGGCACACAGCCCAAAGCTCAGAAAAGCGATGAATGCGCCGACGAGCGTCGCGGTATTCCAGGCGTGCGCGAGCAGCAGCGGCACAAAAATAAGTGTGTTCTTCGCCCACTGATGCAAACGAACGGCATGCAACCAGCTCTTCCACACCGGTGGGCGATCGGTAAATGTCGCTGCTGCTTGCGTTCCTGCGCTTTGCATCCTGCTGCGCAGCGAGCCTGTTGGGTTAGCGACCATTGGGCTAACGCAAACCTCAAGCAGCTCGGCATCTGGTGTTGCGTTGCCGATGTAACAGAAGCGCTCGCCGAAATGCTGGCGAAAGGCCGCCAGCTTATTGCCACCAGCGAGGTTTGTTTCACCATCCGAAGCGAGGACGCCTGCAAAGATGCCGAGGTAAACCGCGACCCGCCTTGCGAGCGCGCCATCAGCAGCCGTTGCGAGGTATATTTCTCGGCCTTCGCCTGTCTGCTGCCGGAGCCAAGCCAACAGCGGGAGGTTGTACGGGAGGTGTTCGACATCGAGTTCCACCGCAGAAGTGACTTGGCGCTTAAACGCGGCTTTCCCCTGCGCAATCCATCCTGGCACCTTCAGTAGCGCGCGCGGCTCCTGACGAGCCAGCAGCAGCAACGAATCATGCAGCGTGTCGGATTTGACCAGCGTGCCGTCCAGATCGACACAGAGCGGCACGCCCTGCTCCAGAACGTTGGGCGGAGGTAAAACGTGCTGGATCTTTTCTTCAGTGCGCGCCATAAGTCTATTGTCACCGGAAACTTGCGAGCGCGGTGCAGCGTCAATATACCTGCCCCGGGGAGTGACCAGCTTAGTACGCAACTGCGAGGGGGAAATCGTGCAGAACTTGTATGGGGACGTTAGCCCCGGCGAAATCGAGCATCAGAATACGCATACCCGGGCCGTTACAGCAGACAATATGAGCAGGAGAAACTTCGCCAGACATGCCAGCAGATCAAAATCTGGATCCGCACTACGCGCTTCCGCAGGGTAAGGAAGCCACCGTCACCGACCCAGGACACCTGCTTCCAGAGCACGCTTCCGAAGGCAGCGGCAACCCCAAGGGCAGCAAGCTTCGGCTGGTCATCGTTCTTTTGCTGGTCCTGCTAGCCATAGGTTTGATTGTCTGGCGTATTCGCTCTAACAACGCTGCACAGGAAAAAGAAGGCCAGAAGGCAGCTGCAGCTGCTAACCGCCCGACCCCTGTACAGGTTACGGCAGTCCAGCAGAAGACCGAGCCCGTGTACCTGACAGGCTTGGGCACTGTCACGCCATACAACACAGTGACGCTGCACTCCCGAGTAGATGGGCAATTGCTGCAGGTGAATTTCCGCGAAGGTCAGACAGTTCGCAAGGGCAACCTTCTTTTGCAGATCGATCCACGCCCCTATCAGGCAGCGGTGGACCAGGCCGTTGGTACGGCCGCTAAAGATGAGGCCAATTTGAAGAACGCGCAGGCGGAAGCGCAACGCTATTCAGCACTGTATGAAGCTGGCGTGGTTTCCAAGGAGTCCCAGCAGTCTCAGGTTTCAACTGCCGGACAAGCGGCAGGCACGCTGAAGGCAGATCAGGCTGCCATCGAAGCGGCAAAGGTAAATCTTAGCTACACACGTATCTATGCGCCAATTGACGGCGTGGTTGGCCTCCGCCAGGTCGATCCAGGCAACATCGTTCATGCCAGCGACAGCACGGGCCTCGTGGTGATTACGCAGGTCCATCCAATTGCAATCATCTTTACCCTGCCCGAAGACCAGTTGCAGCAGGTTCAACAAGCAATGCGTGGGGGCAGCAAGCTGGTCGTAGAAGCCTTTGACCGCAACGACGCGCACAAAATCGCTTCTGGAACGCTGCTGACAATTGACAACCAGATCGACACAACCACCGGTACCGCGAAGTTGAAGGCCATTTTCGACAACGCAGACAGCGGGCTCTTCCCGAACCAGTTTGTGAACGTTCGTCTGATTCTGCGTCAACGACAGAACGCCACCGTGATTCCGACAGCAGCCATCCAGAGTGGCACACAGGGCACGTTCGTGTTCGTAGTGAATCCGGGCCCGACGCCTGAAGCCAAGCGACCGAAGCAACCGCAGACAGCAAATGGAGCGGGCAAGGCTAAAGGCAAGAAAGGTAACTCTGGCACCGATGAGGCGGGTGCAACGCCCGCTAACGGCGAAAGCGAGCAAGGTGGCGGCAAAGCTGGCCAGCAGCAGCCTAAGTACCACGCTGACATGCAATCGGTTCACGTGGACTTCACCATCGGAACGGACTCCGTTATTTCCGACGGCGAGTTGCACGCCGGACAGCAGGTCATAACCGACGGAGCTGAAAAGCTGATTGACGGCGGCAACGTTGCGCCGACCCTGAGCCGCGGTAAGAGCAGTGCCGCAACCAGCGATCCAGCCTCGGTAAACAGCGGCGTGGGTGCTGGGGCAGCGTCACCCGGCACGACTGCACAGCAATCCGGCAGCAACGGAGCGCAGAATGGCGGAGCCCAAGGAAATGGGGGGCATCAGTAGTGAGCCCTTCACGGCCATTTATTCTCCGGCCGGTGGCCACCACCTTGTTGATGGTGGCCATTATGCTTGCGGGGCTGGTTGCTTATTTCCAGTTACCCGTTTCTGCGCTTCCAGAAGTCGACTATCCGATTATCCAGACCACCACGTTCTACCCAGGGGCGAGCCCGGAAGTGATGGCCAGTTCCGTGACCGGCCCTCTGGAACGTCAGTTTGGTCAGATTCCGGGCCTGGGCCAGATGACCTCCACCTCCTCGGGTGGCGCATCCATCATCACGCTTCAGTTTTCACTCTCCGAGAACATTGATGTCGCGCAGCAGGACGTGCAAGCCGCAATCAATGCGGCCTACAGCTATCTTCCGAAAGACCTGCCGAACCCACCTATCTATGCCAAAGTGAATCCCGCGGATGCGCCGATTCTGACGCTTGCGCTGACTTCCAAAACACTACCCCTGGTGAAGGTAGAAGATCTAGCCGACACGATTCTGGCGCAAAAGATTTCGCAGCTATCGGGCGTGGGACTTGTCTCAATTGCCGGTGGCCAGAAGCCAGCGGTACGCATTCAGGCGAACCCAACCGTGCTCGCCAGCTATGGCTTGTCTCTGGAAGACATCCGCACGGCGTTGGGAACAGCAAACGTAGATCAGGCTAAAGGCTCGCTGAACGGTTCACGGCAGGCGTTTACCATCGGCGCAAACGATCAGCTGCTGGACAGCACGGCTTACAACCAGGTCATCATCGCCTACCGCAACGGTTCGCCCGTGCGTTTGTCGGACGTTGCAAACTCTGTGGACTCCGCAGAAAACCTGTACCAGGCCGCATGGATGGGATTTGCGGCAGCGCCCGAACATGAGGAGAAGGGCCCCAACGGCACGGTAAGAGTCGAAAAGAAAGATCAGAGTCTCGATCCTGCAGTCATCATCAATATTCAGCGGCAGCCTGGTGCAAACATTATTGGCGTCGTGGATCGCGTGCAGGCGCTGCTCCCGCAGTTGAAGCAGGCGCTACCCGCGGGCGTTGATTTGCAGGTGTTAACAGATCGCACGGGAACCATTCGCGCGTCGGTTTCTGATGTGCAGTTTGAACTGATGCTCACCATCGCGCTGGTCATCATGGTGATTTTTGTGTTCCTGCGCTCCATCGCGGCCACATTTATCCCAGCGGTCGCGGTACCGCTCTCGATCGTGGGCACGTTCGCGGTGATGTACCTGCTGGGTTATTCGCTGAACAACCTCAGCCTGATGGCGTTGACGATCTCGACCGGCTTTGTCGTTGACGATGCGATCGTGATGATCGAAAACATCGACCGCTATCTGGAGATGGGTGACTCTCCACTGGATGCAGCACTGAAGGGTTCCGAGCAGATCGGCTTCACGATTCTTTCGCTGACAGTCTCGCTGATTGCGGTGCTCATTCCTCTGCTGTTCATGGGGGACATCGTCGGTCGGCTGTTCCGCGAATTTGCTGTCACATTGTCGGTGACCATTCTGGTTTCCGCAGTTGTCTCGTTGACGCTGACACCGATGCTCGCGGCACTCCTGCTCAAGCACAAACCCAAGTCAACGCAGAAAAAGTTTTACCGCAAGAGCGAAGAAGCCTTTGAGTGGGTGATCGCAAGATATGGAAACGGCGTGCGCTGGGTGCTCGAGCACCAGACGCTGACACTTCTAATCACGCTCGCCACATTTATCTTCACCGTTTTGCTTTACCTGTACGTACCGAAGGGCTTCTTTCCGGTGCAGGACACAGGCGTGATCATGGCCGTAACCGAAGCGGACCAGAGCGTCTCGTTCGCTTCCATGTCGGCACGCCAGCTCGCACTTTCACGCGTGATTCTCCAAGACCCCGATGTAGTTTCCATCAGTTCCTTCATCGGTATCGACAACAACAACACCACGCTGAATTCTGGGCGCATTCAGATCAACCTGAAGGATCGCGACGATCGGAAGCTGGACGCTGTCGGAATCATTCAAAGGCTGCAAAGCAAGGTAAATCAGGTTCATGGCATTCTTACCTACCTGCAGCCCTCACAGGATTTGACTGTTGAAGATCGCGTGTCGCGCACGCAGTATCAGTTCTCGGTAGAAGACGCTAATTCGACGGAGCTCGCGACTTACACGAACCAGCTTGTCGACAAGTTCAAGACGCTGCCTTCGCTCACGGACGTGGCAAGCGATCAGCAGATCAATGGTCTTGGAGCCGAGTTGGTCATCGACCGCGACACAGCTTCACGCCTCGGGATTACACCGCAAAATATCGACGACACGCTGGACGACGCGTACGGCCAACGCCAAGTGTCGACGATCTTCACGCAACTGAATCAGTACCACGTTGTGATGGAAGTCGCTCCCAACTTCCAGCGCACAACCGGCGCGCTCGACAACCTCTACGTGAAGAGTTCAAACGGGACACAGGTGCCGCTTTCAACCTTCACCCACATGATCAATCATCCTGTGACGCTATCGATCGGACACCAGGGTCAATTCCCCTCGACGACCATCTCGTTCAATCTCGCACCTGGTCGTTCCATCGGCGACGCCGTTAACGAAGTGAATAAGGCGCTCGCAGACATGAAGTTGCCTGTTAGCGTGAACACGGCGTTCCAAGGCACAGCCGCTGCCTTTGAGGCTTCGCTGACGAATGAGCCGCTGCTCATTCTCGCAGCGCTGGTGGTCGTGTACATCGTGCTCGGCGTGTTGTACGAAAGCTACATTCATCCCATAACGATTTTGTCCACCCTACCCTCCGCCGGAGTTGGTGCAATCCTTGCGCTGCTAGTAACGGGACAAAGCCTCACGGTCGTTGCGCTCATCGGCATCATTTTGCTAATCGGCATCGTGAAAAAGAACGCCATCATGATGATCGACTTTGCGCTGGAAGCGGAGCGTGAAGGCGGTATGGAACCGGAGGAGGCGATCTATCAGGCCTGCCTACTACGCTTCCGTCCCATCATGATGACGACCATGGCCGCGTTGCTTGGCGGGGTACCTTTGGCATTTGGTTCAGGCACGGGTTCCGAGCTGCGTCGTCCGCTCGGCATTGTCATCATTGGTGGCCTGATAGTCAGTCAGATTCTCACGTTGTTCACGACTCCCGTCGTCTATCTGTTCTTCGACCGCCTCGGACGCAAATACCTGCACACCGCCGAAGCGGACAAGGAACTTTACGAACACACGCACGGCGGACAGGCACCACCAAGTGGGCACGCGCAGCCTGCGGCTGGAGATTGATATGCGTATCAGATCGATTGCTGCTGGATCCATTCTGCTTGCGGGCTTTGCCGTCTGCGTCATACCGGGGCATGCGCAGCTTAACTGTTCTCTCGGGCGTGTAATTGAGCGGGTTGCTCCGCAATATCCGATGCAGACGGAGTCACGGCCAATCGAGGGACTGGTGAGTATTTTCGCGACATTTGCGCCGGACGGAAGAGTGACCAGCAGTAAGGTAATCACGGGACCATCTGTTCTGCGCTTTGAAAGCGAATCGTACATACGCGGCTGGCGGGCAGAAGCACGCAGCGATGTGCGCCAATGCGCCATCACGCTGGAGTACAGGTTCGAAGGCGCTCCGAACGCATGCAATTCTCACAACACGGTGCACGTGCGGGCAGAACGCCTGGACGACACGCACGTGTTGATGCACCTCGGATGTGGGGGCTGGTGATGAACGATTCACCACTCCAACCCGGCGACAAGACACCAGGTGATGGGCAGCGTGCGGGTGACGAGTCCAAATTGCATTCAGCAGGCGCAAACGCGCGCGAAGGAGATAAAACTCCTACTGACTCCGCATCGCAGCGTGACGAACAGAAGCTGGAGAAGCAGAAGAACGAAAGCGGGTCTCCGCTTAGCGGCGTCAATTTTTCTGAGCCATTCATCAAACGACCCATCGCTACATCTCTGCTATCGATAGCGATCATCATTGCAGGCTGCGTCGCCTACAAGCTGCTGCCGGTAAGCGCGCTGCCTGAAGTCGAGTACCCGGTCATCTCGGTTGCCGCCTCGTTGCCTGGCGCAGACCCGGAGACCATGGCATCAGCCGTGGCTACTCCGTTGGAGCGCCAGTTCTCACGCATTGCCGGCGTCAATGAAATGACGTCGAACTCCTCCACCGGTTCCTCGTCAATCACACTGCAGTTCGATCTGAGCCGCGACATCAATGGCGCGGCCCGAGATGTGCAGGCTGCCATCAACGCCGCGCGCGCACAGCTTCCCGCAAACCTTCCTTCTAATCCGACTTACCGAAAAATTAACCCGTCGGATTCTCCCATTCTGATCCTCGCGCTCACATCGGACACCGCGTCCGTAGCGCAGATGTACGACGCTTCGGACTCCATCCTTGCGCAGAAGATCGCGCAGATCGATGGTGTTGGTCAGAGCTTCACCGGCGGCTCTGCCAAGCCCGCCGTGCGTATTGAAGTCAATCCGAATCTGCTCACGAGTTATGGCATAAGTCTCGAAAACATGCGTGCTGCAATTGGAACGGTCAACGTTCTGCAGCCGACCGGCTATGTGAATGGCGCAGGACCGAATTCACAGCGCGTAGGCATCTCTACTACCGATCAACTGTTTGGGGCCGACGCATACGCTCCGCTGATCATTGCCACGGACAGGGGTCCAGTCTCCAATGCCCAGGCTGCATCAGGCCTTCCCGCGTCGGTCGCCTCAGCCACGAGTTCCAGCACAGGAACGTCCAATGCTTCGAGCAGTTCCTCGGGCGCAGCGGCTTCTAACAGCACAACAGCTTCCACAAACGGGACCTCACCTGCAGGAGGCTCTACACAGGATTCGTCTGCGGTTACAGGTGGCGCGGGTACGAATTTTGCCACGTCACAGATCACGACCAAGGGGCCTGAAAACGCGCATGGTGTTGTTCGGATACGCGATGTAGCTCAGGTATTCGATGGAGTGGAGAATACTTACACCGCCGGGTACTTCAACGGTAAGCACGCAATCCTGGTTGTCATTTTCAAATCGCCGGGCGCGAATGTAATCTCCACCGTCGATAACATTCTGAAAGTTCTGCCAAACCTTCAGGCCTCGATTCCGCCAACCATGAAGCTCCAGGTTGTGCTGGATCGCACCAGCACCATTCGAGCGTCCATCGTGGACGTTACGCGCACACTGGTGATTTCCATCCTGCTCGTCATCCTTGTGGTGTTTGTTTTCTTGCGCGAGGTGCGTTCCACCCTCATCCCTTCGGTCTCTGTTCCGCTTTCCATCCTGGGCACGTTCGGCGTGATGTACCTGCTCGGATACACACTGGACAATCTCAGCCTGATGGCCCTCACCATCTCCACAGGCTTTGTGGTTGACGACGCAATTGTGGTGATCGAAAACATTTCCCGGCATCTTGAAGAAGGCCTGGGGCCGTTTGACGCTGCGATGAAGGGAGCCCGCGAAATCGGGTTCACCGTGCTTTCGATGTCCACGTCATTGATCGCCGTCTTCATCCCGATCCTGCTGATGGGCGGCATCGTCGGGCGACTCTTCCGCGAGTTCGCCGTAACGCTTTCCGTGGCGATTGCCGTCTCCCTCGTGGTTTCGTTGACAACAACTCCGATGCTGTCGGCTAAATTTCTCAAGCCGCACAGCGACCTTCAGAAGGGCTGGTTCTATCGCACCGGAGAAAAGCATCTCCTCTGGCTTACCTCTGAATACACCCGCGGTCTTCGCTGGGTCATTCGGCACAAGGGCATTACCTTAGCGGTTTTCCTTCTTACCTTTGCGCTGAACATCTATCTGTTCATCATTGTTCCTAAGGGCTTCTTCCCACAGCAGGACACGGGACGTTTGCAGGGTCAGATCAACGGCCAGCAGGACTCGAGCTTCGGCCAGATGGATGCCAAGCTGCGCCACGTGATTGACATCACGAAGCAGGATCCCGGAATCGAAAATTCGCTCGGCTTTGTGGGCTCCGGACCAGGCGGTGGTTCCACCGCAAGCGCTCGTATGTTCCTTACGGAAAAGCCGGAAGCAGAACTGAAGAAGACGCACGACACTGCGGAGACGATCATTGCCCGGCTCCGCCCCAAGCTGTCACATATCCCAGGTGCCCTGGTGTACCTGCAGTCCTCTCAGGAACTGCGTTTCGGTGGTCGCACAACAGCAACCCAGTATCAGTATTCACTGACTGCTGAATCGATTGAGGAGCTAAATACTTGGGCTCCGCGCTTGCTGGCGGAAATGAAAACGCTGCCTGAAATCAAGGACGTGGCGACCGACCAGGAGAGCAACGGATTGCGAGAAGAACTCACTATCGACCGCGACACGGCTTCGCGCCTGGGTGTGTCCGTACTCGCAATCGACTCGACGCTTTCGGACGCGTTCGGACAACGTCAGGTCTCCACGACATATAGGCCACTCAATCAGTACCACGTGATTATGGAGGTCGATCAGCCATACCAGCAGGACCCATCCGACCTGGCGAAGATTTACGTGAAGTCGACGAACGGGTCTATGGTGCCGCTCTCCGCGATTGCTCATTTCAAGACGGATCGCATTCCGCTTTCCGTGAACCACCAGGGATTATCGCCAGCGACCACGCTTTCGTTCAACCTGACGCCTGGCAATTCCCTGTCGCAGGCGACGCTCGCCATCGAAAATGCGCGAGTGAAGATTGGAATGCCCTCAACCATTCGCGGAGGGTTTGCCGGAACAGCACAGCAGTTCAAGGAATCCATGTCTACGGAATGGATTCTCGCGGTACTGGCACTGATCACCGTTTACATCATTCTTGGCATCTTGTATGAAAGCTTCATTCATCCACTTACCATTCTCTCCACGCTGCCCTCCGCTATTGTTGGAGCCATTCTCGCGCTACTCATCTTTCACATTGATCTTTCCGTGATCGCTGCTATCGGGTTGCTCTTGCTCGTGGGCATCGTGAAGAAGAACGCAATCATGATGATCGACTTTGCGCTGGTAGCGGAACGAGAGCATGGCAAGAGTCCGGAAGAAGCAATTTTCGAAGCTTGTCTGCTGCGCTTTCGCCCGATCATGATGACGACGATGGCAGCGCTGCTGGGCGGCATTCCATTGGCACTCGGCACAGGCACGGGGTCGGAGCTTCGCCGCCCGCTCGGCGTCACGATCGTTGGCGGCCTCATCGTGAGCCAGTGCCTCACGCTGTTCACCACCCCGGTGATTTATATCTTCTTTGACCGGCTGCGGACAGCCCTGCCACGCTACACGCGAACAGCATGGGCGGCGCTCGGCTTCAAACCACGAGCACCACACCCGGCACGGAATGCTGCCCACGCTGCGGGAGACTAGAGCATCTCAGAGAGCATGAATGTGCTCGTACGATGTGCTCTTCTGTCTGTCTCACTCAGCTTGGTCGCAACCGCGAAATCAGCCTTTGCTAGCCCTACCCTCAAGCCTTTCCCAATGTGCGACGCGAACCAGCTTTCGCTGGCCACAGACGCGGAGAACGGCAGCTTCAACGGCATGTCACATAGCGGAACGTTGCTGGTGCTGCGGAATCTCGGGCCAAGCACTTGCCGCATTGAAGCTTTTCCCGAGGTCACCTTCAACGACGCGAAAGGCCCTCTCAAAATCACCTTCACAGTTCCCGGTCGAAAGTTTATGCATCCAGGACCGGTGATGGTTCCTGCAGTTGTTGCGCCGGGTGCCGAAGTAACGAGCACGCTCCGATGGGTCTCGTCTCCTGTATACGATCCGGGCGTCTGTTTTCAGGTCACGACCGTGACTGTGCAGGTCGGGAGCGCAAAACAGACCAGCCCTCTCAGCGCTTCCATCTGCGGGGCGAGCGCGTTGTCTGTCAGCGTGGAGAACACCCGGTTCCTGACGGACCCGGTTGCCAAACCCTGAGCACGAAAGTAATCGGGCATGACCGGAACGGGTGATTCCGTTCTGCTACTCGCAAGTCAATCCTGAAGATGCAATTTGCTTAAGGAGTTCTTGTCATGTTCAACAATGCTGCGGTTCAGGATATTGCGATTGCGCTGGCTGCGCTCGCGGTGATCACGGTCCCCATGTTTGTCAACGGCTTTCGCTCAGCGCGCATTCGCCGCGAAGACTAAGCTTTCGTCCGCAACGCTCGCACAGAGACACGGAAACCGCGAGACCCGGCGCGCGCGTCTAAACAACAGCGATGACGCGCCCAGTTTCTTTGTTCCAGCAAATCTCTTCCGCTGCTCTACTCGCCGGCTTGGTTCTCCAGTCGGCAACATCCATTGCTCAAACTCACAAGGTCGCTGCGCCGGAGCGCGTGACGCGAGCTATCGCTGTGTATGAGTGGACGGGGCCGATTGAGAAACCAACCGCTGACCGTCTCGTTCCCGTTTCCATTTACATCGGCGGTCGTATGGAGGCAGCAGATGTGTACCTGGCGCGTCCCGTACCGCTCGCGCTGCAGACAGGCAATATCTACGAAGTGGATGAAGCGGGCCTGAAGAAGGGCACGTTCGACGTCGACCACGCGCGCAACTCACGCAGCTTTACGAAGGAAATCGGCGACACCAGCGCCTCCGGTTGGTATGGCTTTGGTTCCTTCCGAGCACCCTCAGCGACGGCGAAAGCTCCCGTGCTGCAAGCTTCCAGACAGTTGCCGACTATCTCGTCCACCGGCGGCAGCACGCGCCCGCGTTTCTCTTCGAAGGCTGATAAAGACAATGCCTCTTCAGCAAACGCGCCGCAACCCGCGAGTAAACCTGACGCGAGCAGCACCTCCAGCGATGCTGACCGGCCAAAGCTGAACCGCCCAAGCGATCAGACTCCCTCCCCTAGCACAACGAGCAGCAGGGACGATGACATCGACAGGCCGACGCTGCGCAAGCGCGACCCGGCAGAAGATGCGCAGCGCCGTAAGGCTGCAAGCCAGTCCGGGGTGCGTGGCCCGGATGTTTCGCTGAACGACGACCCCGACCGGCCCACAATGCGCCACGGCAAACCTGCTGCTGCGGACAACGCGCAGGATCTCGCCGGGCTGCCTGCGGACATGCATCAGAGCGCGGCTGTTTCCGACGCGGTCAACCGCCCCGAACACCTTTTTTCGCGCGACTGGGAATCAGCATCGGAGCGTGCGAATACACTGCTGAAGCTGCAGAGTCTTGCGCGGCCAGCGGTGGCGAAATACATTGCCGCAAACCAGCTTGTTCCCGGAGCGCCACTTCCAGTTACCTCTCCGGTGGCGCCGCCGATGCCTGCTGCAGTGGCGACACCACCGACCGCGTCCGACGACGAGAACGCGCCTAAGCTCCAGCGAGGTGTGCCGAAGGAATACCAGAAGCCTTCCGCTGCTACCAAGCCTGCACCGCCAGTGAAAGCTGCGCCATCTGTTCGCCGTCGGACACCAGCGAGTAAATCGGCCGCTGCCAAGACAGTAGATGCTCCGCTGACACTGAGCAGCGAACAACTCACGCCATATACGCTGAGCTACGGTGGCCTGCCCACGTTTGTGTACACAGCGCAGACGAACCTGAAGACAGGTGGACCGGTTTACGTGACACTTGTGGCGCAACGTATGGTCACGGGCGAATACCAGGTTTCGCTCTCGTCCATCACAGACGCTTCGCATCTTGACCGCACACCGTGGCTGCGGTTGGTCGACGCAGTGGATCCGGATGCTTCCCATCGCGCGAGTCTCCTGTTCGAGCTCCGCGGGCAGACCAGCCGCCAGTTTGCTTTGTACCGTCTGACTTCCGCACAGGCTGAGCAGACCTTCATCACCAACACAATGTAAACAGCCCATGTGAGCAGACTGGTGCGAAGCAACCACATGGTCTGCGAAGCACGGCTACACTAGGGCCATGAGCAAAGACGCCCGCAAGATCGCTCTTCTGTTTCCCGGCCAGGGTTCGCAAACCGTTGGCATGGGTAAGGCCCTGTATGACTCCCATCCAGCCGCGAAGGCAATCTTTGACGAAGCGGATGAGGCACTTGGCTTTTCGCTTTCCAAACTGATCTTCGAGGGACCGGAAGACCAACTCAAGTTAACCGAGCACACACAGCCAGCCATTCTCACGATGTCGATTGCAGCGCTGCGCGCACTCCAGCCGGAACTGCAATCGCGCGGTTTGGACGTTGCGTTCGCCGCTGGGCATTCGCTTGGCGAATACTCGGCGCATGTTGCCGCAGGCACCTTCTCGTTTGCCGACGCGGTACGCACGGTGCGCTCACGCGGACAGTTCATGCAAGCAGCAGTGCCGCAAGGCGAAGGTGCGATGGCAGCCATTCTCGGCCTGCCCTATGAGCAGATCAACGACATCTGCGCGCGTGTATCGGACGAACTGACAGCACCACCGGAGGATATCCCTGGCCAGGCTCCGGCTGAGCAAAGCATCAAGCTACGCGAGGCTGTAGACGATCCCACAAGCGGCGTCGACACAATGGCGCAGGCAGCGGCGAGCGTGAGCGCGGTTGTTTCACCGGCAAACCTCAACTCACCCGATCAGACTGTAATCTCCGGCTCGGTTGCTGCAGTGGAGAGAGCAGCAGCCCTTTGCAAAGAAGCCGGAGCGAAGCGCACCGTGATGCTTCCCGTGAGTGCACCATTCCACTGCGCTCTGATGCAGCCGGCGCAGAACCAGCTTGGGAGCGCACTGGAAGCCGTCGCATTCAATGATCCGTCGTTTCCGGTCATCAGCAACGTGGATGCGCGGCTGGTAACGCGTGGTCCTGAGGCGCGCGATGCGCTGATCCGGCAGGTTACCGGAGCGGTGCGCTGGGTCGATTGCATTCGGTTGCTGCAGGAAAGCGGCGCAACGCAGTACATCGAGGTCGGACCGGGGAAGGTACTTAGCGGGCTAAACCGTCAGATTGACCGCTCGCTGATTACGCTGAACGTCGAGGATCTCCCGAGCCTTGAGAAGACGCTGGCCGCTTTCGCGGGTTGATATTTGTCTCCACAACAGACAACGGGCGGCTCCTGAGAGCCGCCCGTTGTGTTGCAGAATGCGAGCTACTTCACCAGATCGCCGTTGATGTCGCGCACCTCGACCGTGCCAAGGCCAGCTTCTTTCAGGCCAGGCTCGATCTTGCTGCGATCACCTGCGGCAACGATCACCAGCTTGTCCGGATGGAGGTCCTGCGAGGCGACTTTTGCCACATCTGCTGAGGTTACAGCGCCGTACTTCGCGGGAAGCGTAGCGTAGTAATCGAGCGGACGGTCGTACACGAAAATGGAAGCCATCGCCCCTGCCGCTACTCCATTGGTTTCGAAGCTGCCCTGCAGTGATTGTGTCAGCGCACTTTTCGCGGCAGCCAACTCAACATCTGAAGGTGGGTGCGATGGGAAGTTGCGTAGTTCGGTCATCAGCTCCTTCGCTGCTGGAGCAGTGACGTCTGTGCGCACCTGTCCGCCAGCAAGGAACTGCCCGCCAGCGCGGAAGTTCGAGTAGCCGGACTGCGCGCCGTAAGTGTAGCCATGCGCTTCACGAAGGTTCATGTTGATGCGTGAAGTGAATGCACCGCCAAGCGTGTAGTTCGCAACGGAGACGATTGGCTGATCCGGGCTGTTCGCAGGCAGACCGAGACCAAATGCATACAACGCGGTCTGTGGTGCACCTGGTTTGTCCACAATGACCACGCGCGTTCCCTGAGCATTGGGTGCGGGCGGGATGGTGGCCACGGATGCCGTTCCTGTCCACGAACCGAAGTACTTCTCAGACAGCGCCTTGGCCTGTGCCACAGTTACGTCGCCGGAAAAGACGATTGCGGAGTCTCCGGCACCGTAGTGCGTCTTGTAAAAGTCCGACACATCATCACGTGTGAGTGCTTTGACACTCTGCGTGGTGCCGGTCGGTGACGCACCGTACGGTTGATCGCCGAAGACCAGCTTTGGCCCGACGCGGAACGCCATCTGCACCACGTTATCGGTTTCCTGCTGAATGCGAATCAGACGCTGCTTGCGACGACGATCCAAGTCTTCCTGACGGAACGCCGGATGCTGCACCACATCACTAAGCAGTTCCATGCCGGGGTCGGTGTACTCCGTCAGCAAGCTCATGCTGGTGGTGCTTGCGTCCATGCTGGCGTTCGGAAAGATTCTTGTGCCAATCACTTCCTGGTCCTCTGCCAGCTTGGTGAGGTCACGCGACTGCGTTCCGTCGCCCATCAACTCGGTGACTAGTGTGGCGATACCGCCCTTGCCAACCGGATTGCCTTCACTGCCCGCGCGAGTAACTACCGCAACTGAAAGCAGAGGAAGGGTATGGTTTTCGACGACATAGCCCTTCATGCCGTTGGAAAGCGCAAACGTCTGTGGAACTGGCAGGTGGAGTTGCGGTGCGGGACCTGGTTCTGGAGCAGTCTTACGCCACTCCTGCGACTTTTCGAAATCCGGCGTGTACGGATTGGTAATCGCGACCTTCGCATCCGTGTCGGCCGGTGAGCGTGGCACATCGTTCAGATTCTTTTTGCCAGGAATCGTGTAGACCACCACAGCAGAATCCTTGTTGAGGTACTTGCCTGCGGCATCCTTCACTCCGGGTACACTTACCGCCTGCACCATGGCAACGTCCTTCTTGAGGAAGCCCGGATCGCCGGTGTACTGGTTGTAACGATTCAGAGTGTCGGCGATGCCGCCGAAACCGCCGAGGCGCTCCAAGCCCGCAATTTTGCCTGTGAGCGTTTCCGCTTTGTAGGCCTTGACTTCCTGCTCGGTCGGACCCTCTGCCTGCAGTTTCGCAACCTCGGTCCAAACAGTGGCTTCGAGGTCTTCCAGCTTCTGGCCCGGCTTTGCCGTGACGACACATTCTGCAATGCCGGTCAGCTTCAATCCCTGGTTGTGGCACTCAACGCTTTGCGCAACCTGTGACTTATAAACGAGAGCCTGATTCAAACGGCCTGTCTTACCGCCGCCCAGTGCCTTCGTTGCAGCGTCCATGTTGTCTTCACCCTGCGTAAGGGCCGGGGGCGTAAGCCATGCGATGCGGATCTGCGAAAGCTGTACCGTGTCGGTCACGGTGGCGCGCTTCTGGCTGGTGATCGGCGGCGTGGTGACGTTGACTGGAGGTACCGCTGGCCCCTTAGGAATCGGTCCGAAATACTTCATGAGCATCGCCTTCAGCGTCTTCGGATCGAAGTCGCCCGCGATGGCGATGGACGCGTTGTTGGGCGTGTAGAACTGCTGATGAAAGTCACGTACATCCGCAATGCGGGCCGCTTCGATATCAGCATGACTACCAATCACGTTTGCATAGTAGGGATGTTCTTTCGGAAAGAGCAGGTGCTGCTCTTCTTCATCTGCTGCGGAGTACGGGCGGCCTTCGCCCTGTCGGCGCTCGTTACGCACTACGTCACGTTGGTTGGTGAGCAGGTCGCGATTCAGGCCTTCCATAAGGAAGCCCATGCGATCGCTTTCGAGCCACATCCCCAGTGCGAGCTGGTTGGACGGCATCGTTTCGAAGTAGTTTGTGCGGTCGAAATCCGTGGTGCCGTTGACGCCGGTGCCGCCCGCGCGCTCGATGTATTTAAAGTGGGCCTTCTCACCAACGTGCTCGGAACCTTCAAACATCATGTGTTCGAAGAGGTGAGCGAAGCCGGTGCGACCCGGTCGTTCATTCAATGGGCCGACGTGATACCAAAGGTCCACTGCCACGAGCGGCAGGCGATGATCTTCATGCGTCAGCACGGTGAGGCCGTTCGGGAGCTTGAACTCTTCGTACTTCAGTTCTGGCACCTTCATGCCACCCGCTGCTGCTTTGTGTTCCTTATGTTGTGCGAAAGATGATGAAATGCCGACGCTAAGCAACAGCGCTGCGCTCCAGGCTTTGGAAGCGAATGCCATAGTTCTCCTTGTGTACATTCGGCGCGGGCGGGCCGCTGAGTCCGAATGATTCGTTGTACGAGTGTCTAACAGGATAGACGGCGCAGGCCTCCACTGGTAAGTGTTGGCCTCGTTTACTGCGCGATTTCCGTGGAATCGCCTTCGAGCGCGGTCAACCGCTCTTCGAGACGACGGACACGTTCTTCGAGTGCAGCAATGCGATCCGTCGCGTCAGCAGACGTTCCGTTTGTGCGTCCCTGCTGCTCGTATGCGGGAGCCGAGCCCGCTTCCACCGGGCCGCCAAGCAGATGCGCCCAGCGTGCTTCGCGCGAGCCCGGCTGACGCGAGAGCATCACGGTCAAGGGTTCTTCGCGCGCAGCGAGACGTTCCAGCGTCGTGAGTGCGGCAGCGTTGTCGTCGAAGGTATACAGGCGCTCGGCGCGGGCACGCAGCTCCGCTGAAGTTTGTGGGCCACGCAGCAGCAGCAGACCGAGCACGGCAATCTCATCGCGCCGCAACTTCAGCACGTCATAAGCGCGATGCTCGAATTTGGAAACGCGTGCGTCGGCTAGAACGCGAACCAGGCTGAGCGGTTCCAGCTCGAACAGTGCAGTACGCACATCGGCTTCGCTCAACTGCATTACAGGTTCGCGGCTGGACTTCTGGTTGCACGCGTTCACAAGCGCGTTCAGCGAAAGCGGGTAATACTCCGGCGTGGTGATTTCCTTTTCAATAAGGCAGCCCAACACGCGCTGTTCAGTGGGGTTCAACGGTTGCATACCGCAATGCTACGCCGCGACTTTACAATCAACGGTGTGCCGTATTCCGAACAATTCGACGTACTGGTCGTCGGCGCAGGACACGCTGGCTGCGAAGCCGGGGCTGCCGCTGCGCGCATGGGATTGCGCACGGCGCTATTCACGCTGAACCTCGATCTGATCGCGCAGATGTCGTGCAATCCGGCGATTGGTGGTGTTGCCAAAGGGCATCTTGTGCGTGAGGTGGACGCACTCGGCGGCATCATGGGCGAAGTTGCCGATTCATGCGGCATCCAGTTCCGTCTGCTGAACACTTCGCGTGGTCCAGCCGTTTGGAGTCCGCGCGCCCAGTGCGATAAGGCGCTGTATCGCGTGAAGATGCGCGAGAAGCTCGAATCGATTGCGAACCTGTTTATCAAGCAGGCAGAGGTCATTGACCTTGCGCGCGAGGGTGAACGTATCACCGGCGTGCTTTTGCGTGACGGACGCACGGTTCACGCCAAGGCAGTCGTGGTCACCACAGGTACTTTTCTCAACGGGCTGATCCACTGCGGCGAACAGCAGTACACGGCAGGCCGCTCTGGCGAGCCTGCAAGCGTGCTGCTAGGCGAAAGTCTGAAGAAGCTTGGCCTGCGCGAGACGCGCCTGAAAACAGGAACGCCGCCGCGCCTGGATGGGCGCACGATTGCGTGGGAACGCTTCGAAGAGCAGCCCGGCGATGCTGATCCGACGCCGTTCAGCTTTCGTAGCGCGCCCGCAGAAGACGACGTGAGATGGACGCCTCCGTTGCCGCAGATTTCCTGTCACATTGCCACGACGACGCCGGAAACACTCGCACTGATTCGCGAAAACGTGCACCGCTCGCCCATGTACACCGGGCAAATTGAAGGCATCGGCCCGCGCTATTGTCCGTCTATCGAAGACAAGGTCGTACGCTTTCCGGACAAGATTTCGCATCAGTTCTTCCTCGAGCCGGAGGGCCTAAACACGCACGAGGTGTACATCAACGGCATGAGCACGTCACTGCCGATGGAAGTGCAGGCCGCAATCGTACACAGCATTCCGGGGCTGGAGAATGCGGAAATGCTGCGGCCCGGATATGCGATTGAGTACGACGCGATCGACCCGACAGAGCTGGACCGCACGCTTCGCGTGAAGAAGTTTCAATCCTTATACCTCGCCGGGCAGATCAATGGCACCTCGGGCTATGAGGAGGCTGCGTGCCAGGGGTTAATGGCAGGGATCAACGCGGCGCTGTATGCGAAAAGCGAGTTAGCAGCTAACGGCGAACAGTTGGCAGAGGGTGAGACGTTCACGCTGGATCGCACGGAGGCTTACACCGGCATTCTCATTGATGACTTGATCAGCAAAGGGACCGATGAGCCCTACCGGATGTTCACGTCGCGTGCGGAGTTCCGCCTGCATTTGCGTATCGACAATGCAGACGTCCGCCTCACAGCGCATGGACGTCAGCTTGGATTGATTGATGACGACGCGTGGACGGGCTTTGCAGCAAAGCAGGCACGTGCTGCGGCATTCACCCATATGTTGGAACGAGCGCGGCTCAGCGAAGCAGATGCTGCCTCTCTACAAAAGCAACTGGATGCAAATACGGCCGGCACAACACAGCCTGTTGCATCGGTACCGCTTGCGAAGGGCGATGCCGTTGCACAGTTGCTGAAGCGTCCGCAGATCACGGTCGAAATGCTGGTACCGCTGCTATTGCCGCTCATGAGAGAGGCAATCGAGCTGCAGCCGTGGGCGCGGGCAATTTCATCGACGAAGAGCGGCGTGTCGCTGCCTGCCTTCGTGCGCAATGAGATGAAGACAGTGGAAACAACGGTGAAGTTTGCAGGCTACCTCGCGCAGCAACGCCGTTCTATGGACCGCCTGCGTGCCGACGAAGCACGCGCCATTCCGGAGTGGTTTGACTACGCGCGCTGCTCCGGACTATCTCGCGAGATGGTAGAAAAGCTCAGCCGTGTACGACCAGGCACACTTGGGCAGGCGAGCCGCATCGCAGGGGTCACGCCTGCGGCTGTTTCGCTCATCCAGTGCTTCCTAGAAATCCAGCTTCGCGGACGCACGGCGTAAGCCTCCCGAGCTAGCAGTCCTCCGGACTTAGAACGTGGTAATCGTCCGGTTCTTCACCCATGGGTGCGTGCCATCCGCCTTCCGGCTTCACCCTTGCATCCACTTCTTTCGGTCCCCAGGTGCCTTGGTCGTAGCCATAGACGGGCGTATTCGCTTTCAGAACCGGATCGACGATGCGCCACGCTTCTTCCACGCAATCCTGGCGGGCGAACAGCGTAGCATCGCCTTTCATAGCATCACCCAGCACGCGGACATAAGCGTCCATCTCTCCAGGTTGGGGATGGCGGCTGGCGATAAGCTCAATGGGCGTGCGGTCACCGTCCTTCTCGCGCGGCGCGGCCGAAAGCGAAATACCCACGCCGATTTCTGGACTTAAACGAAAACGGATGTGGTTCTGAATTTTCTGTACCGGGCTGAAGTTTGTAACCGGAGGCTTGCGAAACCGCGCCAGGATTTCCAAAGCTGTTACGGGAAGGTTTTTGCCCGCGCGCAGGTAAAACGGAACACCTTCCCATCGCCATGAATTGATCTTTAGCTTCATCGCCGCAAATGTCTCGGTTTTGGAGTCTGGAGCGACGCCCCTTTCGTCCAGATAGCCGTGGAATTGTCCGCGTACAAAATCCCCCGTTTCGATGGGAGGAATGGCTTTCAGCACGCGAGCTTTTTCATCGCGAATCGATTCTGCATCATTGCGTGAGGGCGCATCCATCACGAGGTTGCACAAGACTTGAAAGACATGGTTTTGCAATACGTCGCGTGTTGCGCCGGTGGCGTCGTAGAAGGATCCACGACCCTGTACGCCGAAGCTTTCCGCCATCGTGATCTGCACACTTTCGACGTGGTCACGATTCCACAAGGCTTCGATGATGGAGTTCGAAAAGCGGAACGAAACCATGTTGAGCACCGAACCTTTCGCGAGGTAGTGATCGATGCGGAAAATGGCGCTTTCATCAAAGGCCGAGTGGAGAATGCGGTTGAGCTCTTTTGCTGATTCGAGATCGTGGCCGAACGGTTTCTCAACGATCATGCGCGCTCCGCTGGAGCAACCAGAGGCGACAAGCTGCTCCACCACTTTGCCGAAAAGTGAGGGCGGAATAGCGAGGTAGTGCGCGGGATTCTTTGCGCCACCCAAAGCTTCGCGCACGGCTGTGAAAGTGGCAGCGTCTGCATAATCGCCATCGACATACTTCAGCAATCCCTGAAGCTTGCCCCAGGCTTCTTCATCAACGCCGCCGTGCTTTTCAAGACTGTCTTTCGCGCGCTCCTTGAGCTGATCGAGATTCCATCCCGCCTTCGCAACGCCAATGACAGGCACGGCCAACTTGCCCTGTTTCACCATCGACTGCAGTGCTGGAAAGATCTGCTTGTACGCGAGGTCTCCGGTAGCTCCGAAAAATACCAGCGCGTCTGAGTGCGTGTTGTCCACGTGCCGCCTCCTGAAAAGTATCAGTCGTTGGATGCAGCGAAAACCGCAGGAGCGAGGGAGGTCGGCAGACCAGCCGCATCATCAAAGCATCCCAACCCACCAAGGGAGTCAGAGTCGCCGCGCTTGGCGTTCTTACCGAGTGGTGCTTCTGCTTACCTTGCGACGTTCCATCCTCTCCCAAGCAGCTGCGGTGCTCCCCGCTCGGAGCAGCACGAGTTTAGATGGACTGGCAGCACCCCATTGCGCGAAGCCGAAGGCGATTTAGAATCCGTCATTCAGTAATGGCATTGCTGCTGTCAGCAGTTGTCTCAGGCCTGCTGCTACAACCCTCAAGTAGCACTTGAAGCAGGTGTTTACTCCTGTGGTTCACCATCTCGCACGGGCACGCTGACCGGTCTCAAGTGGGGCGTCCAAGCCGCAGGCGTATGCTTTAGCCGAGGCCACACTCCTTCCGCCATGCCCGCCATTTTTGTGCTTTTCGCCTTCATCGCCGTCATTGTCATCATCACGATCCTGAAAACCCTTTACACGGTGCGGACTTACTCCGCAGGTGTTGTGGAGCGCTTCGGCAAGTTTGATCGCGTGACACGACCCGGACTCCATGTGCTGATCCCATTTGCGGAGCGCGTCTACTTCGTTGATCTGCAGGTAAAGCAGGCTGCGTTTTCCGTCGAGACGAAGACGCGCGACAACGTGTTCGTGCAGATTCCCGTAAGCGTGCAGTTTCAGGTGCTCGACGACCGCATCTTCGACGCGTTCTACAAACTCTCTGCTCCGCAGAAGCAGATCGAAAGCTTCGTCTTTAACAGCATCCTCGGGCATGTTCCGAAGCTCACACTCGACGAAACGTTCGAGCAGCAGTCTGGCATTTCTGTCGCAGTAAAGAACGAGCTAGATGCCACGATGCGCGAGTTCGGCTTCAACATCCTCACCGCACTGGTGACGGACATCATCCCGGATATCAAAGTGAAAGCCGCGATGAACGACATCAACGCGGCACAGCGCGCACAGGTAGCGGCGCAGGCTCGCGGTGAAGCCGAGAAGATTCTCAAGGTGAAGCAGGCCGAGGCCGAAGCGGAATCGAAAGCGCTGCAGGGCAACGGCATCGCGCGCGAGCGGCAAGCCATCATCGATGGGCTATCCGCTTCGATTGGGCATTTTCAGGCAGGCGTACCAGGCTCAACCGCAGAAGAAGTAATGAGCCTAGTGTTGCTGACGCAATACTTCGATACATTGCGTGACATTGGCACCCGCGGCGGAACGAACACCCTTTTCCTCCCGAACAGCCCCGGTGCTGCCGGAGACTTTCAGCAGCAGATCCTTGCGGGACTTCGTGGAAGCCCATTGCCACAGGCACCCGGCCCAAACCCGCCACGTGTGTTGCAGCCAGAGCGGCCAGAAAATCCGCCCGCACCACCAGTAGGAACGCCCGGCACGCCAGATCCCTACGGCTTCACCGTGCCGGGAAACGCGAGCGGCTACCCAGACCGCTAGCTTTGCGCGAAGCCTGTGGTTTCTAGGCGGCTTTGTCGATCTTTGGCGAATAAAACGAAGCCGTTTGGAAACCCGCTTCCGCTTCACGCGCATACGAAATCATGTGGTGCGCAACGAGGCTGACGTGGATAACCGTTTCGATGTCGCCGGCTTTCAGCGCAGGTTTAGCCATTCGCCAGAACGTGTCGCGGTAGTCGCCACGAATGCCTACCTTCCAGATCAACTTGCCCAGCGTGCTGACACCACGCCAAACGTTCGCGACGCTCAATTTGCCGGAAGGCGGTATCTCGACTCTGTTCGGATACGTGTGTTCCTGGTTGTAGGCGAAGCGCTGGTAGATCGCCTCAGGGGAGAAGGCCGTCATAAACGTTCTGCGCCACATGGCAACAACATCTTCATAGGGCAACAGGAAATCAACGTTTGATTCGCGCCCTTCCGCCTCGATCAAGCGGCCCTCTGCGACCAAGCGGCGATGCAGCGGCGTGCGCGGCAACGCTTCCAGCAGATTGATGGTGAGCACAGGAATGTTGGAAGCACCAACGAAGTCGAGTATGCGGTCTGGCGTTTCGTAGGTGTCGGTATCCAGACCCATGATCATGCCGGAAACCACTTCCATGCCGTAGCCATTAAGCGTCTTGACTGCATCCAGAATCGGCATCTCGTTGTTCTGAACTTTGAACATGGCTTTCAGTGCCACGGGGTCAGGCGTCTCGATTCCGCAGAAGATCGTCCAGAACGACGCCTCACGCATCATCTCCAGCAGGTCCGGCGAGCGCACGATGTTGAGCGTGGCCTCGCACGCAAACTCCACCGGATACTTATTCTTCTTCTGCCATTCGACAAGGTGTGGCAGGAGCTCTTTCGCAGCTTTGCGATTACCAACGAAGTTGTCATCCACAAAGTACACCGCGCCGACGGCACCACCGGCGACGATCTCGTCGAGCTCCGCGATGATCTGCGCGGGTGTTTTCAGCCGAGGGTTCTGCCCGTACAGCTCGGGAATGTCGCAGAACTCACATCGGTACGGACAGCCGCTGGAAAACTGCACATTTGCCAGGAAGTACTGGTCCATCCCTGCAAGACGGTAGGCCGGTGTGGGGAACTCGGCCAGCGGCAGGCGTGCTGCTGTTGTCAGCGCCAATTGTTCTGTCGGACGAGCCACACTTCGGGCGAGCATATCTATGAGCGTGTCGGTAGCATCCCCGAGTTCTCCCACATGCAGGTAGTCGAAGTCGGGGTAGTACTCCTGGCATCCCGATACCGAAGGACCGCCAAGCACGGTCACTTTGCCTTCAGCATGCGCACGAGAGTTGATTCGATTAATCTCGCCGCGCTGAATATGCATGCCGCTCACCAGCACAACATCAGCCCAGCAGAAGTCACTGCGCTTCGCGGGCCGTACATTCTCATCGATGAAGCGAACTTCCCAATGCTTTGGCAGGTAAGCCGCGATGACGAGCATGCCCTGCGGCGGCATAAACGCTTTCACCCCAAGCAGCGGATAGGCGTTGTTGAATGTGCCAAAAGATTTCGTGTATTTGGGGAAAACACAAAGCACACGCCGCGCAACGGATGCGACAGCGGGTGAATCTGGCCGGGAAGACCGGCTGGCCTCTGGTACGGTTTGAAGCTTCATAGATGCAGTACGCGGACGTGACAAAAGCGCGGCACGGACAATCTTACTAGCCGCCTGCCAAGACCAGCTTCCGTGGCTAGAGCGAGTTCAGCCAACCGAGATGGGCCTTGACGAGCAGGGCAGTCTGCCGGGCAAAGCTGTTGTATGCCGCCGACCCCTTTTCAGCCTCCTGCAGAAACAAACCCTCATCTTTGTTATGGATCTGCTTCATGTCCGCCACGTATGCCTGCTCAAACTGTTCAGCAGGAATCGACTTCAGCTTGGCGAGGCGTGCGGTGAACTCCGCGTTCATCCCCGGCGCGATCGTCACTCCGGTCATTGTGGCAATCCGCTTCAATTCACCGCCAACACCATCATGATCGTGAGACTCCAGTACGCCGAAGTTCTTGATGACAGGAGTGAGCCCGCGAGCAGCAGCAACCCTGCCAGCCTCCACCTCGTACGCTCCGCCCTGCGAAACCTTTGCAACGAAGTCTCGATCCGCCTGAGTTGCGACAGGACCTGCGGCGAAGGTCGGCATCGTGATGAGCACGGAACCAGAAACCATCAACACTCTTGCTATCGACAAACCTACAGCGCTCACACGCATCGCCTCGTTCTCCACCGCAGAAGCGGTAAATCGTAGGATGCAGAACCAAAGACAAGGGCCGCGACTCGCGCCGCAGCCCCTGTTGTGCTCGACTTTGGCTTAGAACGAAAAGCGGGCTCCGAACTCCCCTGTGAAGGAGTGAGGAATAAGATTGCTGCTTGGATTAACGAATCCCAGCGGCGTCAGATCTGTGGTTCCCGCCGCGTAGGTTGAAATGTTGCCCTGATAGTTGTTGCCGTACTGCGCGCGGTTCGTCAGGTTGAAGCCTTGAAAGAATAGATTCAGGTTATAGCGATCGTGGAAGCTGATCGTTTTACCCACACGTGCATCCAGTTGAATAAACGGTATTCCGCGACCACTGTTATAGTTCGTCTCGTAACAAGCGCCCGTTGTGAGGCAATTTGTGTAGAACGCGCTGATGCTGGCTGCTGTCTTTGCTGCCACGGCAGCCTTGGCCGCCTGGTACCACGCCACATAATTGGCAATGCTCTTTCTTTGTCCGCTGAAGACTACCGCGTGCGGATTGCTGCGACCACTGCCTACACCCCACAAATCACTGCTTGCTTCCACAACATCGACGGGCCGCGCTGAGCCCATGTTCAGAATCGGAGCAATCTCAATCCGGAACGGCAGGTTGAAGGTTCCAGCGGCCGTAACATGATGGTTTTCATCGTTCGGTGCGCGGCCGTAATCCTGATGCCGGAACTCTCCGAGAAACTGGTTTGTAGAGGCATTGCGGAAAGCGGCCGGATTGCCTTCAAAGGCGAGAGCTTTGGAGTACGTGTAGTTGACGATGGCGGTGACGCGCTTGTTGAACACTGCGCGATAGCTTGCGTTCAGGCCGTCATAGTACGACCGTCCGATAGATGCCTCTAATCCAAACCGCCCGAGTACCGGCACACCCGCTGCTGCAAATGCGGCTGAGAACGGACGTGGGCTTCCTGGAAGGAAGTACTGCGTTGGATTGATATTGATTGTTTTGTCTTCATGAATGCCACGGGCCTGCACGTATTCCACTTCCACAACTGAAGTACGGGTAGGTGCATATTGCAGCCCCACGTTAACCTGCTGAGTATAGGGATTGCGGAAATGAGGATCCATGAGGCGTCCCGTTGATCCGGCAGCCAGTTTAGGTCCCGCAGGTGGAATGACCGGTGCCGGATCTACGCCATAGCGGTATTTGCTAAGCAGAATGTTCGTGCCGGGAATAGTGGAAGAGCACTTTGTATCGCTCGGGCCAGAACAGGAGATGCTGTACGTATTCGCGAACACTTGTGCATTCGCCTGTTGGATCATGAAAAGCGGAATGTTCTCAAATGTTTGTCCGAAGTAGAGTCCGTAGCCACCGCGAACGACGAATTTTCCATTACCGAAAACATCAAAGGACATACCGACACGTGGGCTTATATCGAGAGTGTCGTTGGATGGCAGACCGGTGTAAGTACCGCCGAGAAAACCAAGGCTCGGTGTATAGCTTGTTCCAGCTTCGTTCAAGCGAGTTGTGGGCAATGTTGCGACTGTTGTCGCAGCAGCGGCGATCAGCTCCTGGTGTGTACGGCTTTGCGATTGCTTACCGATTCCGTAGGTATCAATATCGCGGTCGTATCGGATACCGATGTTGAACAGGAGCCTCCTGCTTGCGTGCCAGTCGTCCTGAAAGTAGAACCCAACCATCTTGGGGGATAGATTGAAGCTTGGGTCGCCAGAAGTTCCCGTAGATGACTGAATGACACCTGGGCTAGCAAAGCCATTCGGATATAGGGCGGGATTGAGCAGATTGACGGCTTTATCAAAAAAGTCGAATTCCGGGGTGGGGTTATTTTCAAAGAACCCGCCTACTTGAGGCTCATAGAGGTAGTCGACACCAAACTTCAAAGTATGTTTGTTGAGCGCGTACGAGAAGTCATCACGAAACTGGAACTTGTGTTGGCTGGATTTTTGCGGCACGTTGATGTTCGTGCCAAAGCTAACACCATCTGTAAACAGGAAATATGGCGTGCGGGTATTGGAGTCGATCAGGTTATTCCAGTACTGGAAGCCCGCTGTGAAGCTATTTACTGCCTTAGTCGAGAACACGGAATTCAGTGTGAAGTTAGAGATGATCAGATCGTTCAGCGTGAAGTTACCTTCCGTCGCATCCACCTGGTTAGTGGACTGATCATTCAGGCTCTTGTTGTCCTGCGCCGCATAACTGAAGTACATCCGGTGCTTGTCGTTGAAGATGTGATCGATGCGCCCGTTGTAGCGTTTCTCATCAAACGGTGTAGGAATTGCAGTCAATGGCTGTGCACCCAAAGGCTTTGCCAAAGTCAACTCTGCAATCGTGTTTGCATCGACGCTGAGGCTTGAGCGCTCCCGAAGACCTTCATATGCGAAAAAGCCGAAATCCTTGTCGCGACGAATATAACCGCCGAAGGAGCCACCGTACTGCTGTCGGCTATACGCGGGCTTCGTATTATTCGCTTTGATGTCGAGTGCGTTTTTTGTCTGATACGCATCATCACGAAAGAAACCGTAAAGCGAACCATGGTACTTGTTGGTTCCTGACTTCGTGATCACGTTCACTGCTGCGCCTTCACTTCGACCGTTCTCCGCAGAGAAGCGTGCAGTACTGATCTTGAACTCCTGAACGGCTTCAAGAGGCAACTGCATGACGGCACCGCCGACGGTATTGTCCTTGTCGTCGATTCCGTTCACGGTCGTATTCGTGTTTCGACCGCTGGAACCATTCACCGCATACACTGCATAGCGGTTCTTGGTTGGATCGTAGCTGTTCACCAGCTTCACGCCTGGGGCGAGGATCGCGAGATTAGCGAAGTCACGTCCATTGAGGGGTAGGTTCTCCACTTCATTTGGAGTCACGCTCACAGAACTGTCAGTTTTCTCTACATCGATGAGAGCGCTGTTCGTCGTGGATACTTCGACAACCGTTGCGACCGCTCCGGCCTTGAGAGGGAGGTTTGCGGTGAGCGACGTTCCGACCTGCAGTGAAAGCTGAGGAGTTTCCGTTGGATTGAACCCTGGCGACTCTACATGGATTACGTAATTTCCCGGCGGCAGAAGATCGAAGCGGTATTCTCCGGACGAACTCGCCTTCGTTACCCGCTGTGCGTTAGTTCCCTTTTCTGTTGCAGTCACCTTAGCGCCTGCAATCGCAGCACCGGAAGCGTCAGTCACTGCGCCGAGAATAGTTCCCGTCGCTGTAGCCTGCCCCAACGCAAGACCTGTGGATAGAACCATTAGACCAAGACACAACGCTACGCGATTACGCATTCATCCTCCGAGTACAGTTATGCCGCGACATGCGCGGGAGCATGACCATTTGGTTACTTGGTGAAGAAGGTTTGGCTGATAGTAACCGAGCTGCAACAAAAGGCAAGAGAAAAATACGTCGGATAACGAGTAAGTTGGGCTAACTATATGTAATGGCTGCGCAAAAAAGCGCCAGCACAGTGAAGCGCTGGCGCATTTCGAGTGACTAGTGTGGATTCAGGAACGATGCGCAATGCGTAAATTCAGCTCACGCATTTGAGCTTCACTCACTGGTGTGGGCGCGTCCACCATTAGATCAATTGCCTTCGCTGTTTTCGGGAATGCGATGACTTCACGCAGTGACGTTGCACCGGCGAGGATCATCACGATGCGATCTAGGCCAAGCGCGATGCCACCGTGTGGGGGTGTGCCATATTCCAGCGCGTCAAGAAAGAAGCCAAAGCGCTCATGCGCTTCTTCGTTCGACATACCGAGCGTACGGAATATTTCTGCCTGCACATCCTGACGATGAATACGGATGGAGCCGGAGCCGAGTTCTGTACCGTTCAGCACGATGTCGTACGCCAACGCGCGCACGGAACCCTTGTCGTTCCACAGCGCGCCGCTCTTGATGTCTTCTTCGTGCGGTGAAGTGAACGGATGGTGCGCGGCATCCCAGACCTTGTTCTCCTCATTCCACTCATACATCGGGAAGTCAGTAACCCACAGGAAGCGGAAATCCTTCGAGGTGCCAGTCTGTTCGAAGAGCTTGTGCTTGTCGGCGTATTTCCTTGCAAGCTCAAGGCGCAACGCGCCAACGCGCTTGGGAATCCACTGTTTGTCGTTATTCCATGCAGTGGCTGTGCCAGGCTTTGGCGTAATGACGACGGCGAGATCTTCCGTGGTGAAGTTCTCTCCGCAAAAAACAATCTGCTCCGCGGTGAGCTTTGCCGCGATCGCTTCCGCAAGCGGCATGAACGCTTCGTTGGTGCGCAGGCGTCCCACGTCGAGGAAATCAAGACCGCAATCGCCGAAGCCCTTGCGAATCTCATCCACCAGCCCGCGACGTTGCGTTCCACTCAACACGCCGACACGAGGAATGGTGAAGCCATACACCGGCAACGTAGCGTCGATCTTCAGAGTCTCGCGCAGTTCCGTTGTCAGCTCCGCAGACAGATCCACCATCGCTGGCAGGCGCATGTCAGGTTTGTCGATGCCATATTTCGCGATGGCTTCGTCATACGTCATCTGCAGAAAATGGCCTTGCGGCAAGTCCACTCCGGCAGCGCTGAATGCGGCATGCAGGAAGCCCTCGACGGTGCGGAAGATCGTGTTCTGCTGCGGAAACGTGGTTTCAAGATCGATCTGTGTGAAATCAGGCTGACGATCGGCGCGAAGATCTTCATCGCGGAAGCAGCGCGCGATCTGGAAGTAGCGGTCGAAGCCGGAGATCATCAGGATCTGCTTGAAAATTTGTGGCGATTGCGGGAGCGCGTAGAAGTGACCCGGGTGAACGCGGCTGGGCACGAGGTAGTCGCGGGCACCTTCCGGTGTAGAGCGCGTGAGCAGCGGCGTTTCGATTTCGAGAAAGCTGTTGTCGGAGAGATAGTCGCGGATGGCTCGCGTGACTTTGTGGCGCAGGACGAAGTTCTTCTGCAGTTCCGGGCGGCGCAGGTCAAGATAGCGGTACTTCAGGCGAATTTCTTCGTTGGTGATTGGAGCGTCGTCCGCGATAGGAAACGGCGGGGTCTTCGCGTCGTTCAGTAGAAGCAGTTGATTGCCGACCACTTCGATTTCACCGGTTGGCATCTTGGGATTACGCAGACCTTCGCCGCGGTCGCGCACAGCGCCGGTTACGGCGACGACAAACTCCGGGCGCGCAGCCTCTGCCTTCGCATGCGCCTCAGCCGAAACGCTCTTGTCGAACACCACCTGCGTGATGCCGGTACGGTCGCGCAGGTCAAGGAAGATGAGGTCACCATGATCGCGGCGGCGGTTGACCCAGCCCATCAGCGTTACGGTTTCGTCGGAATGCGTGGAGCGCAGGTCGCCGCACATGTGCGAGCGCTCAAGAGTACCCAGAAAGTCCAATGTCACAATCTTTCTATTGTACGGAAGGGTGTAGCGGAGACGTCAGCGGCCCGAATGAGCAGTGCGCCTCTTTTGGAGCGCCCCGAAGCAGGAGGCAATGAGTAGACAGAACACCGCTAGAACACGGAACCTGTCTTTCCACGTGTAGTTCTCATAGAGGGAAAACACAAACATTCCAATGGTGAGCGCAACAAAGAAAACCAGGCAAGCGGTCAAGACATAAATCCATAGGCGATTCGCCTTGTTACCTGTTGCCCACATTGCCTGCATTCTGCCACTCACTTCCAACATTAGCAATCGCCTACATCGCTCAACAGAACGAAGGCGTTTCGTCTCAGATGGCTTTGCGGCAGAATAGACCATGCCTGAAACCCCGCTCTTCACACCGCGCGAAGCCGCCCGCATGCTCGGCGTCAGCTACCCCACCATCAAGCAGTGGATCCTTGCGGGCAAGCTGAAGACCGTGACCACACCCGGCGGCCACCACCGCGTGAGCGAAGCGGCCCTGCGCCCTCTTATCGACAAGGACAAACAGAAGCCGGAGGGGCAATCACGCGAGCGCTACCGCCGTGTGTCCGGCAGAAACCAGATGCTCGGACGCGTCGTGAGTGTTCGTATCGAGGGGCTGCTTGCGCAGGTGGTGATTGCCGTGGAAGGTCAGCAGATTACCAGCATCATCACGGCTGACGCGGCGCGGGAACTGCGGCTAAAGAAGGGCGAAATGGCTGCGGCACTGATCAAAGCTACGGATGTGATGATCGAGCGCGTCGAGCAGGAAGCCTGAGCGGAAGCGGCAGTATAACGATTTGATTCAAATAGAATCGAAGTATGCCTTCCGGGAAACATCTGTCCATGCGGACACGCTCTGCTTACGCAGCTCTTTCCATTTCACTGTTTGCAACTAGCGCGATGCACGCGCAGATCCTCGGCGAACTCCGCGGTCGCGTGATCGACGCCTCCGGTGCCTCCATTTCCGGTGCAGAAGTCAAGTTGACGCAGACCGCCACCGGAGTGGCGCAGAACTTCACCTCCACAGGAGCCGGTGAGTTCGACTTCACGCAACTTAACTCCGGCAGCTACAGCCTGCATGTGACACGCTCGGGCTTTGCCTCGCTCGACCGCAGCAGCATTACCGTCACGACGGGACAGACTGTCAGCGTGGAGCTGCCGCTCAGCACGGGCGAGGTTGGCCAGATAGTCAATGTGAGCGCCGACGCTCGGCTGCTGCAGACCGCAACCAGCGACATCGCCACCACCATCGTCGGCAGCACGACACGTGCGCTTCCCCTGAACTCGCGCAACTTCATTCAGCTTGCGCAGCTCGCGCCGGGCGTGGAACTGCCTCCCGGTACGCTGCTGCCCCGCATCAATGGCGGTCGCCCGCGCACCAACGAATACCTTTACGACGGCATCTCTGCGTTGCAGCCCGAGCCGGGCCAGGTGGCGTTTTTCCCCATCATTGATGACATTGCGGAGTTCACCATTGCAGCAAACAACGTGCCAGCGGAGTTCGGGCGCTTCAACGGCGGCGTAGTCAACGTTTCCACGCGGGGCGGCAGCAACCAGTTCCATGGCAGCCTTTATGAGTTCTTCCGCAATGAGGACCTCAACGCGCGTAACTACTTCGCTTCCAGCACGGCACGCAAACCGAAGTACCGTCGCAACCTGTACGGCGGAACCTTTGGCGGCCCAGTGCTGCACGACAAGCTCTTCTTCTTTGGCGATTACCAGGGCATCAAGCAGCGCATCGGCGTGACGCGCATCTCGACGGTGCCGACCTTGAATGAGCGCGCGGGTATCTTCACCGGCATTGCGAAAATCTACAATCCGAACACGGGAACGACCAATCGCACCGAGTTCAACAACGACGTCATCAACGTCCCGTTCGACACAGCCGCTCAAAACCTGCTGCCTCGCATCCCGCTTCCCACAAGCGCGGCACTCGCCAACAACTACACGCGCACCGCAAACGATGACGATCATCAGAATCAGTTTGACTTCCGCGTGGACGGCGCACGTGGGACACGCGACCGCATCTTTGCGCGCTACAGCTACTACAACGAGGTGGAGCAGCCTGCGACGCCCTTCCCTGAGGGCTCGGGTGCCATCACTGGCTCTGTCATCGGCGCGAATAATGTGGCCGGACTCACACACATCCTCGGTCAGCAGATCGTCCTCAACGAAGCGCACACGTTTTCGCCGTCCGTGGTGAACAACTTCCGTATTGGCTACACGCGGCGCGGCAACACACAGGCTGGGGTGACGGTAAACGGGTCGCCGTCGAGCGCACTCGGCATCCCGGGAATCCCGACGAACGCCGCCTTCAACAATGCTCTGCCGCTCTTAACATTCACTGGCTTCCAGCAGGTTGGCTCCAGCGCCAGCACGTCGCAGCGCTACCAAACATCTGTGGGCGAGCTGGTGGAAGAGGTGATCTTTACGCGCGGCGCACACTCTTTGAAAGTTGGCGCTGATCTGCGCCGCTACGAATTGAACGCGATTTCGCCACCAAATCCAACTGGCTCCTTCGCCTTCACAACCACCGGCACCGACACCACGGGAACACTAGCCAACGGCACGCGAGGCGCTGTGGGTGGCAATGCCTTCGCGAGTTTTCTCCTCGGACAGGTCGACACCTTCCAGATCGATCTGCAACAGCGCACCATTCAGCCGCGTGACTATATTCACGAGTTCTTCCTGCAGGACGACTGGCGTGCCACGCCACGGCTAACGCTGAATATAGGAGCGCGCTGGAGCCTGCACATGCCCTCCACCGAGACCCATAATCAAGGCGCTGTTTTTAACCTCGCAACGCAACAGCTCGACTTTCTTGGCGTAAACGGCAATTCGCGCTCCGCGCGTGAGCTGCACTACGGCAACGTCGCGCCACGCGTCGGCTTTACGTATGCCGTCGACAATAAGACAGTGGTGCGCTCCGGTTTCGGCATCGTTTTCATCGACCAAAGCGGGATCACAACGCCGTTCACCACGCCACAGTATCCGTTCATTCAAAACGTGCAGCAGAAGACGCAAGACAGCTATTCGCCTGCGTTCAAGCTTTCGAGCGGGCCGACCGTTGTTCCCGTTGGGCTGACCGCTAACGCTGGTCTGGGGCAGAGTGTCTATACGGCGAATCGCCAAGCGGGCTCCGGCTACGTGGAGCAGTACAACGTAGCAGTGCAGCGCTCGATCACGAACAACTTGTCGTTCGACGTCGCCTATGTTGGCTCTCACGTGGTGCACGTTGGCATTCCCGATCAGAATCTCAACCAGCTCACCGCCGCGCAGCTCGCGCAGGGCACGGCGCTTACGGCAAAGGTAACGAATCCGTACTACAACCAACTTCCGGCCTCAAGCACGCTCAACACGCCCACCATTGCGGCAGCGCAGCTTCTGAAGCCGTACCCACGCTTTCAGAACGTAGCTACCTACCGTAACAACACTAGTACGACGAACTACAACGCGATCGAGGCGAAGGTACAGCAGCGCATGTCACATGGCCTTGCGGTGCTGTTTGCCTACACTCATTCCAAGCTGATTGATGATGCGTCTTCGGTGTTCTCTTCCACGGTTCTGTCTTCGCCAAACACCTCGTCCCTCGTGGCTGCGGACACCTACCGTCCCTATCTGGAACGCGATTCATCCTCCGGTGACATGCCAAACGTGCTGACTGCCAGCGCAACCTGGGAGATCGCAAAGTTCGCTGGCCACGGGCTCGCGACCGCAGCGCTCGGCGGCTGGACTCTGGATGGCATTTACACCATGCAGAGCGGCATGCCAGTACCTGTGACGCAAGCTACCAACAACAACAGCTTCGCCGGCATCGCCTTACAGCGGCCAAACATCATCGGAAACGTGAAGCTACCAAGTAAGCAACGCTCAACTGCTCATTTTTTCAATCAATTAGCCTTCACGACCGCACCACAGTTCACGTTCGGCAATGCCTCGCGCAATCCAGTGCGCGGCCCTGCCTTCCGCGATCTGGACCTTGCGCTCGTGAAGCACACGCGCTTCGGTGAGCACTTCGGCGCAGAATTTCGCGCGGAGGTATTCGACGTGACGAACACGCCGGCGTTCGCCCAGCCAAATGGTTCGTTCACGACTCCCGTTGCTCAAACAAACGGCACGATCAACTACGGAACGTTTGGAACAATCACAGCCACTGTGACCGACCCGCGAGTGGTGCAGTTCGCCATCAAGCTTACTCGCTAGCCGCAGCAGCACTCACCGGGCCTCAAACTTCTGAGGCGGGCTGTTTGATCAATCTTGCGCGTACAAAGCTGAACGTGAGCCAGACAAAATCGACGGCAAGCGCGAGGCCACCGCCAATCGCCGTATTCAGCATGCGCAGATGCGCGGCCGATGGTTGCGAGAACCCGCCGAATCGAAACGAGTAAACGATGTACAGCGTGAGAAAAAGCGAAAATAACGCGTAGTTCACAGCCTGCACCGCGTAAGAAGCCCAGGCGGTGAGCATCACCAGCGCGAAGATGATGGGTGTTGTCGCATGGAGATAAAGGGCGGACAACACCGCAATGGTGGCACCTGCAACCGTTCCCAATAATCGCGCGGCTCCGCGGCTTAACGTACCCGTCCAGACCGGCTTGAGCACGAGAACTGCTGTCATTGGTGCCCAGTAACCGTTCGCCAGATGGTGGCGACGGTAGTACAGCGTAGCAAGCGAAAGCGTAAGTGCGAGTCGGCAGATGTAGCTGACTCTGGATGCTGCACTTGAACTTCGCAAGGACTCCTCTACTTCGCGCCACAGTTCGCGAATGCGTGCCAAAAGGCGTTGGTGCAACGGCGGTACGGACTCTGATGAAAACGTGACATGCCGGATGCGGAAGGAGATCGCATAAACGACGAGTTGAAGCAGACCACCCACCACGACCATCGAAGCGCGGCCCACGGCATAATGCGGGCCCAGCGGGAAGCCGCTTGCCACGATGGCGAAGACGGCGCACTGCTGCCCAATCCAACCGGCGGTCGGACTCAGTTCTGCAAGAAGGCCGTAATTGATCGAGGCCATCACGGCCACCAGCAGCACACCCGGCGTCCACTGCGCGGCAAGGCTACCAGCCAGCGTTGCCGAAGCGATCCCTGCCGTCACGAACGCCATGCTTAGCAGCGTCGAAGCCATTGCCTCGTGAAATACCGCAAAGCCGACCGTGAACGCGGCACCCGCCGCAATCGCGCCTGCACTGGCATGGCCGGTAAGCCTTCCCACGATCAAGGCAAGAGCAATGGCGATGCTGGACTGCACCGCACGGCGCGGAGCCCTGTTCGCCCAGGGAAAAGCGACAGTGTCGACCGAGATGTCCTGCAGGAGCGGCATGGAGGGATAAACCCGGCGACGGAATGCGCCGACGAATTCAGGCGTTTAGCGCACGATTTGAATAGGGCACCCGACGCTTACTCGTCCCCATGCTCGGTCTGTTGTGATCGCTTCTGCGTCGGAGTGAATCGCAAGGCTCAGGCAGGCACGGTCTGCGAGTGAAAGACCGGCGTGCTTCGTGGAGGCGTAAAGAAAGCCGGTTGTCCTCGCTTGTTCTGAAGTAAAAGGCTCAATGCTCCGTAGCAGTCGAAGAACTGCATCCACGCGATCCGCCTCACGGAGCCCGGCCTGTAACAACTTCGTTTCAACTTCAGCGAAGTTTACGGAACTCATCATGGCTCCCTCTAGAAAACCGAGCGCGTTTTCATTCAAACGCTCTTTGAACAGAACTGCGAGAACAATGGAGGAATCCAAGACGTACTTACTCACGTGCCGCTTCAGCTCGCCGCTCTGAAATGAGTTCTTCCGAGAGATCTCCAATTCTCGGTGACTGCTGGCGAATTTGCTGGCGTGCGGCCTCAACGATGGCACGCACCTCTTCTAGGGATCGTCTGTGCCCCGTGACCTGTGCAGCAGCCGCATCAAGCGCAGCCGAAAGTACAAAGCTGCTGACCGATCTGTTCGTTTTGGCCGCAGCATCAGTCAAAATTCTGTGCTGCTCAGGCGTCGCTCGAACACCGAGCGGCTTTCGTGCTTCAGTCATTACGGCCATGTATACAGTATGTCTACATGGCCGTATGCGGTCAATCCTTGAGTGAGCAGGACTCGGTTCATCCCGGGATAAGCCGCAGCACCTTCAGCAGCGTCTCGCGCGGAATTTTGTCCTGTGCACCAGTGGAGAAGGTTTTTACGGTGACGGTGTTCGTGGCAACCTCGTCTTCACCCAGCAGCATGATGTGCCGGGCAATTTTGTCCGCGGCGTCGAAGCTCTTGCGTAGCTTGAAGCTGCCGTCGCCTACTTCGATGCTGAGTCCTTCTTTGCGGAGCTCACGCGCCAGCTTCAGTGCTGCTGCGTTTTGCGCAATGCTCAACGGAGCGATGTACGCATCCAGCTTCCTCGCTTCGCGCACCTGCGCGTCCAGGTTTCCACCGCCCTGCTCCAACGCAGCGCGTTCGGCTTCCTCGATCTGCGCCTGCAGCGTAAGAATGAGACGGTCTTCACCGATCGCAAAACCAATGCCCGGAGCTTTCGGGCCGCCGAGCATTTCGCTCAGCCCGTCGTAACGGCCTCCGCCAAGCAGTGCGTTCTGCGTGCCGAGCCCCGTCGTGACTGTGAATTCAAACGTGGTGCGTGTGTAGTAGTCCAGCCCGCGAACAAGACGGGGATTCACGTTGTACGGAACGCCGCATGCGTCGAGTGCGGCCAGCACCTGTTGGAAGTGTTCGCGCGATTCGTCGCTGAGAAAGTCGGCGATCTTTGGCAGCGCATTGATGATGTCCTGGTCCGCCTCGTCCTTCGAGTCCAGCACGCGCAATGGGTTCGTTTCGGCGCGCCGCTGATTGTCAGGGCACATGCGGTCCTTCACCGGCGCGAGCGCCTCACGCAGTGCCACGTTGTAGCGAACGCGGTCCTCGGCGTTGCCGACGGAGTTCAGGTCCAGGCGCCAACCCTTTACGCCGAGCTCGTCGAGGTAGCTCGCCAGCATCTCCAACAGCTCGGCATCACGTAGCGGCGACTCGGAACCTGATGTTGGCGGGCCGATGACCTCAGCTCCAATTTGCCAGAACTGGCGATACCGCCCACGCTGTGGGCGCTCGCGCCGAAACTGCGGGCCGATGTAGTACAGCTTCTGCAGCGAGCCGGTCTCGCCCAACTTGTGCTCGATGTAGGCGCGAACAACACCGGCAGTGGACTCAGGACGAAGAGTGAGCGACTGCGCTTTTTCGCTGGCGGCACGAGCGCGGTCTTCCCACGTGAACATTTCTTTGGAGACGATGTCTGTCTCTTCACCGACCGAGCGAGAGAACAGAGAGGTGTCTTCAAAGATGGGCGTGCGGATTTCGCCGAAGCCGTAGCGCGCGAACACGGCGCGCGCGGTGGCTTCCACGTGGTTCCAAAGTGGCGTTTGGTCGGGCAGCAGATCGCGTGTGCCGCGCACTGCTTTGATAATTGGGCGCGGCTGAACCTTTGCCGCGCCCTGTTCCTTGCTTGAGCTCATAGACCTATAAGTCTAGCGAACTAGCTCGACCGGCGCGATGGAACGATTTGCCTGTGAGTCTGCCAACTCGCGAGTCTGAATCTTCGCGTCAATGAGGAAGCCGATTCCAATTGACAGGGGAATCAAAGCAGCAGCAGCACCCGAGAGCACCTCTCTCACCTGCACAACAATGGCGAGCACGACAAAGAAGAGTGCCAGGCCCACTCCGGTGAAGAGGAGCACGATGCCGGAGCGTCGGGAGTTTGCGCGGCGCTTGGAGAGATTGGCATCCGGGCGCCCGTGAATCACAGCAAGCTCAGCAGGGGTTGGAGGCGGTGCGATCCCTTTGGCAATTGCAGCTAGGCGTTCCTGGCCTTCAATTTCGCGGGTGCGAATTCCCGACCAGATTCCTGCCACGACGATGCCGAGTACCATCGCGCAACCTGCCACCGGAACAATGAACGGGCTGCCAAAGATGCCTTCTGAAGAGAATGCGAGAAGTGAAATTGCGTACATGGTGAGCCTCCTAAGGAACTGCTTTGTTCTTACGGCGGACTTTGACTTTCACACTGTGCGAAAGTTTCAACGCAGCGTGTGAAACTTTCGAAGGGCTTTGCAGTCGAAGGAGGTTCGGCGAGAAAGATCATGCGCGACCTGACCAGCCCGGAGAACTTCGAAGCGCTTGTGCGCGAGCACCAGGGCATGGTGTTTCGCACGCTCACGCGCATGACCGGCGCAGGCGCGCAAGTGGAAGATCTCGCGCAGGAAGCTTTCCTCCGGCTGTATCGTGCGCTGCCAGATTTTCGCGGAGACTCTGCGGTGGCCACGTATCTTTACCGGATTGTGGTGAACCTCGCACAGGATGAATGGAAACGCCGCCGCAAGGACCGTGAATTCGTGCAGCACGCGCCGGAAAGCGCGGACAATGAAGCCGATGCATGGCTGGAGAACTTGCCCGGAGATGAGTTCGGCGAGCACGGTAGAACACCCGAGCAACACTTCTCCGACGCAGAGCTGAAATCTGCCGTGGATGAAGCGCTGCTACAGCTCCCGGAAAACGAGCGAGCGGTGCTCATCCTTTACCACCAGGAGGAGTGCAGCTACGACGCGATCAGCGCGGCGCTTAACATGCCCATCAATACAGTTCGCACACATCTGCACCGGGGACGCAAGCGAGTCAGCGAACTTGTTCGCTCACGGCTCTCGCGTCCGGCGCGTCCTATCCCATATCCTGTACAGGCAGGTGCCAGATGAACTTTCCGAGTTCACAAAATGCAAACCCGAACACCACGTTCGAAGTAGCCATCACTTCCGCTCTTGAGCATCAGCCTGAGCCTTTGATTCGCGCTGAGTTTGCCGCAAGTGTTACGGCGCAAGCCATGACGCTGCCACAACGTCCGCACGCTCCTCGTGCACACTACGCGCGCTCGATTTCGATCTTCATTAGTGCCGTTCTGCTGGTCGCCCTGTTTGTTCTGGCACCGTATGCGCAACCCAGTTTCGCCAGTCTCAGCTTCGATCTCGAACTGACTGCCGTCGCCGTACTTTCTGCGCTTGTATACGGGCTGACACAGGCGCGCAAAGAGTCGCTCTAAACGAAACAGACGATCTCTGGACATCATCGCTGCCATTCCGTCGCATCGCATGGAATGGCACGAAGGAGCACAAGCTCCGAAGGAGACACGATGAATAAAAGATTCCGTTTTGCTGCACTTGCTGCAGCACTCGCGCTGCCTGTGGCTCTCACCGCGCAGCAGACCACGCCGCCCAGCACGACACCTGCTCCGGCACCCGCACCGCCTCCGGGAACGGTGCCCGTCACCTCTCAAACACCTGCCGGCCCGGGTGTCGATCCGACTTCCCCGATAACAACCGGAAGAATGCACCACAAGAAGCACCACAGCAAGACCAAAATGCCTGTAGGTGATCAGCAACCGCCAGTTCCGCAGTAGATCCCTCCTACAGATCTCGGGTGCGGCGCTACCGAAGGTCGGCCAGTGCAGCACCCGGCGACATCAGGACGAACATGCAGGCTTTACCTGAGTGACAACTCAACATTCCCCGGCGAGTGAGTTTTGCCCGGTTCCCTGAAGAGATGCCAGGGTCGAAGTTTATTTTCCCGATTTCATCCAGGAGAACAATGAACTGTTCTCCGCCCTGCACAAAGCGAGGATCTGTCGCTCCTTTGCCTGACACTTCAAACTCCACGGTTGCAGCTCCCGTAGCCGAGTTCGAACCCCTGGGCACCTGAAACGTACGCGCCCCCTGCAGTGCAGAACGCGGGTCGCTCACCTGAACCGCTACTCCGGATTTTCGCAAATTCTCGCGTTCGGCAGCTATCTGCTTCGCGACGGACTCCGAATTCAGCCCGTGATCAGCGCCCTGCGCCAGGTCGAGTGCTTGTTCTGCTTCTTTGTGCCGGCCAAGTTTCTCGAGCACCATGCCCATATGCAGGCCAAGCTCATCGTTCGGCCCATTTCGCCAAGCCGCTCGTACCCAAGGTTCGGCCTCGGCGAACTTGCCCTCGCGATACAGTATCCAGCCGTAGGTATCCCATGTAGCCACGAGGAGCGAGGCGCGTTGGAGCATTGCTATCTCTGAGCCACCGTTGCCGGCCGCATCCTGTTGCTCCTGTTGCAGATCGAGCGACTTCTTCGCTGCTTCCTCCGCGAACGAGAGATCGAGCGCCTCGTCGGCAAGCTCGTACGCTGCATCGTTCAGCATGCCCGGATCCTGGCTCTGATCGAGAACTTTGCGAAGCACAGGTTCCGCCTTGTCCTTCTTGTTTTCCCGCAGAAGAACGCGACCTAAAGAAATACTTGCCGGAAGGTTTTCAGGGTGTGCGGTCAAAACATGCTGCAATGCTGCTTCTGCACCGGAATAATCTTTCTGGCTGTACAGCATTGCAGCAAGCTCCGCGTTTGCCTCAAGGCTGTCCGGGTTGTGCGCGAGTAACTGCCTTAATGTTGCAGCAGCTTCGTCCTTTCTGCCTTGCCGCATCTGCACGTTCGCCAGCAGGCCATATGGCCGCTCTTCATCGGGATGTGCCGCAATCTCCTTCAGGAGGTCCGCTTTGGCCTCGTTCAGCTTTCCGTATTGCAATGCGATGAAGCCGTAGTTGCTCCACAGGTAGGCCTGATCCGCGTTCCGCTTCTTCGCTTCGTCCAGCTTGGCTAGTGCATCATCCCATTTGCCCTGTTGCTCCAGTTGAGTGGCGGCAACAATCAACTGCTGAGCTTCCGGATTTGTATTGCCTGCAGCCCGCGCACCGCCTGTGCGCGTGAGCGGAATGTAGGATTCGCTTTCCAGGCTCGCTGCCTTCGCCCATTTTTCATACGCACGCCAGTCGGCTGCAGGAACCTTGTCTTTGAGCACCTCCAGTTTGCGATCGGAAATGATCTTTCCACTCTCGAATCGGTACGTCTTGTCCATCGTTGCGAAGGGCGAAACAGCGTGGATCGCGGGAGGCAAATCCGCGCCCCAACCGGTGGGTAGCGTCAATTCCGCGTGGTCCGTTTGCTTTCGCTTTTCGCCGAGATCGATAGGTGACAGCGGCGGTTCATCCTCGTCTACCATCGGAAGACTCACGGGAATGAACTGCGGCAGGATGCGCCGGTTGTCCCAGTCACCGCTCTTTTCCCGCTCATATTCATAGGTCATGCGGAAGGGTGTCGACATGTCTTCTGGGCGCGAAAAGTCTGCATGCGTCACCTTCCCTGCAAAGCCCATGCCCTGCGAAAAGCGCTGCATCAGTTCGTCCCACTGCGCCGGTGAAACACTACGCGCCGCATTCCTAAGAATTACCTCTTCGTCGGCGCGGTCCGTCAGCACCATATGCGAATGGGAAGTGCCCTTTTCATCCAGCGTGCCCACCGCCTCAAACCGAACTTCCGGGGCGTATGGCGGCTCCTTTGGCGTCATCTCAATCGCGGCGGCACCGGACGGGGGAACCACAAGCGCCAGCTTTCCGCGCAACATGGGCAGCAGTAACTCGTACGGCGCAAGTTCCGATGTGCTGTCCAGCCAGACATCCCTGTCACCAACCTTTACCTGCGTAATCAGGTGATTGAACGATCCAGGAGATGGCACGTCCTGATTGAAGTGAATGCCGGCACCAATGAGCGCAGCATTCACCTGAAAACCCGCTGCGGTAAGCATGGCCGCCAGCAGCGTGTGCTTGTCCTTGCAGTCACCATACTGGTTGCGCAGCACATCACCCGCTTCGTGAGGCTGATAGCGGCCAATTCCAAACGCGACACCGATGTATCGCACCTGAGGCCCTACGAAGTTATAGATAGCCTGTGCCTTCTGCTCAGGCGTCGTTTTTCCCGCTGTCAGCTCCGCAACCTTGGCTCGGATGTCGGCGTCCGGTTCAATGCGGCTGCCTTCCATACCGCGGTACCAGGCACCCACGTCTTTCCACGATTGGAAATTCGTCCATGCAATCGCCGGAAGCCGGCCACCATCGGATGTCTCGTTTTCTCTGTCAGCTTTGAGTTGGCGAATCTGCCGTTCATCCAGGCTCGCCAGTGCGACTGGCTGCGAACTGGTCCAGCGGTAAACCTGGTCTGCACCGTTTTCTGAAAGCGTTGGCTTGTTCGCGGGGCTCCAAACCGTCGCATGCGACGCCTTCGGCACGTGAAGTTCGACACTTTCCTCCAGCATCACCACACCATCTGCTTTTCCGAAGAACGTCTCAGTTCCCCAAAAATACCCCGGCGCTTCTGGCTTGGTTCGCACTTCGCGAACGCTGTATTCGAGGCGATCTCCTGCATGCAGACCCCGAACGGGAATCTGCTTCTCTTTCAGGTCGCTATAGAACGGTGCCTCGCGGGTGATCGGCGCCGGCATGTCCTGGGCGTCGGTACCCGGCGTCTCGAATGTGGTGTTGTCCGCATGATGAATGCGCACGTAGAGCACGTCCAGATGTTCCGCCCCAGAGGGATACGGAAACGACAGCACACTCCACTGCTTCACTGCCGCGTCGTTCGTCACACGGATGCTGGCTGTGATCAGCTTGCTTCCTGTTCCGTCAGCAGCATAAAGGTATACCCGGTCGAGCCGCTCGATCACGCCGGCTTCTTTGGAATAATCCTGCGCGGCCGAACCCGGAACCGTCTTCTCGCTGGATGTGCTGCCCGGAGCGTTAGGGCTGGGTGGTGGAGCCGAAGACGAAACCTGTGCTGAAGTCATCCCAAGGGCGCACAGGAACACACCCGCAACAAGGGCAGAAGAACCGTAACAATGCATCACTATCTTTCTTTAGCGCCTGGAGTATCACTGGGAAAGATACACCTCTTTGTAGTCCAGGTAGTTGCGTGCGTAGGTTCTGATCGATTCCACGTCTGCGTCGGTGAGCGTGCGCCGGACCCTCCCTGGCAGACCGGCTACAAGACTTCTCGGCGGGATCACCACACCTTCAGGAATCAGCGCACCGGCAGCAATGATGGATTCCCTCCCGATCAGAGCGCCGTTCAGCACAATCGCTCCGATGCCGATCAGCACATCGTCTTCCACAGTGCAGCCGTGCACCGTTGCGTTATGGCCGATTGTTACGCCCGACCCGATGACAACCGGATGCTTGTTGCGCATGCCATGCAGCACCGCACAGTCCTGGACATTGGAACGCTCGCCTATTCGGATGGAGTGCACATCACCGCGCAGCACAGCGTTCATCCAGATGCTCGAATCTTCTCCAATCTGGACATCGCCAATGACTTGTGCCGACACATCGACGTAGGCAGTGGCAGGTACGTGTGGACGCAGATTTCTGTAGGGTCGAAGCATCGTTGCGAGTGTATCCCGGGCTGAAAAGGCGAAGAACAGGTGAAAAGCTCGTTTCTCCGCCAGAAATATTGCGCATAAGCAACTTTTTCTTCGTCATGGTAGAAGACCGGGGCTATGCTTAACGATGCGTCAATGAAAGCAACTCAGACGCAGCAGTACCGGGCCAGCAGGCAGGTTTGGAGGTGTATTTACCTTGGCAGAAGTTCGTGTCCAGGAAGGCGAACCCCTTGAGAATGCATTGCGACGCTTTAAGCGCAAAGTGCAGACAGAAGACATCATCAAGGAGGTCAAGCGTCACTCTTTCTACCTGAAACCAGGCGAAAAGAAGCGCGTCAAGGAAGCGCTCGCACGTAAGCGCAACAACAAGAAGAAGCGTAAGGAGCAGGACTAATACTCTCCTCGAATCTTCAAGAAGCAATTGGCAGCACGAAGTCGGGGAGAGCGGTCCAGAGAGACGCCTCCCCGATTTGCCGGACAGCCTGGACACACACGGCGTCCGAGAAACCAGAAGCAGTCGGGCCCAGGTAGTCGACAGGAAACACAGGCTTGAACGCGTTCCAGGGGATCTTTTTCCGAGGAAGACCACTGCACACGGGTTCATCCTTATCCCGCACGGTGGGAGAAGGTATATGGAATTCGTCGATAGATTTTTGAAGTGCTGCGATTGCGAGAACGATTTCGTTTTTACTGCCGGGGAACAACTATTTTTCTTCGATAAACAGTTCAAAAACGATCCCAAACGCTGCAAGCTATGCAAAGCCAAACGTTCAGGCATCGGCAAAATCGCCAGCGGCGGCCCAGGCGTTACTGCTCTTCCGCTTTCGCGCACCGAAACGCGAACCAAGTGTTCGGCATGCGATATCGAGACAACGGTGCCGTTCAAACCAACGCAGGGGCGCCCCGTGCTGTGCCGCTCCTGCTTCCAGAGCAAGCGAGCGCCCGCTGCGGTGAGCGCGCCTACGTCAGCAGAAACAGTCGAGATGATTCAGGACTCACTACCTGCACCAGAGCTGCTTGCAGCAATGGCCCAGGCCTGATTCGTCCGCTCCACGGCTCGCAATAGACTCAAAGCATGAATCCGGCTTTTCAGCCCGGCGACGACGCACTCGTGCGCGGTCGCCATTTCGTCGGCGACTTCGAAATCACCATCTGCTCCGACGGCACCTTTGTGCTCGATGGCGGTGCCATGTTCGGTGTGGTGCCGAAGACGCTGTGGTCGCAGCGCATGCCCGCTGACGAGAACAACTGCGTTCTTCTTGGCCTGAACACAATCATCGTGCGGACCGGGCGCGAAGTGGTGCTGATCGAGACCGGCATCGGCAACAAGGCGGCTGCGAAGATGCGAGCCATCCATAAGAATCAGGAACAGCTTCCGCGATCTCTCGCCGCAGCAGGAATCAGGCCGGATGAGGTCACTCACGTTATCAACACGCACCTGCACTTCGACCACTGCGGATGGAACACCACACTTCGTGACGATAGTTCTGTCACACCGACTTTTTTAAACGCGATGTACTATTTCGCCGCCGGAGAACTTGCACACGGCCGACAGCAACTCGACCGCGATCGGGTCAGCTACATCAGCGCGAATTATGACCCACTGATCGCCAATGGCCAGCTCACGCTCATCGATCCGGGTGGCCGTGGCGGCTACACGGAGACCGACCCACGCCTCACCGCACCCGAACCACTGCCACCGGTTCCCATTCAAACGATGCTCGAGATTGTACCCGGCATCACGCTGGAACCGTTTCCCGGTCATACTGCCGATTTGCTCGGAGTACACATCGTTTCGGGCAATCAACACGCCTGCTACCCTGGCGATCTTTTCCCAACGCACAATCACCTCGATCCGACGTGGGTGATGGGCTTCGACCTTGACCCGCTTACCTGCATCGAGCAGCGCAAGAAGTTCCTCGCGAGAGCCATTGCTGAACGGTGGCTCGTCTGCTTTACCCATGATCATCATGTCCCAGCGGCACGGCTGGCGTGGAACGACCGCGGCAAGCCTGTGATCTCACCTGCGGCTCCGTAATTCAGCAGCGCAAAGTCGTTACGCTATCAGCCGAGATATCGAAACGCGGTTCTTTCTGTATTCCTTACTCCGATGGGTGACGCGCGCCGCACAACCTTTTGCCATTCTGTGTCTGGGCGCGCGGTTTGCCCATTCGGAGCAAGCTGTTTCTCCCTCCATCGCCGAGCAATATCTTGGAGACTTTATGGACCACACTGGAACCCTAACGCTGGATACAACCGCGCTTCGCGGCGGCTGTGCCGATTCAGCGGTACTGGGCGAGAGCATCAGTTTCCCGTTCGTCCCCCAGCCGGGAGAGCGCGGAAGCGAGGCGCGGCGGCGTTTCCTCTTCTCCGCCGCTCACCACGGTAAGCGGAACGAGGCGCATCACGGAATCTTTCCTGGCAAACTCGCCTGGATAGCCGTAGCGCTGTTTATCCTCAGCGTTCTGATTGCACTCGTCGGATAAAGCAGAGCGGTTCGCCATGCGCGAATCGCCTGCATTTACAACCGCGCAAGCTTACATTGCAGCAGTTTGCCCTCCGGCCGCATTCCAGGCCGAGGAGCTGACCCGCGCCGCAGGTACTGCAATTCCATTTGCTCCCGCCGCGAATTGCAGCAGGAAATAACTGGTAGTTGTCGCGCCAAGCACTTCGAGTGGCATGTACAAGTTCCCTGCGCTATCGAGCGCTAATGCGCCGACGTCCGAAAGAGTTTTCCAACGATTTCCCATAGCTTGCATCTTCACTCCAAAGACATTCTCTTTCGGAGACGGGCCTTCCGTTTTGCCAAACTACATGTTGCTAAAAGGATCTCACCGTGGAGAACCGCGTACGTGGAAGGAGGTTGCGCGGATCGAACGCCTTTCTTCCCTCTACTCCCGAGGGCTGAAGGGCGCTGCGAATGCCATGAGACGGCAACTTCGCATCCAATTCGCTACAAGAGTCATTTGGTCGGTGAGCGCACCTGTGCAGGTTTAACGGGCGTTAGTGGAAACTGAAGCAAAAACGCAGATTTTTACCGGGAAGGTTTCTCGGCCACTGATCTTGCCAAGGAACGAAGAATGCAATTTCACATCTCGCGCAGCATACGAGAAACGCTCGATATTAGCGATCTCCTTTTCAGCTACACCGGCAACGTGGTGTTCGCCAATGTGGCGGCTAGCCGAAAGCTGGCACAGCGGCTGAACGAATCTCGCGGCGCAGACTCCACTGCGGAAAGCACCATCAATGCCGGCGCGCTGTTCGCCATGGGACTGATCGACGAGTTGAACCATGCGTTGATCGCGAGCTATCGCGAGGACATCGACTCCGCCTTGCTGACAGATGCGTTGCGCTGGCTGCAAACGCAGAGCGGTAACGAACAAGCGCAGAAATTGCTGCTTACTTTCACCGACACCTTTCCCAACACGCAGATCTTTAGCGGCAACGTAAGTGCTGCCCAGTGGCTTTCTGCCACGACAGATGATTTGCCAAATCGCGAAGCAGCGATGGAAGAGCTTTTGCTGCTCTGGTTGTCCAACATCAATCCGGCTTACAAGCCTTTTCGCGAGCTGTTCGACGACACAACACTGCGAACGGAGACGAAATACGAGGCGGTGACCAAGGCGCTTCCCGAATATTTCGAAGCGCGACCGAAGCTGTCACCGGAGGTTGGCACGCTGCTCGATGCGCTGCTTGCGCCGATGCTCGCCTCGCCTGATTCCATCACAGGACAACTCGAATTTATTCGCGAGCGATGGACGCCTTATCTCGGGGAAGACCTTCGCCGTGTGCTGCTTGCAATCGACACGATGCGTGAAGAAGACATCGCGATCTGGATGCGCTTTCATCCGCCCGGGCAGGACCACCATCGTCACGGCGCGCCTGGACGTGGCTATGAAGACTTTCAAGGTGATGAGTACATCGGCTACGAAGACGAATGGATCGTCGGTCCTGGCGGTGTGCGGCAGCGCCGCTATTCCACGGATTACCAGGCACCGCTGAACGAGTACGAGGCATTCAGCGCTGATCAAGCGTGGATGCCCAATGTCGTAATGATTGCCAAGAGTACCTACGTGTGGCTCGAGCAGCTATCGAAGAAATACCAACGGCATATTCACCGGCTCGATCAGGTGCCCGACGAAGAGCTTCGCCTGCTGGCCAGCCGCGGCATCACAGCGCTTTGGCTCATCGGCTTGTGGGAGAGAAGCATCGCTTCCAAGACCATTAAGCATCTGCGTGGAAATAGCGATGCTGTCGCTTCTGCCTACTCGCTGAAGAGCTACGACATTGCGGAAGACCTCGGCGGCAACACAGCCTATGAGCATTTGCGCGAGCACGCTGCGAAGGCCGGGCTGCGGCTCGCCAGCGACATGGTGCCAAATCACATGGGCATCGACTCCGACTGGGTGATCAACGACCCTGAAGCATTCCTCTTCCGCTCGGAAAGCCCTTACCCCAGCTACAGCTTCAATGGGCCCGATCTTTCCACGGACTCGCGAGTCGAGATCAAGATTGAAGACCACTATTATGACCAGACCGACGCTGCCGTGGTCTTCCGCTTGCGTCACCATAGCGATGGTGCGACGCGCTTCGTGTACCACGGCAACGACGGCACAACATTTGCCTGGAACGACACGGCGCAACTCGACTACTCCAAAGCCCGCGTTCGCGAAGATGTGATGCAGGCCATTCTGCATGTCGCTCGCAAGTTTCCCATCATCCGCTTCGACGCGGCGATGGTCCTAGCAAAACGTCACGTACAACGTCTCTGGTTTCCGCTGCCGGGCGCTGGCGGATCGATCCCGTCCCGCGCCGAAGATGCGATGTCGCAGGAACAGTTTGACGCAATCATGCCGACGGAGTTCTGGCGTGAAGTTGTCGATCGAGTCGCGGAGGAAGTGCCCGGCACGCTGCTGCTTGCGGAAGCTTTCTGGATGCTCGAGGGCTATTTTGTACGCACGCTTGGCATGCACCGCGTCTACAACTCCGCTTTCATGAACATGCTTCGCGACGAAGAGAACGCGAAGTATCGCTCCTACATGAAGAAGACGATGGAGTTCGACCCTGACATCCTGAAGCGTTACGTCAACTTCATGTCCAATCCTGACGAGCGCACCGCGATAGATCAGTTCGGCTCCGGAGATAAGGCCTTTGGCGTCGCCGTACTCATGTCCACGATGCCGGGTCTGCCAATGTATGGGCATGGCCAAATCGAGGGCTACACAGAGCGCTATGGCATGGAGTTCAAGCAGGCCAAGATGGATGAATGGCCCAACGACGCGCTCGTCGCGCGCCATCAGCACGAACTCGCGCCCCTGCTAAAGAAGCGCTATATCTTCGCCGAAAGTGCAAACTTCGTGCTTTATGACTTTTGGCATGAATTCGGTGGCGTGGATGAGAATGTCTTTGCCTATTCCAATCGCCACGGCGACGAACGCTCCATCATCCTCTACAACAATCGCTACGAGGGCACACGCGGGACGATTCACACCTCCGCTGCCGCGATGGATAAGGGTTCGGGTGAGCTCCGCCAGCGCACCATCGTAGAAGGGCTTGGACTGCCGGTAGAAGATGGCATGGTACTCGCGTATCGCGATCGCGCCTCCGGACTTGAATACCTCCGCCGCGCGACGGACTTCAACCAGCAGGGTCTGGCGGTTAGCTTGCGTGGCTATCAATACATCGTGCTGCTTGACTGGCGCGAACTTCGCTCGACGGCAGAGCAGCCATGGGATCGCTTGTCTGACGCGCTCGGTGGCAGTGGCGTGTACAGCGTGGATGAAGCGATGACCAAGCTCCGTTTGCAGCCGGTACATCAGGCGCTTCGCCGCGCTCTCAGCGCAGAGATTATCCAAGGCGTTGCGCATGCTGCAGACGAGCAAGCCAAAAAGGCGGCTGCCACCGAAGACACCGATACAGAGGAACTCGACAAGCGAGCCGAGACTTTCATTAGAGGAGTTGAAGAGTTCCTTACAATCGCACCCGCGTTCCTCGATCAAGCAGCCTTTGCTGAGACGCAGCCAGTGCGGCCTCCGCACGAAAATCGAATCAAGGAGACCGAAGCAGTTCTCACCGGGAGTGCTTCTGCTGAGGCGAAAGAAAGTTCTCCACTTCGACCCGATGTAACTGCAACAGTGGCACTGCCGCTCATCGCCAAGAATTTTTCCGCCGAATGGCCGGCCACGGTGGCCCGCCTGATTCCTTGTTCCGAACTCTCTGTGCCCGCAATCCATGTGTGGGTGCCTGTGCTCGCTTATGTTGCCGTACGCAATCTCCCGGAAGGAGCGTCGCCCACCTCCGCCTTTGAGCAACTCCAGCTTCGCTCGGCGCTGGCGGAGATCTTCTCCTCACTTGGTATTGAAGGTGAAAACGCGTGGCGCGCCGCCGCACGAGTGCGGCTGATGCTAGGCTACGGCGGCACTGCGGCGCTGGTACAGGTTGCAACGGAGGCCTTCTGGAAGGATCCGGACGTGCGTTGGCTCGCAAGCATCTCCGAATCCGAAGGAACGGCTTACCTGAATAAGGAAGCATTTGAAGAGGTGCTCGCAGTTCTCCTAACCCCAGCTCTCCTTGCTATCCGCGCGAGTTCCCCCAAAGGTGAGGCGCTTTCGGAAATCGAAGGAACCTTAGCAAAGTTGAGCGTAAGTGCAGCTACTGCGGGCTACAAGGTTGCGGAATTCGTGAAGCTGCAGGCGACTACAAAGAAAGCGGAAACACCGAAACTAGCGGACCAGGACTCCACGCCACAGATAAGCGACAAAGCGCAACCTAAGGTGCCGTCCAAAACAAAGAACAAATAACTTCAGGCAACGACGAACCACAGGCAAAGTCGCGCTTCCTGTCGCAGCATCTGCAGTCTTGTCAGCTTCTGCCGCTTTTTGCCGCTGGTAACTTTGGTTCAATTGGCGGAATTTGTTCCCCTAGATAGAATCGGAGCTAAGTTTTCACTCCAGGTTGATGGAGAAGGCTACTTGGCTGTCGCGCAGAAGGACATTCTGAACGGCTGGAAGGAAATCGCTGGCTATGTCGCCCGCGATATCCGAACGGTTGAGCGCTGGGAAAAGCAGCGTGGCCTTCCCGTGCGCCGCGTCCCAGGTGCTGGCAGAGCAACGGTATACGCGCGCATTTCAGAGTTGGAGGAATGGCTCGCGAGTAAGCCGCTGGAAAACGAGATTGTTTCAGCGCATCAGGAGAATGTGCATCCCGAAGCAACTCCAGCAGTCTCCATTTCGAGAGAGATGCGTGTTGAGGAGCCGTTTACACACGCTCCGGTTCCTGCTGCGGTACACGCGGCACCCACTCGCGGCACACGGACGCTTCTCTACATGTCGCTTGTCCTTGCGTGCCTCCTCGTTCCGACTGCGTTTCTTCTGCTGCGGCACGCGCGTGCCTCCGCGGAAGCCACCTCAGGAGCTCCCAAAGCTGCGGTGATAGCTTCCGTGCCGCACTCGGTCGTTCCGGGAGTTGAAGAGTCTTATCTGCGCGGAAGCTACCTTGTAGAGCAGCGCACACCGGAATCTCTCTCACAGGCACTTGAATCGTTTCAGTCCGCGATTGCCCACGATCCCGGCTATGCCCCTGGATATGCCGGTCTGGCGAGCACCTACAATCTGCTGCGCGAATACTCGGTAATGCCCGATGCCGATGCCTACCCCAAAGCTCGTGAAGCGGCAGAACGAGCGATTGCCTTGGATCCGGATCTTGCGGAAGCGCACGTTTCGCTCGCCTTTGTAACCTATTACGGATACCTGGATGCGGCAAAGGCTGAACAGGAGTTTAAAACCGCGATCGCGCTGGATCCATCTCTCTCGCAAGCTCATCATTGGTACGGCTCGGTGCTCACGCATGAGGGTCGATTCGCCGAAGCACTGCACGAGTTGGACATCGCACAGCATCAGCAGCCTGCATCTTCGGCTATTCTCACCAGCCGCGCATTTGCGCTCGGCTTGAGTGGACATAGCGAACAGGCACGCGCCATGTTGCGGGACCTGCTCAGCCACAATGGCTACGGCAACGACCCGAACTCAGCGACAACGCACCATGTCCTCGCGATTGTTTCACTCGGAGAGCCGCGTGATTTGGCGACGTTTCTCTCGGAGTGCCACAAAGTTGCCACTCTAAAAAAGCACGATAGTGAGCTGCTGGATTTTTTGAACAGCGTGGAACCCGCGTATAAAAACGGCGGAGAAAAGGCCTTCTTTCAGGCTTCGCTTCAGTTCGAAAAGCAGCGGCACCCACGAGCGGGCGACGTCACTCTCCGCATGGCGCAGGCGGAAGCAAATCTCGGGGAGATTGATGAAGCGTTTCGGGATTTGAACCGGATGGTGGATCAACACGACACGGTTATTTGCGGTATCTCACTCGATCCACTGCTGAAGCCCTTGCACGGCGACCCTCGCTACGCCGAATTGCGCGCACGCCTCGGTCTGCCGAAGCTGACCGCTTAGCTCTGCTGCCCTTGCGAAAGCGTATGGATGCGCGGAGTAATCGACTGGCCTGTGGCATCCCGATAGCGCACAGGATCCTTGTTCATTCCCTTCACATAGTGCTGCAGCGCGGCAAAGCTTATTACCGCTGCCACCAGTGAACCCAGCAGAGCCACTGGTAAATCGTGCCGAAGCAATTGAGCCAGTGAGCGACGAGCATAGAAGCCGCCCCACGTGCCAACGACCGCTCCAATGCCGCCGAACACGATACCGCCAGCAACAGGTTCCATATAGGCGCTCGCGATGATGGACCCGCATAAGGCACCGAATACAATGCGCACAGCCGCTGGCAGGAAGGTCGTTCGGTTTGGGGCCATCGGCAGCGTGTCACCTACCCACTCGCCTGCAGCCAGCAAACCGAAAATCACCAGCGAAATTATGTTCGCCGACCAAAACGCCCATGTGTGTGCAACGGGCAGGCGCATGCTCCAGGCAAACCAGCAAACCACCGCGATCGGCGTCATGCTGCGCATGCCAGTCGCTACACCCAAAAGAAACATCGGAAACATACGTTTACCTTCCGCTCACGCTATGACGCGCGCAGCCACTCGTACAGCGGGAATGTGTCTGCAAGCTCGTTCACCTGCCCGCGAATCTCCGCCAGCTTGGCACTGTCCGTACGATGCGCAAGCGCGCTTGCTATCCAAGCTGCGATCGTCCGCATCTCGGCTTCTTTCATCCCGCGCGTCGTGAGCGCCGGTGTGCCGAGACGAATGCCGCTAGGCTTCAGCGGCGGATTTGTGTCGAACGGAATCGCGTTCTTGTTGACTGTGATTCCAGCAAGGCCAAGCGCCGCTTCCGCCTCCGAGCCCAGCATGCCTTTCGCGAACACGTTGATCAGAATGAGGTGCGTGTCCGTGCCGCCAGAAATCACGCGGTAGCCCTCCCCCTGCATAGCTTCAGCCAACGCCTTTGCGTTCGCGACAGTTTGCGCCGCGTACTGCGCAAACTCCGGCTGCAGCGCTTCGCGAAACGCTACAGCTTTTGCCGCCATGACGTGTACGAGAGGACCACCCTGCTGTCCAGGGAAAACGCTGCGGTCGATGCCTGCGGCAAACTCTGCCTGACAAAGAATCATTCCCGAGCGCGGTCCGCGCAGCGTTTTGTGCGTTGTCGTTGTGACGATGTGCGCATGCGGCACAGGAGACGGATGGGCCCCGCCTGCAACCAGACCGGCAAAGTGCGCCATATCAATCACCAGATGCGCTCCAACCTTGTCTGCAATCTGACGCATGCGCGGAAAATCGAACTGCCGCGGATACGCCGATCCGCCGCCGATGATCACTTTCGGCTTCTCCGCCTCGGCCTGTTGCTCGAGTTGGTCGTAGTCGATGGTTTCAGTGTCCTGCCGCACCTTATAGCTGGCCACGCGATACAACTTGCCGGAGAAATTCAGCTTGTGTCCGTGCGTGAGATGGCCGCCGTTCGCCAGGTCCAGCCCAAGAATGGTGTCGCCCGGCTGGAGCAGGGTCATGTAGGCTGCCGCGTTTGCCTGCGATCCCGAGTGCGGCTGCACGTTCGCGTGGTCTGCGCCGAAGAGCTCCTTCGCACGACCTCGTGCAAGGTTCTCCACCACATCCGCGTACTCGCACCCGCCGTAGTAACGCTTGCCCGGGTAACCCTCCGCGTACTTGTTGGTGAAGACCGTTCCAGCAGCCTCGAGTACCCCGCGGGACACGAAGTTCTCGCTGGCAATCATCTCGAGGCCGTCGTGCTGGCGCTCCGCTTCAAGCGCAATCTGTGCGGCGATGTCAGGGTCAGAGGAGGCGAGTGGAGCGTTGAAATCAATCGGCATACACGCGATTCTACGCGTCAGTCCTCACTCGGCTCACGCGAAGGTTGCAGCCTGCAGCCAGGCCTTGGGTGATGTGCCACCCGTTCAGTAACAAGTGAAATGTGACCAACGACCTTCCTCACACGGAGACTGCATGACGGCCCAAATCATTCCCTTTCCCAAGCTCAAATCCGTGAATGAAGGAATGGCTTCGGTCAGCAAGGCTGCAATGCAGCACTGCCATTTAGGTGAAAGAGATCCGGCCTCGCGCCTGCACATCGTTCGCCCGTCAGCGCTCGGGAAAACACAGCGAACGGCCCTCCGCATCGTCGAGGACGTGTGCCTCGAACACCATCTGGTACACCCAGCCATGGAGCCAGAACGCGAACGTACATTAGCGTTCTGGGCCACGCTGCCCATTCCACCTGCACGCGTCGAGACTCCCCTCTCCGTAGCGAGGCGTCTTACGCACCTGATCCTGCCAATGGTCGAGCACGCGTAACTGCTAAGCTCTCATTCCTCGTGCGTGGATTAGAAAACCCGAAGTAACCAGGTAATGCACACCGCGTGGGATGGGGTAACATCCCAACAATTTTCTAATCTGTCTTTGCGGTTGAAGCGAACCAACACTTCCCGTCAAGGAGATTCAACAATGCATGATTTCGCTATCGCCGCCACCTTCCTCGCCATGGTCTTCTCCCCGGTATTCGTTACGCTCTTCTACCGCGAAGGCGAAGAAGTCAGCCAGTTCTAATTCAGACATTGCTTTGCTGCACGCAAAGACTCACGCTCCCGCGCCTACTGGCTGAACTGATGCCATGCTCGTGGGGCGTTCGTCTTTAAGGCTTGCGCGTCGACTGCTCAGCAAGGCGTTTGAACGAGCTATGAATGAAGCTGCCCAGGTACCAGCCGTCGATGTACTTGAACGGCGTTTCACCGGTCGTGTAATGGCCGCACGGTAGCTTCTTCGCCACATAATCGATGCCCCGCTCGTCGAAGTTGCGCAGCACATCGAGCGAGAACTTCTCGATAAAGGTGAGATCGTAGGGCGCGTAAACCACCAGAGAGCGCTTCGGATGTGCCGCAAACTGATCCATGAAAGCCATCGGGCTGATGGCCAGAAACATCGCGCGCACCTGGTCCTGCGTGAGACCGGCGTGGTCAAACGCCGCACGGATGTGTCGTGTGCTTTGCCCCGTCCAGACCACATCGCCAAACCAGGTGGACGCATGATTGAACGCGCACACCTTCAGCCGCGGGTCCATTGCCGCAGCGATGAATGCGTAACAACTCCCAAGGCTTGTACCCAGAATTCCGAACTGCTTGTAGCCCTGCTGCTCAAGCCAGTCCAGGCAACTGCGAATGTCCACCACAGCCTGACGGCATGCGGCGATCGTTCGCCCCACATTCGCGCTTACCGCGTAGTCCGATCGCTCCAATTCCGCTGGCCGGCGCACATCGTGGTATGGCTTCGATAAGCGCAGACAGGAAATTCCGAAGCTGTTGAATAACGTGCACAGCGCGTTATGGCTGAACGCATCCGCATTCCACTGCGGCATCACGACTATCGCCTGCCGCGGCTTCGTCTTGTCCTTGTGCTCCGCGGGATACCAGCGCGCATTGACCGTGTCGTTCTCCGGATAAGGCGTACCCACCGGTGAAGTAAATCGGAGAAACGGCTCCCTGCGGAGCTCGCCCACCTCAGCCTGACGCTGCCACTCGCGCTCCTGCTCCAGCGTCTCCGGTCTCACGTTTGTCGGAAAAAGCTCGGGGTGCCGCTGCTCGATCCGGAAGTCCTGCGGCGTCGTGTAGTCGAAGAACGAATGCGGGTCAGCCGCGATGCGCTCATTCAGCGACATCATCGCTTCGAACCCGTCGCGCTGGCCAGCCGCAATCTGCCGCGCCAGTTCATCTCCGCCAAAGTCTGTCAGGTGATCGAAGCCCCACTCCAGGGGCCGCTCCACTCTGTTTTCGTCGCGCGTCGTCAGCGCGGTTTCCCACGCAAACATCCACTTTGCATAAAGCCTGGAAAGCATCTCGTCTAGTTTACGTGGCGATCACACCAACACGCGTTCGCCGCGCAGACCGCACAAGATGTCATACGCAATCGTCCCACTCCACCGCGCATGGTCTTCCGCACTCACACCCTCACCCAACAACACAATCTCATCACCAACACTGACGTGAGGGACCTCCGTCACATCCACCACCGTCAGGTTCATCGACACACGCCCTACCACGGGTACGCGCTGGCCTGCGATCATCACCCACCCATCTCCAATGCCGGATGATGCCGCACGACGGAACCCGTCCGCGTACCCAACCGGCAGCAGCGCCAAACGCATGCTGCATGAAGCAATGTAGGTCGCTCCATACCCCACGCTCGTGCCTGCGGGAACTTCACGCAAGCCGATAACGCGCGTCGTCCATGTGAGCACCGTTTGCAGCTCGGACGAAAGTCCACCCACGCGAGCACCATCGCCCTCCAGCTGCAATACGTATCCATAGAGCGCCAATCCAGTGCGCGCCATCGGCACAGCACCCAGGCTGCCTGCGAGCCTGCGGATCGTGTGAAAGGTGCTTCCTTCGTCCACAGCGGAACTGTTCGCCAGATGCACATAAACAGGCAGCAACATGCTGGCGACAAGCTGGTCGGCGGCCTCCACCAAGCTGAGCTCCTGCTGCTTCGTGCGCGCGGAATCCACCTCTTCCGCGCAACACAGATGCGTCATCAGTCCTTCAAGCAGAACGTTCGGCGCTTCCTCAATTGCGCGAAGAGTCTGCGCCAGTTCGTCACCTACGCCGCATCCCTGCCGCGCCATCCCGGTGTCCAACTCCAGATGCGTATGGCAACGCACACCCGCTGCTTCCGCTGCTCCTTGCAAAGCCTGCACATGCTCCGGTGTCCAGATTACCGGCGTGAGTGTGTGCGCGATCATTGCGTCGCCATCTCCCGGCTCCATGCCACACATCACCAGAACCCGTGGTTCACTGCCCACCGCAGCACGGACAACGGCGCCTTCCGCAACATCGCTCACGCCAAACCACGTTGCACCAGCTTCTGCCAACACCGGCGCACACAACGCAGCGCCATGTCCGTAGGCGTCAGCCTTCACAACCGCGAGTACGATCGAATCGCTTCCAGCGGCAGCCTGCACCGCGCGAAAGTTGTTCTGCAACGCCTGCTTTGAAATGTGGAGCGTGCTCTTCAAAGAAATCCTCAAGAAGCATTATCTGCGCCACCGGTGTCTAAATACTTGGCACGGTGCTGACGCTCGCGGAACGCCTCCGTCAAACTCGTTGACACACCGGCCCTGCTCCACCAGCTCCCGCCCAAGGACGACCACACATGCCTCGATTTCCCACTGCCGCACTCTGCCTTCTCACCCTCCCCGCCATCAGCCAGAGCAATACCGCCGTTCCCGCCGCCACGCCCACACAGCTCACCATCTACAACGGCGACTTCGCCGTCGCGCGCACCAGTGTGCCACTTGAACTGCGCGCAGGCACTACGGAAGCACTCACCACGGATGTGACCAGCCAGCTGGAGCCGGACTCTGTCGTCCTCCGCGACCCCGCCGGTCAGCACCCGTTCCGCATCGTGGAGCAAAACTATGACGCAGGAGTCGTAAATCAGGCGTGGATGCTGAAGAAGTTCGAGGGCAAGGTTCTTGACTTCCGTGTGCGCGGGCCGTTTACTGCCGTCACCGATAGCGGCCAGATCAAAACTGTCCCCGAGGAAGTTGTTCAGGCGCGCATTGTTCGTGCGGGCGACGATCCACTGATTGAAGTGAACGGCCACCTGCAATTCCAACTGCCCGGCACGCCAATCTTCCCCGCAACAACCGACGGCCTGCTGCTTAAGCCAACGCTACGCTGGCAAATTGAAAGCCCGAAGGCGGAGCACTTCAACGCGGAGCTCGACTACATCACGCATGGCATGAGCTGGCAGTCCACCTACAACGTCGTTGTGCCAGAGAGCGCCGCATCGGTCGCTACAGAGAAAGCTGACGTGCTCGGCTGGGTGACGATCCAGAACAACTCGGGAACGGATTTCCCGCAGGCAACGATTCAGTTGATGGCTGGTGATGTGGCCAAGCTTGCTGAGCCGAGAGGGCGGGTCTTCAAAGAGATGATGTCGGTGAATACTGCGGTGATGGCGATGCCAGCTCCCGCTGTCTCTCAGAAGGAGTTCGATGACTTTCATCTCTACGACCTGCACCGCACGGTCACGCTGCCGAACAAGGAAAGCAAGCAGGTGCAGTTTCTCGAAGCAACTGGAGTCACCGTGACGCGTACGTACAAGTACGACGGTGCACAGCTCGGCTTTCCTTACTATGGCGCGGGCTACCACAACACCGATCGCGCTTTCGGCACAGACGAGAACAAGACGGTTGCCATCCGCGAAGAGATCAAGAACAGCGAGGCAAACCACTTGGGGATGCCACTGCCCGCAGGCCGTCTCCGCCTCTACCGCCGCGAAACGACCGGCCAGATGCAGTTCGTTGGTGAAAGCCAGATCCAGCACACGCCCGCTGACCAGAAGATCGATGTCACCAGCGGCAATGCATTCGACCTGACCGGCGACCGCAAACAGACGGATTTTCATACCGACACTCGCGCTCACACGATCGACGAGAGCTTCGAGATCAAGCTTTCGAACGCGAAATCACAACCTGTCACCATTCACGCCATCGAGCACATGAACCGCGCACAGAACTGGCAGGTCACCGCCAAGAGCAGCGACTACACCAAGCAGGACAGCGCTACGCTGGACTTCCCAGTGCAGGTTCCAGCCAAGGGCAGCACGACGCTCACGTACACGGTTCATTACAGCTGGTGAAGCGAGTGGTTAGTGACGAGTGGTTAGCGGCGATTACGAGTGGCTGGTGGGGAAGTGAAGAGCGCTTGTGCAGGAAAGCTTGTTCTTCTATCCGCAGTCCGTTTCCGCTCGGAGCCTTAGCATTACTCACCTAATCTACATACGTCGACTTGAAGTCACTTGTGCCAGCGGGGAACGAGAAAGCCTACTTCTCGCCACTCTGTCACCAGCCACTCGTCACTAATCACTACCCACTGTTACCCTAGAGATTCGCGGCCTACGCGCTTCGTTCGATCTCATGGACCCAAAATTTATCCGCAATTTCGCGATCATCGCGCACATCGACCACGGAAAATCTACGCTTTCAGACCGGCTTCTGGAGATGACCGGCAGCCTGACTTCCCGCGAAATGCAGGCGCAGGTGCTGGACGCGATGGACCTCGAGCGCGAACGCGGTATCACCATCAAAGCGCACACCGTGCGCATGATGTACAAGGCCTCCGACGGCAACACGTACCAACTTAACCTGATCGACACCCCCGGCCACGTCGACTTCAGCTACGAAGTCTCTCGCTCGCTTGCCTCTTGCGAGGGCGCGCTACTCGTCGTGGATGCGTCGCAGGGTGTGGAAGCGCAGACACTGGCAAACGCTTACCTTGCCATCTCGAATGGCCTGGAAATCATCCCGGTCATCAACAAGATCGATCTGCCGAGCGCCGACATCGAGCGCACGAAGGCAATGATCGAGAAGTCCGTGGGCCTGCCCGCAAGCGATGCTGTCGCTGTCTCCGCAAAGACCGGACTGAATGTTGCGGACATTTTGGAAGCGGTGGTTCATCTTGTGCCACAGCCGAAGGGTGACCCCGAAGCACCGCTGCAGGCTCTGATTTTCGATAGCTGGTTTGATCCGTACAAGGGTGTCATCATCCTCGCGCGCATCATCAATGGCAGGCTGCGCAAGAACGACAAGATCAAGGTCATGTCGAATGGCCGCATCTTCGATGTCGACTCGATCGGCGTGATGACGCCGAAGCCTGTCGTTCTCGAAGAACTCTCCGCAGGTGAGGTTGGCTTCTTCGTCGCCACAATCAAGAACGTGGCTGACACCAAAGTCGGCGACACGATTACGCACGTAAATCGCCCATGCGCAGAAGCGCTGCCGGGCTTTGAAGACATCAAGAGCATGGTATTCGCGGGTTTGTACACGGTCGACTCGCACGAGCACGGCATGCTCCGCGACGCGCTCGAAAAGCTGCGACTCAACGATGCCAGCTTCAACTTCGAGCCCGAGTCGTCGGTTGCGCTGGGCTTCGGCTTCCGTTGTGGCTTCCTCGGCCTGCTGCACCTGGAAATCATTCAGGAGCGCCTGGAGCGCGAGTACGATCTCGACCTGATCATCACCGCGCCTGGCGTGCAGTACAAAGTCACGATGACCGACGACTCGGTGCTGACGGTGGACAACCCATCGCGCTGGCCGGATCCCACCGAAATCGAGATGGTGGAAGAGCCTGTGATCACCGCGAAGATCCTCACCAACGAAGAGTACGTCGGTGGCATTCTCAAACTCGTCGAAGATAAGCGCGGGCGTCAGCAGAACATCGAGTACGTTTCCGAAACGCGCGTCATGCTCACCTACGAGCTTCCGTTGAACGAAATCGTTCTGGACTTTTACGACAAGCTGAAGAGCGTTTCGCGTGGCTATGCGTCGCTCGACTACCATCTCGCCGGTTCGTGGATTTCGCCGATGGTGAAGATGGATATCCTTATCGGCGGCGACCCCGTCGATGCGCTCAGCGTCATCGTGCATCGCGACGCAGCTTACGACCGCGGTAAGGCACTTGTCGAAAAGATGCGCGAGCTGATTCCGCGCCAGATGTTTGAGGTTGCCATCCAGGCGGCTATCGGCTCGAAGATCATTGCTCGATCTACCGTTACAGCCATCCGCAAGAACGTCATCGCTAAGTGCTACGGCGGGGACATCAGCCGTAAGCGCAAGCTGCTCGATAAGCAAAAAGAAGGCAAGAAGCGCATGAAGCGCATCGGCAAGGTCGATATTCCTCAGGAGGCCTTTCTCGCTGTACTCAAAGTGGGCGAGGAGTAAAGAGAAGGGCCGCCTCGAGAGGCGGCCCTTCTCTTATCCAGATGCTGCTTATGCACGAGCTTTGCGGCGAACAAACTCGGCCACCCCGAGGATTCCGGTTCCCAGAAGCATCAGCGAAGAGGGCTCAGGCGTTGCAGCCGGATTCACGGTCGAGACGAGGGTCATTGTTCCCGAACCGATTGTGTTCTGACCAAACTTCGAGCCGGTCGTCGCATCGATAGCTGCTCCCGACGCGTAGTTCAACGTAAAGTCCGCGAGACCGTGACTACCCGAGTTCGCTGCTACCGCATTAGTTGTAATGTCGATGCCGAAAAGCGTGCCGTTCTGAAACAGCAACATCCCTTGGTAAGCGATATCACCCAAACCGTAGGTGAACGTACCCGCGCTTCCGAAGATGGTTGAAAATTTGTCCGTGAAAGCAAATGCGGTCAGGTCCCTAGTTACAGTGTCATAGGTAAACGAACCGCTCCCTGTTGCATTAGCCAGAGTGCCTACGCCGCTGTAGGTGAAGTCATAGGTGATGCTGCTCGCATGGGCGGCGGAACCGGCCACTGCAGTAAAGAGGCCAAGAACCAAGGCATACAGAAAAGTGCGCAATCTCAACGAAGAACTCCAAATATTAGTTTTACCCACGCACCGGATGCAGAGCTGCGGGATATCAATTGTCAGTACAAGGGAGGACAGTTTTACTGTATGCCGCAAAATGTCCTTGCACAAAAACTTTGGTAACTTGCAATCATCATTTCGTATTGAAACGTAGTTCCCAAGTTGTACGAATCGCCGTTCCCAGCGTGTTCGCCAGCTGAAACTATGATTTGGCGATCACTTCTTTTAGGTCTTCGAACGCGTGCTTCACGCAGCCGCTCAAGTAGGGAGCGAAGCGCCACGCAGCCAGCGGTTCATCGGCTCTGAGAAGAAGCGAGCGAGCGCCCAGGCCAGCGGCGCGCACGCGAGCACGACGCCAACAACAAGAAGCGCGAGCGTCGCGCGGGAGGCATCCGCGTGGGGAAAGCGGCGCGCAAAGATTACGTCTACCGCGAGCAGCACCACGAACTCGTGCGCGAGGTAAAGCTCGTAGCTGTGGCGGCCAAACCAGCGCAAGGGCGCAAGCCATGCAGGACCGTGACGCGGGGCAAGAGCGACCGACGCAGCGATGAGCGAGACGCCGAGCGCGAGGAGCGTGTCGTCTACACCACTTCGACCGATCAAGCGAGAAGCGGGTCGCAGCCACATCCATCGCGGCCAGGTAGAAAACCAAACCAGCGGAAGCGCGCCTGCAAATTGCATGAGAAGCAGTGTGCGACGGCGAGGAACGCGCGCGGTGCGGATCGCCCATCCCGTGAGCCATGCGGCCATACAGCCCATTGCGATGTCGCTCATACCGGCGAGGTAGGAGTTTTCCTGCTGCAGGTCGGTGTGTGACCATACGGTGCGCGCGAAAGGGCCCATCGCCACGAGGGTGAGCGCGAGTGCGAACCAGAGCGCGACACCGACGCGCCGCCACTGCAACAGCAGCAGGCAGGCGAGTGGAAAGAAGAGATAGAACATCTCCTCGATCGAGAGCGACCACAGCACAGTCCAGCAGGGAGGTAGGAATTTGTTTCGCGCCGCTTCCAGCCAGTTGAGGTGAAACGTTAGCGCCGAGAAGAGCGCCCGCGGCAGCGTGAAGACCCGAGTGTCCATGCGGAAATTCTGAACAGAAGCGAGGTGCAAGATACTCAGCACGGCAAGCAACAACAGCAGCAGAGGCATGATGCGCGCAAACCGGACGCGGTAGAAGCGAGTCGGTTGCAGGCGGTCGAGTGAGCCGAAGCGACGCAGCGACGTCAGCGTAATGAGGAAGCCGGAGATGGCGAAGAAGGTGGTAACACCGTTGCCACCGTTGTGCCAGACCAAAGAGCGCCAGACTGGCGGCCAGCTCCTTCCGAGGTTGACCGACGTGACGATGAGAAAGCGTATCCAGATGTGCAGCAGAATTACGGCAAGGATCGAAAGCCCGCGAAGTGTGTCAATGCCATCGAGCCGCGGCATTGCCGTCTTTGTTTGTTGCGCGTGGTGCATCCCGTCAGGATACGTGGATGGCACCTGAAGCTTGAGCAGGCGCTGACATATGCATCACAGCTCCTGCGTCGTCTTCTGCACGCCGTCGAAGCCCTTCCATCAACACGCTCATCGATCCCGGGCGGCCCGTCGCCCAGCCCTGTACATAGTCGACGCCCAGTTGCTGCAGCAGAGTGATTGTTGGCAAGTCTTCGACACATTCTGCAACGGTTACAGCTTTCATTGAGCGAGCTATCTGAGCGACCGCGTGAACAATGGAACGATCCAGTGGGTTGGAAAGAAGCTGCCGGATGAACGAGCCATCCACCTTCACGACATCCAATGGAAACTGCTTCAGATAGCTGAGCGACGATAGCCCGGTGCCGAAGTCGTCGAGAGCGATTCTGCTACCAGCAAGTTGAGCCTGCTGCATAAAGCGCTTCGCTGTTTCGAGGCTCCTAATCAGAGCAGTCTCGGTCACTTCGAACGTAATGCTGGATGGAGGAACCCCACTGCGCAGAAACTCGCCTTGCACGTAGGACCAGAGTGCCGGGTCGCTCAGGGAATCAGCCGACAGATTGATCGCGAAACGTGAGTCACAGTCCCCGCAAAGCGGACCGTACATCTTCAATGCGTGATGAATCACCCAGCGATCTACCATGGTCATCAGTCCATAGCGTTCAGCGGCCGGGATGAAAAGTGCAGGGGAAACCAGGTCTCCGTTTTCATCTCGCATGCGCAGCAAGACTTCGAAATAAGTAGCGGGCGCAGAAGATCCGGCAGGCACGATGGCCTGCGCGTGCAGCTCGAATGAGTCGGATTCGATTGCGCGGCGCAGATCAGCGACAACCTGCATCTCCTGATGGTTATCCGACGCGGTCCCGTCTTCCTCCAGGTAGATAGAAACCCGGTTACGGCCGCTGTTCTTTGAGGTGAAACTAGCGACGTCGGCTTGGCTGATGAGCACCTCAGGGCGTGGAGAGAAACAGTCAAACTCCACAAGGCCCAGACTTGCCGTCACGTCGTATGTCTTGCCGTACCAGGGAAAACGAAGCTCAGCGATGCTCTTCAAGAGGCCGTTAGCGCGCTTCTTACTTTCTTCTATGGGCGTATCGACAAATAGCAGCATGAATTCGTCTCCACCCATGCGCGCGACAATGTCCGTCGGTGCGACGTTCTGCTGCATTACGCGTGAGATTTCACGCAACAGAGCGTCGCCGGCGATATGGCCGGAAGTGTCATTAATGATTTTGAAGCGGTCCAGGTCGAGGATGCACAGGGAGTGCGAGCGGGAATTGAAGCGATTCTCTTCCCAGAGTGCTGCAAGCTTCTTCTCGAACGCGGTGCGATTCATCAGCCCTGTTAGCGCGTCGTGCGTCGCCGCGTATTCGAGTTTTCGCTCCAGGCTGCGCGCAACTGTTACGTCATGGAACGTCACCACCGCTGCCTGGTTGTTCGCCGTTACGGCGATTCGCTTTTTGATGTTGTACCGTTTGCCCTTCCGGTTCAGCAATAAGGAGTCATCGCTAGAGAACGGCTTGCCGTCTCTCATGCACTGCATGACCGCTCCACGGCGAACTTCTCCTGTGGCCTCATCCAGCACTACGAACACCTGCTCCAAAGGAGATCCGACAGCCTCCTCCTTCGACCAGCCCGTTAGTACGGAAGCCACAGGATTCATGTAGATCACGTGGCAGTCGGCATCCACCGTGATAACCGCGTCAGCCACAGCCTCCAGAGTCATCTCGAAACGCTCGGACTGGTCAGCAGTTTCTTGTTCGCGCTGGCGCTCCACCGTGACGTCCCACGTCATACCCATTACACGCTGTGCCACACCGTGGCTGTCCCGAAAGATGCTGGCAACCACACGAAATCTTCGAGTTCCGTCTCTTGTAAGAACGCGGAACTCATTCTCGTATTTGTCACCACTCGCCATGGCCTCTTTCCAGCGCTGCTCCGTTGGGGGAACATCGTCAGGATGGAAACGCTTGATCCAGAGATCGCGAAGGATGATGTCTTCATCCGTATCAAGGTCATACATCCTTCGCAGTGTGGCATCCATGTATGCCGCGCCTGTAACGGGATCGCATTCCCAAATACCGATGCCCCCGGCACGGAATGCTCCTTGTAGACGTTTGTTGTGCTTTCGTTGCGAGGAGTACCGCAGCTCACTTCCGCGCAGAATTGACTTATAGCGAATAAAGTGGCGATCGAGGCCAACCGTTACCATAACCAGCACCAGCAGGATGCCGGTGATCAGAACAAGGCCTATCGTGCTGAGGTTTGAGATCTGAATGGCGTGTTGCAGCTCGTGCGACGAGAAATTTCCCTGCCCCGGTGTCCAGCTGGCAGCCCCCATACCGAGGTAGTGCACCTCCGCAATAGCGAGGCCCATCAGCAAAGCGCTGATGATTTTGCGTCGATCAAATACCGCATCGATATGCCTGGACGCGAAGGTAAAACGCAGCGCAACCATAGACGTGAGGACTGCCACAGCAATCGACATCAGGACGAGGTCGCGAGAGTAGGTGACATTCATCGGCATACGCATAGCAGCCATGCCGATGTAATGCATCGCCGCGATGCCTCCACCCATGGCAAGGCTGCCGAACACGGAGGCTGGCCATGTAAGAACCCGCGCTCTCAGAATGGTGAGCGCGAGCGCGGAACTCGCCACGGCCGCGAACATGGACAGCAGCACGGTAGGCCAGTCATACAGAACAGGCATCTGCATGCGGTAGGCGAGCATGCCGACGTAGTGCATGGACCAGATACCGAAGCCCATTGCAGTAGCGCCCCAACATATCCAGAGGACGCGGCCAGCGCCACGGCGCTCGGCGGAGACTCGCCCTGCAAGCTCCAATGCAGCCCACGAAGAAAGGATCGAGATGACGATAGAGAGTGCTACGCGAAATGGATCGTAATGACCTGTCATGCGGGCTAAGGCGCAGGAGGAGAACACCGCAACATCAGCGTAGTCAGGAAAGAGCCATCCACGAATAACGCCATTGCGGGAGTGGTGGGAACTTACGTGTTGATATCAAATGCGTCGCTTCGTTGGTGATGGTGATGATTCGAATGGTTGTTTTCAGTGCGTGAAACGCGCCTCGGAAGGCGCCGTCCTTGACCGCATCTGATTCACTCATGTCCGGGTTTCTAGAGCACATGGTTGCGTTCGAACCTTCACCAGCCGAAGCAACGCAGCGCTGTTGGATCTATGTACCTTACGACCGTCTCCACGACGGCGTTGGCCCTTTGGCTCAAGCAGACCCGAAGAACACCGTTGTGGTGTTGATGGAATCGCGCGCAAAAGGCACGCGACGGCCGTACCACAAGAAGAAGCTCACCCTTGTGCTGAGCGCTATGCGTCACTTTGCGCTGGAGCAGGCCGAGCGTGGATGCAGAGTGGTGTACGGCTCTTCTCCCACAAGCTTCGCGGATGGGCTGCTGGAGTTGCAGCAGCGATGGCGATGGAAAGAACTTATCGTGAACCGCCCGGCGGAACGCGAACTGCGCGTGGAGCTACGCCGTGCAAAAGAAGAAGGGCTTCGCATTCGCGCCGTGCAGGATACGGCTTGGTTATCGTCGCGCGAGGATTTTGAAGGAGTGTTCGGAACGTTTGATCGCGAGAAGAACTCCGGCGGCAAACGACAGTACCTGATGGATATTTTTTACCGTGCAATGCGACGCAAAACGGGCTTCCTGATGAAAGGTGGAAAGCCGAGCGGCGGAAAATGGAGCTACGACTCAGAGAATCGGCGCTGCTACCGCGGCGAAGTTCCTGTGCCTAAGCGGCCGACGTTTCCACCGGATGAGATTACGCGAGAGGTGATGGACCTGGTCGAGCAGCGCCATCCGGAACACTTTGGAAAGACAGAGGGCTTTAATCTCGCTGTCACCAGAAAAGATGCAGAGTCTGCATGGACTTTTGCGCTGGAGAATCTGCTGCCACACTTCGGCCCATGGGAAGACGCCATGAGTACGCAGCACCGCGATCTGTTTCATTCCGTCACCTCGCCGCATGTAAACCTGACGCTTCTCCGGCCGCGCGCTCTTATTGAAGGCGTGGCGGAAGCGTTCGCAGCAGGAACAATCCCATTGGCCAGTGCGGAGGGCTTTATTCGTCAACTCCTTGGCTGGCGCGAGTTCATGCGTCACGTGCACGAGGCAACGGATGGGTACCGACTTCTCGACCCGCATGCCGCGGGGCGTGACGCTTTCGCCGGTGCAGACATCTCTTACCTCGACGCGCGCCGTCCGCTGCCGCCTGTCTACTGGGGTGTGCCAAGCGGCATGCGCTGTATGGACACCGTTGTCGCAGGAGTAATCGAAGACGGCTGGTCGCACCACATCACACGATTGATGGTGCTTTCCAACCTCGCAACCCTGTGCGGGTTCTCTCCACGCGAATTAACCGATTGGTTCTGGTTCGCCTACGTGGATGCATACGACTGGGTGGTAGAACCGAATGTTCTCGGCATGTCTACCTTTGGCGATGGCGGCGTCACCGCCACCAAGCCCTATGTCAGCGGCGCCGCATACATCCATCGCATGAGCGACTTCTGCGGTAAGTGTCCTTTGGACCCGAAGAAAACGCTCGGCCCGGGATCTTGCCCATTCACCGCGCTGTATTGGAGCTTTCTCGAGCAGCACGAGGACAAGCTCCAGCATCTGCAGCGCATGCGTATGCCACTGAACACCATGCGCGTGCGCGATGCCGGAGCACGTGAGCAACTACGTCAACGGGCGCAGCAAGCGATCGACCAACTCGGGCGTGGCGAGATCGTGACCTAACGCAGAAAAAGCCGCCCGAAGGCGGCCTCTCTATCTAAGCGTCTACGGTTCGTCGATTTACTTCCGCGGTGCTGTGCTCGGTGCGGTACGGCGAGGAGAGTTTGCGGAAGGAGCAGATGGCGGCGGAGCGGCAACACCGGAACTGGTGTTGTAAGCCGTCACTACAGCCTGTGAGATGTCAGTGGAGGGGTTCCACCAAAGCAGCGGGCTCGCCTGCTGCTGCCCACCCTGATTCATCAGCAAGGTGAAGCCATTGTCCTGCGCATACTTGACAGCAGTCTGTCCAACCTTGTTGGCAACGCCGGCGAAGGCCTTCTGAAGGTCCTCATTGTAGGAGGTCTGAGCGCCTTCAGCGTCGAGGTTGAGTTGCTTTTCCTTCTGGTCGATGACCTTCAAGCGATTCGCGCGCTCCTCATCCGAAGTGCTGGCCGGAAGAGCCTGGAGCTGCTTACGCAGCGAATCAACTTCGGTCGACTCGCTGTCGATCTTGCCCTTCTGCGGCTCGTACTTCTTCTGGATGTCGGCTACGGCACGTTGGCCTTCGTTGGTAGCAAACACCACCTGGTCAAAAGCGATGATGGCAACCTTGGCCGGTATCGCCTGTGGTGTAGCGGTTGCGGTCGGAGCTGTGGTGGCGGCAGCCGGAGCTGTCTGTGCGCCAAGAGCGGCGGTGGCAAGGCCTGAGGCCAGCACGGTGGCGAAAGCAAGAGAACGGTTCATGCGGTGTTTGGAGCTCCTTGAGATGTACGGAAGATAGACTCGGAAAACTTCGTCCTGGTAGTTTCCTGGTTCGCAGGTTGGCGGATGAGGACTGGGTACCGCATCGCATCGCCGTACCATCCTGCACCTTTGGAGCACCCTCACACGGGTGCCGCCGGCTTGCTCTTTCTCGACTGAAGTTGGGCGAGGTCGCGGGCGCGAGGCGTTCGGTTGGCAATTCAATTATAGGAAGCGTGGCTAGCTGGGTCAAACCGGCCCAGCGGGTCGCAGCTCCTACGAATCTCCTGAATTTCGTATTTATACGGCGGTCAGTCTCCTATTTTTGGAGCAGTTGGCCACCGCACTCCACGAATTGCCGTCATTTCCCGCGATATCGATTTGGTACAGGGATTGCACTGTACCTTGTCGTTCGAGGGTATGCGCTTCTGGACTTTGGTCCATGGGCGACATGCAATCAGGATGTCTGGATTCAACGGGACAGGAAGCAGCGCCGAATACAGGTGCAGCCGCCCTTCCAGACGATCTTCGGAAGAGGATCTTTTTGGGAGGCCAGTGACTGGCCGTTGCGAGCTGAGGGCCGTTTCTCGGGGAGGGGAGACGGCCCTACGGCTTTAAGTACGAGCGCAACGCAATCTTGCCTATACGACTGCTGCCACGCTATGATAGGTTTTGCATTGGATGAAGCAGTTGTTATTCTCATAACTTCATCCAACGGCAGCGGAAGAACCGAAGGCGCAGAGCAGGGATTGTTCAAGCTGAAGACAGCCGTCGAGTTTGTTCGCTATATTGCTCCCAGTAAGACCCGGATCGAAAACCAGTGCGGGGAAGCGCTCCTGAAAACAGGAGACCGGCTTAGACTCGCACCCTGAAGATTACGGAGTCTGCGGAAAGCACAAACCATTCGCCAGATTATGGCTGAATGTTATGGGGAAGCACGGCGACACTTGCCGAGTCTTCTACAAAATAAAGTAATTGTTAGTTAGAGTCCAAGCTTTGCGACCGATTTCGGTGAACCACCCTCGGGCTGTCTTCCGTTCTCTCCCTCACGGGACAGAGACGTGTCTGACATGTCCAGGGGACGAGTCTCCGAAAAAACAGTGGCAAGCGCCCAATTGCAAGGGGAACCAACAGCACCATGTCAGAGCAGAATGTGATGGAAGCGCCGGCTGAAAATTCAGCGGCAGACTTCGACGGCGGCGATTTCTCAGGCGACTTTGAAGGCGGCAGTGAAGATGGCGAGCAGGGGGGCGGTGCCGGGGTTCCAGGGATGGGGCAAAGCAAGAGCAGCCGCCGCCGCCGCCGCAAGCGGAAGAACAAGACCGTAGCCGGACCCGCTGGCGAAGGCACGGCGGCTCCAGCTCCCGATGGTGGCGAGTTCGTGCCAACTCCTGTCGTAATGGAGGGTGAAAGCATTGCTCTCGCGGCTTCCGCCGCTCCACAACATCAGCAGCAGCGCAGACAGAATCCAAATGGCTTCAACGGTCAAGCCCAAGGTCAGCAGCAACAGGCTGGCGGGCAGAACAAGCGCTGGAAGAAGAAGTTTCGCGATCGTCAAGGACAGCCAGGCGAACAGCGCACTGAAGGTGCCCCGTCCAACAGTGTTGGCGGCTTTAGCGCCGGCGGCGGTTTCCGCCAGGGCGGACGGCCCGACAACTTTGGCAACGTGAACGGCGGATTCAAGCGAAAAGGCAAAGGTGGCAGCCAGCAGCAGGGTGGCCGCAGAGAGCGTAGCTTTGTTGGCCCCATGGACCATAGCTACCGCGAGGCAAATGGCAACTTTGCCGACCCTTCTTCCTCCACCATTCCAGTGCACGGCGGCCAACGGCGCAGCGGACATCGTCATCAAGGTGATTCGCAGCCTGTAGATCATTCCATGCCGCGTGCAATTCCGATCCCGGAGAACGCTCAAACCCACATCTACCTCTTCGTCGAAGACTTGTTCATCACGGCGAAGATTCAGGAGACAGCGCGCAAGCAGGGTGTGAAGGTCGCGTTTCTGAAGAACGAGAAGGAAGCAATTGCCGAGCTCACCAGTGGCGAAGTGACAAACAAGCCCGCTCTGATTGTTTTCGATCTGAACAACACTAACGCGAAGCCGCTCACCCTGATTCCTAAGCTTCGCACCAAGCTGAAGCGCTCGGCTTCAATCATCGGCTTCCTGTCCACAATTCAGGGAGACCTGAAGGCGAAGGCCATGGAAGCTGGTTGTGACACGGTGATGCCGAAGGCGGCGTTCAGCCAGAACTTGCCAAACCTGCTGCGTCGCTATGGCGTTGAGGAAGAGGAAGAAGTCAATTTCAACTTCTAATTGACTCGCCCCCACGAAATGCCGCACTCCGGTGCGGCATTTTCATGTCTGAAAGCTTTGCCATCGGCGGTAATATCATGGGCAGTCAGGCGTGACCCACTAATGCCATCGGAGAAATCGGGCTCTCATGGCATCATGAACGAAGCGTTGCGCCTTTCAGACTTTCTGACATGAGCTACACACAGATACCGGAATTGGTCGCCATTCTGTGGATGGCCGTCGTCCTTGCACGGCTAAGACAGCGTGATCCCGGCGATCAGATCCAGCTTTGGATCTTTGGCCTCGTGCTTTTTGTCGTCGAAGGACTGGCTCGTGTCTTCTACCTGCTACACACGTCAACGAGCGTGCATTCCGTCCTGCATGTGATCGCTCTCGACGCTTATTTCCTGGCCGGCATCGCTTTCTTCCAGTCGGCCACCGGTCGTCAACGCCTGCTGCCTCACAGCGACCTGTACGTATTCTTGTGCGCACTGCCGCATCTGGCACTGCTCACAATGTACGGTTCCAACCTGCGCAGCGTCGACGGGTACCTTGCGGTCGCTATTCTGGGTTTTGCCCTGAGCCTGGGTTCTGCGTTCTCGTTTAAACGTTCCCCAATTCACTATCTTTGCCACGCAATTATCTGGTTGCCCATCATTTTTGCGGTCGCGGTCAGCAGCTTCCGCTACATGGCATATGAGTCTTTGTTCTTCGTGTACCTCGCCACCGGCATTGCTTTCTTTTTGTCGGTGCCAAGGGAGCGGCGTGGACGCATGGTCGTAGTAAGTGCTTTTTGTATCTGGTCTCTCTGCTTCCTCTCTCACCCATGGGTCGCAACGACACCCGAGAGCTGGCAGAAGATGGCCGAAAGCATTTGGGACTTGCAGAAGTTCTTCGTAATGTTTGGCCTGCTCACCGTTTCGCTCGAAGAGCAAAGCGCAGCCAATCAATATCAGGCAGTACACGACTCTCTCACCGGATTGCCGAACCGCCGTCTTTTCGACGATCGCCTGGAACAGGCTGTCGCACGCGCGCATCGCAACAAGTCACGATTGGTATTGTTCAACATGGATCTCGACGATTTCAAGAAGATCAACGACACCATGGGGCACGAGACTGGCGACGAAGTGCTGCGTGAGGTCAGCCGTCGGCTGCTTTCTGTGAAGCGTGAGATGGACACGCTCGCGCGCATGGGTGGCGACGAATTTTACCTGTTGATTAATGACTTCAACCTGCCATCAGAGACTGACTCGCAGAAGCAGAGTGACGTCGCATTTGAGCAGGCCAGACGGCTCACCGAAATGTTCCGTGATGCAGTGGGAAACACCGGGTGCCCTGTCACTGTGAATGGTAAGAAGCTGGATATTTCCTGTGGACTGAGTATCGGCAGCGTTGTGTTTCCGGATGAAGCAACAGACCGTCGGCAGCTCATACGTCTAGCCGACGAAAATATGTATCGCGATAAATACCGCAAGCGCGCTGCTGGCGCGATGCAGCTTACACTCGCGGAAAACCCAGGTGCTTCCTCAAGCATGCTCGCCGACTGAATCGACCGGCTTGTTCTGAGCCGAAAACATTTCCAAAGCTTCTTCATCCTCACGACGCCACTTTTCATGCAGCGCACCCAGCTGCCCCATAAAGCCATTCATGTCCTGCAATCGCTGCGTTGGACTGTAGGTCACCTGTGGCGGGTTCGTCGGTTTCACTACGCGGCTTACGAAACCTTTCTCTTCCAGAGTACGAAGTCGTACCGTAAGCAAGCGCGCAGAAATCCCTTTCGCGCTGCGGCGTAACGCACCGAAACGCATGGAGCCGTTGTAGCTCAATAACCAAAGTATCTGCAGCGTCCAGGGACGCGTCAGCATCTCTAAGAAGCCGCCCATAGGGCAGCCCGCTTCTTCCCCTTCGGAACGGTGAACGCTTTTTCGCATTGGGTAAATCCTCAAGGCGGTTACTTACAGCGAACCGCTTACTTCCAAGTGCCTACTACTCCCGCAGGCGCTACTTACTTATAGTAACTAAGAGTCGGCGGCATGCCGGCTCCAAAGGAACTCAGCATGAAGATTCTGCATATTGACTCCAGCGTCACCGGAGAAAAGTCCGTTAGCCGACCCCTGACGAAAGCGACCGTTGCGAAGCTTAAGGCGCTCCACCCCGACGCAGAAGTCGTTTACCGCGACCTGGTGCAGGAACCGCTTCGCCACTACACAGCAGTGCTGCGCAACTTTGGCGCAGACATCCCCAACGCAACACCGGAGCAGACACACGAACTTGAGTCGGGAAAGAAGATTCTTGCGGAGGTGAAAGCGGCTGACGTGATCGTGGTCGGCGCGCCGATGTATAACTTCGGTATTCCCAGCCAACTCAAGGCATGGATCGATCAATTTTGCGTTCCGGGCGAAACATTCAGCTATAGCGCAGAAGGTCCCAAGGGCCTTCTTGGCGGACGCAAGGTGTATGTAATCTCTTCGCGCGGCGGCGCCTACGGCCCAGGCTCGCCATACGAAGCAGCAGACTTCCAGGAGAAGTATCTGAAGACCGTGTTCGGATTCCTCGGCATCACCGATGTCGAGGTGATTCGCGCGGAAGGCATCGGCGGCGGCCCAGAGAAAGCTGCTGCCGCGATCGAAGAAGCAAAGGCTCAGATCGAAAAGCTCGCATAAGCCGAGACTCCAAAACAACAGCGGGTGATGACCTCATCCGCTGTTTCTTGCGCAGAGCCTAGTACGCGCTTGCTTCGTTGAGAGCTTGCAAATGAGCCCCGCTCAGTTGGAGGTCCACCGCGGCAAACAGCGCCTCCAATTGTTTCGGCTTGGTCGCACTGGCGATGGGCGCAGTGACGTTTGGTTGAGCCAGCAACCAAGCGAGAGCAACCGAAGCCTGTTGCACGTTCGTCTCCTCAGCGACTTGTTTCAAAGCAAGGAGAATGCGCCTGCCGCGGTCATCGAAATAAACAGAGACCTTCCCTCCGCGCGTCGTGCCCTTCGTGTCCTCTACTGATTGATACTTGCCAGTGAGAAAGCCTGCAGCCAGCGAATAGTACGGAATCACTCCGAGGTCATACTCGGCAGCTACTGGCGCAAGATCTTCCTCATATGCCTTACGGTCATACAGGTTGTAGTCGGGTTGCAGTGTGGTGTACGCCGTTAGATCGTCTCGCGTCGCGCTCTTCATCGCCTCGCGCAGCCGTTTGCCTTTGTAATTCGAAGCGCCGATTGCGCGCACCTTGCCGCTCTGAATCAGTGATTCGTAGGCACGCAGTGTTTCCTCGAGCGTTGTCTGTTCATCATCGGTATGCGATTGGAACAGGTCTATGTAATCCGTCTGCAACCGTCGCAGCGAGTCCTCGACAGAGCGAACGATCGTTTCGTGCTTCAAGCCGCCTTCTTCGCTGCCCATCTTCAGGCCCGTCTTTGTCGCGAGCACCATCTTCTCGCGCTTGCCGCTACGCGCGAACCACTTACCGATGATGGTTTCGGACTCGCCGCCAGTGTGGCCGGGGACCCACGCCGAATAGACATTTGCCGTATCAATCGCGTTGAAGCCGCGATCAGCGAACGCATCCAGCACAGCGAACGAAGTCGCCTCGTCGCTCGACCAACCAAACACGTTGCCGCCCAGCATGAGCGGCACAATTTCAAGATTGCTCTTTCCTAACTTGCGAGTCTGCATCCATCCACTCCTGTTGCAGGTTGGATGTTTCCGGTTCGCTCGCGGTGCGACTCAGTTCATCCAACGGCGATCATTCGGATCACGCGGTCGTCCATTTGGATCGACGTAGCGGCCATCCGAGTCGATGCTGACGTCCTTGCCCTGCTTCTTCATGTACACAGTGAACTTCTTCGCTGCACGTCTACGCTTCGCCTTATAAAAAGCGTTCTGCAAGCCGAACCAGCCTTCGCTCGTCGCGAAACCGAGCCCGCGACGTGGAGCGAAGCGCAGGTAAGCAAACCCGCATGCCGCAGCACACACAGCCACCAGCGCGCCGAAGCGGTCGCCACCTACCAGCGCCATCGCGAGATAGATGAGCAGGTAAATGGCAGCGAGATACTTAGCTTTCAGGGTCAGAATGAAGTTGAAGCGCAACGGCTCTTCTGCGTGGAAGCGCGCATACGCAAGCAGGATTGCGAGCACCGCAGGCCACAATCCTGCTGTGCTGTTCGCCGCACTCAACTCCGGCGCATGTGCACCGATCGCATAGCTCAGCAGCGATGCAACGAACGCTCCACCGACTGCAGAGGCGAGGAAGTACTCGGTCAACCAGCGACTGCCCTGCTCATCCTCGAGCACCGAGCCAAAGAACCACAGCGATAGCAGCGCAAACAGTGTTCCGAGCAGGCCGGAAGGCATGAAGGCGTAGGTGAAGAACTGCCAAAGCTGCCCGCGAACGGCCATGACGGGAGTCAGTATCAGGTGAGCGACAAGAGCATTCGCGGGCGACGGCAGAACAATTGCGAGAACAGCAAGCCCGAGAAATGTGACGATGGCTGCGAGAATGATCAGTCGCGTCACACCGCGAAACGGCGGCAGCGCAACCATCACGGGGCCATTAGAACGAAACGCCACAGCTACTCCTTAGCGCGCGGGAACAGGTGCGACCGCGAGCGACACGTGCCCTGCGCTATCGACGGCACGCACACCGAACAGCACGTCATCTTTACTGACGTTGAGCTTGAGAGAAAGTGCCGAACCGGCGCTCATCCCGTGTGTCCAAAGCATCTCTGTCGGCTCGCGCCAGACCACTTCGTACATCGTTCCGGGAGGAGCAAACGTCGGCGGTTCCCACGTGAGTTCCGTGTTGTTATCCAGCGCACGCGTGAGCACCTGTACATGCTGTGGTGTTCCCGGTGCCGACGCTAGCGTCGCCAGCGTTACCGAGTTCAGCCGAGCAACATTTGCAACGTAATTGAAGTCGACATACTTCAGGAGGTCACCGTACTCAACGCCGTTTTCCGATCGCAGCGTCTGGTGCTGGTGGTCGAAGTTTTCGCGCCATTCCGTAAAGCGCACCGCTGCAAAACCCTGACCGTTGAAGCTGGTGTGGTCGCCGCCACGCAGATAGCGGTCGCGCCGCAGAATCAGCACTGGATGAAATGCGGGAATCAATTGCACAAGATGGCTGCGCATCACACCCGGCGCGGACGGCTGATGATGCTCTGTGGCCCTGAAGTACATTGGGGCCAACTCAGCGACCGTGCGTGCGAGTTGCCGTGAAGGCGAATCGTTCTCTGCTCCCAGCGCGAGGTATTGCTTCTGCTCTTCTGGTGTGGCGCTGCTTGGAACACTTTCCGAGAAGACACGAACGGCGCTCTTGTCCTGCAGCGTGTCACCCGGCGTCGTGTCGCCTCCAACGATGTCGTTGTTCAGCACAGCCTCAAGCGGCCAGCCCTGCTCCTTCGCAAGCTTCGCCAAATGTCTGGAGCCATTGAGGCCCTGCTCTTCGCCGGCGACCGCGACGAACACGATGGTTCCGGGAAGCTTGAGCGACGACAGGGCCCGCGCCGATTCCAGCGACACGGCGACGCCACTGGCATCATCGTTCGCGCCGGGCGCAGTGACACTCGAATCCATCACATCAGTCGCGCGGGAATCGTAATGCCCCGTGACGAGCACCCACGGTGCGTTGTTCACCGTACCGTGCAGCACAGCGTAAACATTCGTAAGCTTCGTCGGCTTGATGATGCGTGAGCCTCGACCGGTACTGCCGGGCTCCTCGAAAGTGTCGCGCTTCACCTCAAGGCAGTTTCCACATTGCTGCGAAACAGCCTTGAACTCCGACTCGATCCAGTCGGCCGCCGCATTGATCCCCTGCCCTGCCGGAAGATCGGTGTCCATGCTGGAAAGCGTGCTTCGGGTACCGAAGCTGACGAGCTTTGCGATGTCGCTTTGAACCTTGTCCGGCGAGATGCGGGCGATAGCCGCCGCAATCGTTGGGTCGGTTTTGACAAGCGGAGGCATGGTCGACGCCGGGCTCGCTACGACCTGTGCGGCGCAGGCACCACTCAGGGCCGCGGCGCAACCCGCGATTGCAATCCACTCTCGTGCCATCTTCACTGGAATAAACCTCGTGGGTTTGATCAAACCGTGTGTGCCAGTTTTGCGTCACAGTGTTGACGCGGCGCAGGCGTCCCGCTAGAACTAGGGAAGCTGCCTACATCGTACAGGTGCGGCGCGAAACATCTGCAGGAGGATAGGGTTATGGCAGTTGTATGCCCAGAGTGTGACAATCCGCTCGACATTGACGCGGAAGAGGTAGAAGCGGGTGAAACCGTTACGTGTGATGAGTGCGGCACAGAGTTGGAAGTCGTCTCAAGCGATCCGCTGGAGTTGGCTGTAGTGGATGGGGAAGGTTACGACGATGAAGAAGACGACAGCAAGCGGTTTCGCGACAGTGACGAAGAAGATGAAGAATAGCCGCAGCAGGCACCTAGGCCGTGTGCTGGGCGCAGCCATGCTGCTAGCACTCCCCGCAGCAGTTTTGCTGCCAGCTCCGAGCGCAAGCGCGCAGCGCGGAGTAACGCGGCGTACGCTGGAAGGCGTTGTGCAGAACAGCGCGGGAACGAATGTGAAGGGTGCAGTCGTTTACCTGAAAGACACGAAGTCTCTAGCGGTAAAGAGCTTTGTCTCCACCGATGCAGGTACTTTCCATTTCAGCCAGCTTTCCCCTGACACGGATTACGATGTCTGGGCTGAATCGCAGGGCAAGAAGTCCAAGACCAAGAGCATCAGCCAGTTCAACAGCAAGACTCAGTTCACCTACACACTGAAGATCGAAGACTGAGGCACATCGAGCTATCGAGTGCTGCAATGGCCCGCGAAGATCGCGGGCCATTGTTTTGTATCGTGAACGCGACGTGGGATGCGCCTCTTTGGGCAAGCCGGCTGTGTACATCAGCCACCGGGAGCTGCGCATCCCACGGAGCATGAAGCACCCGACAGCGAACGAAGCGACTACAGCACTGAGCACTTCACCTTCCCTTCCTCGTAGAGCGTTTCTGCGTGCAGCCACTGGCGCAGCCGCAGCGCTCAGCGTTAGTGCGCTTGCGGGCGCACAGGATTCGCACGGCGGAGGGCATACGCCTGCAAGGCAGGGAGATTACGTCAGCCTTCCTCCGATTCACGCACCAACGGAAGCGCCGGATAAGGCTCCTGGGCCGTTCACACCTACGGGCGAGCGGGTTGGGTTTGCGATAGTTGGTTTGGGGCGACTCTCCATTGATCAGATCCTGCCCGCGTTCGCTCAGACGAAGTATTGCAAACCAGTGGCGTTGGTCAGCGGGTCGGATGGATCGCTGGATAAGGCGCGCAAGCTGGCCGCGCAGTACGGCATTCGCAATAACGCGGTGCTTCGTTACGCGGACTACGAGAAGCTCGCCGACATGCCCGAGGTCAAGGTCATCTACATCGTGCTGCCGAACTCCATGCACGCGGAGTACGTGGTGCGCGGCGCAAAGGCCGGCAAGCACATCCTGTGCGAGAAGCCGATGGCGACCAGCGTTGCCGATTGCGAGCACATGATCGCTGCATGCCGTGCGGCAAACGTGAAGCTCATGATCGCCTACCGGCAGCAGTACGAGCCGATGAATCGGGAGATTGTGAAGATGGCGCAGAGCGGGAAACTCGGCACGTTGCGCAGCTTCATCGCGACCAACTCACAGAATGAAGGAACACCTGCGCAGTGGCGGCTGAACCGGAAGCTGGCAGGTGGTGGGTGCCTACCGGATGTAGGCATCTATTGCCTCAACGCGGCGCGATTCCTGACCGGGGAAGAGCCTGTTGAGGTGTTCGGTCAGACGTTCCAGCCGAAGGACGATCCGCGGTTTACCGAGGTAGAAGCGACGTGCAGCTTCTCGATGCGCTTTCCGAGCGGGCTGCTGGCGACCTGCTCCACGGGCTATGCGGGGCACTCGTCTCAGTTCCTGCGGCTTGAAGGCTCCGAGGCCTGGGCCGAACTCAGTCCAGCGTTCAGCTATCACGGACTCAAGCTGCGGACGGGAAGGCTGGTGGACGGGCATGAGGTCCATGCGGAGCCATCGTTCCCGGACAAGGACCAGTTCGCTCTGGAGATGGACCATATGGCTATGTGTGTCACCAACGAGACCGAGCCACACACTCCCGGTGAAGAGGGCCTGCAGGACCAGCGGATTACCGACGCGATCTACGAGTCCGCGAAGACTGGAAGGGCCATCAAGCTGATTCCTCCATCCAAGCCGACTCGTGGGCCGGAGCCGAGTTAGGGATGAGGTACCCCTCCCCTCCGATGAGAATCAAAGTCTTGAAAACACGGCCCTTAGCCTGCGGCTTGCTCGTAAAGTATTCAGCGGAATAGCTTTACCGCTAAAGTATTCATTCTGCAAGAGATAGCTTAGGGTATGAAGTTCGCCTCATTCAAGTATAAGGATTGAGGCGAAATAGAGTGCAGGCTCTATGTTCAGTTGAATGAGCCGCTTAGAGAATTGTTCCCTTGACAGCTTGCCTTTCGCCACCCAGTGAGAGCGCATTCCCGACAAGAGCGCGCTTCGCGCTCCTGTCGTGGGCTTGGGGATAGCGGACGACGATGGAAGAAATGCGGTTGTTCCAAGTGTGACCGGGCTTGGCCGGAAGCTGGCGGAGGTCGCCGATCTTACCCGGAATCCGGGTGCTCTCACCACGGAAATTTTGGTCGTCGAAAACGCGTACTCGCGCGCCGCCGTAAGTTTGGATGGATGAGATGTTGTCGCCAAAGTCACCCGGCAGCTTTGGAAGGCGATCACCGGCGCGTACGCAGAAGCGATGTCCGCCGAAGCCGCGATCCGTGAAGAAGCATGCACCAGCGTCGGGGCGGGGGCGCCGATCCCAATCAGGAGTCCAGCGCGAGTTACTGCCATAGCTCCATGGTGACTGGCCGGGGGCCGGGGGGGGGAGCGTAGCGCTGGGCGGAAGCTCCGACCGCAGGACTCAAGAGAATTGCCAGGCTGATTGCGGCAATTTGCTTGATCAAGTTTGTTATCTCCTAAAACCACACTATGCGACGCTGAATCTCAGCAGACGTTGTCTGAGATCAGCACACGAAGCTCCTACAGTCACCTGTACTAGTTTGCCGGTGCATTCCGCTGAGTGACCGACATAAAAAACAAAAAGCCACTCCATTTGGAGTGGCCTTTGTTGCACAGCGATTACTAGAAAATGATCTTTGCAGACAGCTGCATTGATCGTGGATTATTTCCGAACACTAAATCAGGACGATTGAACGTTGTCGTGCCGACAGTCTGGAAGTTGTAGTTATCAGTAAAGCTCTTAGCTTGCACATCATTGATTACACCCGGAATGTATTGAGCGTGATTCAGAACATTGAATGCCTGAGCACCGACTTCGAGGGAGTACCGATCAAAAGCCGTGAATCGCTTGTAAACGGAAGCATCAATGTTGTTGATGGGGCGTATAGGAAGTGAATTGCGGCTAGCGTTAGGAAGCGTACCCAGACCCGCCTGCACGTAGTACGCGTTCGGATTGACAGCGTTGTAACCTATGATGTCCGTCCCGTTAGCCGCGAGTATCGGAGTGACGGCGCTACTTGTTCCCTTCACTCCGCGAGGGTTGATGAGCGGACGATCGATCGCAGATCCTGAATCGCCGTTGAGATTTGAATTCACTCCGGACAATGCGGTCGCATACTCCGGGGACTCATAAGTGTAGATCGGTGAAACGACCCAATTGCCGATGATAGAGCGCTTGATGAAGTTTCCACCTTTGAATGGATCAAAGTTGTAATCAGCTTCTAACGTCACGCGATGTGTTCGATCAAGGGCCGAACGGCTGTAATCGTTGTTGAGGTTTTGTGAGTCCTGAGGACGACGGGGTGTGAGTACAGTCGCAAATACCTCTGCCGTCGCATTGTCCATCGTTTTGGACCATGTGTACGACATGTTCATTTGCAGTCCGTTGCGCATGCGTCCCTGTAAGTTCGCAACCAATCCGTTATAGTTCGACCCCGAGTAGGGCTGATACGAAGTGATCTTGGTGGTGAAGTTGTTCGCAAGGAATTGCGGAAGGATGTTGGAGCGAGCCTGAATCGCAGCCAGCGTCGTAGCACTGCTACCTGGAGCTTGGATGGCAACACCATTTACGTAAGTGGGAAGATTGTTCGTAGTATTCGTTCGAGCTTGAACGTTATATTGGATCTGCGTTGGGAGATGGATTCCGCGCGTTCCAACGTACCCAACTTCAGCAGTCAATCCACGTCCAAGACTCCGCTGAATGGTGAGGGTATAGCTTTCCGAATACGGAAGAATCTGGTCAGGAAGATACGCCGACGTTGCTGCTGCTGCTGCTTTCTGAGTTGTGTAGGTGACAGTTCCCGAACCGCCTGGCTTCAGACCACCACTTTTGAGGAAGTTCGCTTGGCCCTGCGAAGGTTGACCAGCTGTGTCGATGTCCTGGGTCACGGAATATTCCGGCGGGAAGGATAGCGATCCGAGGTTGTCAAACAAAACGTCATACGCGATGCCAAAGCCAGCTCGGATAGATGTTTTCTCATCCGGAGCGAAAACGACACCTACGCGTGGCGCAAAGGATGTATACGACGGTTGCGGCGAGTGGAAGTTGATCAACCCGGGAACCGAAGCGATAGCGTTCAAGCCCTGAGCACGCTCGCCAAAGGGAACAGAGGTGAACTCGTAGCGCAAACCGTAGTTCAGAGTGACTTTGTCAGATACACGGAATGTGTCGTTGCCGTAGCCGTAGAGAGCCGTCTGGTCTCCGTAATATGTGTGCGAGCCTGAAGAGCGCTCGCCGAACTGGTCAGGCGTCACGTCATGTAGGTATACGTCGATGCTTCCGTACTCGTAATCGCCTCGCGCTCTCTGAGTGAAGCCTTGCGGCGAAATGTACTTGCGACCATCGAATCCGATTTTGATTGTGTGACGGCCCTTGACCCAACTCACGTTGTCGGTCAACTCATAGAGATTCTGAATTGTGAATTGGGGGGCGTTCGGGTCTGGTCCGATGTTCAGTTGTCCCAAATCGTCGTACGTAAGGTTAGGGAAAGAATCTGTTGTCGGGAAAGGAATAGCTGGAACAACCGTCGTGTTCTCATGCCGATTGAATCCCACACGCACTTCGTTCGTCAGATTGGGAGTGAAATTGTGATACTCCGAGATCGTAGCGAGGTGGTACTTATTCGGATTAGTCACGAAGAATACTGGAAGGTTCGCCGCGGTGTCCTGCGCTCCTAGAGTGTTGTAGATATAGCGAACGCGTAATGAGTCTGTAGAGCTGATGGTGTAATCGGCGCCAGTCGTCAGAGCATCGAAGTTGGAGAAGTTGGGCGCGCTTACATGAAAGTTGCCGAGCGGGATTGTCACGACAGTACCACCTGCGTTTGTAATGGATGTGGTGGCGCTTGGGCAAGCAGAGCTGTTTGTTGCGTCGGCAACCGGGGCGTACTTTACAAATTGCTGAAGGTTGGTCTGCGAGAAAGCTGCTGAGTTTGCTTGAAGCGCTGCGAATCCGGCCGCTGTCACGGAGCAGATGTTGTAGCTCAAGCTTTGCCCGATCGTGTTCCGCTCAAAGCTTCCAAAGAAAAAGAGCTTGTCCCGGAAAATGGGGCCGCCAAGTTGCCCACCGTAGCGGTTATAGTCATACCGCTCATTTGGCGTTTTCGTTCCTGCTGACACTTGGGCTGCATTAAGGTCTTTGTTCTGAAAATACTCGTAGACCTTTCCATGGAACTTGTTTGTGCCGCTCACAATGTTTGTGTTGAACTGACCACCAGATGAGTGGCCAAACTCAGGCGAAAACTGATTCGTGATGAGTGTGAAATCACCCACAGCGTCGTTTGGTACGTAGACAAGAGGACCCGTAACGGCCTTGTCATTGTTGTCGATGCCTTCGATGGTGAAGTTATTGTTGCGGGGCCGGTTGCCTCCGACCGAAGGACCAACACCGATGCCGATCCCACCGGTTGATGCTACGCCAGGGGCAAGAAGCGAGGCGTTCAGAACGCCTTCACCTATAGAAGTGTTCGGCAGTGTGGAGAGCGTCTGATTTGAGAACGTCTGGGTAAGATTCTGCGTAGTCGTGTCGAGGACGATGCCAGCGTTGGCCGAAACCTCGACTGTGGAGTTTGATCCGACTGAAAGGGAGACATCTGCAGTCGCTGTTTTATTCAGGTCTACAGCGATTCCCTTGAGAGTGGTCTGCTGAAAGCCGGACGCATTCGCCTTGATGTCATACCTGCCAGGCAGCAGGTTCGCGAACCGGTATTGTCCCGCAGAAGACGACGTTAGTGTCGACGTCACTCCCGTCTGCTCGTTCGAGATCGTCACGCTTGCCCCAGCCACCGCCGCGCCGGATGCATCTTTGATAGTACCGACGACATCGCCGCTGGTGATCTGCGCGTGAGCAATCGACACATTCAAAAGCGGGGTGCCGGATGCAACCGTAAGCAGCGCTAAGGCAAAAACGCCGCGAGAAAGCTTGCTGTTGATCAAAGTGGCTTCTCCTAATGTTTCCTCGAGGTCCGAACAAATGCGGTTTGTCGAGTGAGCTTCGTGAATGCAATTGAGTGGCCAATGTCGTAAAGCGAGCGACTTGATGACGCAGTAACGAATTTGTGGGAGGTGTCTCCCGCGCGTTGAAGCATTCTCCTATTTTTCATAGTCATTTCATACCAATTCCGGAAGGCTGCGCTAGGCAGTAGAACTCGGGCACACTCTTGCGTAACGGAGCGCTTACTCGTGGAATATCATCTTGGGATAGAAGAGAAGGCGAACAAACACTGATGATTGCGTCGTCACAGTCCCCAGAGGATCGCTTTGGCTTTCTGCATATTGACCTGAACAGCTTCTTTGCTTCGGTGGAGCAGGAGATGCACCCGGAGTACCGGGGTAAGCCTACGGCTGTGGTGGGCACGATGGCGGACACCGGGACGATCATTGCGGCGAGCTATGAGTGCAAGGCCGTTGGGGTGAAGACCGGGACGAAGGTGGCGGAGGCGCGGAAGGCGATTCCCGACATCATCTTCGTGAACGGGTCGCACACAAAGTATGCGGAGTTTTCGCACAACATTGCGGAGGCGGTGGAGCGGGTATGTCCGGTGGCCCATACGCCTTCGATTGACGAGATGGTTTGCCAGTTGATGGGGCGGGAGCAGAAGCCGCCGCGGGCTCGTGCGATCTCGCTCGCGATCAAGCAGCAGATCAAGGACGATGTGGGCTCAACGCTGCGGTGCTCGATTGGGATGGCGCCGAATCGCTACCTGGCAAAGATTGCAAGCGACATGCAAAAGCCGGACGGGTTGATCGGTCTGCTGCCTTCTCAGCTGCCGCGCGCGATTGCGCACCTGGAGTTGCGGGACCTACCGGGGATCGGCGCGAAGACCGAGGTGCGGTTGAATGCAAAGGGCATTCGCACGATGCCAGAACTGCTGGCGTTGGATCGCAGCGGCATGCACAAGCTGTTTGATTCCGTGTGGGGCGACCGCATGTACCACTGGCTGCGCGGGCACAACACTGGGGACGATGGCGCGCCGGTGCCGAGCGATGTGCAGAAGTCTCTGGGGCACTCGCATGTGCTGGGTCCGGAGCATCGCACGCCCGAAGGTGCCTGGGCTGTGGCGCATAAGCTGTTGCATAAGGCATCGATGCGGCTGCGCATGGAGAAGTTCTTTGCGGGCACGCTGGGAGTCACCATCAAGTATTCGCTTTCACGCGAGCAGGCTGCGGAGGTGCGGACGCGCGTGAAGAAGCACACCAGCGGCATTACGCAGACGGGCTGGGGCATTGAGGCGCGGTTTCGTCCGTGTCAGGACACGCTTTCTCTGCTGCAGGCGCTGCAAGGCATGTGGAACCAGCGGCCGAACGGGCCGGAGCATCAGAAGCCGTTCTTTGTCGGCGTGACCCTGCGCAATCTGATTCCCGAAGACGAGATGCAGGTGATGTTGTTTGAGGAGCCGGGGAACCGTCGTGAGCTTAGCGCGACGATGGACAAGCTGAATTTGAAATACGGGCACACCACGCTGCACTTTGCGGGGATGCTCCCGGCGAGGGATTCCGCGCCGACGCGGATTGCGTTCACGCAGATTCCGGTTCAGTACGGTGTGGAATACATGTAGCGCTTCGGTATTGCGGAAGGTTTACTTTAGAAGGTCCCACCACATTGCGTGGCGGGACAGGAACGCAGATTCCCTTCGGGAATGACAACCAAGAGAACGTTGCAACTGAGCGACCAGGTGTTAGTGACAAATCGTAGTAGCGGAGATTTTTCTTATGGCATCGCAGAATCGTTTTTCGTCTCAGCCTCGTGTCACTCTTCCCGGCAGCGAAAAAGCTGCTTTCGATGAAGCGGCGGTGCCAGTTGCGATGCGCGCGCACTCTGTTGCTGCAGAGCATGTGCCGGAAGAGCCGGTAACTGTGTCGGTGATTGTGAAGCGCAAGGCGCCGCTGGATGCTGCAGCGATTGCTAGTGGAACGCACCCGCATCTTTCACGCGAAGAGTATGGCGCGCGGCACGGTGCCGAGCCGGGAGCGCTGGCCGCCGTGCGTGAGTTTGCGGCAGAGTTCGGGCTCACGGCAGAGAAGCAGCCAGACACGGATGAGCACTACCGCACGCTGCAGCTTACTGGCACGCAGGCTCAGATGGAGAAGGCGTTTGGGTGTGCGCTGAAGACAGTGGAAACGGCGCAGGGCAAGTTGCGTGTGAGGTCGGGGGCGATCGAGTTACCAAAAGAGTTGGTGCAGCATGTGGAGGCAGTGCTGGGGTTGGACAACCGTCCGCAGGCGAAGCCGCACAATCGCGTGGCGAAGCCGCACGCAAGCAATGTGTCGTACACGCCGGTGCAGGTGGGGCAGCTCTACGGCTTCCCTGCGGGCGCGAATGCGAACGGGCAGACGATTGGCATCATCGAGCTGGGCGGTGGGTATCGCACAGCAGACCTGACGGCTTATTTCAAGACGCTGAATCTTCCTTCGCCGACAGTGACGGCGGTCGCGGTAGACAAGGGCAAGAATGCACCGGGCGATGCGAACGGAGCGGATGGCGAGGTGATGCTCGACATCGAGGTGTGTGCGGCGGTGGCTCCGCAGGCGGAGATTGTTGTGTACTTCGCGCCGAACACGGACGCGGGGTTTATCGATGCGATTTCGACTGCCGTGCATGACACGAAGAACAAGCCGAGCGTGGTATCGATCAGCTGGGGCGGGCCGGAGAGTTCGTGGACGTCACAGTCGCTAACCGCGCTGGATCAGGCTTGCCAAACAGCGGCGGCGCTTGGTGTGACGATTACGGTTGCGGCGGGTGACGACGGCTCCACGGATGGCGTGAGCAGCGGGAACCATGTGGATTTTCCGGCGTCGAGCCCACATGTGCTGGCTTGTGGTGGAACGAAGCTGAGTGGCAGCGGAACGAAGATCGCAAGCGAAGTGGTGTGGAACGAGCTGACGGCGCAGGAAGGTGCCACCGGTGGCGGTGTGAGTGCTGTGTTTGCGCTGCCAACCTGGCAGGCGAGTGCGGGTGTTCCGAAAGCTTCAGGGAAGACAGGTGGGCGTGGCGTTCCGGATGTTGCCGGTGATGCGGATCCGAGCACGGGCTACACGGTTCGTGTGGATGGGCAGATGAGCGTGATTGGCGGGACGAGTGCCGTGGCGCCGCTTTGGGCAGGGTTGATCGCGCTGGCAAATGCGCAGAATAAGAAGGCTGCGGGATTTATCAATCCGGTGATTTATGCGGCAGGAGCGAAGGCCGCGTTTCGGGACATCACGTCAGGCAACAATGGAGCGTTCAAGGCAGGCATGGGGTGGGATGCGTGCACGGGCCTCGGTAGCCCGATTGGGACGAAGGTGATTCAGGTGCTCGGCGGTTCGGTGACAGCAGCGAAATAGTTGCTGGAGTGTTTCGCAAGTGGAGCGTAAGAAGTGAGCCGACGTGAGGAAGTTAGGTTGCGAGCGGACATCGTCATCTCGGCGGCTGAAGCCGCGCGTACGCGTGATGTTCGAAGCTATCTCGGAGGCTAAAGCCTTCGTCTGCCTAACCGAAGGCTGCGCTCGAAACTAACATTCAGCTCTAGTCATTAGTCACTCTCCGTATGACAAACGTCACCTCGCTTCGTTGACTGCCCTCACTGCTTTCTGTGTGCGTGGCCTCGGATACTCACTCTTGTAGTTGAGTTTCTTTGCGAGGACATGCGATGCAAGCCACACTCGAGAATTTTGAAGTCACAGGGAATAGCGGACCAGCAGTGGCGCAGCCTTCTGTGGCGACGCTGCGCAACATCACGAAGCGGTATGCCAACGGCGTCGTCGCGCTGGATGGGCTTGACCTGACGCTGGGGGCGGGCGAAATTGTGGCGCTGCTCGGGCCGAACGGCGCGGGTAAGTCGACAGCGGTGAAGCTGCTGCTTGGGCTGAGCCTGCCAACATCTGGCGAGGTTCGCATCTTTGGGGCGGACCCTAGCCATGCGCCAGCGCGGTTGCGTACCGGCGCGATGTTGCAGGTGGGTCGCGCGCCGGAGATGCTGCGCGTGCGCGAGCACATCAATATCTTTCGCGGCTACTATCCACGTCCGATGGCCTATGCAGAGCTTGTGAAAGCTGCAGGGTTGGAGGGCATTGAGAACCGGCTGTTTGGTGAGCTGAGCGGAGGGCAGAAGCAGCGTGTGTTGTTTGCGCTGGCGCTGGCCGGAAATCCTGATCTCGTGTTTCTCGATGAGCCTACGGTAGGACTCGACATTGGCGCACGGCGCAGCATGTGGACGCAGATTCGCGCGCTCCGGGCGCAGGGCAAGACCGTGCTGCTGACCACGCACTATCTGGAAGAAGCAGACGCGCTGGCGGATCGCATCATCGTGATCGACAAAGGCCGCGTGGTTTGCGAAGGGACGCCGGGTGAGGTGAAGTCGTTTGGCGCGGGCAGTACGCTGGCCAGCGATGGAGCAGGGGCGACGCGCACGGTAATGATGATTCGTTGCGCCACTTCGCTAACCGAAGAGCATCTGCTCGCGATGACCGGAGTGCAAAAGGTGGAGCGGCTTTCTATGCTGCTGCAGATCACCAGTACACAACCGGCAGCGACGCTGCGCGAAATGCTCGCGCTCGATGCAAGCCTGCATTCGCTTGAGGTACAGAGCCCCGCACTCGAAGATGCTTTCCTCGCGCTTACGTCGGCACAGAACTAACAACAGCAACAGCACACGGAACAGCACACGCAGAAATCAGGAGCAACGCAATGTCCAGCATGTCCCTTCCTTACGACGCAACCAATCTTTCGTCCGCGCAGTCACTTGGCGTTGCGCGCACGCTGCGCATCTTTGCCAGCGAAACGCGGTATGAACTGCTGCGTGCCCTCCGCACCCGCACGTATTCTTTTTCAGTCATCGGCTTTCCCGTAATGTTCTACCTGCTGTTTGGTTTGCTGATGAACCGCAACGCTAACATGGGCGGCATATCAGCTTCACAATACTTGCTGGGTGGGTACGCCGTGTTCGGCGCGATCAGCGCGGCGTTATTTGGCGTTGGTGTGGGACTTGGTGGCGACCTCCATGCGGGATGGGTGGAATTGAAGCGCGCCAGCCCGATGCCTCCGCTGGCTCTGCTGCTGGCAAAGTGTGTTGTGGCCATGTGCTTCGCCGCGGGGATCGTGTGCACCCTGACCATCATGGGCATCGCCATAGGACACGTTAGTATTTCCGTGGCAACGTTCGCAAAGATGCTTGGCGTGGCGATGCTCGGGACCATTCCGTTCGCGTCGTGCGCGTTGCTGATTGCATTGATTGTTCCGGCGAATTCGGCACCGGGTGTGACAAACCTGATCAATCTGCCTATGAGTTTTCTCGGCGGTCTCTGGTTGCCAATCAGCCTTTTGCCGAATGCACTGCAAAAGATCGCGCCTCTCTTCCCCACCTACCACCTTGGGCAATTGATGTTCGGCACATTGGGCTACTCTGTAGCCGGATCGGCGAGTGCCCACTGGATAAGCCTGCTCGGATTTGCTCTGCTAATGCTTGGCCTGGCATGGATTGCCTTTCGCAGGCGCGAAAGCAACAGCTAGACTTCCTTGTGCAAACGCAAATGAGGAGGAGAGCCATGCAGTGCGAAGCGGAAATGATACGGCGGCGCCGTAGTAACTCAGGACTCATCTGGCTTGCCTATGCGCTCTTCTTCCTGATTGACCCGATCCTGGAGCCGAGCCGAGGGTTATGGCTGAAAACGCTCGTGACGCTTGCGGTCTTTCTTCCTGTCTATCTCACATGCATTTACACGCGGCGTGAATCCCTGAAGCTGTGGTGCATCTTTGGGATCTTCCTGATCGGCATGGCTAGTTTTCCGTGGAACACGGGCGCGACTACTTTCTTTGTCTATGTGGCAGCGATGCTTCCATTCAGCGTGCGGTCACTGCCGCTTGTCTTCGTTGTGATCGGAGGGGAATGCGCGGCAGCCTACCTGGAAGCTCGATTCTTCCACATACATCTGCTGAGCCCTGCGCTGACAACGCTGCTGGCGTTTGTGGTGGGCGGAAGCAACATCTTCTTCGCGCAGCAGCGACGCGCCGACAGCAAGCTGCGCATGGCGCACGAAGAGATCGAAGCACTGGCAGCCGTCGCAGAACGCGAGCGCATTGCACGTGATTTGCACGATGTTCTCGGGCACACGCTGAGCGTGATTGTGTTGAAAGCGGAGTTGGCCGGACGGCTGCTCGACAGCGGCAGCGACTCAGCGCGGGAGCGAGCGCGGACCGAAATTGGGGACGTCGAAAAGACCGCGCGTACAGCCCTAACGGAAGTTCGTGAGGCGATTGGCGGGTATCGCTCCAAGGGTCTGGCTGCGGAGATCGAAGCGGCGCGGCGGACGCTTGAGGCTGCCGGCGTAACGCTGCACACCGATGCTGCCAGCACGAATCTCATCGGGCTTTCCGCGCAGGAAGAAACGGTGCTTGCGCTTGCGATGCGGGAAGCGGTGACGAACATCGTTCGCCACGCACGCGCGACCACTTGCCAGCTCCGTGTTGTGAAGGAGCGTGGACGGCGCAGGCTGATCGTCGAAGATGACGGGCAGAATGTAACGGCGCAAGAAGGCAATGGGCTTCGCGGAATGCGCGAGCGGGTGGAAGCGCTTGGCGGCCATGTGGAGCTGGACCGTTCTCGCGGAACGAAGCTTTCGATTGAGCTGCCGCTGGCAGCAACAGGTGCTGCCCAATGAGTGCTGCGGCGAGACCGAAGAGCGATGGGAAGATCTGCGTTCTGCTTGCAGAGGACCAGACGATGTTGCGCGGGGCGTTGAAAGCGCTGCTTGAGTTAGAAGCGGACATTCAGGTTGTGGCCGAGACAGCAAACGGACGTGAGGCTGAGCGCAAGGTGCGTGAGTTGCAGCCGGATGTCGTCGTGACTGACATCGAAATGCCGGAGATGACTGGCCTGGAGCTTGCGGCCCTGCTCAAGGAGAACGGCTCGAAGTCAAAGTTGATTATTCTCACCACGTTTGCGAGACCTGGGTATCTTCGTCGCGCCTTGGAAGCGGGTGCTCGCGGTTATCTGCTGAAGGATCGGCCCGCTACGGAGCTCGCGGAGGCTATACGTCGAGTGCATAAGGGCTTGCGCGCAGTGGATCCTGCCTTGGCAGCGGAAGCGTGGAGCGCCGATGACGATCCGCTGAGCGACCGCGAGCGCCAGATTCTGCAGCGCGCCGGCGATGGGCGCTCGTCATCTGAAATCGCTGCGGAGTTGCGGCTATCCGAAGGAACCGTACGCAACTATCTTTCTGAGGCAATCGCCAAGCTGGGAGCGGCGAACCGTGTGGATGCAGCACGCATTGCGCGCACACGCGGATGGTTGTGAGCGGATACGTTGGGCGGATCGCGCCATCGCCGACGGGCTTACTTCATCTCGGACACGCCCGCACGTTCTCCATCGCTTACGAACGCACTCTAGCGGCTGGTGGCAAACTCTGGCTGCGCGACGAAGATCTTGATCCGCAGCGATCAAAGCCGGGGTATGCCGCCGCGATGCGTGAGGACTTGCGATGGCTCGGCATTGCATGGACGTTGGAGATGCGGCAGAGCGAGAGGCTGGCGTTTTATACCGAGGCGATGCGGCAACTTCTGGCTCGCGGCGCGGTATATGCCTGCACCTGTTCGAGGCGCGATCTGCAACACGCAACACAGGCACCGCATGAGGACGCAGACGATGAGCCGGTCTATCGCGGGACTTGCCGGGCTCACAGTTTGGCCAGTTCCGTCTCGAGTCTCACCGGCATCAATTACCGGTTTCGTATTCCTGACGATGAGGTGGTTTCGTTCGTTGACGGCAATGCAGGAACGCAGAACTTCGTTGCTGGTTGCGGAGGCGGTGCCGACTTCGGAGACTTTCTTGTGTGGCGCAAGGATGGTTTGCCGAGTTATCAGCTCGCCTGCGTGGTGGATGACGCGGCGATGGGAATTACCGAGGTGGTTCGTGGGCGTGATTTGCTGAAGTCAACCGCGCGGCAGATGCTGTTGCAACATGCGCTTGGATTTGTGACGCCTGCATATTTTCACTGCGACCTGATGCGGGATGAAGCGGGCGTTCGGCTGGCGAAGCGGCATGATGCGTTGAGTCTGCGCACGTTGCGGGAATCAGGTGTGACGCCGGAGCAGGTTCGGGCAATGTTTTAGGTTGAGCGTGTTGCCGCGTCGTTCCTGACTTATGCAAGACGGTCATCTCGGCGGCTAAAGCCGCTCGGAACAGGCACAGATGATCTATCTCAGAGGCTGAAGCCTCTCGTGGCTAGAGATGCACCCTGGCTTCCTCCGGAAGGCTAAAGCTTTCCCTGTTTGGTTCGTTCCCTTTCCCTCTCGAAGCTGTGTGTTAGCCAGTTTTTCTCGACGGCTATGACTTCCCGCTGTCGTCCTTAGGCCGGGAACGCGTCTAATGCGGTAGAGGCAGTTCACTTCAGCCTCGTTGGAGATCTTTGATGAAGTTCAGGACTACACTCGCGGCGCTCGCCTTTTTCGCAGTTCTTCGCATCGCTGCCAGCGCTCAGCAGGTCAGTACCGATTACGACCACAAAGCACCGTTCAGCGACTACAAGACGTTCTCGTTTCACAAGCTGCAAACGGAGAACCCGCTGGATGTTTCCGTGATCCGCGATGAAATCCGTATGGACCTGAAATACCACGGCTGGCGTGAGGTGCCTCGCGGCGGCGACATTGCGATTACGGCAATTGGCGGTCAGCGGACTGTGCAGCAGTATCAGACGTTCTACAACGGCCTTGGGCCGGGATTTGGCTGGGGCGGATGGGGAGGATGGTACGGCGGTGGATGGGGTGGTGATGGCATCGCCACAACAACACAACGCACGATTCCGATCGGTACGTTGATTGTTGACCTGTACGACACACGGACGCACAATCTGGTGTGGCGCGGCACTTCGCAGGCCACTGAGTCGCACAAAATGAACAAAAACAGTGGAAAGCTGCAAAAGGCAATCGACAAGATGTTCTATAAGTTCCCGCCGAAGCACGCGATGTAGCAATCGGCTGAATAACCGCATGCGGCCTCATACGCATCCCACTGCGTACGAGGTTAGTTATGAATAAAGTTTTGAACACGGCAGTACTTTGCGGTGCTGCTGCGATGCTTCTGGTGAGCGGCTGCAAGAAAACAGCGGACAATACGGTTAACTACAAGAGTGCGATCAACACGTACTACTCCGCGCATCCTGCGTGCCTGTGGTCGGAGCCCAAGCAGTTCCCGGTGCAAGCTGAAAGCAGCGACACGGACAAGACGCAGAAGTTCGACGCGCTGTTCGATCAGGGTCTGCTGACGCGCACGGCTGGCGACAAGAAGAAGCTCCTCGGCCTGGTCGACAAGCAGGTGAACAACTATGACCTGAGCGATAAGGGTCGCAGCGCATGGACTGCTGACGCAACGCAGCCTGGTTTCGGCAACTTCTGCTACGGCCATCGCAGCGTCTCGAGCATCAACAGCTCAACGCCGAACAATGGCGAGCCCGGCGCGACAACTACCGTGACCTATGGATGGAGCTTCGACGGCGTAGCAGATTGGGCGAAGGCTGCCGAAGTGCAGAATGTATATCCGAAGGTGCGCACGAACCTTGCCGGCAACGGCACATCCAGCAAGGTGCTGGTGGATACCAACAACGGATGGCAATTGCAACCGTCGTCCGGCAATACTGTGACACCTGCCGATGGCAGCGTCGTTGAATAGCACCAGGCCAGCACAACATCAAGAAAGCCGCGGATTTCTCCGCGGCTTTCTTGTTTCTCCGATTATTTTCAGTGAATAGTAGATAGAGCTTTCTTCATCAGTTCGGCTGAGGGTGTCATCTGGAACTCTGCTGGCGGATTGCTGCCGGCGAGGTTCTTCACGAAGTAGTCCCAACGGCGGCGCATAACGTACTGTGCCTGTTCGCCGGGGTAGCCGTGGTGAGCGTTCGGCACCATAAGCAAGTCGAAGTCCTTGTTAGCCTTCATCAGGGCGTCGACAACGAGCAGCGTGTTGCTCGGCGGAACGTTGTCATCCATCGTTCCGTGCACGAGCATCAGCTTGCCTTTCAGATTTTTCGCGTAGCCCTGATTGGCTTGCGCATCGTAATTGCTCTTGCCATCAGGGCCGATTACCTCGAGACCGGCCCAGCGCTCGTCCCAGTCGTCTTCGTAATCGCGATTGTCGTGGTTGCCGCTCTCCGACCAACCGACTTTGAAGAATTCAGGGAAGTGGAACATGGCCGATGCTGTGGCATTGCCGCCGCCGGAGTGTCCCCAGATGCCAACGCGGCTGAGATCAAGGAATGGGTACTGCCCGGCAAGATCTTTCAGGCCGGAGACCTGATCGGGGATGGTGTCGTCTCCCATCTCTTCGGGCTTTGAGGCGTGTGCGTCGTGGTAGCTCTTGCTGCGATGCGGATTGCCCATGCCGTCAATGCAGACGGTGACGAAACCGAGGTCAGCAAGTGCCTGCATGTCTCCGTGGGAGGAGCGGAAGCTGTGGCCCATGATGGAGCACACCGCGTCCTGCGGGCCGGGATAAATTTCGTCGACGATGGGATATTTCTTCGTTGCGTCGAAGCTGGTTGGCTTCCACATGTAGCCGTAAAGATCAGTTTTGCCGTCGCGTGCTTTCACTTTGAAGCGCACGGGCGGCTTCCATCCTGTGGCGGTGAGCCGCGAAATGTCTTCCTTACCCAGATCCATGAGCGTTGTGCCTTTGTTGTCACGAATGGCTGTTGTCGGAGCTACTTCTGCGGTGGAGTATTTGTCCACGAAGGTCTTTGCGTCGGGACTTATCACGACTTCATGGTCCATCTTTTCGGGCGTCAGCAGCGTCTGCCCGGTGCCATCGAAATTCACGCGATACAGATTGCGGAAGTAGGGGTCGTCGCCTGCTTCTTTGCCCGTGGCGGTGAAGTAGATGACGCGGTTCCCTTCATCTACACCTGCGAGATCCCACACGGGGCCGTCACCGTGGGTAATCTGGTTCTTCAGCTTGCCGGTGGTCAGGTCATAGAGATAAAGCTGCGCATAGTTGCTGCGCTCCGAGACCCAGAGGAATTCGTTGCTTGCCAGCAGAACCTTGAAGTCGGTCTTGGCCTGCCAGCCGTAGTAGGTGTCTGCGTGTTCGTGGAAAATCTCGCGCACGTCGCCCGTCGAGGTGTCAGCGCTTTTCACCCACTCGTCTTTATGGTCACGAGAAGTGGACACGAAGGTGAGGTGCTTGTTGTCCGGCGAGAAATCAACGTCGGTCCACTTGCCGTCGCCGTTGCAGCTCACGTCGTCGCACTCCATGCTGCGATGCTGCAGCGGTGGAGTTTTCAGGCGAACGACCGAGGCGCTGGCCACGTCGATGATCACAGGTTCGATCATGGATACATCTTTGTCGCCAACGAGCGGGTAGTGCCAGGCTTCCAGTTCTGGATGCCGATTGGTAACGGAGACCAGGTACATCATGCCGGTCTTGCGCTGGTCCATCTGGAAGGTAGCAATCTTCCTGCTGTCGTCCGACCAGGTGAGGATGGCCATGTCGGAGTGTTCCCAGCCTGCGTTGTCGGTGGCGTAGCCGAAGTCGGTCACTCCGTCAGTGGTGAGCTGGCGCTCCTGCCCCGTAGCAACCGTGCGCACCCAGAGATTGTTGTCGCGAATGAAGGCGACGAGCTTTTTGTCAGTCGAGGCGTTTTCGGGACTGCGACGGCGGCGTGTTGGTGGCGCGGGTGGCTTCGCTGCGGTAGCTGCGGCAGCGGGCATGCCGGGCTTCTGCGGGATAGGTACAGGCGGCGGTGGGTCTGCTTCGCGCGTGCATTTGGTTGCGGCGGGGTTGCAGTGGAACTTGCCCTGTGGTGTTTCTACGGCAAAGCCATTGGCTTCCGGCGAATAGCTGGACACCTGAAGCTGCGCGGCGCGGAGAGTGCCCTTGCCTTCCTTGCTGGCAGCGTTGAGTGCGCTCGCGAGCTTCTCCGAATCAAAGGCCGCAGCCTTTGTCGCGTGTGCGGGGTCGGCAAGGAAGTATGTTGTTTTGTGCGCCACGCTTTCGGCGTAGAAAACGCGCCCATCAGGGAGATATGCGGGGGGCGCGGTCATCACATGATCGACAAGCGTGCCAGCGTAGGCGGGCAGGCGCTGCTCGGCGGCGGCGTAGTCCTGAGCCGTGTAGGTCTTCTGTGCGAGTGCGGTGCTGGTGGCGAGTGTGACTGCAAAAAATGAGGCAAAAACCTGGGCGGCGGGGCGCGATGACATGCCGCATTCTAACAAGCTATCCACGCACTCAGACCGCGTGAACCGCTTGCACGAGCCGCTAGCTACACATTCCCGGCAAGCTTTGTGCCGACAGTGTTGAAGCTGTTGCTGATGGTGGTGGCAAGCGTTCGCATAGCGGAGATGGCACCAAGGCCAAGCAGTGCAGCGACAAGCGCATATTCGATCAAGTCTTGACCTGATTCGTCTGTGAGTAAGTGTGGCAGCACGTCAAACAATTTGTGCATGGGGATCACCTCGGAAAAGTCTTGCAACGCGGAGTGCTGCGTCAACGTTTCCCGAGACTAACGTCTGTCGTATTGCGAAAGAATTGCACTTTCCGGTGATATCACCTGCGATGGCGGGACGACATAAACCCAATGGTTTCATCGCGAGTTCCTGCGGTAACCGCTAACTGTTTACCACCGTGACAGCCTGGCCGAGCCACTCCGTGACGCCGAGTTGGTCAACTAGAAACTGCGCAAGGTCTTCGCGCGTGATCTTGTGTCCCGTTTCAGCAGCCTTCAGTACCTTGACCTGCTGCGTTGCGGGCTCATCGATCAGTAGCGGCGGACGCGCGATCACAAACTCCAGACCGCTGGCCTTCACTTCAGCTTCCATAGCGGTCTTGTCCTTGTCGGCACCTTTTAGAAAAAGCGGCATGAGGATGTGCTCGTACCAGAACGGTGTCTGCTCCTTGCTGTCGCCAATGCCCATCATGGAAATCACCACAAGGCGCTTTGCGCCTTCGGCTTGCATGGCGTCGATGATGTTTCTTGCTGCGGTGCTTTCGAGGTCGGTGCTCTTGTAAGGCGTATCGCCACCGATGGTGTCGATCACGGCTTCCTGCCCTTGGAGAGCGCTACGGACTTCCGCTGCGTTGCTCGCATCGCCAGTGATGACGTGGATGTCCGCGTTCGCGCCATGGAAGCCGTCGCGTACGAAGACGGAAACTGCGTGGCCTGCTGCTAACGCCTTACCAACGACCAAGCTGCCGGTCTTTCCTGCTGCGCCAAATATCAGAACCTTCATCGCTGTTCTCCTGTGTTGCTTCGCTTGATGAGATGCAAGCGGGGAAAGTGTTGCTGGGACATCTTTGCGTTATTCGTATGACTGCTGTTCGCGGTGAAGAGGCTTTAGCCTCCGAGATAGTCTCGAGCCGCGTAAGGGAGGAGGCTTCAGCCTCCGAGATGACGCCACCTCTGTTCGGTACACTTTCGGTTGTGCGCGAGACGCCGCAAACCTATGCCGTGACCATTATCTGCGCTGGGCGGGAGCGTGTCTTTCTGCACGCTGATCTTGCGGAGACAATGGTGAAGCTGCTGGCGCGGTACCGAACTGAAGGACGGATTGGATTACACGGGTTCGTTGTGATGCCCGATCACCTCCACGTCCTGTTTACTCCAACGAACTCTCTCGAAGCGATCGTCGGGTTGATTAAGGGTGGGTTCTCCTTCGCCATTCGCAAGCATTGGAACGGCCCGGTTTGGCAGGACGGGTATTATGCGCATCGTGTGCTGGATGCCCGCGACTACGACTCGCAGTTGTCTTATATCTCGGCCAATCCAGAGCGTTGGGGGTATACGCGATATCCGTATCGTCATGTTGCGCATCCAGAGATGATTGACTCTCGACCTGATCATCTCGGCGGCTAAAGCCGCGCATTTGCGGGAAGGTCGATCTATCTCGGAGGCTAAAGCCTCCGGCGGCTCAGTAGGCCCTTTGGCTCACTGGTTTTTCTGGTTGGATGTAAGGGTGGGCGCGATGCGTACGCTTGTGCCGGACGCGAATTGAGCGGCCTTACAAAGCTCGCAACTCCCGTTCCACCTGCAGCCTTTCATGGGCCAGCTTCATCAGCATCGTCTCGTCGCCGCGGCGCTGGGCTTCGGCAATCATGGATCGGAGTTCGCGGGTACGACGTTCCAGCCGCTGCTCGTGCAGGGTGCGGAGGGCGTTGGCCACTTCTTCTCGCTGCACTTCGCATCCGGCAGCACCCATTGTGGAGCCTTGATGGAGTGCGCTGGCGAGCAAGGCACGTGAGGGTGCGTCGGGCGCGGCTTCGAGTGGCGTGTCCGGTGTCGGCCCGTTGGCGAGTATCTCGATCAGCGTGGCAGACGGCAACTCACCGTACCAATCCGGGTGGCCGGCGAGTTCTTCCGCAGCAAGCTGCCGTGCGGAGTCTGCCTCGGGCAGAACGAGAGCGCAGAGCAGAATGCGCTCTATTTCGGAAACCGCTTTTGGTTGCGGCGCGCGCACGCTTTCAAGACGCTGCTGCGCGGCCTGTTTTAGCTCCTGCCGGACGAGCGAGCCATCGATGCCGAGCTTCTGTGCGGCATTTGCAGCAAAGTCGTCGCGCGCGATCGCGTTCGGGATACGTCGAATATGCGGCAGCAGAAAATTGAGTGCGTCGACTTTTGCCTGCGGCGTGCGCGGTGCCGCTATCTTCTGTGCGCGCTCAATGAGAAAGTCGGCGTAGCGCGGCGCGCGCTGGACGAGGTTCACGTAGTCCTGCATGCCATGTTCGCGGACGTACCCGTCGGGGTCGAGCCCGCCACAGAGCGTGAGCACGCGCACGTCGAACCCTTCTTCCACCAATGAGGCGATGGTTTTTTCGGCAGCGTTCTGTCCTGCGCTGTCGGGGTCGAAGTTGAGCACGACCTTCTTCGTGAAGCGGCTGAGCAGGCGCACCTGATGCTCGGTAAATGCAGTGCCGCTGGTGGCCACCACGCTTTGCAGTCCGCCCATGAACACGGAGATGCAGTCCATCTGCCCTTCAACGAGCAGTGCACCCGCGTTGGCCTTAATTGCGGCCTTCGCCTTGTCCAGATTGAACAGGACATGCCCCTTGGTATACAGCGGCGTTTCGGGCGAGTTCATGTACTTCGCCACTGTCTTGCCGTCGGGCGTTGTTGTTTCCAGCGCGCGTCCCGTAAATGCGATCGGCTTGCCTGCTTCGTTGCAGATGGGAAACATCACGCGGCGGCGAAAACGTGCGTAAAGCGGTGCGGCGTTATCACCGTCTTTCGAACTGAACAGACCACTGGCGCGCAGCACGTCTTCTGGAAAGAACTTGCCCAGCCGCTCGCGCATGTCGTTGAAGCTTTCCGGCGCGTAGCCGATGCGAAATGTCTTCACCGTCTCGTCCGAGATGCCGCGACCGCTCATGTATTCCCGCGCACGGGCCGCTTCCGGCGAGCGCAGGTTCCCCTGGAAGTATTGCGTCGCCGCTTCGTGGACATCAAGCAACTGCTTGCGCAGACCAGCCTCGCGTGCTTCCTGCGGCGAGTTGAACTCACGCGCAGGCAGCGGAATGTTCATCTTCGTGGCGACGGAGCGAACAGCCTCCGGGAAGCTGATGTTCTCCAGCTTCATCACGAACGTGAACACGTCCCCATGCTCGTGGCAGCCAAAACAGTAGAAACTCGCCGTGCCGGGGTACAGGTAAAAGGAGCCGGATTTTTCCTTATGAAACGGGCAAAGCGCGGACCAGTTCGCGCCCGACTTGCGCAGTTTGATGTACTCGCCCACGATGCGGACGATGTCGGTCTGGGCTTTCACGGTTTGTGCGAAGTTGTCGGCCACGGTGCTGGATTAAGTGTAGCGGTGACAGCCGAATAACCCGAGAGAGCCTTGGGCCGCAAGCGCATGTTGCTCGATGAGCGGAGGCGCGAGTAATCTTGTGGCGATTCAGCGGGGTTTGAACCTATGAGACATTCAAGTTTCAGCAGGTGGGCAAGCGCTCTTGCACTATCTGTAGCCGCATCCTGCGTTGCGCAGGACGCTTCCACAACACAGGCGTACAAAGCAGCATGTGGTGCGGTCGACACAAAGCTCAATGCTGATGTTGCACAGCCGACCACGATGATAACGCCTGAAACAGGCAAAGCGCTGGTCTACCTGATTCAACGTGACGACCAAACGAACGCGTTGTGCCTCGGGAGGAAATGCGGGGGAGCGGACGTTCGGATTGGTATGGATGGCGCGTGGGTGGGCGAGACTAAAGGAAACTCTTTTGTGGCCCTTTCGGTTGTTCCAGGCCAGCATCATCTTTGTGTGAACTGGCAATCGCACTTCAAAAAGGTGTCACATCACGAGGCGTACTTGCAGCCGCTTTCGGTGGACAGTGGGCAAACCTCTTACTTCCTCATTCATGTTTCGGCGGGCAACGGTGGTGGGGACGCAGCCGTTCCATTCTCGCTTTCACTGGAGCCTGTGAACGTGGATGAAGCGAAGATGCTGCTGGAGACTTCTCCGCAGAGCACGTTGAAGAAGTAATCAGTACGCCGTTAGTCGATCAAGCGGTTCGCAGCCGCTACGCGGCCATACCAAAGCGCTGAATCTTTCAGTGTGCGCTTTTGATCGCGGAAGTCGACGTAAGTAAGGCCGTAACGCTGACTGTACCCGTCGGCCCACTCGAAGTTATCCAGCAGTGTCCATGCATGGTAGGACCGGACCTTTGCACCCGCCTGGATCGCACGCTGTAGTTCCGCGAGATAGCTGCGAAAGAACGCTATGCGACGCGTGTCCGGCACACGGCCGCCCGCACTTCCGAGTGGAGCGTCAAGATAGCTGCATCCGCTTTCCGTGATCTCAATTGGCGGGAAATTGTACTCGCGCGAGATCTGCATCACGAGGTCGTAGATGCCCGGCGGATAGACCTCAAGACCTGCATCCGTGAGTGGACCTTCGGTCGGCATCTCGGAATGGAATTGCGTGTAGTTGTCGCGACTGCCGGCACCACCGCCATCCAGTTCTGTTTCTGTTCCGAAGGTGCCGCCGCTGCTTGAAGCATCAGGCTTCACAGCGGAAACTATACGGCGCGTGTAGTAGTGGAAGCCGACCCAGTCGAGCGGTGCTTTCATAATCGCTTCGTCGCCAGAGCGGAAACCCATTTCCTTGAGTGGTGGTTCAACCGCGAAAGCTTTCGGGTAATCGCCGTGCATGGCTGCATGCAGAAAGAACACATTGTTCATTGCGTGGTATCGAGCAGCCGCAGCGAGATCTGCCTCGCTGTTCGTCTTCGGGTAAGCGGGAGCCATGCCGTACGCGCTGCCCACGGTCGCCTTCGGAGAAGCAGCCTTCAGCGCACGCAGCGCCTGCGACTGCGCGAGGCTGAACGTGTGCAGCGCGCGAAGATAAAGCTTGTAATCAGATTTCGCCGGTGGAAACACGCCCGCGCCATAGCCGAGATAAGCGACGGTCCAGGGCATGTTGAATGGTGCCCACACTGTGATGCGGTCGCCGAGGTGCTTGCCAAGAATGCTCGCGTAGTCGGCGTAGTAGTTGGCGAGATCGCGGTTCGGCCAGCCGCCTTCTTCTTCCAGCGCCTGCGGCAAGTCCCAGTGATACATGGTGCAGAAGGGACGAATGCCCGCTTCGAGCAGCGTATCAACCAATTTTGAGTAGTGATCGAGCCCTTTCTGGTTCGGCGCACCAACACCAGTCGGTTGAATGCGTGGCCACGAGATGGAGAAACGATAGCTCTTCAGATTCAACTGCTTGACGAGCGCGATGTCTTCGCGAAAGCGGTGGTAGTCGTCGCATGCGATATCTGCAGTTGCCGCTCCGCGAATCTTGCCCTGCATGTGCGTGAAGTGGTCCCAGCTCGACTGACCTTTGCCGTCCTCGTTCCACGCACCTTCCACCTGAAATGCGGCTGTGGCAGTTCCCCATAGAAAGTTTTTCGGGAACGGGGCTGAAGCGGATTTGATCTGGCTGAGTGATGTTCGCGGCAGTGCAAGCGAAGCTGCAGCGGCTGTAGACAAACGTGTAAACTCGCGACGATTCATGCGTGCGTTCCTCTGAAGAGGCAACCCTACGGCGAAACAGAGAAGCAGACAAGAGCTTTCTTGCCCGGCAGTGAGAAACACGGAATGTACCGCAACTTTATTTCTCCTGCGAATCGCCTCAGGGTGCAAAACTCGCGGCTCACACCTGTGTTCAGAACAAAGGCATAGCGCAATGCGCTGTCGTCTGCCGCAGCCACTCAGGATCGCCGCGTGCAGGCCGGAGGAGAAACGAATGATTTCACGCAAGGTATTTCGCACACTGGCACTGGCCGCAGTAGTCGCTGTGCCAGCAGCCATATTGCCAACGCAGCAGGCTCAGGCAGCAGTCTTCGTTGGCATCTCTGTTGGTTTCGCACCACCGGCCCTGCCGGTGTATGTGCAGCCACCACTGCCTGCGCCGGGATACATCTGGACACCCGGCTACTGGTCATACGGCGATGCCGGGTATTACTGGGTTCCGGGCGTGTGGGTGCAGCCGCCGTCGGTTGGCCTACTCTGGACGCCAGGCTATTGGGGCTATGAGGGTGGATCGTACCTGTTTCATGGCGGCTACTGGGGGCCGCACGTCGGCTTTTACGGTGGCGTGAACTACGGCTTCGGCTACGGTGGTGTCGGCTTCTTTGGCGGCGAGTGGCGTGGGCGCGAGTTCGCATACAACAGCGCTGTTGCGAATTTTGGTGGTGTACATGTCACGAATGTTTACGTTGACCGCAACGTCGTGATCCACAACACAATCGTGAACAACAATCACATCGCTTACAACGGTGGTCCTGGCGGCATCCAGCATCAGCCGTCCGCGCAGGTACAGCAGTGGAGCCGTGAGCAGCACGTTGCGGCAACGACAAACCAGATGCAGCACCAACAAATTGCCGCGCAGGATCGTTCGCAGTTCGCCGCATTCAACCATGGACGTCCAGGGACCGTCGCTTCAGTAAACAATGCGGCTTACCATCAAACCGCCGAACAACACATGCGGACACAGCCGCTGACGACGCAGGACCGGACTCAGGGGCATGCCTTTCAGCCAAACGGTCGTGAAGCTAACCAGGATCAGCGCATTGCGAATGGTCTTAACACCGGGCAAATGACCTCCGGTGAAGCCGCTCGTGCCACGGCGCAGCAGTCACGCATCGATCAGCAGGTGCGCAACGACCGCGGTGCGAACGGCGGTACGCTGACGAATCAGGAGCGCGGGCAAATCAACCGTGAGCAAAACAACGCCAGCCGCAACATCTACAACGACAATCACAACGGCAACACGATCGCGCCGAACGCCGTAGACACTCGCGAAGCCAACCAGCAGCAGCGTACAGCCAACGGCCTTCGTTCCGGCCAGATGACCTCAGGCGAAGCCGCTCGCGGCAATCTAAATCAGTCGGCGGTAGACCAGCAGGTACACAACAATCGCGTTGGTGATGGTGGCGCAATGAACGGGCAACAGCGCGGCCAGATCAACCGCGAACAGAACGCCAACAGCAACCAGATCTATAACGGGAACCACAACAACGTGAACCGGCAAGCACCTCCGGCGGATGGCTTGCCACATGAGGCGCCGGGATCGGGTGGCTATCGTCCTCAGCCCGCGGCTCGTCCGGAACCGGCGGCGCGTCCTGCCGGTGGCGGCGAGCGGCGAGAGGGTGGTCGTGAAGGCGGCGAGCACAAGCGCTAACGAGTACGACCGGCCCAGAGCGCTCCGCTTATTGCGGAGCGTTTCTGTTTGAAGTCCAAGGGAGCCTACATGGTCTTGCCGCTATCCAAAGCGTGCGGCCTACAATAATTGCGATGCTCTCCTCCGATGCGCGCGCAAATCTGACTGTCGTCCTAGTAGGCGCGCGCAACCCCCAGAACATCGGTTCCGCAGCTCGTGCAATGCAGGATTTTGGCTTCAGCGATCTACGCGTCGTGAACGAGTTTGCTGCGCCATTCGAAGCCGCACAATTGGACGCTGCGGCGGCTGAGCCACCGAAGTCCGCCGTCGGCGCGGCGCATGTCATGCAGGCTGCGAGGCGTTTCGACGGGCTCGCCGATGCAATCGCCGATTGCAAGCTGGTAGTGGGGACAACGGCGATCGGCGGACGCGAGCTGCATCGCGAGGTCCTCCCTTTGCAGCAGGTGCGCGACACGCTGCTTGGGCGTCTGCAGGACGGCGGACGGGTCGCGCTGCTGTTTGGCTCGGAGAAGACCGGCCTCACGAATGAGCAGCTCAGCTACTGTTCGCTGCTCACAACCATCCCTATGTTTGCGCCGGAAAATGCCCGGCACCTTTCGATGAACCTCGGGCAATCTGTGGCAGTCTGCCTGTACGAACTGGTGCGCGGGGGCTTTGAAGGATCACGCGCTCTTCCTGAGGTACACACCAATGCCGTAACCCAGGAAGACCGTGAACGCCAGACGCAGATGCTGCTGCACGCGATGGAAGTCACGGGCTACGCGCGGCGCTTTCCTGCTAATGCGAGGGCGCACGTTGTGAGGCAGCTCGCTCAGCAGCTTGGCCGTGACCACGATGAGGCAGCCACCTGGATGGGGTTTTTCCGACAAGTATTGAGAAGCAGGCAATAGACGCTAAACAGGCGGACTAGCGAGCAAGAGGAACGCGTTCCCTCTCAGCATCTAAGCGCATGAGTGCAGGTGGAGTAAATTTTCTCCGCTGGATTACGAGCACAGGCAGGCAGTGTTTGGGGCCTTTTGAAGGGCTTGGGTTCTGAGTAAAGTAAGAGAAAAGGCCCGCGCATTTGGGCCCTGACTCATCAGTCGCCACTATTCTGTAACCACTCGCTTCTCTACCACTGTCCCCACGCGCGCGAGATGTAGTCGGCCATGGTCATCGTAATCAAAATCAGAAACGTGAAGAAGCCCGCTGCCACGGTCAGCCTGATCAGGCGAGACTGGTACTTTACATGCATGAAAAACAAAATGACGATTACCGCTTTAAAGCATGCGATGCCGAGCGCAAGAACAGGATTGAACCACTTCAGGTCAACATAAGCCACGCCCCACGTGATCGCGGTGAAGACAAGCAGCGTGCCAAACACCATGCAGTACTGAATGGGCGTAACGATGTGATGCTCGCCGTGCTCCGGATTGGTGACGTTCAGCGGATCATGCGCGTCTGTTTGCGGATTGTGACCTTGCGCGAGTGTTTGTGACATCAGCCTCTAGCCCTCATTCCTATTTCAATGGGTGGCGGTTAATCAGATACAGCAGTGGAAACAGAAACAACCAGACGATGTCGACGAAATGCCAGTACAAGCCGAAGTTCTCGATGGGCGCGACGTAGCCGAAAGAGAAGTCTCCGCGGTTGGCGCGCCAGATGAGCCACACCAGCAGCCCGATACCGATGATCATGTGCAGGGCGTGCATGCCGGTCATGGCGAAGTACAGAAAAAAGAATATCTGCGTTTTCTGCGCCATGTCTGGTGCCAGGGGCTCTTCATGCAATCCATATGCGGCGGGATTCACAAATTCCGCGACGCTGAAGCTTGCTCCAGGAATGTGATGATGTTCATACTTTTCGTGGTACTCGTCGCACTTCACGCCGAGGAAGACCAGGCCGAACAGTGTGGTAAGCAGAAGGGTGATCACGAGAACCTTCTGCTTACGAACTTCCGCTGCCCAGACTCCGAGCGCCATGAAGAAGCCGGACGTAATCAGAACGGCCGTGTTGATACAACCTTCAGGAGCATTGAGCTGATTGGAAGCGACGGTAAACGCTGGATAGTACCAGTTGCGATAAAGAAGATATGCGAAGAACATCCCGCCGAAAAACATGATTTCGGTGAGCAGGAAGAGCCACATGCCAAAGCTGCCTGCTTCGCGCTGCTGCTCTTCTGTCTCGAAGTGGTGGCGGTGCTGGGGCAGCATGACATGCCCGTGCGGGTCCATGCCGCTGACCGCCTCCTCGCGGGGCATCAAGGGTTCGTTTGGTGCAATGGCCGTGTTATCCAACGGTGGTCACCCCTTCGTGCTGCTTGCGTTCGAGCCACTCGTAGTCGTACGCCTCGTAGTCGATGATCGGCGTCTCAACAAAATTCTCCGTAAGTGGCGGCGACTGAATCTGCCACTCGAGGCCGGTAGCCTGCCAGGGATTGTTGCCGGCGATAGCACCATACTTCAGCGACCATCCGAGATAGAGCAAAGGCAACATGTAGCCAACTCCGAGAACGGTTGCGCCAGCGGTCGACAGCACATTGAGGACCTGATACTCCGGGGGGTACGCATGGTACCGGCGCGGCATGCCGAGGTAGCCGACGATGAATTGCGGCAGGAACGTTAGATTGAAACCGATGAACGTGGTCACGGCTGCAAGCTTTGAAAGCGACTCGGGATACATGCGGCCCGTCAGCTTCGGCCACCAGAAGTGGATGCCGGAGAGGAACGCCATCAACATGCCGCCTACCATCACGAAGTGGAAGTGGGCCACGATGAAGTAGGTTTCGGTCAGGTGGATGTCCATGCCGAGCGAACCGAGGAACACGCCGGTCAGGCCCCCGATGGTGAAGAGACCGATGAAGCCGAAGGCATACAGCATCGGCGTTTCAAACGTGATGGAACCCTTCTGCAGGGTGAACGTCCAGTTGAAGATCTTGATGGCGGAGGGAACCGCAACCAGCATGGTCAGCAAGCTGAATACCAGGGCAGAGTAGTTCGACACACCCATGATGAACATGTGGTGGGCCCATACAAAGAAGCCGAACAGCGCGATGGCAACAGAGCTGAACGCGACTGCGGTATAACCGAATACTCGCTTCCGGCTGAAGGTCGAGATCACTTCAGAGATCACGCCCATGCCCGGCAGAATCATGATGTACACGGCGGGATGCGAATAAAACCAGAACAGATGCTGAAAAAGTAGTGGATCGCCACCCTTGGCAGGGTCGAAGACGCCAATGCCGAGCAACCGCTCCAGCGCAACCAGCACAAGCGCAATGGCCAGCACCGGAGTACCAAGCACCATCAGGATAGAAGCCGCGTAGTTGGACCAGCAAAACAGCGGCATGCGGAACCAGGTCATACCCGGCGCGCGCATACGGTGAATGGTCACAATGAAGTTCAGCCCGGTGAAAATGGAGCTAAAGCCTGCAACAAAGATTGCCGTGGCTGCCGTGATGACATGCGTGTTCAGGTAGTGGGTCGAAAGCGGGGTCGTAAAGGTCCAACCCGTGTCCACACCGCCGAGCACGAGCGCGGCCAGCGTCAAGGTGCCGCCGATCATGTACAGGTACCAGCTCAGCAGGTTGATCTTGGGGAATGCAAGATCTTTGGCACCGATCATGATCGGTATCAGGAAGTTCCCAAGTGTTGCCGGTACCGAGGGCACCAGGAACAGGAAGATCATGATGATGCCGTGCATCGTGAAGAACTTGTTGTATGTATCCGCAGCGACCAGGTCGGGCTGCGGCGTTAACAACTCCAGACGAATGAGGCCAGCGAACGCGCCGCCGATAAAGAAGAAGAAAGTGATCGAGATCAGGTACAGCATTGCGATCCGCTTGTGGTCAGCGGTCAGCAACCAGCTCAACAGGCCGTGCTCGTTGTTGAGGTAGTTTCGCTTCGGCAGGGTTGCCGTTTCCTGATTGGGTAAAGAGACGATCGTGCTCGTCGTGGCGCTCATGGCTTCACCGTTTCATTTGTGCCCTGTGGGGGCGTTGTGGGGGCAGCCTGGTTGGACTCTGAGGTCAACTGCGTCTGCTGCACCCGATAATTCGATTGCATCTGCTTGATGTATTCCACCAGGTCGATCAGGCCGTCTTCACTGATTTGGCCTTGGTAGGTCGGCATGATCGGCGCAAACCCGGCGGTCACATGCTGAGACGGATTAAGTATCGCATCACGCAGATACGCGTCGTTCACAAGGACCTGGCTGCCATCAGTCATGGTCAGGCGGGATCCGTAGACGCCCGCGAGGTTCGGTCCGCGTGCGGCTGCGTTGCCGCTATGGCAGGCGTTGCAGCCCATGCTGGCGAAGAGTCGCTCACCATTCTGCGCGAGACTCATACCGCTGGTAGATTCCTTCAACCACTTTTCGTAGTCGTCCGGCGTGAGCGCGGTGACTTCGCCAATCATGCCGGCGTGTTGCGTGCCACAATACTGCGTGCAGAAGATGTGATACGTGCCTGGCGTGGTCGCGTTGAACCAAACGGTAGAGTATCGGCCCGGGATGACTTCGCGCTTGATGCGGAAGTCTGGAATCGAGAAGCTATGGAACACGTCCTGCGAGATCATGGTGAGCTGCACCGGTCGACCGGTGGGCACATGAAGTGCATTGATTTCGTGCTGTCCGCCCGGATGCTCCGCTTTCCACATCCACTGCTTGCCGACAATGTAGATGTTCATCGCATTTGCCGGTGGACTGTAAATGCGGAAATACAGCAGACCGCCCCACACAAACACGAGCAGGAAGATGGCCAGTGGAATGATGGTCCAGGTGGCTTCCAGCAGCGTCGAGCCTTCCACCTGCGTTGCCACTGGATTCTTCTCGCGGCGGTACTTCAGTGAGAACCCGAACAACAGGGCCAGTACAAGCGCCATGCCGACGAGCGACATCAGTATGAGGAAGAAGTACAACTCGTCGGTGTATGGCGCAATGGTGCTGGCCTCAGCCGGAAAGAGCGCTGAGTTGTGAAGCCACTTCACCAGGAATTGCCACAATACTGGACTGATACCCATCGTTACCCTTTATCCGTTCCGCCGTTGATCTTCGTCATTCGTTGCAGCTTTGTCCTGTATCTTGTCCCAGTCGCGCCCAAGGCGCATGTCTCGCCGGAACATCAGAAACATGAATCCGCCCAACCCAGCCACTGTCGCCATGCCACCCAACTGCACCACACGCGCAACGATCAGCGAGTGTTTATTGGTCTGCGGGTCGTAGTGATAGCAGTAGGTAAGGATGTTCGCCACCGGCGAACCAATTTTGTTACCCGAGGCATCGATCAGGCCGAGAAGCACGTCTTTCGGCGAGTACTCGACGCCAAGGTAATACTGAGCTAGCTTTCCCTGTGGTGTTGCGATTTCGATTGAACTCGCGTGCGCAAACTGTGAGAGCTTGCCGTCAGGGCCAGGAACTCGCACGTAGCCGTATCCGGTGGCGCTGGATACGGCATCAATAGCTGGCTTCTGGCCTGTAAGGAAGTGCCAGCCATCTGCTGTTTCCGGTTTACCGTAGCGCTTGACATAGCGCGCTTTGTACTGCGCAGCCATCTCCGGTGTTTCGCTCGGGTCAATGCTGATGACCACGATCTGGAAGTCCTTGCCCGGAACGAGGTGCACCATCAGCAGCGCGCCTACCAGGCCGTCCATCTCTTCCGAGCAGAGCATCGGGCAGTTGTAATACACCATCGACAAAATTGCCGGGTGCTTGCCGTCGAAATAGTCGCCGAGCTTAACCTGCTGACCCTTGTCGTCGACGAACTGCGCATCGAGCGGAAGCTGCGCGTTCAGATGCTGTGTGACCTGCACCTTCTGCAGGGTTTGGGGAAGCTGATCGCCTGAGTTTTCTCCAGTGGCCTTGTCGCCGTAGCTGGCAACCTGAGCGTTCAGCGTGGTGCAGGCAAACGTGACGGCGGCCAGGCTACAGCAAATTCCGTACAACGAGAAAGCGCCAGCAGCCAGGGCGAGACGCAGAGCGCGGCGCTTGCCGCCTCGTGCCTCGCTTCGGATTGTGCTGAGCAAACTCATGCTGGACCTCATCGGCTGTACTGGTTACTACTCTTTACTTGCTTTGGTGAATTCAAGCTTCTGGTCGCGCGCTTCGATGGTTTCCAGCTCGTATCCGGTACGGGCAAAGCCGTTGGTGAGTGGCGCCGTCACAACTGGGGCCGATTCACCTGCCATCAGTTTCTGGGGTGCCTGGATCGCGTTCTGGGGTGCCTGGATCGCGGCGCTTGCGCCGAGACCACGCTGAACGATGAGTGCCATCGCGCGGTTGATAGGAATGCGAATCGCGCTGTTCTGCAGGTCCGAGGCGCTGCTGTAGTAATTCAGCAAGAGATCCTCACGCGCATGGAGATCAGCCAGGTCCTGGTTACCGTCGTCGCTCTCAAGCCTGGGGGATGGAAAGTTTTGCGTCACTGCTTGGAGCTGCTTTTGTTCCATTGCCGCGTTGGACTCCAAGTCCTTATGCGTTTCCCCACGCAGAGCCGCGCCTGCCTGCGAAAGGTTCGCCTGCCACCTGTTCGGTGGACCATCCTGTTTCAGAAGGGCGGTATTGATCACCTTACCCATACCCCAGCAGAACACGAAGAATATGAGAATGAAGCCGGACAGACCACCAAGGAAGGTGATAATTCCGCCGACGTTCACGTCCTGCGTTTCGTAGCCGGGATGTTCCGAGTCAAGCTTGGGTGAGGGGTGCGCCTGCACGCCCTCGATCTTGACCATTTCCTCGCCTTCGCCGTTATGGTGATTAGTGGGCATGTTCAGGCTCCAGAACTTCTGCGGTGTGCGGATCATTCAGCACGATCAGCGGGCGCTTTGTTAATTCTGTCAGGTAAAAGAACACCCAAAGGCCGATTAGCGCCACAGGTACGGTCACGTAGGAAAGAATGCTCAGGTTTCCGACAATGTGCAGGTTTCCTGCAGCGTCGCTGAAGTTGGGCTCGGTCAGCCAGAACATATCGACCAGTCGCGCAAACAGCATGAAGCAGCACAGCCAAACCATCCGGGCTCGTGACCGCTTGAAGTCGCGGCTCAACAGGATGCAGAACGGAATCACCCAGTGGCAGACCACATCGATGGTGCAGATGTACCACCAGCCGCCGTGTATGCGATGCAGGTACCAGGGAATCTCATCCGGGATGTTGCCGGACCAGATGATGAGGAACTCCGCAAATGTCAGATAGATGTTCAACATGGTGAAGGCAAACATAAGCTTGCCGAGGTCATGCTGTTCCGTGATGCGGAACATCGTTTTGAACGGCTCAAAGCGCGACAAGAGTATGAGCGTCAGCACTCCGAGTGCGAGGACGGCGTAACCCTGCGCGACCAGGAACTGCAGGCCATATACCGAGGAGTACCAGGTGACATCGAGCGACTTCAAGAACACGATGACGAAATCGGTCATCACGACGACGTAAAGGAAGGTGCAGGGTCCGGCGACGTTTTCAAACAAAGTGCGCCAGCGGTCGTAGCTGCGCATCGTTCCCGCTGCTGGATCAGCATCGCGCGATAACGACCAACGATTGAGCAGCGTAATGAGGCAACCCAGAAATGCGAACACAAGCACGAATTGCACCCACGCGCTCACGGGGCTCAGCATCGTGTGCTTCAGGTTGATGCAGAGTTGCTGCTCGTGACTGATCAAGCCCTGCTTATAAGCATTCCACGTCTGTTCGGGCGTATGGAAGGCGGCCCACTGATACAGGCTCTTCATGCTGAAGAGCACCGGAAGAAACATCAAGGCTACCAGCCACCAGGTGCGCGTCATTGCTTCCAGCGGGCGTCGGAGAATCAGGCCCCATTTACCGCCGGAAAGATATTGCACCATCAGAAACGCGAGTGCGCCGCCCATGAAATTGAAGCAGGTCATGGAACCCATCAGCCAGGAACGCAACAGATGCTCGCGGCCCATAGGGGTAAAGGCGAACGCCACCGAAATGAGAGCAAATGCAAGGAACACGCCGCCAGCCCAATTGCGCCAGGCCAGCACAACTTCCGGCGTAGATAGCACCGAAGGCAATGTGCGCGGGCCGTGGTGCGCATGGTCAGCGTGCGCACCGTGTGTGTGCCCTGCTCCTAGATGTTCAAAGTTCTGTGCCATTCTTCAGTCGCCTTCAGTCGATTCTGTCTGTTTGCTCTGTCGTCACTACTGCTGCGGGTGCTCTCCCGCTATCCGTCCCGGAGCGTCCGCGCTTGGTGCTGCGGGTGTACCTTGTCCGTTCGAGTTGCGATTGCCGCCGTTCCCGGTTGCTGCCTGTCCGTAGTGGGCCTTGTTTGCTCCGGAACCTGCCGGCGCACCTGATCCGGTGCCCTGTCCGGGAATGCCATTGTCTTCGCCGTTCGGTGTGCCGTATATGGCTGTGCCGGGCAGTCCCCAGGAGTCGGCAAAGCCTGTCGGCATGCCCGCTTCGGTCGCGATCTTGTGCAGGTCTTCCGGGTGCGCGCCGGAAGCGACGTCAGTCTGCTTGGCGTTCTGGCTGAGCTGGAGCGCACGGATGTATGCCACAATCGCCCAGCGATCTTCCGGCGTAACCTGCGAAGCATACTCGGGCATCGCACCATAGCCGTTAGTGATTACGTTGAAGAAGTGGCCGAGCGGAGCGCTGCGTAGACGATCCGTGTGGAAGTTGCCAGCGGGGCGGTAGCCGCGCTGCACAATCATGCCGTCGCCGTTGCCCACACGTGAGTGACACGGTGTGCAGTAGATGTTGTAACGTTCCTGGCCGCGCTCCATGAGTGCGGGCGTGAGTGCGACGGGGAGCCCGTCACCTTCCTTGCCACCTTGAAAGCCGCTAAAGAAGTACTCGTCTGCATGTAGCTGGTCACGACTCACAGTGTCGGCGACCTGGAGTCTGGCCGAACGACCATCCGCAAACAGTGTGTTTCCGCGCTGCGGGTAGATCTTTGGCTGGTCGTGCATGTCCTGCCGGCAACCGGCAAGCAACAGCGTCGACGTCAACGCCGCGAACACCGCACTTGCACGTACAACGCTCATTCCCTGTTCCTTACTGCCTGCTCGCTGCTTCAGCATTAGTTGTCGACCTCCACAATGGAGATCGGTGAAAACTGTTCCAGGAACGTGCGAGTTTCTGTGCGCGAGAACTGCGGATCGTGTGACTCAAGGCAGAGGAAGAACTTGTCCTGCAGTGCGCCGTCACGAAAGTTTGGCGCGTTGAAGAGCGGATGGTAGAGCTGCGGCAGGCCGTTCTGTGCGAGCATGCCGAACGCCGCGGAAAGACCGGCAAACAAGATGGTCCACTCGTAGCCGGGAATCACGAAGGCTGGCCATGAGAAAAGCGGGCGCCCTGCGATGTTCAGGGGATAGGCCCACACGTTGATCCATACTTCCAGACCATAGCCTGTGACCAGGCCCATGAGGCCTCCAAGCAGACACATCAACGGCACGCCCGTTTTGTGGAAGTGCAGCGCTTCGGCGGCTTCCTCCACCGGATACGGCGTATAGCACTCCATGCGGCGGTAGCCTGCGTGACGTGCCTGTTCCGTGGCGTAAACCAATTCACTCGGCGTGTTGAACTCGGCCAGAAGACCGTAGACTCCCTCAACTGGTGGCATTAGAGGGCCTCCTGCACGACTTTTTCAGCATCTGCGCCGCCGCGACGAACTTTAGTCTGCGGCAGAATCATCTTGATTTCCGACATCGGGATCATCGGTGCCAGGCGAACGAAGGTAAGGAACAAGACAGCGAACATACCCCACGTTCCTATGAACAGGATGTAATCCCACTTCGTCGCGCGGTAAGTACCCCAGCTCGACGGGAGGTAGTCGCGATAGAGCGAAGTGACGACAATCACGAAGCGCTCAAACCACATACCTATGTTCACCACGAAACTGAGGAAGAACAGATATCCAGGGCTGACGCGGAGCTTGCGGCTCCACAACGTGGTCAGCGGAATGGCGATGTTGGTGAGTATAAGAATCCAGTATGCCCAGCCCATCGGCCCGAACATACGGTTCCACATCATGAAGAATTCCCAGTGGCTGGCTGAATACCAGCTCATGAAAACTTCCATGCCGTAGCCGTAGGCCACGATGGAGCCAGTCGCGAGCATGACCTTCGCCATGTTGTCTAGATGGCGGAGCGTTACCAGGTCTTCCAGGTGGTAGAACTTGCGAATCGGAATGGCCAATGTGAGCACCATGGCGAAACCGGAGTACACAGCACCAGCGACGAAGTAGGGCGGGAAAATTGTAGTGTGCCAACCAGCCATTGCTGCGACTGCGAAGTCGAAGCTGATTGTTGTGTGTACGGAAAGCACCAGCGGTGTGGAGAGGCCGGCGAGCAGCAGTGATGCCGACTCATAACGGATCCAGTGGCGGGTAGACCCGCGCCATCCGAGGCTGAGCATGCCGTAGAAGTACTTAGCAAGCGGGAGTTTCGCACGATCGCGCAGCGTGCCAAAGTCGGGCACCATGCCGATGTACCAGAAAACCACGGAAATGGTTGCGTACGTGGAAACTGCGAACACATCCCAGGCCAGCGGCGAACGGAACTGCGGCCAGATATTCATGGTGTTCGGATACGGCAACAGCCAGTAGCCGAGCCACGGACGGCCGACGTGCAGCAACGGGTAAATACCAGCGCAGCATACGGCAAAGATCGTCATCGCTTCCGCGAAACGGTTGATGGAATTACGCCAGGTCTGCTTGAAGAGTAGAAGGATGGCGGAAATCAGGGTGCCGGCGTGGCCGATACCGATCCACCAAACGAAATTGATGATGGCAAAGCCCCAGGCACCAGGAATCGTAACGCCCCAGATTCCAACACCCTTGAGCACCAGCCAGGTGACGCCCGCAACTACGCCGAGTGCGATGGTGGCCGCGAAGAACAGGCCGCCCCACATTGCGAGCGGCGTATTAGCCGTCAGCACGATGCTTGCGATCTTCTGCGTAACGCTCTTGAAGTTGTGCCCCGGAGCGACGACCGCGTACTCGCCCGTGCGCGGGTCGATCATCGGGTCAACTATTTCCGGATCGTGAATGGGACCTTGCGTTGCCATAAGTTTCCTTTAGCCAAGCTCCGGGTTGGGGTTCACAACACCAGCCGTGTAGGTTGTGCGCGGGCGGTAGTTCAGATCGCCGAGCACCTGGTAATCGCGTTCCTCCGCCTTGCGCTTGGCAACGCGGCTGTTCGGGTCGTTGATGTTGCCGAAGACAATCGCGTCCGTCGGGCAGGTCTGCTGGCACGCCGTGAGGATGTCGCCATCCTTAATCGGCAGATTATTTTTGTCAGAATCGATCTTGACTGCCTCAATGCGCTGGATGCAGTAGGAGCACTTCTCCATGACACCGCGCGAGCGAACCGACACGTCCGGGTTGCGGCCGAGCTTGTAGCTTTCCGTGTCGTAATCCGCGTAAAGCAGGAAGTTGAAGCGACGCACCTTGTACACGCAGTTGTTGGAGCAGTAGCGGGTTCCAACGCAGCGGTTATAAACCATCGTGTTGATGCCTTCGGGCGTGTGCACCGTCGCGCCAACCGGACAAACCTGTTCGCAACCGGCGTTTTCACAGTGCTGGCAAAGCATAGGCTGGAAGTGCGCCATCGGTGCGTGCAGATCGCCTTCGAAGTAGGTGTCAATGCGGATCCACTGCATGTTGCGACCGATCTTCACTTGCTCGCGGCCAACCACCGGGATGTTGTTCTCCGATTGGCAGGCCATAATGCAGGCGTTGCAGCCAATGCAGGAGTTCAGGTCGATCGACATGCCCCATTTGTTCTGGATGACCTTGGTCGATTCGTCCTTCTTCTCGTAATTCCAGGCGTCGGGGAAGAAGCTTTCTTCGTGCTTCGGCGCTTCACCCTGGGGGTTGTACCCAACCTTGTCAACGAGGGTGCCACTTGCGCCCGTATGGGCGAAATCCTTGTTCTTCTCCGCCTCTTCCACCGTGGCATAGCGGATGATGGAGCGTTCCATCGCTTCGTGACCGGCCAGCGAATACGTGCCGATCGTCGCGTCTTTGTGTGTCCCCAGAGCGCCGACAGCGCTTCCTGGCTTCCAACTTCCGTCCGATTCCGGTCGCTCGAGGTCGCGCTGCGCATAGGCGCCGCGGTGCTCGATGTTGTGCACCTTGGTGACGCACAGATCGTAGGTACCCTTGCTCCTGCTGACGGTGAGACCGGCTGCCGAGTTCGGCTGATCTGCGGTTCGGATCGCATAGGCATTGAAACCGATGCCGCCGCCAACGCGGCCTGCTTCCACGCCACGGCCAAAGCCAAGATGTACGGTGACGCAGTCGTTCGGGTGACCCGGGACCATAAGCACCGGCGTGATCACCTTGCGGCCATTGAGTTCAAGCTCGATGGCTTCGTTTTCCTCGATACCGAGCTTCAACATCGTGTCTAGGCTGATGAGTGTGGCATTGTCCCAGCTCAGATTCGTGATCTGCTTGGGCAGTTCTTCCAGCCAGCCGTTGTTCGCGTATCGACCGTCGTAAAGCGATGGATCAGCGCGGAAGCTGATTTCCATGCCGCCACCGGGTAGCGCTGTTGTAGCTGCGGCGGCTTTGGGAGCTCCAACGCCCTTTGCTTCGAAGGCCGTACCTTCGACCCAGCCGTCGTGCAGAGCTTTTTTCCATCCCTGTACGAAGTCACCCTTGATGTACGTCTTCGCGTTTGCGACGACTACGTCGTAAGCACTCTGCGACGGATCGACCAGAGATGCGAGCACTTCATGCGCGCTGTGGCCGCCGTACAGCGGCTCGATCATCGGCTGAACGATGCTGATACTGCCGTCATACGCGCGTGCGTCGGACCAGCTTTCCAGGTAGTGCGCCTTGGGAACGTGCCAGGTGGAAATCGCACCAGTCTCGTCCACGTGCGAGCCAAGGTGAACTGCCATCGGTACGTTGCGTAGCGCGTCTGCAAACATCAGGTCGGCGGGCGCGCTGTACACCGGGTTTACACCCAGCATCACCAGCCACTTCACCTTGCCGGAGTTCATGTCCGCTACAAGCGATTTTAGATCAGCGCCCTGCTCAGACGGAACGGGAGCAATCGATTCGGTGTAGATGACCGTTTTGCCAACAGCACCCAAAGCGGAGTTGATCGCGAGGGCAGCCGCGATGCACGCGGCAGAGCTCTGCGGACCAGTCACAACTACAGCCCGGGCCCCCGCTTTCTTGAGATCCTCCGCAACTGCTCCAAGGAAGGCATACTCTTCTCCGAGTGCGGTAAAGTTTAGGTTGCCCGCAAGATGACCGGAGATCTTCTGCGCCCACGCGTCCACATCACTAGGCTTCAAACGCAGGCGATGGTCTGCCTTGTAGCCAGTCAGCGAAGGCATGGTTTCGACGACGTACATCCGGTTCATCGTCTTGCCTTCTTCGTAGCGGTGCCGCTCGGCATACGCGGAAGCTAGCGGAAGGAAGCCTGGGAACTGAATGCCGCCGAGGAAGTCAGCGTCGAGCGAAAGAATGACGTCAGCTTCTTCGAGCTTGTACTGCGTGTCGAGGTAATCGCCGAACGCGGCCTTCGCGGCAGTGCGCGAGGCGTCGCCACTCACGGCGTCGTACTGCACCATTTTCGCGGCAGGGTACTTCGCCTGAACTTGCTTCCATTGCGCAGCGAGTGTCGGCGAAGTGATGGTCTCGCTCAGGAAGTAAACGCCACTGCCGTCCTTGGTTTGCGCAACAGAGTTGGCGAAATCCTGTTGAAACTTGCCCCATTCGGAGTTTTCCCCACGGAAGCGAGGATGCTGCGAGCGGTCTGGATCGTACAGATCCAGCAGCGATGCCTGGGTGATCGCATCGAGGCGACCCTTTGACATCGGGTGTTCGGGGTTGCCCTCCAGCTTAATCGGGCGGAACGCGTCCGACTTGACCAGAATCGGGATGGCACCTGTCGGGAAGGGGTGAGCCGTTGCAAAGTATTTCGGGCGGCCAAGAACAAGGTCTTCCGGCTGCTTGACGTAGGGAAAGATTGGCTCGTCCGGCTGCTTGGTGCACCCAGTCATGCCTGCCAGCGCGAAGCTGGCACCCATTACCTTGAGAAATCCGCGCCGAGAGACAGAATCGACCCACTCACCAGCGCCGGACTGGCGTGGGAATTCGCTTTCCACCATTTCCTGGAAAGCTGGCGTCTCTGCTAATTCATCGAGATTCTGCCAGAAGCGCTTGCCTGTCTTGCCCTCGAGCTTGGTGCGCACCTCGGCCAGCGTCATCTTTGGCTTCGCCATAGCTGACGAAGTTGTTGCCTCGATTTTCGTCACCACCTGAGCGCCCACTGCCCCAACCTTGTTTGCTGTTATCTGTTCGCTGCTTGCTGCACTTTTCATCGGTGGCAAACCTCGCAGCTCGACAGTTCGTTCGCCGTGCGGATGTGGTACTTGTCCATCAAGAAATGACCCAGATCGGCCTGGCTGGTGAATTTGGTGTAATGCGCTGGCATCGGGATGGAGCCCACATCGGACGAGGTGGTGCCAAACGCGTTGATTGAGCGTGGCTCAGCCGCGAAGCCAGAGTTACCCGTTCCCTGCGAAGTAGTTCCTTGCTGGACCGGGCCCTGCGTGCTGTCCACGTTATTGGGCCGCGCCGGTGCCTGCATGAACGCCACTTCGGGATTACTGCCGCTCGGGTCCTTGGTCACGCAGGAAACGCCCTGCGCCGTGGGTACGCCTGTGGCATAGGTATTTTTCGTGTCCGTGCACCAGACCGGGCTGTTGCTTGAGGCACCCGCCCAGGCCATGTTGTAAATCTCAGAGGTCGGCCGCAGGTTCTTCGATGGATTGCGATGGCAGTTCAGGCACCACTCCATCTGCAAGGTATTTTCCTGATACATCAACGGCATCTCGTCGACACGACCGTGACAGCTTGCGCAACCGATGCCCTTGTTCACGTGAATCTCATGGTTGAAGTACACGTAATCGGGAAGATCGTGAACGCGAATCCAGTTGATGGAACGCCCCGTCGCCCATGAGTCACGAACCGGCTCCAGAAGCTGGGCGTTGGTCCAGATCTGCGAGTGGCAGTTCATGCAGGTCTTCGTTGGAGGGATGCCCGCATACGAACTCTTCTCCACCGACGTGTGGCAATACTGGCATTGCAGGCCAAGGCCTTCCACATGGTGCTTGTGGCTGAAGGGGACTGGCTGGTCCGGCCGCTGACCCTGCTTGGTCACCCATGGCGACCGTTGCAGCTCGTTCAGCGCCACACCGAGCGCGATGACAATCAAGCCCGTCAGCACCAGGCTAAAGCGAGCCAGCGCGTTCGAACTGCGGTCAAAAACTTGCGCCATGAGTGCGTTCCTGCTTCCTCTGCGTCAATAACGGGTTGAAACAACTCTCGTTTGCGTAAAACGGCGAGCCTTCGCAAACTACGCTCGCTCCATGCGTTTGTGCAACTTCGGTTACTGTCGCAACCTAAAGGTCTGTGAAAAATCTACTATAGCAGCGAGTTGTGCCTGTATTGCGACACTTGGCTGACGTTTCGTCCGATACTCGAAGCGCTTTTTGAATTTTGCGGGCAGTGAATCCCGCGAGTGATATCAGCCTTACAAAGAACGCCAGAGATGACGCTGTTTTTCGTAGACTGCGCGCGGTCTCGGCGAATGTGTCCTGTCAGTAAATACGTCCACAACAGTCCGAGTTCTTCTGAGGATTTCTTCGCCTCATCAGCGCGCTTTGCCGGTCATGGGCGAGGCCACCGTATATGCTCCTGTGGACGGTATGCTTTCAACCCACAGCTTGTCTCCTCGCCCTTCGCCAGTACGTTTCCGGCTGCCGGAAGCGCTCTTCCTGGTCGGCTACGCGGCTCTTCTGCTATGGGTCATTCCGCATCACGAGCCCTGGATGGATGAAGCCCAGGGATGGATGATTGCACGCACCTGCACGCTGGCTGAAGCGCTCACGCGTGTGCTGCACTACGAGGTCGCACCCGCGCTTTGGCAGCTTGTACTGCGTCCGTTGGCAGCCTTGAATCTGCCATTTCGCAGTGCCAACTGGGTGTCTGCTCTTCTGGGTGTAGCGAGCACGTTTCTGTTGCTTCGCTGGTCTCCCTTTCCCCGCGCTGTTCGGTGGGCGCTCCCGTTCACCTTCTTTCTGCAATACCAATACGCAGTGGTTGCTCGTCCGTACGCCTTCTTTCCTGTTTTGGCGTTTGCTCTTTGCATCTTGTTCACCCGGCACCGTTCGCCGATCTGGTTTGCCGCCATTGCGGGTCTGCTGGCAAACGCAAATTTGCACTGCACTGTCTATGCCGCTGTTGCGTTCTGCGTGTACCTGTTTCGGCTCCGTAAGCCAGCAGGTGAGGCAGACAGCAAGCCCGCAAAGCAACAGGTCACCGCTGCCATCGCGGTGTTCAGCCTCGCTGTGGTGTTTGCCGTCGCAGTCGCGTTCCCCGCGCCCGACCAGTACATGATGGGCGCGTTCCGTCACTCGGCCGCTCTAAGTAAGCACTGGCTCCAGCCGGAACAGTCACCCGCCGGCCTCACACCCGATCCATCATCCGTTGCCGAGGCGCAGCACACGCCAGCTACGGCTACCTTCCATTTCTATACGCGCGGTGTGCTCGGCCTGCTGGTCACACGAGTGATCGCCACCGCCCTATTCTCCGTGTCGCAGTACAACCTGCTCGCGGCAGGCTTTCTGCTGTTGTGTGCAGCGTGGCTGTGGCGGCGCGGACAACTGCTCCTGTTGCTTCCTCCTGCCGCAGTGGCACTTTCCTATAGCCTGCTACCCGACTATCCGTATCAGTCGGGTCTGTTTTTCGTCGGTGTGATTGCGTCACTGTGGGTTGCGCTGGACGAGAAGCCTGCGGAAGCAGGTTCTCGACTTGGCGTGGCGTTTGCGGCAGTCGCGGCAATAATGGTTACTTTGCAAATCGGGTGGGCACTGAAGGCCGATCGTGACGACGTGCGCGGCACGTACGACGCTGGAGGCGAGACCACCCAGTACCTGCAAACGAACTTTCCGAACGCGCGCATTGCGGCATTCGGATACGAAGCCGAGACGCTCAACCTCTATTTACCGGTGCCGCCCCTCGGCTGGACGCACCCGTTCTGGACATGGAGTCGCGCCACCAGTCCGAACTCGTTTCAGCAGGGCGTCCTTGCGATGCATCCAGATGTTCTTGTTCTGGGCAGCGCTGTGTCCGGCAATCGTACCGTGTTAGGCCAAATTGGCCTGGACAAGCCTGGCACGCTGATGGGCGACACCGACCTCGTGGGCTGGTGGCAACAGCAGGGGTGGCGCGTCGTTCACTACACCTGCGGCAGCCATTTTGGTTACGGCGGCTACACGGACCTGAGCTGCCTCAGCGTACTGGTGCCGCCAGCTCACTGAGAGTTCGTTGCTCACTTCCCGTTAACATCAGCGCGATGGAGCTACCGTGCGCTCAACCCAGCTAATCCACTCATGTTCGGTTATGTCGCTCCCTGCGGCCTGCAGGATCATTGCGGTTTCTTCCACTTCGGAGCAGTGCAGTTCGTAGCCGTTTATGACAAAGAAAATGTCCATTGCAGCGAAGGCAGCTCGCTTGTTTCCATCTGCAAATGGGTGGTTTCGAAGAAGCGCCCAGGCCAGCGCCGCGCCCAGATGACCTATCGATTCGATTTCACCGTATTCCTGCAAGTTTCGCGGTCGCGCTACAGCGGATTCAAGTGCGTTGTCGTCGCGCACACCTGCAACACCGCCGTATTTCTCTACCAACCTGTCATGGACGTTTCGCAGTACGTCCGCGCGAACAAATTCAAACGTCACTTCGCCAGTTCTCTATAGGTATTTCTGTGCTTCGGCTCGGATTTGAGAAAAGCTTCGACCTGGCGTGTAAATTGCTGATCAACAGGCTTCATCTGGTACACGCCATCAACGCGTTCCACATTCAGCAGAGCGCCTTCTTCGAGTCCGGCTTCGTCAAGAAGCTGTTTCGGAAGAAGTACACCGTACCCATTACCGACCTTACGAATCTTCAATTCCATACCATATGTATAACTTAGTTATAATCAGGATGGCAAACCCCATTCCTCTACCAGCCGCCGACTATGATGTGGCATGCCTCCCGCCCGCACCCGCAAGCTTCCATACGACCCCGAAAAAGCCGTAGCGGCTCTTTCCGCAGCGGACCCGAAGCTCGCGAAATTGATCGGCATTGCGGGGCCGTTCACAATGCGGCTGCCCGCGCAGCAGTCTCCGTTTGAGGCACTCGCGCGTTCGATCATCTACCAGCAATTACATGGCAAGGCCGCTGCAGCGATTCACGCTAAGCTGCTCAAGAGCTTCGAGCACATCTGCGGCCTCGGCACGGACGGCACGCCCACACATCCTTCGCCAGAGCATCTGCTGGAGTGCCCGAACGATCAGCTTCGCGCCGCTGGGCTGTCGCACAACAAGGCACTCGCGATTCGCGATCTAGCCGCAAAGACGCTCGACGGCACTGTGCCAACGCTCGCGAAGATCAAGCGCATGAGCGACGAGGACATCATCGAGCACCTCACGCAGGTGCGTGGCATCGGGCGCTGGACGGTGGAGATGATGCTGATGTTCCGTCTCGGTAGGCCGGACATTCTGCCTGTAAGCGACTACGGCGTGCGCAAGGGTTTTGCGCTGACATACCTCGGCCTGAAGCCGAAACAGAAAGTGACGCCAGACCTGCTCGCCACGAAGGAACAGATGGAGCGCCGCGCAAAGAAGTGGGCTCCCTGGCGCTCGGTCGCAAGCTGGTACATGTGGCGTGCATGCGATGTCGCCGCAGGAAAGACAGTGCAGCCGGAGTAAGTTCTGCGCGCGAAAAGAGGAGGGCCCATGTGGACCATGCCTGGGCCAGGCCCAGCTGCTTGTAGCTTCGTCCACTGTTCCGCGCTCAGCACACCGCGAATCGTCAGCAGCATCTTGGCACTGGCTTTCTCCATATCTGCGCGTGTGTCGGCGATTTTGTCGATTTGCGTGAGCCACTTCGTTCTGATTCAAAGATGAAGCCTGAAGCGTGCTGTCGAGCCGAAGCTCTTCTTCCTCCAGCGAAGGCATGCATGTGTAACAACTGCACGCGGCTCTCAAGAAAGATCCCGTAGATCTTCTTTTGCTGATCGCTCGAAAGTCCGATACGGCTCACAACATCCTGATTGCGCCACCATGTGCCTGGGGGTAGCAGGTGATTGCTTGTGCCAATGCACCGCCCTTCAACTCTATGAACAGCGCTCTTCCTCAAGAGGTCTACACGCGACAAGATTTATTTCCCATCTTTGCGCAAACAGAAAGGAGCGGCAAAAGCCGCTCCTTTCCCACGCCAGACCCACGTCTAAAACGTAGCTGAAGCAACAGCAGCCGGTGCAATCTGCAACGTTCCCTGCAACGAAAGCGATGCCAGCGAGTCGCCCACCCCAATGGTGAACTGGCCCGGATCGATGGTCCAGCCCTTTTTCCCGACATCGTAGTACGCAAATGCACGCGCGTTCAGCGGCACGGAAACGTGCTTCGTTTCCCCGGCGGCAAGCTCCACGCGCTCAAATCCCTTGAGCTCATGCGCTGGCCGCGCCACCTTCGCATTCGGTTCTGACACATAAACCTGCGCCACATCAGCACCCTTGCGAGTTCCACTGTTGGTGACGTCGAACTCAACGGTCGCGCTGGCCGGCGTTGCACCAGGTGTGACCTTCAAGTTCGAGAAGCTGAACGTGGTGTACGACATCCCGAAGCCGAAGGGAAAGAGCGGCTTTACGCCAGCCTTCTCGTAGCCTCGATAACCGACGAAGATACCGTCCTTGTAGACGACCCGCTTCGAGTCGCCTTCCGGGTAGTAGTTCGCGAACGACGGATTGTCTTCTGCTTTGCGCTCGAATGTTGCGGGCAAATGGCCGCTTGGGTTCACATCGCCGAACAGGATTTCCGCCATACCGCGGCCACCGGCCTGCCCGCCGTACCAGCCCTCCACCAGCGCGGGAACCTGGTCGATCCATGTAGTCGAATCCACGTTGCCGCCAGAGGTCACCGTCACGATCGTCTTTGGGTTGGCAGCAGACATCGCACGAGTCAATTCGTCCTGCCCATACGGCAAATCAAAGGTGCGGTCGCCGCCTTCCGATTCGCTGTCGTTGTCCTTGCTGGTGCCGAAGCCTGCGCCAATGACGACCACGTCGGCTTTCGCCGCCAGCGCCTTCGCACGCTCGTTCACCACCTTGTCCTTCCGTACGATCGCCAGGCGGAGCTTGCCGCCGATGATCCAGCCTTGCCATGACTCCACCACAACCTTGTGCATGCCTGCGCTGAGGTGCATGGTGAGGTGCGGCTCGAACGCGCGCACAATGCTCCAGTCATCCATGATCAGCTTGCCATCAAGATAAACGCGATCACCATTGCTCTCCCCGGAGCCCGCCAGCGCGATAAGGTAGTCACCGTCTGTTTCGGCTTTGTAAAACCCGGTGAAGCGCTGCGACGAAGATTTAGGCGGCCCACCGGCAGAGGCCATTAGCTCGTCGATGTTGTCGGCGATGGAGTCCCATCCAAGCCCCGCATTATTGACATGCTGCGCGGTTCCCTGCTTCGCTGGCCCGCTCAGCGTCTTGTTTGCAAAGACCTCGTGCACCAGGCCAGGCTTGCCTCCGGTTGCAGTGGTCATGAAAGTTGTCTGCGAAGCTAACTCACTCAACTTCGGAAGCCCCGCGTCGTAGAGCACCTTCACATTCGGAGCCACCATCGCCACTCCTTCCAGCAGGCTCGTCTTATGAAACGGGGTAACGGCCGCGCTGCCGCCACCCGTCGCCGAAGAGTAGTAAGCATCGGGGCCAACCACGAGCACCGTTTTGATCTCCGCCTTATTCAACGGCAGCAGCGCGCCAGAGTTCTTCAGCAGCACTGGCGTCTCCCGCGCACTGCGCAGAGCGGTCTCATTACTCTCACTATCAAAAGTTGAAATAGCCGGATCGCGCTGCTCATGCCCGAGCCAGTTGAACTGCTCGGCGGTGTAAAGCACATGCCGCAGCTTCTCGTCGATTGTTGCTTCGGACACTTTGCCGGACTTGATCGCCGGCAGCAGGTTCGCCTTGTTCATGAATTTGCCGGTGGGCTCTTCCACATCGAGCCCACCGTTCGCCGCACCCACGGCGTCATAGGTCGCATTCCAATCCGACATCAGCGTGCCCTTGAAGCCCCAGTCCTTACGCAGTACATCGATGTTCAGGTACCCGTTCTGCGTAGCGTGCTGTCCATTGATCAGGTTGTAACTGTCCATCACCGCGCCGACGTGTCCGCGCTTCACCGCTGCTTCAAATGCAGGCAAATAGATCTCGCGCAGCGCTCGCTCGTCCACGATCGAATCCGAGTCATGCCGCAGGTATTCAGAATTGTTCGCGGCGTAGTGCTTTACTGTCGCGCTCACACCCTGCTGCTGCATTCCGGTCACGTAACCGACGACCATTTCGCCCGCCAGAAACGGGTCTTCGCCGAAGTATTCGAAGTTGCGCCCGTTGCGCGGTGACTTGTAGATATTCGTTCCGGGCCCGAGCATGTAGTGCACGCCACGCGCACGTGCATCGCGCCCGATACCAGCACCTATTTCCTGAGCGAGATCACGATCCCACGATGCTGCCAGGCCGATGCCACCAGCATAGGTCGTCGATGGAAAGCCAGAGTTCGAGCGCACACCGACTGGCCCGTCCGACATCTCAAACGCGGGCAGCTTCACGCTGGGCACCGGGCGCAAGCCGAAGCCGGTGCCGCCGATGTAGTCAATCTTTTGCTCAAGCGTCATGCCCTTGATGATGGCTTCGACTTCAGCCTGCTGCGCCGAAGTCAGCTCAGGTGCAGCAGTGGACGACTGTGCGTGAGCAGCGAACGGAAGAGAAAACAAAATGGCAGCAACAACCGACGCAACGCTGCGGGCAGACGAAAAAGGACGAAAGGAATCGGAACGATAGCTCAAGGGCACACTCTCTCGGAAAACCGATGGAAACGATGTGCCTGCATGAAAGCACTTTTGCGTAACGTCCGGCAAACGTCTGCCGCACTCCTGGAGCTAAGCGCTTTCGGCGCGAATCACTACGCCTCGCTCCAGCAGATAAGGCTGCGCGCCATCCTCAGGCGCGAGGAAGCCTTCCCCTTCGTCTTCATGAATATGGAACGTCAGCTTTGCGCCGTGCTTCTCCAGCCAGCCGATCTTGCAGGCAAATGCAGTGCGCTCCGCGCCGTCACCCTTGAAGGTGAGCGATGTTCCGGAAGTTACTTCGACACTGGCCTCTGCCCCGACATCCAACAGCGCCTGCGCCTGAATGGCCTTCGCGTCGAACGAAGCAGCATTCCCTGAAGCTGCACGCAGACCCAGACTTTCTGCAAAGAGAAATTCATAAGCAACGTGAATATAGCCCGCCTGCAAATCCCCAGGGGGCAGATCCACAAGCGCCTCCTTATCAAGGCCGGTGCGAATGAGACGTGAAGTTGTCGCGTACGGTAGGCCCTGTGTTGTAACCTTATCGAAGCTGAACACAAAGTCTTTTCCGTGGGAGAACGAGCTCTGGAGCTTCGGCGCAGACGTAATCCCAACAACCTTCAGCGCGTCGCCTAAAAACGAGACGACAGCCGACCCGCTCTTCTTTCCTGTCTCTTTGCCCACAATTTCATTCGCAGTGCCCTGCACCAGTTCTGGAACGGCAGTTCCCGGTGAAAGAAACTGCGCAAGCGGACCAATTGGCTCCAGCTTGGTGTTCTTGTAGCTGAAGAAATATGGTGCCTTCAGGTCCGTTCGCGACATGGCGAGTGGCTGGTAGCCAAGCTGATTCAGCAGCAGTGTCAGGTCGTCATTACGACATCCAGTTATCGCCATCGATGCGTGCCCCCGGCCACGTGTACGCCTTGAATGCGTCGTTGAACGCAGCCACTGAGCGCGTAGGCCACTGATGATACAGCGAACGAAAGACCGTTCCTCTTGCGGCCCAGGTTTGCTCAGGCATGAACCGCTGGTACGACCGCGGGGAAAACATGTCCGCCCCGAATCCCGCGATGACGCGCATCTGCTCGTCGGTAGCCTCCTCAAACTCACGCGCCATCAGCGGTACGATGATGGTCGGTTCCTGTCGACGCCAGACAACCTCGTCGAGCGCAGCGCAGAGCCGCGAGAACGCACGATCGGCGCGAACTGGCAGCACGTCCGGCCCGCCCGCGATGCGCTGGCCTACCGTTTCCAGCTCTTCATCGAGTGCATACGCAATCGGCGAAACTCGCCAGTATTGCGCGGGTGGCCCCGCAAGGGATCGCATCTCCGCAAAGACATTTTCCACGCGAGCGAGCGGATCGGGATGATCGCCCGTAAAGCTATGCCCCAGCATGCCGAAGACCGCCAGGATGCGCAGGGAAATAACGCAGCCGGCAAAGTTCATGCGAACCGCACCACGGTCCGGATCGCACGACACTGCCGTCCGCATGCCGGCGCTATCCGATCTCATTTCCTGTTCTCGCGTGAGCCCAGTCGCGGCTTCTTCCTCGTCGTCTGCGGACCTGTAAAACAACACGTGTCCGAGCTCATGGCACAGGATGAAACGCAGAGCGCCATTCATCAGCGTTCGCGCATCCAGAGTTCTTTCAGTTTGGAGAAAGGAAGAAAGCTTCAACTCGGAGGGGAGGTCTTCTCTTATCCCCTGTGGAGTCCACGCGAGAAAGAGTTCTTGCATATCGCTGCGAAGATCTTCAAGAGTTCTGCCCTGGCTTTCACCTTTTCCGGTGTGAAAGGTGCCGGCATTCATCAGAATCTCGCATGCGGCGGCGTAGAAGTCGATGAGGCCGGAAAATATGGTGATCAAGTGCGATCCATCGGGCAGATGAAAGGTCTTCGCGTTCGGCTGGCGAAAATTTATTTCGCCCACGGAAAGATTCGCTGAGGTACGTACCTGCTCGAACTCCGGATCCGCGAGAACAGGCAGCCCCTGAAACAGGTCGCGGACCCGGTCTCCCGCTGGTCCAAGCGGCCTTTCCCGCTGCCGCTTCGCTAGTTCTTCCGCTGCTCGCATGGCGTAACCTTATCTCAGGGTCCCGAGCACCAAGATGTCAGAATTTCAGTCGCAATCCCGCAAGCTCCTCGCCTACAAACCGCCAGCACCCAACCGCTACGTCTGCGTGCACGGACACTTCTACCAGCCGCCACGGGAAAACCCCTGGCTGGAGACGGTGGAAGTGCAGGATTCTGCAGCGCCGTACCACGACTGGAATGAACGCATCACGTCGGAGTGCTATGCACCCAACGGTGCATCGCGCATCAAGAGCAAAAACAACCTCATCACGCGCATCCTCAACAACTACGCGCGCATGAGCTTCAACTTCGGTCCCACTCTGCTGTCGTGGCTGGACGAATTCGCACCGCGCACCTATCGCATGATTCTGGACGCGGACAAAGCCAGCGCCCGCCGCTTCTCCGGTCACGGCTCCGCGCTTGCGCAGGTCTACAACCACATCATCATGCCGCTGGCGAATGAACGCGACGCGCGCACGCAAATTCGATGGGGCGTTGCCGATTTTCAGCACCGCTTTGGCCGCATGCCTGAAGGCATGTGGCTCGCGGAGACCGCTGTCTCACGTTCTGTTCTAGACCTGATGGCGCAGGAAGGCATCGCCTTCACCGTGCTCGCACCACACCAGTGTGCTCGTGTGCGCAAACTCTCTGAAGCAACAGCCGGAGCTGGCGTGTCCACACCGCCCGCATGGACAGAATCGCCCAACGCGAGCGTAGATCCAAGTCACCCATACATCGTGAAGCTCGACAGTGGCCGCTCCATTGCGGTGTTCTTCTACGACGGTCCGCCGTCACGCGCCATCGCCTTTGAAGGTCTGCTCACCTCCGGCGAACTGTTTGGTCAGCGCCTTACATCGCGCTTCAAAGAAGACAACAGCGAGGCGCAGCTATCGCATGTGGCCACCGATGGCGAAAGCTATGGCCATCATCATCGCCATGGTGAGATGGCGCTCAGCTACGCGCTGCACTGGATCGAGAAGAATGGCCTTGCCACCGTAACCAATTACGGCGAGTTTCTCGAGAAGTTCCCACCAAAGTGGGAAGCGGAAGTTGTCGACAACAGCTCCTGGAGCTGCTCACACGGTGTGGAGCGTTGGCGCTCTAATTGTGGCTGCAACGGTGGCAAGCAAGGCTGGAACCAGGAATGGCGCAAGCCCCTACGTGACGCACTCGACATGTTGCGCGACCGCACCGCGCCACTCGCGGAAGAGCTCGGTGCTGGTCTTTTCAAGGATGTGTGGGCGGCGCGCGACTCCTACATCAACGTCGTTCTCGACCGCAGTGCAGCGGCAAAGGAAGCATTCTTTACCCACCACGCCACGCACGAGCTATCGGAAGGCGAGCGAGTAACCGCACTCGAACTGATGGAACTGGAACGCCACGCGCAACTCATGTACACAAGCTGCGGCTGGTTCTTCGATGAAATCTCCGGCATCGAGACCGTGCAGATCATCGCCTACGCTGGTCGAGTGCTGCAGCTCGCGGCCAAGCTTTTCGGCTTACCTGGCGAATCGCTCGAAGAAGAATTCCTCGCCATCCTGCAGCGCGCAAGCTCCAATGTGCCGGACATCGGCGATGGTCGCACTGTCTATCGCCGCTACGTTACCGGCGCACTCGTCGATCTCGAACACGTAGGCGCACACTACGCAATCAGCTCCATGTTCCGCAGCTACCCCGACATCGGTGACCTCTTCTGCTTCGACATCGAGCGTCACACCTACGAACTGCTTACTTCGGGTCGCGGACGCGTTGCACTGGGGCGGGCAGCTTTACGGTCCCGCGTTACAGAAGAAACAGAGGAGATTTGTTTCGCCGTGCTGCATCTGGGCGATCAGAATCTTTCCGCGGCGGTGCGCCGTTACACACCCGCGGACGCAGATACCTGGGAGGCGTTCAGCGAGGCTGCACGCGCAGCGTTGCGGCGAGCAGATTTGCCACAGCTCATCCGCTCTATAGATGGCTTCTTCGGCGGCACGCTGTACTCGCTCACTTCTCTGTTTGCCGACGAGCAGCACCGCATTCTGCAAACAATCCTGACGCAAACGCTTTCCGAAGTCGAAAGCTCGCTCATCGAGATTTACGAAGAGCACGCCACACTGATGAATTTCCTGTCGGAGTCGAACGTGCCCGCTCCACCCGCACTCGCTCTCACTGCGAGTTATGCCATCAACGCTGGCCTGCGTCGTGAGTTCGAAGCCGAGCCATACGATTCTGCCGAAGTAGCCCGCTTGCTGCGGCGGGCGGGCGTAGACAATGTAACGCTTGATGCGACGGTGCTTTCTTACGCTGCCGACCGCCGCATGAAACGCGCCATGGTACGCCTGGAGGCCGCCGTTGAGGCGCAGACTCTTCCCGTACTGAACGAGACGCTCGCGATTGCGGAAAGCCTGCAAACACTGCCAATGGACGTGAACCCCTGGCAGGCGCAGAACATCTGGAACGACATGCTCCGCAAACGCGACAACCGCGCGTGGAGCCGCGAGTGGCGCGAGGGTTTTCGCAAGCTCGGTCTCGCCCTGGAAATCGCGGTCGATGATCTGATCGTCGAGGAAGCTGTTCCTGCGTTCTGACTGCCTTGCACCAAGGTTGAGTACAGTCGCCGTGCATGTGACAAAACGCATCCAAATCCACTGTGAAACCAACACAGCTCTCGCCGCATGCCTGGCAGCTCACCCGCTTCGGTTTGGTGAACACCTACCTCGTCCGTGAGACGGACAGCTTCACGCTCATCGACGCCGGACTGCCAGGCGGTGCCGAAGATACCATAGCCGCAGCGAAGGCTCTATCCGGGCAAGCGGCTGCTCCTATCCGGCGCATTCTTCTAACGCATGCTCACAGCGACCACGTGGGTTCTGTCGACAAGCTTGCGCAGGCGCTTGGAAATGTTGATCTCGCCATCAGCCATCGCGAGGCGAGACTGCTGCCGGAAAAGCCCGCGCAGAATCGCGAGCTCGAGCCAGGAGAACCGCAGTGTCCCCTCAAGGGTGGCTTTCCAGGAATCAAGACCGCACCCACGCACCTGGTCAGTGAAGGCGAACTCTTCGGCTCACTGCGCTGCATCGCCACACCGGGGCACACACCCGGACATTTCAGCTATCTCGACGAGCGCGACGGCACCCTTTATGCGGGCGACGCACTGGTCACCATGGGTGGTCAGCCCCACGTCAGCGGCTGGGCACCCTGGTACTTCCCTTTGCCCAACTTCGCCACCTGGCATCGTCCCACCGCACGCCAGAGCATTGAGCATCTGCTCGGCATCATTCCGGCAGAAACACCAATTCGCCGCATCGCTGCAGGACATGGAAGATTCATTGAAGGTGGAAGCGAACTCCTACAACAGGCACTGAGCGAAGCCGTACTCTAACGAGCCTTCTGGGTGAACGAGTCTATGGGTAAGATTCGCACTCGCGTTCTCCTGGGATCGATTGTTATCAGGCAGCCGGTGAGAAGCTCACTGTGCAGTCGCTGCAAGGACTCGACGACGTGTGCTCCTATGACAGCAGGAAGTACGTCATTCGAGCGGACCTGAACTACACTTGGCAGCTTGGCTCCCGTTCTCGCTAAAGAAATGCCGAAATCGAGATCGTGCGTGAAGATGGTTGCTCCACGAGATGCTGCGTATCGCAGGATTTCTTCGTCCGGAGCGCTGGCCCTTCCGATCCTCGACCAGTGCTCAACCTCGAATCCTCCAGAGGCGAGTGTGTGAACCCAGAGCGGTGAGACATTCATATCGAGCAAAAACACTATGCTTCCGCTAATTCGACTTCGCGAGCATCAGCAAGCATTCCTGCGTACTGAAGAGCCTGAAGAATGTCTTCGCGCTCGAGATAAGGGAACGCGTCCAGCATCTCCTCGACGCTCGTGCCCGTACCGATCTGGCGCACAATCATCCCTACGGTTACTCGCATGCCACGGATGCAAGCTTTGCCTTGCATGACCGCGGGATTCTGCGTTATGCGATCAAATGCATCCACATCTGCCTCCACAGTTCATTTAGTGTCGAGCATAAGCCTATGCTTATCGTGACAGAAGTACCGGAGCGAGCGATGTGAGTGAGCGCTTCTGCACGTTCAAAAATAGAGCACCAGATGGTGTTCGCCTCTATTTGCCACCTGACTCCTGACTCAGTACTTGTAAACCCGAGCTTCCCAAGGCTGCAGCTTCATTTTGCCCGCTGCATCCGCCACACCTGACACATTGTGCAGCAGCAATTCGCCGGGCTTGATCTCAGCCGGTGCACTCCACTCTGCGGCAGTCTTGTTGAAGTTCAGCACCACGAGGAAGCGTTCGTTGCCGAGCGTGCGTGTGTAGGCAAACACATGATTGTTTGTTGGGTCGAGGTCCGTGTAGTCGCCGTAAGTAAACGCTTTATGCGCATGGTGCAGCGCGATCGCTTTCTGCGTGTAGTGGTAAACCGAGTTCGGATCGTTCAACTCCTGCGCCGCGTTGATCGTTTTGTAATTCGGGTTGACGCTCAGCCACGGCTTTGCTCCCGTGGTGAAGCCGCCAATGCTGGTGTCGTTCCATTGCATTGGCGTCCGTGAGTTATCGCGACCGAAGCGATGCGCCTGTTCCACGAAAAGCTTCTCGTCAATCTGACCCGTGACCACGCGCGCTTTGTAGTCGTTCTTCACTTCAATGTCGTCAAACTGCGAGAACTTGGTGAACGGATAGTTCGTCATGCCCAGCTCATCGCCCTGGTAGATGTACGGGGTTCCGCGCAGCGTCAATAGCATCGTTTCGATTAGCTTCGCGGACGGCGCGCGAAACTCGGGCGAGTCGTCGCCATAGTTCGAAACGAGACGCGGGTTGTCGTGGTTGGAAAGAAACACCGTGTCCCAATCGTCTTTCCCAAGCACAGTCGCATGCGTGTCGTAGATCTTCTTCAGTTCCGGAAGAGACCACTTCCGCTCGAGATAGCCATTGCCACGGTTCACACGAATGGCGTCGAAGTTGAAAATCTCCTTGAGTTCATGACGGTCTTCTCCAACAATCTTTGGGGTCTCTTCGAGCGATATGCCGATCGCCTCACCGACCGTCAGATCGTCATATTTCGAGAGCACCTTGCGATTCATCTCCTGCAGGAACTCGTCCCGCCGCGGCCCGTTGGCCCATGTGTGAACGTAGTCTTCGCCCGGCTTCGTGTCGGGCAATCCGGGCTGCTTGGAAATCAGCGGAATCACATCCATGCGAAAGCCGTCGACTCCCTTGTCCAGCCAGAACTTCTCGATGTCGTACACGCTCTGCCGCACCTTCGGGTTCTCCCAGTTCAGGTCAGGCTGCTTGACCGCGAACAGATGCAGGTAGAACTGCTGCGTCTTCGGGTCGAACTGCCATGCCGACCCCGAAAAGAAGCTGCGCCAGTTATTCGGCGGATCGAATTTGTTCGGTGCCGCAGGATTCGGCTTGCCATCACGCCAGATGTAGTAATCGCGGAACGGATTTGTCTTGGAGCTTTCCGAAGCGACAAACCACCGGTGCTCATCCGACGAGTGGTTTACCACCAGGTCGATGATCATGCGCATGTGGCGCTGCTTGATGCCTGCAAGCAGTTTGTCAAAATCGGCCATCGTGCCGAAATCAGCCATCACTTTCTCATAGTCGCTGATGTCGTACCCGTTGTCGGCGTTGGGCGAGGCATAGTGCGGCCCCAGCCAGATCACATTCACACCAAGCTTCTGCAGGTAATCCAGCTTTTCAGTGATGCCGTTCAGATCGCCAATGCCGTCGCCGTTCGAATCCTTAAAAGACCGCGGGTACACCTGGTACACCACGGCTTCTTTCCACCATGCAGGCTTGTAGCCGTTGATCAACCCACCAGCCTTGTCCGAATGGCCGGATCCGGCTACCGCAGGTGCTGCAGGCGTTTCCGCGCAAATCGGTAACGCGAAAGAGAAGCTTACGGTGGCGGCAAGCACCGCACTGCTGAGGGCAGGAAGCAATCGAGAATGCATGCCCGTGAGCATACCGCGCTCGCACCACGGTTTGCCAGACGAGTGAGACGCTACTGCACGGTCAGCACAAAGCTGGTCGTTTGCTGAGTTCCGTCGGTCGCGCTTGTGCTCACAATCTTCACCGTTGTCGAGACGGATTGCGATAGCGTCTGCGGCCTTCCACCAGCACCACATCCGGTCACGCCCCCGACGCACGTGCAGAGGAGCAGCAGCAGAGACAGCAGCGGGAGCGAAAGCGATCCCCGGCGGCGCAACGTCAACCAGACCAGCAGCATGACGGCACCGCTCATGGCAGTGAGCGCAAAACCGAAACCACTGGTCCCACCCGCGCTCGCCAACGAGGAAGCACCAAGCATGCTTACTGTCAGCGTGGATGCCTGCTGCGTATCCGACCCATTCGCGGTCAACCTCGCGGGAGCGAAACTGCACAACGTTCCTGTAGGTAAATTCGCGCAGGCAAAAGTCACCGTTCCGCGGAACCCACCTGTCGGAGCGAATACAAAGGAGGCCGTGCTGCTGCCTCCCTCCTGCACCATCACGGAACCGGGCTGCACCCACGCTGTGTACGAAGGCTTCGTAGTCGTTGCACTCGCGCTGGAGCCCTGCAGATACACAGCCGTATTCGCAAACGAAAGGATGCCACTGGAGACACCCGCCTCGTTCGGTGCAAAATCTATTCCAAAACTACAGCTCGCCCCTGATTGCAGATTGGTGGCGTTGCCTCTACCGCAGGTAGTGGTCGTTGGATTTTCTGCAAAGCCGCCGGAAGGAAGCACCAGCGACGAGGCTGTTGAGGCCAGATCGGCGTTGCCGATATTGGCGAACACCGCGCCTTGCGGGCTGTCTGTGCTGACATAACCTATGGCCGCAGGAAGATAGTGCAGTGTGCCAAACGACACATCAATTTTCTGCACAGCGCCACGCGCGCTGAGCACATAAAGATTGCCGCGCGCGTCAAGCGCCAACGAGGAAAGGCCGGCGCCCACAGTCACGTTAGGCAAGGCGCTTCCCGTACCAGCCACCGTCCTGATCACGCCCGTGGCGGCGCTCACCATACGCACCGCACCCGAAGTTGCGTCGGCGATGTAAAGATCACCTGCGGCATCGATGGCAAGACCAGTGATGCCACCGATCGCGGCCTTCACAGCCAAGCCGCCGTCGCCACTGTTTCCTGGCAAACCCGTCCCGGCAACCAGAGAAGGCGTATGGCACGTCTCTGTGTCTGCACTGACCCTGTACACCGCAGAGTGACTGACGAAGTAAACATTGCCTCCGCTTACCGCGAGCGAGACCGGAGAAAAATCTAAAGCAGCATTGCAGGCTTGCGAGCCATCGGGTGAGGTGCCAACAAGGACACGTGCGGCACCACCTCCGCCCGGCACCACAAAGAGCGAGTGATCGTGAACCGACGTGATGTAGACATTTCCCTGAGCATCGACCGTCACTGCACCGTCTGCCGCTTGTTCCGCGCTGCTGGAAGCCGACGTGTGTCCACCACCAAATGCAGCAAGCGTCGTCTGGTCGCCGCTGCTGCTGTCAACCTTCATCACCACGTCGTTTCCTGCGGGAGTGGCGGAGACGAAATACATGTCTCCAGCGGGACTCACCGTCACGTCTACGGGAGAACCCACGGAAGACGCAGCAGCACCGCCACCTGCAACAACGGTAGCTTCCCCCGTGGACACATCCAGTTTGCGGAGCGTGCCGCCACCCGATACATAGATGTTGCCCCGGGCATCCGTTGCAAGGCTGTTGCCGAGCACATTTGCAAAAGCAGACGGCGTGCTGACTGTGCCTGGCGTCACGGCTATCTGCGCGCCAATGGATTCCCACTCGACCGGAAGGGTGAAAGAGCTGCCAGTTGTCCGGATGCGCAGCATCCCGTAACGCGTCCCGGGAAACCGCGAAGCGATCGCTGTATCGATGGCACACACGGTACCCGCTGCTGTCATAACGCCAGGTGCGCATCCATGCAGCGCCCGGACGCTGAGCTCCTGCACGTCGCCGGGGCCGGGATCGTAGCTGACCGAGGTGATCGTCACTGGAGCCGTGAAGTGGAATGTCGGTCCTGCGCTGAACACCGCTTCGGACGTGTACCTGCCCACATAGGCAGTACCGCCGGGCTTTGCCACGGGGGCGTCAGTCACCAACTGTTGGCCCCATGCCAACGTGCCACAGGTAACGATGACGGCAAGCGACAGTGCATGCAAAACCGTACGGCAACACGCAAAGCGCATAGGAACACTCCCAAAAGTAAATAGCTATCGTGGGTGATTCTACGAGCGATAGCTAACACTTTTGGGCCACACATCAGGCCTTTTCGTAACACGGGCGTACCGTTACCTGCGCTTGGAAGCGCGACCGGCTTTGCGCACCGCGCCAAGCTGATCGCACCCACTCGCCAACTGGTCACTCGCCACTCGCCTCTTCAACTCCGCCAGTGCAAGTCCACTGCTCCGCTCAGCGGGTGTTCGCCTTTGCCCGTCAATCGTCGCTGCTTCAACGCGAAGTACCACTTCGCCGGTTTGTCCGCATCGTCGATCAGCATCAGCCCCGGATTTGATCGCAAACCGCGCGCCTGCTCCACCATCGTCTGCTGGTCCTGCGCAACAAATTTCGCGCCGAAGTAGCGCACCACCGAAACCAGCCCCGGCACCCAGTAGCCAATGTTCCAGGCTCCCAGCACGTCGATGCGGCAGGTCGATGCTGTCACTGGCGTCACCGTCGTCAACGAAGCAAACCACAGCTTGCGCCCGTTCTTCTCCGCCACAATCGTTTCGTACCGCCGATTCGGCAGCACAAAATCAATCGTCGTTACCGGCTTACCCAGCAGCTTGTATGGTGCCGAGTTGCTCGAAGGCGCATGCGGCGACATGCGAAATCCAGCGCCGAATCCACCATGCTCGTCGTCCGTAATCGGCTCGAACTTCTTTGTCTTTTCGTGGATGCTCGCCGCACTGCGCCACCACCATGCCTGATGCACGAATGGCCCATGCGCCGGATCCATCAGCCCGATAATCCCGTGGTCGACATTGCAAGGCAGCTCGGCCTGCAGATGCGCCGTGCGATAGCGCTCGCTGAACTTCGGCACGTGTGGCACAGGCGGCAGCACCCCTTCATCCGCCACGCGGCCCGCACCGGCAGGCGGAACATAAACCCACGCGTAACCATCCGCCTCGCGCACAGGAAATGAGTTCGCATAAACCTTTGTTGGCTCAAGGTGATCGTGCGACGTCAGCGAAGGAATTTCCTCGCAGCGGCCGCTGCATGGCTCAAAGCGCCAGCCGTGGTACTTGCACATCACCGTCTCGCCGTCGAACCACCCTGCCGAAAGCGGAATGCCGCGATGCGGACACAGATCGCGCATCGCAAACAGCGCCCCATCCGCTTTGCGTCCCAGCAGCATAGGAATGCCGAGCAGCGTAGTTGTTGCCGTGTCACCACGCTTCAACTCATCGGCCCGAAACGCCGGGTACCAGTCGCCGAAAATCATCTCCGCTGGTGGCCCTGCCTTCGCAGCAGCGTCAATCTGCACCAGCTCCGGCGCACGTCCCGCGGCAATCGGTTTCATGCGTCCCATCGCGCTCAAGTTTATCCCGCCGAGTTCCGCAAGCACGGGCAATGAGCTCTTCCGCCTGGCTCCAAGCTGTATCTCCTGTCTATAGCTTCTAATTGGCTCCAGCCGCTAGCTCCCAGCTTTTAGCTCCTAGCTCCAGGTTCAGGCTCCCAGTTGGTAGAGAAGTCTGTCATCCTGAGCGAAGCGCCAACGGCGCGCAGTCGAAGGACCCCGACGCTGCTCGCATCACCACAACTGCTCGCTCCCTCAGCCTCTGGATCCCGCTGTCTTCCCGTCACCATCTACTGTCTAAACTGACAACAATGCGCACAATTCCAAGCCGGCAACGCTCGACACTCCTCTGTGTGCTGCTGCTCTGGATTACTTTCTACGCAAGCTTCACCCTGTTTACGCCGCCGCTGCTCGACGACGCCGATTCCGTACACGCCGAAGTCGCACGCGAAATGCTCCTTCGCCACGACTACGTCACACTGCACGCGAACGGCATTCGTTACTTGGAAAAGGCGCCGCTTCTGTACTGGTCCATGGCCGCTTGCATGAAGCTTTTCCTACTCGCCGGTGCCAACACACCGCGCGCGCTCGCCGCCGCAGCACGCCTTCCACTCGCGTTCACGGTGCTCGCTCTCGCACTGCTCTGCGAAGCATTCGCACGCCGACTCTTCCGCTCAACGTGGGCTGGCCTGTACGCCGCGCTCATCGTGCTCTCCAGCTTCGGCATCTTCATCTTCACGCGCATCCTCATTCCGGACGCAATGGTCTGCCTCTGGCTCACACTCGCCCTCTACGCCTTCTGGCGCAGCACCGAACACCCCGCACAACAATCGTCATCTCGACCGGAGCGCATAGCGCGCAGTGGAGAGACCTGCAGTTCTTTTCCCCCGCCCCAAAGCTCGCCAATCTCAATGTCATCTCGACCGGAGTCGCGCAGTGACGCAGCGGAGAGACCCGCATTTCTTCACAGGATTCACCAGCAGCGATGGCCGCTTCTCTTCGCCACAGCCTGCGCCCTCAACGTCCTCACCAAAGGCCTGATCGGTGTGGTCTTCCCACTCGCCATCGTCATCATCTACCTGCTACTCACGCGCAAGATTTCGCAAACAGCGCATAGCTTGCGCACTCTCCTAAGCCCCACCGCCATCATCCTCTTCTTCGCAATCGCCGCACCCTGGCATGTCCTCGCTGGCCTGGCGAACCCAACTCAGGGTCACCCTGCCGCATTCCATTTCATCAACGGCCACTGGCAAGTTCCGCTTCCAACAGATGGCAACGTCCGCGGTTGGTTCTGGTTCTATTTCATGAACGAGCACCTGCTGCGCTACCTGAATCTCCGCGTGCCGCACGACTACGACACGTCACCGCTATGGCTCTTCTGGGGACTCTGCTTCGCGTGGATTCTTCCTTGGTCAGCCTTCGTTCTGCGCGCCTTGTATGTGCCGATGCGCAACTACTTCCGTACCCTGCAACACTCTCTACACGGCAGCCCAGCACATAGTTCCTCAGGCCGACTCCTGCTCTGCGTAAGCGCGAGCTTCGTGCTGCTGTTCTATTCCCTCTCCACGCGGCAGGAATACTACGTTCTTCCTGCACTCCCCGCACTCGCCATACTCATCGGCGGTTGGCTCGCCCGTGAAGCATCCAGCGGAAAGAAACCTGTCTCGCCGTGCGCGCGCACAGACCGACGCGCTGCCACAATCGGCGTCAGCGCGTGGCTCGTCATCGGAAGCATTTACGCAGTCGTGAGCGCCTGGCTGCTGCTGCACATGCAAGCGCCGGCGCCGAACACAGACCTTTCCACGCTGCTCACGCAAAACCCATCCGACTACGCGCTCAGCATGGGGCATTTCCTCGACCTCAACGCACGAGCGCTTGGTCTCTTCCGTCTGCCGCTTGCGCTTTCGGCCTTCAGCCTTTTCGCTGGCCCACTCGCAGCGTTGCTTCTGCGCAGACGCAACCAGCGCCACGCGGCCAACCTCACACTGGCCGCGGCGACATTCTGTTTTCTGCTGGCAGCCTTCGACGCACTGCACACCTTCGCTCCGGTCCTTGGCTCCGCACAAATGGCAGCAGCCATTGCGCCTCAACTCCACGCAGACGACCTCGTCGTCATTCACGGGGAATACGAGGCAGGCTCCACACTCGCCTTCTATCTGCAACGTGACGACATCCACATCCTCGGAGGCCGCAGCTCCAACCTTTGGTACGGAAGCTTCTTCCCGGACGCTCCACACATCTTCGAAACACCGCAGTCCATCGCAGAAAAATGGAACGGCCCACAGCGCCTGTTCATGTGGCAATCCACCACCGACGAACCCCGAACACTGCCGCCCCTACCCGGCCCCGTCTATGTCGTAGCTCAATCCGGCGGCAAAGAGATTGTGAGTAATAGAAGAAGTGATTAGTGGCTAGTGATTAGAAACTGGTGACCAGTGGCGAACTATTCGTTAGGGGCGTCTCGTAGCAGTGGCAAGTTGCAGTCGAAGCTAGGTTCGCGGCTTCTCTCAGGAACACGAACGACTCGGCCGAGAGCCACTGCCCGGGCTTAGGGGTCCGAGATTCTGCGGATCTGTAATGTCAACATTCGCCTCAGACAGTTAGAATCACCCTCGCCACCCTACTCACTGACCACTCGCCACGAATCACTGACTTCCCCTATGCCCTGCGACCCATCTGAACTCCGCCATGTCCCTCTCTTCTCTCTTCTGGATGACGAAGAACTCGCTGTTCTTGCGTCCCAGGTCGAGCACCGCGAGTTTGCGGCGCGCCAGCGCATCTACAAAGTGGGCGAACCAAGCACGCGTGCCTTTGTCGTGCTCGATGGCTGTGTGCGCGTCACGCTCATCGACGAGGATGGCCAGGAAGTCCTGTTTTCCGAGCCGCGTCACGGTGATTTTTTCGGCTTCGCTTCCATGCTGGAAAACACGGCGCATCAGACGAACGCGGTCGCCGGTGACAAAACGACATGCATCGAAGTGGATCGCAATGACATCTCCGTACTGCTCACGCGCAAGCCGATGGCTGGCCTGGACATGCTCACGGTGCTCGCGCGTGACATTCATGCGACCCAGGCGCTCGTTCGCGTTCGTGCCAATCGCAATCCAAACGACCTCATTGATGAGCGCGAAACATTCGCACAACGTCTCGCGGACAAGGTCGCGTCGTTCGGCGGCTCATGGGCCTTCATCATCACCTTCGGCGCAACGCTGGTCACCTACACGCTCACCAACATCATTCTCAAAGGCAAAGCCTGGGATCCATACCCATTCATCCTGCTGAATCTGTTCCTCTCCATGCTCGCGGCCATTCAGGCACCCGTCATCATGATGAGTCAGAATCGTCAGGATCAAAAAGACCGCGTCCGCAGCGAGCTCGACTTCGACGTGAACCGCCGCGCCGAAACAGAAATCCAGGCCATCGCACGCAAGCTGAACACACTCGTAGAAAAAGTCGACGACCTCGACGACGCGGTGAACAAGCGCTAACTCAGCGAAAACATGTCATCTCGACCAAAGCACGTACCGCGAAAACCTGTCATCTCGACCGGAGTCGCGCAGCCACGCAGTGGAGAGACCTGCAGTTTGCGCCCGCAGCCGAACTCTGTCCTCTCAACCGAATCGCGGATGAGTGTCGCCACAACTCTGTCATTCTGAGCGAAGCGGCTTCAGCCGCGTAGTCGAAGAACCCCGAGGGTTTTCACCTGCAACAAGCTCCTGACCATTTCAGCAACTGGTCCGCACTCGCTCCTTATCCCAAACAGCGCTGCCTGCGTGTACTGTCAAAGCCGTGACCCAACCCAACCACTGCTTCGGCTGCGGACCAACCAACCCGCACGGCCTCCATCTCCGGTTCCAAATCCACCACACGCCCGCAATCGGTGACGCGCCATCCGCTTTAGAAGCCACTTCTTCCGTCAACCTCAGCTCCACCTTTGAAGGCCACCCCGGCTTCCTGCATGGCGGCATCATCGCCACGCTCATGGACGAAGCCATGAGCAAGCTCAGCCACCCGCTTGGCGTGCGCGCGATGACGCGCCACATGGAAGTGGATTACCTGCGCCCCGCGCCCATCGACACCTCACTCACACTTACCGGCACACACATCCGCCGCGAAAGCCGCAAGCTCTTCAACAGAGCCCAACTGCACGCACCGGACGGCACACTGCTCGCGCGCGCCACCGGCCTCTTCATCGTGATCTAGCGATGTGCAATCGTCCGCAATAGCGGGGCAAAAGAGGAACACTTCCGCCACCGAGTGTCATGGGTAACGTTCCGCACGGTACGTATGATTGCGTCACCGCAGCTCCACGCTGCAGGCGAGCACCGAAAGATCACCCATGCACTTCCAAGCCGCATATCCGTCCCAGCCACAAATGCCGCTCGCACCTTATGACGAGGAAGCGCGCCTCGCCGCCCTAGACGAATGCAAGGTGCTCGACACTGCTGCCGAGCAGTCCTTCGACGACCTCAGCGAACTCGCTGCCTTCATATGCGACGCGCCCGCTTCCATGGTTTCGCTTATTGGCCGCGATCGTCAGTTTGTGAAGGCAGCGCACAACCTCAACATCCGGGAAGCCTCGCGCGAGTTTAGCTTTTGTACGCACGCAATACGCAGCCCGGAGCCTATGATGGTCCCCGACTCAACCAAAGACCATCGCTTCGCGGATAATCCTTTCGTTAACTCTGCAGACGGCATCCGTTTTTACGCGGGCGCGCCCATCATCGACCCGAACGGTCACATCCTCGGCACTGTTTGCGTCATCGACTACCAGCCGCGCAAGCTGGAAACCGCACAGCTCAAAGCCCTGCAGGCACTCGCGCGCCAAGCCTCATCGTTGCTTGAGCAGCGCCGGCTCAACGCACTCCACGAGGCCACTAGCGAAATCCTCAACAAAGCAACAACACGCCTCAATCTCGCCCTGGACGCCGGCGACTTCGGCACCTTCACCTGGGCGCTCGAAACCGGCCGCTTCGCCTGGGAAAACGACCGGATGTACAAGCTCTTCGGTCGCCCGCGTTCGCAGGGCCCGCTCACCGTCACCATGCTGTCAGAAAAGATTGTGCAGCCTCAGGAACGCGACGCCTTCTCAGAAGCCACCGCCTCTATCGAAGAAGAAGGTGACCAGTTGGAGTGGTCAGGAGAAATTCTCGGCGGCGACGGCAACATCCACTGGATCCAGCTCCGGGGCATCGCCGAGCTGAATCAGGGCAACCAGCTCTGCGTCATCGGCATTGCCAAAGGTGAAGCGAACGACGGATTCGCGGAGCTGAACTAGCCTCCGCATTCCTCGGCAAACCTTAGCCTTTATGCAGCGCCGCGCGAACCTTGTCCACATGCGTTCCGTGGGTGCGAATCGCTTCGTGAAGCTTGTCGCCGGTCACACCAAATTCCTTCGACCAGTAAGCGATGTCCGTCGCCATCTTCGGATTGATTTCCTTCGGATCGTGCGGCCCAACCGTGTGCTCTTCATGCACCGCGTGTGCCTGGTGCTCCTTCGATTTCTGTTCGTGCTCATGCACTTCGTGCTTTGACATGCGTTCCTCTTTCCTTTGCTCCACGTAAGAGCGGCCCAACCTCCCGTAGGATGCACGGCCCACCCGCCAAACGAAAGAAGCCCGCCGAGTAATCTCGGCAGGCCTCAAGCATTCCCGGAAGGAGAAGTTACTTCTTCTTGGAGGACTTTTCGTGTGCTTCGGTCGAGCTCTTGTGAGCGTCCGTCGAGTGGCCATGGGCCTTCTTCGAGTGCTCTTCAGCGGCGGCGTGATCGCCCTTTTCGTGGTGCTCGGCTGCCGTGTGGTGAGCCTTAGCTGCTGTCTCGTGATGCTCGGCTGCCTTCTTGTGTGCTTCTTTTGCCATGGTGTTACTTCTCCTTGGGTTTGCACCCACGACATCAGAACCATTCCATCCAGCTGGGGATGTCCCACCAAACAGCCCACCGTGTGCGGACGCACTCACTACCTTTCATGACATCAACGTTCCCCGCAGCGCCGCATCCTATGTCACAAAAGGAGACACCCATGAGCCTCGGCACCACAGAGTCCGGCATCTTCGGCAAACCCTCAGAAACCCCACCGCCCGACGACCCCGAGCGCAAACTGTCCCTCGCCTACGCCGACACCAAAGAAGCCGTGCACCTCGGCATCGTGGGCGACACCTACACCCTCCTCCTCACCGGCAAAGACACCGCCGGACAGTTCTGCCTCATCGACATGCATGTCCCGCCCGGCGGCGGCCCTCCGCCCCACCGCCACGACTTCGAAGAAACCTTCGTCGTCCTCGAAGGCGAAGTCACCCTCACCTTCCGCGGCCTGGCCCACCCCGCCAAAACCGGCGCAACGGTTAACATCCCCGCCAACGCCCCACACCAGTTCCGCAACAACTCGCAGAAACCAGCCCGCCTCCTCTGCCTCTGCTCCCCCGCCGGACAGGAAAACATGTTTCTCGAACTAGGCGTCCGCGTAGACACCCGAACCACACCCCCACCACCCCCCACCGAAGACGAACAGAAAGCCTTCGCCGAGAAAGCAAAAAAGCTCGCGCGGGATTACCGAACGGAAATGCTGGACAAGGCGTAAGCCGCAGCCAAGGATGCCGCAGCTTGGGCCACCTACCCTCTGTCCACTACCAGCCTGCTCTTTTGCTTGTCATTCCCGCAGGGAATCTGCTTTCGCGTCCGAAGGCACGGCCATTCCCTCCATCGCAAACGGCATCATCCCGACCAAAAACGCAGCACGCTCCACAACACCGTCATCTCGACCGAAGCGCCCTGAGCGAACGCAGTGAGTCGAACGGGCGCGCAGTGGAGAGACCCGCAGTTCGCAGGATGCCGCATCCCCTTGCGGCTCCTTCCCTTTTGGTTGTCATTCCCGCAGGGAATCTGCTTTTCGCATCCGAGCCCATGAGCATCCGCTCGCACCCGCCAACCCATCATCCCTCGATTCCAAACCCATCATCCCGACCAAAACGCAGCAAGCTCCACAACCACCGTCATCTCGACCGAAGCGCCCTGAGCGAACGCAGTGAGTCGAACGGGCGCGCAGTGGAGAGACCCGCAGTGCAGGATGCCGCATCCGCTTGCGGCTCCTTCCTTTTGCTTGTCATTCCCGCAGGGAATCTGCTTTTCGCGTCCGCTGCCATGAGCATCCGCTCCCAAACTCCAATCCATCATCCTGAGCGGAGCGCACCAACCTAACAAAGCCGTCATCCTGAGCGAAGCGCCAACCGGAGTCCCAATCGAGCTCGCTCCAATGGGGTGGATTGGCGCGAAGTCGAAGGACCCCTGCATTTCGCGTCCGAGCCCAAACCACTCCCGCGCCACCAACCCATCCACGCCGTCACCCCGAACGGGAGCACAGCAAACTACTTACCACTGTGACCCAACCCTAGCGCCACTCCCACCCCGTCATCTCGACCGGAGTCCCGCAGCGACGCAGTGGAGAAGCGGGGCCCCGGCCAGCTCGGTGGCTGGGGTGCAGAGACCTGCATTACGTTCCAAGAACGCAGGACGGTTGCGCCTGTTCAAAAGCCACGTAAGACGGGCGATCAGGCGAACGCGTCTGCGAGACATGAAGCGCGCTGCACCACCACTCTGAAATATCATGGTGCCCTCATGTCGGACTTCATTACGCACGTACTGTTCGCGCTGATGTTGATGGCCTGCCCCGCCTTACTCTTCTTCTGGGAGCGTCGGCGCAGAGCGGGCTGGAAAGCACTCGCTGCGAGTACAAGCTACATACCGAACCGCAGACTGGTGCGAGAAGCATCGCACCGGATCCACGCATTCCCGGCGTATTCCGAAAGGCAGAGCTCTCCAACTACCTGCGGGGCGAAATCAGCGGTGTGCCGGTCGTGGCGTTAGACATCCGAAGCGGCACGTTCCGCCTCCGCCCGCAGTCCTCAGGCGTGGGCATTCAGCGACTGCACCTGAGCATCCCGCACTTCGGAGACTTCGTAACCGCAGAGCAGGATGGCTGGACGTTTCTCTACCAGGACCGCCTCTTCCGAGGGCCGCGCCCTCTGAAAGCCACACGCATCGAGGAGCTTTGGACCACGCTGCTTCACGCAGCAGGTAGCGCCGCCATCCCGCCCAACGCGTATGGAAGCAAAGCTTCTGGAGGCATCGTGATTCGGCCGACGAAGTTAGTCCGAAACTGACATTCTTGACGCATGTCTCAGAAGCGAGACATGAGGCACCCGGCAAACCAATCTTCGAAAAGCAACTTTCGCCCCAGGTGGCTTTAGCCACCGAGATAGGTCCACATCCCAAACCTCAGCGGCTTTAGCCGCCGAGATGACGATCCACCATGGGTCGCTACCGCCACCCAACCAAACGGCCTTTGAAAGGGCCGGGCTTCAGCCACTGAGGTACGCTGCACGCTGATAGACTTGGCGGACTTCGTAATCGCTGAGGGTGTACGTCTTGGGTCAGAAGCCCGGAAGAGTTCTGCCATTCCCGAAAAAGGGTGTTGCCCAATCTCCCGGGTCTGCGTCTAAACTTGATATAAACGCAAGTGCAGCGGAAAAGCCGCCGGCGCTCAGCGAGGATCAGTTACGCTCGCGCGTTCAGCAGATCGTTCTTCATGGCACCGTGATCGAGTCATGGCACTCAAGAAAAGACCGCAGCTATCGCAACGTGAGCATGGACGACATCCAGCACATGCTGCGCAGCGACTGGAACCTAGCAGGCAAGCCGAAGTGGAGCGAAGAACACCGCAACTGGACGTACAAGCTCCACGGCAAAGACCTCGACGAGGACGAACTAACGCTGATAATCGCGGTAAAGGACGACCGGGTCCAGATTCTGGTGATTACGAAGTACTGAGGCAAGGTATGAGCAAGGCGAACAAAGAGAAGGCGCGGAAGATCGAGACGAAAACGTCCACGATGCGGAAACCGTACCATTTCGTGGGATCGGGACTCCCGAACGTCTATCTGGTTGGCGTGGAATACGAATGGGATCGCGAGACCGAGGAACAGCGGGCTGCAATCCCGCGTCTGCCAGACCTGCTCACATGGATCGCGGTAACGCTTCTCTGCAAAGAAGCGGCCCTCACGGGTGAGGAACTGCGTTTTCTGCGCAAGCGAGTAGGCAAGTCCTCAAAAGACTTCGCCCATCTGCTCGGCCTAACCAGCGAGCAGTATTCCCGCATTGAGAACGGCCTGCGGCTCACGCCATCCAACGATAAGTTAGTGCGGTTGCTCGTAATCGGCTTGAGTGTTGCCGAAGCCTTCAAGCGGCCCGGAATCATAGAACGAGTCGCGAACCAAACCGCGACCATCCACGTCGGTCCGAACCATCGCATCCTCGCGAAGGCGGATCTCGTTCAGGGATGGATGGTGGAGACGAGGTTCGCGAAAGCAAGGTGAGAACCCAACTCCAAAAGAGGAGACGGCTGACCATGGACGAATGAAAGGCATTACGCGGATGCGTTTCTTCGCCCCAACTATTTATGTTCGGTCGCAAAACAGGCGCTTCCCTATTTGTTCCGCAGATTCCGCTTGTCTTACAGTAACGAGAACCACCCACGGCGCAAGCATCCACAAGGTCATGAATGGGAGCCGGCAACCCGCATTGAAGAAGCGAGACATTGCGTACCCGGCTTATACTTCGAGGAACCTATGACTACTAACGCCGATAACGATGACGCTCTGACCCGCGTCTTTGAAGAACGCGGCGAGAACCTAACGCGAGAAGACCTGCTGAAGTGGACCTTAGAGACAGACAGCGACAAGGCGCTGCTGGTGAAGTTGAAGGGCTCGGGCGCCAAGTTGTTGAGCGGTCCACGCGGCTCCGGAAAGTCCACACTCTTTAAAAAAGCGTATTACGCGCTTGCAGAAGAAGATCATGTTCTTCCCGTCTATGTTAATTTTTCGCAATCACTCGCACTTGAACCGCTTTTTCACAAACAAGCGAATGCTCTTCAGCTCTTCAGACAATGGATCCTGTACCGCATAGTCGTCGGTACTGCAAAGAGCTTCTCTGTCCTAAATGTCGGCTTACCCGAAGCTTTGGCGGTGTACGAAAAGGTAGGGAGACAATACCTTCATGAACTTGAAACGGGCGCAGCGATTTCTACACCGCCTGTTCTACTAGCACCCAGTCAGCTTCTTTCTTTACTGGAACTCTGGAGTTCACAGGCAGGGCGTAGGCGTGCAGTTCTGCTGCTAGATGACGCTGCTCACGCTTTCTCGCCGGAACAGCAAAAGGAGTTCTTCGAGGTATTTCGTGCGCTTCGCTCCAGATATGTTTCGGCGAAGGCAGCTGTATACCCAGGCATCACCAGTTACACGCCTAACTTCCATGTGGGACATGAAGCCGAAGTAATGGAAGCGTGGTACACGCCTGATGAAGATGGTTATCTCAGGGCCATGAGGGAAATGGCAATAGCCCGCTTACCTCCCGCCCTCTATGAAAAATTTGAAAAACGATACGAATTGATTGACTACCTAGCGCTCGCATCGTTTGGTATTCCGCGCGGCTTTCTCAACATGCTCTCTTACGTGCTTGGAGTTGAAGAAGACGAAGATACGAAACCTACACGTGCGAGAGCTCAACAAGCCGTTGCCATTCATGCGGAGTCGGTGATCAACGTATTTCGGTCGCTAAAGGATAAGCTCCCACGACTAAGAAAATTTGTCGGCGTTGGATTAGAGTTACAGCGTTCAATAGATCAGGTTCTATCCAAATACAACGAAAATAAGCAACCTGGAAGGGATAAGGCCACTGTTGTCGGAATAGCAGATGAGACTACTTCGGAATTAGAACGCATTTTAGCAATGGCAGAGTATGCCGGATTGATAAGATCGCGCGGATCAGTTTCGAGAGGCGTTAAGGGCGTCTTCAATAAATATGCAGTTCATAATGCGCTGATTATTGAGAACAATGATCTCTCACTAGGGAAGAGCTACCCATTAGATGATGTAATCAGATCACTATCTAGCTCCAATGCACATGCATTTGTACGCACACGCATAACTTCGCTCTTAGGTTCTGACTATCAACAAAAATGTACCTTGGACTTGGAACCTTGCCAGCGCTGCGCCACCCCTCGCGCATCGCAAGATGCCCGTTTTTGTGTGAAGTGCGGAGCTGAGCTAACGAATGTTTCGGTATACGAAGAACTGGTACACGCCCCTCTAGAAAAGCTCGGTCTAACTTCGAATAAGCTTTTAGGAATTCTAGAGCACACGAATATGCGAACAGTTCAGGACATACTTCTGGATTCGGAATCCGAGATAAGAAACGTTCCATATGTCGGTGCCGTTTGGGCCGCGCGAATTAGGAATGCAGCCTTGGAGTACGTAAGTGTCTAACGACGTTCTGCGCGAGAAACTGGCCTCGACCGTCTGTAGTAGTGAACAGAGCGTCGTACTGGATCCCGCTCAATTTTGCGGATCGCCTTCGCAAGCCATTTCAAGTCCCATTGACGTATTTCAGAGCTATCTTGCAGCAATCGTATTACTCGGCGATCGAGCGTCGCTGGACGCAAGCCAAATTTTGGGCAAAGCTCTGCTCCTTGGTGTTATTTCAGCAGCGGAGCAGTACTTTCGTTCTGTGATCGCTGGATTAATAGATCGATGCCCCAAGAGCAGACAGTCCGCCGCCACAGTGAATATTGCCTTCGGTGCAATCGACTACTACGTCGCGGAAGATCTAGGATTTGCTTTCTTAGAGGGGGTCAGTTTGGCGACTCCAGGAGAGATAGGCAAGCAGACGGCAAAGATCACTGGGTTGAACTCTGCACAAGGTGGTTCTGCCGGTGCAGCAATTAAGGAATATGAAAAGTTGTACCACCTTCGTCATGCGGCAGTTCATTCGAGAGGGGAATTCGGATCACAAAACCTTCGAGAGCTAGGAATTAGAACAGGGGGAAAGCAAGAGCTTGTCGTGACTTGGGATGGCTTTCAGCTTGCATGCGCTGTTTGCTTGAATGCAGTACGGGCTTACAATCGCGCGATCTATGCCGGAACCATGGAGCGCTTAGTCATAAGCTCAGTTCTTACCGGACACTGGCGGCAAGATCGTGCAGTGGTAAGGAGGATACATATGCTGTTTTTCTCGTCAGATGACCTTGGGCGTCGAGGCGATGTCATTGCCGCATATAGAGCATTGATACCTTTGGTCTTAAAACGCCTGAACACAGCGCCAAGTATGGTGGGGCTGACAAGTACAAGTGAGGAAGTGATGGCGACGCAAGACGACGTCGCTTGAACCGCCAGGGTGCTTGGCCGGATTGGACTCAGCTTGGCAGCGCCGGGTTCCCCACACCTCGCTTCTGAGATGTGGGTTCGCAGAATGTCACCGAGTCGCACAGTCCTCGTAAACGCGATCCTGACCTGCGGTCTGGCCCCGCGACGAAGTGTTGGCTAGTGCCCACCGCAACTACTTCCGCACCCATGGCCACAGCCGTGCCCACATCCGTGTGATCCGCAGCCGTGGCCTCCGTTGCCATGACCGCCACCGCTGTCACCGCAGCTATCCCCGTCAGAAGAGCCGCAGCAGGAGCTACAGCCCGTAAGGAAGACCGGCTCAACGGAGCTGCCGTACGTCCCGGAGTCGAAGGTGCGCGCGTAGAGTCGCTGTGTCTTCAGCACCGCACTGCTTTCCTGCGCGGAGCCGCGCACAACGTGCGGGTTATGGGTGGATGAAGTAACCGAAGACCCGGTCGCAGTCGACGGCGTACTTTGCTGTGTCCAGTATGTGCTGATGCCAGAACTGGTCGAGATCGTCATGGCCGTCGACGGTGCTCCACGGACGAGCAGGATGCCCTGCTTCTTTTGTAGTAACGTGAGAAATCGTTTGTATTCGGTTTGCGCTGCTTCGGCACGTTCGGCTGTCCAGCCGAGCTTCTCCATCACCGCATCGCGGACGGAGGTGAGATTGAGTTCATCGGGACTGATTCGGGTTGGTTTGATGGAGGCTTTGACGTAGGAGTAGACAATCCCTCCTAGAACATGGAGGGCGATCAACGTGGAAAGCATTTGGCACTTCTCCTGGCACCGGCACCCGGCACCTGCACTGAGTCATCTGTATGCCGCTAAAGTAAGCCGGAATGCGCAGAGTGCCAAGAGATTGCTGGAAGGATTACAGAAGGTTCACCGAACGTAAGAGGATGTGCAGTGGGACGACTAGCGGTTCGACGGAACACTCACCGCTGGGGCGGACCTACGCAAAGCGTGTCAAGCTCTCAACCTAGGCAAACCATTGCAAACGAAGAAGATACAGTTTGCACGAAATTACAGCTCACCCACGTACACTTAATCCAGGCGGTCCGCAGCGTTCACAACCGACCCTGAACCTTTCCGGGGCTAACCCGTTTAGAAGCAAGACTTTGCCTCTAACTCCTGCAGGCACAAGACTTTACACCCTCTCCTCCAGCTAACTCTCATCGGCTGAACACTTTGCCACTTACAGGAGGGGGAGGGGAGGGAGTAACCCCAGACACAAAGAGGCGCGAACCGAAGTCCGCGCCTTCCCGTACATCCGAAGCCCTACTGGATCGGCAATCCACCCTCACCATTACCCACCTTAGGATCCTCCGGCGGAATGGTCATGGCGGCGGCCACCTTGTCGTCACCATCCAGATCCAGCAGCTTGACCCCACCGGCGGACCGTCCCGCCGCCCGCACCGTCTTCGTGTCGATGCGAATGATCTTGCCCTGCTGCGAAATGACCATCATCTCGGTCGTGTCGTCCACAAGCTGGATGCTGGACACCTTACCCGTCTTCGCGCCCGTCTTCATGTTGATGACGCCCTTACCGCCACGCGATTGCAGCCGGTAACGATCCACATCCGTTCGCTTGCCGTAACCGTTCTCACTGACCGAGAGGATGAGGCACGGCGTCAGCCCAAGCTTCTCGTCCAGCTTGGCCAGCTTGGCGGCGGTCTCCTCGCTGACCACCGGTGCCGCCGGCGTATCGTCCCCTTCCGCAAGCGTCAGCGGTTGCGCCGCAGCAGAGTCGTTGGCCTCGTCAAGGACCTTCTCCACCTGCGACGTGAGCCCGGCGGCCGCAGCGCGTTCCAGCCGCTGACGGTTGCGAGCCTCCGGCGACGGCGTCACCGCCGCCCCAATGACGTAGTCACCCTTCTTCAGCGAGATACCGCGGTTACCGTACGCGGGCCGTCCCATCGACCGCAGATCCTGCTCATTGAACCGAATGGCCATGCCATCGTGCGTAGCAAGGAAGATGACCTGCTCGCCATCAGTGATGCGGGCGATGATCAGCTCGTCGTCCTTCTCAATACCGATGGCGATGATGCCGCGCGCCATCACATTGGAGAAGTCCTTCAGCGCGGTCTTCTTCACGGTGCCATTGCGCGTGGCGAATAGAACATACTTACCCTCTTCATTGAGGTCTTTCACCGGCAGAATGGTGACCACCTTCTCGCCCGGCTGCAGGTCGACCAGCGACGCCATCGCCTTACCCTTGCCAGCAGCAGCGATGTCAGGAATCTCATAGACCTTGAGCCAGTACACGCGGCCGGAGTTGGTGAAGCAGAGCAGGAAGGCGTGCGTGCTGTCGATGATGAGTTGGGCGACGAAGTCTTCCTCGCGGGTCTTCATACCGGTGCGCCCGGTACCGCCGCGCTTCTGCTGGCGATACGTCGATATGGGCGTGCGTTTGAGGTAGCCCGTGTTGGACACGGTGACGGCAACCTGCTCATCCTGGATGAGATCCTCGAGGGTAAGCTCGGCGGTCTCGTCGATGATGATTGTGCGGCGCGGATCGCCGTAGCGGTCGCGGATGTCTTCGAGCTCTTTGCGGATAACGCCGCGGAGCTTGCGCTCGCTGGCGAGGATGGATTCGTATTCAGCGATGTTGTCGCGAACGATTTTGAGCTCGTTGAAGAGCTCGTCCATGCTGAGCTGCGTGAGGCGGTAGAGCTGCAGTTCGAGGATGGCATCAATCTGGCGATAGCTGAGAATCAGCGTGCCGAGGTTGCCAGCGGCGAGGCCCGTGCCGTTCGCGGAAAGCTGCGCGGACACGCTGCCGCCGGCAAGGTCGATGCCGTACTTTGTGGGGTCGAGCGTAACGCCGGCGATCTCGGTGCCTCGCAGGTTGATGCGCCGGCCGGAGAAGAACTGGAACAGATTTTCGCGCGCGTCGGAGCGTGAGCTGGACTGGCGAATGACGCGGATGACGGTGTCGAGGTGGTCGAGCGCGATCTGGTAGCCGAGCAGGATGTGCTCGCGCTCGCGAGCCTTATTGAGCAGGAAAGCGGTGCGGCGGCGGACGACGTCAATACGGTGATCGAGGAACGCGTGGATCGCGTCCGGGAGCGAGAGCTCCTTGGGCTGACCATTGTGCACGGCCAGGAAGATCATCGAGAACGACTCCTGCATGGAGGTGTGCTTGTAGAGCTGGTTGAGCACAATCTCATGCTGCGCGCCGCGTTTCAGCTCGATGACGATGCGCATACCGTCGCGGTCGGATTCGTCGCGGACGTCTGAGATGTCGTCGATGATCTTCTCGTTGACGAGCTCGGCCATGCGCTTGATCAGGTTGGACTTGTTTACCTGATACGGAATTTCGCTGACGATGATTGCCTGGCGTCCGCCGGTGATCTGCTCGAGGCCGCACTTGGCGCGCATCATGAAGCGGCCACGGCCGGTCTTGTAGGTTTGGGTGAGGTTGCCGCGACCGTAGAGATAGCCGCCGGTGGGGAAGTCCGGGCCTTTGACGTGCTCGAGCGCAATCTCGAGGTCGGAGCGCGTTTCGGACTTCTCTTTCGTGAGCAGCGCGATCGCAGCGTTGAGCACCTCAGTGAGATTGTGCGGCGGGATGTTGGTCGCCATGCCGACGGCGATGCCAGTGCTTCCGTTCACAATGAGATTCGGGACCCGCGCGGGCAGCACGCTGGGCTCGCTGGTGGACTCGTCGTAGTTGGGAACGAAGTCGACCGTGTCGGAGTCGATGTCGGCGAGCATTTCTGCAGCGAGGCGAGTCATGCGGGACTCGGTGTAGCGCATTGCGGCGGGTGGGTCGCCATCTACGGAGCCGAAGTTGCCCTGGCCGTCGATCATGGGGTAGCGGAGGGCGAAGGGCTGCGCCAGGCGAACCATGGTGTCGTAAATCGCAGAGTCGCCGTGCGGGTGGTAGGAGCCCATCACGTGGCCGACTACCTTGGCGGACTTGGTGTACTTCTTGTTGTACTGCAGGCCCATTTCCTGCATGCCGTAGAGGACGCGGCGGTGGACTGGCTTGAGGCCGTCGCGGGCATCGGGTAGGGCACGGCCGATGATGACCGACATCGAGTAGTCGAGATACGACCGGCGCATCTCCTCATCGATATTGATGGGGAGCATGAGCAGTGCGCCGGGGCCGGTGGGTGCGTTGGGGCCGTCGCCGCCGGAGCCGCCCGGGGGCGGGTTGTTGGAGTTGGCGTCCTGCGCCGAAGGCTGGATATTGTCGTCTGAACCGAGCGGGAGAGAGTTCTGGTCGTCTGGCATTGTCAGTGTCTATTTTACCGTCTTTCCTTCGCTTCGACGGCTCCCGGCCGGTGGGTACCCCTCCCCCCGTACTTTCGGTGCAAAGTCTTGCATCTATTCGGGATAGGTCCGGACTAAGTACCCGCAAAGTTTGCGCAGAACGCAGCAAAGCCCGGCGTGTGGCCGGGCTCTGTTCTTACTTTCTATTGTAGAGGGTGTGTCAAGCGTTCCGGTGTCGGAACGCAACTGCGGGCCGGTGTTTGGGTTTCGGTAAACATGACTGGTAACCTGCAACGCTACTCCGTCCGGATCACCCCAAAAGGCAGCCTGGCTGGGGGCCTCTCGGCGGAAGTGTGCGTGAAGGAAATGGTGCTGGGCCTGCCTACCGAGCCGGAGCGGCGGGTGTGCACGCGACCGGGCGGCATCTCACCGCTGCTGAAGCGCCTCGGGCTGCCAAGCGAAGATGTGATTGCGGTGATGTCGCGCTTTGGACGTGAGCAGCCGATTACCCTGACGGCGTCGATTGATCCCGAGGTGATCGAGCGCGAGGGGTTTCAGGCGGCGTAAGGCGGACGTATACTGCTTGCGGAACTTCATGGCTACGCAACCAAATCCGCATCCGGTTCAAGGCTTCGTCGAAAGCAGCGGAGACTCTCGGCTGACGTACGACGAGTGGTGGGACCTAGTAGAAAGTTTGTTCGGCAGCGCGAGGGAAGCGTATGCGGAAGTTGGCGGTTCCGAAGCTTTTATGCGTGCCGAACATGCTGCTTGGAACGAGGATGAACGGCGCTGATGCGCGTGTACCTCGACACTATGGTTTGGGTTTACGCGTTGGAGAATCATCCTCGCTTTGGCATAGATGCCTTGCAGCTTCTCAAGCGGATCAGGACCGGAAACCACATCACTCTGACCAGCCACTTCCTGCTCGGAGAACTACTTGTTCCGCATATTCGTCGACAGGACCAGTTCACCATCGCCGCCTACCGGCGGATGATGCTCGAATCTCCCGCAAACGAAGTTATCCCATTCAGCGCCGATGCTGCCATGCGCTTTGCGGAGTTAAGAGCCGCTCACAAAGTAAAGCAGCCGGATGCGATCCATCTGGCTCTTGCGGCGAGTGCAAATGCCGATGCGTTCGTTACTGCGGACTCTCGCTTGAACAAGCTGAGCGTTCCGGGCATCGGGGGGATCGGCGATCTAGCCTTTCCGTTGCCGTAGTCGCGGAGCATCCTGGGACCTGTACCTAGAAGCAATACATGGGGCGTCGGCTTGGGGAAGACGGACTGTCACCTCGGCGGCTAAAGCCGCTGACGTGCGGCCCGGCGAGCTATCCCGGCGGCTTAAGCCGCTGGCGTGCGCGGGTTGGTGGAGGTTGTGAACACTGCCGACCCGGAGCTGCGAGTTGTGCACGCGACCGGGTGGCATCTCACCGCTGCTGAAGCGGCTCGGGTTGCCGAGTGAAGATGTAATCGCGGTGGTGTCGCGCTTTGGACGCGAGCGGCCGATTACGCTGACGGCGTCGGTTGATCCCGGGGTAGCGAGAACGGGGCGATTCTTCTCAGTGTTATAAAAGTGCGGATTTTGGTAGGAGACCCAAGGCTCGTAAGGGCACTAATGAGACAGCGCGGCTTTCGCTTAGATAGGTAGCCGCCGCATCCGAAAAGATCGATGGAACTTTCAGTGTGCCATCGATTATTTGACTGGCCGTCTCTGAGACGACTTCCGGCGTTGGAGAACCTAAGTACATTCCTCTTTGAAAGATGTAGTTTCCGCCATTCAGCTGTTTTGACGCACCCACTAACATTTTAGAAAGCGTTCCCTTTCTGAATCTCGCGGCAAACTTTGATCCTTGAAGAGCAAAGATCGCTCCCGTGTGAACGTTTGTGTCATCTTCGTTCCGGACCGCGCTCGCAATGTGTCCTATTTGATTCGGTGTAAGTTCTAAGACTGGCGACGTCCATGAGCGTGGGCTTTTTCCGAAGATCTTCAAGGTGCTCACCGTGTTTTCCTGCGTCAGGTAGTTTGCTAGCCAGTATTGTTGTACAGGAACCCGTTCAAGCCATTCCGGTATGCTCTTCCCAGCATCGCTATTCTCCAGCAATTCCAAAAACGAAACGAACATACCATTCAGGTATAGGTGGCTCTGTAAACCAACTAAAAAGCCCCTGCTTGCTAGTTGGGAAGAGATGTTGCGGCCTGCTTTATCGAAGTCCGATGGAAAGGCTGATCGGAAGAACTTCATCGTATTTCTTTGCATTGTTTGCCAAAGAGGACTTCTCCTGATTCCGCCTGAGTGCACCCTCGCCCAGCCCCAGTGGCCGTTGAAGTGTACTCTTTGTCCACCATCGATATAAGCCAGCAGTGTAAGCGCACAACGGGTCGCCAGAAGGCCAATCATTCCGTCTTGCCGCGAGTATGTGTCGAGCAACGCGGACAGATCTTTGATCGACTGTCTTCTGTGATTCCCCGAGCTGGTTGCGATGGTTCGCAACAAATCAATAATCCTTCTAAGAGCGTTAGCCAAGCTAACTTCAACATCATCAAGGCGCAAATTCCGCTCGGCAGAGTCAGGTATCGCGGACGAAGTTTTGTAAGCTCCCGCGGCTCTTTCTAACCACAAGCAAAGCTGCCAAACACCTAGGTTTGTATCATCCAGTTTTATTGCCGCGTAGTCGAGTATTCCGCGAAAAGCAAACTGCTCAATCAGACCTTGTTGGTGCTGAACACATAGATCAGACCTTCTCACCCCAGAGTTCTGCATGGCGGCGCTGAAAAGAGCTGGGTCTAGGACGGAACGCGGTATAGAACTCATTCCGTTCCGCTGTTGAAGCGTTAGTGTAAAGTCCTTTTCTGCTTCGGCGGGCCATAACAGACGTACAAGTGCCCGCAATGTTCCATCGCCAGAAAACGCTAGTACTTCGTCGGCTAGCACGGAGGCCGAAAAGGTTCTGTTTGCAACTGACCAAACCTTTTTGCAATCGTGTACATCGCTCCATCCCCGGGAAGCAATCATGAGCTTTTGTAGCTTCTCTTTGGGCTGAGTGCTGTCGGAATCGGAAATCAATCGTGGGAGATCGTGAAGCAGACCTTTTGGAATGACACGAACCTTCTCTTCACTGGGCTGAAGAACGTCGATGAGAAAAGATAAGGATTCTCTATGGACGTGTCCGGGCGATGTCATAACACCCTCCTGCACCAGCTGATATACGATAGCCAAGCCGTCGGATCGCCATCCAAATTCCGGCTCTGCGTCAAGCTGCTTGGCTCTCGCAAGGAGATCAGCTCGTTCGTTGGCCCGCCTCAACCCCCCCAGAAATCGGGCAACCTCCTTCCAGAAGGGACGTCTGACCATTTGCTCAAAAAGATCGTTGGCGTTCCCCTCGCACTTATCGTCAATATAGGCAGCTGCAAAGAATTCGCGGACAGGTTGTATTTCGAAGCCGTACTGAGTAGCGGCTCCCTCTCCACTCAATGCAACTATGAGTCCTAAGCGTTCTTCTCCAATCTTGAAGAGGGTTTCTGCCTGCTCCGGTTTCTTCTCTTCAGAGACAAACCACTTTCTGACAAGAGAGATAAGGTCGCTCCGGGTCAAACGTGCAGCTGATTTTTCTCCTTCCGCGCGGCTGTGAATGGTGAATCCGATAATTTCGTGCAGGGCTTCTATATCCTTGCGATGTCTAAGCAACTCAGGACTCTTCTCGACGTCCCGATCAATGACGGTTTTAAAGTACTCCCGGTAAAGCTCCGCACGCCGGTCCGGGAAAGCTTCGCCTCGCAATCTTATGAAATGCAAGAGAACTGATAGCTGCATGGGGTTCTTGATTAACGCAGCCACGTGAGCCTCAGCCCTACGCTTCTGAAAGGACGCACTGACACGCTCTCTCTCCGACTCATCCTCGCACTGCACATCCGTCCAACGATTTACATACATGTCGGCCCTATATTCGCTAAGTGGTTGCAGTTGAACCCTCCTAAAACCACTCAAGGCATCCAGTCTGCCAGCAACCGCTGGTGGTCGCGATGTAACTATGACACGGAGGTCTGATTCTGCGGCACCCTCAAATCGTCCAACGCATTCCACGATCTTTCCGACAACTAAGTCTCGTAGCGAGTCGCTTCCCACCTCATCGAGGCCGTCGAATATGAGTAAGACATCCTCTTTTGTCGCGGCTTCATGTAAGTCGGAGACGGAGATAGTGTTTCCCCCCGCCGCTGAGGTAAGCAACTCTGCTAAATACTGTTCCAAACTTCGGTCGGTATCACCTAACCACTCTGCGAAAAGTCTGAGCTCTATTCTGAATGGGAGCCTCGCTCTTTTTATTCGGGAGGTGTAAGGGGAATATTCGCCTCCAGGCTCTACAAGAAGTGATCGGTATATTTGAGCTAGCATTTGAGTAACTGTGCTTTTCCCTTGGCCCGGGCCGCCCTCTAAGATGAGCTTGGACGATCCTCTAAGATACTCGCCGCCGAGAGTGTCAAGGACGCCAGATCCGTCCTGCTCATATTGTTCGTAGAACGTCCCGCTTTCTGAGAGGATGAGATGTCGCTGCACATCAGCATGCATTTGGTAATAGAGATGTGGCGAATCTTGCATTCGAGCGTCAAGATCTACAAATAATCTGGAGAGTCTTTGCACAAGTTCGATCTGCCGGAATCGGATTGTTGAGTCTCGCAGGAACTGACTTCTAATCGCCAAACGCAAAGCCAAAGGCAGTCCTGCGCTTTGATCGGTAGCGATCTGACCGATAACGGGAACGACTCCGCCCGCGAATAGTTCTGGGTATGAAGTCCAGACCTTGGGCGCTTGATCTAGCCATGCAACTACATGTTCCTGCCACAGAACGTCGGCATGAAGAGTTGGCCGCACTGCTCGAATTTCCCGGCGCTTCTCATCGACCTTGCTGTGCGCGTCTTTACTCGAAGGCACGTTGGTGATGAGAAAGAAGTAATCAACTGATCGTTCGCCACCGAACCGATTCAGGACATTATCGTTCAACTCTTGAGCGAAATCCTGCAGCACTGCGGCTCGAGTCGCAGTGCCTGTTCGATCAGTGGTTTTGTGGTATTTCACCTGAAAAAGATAGCGCCCAGCTTTTATGCCAGTTGATGGCGCCGACGGATCGCGTTGAGGGACATCAAGTGTGTAGAGAGTTCCCTCCTCTGGCGTCTCTGCGTCACGACCCCCATCACTACCCTGCAAAGGCAACAGTCGAACTCCCTCACCGTATTTCCCGACTAAGAGAGCGTTGATTAGTCGTTGAAAGGCTATCGGGTGAAGCTCAGTGAAATGGTATTGCGATGGCATCATTCGTTCCTTCGTCGCCAAGGATACGCTCATCTTTTCGTGTGATTGATTGATAAATTGCACAGGGCTATTCCAAAACAGGAGGTAATCGTACTGAGAACTGACGTTCGTTGCCCGAACTACGCCACGGGCGGAAGCAATACATCGTCATCCACGAATACTTTGAGCACCTGGCCTTGTTCGATTCGATGTTGTGGCCGTGCTTGATGAGGCCGATGGGCCGAAAAGGACGGTGAGGGCGACGGTGGCTCCGACGGCGGAGTTGCCTTGCTTGTTCTTTGCTCCGCTGGGGTGGACCTTGGTGTCGTCGACACTCATGGGGTGCGACGCCTTGAGTTCGGGAAGTGGTAGACGATGCCTGTGCTGAGTGAGGCGGAGCCGGCGTTGGTGCCGTGTTTGTTGTTGAAGCCTGCGCCGGATTCGAGTTCGAGGATGCGGTAGTCGAAGGAGTGGCCGAGGCGGAAGTCGAGACCTAAGGCGAGATCGACGGCGAACTTGTTGACCGACTGCGCGCCCACGGTGAACGACGATTGCGGAACCCTGGCGTGGATCTCTCCTACGCCTGCCTGGAAGTACGGGCGGAAGGGGTTGCGCTGCGGGATGAAGGCGACGCGTGCGGAGGCGAAGCCTTTGGCACCGGCGCGGGGGCCGGGCGTGATGTTGCCGCGGCCGTCGATGCCGAGGTTGATGCGGCGGGATACGGGGAAGTCATAGAAGGCGCCGAACTGGACGCCGACGCGGTCCGGGTTGATGGTGAGGCTGTTGCCGTTAAACGAGTAGCCGTAGTCGCTGACGGAAAGCGTGCCGTAGGCGGAGAGTTGTGCGTGGGCTCGGGTGGCGTAGAGGCAGGGTAGCAAGAGGAGCAGGAGATAGAGGTAGCGGACGCGCATGGGCCTTTTGGGTTGGGGGGTGTTGGGGCGGTGTGTTGGTGGGTTGGTGGCGCGGGAGTGGTTTGGGCTCGGACGCGAAATACGGAGGTCCTTCGCTTCTCGCAGGATGACGTCGTTGGTAGGTGGTGGCTGAAAGGTGCTGACGGTTGTGCTGGGGGGCGAGGGTGTTGGGGTCCTTCGGCTGCGCGCCTTTGGCGCTTCGCTCAGGATGACGGCGTTGTGGCTTGGTGGCGCGGGAGTGGTTTGGGCTCGGACGCGAAATACGGAGGTCCTTCGCTTCGCGCAGGATGACGGCATTGGTAGATGGTGGCTGAAAGGTGCTGACGGTTGTGCTGGGGAGCGAGGGTGTCGGGGTCCTTCGGCTGCGCGCCTCCGGCGCTTCGCTCAGGATGACGGCGTTGGTGGGTTGGTGGCGCGGGAGTGGTTGGGCTCGGACGCGAAATACGGAGGTCCTTCGCTTCTCTCAGGAAGACGTCGTTGGTAGGTGGTGGCTGAAAGGTGCTGACGGTTGTGCTGGGGGGCAAGGATGTCGGGGTCCTTCGGCTGCGCGCCTCCGGCGCTTCGCTCAGGATGACAGCGTTGTTGGTGCGGTGAGGACGGTTATATCTCGGTGGCTAAAGCCACGTGCTGCTGGGCAAGTGTGCCTGCTAGTCGGCTAGGAGGCGGGGGCTAGCAGGACGTCGTCGTCGACGAAGGCTTTGAGGGTCTGGCCTTGTTTGATTTCGATGTTGTGGCCGTGCTTGATGAGGCCGATGGGGCCGAAGAGGACAGTGAGGGCTACGGTTGCGCCTACGGCGGAGTTGCCTTCTTTGCCCTTGTCTCCGCGGAGGTGGACCTTGGTGTCGCCGACTTTGAGGTAGTTGAGGCGGATGCTGAGAGTTCCGGCCTTGCCCATCATGCCGGCCTTTTCGGCCTTGGTGACTTCTCCGACAGCCTTGCATCCGGCTTTGGCAACGACAACGTTGCCAACCGTGAGGTCGTCGGCCAAGACGAGCGAGACGGGGTCGCCTTCCGCGGCGGTCTTGGAGGTGAGGTCCTGGTTGAATTTGAGGTTGACGTCGTCGCCGTCATGGAGCTTGTACATGCCGTTGGCGTCTGGGGCCGTGGGGGCGGTCGTAGTGGGCGCGGCAGTAGCAGGTGCGGCGGATGTGGTGGGGGCGGTCGTAGTGGGCGCGGCAGTAGCAGGTGCGGCGGATGTGGTGGGCGCGAGAGCCTGCTGTGCGGGTGCGGCCTGCTGGGCAGGGGCGGTTTGGGCGAGCGAGAGGCACAACAGGGACACGACGGCCAGGGATTTCACGTACACCTCAGAAGCTGTTTGGAAGTTTTGAGGAGGGTACCGGCGATCGGGTGGAAGTGCAATGAAGTTGTACAAGGCGGGGTTTTGCTGGGGTTTGTGCGTGTTTGGTGTTGCTTATACGCAATGCGGATGCGTGCGGGTTGAGTAGAGTCTGTGGCTTCTGGGGGGAAAGTCATCTCGGCGGCTGAAGCCGCTTGTTGCTTGTGGGCCGTTCTATCTCGGTGGCTAAAGCCACCTGGTGGTGCGCTTTGTGCGGCGAAGAGGGATCGGCGTTATGCGGAAAATGCGGGTCTCTCCGCTGCGCTTCGCTTCGGTCGGGATGACAGGTGTGAGGGGTGTAGCGGACGCGAGAGGCAGATCCTCCCGCTTCGCGGAAGGATGGCAAACATCAGGTGCCGGGAAGGTGGGAGCGATCGTAGAGATGCGGAGGGCGTCGGGGTTCTTCGACTGCGCATCGGCGTTGCCGATGCTTCGCTCAGAATGACAGGCTTGCTGGAGTTAGAACTCGCTGTGCGGCGATTTAGTAGAGGAGGTATTTGGCGCGGCGGGCTTTGTAGGCTTCCAGGGCGGGTTGCCAGTCGGCGGCGATGGCGCGGGGGTCTTTGCCGGCTTTGATGGCGGCGGTGACGTCTTTGTTGATGAGCAGGCGGTCGGCTTTGTCGACCTGGAAGCTGGCGGGGTAGAGCTTCCAAAGGGCGGCGACGGCTTCGATGCCGAGCTCGGGGGCGTCGAGTGCGTTGCGGTCGTTGACTATGATTTCGACGCCTTCGACGCGCTGGCCACGGTAGGGGTAGTGCTCTTCGCCGGAGGGCGTGTAAGCGACGGCCATGAAGCTGACGCCGGGGATGTTGCGGGCGTTGAGGTATTTGGCAAGTTCGGTGGCTTTGATCCAGGGCGCGCCGATGCGGACGAAGGGGGCTTCGGTGGGGCCTTTTACGTTGACGTTGGTACCTTCGAGCGGGCCGGTGGCGGCGTAGACGATGGACTGCGTGAGGCTGCGGACGTTGGGTGAGGGGTTGACCCAGAGGAGGCCGGTGTTGTCCCAGTAGTCGGAGCGCTTCCAGCCGGTCATCTTGATGACGGTTAGGTGCGCGCCGATGTGCATTTCGCCGTTGAAGAACTCGGCGAGCTCGCCCATGGTGAGGCCGGGGCGGATGGGTTCGGCGTAGGGGTTGACGTAGTTTTCGCGGCCGACGGAGGAGAGCGGGCCCTGCACGGCGATGCCGCCGATGGGGTTGGGGCGGTCGAGGATGACCACTTCGTACTTGCCGGCGGCGGAGGCCTGCAGGAAATATTGCATAAGGGCGGTGAAGGTCCAGTAGCGGACGCCGACGTCCTGGAGGTCGATGACGACGGCGTCGAGGCCTTCGGTTTGCTGCGCGGAGGGGTGGCGCTGCTCGGGCTTTGCGCCGAAGAGGCCGATGATGGGCAGGCCACTGGCGGGGTCGGAGGTGTCGTTGATGTTGGTGCTGTCGGCGGTGGCGTTGATGCCGTGCTCGGCGCTGAAGAGTCGGACGACCTTGAGGCCGGGGACCTGCGCTGCGGCGTCGGTGCGGAGGACGTCGATGGTGCGGCGCTCCTGTGAGTCGATGCCGACGGGGTTGGTGAGGATGCCGATGCGGAGCTGGCCGCCGTGAGCGGCTGCGAGTTGTTTTAGCGGGGCGAAGTGCTGGTCTTCGAGCACGTCGATGCCGGTGCGCACCTGGGCGGCGGCGGTAAGGGAGGCGACCAAAAAGGCGGCAAGGGTGAGGTGCTTTTGCATGGATCGCTCCTGGGTCAAAGATTGGTGGCCGGGAAGAAAGCTGCGGGTCTCTCCACTACGCGCTCTGTGAGCGCTTCGGTCGAGATGACAGTTCTTTGACAACCTACGATCCTCTGACCGGCATTTTCTGCGCTGTCAGAGGATTCGCATTGTTAGAAGGTGATGCGGCCAGCGAGCTGCAGTTGTCGTGGAGCGGCGTTGGTGCGCAACGAGTTGATGACGCCGAAGGTACCGGTGCCGAGTGTGGAGCCGGGCTGGCCGAAGTTGGGTGTGTTGCTGACGTTGAAGGCTTCGGCGCGGAGCTGGAGGACGGCGCGCTCGGTGAGGGCGAAGTCCTTGAAGGCTGAGACGTCGAAGTGGCGATAGCTGGGGCCGTAGATGCTGTTGCGCGCGGTGCTGCCGAGGGTGCCGAGCGGTTGCGCGGCGAAGGCGGTGGTGTCAAACCAGCGCGTGTTGGTGCGGCTGCCGACATGTGGGATGCGGAGCTGGTTGGGGCGGTCAGAGCCGACGCCGGTGTTGGTGCGTGGGCTGGAGTTGACGACGCTGAAAGGCTGGCCTGTTTCCCAGACATCGATGGCGTTGAGCTGCCAGCCTTTGCCGAGGATGCCTTTGAAGCCGTGGAGGTGATCGGCCATGGCGAAGCGGTAGTTGAGCATCATGGCGAAGCGATCGCGCACGTCGAGCTCGCTGTTGCCGTACTCGACGATGTTGTTGCGATTGGGGTCGGCACTGGTAAAGAGTCCGCCGGCGGAGAAGCCCTGGACGTCGTTGAGCGCGTGAGCCCAGGTGTAGTTGGCCTGTAGCGTAAGGCCGTTGCCTGCACGCTTAACCAGAGTGGTCTGCATGGAGTGGTAGCTGGAGGCGCCGTTGGATTGGATGTTGTAGATGTCGGTGACGCCGGGGTAGCGCGAGTAGAAGGGACGCAACGTAGCGAAAGAGCCGACCGTGGTACCGATGGGGCCGAGGTTCACGTTGGGGCTGGTGCGGAGCGCGTGGCCGAGTTCACCTGAGTAGCCGACGGTGAGCGTGGTGCCGAAGCCTAGGTCACGCTGGATGTTGGAGTTGATCTGGTAGACGTAGGAGTTTGCGTAGGTAAGCTGCATACCGCGCAGCGCGCCGGAAGGCGTGGTGACGGAGGCCTGCGTGGGCAGCGGAAGCGGAGTGGAGAATGTAGTGGTCAGCGGATTCGGCGAATAGGTGCTGACGTATGGCGGATCGGCAAAAGGAACCGAGGGGCCGGTGTTGTCGCGGAAGAAGACCAGGCCAAAACCGGCGCGGAACACGGTGCGCGGGTTGGCGCTGTAGGCGATGCCGACACGCGGCGCGATGGAGTGGTAGTCGGTGGTGATGTCGGCGGTGTCGGAAGCTCCGCCCCCTGCTACGTGGAAGCGGCCAGAGACCGGATCGAAGTGTGAGATGTGGCTGTACTTGTCCTTGTCGGGCGTGATGATGTCGTAGCGCAGACCGAGGTTCAAGGTGAGCTTGTCGGTGGCGCGCCAGTCATCCTGGACGAAGACGCTGGGCTCGAAGCTACGCAGGTAACGTGGGAAAAGCTGCACGACGCGGGATGCGCTGTAGACGTTACCTTCGAGGAGGTTAACGAGTGGCGTGACTGCAGCGACGGCGGTGGTGGGCGTGGTATTGAAGCTGAACGCGCCAGCGCCCGCACTCGGCTGCTCGTTGAAGATCTGGCGGCGGATAAGGACGGCGCCGTACTTGATGGAGTGGCGGCCGTGGAGCTGCGTTAGCGTGCCGCTGTACTGAAAGATGTTGTCGCGGTCGAAGAGCGGAAGCGAGCTGGAGTCGCCGAGGGGAGCGTAGCCGGTTACGGAAACGTTCGGCAGCGCTGAAGTGAAGATGTCGAAGTTCGAATTCTGAATGCCGAAGGCCAGGCCATAGTTCTTGCCGTAGTTCAGTGGAAGCGAAACATTACTGACGTAGGTGTAGCCGGCCTTTGCTTCTAGTAGCAGCTTCGGGCTGAAGACGTGGGTGTAGTCGAGCAGGTACTGCTGCGCCTGCTGGGAAGCGGGGCCCGGGAACGATACGGAGCCGCCGGGGTCGACGCCGCCGACGTTTGGCAGAGCGCTCGGCGTGTTGGTCGCGACATTGTTGTAGGTCCAGCGGGCAAAGAGCGAATTGTTCTCGTTGAAGTGGTAGTCCACGCGGGCGTCTGCGGTGGTGCTGTACTGCGTGCGCGGGAACACGGACGTGTAGGTATTCGCTCCGTTGTTGGGCGTGGGATAAAGGTTGAAGTACTTTGCACCGATGGGATTGATTTGCGCAGCGGTAAGCACCGGTCCACCGCGGTCAGAGAAATCTCCAGGGTGCGCGACTTCATACGTTGTGGGAACAGTGTTGTTGGTCAGCGAGTTTAGAGCGTCGATGATGCGCAGGCCTTCGTAATCCGTGAAGAAGAATGCCTTGCCTTTGAAGATGGGGCCACCGAGGCTGCCGCCGAACTGGTTCTGGCGGTACTCCGGTTTACGCGGGAGAACAGTGCGCGTGGCGAAGAAATTGCGGGCGTCGAAGATGTCGTTGCGAACGAATTCATACGCTGAACCGTGGAGTGTGTTGGTTCCGGCTTTGGTGATGAGGTTGATGATGGCACCGGGCGTCTTGCCTACTTCAGCGGGAGGCACGCTGGTGAATACGCGGAACTCGGCAATGGCTTCCACCGAGGGGCGAACACCGATGGTGCCCACGGTTCCTTCATTGTTGTCAACGCCTTCCACCATTTCGTAATTCAAGGTGTCGGACTGTGCGTTGGCAACGACGGACGAAGTCTGCCGCCGATCGTCCGGACGATTGCCATTGGAGATTGCTGTGGGCGTGCCTTCGTTGGTGCCGGCGGCAAGCTGCGCGAGCTGCACGAAGTTGCGGCCATTGAGCGGGAGGTCTTCTACGGCGCGCGTACCCACCTGCGTGCTGAGCGCCGTGGTGTCGGTGTCGAGCGACGGCGGCGCGGCGGTAACTTCCACCTGCGTGCTTGTTCCGGCGACGGCGAGATCGGTATCGATGCGGCGGCGATCGCCACCGCTGAGCGCGAACTGCTTCACATCGAAGCGCGCGAAACCGTTTGCCTGCACCGCGAGCGAGTAGTTGCCATTCTGCACAAGTGTGAAGTCGAAAGCGCCGCTGCCGTCAGTGTTCAGCTTGCGGACGAGGTGCCGCTCCGTGTCCGTGAGAATGACGGCTGCGCCCGGAACGACAGCGCCGCCCGCATCACGCACGGTGCCGAGAACTTCACCTGTGGTGACCTGCGCATACGACAACTGCAAACCTGAGGCGAGCGTGAGTGATAGGAAAGAGAACTTTGCGGCGCGGCTAATAAACACGGTTGTCTCCTGCACCCGTGTTCTATGCATTTGCCGCACACACTGATGTTGCCGTGCGAACGTAAAGCGGATAAGGAACACTGCGGTGGCGAATGATGAGTGTTCTTGTTCTATACAGCGAACACGCCGTGAAAACAAGCCGGGTGTAAAGCGAGCGAATAGCGCGCAGCTTCAAATGACCCGAGAAACAGGTTCGGGAGTTATTAAGAGTCTTCCCGTCAATCCGTTTCTAGTGTGCTGTCGATGTGAGCTGGAACTGGTACACGGATTCGGCAGGCAGGACTCCGGGCTTCCTGCCTGTACCAGCCGCGAGGGCCGTGCCTCCGCCAGCACCAAGCAGCCCGCCGATGAGCGCACCCTTGCCACCGCCAGCGATGGCTCCAATAAGCGTGCCGACACCTGCGCCGCCGCCGATTTTCTCCACGTTGCTCTTGGTGTGGCCGTGACCTTCATCACGGATGGCAGTACTGTGCAGACGATAGTAGTGGCGACCGAGACGAATGGATTCGAGACGAACCGTGACGTAGCCGGGGTCGTGAAGGCGTCCACTGCGGCGAGCGTAGGTGACCACGGCCCGGAGACGATGTCCGCGTCGTGCGATCACCCGGTCGTTCACGACGAGGTCGTCGGCAAGCGAACAGGCGACGCGGTCACCGACGCGCGCAGTACGGGAACTCACGGTGCGATCAAGGCGCACATTAAGCGTGGTGCCCGCAGGAATTGACGCGAAGAGTGGCGCTGCGACAAAGAAGAGCAGAGCGGCAAAGAGCAACTTTAGCGAACGCATGGTCATCACCTGAAGCAGCAAGCAAGCACCGAGCAAATACTGGCTGCTTGAGGTTGGATGCCAGGACAGGTAGTGAGCGCCGCATGTGGAAGAGGCGAGTGGTTAGTCCCTTACATTACTGCGCTCGATCTGCTTTGTCGCAGCGCCGCTCTTCGCGTCGATGGCTGCGATTAGCTTGTTGGCGATGGCCTGATCGTCTGCGACCGTGGGGTGGCCGTGGCAGCCGTGGAAGGTGAGACCGGAGACCTCGATGAAGCTGACACGCGGGTCACCTGAGGCGCGGAGGTTGTCGGCAACGCGGCGGCCCTCGGCGGCGATTTCTCCATGGGCCATATCAGTGGACCAGAGCAGGATGAGCGCCCGCGGGTGCGCGGCGCGCAGCGAGCGGACGAACGCGGCGTAGGTATTTTCAAACGCGGTGTGGAGATCGGCACGGGTTTGCCAAGGTTCGCCACCGTGCAGGTCAGTGGAGAAGTCATTCGTGCCGAGGCTGATGAGGAGGACGGACGGTTTCCAGGCGGGGTCGGAGTAGCGTGGTGAGGCCCTATCGAGGAGCGAATAGGAGTAAGCCTCGGGGACCGTCAGGCCGGGAACGTTGTTGTAGTTGCGGACGACGCCGCGGCCGGAGATGGCGTTGATCTGGTAGTCGGCATGCAGGCGAGCGGCAACGAGCGCGCCGGGAGAGCGCGTGGGGTCGGTGGTGGACCAGACCTCGTCCGACGTGCACGTGCTGGAAGGGGATGCGTTGCCATACCCAACGGTGTGTGAATCGCCGATAGCTTCAATTTGAAATGCAGCGGACGGCGGAATGCCTTTGGACTCGGGCCCTGTCGGTACTCCGAAGCTGCCGAGTGATTTTGGGCTGTCCTGGTTTTCGTTGAGGATGTCGATACGAAGGGTGTGTGTTCCTGCGGGTGTGATGACTCGATAGGTGGCGGGATCGGGGTCAAGGACCGCATCGGTCGATTTGCCGTCTACGCTGAGACGCAGGTGCTGTTTGCCGCTGCCAGAGTTGAAGTAAAAGGCTGAGCCGCGATAGGACGCCGTGAAGTAGATGCCGGGCCACTGATACGTGTAGGTGCCTTCAGACGAGAGCTGTGTGCGACCCGTGGCACGAACGCGGATCGGTGTGACATGGGTATTTAGAGAAGTGACCCTCTCCAGGGCAATGCTTTGCGCTCGTGATGCCACGACGAGAAAGCTGAACAGCAGAGCGAATACCTGCACCGTTTTTAGGGAGAAAGAAGCCATGACAGTGATGGTACTCAGCCTGCCGAAGAAAGGCTTGTGCGGTTTTGAAGACTCAAGCACAGGCGGTTGGTACGATGCGAAGAGATGATTCGTCGTTTACTCACTTCCATCGCGCTGGCCGGCACTTGTGTTGCCGCATCCGCCCAAGCGACTCCTGCCGCGACGCGTGCGCTGAGCGCGCAGGTGGGCGGCGGGTTTGCTGTGGCGCGCTCCGGCTATGTTTACAACTACATCAAGGGCTACACGGTGTACGGTGACATCGACTACCGGCAGTGGATTGGCCTTGAAGCCGACCTCCATATGACCAACATCTTTACGCCAGACGATGTGGGCGAGAAGACTTTGTTGATCGGACCGCGTGTGACGTTCATCCATGGTGCGTTCAACGACAAGCCGAACTTTGTGAATGTGTATGCGAAGTTTCAGGGCGGGTTAGGCTACTTCGAGTTTCAGTCGCCGGCATACCAGCCGCCATTTACGAATCGTTACCGGATGCTGGCGTATGGCTGCGGCATTGAGTTGCATGCCTCGCGGCACCTGAATGTGCGGCCGATCGAAATTGAGTGGCAGCGCTGGCCTTCGGCGACCGCGCGCGGGTTGAAGCCAGTGGTAGCAACGTTTGGCGCGGCGTATGCGTTTTGAATGGCTAGTCGCTCGTTGCGAAGTGGTGTTATCGCGGGTTGTGCTTCACTTGCATCCTGCGAAATACAGGGATATCTGCAGTGCGGCGCTGTGCGCCTTCGGTCGAGATGACAGATCGTATGCGCCTGAGCTTTAGCTAAAGCGGAATTGTTCGTAGACAAGAGAAAGCCCCGCATGCGTCTGTGCACATGCGGGGCTTCGCTTTGTTCGGTGAAGATCTTACTCGTTCAGGACCACGTGCATGGGTATCTGCTGGGTCGCACCACCGCTTGTCACCACGACACTGAAATCACCCGAGTAGATCGTCTTGACTACCGGTCTGCTGTCGCTACAGCCCATCAAGGCCTGTGTGCCAGCCAGTCCGGCAAGCGCGACGACGAGCAGCAACATGCGAGAGCGCGTGAACGCGCGGCGACGCTTGCTAAATGCAAGCGGTGCCAGCAAGCCCAGCAGCCACGCGAACTGGATGCCCGGCAGGTGTTCGGTGAAGGGATTGTGGTTGGCTGCGGAACTTACAACCAGCGACAGCTTCGAGGTGAGTGCGGCACCGCTGCCATCTGCCGTTACAGTGGATGGCGAAAAGACGCAGCCAATGTAGCTTGGCAGGCCCGTGCAGGCGAACGTGTAAACACCTTTGTAAGGCGCACCGCTGTTCACAGTGAGTGTGGCTGTAGCGCTTTGTGTCAGATCCCACAGGAGCGCGGGTGTGCTGGACGTGGCAGTAAAGACGGGCGGTGTTACCTCAAAATCAGCAACCACGGAGGATGCCGCTGCCGGTGTGACCGTACAGGTGTTGCCCGACACGGAGTCGCAGCCTGTCCACTTGCTGAAGCTAGAAAGTGCCGCGGCAGTGGCGGTGAGTGTCACCTTGGTAGACGGTGCGTAATTGGCCGAGCAGACTGTGCCGCAGGTGATGTACGTGTCTGCGCTGGCCACTGCGCCGAAGCCTCCGCCGGTGAGCGAGACGGTGAGCCGCTGCGGTGTCGTGATGGAAATGACTGCGCCATCGGTCCAGTCCTCATCGATGGAGGCGGCAGTGGAGCCGTAGGTGGAGGTGAAACTCGACGATGTCTGGCGCAGGCGCTGGTGGTTGGGCCAGAAGTTATCCGGAATATCGGTGCTGGTAGTGTTCTGGCAGCGCGTTCCGCACGCTACACCGGTGGAGAAGAAGTAGGCGAACCAGATGTCGTCGGGTGCGTCTGCGATTTTGCCCTGCTCCCAATCCTGAATTTCAGGGTGGCTGCTGTACACGGCAGAAAGGTAGCCGAGGGTATGAAGCTCTTTCGTCCAGCCTTCAAGGAAAGCCTGCGTGGAAGCCTCAGATGCCGTGGTGCGCGTGTAGGCTTCCATGTCGTAGTAGATGACGGAGCCCGCGCCAAAGCCGAGGCCTGCAGCGGCAGCAACGGCTGCGTCTGCTTCTGTGGTTCCAGTGGCCTGATCGGTGGCAGGCACGCCGCTTAGTTTGTGCGCGAGTGTGCTATTGGGTGCCTGCGGTCCAACCCAGATTGCGATGATACCCCATCCCTGCGCTAGCACCGTGCCTGCCCAACTCTGCGTAAAGCCGACGTTGGTGCAGGCGCGAGAGATGCCACCGATGTAGGCGCCGACTGCGCGGTACGGGCTGTTGGTGTACCAGTCCTGCATCTGGCTGGTGGTCTGAATCTCGCACTTGTCGAAGCCCATTTGCATCACCAGCGGATTGCCCGCGATGCCGGGAAAGTTTGCGTTTGGACCGGGCGTCATGGGCGAGAGCAGCTCACTGCGACCGCCGGTGCCTCGTGTGCTGGTGTGTGTTGCTTCAAGCGACAAACCAGGAAGTTTGCCGAGCTGAAAGAACGTCTTGCCACCATCCAGCGTTCCCAGCAGCGTGGATGTCTGTGTGCAGTCGGTGCCGGAGCAAGCGCCGCCCGAAAGAAGAACCCAACCCTGTGAGGGCGTGGAGAAGGTCGCTTGCACCGGGGAAAGTTTGTTGAGGCCTGCAACGGATTTCTGCAGCAGACCGCGCGATGGCGCTGAGGCGATTGGAGAGGTTGCCACGCCGGTCGCTGCAAGCGTTACAAGTGCGGGCGTGCTGCTTTGAGTCGGAGCGGCTGCCTGCCAGGTCTTGCCGGCATCGCTGGTGGCATAACGGACATAAGCTGTGCCGGTACCGGTGTCGAAAGAACGCAGCAAGGAAGCGTGTGTCGCGTCGGTGAAGCTGGGCAGTGAAACTTTGCTCGAGGCTTTGGCGAGCGAGGCTGTTGCGGTTGGGAGGGACAGAGGCTGCCACGTCTGGCCACCGTCACTCGTTGCGTAGAGATCGTCACCGCGTACGCCCGGTCCGGCAAAACCGTGCAGGGCGTCCGCGAAGGTGATGTCACCGCCCACCGGAGGTGTGGGAAGCTGGGCCCAGTGAGCGCCGCCGTCGGTTGTTTGCATCAGGATGCCGCGGCTGAAGTTGGAGCTCGATTGCATCGACAGCATCAGCCAACCGTGCGCGTCGTCGGTGAAGGCGGGCGAAGCTGTTCCGCCGAACTCGATGCCGTCGGCAAATGGTGAAGGCACTGTGCTTGTTGTCCAGTGCGCGCCGCGATCGACCGTTGCAGCAACAGCGAAGCTGCCGTCGGCGCGCGTTTCCGCAGCCCAGCCATGACCAGCCGCATTGAAGCTGACGCCGTGCAGCGTCGCGCCGGTGGCTGCCGGTGTGATTTCTGCCCACTGCGCACCGAGCGAGTTCGTCCAGAAGAGCCGGTTCCCTGCAAGCAACCAGCCCGACTGTCCCGACACAAGCTTCATGGCCTGCAGAGGAGACTGCGAAGCAGTTTGCGATTGGGCGGGAGTCGCGGCAAGTACAGCGCAACATGAAACAACAAGAGCAAAGGACGGACGGAAAAGCCGTCTGAGCACAGCAGAAAACATCATGGTTTCTCCTGAAAAGGAAGCTGTTGCGAGCTATGAGAGCCGTTGCCTAAGACAGCGGCTGATTGTGGGTGTGCGCCGATTGTAACAATCTCGTAACGCGATGCGGAGCGGGCGCAAGTGTGGCAGCGGACACCGCAACAATTTTGCCGGGATCGCATCTATACCAAGCAGAGGATTTACGATGCCACGGCTCACACATCTCACGCTCGCCATGGCCACTCTGTTCGCGACTGCAGCGGTTGTTTCCGCGCAAAGCGCTTACCCTGCGGGCCACAGCACCAATGAAGCATTCAGCTATCAGAATCAGAATGGGCAGAAGGCTTCGCCTTACGACTATGAGGGCAACACGCAGGCTGGCAATCAGGCCTATGCCGCGCCCCAGGGTCAGGCCTATGCCGCGCCCCAGGGTCAGGCCTATAACGCACCGCAAGCTCAGCCCTACGGTGAAGATGAGCAATATGCGCAGTCAGGACAGTACCCACAGTCGGCACCAGCGTACAACCAGCAGTATCCGCAGTCGGCTCCCGTCGCTCCGGCGGTTGATTCCGGTATCGAATACCCAGCCCCAGCGGTTGTGGCCGCACCCTATCCCTATCCTTATTACGGTGGATATCCGTATGGCTATTACCCGTACTATGGCGGTGTCCATATCGGGTTAGGATTCGGCTACTACGGCGGCTATCGCGGTGGGTACCGCGGCTATGTTGGCGGGTACCGTGGCGGTTTCCGTGGACCGGTCGGCGGTGGCTTTCATGGCAGCATTGGCATTCGCGGCCGTGGCTTCCGCCGGTAAGCAGCTCTTCCTATCTCACCGTTCGGTGAAGAACCTAAATGCCCTGCTCTCGAGAACCTGCGCGAGCAGGGCATTCGCATTCTGACGAAGGTTTTCCGATATTGCGTTCACACTCAGGTCGCACCGCGACAAAATTTGCAGAACCGCATCTATAACGGGAGAGGTTTCGCAACGATGTCACGGTCGTTTGTTTTCGCATTTGCCCTGACTTTTTCTGTATCCGCTGCCTTCGCGCAGGCGGATGGGGCTATTGGAACTTTGCAGAATACCTATGTCGCTGCTCCTGGAACGTCTAACGCCATCTACACGCAACAGGAACCCGCTTCGATTGAGCGCACTCCCGCAGCGGTGCGCAATCGTCCTTCGTATGCGTCCGCACCACGCGTAACGAGTTCGCAAGTGATTGCGGGTGTCTGGGTACGCTCAGAAAGTGGCGCGCATGTTGAGACTGTCGCCTCCAATAGACAGTTAGCTGAGTTGCGGATCGAAAGTGGACGCGCCAATGTCATGGTCAATCATCCTGCGCAGGACACTCAGATTCTTGTCGACTTGCCGGGCGGCCAAACAGCGCTAGTGAAAGACGGCGTGTACACGTTTAACGCGGCAAACGACACGGTTCACGTACTCGAAGGAGAGGCGGAAGCGTTTCCTGAAAATCGTGAAGAAGACGGAATCAAGCTGAAGGACAACCGTATGTACGCCTTCGGCTCCGGCGACGCGCACGCGAAGTTGTTCGAGCCAACGGCTTCTGATACTGACCTGCTGGCGGGCGGTTTCGTCGGCATGGGTGGAGAGTCTGGGCACCGAGGATACGGCTATGGCGGCGGAGAATATGTCTACGTGGGCAGCCCTTACTACGGCGGTGGCTTTGCTCCTTATTACGGATTGGGTGGTCCTTATGGCTGGGGATATCCATACGGCTACGGATATCGTGGTTGGGGCTACGGCTATCCCTTCGGCATAGGCATTGGGTTCGGTTACGGTGGAGGATACTTCGGCGGTTATCGCGGTGGCTTCCGTGGTGGATTCGGTGGCGGTGGCTTTGGACGAGGCGGCTTCCGCAGATAAATGCGAGTCAGACCTGGAATGGGAAGGCCCGGCGCTCGCTGGGCTTTCCTATTCTTGCGAGTCGTTGAGACTCGGTTTATTAGCAGTTCTGATACTTCCAGTTCCTTGATTTGCCTTCGCTGATCCATTCGAGTGCGGTTGCGATGCGTTTTTCGCGCGTCTCTTCACGCTTGGCTTCGGTGATCCAGTCGCTGTACTCGCGTTGGCAGCTCAGGCTCATCGCGGCGAGGTTTGTTGCGGCTGTTTTGTTCTTCTTGAGCGCTCTTTCAAACGCTTCCGGAAATTCGGGAGCGTCACGCTTCTTTGGGGCGGTGCGCGACCAGTTGGCACTACGCTCGCCGCTGTCGATTTTGCGAGCGGCCTCCACGAGCACCCGCTTCAGCTCTTGCGCGGACGGTAATTCCTCCAGTGATTGCAGTTTGCCAAAGCTGCCCATGCCTCCGGCGGCGTCTTTTTCCGCAGGATTTTTCCTCATGAGCGGCTGAACGTTTTCGCTCCAGATCCCAAAGCTGCAGTGCGCTTTGAATGCGGCCATGTTTGCCAGAATAATGCCTTTGTAAATGAAGAAAGGCATCGACCACTTAATTGCTTCTTCCGCGTCGGGAACGGCACTGTGAACTGTGGCGCGGATTTTTTCGAGGATGGGCTGAGCGAACGGAGCGGACGTGGAGATGTAAGCATCGACGGCAGGAAGCGTGCTGGGCATGGGCTGCATGTTAGCGGGAGAGCGGGATTGTCAGGAAGCACTTTTTGTCAGGAAGCTTCGTAAGCTGGGGCGGGCTACGCGCGAAGGACTAGGCGCTCTGCCCTTCCTCGACTGTTGCAGGCTCTTCATTTGCTTCGGGCGAGTCTCCTAGCAGCATCGGCCACTCTGTAATTTCCATCATGGCCGAAGATATCGATTCGACCTCTCCCGCAGATGAGAACACAGGGGTAAGGTTCCAAAGGAAGCGCCGACTTGCGTCCGGATTTGCGGGGTCGGGAAGACTCACTTCGAAAGTAGTTCCCAACTTTTTAGCGGCGACTTGTCGAAAGGCAGGCTCCACACCTGCCGAAGTCGCAACTTCGCCGATCCGCCTCCCGAGGAGATCATGAATGCTGCCCCCGAGCGACTGTGCTTTCACTTTGTTCAGCCGCAAGATTTTCATCGACTTTGCATCGATGAGGCACAAGCCGAGTGGCGACTCCCGATACACAGCGTCGAGCTCTGCCCACTGACGGTAAAGCTGTTCTTCGCGCGACTCACGAACGTGCTTTTCAAGCACGCGCTCAGTTACATCCGTGGACTGGCAGAGGATTCCGCAGACCTCGTTTTTTTCATCGCGGACCGGGTGATAAATGAAGTCGAAGTATGCTTCACGGGTCGCGCCAATCTGCGCGCTATAAATGCGCGCGGGTACCTCAACCCCAATAAATGGTTCACCGGTCAGATAGACCTTGTCTAGCAGTGCGAAGAATGGCTGACCTTCCAGGTCATTCAATGCTTCTCGAACGGGCCTATTAATCACGTCCTCGTTAGAACGACCGAGGATCTGCAGATACGCCGGATTGATGAAAGTAAAGACATGATCTGTTCCCGCCATCATGCAAACCGCGGTGGGTGCCTCCATAAAGACACGGGCGAGATCTTCTTCATCGACGAAGCCCAGAGGATGTTTTGGTTGCGGCTCGGGAGATTCGTCGTGCTCCATGCGCATGCCGAGCGCAGTGAGCTGCACTGGGTTGAGTGTGACACCTACCCAATGATCGGAGACAGCGCGACCTGAGACCACCAGCAGCACGTTAGCGATCAGGTCTATGGTTTCTTCTTTGGCGAGATTAGCGAGAACAACGTGATGGATGAATGTGTTCTCGTCGTCGATGGCCGAAACGCAGAATTTCCCATTAAGGCCTGGGGCGAAACCCCACAGCGCTTCCATAGTAACTAAGAGTCGGCCGTCGCTGGTCTGGCTAAACGCGAATCGAGTTCGCACTGCAAACACACTTTCAACTTCTCAGCCCGATTAGCTTCTAGAGACTGTGAGATTGAATGTCGAGGGAAAAACGTTGCCCGCTCCGTTTACCTAGGGCAGTAAGCACCGTACGCAGGGAACGAGCGGTGCGCCCTCCGGCGCCAACCACGGCTTCGAAGTCAACGGGGTCAACGCGCAGGGTGAGAAGCGCGCCGTCGGTTTCCGGGAGCGACTGGACTGCAACCTTCTCCGGCGATCGGACTAAGGCGCGTGCGATGCCGGCTAGAACAGTTGCGGCTGCCTCATGATCGCTCATCGGATTCGCTGTCGCTTCTGATTCCACCTGTGCCATTCCCACTCCGCTGCTCGAAAACTTCGGTTATTCAGGCAATCAACACTTTACAAGAAAACTATCAGCGGGATAGATCAATCTTGTGCAGCTTCCGTGCTACTGCAACCCTCAACGAACCAGATGCGATTTCTGCCTGCTCAGACTTCGGTAATGCATGCCAAAGTTCCGCTCGTTGTGACTTTAGATAGAACCCGAGAGAAACGCGTTGTTTGAGTCCGGCAATTCGCCGCGTTCTTTCTGTCGTCGGGCGGATACGGAAGGTGCCGCAGTGAGGGTAGGCACCCTCTGATATAGGCAGTGGCTAAGTAAACTGGTAGGGCGAGCGTCACCTTCCGCGCAGTTCGGGCGATCGGCGTGCAGGAGCATTTGCCACGCCACCTTCGGCAGATTCGCGAATGGGATGCATCGCGAATCTGCAGGAGATTGCAATGAAGGCACTCATTATTATCGACATGTTGAACGACTTCTACACGGGCGTCCTCGCAAATCGCGAGAGCGCAGAGAAGATTGTCCCTCCGATTCAGCGGTTGCTGAAACATGCGCGCGACAGCGAAGACTGGGTCGTGGTGTATTCCAACGACGCACACCTGCCCATCGACTGCGAGATCGCCGTCTGGGGCAAACACGCGATGGCGGGGACACCGGGTGCACAGGTGATTCCGGAGCTCTCGCCTACCAGCGGTCCGCGGGAAATCGTGTCGCCCAAACGCTTCTACGGTGCCTTCGACGAAACCGGTTTGGACGAGAAGTTGAAGGCCCTCGGCGTCACCGACGTTTACATGGCCGGACAGCACACGCACTGTTGTGTGCGCCACTCATCTTATGGCGCATTCATTCGCGGATACAAGGTGCATGCACTTGCGGATGCAACCTGCGTGTTTGCAGGTGTCGATCAGGATGTCGCGCTCGATTATCTGAAGACGATGTATGGCGCAGACATCACAACGACGGAAGCCGCCTTGGCCGGCGATCGCGAACTCGCCACGGTCTGAGCGACAGCATGATGATCGTTGGGAAGGCCGCTCGCGTGAGTGGCCTTTTTCGTTGCCATCTTCTGCGATGCAGGCTGCCGGACGCCAAGTCTGCAAATACTCCGCGAAATCATGCGAAAGTATGACGCATCATCACTGCACCGTAGGCCACATTGAAGCAGTTCGTTCGGTGCGATGCCCGTAAAGGAGTGATTCGTGAAGAAGCAAGTCTGGAAATTCGGTCTGTTGAGCGGGATTGTTGTCGCGGTGCTGATGGGTGTCACCGTGCCGTTTGAGCACAACATCAAGGCTACCTACGGCATGGCGATCGGCTACACCACCATGGTGCTCAGCTTCCTGATCGTCTTTGTCGGCGTGAAGCAGTACCGCGATTTGGAGCTAGGTGGGTTTATAGGTTTTGGGCGCGCTTTTGCGGCGGGCGCGCTGATGATGCTGATTGCCTGCCTCTGCTATGTGGCCATGTGGGAGGCGCTGTCTGCCACGGTCGAGAAAAACTTCGCGCACGATTACGCCGCCGGCATGGTGAAGCGCGCCGAGGCTTCCGGCCTGCAGGGCCAGGCGCTCGAAGCGAAAATCACCGAAGCTCGACAGTTTGAAACGGCATACGCCCACCCGTTGTACCGCATGAGCATGACTCTGCTGGAGCCACTGCCCGTTGGGCTGATCATGGCGCTGGTAAGCGCCGGTATCCTGCGTCGCAGGCGGGAAAGCAACGCTCAAGCCATTGGAGTTGTCAGGGATGGGGAGGCTTTCCACTCCTGAGGGCTTGCCCCGGCACCGTATTCTGGTAAGGCATGATTACGTCTGAAGATCTCGCCAAGACCCCGGTATTTGCGGGTGTGGAGGAAACCGAACGCCAGCGGCTTGCACGGCGCGCCGCGGACATTGCGCTCGAACCGGGGCAATGGCTCATCCGCGAAGGGGAAGAGCCGCGCTTCTTCGTCGTTCTGGAAGGCGAGCTGGAAGTTTCGAAGATGATCGTTGGCCAGCGGCGCGTTCTGGGACGCACCAGCACCGGCCACATATCGGGTGAAACGCCGGTCTTCATGGGAACAAGCAACACTGTGTCCATCCAGGCAATGACGCCGAGTCGTGTCGCGCGATTTGAAGGCCAGCAATTGCAGGAACTGGTACGGGACAGTCCTTCTGCTGCTGAAATCGTATTTCACGCCATGTCCAGCCGCACGGAAATGGCGCAGCAGATCATTCGCGAAACTCCATCGTCGCGCGTGGAGCTTTCCGGCTCAAAGTATGACCAGACCTGCCGCGGGATTCGGTCCTTTCTTTCAGCCAATCGCATCCAGTACGACTGGACACCGATATGGGCGGAACCAGGACCAGGCGCGGAGGTCACGGTTTCTGTGGAAGGCAAGCCGCTGGAAAATCCGACCGTGCGTCGCGTTGCAGAAGCGCTCGGGTTTCAGACGGTGCCGAAGCATGAGCAGTATGACGTGGTGATTGTGGGTGCGGGGCCAGCCGGAATGGCTGCGGCGGTGTACGGCGCGTCCGAAGGGCTGAAGACGCTGGTGGTGGAGCGCTTTGCCGCGGGCGGGCAGGCAGGCACATCGTCGCGGATCGAAAACTATCTTGGGTTTCCCGCTGGCATTTCAGGCGATGAGCTAAGCGAGCGTGCACTCGCACAAGGCAAGCACTTCGGCGTGGAGCTTCTGGTTAAGCGCAATGTCGACAAGCTGGAGCCGCTTGACGGTGGCCACTGCATCACGCTGGATGGTGGCGATCGTGTTCGCACAGGCGTGATCGTGCTGGCGACAGGGGTCTCGTGGCACAAGCTCGAATTTGAGGGACACGACCAGTTCCTCGGCCGCGGCATTGTGTATGGCGCATCGCGGTTTGACGGCATGGCTGTGACGGGCCATCGCATCTTCATTGTGGGTGGCGGCAATTCAGCAGGACAGGCAGCGGTGTTTTACTCCGGCTACGCCGCCGAAGTAGTGATGCTGGTGCGCGGTGCTGGCCTCAAGCAGAGCATGTCGCAGTATCTGATCGATCAGATTGAGCAGAAGGCAAATATCCGCGTGGAGCCGTTTACAGAGATCACAAGCGTTGGCGGAGAAAGCCATCTGCACGAGATCAACACAGTGACGCGCGTACCCAACCAGCCGGAACGGGCCGAGAAGCATAAAGCCAAAGCTCTCTTCATCATGATCGGCGCTGTGGCCAGGACTGACTGGCTGCCGGACACGATCGAACGGGATGCGCGGGGTTACGTCCACACAGGCCGGGACCTTGCGGAGTGGCCGCTTGAGCGAGAACCGTTCGCGCTCGAAACCAGCATGCCCGGCGTCTTCTGCGCGGGCGACGTGCGCCACAGCTCCATTAAGCGCGTAGCCAGTGCCGTAGGTGAGGGCAGCATGTCCATTGCCTACATTCACGAGTACCTCGCGCTCGCGAACATCTGGTTTCAGGCAAGCGCGTAGCCCATATCAAGGCAAAACATCTGGTGTCGTGCCTAGGTCTTCTTTGACAACCAGCACAGGTTGGCCACGCATCCCCTGTAGCCCTCAGTCGCGTATGTCTTCAAGCTGATTCTGTTCGTTGCAGCGACATTGACAAGCGAGAAGTGGAGTGACCACGGCTCCGTGGCATGGAGTGCTGTGTAGATGTTCTTCCAGTCCTTGTAGTTCACGGAGTGTCCCTTGCCCCTTGGACCCTCTGCAGACCAGGCTTGCACAGTTGAGTTCTTGACCTGTTCGGAGCGAGCCACAAAGCCGTCAAGGTCGACGAGTGTGGTTTGGCTGTGATCTCGTTCGACGCGCGCATTAAGCTCGTTTGCAATGGCGCAGCCGCTGGAGTGCCCAACAATGAACAGGGCCTCCGCGTCCGCGCTCCCGATGCTCCTGATCACTTTGTCGAATTGCTTGTCACAACCCTGAACCGCGCCCGCGTCGCTCGACTTCGCGTGCGCAGGGTATGGGTATGCATCGAAGGTGACGTCGGGGCGCTGCTTTCGAGCGCTCGCCAGCCACACGTTCATGTCGTGTTGCGAGGACTGGTAACCGCCAAAGAAAACAACGTAGAGGCTCATCTCTTACTCCCTTTCGAAAAGGGCCCGCAAGCTGGTGGTGGTTTGTCGTGGGGGTGTCGTTCGGATCCCGTGCGACAGAGCTGCTCCACGTTTATTCCCATTTGTCGCAAACAGTGATTCGAGAGGCGGAATGAGTGTAACTGAGTAAGAAGGCAGTCGACATGTAAATCGTTAGACACAACATCGAAGCCCAATTGATTGGACATGCGACTGAGCAAGACTCCGTCAGCCCTGCACGCCTCCTGTCCGGCGTTAACGCGTTACCGACCTGAGATACTGAACAGGCCATGGCAAACCCTTCCAACCGTGCACATTCCCTCTTCGATCTCACTGGCCGCGTTGCCCTCGTCACCGGCGGGGCGGGCCTGCTCGGCTACCATCACGGCGCGATCCTCGCCGCCGCTGGCGCGCACGTCGTGTTGCTCGATCTCGCGGTTGCCAACCCGCAGATGCGCGCGGAACAGCTCACACAAGAGCACGGCCCCGAGTGCCTCGGCCTCGCCGTAGACATCACCGACGAAGCCTCGCTCGAGTCCGCGCGCGATCAGATCATCGCTACGTTCGGACGCATCGACATCCTCATCAACAACGCCGCTAACAATCCCAAGGTGGAAGACCAGAAGCCGGGCCAGCCATGGTCGCGGCTGGAGAACTTCCCGCTTGCCACCTGGAATGACGACATTGCTGTTGGCCTTACCGGCGCGTTCCTCTGCTCACGCATCTTCGGGCAGGAAATGGTGAAGCGGAACAGCGGCGTTATTCTCAATGTCGCCTCCGATCTCGCGGTGATCGCGCCCGACCAGCGGCTGTACCGCCAGCAGGGTCTGCCCGAAGACCAGCAGCCAGTAAAGCCAGTCACCTACTCCGTCGTAAAAACTGCGTTGCTCGGCCTGACTCGCTATCTCTCCACGTACTGGGTCAACAACGGTATCCGCGTAAACGCGATTTCACCCGGCGGAGTGTTCAACGGCCAGCCCGACGAGTTCACCGCTAAGCTGCATTCGCTCATTCCCATGGCGCGTATGGCCCACAAAGACGAGTACCAGGGCGCGGTCCTCTTCCTCTGCTCGGACGCCAGCTCCTACATGACCGGCCAGAACCTCATCGTGGATGGCGGTCGCAGCGTCCTGTAACCCACTACCTTGTCATCTAGACCAAAGATAGGACGCTCACTCCACCACACTGTCCTCTCGACCGGAGCGGAGCGCAGTGGAGAGACCTGCAGCTTGCTTATTCAGCCACAACTCTCTCCGCATCACAGTGTCGACCGGAGCGACGCAGTCGCACAGTGTAGAGATCCCCGCAGTTCTTCGCAGGATTCTCCTGCTCAACCACCAACCTGCATCGTGAACACACGCGGCTTTATCCGCCGAGATAGAACGTCTCCGGCGTGCTGCAACATATGCAGGCAACATCGGTGGCATCGCGAGAACTGCCTAACCCATCTGGACTCTCCCACCACCCATCTGTAAACATGACTTGCGTATAGGAGAACGACTCTTGAAAGCTTTCCTCGCACTCGTACTCGGCCTCGTCGCGATTCCGCTCACCGCGCAGGCACCGCCATCCGCAGACGCTGCCGCTAAAGTACCCGGCATCCTTAGCTCCGCCGCCGTTCAGCAGCTCATGCCGCCCTCCGTCTTCTTCTCCGGCCAAAGCGCGACTGTGCAGGTGCGCAACTCCGGTGGTATCCGCTTCGCCGATGGCAAGCTCGCACTCGCGGGTCTCGTCGACACAGGCGGCTACTCCACCAGCGTCCGCGAAAAGTATCAGTTCTACCTGATCACTGAAGTACCTCTCGAAGTCGACGGCCATCACATCGCCCCCGGAGCCTATGGTTGCGGCTTTGTTGGCGGCAAGTTCCTGGTGATGGACATTGGTGGCGGTGACATGTTCCAAAGCGCGACGAAGCAGGATGCCAGCCTAAAGCGGCCGCGTCCTCTGCAGGTGATTGCGGGAGGCAGTGATGGCGAGTTGAAAATCTACATCGGTCGCGAGATGGTGTCTCTCAAACGCGCCAGATGATCACACGACGGAGCTGATCGGCCAAGGGGAACGCACATCGCGTTCCCCTTGCTTTGTTACTCTTGTAAGGACATTTTCTGAGCATTCCACACCTGCGACTTGGCTCAGCGCGCACCAGGAGCAGCTTCCCCTTTGCCCAAGCCCCATCTGGAAAAAGTACTCGTTACGGGCGCGTCCGGCACACTTGGCTACAACGTCGTGCGTCAGCTCAGCGCGGCGCATCCTGAGACGCGCCTCCACCTGCTCATGCGCACGGCGGACTCAGCACTCTTCAGCGAGTTTCCTAGCGTTACCGTCCAGCAGGTCGACATGCTCGACACTCAAGGCTTGTGTAACGCAGTAAGTTCGTTCCGCCCAAATGCGATCATTCATTCCGCAGCCAGTGGCGTTCGCCCTTCCGCAATCGACTATTTCGACCTGGTCAACCTGAATGTGTCCGCCACGCTGCATCTATTCCGTGCGGCATGCGACATCCCTGGCTGCCACTTCATTCACATCAGCACAGGTTTGGTTTACGGGCAGCAGGAACGTCCGTGCCGTGAAGCCGACGCCGTGAACACGCTACACCCGTATGGCGCGACCAAAGCCGCTGCTGATAGCGTCCTTCGGGCCGCTGCCGAACGCCTCAATCGCCAGCTCACCATCGTGCGGCCATTCTCCTTCACTGGCCTGCATGATGGTGGCGACCGCCTGTTCCCCTCACTGCTCCGCGCTGCGCTGGAACGAAAGCCGTTCGCCATGTCTCCCGGCACCCAGCTCCGCGATTTCTGCGCCGTGCAGGACGTCGCTGCCGCCATCCAGCTCATCCTCGAGCAGGGGGACCATCCTGGCCGCGACATCTTCAACGTCGGCAGCGGCTTGGCAATTTCGCTCGGGCGCATCGTGCATCAAGTCGCCACCGAACTCTCGCTCGACGTCGACATCCAGTTCGGCGCTCGGCCCTTTCATCCGCTCGAACCCGCACAGCTCGTCGCGGATCTGTCGCGGACCCGCGCCCTCGGATGGAAGCCGGTTACCAATCTCGCCTATGCGGTGTGGCAACTCGCGCGCACGCAATTCCCAGAGCTCAACGTCAGCGAGCCGAAACGGTTTCGAGAGTTTTCATGAGTGAGTACAACATGATCCAGCACGACGGGCCCCAGCAGGACATCGAGCTCAGCATCGTTATTCCGTGCTACAAAGAAGCTGAAAACCTGACGCTTATGCTGCCGGCTATCAAGGCCGCAGCCGCCGCGCTTACGTCCAGCTACGAAGTGCTCATCGTCGACACGCAGGAGGAGATGGACAACACGGCCGAGGTCTGCGCCGCCAATGACGTGCGTCACGTCTTCCGCCGCGGCGGCAACACCTACGGCGACGCCCAGCGCACCATCATCGCCGAAGCCCGCGGCACCTTCATGCTGAACATGGACGCCGATGGCTCGCACAATCCCAGCTACTTCGCCTCCATGTGGGCCCAGCGCAATACCAACGACATCACCATCGGCTCGCGTTACGCTCCCGGCGGACACACCGAAAATCCCGCCGTCCTCATCTGGATGAGCTACATCGTGAACCTCACGTTCCGCGTCGCCTTCAAGATTAAGGCGAAAGATGTCACCAACAGCTTCCGCCTCTATCGCCGCAGCGTGCTCACACCGCTTCACCTCGAATCCAACGACTTCGACATTCTGGAAGAAATCCTCATCAAAGCCGTCATCCGCCAGCCCAGCCTCCGCATCGGCGAAGTCCCTGTCACCTTCGAGCGCCGCAAAGCCGGCGAGTCCAAGCGCAAGCTCGTCCAGTTCGCCTTCGGCTATCTCAAAACACTCAAACGTCTGCGCTCTTTCGCCGCCGCAGAACGCAAGGAGATGAACCAAAAATGAATGCTCTTATCACCGGAGGCGCCGGCTTCGTCGGCTCCAACCTCGCCGCCTACCTCATGAACCGTGGCGAACAGGTCACCGTATTCGACTCCCTCGCCCGCCACGGCGCGTCGGAAAACCTCGCCTGGCTCCGTTCTCTCGGCCCTGTCGAGTCCGGCCCAGTCGAGTTCATCCACGGCGACGTCCGCAACGCCTTCGACGTCGAACAAACCGTTAAACGCATCGCCCCGGACGTCATCTTCCACCTCGCCGGCCAGGTCGCCATGACCACCAGCATGCAGTCGCCGCGCCGCGACTTCGAGATCAACGTCCTCGGCTCCATCAACGTCCTCGAAGCCGTCCGCCAGTACACGCCGCACACGGCCATCGTCTACGCCTCCTCCAACAAGGTCTACGGCAACCTCGAGCACCTCGACCTCGTCGAGGCCGCCACCCGCTGGCAGCCGCGCTCCAACCAGAACGGCGTCGACGAGTCTACCGCCATCGAGTTCCACACGCCCTACGGCTGCTCCAAAGGTGCCGCCGACCAGTACATGCTCGACTACGCCCGCGGCTTCGGCCTCAACACCGTCGTCTTCCGCCACTCCACCATCTACGGTGGCCGCCAGTTCGCCACCTACGACCAGGGCTGGGTCGGCTGGTTCTGCCGCCAGGCCCTCGAAAGCAAAGCAGCCCTGAGCTCGGACACAGTCTCCGCGCGCCCGCCCTTCACCGTCTCCGGAGACGGCAAGCAGGTCCGCGACCTCCTCCATGTCTCCGACGCCGTCAACGCCTACGTCATGGCCTACGAAAACATCGCCACCGCGCGCGGCGAGGCCTTCAACATCGGCGGAGGCATGGAAAACAGCATGAGCCTCCTCGAGCTCCTGCTCCATCTCGAGCAACGCCTCGGCATCAAGCTCAACTACACCCACCTGCCCTGGCGCCAGTCCGACCAGAAGTTCTTCGTAGCCGACAACTCCAAAGCCGAACGCCTCATCCACTGGACCCCAAAGAAGTCCAAAGAACAAGGCATCGAAGACACCATCAACTGGGAATCACGTTAAGTGCTGGCAAGCAGCTCTCTACCGTGCGGGGAGCTGCTTCCTAAGCAGGTTGAGATACTTATACGCATTCTTTATGGTGATGGGCATTTTCCACGGTATGTGGATACTCGCTCCACCCTTGCGCTCAAAGTGCTCGACGATGACCTCTTCGACTCGCCATCCGTTCTGCACCGAGCGCACCCAGAGCTCTGGCCCGAAGTAGTTCACCGGCACAACATCCTGGAATGACTTCGCGACTTTCGCTGTCACCACGCGAAAGCCGCAGTTGATGTCGTGCAATTTCCAGCCGAGCATGGGTCTTGCACTCGCATTCAATCCACCAGAAATCAGCTTTCGGAACATCGGATCATTTCGCTGCTTGCGCCAGCCAAACACAACATCGGCACCGCCCTGAATCTTGGCGATGAACTTCGGCATGTCCCGCACCGTCTGCTGCCCGTCCGAGTCAATCACGGCAACGACGTCTCCGGTCGCGTGCTTGTAGCAGGTCAGGTTCGAGTGCGCGTACCCCAGATTGCGCGGGTGGCGCACAACGCTCACCTGAGGATGCGTTTCCGCAAATGTCTCCGCTATGCTCGCCGTCGCGTCCGAGCTGAAATTATCGACAACAATAATCTCGTACGGCATCTGCAATGCGTCAAGATCACGCACAGCCTCTGTCAGCGTGGTGAGGATCAGGTCCGACTCGTTGTAGGCGGTAAAGCCAACGCTAATTTTCATTAAATCCCTGGGCCTTCATTATTTTGAGAGAAAAGATTCCCACGTCCGCGTCAGACCCTCGTCAAGCATAACGGTGGGCCGCCACTTCAGTGCGTCGTACGCCTCGTTCACTTCGGGATGGTAGTGGAAGATTTCCAGCTCCTTGTAAGGCCGCTTGCCGTATTGAATCAGATCCGCCTTGCCAGTAATCCGCTCGATGCGCTCCAGGCAATCACGTACCGTCACCACTTCCCCGGAACCGATGTTCCAAAGATCGGCCCCAACTTCATCTTTCGCCAAAGCCACTACGATCGCATCAACCACATCGTCCACATAGACGAAGTCGCGCGTCTGCATGCCCTCGGTTACGTCGATGGATTGGTCATGCGCCAGCGCCTGCATCACCATCGGTATCAGCATGCGCAGCGACTGCCCCGGCCCGTACACCACCGAGGGACGAAGTACCACAGTCTCTAGGTTGAACGAGCTGTGAAACATCCGCGCATAACACGTGGCCGCAGCCTTGCTTGCCGCATAAGGTGATGGCGGGTCCATCGCCATAGAAGTCACAAACGGGGAAGGATTCTGCCCATACTCTTCGGTCGAACCCATCAGCACCACGCGCCGCACCTTCGTCTCCGCACAAGCCATCAACACGGAAATAGTAGACAGCAGATTCCAGCGAATCGTTGCTTCCAACGTGTTCCAACTGCGTTCAGTGGAGATGTACGCGCTCAGATGAACGACGTAGTCCGCGCCTGCTTGGCGCACCACACGTCCCAGGCCATCCACATCATGGACAGTGATCAGCTCTACCGGAAACGGCAGCTCTTCTATGCCGCGCGCAGACTTGCCCGAGACAAGGATCGCTATAATCTGCGCGCCCGCTGCATGCAGACCGCGCAGCAGATGCAGGCCGATAAACCCGCCCGCACCTGTAACGGCGACTCGCTTTCCCGAAAGGTTCTGTGGCAGCTTCATGGACACAGGGAATTCTACTGACCCGCCGTCACTAACGCTTCCGTTTGCGCATCCGGATCGAATACTTGAGCCTCAAGCCCTAGCGCCGCACGCACCTCGTTTGCCGCACGCTCGCCGCTCAGAATGGACTGGTCGGTCCACAGATACGCCCACTCGCCATACCGACCGGCCCAGTGAACGTTCTTCGAGGTCAACCAGTCATGCACAATCGCGCGGTTCGCCGCACGCTGGAAGTCGAAAATTACATTCGCATACTTGATGTCTCGCGCATCGATCGCCAGAATCTCTTCCCGCGACTTCAGCAGCCCAATCCGCAACAGCGCATCCACGCACTGCTCCACAAGGTTTTCCTTGCTCGGCAGCGCCTTATAGCGCGAGTGCACAACCTCCAACTGCATGGTTGACGTGTTCGGTCGCGCAGTCTTCGGGCTGTACTTCGACATGAAGCTGATGCGCGAAAACGGCAGGTCTTCATCGTAGTAATAAATCCAATACGCGTCGTTTACCTGCGGACGGTCGATGCCAATGCTGATCAAAAAGTGCGACGAGCATGCAAGCTCTTCCGCTGCCGCGCGCACGTTCGGCGGAGCGTCCTTCGTGATACGGATTATCTCCGGCAGCGGCAGCGACGAGATCAACTGATCGAAGTGGTGCGTCACTCCATCCTGCGAGGTCAGCTTCTTGTGCTCGAGATCGATCTCGACAATCTTCGTGTTGTACCGAATCGGCGCGTCCTTCGCCAGCCCCGCACTGTATCCCTGAAAGCCATGCTCTTCCGGGTAGCGGAACGTCGACATGTAATAGTGCTGGTCCGTCTTTGTCGTCAGCGCACCCGCCAGCACTTCTTCCAGCTTCGGCGCGTAAATCCGCTCGGACACCCAGTCCGTCGTCAGCTGCTCCAGCTCCAGGTTCCAGTACTTGCGCGTGTAGGGCCGCGTAAAGGTTTCGGACATCGTCTCGCCCAGGCCCTTGTAGCACCAGTCCTTGTAGTTCTCTATCGGACGATCGTTCTCATATTGCGCCCGCACAAAATCCGCAATGCACTTCGTGATCAGCTCGGGCGAGACACCGAGCAGGTTGCACTGCACCGGATGCTTAAGGATCTGGCCGTGAAAGTAATTCGTGGCATTCGCCGGGTGCTCAAAGAACTTGTTGTCCACGCTCCGCGCAAAGAAGTCCTTGATGCGCTCGTGCGGCGTAAACGAAAGGTGCGGCCCCTCATCGAAAATGAAGCCGTCCACATGAAAAGAGGAGCTATGTCCGCCCGGATGGTTCCGCGCTTCATAGATCGTGCAGTCCAGATCACGCAGCGTCTTGCATGCGGCCATTCCGGCCATTCCGGCACCAAGAATAGCGACTTTACTTTCCTTCATTTGAGCCCAAACCGATCCTGTGTGAGTAGGTCAGATTATACCGTTCGCGGCTTGCCGGTTATCTGGCAGCATAGAGTCTTGTGGCTCCAGCGGCTCGCTGCCGGAGCCCAGTCATTCAGCGCTAGGAGCTTTCGCTACTTGAAACGATCTGTGTCAATTCCCGGCCCGGTCTGGCTGTTCCTCATCGCCTCGTTCGTTCTGAATCTGATCGGCATTGGTTGCGAGCTATACGCCAGGTATCGCCTCAAATTGCTTTTCCCGTATTCCACGCCAGTTCTCAATGAAAAAGCCGCGCCGGATCTCGTAAATTACGCTCCGCAATTTGAACACCTGCACACAGCGCAATTCTTCAGCACCAGTTTCCCAGTGCCGTACATGTACCCCGCACCTGTCGCGCCCTTGTACAGTTTCTTTCTTAGTTTGCCGATGCGTGTCCGCATATTCCATGGATTGGTCATCGGCATTCTGCTACTCGCGGCGGTCGGCTTCGGTTGGTACGTTTGGCGTCGCGGCTTGCCATTCTGGCAAGCTCTGCTTGTCTCAATCGGTTCTCTGCTGCTTTCCTATCCAGCCCTCTTTGAGTGGAAGCAGTGCAACATGGAAATCTTCGTTTGCCTGCTCGTCGGTGCAGGCGTCTGGCTCTTCGCTCGCCATTATTTCTATTGGTCGGCAATTTGTCTCGGCGTTGCCATCGGGATGAAGCTCTTCCCGTTCGTGTACTTGGGGCTGTTCTTCGCCCAGAAGCGCTACAAGCCATTGGCAGCCGCCCTCGGCGCGGCTGCCGTTCTGACAGTGATCTCTCTCGCGTGGCTGGGCCCCACGATACCCGCAGCATGGCACGGCGTTTCTTCTGACCTGCGCTTCTATCAGCAAACCGTGCCGACGATCATGCGAGAACAGATCGGCTACGACCACAGCCTATTCGCTCTCATCAAGCGTTCACTGCACATGGTCGTGGACCGGAGGAACATGAATCCGCACTTCGACGGGCTCCTGCATTACTACATGCCGGTGATCGGTGTCCTCGGCCTGCTCGCCTATTTCCTGGGCATTCGCAAGCTACCGTTTGCAAACCAGGTCATCTGCCTGTCTGTAGCGTCCATCCTTTTTCCGCCTACGTCCTATGACTACACACTTCTTCACCTGTACACTCCCTGGGCCATCTTGATCGTGTTTGCGGTCTTCAATAGCAAAGAACCTGTGGCTGGCCTCTGGGCGGCGTTTCTCTGTTTAGCTATAGCTACCAGCATCCAGACGGAACTCATCTTTCATCAACGCACCCTCGAAGGTCAGATAAAGGCAATCGCTTTGGTAGCGCTCTTCATCGTAGCCCTGTGTTTTCCATTCATGCTGCCACGTCTTGATACGCACGATTCGGCAGAGTATTCGGCTTAGTGCCCTCATAGCGGCTGTCGAACTCGCTTCGGAACGGGAAACGACTACATAGATAAATGAGGGCCATCGCGACCACGGCTTTGAACTGTCCCGAGTATGTTCTCCCGTGGAAAATCAGGAATGACTCGGGGGAATTAATCAGCGCTAAGCATATGCAAACCGGGCGTAAACCAGCAACCGATTCCTTCTGATCGGCCGCGAAAAGCACGAGCATCGAGAATGGGATGTACAGATGCATGAGAGTGTAGTCGAACGAAGATGGTGAGAGGAAAGTAGAGGCCACCGTAATCAGCAGTAGCTGATTTATGAGGGGAAGAACACGAACTAATCTCCAGAGGAACAATGCGCCAGCAATACATACAGAAAGCAAGTAAATCCTAAGCGTTCGATCTACTCCCTGAAGACTCCCCAAAGCTGCGTACTGCGCATACTTCACAAGTGTGAAGACAGAATGGTCGTAACCAATTGCGCGAGGGATTATTGTCTGCACGATCCCTCTACTAAACGCGCTCAGGCCGCTAAGAAATCCATGAAGCGAATAGATGAAGGAAGGTGTAATCAAAAACAGGCAGCAAACATTCAATAGCAAAGCTGTTGTTATAGCCACCGCCGCTGCGCGGTACTGCCGCCTCAGAAGAAAAAGGGCGACAAACACAATTGGCAACATCTTTAGTGCTGCAGCAAATCCTATAAGAACGGCGGCCGTATTGAATCGCTCCCGTACGAAACCGTAGAGCGCAAACACCAGCAATAAGAATACGAAAACTTCCATGTTGGTCTGCCGCAGCTCGAACCAAATGGGATAAGAACACAGAAGCGCCACGCTCACGAACGAGACGGCGGCAAATTGCGAAATCCCCTTGGCAACCAGCGCTCGTGCCAACAGGAATGCACCAACCACAAAAATACACAAGACAAATAGTTCAAATGCAGCTACCCGATGTGGAACGTGCACCCAAGGTAGATACAAAAGAACGTCTGAGGGTGGATAGACGTAATCCGGCTCACGTCCTTGAGGATAGAAGCTGTACTGATGAATGTTTCCCATGAGCTGCACTGGCCACAGGTCAAAGCCTCTTGAGTCGCCCGTGAGAACCACGCTATAAGGTCGCGGAAGGTGAAGCACATGCTTACAAAAAAGCGCTACCACTGAAGCCAATGTCGCCAAAGCGGCGGAGACATACATATATAAGCGCAAGGAAGATGGCAGACGCGAGCTTCGCATATACGCACAAGCATAGCGGTTCAGACCGTAAGCATCGGCATACCTGCTCGATTTTGAGAATTGCAGATCTGAGCCTCTGCGTCCTCATCGAGGTGGATCGGCCGGCGCCTCCCGTAATCAGTGCGTTCATTTCTTTTTCATCTCCTTGCGTTCTGCGGCGGCGAAAGAGCGCAGACGTTTGAGTGTTTTGAGATAGCCGAAGGCGAACTGTACGAGCTTGCGCTTGGACTCGCCGGCCTTACGGCGCTCGAAGGTGACGGGGACCTCTCCGATGCGGAGGCCAGGCTGGCGGATGACGGCCTTGATGAGGATCTCTTCGAGGATGTCGAAGTCGTTGGATTCGAGATGCAGCGGGGTGAGCACGCTGCGGCGATAGAGCCGGAAGCTGTTGGTGACGTCCTTGGCCTTGATCTTGAAGGCGAGGCGAAACGTGAGGTTCACGATGTAGCTCATCCAGATGAGGACGGCAGGGTTTTCGGTGTGTCCGCCGGGAGCGTAGCGCGAGCCGATGGTGATGTCGTTTGCTTCGCGCTGGGCCCACATGGAGGCGAAATAGCTGGGATTGTGCGAGCCGTCGGCGTCCATGTTCAGCATGTAGGTGCCGCGGGCTTCGGCGATGATGGTTCGTTGCGCGTCGCCGTAGGTGTTGCCGCCGCGGCGGAAGACGTGGCGCACGCCATTGGCGGCGCAGACCTCGGCCGTGTTGTCCATCGCTTCCTGCGTGTCGACGATGAGCACTTCGTAGCTGGACGTAAGCGCGGCGGCTGCGGCCTTGATAGCCGGCAGCATAAGCGTCAGGTTTTCAGCTTCTTTGTAGCACGGAATAACGATGCTGAGCTCGATGTCAGAGTTCTGAATAGCTTGGGTCATAATTGGTCAACCTGTAACTGCTAGAAGAGCTTTGTGCAAATTCTAAGATAGTGAAGCCATGCTTAGCTTTGCCAAGCTGAACAGCGACTCACTGCATCAAATGCAGTTTGTATTAGCTGACAGTGTTGTTCTTACACGCCCACAGCTATCTACTTCCCGCTGGTGGCTCTACTCATGATCTTGCGTGCGAACCTAGAAAACTAAAAACCTTTCTGCGTGGATCTATTCGGGAGGACCATCTCTGCTAGACTGACTCCCCAAAATGACAAACTCGAAAGTGTCTGACTTAGGCAATCGTGCGCAAAGAGAAAGTCCTATGCTCGTCGCCTCTGCTTCACAGAGACGTGGGCTGCCCACGATTTCGATCCTGCTGCTGACGCTGGGAACTTTTGTCATGCCGTACCTTTTTCCGGTGACAGTTTCCTTCAGCCAATCCTGGGCCACAGGCTTCAACAACCGGGTCTCGCTCGCCTGCTTCCTGCTCGGCGGACTTCTGGTTGGATTTGCATGGCGTGCTCCCGCTGCTAGCCGCAAATCGACGAACGACAGGCTGCCCAACTGGAGTTTCTGGGCGGCTACCTTGGGCGTCCTGCTGCTTTGTCTCGCTTGGGGGGAGCGCGGCGGCAACGAAGCTCTTTATTTTGTCGACCGGCAGATGCACCTAAGCCATGGCGAGAAGATGTACAGGGACTTCGAGTTCATTTACGGGCCCCTGTTGCTATATCCCGGCTTATGGCTGCAAAAGCTCCTGCACCTACAGACCCCCCACGCGTATGTTCTCAACTGGAGATTTCAGTTTGTCTTGGGTACCGCGCTGTTCTGGTATGCGATCGCGCGCATCGATCTCCCTGTTCGGTTCCGTTGGCTGGTTTTTGCGCTCCTTTTCCTGTTTCAGGTAAGCGCGATCGTAAATGGCGGCGTCAATTACACGCCTCTCCGCAACTGCCTCGCGCTCACGCTTGCGGTCGCAACGGAACGGGTCTGGAGCAAACACCGTAATGCGGCCTACACCGCCGCATCGATGATCGTCTCCATGGCGATTGGCTTCGCTGTCTCGGCTGAGCAGGGCATCGGTCTCACACTCGGCTTGTGCGCCTACGCTCTTCTGCTGAGCTGGCGCGTCCGGCATGCTTTCCCCCGCTGGATTGCGGGTCTCGTCGTGTGCGCCGGGGCCTTGTTGCTGCTGATTGTGTTGCGTTTGGGAATCCTTAACACCACGCGTATGTTTGCCGCAGGCGGATATTCTTTCCCACTCCTTCCCTCGCCAGTCAACCTGCTGATTCTGGGTACCTATGTGTGTGGGCTGGCGTGGTTTGCCCGGGCGCTCAGGCAGCGCTCCGTCGAAGGTGTTGCCGTTCCACTCGCGCTTTGCGGCATCCCCATGCTCTCCGCAGCGTTCGGTCGCTGCGACCCGGGTCATCTCATGAGCGCAACCCCGCTGTTTGTTCTTGGTGTATGCGGACTGACGGCAAGGCCTCGCCTTTTCGCCGTGTGGGTCATCGGGATGGCCAGCATCCTGGCAGGCGCTGGCGTGCACCGCTTGCACACCAGGGCGCAGCTAAGGGCTTTGCAGACCCTGCCGTCCCGTGCTCCGGAACCGCTCAGCATATCGGCCACTATACCGTCCGGCCCATCGTATTACGCTCCGCTGCTTGTGCCGCGCGGACCGGGAGACAGCCCGCGCTGGAACGCCGACAGCGGCTTCTACTTCGGCATGTGTCAACTGAGCAACGTCCAGCAGTTCACCCTCAAGCGCGACGAGATTGCGCACCGACGCTCTCCGTTGCTGCTCCTTCCCGACACGCCCGATCTGCTGGAACCGGCTTTTTGGGATGCCGACACAAAGATCGACTCACTACACGGGCTGGAACTCAGCCCTTGGGTACCGAAGCGAGTCCATAATCTACCGTCCGCCGAAGTGGTGAGCGACGCAATTCGAACCATGTACAAATCAACATCGCAGCATCAGGATGGCTGGCGCGTTTGGGCGCTCCGCTGAGCTACTTTCGGCAACCTCTGCGGAGGTCACGACGAAAACTGTCAAGGCCATCACGCTCTAAGCTAATCATTCGAAGCGGCTTAGGCCTTGCGTGCTTTATCTTTCACCCTTGGTAAACTGGAATCAAGCCTCTCCTTCGCGGATAAGTGCTTATCCACTTTGCACCCATTGAATGCTCTTAGTCCGACCCTAACTTATCTGATTGCAAGACTTTGCACCAAGAAGTACAGGGAGGGGTGGCAAAGCAAACCGCCTGCAGAAGAGTCTGCAAGCGGTTCGGTAAAGCAACACCAAGGTGAGGAGACTTACATCTCCTTCACACCATCCACAAACGCCTTCAGCTTGCGGCTGCGGCTTGGATGACGCAGCTTCCGTAGCGCCTTCGCCTCGATCTGCCGGATACGCTCACGAGTCACCTGGAAGCTCTGTCCCACTTCTTCCAGCGTGTGCTCAGACCCATCCTCCAGCCCGAAGCGCATCTTGATCACCCGCTCCTCTCGCGGCGTCAGCGTACGCAGCACCTGGGACGTGTACTCCTTCAGGTTCACCGAGATCACCGCATCCGACGGGCTCACCGCCATACGGTCCTCGATGAAGTCGCCAAGATGCGAATCTTCCTCTTCACCGATCGGCGTCTCCAGCGAGATAGGCTCCTGCGCAATCTTCAGCACCTTGCGCACCTTGGCCACCGGAATGTCCATGCGCTTGGCAATCTCTTCCGACGACGCCTCACGCCCCAGCTCCTGCACCAGCTGACGCGACGTGCGAATCAGCTTGTTGATCGTCTCGATCATGTGCACCGGAATACGGATCGTGCGTGCCTGGTCGGCAATCGCGCGCGTAATCGCCTGACGAATCCACCACGTAGCGTACGTGGAGAACTTGTACCCACGGCGATACTCGAACTTGTCCACCGCCTTCATCAGGCCGATATTGCCTTCCTGGATCAGGTCAAGGAACTGCAGGCCGCGATTGGTGTACTTCTTCGCGATGGATACGACGAGACGCAGGTTGGCTTCGATCAGCTCACGCTTCGCGCGCTCCGCATCCATGTCGCCCTGCACCATCTCGCGCTGCGTGCGCTTCAGGTCATCGAGAGCGATACCCGAGTCAGCCTCGACGCGGTCGAGATCGGCTTTGCAATTCTTCTGCTGCCGGCGGTATTCCTTCTTCAGCTCTTCCGAGCGCGAAGCGTCGAACTTCGCATCGAGTGAGCGAATCTGGCGTTCCAGCGTGCGCATTGCGTCGACGGTCTTATTGACCTTGTCGAGCAGCCGCTTCTTCTCGCCATTGGTGTACTTCAGCTCGCGAACGATGCGGTTGACGAACACCATCTCTCGGCCCTGCAGCCAGCGATGCTTGCGCAGGTCGCGATCCTTGCCCTTCTGGTCCTTGCCGTGTGGCTCGTCGATGCGCGGCTGATACTCCAGCGCCTTCTTCTGGTGCGTGGCCAGCTCGTCGATGCGCTTGACCGTCTTCTTGACACGCGCCTGCAGGATCTCTTCCGTCAGCTCTTCTTCGTCGAAGGTGACCACTTCCTTGATGTTGCGTACGCCGCGCTTCAGGTCTTCGCCGAGGCCCATGATCTCGCGAATCACGATAGGCGAACGCGAAATAGCCTTCATCACGCGGAGCTGCCCGCGCTCAATCCGCTTGGCGATTTCGACTTCGCCTTCGCGCGTCAGCAGCGGAACCGTACCCATTTCGCGCAGGTACATGCGGACCGGATCGTTGGTCTTTTCCAGCGTGCCGGGCGAAAGGTCGAGCTCTACGTCGTCGCCTTCTTCGCCTGATTCCTTCTCTTCATCGTCAGATGCGGACTCGTTACCGCGGCCACGTCGGCCTTCCGTCAACACGTCGATCCCCTGTGTGTTGATGGTGGTCATCAGGTCGTCGAGTTCATCGGGCGATGTGATGTCACCGGGCAGCAGGTCGTTCACTTCACCGTAGGTGAGGTAACCCTTCTCTTTGCCCGTGTCGATGATGCGGTCTACGTCTTCTTCGTACTTATCTAATTCTTCAGCCACAGTGGGGCTCTCCTAGCAGGCCGCGCACTGGCGGTCTGACAAATATTTAGGGACGTTCGCGCGCGGTCTCATGGTGCATCGGGTAGCAAAGTGCCGCGTAGCGCTCCCTGGGTTGCAACGGGTCTGCCGGAAGAAGAAGGTGCGGTCTAGGCCGCGGGCGCAGGCGAAAGCAACATATGCGGATCAAGCATTCTTGAACCCTCAAGAAAGGACCCGGTCAGGGAAGGCTTCAGCACTCGGAGGCGCAATTCTCCAGCTGAACAAATTCTAACAGAGATTTAGACGATCCAAGGCCCCCAAAAGATGCGAGCGCCGACCTATTTCCGGCCCGGCGCTCACTCGTTCTTACAAGCGTTAGCTTAAGCAGACTTCAAAGAAGCCATATCTATGCTGAAGCGGTACTTCACATCGGACTTCAGCAAGCGCTCATAGGCTTCATTCACCTGCTGGATGGCGATGACTTCCACGTCCGAAGTGAGGTTGTGTTCCCCGCAGAAGTCGAGCATCTCCTGCGTTTCCGCGAGACCGCCAATCAGCGAGCCCGAAACGCTCTTGCGACCAAACAGCAGGCCGAACGAACCCAATTCCATTGGCTTTTCGGGCGCGCCAACGAGGACAAGGTTGCCATCGCGCTTGAGCTGCTGGATGAGGGCGTTGATGTCGTGATCGGCGGAAACCGTGTCGAGAATGAAGTCGAAGGAACCCACATGATTTGCCATCTGCTCGGCGTCCTTGGAAATCACCACGTCGTCAGCGCCGAGGCGCTTCGCGTCTTCCACCTTGCTCTCGGAGGTTGTGAAGACAACAGTGTGCGCTCCGAGCGCATGAGCGAACTTCACACCCATGTGGCCCAACCCACCCAGCCCGACAATGCCAACCTTGTCGCCCTTTTTCACACCCCAGTGCTTCATCGGCGAGTAGGTTGTAATGCCCGCGCACAGCAGCGGGGCCGCCCCGGCGAGGTCCAGATTTTCTGGAATGCGCAGCACGAACGATTCGTCCACAACCACGTTGTCTGAGTAGCCGCCATAGGTTACGCCGCCGAGATGCTTGTCCGGGGCGTTGTAGGTGAAGGTTGCGTTCGGGCAGAACTGCTCCAGGTTGTCCTTGCAGGCAGGGCAGGTGTGGTCAGAATCGACGAGGCAGCCGACGCCTACGGTGTCACCGACCTTGTACTTCTTTACCGCTGAGCCGACCGCAGTGACGCGGCCGACAATCTCATGGCCCGGAACGCAGGGATAGTTGGTTTGCATCACACTGCTCCACTCGTTCCGCACGGTGTGGAGGTCAGAGTGGCAAATGCCGCAGAACAGGATGTCAATCTGAACGTCTGTAGCGGCGGGGTCGCGGCGCACGATCGTTGTCTGGGCTAAGGGCGAGGAGGGACTTGCAGCAGAAAATGCTTTTGCGTTTGCCATGTCCTAGAGTAGATACGCTGCGGACATCGCATGATGCAAAACTGTGTCATTGTGCCCCGGCACGCCCGCGCTCTGCGTCTCCTCCTTTAGCGACTCGGCGAATCTGCCGCGATTTCCGCTACCATCGAGCTATGGATTCCAGCTCTCTCTCCACGGCTCGCCGCAACGAAGACATTGCACTTGACCTGCTTAAATTTGTTGCTTCGCACACTCACGTAAGCAAGCCTGCAGGAGCCACGCCAGGGTTTGGCGGGGCCTCGTCTGCGAAGGCCGACGATCAGGTGACACAGTTGCTCGAGCTGTACACACGCTGCCGCGAGGCGGTGGAATCGCCCGTGGCTGGCGCGGCCAAGAAGTAGGCGTTCGCGCAAATGCCCAAGCCCATTGGTATCGCGGTGGTCGGTGCCGGAGCGTTCGGCCGCAATCATCTGCGCGTGTATCGCGAGCTTGCCCAGGCGACGCATTACGTGCAGCTTGCCGGTGTGGTGGAGCCCAACGCGGCGCTCCGCGAACTGGGGACCGCAGCGGATGTTCCCGTGTTTGCTTCTGTGCGCGAGATGCTTGCGTCCGGCGTAAACGTGCAAGCAGCTTCCATTTGCGTGCCGACGCTGGCACACGCCGCAGTGGCCGAAGAGCTTCTGTGCGCAGGCGTGGACGTGCTCATTGAAAAGCCGTTTGCCACCACACTGGAAGAAGCAGACCGCACCATCGCGCTCGCAAAAGAGCTTGGCCGTATTGTGCAGATTGGCCACCTTGAACGCTTCAATCCCGCCGTAAATGCGCTTGCGGAGCACATCAATCGGCCAATGTTTTTCGAGTGCCACCGCCTGAGCATCTTTACGCCGCGCTCGCTGGATGTGGACGTGGTGCTCGATCTGATGATTCACGATCTCGACATCGTGCTCTCATTGGCGAACTCGCCTGTACGCGAGGTGCGCGCCGTTGGCATCCCGGTATTGTCGACGAAGGCTGACATCGCTAACGTGCGTGTGGAGTTCGAGTCCGGATGCATCGCGAACTTCACCGCGAGCCGCATCAGCACAGAGCGTGTGCGCAAGCTGCGCTTATTTCAGCAGCGGCAGTATCTGTCCGTCGACTTTGCAAAGCAGGAACTGTTTTCCATCTCTGTGGAGAAGGACGCGCAGCAAAAGATTGCAATGCTGATGGCTGCTCCGCCTGAAGTGCGCGCGCAGATGTTGGCCGCGTACACGGCGCAGGCTGGGGATCATCCGTCCGCGGGGTTGTCGCTGGGCAAATTCGATGTGCCGCATGGCGAGCCCCTTGCTCTGGAGATCGCAGACTTTCTGCGAGCTGTGCAAACCCGCACCGCTGCCCGCGTAACAGGTGAGGCTGGCCGCGAGGCGTTGGCTTTGGCACTGCAGATTACGGATGCGATCGAATATCACGCGAAGCAAACGGGACTCGCGAAGCAAACTGGGCTATAGAGCCGCTCCGGTCGCGTCATTTCGCGACATGCGCTTACGATCCCCTAGCCACTCGAGCTACTCCATCTTTTGCACGGTGTATCCCGCAGGGATCTTCGGTGGCTCAAACTGGTCATCTTCCAGCGTGTCATTCAGCGTGAGCTTGGTGATCTCGATCTTGAGCGTGTACTCGTCAAGTGGGCGGGTGATGTTGATCAACATGGGAAACTGCTGCCCGTTTACTTCCTGGTACTTGTCGTACGTGGCAATCGTTGCAACGCGGCCCTGAGCGTCGTAGATGTCCTGCTGGAAGGGCAGCATGTCAACACGGCTAATGTGCAGCATACGCAGACGTCTCATGACGTTGCCAGCTTTGACCTTCAGCACGGCAATGTCGTAGTCCGGTTCCTCGATGGCATTCTGATGGCGGTGCGCGGTTTGCAACACGCGAGTTGATTCGGTCAGCGTGACCCACTCATCGTTCGTTACGCCGGGTACCAGCAGCGAGTCGAAGAACACGGCAGGGCGCAGGTTTTCCAAACCGTTCTTTGAAGGCTTCGAGACCTGATTGGACCCTTCGATCGCGCGGTTCTTTGGTGGAATGAGCAGCGTGAAGTTCTCGCCGTTGCTCACCATGTCCATGGCGCGCGAGCCAATAACGGGAAGCTGCAGAATTACGCGCAGGTCGCGTGGCTTGCGCACGAAAATGTAGCCCTTGAACGAGGTGTACTCCGTGACTTTGCCTTCTTTGCCGCCGCCGGTGCTGGCAGTGATGAGCACCGAAGCGGTAAGTGTCTTAATTGCGGAGTCACGATCGGATATTTGCTTCTCGATCACATCAACCGGTGCCGAGCGATACACGTCGGGCGCCTGCGTTTTCTGCACGATATGTGTCGTGGAAAAGCAGCCGGTTAGGCCCAACAGCGTAGCGGCCAACAGCGGTGTGGCGGTGAATCTCGTCATGGGGAGGCGCAGGGTCAAGTATATCGACTCAGATTTCGCTGCTGAGTTGCAGATTCTTTCAAGAAATCGTTCGATGGTTATGTGATAGTGCGTCGCGGTGCGAGCTTACGGCGCTGTGCTCTTGCGGTAGCTTGCGACATTGCTGAGGTGCTCTTCTAACGTGCGCGAAAAGCGTGTTGCGCCGTTGGCATCGGCCACGAAGTAGAGATACTCGCTGCGCCGCGGGCGCATCGCCGCCCTGAACGAAGCGAGACCAGGATTGCAAATGGGTCCAGGGGGCAGACCCGGGTGCGTGTACGTGTTGTACGGCGAGTCAGAGTGCAACTCGCTCTGGTGAATCACACCCGTCCACGTGCCGCGCAGCATGGAGGCATACGCAACGGCAGGGTCAGTCTGTAGCGGCATGCCTGCTGCCATGCGATTGGCAAATACACCTGCGACCAGCGGCCGCTCCGAGTCAATGTGTACTTCTTTTTCTACAAGCGAGGCCATTGTCGTGAGTTCGGCAACTTTGGCATCAGGAAGTTGCATGCGTTCGACTTCCTGTGCGAAGCGCTTCACCATGATGCTGAGCATGTTCTGTGGTGTGGAGTGACGGCTGAATTTGTAGGTGTCAGGAAAGAGAAAGCCTTCCAGCGAGGTCGCGTGCGGGCTCCACTTTGCGATGAGCTTTGTGTCGGTCTGTTCAGCTCGGAGAAAGTCTTCGCGCTTCGCGAGCTTTGCCGCATCAGCCGCGGCAGCAATGTCAAAGATGTTGAAGCCCTCGGGAACGAGCAGTGTCACGGTGTAGACGTCGCCGCGATGGATGCGTGTGTACACCTCGCTCAATTTCACGGGATGATCGAAGCGATATTCTCCCGCCTTTAGCGAGCTGCCGCGAAGAGCACGCATGGCTTCGAACGCTGTTGCGCTGCGAATGATGCCAGCTCGTTTCAGTTGTGCTGCAATGCCGGGTGTTCCGGTTCCTGGTGCTATGTCAACGAAGGTCACTCGTTGCGGACCGTACGGCAGGTACACGACCGCTGCGACGCATCCGGCGGCGATGGCAGCAAGCAGAAAGAAGACGAACAGCAAACGCAGAAATCGCAAACTGGTGTGAGGCCTCGCTCCGCATTCTATGGATGCGCGGCGCGGCTGTGCGGTTCTTCGGCAGGCGAGGTATGCGAACCTACACTAAATCTATGGCTGTTGAACGCATTCTCGCGCTGGACGTAGGCGATCGCCGCATTGGGCTGGCGATCACCGATGCGCTCGGCTTCACAGCACAACCGCTGTTCACCATCCATCGCACAACGGAGCGCGCCGACATGAAGTCGATCGCGCGATTTATCCGCAAGCACGAGGTCACTACGCTCGTTATCGGCAATCCACTGCATGCGGATGGAACGCAGAGTCCGCAAGCAGCAAAGACCCAGGCGTTCGCACAGCAATTACGTGAGGCACATCCTTCACTCTCACATCACCTGCTGGACGAGCGGCTCACCACACGGGAAGCGCATGGTCTGCTGGACGCGGCAGGACACGGGAAGCGGGATGCGGGGAAAAGTGCTGGCAAGGTGATCGATCGGAGGGATTTGATCGATCAAGTTGCCGCAGTGTTGCTGCTGGAGGGGTTTCTGGAAAAGCAGCGCGGGCCTACGCTGCTGCCGGACCATTAGCCACTGGTGCCCTCTCGTATAATTCTCCTTTACCTTCCCAAGCCGCCGCTGATTCGTTTCGCGGCGCAACGAGCAGAGCAAATACCATGCAAGACATCATGAAGGCCCTTCAGGAACAGATCAGAGTTCTTGAATATGAACTAACGACGGAACTTCCTGCCGAGATCAAGAAGGCGGTCGCGCTGGGCGACCTTTCGGAAAACGCCGAGTACCACATGGCGAAGCAGCGTCAGGAGTTCGTGAACGCCCGCCTTGGCGCTTTGAAAAAGCGCATGGGCGAGCTTTCGCTGGTGAATATGGCCAACATCCCACACGACAAAGTGGGCTTTGGGTCGACTGTCGTCGTGAATGACCTTTCGAAGGATGAAGAGCTTACCTACAAACTTGTGACGAGCGAAGAATCTGACGTTGCCAAGGGCCTCATCTCGACCACCTCTCCCATTGGTCGCTCACTGATCGGCAAGGAAGTCGGCGACACAGCGACGGTGGTAACGCCGATTGGCAAGCGCGAGCTGGAAATCCTGAAGCTAACGACGATTCACGACACGTCGGTTGAGTAGTGGCACAAGTTGCTTTCCACCAACGTGTAGTTCCGGTGGAATGTGTCCTTCAGGCGCATAGTCCTGCGCGGTGAGTTGGTAGTTGTACTTCAGGTCTAATTTGAGGTCCAAGCATCGCGCACCCTCCGGGGAATTTACGGTTACGTCGTAATATCCCTTTCCGTCATCGTTCATACTGCGATATGCGTCCTTCAGTGTGCGCACGACAAGCACCTCTCGAATGGACTTTGTCACGCTGTAAACGGGTGCCGGCGGTGGTGCCAGAATGCCTACGCCGCCCTGGTCTACCGGGCCGTAGTGGAAATTCTCACCCATATAGGAAGTCGCGGGTACTGGCGCTGCGAAGCCTTCATCACCAATCACATAGTTCTTTCCGCGATCTCCGCCTACTTGATACGTAAGCGCGGCGGCCAACTCAGCATTTCGGCGTGTTGTAATTGGGATATCCGTGCCGTTTTCGGTCAGATAGATCAGCACACGCCTCCCCTCCTTCCTTCCCAATTCATCCAGCGCTTCTACTTTGCGGCGTACCGGATTGTGAAAATTGTGCAGTAGCCCGACTAGCTGGCTGCGGGAGCCCGCGTAAGGCGTAAGTTCGCCGGATTTTTCCAACACGGCAAACTTTGTGCTGCCAAAGTCTTCGGGAAGATATTGCGTTAGCAGCGCCGCAATGGCGTTTTCACTTGAGTAGTAGGAGGTCGGCGCAATCATCAACAGCGCGAATGTTGGCGGAGCTGCTGATGGTGAGCGCGGCTGCGCTGTGCGCACCGAGATTACTGGAAGACGTGTGCCCGCGACGGATACGTCGAACTGGTCTCCCTGCAGCCACTGTATGGGTGCACCTTCCAGCGTGCGCGCTTGTACTGCAATGTGAAGGGGCACAGGGTAGTTACTCGCCTGCGCAAATGCCGCATACCCGACGGGGAACGTGAGAACGAAGCGTGCAAAATTCGCGCCGATCGGCATAGGTGAAATGCCCCGTCTGCATTGTGTCATCGGGGAAGAAGATAGGCAAAAAACAATCGCCGAGCTCTGCTCGGCGATTGCCTGTTTGTAGCTGGAGACATTACTGCACGTCGCCTGCTTCCAGGTGTGACTCGAGGAAGTAAAGCTCTTCTTCGGCTTCCACGACAAGCTGCTTGAAGAAGTCTGCACTAGGCTCATCACCAATGTCGTCGATCTTGTCAGAGGCTTCACGCAACTCTTTGCAATAGGTTCCGAGTGCATCCGCGAGAGCCACGAGATGCTGCGGTCCAGTAACGGACTCTGTGGCGTAAGCGGGGATCTTCGAGTTTGCCGCTGACTGCCGCACAGTACCGTTGGCAACACCGCCAAGCTGTGTAATGCGCTCCGCAATGGGATCAATCTGTTTGAAAATCACCTTCGCTGTCGCGTCGAACACCAGGTGCAGCTGGTAGAAGTTCATTCCCTTGACGTTCCAGTGGGCGAACTTCGCCTGTGTATGCATGTCCAGCGCCGAGGCCAGCTTGCTGTTCATAACTTCGACCACTTTGGACTTCACTTCATCCGACAGTGCCACGCGGTTCTTATACATCCGGTTTTCCGTTGTGGGCTGCGCTGCCTTCTTTTCTTCCTTCGCCATGTTGCTTGTTCCTTTTCCTCCGGCTTAGCCGGAAATCGCTTCGCGTGTTTCGCACCTTATTGGATGCACGAAGCAAGAAGGGTGAATAGCAAGGCAGTGAACGGTCAGACTGGGCTGGGTGAGGCTCTTACTGGAATCAGCGCTGCCCCAGAGGCTCGCGCTAAACTATATGCAGTTTCTTTCTCATGACCTGGACAAGCGCATTCGGTAAAGGCAGCGGCTGGCTGCTGCAGAAAATCGTCAATGGACTGGCGCTTTCTCGCATTTCGCCAAACACTCTCACGTTTATCGGTCTGCTGATCAACGTGTTTGCCGCGTTCTTCTTTGGCTACGCGCGCGCGGAAAACTACGTCCGCATGTTCTTCTACGCGGGTATCGTCATCATTGGTGCCGGTCTGTTCGATATGGTGGACGGACGTGTGGCCCGGCAGACGAACCAGGTCTCCGTATTCGGAGCATTTTTTGACTCCGTGCTGGACCGGTATTCAGACGTTTGCCTCTTTTTCGGGCTGCTGGTCTTCTACGCCCGTGTCGATCGCCTGTTCTACGTCTTTCTTGTTGCCTTTGTAATGACCGCGAGCCTGATGGTCAGCTACACGCGCGCACGCGCTGAAGCACTGATCGGCTCCTGCAAGGTCGGTTTTATGGAAAGGCCCGAGCGCATTGTGCTCGTCATCCTAGGTGCACTGTTCAACAAATGGGGCGCGATGGCACCCGCGCTTTGGGTACTTGCGGTGCTGTCCACGCTGACAGTGATCCACCGCATCCGGTACACGTATCTCGAAACCGAGCGGCGCAAATTGGCGGCACTGGCGACGCCGTAGTCCTATCACCCGCGCTCCTGGTAGATCCCGAGAACATTGCCAGCGGGATCGCGGAAGATGGCGACTGTCTCTTCCTGCACATAATCGCCGATACCGCGCACAATTTCTCCCCCATTTGCGCGGATAAGTTCCACCGTCGCCGCCGCGTCGTCGACCATGATGTGGATCATGGGCCCGTTGGTAAGAGGGTCTTGGGTCCAAGCCTTACGCGCCGTCATCCACGTGCCGCTCACTTGCCCAACGCCGTCATCGAAAGCTGTGCTGCCATCTTCGCGGGTGCGTACGTCCCACCCGAACACAGCTTGGTAGAACGCAGCAGACGTGCCCACGTCCAGCGCCGGCAGTTCGAGGTAACAAATCTTTCCGTGTCCCGTGGTGGGTGGCATCAGCTCCTCCGGAGTGCATTGGCACAGCGCCTTCATCAGGAGCATAGCCTGACGCGCTACGATAGTCAGCAACTCCGTCACAAGATTCCTCATGCGCAAACAGGTGCTGATTTTCGGGCTGGTGGGTGGCGTGCTCATCGCACTGCTGCAGTGGACCGAGTACCGCTTCGTCGTGCTGGAGCACTCGATGGCGGTCTATGGTGCGCTGATTGCAGTGCTGTTTGCCTGCGTAGGAGTGTGGCTCGGTACGCGGCTGCTTGCACCTCGCGAGCGTGTCGTCGATCGCATCGTAGAAGTCGAAGTACCCGCGCCTGCGATGATTGCGGAGAGTGTCGTCATTCCCGACACCAATGCGCGCGAGCGGCTAGGCATCACGCGGCGCGAACTCGAAATTCTTGGGCTCGTCGCACGCGGACTGAGCAATCGCGAAATAGGCGAAGCCCTGTTCGTAAGCGAGAACACCGTGAAGACTCATTGCAGTCGCGCCTTCGACAAGCTTGGAGCGCGGCGCCGCACCGAAGCCGTCCTACGTGGTAAGGAGCTTGGGCTGCTGTCGTAGCGCTTGCTGAGTTAGCAGAACGGAGACCCAACTTACGCTTCGGTGCTCCAATGTTTAGCTTTGCGCACTCGTTTAGCGCTGGTCTTCTTCCAGTTCTTTTGGCTGCTGGCCGGTGAACGGGGAACAACAGGGTTTGATAGCAGGTGTGAACTCCATGAACTCGACGCGTGTCTGGTCGGGGTCGTACATGTTGAGCTGAATCTTGCCGTCCTTGCCCATCTGTACGGCGGTGCATTCCTTGCCTTCGCAGCCGTTCTTCTGCAACTGGGCCATCACGCCGTTCATGCTGTTCGTGCCCAGCGAGAAATGATCCAGCACGCCGGTTTCGTGCAGACTGGGCTTCGCGCTTGCGCCGAGCATGTATTCCAGCCAGTCGGTACCGTCGGGCACCTGCATGCTCACCCACTCGGTTTTGTCTGGCGTCATGCCGCCGTACCAGTAAGGTCGAAACCCAAGCACGCCACGCCAGAACGCGTCTTCTTTCGCCCGGTCGCGCGCAATGAAGCCGACGTGGATGATGTGATGGCTTGTTGCGGATGGCAGCGGCGCGGTCTGACTAGCTGCGACTGCTTGCGGCGTGGCGCCACCGCGCTGCACGAAGATCACGAGATTGCCTTCGGGATCATGCACGGCGAGTTCCTCTGCACCTTTCGTGTCGAGGCTCGTGACGTGTTGGGATTGCAGGTACGCCGCCATGCCTTTCACGTCGTCGGTAAAGAATGCGACCGCAGCCATGCGTTTCGTGGCGCTGGGTGGAGTGGCGGAAAATACTTCAACCCACTGGTGTCGATTGACGATGAATTGCTGTTCACTTCCATACCTCTTTTCCGCAAGTCCGAGTGTATTTCCGTAAAAGCGCTCAGCTGCAGCGGCGTCGGTTGTGTACACCCGCATGAAAGCTATACCGGTAATCTTTGGTCGTGACGCAACGGAAGGGTGGCTCGCTCGAGCCATCGGAGTGATGAAATTCAAGGTGACGAATGCTGCTGCAAGAAGAAGACGCATGGGCGCGAGTGTAGCGAGTGCGGAGCCGCGGGTCAAAGGTCATTGCTAGCAGAGCATTCGTCTGCGTTGTGTGCACGGCGTGTACCGTCACACCTTCCGGTCATTCACGAAGTGTAGTGCGCGAAGGTAACGTAAACATGCTTGTTCGCCCCAGGAGAGGAGCCCGTTCAACCCTTGCATTCGTTCTTTCGGAACCGTGCTTCAGCTCTCAACAAGCGCTGGCTGCTGGTTGCGTGCGCTGCTCTTGTCGCACCGGTCTGCATCAGCGTTGCTGCGCACGGGCAACAACCGATAACGAACGTGCAAGCGATTCGAGGTCTGGGTTCCCCTGAAGCAGCCCTGGGCCGCAGCATACATTTGCAAGGAGTTGTGACTGCCATATCCGGATGGAAGAACTCGTTCTTCCTGCAGGATGCGGGTGCAGGCATCTCAATCGATCGGGACTCTGCAAGTCCTGAGGTGCGGGCCGGTCAGCGAGTTGCTATCGAAGGTGTGACTGCTGCGGGTAAGTTCGCGCCAATCGTGAAGGCCACTCAGGTTCGAGTGCTTGGCCCGGGCAGTTTCCCTGCACCGCGAACGACTAGCGCGGAGGCGCTCACAGCAGGCTCGCTCGACAGCCAGTGGACGACGGTTCGGGGCTTCGTAAGAACCGCGACTGTGACGCACATGTGGCAGCACGATGTTCTTTCGCTCGAAATGGATCTCGGCGAAGGCAATGTGGTGACGGCCATCATTCGTGAATACCCCGGCGAAGACTGGCACCATCTGCCCGGATCGATGGTATCGGTTCGCGGCGCATGTGGGACCATCTTCAACGACCGCCGCCAGTTCCTTCGCGCACGCTTCTTTGTGAACAACCTGCATGACATCAAAGTGCTACGTGCAGGTCCGCTCAATTTGTTTGAGCGGCCAAGCGTACCGGTTAGCAGCCTTGGCCGCTTCAGTTCAGGTGCCGGAAGATTTGAGCCATTCAAGATTCACGGCGTGCTCACTTCCGTTCAGTCCGCCGACCGCATTTACGTACAGTCCGGCGCGGAAGGTGTGCTGGTCCACACAGGATTCCCTGTGCGGGCCGCGCGCGGAGCTGAAGTAGAGGTGGTCGGCTTTGCACGGCAAGGCGATTACGCTCCTTCCCTGGAAGGCGCAGTGCTGCATCTGATGAGCGACCAAAGAAAGCTTCCCGCGCCAACTCCGGTCGAAGCAGGTAAGGTCATCACCGACAAAGATGGCTTCCCCTCCGCGCCGTATGACGCGCTGCTTGTTCGCGTCACAGGAACTCTAAGCCAAGTTATCCCAAACCCAGATGAAACTATTCTTCTGCTGCGCGCAGGTAACACGTTCTTTGGTGCGGTTCTTCCGAAAGATGCACTGAAAGGAAACCTGCCGGAGATCGGCAGCGTTCTCGCGGTAGAAGGCGTATGCTTCACGCGCGTAAACAGCTCGCACGAGCCGACAGGATTCCGTGTGTTGCTGCAATCTCTTTCCGATGTCACCGTGGTGCGCGGAGCGTCGTGGTGGACAGCCCAGCATGCAAAGGAAGTTGCGCTGGGCATGACTTTCGCGGTGCTGCTGATGGCCGCACTCCTGTTCTTTTTTCGGCGTGAGTCTGCATTGCGCGAGCTGTCGGTCAGCGATCCACTCACGGGCGTCTACAACCGTCGCGGCTTTGTGCTGCTGGCGGAGCAGCAATGGCGGCAGGCGCTGCGCCATCGCGAGTCGATGGAGCTCTTCTATATCGATGTTGACGACTTCAAGCAGATCAATGACACGCTCGGCCACAAGCAGGGCGATCTCGCAATACAAGCTGTCGCCACGCTTCTGCGCGACTGCTTCCGTAGCTCCGACATCATCGGCCGGCTCGGTGGCGATGAGTTTGCAATAGTCGCGCCGAAAGCGGGCCCACGCACCAACCTGAAAGCACGCCTGGAGCGGCTTGTGGAACAGCACAACAAGAGCGCCGGCCACGCGTTCGAGCTTTCGCTGAGCATCGGTGTTCTGCAGTGTGATTCTTCGCTGAGTGAGCACAGCATAGAAGACCTGCTCACACGGGCTGACGTGCTGATGTACGGAGACAAGACGAAGCGGAAGTCGGGTCAACAAAGCGCCGCGCCTGCAATGCATGTGCATAGTGCGTAGAGAAAGCCATCGGTCGAGAGACCCTCTGAAATGTCGCGGCTTTCTCTGATTAGGTTGTGACTAGAATTGTCACAACAGAGGTGGTTGTGATGGGATCCTGGGGCTTGGCAACTACAAAGGCGCGTCTTAGCGCGGTAATTGAGTCGGCGCAGAATGGCGAAGTGCAGGAGATCACTCGGCACGGGAAGGTAGTCGGGCTCGTTGTATCTCCTGAAGAGTGGGAAAGGAAAACCAGTTCCAAGCGTGGGGAGAACCTCCGGAGCATGGCAGATTTCTTTCGCGCCTCGCCTTTGCGCGACTCAGGGATCGATCTGACCCCCTCTAAGTCGCCGATGCGTAAGGTAGACCTTTGAAGTACTAATTACACACCAGCGTGGTCTAAGCACTTCGTTGAGGCTCACGTTCAAAACGGACGCTGCATTAGCTAATCGACGAGCAGTGCCGGAATTCCCGGCAGCTGTGGAGGAACTCTAAAAGAGTTTTCTCGTTATGCAGCATGGACTTTCTTAGGTATAACAGTTATACCTGCCGCGATGCTTTTTCACTTTGATGCACGGAAGTCTGCACGCCTTCGAGCGAACCCAAAGCGCGGAATCGGGATCGAGGAAGCGCAGCAGATTTTCCTTAACCCTTATTACCAGGAACAGCGTTCCGACCTGCCGGAACAATGGCTCGCGATCGGCTGGGTGAACGCACAACTATACTCACTCATTTTCGAGATTCGTGACGACAAAGAAGACGTTTTCTACCATTTGGTGACGCTTTGGAAGTCAACACAGGAGGAGTACGAACTCTATGAAGCAAACCTCTAAGACAGCAAAGCCGCCGACGGCAGACCGCCTGGCACAGATGGCTGACGGCGGTGAAAGCCTAAAGCGATTCTTTCCTGGCAAGGGAAAGATGATTCGACCCGTCCAGCGTGTGAACGTCGACTTTACCGCTGAGATGTTGGATGAGTTAGACCGTGAAGCCACACAACTACATATTAGTCGTCAGGCCGTAATCAAATCGCTGCTGCGGCATGCGCTCGATCAGCATTATGTGGCAAGCGCGAGCAGAGCGAAGGCGGGATGACTTTGTTCTCAGGACCCGCTGATGAATGTAAGCATGAGAGCCTAAGCAGCCCTGACTCATCCCGAAGACCGCCTTCGCTGGGTGCCCCACTCAATAAGCGCATGAGACTCCCAAAGTGATTAGGCAACAATAATACAAAGGCCGCCATCTCTGGCGGCCTTCTGTGATTCAGCTAGTTGCTCGGATGCTAGTCCCCTGCGACGAGCTCATCTTCCTTGACTTCGACCTTGGGAGCCGGAGCGATGCCGCCCGTTGCGCCCTTGATTTCGCCCAGTGCAACGAACCCGCCGGGAAGCTCGGCTTCCTTCAGGATTTCCTTGCGGTAGAGCTTGGCCATGCGGGCGTTCTCGGCGTCGGCTTTGAGCTTTGCATCACGTGCGCGAATTTTCTCTTCGCGCGAGTTCTTCGCAATACCAGACTTCTCAAAAGTATCGTTGGCAGCAGAGTTGACGTGCTCGTCATTGAGAACGAGATCGTATTTCTCCTGCTTCTCGATGCCGACCTTCTTACCGCCAGCGAAGATTTCGTGACGACCATGCTCCTCGTACCACTTGGTGAGCGAGGACGTCATGTGCATCTTCTCGATGATGTTGCGCCAGCCTACGCCAGTGTTATACGCGCAGAAGCTGATCTCGCCTTCCTGAGTGGCGTACGGGATGATGCACTGCTCGGTGCGGCGGAAGTCGTAGTTGAAAAGATCCTGGAACCACATACCCGCGATGAACAGGAAATTCCAACGATCGCCGCGACGCTTCTCAATGTCAGCAGCGGTGCGGTCTGCGGTGACCTTGCCGTAGTTGCGGCCGGTTGCGCCGAAGCACTTATCGAATTTCTCCAACAGAGAAAAGATGCTGAAGTGAGTCGGAGCGTTCTTCGGCTCGTAGTTGCGGATGAGCGCAAGGCCCGCACCGAGGATGGTGAGGAACTTGCCGCGCGAGGCATCGTTCACCTTCGCGATGTCCTTGGCGAGCTGGTCAGCCTTGAGGAACGCAGTTACCGGAACGGCTTCCTTGGTTTCCTTGTCGATCATCAGCGCCATGCCGATGCCGCAGTTTGGATGGCAACCGCAGGAGAGTTGACCCCAGTCGTGCTCCGGTCCGTGAACCAGATCGGCCCAGTCGGAGAAGGTGGACATGAAGCTGATCGGGAACCAGTCGCGTGTGCTTTCGCCGAGACCTGTCTGATCACGAACGTCGTGTGCGAGATGCGACAGCGTGTAGCGCTGCGCTTCGCGGCGCTCATCAGAGACCGCCTCGTCACGGCCTGTGAAGCTCACCGGCTGGAACGAAAGGAAGTTGATCTTCTTCGGGTTATCGAGCGCAAACTGGATGATGCGTCCAACCTGCTCATTGTTGATGCCATTGATGATGCAGGTTACAGGAACAATGTCGACACCAGCGGCGTGGAGGTTATGGATCGCCTGGAGCTTCACGTCGAACGAGTTACCGACCTTGCGGTGGGAATTCGCCGCGTTGCCGATGCCGTCGAACTGGAGGTATGCGTAGCGCAGACCAGCTTCAGCAGCAGCGCGCGAGAACTCAGCCGACTTGGCGAACTCGATGCCGTTGGTTGCAGCCTGTACAGAGTTGTAACCTACCTTGCGGGCGTAAGCGACAGCGTCAAGGAAGTACGGGCTGAGCGTGGGCTCGCCACCGGAGAACTGCACGCTCATCTGACGACGCGGCTTGATGGTGATCGCGTTGTCGAGCATGGTCTTAATCTCGTCCCACGTAAGTTCGTGGACGAAGCCGACCTGGTTGGCGTCCATAAAGCACGGATCGCACATCATGTTGCAGCGGTTCGTCAGATCGATGGTAAGAACTGAACCACGACCGTGAGTCACAGTAGAGGTGCCGTGGTTGTGCAGCTTCTCATCGTTGTGGGCGCGGATGTCGCGACCTGGGAAGACGTCTTCGAGGTGCTTCATCATCGGCGGATCGATCGACATCACATCTTCGAAGTGGCCGTGAACGGGGCAGTCCTTGACCATCAGGATCTTGCCGTCACGCTCGATGATTTGAGCCTTGATCTCGCCGACCTTCTCGTTCAGAAGGATTTCGTGCGGCAGCTTGCCGTCAAGAATCTGCTGGCGAATTTCCGGCACGCAGCGTGGGCAAAGGGAGTCGGTGGTGCGCGGCCAGCCGAGCGGGGGCTTTTCTTTCTGGTAGCTCTTCAGCAGGGGCTTATCGGACCATTTTGGCGTGAAGCTCTTGTTTGGGCTGAATGCGTTGAGCTTGTCGAAAACAACCCATCCGGCTCTTGCGCCGAGCACTACACCTTTTTCAACTACCTTGGTTAGCTTTCCCATGTGTCTTGCGGTCTCCTAAATGTGTGCCGCACCATTGCGGCGAAACAACTCTCAGCCTATCGGTAAACAGCGGGCCCGAAGAGTACAGCCGATGGTTCGTGATGCGTGCAGCGTGTCGGTATCTGATGCTGCAAAGACACGCCCGGCACCATCAAGGTTAGCCAGATTGTTAAGGGAAATCGTGCGACTTACATCGAACGGTTGTTATCCGACAGCGAATGGTTACATCGTGTGCCGAACGGACGTCTATTCTTCATCTATGCCGCTCCGCTCCGGGCTCGCCATTGCTGCCTTCATGCTTCTTGGCACCACGACTCATTTCCAGATAAACGCGCAGGAGCAGCCTGCACCTCCCTCTTCAAACTCAGGAGACCAGCCGACAACAAGGCTGCAGGTTCAGTCGCAGCTCGTCTTTGTGCCTACCACCGTGCGCACTAAGAAGGGCGAAACCATCTATGGTCTGACCGCCGACAGGTTTGTTATTGAGGACAATGGCGTCAAGCAGAAGGTCCGGTTGGATGACTCCGGTCAGGTGCAGCCGATCTCGCTGGTGGTTGTCTTCCAATGCTCGCGCGGAACAATTGCAGAGATGGAGAAGCTCAAGGGTCTGCCGATCATGGTGGATGAACTGATTGGCGATGCACCAGCCGAGATGGCGGTGGTGAAGTTTGGCGGTGGCGAGGATTTGGTGTCGAAGTTCGTGACGACGCCGGAACGCCGTGAGGCTGCGCTGAACACGCTGCAACCCTGCGAGGACAAGGATGCGACCGTTTATGACGCCGTGGAATACGCCGGGCAGATTTTGGAGGCGCATCACGCCAAAGGGCGGCGAGCGATTCTGCTGATCAGCGAGACGCGCGACCACGGCAGCGAAGCCAAGGCCGAGCATGTGATCGAGCAACTCAGCCGCAGCAATATTGTTCTGGAGAGCGTTTCGTTCTCACCCTTCCGCGACGAGCAGGTGGACGCTATTAAAGGCGGCGGGACTCCCAGTGTGCTCAACCCTGTGGCACTGATCATGGCCGCGGTGCAGGCCCTGCGGACCAACGCGCCGAAAACACTGGCGCGGCTTTCCGGCGGAGAGTACATCAACTTCGCTTCGCAGAAGAGCTTCGATAAAGGCCTGCTGACGCTGGGCAATCACGTGAACAACTATTACGTGCTTAGTTTCCGACCGACCTTCCCTGTCGACGCCGCAGGCAGCAACCTTGCGCAGCCTGGCCTACACGACCTCAAGGTGACGGTCCCGGAGTATCCAGACGCGAAGCTCGGGCACAGGAGTTCGTACTGGGCGGAAGGTGCTATAGCGCATTAAGTAACGCGTAGAGTGGACAGCGCGTTGCCAGAGCGATAATCCTTTCCCGCGAAATTCACGCTCCTTTAGCAGAGTGCGGTACACGCGTGTTCTAAGCTGAAAGCGGCCCTGGCCAAAGGCCCGCCGGAAAAGAGCACCGCCTTGAACTCCATTGTTTTCGTGCTGGAAGACGATTCGGACATCAGTCGTCTGGTGCAGTACCACCTGGAAAAAGCCGGCTTCATCGTTCGCACGTTTGCTACGGGACGCGCGCTGCTCACCGAAGCGGAAGCGACACGGCCGTCACTTTTTCTGCTGGACGTGATGGTGCCGGACGGCAGCGGTTTCGATGTGTGCCAGCGGGTGCGCCAGCGCGCCGCGTTGAGCAGCGTGCCAATCATCTTCCTCACGGCGCGTGCTGGTGAAAACGACCGCGTAAAGGGACTCGAGCTTGGCGGTGATGACTACATCACGAAGCCGTTCGCTACGCGTGAACTTGTTGCCCGTGTGCGTGCTGTGCTGCGCCGCACGGAACGCCCGGCGGAGGCGGAAGAGCAGGTGCTCGAAATCGGAGCGCTCTCGATCAACTCCGGTGCGATGCAATTGCGCGTACACGGTGAGTTGATTCCAGTGACTTCCACGGAGTTTCGCTTGCTCGACTACCTTGCACGCCATCCGGGTCGCATGTTCAGCCGCGACCAACTGCTGGATGCCGTCTGGGGCGATGCGCGCTTTGTCACTCCGCGGAGCGTGGATGTATATGTGCGCCGTTTGCGCGAAAAGATTGAAGATGATCCCGAAGCGCCGCGCTACCTTAAAACCATGCGTGGGGCGGGCTACCGTTTCGATCTTCCAAAGCCGCAGGCAAAATCTGATGTCGCCGATGTTTCGGCACTGCACGTCGCTGCCGCGCGAGAGTAGTCTCGGGATGTGGCAACGAAACGCGGAGCTCGAAGGCACAAAGCGATGCTGAAACGAAGCCTCTTCCTGGCTTTTCTGCTTCGTCTTGCGCCGACACTCGTCTGCCTCGTTCTGCTGTGCCTTGGCATGCCGGCAGGGTGGATGCGACTGGCCGCATGCGTTGGCGGTGCGTTGCTGTGCGCATGGTGGTGCGCTCGCCTAGTAAAAGCGGCCGTCGCGCCGCTCGCGGCTGCTGCCGCAATGAAGCCCGCGAGCAATGGCTCACGGCCGCTCCATTATGCCGAGTTTGACACTCTCACTCTTGAGTTGCACGCTGCGCTGTCGCGTATGGAGTTTCAGCGTGCGGAGATGAGCACACGCCGCGCGCAGCTGGAAACCATTCTCGACACCATGCAGGACGCGGTCGTGGCGGTGGACAATGCCGGACGCATTCAGTGGACGAACGCTCCACTACGCCGGCTGCTGCCTGGCGTCGCGCCAAGCGGGCCTGTACGTGTAGGTCACGCTCTCGTGCAGACGATCCGTGACCCAGACTTGCTTGACTGCGTTGAGACCGCGTTACGCGATGGTGACACCTGTGAGAAGCGCGCTCTGAACATTGCGCCAGGCCGCACCTACACTGTGCACGCTGCACCCATGCCGCACGGTGGGGCCGTCGCTGTGCTCTATGACATGACCGAGATCGAAAGCATGGAGCGCATGCAGCGCGATCTTGTCGCCAATGTTTCACACGAGTTGCGAACGCCTCTTACGTCCATCACGGGATATGTGGAGACGCTGCTCGATGACGCTGCCGATGAAGGCATCAGTGAAGCGGGGCGCGACTTCCTGAGCCGCGTGCTGAAGAACGCGACCCGCATGAATCGCCTTGTGGAAGACTTGCTCGTACTGGCACGAGTGGAGTCCGGGCGACACGCAATACGTCCGATGGCAGTTCCAGTGCCGACACTAATACAGGAATCGCTGGAAGCCACACTTGGTTTGCTGCGCGAAGGAACGGAAGCGGAGATCGATGTTGGACACGTGGCGGATGAAGAAGTGTTTGCGGATATGGATGCCGTCATCCGCGTGCTCAGCAACCTGATCGAGAACGCGCTGAAATATGGCACGAACAGGCAGGACGGTTGTGTGCTGGTATCCGCGGTGATCGATCCGGATAACAGCAATGCTGTGCGTTTCAATGTCCGCGACTTCGGTGCGGGAATTGCATCGGAACACATCGGCAGATTGTTTGAACGCTTTTATCGCGTCGATAAGGCACGCTCACGCGAAGCAGGTGGCACTGGGCTCGGGCTTGCGATTGCGCGCAGGCTCATCGAAGCGCAGGGCGGACGTATCTGGTGTGAAAGTGAGCTGGGGCAGGGCAGCACGTTCTCCTTTACGCTGCCACTTGCAGAGCCATACCCTATGGACGCTGAGCCGATTAGCGAGCCCGTGAAAGCTTTATCCTGAATCTTTCGGCGTAGTTGAAGCGTCAGTTTCTGGGATTCACTTTGGCTAACTTTCTTATCACCGGCGTTGCCGGGTTCATCGGTTCGCACATTGCAGAAGCGTTGATTGCTCGCGGCGATCGCGTGCGCGGTTTCGACAACCTTTCTACCAGCAAGCTCGAAAACATTCCTGCAGGCGTTGAATTCGTTAAAGGCGATCTCGCAGACGCAGACATAACCGCTGCTGTGTGTCGCGATGTCGACGGCATCTTTCACGAGGGCGCACTGCCCAGCGTGCCACGCTCCGTAAAAGATCCGCGCACCTCCCATCGCAGCAACATCGAAGGCACATTCAATCTGTTGGAAGGTGCCCGAGCCGCGGGCGTCAAGCGCGTTGTGTATGCGGCTTCAAGTTCCGCATACGGCAACCAGCCAGGCTTCCCTCGCGTGGAGACAATGCTGCCCGCGCCCGTTGCTCCCTATCCCGTGCAGAAGCTCGCAGGCGAGCTTTACATGCAGAGTTACGCTCGCGTGTACGGCATGGAGACGGTATGCCTGCGGTACTTCAACATTTTTGGCCCGCGCCAAACGCCTGATTCGCCATATTCCGGCGTCATCGCGAAGTGGTGCATGCAAATGCTGGAGCCGCAGCAAGACACCGCGCCGGTGATTCAGGGCGACGGCGAACAGGGCCGCGACTTTACGTACATTGCGAACGCGGTTAGCGCCAATCTGCTCGCGCTGGCGGCACCTGCGGAGCGCGTTGCGGGACGCGTCTTCAATGTGGCGTGCGGCACGCGGTTCTCGCTCAACGAGACGTACCGCATCCTTGCAGAGAACACCGGCTACACAAAGCCGCCGCAGTACGTTGAACCAAGAGCCGGCGATATCCGTAACTCCCTTGCGGATATTTCTGCTGCACGCGATGCGTTCGGCTACGAAGTGATTGTGCCTTTCGCCGAAGGTCTCTCGCGCACAGTGGACTGGTACAGGCAGCAACTGCATACGCAGAACTGAAGCATGTGCAACGCAAAGTAGAAGCATCGAGGGACCATGCAGCAAGAACATGAAGTCAGCAGCGCCTTCGCGGCATTTCAGGCACGAGTAGAAAAGCGCGAAGCGTGTATCGCCATTATCGGCATGGGCTATGTCGGCCTTCCTTTGGCGCTGCTGTTCAGCGAAGCGGGATTCAAGGTGACGGGCTTCGACATCGATGAAAAAAAGGTCAGCACGCTGAACGCAGGCGACTCTTACATTCAACGCATAGATCCGCATGAAATTGCTGCTGCACAGGGTCGCGGCTTCCGCGCCACAACAGACATGCAGCAAACCAGCGAGTGCAATGCCGTGCTCATCTGTGTCCCCACGCCACTCACCGGTGATCACGAGCCAGACATGAGCTACGTGCAAGGCACCGTGAACGCTCTCGCTCCGCATGTTCGCCCTGGCCAGCTCATCGTGCTCGAAAGCACCACTTACCCTGGCACAACAACGGAGCTGGTCGTGCCCACGCTGGAGAAGCTTGGTCCTGCCGGAACAGTGGTGGACCGATCAGGAAGAAGCGAACAGAGAACACACGCCCAAGAGCAGGACCCGAATTCTGAGTCTGCTCGCTCGCTTCTCGTCGCCTTTTCCCCTGAGCGAGAAGATCCAGGAAACACCACCACGGCGCGGCGGGATATTCCGAAAGTGATCGGCGGCGTTAGCCCCGATGCGGGTCGAGCTGCGGCTGCCCTGTATGGAACCATCTTCAGTCGCACCGTGATCGTCAGTTCTCCGGAAGCAGCGGAGATGACCAAGCTGCTCGAGAACATCTACCGCTCGGTAAACATCGCGCTCGTCAATGAGTTGAAGCAGCTTTGCCTCGCGATGGGAATCGATATCTGGGAAGTCATCGACGCAGCCGCGACAAAGCCCTTCGGCTTTCAGGCCTTCTATCCTGGGCCTGGCATTGGCGGTCACTGCATACCTGTCGATCCCTTCTACCTTTCTTGGCGCGCGCGGCAGTTCAATCAGTCGGCAAAATTTATTGAGCTCGCCGGTGAAGTGAATGAGGCGATGCCCGCCTTCGTCGTCGAAACGACGCGTCGTGCGCTGGAGCGTGAAGGCAAATCGCTCGAAGCCGCTCGTGTCCTTCTGCTTGGCGTGGCGTACAAGCGCGACATCGACGACCTGCGTGAGTCCCCTGCGCTTACAGTGTTCAATCTGCTCCGCAAGGCTGGCGCAGAAGTAAGCTACAACGATCCCTTTTTTCCTGAAGTCGGTGTCGGCCGAAAATACACACTGAAGCTGCAATCCACACCGCTGGAGCGCGTGCCGGAGTTCGACTGTGTGGTGCTCGCTACTGACCACACCGAGTACGACATTCCCGCACTCGTCACCGCAAGCAGGCTGTTCATTGACACCCGCAATGCCACAAAGGGCATCCCGGCAGCGAACGTTGTGCGCTGCTAGCTATCCATCACATCGCTCCCACCTCTGCGCCATAGCTCCCACCCGAAAAGCAGTGATATCGCCGGTCGGGAAGCGATAGACTTTAGCCATAGTCTCTTTGGCAGTCAAGGCGCGTTCATGTTCAGAAAAGCTTCGCTTTCCGTTGCGGGAGTCGTTTGGGCCCTCGTTCTTGTTCTATCCGGTTGTGGTGATCCCAGCACAGTTGGCAATGCTCCCAGCGGCACACCAATCACGTTCTCGGCGGGCACGCTCACTGCCGCTTTGCAGGGTGTGGCTTACAACGCGACCATCACGGCTTCGGGCGGAACGCCTCCGTACACCTACTCTCTGGTGGCGGGCAGCCTTCCCGGCGGAACGACTCTGACAAAAACTGGCCAGCTTTCCGGCACGCCAACTGGATATGGCAGCTTCACGTTTACCGTTGCCGTGGTCGATAACGCGTCGCAGCGCGCCACAGCGAATTTCACGCTTTCTGTGCTTGCACCGGTTGCCATCACAACCACATCGCTGCTCGCAGGCACCGTAGGCGACGTATACACAGCGAACCTTGCCGCGACCGGTGGCTCTTCGCCTTACGTCTATGCAGTAACCGCAGGTGCGCTCCCTGCTGGTCTGACACTGAGCACCGCAGGCGTGCTTTCCGGCAAGCCGACCGCAGCGGGTACCGCCAACTTCAGCATCACGGCCACCGGCACAAATGGCGGCACAGCTACCACAGCGTTCAGCGTCGTCATTGCTCCGCTCATTCCGCTGACGATCTCGCCCGCAACGCTGCCGAACGGCGTCGTCGGTAACGTCTACACCGCGACGACCATCACCGTAGGCAGCGGAACTGCACCCTACACGTTCGCGGTTACTGCAGGCGCGTTGCCAGCAGGCCTCACGCTCAGCACCGCAGGTATTCTTTCCGGCACGCCAACCACCGCCGCTCCAGCCACCTTCACTGTCACGGCTACTGACGCGAAAGGACACACCGGCAGCGCAAACTACACGGTCACCATCACCGCCCGTCCCGTGCTCACCATCACGCCTACATCGCTGCAAACCGGCGAAGCGCAGCTGGCCTACATGCAGGTGCTCACCGCTTCGAACGGAACTGCTCCTTACACCTTCGCTGCATCCTCGGGCTTGCCTCCGGGTATCACCCTCTCCTCCGGTGGCGTTCTTTCTGGCACGCCCACGGCTGCGGGCAACTACAGCTTCACTGTCACTGCGACGGACAGCCAGAACTACACCGGGACGCAGGCGTACACGCTGGCGATCGCTGCAGCCGGTAGCTCCGTCCGACTCGGCAGCAGCAACATCGGCGTGCTGGTAAACACCAATGCCAACTACACATTGCAACTCTCCGGCGGAACGACACCGTACAACGTCGTAATCACCAGCGGCACGCTACCCGCAGGACTATTCCTCAGCGGTGGCGGCATCATCACTGGAAAAGCCACAGCCGATGCATCGGCAACCGTTGCTATTAAGGTCACGGACAACGTGGGCACCACATCGAACTTCAACCTTACGGTGAACGTGGTCGATTCCACCGTTGCCGTTGATGCGACAACGCAGCTCGCTACCGTGCCTGCGACTTTCTATGGCCTTCACACCTCTGTCTATGACGACAAGATGACGGACGCCACCGGCATTGCACCAAAGCTCACTGCCAACGGCATTGCTATGCTGCGCTATCCCGGCGGCGGTTACTCCGACAACTACCACTGGGCCCAGAACACGCTTACGCCGTTTTACGCGAGCACGGCGTTCACCAACTGCGGCAACAACCCCGAAGGCTACATGAACACGAACGACCACTTCGGCACTTTCGTGAAGCTGCTGCAGGCTTCCAACACGCAGGCCATCATTACCGTCAACTACGGCACCAGCGTGGCAAATGCGAATGCCTCGCGCAACTACGGCACACGCGGTGTAAACGACTGCTCCGAACCGAACCAGCCAGGCCAGCCGCAGGAAGCTGCAGCGTGGGTGGCGTACGCAAACGGTGACCCATCGAACACTTACATCATCGGCAAGGATGCCGCCGGCTTCGACTGGAAAACTGTCGGCTTCTGGGCAAGCATGCGCGCAGCTACGCCGCTCAGCAGCGACGATGGCTATAACTTCCTTCGCCTCGGCTTGACCGCGCCGCTCGGCATTAAATTCTGGGAAGTCGGCAACGAGATGTACTACAACGGTTGGACGCAGAACATCAACGCCGAAACCGATCTCCATGCGCCCTACATTTACGACAACGGTTACTCCTACGCGGGTTACGAGTCGCGCGCGGGCGTACCGAACCTCTCACCAGCTTCTTACGCAACCTACGCCCAGCCATTCATCCAGGCAATGAAGGCCGTTGACCCGACAGTCCAGGTTGGTCTCGACTATGACCTTCCTGGCGCTACGGACCCCGTCGATCCCAGCTACAACCCCACGCTCACGCAACAGGCTTGCACGCTCGGCTCGTTTGATTTCGCCATCGTGCATTATTACCCCGGCACATACTACGGCGGCGCGCAGCCGGGTGAGCTGCTCACGCTTCCGCAGTTCGATTTGCCAAATGACATTGTGACCGGCACATCGAGCTTCCAGAGCATTCGTCAACTGATGAAGACCTACTGCTCCAACGCCGCAAACATGAAGATCCTGATGACAGAAACGTCACCAAATCAGTCGCTTGCGCCAAACTTCCCGGCACCGGTGATCGGACTCTTCGTGCTCAACGAAGCAATGCAGTCGCTAGCTGCAGGTATCAGCAGCTACGAGTGGCTTGAGCTACACGCCACCACCAACCAGACCAACTACATGGACAACACCTATCTAGACTCGAACGAGAACCCCGGTCCGTCTTACTACGGCTTCCAACTCGCACATCTTATGGCCGCCCCTGGCGACGCGCAGGTGTTAGCAACGGCAGCACCCGCGGCCACGCTGACCACCGGCATCGTCTCCTACGCAACCGTCAAAGCCGACGGACGCAAGGGCCTCGTGCTCATCAACGCAGATCCCAACAAATCACTCACAGCGCAGGTCACGTTCTCCGGCGCATCGGTAGGTGCCACTGCCGACCAGTACAGCTACGGCGTGAATGCCGTTGCAACCGGAACAACACTGCCCAAGAACTCGTTCACCGTGCCAGGAACCTCGTTCCCGGTGACGGTGCCCGCGTACACCGCAGTGGAACTCATCCTGCAGTAAGTCTGTGCACCAATGCCGGGGCCGGGGGCGCAGCCCCGATCGAATGTATCCACAACCACATAGAAGTGGGTTGTGAAACAGTGTCGAGTGAACACGCTGACACGCTGTAGATGTTCGGAATGGTGTGGGAGGCTAGAGGCTGCGTGTCTGGCCGCCGTCGACGACGAAGCATGCGCCGGTGGTGAAGCTTGCTTGGGGTGAGCAGAGCCAGGTGGCTAGCGAGGCGATCTCTTCGGGTTTGCCGAAGCGCCGTTGCGGGACTTCGGTTTGGAGCATCTGTTCCACCTGCTCACGGCGATTGGTGAGGTGGCGCTCCCACGAGCCACCCTCGAAGTAGATGTTGCCGGGGGCGATGGTGTTCACGCGGACTTTCTGCGAAGCGACCTGGCGTGCGAGGTTCTTGGAGTAGTTCACCAGCGCGGCCTTGGCGGCGGAGTACGGCAGCGGCGCGGATGTGGCTTCGAGCGCAACGATGGAAGAGATATAGAGGATGCTTCCGCCGTTTTCGTTTTTGAGCAGATGCGGGAGCGCAGCCTGCGTGAGGCGGACGGAGCCGAAGAAGTTCTGGTCGAAGAGGCGGTCCCATTCTTCGCCGGCTTGATTCCAGCCGGGCTTGCCGCTGCCGGTACCGAGGTTGGCGATGAGGTGGTCGATGCGACCGAAGTGCTCCATCGTCTGCTCGAAAGCCGCGTCGATGGTGGCCGCGTCGGTGAAGTCTCCGGCGATGGGCAGCACCTGGTCTACCGTGCGGGAGTGGCCTTCCAGCTCGGAGTTGGCGCGCTGGAGAGATTCTTCGTCGCGGCCTGTGAGCACGATGCGTGCGTCTTCCGCAAGGAGAGCTTTCGCGATGGAAAGACCAATGCCGCGGGTGCTGCCTGCGATGAAGACGACGGAGTTTGCGAGTTGCAGGTCCATAACAAGAGGCTAGCGGAGGAACGGGTGACCGTAACGCGAAATACAGAGATCCTTCGCTCCGCTCAGGATGACGCTTCCAGAAGGGTATTTGCGAAGTGGACGGCTAAACCGCCGTCCAGCCGCCGTCGACGAGGATGTTTTGTCCGGTGACGTAGGTGCTGGCGTCGGAGGCGAGGAAGAGCAGCGCGCCGCAGAGTTCGATGGGGCGGCCGATGCGGTTGAGCACGGTGTAGCCCTTCAGCTTTTGTACGAAGGGCGAGTCTTCGGTGACGGAGTTCTGGCCGGCGGTGTCTTCGGTGTTGGAGAAAGGGCCGGGCGAGATGCAGTTGGCGCGCACGCCTTCGCGTCCCCAGAAGCTGGCGGTGTAACGCGTGAAGGCGGCGAGCGCGGCCTTCGACGCGGAATATCCGGGCGGGTTGAGCGAGGCGGTTCCTTCATAAAGCTGCGGGCGCGGTGCGACCGTGGCATACATGGTTGCGATGTTGATGATGGAGCCACTGCTTTGCTGCTTCATGCGCAGACCGAGCGTTTGCGTGGTCTGCACGGCCCAATAGACGCCGCCCTGCAGGTTGCGCTGCCACTGGTCGAAGGTAGAGTTTTCGAGCGAACCTTCGGGCACGTTGAAGCCGGTAGCTGCGCCGAGTTCATGCGCGTTGTTGATCAGCACATCAATGCTCTGCTCGCTGGCGGCGATCTCTTTGCAGAGCGAATCAAGGGCGGCGACGTCGTACATGTCGATCTGTTTGACCGAGATTTTGCTCTCGCCGAATTCGTTAGCCCAGGTCTTTGCTTCGGTTTGCAGGCGTTCGCTGCGGCCGAGCGCGATGACGCGCGCGCCATTGGCGAGGAGAGCGAGCGCAAAGGTGCGACCGAGAAAGCCGCTAGCGCCAGTGAGGACGGCGGTTTTGCCTTCGAGGGAGAAGAGATGTGTTGTCTGCAGATCTCTCGATGAGATGGGCATCGGCACTTCCTAGAACTTCAGTTGACTGTGACTTCCAAGCCGCACGAGCAGCAGTTCATTTTCTATCTTTTGATAGACAAGAAGGAGATCAGGTTTTATATGGCAATCGCGATATCCTAACCAGTCTCCTGTCAAAGCATGGTCGTGAAAGGAAGGCGCAAGTGGCACATCGTTTGCCAAGGCCATGATTATGCCGGGAAACTGCTTCAGTATCGCCTGCTTGTAACGGCCAGCGCTTTCCCGCCTGAAATCCCTTGTAAAGCGTGTGGATTCCTTAATCGTCCGCATTAAGATGAGCCATCAATGCCTCGACGGAGTCGAAAGACTTACCTCCACCGGATCTTAGTTCCTCCATTGCTTCGAGAGTTTCAGCATTGGGTGAGAACAGGTCGAGAGGAATGTGTTGTCCCTCTACGGTGCGAAGGAGAAGCCGGTGGTACACCTCTGCTGCGCTGCTGCCCTCTTTCGCAAAAATTGCTTCGGCCTCACTTTGGAGGTGCTCGTCAATGCCCGGCAGAGTGACTGTAGTCGTGCTCATATCTGGTCTCCGTTTCCATTCTAAGAGACGTAACCCTCGATAAAGGCGATCTGCGTCCTGATGAATCCGACTTCATCGCCCGGCACGCCGCGCGCTACCTGAAGCGTGTAGCCGCCGTTGTAGTTGATGGAGCCGATCGCCTGGAAGACATCGTCGAAGTCGGCTGAGCCGGTGCCGAGGGGGCGGGTTTCTACGCCGCCTTCTGGCTTCTTGTAGCGGTCCTTGATGTGTACTGAACCGATGCGATGGCCGTAGGCGGCAAACTCTTCGGTAGCGACGTAGCCCAGGCCGGAGGAGTTGCCGGAGTCCCAGTTGACCTTCAGCAGCGGGTGTTCGATACGCGCGAGGAACACGGGGAAATCCTGCGGATTGAAGTCGGCTTCAAGGTGCAGTTCGACGCTTTCGCGCTCGGCGATTGGTAGAGCGCGGCGCAGTAGGTCGGTGACCTGCGCCTTGTCTTCTTCCGTTTTCATGCTCGACTGGTCGACGAACGGAAGCACCATGTGGTGTGCACCGATCCGTTTAGCGATCGGGATGAGCTCTTGCAGGTGCTGCTCCCGTGCGGCCAGTTCGTCCTCGGTGCAGCGGATGAGCGGAAAATCCATGAACCAGTCGCCGCAGAGGGCGGTCGTAGCGATGCCGTACTTCTGTTTCAGATTGTCGAACTCGCGCAGACCTTCTTCGTTGAAGATCGGATTCGCTGTGCGGCCGTACTCGTCGTGGATCCATTCGATGTAGCGAAGCCCGGCGGCTTGCGCGCGCGGAAATTCTTCACGCCAGCTTTCTCGCGGAAACGACTGGAAGCGGCCATCCTCGGGAGGCGAGAGCCTGCCCTGCATGATTCCAATCGGGTGCGTAACAGCGGAACGTAATGGGCTCATTGGGGTCTTAGGATACGCCACACCAAGCGCAGCAGCCAGGCGTGCTCGTTGCTGCGCTTTGTGTGCCGCTGACTCACTGCAATGTCAAAATGCCACTACCGTAATCCCCCGCACAATTGCCCAGCTGATACGTGACGTTGAGGGTCTTCGCATCCGCGGAAAGCGTGCCGTATGTCAACACGTTGGGACTTCCACCACTCGAAAACATTGCCAGGTAGAGGTTTCCAATTACCTCTGTATTAGTAGCCGTGTTGTTGATTGTGGAGGTGGTGACGCAGGGAGAGCCCATGAATGAGACGGAGCCGGTGAGGTGCTCGAAGCCATTCACGTCCGCAGTGGAGCTTTGGGTAAGAGCCGCAGTGACAGGAAACGTTGCGCTGTTGGCGAGCGACTTGACCGTGCCCTTATAGGTACCGGATACAGGAGCGACAGTGCTGCCGTTGATGGTGCCGCTGTCCTTGCAACCAGTATTCGCGGCAATGGAATAGGTTCCGGAGCTTACCGCGGTGGCGCTTGCGAGCTTTGCCGTGATCGTCAGCACATTCCCGTTCACGGATGAGGACGTCAGGCTCAAGTTGCCGTCGTAGTCTTCGGTACCGGTTAGCGGCACGTTGTCCGTGATGGCATAGCAGGAAGAGAAGATGTGGGCGATCCCGGTGACCGCGCCGTTTGCTGCGGTGAGCTGAACGCCTACGGGTGCTGTCGCGCCTTGGTAGGTGGTAGATGTTGCTGTGAAGCCCCAGTTGCCTGTGATGTTCAGGAAGGTGCGGGGAGCGGCGGAGTTGCTGGAACCGTCGCCGGAGCAACCGGCGAGCAGACCACAGGCAGCGCTGCCTGCAAGAACAATGGAAAGGACTCTGCGAACAACCATGAGCGCCAGATTACATGCGCTTGCTCTGAGTACCGCAGGTAAGATCCGCGCAGTGTTTCCCGTTTGGGTACGTGCAGCTACGCTCTTTCGTTAGCTAACTCGAGCAGACGCCACGCCGTGGTGCACTTTCCGGAGATCTGCTTTGCAGTCTCCTCCTGACCATAAGCGATTTCCAATATGCCGCGGATGGGTTGCGTGATGGCTTGCATACAGGCGCGGACGATGCCCCAGTCGAGGCCGTTGGCAACCACCTCGCCGGGCCAGGCGTGCTCGTCGCGCGTGCCGCCGTTGTCATGCAGGTGCAGCTCGACTAGACGGTCGCCGAAGACTTCGAAGGCTTCGACGATGCCATCGGTCAGCTTCACGTCGCCTCCAAACTTCTCCTGCAGGCGACTGCGAGAGTTGGACATCCACTCCGGCGAAAGCTCGGCCAAATGAGCGTGGCCAGTATCGAGACAGAAGCCGATCCCCTGAAAATGGCCGACCTGCACGATTTCGACAAGGTGCGATGGTGTGGCGAAAGCGTTGGAAAGATTTTCGAGCAGAAGCTGCACCCCAAGGGGGCCCGCAAAGGCTTTCAGGTGCTCAATCGCGGTGAGCGAGTCATCGAGCGAACGCGTGTTCCACTCGTCGTCCTTCCGACCAAGGTGCAGTATGCAGGAGCGAAACGGAACCTGCTCGGCTGCTTCGAGCGCGCGCTTCACTTCATCCATAGCTTCAATGCGCGCGGACTTGTTGCTGTCGATGAGGTTAAGCGTCGGCGCGGTGTGACGGCTCCACTGCGATTCTTCATCCACGGTAAAGAGCGGCATGTGCATGGTGGCTTCGACGTCATTGGACCGAAACCACGTGGCGATCTCTTTGATCGCACCGCGATCCGTGTAGTCGAAGTGATGACGCGAGGCGAAGACTTCAATGCACTGCGCACCTGCTGCGGAGAGCGTTTCAAGCATGCCCGCCGTGAGGCGCTGCTGAAGAAAGAGGTGCGTTGAAATTCCCGGCTGCATGTGTTTAACAAAGTAGCGCAGCGAAGGTGTTCCGCGTGAAGAACATTTGCACAGGAAGAGCGAGTGGCGAGTGGCGGATGGGCGTGATGGAAGGGAGTTGCTCGTCCGATGCACATAAGGAACCGATATCCTTACGAGAAGGGTCACCATGACAGACGCTCAGACGAGATGCGAAGCGAATACGCCCACCGGATTGAGCGAAAACTCGATCGAGTATGTTCGTCTGCGCGAGGCGACGCGCCATGATGCGCAGGTGCTGGCCTTGATCGGTGGTGCGGCGTTTCTGGAGGCGTTTACGTGGATGTTGCCAGGAGCAGACATCGTAGACTTCTGTGGGAAGCAGCATACCGCGGAAGCTTATGCGAAATATCTCGCAAGGCCGGAAACCCGCGTCACCATTGCTGAAACCGCAACGGGAGCGCCTGTTGGGTATGCAATGCTCACCGCGCCGGACCTGCCAAGTGTGGAAACGCATGACTCCGATATTGAGTTGAAGCGCATTTATTTGCTGTCGCGATTTCGTTCGCTGAAGACGCCGGTGTTGGATGGGAACGGCAAAGTGGTTGAAGGCATGCGGTCGGGCGTGGCGCTGATGGATACAGCGCTGTCGGACGCGGCGAAAATGGGGCGCACGCGCGTGCTGCTTGGAACGCACGACGGCAACCAACGCGCGATTGCCTTTTATCTGCGCAACGGCTTCGAGAAGATTGGCTCGCGCACATTCCACGTCGGTACGCAGGTCTGTTGCGACTCCGTGTTTGCGAAGCAGCTGTAGGCGCCGCGCGTGAAACTCACGAGCCCGTCTGGCCCACCTCGCCGCGCCTCTACGCGTTCTTCGCCACGTGCGCTGACGACGGAGCCAGGATTCACCAACAGCAACAAGCAGAAGGTGGTCGGCTCGACAGGTGCTGCCTCCAGCTCGCGCGACAACCAGACGATTTATCGCATGCATTGCAATGCATGCGGACACGAATACGGCTGCAACGGTATGGACATCAAAAGCCGCCTTTGCCCGAGTTGTCAGCAGGGTACGCCCGGTGAGCCGTTACGCGAGCAGGGCACGATGTCATTGTTCGGGTAGCAACGCCGCCTACGACGAAGGACAATGGACGTCGGCACGAAAGTTTAGTGCGAGTAGCTGCGTGTCGCTTTATGCTGGGTGACACTCATGGCTATGTTCAATCGACGCTCGTTCTGCGGCTTGCTATCGGCGGCTGCGCTGCCTTGCTTTACAGGAATGTCCTTTGCGCAAAGCGACTCTCCGGCTGGCGCATTTCGAATGGTCGCCACGCAGGAGCGTAAACGCATCCTTCAGCTTGCGGCACAGTGGCTCGCGGCAAAACCTGATCCGATCACAGCGCACCTCACCAGCCGCGAGCCTGTTAACCAGCCGCACGATTTCTACTCGGAAGCTGAGTACTACTGGCCGGTGCCAGACAAGCCGCGAGCGATGTACCGCTTCATCGACGGCAAACCGAACCCGGATCGCTTCACCGAACACCAGCTTGCGCTGAGCCGTTTCAGCCAAGCGGTGTCTTCACTGACTGCGGCGTACGTGCTCACGCGTGAGCCGGTGTATGCGCAGGCGGCGAAGGCGCATTTGCGCGTGTGGCTTGCCGACGACGCTACGAAGATGAATTCGAACCCGGAGTTTGCGAGCGTGATTCGCAACTCTGGGGCTTACCCGAAGAGCGCGAACCTGCGCGGGCTGCTGGAGCTGGTGGAGGTTGCCCGCTCCGCGCGCTGCCTGCGCAGCACGATGACCCCGAAGCTCGCCAACGCTGTGCAGGCGTGGTTCAGAGAACTGCTGCAGTGGATGAACTCCAGCGACAACGGAGTGGCCGAGCGTGACTCCAACAGCGTGCATGCGCTGGGATGGGCGCTGCAGGCAGCAGAGTACGCTCGGCTGCTGGGTGACGAAGGCATGCGAGACAAGATTCGCGAGCGCTGGCGCAATGTGCAGCTTCCTGCGTTGATGGCTTCGGACGGTAGTTTTCCGAAGTTGCTTACACGCGCGAATTCCTACTCAGAATCGGTGCTGGCGTTTGATCTTGCGGCAACACTCGCTTGGGAACTTAGCGATTCATTCGATCCGGAAGGCGACTACCCGGAGTTCAGCCCGAAGGCACAGCATCAATCGCCTGAGGCGCTGACATCGGCGAAAAATCCGGGAGCTCTGCTGCGGTTTGTGAGTTCAGGCGGGCAGAGCGTGTGCAAGGCCGCCGAGTTTCTGAATCCATCGCTGCAGAACAAAGCAGCGTGGGCACGTGCGCATGATGCCGAGGGATGGGATTCGCCGGCCACGCGCTCGCCCGGTCTGCTGTTCAGCGGATTGGCGTGCGATAAGCCGGAGTACGTTGCCCTATGGCGCAAGCTGCCGCCAAACGATGAGACGGAAGATCATGTGCGCAGCCTGCCGTTACGACAGCCGATTCTGTGGGTTTGAAAGAGCGTGCTCGTGTACGCGGTTTAGCCGCGTAGGTACCCGCAATGAGCGCCTTTAGGCGCGCCATTGGCTAGCTAAATTGCCTGGTCCAGACGTGAAACTTACTGTGCTGCTGGCCACACAACTGCAGAAGGTGCGGGAGCACTGATCGTGACGGCATCTGGCGTGGCAGCGACCTTTAGGAGAGCATTCGCTGTATCGGCTTGCGTGAACTCCGCGTGCGTGCCGTCGAAGGCGTCCAGCGACACGCGCCACGATCCAGCAGGGGCATTGAAGGTTTTTGACTCGCCCCATTTGAGCGAAACGTCGTCGCCGACGTTGTTGGCAACTTCTTTGCCACACGTTTCCATGAAGCTGATGTTGAAGGTGACTTTTTCAGTGCCCGTGCCGCGGCGCTGCGTGGTGACGCTGTAGCTGACGCCATCGCCGCCATCGCCAAGAAACTGCTTCTGGAATGGACCCGTGGAGCTGATGACATCGAAGGTAGAGCTGCCGGGAACGATGGCGCAGTTCGCGGTGTGCGGCTCAGTCCAGACGTGGTTCACGTCGTCGGCTTTGCCGCAGGCACGGCCAGAGCACTGGTAAAATTGCTGGCCCGTGTGGCGCTGCGCCTCACCCATCTGCAGGCGCGTGCTCTTGCTCATGAACTTTACAGTGCCAGGGCCGTTCGGCAGAGAGAAAAGAAGCAGCGCAAAGTCGTCTTCTTTGGTGGAGTGCTTGCGACCCATGAGTGACGATGTTTGCCACGGCACCTTCAGTGATCCTGGAATGGTTCCGAGGTTCTTACCGCTGGTTCCAGGGGCGATGATGTCGGTGGCGGGCACAGCGAACTCTGCACCAGCAGCCGTACTCGAAACAGCCTTGTAGGTGTGGCCCCTGATGGTGAGCGTAGGAAAGAACTCGGGCTTAGTGGAAAAGTCGAACGTGCCGGTGAAGTTCATCTTCACGAGATATGGTTCGGTTGGCGGCACAAGAAAAGCCGGAGTGAACTTCGCGAGCTTCGGCTCCTTTTCGCGATACGGAAGCGAGTTCGACACCTGCTCTGCGCCCGTTGCAGCGAGCTGGATGGATGCGGCTGTCATCAGCTTGAGTTCGTCACTCGCAGCCTGAAGCTGATCCATGGAAGTTTTGAGCGCGTTGCTGCACTTCGCTACTGGCTTCTTCAGGTCTTCGTCATACACGTTCTGTGCGCTGCTGATCGCGATCGCGATGTCGCGCCCCGCTGCCATGGCCGCAGGATTGCGTGCGGCAGCAGCTTTCTCGACGGCGGCGTTTACCTGAACCATGAACATGGCGAGTGTTTCGGCTGTAGTCCCCGTAAAGTTGGTGGGCTGCGATTTCATCGCTTTCTCCGCCTTCTTGGCTGCCGTGGCATCCTGCTTCACGGTATCAACCTGTTGTTGGCCGGGAATGGTGGGCGCAGTGGGGATGGTGGGCACTGTAGGCACCGTGGGGACGGTTGGCACGCTGGGAACAGAGGGCATGGACGGCATCTGTGCCGCGGCTGTGGATGCGAGCAGAGTGGCAAGGGCCAGCGTGGCCGAAGGGAAAACAAGGGAGCGGACACAGCACCGAATCGAGCGCACGGCAGATTTCCTCACAATCAAAGAAGCCTCGGCGCGGGGCCGGTGGGAGAACTCCACTATATCGCCTGCATAAGCCGAACAGCTTTTCCGACTGCGGAGGGTCATAAGTCGCGAAGGCTGCTAAAACTGGAGAGCGCCCATGAAGACATCGCTTTGTGCTTCCGTTCTGCTCGCCTCGCTTGCTTCTCCGCTTCTATCGCAAACCGTCTTGACACCATCAGTGCCGCCGGTACGAACGCAGCACGCGATGGTAGTGAGTGTCCATCACGACGCGACTGATGCAGGCGTGGAAATACTGCGCGAGGGCGGCAACGCTGTTGATGCTGCAGTGGCCGTTGGGTTTGCGCTTGCGGTGGTGCATCCCGTGGCAGGAAACATTGGCGGCGGCGGATTCATGCTGATAAGGCCTGGGTCGCAGAAGCTGGCGCACGGCGTGCCGCACTTCCTCGATTACCGCGAGAAAGCCCCGGCGGCGGCAAGCGCAAACATGTATCTCGACGCGCAGGGCGATGTGGTGCCGAAGATGTCCACTGTAGGCGCGAAGGCTTGTGGTGTGCCGGGTACCGTGGCTGGGCTGGCGTACGCGGAAAAGCAATACGGGCGGCTTGGGCTGGCGAAGGTGATGCAGCCGGCTATCCGGCTGGCGAGTGAGGGCTTTGTGCTGACGGACGATGAAGCGCGCACACTGCGCTCGCCGCTGCTGGCGCAGTTCCCTGAGTCGAAGCGGATCTTTCAGCGGGACGGCAGAAATTACGCAACCGGCGAGCGTTTTCTGCAGCGAGAGTTGGCACGCACGCTGCTGCGCATCGCAAAAGATCCGGAAGATTTCTACAAGGGAATGATGGCGGGGGAGATTGCCGCATATGAAAGCAAGGTCGGCGGGCTGATTACGCGTGCCGACCTTGCGGCGTACCAGGTAAAGGAGCGCACACCGCTGGTGGGCACCTATCACGGGTTGGAGGTGTTGACTTCGCCGCCACCGAGTTCAGGTGGCATTGTGCTGCTGGAGACGCTGAACATCCTGAGCGGATACGATCTGCCGAAGCTTGGGGGAGACCGCTCACCGGAGCAGGTGCACTACATTACAGAGGCGTTTCGGCGTGCATATATGGATCGCGGCGACTTTCTGGGCGACCCGGACTTCAACACCATGCCGCTCAAGCAACTGGCCGACCCTGCGTATGCCGCAGCATGGCGCAGGACGATCAATCCGGTGAAGCCGTCACCTTCTGCGACATTGATGCGTCCAGCAGGTTTTCTGCCGGAGCCGCCAAAGCAGGATGCGGCTCCGCATGAGTCGCCACAGACTACGCACTTTTCTGTCGTGGACGAGGACGGCAATGCCGTTGCGAGTACGTACACACTGAATTTCGGCTTCGGCAACGGGATGACGGTGGAGGGCCTCGGCTTTCTGCTGAATGACGAGATGGACGATTTCGCTTCCAAGATGGGTGTGCCGAACGGGTTTGGCCTGATCCAGGGACCAGCAAACGCCATCGGTCCCGGCAAGCGTCCGCTGAGCTGCATGACACCGACGATCGTGAGCGAGGCCCCCGCTGGAAAGAAGCTGGGCAAGCTGCGGCTTGTGCTGGGCTCGCCGGGCGGTTCGACGATTATGACCACCGTCGTGAACGACCTGATCAGCGTGGTCGATAACGGGCTCGATATTCAGGCTGCGGCTGATGCACCTCGCTTCCATCACCAGTACCTGCCAGACGTTTTGCAGTTCGAAAAAGCGTTCCCCCTGGGCGTCGTGAACACGATGAAAGCCAATGGGTACGTCACAAAGCGTGAGGCGGAGTTCGACGAGAAATCCGCGGGTGTTTGGGGAGACAGTGAGTTGATTGCAGTGGACCCGAAAACGGGCGAGCTCTCTGGTGGTCAGGACAAACGGCACCATTTTGGCAAAGCTGCGGGCTACTGAGTGACGCATCGAACGCTTTCATGGCGACCACGAAAGCAGTAGCAGCGACAAGATCGGCGGCCGCAAAGCGGCCCGCAGGAAAGAAGAAAGCAGCGCAGCAGCCGGTAGAGCTGAACGCTACCCAAAAGCGTGACGCGGCCTATTCGCAACTTGCGGAAGAACTCCAGGCAGACGCATCTGTTCCAGCTGCGGTGAAGGCGCTTGCCGATGACCGACGCGTTGCTGTGCGTCGAGGTGGCGCTCCTGATGCAAATGGCAAGTGCATCGTGTACTGGATGCAGCGCGCGGAGCGCGGGCTGGATAATCACGCGCTGGATAAAGCTGTTGCGCTAGGCAATGCGTTGGGCCTGCCGGTGGTCGCGTACTTTGCCGGGATTAGGAATTTCCCGCATGCCAATCTGCGGCACTATCGATTTCTGAACGAAGGCTTGCCGGATATCGAGGCAGATTGCGCAGAACGCGGCGTGGGCTTTGTGATGCGGCGCGCACCGCATGAGGACCACGAGCGTTTCTTCGCTGACGTGAAGGCCGCGATGGTGGTTGGTGATGAGAACCCCATGCGTGTGCCGGAAAGCTGGCGGCAGCGGCTGGCGGAGCGGCTGCACGTTCCATTCTGGACAGTTGATGCCGATGTGATTGTGCCATCGAAGCTGTTGGAAAAAGCACAGTACTCTGGCGCGATTGCGAGACCGAGAATAGCCCGGTTGATGCCGGAGTTTTTGAAGCCATTCGAAAACGAACACGCAAGCAAGCCTTGGCGTACGCCCAAGGATCTTCAGCGTGACGATGTGCACGCGGACATGACGCAGGGTTGGAAAGACTTCGATCGCAGCGTTGCTCCGGTGGAGGCGTGGAAGGGCGGTCGCAAGGAGGCCTCGCGCAGGCTGCACGAGTTCATCACAAAAAAGTTGGCGAAGTACGCCGACGATCGCAGCCATCCCGAGCGCGAGGCGACCAGCATGCTCAGCCCATATCTCCACTTCGGGCACATTGGGCCGCTGACGATCGCGCTCGCCATGAACAAAGCTGCGGAAAAGGATAAGACGCTGGCTGAGGCGCGTGGCAGCTACTTCAATGAGGTCATCACCTGGCGCGAGCTGAGCGTGAACTTTGTGCGCTACCAGCCGGACTACGACAACACCGGATGCGTGGACCACTGGGCAGCAGAAACGATTGCGAAGCACGACAGAGATAAACGTGAGGTGCTGTACACACTTCCCCAGCTCGAGAAGGCCGAAACCTACGATGACCTTTGGAACGCTGCCCAGCGGCAGATGGTGCACTACGGCTGGATGCCGAATTACCTGCGCATGCTTTGGGGCAAGAAGATCGTCGAGTGGACGCCTGACGCCGCGACAGCCATGGAGTGGATGATCCACCTGAACGACAAGTACTTTCTCGATGGCCGCGACCCGAACGGCTATGCCAGCATCGCCTGGGCGGTACTGGGCAAATTCGACCGCCCCTGGCAGGAGCGGCCGATCTTCGGCAAGCGGCGTTACATGTCCAGCGCCAGTGCGAAAAAGAAGTTCGACGCGACGAGATATATGCGGTCGGCGGAAGGACTGGCCCGTTGAATAGCGGGCACAACAGTGTTGCGCTAGTTAGCGGGGCGGCGTTGTTCCAGGTGCATGCCAATCCCGCAACTCACCTTCAGGGGCATGTCTGCTTATTCGAGAAAGTAAGCTGCTGTAACCGAACGGCCTGTACTCGCGCGCACCAGGAAGTATCCACTCGGGAAGGTGCCAGGTTGTCGCGTATGCGAATAGAACAAGGGCCATCGCACCGGTCCTGAGGCGAGTTGACGACGCTTGATGCGGTGCCGCTGCGAGCTCCTCGTTGCGCTGTGCCGCTGCGAAGAACAGAGTCAGCAGCAGGCAAATCATGTGAATGTAGATCCATCTGCTCCAGTCCTGTGCTTCGACAAAAAGCACCATCGAGGCAACAGATGAAAGCGCAAATGCTGTGGGTAAGACCCAACGAGTGTTGCGTGAAACAGGTCTGCGCCAAAGGTCTACCAGGCCGGAGAAGATCGGCAGGAGCGCCAAACTCGTCGTGATAGCGAAGGCCCAAAGGATGTGTTTGTCGTGCAGAAGAAGCTGAACTTCGCCTTCGTAAACCTGCCGGGAAAGGCCTAGGTAGTAGATAGGTCCACTACAAAGACCTGTTTGCGGACCGCCGATCGACGTACAAACGGCGCTCGATATGAGAGCATTGCCGGTGTAGCGAGTCGCCAGAGCGATGGGAAGAAGGCTCAGGCAGACAGGGACGATCGAAAGCTTCAGCGCTCGCCGAAAGCTCCGCTTGCCGAGTACCACCATGGCAAACAGATACGGCAGGTAGCACACCAGCCCTTCGTGCGAGAAAAGCAGCAGAAGGCACACAACAGACACATAAACAACGAGAGCGAAGTCTGTAGTGCTGCTTCGAGAAAGCAACCAGGCTAAGAGCCCAAGCGCGGCGAACAAGCCAATCTCTTTGCGCAGAATGAGGCTTGGATCGAACCAGACGAAAGCTAATGTCGCAGGCGACAGCAGAAGAGCTTTCTGCCAGAGAGAAGTTGGTCTGAAAAACGTTTTGCCTGTCAGCCAGCAAAGGCTAAGCGTAAACACGATTACGCAACCAATTTGCAAAGCAGCAGCTACCCAGATAAGTGGGACATGCGAGAAGCGGGAGCACTGAAGGATGATCTCGCCGGGCATGCCTCGCCGCACGAAACCACCCTCGTAGTTGATGAGCCAATCTCCCATCGGCCACGGAGCGCGCCGGCGCACGAAGAGAACGGCGTACAGGGCAGCGATCAATCCCGAGACAACGACGTAAACCTGGGCCAGCCAGGCAGTCGCGCTATTGTCCGAGCGGTGTAATCTACTAAAAGTTTGGTTGGGGAGCATTTTGTCCGCTATTCAGAAATGGGTGCTGTATTCGACAGTGACCGCTATCTTCTGCAGTCGGTACTCGATGCAATTCGGCAGCCTTACCCTCTTCTATTTTTACTTCCTAGTCGTCATCAATCTTGCGCTACTGACGTCCATGGGTTACCTCTGGACACCGAATAAACTTCGCTATTTTGTAGCTTATCTTGCGGCAAGCGGCATCTTCGGGTTGATTGTCGGGACGAACGTCTTATCCAGTTTTGCCAAGTCGTTCATCGGCATTTCTCTATGCGCTGTATACAACGCTTCGTTCTTGCGCTTTGTTCGCTTCAACGCGGTTGGTGCATTCCGCAAATATGCGCAGTTCGCTTTCTATGTGGCGATCTTAGGCCTGATGATGCTTCCTTTCCCGATTTCGTCTGGTCGCGTGGTGAGCCTGTTCCGCGAGCCGAGCGGGTTCGCTATCGTGTGTATTCCAGCAGTGGTTTATTACGCTGACCAGTGGCAGCGGAACAGGCGATACGGTATTCGCCTGCTGACACTTTTGTTCGCATGCGTTCTGACGTTGTCCTCCACAGGATTCATTGGGATGATGCTCGGCGTTTTCTTACTCGGCCTCCGCTACCGGGTTGGGAGAGTACTGGTACCCGGGGTTGTTGCGCTCATATTCGCGCTTGCATGGACCCAGTCTGCACAATTTCAACTACGCATGTCCGATACCCTCATTGGCTTGCGCGGCCAGCACGTCGATGACCTCAACGAGAGCAGCTTCGGAGTGGTTGCCAGTCTGCTTATTACTCGGCACCAGTTTGCGGAGCATCCGTTTATTGGTGGAGGGCTGGGATCGCATATTGTGGCTCACGACCGTTTTTTTGACACGATTCCAGGCGCGTTCTTCATCCCGGATAACCTCCGAACTCTTGCGCAATTCGATGCCTCGTCTTTGCTGCTGCGTATCGTCTCGGAGCTTGGCATAGTTGGAGTTATCGGTGCCTTGTGGTTCCTGTTCTATTACTTTCCTTGGGTCGGAACACCGGAGGAGCGAGCTGTCTCTATGGCATTGCTTTGCTACATCTTCATGAAGTTTTGCCGGTCGGGCGAGTACTTCGGCTCGGAGCAATATTTCTTTCTTTCGATTTACACGATCGTCGGGGCTAAAGCACGACTGCGTACCCCCGTTAGACAACTGCGGCTCGCGGTATCGGCGGCGGCTTCGAGAACTGACCTGCTTCCCTCTAATCCTGGTGCGGCTCCGAACGCTGCCTAGTTTATGCATGCCAGCTAATCTACGCGGCAGATCAGGCACTTCAGGTAGCGGGTCTCCGGTAGCGTCAGCACTTCTGGATGGTCTGGTGCCGCGGCGCGTGTTTCCAGAAGCTGCACGCGGCGTTTGCAGTCTGACGCGGCTGCGGCGATCACGGCTGTGAAGTCCTCGAGTGACACGTGGTGCGAACAGGAGCAGGTGATGATTGTGCCGCCTGGTGCGAGCAGTCGCATGGCGCGGATGTTCAACTCTTTATAGCCGCGCAGAGCGCCTTCCGCGGCACGCTTGGACTTGGCGAAGGCCGGTGGGTCGAGCACGATGGCGTCGAAGGCCGGAGTAGGTGAGATGGGCAAGTGGCTCGTTTTTGCATCGGGTGTCCGTGATGCATCGTCTAGTGCGCGGAGCAGGTCGAAGGCGTCAGCCTCCACCCAGTCGACATCAGCCGTTAGCTGCGGATTCAGCGCAAGGTTGCGGTCGGCAGCTTCCAGCGCGGAGCGCGACTGATCCACGCCCGTGACTTGCTGGCAAACCTGCGCGAGATGTAATGCAAATCCGCCCTGGTAGGTGCACACATCGAGCGCTCGCCCCGTGCGGCCAGACGCCGCCACCCAACGCGCCGCGGCGGCGTAGTTCAGACGCTGGTCGAGGAAGGCCCCCGTCTTCTGGCCTGCGGAAACGTCATAGCCGAAGCGAAGGCCATTCAGTGTGAAGTCCGCTGTGGACACCACGGCGGGGTCCGTCGCGAAGAGCGGCTCCGTCGTCGCGGGTGCAAGTTGCTCCAACTCCCGGATGCGTCCATCCTGCCGTTCCCAGATGGTAAGCGGTTCGCCGTCGGTGGCTAACTCGCTGCGCAATGCATCAACGATCGTCGCGCGCACATCATCCTGCGCTGTGCCCTGACTAAGGAGCTGCAGGACGACGAAATTGTTGTAGCGGTCGGCAACGATGCCGGGAAGACCATCGGCTTCTGAGAAGATGAGCCGCTGTGCGTTGTCGCCATCCGAAAGCGGAGCAATGGCGCGACGGCGAGCGATGGCCGCTGTCGTGCGCTCACGAAGGAGGCCCAGGAACTGCTCGCGGCTGAGGGTGCCGTCGTTTGAGATCAATCTTGCCGCAATCTGCGAGGACGAGGAGTAGAGCGCGGTTCCCAAAACGCTGTCGCGGGAATCGCTTACCGACACCAAAGCCCCGGCGTCGGGCTCCGGTGAGGCAGACTCAATGTCGCTGCGGTAGATCCAGAGATGGCCTGCACGTAGACGATCGGCAGCGCGGCGTGTGATGCGAAGTTGTGACATACAGCTACGAGTCTAGTTGCTGTCCGTCATGATCATCACTTCGGTCGACTTGATGAGTGCCGTTACCGTGTCACCAACCTCGATGCCCATCTCCTCCACACTTTGCCGTGTGATGACGCTCTCGATCCGGTTTTCGCCCACGCGCACGGCGATCTTTGCTGTCACCGTGCCGAGCACCACCTCTTCCACTTTGCCGCGAAGTTGATTGCGTGCTGAGATGCGCTTGTTCCATTCAGACATTGTTTCCTTACTCCTTTCTTGCCTTGGATGCCGCCTTCGGATGAGGGAAGCTGGCATGTTAACTCGACTTCCAACGCACTCCCGCTAGAATGGGCCACACACAGGAGAGCACATGCACGCCGAGAACTCCGCCGTTCTCCGCCACGACGACAACGAGCGGCAGTATGGCCTGCTCGCGAGCGCAGTCATCCTGCTCACTACGCTCGGCTCGCTCATTCTTTCGCACGTGCGCATGATGTGGGCGGATGAATTTCTTTCCTACTGGGGAGACAAGCTACCGACTGCGGGCGACGTCATCCGCGTGCAGATGCACTATCCCATCTCACTCGACCCGCCGCTCTACCACCTGCTTTCACACTGGTCGATGCAGGTGTTTGGTGCGAACGCGATTGGCATGCGTGTGCCTGCGCTGCTCGGTGTCGTGCTGTCGCAAGTTGCGCTGTTTTGTATGGTTCGGAGACTCGCCGGCGGACGCGCGGGTGTTTTAGCAGCGGCACTGCCAGTGGTATTCGGCCCATTCTGGTATTCCGCAGAAGGCCGGCCATACGGTTGGCTCCTCGGCATGTACGCGGTGGCTATGCTTTGCTGGGTGCTGGCTACAACTGCTCGCAGGGATGGAGCCGAAAGACGCACGCTGCCGCTTGTTGGACTGGCGCTGGCGATTGCAGGTGCGATCACGTGTCATTACTTCGGCGTGCTCATCCTGCTGCCGCTGGCCGCTGGCGAGATCGTGCGAATACTGGATCGCAAACGCATTGACTGGCCCGTTGTCGCGGCCATCGTGATTGGGGCGGCTTCACTTGCGCTGATACTGCCCTTTCAGCATGCGCTTGTTGCCTTCAAGCTGCACTACTACAACCGGCACGTGACGGGGGAAGCGATCACGCTCGGTTTTACGAATGCTGTGTCGCAGAGCCACCTGCTGACCCATGCTTTCCTCCTGGCCATTACGGTGGCGGGGGTCCTGCGTTTCCGCAAGCGTGGAGCGGCAGAGTCACGTGGTCTCTGGGCAATGCTGCTTGTTCTAGCGCTGATGCCGGTTTGGTGTTTTCTCTTCGAACGCTTTGTGACGCACTCCATGGAAGGGCGCTATGCCATTCCCGCGTCGCTGGCTTTTGCGGTGGTGCTTGCACTCGTTTTGCAGCCGCTGGTGCAGAACAGTTCGCGAACTTTCGCTGTTGCGCTTGGCCTGATTGTGGTCGTGGGGCTGGCAAGCATCGGCGTCAAGGTGCGCCGCGAGCGACTGTTCCGCCGCGACTTCATGAGCGATGTGGCTCTCCCGCCGGACGCGAACCTCGCTGGCTCGCACTTTATCTACGTGAACAGCTTCGGCAACTTCCTCCAGGACCAGTATTACGCTCCAGCGGAGATCAAAGGGCGATTGGCATACGTCTACGACGCCGAGGAAGAGATCAAGTACAAAGGTCGTGACACGCATTCCATTTCTGCAGACAACGTACGTCATTACGCACCGGAGCTGAACCTGATCCCTTACTCCGCTTTCCTGCAGGACTCGAGTCCGGCATTCGTTGACTATGGGGTAGAGGATTGGGAGTGGCTTTCACAGGATCTCGCCGAGCGGAACATTGCGGTAAGACCTTTGGGAATGCTGATGCTGGGACATCTGAAGCAGGCAGCTACGCACGCAAGTGGTATGGCTCGCCCCGCGGGCTCGCAGTAAGTTCTAGGTTGGGTGAATACCGAGGCAACATTGAACGTCGCCGCACCACAAAACGTCAGCTTGGGCGAACGCATAAAAGCGCACGTACGCATTGCGCGACTCGACCATTCCATTAAGAACCTGTTCGTGCTGCCGGGCATCATTATCCCGCTCAGCGTGGACGATTCGCTGCTCAATCGCGCACTCGTTGTGCGCGTCGTCTGGGCGTTTGTTTCGCTTACGCTGGTGGCCTGCAGCAACTATGTCATCAACGAGGTGCTGGACGCGCCGTTCGACCGCCTGCACCCAACCAAGCGCATGCGGCCTGCAGCGCTTGGACTGGTACACACCGGTGCGGCTTACGTGCAGTGGCTGACGATGATGATCGCCGGCGTGGCGATTGGGTATTACGCCGTCGGCAAAATGTTTGCGCTCACGGCGGTTGTGCTGTGGGTGATGGGCTGCGTATATAACTTCCCGCCGATTCGCACGAAGGACCTGCCTTACGTCGACGTGCTGACCGAGTCAGTGAACAACCCGCTGCGCATGCTGCTTGGTTGGTATGCCGTCACGGAGCTCATTACGCCGCCGGTTTCACTGCTGCTGTCGTACTGGTTCATCGGCTGCTACTTCATGGCACTCAAGCGCTTCAGCGAGATGTCGGAGATTGGCGACAAGACGATTTCAGGCGCGTATCGCAAATCGTTTCGTTATTACACGCCGGAATCACTTCTGGTATCCGTGGTGTTTTACGCATCGGCGTCGATGTTATTTTTCGGCGCGTTCACGATCCGCTATCGGCTGGAGTTGCTGCTCGCTTACCCCTTGGTGGCGATCACCATGGCAATCTACTTCCGCCTGTCGTTTCAAAAGGGTAGCTCGGTTCAGAATCCCGAGAAGCTCTATCGCGAGCCCTTGCTGATGGGATCGTTCGCAGCAACGGCAGTGCTGATGATTATGCTGCTGTTCATCGACATGCCGAGATTGTCGAAGTTCTTCCTTCCGACGCTTCCCGTCACGCCAACACACACCGCACCAGTTCGCGCGCAGTAAACGTGGAGACGGCGACGACTCGCCGCCCCACTCTTACGCAAGCTCAGACATTGAGATCGTGCAGCGTCTGCCCTGCGGCCTGCGCCACTTTTCCAGCCGCATCCTTCAGCGTGCCTGCAACCTGGTCGCCTTGGCCTTCGCCCGCGAGCTTGTCGTTCCCGGTCAGATTGCCGAGGCCTTCTTTTACTTTGCCAACGAGGCTGTCGCCCGTGCCCTTGACGCGCTGTTTCGCGCCCCAGCCAGCCGTATCGAGCGCTGCGCCTTCCACGTTGTCGCTGCTTGTGGAGTTCTGCGGAGCGGTAAGAATCAGATAAGCCGCGAGACCGAACCCGAGTCCGCCTGCGAGCCAGAGAAATGTCTTCATATTGATAAAACCTCTGGGCGATTGGATGCAGGTCTCCGTCTCCCCGTCAAAATGTCCGAAAGTTGGTGCGGCGGAACTCGATAACCGCAGTACTATGTTGCTGGCATTCCCAACCAGTCAGCAGAGGAGCTGCGATGAGCAAGCGGATCGTGTTGTGCGCAGACGGGACCTGGAACACTCCACATGGCCCGGCAGATCAGCCGGGCAATACCAATGTTCGGCGACTCTATGAATGTGCCACCGACGACGCGGACCAGTTGAAGTATTACGACAGCGGCGTTGGGACAAACGGTTCACAGTTTGAGCACTTCTTCGGCGGCACCATGGGCGACGGCCTGTTCCAAAAGGTGCAGGACGGCTACCAGTTCCTCTCGAATGTCTGGGATCCCGGCGACCAGATATATCTGTTCGGCTTCAGCCGCGGCGCCTACACCGCGCGAAGCCTTTCCGGCATGATCGCATCATTTGGCGTTCCAACGCACAACCTCGACAACCAGACGACGAAGAGGATCTTCGACGTTTACCGCATCACGGACAAGGCCGCGCGAAAAGCCGCAAAAGAAGCTCTTGTGCAGGAGTACGGTCTGACTGACGTCACGGTTCGCATGGTGGGCGTATGGGACACTGTCGGCGCGCTTGGCATACCGGGGCAACTGTTCAACCACTTCGATGAGGCTAAGTACGGTTTCCTGGACACAACGCTCAACCCGTGCATCGAGCGGGCGTTTCACGCCATATCCATCGATGAGCGGCGAAGCTCCTTTACGCCGACACTCTGGACCAACTCCGACGGCACGCCACGCATGAACGACGACAAGGTGAAACAGGTGTGGTTCCCCGGCGTGCACTGCGACGTGGGCGGCAGCTACGCGGAGCGCGGTTTGTCCAACATCACGCTGCGCTGGATGGTCGATAGCGCAAAGAGCTGCGGCATGACCTTTGATGAGGCGAAGTTGAAGGTCCAGTTCGCACCACAGCCGTATGATCCTGTTGGGCAGGCGCACGATGAGTGGAAGCTCGTTCCCTGGGGTATGCACAAATCGCGTGTGATTCCAGAGAATGCGGTTATGTCGAACACGGTAGCGCTGCGCATCGGCAAGGGAACTCCAGCCTACGCGCCGGGAAACTACTCAAAGACCAACAAGTACCTCGAAGAAGCCGTCATCCCGGCGAACGAACTGTAAGCGGCTTCAGCCGCTCCATGCCTCAGTGAGAAACTTGCTGAGGCATGTCTTTTCCCGCTCCAACTTACGATGTGATTGTGCTCGGCGCAGGCGCTGCGGGCATGATGTGCGCCTTCGAGGCCGGGCGTCGCGGCAAGCGTGTACTTCTTCTCGACAACGGCGACCGGCCCGGTCGCAAAATCCTCATCTCTGGCGGCGGGCGCTGCAACTTTACCAACACGGGCACGCGCGCGGAGAATTTTCTCAGCAGCAATCCGCACTTTGCGAAGTCGGCACTTGCTCGTTTCACGCCTGCTGACATGGTCGCCCTGGTCCAGAAGCACGGCATCCGCCATCACGAAAAAACGCTTGGTCAGCTTTTCTGTGACGATTCCGCAAAGCTCATTGTCTCCATGCTGGAGCGGGAATGCGCGGAATCCGGCGTGACGATCCGCTGCGGCATAAGCATTGGCTCTGTGCGAAAGTCGGCGGATGAGTTTGTCATCGAGACGAGCAACGAACGCTATTCTGCGCCTTTGGTCGTTGTCGCTACGGGTGGCCTCTCCATCCCAAAGCTTGGCGCGTCCGGTATCGGTTACGAGATAGCTCGTGCATTTGGCCACAAAATACTGGAGCCGCGCGCGGCCTTGGTGCCACTCGTTTTCGCTCCCGAAGATCGCGAACAATGGTGCGATCTGACTGGACTGTCGGCGGAGGTTACAGCGAGGGCTGAAGACGCGGGGCAATCGCCCAAGCGGCGAGAGGGGCGAACACAAGTAGCCTTTCGCGAGAAGCTGCTCATCACACACCGCGGCGTCAGTGGGCCTTCCGTGCTGCAGATCTCCAGCTACTGGCGTCCTGGGCAAAAGGTAAGCTTTGACCTCGCGCCGGACCGCGAAGTGCTCGCACCCATGCGTACCAAGAACGCACGTCGCGATGCCGTTGCTCTTCACGCAGCAGTGCGGAGCCTCATTCCAGCACGCTTCGCAGACCGCTGGGTGAGTACGGAGCTTGCACGGGGCGAGGATTGGAGCAACAACGGAATATCGCGGCTGGAATCTGCACTGCACGAGTGGACGTTTCTTCCTGCTGGGACTGAAGGCTTTGCCAAGGCCGAAGTCACTGCCGGTGGCATCGATACGAAGGAGCTGGACGCGCGCACGATGGAAAGCCGACGCGCACCCGGCTTGTATTTCATAGGCGAGGTCGTGGATGTCACAGGATGGCTGGGAGGTTACAACTTCCAGTGGGCGTGGGCGAGTGCGGTAGCCGCGGCAGAAGCGCTCGCGAGCAGATAGCTACTGCACAACGAGCGTAAGCGGGACGGAGTGCGATATCCCCGCAGCAGTTGCTGTGACGGTCAGCATGTAGGTGCCCGATGGCGTTGGCAAGACCGGAGCTACGCTTCCACCGGAACCTGGAATGAGCCGTGGCGTTCCGCAGCCTGAGGCAGCCAGCAGCGTACCGATAAACATCATCATGAGCGCAGCGAAGCGAACACCGCGCCTTCTCCGGACGAAGCAAATCGGAAAGACGAGGGCCAGCGTGAGAGCGCTGCCGAAGCGCATCCAGTGCTCTCCCGGCAGTGTCAGCATTGCTGTGCTGATTCCCGTCTGCACTGTTGCCGTGATCGTTGCGCTCGTTCCGAGGTTCCCCGTAGCTGGATTAACCGTGCAAACACTGTGCGCGGGCGCTCCGGAACAACCGAACGACACATTACCGCTCAGGCCCGCGACCGAGTTCAGCGAAAGCAAGTAAGTTGCCGTCGCTCCGCTGCTGACCGTTTGCGATGAAGCCCCGCTCGATGCGAGGGTGAAGTCGACACCAGTACCCGTGAGCAACACTGTCTGCGTGCCGGACGGCGCGTCGTCTACAAGTGTCAGCACGCCAGCCTTCGCGCCAGCCGTGGATGGCGTGAAAACGACGGTCAGCACGCATGCAGTGTTCACGGCAAGCGCGCTGCCACACGTGTTAGCCGCTAGAACGAAATCTCCGCTGATGCTCTGCTTTGCGATATTCAGTGGCAGGCCGCCGTTGTTCGTAAGCGTGATGGTCTGTGCGGGAGCACTCAAGCCAACAGCCGTTCCGCTGAACGTGAGTGAGGCTGGTGTGAGGGACACGCCGGCAGGCGCAACCGCAGTACCACTAAGAGAAATGCTCTGCGCGCGAAACTGGTCAGAGATCACAACCATTCCGTTGCGTGCTCCCACGCTTGTCGGAACGAAGCTCACCAGTACAGAGCAGGTTCCGTGGCCGGGGAGAGAGGTGCCGCAGTTGTTCGTCGCGATGAAGTCGCCTGTGGTCGCCACAGAAAGAACGAAGACGGGCACGTCTCCTGCGTTGGTAAGAGTCACCTGTTGGGTGGCGCTCGTGCTTCCAACCGCTTGCTGCGAGAAGGTGAGCGAAGAGGTGCTGAGCGTGTCCGTAGCCGGGCTCTGACCAGTCCCGCTCAGCGGAGCCGTTTGTGTGCCAACGCTGTCCACCAGTGTGAGCGTGCCGCTTCTCGTGCCCTTATCCGTCGGAGTGAAGCGAACACTGACCGCGCATGCTGTTTGCGGTGCCAGCGTCGCTCCGCATGTGCTCGCGGTGATGCTGAAGTCGCCGCTGATTGTTGGTGTCTGCAGCGTGGCCGCAACGCCCCCGGTATTTGCAATGCTTATGTTTTGTGAGGCGGAAGTCTGCTGCACCACCGTTGCCGGAAACTGCAGCGAGCTCGGTGTGAGAACTATCGACGCTGGCGCTGTACCGTTGCCTATGAGCGCTACCGTGAGCTGCCCTCCTGCGACGTTGGCAAAGATTGTGAGCGGCCCTGCAGCACTTCCGGTTGCTACAGGAGCGAAGCTGATCTGCAGCGAACACTGTGCGCCGACGGCAAGCGTCTGACCAACGCAGGTATCTGTCTCCACGAAACCCTTCGGCACTGTGACCGAACTGACCAGCGCCGGACTGTTGCCGGAACTCGTTAGCATGATAGTTTGCGCGGCGCTTTGCGTTCCAACCTGCTGCGTCCCGAAATCGAGCGAGGTCGTCGACGCCGTCAGCGCAGGCGCTGCAACGGGTACTGCAGCCAGCATTGGAATCTGCCAAATGCCACGACCAAATGTCGACGCGCGCAGCATGCCAACATAGCCGTCTCCTGTTGGCAGACGATCTCCAGCACGGAGCTGCGTGACAGGTGAGTTCGGCAATCCGTTGCCGAGGATCGCCCAGCAGTTCGTTGTAGGGCATGTGTTGATTGCGGTGGTGGCATACACTCCGCTGTCGAGTGCGATGTACACGGTGTTTGCATCGTTCGGATCGACGACGACACTGTTCGCGGGGGCGCTTGGCAAATTGCTCGACAGATTGAGCCAGTGAGCGCCGAAGTCAGTGGTGCGGTAGATATGTGGGCCAGTGAAGCCCTGGATTGTCACATAAGCTGTCGCGCCGGTTGGGTCGTGTGAGTCTATGGCAATCGATGACACTGAGAAGCCGGCCGGGTTGAACACTCCTGCATCGACGAAGTCGTTTGTCACATTGCCATTGCTTACATCCGTCCAACGCGTCGTACTCGTGGCGGTGTTCGCATTGGCGTTCAGGAAGAGATGACCACCTAACGAACTACCTCCATCCACAAGACCCGCCATACCTGCGTAGATCACAGTGGAGCCGCTGTGCTGCGGGTCTGCGGAGCTGGCAGAAGGTCCTCCGGCCGCCAGCGAACGAATGAGAGGACTGGAAGAAGAGCAGGGTGCGGAGCCTGCCATGGGCGCACTGATCGCGTTTGCTCCGCTCCACATGGCGCCAGAGCTGGCGGGCCCTCGCCAAACGCGGCACGTGCCAAAAAGCACGTTGCTGCTTTGTGCGGGATCGAGCAGCGAAGGCGCATGTACAAGGCTCGGGTCGTTGCCAACCTGCGCTGGACCGATCGTTGCGGGTGCCGCGAAGTCCTTTGCGCCGCAGGCAGAACCCGCAGGGCAGCTCTTCCAGTTCACGCCGCTTCCAATTGCCGCATACCAGTTCGCTGGATTGGCCACATCGATATGGGGGTAGCCCCCTTCGCCTGCGGAAAGCTGCACCCAAGGTGCGCTTGCACTTGGTGCACTTGTTGCTGCAGTTCCGTTGCTGCCCAGAGCTACAAGCAATACGGAAGCCTTCACCGGATCCTGCGCGAAGCCGACAACCTGCGCCACCGAGTCTCCGGCTCCCATTGCCGCATTCAGGTTTTCGAAGTGGCTGGCGTCACTCATGTCGCATGCGGTGCCGCTCACGTTCACACCATCCTGCGAGCGCCACAGGCCGCCCTCGGTGCCCAGAAACATTTGCGTTGCACTGGTGGAGTTCACAAGAGCGGCGAGCGCGTGCTGGCCCGGAGCAACTGCCGCCGGCGTTGCACATCCGTTTACTGCATTCGTGGCGTTGCGGAACGTGCAGCTTGCCGTACCGCTAGGCAGAGTGCAGCGGTACAGGTCACTTGCCCCGGCAAGCAGTGCAGTTCCGCCCCCACTGAGCGGAGCTGAAAGCAAGGACAACGCGCTCAAACCGCCCGGAACGATGGTGCTGCCGGTTGATTCGAGCTCCCCGTGATCCAGTCGGCTACCGAGTGTAGGCGACGGTGCTGCGCACACGCCAGCAGAGTTCAGCGCGCAAACATCCTGCCAGATACCCTGGTCACGCCCGGCACTGTCGACAGTCCATGCGAAGGTATCGCCCGTTATGGGCTGCACCGCCAAAGAGCCGCGGAATGCCGGGCAGGAGGAACTTCCGAGACCGTTCGCACCGACAGGGCAGTTCGTCGTGCTCATCGCCGAACCCGGCTGCACATCCAGTCGCTTCCAGGTCACACCATCTGCGGATGCGTAGTACCCGTGGTTGCGCAGTGCGGCAAGGAATGCCCTTCGCTGCGGATTCCAAACCACCGCAGTAGCTGCATTGCCACTCACCACACCCAGCGCTTGGGGTCCCTGCACAAATGTGGCTCCATCGAACACCGAAGCTTCATGCCATGTAACGCCAGCATCTGCGGAATAGTACAGACCCGGCACAGACGTCACTCCTGCGGCCTGAACTGCGGTCGCGAGTGGGGACGTAGTCAGTGCCGCAACAACAAAAGATGGCGATGCGCTGCTCCATGCGATTCCAGCAACGGAAAGCCCAGCGAAAGAAGTCGACGCATTCGGCAGGTTGTTTGTTCTCTGAATGAGCGTCCAGTTCAGGCCGCCATCGGCAGAGCGCAGGAGGCCCTCACCGTAGCCGGAATCTGTGTTGTTGTTCGGATCTCCCGTACCGGCGATCAGCACCGGATTCGCAGCTGGCTGCACGGCCAGCGCCCCAATAAACAGTGACGGAGTTGCTGTATAGCCAGCACCGAACACCGGCAACGTGTCCGTGAGCGGAGCGAACGTCATCGCGGCCGCAGTGCCTGCTGCATTCGAGGACTTCCAAACACCTCCACCCGCAGTGCCTACGTACAGCGTGTTGCCTGATGCATCGTTCGAGTCAAGCGCAAGGGACAGTACGCGGCCACTCAGCGACCCGTACGAGATCGAGGAAACAGCGTTGGGCCCCAACGGCTGCCATGCAGCAGTAAAGGAGCCACTCTGTGGCCGCACTGGAAGGGTTTGCGCGCAACACACACCCGCGAGCATCAACGCGGCTACACCGAATGCAAACGACTTGATGAAAGACACGGGACCGCGCAACAACAACTTGGACTCTGCACCTTATTCAGAGTGCTTCTCTCTGCCTTTGGAAACGTTGCCGGAAAGTGTAGCCGAAGAGCACCTATGTCTGACAAGCGCCTCCGTTCGGCAGTCGTAAACTGAAAGAGGTATGGACTTTCCTGCAACACGCCTGCGCCGTCTCCGTTCTTCCCCTCCGATCAGGTCGCTGGTACGCGAAACGCATCTGCATCCCGGAGCACTGGTCTATCCATTGTTCCTATGTGAGGGCGAGGGCGTGCGGCGCGAAGTGAGCTCCATGCCGGGCGTGTTCAACCTCTCGATCGACGAAGCCGTGAAGGAAGTGCAAGAGTGCGCACAGCTTGGCATCGGCGGCATTCTTGTATTCGGTGTTCCAGATGAAAAAGACGAGGGGGGCACTGGTGCCTGGGCATCTGACGGCATCACGCAGCGCGGTCTGCGTGCCATCAAAGCTTCGGGCGCAAGCAAATCTCTAGTGACGATCGCCGATGTCTGCCTGTGTGAGTACACTTCGCACGGGCACTGCGGGATCGTGCGGCGCGACGGCGAGCACTACGCTATTGAAAACGACCGCAGCGTAGAACTGCTCGCGAAAGCGGCGGTCTCGCTCGCTGAAGCAGGTGCCGACATCGTCGCGCCCAGCGACATGATGGATGGCCGCATCGCCGCCATGCGCGTGGCGCTAGATGGGGCGGACAAACACAACACCTCCATCATGAGTTACGCCAGCAAGTTCGCCTCGGCGTTCTACGGCCCGTTCCGCGAAGCCGCTGGCTCCACTCCGCAGTTCGGCGATCGCCGCACCTACCAGATGGATGGAGCTAATCGCCGCGAAGCCATGCGCGAGATCGAACAGGACGTCGCCGAAGGCGCGGACATGCTGCTGATGAAACCTGCCATGCCGTACCTCGACATCATTCGCGAAGCCCGCGACCGCTTCGATCTTCCATTGGGCGCTTACCAGGTTTCCGGCGAGTACTCGATGCTGCACGCTGCTTTTCAGCGCGGCTGGCTGGAGCCGGAACGCGCGATGCTCGAAAGCCTCCTAAGCATTCGCAGAGCAGGCGCGGACTTCATCGTGACGTATTTTGCCAAAGAGGCGGCAAGACTGCTGTAGAAAAGGTGTTCAGAACTCATCGAGCTGATCGAAGATGTCACCTAGCTCGATTGCGATGGGTGTACCCGTCACTCGAAGCACACCATCATCCGGCTTCACGAAACCCGTTGAAGCAGCGTGGTAGCCAACACGCTTCCAGGGATTGATCACCCAGATATTCCGCACACCCATTTCCGCATAGTCATCTACGCGCTCTTGGATTTCATTAAGGCGGTCGTCTTTGGACAGGATCTCGACGCAAAGAATCGGTACGAAAGCAATGATTGGATCCTTCGGGTCAGTGTTTCGGAGAACCATCAGGTCGGGAATGCGATAGCGAGTTGGCTTGACTTGTAACCGAGTATCTCCGAGCGGCCGCACACCCCATTCCACGCGGTTGTTTTGGAATATGGTGCCGAGGATTATCTGCAGGTTCCCGTGTGGTTGTTCACCCACATTGCGCTCCTTCAGTTCTCCGTCGATGTAGTCGCGGTCTGGCCTATAAGTCGTGTTGAGGTACTCGCTTATCGGAATGAGAGTAGCTGTCGCCATTGGAGACCTCTTGGGTGCATTCTATGCGTATCTCTCGCGCAAGACACGCTTAGTGTGCGCCAGCACCGCCTCCACCAACCTTGAACTTCCTCGTGAACAGCAGAAGCGGAACTGCCACGAGCGTGACTATGCCCATCAGGTAGAAAACATCCATGAACGCGAGCATTTGTGTCTGCGCCTGGAACTGGCCGTATACGCGTCCGTAAGCCGCACGCATCGAGTCTGCCTGGGAAAGTCCGTGTGTGTGCAGGTACTGCGCCATCTGCGTCACCGTGTTCTGAAGGTTAGAGGAGGAGCCGGCAATTGATGTGCCCAGCCTATCCTGATGAAAATTCTGCCGCCGCTCCGCGATGGTCGTCGCGAACGCGATGCCAAACGATCCGCCCCAGTTGCGGAAGAAGTTCGTCAGGCTGGACGCGCGGTTGTTCTGGTCGGGGCGCAGTTCGGAATATGCAAGCATCGTGAGCGGCACAAAGAAGAAGGCGTAACCAAGCCCCTGAAGGGCGCGCGCCCACGCGTAGTGTGCGTAGTCCGTCTGCAGGTTCATGCGGCTGTAGTGCAGAAACGACAGGCCCACGACTGTGACCGCGCCAAGCAGCATGATCTTAGGATGAACGATTTTGCGCTGCACCAACTGAGCACCCACAGGTGCGAGCAGCGTAATCACGAAAGCACCCGGCCCGAGCACAAGACCTGCGTCGATCGCGCGATAGCCATACAGCGACTGCAGCATCTGCGGAATCAGCGTCGTCGACGCGAACAGACCTACGCCGAACAGGAAATAAAAGAAATTAGCGATCGCAAAATTACGTATCTTCAGCAAACGGAAGTCGATGACCGGATCGGAGTGATTCAGCTCCCAGAACACGGCGGCTGTCAGAGAAGCCACTGCGATCACGAACATCCAGATGATGAAGCTCGATCCAAACCAGTCATCGATCTGCCCACGATCCAGCAGTACCTCCAGAGCGGCGGAGCCGACACCGATCAACGCGATGCCGATGCCATCGAGTTTCAGTTTGCCGTCCGCGGAGCGTGCCGTCTTACGTTCCTCTGCAAACGACGGCGGGTCGTGTACAAACCGGCTGGTCAGCAGCAGTGACACTATGCCAATCGGAATGTTGATCAGGAACACCCAGCGCCAGTTGTAGTTGTCAGTGATCCAACCTCCAAGCACAGGCCCGATGGCTGGCGCTGTCACGATAGCCACCGTGTACAGCGCAAACGCGGAAGCCCGTTTCGCCGGTGGAAACGTATCCACCAGAATTGCCTGCTCTACGGGCGCAAGTCCACCACCTCCAATTCCTTGCAGCACACGTGCCAGCAGCATCATAGACAGGCTGGGAGCGAGCCCACAGAACAGCGAAGTGATCGTGAACAACGCTACGCAAGCCATGTAATAGTTCTTGCGTCCGAACACGCGGCTTAGCCACGCAGACATCGGCAGAACCACTGCATTCGCTACAAGGTATGTTGTCAGGATCCACGTCACCTCATCAAACGAGCGGCCAAGCCCTCCCGCGATGTACGGCAGCGATACGTTCGCAATGGACGTATCAAGCAGCTCCATAAAGGTCGCTATCGTCACCGTGAGTGCAACTACCCAGGGATTGATTGCTGCTCGCTGCGCACGAGAGGACAGAGGTGTAGCGACAGCTGCGGCACTCATGATGTGATCTCCCAAGAAATAAAACCGATCGGTCTCTTTCGGAATCAGATGATGGTGTGGATAGAACGATGCGGTTAAAAAGCTTGTCCACGGTTGACGAAGCGATGACAAAGGGCGAGCGAACACGGCAGCACATCATTGAAGCAGCCGCGCCGATTTTCAATCAGCGCGGCTTCAATGGATGCTCCATTTCAGAAATCATGGAGGCGACCGGCCTTGAAAAGGGCGGTATCTATCGCCATTTCGAGAACAAGGAAGCACTTGCCGAAGAAGTACTGCGCTCGTCATTGCAACAGGCGGTGCGTCTGCATGCGCCCGATGTTGCGCGGTTCAAAACAGCACGTAGAAAAATCCTCTACCTCATCGATCACTTTGTCAGCTCACCGTCCTTGTTGCCTGGTGGCTGCCCGCTCCTGAATGCGGCAGTGGACTCCGACGATGGCAGCGCTCCGTTACGACGACTCGTCAAGCAGGGTTTCGCTGATTGGCGCTCGCGTATCACCGCCGTATTAGTGGAGGGCATGGATAAGGGCGAGTTCACCACGGCTTTACCAGCCACACAACTTGCCGACACCATCATTGCTGCGCTCGAAGGCGCTCAGGTGATGAGCCGCATTCAAGGTGCACGGGAGCCCTTGAAGAGTGTTCAGGCTGTGCTGCATATCCTCATTGAGACGATCGGACGTAAGGAAAGAGCAAAGTCGTAATCCTTCACGGCTTCAGGCGCCGAGAGGCAAGCGTCTTCGCCGCTCAAATGCTATGTCGAGGCAAACATTTTGGACTCGGCCTGTCGACGACTTACTAAACCGGGCTGCACTTTGCCGCCTGCGTGCACCCACATGCCAAACTGCGCTGCCGCCCCGTTCCGGTTTCCACTATTTACATAATGAAGCAATGTAGAGCTCAGTAGGCGACGTTCGCCGAGGTTGAAACAAAAGTCCACAAGCGCGTCGAACTGCCCTTGCGTGAGCTCCGCGTAAACAGCGCGGCATACCGCTGCTTCTGCAGATTGCAGATCAGCTCTAAGCAGAACGTCTGCTTCGTGTTCGCTAATCACAAGCCCTGCATGTACATCCGGGCCGGTGTGACCATAGCCGATCGTCGGAATTCCCGCACAATCCTGGTAGGTGGTAAGCCTGAGGCCCTCAAACCTTTTCACCATCGCGATGCCGTCTTCACTCATTCTTCGCTGCGTTTTCATTGCTCCTCCTTGGTTCTGTTCTGAATCTGGAAACCAGCGCGCGGCATCCGATACCGTTGGCCGGGCTTAGCGACGGCGTAAACTTAGAAAGTGAAGATCCCGCCCGGCTGAAGCACTACCTCGCCGTCGCCGGAAAAAAGAACGGAGCACAATACCCTTGGCAGATACGATTTACGACCTTGCGATCATTGGCGGCGGTCCCGCCGGCTATACCTGCGCGATACGCGCGGCACAACTCGGCCTCAAGGTTGCGCTGATTGAAAAGACCGACAAGCTCGGAGGCACGTGCCTGCACTGGGGCTGTATCCCCACCAAGTCCATGTTGTTTTCCGCTGAAGTCTGGGATCACCTCAAACACGCGGAAAGCTACGGCATCGATGGCGTCAGTGCTCCGCAACTCAATTGGGGCAACCTGATCAAGCGCAAGAACGACATCACCATCAAGCACACCAAGGGTCTCGACTTCCTGATGAAGAAGAACAAGATCACCGTGGTGCGCGGGCATGGCCGCCTCACGGGGCCTGCCAAGGAAGGCGTCCTCACCGTAGATGTCTCTGACGAAGACAAGGGCAAGGGTCGCGACCTGCAGGCGGAGGGATTCACCGCACAAACCAAAACACAGGTGAAGGCAAAGAAGCTCGTGCTGGCTATGGGCTCCGATGCACGCATGCTGCCCGGCTATCAGGCGGATGACACCATCCTGACCAACATGCAGGTCCTCACGCTGCCTGCCATGCCGAAGTCGCTTGCGGTCATCGGCTCGGGTGCGGTTGGCGTAGAGTTTGCTTCCGTGTTCAACAGCTTCGGTGCGGATGTCACGATTCTTGAAGCGCTGCCTCGCATCGTGAACGTTGAAGATGAAGAAGTGTCGAAGGAACTCGCTCGTCAGTACAAGAAGCGCGGCATCGACATCAACACCGGCTGCAAGGTTGAGAAGATCGAAAAGAACAAAGACGGTGCGCTGGTCAGTTGGACTGACGGCGCAGGCAAGGCTCAATCCAAGCAGGTTGAGAAGGTTCTGGTTGCCGTGGGCCGCGCACCGCGCACCTATGACTCCGCAGTCGACAAGATCAACATCCAGCTCGACCGGGGCTTCGTCCCGGTAAACGAATGGATGGAAACCACCGAACCCGGCGTGTTCGCCATCGGCGACATCGTTGCTGGGCTGCCGCAACTGGCTCACGTCGGGGCGATGTCCGGCATCGTCGTTGCCTCGAAGGCGGCAGGCAAGTACGCTCGCCCCGTTCGTAAAGACCGTGTTCCCGGCTGCACCTACTGCGACCCGCAGATTGGTAGCGTCGGTCTCACCGAAGCGCAGGCAAAGGACAAAGGGTACCAGGTCAAAGTCGGCAAGTTCCCGTTCGTCGGCAACTCCAAGGCCACGATCCTCGATAGCCACGATGGTTTCGTAAAGGTCGTCTCCGAAGCGAAGTACGGTGAGATCCTCGGCGTACACATCATTGGTCCATCAGCCACGGAGCTCATCAGCGAGTGCGTCACCGCAATCGAGCTCGAGGCCACCGTCGAGGAAATGATGTTCACCATCCACGCTCACCCCACGCTGTATGAGGCCTTGCTCGACGGCTTCTCCGCAGTAGAAGGTATGCCGATCAACGTCTAGGGAGCTGGCATGCAATACAAGGTAGTGCTAATTCATTCCGATGAGGGCTTTAGCATTTCTGTTCCGTCGCTTCCCGGGTGTTTCTCGCAAGGAGAGACGGAGCAGGAAGCGCTCGACAATGTTCGCGAAGCCATCAAAGACTATCTCGAAGTGCAGGCGGAGCTTAAGCTGCCAATGGAGAAGCTCGAAGTCGATTTTCGTGACGTAATGGTTGCTTAGCAAATGGGCTCGCTGCCAGGTATCAAACACCTTCAGGCTGTTCGAGCTCTGGAGAAGCTCGGCTACAGAGTCGTTCGCCAAAGCGGCCACATCATCATGAGCGACGGCACGCGAACGCTAACCGTACCTCGCAATAATCTTATCAATGCATTCACGATGGACGGCATCATCAAGACCGCTGGTATTTCGACCGACGAATTTCGAAAGCTACTCTAAATGAATCAACAACGCCCGCCTCTGCCGCCTTTCAACGCTGAAACGGCAGCAGAGAAAGTTCGCAGAGCAGAAGATGCATGGAACACGCGCGACCCACAAAAGATTTCACTCGCCTATTCGATCGACAGCCGCTGGCGCAACCGCACCGAGTTCATCAACGGTCGCGCGGAAATCGTCGCGTTTCTCACCCGCAAGTGGGCACGCGAATTCGACTATCGTCTCTGCAAAGAGCTTTGGGGCTTCCGTGAAAACCGCATGGCTGTGCGATTCGTGTACGAGTCGCACGACGCCTCAGGCCAGTGGTTCCGCTCCTTCGGAAACGAGCTTTGGCAATTCGACGCTGACGGCCTGATGACCCAGCGCCACGCCAGCATCAATGACCTGCCGATCAGCGAATTCGAACGCCTCTTTCGATGGCCCCAGGGTCCTCGTCCGACTGACCACCCGGGTCTCTCGGAACTGGGCCTCTGACTTCAACCTAGAATGTCATTGAGGAGTTCCCATGAAGCACGAGTTCACCGCAATCATCGAACAAGACGGGAAATGGTTCGTTGGCTTTTGTCCAGAAGTTCCAGGAGCGAATGGTCAGGGTCTTTCTAGAGAAGACTGCCTTCAGAATCTTGGCGAGGCCGTGAAGCTCATCCTGGAAGACCGACTTGAAGACGGTCTCCGAGGTGTTCCTCCTGAAGCAATTCGTGAAGTTCTGACGATTGCATGAAGCGCACAGATCTACTGCGTCACCTTCGCCAATTCGGTTGTTATCTCAAGCGCGAAGGTGGCTCACATTCGGTCTGGTTCAACCCTGCGACCGGTGCGAGTGAAGCTGTGCCAAGACATACAGAGGTTTCCAACTTGCTCGCACGCTCCATCTGCCGGGGGTTATCTATTCCGGAAGCAGGCAAGCGGCACAACTAATGGTCATTCATCTTCTCCAACTCGGCCGCATGACCTATACCGAAGGCCTCCGCGTCATGAACGAGGTAGTCGCTGCCCGCAAAGCCGACCGCATTAGCGACACTCTGCTCCTGCTAGAACACCCACCCGTCCTCACCCTTGGCCGCAACGCCACACGCGCTAACATCCTCGCGACTGACGATGCGCTCGCCAACAAAGGCGTCGAGATACACGAGATCAACCGCGGTGGTGACGTCACATACCACGGTCCCGGCCAGCTCATCGGCTACCCCATCTTCGACCTGCGCGGAGACCTCCCAGGGAAGAAAGGCCCGCACCTCGGCCCCGTTGACTTCGTCCGCCTCATGGAAGAGGCCCTCATCCTCACCTGCAAAGATTTCAGCGTCCCCGCGCAACGCATCTGCAAGCGCACAGGAGTCTGGACCTACGCAGGCGGCAGCATCCCGGAAAAGAAAATTGCGGCAATCGGCGTGCATGTCTCGCAGGCAATTACGTCCCATGGCTTCGCGCTAAACGTCACTACCGACCTGCGCGATTTCGAGTGGATCGTGCCATGCGGCATCTCGGATCGCGGCGTCACATCACTCGAACAGGAGTCTCCGCAGCAGCCTCTGCCAACGCTTTCCGAGGTAGCGAATAGTACCTCACGAAATTTCGGGCGTGTGTTCGACCGCCAGATTCTCGCTGCAAACACGCTTAATGAGCTGCTCGCCGCCAAGCACGAGTAGTATCCTGCGCGATATCACCCTTTAGTGTTACGCCTCTACTCGCCTTTCGTAATGACACGCCTTTAGAATTGCTGAAACCCATGGTCGACGCCAAAGAAGCAGTTTCTACAGCCACCTCTTTCCTGAACAGCCTCTATGAAAGTGCACGCGACGTGCGCTTGGAGGAGGTTGCACTAAACTCTCTCGCCACGACGTGGCAGGTGGTGCTCTCCTTTCGCGGCGGCGATTCCGGCTCGCATTCCATTCCGGTACCCGGCAACATCGGCAGCTCCGCCAACCGGCAGATCAAGCAGGTCGACATCGATCGTATGACCGGCGAGGCACGCGCGCTCCGCGCTTACAAGTCGGACAACGGTCGCTAAGTCCCTCAAGGCAGAGCCGTACAACCGCTTACCGCACTGACTGCAACGCCAACGGCGCACCTGCGCTCGTATAATCCCTAGTTGCCGCAAGCTTTTCTGCACGCAGGGAGAACACTGATCACATGCCGACCGAAGTAGTCATGCCCCAGATGGGCGAATCCATCACCGAAGGTACGCTCACCAAGTGGCTCAAGAAGCCTGGCGACACCGTCGCACGCGACGAGCCGCTCTTCGAGATTTCTACCGATAAGGTCGACGCAGAAATTCCCTCTCCAGTCGCTGGGGTACTCGGCGAAATCAAGGTGCAGGAAGGCACCACAACCACCATCAACACCGTGGTCTGCACGGTAAACGAATCCGGTTCAGCAGCAGCTTCCGCTCCTGCATCCTCGTCAGCTCCGTCCACGCCCGACAAGGAAGACACAGTCACCCCTGCCGCCGTTGCTACCGCCGAGAAAGATACGGCAGAGGCCAAAGCAGCCACTGCGCCCGCAGGTTCGCAGGGTGCAGCAGCTTCTGGTCCGGCGACCGAAATCCTCATGCCGCAGATGGGCGAATCCATCACGGAAGGCACCATCACCAAATGGCTCAAGAAAGTCGGCGACAAGGTCTCGCGCGATGAGCCCATCTTCGAAATCTCCACCGACAAAGTGGACGCCGAAATTCCTTCACCTGCCGAAGGCGTGCTCACCGAGATCAAGGTTGCCGAAGGCTCCACCGTCACCATCAACACCGTCGTCGCGCTGATCGGCGGTGCTGGTGCTCCAGCGCAGGCTGCACCTGGTGCGGCAACACCCTCCGCATCTTCCCCCGAATCGTCATCTCGACCGGAGTCGCGCAGCGACGCAGCGGAGAGACCTGCAGTTTCCGCCTCCCAGGGCAGTCCGCTGCGCTCCTCACCCCTCGTCCGCAAAATTGCCTCCGAAAACAATGTTGACCTCGCGGGCGTTCCCGGGACCGGAGCATCCGGCCGCATCACCAAGTCCGACATACTCGGCCACATCGAAGGCGGCGGAGCGGCGAATCCTGCACAGGCAGGCTCAGGGCAAGGTGCCGCAGCCCAGTTCCAGGGACAAACCACCGCAGCCTCCACCCCACCCGCGGACGCGGCTACCAAACCCACGTACCAGCAGGCTTCTTCCGCTCCGTCGACAACAGCTCCCGCGAAGGCAGCGAGCGCACCGACTCCGCAGCCCGGCGAACTCGTTCCCATGTCCAAAATGCGCGCCATCATCGCCAGGCGCATGGTGGAATCCAAGCAGACCAGCGCCCACGTCCACACCGTCTTCAAGGTGGACATGACGCGCATCGTCAAGCTGCGTGAAAAAGAAAAGAACAAGTACGAGCAGCGCAACGGAGTAAAGCTCACGTACATGCCGTTCATCACCCGCGCCGCCGTGCAGGCGTTACGCAAGCACCCCATCGTCAACGCCGCCACCGAAGGCGAAGCGATTCGCTACAACAAGAGCATCAACATTGGCATCGCGGTCGCTCTTGAGTGGGGTCTCATTGTTCCGGTCATCAAGCAGTCGGAAGAAAAAAGCTTCCTCGGCATCACGCGCTCGATCATTGATCTCGCTGACCGCGCGCGCACCAAGAAGCTCGCCCCGGACGAAGTCGCCGGCGGCACTTTCACCCTCACCAACTCCGGTATCTTCGGCGAGCAGTTCGGCACACCCATCATCGCGCAACCCCAGTCTGCCATCCTCGGCATTGGCGGCCTAAACAAGGAGCCAATGGTACTCACCGACAAAGACGGCAACGACTCCATAGCCGTCCGCTCCATCCAGCGCTTCACCCTCGGCTTTGACCACCGCATCATCGATGGCTCCGACGCTGGCAAGTTCATGACCGACTTCAAGAATTATCTCGAGAACTGGTCAGAAGACATTGGGTGAGAGCAGACAGTAGACCGGTAGGCGGTAAACAGATGAAGTAAGGTGCAATGGCGTGGAAGATATCTTCCACGCCATTGCCTTTGCTGCTCTTTCTGTCATTCCCGCAGCGGATCTGCTGCACGCATCGCTCCCAGTGCTTTCCTGCACGCTTCACTCTCGTCTTCTGTCTTCCTGTCTACTCTCTACTGTCTAGCCCTTGTGCCACAGGCTCGCATTCATGCACGCCACAACACCATCCACAACCTGGCTGAGCCCCGCCGTAAACGCCGCGCCGTCGATCACCGTCTTATTCTGCACGGCATCGGTCACATTGATCGCTGAGCTCACAACATTCAGCGCAGCGTCTTTCTTCTGCGCGCCGCTCTTTGCGCCGATCAGCGCCTCAACTCCCTGCACAACACTCGGCACCAACGTCACACCACGCAAAAACAGGTTCAAAAAGTTCATCGCCATCTCCGTCTTTCTGTTAACTCGTTCACAGTTCGCTGTTAACTTCTCTCAACTACCTTCGCCCCACGAAGGCAATCAACAAATGCACCAGCGTCAGCAGCCCGCCGAATGCCCCGGCGAGCCCTTTCAGCCGCTGCATGTTCCGCTCATGCGACTCCACGCGCACTTCCAACTGGTGCAATCGTCCCGGCTGCCCGATGCCGAGCAACTGCTCCATCTGCGCCTTCAACACGCACAGATCTTCCAATACCTGTCTCTCGTACTCACTCATCGCCATCCTCCTGATCCCACGAAGTTTGCTTGTGTCATTCCCGCAGTGAATCTGCGTTTCTAATGCGCGGCTGACTCATACAAGCGCCTGATCCCGATCCAGCTGCAGAGGCTGCAGTCTCCGAAATAAAAGCCGAGTCCGGCACACAGCGGCTTCAGCCGCCGGGATTGACGCTTCCCTGGTCGGCACACTTCTACACTCTTCGCTCTACGCCAACGGCATCCACGAACACGGCGCTCGAAAAGCGCGAATACCGCACCGGCACACTCGCGTCATACATGCGCACGAAGTACCGCTCCACCTGAGCAGCACGCGGTATCGAAAGCGTCCGCACCGGATTTCGCAGCACCAGATCCACTTCGTTGTCTCCGCCAAACCCGCCATCAATTCGCCGCACTTCAAAACCGCCGCCGCTTGGCACGTCCACTCCCACGTCGAGAGTGATGGCCGAGGCGCTCACACTCACCACTTCGAGCGCACCGAGGCTCGGAAGAACTGGCCTGCCATCGCTTGCCGCGGAAGGCGACACAACGTCAGTCGCGATCGCTTCACTCAGCCGCAGTCCTAACCCGTCTGCAAGCTGCGTTCCCCAGTCGTTCGCAAAGGCAAGTCTGTAGCGCAGCGCCGACGGTATTCCATGCTCGTTTGAAATCGAAACAGAACGCACCAGCAGCGGCGTTGTTACACCGCCACTCGTCACACGCAACACATCGCCCGGCCACACATCTGCCGCAGGGTCCTCGCATGTGTAGGTACCAGCAAGCGCAGCCGATCGGCTGGTCGAGAACGCCAGGATCGCCTGCGCCGCTGCCTTGCAGTCCGCGCTGCTGCGCGCAGGTGGCTGCAGCACTTTGCCCAGCCAGCGACTCGTCCCAGACACACCTGCTGCCGCTTCCGCTGCGACGCTTGCGGCATCAGCCACCCGTGCGAACGCTCGATCGCCCATGCGATAGCGCACACGAATCAGTTCTCCTGCCGCCGGAACTTTTCCGGCGAAGAACTTCACCACGCCCAGCCCGCTGCTGCCACTCACACTGCAATCGGCACCGGTGTACGGATCACCAATCAGCCGCGTCTGCTTCACCCCATTTGGCAACGTGCTCTCTACCCAGAATGTTCCAGACCGGGTCACCGCGACGTTCCCGATGGAGCCAAAGAGCTGCCCCGCATTGATCACCGCGAAAATGCAGGTTGCGGGTGTCACCGCAACGCCAGCAGTAGTAGTTGCGCTGTCGTACAGCACCGTCGCTGGGTTGGCCGAGCCCTGCCCCTCATCCAGCACATCAAAAACCACATTCATTGGCGCGCCCACCGCATTCGTGTCACCGAAGGTCTGCACCACACCGTCCACCATCGCGTTGTAGCGTTGCATCACGCGCTGCGCTTCCCCGCAGTAGAGTCGCAGCCGCAACGTGTAGCTGTGTCCATCGGCAACGTTCAACACACTGCCAACTTCAGCACCGGACACAACTGGAACAATGCTGGTCGCCCCGCCGCTTTGCCGAACACGGAAGCCCGCGAAACAGTTCGCGAGCACCGCATCACCGGAGTACAAGCCACCGAGCACGCCCACACTGTTCGTGCCCAGCTTCACGCCGCGCAGTTCCACGAGCAGGCTTCCACCCATCTCAATCGCATGGAGCGCGGTGAGTGTGGTGTTGCCATCCACGCCGTTGCCACCATTCATGGTCAGCCCTGCAGACGTAACGGAAAGATGTCCACCCGGATCGTTGCCAAACCATTGCCTGGCATCCAGCACCGCTGCGGTGAATCCGTCCTGCAGCAGCGCGGGATGCGCCGAGTGAAACGCCGGTTCACTCAGCGAGAACTCCGCTGTGCTCCCGTCGCCGAGAAAAACCTCCGTGACATGGGTCGTTGGCTCAACCTCTCCACTCACCGTCACATCGTTCGCCAGCTCGCGCATCTGCGACACGTGGAAGTCTGCCAGCGAAAGCGATCCGTCCGCATCGCTGAGTTCATGCACAGCCGTTCCCGCCTGCTGCACCGTAACCGCTCCATCCACCGCGCGATAGCTGGTGTAAGCCGCGCCTGCTACAGCACTGGCCTGCGCGCTCCAGTTAGCGTTCCCTGCGAGAACGAGGGTGCCGAGCGACGCTGCACTCGTTCCACCATCGCTCACCATCAACCCTGTGGCTCCGAACTGCCGCGTCAGGCTTTCCAGCGCTTCGCGAACATTCAATCCCAGAGCTAGCCCGCCACCTGGCAGCGTGGCAGGTCCGAGCTTATCGAGCAGCCACTCATCGCTCACCGCATCGAGCTTCGCGCGATACACACTGCCGTCGCAGCCTCCACCCACATACTTCTGCACTGGTTCCGTCGCCAGGTAGCCCGTGAATAAGGTCTGCCCTTCATTACTCCTGACGACCACACGTGCACGCCGCACAGGTGCTGGCAATCCGCCCGGTGGGACCAGAAGGTCGCACAGACACCGCGAAGGTTTGTTCAGTCCGCGCTCAATACGCAACGGCGCGTCCGCGAGAACTGCTGAGCCGTAATCACAAGCCCCGCTCCCATCCAGGTTGTCGATCATCAGCCTGCCCGCGCGGAAACGATTCCGATCAGCAGCCGTACGCAGCAGGATCGCGGCGGCGCGCTTCGCTCCGGCTGGAGTCTTCATGCGCTCGCCAGCCTTTCCGCAACGTACGGCCGAAGCATCGCACGCGTTCCTGTATCCAGTAGCGAGTCGCTGAAGTAGTTCATCTCCAGCCCGCTCATCCGGTTCGTCTTCACATTCAGCGCAGGAATGGCCTGCGCATTGTGCACGATCTGCGCACAAGCCACCTTCACCGCATCCGGAACAATCGCGAACCCCGCAGTGTAAGTAACTTCCACCTCGCTGAAGCGGGAAGCGAGAACGCTCTCTCGCAGGCGCACTTCCCCAAGCGGCAGGTACACATCGACACTCGCTACATCAACATCGACCCACGCACCCGGCAGACCAAACGCCGTCTCCACAACCTGCGCGAAGCCGCAATTCGCCTCGGCTCCACGCACCCGCGCATAACGACCGCGAACAACATCCACACTCACCAACGGCGCGTAGCTGAGTCGTACTGCTTGCGATCCGCGCCCAAAGCCCAGCCGCTCCATATAGCTCGCATGCATCAGCGTCGGTCGTCTGCAGTGCGCATCCATCAACGCCGAAGCACTCACCACCCACGACTCCGCAGTATCTGCGCAAAGTCCAAACGCCACATATTCCACCGGCAGTAGATAAGCCATAGCTCCTCACTTCCCAAAAAGAAGCGAGCTCATGAGCACCCGCCCACAAGCCCGCCCGCCCAACTGACTAACCACTAGCCACTAGCCACTAGCCACTAGCCACTACTTATCGATCCACCAGCACCTGATAATGCGCATAGTTCGCGCCCTTCACCACCAGCCCGCCGAACTTCACCACGCAGTACTGGCTCGCCAGCGATCCCGGCCTCCCAAGCTGGAACACGCGCGGATTTGCATCGCCAAGCCAGTGGTACTCCACCATGTCTTCCGTCACGATGTATGCAGGCAGCACCGCCGTTCCAGAACCCGGTGTACCCGTATAAGGCAGCGTCCACTCTGGAATCAGCGGAAGATCACCCGCCTGTGTGCTCAGTGTCTTCACCGTGAACCCACCCTCGATCTGCTTCGAGTTCAGTACCACGTTGAACTCGCTCTTCATCTCGCGATCGATCAGATCGAGCAGCACCGGGTTCGCATAAATCGCAGTCGGACGCACGCCATAGCTCGTGTTCGCCAGCATCTGCGCAACCGTCGACTTCAGCCCATCCACAATGGAATCGCTGATCCCGATCGTGGTCGTATTGCCACCGGCCGCAATCTGCCCTGCCGCACCAAAGTACTGCGCCGTCGTCGGCGAACTCAGGCTCGTGTCGCTGCCGTTCCACAGTGCAAGATCATGCGTGCGCAGCACGCCATCCACCGTGTCCGCCAGGTCCTTCGCCTGCAGATAAGCAAACTGACTTTGCTGCTGCCCAAGCTCCAGGTCGAACAAGTTGTAGTTGATCTGCGCCACCAACGCCTTCAGCGGCACACTGCGCTCCACGCGCGTTGGGCTCACCACCGGTGCCACAATATTGCGCGGATCGACGAACCCGGCACTCGCCGCCGGTGTTGGAATCGCCGTCTCCTCAAAGAAGCGCGACGGATGTCCCGTCGCCGGCACCTGCTTGATGCGCTGCCCAAACACACCACGCCGGCGCACCAGGTCCGTAATCTCTGTCTGGTACATCGGCACTTCCACCGCGCCCGGCCCAATGTAATCAGCCGCCGCACTCAACTCTGTAAACTTCGCGTTCATCTTCATCTCCTCTTCCAAAACAAAAGGCGCAGCTCAATGAGCCACACCTCCAAAACTTTTGTCATCCTGAGCCGCAGGCGAAGGATCTGTTTTCCTGCCCCCGCCTACACAATGGGTGCCCCGTTCATGACAGCCTCATCGTCATGAGCGGGAAAGCAGAATGCTCAACCCACCTAGGCCACTTGCCACTATCCAACAGCTGTTCGTCTCCTACACCACACCAGCCCGCATCAACTCAGCTTTCACCGCAATCCGCTGCTCCACACTCAAACTTTGCAGCGCTCCATCCAGCACACCCGCCAGGTTGGCCTCGCCACGCTCCTTCGCAAACATCCGCCCAACACCCACGGTCTTGCGTCCGCCTGCTCCTGCAGCTTCCACACGCGCCAGCTTTTCTTCTGCATCCGCCAGCTTGCGCTCCAGCTCTTCCTCCCGAGCGCTCACCGCCGTAGCCACAATGCGAGCCGTTCCTTCCTCAGCAGCCATCACGCCAGACACACGCTCCTCCAGCCGAGCCACCGCAGCCTCCAACGCCACCATCACCTCACCCAATCGTTCCACCACAAACTCCTGCTCCATCGCTCCTCCTCACCCATCCTTTGCTCCTCACGACGCGAGCTTGCCCAATCGCCGTAGCGTCGAGCCATGATTCGCAGTTTTCTCTCGCTTTGTTTTGAAAGGGCCGGGGCTTCAGCCCGGCCAAGAGCAACCTACGCGGCTGCGGCTTTAGCCGCAGAGGGACTGCGCTCACCCGGAAAAGGCCGCTGCGGCACGACTGCCCGAAAGCTCGTCCCGCGGTAAGCCGCTTTCTCACGCAGCAAAATCGCCGCACCGGTAAACGTCGCCTTGGTCAGCGTCCACACACTCGCGCGCATGTCCTCCACATGCGCATCGGCAAGCTCATAACTCATGCCCATCGCTGGCGCTGCACTGGCAGCAACACAGACCTTCTTCTCCAGCTCCGGATAATCACGCGCGAATAGAAATCCGGACACCACCAGCTTCTGCCCCTCAAGGTGCGCAGCCGTGATGATGCCGCACTTCTGCCGAGCATCATGCCCGTCCCATCCAGCTTTGTAGTCCACCGCCATTCCCAGCAGCGAGGGCAATGCAGCTTCTGCAGCCGCACGCGTCAACACCACACGATGCCCACGCGCTCCACTCGGCGCACGGTCGCTCGCGACATCCACCAGCGTCAAACATCCCTCAAACGGCAGCCGGTTCGGATGGCCCTTCACCTCTGGAAACTCCACCGCCATCGCGCGCAACGCCACCCCACTACGCGATGCACTCACCCCACGACATCTCACCTCATCCACCAACCACACCCCCAACGCCCACTGCCCCACTGAACACTAGCCACGAATCACTAACCACGAATCACTCGCTCTCCCAGCCCCCGCATCACCCTCACCTCATCCACCGTCAGCACACCCGCCGCAAGCAGCTTCACCTGCATATCAACCTCCGCAACAGGGTCTTTGCTCTCCAGGTCACTCCAAACAAACCGCAGATCGCTCCATCCAAGTTTCTTCGCGATCACATCCCGAGTAATGTGCTCGGCAATCAATTTAGCCAGCGGCACAACCGCATTTTGAAACGCTTCCTGCGCCAGCTCTTCGGCCGTCGACCGGTTCACATCGTGCGACACACCCAGCATCATCGCCGGCAGGTCAAACGCATTTGCGATCATCTGCAACAGAAACTCCTGCCAACCGAGCCGCAGCTCTGCATCCGTTCCGGCAGCCAGACGCAGCACCTGCGGCTGCTCCTCCGTGCTCAGCACCGGCACACTGCCCGAGCCCTCGATCTCCTCCTGCCACCATCTCGTTAGTCGCTCCTGCTGTTCCGGTGTCCGGTCCTTCAGCCAAAGCGCATACTGCGTCACCCCATTGCTTGCAATGCGCGACGCATACCGGTGCGCCTGCAAGAATTGATTGATCGACTCGAACGCAACTTCCAGCTTGCCCAAACCAAACACCGAGTGTGTACGCGGATTCAGTCGCACGTACATCAACTCGTCATCGCGCAGCGGCACAACCGCCTCCGTACCAACCCGCCCCGTCACCTGCCCGAACCGCGGCGCTCCCGCATCCCCGCTCCACTCCGCATTCACCTGCACAGAAGCGCCATCCACCGGCCACAAGCGCAACAGCCGATCCCCATCCGCAGTGCTCTCCATCTCCAAAGCACCACACCCGGTCACCAGCAGATCCTCAATCACCTGCTCAATCAATGTGCGAAAGCTGTCCACCGCATTTGGCTCCGCAAGAGTACGCGTCAGTTCGGCGGCCCGCTCCTCGACCGGCGCAAGATCTATGGGTGGCCCGTTCATGACAGTCTCATCGTCATGAGCAGGATTGCGATGCATTATCCAGGCTTCCTTCGCCTCGATCCGCCAGTCCATACACGCAATCCGGTCCTTGATGCAGTTGATTGCCCGTCGCGCCACCGGCGTCTCGGCAAACCGCCGCAGATTAGCCGCTGTAGCCTTCGGCATCACGCTCACGGCGTTCGCACCGCGTACCGGACTTAGGAGTCCCGCCACACTCATCGGCATCACCGAAGTCTTCCTGGCGCTTTCGCCACCCCGAGCCTCCACACCAACCACCCGCCCCCAAACCTCACGTACCGCCGCACCCAACCCCACACTCACCTCCAAAGCAAAAGTGCGAGGCCTAGGCCTCGCACTTGTATCCAACGATCTGTCATCCTGAGCGGAGGCTCGCGGCATTATCGCGAGCCGGAGTCGAAGGACCCCGAGAGTCTCTGCCCTGTCGGAGATCTCTAGGCCTTTTCGGCACTGCCAGTCACCCGGCTCATCAAACCCGCAACTCCAGCCGAGCCACTTCCGCCAATCTCGCCAACTCCGCCACCGTCACCACCCGCAAAGCCGCGCTCTCCATCACACTCACGCCAAACCCATACAGCTCCGCATCATTCACCGACGAAGCCGGCTCAACCACCGCCGTCAATTCAAGCTCCACGCCTTCGGCCCGCGCCACACCCTCGCGCAAACCTGCCGCCGAATACGCCAGTCCCTTCGCCGCCTCCGCATCGCTCTCCAGCGACACAGCATGAAACATCCGCACCTTGCCGTTGCGATAGCCGCAATCGACCTTCAGCGGATCGCCCGCACGCGTGTATTGCGCCGCCGGAATGCGCTTGCGCATCAACCCCCAAACACCGGCTCGCTCGAACTCGTTCCGCATGGCCGCGACAATCGCCGCCCGCCCACCTTGTTTCTTGCGCGCGCCTGCGATCTTCAATGGCTCGACATGCAGACGCATCAGCGAATCCAATTCAGCCACATAACTATCTGCTAAGACTCCGCGAGCTTCCGTCATCTGCAGGCTATTCGCCAGCGTGTCCTCCAACACCTGCATCATTGGCTTCGTGTCCTCTCGCTCTGCAACACGCAGCCGCGCATTCATCTCAGCCTCAAGCGACTCCAGCATCTCCACATCGGCATCCGCATCCATGCATCGCACACGCCGCCAGTCGCGCGTAAACCGCACAACCGGCGCGCTCGCTGCATCAGCACCACGCAGCAGCACGCCAATATTCACGAACTCGCCCTTCACCGGATCCGGCACATACCGGATCAGCGAAAACTCGCATTGCAGCCGCTTGCTCATAAAGAGGAAACGTTCACTTCCTTTGTTTGTCATTCCCGCAGGGAATCCGCTTTTGCTGTTGCTGTTCTGTCATTCCCGCAGGGAATCTGCTTCTCGCGCAATCTCAATGGAGAAACCCTAACTGTTAACTGTTCTCCTGTTAACCGTTCAAGCCTCACATCACAAAGCCGCTCTCACCCGCCGCCACAAACGCTTGTGGCACAGCCACACTCGCCGCCTTACCCCAGTTCGGAAACGGCTCACGGCTCGATTCACGAAACGCCGTAATCAGCGCCCGCACTTTGCCGCGCCGGGCGAGCATCGTCTCCATCAGCCGCTCCAACAGCGCCCAGTCGCCGCCATACCACTCCGGCGGTACCGCTTCCATGAGTGTTCCTAGTGTCTTCGCCGGGAACTCCTCAATCCGGCTCAGCCACGGCTCGAAACTGTCCCACCCACGCACACGCGCATACACCAGGTTGCGCGGAAACACGCCCCGCAGTGCCGCATCCGGAAACGTCCACTCACCCGCGTTGAAGCAAAAACCCTGGTCGATAAACACGGCGCGGTACTTCCGCTCACGAGGCTTGCGCTCAAACACAGCCTGCCGACCGTTGCAGTTGCCGGTCCACTTATCGACCGCCAGCATCCCCGCGAACTCCCCCAAGTTCCGGACCTCTTCCATCTGCGGCTCAGGCAGGTAATCCACCACCTGCCCTGGCATCAGCCCACCGACAAATCTGCTTCCAAACTGCAGTCCATGCGCACACCGCTCACGCGCGCCGCGTCCGACATCCACCAGCATGTCCGGCGTATTTGCCACCAGCCACGGGCTCACCTCCACCACGTCGGTCTGCGGCACCCTGAGGCCCACGGCCTCCGCCAGCCGCGTCGCAATCAACTCATTCGCCAGCACACGCAGATGCTGTGGGTTGTTCTGAAACTTCACCACCCAGAGCTGCCCGTCATCGCACAGCATCAACTGGCTCTGCGCTCCACCACGCATCCGCCGAATCGCCTGCACCGCCCCAACCGCCACCTGCACCTCTCACAAAGCAACATATCAGGCTATCGACCAACACCGACATCTCGATCGCAGTCCCTGAGCGGAGCGGTAGCGAAGTCGAATGGGGACGCACTGGAAAGGCGCGCACTTCACCTTGGTGCCAAAAGCGAGCGCCACACTTGTCATCCTTCCGCGAAGCGGAAGTACCTGCTTTTCGACTGCAAAGGCTTGGCTGCCGAATCCAAACGCCTCTTATCCTTGTCGAAACATCTCTGTCCCTCATAAATCTGTCATCTCGACCGAAGCGGCGTAGCCGCGCAGTGGAGAGACCTGCAGTCACCTTCGTGCCGAAAGCGAAACCCCCGCTTGTCATCCTTCCGCGAAGCGGCAGGATCTGCTTTTCGCCTACTAAGCCTTGGCTGCCCTATCCCAGCCACTAACCCAACTGTCTACTCTCTACCGTCTACTGTCTGGCGACAGCCACCATCTGCCCCATCGCCATGCTCATCACCAGATCATCGTGCGCTCCGCCCGCCGCGCTCGCCTGCCCCCGCACACCACTCACAAACGTCCGGCACTCAGCCAGCAGTCTCCGACTCATCAGCAACTCCGCCGACTCGCTCAGCACCATACTCATCCGCGCCACCATCTCCGCCTTCGAAGCAGCCGTCGTCAACCAGCCATCTTCACCATTCTGGCGATACACATTGCCGTACCGCTCCGCCAACTCCAGATGCGCCAGCACCGCCGCCCCATGATTGTTTCTCTCCACCACTAGCAAAGCGCCGTTGTACTCACGCGCCAGCTTCGCAGCTTCGCGAGCAGCATCCGCAGGCCGCAACCGCTCCTGCAACTCCGCACATTGCATACCGCTGCCGCGTTCGAGAACTTGGATCGCGGCATAATCACCATCGCTTCCGCCACCCGCCGAGTCGAGAGCAACCACATACCTCTTCCCACTTAACACAGGAAGCCAGACCAGCAGCGCCCCGCCACGCCGTCGCTCCATCGCATCGGGCACCACGGCCATCCTCGACTCAACTGCATCCACATCGAAGCAACACGCGCCCGTCGCGCGAAAACAAGTTTCCGCATCCTCCGCAAACTCCTGCGACTGCAACGTCCCAAAACTCCGCTTCAAACCACGCCGAAACCCAATCTGCTCGGCCCGCAATCCATGCCGCTCCGCCAGTCCACGTTCCTCTTCACTAAACTCCGCCGCATCCACCGCTTCGCCCTTATAAGAACTCTCCATCCACCACGGAAAGAAATGCCGCACCAGCCCAGACCCGGAACCGGCCACAGCTCCGGGTTCGCCACAACTCTTGGGTGGCCCATTCATCGCAGTTCCATCGCGATGAGTGGGTTCACTGTCTTCGCCCTTCATCCACTCCTCATAGAACGCGCCATACGCTCCATTCGGCGTGCTCTCCAACACCAGCTCTCCATCCGGCACCAGTGCCGCGCGCAGTCCCGCGAGAGTTGCCGCCGCATCACCAGGCCATCGACTCACCTCACTGCAATGCAGGTTCTGTAGGCTCAACCCGCGCCCGGCATTTTCATCCGCCGCACTCGCAATCCGAAACTCACTCCCCAGCACCGGAAACACCATCTGCCCCGCATTCGCCCGGCTCCGCACCAGTGCTCCCTCACGCAAATCATCCGGCAGAAATTGCCACATCCGCTCCACCGTGCAGAACATCGCCTCCGCCGCACTCCTCGAGTGCGCCACCAACAACGACATCGTCCCTGGCCGTAAAATCGTCCGCAGAAAGAAGCGCCCCGCAACCCAGGTCGTCATCCCCATCTGCCGCGCCTTCAGCACAATGTTCTGCCGTCCCCGCCGCTCCTCAAAGGCAAGCTGCGCCGCATTGGCAACCAGTGGCACCATCCGCCCCTCACGGTCTCGAATACGCAGCCAACGCGCAGCCAACGCAACACCAAACTCCGGCTGCGCGTCCATGCACTCACCCAACTCAACCAGGTCATTCGAACGTAAAGCCATAGCGTCCCCTCACGTCATGCGCTTCGGGCGCCACTTTGCACTGTTTTGTTTGTCATTCCCGAAGGGAATCTGCGTTCATTTCCGGCGACCAGACCTCCCGGTCTCAATCCTCACCGCAACATCCCTCGCGACTTCCACTCCTGCAACACCTCACGCGCCGAGTTCTTCCGGCTTCCCACTCCAGCCGCCTTCCGCTTCGACTCCAGCAACTCGCTCGCGAGCTTCACATGCATGCAGCTCCCGGTCTCCGCCTGATTCACAAATCCCTCTACGATCTTCGGAAATGCCTCAGCCAGATGCTTCCGCATAAACCCGCGACACTGCGCCGGCTTCAACGGCTTTTCCGGTTCAGGAATCGTTGTCTTCCCGCGCGCCTTCACTGCCGGCGCTGCCCTGTCACCACGCTTCTTAGCCACCGCCATCCCATCCCCCAAAACAAAAGAGCGGCGGACCCATTGGGTCTCACCGCTCTCTCCATTGCTCTTCCAGAATAGCAACTTGCGCGGAAATACTATGCAAACTATTTTCCGCGACCAACTCGCTTAGTTTGAACCACTTACACGCAACAAGGGACGCCGTGCCTCTTGACACGCATTTTGTGGCTCCAGCAGCTTCACGCTCAGGAACACCTTCGTGAGCCGGTCAAGCGCCTCCCCATATCGCGTGATGCAAGTGCGCATACAAACGCCGAGCATCAACGCCGCTTCGCCGTGCGTGTACTGCTGCACGGCCACACGTTTGATGAGCAACTGGTCTTCACCCGACAGCCGTCGCAGGCACGACTCCACATCCAGGCAGAAGTTCACCACGTCATCGAACCCATGCACCTTGTAACTCGTCACCTTTCCGCGAAACATCTCGCGCCCCAGCATCGAAGGCACCCGACCTCCCTCCAGCGACATCACCGCGTACCGCCGCAGCATCGCCTCCGTATACTTCCGGTAAAACGCAACCTCCACCGCACCGCCGCTCCGAGCGCCCCACTTTTTGTCATCCTGAGCCGCCACTCCCCTGTCATCCTGAGCCGAAGGCGAAGGATCTGCTTTCCTGTCCCTGCCACAGAGTCCTCCGCCAGCACTCGGCACCTGAACAAGAGCGCCACTACCTTCCCTATGAACTGTCATCTCGACCGGAGGCGCGAAGCGCCGCAGTGGAGAGATCCCCGCATTTGCTCTTCCACTCCAAGCCCCACCCGCGACACCCACCGAGCCACAAGGCTTCTTCTCCCCCACAGCCCACACCTTCGGCAACACCACGACGTTCCCCATCCGCCTGCTCGCTGTTACCTGTTCGCTATTCGCTGACACCTGTTCGCTACCCTTCATCTCGCCCCTCCTGCACAAACCACCACTCTTCCGCTCTTCGGCTTACGTCCCCTGCGGCTCTGCATCACCGCCGGAAACTCTGAAAGCCACGCCGCACACCCGCGGCAATACACGCCCTGCCGTTCGGCGCGGATCCAAAGTTTTCCGCAGCCCTCACAAACCTTCAATTCCACACAACGAGTCCTCATGGCTTCTCTCCAGATACACGTCCGCCCCGGCGAGCTCGTCTGCCTCCACGAAGGAAGGCAAATCACGGGCGGCTCGCTCGAAGTTGTTATGCAGGTCCGCCGCTGCGCGCCAGGGCGCAGTGATGGCAAACCGTCGATGATCCATCGTTGGGCTCGCCCCTCTGGCCACAGCCACGCAAGCGCCCGCCCGCATCTCTCCCGAACCCCTGGGTGTGGCCTCAGCGAAGCTTTACCGGCCGCCCGCCCCAAAGTGGAGTGTTCGCTTTATATTCGCCTAAAAGGGGCTAAGTCAAGGAGCGATTTCACGCTGGTGGTGTGGAATTCTAAAGGCACAATATGAGGTGGTCGTCGGTGCGATGGCATGCACTTGAAACCACTGCAAAACGCCGCGAGACCATTTCTCGCGGCGTGTTCTACAGTACTCGTGCTCAGTTAATTGCTAGCGTCAGTGTGCCGGAAGCCGAGGCACTCGGGTTCGTTGCTACCAGCGATCCGGTTCCTGCGCTCTGGAGATCACTCGCCTGAATCGCCACCGTCACATGCGTTGTATCGATGATTGTGGTCGTCCGGTAGCTGCCATTCCAGGTCACCGCCACCCCAGGCACGAAATTGCTCCCAGTCAGCGTCAGCAAAGTGTTTCCCGCCCCATGTGTAAGGGCTGCTGAGGAACTCGAGGTGAGCACCGCCGCACTATTGCTGTTAAGAAGCTGCGGCACGACCGCCGCCCCACGAACCAGGTAAAGATGCCCACCGCTGGTCAGCAGGGCCAGACCATCCTGACCCCAACGGATCAGGTCGGAAACGGTTGTGGTGGTGTTGCCTTCGATTGACGCGACTCCCAAAGGAATCGCCGAAGTGGGAAGGAACGTTTTTGTGTCGAAGGCCGCAATACCGTCGAATGTGTTGGAAGCAACGTCAGCCCCGAAGAATACCCGCTGCAGTGAAGTGTCCGGCGCAACGTTGAGTGGCCCGGCATAACCATATTGGCTGGGCAGAGCGAAATAGCCCAGCTGTCTGGCCGGAGTCGTAGACGGATCTGCCACTCCACCGGAGGCTGCATAAGCCAGATTGCCGTCCACCTTGAAACACCCGAAGTGCAGCAGCGTTGATTCTGTGTACTGCGAGTAGTTGTAGTAGGTGAACCCGGCCGACGTCACTTTGTAGTGATCTAACGTAGAACCGGATGTGTCTGTATCGAAGGCAAGCAGATCACCAGCGCCAAAGAACTGGATGCACGATCCGCTGTACGGCCCGGAGGCCTGTCCGCGAATAGCGGCCGTCTTTGTTGTCGGATTGAAGTCGTAGATCGCGTTTCCGCTGAATGAGGCAATGTCCAGCGCGACCGTATTCTCCGTTCCCGGCTGCGCGGCGATGCCCCGTAACGTGATACCACCTATGAAACTGCTGTCGCTGGGCACGGCAAACGTGTAGTCAGCCTGCTGCGTGAGCATATTGAAGCGCGCCACAGAAGCGGCTCCACTCAGAATCGTGTAGAGGACCTGGCCATCCGAGGTCAGCGACAGGTAAGTGGGCTGGCTACCGATAGGCACTGCTGTCCCGACAGTCTGGGTTTCCGGCGTAATCGCCACGATGGAGTTGCCCGTCACCGTGGAAGAGCCGGAACCGACGCTTGCCATGATCTTTCTCGAGTAGGGGTCGTACACCATGTGGTTCATGCCGAGCGTGATAACGCTGAAGACGGAGAGCGGAGTTGCGCTGCTAACGCCGCCTCCAGGCGCCGGATTGGAAACCGTAACGGGTGACCACCCCATCGATGCCAACTGCGCTGCCGGGACTGTCGCCGTGAGCGTCGTGCTGCTCGTGTAGCTAGTCGGAAGTGCCGTGCCGCCCAGCAGCACGGTCGATCCGCTCGCAAATCCGGTTCCTGTAACGGTCAGCGTAGTATCCGCTGCGCCGGCGCGTATGGCTGAGGGACTGATCGCTGCGATCACCGGAGCCACGTTGTAAGTGCTGCCCATCACCGTTACCGTCGCACTGCCCTGGTTGTTCGCGGAGGTGGGATCGAGTTCAGATCCGCTCACTGTGGCCGTCAATGTTCCACTTCCCGCGTTCGTCTGCAGCACCGTAAACGTCACCGTTGCGCTGCTTCCGCTGGCGATGTTTCCGAGATTGCAAGTCATCCCATTACTCGTTGAGCAGCTTCCTGTAGCCGAAGCCGCCGAAGTCAACCTTCCCGTGCTGGGAAGAGCCGCCGTTAGTGCGACATTGGTAGCGGGTGCAGGTCCCGTGTTGCTCACCGTTGCCGTATAGGTCGTGCTCGTTCCTGTGGTGGTGCCGCCGCTTGCCGTTACGCTTACGCTCAGGTCCGTTGAAACGCTTGAAAGGTCCTTTACCAGGTTCGAGCGCAGGCTGAACACACCAGCAGTGGTGCGGAACGCCAAGCCGTTCGTGCCCCAGCGCGTCAATGTTGTCGGGTATGTCGATCCGTTTGAGTTCGTTCCGTACACCACGTTCACTGGGATCACGGACGTGCTGCTCAGGTTGAAATCCGAAATATTAAACGCTTGAATCTGGCTGTAGGTAGAGCCGTAGTTGCCGCCCGGGTAATCCAACGTGAACACCTTGCCGAGCGCAAGGTCAGCCACCGTCGGCCCACCGGCTGCAACCATACCGTTGCTGTAATGCGTGCCCAGTAGTGCGCCAGATTCAGCATCGTAGACACCGCCAAAGTCCGTATACGTGCGACCGCCCGCTAACTGCATTTCCGGGAGGTAGTAGGTCGAGAAGGTGGCGCTTGAACTGCCGGTTGCCTTCGGAGTGAGCCCGCTAGCGCTGTAGGTGTAAGTGTTGTACCCGGAACCGCCTGCATAAATCTCGTTCTTGGAGCCATCCACCTGCAGCGAACTCGCTGTAATTGAAGCCGTCGTGCCACGCAGCACGCCGCCGTCATAGATAGCGAGACCAGACGTTGAGTAGCCTCCATTCGTAGCCACCACCGCGGAGTCTGTTGCGCCCGGTAGAGCCGCTATCGCAATTGCCGAGGGCGGGGTTGCATACACGCCACTGTTGCCTCCCAGGCTGAACTGCAGCCCGGCTGTCCCCGTTGCCAGGTTCACTTTACGCACTGCCGAAGCGCCATCCAGGCCTACCCACAGGAAGTTGCCGTCCGCAGTTACGGCCAGCTTGTCCGGCTCGCTGCCGACGAGGATTGGCGTTCCCAGCGCTCCCGTCTCCGGGTCTACGGAGACCACCGAATTACCATACGGTGCACCCGCGGAACTCGGCACGGATACGTAGAAAAGTCCGTTCACCGGGTTGTACACCATGCTGTTGTTTACGATCCCGATGTATGCGGTGTACATCAAGGCTGCCGTCGTTCCGCCCCCCGGTGCAGGCGTGGTTATTGTGAAGCTTCCATTGCCGGGTAGCGTCACCGCCGATGCGGGAAGCATTGCCGTCACCGAACTGGAGTTGCTATACGTCGAGGAAAGCGTAACGCCGTTGTAAGCCACGGTCGACGCGGCGGTAAAGCCAGTGCCGTAGAGTGTGATCGTTGTCGCCGTGTTGGTTGGTCCGGCCACGGGTGAGATGGAAGTCAACGTCGGCGCGGGCGGGTTCGTGATGCTTACCGACAGCGCATTGGAAACAGCAGGCGCGGTTGGGCAGTTTACCGTTACGCTGGCCGTCCCTACGCTTGCGATGAGGCTGGCCGGCACAGTGGCACCCAGGTAGATCGTTCCGTAATAGCTGTTCGCAAAGGCTGTTGTCGAAAGCGCAGTGCCATTCCACAGGACTGTGCAGCCGACCTGCAGGTTCGAGCCAACCACGTTGACTAAAGTCGCCGCCGATCCGGCGATGAATGAGTTCGGCGAAACTGAGGTGAGCACTGGCGTCCCCGTCGGACCTGCCACCGTCAAAGTAGCCGTCGTCGACGTTCCACCGCCTGGTGACGGATTTACTACGCTTACATTCAGCCGCGCTGCGGTCGCCTGGTCAGCCACGGTTAGCTGGAATGTGAGTTGTGTCGCGCTTACATAGGTTGTTGTTCGATCTGTTCCACCGACCTGCACCTTGGATCCGGAGTTGAAGTTGCTTCCTGTCACCGTAATGGCCGTCGCGGTCGTTGCGCCGGTGGTTACGGTGCTAGGACTCAAAGCTGTGATCGCTGGAGCCGGCGTGCTCACTGCCAGCGTCACCGACGTTGACGTGCCGCCCCCGGGCGCCGGATTCATGGCCTGTAGAGACAGGTTGCCCGCAGTCGCTAGGTCCGCAGCCGTCAGAATTGCGTTTACCTGAGTCGCGCTCACAAATGTAGTGGAACGCGCGGAACCGTTTACCTGTACCACCGTTGCGGGATCAAAACCTGTGCCCACCAGGCTCACGCTGGTCGCTGCCGCGCCCGTTGCGAGGGTCGAAGGTACCGAAGAGGAAAGCATCGGAACCGGATTGTTCACCGTCAGACTGATAGCGCCGCCGGCTCCGCTGCTCCCGTTACCGTTGCTCGCGATGATACTTAGCGAACCACCCGTCGTCAGCTGCGACGCCGCCAAGGCAGTGGTTAGCTGCGTACTACTCACGAATGTGGTGGGTTCGATCGTTCCGCCTACTTGTACCGTCGTCAAACTCGTGAAATTTGCTCCACTCACTGTCAACGTGGTCGCGGCGGCTCCTGCCATAACGCTTGTCGGAGATATGGAGGAAATGGACGGAGCCGGCGTGAGCGGCGTCGGGGTGGAGCCGCCGGAACTATTCGAATTGCTTGCACAGGAAGAAAAAAGAAGCGCCGAGAGACACAACGAGGCCGAAGAAACAAAATGAACTATTCGCATGACGGAAGCCACGAGTCTAAGCAGCCGTGACGAGGATTTGCAAATAAATTCGCGCGGTTGTGAATCGGTTCTAGCAAACGGCGACAGTTCACCTGAACAGAAACGTCCAGCGCATGCCCAAAGAACCACGGTGGCCCGTGAACTTCAAAACTCGCCGCTGGCTCCAGCGCCGCCTGAGCTTCCGCCGAAGCCGGAGTCGAACTCCGCATTCGACGCCTGCGGCTGCGAAGCTGGCGTGAGGCTGTGCGGTGAGACGAAGCCCAGCACGGACGACGCGATGCCGAGGAGGTGTTTGTCTTTTGCGGACATGCTCGCTGCGGTGAAGCCATGACGCACGCCGCCTGGGCCACGGGCCAGCCAACGCAGAAGGAACACGGCCACGGCAAGCAGAGCGACGCCCAGCAGCATGGGGTCCCACGTGTGGCGCTGCCATCCGAGATACGGCTTGTTCGTAAGCAGCGTGAGAACGGCCGCGAGCATGCCGACCGCAAGAACAAAGCGATCTTTCCCGCGGAAAGCGCGCGCGAGGATAAGCGGCGGCAAACACCAGAGCAGCACCCACGTCGTCCAGTAGAACGGCGCGGAGAAATGCGTGTTGCGAATTGTGGTGCCGCTCAACAAATGCGCGGGCGTGCTGATGTCAGAAAGCTTCAGGTTGAGTGTCAGATAAATGCCCAGCCAGAGAAACGCTTCTGCGAGCGAGTATCGCTGTCTCAGATAGTCGAAGCGGTGGCGCGAGACTACGGCAGCAACACCGGCCAGCCCACCCGCATACAGAACAACGAGAACGCACCGCTGCACAGCGTGGGATTGCGTCAACTGCTCCAGAGCAATGGCCCCAAAGATCATGGCTGCCGGAAAGGCGTACGGGAGACCGAAGCGATACCAGATCCAGAGCGACGAAAGCGCGCCCGCGACACAGACCAGCAGCGCGTTCTGCTGTTCGGAACGAAGCGTGTGGCCTGAGAAGAAAATGAACTCGATTCCCATGCAGAGTAGAACAACGGAAGCGATCGCGAAGGCCTCCTCCACGCCATGGCGATACCACTGGGTTCGAGACACGACGGTCTCAGCAGCGAAGTAACTCAAGCCAGCGAAGATCGTAGAGATAAAGCCGGCGGACGACCCGCTAGTTCGAACGCCCATCAGCTCGAAGAAAAGCGCTACGGCGGTGCCGATCGCCAACAGCGTGAAGAACAACAGCACGAGCCGCAGAAAGATGTTGGTGGTGCGGAGCTCGGTGGGCGTGTCCCGCTGCAACTGCTGGTATTGCGCTTCGCTCAGCAGGTTCTCGTTCTTCCATTCGTTGAGAAGCTTGCGTGCCCGCAGGTTCTCCTCATCCTGTTCCGCGTAAGCCCTCATGCTTCCGGCCTCCCGAAACGACGCGCAATCTGCACGAGCGCAAAGAGCATGGCAGATGCGGTGAAGACGAAGTACAGAAGAACGGATGTAAAGTCATTCAAGTTGCGAAGGATCATCGCGCTGACGCCAACGTAGCCATAGACAGCGGCGTAGGCAACGAAGACGAACTCACGCCGCCGCAGTCCCCAACCGAGCGACGCGCCGCATGCGATAAGCAGACCCAGCTCCCAGACGCTGTGACCCTCGTGCTCAAAGATCCCGGAAAGAATCGTCCAGAAAAGAACGTTGGCAACAACGTTGAGGTACGTGGTGAAGAAGTGCGGCTTCAGTTTTATGCGCTGCAGAACCACGCCGCCAAGGCCGACGACCAGGCAATACAGCAGTGCGTACCGCCGATAATTCGCATCCTGAAATGACGGCCAGCGCGAGACCGCGAACCCGAACCATCCGGCGAGTGAAGAAAGCGCGAGCGAGAGAACAAATCGATTGTCGAAGCGGTACGCAAGCAGAAAGAACAGAATCGTGGTGGCGAGCAGGTAAAGGTCCCACTGCCCGGAGAGAACGTGAAAGCGGTTCTCCAGGTACGCGAGTTCCGCACACCAGACGAGACAGCCGAGATAAAGCACGTAGTCGAACAGCGGAGTTGGAGATGCGGTCTCGGAAGATGACCACGCGTGCGCGCGATAAAAGCAATAACCGAATGAGGCCGCGAGGAGCACAGACAAAGCAAGCACGATAGCGACCGCGCCGAGTTGCTGCGACCACGTCGAAATTGTCCAGCCAAGCCCCGCAACAAACGCGATCACGCCTGCATACAGCAGAACGTTGATTTCCAGCGAAAGCGAGAACGGCTCCTGCCGAACGCGACCAGCGAAGCGCACCTGCTGCTCGGACGAGATGTCGCCCTTCTGCTTCCAGACTTGCAGTCGGTCGAGCATGGTCACGGGAGGCATCTCGTCCTCAACTTACATGAACAATAGGCCGCTGCTTCACATCGCGCACCGTTCTCCGCAACACCTCATGGGTAAGCGGTGCTGTATCGCCCTCACCCAGGAAAACAAAGTGGACGATGTTCGCGATCGGATTGCCTTCTTTCCACTTGAAGTAGGCATGCGGCACTTGCCCTGTGTGTTGCTGCAGGTAAATCAGGAAGGCAGCAATGGAGTTCGCGACCATCGGACTTTTCGCGTAGAAGACGTCGTGGCCTTCGATACGTTTGCCTTCGATGCAGAGACACTGATCGAATTCCGATGCGTCTGTTCGCTCTACTTCTAGGAAGTACAACTTGTCTGTTTCGGGCAGACCATTCACCTTGCGAACGATCCGGTCGATTCTGTCGAAATCTCCCGTTTTGTCGGTCTGCGGCCGCCGCGCCACCAGACGCACCACGTCGCTTCCCATGGAATTGAGAATGTCCGCTGCCGACTGCGAAATTTCGATGTCGGAGACACGAAGCTCGGTCGAGCGTGTCGCTCTCGAGATAAGCGAGACGATGATGATGGCAGCGATGAAGAAGGAGGATATCTTCAGGCCTTCAGGACGCTCCCAGATGTTCAGGGCCGTTGTGTACAGGAAGATGGCGGTGACCAGGATGTAGACCCAACGCATGCGGCTCTTCCACAGGGAAATCGTTACCGCGCACGCTGCCGAGGTGATGAGAACGAGAACGCCTGTAGCATAGGCTCCGCCCTGTGCGTCGACGTCTGCGTCGAAGGCAATCGTCACCGCAAAGGCCACGGCAATAAAGACCAGCACAAGCGGTCGTGAAGCGCGGGCCCACTCAGGTGCCATACCGAAGCGCGGAAGATAACGCGGAATCAGATTCAGGAGACCAGCCATCGCGGATGCACCTGCGAAGGAGAGGATCAGGATCGTGCTGATGTCGTAAACCGAGCCAAAGCCGTTTCCAAAATACTGGTGCGCGAGATAGGCCATCGCACGACCGTTGGCTGGACCGCCCTCACGGAATGCAGCCGCTGGAATGAGCAGCGTCGTGACGAGACTGGTAGCGATGAGAAACACACTCATGATTCCCGCCGCAGTGGCCAGCAGCTTGCGGGTGTTGCGAATCCGCTGCTCCAGCGTGGCTCCAGAAATGAGAGGCATCACGGCGACGCCCGTTTCGAATCCCGAAAGGCCCAGGGCCAGCTTGGGAAACAGCAGGAGAGACAATCCTGCCATGGTCAGCCAGTTTGTGTGCTGCGCAAACAGCGCTTCCTTCCAGCGTGGCAGCAGTTCCATGTGTGCGGCGATCACCATGATTGCCTTCACCGTAACGATCGCGTTCAGCACGAGGTAAGCAGCCACGAGCACAACCGCGATTCCGATAGCTTCTTTGAAGCCCTTCAGGAAGATGGCTCCCAGCACGCTCAGCAAAAGAAGGGTGACCGCGAACTGTCCGCTCAACCAGTGAGGTGCAAATGGATTATGTACGAAATGCGCTGCCCCGTCGGCAGCGGAAAGAGTCATCGTGATGATGAAATCCGTGGAGGCGAAGCCCAGGAGCACAAGCACAAACAGCTTGCCACCCCACTGCGGAAACAACCGTTCCAGCATGGAAATGCTGCCTTGCCCATTCGGACTGGCTTTTGCAACCCGCTGATAAAGCGGCAGCGCCGCAAACAAAGTGACGAGCACGAGCACGAGCGTGGCGATCGGTGAAAGCACTCCTGCGGCCAGAAAGGCAATTCCGGGCTGGTAGCCGAGGGTCGAGAAGTAGTCCACCCCGGTCAGGCACATTACCTGCCACCAGGCATGGACCGGCTCCGGTTCACTGTGTACGCCCTTTGGCAAACGAAGGTCTGACAGCAGCCAATCTGCGAATCCGTTCCTGGTCACGCTGTCTCCTTGGGGTAAGCCATCACGTCAGATGCACGAAGGACTAGTCGCAGACTAACGCCACGGCAACCGTCACCGCCAAGCAGCCGTCCTAAACGATAGATGGAACTCGAATTAGTCCTCCTGCCCGATCTGCTCGGTTCGCTCACCGGAGGAACAAAGCACGTCCTGCTCTATTCACTGTTCAAAATTGGTGGGCTTGCCGTCACGCCGCTGTTCCTGATCAAGGCAGGGGTTTTCCTTTTTCTGCTGGTCACGCTTTCTCACCTCATCCAAAAAGTAATGCTTGGCCGGCTGTTCCGGCATCTGCACATCTCTGACTCGCAGAAATTCGCGCTTGGACGCTTCGCGACCTACGCACTATTCTTCGGCGGCATCTTCATCGGCCTGCAGTCCTTGGGCGTAAACCTCAGCTCCCTCGTGGTGTTCGGCGGTGCTGTTGGCGTGGGTGTAGGCCTCGGTCTTCAGAACGTGGTGTCCAACTTTGTGGCGGGCTTGATTCTGCTCATCGAGCAGCCCATCCGCATGGGAGATCGCGTGGAGACAAAAGATACCCTGGGAGATGTCGTCAGGATCGCAGCGCGTTCCACATGGGTGCGTACCAATGACAACGTTGTGATCATTATCCCGAACAGTGACTTCATCAATAATCCCGTGACGAACTGGACGGCCAACGATCCAAATGTCCGGATCGATCTGCCTGTGGGCGTGGGCTACAGCTCCGATCCGGAAAAGGTGCGCACGCTCCTGCTGAAAGCCGCTCACGAGAACAAGGATGTTCTTCCGGTTCCCGCTGCAGACGTCATCTTCACGGATTATGGAGATAACTCGATCAACTTCACGCTGCGGGTGTGGACTTCAGCACGGGCACATACGCCTCTCATTCTGAAGTCAGACCTGTACTTCGCACTCTTCAAGAGTTTCAATCGCGAGGGTATTGAACTACCCTTCCCGCAACGGGACCTCCATTTGAGGTCCTCCGACATTCCTCTGCCTTTTCCCGGAAACGCTGCATAGGCACGTCGGGCACTAAGCGCGCAGGATGCGGGTCTTGCCTCCGGGCTGTCTTGCTACGCCGAAAAGGAAACGTCCGCTGGAGTCGAGGTGGCGCAGCTCGAGTTCGCGTTCCGTCACCGACAGGTGGCTGAAGCCGTGTGTTTCCTGCGCGTAGGGACCGCGTTGCAGGTCGTCGACTTTCAAAACATAAAGATCTGCCCCGCCGCCACCGGAAAGAAAATGCGTTGTGGGGTGATCTTCAAACTGCAGCACCTGCAGATCGTGATCGTGGCCAGCCATGTACAGATCCACGCCGTGCTTGCGGAAGAGCGGGTCCCAGTCTCGCACCAGCACGGGGTGATCGCCGTGCGGGCCGTTGGAATAGACCGGATGGTGGCCCATGACGACAAGGTACGGCGTCGTGCGCGGTTTGTTGAGTTCCGCTTGGAGCCACACGAGCTGCTCGGCCTGTTGCGCGGGCGTCATGGTGAAGGTCGCTCCGTGGCGCGGTGCACCGTCCGCAAATGGCATGTTGCTGTCGAGCACGATGCAGTGCATCAGCGGCTTGTGAGCGGGGAAATCGAAGGTGTACCAATGCGCGGGCATGGTCCAGCGCGTGGCCTTACCATCCGTACCGCGGCCAACACGTGCGTACTCCAGTTCTGCTTCGACCTTGCTTACAGTGGCAGGCAGGTATTGGTAGTCGTGGTTGCCGAGCATGCTGTACGCAGGGCCGGGGAAGAGCTCGCGGGGGTACATCGCTTCGAACTGGGTGAGCCAGCGTTTGGATTGCGCACCGTCGGGCAGGTCGCCATACCAGGCATCGCCAAGCAGAAAGAGCGCGTCCGGACGTGAGTGAAGGCTCTGCGCGTAGTGCGCCATGCCCTGCGCCACCTGTGTTTGCGCGGCATAGCCCATACCCGCCCGCGCCGCGTCTGGAGCAGTCACGTCGGGCCAGCCCCAGTCGCCGATGATGAGGGCATGTGCCGCGTCATGCGCAGACGGGTGCGCGACTGTAGCGGATAAGAACTTTGGAACGGCTGCGGCCGCGCTCCATATCATTGCTTCGCGCAGGAGCCGCCGGCGCGTGATTGCCTGGTGTGCCATTGGATTATGAAAGCACATAGTTGGACACGCGGATTTGAAGCTAGTGCCGAACAACGACAGCCGCTGCCGACCCTTGTCCCAAATTCGAGACCTGAGCACCAAGGCGGGAGAACACCTGAGAAATGGGAGCGGAACGCCCAGTTTCCACGGTGAACTCGGGTAAGCTTCTGTGCACCCATGTCAACCCCGCCTGCACTCTTCGAAGAGCACCCCATCCGTCGGCTGTACGACGAAGCAACCGATACTTGGTGGTTTTCGGTCGTCGACATCATCAAAGTGCTGACGTCGCAGCCAGACACCCGTACCGCCGCTCGATACTGGAGCAAGCTCAAGCAACGGCTAGGACCGGAAGGAAGTGAAGTGGTGACAAATTGTCACCACTTCACTTGTTGCGGAGGATGGTAAACAGCGCCTGACCGATTGCGCCACCGCCGAAACTCTTCTCCGCCTGGTGCAATCTGTTCCCAGCCCGCGGGCTGAACCGATCAAGCGATGGCTGGCAAAAGTCGGTTATGAGCGCATGTGAGTGGGGAAAACTACTTGCCGTCGAAGCAATCTTCAGGCCCAAAGAAGCTCAGGTAGCTCACGCTCGACGGAGTTGAATGACCCATCACACGCCGCTGCTCGAAGCACGGACGCCCTTCGCTTGCCGATAGCGCTGTCCAGCACCTATCGTGGGACTCTACTCCCTGTACAGGAACTCAGCAGCCCGCATGGAAAATCCGTCTGCCGCTACATCTACCAACGCCATGGCACCGGCGAAGAGCCACTACGTTGTTCTGGATGGACTGCGTGGCGTGGCGGCGCTGCTGGTGGTGATCTTCCACACTTTTGAGGCCTGGAACGGCGGCGACCCTACGCGGCAAATCATCAACCACGGCTATCTTGCGGTGGACTTCTTCTTCCTGCTCTCCGGCTTTGTGATCGCGTATGCGTATGACGATCGCTGGGGCCGGATGAACACGTGGGGCTTCTTCAAACGGCGTTTAATCCGTCTGCAGCCGATGGTAATCATCGGCAGCGTCTTCGGCGCGGCGCTGTTCTACTTCTCGGCGGGTCCGCTGTTCCCGAAGATCGCGACGATACCCGTCTGGCAGGTTCTGCTGGTGATGCTGTATGGCTTCACGCTACTTCCGCTGCCGCTCTCGATGGATATTCGCGGATGGGACGAGATGCATCCGCTGAACGGTCCGGCATGGTCGCTGTTTTACGAATACGTCGGCAACATCCTGTATGCGACCGTGCTGCGGCGGATCTCTGTTCGCGTACTGAGCGTGTTCACGTTTCTTGCGGCAATACTGCTGGTACAGGTGGCGGTGTTCGGCGACGAAGGCCAGATGATCGGCGGATGGGCAATCAACGCCAAGCAGATCCACATCGGTCTGGCGCGGCTGCTGTTTCCGTTCTGCGCTGGCATTCTGCTCATGCGACTAGGCAAACGCATAAAGGTTAAAAACGCTTTCGCGGTATGCAGCCTTCTGCTGGTCGTGGCGATGGCTCTGCCACGGTTTGGCGACAAGACCCATCGTTGGGAGAACGGCCTGTACGAAGCCATCGTGATTCTTGTGGTGTTTCCAATCATTGTCGCAATTGGTGCAGGCGAGCAGCGCGAAGAGGGTACGGCGGTGGGAATCGCTCGCTTCTTCGGAGACCTTTCGTATCCGCTGTACATCACGCACTATCCGCTGATCTACATCTACACCGAGTGGGTGGTGGCGAAGAAGCCAGCGGTTGGCCCCGGCATTGTCTGGGGTGTAGCGCTGCTTGTCACAGCGGTGAGCTTTGCTTATGGCAGCCTCAAGCTATACGACGAGCCGGTAAGACGGTGGTTGAGCAAGCGGTTTCTCGCGAGAACGGCATAGTTCCTCAGTTCTAAGCCCGTTGAATAGCTGGGCATAATCGCGGCCCTCTCCGGACGAGCGGTTTTCTTCCGGTATCGCGCGCGTTCTCCTAAACTGGAGGCAGCATGTTCACCGTCGCTGCCTTCTACCGATTCTTCGCACTTGCTGATCCCGCGAAACTCGTGGCGGATTTGCGTGCGGAGTTTGTAGATAGCGATTTGCTCGGAACAGCGCTGCTCGCGCCGGAAGGCGTGAACGGCACAATGGCTGCTTCAGCAAAGACCGTTGATCGGTTTCTGAAGTTCCTCGAAGAGCGCGCAGGGCTCCATCGCGCTGAGGTGAAGTTCTCCACGACAGAAGTGCAGCCGTTCCGGCGGCTGAAGTTCAAGCACAAGCGCGAGATCATCACGTTTCGCACGGACGAAGCAGTGGACCCTGCGCGACCGGGACAGTATGTTGAGGCCAAAGACTGGAACGCGCTGGCGAACGATCCCGAGGTATTGGTACTCGATACGCGCAACACCTACGAGTCAGAGATTGGCACCTTTGCCGGCGCGGTGACCCCGCCGCTCGAAAACTTCTCAGCGTTTGCGGCCTGGGTGGATGCGAACCTCGATCCCGCGCGCCATCGCAAGGTAGCGATGTTCTGCACCGGCGGTATTCGTTGCGAGAAGGCGTCGGCATATATGCTGCAGCATGGCTTTCCTGAGGTCTTCCACCTCAAGGGCGGCATTCTGAAGTATCTGGAAGAAGTGCCAAAGGAACAGAGCCGCTGGCAGGGCGAGTGTTACATTTTCGACGAGCGGGTTTCTGTAGGCCATCGCGACTTTGAGGATGAGCCGCTCGAAGGCTGAGTTCGCAGTTCCGCAGTTCGCGCATCCAAACGATGAGTAATAACAAACTGGAGAATAGCCCTATGCAGTTCGTCATCAACGGGCGGCCGATTGAAGCCGAGCTCGATCTCCGCACGTCACTGCTCGATTTTCTGCGCGACCATCAGAACCTGCACGGCTCCAAGAAGGGCTGTAATCAGGGCGCATGCGGCGCATGCACAGTGCTGGTGGAAGGCGAGCGCATTCTTTCGTGCCTTGCGCTTGCCGTGCAGTATCAGGGCAAGAGCATAACCACCATCGAAGGCGTAGCGCAGGATGGCCACCTGCATCCGCTGCAGCAGGCGTTCATCGAGCACGATGGTTTCCAATGCGGCTACTGCACACCCGGGCAAATCTGTTCCGCCATCGGCATGGCGGCTGAGGCGAAGCGCGGCACGCCGAGCCATGTGACGCAAGACCTGAACACAGACCTGGTCACGTTGAATCACGATGAGTTGCGCGAACGCATGAGCGGCAATCTTTGCCGCTGCGGCGCCTACAACGGCATTGTGGAAGCCATCACCGAAGTGTTTGTGGAGGCGCGATGAATACGTTCACCTACACGCGCGCGGATGAAGTCGCGGACGCAATTCGGCTGGGCGGCGCTGATGGTGCGAAGTATCTTGGCGGCGGCACGAACCTCGTCGACCTGATGCGAGAAACGCTGGAAAGACCAAACGCTCTGATCGATGTGACGGGTCTTTCCGCAGAGATCGAAAAAACCGAAGACGGTGGGCTGCGCCTTGGTGCCGCTGCACGAAACAGTGCGGTCGCGGAACACCGCCTGGTGCGCAGCCGATACCCCGTGCTGGCACGGGCGTTGCTGGCGGGCGCTTCCGGGCAAATCCGCAACATGGCGACCGTGGGTGGCAACATCCTGCAACGTACTCGATGCACTTACTTCTATGACGACGACGGCTCGCACTGCAACAAGCGCACGCCGGGACAGGGCTGCGATGCGATCGATGGTTTCAACCGCATTCACGCGATCCTCGGCGCGTCGTCTGCGTGTGTTGCAACGCATCCTTCTGACATGTGTGTGGCGCTCGCCGCGCTGGATGCGACGGTGTCTGTGCGCAGCGCTAACGGGGAGCGCTCCATTCCATTCATCGACTTCCATCGGCTGCCCGGTGAGACTCCGAATGTCGAGACGGCCCTGGCGCCCGGCGAGTTGATCACATCGGTCACGCTTCCAGCCCTGCCGTTCGCAACGAACTCAACGTACCGTAAGGTGCGCGACCGCGCCAGCTATGCATTTGCGTTGGTATCGGTCGCTGCCGCACTTTCTGTGAAAGACGGTGTAGTGGAAGATGTGCGCGTGGCGCTGGGTGGTGTTGCTCACAAGCCATGGCGGTCTCTCCGGATCGAAGAAGCGCTGCGCGGCAAAGCCGCGACTGCGGAGAACTTCCGCGCAGCAGCCGAAGTGGAGATGGTGGATGCAGAACCCCTGGAGCACAACGCATTCAAAATCGAACTGGTGAAACGCACTGTTTCGGCAGTGCTCCAGGAGCTGACGGAGAAGAGCATATGAGCATCAAGTCAGTCGCTACAAAAGCATTCGAAAAAGTAGTGGAAGCTGCGCCGGACAAGTGGATACCCGGCGGCACTCCGGACACAGTAATCACCCACAAGCACGGGCTGATTGGCGCGCCCGTCTCGCGCGTAGACGGACCTCTCAAAGTGAGTGGAGCGGCTCCGTTCGCTGCGGAGTTCCCCGTGACCGGCATGCTGTTTGCCGCGGTGGCTTACAGCACGATTGCCAAGGGTCGCATCACGCAGCTCGACACAGCCGCTGCTGAAGCAGCGCCAGGCGTAAAGCTGGTGATGACGTTTCGCAACGCGCCCAAGCTGAAACCTATGCCGCTGTTCAACTCGACGCCAAAAGCGGCGGGCCCGTCCGACTTGCCGGTGATGCAGGATGACTGCATTCACTGGAACGGCGAAGCCATTGCCGTTGTGCTGGCGGAGACTCAGGAGGCGGCGGACTACGCGAAGGCGCAGATCAGCGTGAGCTACGCACAGGAGCCGGCGGCAATTTCTTTCGACGAGGCGATGAAGCATCCGCGCGAGTTGGAATCGATTATGGGCGAGCCGCCGAAGCTGGAGATCGGCGATGCAGAAACCGCGCTGGCCCAGGCTGCGGTCCAGGTGGACGTGACGTATCGCACGCCCAGGCACAATCACAATCCGATCGAGCTGCATGCGGTAACGCTGTTCTGGGAAGGTGATGAGCTTTACATCCATGATGCTTCGCAGGCAGTGGCCCAGGCTGCCTGGACGCTGGCGCAGGTCTTCGGTATGAAAGAAGACGAGGTGCATGTTTCATCGCCATACGTGGGTGGCGGTTTTGGAAGCAAAACGTTGTGGCACCACCATGTGCTGGCAGCCGCGGCGGCTAAGCTTGCGGGCCAGCCAGTGCGCCTCGTGCTGACGCGCGAAGGTGTCTACCGTACTGTTGGAGGACGAACCACAACGGAGCAGAGGGTCGCCCTCGGGAGCGATGCGCAGGGTAGCTTTCAATCGCTCGTCCACACGGGTGTCGCCGCGATGACGCCGCACAACAATGTGCCGGAACAGTTCACTTTCCCCGCGCGCCACATGTATGCCAGCCAGAGCTTCCGGATTGAGCAGCAGGTTGCCGACATGGACATGGTGGCGAACACGTTTATGCGTGCGCCGGGTGAATCCATCGGGACGTTTGCGCTGGAATGCACCGTCGACGAGCTTGCCGAGAAGCTGGGCATCGACCCTATCGAGTTGCGCATGCGGAATGAGCCGGAGAACGATCCAACCTCAGGCAAGCCATTTTCCTCACGCAATACCGTGAAAGCCTATCGCGACGGCGCGGAGCGTTTCGGCTGGAGCGAGCGTCAGGTAAACCCAGGCTCGCGGCGCGAGGGCGAATGGTTTATCGGCATGGGTTGCGCCACGGGAACCTACCCGTACTACCGAATGCCGGGGGGCGGTGCCCGGCTCACGCTTTCCAGCGACGGCCACGCCAAGGCTGAGTTTGCCGCGCATGAGATGGGCATGGGAACGGCAACGGCTCAGGCTCAAATTGTTGCCGAGCGGCTTGGCCTGCAGATGGATTGCGTCCATATCAACTACGGCAGTTCCGACCAGTTCGGGATTTTCCTGGCCGGCGGATCATCGCAAACCGCGTCGATCGGCGCGGCCGTGATTGCGGCACACGCGAAGCTCGTGGAAGAGTTGCTGAAGCTGGCAGGTAAAACCTCTCCGCTGCACGGACTCAAGGCTGATGAGGTCGAAACGCGTGACGGCGGCATTTACAGCCTGAAGGATCCGGCTATCAACGAGAGCTTCGCCTCCATCTTTCACCGAACCGAGCAGCACGAGGTTGTGGCGGAAGCTAGCGCTCCTCCGCCGCTCGAGATGATGCACTGGTCCATGCACTCGTTTGCCGCCATGTTTGCAGAGGTGCGTGTGAATGCGGTGACCGGAGAAACACGTGTGAGCCGCTTCCTCGGTTCGTTCGACTGTGGCCGCATCATCAATCCCAAAACAGCGGCAAGCCAGTTTCGCGGCGGCATCATCATGGGGCTCGGACTGGCACTCATGGAAGAAACGCAATGGGACGATCGCAAGGGTCGCATCATGAATCCGAGCCTCGCGGAATACCACGTGCCCGTTCACATGGACGTGCCCGCGATCGAAGTGATGTGGACGGACATTCCCGACCCGCACACGCCGATGGGTGCGCGCGGCATTGGCGAAATCGGAATTACTGGAACGGGTGCCGCCGTTGCCAACGCAATCTACAACGCCTGCGGAAAGCGAGTGCGCGAACTGCCAATTACCCTCGACAAACTGATGTGAGTCGGCTAGGACGAGAGAGGGCTGGAGCTAATAATCGGTTCATTGGTGTGGGGTACTCGGTGCGTTTCGGGTTCTGACTACCTGCAGATGGATCAATGCGGTGCGTACCGCCGGCAGCCATCGTACAGACAGCCCTGCGTCACCGCCTCACGTTCCTCGCGTGTTAGCTTCCAGGTTTTTCCGCCGAAGAGCGCTGCTACGAGGTTCTCTTCCTCCATGGAAGCATTCTCGCGAGATGAAGCAGAAGCGTCCAAACGAAATTTAGCCAGGCGACTCTCGATCACGGAGCGATCCTCAGCAGTGCCACCAATGGAGAGCTCATACGCGGCCTGTCCCGCAGCATCGTCTGATCCATCCAACACTTGCGTCCGCAGCCATTCCGACACATCAGGTGGGAACGGCCGGTGGGCTGACTCGAAGACCTGATTTGCCTGAAACCAAGCGTAAAGAGATGACGGCGATCTTTGCAGCCGCATCACAGCAGCCTTCGGCTTGTCTCGCATCTCGGCGGTAACCAGAGCCGCGGTAGCTTCGCTACTGTCTGGATGTGTTTGGAGTTGCTGCGCTCCTGAGCTTTCGATTACCGGCAATAATCCAGGTGTCGCAAAGCGGGCAGCCAGCACCACCCTTTGCGTCCAGGTAAAGATATCGGTTCTCGCATCCCGCACGGGCGCTGCACTTGTTCCCGCGGCCACATTGAGCAGAGTTCCCTGAAGAAGGGACGCAAGACAAGCGTCTACTGCGGGAATCCTGTCATCTTTGACTTTGGCGAATGTACCGATGAGCGGTGGTCCTCGCTGTGCACAAACGGCGCGAACAACATAAGGCATCGCTTCATCAGGGCTCAGGTCGAGAAACGCCGTGAGAGCTTCGGCATCAGCTGGGTCGTGGTCCAGCAGACTTCGTAAGGTGGGAAGAAGACGAGCATCACGGAAGGATGGACGCGCTGTTTGCAGCAGCATGTGCTGTGCGATGGAGTTCATGTGCGGGAACTCGTCAATCGCGTAGTCACGCGCGCGAGCTTGCTCTGCTTCGGGAAGGCCGCCGAACTCCGCGAGATAGTATGCGGCGTCACGGCGGTTTTCACCCTTACGTGAAGGCATCGAATGCAGCAGGTCGAGCATGTCTTGCTGGTGCGCGTCAGCGAGCTTTTTTCCGATTGCATCGGGCTTCGATGGCGCACCGACCATCTTCCAACCGCTCAGTGGCCTTCCTGCAATCATCAGCCGTGTCTCATCCATTGCTCGAGGCATGTCGTAAGCCGGAGCGACGTGAGGATCGCGCCACGCTGCCTGAATTAGTTCCAGTTGGCGGGGCAGATCGCGCGTAGTCGCCCACGCTTCAGTTTCCACGCCGCGGAAATCGTCCTGTTCTGCTATCAGCAGCTTCACCTTCTCCTCGAGTGCGATGTCCCCCTGTAGGGCAGCGAGTCGGGTGACTGCGGCCCTGCGGAGCCTTGCACCAGCGCGGTCGTTTGTTGCGTTGGTGAGGTCGCTTTGCACCCCGCGTACGATCTCCGCCTCGCGAGGCTCGGGCATTTGTTCCAGATCAATACCGACGCTGTTGGTGACGGTCTTGGGATACAACCGCTGGTGAGAAAAATCCGACGCGTCCTGCACGCGCTGTTCGGTGACACGCACGTCGTAGTGTCCGGGCTGGCGGAATATGACCGCCTGGTCTACGCGTACCGGGATTCGCACTGGCACCGAACCTAGCCTATTGACGCTGCCGTAGTCGTGATTGCTCTGCCCCTGCCACGCAATCCATCCCACTGCAGGTGAGACTTCCACGGGATCGGAGTTGTCGCCGTAGTCGATGTCATTCACGGTCATAGGTGTAGCGGTTGGATTGCTGATCACCAGATCGAGCAGTATGGGTTCGCCAATCTGGAAGGTGGTTTTCCCGGTGTGTGGTTCGAGATGAATTTCGGGTTGGGAAGCAGTTTGCGCGTGCACGCAAACTGCTGAAAGCCATAACCCTGAGAAAAGAACCCACGAATGACAGCGCATAGAGTGTTAGACACCCCCGGGAGCAGCCTGGAACTTGAGTGCGTTGCTATCAGATTTTATGCATCCACGGCGTCTCTTAGGGCGTCAGATGTACTAGGCCGCTCCACAGCTACTGTGTGACCACTGCGGTGAGGAGATTGAGCTATGGCGATCAAATGGGACAAGTTGACGGTCAAGTCAGGGGAGGCGGTGCAGGGCGCGGTGTCGCATGCCGGGGAGAACGGCAACCCTGAGGTGCTGCCGCTGCACCTGATGGCGGCGCTGCTGGATGACAAGGAAGGTGTCGTGCTTCCGGTGCTGGAGAAGATCGGCGTACCGGTGCAGCAGTTGTTGGGGACGGTGAACAGCGCCATTGCGAAGCTGCCAAAGGTGCAGGGCGCGAGCCAGCCTGGCTTGGGCAATGCGCTGCAGAAGGTGTTGGATCAGTCGTTCAAGGAAGCGGAAAACTTCAAGGACGACTACGTGTCTACCGAGCATCTGCTGCTGGCGCTCGCCGCGCAGAAGGGTGAGCCGATACAGGCTGCGTTGGCGGCGCAGGGTGCGACGCACGAGGCGATCCTCAAAGCTCTACAGGCAGTGCGCGGATCGCAGCGCGTGACAGATCAGAATCCTGAGGGCAAATTCCAGGCGCTCGCAAAGTATGCGAAGGACCTCACGGAACAGGCGCGTCGTGGCAAGCTCGACCCGGTGATCGGACGTGACGAGGAAATTCGTCGCGTGGTGCAGGTGCTGAGCCGCCGGACGAAGAACAATCCGGTACTCATTGGCGAACCCGGCGTTGGAAAAACAGCCATCGTTGAGGGTTTGGCGCGGCGCATCTTTATGGGCGACGTTCCGGAGATTCTGCGCGACAAGCGCGTGATCTCGCTTGACCTGGGGTCGATGCTGGCGGGCGCGAAGTTCCGCGGCGAGTTCGAAGACCGCCTGAAGGCCGTGCTGAAGGAGATCGACGAGGCAAACGGGCAAATCATCCTGTTCATCGACGAACTCCACACACTCGTCGGCGCGGGCGCGGCGGAAGGCGCGATCGACGCGAGCAACATGCTGAAACCGGCTTTGGCGCGCGGCGAGCTTCGAGCAATCGGCGCAACCACGCTGAATGAGTACCGCAAGTACATCGAGAAGGACGCCGCATTGGAGCGACGTTTCCAGATTGTGTTCGTCGGCGAACCAAACGTCGAGGACACGATTGCGATCCTGCGCGGTCTGCGCGAACGGTATGAGACGCACCACAAAGTGCGTATCAAGGACTCGGCAATTGTGGCCGCAGCGGAACTCAGCCACCGCTACATCTCGGATAGATTCCTTCCGGATAAAGCCATCGATCTTGTCGACGAAGCTGCGGCGGCGCTGGCGATTCAGATTGGCTCCGTGCCCGTGGAGATCGACGTGCTGGAGCGGCGTGCCACTTCACTTGAGATCGAGCGACAGGCACTGAAGCGTGAGGACGATGCGAACTCACGCGAGCGATTGGAAGCGGTGGAGCGCGAGCTTGCAGAAGTGCAGGAGCAGGCGGCAGGGCTGCGCGCGCGATGGCAGAAAGAGCGCGGCGCTATTGGCGAAATCGCCGGGCTGAAGGAGAGGCTGGAAGCACTGCGCTTTCAGGCGACGGAGGCCACCCGCAAAGGAGATCTGCAGCGTGCGGCGGAGTTGCAGTACGGCGAAATTCCGGCGGCGGAGAGGCAGTTGGCTGCGCTGACAGACGCGCAGGATGCGGCTGTGGCGGCGGATAAAGCCTCGGCTGGAGAAGCAGATTCCTCCGCTGCGCTGCGGAATGACAAACAGAAGGGCAGGACTGCCGCTAAACCGAACCGCCTGCTGAAAGAAGAGGTCGACGAAGAGGACATCGCTTCCATCGTTTCCAAGTGGACCGGCATTCCTGTCTCGAAAATGCTCGAGGGCGAAGTGCAAAAGCTGACGCAGATGGAAGATCGTTTACGCGAGCGTGTGGTCGGGCAGGATGAAGCGCTGACGGTGGTGGCGAACGCAATCCGTCGCTCACGCGCCGGGCTCAGCGATCCGAAGCGGCCGATTGGCAGCTTCATCTTCCTTGGGCCGACGGGCGTGGGTAAGACGGAAACGGCACGTGCGCTGGCGGAGTTCCTGTTCGACGACGAACAGGCGATGGTACGCATCGACATGAGCGAGTACATGGAAAAACATGCCGTGGCTCGTTTGATCGGCGCGCCTCCGGGATATGTCGGCTTCGATGAAGGCGGTCAGCTCACCGAGGCGATCCGTCGCCGTCCCTACGCGGTTGTGCTTTTCGATGAGATCGAGAAGGCGCATCCGGATGTGTTCAATGTGCTGCTGCAAGTGCTCGACGATGGGCGATTGACCGACTCGAAGGGACGTACCGTGGACTTCAAGAACACGGTGCTGATCATGACATCAAACATCGGTGCTGGGAACCTGACGACTGCATGGGCTGATGGCGAGGAGGGTTTCAATGAGGCCAAGGAGCGCGTGATGGGTGAGCTGCGCAAGCACTTCCGGCCCGAGTTCCTCAATCGCGTGGACGACGTAGTTGTCTTCCACCCGCTAGGCGAAAACCACTTGACGCACATCGTCGACCTGCGGCTGAAAGATCTGGAAAAGCTGCTGGCCGATCGTCGCATCACGCTGGATCTTACGGACGCTGCACGCGAGGCAATCTTCCACTCCGGCTACGACCGTGCGTACGGTGCAAGGCCGCTGAAGCGCGCGATCCAGCGCATGGTTCAGGACCCTCTGGCAATGCGCATCCTCGACGGTCGCGTGCTGCACGGCGACACCGTGCGTGTGGATGCGGAAGGTAAGGGCACGCTGAGCTTCACGCCGGAGAACCGAGCGATGGCAGAACACCTGGTGAGCGCGTAATCAAAGCCGCTGCGCATGTCGTCAGACACAGCTAGCAAGAAGGCCGGAGCCAACCAGCTCCGGCCTTTTGCCTGTAACGAACGGGGCAAGCAGATCGCTTTACGTAAGAGAGACGAATCCTGACCACCGGGATAACCGAAAAGTACCAGTGTGTGCCGAGCGAAGGTTCAGGTACCTTCTTCTCGCGAGAGAAAGCCGTGAGTCGCCTTTGGCCTCACCCATAGCACTGCTTACCTGAGGCAAACAATGACGTCCCTTCCCGAACTAGAGGTTCTTCTCCCCGTCCACAACGAAGCCGAAAGCATCGAAGCGACTATTCGCGAAATTTGGGATGAGATTTCGCCTCGCGTGAACATGCGGTTCATCATTTGCGAGGACGGCAGCCGTGATAACACCAAGGGTATTCTCCGTGAACTTGCGCTCGAGATCCCAATGCGTCTGAATCTTTCCGATGATCGCAAGGGCTATTCCAAGGCCATGCGCGAGGGCATGGAAATGCTCGAAGCACCATGGCTGCTCTGCCTGGACTCAGACGGACAGTGCGACCCGAAAGACTTTGCCCGGTTCTGGGCTGAGCGCAAGGCTGCGGACATGCTGCTTGGTTGGCGAGTGGAGCGGCAGGATACCTTGGCGCGTCGAAGCATGTCGCGCTTCTTTTATGCGATCTACGGCAGCGTGTTTCACGTGCCGGTACACGACCCAAGTTGCCCGTATGTGCTGTTTAAGAAAGAGATTGCGCACTGGGTGGCAGGCGAGATGCGCGAAATGAAGCAGGGCTTCTGGTGGGAGTTTGTCGCGCGCATACACCGTAGAGGGTACGGCATTCTTGAACTACCAGTGAAGCATCGTTTACGCGCTGCCGGTGTGACTCAGGTTTATCAAGCTAAGAAGATGCCTGGCATATTCCTCAAACACGTCAGTGCTATCTTCCGCATCGACAGGCAGACTGCGGCACTTGGTAGAGTTGCACGATAGTGGCGGGTTAGGATTTGCGAGAAGAACGGTCACAGCCTGGCGTTGGCAGACGGTCGCCGAAAGCAATAGAGATTTTCATTGCGGTAAGTCTCCTGTCGGACGCAATCAGCCTGGGTCGGCTTCTTCAGAAGCGTCTGCTTTTCGATAGAGTGCGCCCACTTGGTCTTCTGAACGAGTACGCGCCTGACTGGTCGAACTACGCGCCGCAGGCCGCACGCTTTCATCAGCCCAACTTCTTTCATCCACCCGGCATGATTGAACTTTTTACCTATCCAGCACCCGCGTCCATCATTTATTTCCTGCTTCACTCGACTCACTACCCAATCGCTGCTCTAAAGCTCACAGTCGTTCTCACGGCTCTTGTTATCGCAATTGTTCTGTTCAGGATTCTGCGGCAGAGCAGGATGTTGTCCTCTGACAAGGTCCTCTTTCTTGTGGTGGCCGTCGCGTTGTCCTATCCATTCGCCATGGAGTATCGCCAGACCAACATTGAGATTTTTCTCTTTCTTCTGCTGGCGGGAGGAGTCCTCCAGTTTCTGCGAAGAAGGGAATTATCTGCAGCTGCTCTCATCGGGATTGTTGCCAGTATCAAGTACTATCCGCTTGCTCTTCTGGCCTTATTCTTACCGCGGAAGAACTGGCGCGCTATCGCATTCGGATTGGGAACCTTCGTCATCACAACAGTCCTGTCCCTCTGGTTGGCTACAGGATCCATAGCGAACTCGTGGGCAGGCACGAATCTCGGAATCAGATTTTTTAACAACTACTACATGAGTGCATATCGCCCTTGGGAAACACCCTATGATCACTCGTTATTCGCCCTCCTAAAAACTGCGCTCAAAGAACGTCTTCTCTCCGGAGCGGACGGACATGCCTACCTTGCCCGCTACATGCTGATCGTTCTTCTGCTAGGCACCATCCTCTTCTTTGCGCGCATACGCAAGTTGCCAGTCACAAACCAGATCGTGTGTTTGATTACGGCGATCGGCCTTTTCCCCCCTGTGTCTTACGACTACACACTTCTTCACTTCTATGTGCCTCTTTGTTTGCTGCTGCGTGTAACGCTACGGACAAAGGTCACATCGCTCGTGCATAGTGTCACGATGGGACTACTGGCGCTCATCTTCTCTTGGCAGGTACCACTCCTAGAAGCATGGAACGCAGGCGGCGGCCAACTGAAAGCGATTGCGCTGCTAGTGTTGCTCGTCGTTGCATGTGTGTGGCCCTTAGAAGAGGAATCTGACAGGGAATTGGGACCGGGCGAGCTTGCTGTACCGGCGAGTAAATCGAGGCCGGTGAGCCGATTCGTAGAAGCAGGCTGATCGCAGCTGGAACGCATTCTGCCTGAGTAGACACCGAAACCCAGGTACTCATCCGACCGGCGCGAACACATTGCATAGAGGCCGGCTCGAAGAGGAGCAATGCGTCTTGCGCTACCTGGGTGCGCCAGATTCTTTCTTGTCGTCTCGGAACGGGCGGCCCACCTGTGTGTAGCTGCCCCCTAAGCGTGGACTTGGCCGTCTCGCTCGATCGTGGGCCTTTGCAGCGTGAATCGCGACTTCAAACGAAGGAACGGCGTCTCGAAGTAGCGATAGCTGAGGCTCGCGAGCAAGAGCGTTCCGCCAAGCGCGAGTGCTCCGCTCAGCAGACCGTAAATGTTCGAGTTGGCTCCTGGAAACATTCCTGCAAGCGTCAGGTAAAACGTGTGTGGAATGTCGTGGAAGACATAGAAACCGTAGCTTATCGTTCCGAGCCACCGGAGCCATTTCAGGCGTAGAAACTTAGACCATGTTGTCGTCGAGTCGAGAGCCAAAAGCAAAAGTCCCGCCGAGAACAGATTGATAGCAGTGAGACCTACCGACGCAAAGATGGGTTCGGAAATATCGATGACATACATGTCGTGCTGAACAGCAAAGTAGATGATCTGGAAGGCAAGGAAAGCAGTCAGCGAAAGAGCTACAACAGCCCTCGCGATCGCAGTCAGCCGGAAGGAGTTCCCACGCATCCACAAGGAAATGGCTGCGCCCAGAAGAAGGGCATCGCACTGGAAGGGTGTTGCCCGGTCCAGCAGGCCAGCTTCCAGCAGATCGTTGGAGACGGTGTAGGCGCAGATGAATCTCATTACGGGTACAGCGCACACGACGGCGACGCAGATCCACAGCAGGCGCTTACGGTCCTTCACCGTGAAAACAACGAAGGGCCAGACAAGATAGAACTGCTCTTCTACCGAGAGTGACCAAAAGTGCCCGTAGTAGAGCCAGAACCAACTGGGTGGATGCGGCATGGCTTTGAGGTGCTCGAGGCCATGGCCGGTAATGTAGTCGTGCAGCCAGAAGAACCTGCTGTAGTTCGTCAGATAAAAGGGTGCCAAGGACCACGCGGGGTGCAGTTCCCAGCGGAACATGGGCCACAAAGCCCATCCCAAAGCAAGCACTCCGTAGTAAAGCGGAAAAATGCGCAAAGCGCGGCGTGCATAAAACACGCGGTAGCGATTCGGCGCTTCACGCGAGTCGTACAAAATGCCGGTAATCAGGAATCCCGACAGCACGAAGAAAATCCGCACACCAATCCATCCCCAGTGATAGGCCTCTGGATAGGTGAAATAGTGTTGGGCAAACACCATCAGCACAGCGACACCACGCAGTCCGTCGAGACCTACATAGTGCTGCTTGTTTTCTGGCATCGGAACGTGAGATGGCATCAGTTTAGGTGGCTGCCAACTCAGTCTATTGTTGAAGGTACGACCTGCGCGAACGAGCGCCGTAAAGTACTAAGAAGTGAAGATGGCGATGCAGAAGAGCACGGTGGCAAAGCAGAACGCCCGGAGTGTCGGCGGTAAGGAGCTTTGTTGAGAAATGCCCGTACTCCCCGGAGCGGGTGTTGAGCACAGCAATGAGCGTGCGCTCACCTAAGAATATAGGTGCTCCGGAGTCTCAGCTCTGCATCATCGAAGAGGCGCTAAGGTCGTTCGAAGATCACGTTGCAACGGTTTGCGACGACGCCATCGCGACCCAGCTCATTTGCGCAGAAGCGATGTGTCTCGCGGAAGTGACTTCTGATCCACGGCTCAATGGCCGGTAGATTGAAGGGACCTTCTACGAAGAGCTTTCTTCCGGAAAGACTGAATTATAGAGAAATTCAGGCGCACCACGCGCCAAAGTCATGCAGTCGGTCCCGCAGCCAACGATATACTTCATCGAGTCGTATTTTGTACGTCTGAGACATAGATGCCCCGTAAAGCAATCATCATTGGAGCCGGTCCCGCCGGCTTGACCGCAGCGCTTGAGTTTCAGCGCAGAACAGACGTACAGCCGATCCTGCTGGAAGCTTCGCAGGAAATTGGCGGCATTTCACGAACGATTCGCTACAAGGGCAATCGCATGGACATTGGCGGCCACCGCTTCTTTTCCAAAAGCGACCGCGTGATGCAGTGGTGGATGGACCTGATGCCACCCGATCTGAGTGCAGACGCGCCGACTGGCGTGCAGATTAGCTATCAGGGCAAGCAGCGTGAAGTTCCTGTTCCCGCAAGACTCGACCAGGAGCCGGTGCTGCGCGGCGTCGGGCCGCTTTCACATGATGCGGAAGCCGAGGAGACGGATCTCGCCGATGACGGCGATTTGCTGGCGCGCGAAGCGGTCACCGTTGTGGAGGCGCACGAACCGGAGAGCGACGACCTGGTGATGCTGGTGCGTCCGCGCAAGAGCCGCATTTATTACCTGCGCAAATTCTTCGATTATCCGATCAAGCTGACGGGCAGCACCATCAGCAATCTTGGCCCCGTGCGGATGTCCAAGATCGGCGTGAGCTACGTGATGAGCCGCGTGAAGCCGATCAAGGAAGAAAAAAGTCTGGAAGACTTCCTGATCAATCGCTTTGGGCGCGAGCTGTATCTGACCTTCTTCAAGAGCTACACGGAAAAGGTTTGGGGCACGCCGTGCGACCAGATCTCTGCGGAGTGGGGAGCACAGCGCATCAAGGGCCTGAGCCTTACGACTGCGTTGAAGCACTTTGTGAAAAAGGCCTTCGCAGGCAAGCCGAAGACCGAGGCGCAGGGCGACAACATCTCGCAAAAGGGCACGGACACTTCGCTGATCGAGCGCTTCCTGTATCCGAAGTTTGGGCCCGGGCAGTTGTGGGAGCACGTAGCGGACAAGATCGTTCAAGGCGGCGGCGAGATCCACATGGGATGGTGCGTCGACCGCGTCATCAGCGAAGGGGATCGCATCGTTGCTCTCGAAGCTGTCAACGGCGAAGGCCAACGACAACGCTTCGACGGAGACTTCTTCCTTTCCACCATGCCGATGCGCGAATTGACGCATGCGCTCGAGGCGGGGGGAGCCAATGTTCCGGCCAATGTGCGCGAGGTGAGCGACGGCCTGCAATATCGCGACTTCATCACGGTGGGCGTGCTCGCGAACAAGCTCGACGTGAAAGAACCGGATGGAGGACTCATTCGCGATACCTGGATTTACATCCAGGAGCCGGATGTCCTGCTCGGCCGCCTACAGATCTTCAACAACTGGTCACCATACATGGTTAGCTCGCCGGACAAGGTCTGGATTGGGCTGGAGTACTTCTGTTACGACACCGATCCACTGTGGTCCACGCCGGACGAAGAGCTCAAAGAGTTTGCTGCCGGGGAGCTGGAGAAAATCGGCATCCTGCGCACGAGCGAAGTCACGGATGCGCATGTGGTACGCGTACCGAAAACGTACCCGGCCTACTTCGGCACTTATAGCCGTTTCGATGAGCTGCGCAATTGGGTGGACGGCTTTCAGAACCTATTTCTTGTCGGTCGCAACGGTATGCACAAGTACAACAATCAGGACCATTCCATGCTGACGGCAATGGGTGTTGTGGATGGGATTGCTGCCGGCGGCACCGTGGACAAGAAGGCACTCTGGAACATCAACACTGAGCAGGAATATCACGAAGAGAAGGACAAGAAGCAGACCAAACTGTAGAAGGGCATTCACAATGAAGAAATTGATCCTTCTTCTGTTAGTCATTGGCGCGGTCTTCATTGTCTACAACCGGCAGCGGTTGTTTCTGCGCGACCCCATGGCCCTCGTAGTTCGCAATGGGTTGAAAGAAGATGGCGCGCAGGTCTTTATCAACTACAGCAGCGACGTGCTAATTGAGAACGACAATCCGCCCATGTATGTGGAGCTGATCGCACATGATGACCACACGGGTGTGCCACAGCAACTCAAGTGCATTCACTTCATCGCGTGCCTGGCCGATGCCGATCTGCCAACGCTCCTGCCCTTGCCGGCGGGAATCAAGGTGCACTCGATGAGTGCGCGCAAGGTTTGGTTCGCCGATGGTGTCCGCGAGACTACGGTGACGTTGTACTGAGGCGGAGCGATGGCGGCGGTCTTTGTACGACCAGCAACACTCAGTGATGTCAAGGTGATCTCGGCAATGTGCTCCGCTCTGTGGCCCGAGGTTTCAGCAGAAGAGCATGCCCATGAAGTTGGCGAGATGCTTGCAACGGGAAGAAGCGGCGGCTTGCCTGCGACTTACTTTATCGCGAAAGCAGAGCAGGATCAGCCGAGCGGATTCGTGCAGGTTGGTTTGCGGTCGCATGCGGATGGCTGCGATGCGGAACACCCCGTCGGTTTTATAGAAGGCTGGTTTGCTTTACCCGAGCAGCGCGGACACGGTGTCGGTGCCGCTCTCATCCGCATTGCCGAAGACTGGGCGCACAACCAGGGTTGCCGCGAGATGGGCTCAGACACCTGGCTCGACAACGAACCCTCGCAGCGAGCGCACGAGGCTATCGGATACGAGGTCGTTGACCGCTGCGTACATTATCGGAAAGCGCTGTACTAGACTCGCGGCTTAATTACACATTGAACTTGAAAAAGAGTATGTCGCCATCCTTAACAACGTACTCCTTGCCTTCTGACTTCAGCAGTCCCGCTTCTTTGACAGCTTGCTCGCTGCCGAGACGGAACAGGTCTGCGCAGGCGTAGCAGTCTGCCTTGATGAAGCCGCGCTCGAAGTCCGAGTGGATGACGCCCGCAGCACCGGGAGCTTTGGTACCGCGCTTAATGGTCCAGGCTCGCACTTCCTGCACCCCTGACGTGAAGTAAGTGACAAGTCCGAGCAAACGGTAAGCCGCGTGGATGAGGCGGTTGAGCCCAGGTTCCTGCAGGCCCATTTCGGCGAGAAATTCTTTGCGCTCTTCCGGCTCGAGCTGTGCGATTTCTGCTTCCATTGCGCCGCAGATGCGGACGACTTCGCTGCCTTCTTCCTCCGCGCGCTTTTCGACGACTGCGGTGAACTCATTGCCGCTGGCGATCCCTGCTTCGTCAACGTTGGCGACGTAGAGTTGAGGCTTCATAGTGATGAGGAAGAGATCTCGAGCGACGAGCTTTTCGTCGGCGGTCAGGTCTGCGGTGCGTGCGGGTTTGCCTGCGTTCAATACTTCCAGCAACTTTTCAATGACGGCATATTCCGTCTTCTGTGCTGCGGTTGCGTTTTGCCCTTTGGCTGCTTTTTCTGCTTTCGTCTTCCGCTTGTCGACGGTTTCCATGTCGGCGAGCAGCAGCTCAGTGTTAATAATGTCGATGTCATGAAGCGGGTTAACGCCACCCGCGACGTGAATCACTTCCGGGTCTGCAAAACAGCGGACGACGTGCAGGATCGCGTCGGTCTGGCGTATATGGCTGAGGAACTGATTGCCAAGGCCTTCACCCTTGCTTGCGCCTTCCACAATGCCTGCGATGTCAACGAACTCCATCGTGGTGGGCACAATGGAATGCGGCTTCACCATGCTGACGATGCGGTCCATGCGATCGTCCGGCACAGGCACGATGCCCACATTAGGGTCGATGGTGCAGAAAGGGTAATTCGCCGCCTGCGCTTCCGCAGCAGTAAGGGCGTTGAAGATGGTGCTTTTGCCCACATTGGGCAGGCCGACAATTCCGCAGTTCAAAGGCATGTGTTTTTCGTGTCCTTCAGTATTGGAACACGTTTGGTTGCCATGCTCAGGCGGATGCGCTTTAGCCCTGCGCTTCTACTGCTGGGAGCATCCCGTCACAGCTCCTTTCCCTCTCACATGAAGAATGAAATGGGGGAACTTCGTGTCGAATGAACCGAAAGTAGTTGTGATTACGGGCGCTTCCGCAGGCCTTGGCCGCGCGATCGCGCATGGGTATGCCAAGCGTGGCTGCAGGCTGGCGCTGCTGGCGCGTAATCCTGAAGCGCTGCAAGCTGCCGTGAGTGAGTGCGCTTTGCTCGGCGGGCAAGCCATTGCGGTACCGACTGATGTGTCCGACGCAAAAGCAGTGGAGCATGCCGCAGCCGAAGCGACGAGGAAGCTCGGGCCAATTGATGTGTGGATCAACAACGCGATGGTCAGCGTGTTCTCTCCCGTGAAGGAAATGACCGCGTCTGATTACAAGCGGGTCACCGACGTGACGTACCTCGGCTATGTGCACGGCACGCTAGCCGCGCTGAAGCATATGCTGCCGCGCGATCGCGGCACGATCATCCAGATTGGCTCCGCGTTGGCGTACCGTTCCATCCCACTGCAGTCGGCATACTGCGCAAGCAAGCACGCCATCAATGGCTTCACAGACTCACTGCGATGCGAACTGATCCATGACAAGAGCAATGTAAAGCTCACCACCGTGCAGATGCCCGCAATGAATACAACGCAGTTCAACTGGGTAAAGAGCCGATTGAAAAATCAGGCGCAACCCGTGCCGCCTATTTATGAGCCGGAAGTTGCAGCGAAGATCGTTGTCGCTGCCGGATACGCGAAGCGTCCGCGACGTGAATACTGGGTAGGATTCCCGACGGTCGAAGCGGTTATGGGACAAAAGTTTGCACCAGGCTATGCCGACTGGTACCTGGGTAAGACGGGCTACGATGCGCAGCAACTTCCCGATCAGCCACGCGATCCGCATACTCCCAACAATCTGTACGAGTATGTACACGGCACGCACAGCGCACGCGGTAGATTTGACGACCGGTCGAAGAAATCCAGCCTCGCAGTAGAAGCCTCGCTACACCGCAACTGGCTGCTGGCCTGCGCTGGCGCGGTCGTGGTGGGTGCAGCGGCGATATGGAAAGGACGTCGTTCGTGAGTGCATCCCAACAAGGTGAATGGCAACCGCCGAATGCGACGATGCTGATTGCGTGCGGAGCTGCACTTGCGACGCTTGTGCCTGTGGTGCTGCACCAAACAGGGGTGGTTGAGCACTTGCCTGACCCACCGGTCGCACTGTTCGACAGCGACGGTATTACGGAGTCGAAGGCGGCTCATCCGCTCGGCATTCCTGACGGTGTGCTTGGGCTGGCGAGTTATGGAACGACGCTCGCGCTGATGATTGCTGCGAAAGAGAACACTAGGGCGCGCAAGTTACTCGCGGCGAAACTGGCGCTGGATGGTGGCGTCGCGACGTTCAACGTGGTGCGGCAGGTGGTGCAGTTTGGAAAGATGTGTTCCTGGTGCACGGGTACCGCGATTGCTACAGGGGTGATGCTATTTGCCGCGCGTAATTTTTTAGATGACGGGGCGAAGTCCGCGCAGGCCGTTACTCGTGAAGAACCGTAAACGGCCAGTGTTCATGCGGTAATTGCGCCGTTTCAGACTCGGGTGCATCTGAAGTTAGCGAACGGCGTGGGGCCACCGCCGTTCGGAAACGGAACAACCTATGAAGGTAGGCATCGACACCTTTGTTGAGATGTCCGCAGCGGAACCGGCGCAGGCCGGTGCACGCGGCGCGGAACGCGTGCGGCAATTGCTCGAAGAGATCGAGCTTGCTGACCGTGTCGGCATCGACACGTTCGGCATCGGCGAACATCATCGCGCGGAGTACATTGCGAGCTCGCCTGGAATGCTGCTCGCCGCGGCGGCAGCACGAACCAAAAACATTCGCCTATCGAGTGCGGTGACGGTCCTCAGCTCGGATGATCCCGTGCGTGTGTTTCAGGATTTTGCCACTCTGGACCTGCTTTCCAACGGGCGAGCGGAAATCGTCGTTGGGCGTGGGTCTTTCGTAGAGTCGTATCCGCTGTTTGGCTTCGATCTGAACAACTACGACGAGTTGTTTGCAGAAAAGCTTGACCTGCTGCTGCAGTTGCGAGATGAAACGCACATTACGTGGGAAGGCAAGTACCGCGCCTCGTTGCATGACGAAGGCGTGTGGCCACGACCTGTGCAGAAGCAGATGAGCGTGCGACTCGGCGTTGGTGGAACACCGAATTCGTTTGCGCGCGCAGGGCTCCTTGGCCTGCCGCTTACGGTGGCAATTATCGGGGGTGAGCCGCATCGCTTTCGCCCGCTGATTGATCTGTACCGCAATTCGTGGAAGCGGGCGGGACACGCCGGCGATCCGGATGTTGCCGTGCATGGACTCGGCTTTCTCGCCGACACGACGCAGCAAGCCATGGACATTTTCTGGCCGACGTATCAGCACACGTTCAGCCGCATTGGCAGGGAACGCGGTTGGGGGCCAACCACCCGCGCATCGTTTGAGGCGCAGTGCACGCCGATGGGCGCATTCATGGTGGGCGATGCGGAAACGGTTGCAGCAAAGATGCAGCACATCAACCAGTCACTTGGTGGCGTGAGCCGGATCGGCATCAATCTCAGTGGCGGCGTTCCGCACGAAGCGCAGTTGCGCGCAATCGAGCTGCTGGGAGCAGAGGTTGGGCCGAAAGTGGCAGTGGAAAACGAAGTGGCCGCACTCGCCTGAGGCTCGCCTTACCCTCCCAATTGTCATCTCGACTGGAGCGCAGCGGAATGGAGAGACCTGTAGTTCGCCAGGCGGGAGAGCAGTAGTACCGAAAGCGGGACTGCAGGTCTCTCCGCTACGCGCTCTGCGAGTGCTCCGGTCGAGATGACAGTCCCGGGTGGGAAGAAGGTGCGCCGCTTCACGGGCGCGGCGCGTGCCCTGGTGCTTCCTGCTCGACGCTAGCAGGCGTGTAACGGGTGGGCCGCTTCCAGAGCGCGCGAAAGAGCGCATCCAGTTCTTTCGCCTCCGGTGAGGACTCATCGAACACACGGTGTCCTTGCCCGAGGCTTTCTGTTACCTGCAGCAGCAACGCAAGGCGGGCAGGAATCGGCACTGCGGCGGAGCCGAAGTAGCGGAAATTTTCACACAGCAGCGTGCGCGCGTTGCGGTAGTACGGGTAGCGGCCAATGTCGCGTGCTTCGTACGCCGGATCGGCGTGCAGGCGGGTGCGTCCGCTGTGAGCGATGCGCCCGTTCTGCTGATGAAACTCGTAGATGCAGTCGGGCCGCGCTTGGAACTCGCTTTCCGTAGCGTAGTAGTCCTGGGGCTGAATCGCGCGGTCGACGTAAGCCGCATAAATGACAGCGTTCAGCGGGTAACTTTCACCGTTGGCAAGCGCGTGGCTCGTGATGCCGACGATACGATCTCCGGGCTGCGCCGTGCGCCGGATCGCGGGCTTGCAGATCGACAGGCTCAGCAGTGAATCTTCGCCTGAGGCAGGAGGAGGGGCACACGGTGCGCCACCACGGTCCGAGGTCAGTTTGTAGAGGTACGTACGCACGAGACTTCTTCCATTCTGCACGCGACGGTGTATGCAATCGAATGCGGATGCAGGAATCGCATACTCTGGATTTCCAGAATCCGTCCGCAATGCCAGAGGGGACGACTGCCCCAGGTATTGATCCCTAAAGCACGTCGTCACGCCGCGTCTGGCGCGCTCCTGTGTTCGTGAAAAGCACAATCCTCAGTGGTAGAGACCCTTATGTATGTCCCGTACGGTCGAGTAGCAGTCGCACGCTAATAACTCCAGTCCCTTGCGATTCAGAACCTGGATGTGGCCCCGGCTGTACTGGATAAGCTTCTTTCGTTGCAAGTCTCCGGCTGCCGCCGCTATGGTGACGCGCTTTGTGCCGAGCAGTTCGCTCAGAGTTTCCTGGGTAATGTCGATCTTGGCAGACTCGGTCAGATCCTGCGCAGTCAGCAGCCACCGCGTCAGTCGCTCGGCAGCTCCATGAATGCGGTGGCACCCTGCCAACTGGCTCAGGTTGTGAGTTTGCGCCTGCACAAACTCCAGCACGATGCGGTTGACATGATCATCCTCATGGAAAGCCTTTTGTAGATGCGCGAACGGAATGCGCACAGCTGCACCTTCCAGCTGCATTCGGCAGTGCGTCGGCGCATCCACTGGGCCGATGAGATGCAGACTTCCGGTAAAGCCCTCCCGTCCAACAACGCCGACTTCCGCAGCAAGACCCACTTCAGTCACAGCGAAAACTGAAGCAAGGCCCGAGATCAGGAAGAAAACATGTGTGGGATGAGATTGCGGTTCATGCAAAACGCTCTTGGAAGCGAGCTGGACTTCTGTCGAATTGGAAAGCAGATGCTTGCGGCTCTTTTGTGGAATGGCGGCTAGCAGACGATTGCGGTGCTGCTGAGGCATGGTTCTCCTGCGGAACGAAACTTCGTCGGCTCATGATAACGGCCTACCTCCATTGGACGTGCTGACAGAACGAATAAGTCTCGCCGACAATCACACCTTCCATATTTATATGTCAAGTATTTGACATAAGAATACAACTGCCCGGCACCTGTATGCACCATATGGTTGCGGTCAGTAGGTGACCGGCTTGAGCAGACTTGCCAACATCCGCGTACCTGAGTCGCCAGTCTCTGCGTGTCGACGGTACCAATCCATTCACAGTGATGCAGCGCGTTAGCGCTGCGTGCAATAGACCCCGAGGTTTGTTCCATGCCAAGTCGTAATCGAAGTTTCGTAGCCGCTACCGTGAGTGCTTTAGTGCTCTGTTTGGGCATGGGCACTGCAGCTTTCGCCCAGACACAAAGTAATGCAGACAATTCCGGAACGAATAAAACACAGAACCAGTCACGCACCGCCGATCAGCAGAAGGACAACACGTCTGACCGCACGACGGCAGCGAAGATTCGTCGAGCAGTCGTCGCGGATAAGTCGCTCTCCATGTACGGCCACAACGTGAAAATCATCGTTGTGAGCGGAGCCGTCACCCTCAAAGGGCCGGTTCATTCGGAACAGGAAAAGCAGACGATCGGTGAGAAGGCCGCAGCGATTGTTGGCCAGGACAAAGTAACCAACCAGATCACAGTGAAGCAGTAAGAACCCACTCGTGGGGACACAAGGAGAACATCATGGCAGGTAAAAACACAGCAGCATTTGGAATCTTCCCCTCATACAGTGCGGCCGACGCAGCGGTGGATCGTCTCCACGCAGCTGGCTTCTCACACGACGATGTTTCGGTGCTGATGGCAGACAAGCAGGGCTCGAAAGACTTTGCGGCTGAGAAGAACACGAAGGCACCGGAAGGCACGACTGCTGGCGTCCTCGGCGGCGGAACAGTGGGTGGCACCATCGGCCTACTGGCTGGTCTGGGAGCGTTGGCGATTCCTGGTGTAGGTCCGCTCATCGCTGCAGGTCCAATCATGGGAGCGCTTGCCGGGCTTGGTATCGGCGGTGCGGTTGGCGGCTTGATCGGTGCTCTGGTCGGGATGGGCATTCCGGAGTACGAGGCAAAGCGCTACGAGGGTCGCGTGAAGGATGGTGGCATTCTCATTTCCGTGCATTGCGAGACCTCGGAAGAGATCAGCCGCGCCAAGGATCTGCTGAAGCAGGCAGGCGGCGAAGACGTCGCATCTTCAGGAGAAAAAGCTGTCAGTACGCACACAGCGAACGACTCCGAGGTGCTCGCTGAAGACCGGCACTCCGACAGAACTTACACCCGGGTTGATTAAGCACACCCGCATCTTGCTGGAGATTGGGGCAAACCCGGTATCTCTCATCGTCAGACCTGACCCCGGGGACAGAAACTTTGTCCCCGGGTCTCTAACCAAAGCTTCTTAGGAGAATCAATGTTCATTCTGTGGTGGATCATCGTTGGGCTGATAGCTGGCTTCATTACCGGCAAGATAATGAAGGGCAGCGGCTTCGGCACTCTGATGGATATCGTCGTGGGCATCGTTGGTGCCATCATCGGTGGCTTCATCATGCGCGCACTCGGCTTCGCCGATCAAGGCGGCCTGATCTATACGATCTTAGTCGCGGTCATCGGTGCAGTGCTTCTCACACTGCTCATCCGGCTGTTCAAAAAAGCCTAGAGGCGCGACTCAGACTATGGGCTGCGCTAAGCCGATACCGTTCACCCCGCCGCACAGTTGTGGCGTGGTGAACGGTACAAGGACGCTCCAGCCCGTTCCGTCGGAAACGGCAGACAAGGCGGCGATTGTGCAGGCGCTCAATGCGTCGTGCTGCTGTGGGGAACCGTGTCGCACGACAATGAGCAATATGCCACGCTTGCGCTGTACCTGCGACTGAAGGGCATTGCACCGCCGAGCAGCGAAAAATAGCTAGCGAACGACGGCTTCCGTCGGCGTTAGCTTCAGTTCGTTCACTCGCCTTTGTCCAGTAGGACAGATAGCAAGCAGCGGGCAGGCTTCGCACTTCGGTTCGTCGAAGGTGCACAGCGTTTGCCCGTGCAGCTTCACAAGTTTGTGGTGCTGGTCGAGGAATGGTGCGTCCCATGTTTCAGGAACGAGGCGCATCAGGCGGCGTTCCATTGTGGCTGCATCGGCGCGAGGAACAACGCAGAGGCGCTGCATCACACGCAGGTGATTGCCATCCATAGCGATCGCGCGACGGCGCAGCGTGGAGAAGTTCACCACGGCTGCCGATATCTGCGGTCCGACACCTTCAAACTGCTCCAGCCAGGAGCGGATCTTGTCCGTACGGTATTTTGCGAGGAAGTCCAAAGTGAGCGAGCCGACGCGCTCGCTAATGGCAGCCAGAGCGCCTTTGAGGCGCAAAGCTTTCACCTCTGGAAACGTGACGCGCGCTACGGCGCGTTCAATGTCCTCCGCACGCGCATCCCGCACGGGCTCCCAGTTGCCGGGACCAGCGCCGGGAAACGCCGCTTCGAGGTCGCGCATGACCTGGTGCGACGCGGGTGTTTTCGTGCGCGAGGACAGCAGCGAGTAGATGAACTGAGTAAGCGGGTCCCATGGCACGCGCGGCTCCGGCTCACCGTAGTAGCCCAGCAACAGACGATGGATGTGCGGCAGGCGGTCAGCCTCTTCAGGCGTTAGCGGTCGCCGCGTCGCCTCCAATTCCGTTGTGTCGGTGAAAAGCTCTGCCGTCATTCGTGCGCTCGCATCCTACGCAGTGACTAGATGGCCTGCTTGATTTCAGAGGCAAGCGAGCGGTACGGACTACCCAATGCTTTACGTGCAATCTGCATCGGCTGCTCACCACGGCGGTACATCAGGTAAGCGGCAGCAGCGCCGGAAAGAATTGTGGCCCAGAAGAAGATGCGTCTCATGTGTAGAACTCCTCAGTCGTCCTGAGCCTTTGGATGCAGGGAAATACCCTACGCTTCCGCATCACCCAATATGCCAAGAGCCCTGAGCATCACTTCCTCCAGCACTGGACCGGAAAGCCGCTCCACAAATCTTCCGTTTCGTGCCGCAACATCAAGCGCGCGCGGCTGATCGCAACGAACTACACCGTTCGTTCTCAACCCTGTGCCCTGCAGCGAGAGGGCGAAGCCATGTATCCGGGTGAAGTTTTCACCGGTTGTGATTGGCAATATGATGGGCAGCTTCATTTGACGATTGAATGCTTCAGTATGAAACGATGAGCACCGGCCTGTTGCCCTGTTGCTCATGACCAATCGTCGGATCGAGCGACACGAAGTAGATGTCGCCCCGCCTCATATCAGTTCGCGTCCGATCCGCGGAGCATCGATCCAGGTGCGATCAACAGGCAACTCTTCTTGGATCTCTGCTTGTTCACGGAGCAACTGCTCGAGCGAATAGGGGCTTTTCCGTGGCTGCAACACAAGACGTTCCTGCTCAACGAACACTTCCAAGAGGCTGCCAGCATTCAAGTGCAGCTCCTCAGCCACAGACCTCGGAACCTGAATAGTCAAAGCACCGTTCTCTTCGTGAAGAATCGTTGTCATAACGTCGCCTCCATCAGTTTGGCGCCGCTCACATCCTACGCGTTCCGCGTTATGCCCCATTGCTGTCCTTCGCTCGTTGCGAGGCCCCATGCCATGCGCGGCGTGTTGTGTGCGAGGCCCACAGAACCGTCCGGCCCGAGCAGGATCATGCCGCCGTGTCCGCCGAGGCGGCGGAAGAGGTATGCGATGGCGTCGCTCGCCGCCTGCTGTGGCGCAGCGCCGCAAGCTACGCGGTCCACGGCCCACTTACCGAGGACAAGTTTCATGATCGGCTCGCCCCATCCGGTGAGTGAAACGGCAGCGCTCTCGTTGTCTGCATAGCAGCCACAGCCGATCAGTGAACTATCGCCGACACGGCCGGGAGCTTTGGAAAGCGTGCCGCCAGTGGATGTTCCTGCGGCGAGGCAGCCGTTCGCGTCGAGCGCTACAGCGCCGACGGTGTCATGCGAGTGCAGCGTGGGATCGTCGAGGCGGAATTCGGGTGGCAGAGCTTCTTCGATTTCGGCGTCGATCGCGGTTTCCGCCATGGCCTGGTCGGGTGAGGCTTCTTGTAGAGCACTCCGGTCCCCGCTACGAAATTCCGCTGGAGTGCCACTGAACGTGGTGTCGCGTTCGCCAGCGGCCTCGGCCTTTTGAAAGTTCATTAGCCGCTCGCGCTCGCGCGGGACAATCAATTCCGTGTTGTCGACGAGACGCATGCCGTGCTGTGTTGCAAAACGCTCCGCGCCGCTGCCCACGAAGTACACATGCGGAGATTTCTCCAGCACCATCCGCGCCGCCTGGATCGGATTTCGCAGGCGTTCGACACAGGCCACGCCACCCGTGCGCAGGTCCGCGCCATTCATCAGCAGGGCGTCCAGTTGCACACGGCCATCGCGCGTGAGGAACGATCCACGACCAGCATCGAAGGTGTCGTCATCTTCCATGACCGTGACGGCAGCCTCCACCGCATCGACGGCAGAGCCGCCGCGTTGCAGCGCGTCCCAACCGGCGGCGAGCGCATGTTGGATACCGTTTTCGTGAGCGGCGATCGCGTTATCGGGCATGGCCCAGGCACCGCCGTGAATCAGAAGGACAGGGGAACGTGGTTGCATCCCCGCGATTTTACCGAGCGCAAGAAGATTTCGTCGCCTAAAGAGATTGGGCTGCTCTCCGCGTTCCTTTGGACCACGCAGACCCACGCAGTCCTCAGCGAAGTAGTAACCCAGAAGACTTCGCGACGATAACTCCACGGTGAAGTCCGGTAGGGCGAGGCTTTAGCCTCGCCACCTCAAGACCTGGAAAGTGCGGCTTCAGCCGCTGGGGTTAGACTATCTGCGTGCAGTCACAAACCAGTAAATCAGACACGTATTTCGTCACGATCATCGCCGACCAGCGGAGACGCGTGTTCCAAACAGATACGAATGCACAGCTCTTTACCGATACAGTCGACAAGTACAAAGCGCAAGGCTGTTACGTTCTCGAAGCCTTCGTTGTCATGCCGGATCACGTACATCTACTCCTCACGCCGAAGCAGATAACAATGGAGCGGTCTGTCGGAATGATCAAGGGCGGCTTCTCGCATCGCCTAGGTTCGAAGATGCCCGTTTGGCAAAGTGGCTACCGAGATCGGCGATGCCGGGATGCAAGCGAGTTTCTGGCCTTCCGTGAGTACATTCACATGAACCCCGTGAGAGCGAGATTAGTGAGTCAAGCGCACCTCTACAGGCATTCGTCTGCGTTCAGCGGCGATCTTGTCCCCAGCGGCTAAAGCCGCAATTTTGCAGGACAACTGATGGCGAGGCTTAAGCCTCGCCCCACCGTTCTTGGCAACCGGCACATGTTTCGAGCGCTTGGTTGTTATCCGAATGTCGCTCCTAAACTCGTCAGCATGCCCGCCAACATCGTGGTTCGTTCCACAAGATGTGCCCGGACGATGTGCTCGTGGGCGGCGTGGGCTCCGGCGCCGACTGCGCCCATGCCGTCGAGCGTGGGAACGCCGAGAGCCGCGGTGAAGTTGCCATCGGAGCCCCCGCCTGTAGAGGCTTCTTGCAGTGCCAATCCGAGGTTCAATGCCAACAGCTTTGCGCGCTCGAAGAGGGCGACAGTTCCCGGGCCTCGCTCCATTGGCGGCCGGTTGATTCCGCCAGAAACGGCTAGTTTGCACGCCGGGTCACTGACCTTGAGCGTGCGGAAGCGCTCCTCTACCTCCGCCGCGTCGGACATGTTCACGACCCGCACGTCCACTTCCGCTTGACATTCTGCGGCGATGACGTTGGATCGCGTCCCGCCGGCCACTACGCCGACGTTCACTGTCAGTCCACGACTCAGGTCTGTCCAGCCGGACACCTCCTGAACAAGCTTTGTCATTTCCAGAACAGCGGAGTGGCCTTTCTCGAAGTCAACACCTGCGTGTGAGCCCACGCCCGTGACGTGAAGCTCGAAGTTGCCCACGCCCTTACGCGCAGTTTTGTATGCGAGGCCTTGCGCGGGTTCCAGCACATAGACGGCGGCGCATTCGCGCGCAACTTGCTCCGTGATGGCGCGTGAAACCGGGCTGCCGATTTCTTCCTCGCTATTGAGCAACAGTGTCGCGCAAGGGTGCTCGCCAAGCTGGCGCAAAGCGTCGATCGCGGTGAGCGCCATCATCACGCCCACCTTCATATCAAGTACGCCCGGGCCGAAGATCTTTCCACCCTCCTCACGCCACGGCATCGTCGCCAGCGTGCCGTGTGGCCACACGGTATCGAGGTGCCCAAGCAGCAGCGCTCGCTCCCCTGCGCCGGAGCCGAACCGCATCTCCAGCACGTCTCCGAACTCTGTTTGCGGGTGGCGAACGACGGTGCCACCGAGTTCCTCCACCCATCGGCTAACCAGTGCGCCCGCACGGTCCACGGCCGTCTTGTCATCGCTTGGCGACTCCGTTTCCACCAGCTCGCGAAGGCGGCTGAGCATCGATCCTTCACCGCTGCGAACTGCATCCTGCAGCTTCTCCATAGAGATCATGAAGCTATTCTCCGGCAAACAGGGGAGTTCCGCCACGGTACTGTGTCTAAACAGACACACGCGACCCCTTTGGAACGCGTGTAATCTGGCAGTCGTCTTACTGAGTGAGAGAGCACGGCGCTGGCCACGGACGCACAACTCGAATGCACGATTGAAGAGCCGTTGCAGTTCAGCGGCGTCGGCCTGCACTCGGGCGTGCAGGTTGCCATGCGTCTTATCCCTGCGCCTGCAGGTTCGGGCATCGTCTTCCGCCGCACTGATCTCGACAACTACGAAATTCCGGCGAACGGCCGCAATGTAGCCAAGGTGAGCTACGCCACCAGCCTGATGCGGCAGGGTGTTCTGATCTCGACCACAGAGCATCTGCTTTCCGCGCTTATCGGCCTTGGTGTCGATAACGTCATCATCGAAATCGATAACCTGGAAGTGCCAATTCTGGATGGCAGCGCGCGACCGTACGTGGAAGCAATTACCTCAGCCGGCATGAAGCAGCAGCGCCGCAAGCGTGAGTATCTCCGCATCCTGAAACCAGTTGAAGTGCGCGAGGGCCCCGAGGTCGGCGGCAAGTTTATCGGCGTGTACCCAGGCGACGGCTACGACATTGACTACAGCATCGACTTTCCGGCTCCCATCGGCCACGAAACATTTCGCGGCGATCTGGAGGCTGGTGCCTACCGCGACCTCATCGCTCCTGCACGCACGTTCGGCTTTCGCGAGGACGAACCCATGTTGCGCAATATGGGACTGATTCGCGGCGCATCGGATGATTGCGCCATCATCATCGGCAAGGGTGCGGTGCAGAATGGGCCGCTGCGCTTTGATGACGAGTTCGTGCGACACAAGGTTCTCGACCTGATCGGCGATCTTGCTCTTGCCGGTCGGCGCATATGGGGGCGCGTCGTCGCCGAGCGCGCGGGCCACGCCATGCACACCGCATTGGTGCAACGCCTGCTTCGCGACCGCTCCGCCTGGGAGCTGGCCACGCGTTCTGCTTCTGGAGCTGCGGAAGCGCCGGAGCGGGAAGAACTTCCTTCGACATCGCTCTCGCTTCTGCGGCCTTCACACGCATAACTGCACATGCTTGCCGCTCTTGCACTCGGTTCGAACCTTCCTTCCGCGTTTGGCGAACCTGCGGACAACCTTCGCGAAGCACTGCGCCGCTTAGGGAACTTGGGAACCGTCACTGCTGTCTCGAGTTTCCATACGACCGAGCCTGTCGGCTACCGGGATCAACCTCATTTCGTAAATGCGGCGGCGCTATTGGAAATGGCGCTCGAGCCACTGGAACTCTTGTGGGCGGTGTTAGCTATCGAGCGTGACATGGGTCGCGATCGCACGAACACTCCATCGAAGGGGCCACGCATCATCGATCTTGACGTGCTGCTATACGAAAACAGTGGCGGATCACTGGTGCTGAACGACCCCGAACTCGTTTTGCCGCATCCTGCAATGCACGAACGCCTGTTCGTGCTGGAGCCACTCGCCGAGGTCGCTCCAAACGCTATACATCCACGAACACAGAAAACGGTGACTCAACTGCGCGATGCGCTGGTACAGCAGCCTAGTTGACGATACGCAACTGAGTGCGAATATCGTTCCGCGTGGCCGATAATGCATCGCACCCCGTTGCAAGCTCATCCATAACGGTGGGCCGCTCGGCTCATTCGTTCTTACGAGGAGAATAAGTGGCCGTGGATGCTGTCAATCAGCAGTGGAAGCCTCGCGCGAATCCTTGGCTGATTGCGGCGACTGTTGCTTTGGCTGCGTTCATGGAGGTGCTTGATACTTCCATCGCGAACGTCGCGCTGCCGCACATTGCGGGTAATCTCGGCGCAAGCCAGGATCAAGGTACGTGGGTGCTCACCAGCTACCTCGTGTCGAACGCGATTGTGCTGCCGGCAGGTGCGTGGGCGTCGAGCGTCATTGGCCGCAAGAACTTTTTCCTCTCCTGCATCGCGCTGTTTACCGTGGCGAGCTTCCTGTGCGGCATCGCGCCTTCGCTGCCCATCCTGTTGCTGGCGCGCATCATTCAAGGCGCGGGTGGTGGTGGTTTGCAGCCGATGGCGCAAGCCATCATGGCCGACTCGTTCGAGCCGAAAATGCGCGGACTGGCCTTCTCGCTCTACGGACTTGTTGCCGTGCTTGCGCCATCGATCGGACCAACGCTCGGCGGATGGATTACCGATAACTACTCGTGGCGCTGGATCTTCTACATCAATATTCCGGTAGGCATTCTTGCGTATGTGCTGGTCACGCGGCTGGTAGATGATCCACCGTGGATCAAAGCGGATAAGAACAACCTCAAGAATCTCGATTACATCGGTCTTGGTTTGCTGACCGTTGCTATGGGTGGCCTGCAGATCTTCCTGGACAAGGGTGAAGAGAACGATTGGTTTGCTTCGCACTTCATCCAGTTCTTCGCCGCGATGTTTGTTGTCGGCATGATCGCGCTGGTCTGGTGGGAACTGCGCACCAAGGCACCGATCATGAATCTGCGGCTGTTCAAGTTCAAGAACTTCGCCATCTGCGCTTTTCTGATGATGCTGGTTGGCGGCATCCTGAACGCCGCCACGGTGCTGCAGCCGCAGTTCATGCAGACGCTGCTCGGCTACACCGCGACGATTGCCGGAGAAGCTCTTACAGGCGGAGGACTCGCGCTGGTGGTCGTTATGCCGCTGGCGGGTATCGCGACCGGAAGATTCCCTGCGCGTAACCTTTGCATCATCGGCTTCCTGTTTTTTGCGTTCTCGTTCTACTACGCGTCCACACATACCACTCTGCTGGTCAGCTTTGGTTTTATGGCGTGGATGCGCATCCTGACGGTGCTGCCGATTCCGTTCTCATTCATCGCCATCACGAATGCGGCTTATGTCGGTCTGCCGCGCGAGGCTTCGAATCAGGTCTCCGGGCTGATCAACTTCGTACGCAATGTTGGCGGCAGCATCTTCATCGCGATTACAGGTGCCATCGTCACCAATCGTTCGCTGTTCCATCAAGAGCGGCTTGCCGAGCATATGAACTCGAGTTCGCAAGCCTTCAACAATTACGTGCATGGGATCGGCAGCGCGGTGGGTGGAGGAGCAGGCAGTGGCTATATGGGTCAGGCGTCGATCTACGGACAACTGAATCAACAGGCGGCCGTGCTGGGTTACGTGGACATCTACCGGCTGCTTTGCTGGATGTCACTGGTGATGGTGGCTGCGGCGTTTCTGTTGAGCAAGAACCGTCCAGGTGAAGGCGCACCGAAGGGCGAAGCCGTTCACTAGCATCTGGTTACGCCACTTTCCAAGCGACTTTGTCATCTCGACCGAAGTCGCAAAGCGACGCAGTGGAGAGACCTGTAGCTTGTCGGGCGAAGGCGACACATGGTGAGGCAGACTACAGGTCTCTCCACTGCGCTACGCTCCGGTCGAGATGACAATGCAGAGCTGCGCATATCTTCTGGTTTCCCACAATGGTTCCCACGGAACTCTCGCGGCGTTACTTGCGTGACACTAGAGATGCATGGCAAAGAAGAAACTCAGGGTTGGCATTCTTTTCGGCGGCAAGAGCGGCGAGCACGAAATCTCGCTGCGTTCCGCGCGCTCCATTCTCAAAGCAATCGATCGTAAGAAATACGACGTAGTCGAGCTTGGCATTACGAAACAAGGACGCTGGTTGCAGCCCGGTGCCGCACAGGGATTGCTGCACGGCGAGAACGATGCAGCGCCAGAAACTGGCGACGGAACCAGCATGACGATTGCCTCCGCTGCGGCAGAGCCGGGAACAGGCGCTGGTGTCGATGTTGTGTTTCCGGTACTGCACGGCACCTTCGGCGAGGACGGCACCATTCAGGGGCTCTTCGAACTGGCTGATATCCCTTACGTCGGATCGGGCGTGCTCGGGTCATCTGCGGGCATGGATAAGGATGCGATGAAGCGCATGTTCTTCGCTGCCGGTCTGCCGCTCACGCCACACGTCACGCTGCTGCGTTCAGAGTGGAAGGCCGACGCAAAGAAGTGCCAGCGCGTCATCGAAAACGCGCTCCGATATCCAGTGTTCGTGAAGCCAGCAAACCTTGGCAGCTCTGTCGGAATCAGCAAGGTGCACGACCGTTCCGAGCTCGCCGCAGCGATGGACCTGGCCGCGGGGTTCGACCGCAAGATCGTGATTGAAGAAGGCGTTGGCGGCCCTGGCGTGAAGCCGCGCGAGCTTGAGGTGGCTGTGCTCGGCAATGACACGCCGGAAGCAAGCGTCGTGGGCGAGATCATTCCCGCGAAAGAGTTCTACGACTACGAAGCGAAGTACGAGCTCAATGGAGCGGATGAAAGCGTCAGTGTCATCCCGGCAAAGCTGACGAAAGCGGAAGAAAAGAGGATTCGCGCGATGGCTCTCGAAGCCTTCCGCGCCTGCGACTGCGCTGGCCTCGCGCGCGTGGACTTCCTGATGGCTCCCGCAACAAAAGGGCAGCCCTCCACCATCGTGCTGAACGAGATCAACACGCTGCCCGGATTCACTTCCATCAGCATGTATCCCAAGCTGTGGGAAGCCAGCGGTGTGCCATACAAGGAGCTCATTGACCGGCTCATTGCTTTGGCGCTGGAGCGCCACGCAGAAAAGCAGCAGACACACTTCAGCCGGTAACGATGGCTGAGCGTGACGTGCTAATTGAGCGGTTTAAGCAGCTCACCGAGGTGCTTCTTCCAGCCTGTGCGCGAGAAAATGGCTGGCCGGTCCGCCTGGACCATTGCTTCAAGCGCATATGCCTGGACCACTCGTTTCAGGATGTCTGGTACAAGTACCTCAAAAAGCCCGCTGAGAAGTACATCGAGGGTGACCAACTCCGGCTCGCCGTAGCGTGCGCGGAGCAGATTCTCGCCGATGGAGAGCATCGTCTGCGGGAGCGCAACCTGGCAAGCCTCAGGTATCGGGGTAAGCTCGTGGGTAAATCTGGCAGAGCCGTTTAACCAGCACGCAACATCGACTGCGGATGATAGGATTCGCGCACCGGCCCCTTATCCCAACAATCGAGGTCTTCCGTGGAGACCCTTGCCCTGACTCCCGTGCAGCCCGCTATTCCGCATGCGCTGCCGTTCCGCGTCTTCTTCGAAGAATATCGCCTGCGTCGCGAAGCAGACCTGCTGGACAACGTGCGCGCCGAGCTGAAGCAGACCGACGCGACAGATGAGGAGGCTGCCGCCGCGCTGCTTGCTCTAGTTGCCGCGCAGGAGCAGGCATACGCCGACCTCAGCGCCTCGCTTTTACCCGCTGTTGTGGCGGACAAGCCTGGCACGATTATTCGCAAGAAGCTTAGGAAGTGCGACGCAGCAGACGAGCCGCTGAAACACATTCTGCACCGAATGGAGGCCTCCGCGCTTTGTCTTTCCGGCGGCGGCATTCGCAGCGCAAGCTTCGGTCTCGGCATTCTGGAAGGGCTCGCGGGCTTTAGCCGCACTGACAACAGTGGCGACGGCCTTCTGGATACGCTTGATTATCTGTCCACGGTTTCAGGCGGCGGCTACATCGGTAGCTGGCTATCGTCATGGCTCGTTCGCCGAAAGGCCGATACGGATGCCGCAGGAGAGACGACCCCGGGCAAGTCGATCATCGCGCGTGCGCGTAGCAAAACATGGGGAACGGCGTGGCAGGAAGTCATCACAGCTTTGGCCAACAAGCCGCCGTGCGCAGATGACTCCTTCAGCGAGCCGGTCACGGGAGGCGATCCGGAACCGCAGCCGGTGCGGCACCTGCGCAGCTACACTGCATTTCTTGCGCCTGCGCTTGGGCTTAGTCTCGACACGTTTGCGCTCGTTGCCATCATCTTCCGCAACCTTCTGATCAACTGGACGATGCTTTTGCCGGTGCTGTTCGCCTGCATTGTGGGTGTGCGCACCTCGGGCATGCTGATGTTTGAAGTACATAACACGCAGCTGCCAACGAACCACAGCGACTTAGAAGCGAACGGCATCCTGATCGCCAGCACGGTCTGCTTTCTTATAGCGGCACTCTCGGCCGCGCTTGCGTTGCCGTCGCACCATCATCTCGAAAAGCTGAAGCGCCTTCGCGGCAGCTTGCTCTATACCTTCATTGCCACGGTCCTTGTCGGCGCCTGGCTACTTGCGGTCAGTGAGACACCTGACCCCGGTTGGGAGTTCTGGCCACTCAGCCGCCCGTTCCCGGTTCGTACGGGCATCGCGTTCGTTGGCTTTGCAACGCTTGCGATTTCTATATGGCAGGCACATACCGTGCGCATGGATGAACTCTCTACGCAGGCTGACCGCATGCGCACCATGCAGCAAACGGCAGCACCCGCAGCGAACAAACTCCGCTGGCGTTCCAGCGGCACCGTCCTGTTTTTGTCACTTCTGGCAGCAGTGGTTTCAAGCTTCCTGGCGAGCAGCCTTCTGCTTCTTGTGCAGCGAGGCTTCCTTCCTCTCCTCGACAAGTTTGGCCTCCCGCTCAAGTATTGCGGTGCCGCCAAAGTTTGCAATCCGCTGCACATCACCGTGGCACTACCGGCGATCGTTGCAGTGCTTCTGGTTTCCACGGCAATCTTCTGCGCACTCCTTGGCGTTTACGAGAAAGAAGAAGATCGCGAGTGGTGGGTGCGCTGTGGCGGCTTCTTTGTGGCCCTCGGCTTTGTATGGAGCCTGAGCCATGCGGCGGTCTTCTACTCGTCCGCGGTTTGGGCAAAGCTGGTAGCTGTCATCGGTCTCGTTCTGGCAGGGCTCACCAGTTGGCTGGGTGCCAGCGGTGGAACAGCCGCAACAGCCGATGTTGCAAAGACTTCCCAGATTTCAAGCATCGGGCGCTTCCTGGTGAAGCACAATCTTGTGCTGCCGACGGTGGCGTTCATCTCTATCGCGATGGTCGTGATTGGCAACGTCGCCGGGGAAGAGCAGCTTCGGCTGAGACTCCTGGCCAAAGCCGGTTTGCCGGACGACACCTGGTGGACCTTCGTCTTCTTTCTCATTTGCACGGCACTGGCGCTCATCCTCAACTTCGCAATCAACATCAACTTGTTCTCACTGGGTGGCATGTACCGCATGCGCCTGATGCGTGCCTTCCTCGGCGCTTCTAACGGAAAGCGGCAGCCTGATCCGTTCACCAATTTCGATCCGAAAGATACGCCGCTCATGCGCGAGTTGAATCACTCGCCAGGAGCACCGCTGCACATCATCAACACCACTCTGAACCTGGTCGGAACAAAAGACACTGCATGGAGCCAGCGCCGAGCGGAAAGTTTTACCTTTAGTTCCGTCCACAGCGGCGGATGGCGGGTTGGCTATGTACCCGCGGCGAACTATGGTGGGCCCGGCGGCACGACGCTTGCTTCCGCGATGTCGATCAGCGGCGCAGCCTTCAACCCCAACATGGGTTATCAGTCTTCGCCCATTCTTTCGTTGCTGATGACCTTCTTCTGCTTGCGACTGGGTGTTTGGCTGCCGAACCCAGCGCGCCCCGCGCCCGGCAAACTGCTTTCCTTCGGCGCCACGGGCCAGGACTTCTTTGCCAAGGGCGGACCAAGTTTTGCATTGCTGCCGCTTGTCGCAGAGGCATTCGGCTTGACCGATGACAAATACCGTTGGGTCGAGCTCACCGATGGTGGCCACTTCGAAAACCTTGCGCTGTACGAGATGGTGATGCGCCGTTGCAAACACATCATCGTGGTGGATGCTGGTGCCGATCCAAAGTGCCAGTTCGAAGATCTCGGCAACGCCATCCGCAAGATTCATATCGATCTGGGCGTTCCCATCCGCTTGAAGGAAGACCTGAAGATGCGTGCGGGCATGAAGCGCGGCAACAAGTATTGTGTGGTCGGAGAAATTGACTATGGATGCGTCGACACGCCGCCTACAGGAGCAAGCCGCGACAGTCTCAAGGGCACACTCGTTTACATCAAGGCAGGACTCAACGGCTCTGAACCCGCTGACATTCTGCAGTATGCCTACACGCATCCGACGTTTCCGCACGAGGGCACGGGCAATCAGTTCTACAACGAGTCGCAGTTTGAAAGCTACCGCCACCTCGGCACATGGGTCATCGAAAAGATCACAGACTTTGCCGGCAAGCCTGCTGAAGGCGAGGTTCAAGACTTGTCTATGAACGGCTTCAGCAATGCAGCAGATGCGTTCTGGGGAGGGCCGCGAGCGAAGGTTGCGGGCCGTCGCAAAGAGCGTACCAGTCTCGATGCCGCTGCGGAGTAGCCTTCTAAGCAAACAGCAGCAGGAGCGCGCCGCCGTAGCATAGAGAAGATGAGTACGCCCGGTGCGCCCGCTGCCCTTACGCTTCCCGACATCCTTGCTGCGCGCGAGCGCCTGAACGGGGCTGTGTACTATTCGCCGTGCGCGCGCTCGGAAATGCTTTCACGCGTCACCGGTCAGGAAATCTTTCTGAAGCTCGAAAACCTGCAGATGACCGGCAGCTTCAAGGAGCGTGGCGCACTGAATAAAATCGCTACGCTTACACAGGATGAAGCTGCGCGTGGCGTGATCGCAGCGAGCGCGGGCAATCACGCGCAGGGTGTGGCGTACCACGCGACACGGCGCGGCATTCGCTCCATCATCGTGATGCCACTGACGACGCCGCTGGTGAAGGTGCAGGCAACACGCGGCTTCGGCGCGGAAGTAGTGTTGCATGGGGCGAATTACGACGAGGCTTGCGAAGAAGCGACACGGCTTTGCAAAGCAGAAGGCATGACTTTCATTCACCCTTTCGACGATCCGCTGGTGATGGCCGGGCAGGGCACCATCGGTCTTGAGTTACTGGAGCAGGTGGAGGGTCTGGAGGCAGTCGTGGTGCCGACCGGTGGTGGCGGGATGCTCGGCGGCATTGCCTGCGCGGTGAAGGAATCGAATCCAAACGTGCGCGTCATTGGTGTGCAAACTTCGCGTCTGCCATCCATGAAGCAAGCACTGGAAGCGCAGCACCCAGTAACGCTCGACCCCGCAACCACGATCGCCGACGGTATCGCAGTGCGGCGTGCGGGTGAAGTGACGTTCCCTGTGGTTGCCAAGTATGTCGATGAGATTGTCACGGTCGACGAAGACGAAATCGCCAGCGCGATACTCACACTGCTGGAACGTGAGAAAACACTGGCGGAGGGCGCAGGTGCTGCGGCGCTCGCAGCGATGTTGCAGAAGCGCACGAGCCTTCCCGCAGGCACGCGCACGGCAGTGCTGGTGTGTGGCGGCAACATCGATGTCACTCTGCTCAGCCGCATCATCGAACGCGGTCTCGTGCAGGACGGCCGTTTGATTCGCCTGCGCATTCATTTGCTGGACAAACCCGGCGCGCTGCTTGAACTGACAGAGATCATCGCGAACCACCGCGTGAACATCGTAGACACGCTGTACAACCGCGCCTACTACGGTGTAAACCTCGGCGACACAGCCATCGACATAACAATGGAAACACGTGGACGCGAGCAAGTGGAAGTGCTGCTGGCAGCATTGGACAGCGGTGGATACCGGTACACCCGCGTGCTGTAGCGTCCACTTTTGTGCAGCAACCATTCGCGGTAGCGCGGGTTCAATCCAGCAATCGGAGTTTTGTTCATGAAATCCATTCGATTGCCATTCATCCTCTGTGCTGCGCTCTTCCTCGCTAGTCTCGTGCCGTTGCACGCGCAGCTTGCGCCGTACGCGATGTTCAGCGCGGGGCACTACTCCGGGCAGGGCGTAGGACCCAGCACAGCGGCTAATCAAAGCGGCGGCCTGACGGCGTACGGCGGCACGTTCGGGCTATATGACAACTTCCTGAAGCTCGGCCCGATAAAGCTCGGCAGCGATGCGCGCTTCCTGATCGCGAACAGCGGCAACTCAACGCCCTACGGCAACAAGCTCGTTGGCGGTCTTGCCGGGCTTCGGCTGGATGCAGGTGGCGTTCCGCTGCTGCCGGTGAACCCGTACATACAGGCCGAGATTGGTGGTGTGGGCACGAACAACGGCACCAGCCCGGATCGCACCGGATCGTTTGCGTATCAGGTGCAGGTGGGCGGTGACTTCACCATCTTCCCGCGCCTCGATGCACGTGTGGAATACGGCACTGGACAGCTCACAAGCATCAACGCGACGAGTCATACGCTGCAAACTTTCAGCGCCGGCATCGTGCTCCGCTTACCGAAGCTGTAGAGCCTCGGCGTCAACGCTCAATAGCAAGACACAAGCAAAGAATTGTCATCTCGACCGAAGCGCTCGTAGAGCGCGCAGTGGAGAGACCTGCAGTTTTGCGTCCGTCCACTGTGTCTCGTTCCGTGCGCGATTTTGATATCGCCACTGAAGTGCTATCGCTGTGCCCCATGCACATTGCCTACGCTGATTTTGCACAGGGTAGCTGAGCAATACGCCCATGAATCAATCCATCCTTCAGTCGGCGCAGCTTCCTCGCTGCGCTGGCGACCCTGCCACCGCAGGTAGCCAATCCGAAGCTGTATCCCGCTTATTCAGCGAGTTGAAGCATCTGCTCGCACGCGAAGACGGGCTCACGAATGTCCTCATCGCAGCGCGTCTTCTTCCGCTGACAGGTCTGCGAAGGTTTGCTTCGCGCAGGCGCAACTACCGCCCCTTGTCACACAGCTTTTTGCGCGAGCAGCTCGGCAGCAGCCTGATGGAAACAGCCGTGCTGCTTCCGGTGCTCGTACTTTTGCTTGCTGGCGCGGTGGACTACGGTCGCGGATTTTTCGCTGCGATCGAGGTATCTTCCGCAGCGGAATCGGGTGCGATGTACGGCACCAGCAATCCCACGGACAACGCCGGTATCGTCTCCATGGCGAAACTCGATGCCAAAGATGTGAGCGGCCTGAACGTCAACGCGAGCTATGGCTGCCAGTGCGCCGACGGCACCGGCGTCGTGGTGAGCTGCGCGACGACAATAGTGTGCAGCAACAACGTCATTCGCTACGTCGACGTTTCAACATCGGCAACCTACAGCACGATCATTCCTTATCCTCTTATCCCTTCGTCGTTCACGCTCAAAGGGCATTCCCGCATGCGGATGTCACCCAACTAACGGCCTTTTACACGGAGCGCGCTATGAAGATCCCGAAGATTCGCTTTGCGAAACGATTTTGCACGACAAGCTTTCTCGCCGAGGAAGGTGGCACGGAGCTAGTGGAGTTGGCACTCAGCTCCGTGCTTTTATTCACGCTTGTTTTCGGCATGATGGACTGCTCGCGAGCGGTATACATCAACCACTATCTCGCGCAGGCCGCACGCGATGGCGTTCACTATGCCATGCTGCGCGGCGGCACGTGGAGTTCCTCCTGCTCGTCAGCGAACTCTACCAACTGCACAGCGAACAGCAGCAATGTGAGCTCATACCTCGCACTCAATGCGATTCCCGGCATTGTGCCTGCCAACCTCACCATCAACACCACGTGGCCAGGGACCGGCCCCAGTGGCGCAAGCTGCAACTCCACGTCCGCCAACACCCAGGGCTGCGTGGTGAATGTGCAGGTCAGCTATGCGTTCCACTTCATGTTGCCGTTTCTTCCGGACGCTGGCTGGAATATGAGCAGCACAGCGTCTGCGGCGATCGTGCAGTAGTTCGGAGGTCTGAGCGAGGCTGCAAAGCGCGCTCTTGATGAACTATCCTGCTCCATGTGAGTGAAAACATTCGTATTCAGCTTCCAGATGGCTCCGTTCGCGAAGTAGCGAAGGGCACCTCGCCTCTGGACATTGCCACTAGCATTTCGCCTCGTCTCGCAGCAGCTGTCGTGGTCGCACGCGTTCGCCCGCTAATTGAAGCCACGCCTACTGAGAACGCCGATGCCGAAGCCAAGTCCGTGCAGACCGAAGAAGCAATGTATGCCGGGCACGACCCGCAAGGCGAGCGCCTCGTTGACCTGAAAGCGCCGCTGCATGAGGACGTTGCGCTCGAGCTGCTAAAGGAAAATGATCCGGCAGCCCTGCGGGTTGTACGCCACTCTGCCGCCCACGTGATGGCGACAGCCATTCTTGAACTCTTCCCGGAGACGAAGCTCGGTCACGGTCCCGCGACGGACAATGGCTTTTTCTATGACGTGTATCGCGAGACACCGTTCACGGAGACGGACCTTGCCGCGATCGAAGCGCGCATGGCCGATGTCGTAAAACGTGACGAGCCATTCGTCCGCGTGGAAGAACCGCGAGAGCAAGGCCTGAACGACTACTCCGCACAGGGTGAGTTCATGAAGGTGCACTTCATTGAGCGCTTCACCCAGCCGGGTGACGAAATCTCGCTCTACAAGAATGGCAACTTCACCGATTTCTGCCGCGGACCGCATGTGCCCTCTACCGGGCGCGTGAAGGCATTCAAGGTGATGTCGATTGCCGGTGCCTATTGGCTCGGCAAGGAAGATAACCAGCAGCTTCAGCGCATCTACGGTACGGCCTTCTTTTCACAGAAGGAACTCGACGCGCATTTCAAGCACCTGGAAGAAATCAAGGCGCGCGACCACCGTGTGCTGGGCAAGCAGCTTGATTTGTTCAGCATTCAGGAGGTCGCCGGCGCAGGCCTGATTTTCTGGCATCCCAAGGGCGGCCTCATCCGCAAAGCGATGGAAGACTGGATGCGCGAAGAGTGCATCCGCCGCGGGTACCACATGGTGTTTACGCCGCACATCATGCGGCGTGAGCTTTGGAAGATTTCGGGACATGAAGAGGTCTACTCCGAAAACATGTATCCGCCCATGGAGCTGGACGACGCCGAGTACCGGCTGAAGCCGATGAACTGCCCCGGCCATATCCTCATCTACAAGTCCACGCCGAAGAGCTACCGCGACCTTCCACAACGCTATGCCGAGCTAGGCAACGTTTACCGTTATGAGCGCAGCGGCACCATGCATGGCTTGCTGCGCGTGCGCGGCTTTACGCAGGACGATGCACACATCTTCTGCACGCGCGACCAAATTACGAGCGAAGTGGAAGCTTGTCTTGATTTCGCCGAGGCCGTACTCAAGACGTTTGGATTCAAGGAATACCGCGTTGAGCTTTCGACGCACGAGCCCGGTAACAAGGACTTCATCGGCACTCCCGAAGAGTGGGCTGAAGCGGAAGGCGCATTGAAAGCCGTGCTGGATGGACGTGGTCTCACCTACCAAACCTATCCGGGTGAAGCGGCGTTTTACGGCCCGAAAATCGACGTTAAATTAGTCGACGTGCTCGGCCGCTTGTGGCAGCTCTCCACCGTGCAGTTCGACTTCAAGCTGCCGCAACGCTTCGACCTGGAATACACCGGCGAAGATGGCGAAAAACATCAGCCCGTCATGGTGCACCGCGCGCTGTTCGGCTCGGTCGAGCGTTTCTTCGGCGTGCTCATCGAGCACTACGCCGGCTCGTTCCCCATGTGGCTAGCGCCGGTGCAGGTTGGTCTAGTGCCAATCTCCAATGAGAAGCACGTCGCCTATGCCGAGCAAGTGAAGCAGCGCCTCGAAGCTGCAGGGCTACGCGTAGAACTAGACGCTTCCAACGGCAAGATGCAAGGCAAAATCCGCGACTTTGGCTTGCGGAAGGTGCCATTCATTCTCGTCGTCGGCGACAAGGAGTCGCAGACTGATTCCGTTGCCGTGCGGGTACGCGGTGCAGGTGATCAAGGATCGAGCACGGTCACTGATTTTTGTGCACGAGCAACGAAGCTGGTGAGCGATCACGCGATGGAGCTGTAGTGCAGACCATCACTCTCGAAACAAAGATCGCAGCGCCCCGGGAGCGCTGCTTTCTTTTGTCTCTCAGTTTGGATCTACACATGGATAGTGCTGAGCAGACAAATGAGAAGGCCATAGCGGGAGTGACGCACGGCCTGATTGGCTTAGGTGAATCTGTCACGTGGCAGGGCAGGCACTTCGGCATTATGCTGACGCACGAGACACTCATCGATCGCTATGAGAAGCCGCGCTACTTTCGCGATGTGATGACGCGTGGCGCGTTTCGTTCGTTTGAGCATGAGCACTTCTTTGCAGAGGAGGAAGCAGAGACGCTTATGAAGGATGTGCTGCGCTTCGAATCACCTTGCGGCTTCGTTGGACGAATGTTGGACACCGCGATCCTTAAGGCGCACCTGACAGGCTTCCTCATCAAGCGTAACGCGCTCATCAAGACGGTCGCGGAAGGCCCTGTAGCTGAATCGATGCGCTACACGCAAAGTTGAGCGTCTTCCGCTTTTCAGGGGCCAAATGCCCGACTCATACCAGCCTAGGCCGAAGTCTTAGGAACACAGCGACAAAAACCTCGAGCGCTGAAGGCGCGACACACATAGCCACAGAAGTCCACCTGGTTTACACCGGGAGGTCATGGTCATAATCTATGGTCATGAGCGTACAGCCGGAAACCCGCACCATCTCCGCCGCCGAGTTCAAGGCCAAGTGCCTTCAGCTTATGGACGAAGTCAGCGAGAAGAAACTCACGCTGATCATTACCAAACGCGGCAAGCCGGTGATGGAAGCAACCGCCGTGAAGGAAGAGCCAGCTCCATTTGTACCTCTGTGGAATCGATCGCCCAACGTGAAGATACTCGGCGACATCATTTCTCCCCTCCCACAGGAGTGGACGTTGCCGGAGTACGCGTGGGAAAAGCCACTCAAGGGTGAATCTGGCAAATCCAAGAAGAAAAGAAGTGAAAAGAAGTCGTGACTGGATTTCTGCTGGACACTCATGTTTGGATTTGGTTTCAACGTGGCGATCGTGAGGCAATCACGGAAGAGTTTCGTGACGAACTCCTTGTGTGGCAGCACAGGAAGATGCTCACCTTGTCGGCAATCTCTGCGTGGGAACTCTCCATGTTGATCGAAGGCCAGCGTCTGGAAATAGAGACCTCTGTAGAGCAATTTCTTGAAAGGGCTCTGCAAAGTAGCGGACTGAACCTCGCTCCTCTTTCCACGCGCATCCTCATCGAATCCACACGCCTCCCAGGCGAGCTCCACCGTGACCCCGCAGATCGTATCCTCGTTGCCACCGCTCGAGAACTCGGACTCACGCTTGTCACCCGCGACAAGCTTCTGCTCGCGTACGCGAAACAAGGCCACCTGAACGCCCGCAAACCATAGACTGCGAGCCTCGGAGGATTTTGCCGCCCCGCGCATCCAATGGTGCATGGCAAAACTTTCTGTTCCCGTCTCTTCCCGCGATCATGCAAAAGGACCTGCCGACGCTCCCGTCACGCTCGTTGAATACGGCGACTATCAGTGCCCTTCCTGCGGTGACGCTTTCCCGGTAGTGCAGAAGCTGCAGCACCATTTCGGCGACAAGCTGCGGTTTGTGTTCCGTAATTTTCCGCTGCCGATGCATGAGTATGCGGAGCATGCGGCAGAGACGGCGGAATTTGCGGCGGCACATGACAAGTTCTGGGAAGTCCATGACCTGCTCTACAAGCATCAGCGCGATCTTGAAGGTTCGGTTCTACGTAAGCTGGTTAAGCAGGCCGGTTTGAAAGACACTGAACTGGAAACCGCGCTCGCGGAAAACACCTACAAGGCACGCGTTGCTGAGGATCTCGAAAGCGGCGAAGACTCTGGTCTACAGGGAACTCCAACGTTCTACATCAACGGTGTTGAGCATAAGGGCGCTTACGATTTTGCTTCACTCAAGCAGGGTATCGAAGCCAAGCTGCCGGGCTGAGGGCTGGGTGAAATCAGTGTGGCAGGGTGGTCAGCTGAATCGTACGGCCTTCCTTATTGCTGCGCTTCGCTGCATCGAGGATCTGCATTACCACCATGTTCGTATCAAGCGCCGTCAGATCGTGTTCTCCAGAAACGCGGCCTTGCTCGACTGCGGCTAGATATTCCAGCGAGTCACTGTACGCCAGTGGTAGCTTCGGTGCGGCGTGTGTCTCCGGTTTGCCTTTGGGAGTGCGGATCGTTACCAAGTCCGGGTCTATGGCCGTTTCCATCTGTGTAACGCCGTAAACTTCCATATCTTTGCGAGCGAACGTCCAGTCCCAGGACGGCATGAGCACTGCCTGCGCTTCCGGGTAACGGAGAATGATCGTCGCGTCGTCGTCGACTTTGGGATATCTATTCGGCTTGTTTGTTTGTGCTACTGCGGTGACGCTGATCGGTGCTGCGCCGTGCATCATCACCGTCATGAGATCTGCGCCGTAGCAACCAAAATCAAACATCGCTCCAGCACCGTTTCCGACCGGATCAGCAAGCCACTTCAGAAACTCGGGGCCGACGCCAATCTCCGCCGGTCCTTCGTGACCATCGTGGATGACCACTTTGTGGACAGTACCCAGCTTGCCTGCGGCCACGTCGTTTAGCACTTCCGTGTTGGAGTTGTACCAGGTTGTTTCGTAGTTCACGAGCAGCTTTGTTCCCGCTTTCCGAGCCGCGTCGCGCATGGCGATTGCGTCGGGCAAGGTGGTTGCGAGTGGCTTCTCTACCATCGCGTCAATGCCGTGGGCTGCGGCCCACTCTACTGCTTTGCGATGTTCGACGATGGACGTGTAAACCAGAACGGCCTTTGGTTTCTGTTTTGCCCATAGAGCTTCCGGCGTGTCGAAAAAGAGTTCCGGCGCGAGGTGAAATTGTTTCGCGTAACGCTCGCATAGCTGCTTGTCCGGGTCGACGATCCCAACCAACTTTAGGTTCTGCGTTAGCGTGAGTTCATGAAAAAGGCGGTAAGCGTGGCCGTGCTCCAGCCCAATGACCGCTACGGGAATCGGAGCCTGCTGGGCGTGAAGAGGCGTGCTCACGAAACCAGCAAGGACGCAGGCGGTTGCAACGATTTTTAGAACGAAGTGGTTCAAGAGAACCTCCTGACAGAAGCTGTAAGCTCGCCTAGGATAACGCCTGCTCGCGAACCTCGCAGGCTTGGAATGCCGACGATATTCAACATTGATTCTCGTGATTGCAGAGGCATTTGCGCTAGGCTTATTTAAACCGGGCCCCGAGAGCTATTTATGAGTGCCCCTGAACCAATTCGTGAGAGCGTCATCGTCAATGCACCCATCGAGCGCTGCTGGGCGCTTTCCACCAGGGTGGAACTGGTACAGCAAACGCTTGGCATGAAGCTGGTGAGTGGCACGACACAAGGCTTCATCGCAAATGGCAGCCGTGTGCATTGGCGTGGATGGAAGTTCGGCCTGCCGACCAACCACCACACCCTCATCACCCGCTTTGAGTCACCGCACCAACACTACCTCCGCTACGACGGGCACGAGATCACAAAAGAAGCCTTCTTTCAGGACACACAGGAGAAAGGCCGCTTTGCCGCGTTTCAGCACGACCACAGGCTTTGCGAGCAGGTCGGTTCGGAAGGCATCACAACCATTCTTGAAGACGAAGTTCGCTATGAGCTCCCATTCGGGCCGGCGGGCGCGCTTGCCGCGAAGCTTCTGCTTGGCCCATACATTCGCAAGTTGGCTCGTCAGCGCTTTGCAACAATTAAGCGACTGGCCGAGGGCGAGGGTTGGCGCGAGTGGGTGAATGAGGCTTCCGCAGGGTAGCGCCACGCGGTTTATGAAATGCATCTCATGCGATGTCGCAGCGAGGTGCAGCGCATGAAGGCAATTGTTCTCCACGAGTATGGTCCGCCAAAAAATTTGAAGTACGAAGACTTTCCTGACCCTGTACCCGGAAGGGGTGAGGTGCTGGTGCGCGTGCTGGCCGCTAGCGTTAATCCGGTGGACTGGAAGATGCGCTCCGGGGCTGCAAAGGGGATGTTTCCGGTTGAGTTTCCTGGCGTCATTGGGCGGGACGTCGCAGGTATCGTGCAGGCACTTGGTGAGGGCGTAGAAGGCTTTGCTGAGGGCGACCGTGTTTTTGCCCTCGCGATGAAGACATACGCCGAGCTCTGCGTGGTGCCGGCATCTGTTCTCGCGAAGGTGCCCGAGGGCCTGGAGATTCCCGTTGCCAGCACGGTGCCTCTGGTTGCAGCCACAGGCGATCAACTGATTCGTAAAGCACTCAACGTGCAGTTCGGACAGACCATCCTGTTGACTGGGGCAACGGGCAGCGTTGGCAGAATCGCTCTCTATTGCGCCCTGGAACTCGGCGCGAAGGTGATTGCGGGTGTTCGCAAGAAGCAGAAGGATGAGGCGAAAGAGCTTGGTGCCTTTGAGGCAATCGACCTGGACGACAAGGATGACGTTGCGCGAGTTGGCCTACTGGATGCCGTAGCGGACACCATCGGCGGCTCCGTTGGAACGGCTCTGCTTTCCAAGGTGAAGCCCGGGGGTGTGTTTGGAACCCTTGTTGGTCCGCCAAAGGGAGCAGACCTTCACCCGACAGTGAATGTTCAGTCCATGCATGCTGAGCCCGATACAAACGCAATAGTGCATTACGCGGAGGCAATCCGCGATGGCAAGCTGGTGCTGCCAGTCGATCGCATGCTTCCCTTGGCCGAAGCTGCAGAAGCGCACACGGTGGGCGAAAAGGGTGGAGTGGGAAAGATCGTGCTGCTCGCTTAGGTGCTAATAGCGGCTGCGGGGCTGGGGACGGGAACCACCGCGGCCTGGAACACGTCCAAAGCGACTACTGCCACGGTCGCTGCGGCTGTCTCGGGGGATTTCAGAAGGGATGCGGTACCCGGCCGGGTAAACGACTAGATGACGACGCGAGCCTTCTCCGCTGCTTTGTGTCTGCACATCGAACTCGCGTAGCAGCATGTGGATGATACGTCGCTCGCGAGAATTGGATGGTTCGAAATGAAAAGGCTCGCCGGTGTCTTCCACGGCGCTTACTGCATGTTCCGCCGCTGCTCTTAGCGCCTGCGCACGCTTCGCTTTAAAGCCGTTAGCGTCGAATGACACCCGGTCGTGATCCTCTGGTTCGAGATGGAGCGCTTTCGCGGCGACGTGCTCAAGCGCGCGAAGCAGTTCTCCGTCGTTCTCTAACATTAGGTCTGAGTCTGGACCTTTGCACTCCACATAGATGTCGCGACGCTCCATGGCATCTGGGTCAGCTGCGCCAGCTCCCGCAGTTACCCGGAACTTCAAGCGAAATCCACCAGTAGTCGTTAGCAACCGCATCAGGGAAGCGACTTCTTCTGCAGCTTTATTCAGGTCGTTCATTCTTCTCGCTTCTCCGTGCTGTTAAACGCGTGTAACGTGTCACGAATTCTAACGCCGCTCACGTATTACTGCGTAGAGCGACATGAAAGAACTTTAGTCACCTTGGCCCATTTTGGCACTAACGACGCCCTTGGATCACCTTAGGAGAGGCACCAGCGGCGGCCTTGCGCGCCGCTCGCTTCGCGGCAATCGCCTTCATCTCTTTGCCGAGTGACGTCCTCATCATGACTGCCTGCTGAATGATCATGATGAAGTTGCCCACGGTCCAGTACAGAGCCAAACCAGCCGCGTAGTTCCAGGTGATGTAGCCCGAGAACGCTGGCATCATGAAGGCCATCATCTTCTGCTGCTGCGGGTCAACTCCCGGTGAAGGCGTGTAGTACTGAACCAGGAATGATGTGAGTACCATCGTGATCGGCAGGATGTGGTATGGGTCGGCAGCCGAGAGATCGTGCAGCCAGTACCAATGCGCCTGCCGAAGTTCGACAACGCGGGTCATCATCGTGAAGAAGGCAAAGAGCAGCGGAAGCTGAACCAGTGTAGGAACGCAACCGCCAAACATGCTGACGCCGTTTTCCTTTTGCAACGCCATGGTCTCGGCGTTGACCGTCGCCATCTTCGGATCGGTGGGCTTCGGATTGCCGTACTTGGCTTTGATTGCGTCTATCTGCGGCTGGAGACGCTGCATCTTCAATCCAGAGCGCATCGCCTGTACACGCAGTGGCAGCAGCGCGAGATTGATCAGCACCGTAAACAACACGATGGCCCATCCCCACGAGTAGTCGTGAATCGAGGTGATAGCGGGCGCAAGAACGGAGTGTACGGCCTGCAGGCCAAGGAACAGCCACTTGCCGATCACACCGAAGAAGCCGAAGTCGAGCAGCGAGTCGAGCGTGCCGCCGTCGGCAGTATGTACATTCTTCAGGACAGTCACACGCTTCGGCCCCACGAAGAGACGAAGCTGTGTTTCCCCGTTGGTATTGCCAACACCCGTACCGAGTACCGGAACCAGCGCGGTTCCCTTGGCTGGAGCACCTTGGCCAAGACCGGTGTGACGCTGCACTTTGTTCACGTCGATCTGGTTATGCAGTGTTGCGACAGTGGCCGTTTGCGGCACGTCCGGCATAAAGATCGCGGCAAAGTACTGGTCGCTGACGCCTGCGAAGTCGAATGGGCCATTGATGGTAGCGCCGCCCGCAATGTGCTTCGGAGCAAGATGCTCCTGCTTGCCGCTGCCGCTGGTATCGATCTGCGCGGTGGCGTAAGCCTGCGCTGTCTCCATATCGCCGAAACCCGCGGGCCAGGCGAGTAGGGCGCGTACCGGTGCTCCGTTGCGCGTAACGGTAGCGTCTGCGTGAATAACGTAGTCAGCGCCGAAGGTGAACGTTTTCTTTACTGTCAGGTTGCCGGCAGAGTAGTCAAATGTCAGCGTGCCGGGAGCCTGCAGTGTTCCTGTAGTGGATGGAACATAGAGAGCGTCGGCAAGTCCATGCGTCAGGCCTGCGTCATAGGTGTACAGCGAAAGCGGGTATCCATAAAGCCGCGAGGCTCCGTCGTGCACCATGTCCAGCGGATTGCCTTCGCTGTCCTTGAAGTTTTTCAGCACCCACGAGGTAACTTGCGCACCGCGGTTAGAGAACGTAATTCTGTACAGCTCGTTCTCGACTACTGTGGTGCTTTCCGCTTGAGCTTGTACCGCGCTGGCACCCGCTGCGGACGCTGGGCTGCTGGAGGGCAGTGTCGCTGGAACAGGCGCGGGCGCGCTCTGGCTTTCAGTTTGCGCTGCGGGAGTGGAAGCGCTGGGCGATTGAGTCTGCGGATTGTGTTTGGCGCGCCATACCTGCAGGCCAAACATAACGCCGATCATGACAACCAGCATGACCATGAACGAGCGATTGTCCTGGCCGCCACCTGCGCCGGTGCCACCGCTGTTGGGATTCGTAATTTCGGGCAAGGGGTTCCTGTTCTTAAGCGGGGCCCAATGCGAAGCTAGAAGGGCGCGAAACCGCTACTTCTATCGTAAATCAGGGGCTGAAGGCACAAGGAAATGGTGCCGAGCGTAGCTAGTTGTGCTTCGCTTCCAGTGCTGCGACTCGCTCAGCGTAACGACGCCGCAGCAGCCATACTCGCCAACTCGGATTGAGCTTTAGACTTACCGATCGCCGCAAGAATGGCCTTCGTGTTGGCTTCGATTTGCTTCTCAAGACCTTCCACGCGCACCTTCAACTCGCGCACATCAGGTGCGATTACATCCTGTATGAGCTTTCGAAGCGTTTGGAGTGCGTTGTCGCTCACAATGCCACCCTTACCCTGATGTTAGATGTGGGCGATGGCATCTGCAATGCAGATCTTAGAACCCGCGCCCAGTTCTTATCGTGAACTGCCGGTTGCGATTCGCAGGCTTTGGTCTACGGTCGAGGTGCTTCTCGAGCACAAGGTGGTGCGGATCGAGGTTTTCGGCTGCCACCCACGCGCCGCATTCCTGGCACTCGAGCAATTGCGTTGTGTCCGCAGCAAACGCGTCGAGTGAGGTCGCGGTCGGAAAACCGCGGTGCTCCGTAACTTTCTTGAGGGGCATATTTCGAGCGTACCAGCTTTCCATTTCAACGAGCTCAGCAGCAGCTTGCGGTGCGGCTTCGCACACACGTCATGCACTGGCCGAAGAGCTATGGAACGGGATCGAACCCGCCTTCGGCAAACGGGCGGCAGCGCGCCACGCGCCGCAGCGCGAGCCAGCCCCCGCGTACCCAGCCATGCTTCACCACCGCAGCATACGCGTACTCGCTGCAGGTCGGCAGGTATTTGCACTGGCTGATGCCAAGGCCGTGAAGCAGCGGTGACACCCCACGCTTATAGAAGGTGAACAGCCCGGAGGCAAGGCGCGCGCGTGTGGTCTCTCGCTCGCCCAGGCTCACTCTGCTCCGATGACGCTTTTCTTTGCTTTCAGGGCTTCGCGTTCCAGCGCCGCTTGTACGCTGCGGAAGATGATCGTCACTTCGCGTTGGACCGTCGTGAAGTCAGCATCACGCACACCGCGCTTCGGATGCAGAATGATGTCGACGGGCCCGTTGTTCAACAGCGGAAATGCTTCGCGCACAACCTCGCGCAAGCGCCTCTTGATGCGATTGCGATCTACCGCTTTGCCAAGTGCCTTCGGCACGGTGAGTCCGATGCGTGGGCCATCGGTCTCGCTACGGCGCTCTACTGGACGAGCCATAAAAAAATACGCGAACTGCTTACCAAACTGCTTGCGACTGCCCTTGTACACAAACTGGTAATCAGAATGTTTTCGGAGGCGATGGGCTGTTCCGGTCACGATCCGCTCCCTGCCGCATCGTCCGATACGCCTTCCGGTGCGAAGCCACTGAGCTGTTCTTCGAGAGAGCGGGTGAACTCCGTTTGCTCGTCGCCGGTGTGCGCGGTGGTCACCGTTTCAATCAGCGCGAGCCAGGTCTCTTCAACAGCCGAAGTGTTGTGACGAATGCCGCGCGGCACCACGAAGAATTCACCCGGACGGACGAGCACGTCACCACCGTCAGCAGGCTCGCGCCCGATGCGCAGTTCGCCACGAAGCACGAGAAACATCTCGTCTTCATAGGTGTGCGCGTGCCATGGGAACTCTCCCTGAACACGCGCTACCTTGACGTATTGGTCATTGACTCGCCCGACCACTCGCGGCGACCAGAGCTCGTGAAGAGCTTTACAGGCGAGTTCAAGCGAGACTGGATGCTCTTGCATCGACAGGAAGGAAGTGCGACCTGGTCGCTTAGTCCCGGTGACCGGCGGAGACCGCGATCTTGTGGCGGCCCTTCGCACGGCGGCGGCTAAGAACGGCAGCGCCAGCCTTGGTCTTCATGCGGGTAAGAAAGCCATGAACTTTGGAACGGCGGCGGCGGTTGGGCTGAAATGTGCGCTTCGGCATTGTCTTTGTCCTGTATGCGAATCAGAAAGCTGATTCTGCAAGTTCTGAAGTGTGGCTGCGCGAAACCCGCTGATCGCAGGCGCCACGTAGCGACAAAGCGCCCGTGCAGCAGCAAGTTCTGAGTATATCGAAGCTGAGGAAAACCGGCAATGTTTGGAGCGTTTGGCGTCATCGCCTTGATATTCCCGAGTTTGTCATCCTTCCACGAAGTGGGAGGATCTGCTGTTGTTCGCAGCCGCAGAATGCAACTCAGCCAAGTGAAGGAGGTGACAGATCGTTCTGTTGGCGGTGAGCCTCGACTAAGCGGAGACGGTCGCACCTCGCCAACTCACAACAGGTCCGAGGCTCCAATACTTCTGAACTCTCGTGGGCTTTGGCAAGACTCAGAAGATGATTCGGCACCGTGAACTGTTCCTGTGTCTGCAGCATTCTGCCCACCGTCTCCTAGAAGCAAACTGGCGAATCTGAGAATCGGCTCATTCTGTAAGTGTCAGATAGCTGCAGCATGAACAGGAGCATACAGTTCAGCCTCTTGAGCATCGATAGTCGCAGGCGTCTTTCGCGAACAACCTATGTTCACCGGGTCCTCGCATCCAGCTTGGTAAATCGGACGAGCGAAGAATATTTAATCGCGGCACCATCTTGCTGTCCAAGAGCGAACACTAAAGTCATTTCGTCTTCAAAGGTTGCGAAATTGTAGCTCACAAAGTCGTTTCACCAGCGAACTTCGCTGTCGCTCCCTCGCAACTTTTTCATTCTTCACAAAGGATGGTGCAACTCGAAAGTTTCTTTCGCCGATGCATATTTTCGCGTGTAAATGTGGACCTCTTAGCGTGCTAGTATCGACTCCGTTCGGTGATGTTGCACAACATCACTTCTCAATTTTGTCTTCTGCTTCACTAACCATCACTCCACCGTGAGCGATGACTTCACAGCTACTCCAGGGGCATGTTTCACCCACGCTTTTCCACTGCGCGGGCAAGGAAAGCTGTCGCTTGTTTTTCGCTGTTTGCTTTACCTGTTTTCCCTTCGCACGCCCTGTTTTCTATAGAAATTAAGGAAGAACGATCGATGTCATTTGTTCCGGTTCCGGCCGCGGTTTTGAATCAGTGGGTGCGTATTCTTGGCGCGCTTGAAAAGAAGATCAACAGACAAAGTTTCGAAACCTGGCTGAAGCCAACGCGCTTTTCGCACGTCTCCGACCGCACACTATTTGTGCGCATTCCAACGCCTGAATTTCAGGCGACGCTTGATCGCTACAACGACCTGATTGGCGAAGCAATCGACAACCTGCAGCTCGACATCGACAACGTTGTCTTCCAAGCTCCTGACCCTCCGCCCCCACGTGTGCGTGAGGATGGCGGCTTCGCGCCACAGCCTTCCCACTCAGCCAGTGCGCCGCGAAGCGGACGCAGTGCCAGCGCCCCCCCGGTCGCCGGTGCGCTTCCCGAGCAGTCACGCTTCGACTGGAACTCCGCCGCGCAGCTCAATCCGCGCTACCAGTTCGATTCGTTCGTCATCGGTAGCGGCAACCAGTTCGCACACGCCGCCGCGCAAGCCGTGGCTGAGCGCCCATCCAAGGCCTACAACCCGCTCTTCGTCTACGGTGGTGTAGGCATGGGCAAAACGCACCTGATGCACGCCATCGGGCACCTCGTGAAGCAGCGCATGCCGCAGGCCGCGATCAGCTACGTTTCCGGTGAAAAGTTCACCAACGAGATGATCAACTCCGTGCGCTACGACAAGATGACGAGCTTCCGCGATAAGTATCGCGGCGTCGATGTGCTGCTGATTGACGACATCCAGTTCCTCGCCGGCAAAGAGCGGACACAGGAAGAGTTCTTCCACACGTTCAACACGCTGCACGAAACGAACAAGCAGATCGTCATCGCTTCGGACCGTCCTCCCAAGGAACTCGCCGACTTTGAAGACCGCCTGCGCTCGCGTTTTGAGTGGGGTCTCGTGGTCGACATTCAGCCACCCGACCTCGAAACCAAGGTTGCCATTCTGCAGCGCAAGGCAGAGCTCGAACACACTGTTCTTCCCATGGATGTGTCGCTGTTCATCGCAGGCAACGTACGCACCAATGTGCGCGAACTCGAGGGCGCCCTTGTTCGCTTGATCGCGTGGTGCTCACTGCACGGCGTGGAGATCACGCTGCCTACGGCGCAGCAATGTCTGAAGCAGTTCATCGACACGCAGGTGCGCAAGATCACCATCGAAGCGATTCAGCGCACTGTCGCCGAATCCTTCGGCATGCGCGTGGCCGAGCTGAAGCAGAAGAACAACTCACGCCAGATCGTGGTGCCTCGGCAGATTGCAATGTATCTCGCAAAGCAAATGACCGAAGCCTCGCTACCGGAAATCGGCCGACAATTCGGCGGCAAGCACCACACCACAGTGATGCACTCCATTGCCAAGATCGACGAGCAGCGCCGCCACGACAAGGACCTGAACCGCACGGTGACCAAGCTGATGGAAACGCTGGGCTAGAGCTAGACAGTAGATGGTAGATAGCAAGAAAGAAGAAGCCGCCGCAGGGCGGCTTTTCTGTTGGCGCTGGAAGTGCGATGGCGCATACTGGCAGCATGGCGACCGCAGCCCTCATCCCCGTTAACGAGTATCTGTCGAGCAGCTACGAAGTCGACTATGACTACGTCGATGGCGAGTTGCTGGAGAGAAATATGGGTGAGTGGCAGCATGGGTTACTACAAGGTTTGCTATTCGGCATCTTCCATGAAAATCGGAAGAACTGGAAAATCATTGCGGCGCCCGAAACCCGAGTTCAGGTGCGTTTGGATCGCTACCGTATTCCGGATGTCTGCGTGATGCGGGCAGAAGACAAGGTGCACCGCATCGTCAACACACCACCGCTCATCTGCATTGAAGTACTGTCACCAGAGGACCGAATGCAGCGGGTGCTGGAACGTGTGCGTGACTTCCACAACATGGGCGTAGAGAGCGTCTGGATACTCAACCCATTCACGCGGGACGCATGGATAGCTCAACCCGACGGTTCGCAGCAACACATCTCTGATGCGCTGACCGTCGAAGGTACATCTATTCGCATCGATCTCGTTGAAGTATGGACGGAACTGGATGACATGCAGTCGCAAGCCTAAGCCTCAGATGACCTGAGTGCTGACCCCGCGTATGTTGCTGGTATGACTTCCGACAGCACGCAACTAAGTTTCAGGTCTCCTTTAGAAGAGCGGCATATCGATTTCCTGCTCGAAGAGGAGTTTGCAAGCAACTCGTCCTTCCTACCATTCTTCATCGAGCTCGCCTGGAAGAACGAGGGCTCTCACCCGTTCAGCGCACCTGCTGCGAACCTTCTCCCCGAATGCTTCCGCTCCGTGACATCTCTGGCAGGCGAGAGTGACGTGCTGGTCATCTACGACAATGTTGCCGGTGAGAAAACTGCACTTCTCATTGAGGATAAGATCGCGGCAATATTCCAGAAGGATCAGGCACTCCGTTACAAGCAGCGCGGCGACGAAGGCGTGCAATCGGGCAGATGGCAGAAGTACTGGACCTGTCTTGTAGCGCCCAGGCAATTCGCGAACAAAGGACAGGAGTTCGATGCACGGGTCGACATTGAAGACATCGCTGTATTCTTCGAACGAGAAGCAACTGATGCTCGAAGTAGCTTCAAGGCGAATATGTTGAGAGACTCCGCTGCAAAGCAAGCCGCATCAGGCATTCAGATCGAAAACACAAGCATGACAGAGCTACGGCATCAATACTCCGAGTTAGCCACGCAACTTCTGCAGAACAGCTTGTGGACAGCCGAAGTTAGAGGGAAATCATTTACGCAGGATTCTTGGTTCCGATTCTTTCATTCCGCGTTTGGAACTTCTGTGAAGTGCTTTCACAAGCCACTCGCGGGCGCGGTACAGGTCATCTACCCAAAGGCGGCGAAGGAAGTCTTGGAGGGGCTGCACAACAGCGGCGATGGAAGCGAGGGAGTATCGATCACTGATGTAGGAACGCTTGGAGTCGCGGTACAGTTCCCAGTCACACGACTGAAGAATTACCAGGAGATTGTGACAGCCGACACGGCTCGCATCGTGATTGAAGCGGTGCATGGGCTGACTGTGCTGGAGGAATATCTGCGTCGCAGAGAGGATGCGCTGCACGTGTTCGGTATGGGTAAAATCGAATACCCAGAGCGCCCACAGGGCGAAGAGGAAGCACGGAAAGTAGCCTGCCTTGAAGCTCAGCTCTTCGGCCTGATGTGGTCACGCGCGCGTGAATTTGGATCAAGCGTCCGCTTTACTTACCCCGATTTAAGCGATCTGGTTAGTGGAAAGGAGCAACGGCAGGCAATTGTGATCCCCGGCATGGCCGGATGTTTTTGGATAGTGCTGCGGCGCACCACTAGTGGTGATCCGATGCTCTTTGCGGAGAGCGACAGCCGTATCTGGGGCGGTGGCATGCGGCACGAGATTTCTTTCGCAAACACCTCCTCGGAAGAAGCTGACCTCATCTACGGCGAAGTTTCTTTTGACGATTGGATCGAGACCCGGCTGCGGTTGCGGAACGCAGCATGACGGATCAGATCGACATCATCGGTGACGTTCATGGCCACGCTTCCACTCTGGAAGCCCTGCTGAAGAGCATGGGATATCGAGTGCAGGGTGGCGCATGGAAACATCCGGAGCGCCACGTCATATTCGTCGGGGACCTGATCGATTCCGGGCCGGAACAGATGCGTAGCCTGCGCCTCGTGCGAAGCATGGTGGATGCCGGATCGGCGGTCGCTTTGATGGGAAACCATGAGTTCAACGCCATTTGCTGGTGGACGGAGGATCCGCATCACCCGGGCGACTACCTTCGCTCCCGCCACTCAGCGCAGTGGGGTGAGGGTAATCGCAAGCAGCATGAAGCTTTTCTCGTTGAGTTTGAAGCTTACCCCGATTTTCACCGAGAGGCAGTCGAATGGTTTCTCACGCTGCCTCTTTGGTTTGAGACAGGAGGTCTGCGTGTGGTGCATGCCTGCTGGGATGCGAATGCTATTCAGCTTCTGAAGGAAAGACTTGGGGATGCAGGCACGCTTCCTTCGAGCCTGGTTCCCGAAGCAAGCGACACGGCGTCTACGTTCGGTGCTGCAGTGGAACGGGTGCTCAAAGGGCAGGAGATTGAGATGCCCGATGGTCTTTTCTTGACGGATAGATACGGCATTCGGAGAAATCATTTCCGGCGCAAATGGTGGGATGGGAATGCGGACACCTATCGTGCGTCGGCGTTGCTCCCTTCTGCGGAGGCTGACCAGCTTCCAGAACAGCCACTGCCTGGGTATGCGATGCTCGCGGTTGACAGGTCGCCACCAACGCTATTTGGTCACTACTGCCTCAAGGGCGAGTCTGGCTATTTGGCTCCTAACTTTTTTTGTGTGGACACGTGCGTGGCAAAGAATGGCCGTTTGAGCGCATACCGCTGGAGCGGCGAAGCGATTCTTTCCGGTGCCAATCTGGTGAGCGTTCCTGCCTGAGAACTCTGTCGAGTGAGTTTAGCGACTAAGTCATATACTCGGCGCATGCGACAACGTCTTTTCCTCTTGGCCGCTCTGATCAGCACTCTGTCTCTCGCTTCTGCCCAGACTATCCGCGTGGAGATTCCCTCTTCCGCACGCCCGCTGGCTTCTGGCGGTGCGCTGGCCGCAGCACCGGGGCCAATCGACGGACGCCTGCTCCTGCTGCTCTCGAATGACGCATCCGAGGAGCCGCGCATGCAGATCAACGACACACCGTCATCGCAGATGATCTTCGGGATGACGCTCGACGACGCCAAGCCCGGCTCCAGCATCACGGTGGACGATGCCGCTGCGGGCTACCCGTATAAGCAGATGAGCCAGGTGCCTGCGGGAACGTACACCGTGCAGGCCGTGCTCAACCTGTACGAAACATTCCACCGCGCTGTCGGTCCTGCGATTAAGCTCGCGCCTGATCGCGGCGAAGGGCAGCACTGGAACCTTGCACCCGGCAACCTGTACAGCACACCGTTCACCATCACGCTTGGTGCCGGTGGCAAGCCTGCAAAGCCGGTCCTGGTGAAGCTCGATAAGGTGATCCCGCCCATCACTCCCGAGGCAGACACGAAGTACATCCGGCGTATGCGTATGCAAAGTCCGTTGCTGACAAAGTTCTGGGGTCGACCTGTGTATCTCTCCGCGACGGTGCTGGTGCCAAAAGACTTCGACGAACATCCCAACGCGCGCTTTCCGCTGCTCCTGTTTCACGACCACTTCAACGATGGCTTTGCCGAGTTCCGCCCGGAAGCACCCAACCCCAACCTGAAGCCGGACTACTCCGACCGCTTCCACCTCGCTGGCTACAACAGGATTCAGCAGCAGGAGGCGCACGACTTCTACACAAAGTGGACTGGGAAGGATTACCCGCGCTTCCTCGTAGTGAAGCTGCAGCATGCCAACCCTTACTACGACGATTCCTATGCGGTGGACTCCGCGAACCTGGGCCCCTACGGTGAGGCAATCGAAACCGAGCTGATGCCAGCAGTGATGAAGCAGTTCCGCGCGATCCCGGATGGATGGGCGCACTTCCTCACCGGCGGCTCCACTGGCGGATGGGAGTCGCTGGCGACGCAGATTTTCTACCCCGAGCACTACAACGGCACCTTCACTGCATGCCCTGATCCAGTGGACTTCCACGCTTATACCAACATCGATTTGTACGGCCAAAAGAACGCGTACTACCTAAGCGGCGCGAACAAGACAATCGAACAGCCCTCCATGCGTGACTACCTGGGCCACACCACCATCACACAACGCGGCGTGAACCAGTACGAAGCGGCGCTCGGTGATCACGGCCGCTCCGGCGAGCAGTACGACATCTGGCAAGCGGTCTACGGGCCAATGGGCAAAGACGGCTATCCAGCACCCATCTTCAACAAGCAGACGGGCGATGTCGACGGCAATGTCGCCGCGTACTGGCGCGAGCACTTTGACCTGAACGCAATCCTGCAGCGCGACTGGGCAAAGCTTCAGCCGAAACTCGAGGGCAAACTGCACCTTTATGTCGGCTCAGAAGACACCTACATGCTGAACGATGCGGTCTACCTGATGCAGGACTTCCTGGACAAAGCCAACCCGCCGGCACATGCGGAAGTGAAGTACGGGCCACGCGCGGAGCACTGCTGGAACGGCGATCCGAACCTTTCCAACGCCTACTCGCGCCTGCACTACGAGCAGATGTACGTGCCAATGATGCTCGACCGGATGCAGAAAACCGCGCCGAAGGGAGCGGACACGACGAGCTGGCGGTACTAAAGTCCAGCATACACATAATGCAGCAATCCATTACCTTTGTTTTCAGGAGAATCAGCGAGCATGGCAACGCTAACCGTGACCGAACGCGGACAAGTCACCTTCCGTAAGGACATTCTGAAGCACCTCGGTATTCAACCTGGCGAAAAGATTGAAGTCGAACTACTGGCCGGAAATAAACTGACTGTCAGAAAAGCTCACTCTGAAGGTTCAGTGGAGAATTTCATCGGCATTCTTGCGGGAAAGACGAAGGTCGTCGCAACGATTGAAGAGATCAATGAAACGATTCGAAAAGGCTGGGCAGGCGAACTGTGAGGATTGCGGTTGATACGAACATCCTTGTCCGTTCGGCTGTTCAAGACGATCCTAAGCAGGCGGGAATCTCTGACCACATTTTGCGAGAGGCCTCGCTTCTGGCAGTTTCACTCAGCGTGATGTGCGAGTTCGTGTGGGTGATCCAGAGTAGGTACAGTTTTTCCAACACTGAGACGCAACTGGCAATCGAGGCACTCCTTGATATCCCAACGGTTCACACCAATCGCGCAGCTGTTGAGGCGGGGCTTCGCTTGATGATCCTTGGCGGCGACTTTTCGGATGGAGTGCATGCATACGAAGGCAGGCGCTTGGGTGGCGATACCTTTATTTCGTTCGATAAGAAGGCCGTGCGTCTGCTGAGCAGGCAAGGCTATGATGCTCTGACACCTGACAGGAGCTAAGTTCTTCGCTACTCTTCCGACCTTCGACGCAGGTTCCCGAATCGCGGTCGCTATTTCCGACAGAGCTTCCACACTTCAACATTGCGCACCACTCTATCCACTTTTCCCCGAAGTAAGTTTCCGGCTGTGGGAAGCGGGGCATACTGAATCGGCAGACAAATCGCGGTTTCGCGAGCTTTCACAACACAATCACGCTGCGTTCTAGGGACCGGAACGTAGCTGCCTGTGGGTAAACGGGATAACGCGGTACAGCTACCGGCATTGTTGGCCAAGACTCCGAAACTTCCATTCCTCCACAGCCAACTTTTGGAAAGCGTGTACCTCCGCAACCCGTGGCACAACAATCACTTGCCCTGCTTATCCACTCTTCCACGCACAACGACTACTACGGCGGGTAATTACCTCTCTTTCAAGGCTTTTCTTAGAAGCAGTTCTCGCCAACGTAAGAAGCATCGGTTCTGCTCGGAGGCGTAGCAACATAGCACCCACACAAAGGCCTCGGTTATGCACACCGCAAAGCTCTCGCACGAAGTGCCTTCTTCGCCCTAGAATCAATGCAACCCACAGCTTTGCGTTCTCAAGGGAGAATCACCACCGTGTCTACAGCCGCCATCACGCCTGACGTTGCAGCACCAACCGGCAATTTGGAAATCACTGTCTCCCGTGTGGAGTTGCTCCGCGAGCTCACTTCTGCGCAGTCTGTGGTGGAGCGTAAGACCACCATTCCGATCCTTTCGAACTTCTTGTTTGAAGCCACCGAAGACGGCAAGCTCACCATCACTGCAACGGATCTCGACCAGTCGCTAAAGACGAGTTGCGCGGCGAAGGTGAAGAAAGCGGGTGCCTGCACCATCCCGGCGCGCAAGCTGTACGACTACATCAAGCTGCTGCCGGAAGGCGACATCTCCATCAAGCTGATGGATAACCATTGGGTGCAGATCCGTGCAGGCCGCTCGAACACGCGCATGGTGGGCATGGCACGTGCGAACTTCCCCCAGGTGCCGGAGTTCCCGTCAGCAGGCACGTTCAAGATCAATGCCGCCAGTCTGCGCAACATGATTGCGAAGACGATCTTTGCCATTTCGAACGAAGAGTCGCGCTACACGCTTAACGGCGCGCTGCTGGTGCTCAAGGCTGAATCGATGGCGATGGTCGCCACCGACGGTCATCGCCTAGCGCACATTGAGAAGACCGGCGAGACGCTCGAAGGTGTCTCCGGTGAGAAGAAGACGCTAATCCCGCGCAAGGCGCTCGCTGAGCTCTCTGGCCTGCTTGGTTCATCCGATGCGGACACGATCGAGTTTGCCGATGACGAACAGACGCTGTTCTTCAAGATCGGCGGCCGCGTTCTTACCAGCCGCAAGCTCACAGGCCAATTCCCGAACTACGAAGCGGTACTCCCTCGCGACAACACGAAATTCGTCATCGTGCGCTCGGAGGACCTGATGAGCTCGATTCAGCGTGTAGCGCAGTTTGCTGATGAGCGCTCCGGTGCGATCAAGCTGCGACTCGAGCAGAACGAATTGAAGCTCAGCTCGCAGTCGACTGATTCGGGTGAATCGGAAGACATCATCGAAACGCCGTACAACTACGATCCGCTCGTGGTCGGCTTCAATAGCTCCTACCTGATCGACTTCCTGCGCGCTACGGGTAATACCGGCGAAGTGCGCCTGGAGTTCAAAGACGCGCAATCAGCAGGGCAGATGCGCCCCGAAGACGGCAACGAGGATGTGCGCTACCGCTACATCCTGATGCCGATGCGGATCTGAAGCGAGAACACTTGGTACGACGGAGGAGGGGCGGCGTTGAGCGCTGTCCCACTTTGCTTCCTAGCCAGTGCTTATTTGCGCGGCGGCTCCAGAATATTGATGCAGGCCTGATCCGTGTAACCCCCGTAGCCAAAGTGTTTTCCGCAGAAGCGATGAGTAACACGCCATCCTCGGGTTTCCCACCAGGTGGTAGCATCGTTGCCCACCGGTCTGCCCTCCACTTTCTTGCCGATCTGCTGCTCAATCGAGCGGCTTCCGACTAGTGCGCTACCCGTCAGCACGAGATCGGGATGCATAGAGCGGATGCTCTCTTTGTACGAGTTGGGCTCGCTCGCCACGCTCCACGTCCAGAACGGTCGTTGCCAGCCAATTGGCCGTATGGGTGCGTAGAGCTGAACAGGCTCTGTCTCATAGGAGAACGCAGCGATTGTCTTACTAGGGAAATACGCCTGGAGGTAACGCGCGGTTGTCGCGGAGGGGTCGTAGTCTCCGCGGATATCATTCGCGTCCGCGCGGAGGGCCCAACTAATTTGCACAAGCATGGTTACGGCGCAGACTGTTGCGAACGCCAGGAATAATCGGGAGCTCTCAAGGGTTTGTTGCTCCGGCCACGCCATCCAAAGAGCTCCGAAGACGGCCACAAAGAAAAGGCCGGTGTGGTATGCGGCCACAGGAAGTATGAAGTAGGCCAGCACCATGCCTGCCAGCGGAAGCAGCATTATTCCTTGCCTGCGTTGGGTCAACCAGGCTCCGCAGAGTATGAGAAATGCTGCAGAAAGGAGGTTGGATTGAGAAACGGGAAAGAGGATAGCAGACAGTGTGCCAAGGCCAACTTGGACCGCATGCTGAGCTAAGCGCTTCACGGAATGACTCAATCGCGGCGCGGGTGTTCTGTTTGCACTTTGTTCCGGCGGGTCGACAATCATTCCCGCGGGAGTCTGCTCAGGCGGGACGATGCGAGCGGTCACCGTCTTCAATCGTTGAAGCGAACCGCTCATGAACTGGTCGGGCGCTGGGAAAGCGACGAGCACCGCCACAACCAGAGCTGATCCGAAAACCGCAGCACCAACAATGGGGAGCCGAGCCCGAGTAAAGAAGTTTGTCTGGGATGTTTCTTTTCCCTGCGATCCATCCTTGCTCCAGAAGCACACAGCGAAGAGAACGGGTGCATACACCGTGCAGTGCAGATTGATATTAGCGAGCAGCCCCGCAGTGAGCGCGAACAGGAGAGACCGTGATTCTCCGCGGCGATATAGCAAGCAAAGTATGAAGAGCAAAAGCGGGAACCAGGCATATGGCCGCGCGATCAAGGCGTACTGGTACTGAAGAAAAAAGGTAAAGGGAAGTAAGCAGCGCAACAGACGAGGAAACGGAGAATAGCGCAGAACCACAAATGCGGCGAGAATGCCAAGGCCGGCGGTCAACCAACTCGCACTTCGGAATCCGAGATGCAGTTTTACGAGCGGATACAGGGTGAACTGCCAGAGTGGCGGAGCCACTTCATAATGAAGAACTCGTCCGAGGATCGTGTGCAGCGAAGAATTACTCGATATGAGCCATCCCTGTGCTTCATCGGTCCAGGGCTCGTGGAACGGAACGAGGCAAAGAACAATCGTGGAGTATGCGATTAAACAGAGTGCTTCATATATCCCAAGGCCGAGAAGTGCCCGCCGAAAATTGATGTTCATGGTTGCCGTCATTCTAGCTGCCTGTGCCCTCTGGGCGACTTACGAGGGAGTGGCGCACTGGCATCGGCTACCCACCTGCAGTGCAGATGCTGCAAGGCCGGTTCATCTTGGCTGCAGCTTTCGCTATCTGCATGCAGTGTGAGCCGCGTTCGATACAATAATTGGGCGGCCTCAAGCCGCCTTGGCTGGAGGGCACCCCCGCACCGATGAGTTGGTTCAAGCGCGAAGACCACGAGATTGTTCCGACTCCCGACCACGAGGTGAAGACCGAGGGCCTTTGGACCAAGTGCCCGTCCTGCAACAAAGTGCTTTGGAAGGCAGATCTCGAAGCTAATCTGCAGGTTTGCTCCAATTGTGGGCACCACTTCAAAATTGACGCACGCAAACGCATCGAACTCCTGCTCGATCAAGGTTATGAACTGGTCGATCTGGAACTCAAGTCGACTGATCCGCTGACTTTCACTGATCTTAAACGGTACAAGGAGCGCCTCGCACAAGCACAGAAGAAAACCGGTCTGAATGATGCCATCATCAATGCCATCGGCACTATCCATGGTCAGCCGCTGATCGTGAGCGCAATGGAGTATGCCTTCATCGGTGGTTCGATGGGTGCGGTCGTGGGTGAAACGATTGCCCGTGCGGTTGATCGTGCTCTGGAATCGAAGACCCCTCTGGTCATCGTGTCCGCATCCGGCGGCGCGCGCATGATGGAAGGCATCGCCAGCCTGATGCAGCTTGCGAAGGTCTCAGCTGGGCTTGCGAAGATGGATGACGCAAAGGTTCCGTACATTTCACTCATGACAGATCCGACAACCGGTGGAGTGACGGCCAGCTTCGCCATGTTGGGTGATCTGAACATCGCCGAGCCCGGCGCGCTGATCGGCTTCGCAGGTCCCCGCGTCATCGAACAGACCATTCGCCAGAAGCTTCCGGAAGGTTTTCAGCGCTCCGAGTTTCTGCTGGAGCACGGCTTCCTCGATGCGATCGTCCCACGCAAGGAATTGAAGAGCTACCTGGCCAACGCATTCGCGTGGATGCTCGGCAAAGGTTCGCCTTCAATAAACAGCTAGGACACCTGCACCATGCATGAAGCGAGACCCTCGCGCACGGCGCTCCGTGTTGCGCTTCGACGTGCGGCACATCAGATGCATGATGCCAGGCCGCTTATCTTCGAAGACCCCTTTGCGGTTCGTATTCTCGGACCTACTCATGCGGAAGAGCTAAGCCGCACGCCAGACAGCGAGCGCCGTCCATACTCCGCCGCTCTTCGTGCCTGGATGGTGACGCGTGCTCGTTATGCGGAAGATGTTCTAGCCCAGGCCGTTCAAGAAGGCGGAGCGGAGCAGTACCTGATCCTTGGTGCCGGGCTGGATACCTTTGCCTACCGCAATCCCCATGCAGGAGTTCGAGTTTTCGAAGTCGATCACCCTGCAACGCAGGCCTGGAAGCGGGAACAGCTTCTTGCAGCGAACATCTTGCCACCAGCAACCATGCAGTTTGTTGCCGTCGACTTTGAGAAGCAATCTTTAGCCGAAGAACTGGCCGTTGCAGGATTCGATCCACTGAAGCCTACGGTCACGGCATGGCTTGGAGTGGTGCCATACCTCACACCCGCAGCCTTCCGTGCGACAACTCAATATCTCGGCCACCTCACTGCGGGAAGCCGCGTCGTTTTCGACTATTCGCAACCCCGCGAGGTGCTCTCACACGTGGAACAGCTCATGCACGATTCCCTAAGCGAGCGCGTGGCCTTGGCCGGCGAACCCTTCCAACTCTTCTTCACGCCCGAGTCTCTCCGGGCGGAGGTGGTTACCTTTGGGTTACTCGTAGCAGAGGATCTGGGCAGCCAGGAACTCACAGCGCGCTACATGACCAGCCGCACTGATGGCCTCTCACTGAGAGGCAAAGCAGCAAGGCTATGTCAGGCGGTAGTGGGCGCATAGATATGCTTCGTCGCATGGCGACGTGCAGAATCAACGGGTTACGATTTAGTTAGGCTTCTGGTTCCTGCTCTTTTGGTGACCAATGAGCAAGAATGCAAGGGACGAGAAGGATCGAGCAGAAGGCGAGGCAGATACCGAAGTCATACATGGGTCGAAGGACCAACTTTCAGTTCAAAGCTTCTGAAGAACTGAGGTCATATTACTCGCTGGTTACTAACGTTTCTGTCAGTTCTTTGTATAAGGGGTGACACTTTTGAGGCATACCTGTGGATTTTTCGGAAGTATCAAAAAAACTGGCAAGTCTTGGACCAGAACTACGGACTGGAAGGTCCGCTAGCGGCGACGAGCCGCGTAAGTTCACACTCGACCACATCCGAGCCCTGCTTGCAGAGCTCGGTAACCCGCAGCAGAAGTTTGCTTCTGTCCTTATCGCAGGCACCAACGGGAAAGGCTCCACCGCTGCCACGCTCGCCAGCATCGCTCATGCGGCAGGATTGCGCACTGGCTTCTACACTTCGCCTCATCTGCTGCGGATCAACGAGCGTGTCCAGGTCTCCAGCGAGGGCTCGCTGACCGAAATCTCTGATGCGGAGTTTGCAAGCGCCTTCACACGAGTGGACCGCGCGGCCGAAAAGCTCGTTGGGAATGGCAGCCTGCCACACTACCCTAGTTTCTTTGAACTGCTGACCGCCGTCGCCTTTACTTACTTTGCCGAGCGCGACGTGCAGTTAGCGGTGTTGGAAGTAGGTCTCGGGGGACGCTTGGATGCAACAAACTCCGTCGAGCCAATCGTCTCCGTCATCACAGACATCGGCTTCGACCACATGGACTACCTAGGCAACACGCTGCGCGAGATTGCCACTGAGAAGGCCGGCATCTTGCGGGAGAACGGCGTCCTCGTCACGCTGTCGCAGCATCCGGAAGCGAACAGCGCCATCGGCGACATTGCCCTGGCGAAGAACGTGCGCGGTGTAGACGCCTCACGTTTTCTCCCGCCCCGGGGTTTCTCCGGCCAGGCGGGTCTAGCGGGCGAGTCGCCGCTGCCGCGCAACGAATTTGACGTGGTGATCGATGTCGACGTCGTTCACCTCAGCTCACCTCTCGCCGGACACCATCAACAGCGCAATCTTGCGCTGGCCGTGGCGACTGCGGTGGAACTGCGCACCAACCACGGCTTTGCCATAAGCGATGATGCGATTGAGCGTGGTGTTCGTGGAACAGTGTGGCCGGGCAGGCTGGAGTGGATACCCTCGCACCGCAGCCACGCTCCGTTGCTGCTCGACGTGGCACATAATCCGGCCGGGGCCTGGACGCTGCGCTCTGCGATTTCGCAATTGCCAGAAGACAAGCCGAGAACACTGATCTTCTCCTGCCTTGCAGACAAGCAGATCGACGAGATGGCGCAAATTCTGCTGCCACTCTTCGACTCTTCTTCTGGCGACTCGCTCCGTGCAAAAGACCATGTTGTACTCGCGCCGATTGGCAACCCGCGCGCAGCCAGCGTCGAACAACTGCTTGCAGCCGCGCACCACTTGAGCGTGCCGGCCCACGCCGCGCCGCATCTGCCTGGAGCGCTCGCGCAAGCCGAAGCCATAACGCCGCCCGACGGCATCATCGTCGCGACAGGATCTGTCTTCCTCGTTGGGGAGCTTCGTGCATTGATGCTTGCTGAAGGGCAGTAGCATAAGGTCATGCCCTCAGCGACTGAGATCCTGGAGCCGGAAGAGCACGTTCCGGCTGAGCCACCGATGCGTCCGTCTGTGCCCTTCGCCTTTAGGGCGCTGACCTACTGTGTCCAGCTTCCGCTCATCGCATTTTCGACAGCGTTCTTTGGGTCGATCTCTTTGCTTGTGGGTTTATGGGATAAGAGTGGCAGTCAACAGCACGCGATTGCGAGGGTTTGGGCACAGACACTCGTGCTGATTGCAGCTTCACCAGTGGAGGTCGTCGGAGGAGAAAACCTTCGTCTGAGTCAGCCTGCAGTGTTCGCCAGCAATCACCTCAGCTACTACGACACGCCCGTGCTCTTCGGCAGCCTTCCTTTTCAGTTCCGTATTCTTGCCAAGGCGCCGCTTTGGAAGATTCCATTCATCGGCTGGTATCTCAATCGCTCCGGTCAGGTGCCCATTGATCAGAGTTCCGCCCGCGCTGGTGTTACAAGTCTTGGCAAGGGCGTGAAAACGCTACAGGCGGGTATGCCGCTGGTGATCTTTCCGGAAGGTGGTCGCGCCGCCAAGGGAGAGTTACAGCCGATGGCTGCTGGCGCCGCCTGGATCGCCATTAAGGCGCAGGTACCCATCGTGCCGCTGACGATTGTTGGCACTTATGAGCTGCTGCCCATTCACCACATTGTGCTTTGGCCGCGAAAGCTGAAGCTAGTTGCTGGCGAGCTGATCTCTACGGCAGGCATGACCACGAAGGACGCGGAAGCGCTGACGGAGAGATTGAAAGACGTCATCGCGTCGGAGTACGCCGTACACCACCGGTTGTGAGCCCGAAGATTAGAATCGCGAAATGATTGTGAGCATCGAGGAAGCATCGTTGCGTTTGGAAGAGCTTTGCGACGCCGCCTTTACGGGTGAGGAAATCCTAATCTCACGCGAGGGAACAGCCGTCGCCAGATTAGTACCCGGGGAGCTCGTGGTGAAAGCTGAGGTCAGCGAGTTGTGATCGCCCACCTCCGCGGACAAATTCTAGCCAAATCACCGAACTCCGTTGTTGTGGAGTGTGCCGGCGTTGGTTATGAGTTGGCAATCTCTGTCGCCACATTCACTGAGCTGGGGAATGAAGGTACGACCGCCGCTCTGCATGTGCACACGCATGTGCGTGAAGACGCGCTGGCACTGTTTGGCTTTGCGGAAGTCACCGAAAAGCGGCTGTTTGAAAAGCTGCTTACTATCTCAGGCATCGGCCCGAAGCTCGCCATCACCGTACTGAGCGGTATCTCCGCTGAGCGCCTGGTCGGGGCAATACGCGGTGGCGATCATGCCACGCTGACGAAGATTCCGGGCATTGGCAAAAAGACTGCCGAGCGCGTGGTGCTCGAGTTGAAGGACAAGCTCGATGATCTCCAGGGAACGGCTGCTCCGGCTGTTGCAGCGCAATCACTCGGCGCTGTTGCCGATGACGTGCTCAGCGCGCTGGTAAATCTTGGCTACCCGCGACCTGCGGCGCAGAAGGCCGTCGAGTCTGCGGCGAAGGACGAAGCAGCAGCGCAGGATTTCGAGACGCTGTTCCGTGCGGCCATGACCTCAGTGAAGTAGCCGCGCGTTCCAACGCGCTGCGAACCCCTCGCATCTACCTGTACATACGGAGCACATTTGTACGTTCATGTGCAGCATGCCTCGGGTGCGCTCGTACCGAGCGCTGGAGAGCTGGATGCACAAGCCACAAACGCCCCTCGCAATGTGGGGCGGTATAGAGTGCACGATCAATCGTGTGGGCGAAACCTATTTCGACCAACTGCACCTTGCAGGCCACCTCGAGAACATAGAACGAGACATTGCCTGCATCGCAGATCTTGGCGTGACAACCCTCCGCACCTGTTTGCATTGGGAACGCTTCGCGGAACGGCAAGCCGCCGGACAGGATCCCTGGCACTACTTCGATCGCACAATGGCTGCTCTGCAATCGCATGGCATCGATCCCATTGTCGGTCTGGTGCATCATGGCAGCGGACCAAAGTGGACGAGCCTTCTGGATCAAGGTTTTCCAGAGCATCTCGCTGAGTATGCTTTGCAGGTAGCGCGGCGGTATCCGTGGGTCACTGCCTACACGCCAGTGAACGAGCCGAACACGACGGCACGGTTCTGCTGTCTGTACACCCACTGGTATCCGCACCGTAGAGACACACGAAGCTTCGCCCGCGCGCTGGTGCAACAGATCAAAGCCACCTCTCTTTGCATGCAGGCTGTGCGAACGGTTCAGCCGGAGGCACAGCTTGTTACTACCGAAGACGGCGGACGGACAGCTGGAAGATTGGCGCTCGAGCGGGTCGCTGAGTTCCGCGAACACCGCCGCTGGTTAGGAACTGACCTGCTGTGCGGTCGTGTGACTGCTGACCACCCGCTCTTCGATTACCTCTCTCTGAATGGAATCTCCATGGAGGAATTGAACTGGTTTGAAGAGAACCCCTGTCCACCAAATGTGCTGGGGCTGAACTATTACCTCACAAGCGATCGTTTCCTGGATGATCGGTTGGAGTGCTATCCGAACCATCTTGCGGGTGGGGATACTGGAGATCAGCCGCTGGTTGATATGGAAGCCCTGCGCGTTTGTCCCGATGGGATCGCAGGTGCTGCCGCTATTCTCACTGAAGCGTGGGAACGCTATAGAATTCCGGTCGCAATCACCGAGTGCCATCTTGGCGATGTACCGGAGAATCAGGTTCGATGGTTTTCCGAGATGTGGCGCGGAAGCCAGCAGGCACGTGCGGCTGGTGCCAGCGTTGTTGCGGTAACGGCCTGGGCGCTGCTTGGTTCGCACAACTGGTGCAATCTGTGTACGCACCAGTACGGAAACTATGAGCCCGGCGTATTCAATGGGCGTAATCAGTCAGGCCATCCCGCACCGACTCGGCTTGCGTCTGTGTTGCATGATCTTGCACATGGCAGAGAGCCAGCCGACAAAGAATGGAACAAGGCTGGCTGGTGGCAGTCAAAGGAACGGCTTCTATACCCGTCTCCAGAACTTCGCCCCGAAGTGTGGGTAGAGCCGGCAAGCTTCCCTTCTACGAACGCTACTGCCTAAGCACGCCTGCGATAGCGGACCGCAAACTCATAGCCTACGTTAGCCGGAAATAATTCCGCCACCAATTTCAGCCTTGCGGCGAGCGCTCCCGGAGCCAACAGCGGATACTCGCGTTCGCGTAATTCACCGTATTCAAAATCGAGCGCGAGTGAGAGCAGATAAATCGCGACCGCATCCGAGAATGCGGACTCCAGGTATTCCTTGCGTTCTTTTTCGTCGATGAGTGGTGCCGCAGCGCTTGCAGCGATAGCTCCCGTAGAAAACGGCCGGGCGGCGACCGTGAAGGAGCGATTGCGACGCAAGGGCTGCAGCGCTTCTGGTTGTCCAGCATCCGCTGGCCGGCCGAATGCGAGATTGCGCGATTCCCACGCATCCATGCTCGTTTCGCCGCGCACGTTATCCAAAGCCTGCTTCCATGCCAGCTCCGCAAACGCATCCGGAACACCAACGCGATCCACAAATGCGTGGGCCACGTTGATGAAGAATTCGAAGCTCAAAGCGAAGCGATCACTCATCAGACGCGTTGAGATAAACACGCCACGAGTGCCGCTTTCGAGATCCACGTTGCGATGGCAGATGGCTGCATCGCCAAACTCATCCGTATAGGCCCCGGCCACCATTGCAGGTTCAGCAGACTTGTTCTGTTCGCTTTCAGCGGACTCCCGCAACGCGAGCGGGACAAAGTAGTACGTGTTGCCCTCAAGTGCCTCAACGATTTTCGAGGGAACGGCTTCCAGCATGCGATCGAGGTCCGGGCCAGGTACACCGGTTTCACCGTACGTAGCAAAGCGCACACCGTTTGCGGACTGCCGTACTTCGGCCTCGTGCGCAACCTGCGCCGCGCGCACTAACTGTCCGGTCTGCAGACTTTCGGCCATCCCTATATTCTAGCTGAGATGGAACCTTTGATTCCCTTGACCGATGTTGCCCGTGCCCGCCGAGACGGCGTTCTCCTTGGCATTCCGCTGGGCGACCTTGGCTGGTTCCAGTCCCTGCTGATGGGTACTGCCGCCGGCTTCGCCACGTTCTTCCTGGTGACGTTCGTGTCCATCATCTCGCTGCTGGTTTACGCCACGGCATCGCATCAGCACGTCGACTATGCCATCGCGTACAAGCGCATCGGCTTTCCTGCGGGAGTATTGGTGCTCGTGTTGGCGCTCGGTTTCCTCGGTGTGCAGTACGCGAGACAGTTGAAGCGGAAACAGGCGCGTAGCTAAGCGCAGGCTTGTCTATGTTGCGATCAGGAAGAGGCTTTGGTGTTGGCGCTGCAAGCCGAGATGACGATGTCACTGATAGCCAGCTTCCCGCCCGTGGCGAACGCCAAGTAAGACGACCTCTTGACCGTCGTACCGGTAGAGCACCAAATAGGCAGACTGCCCAAACTCCACGATCACTTCACGAAAACCCGGCAGCATGCCCTCCATCGCACGCCCGATTTGGGGATGTCTGCCTAATTCCTTTACTCCGCTGCGAATTGCCTTCACAGCTCGTCTGGCGATATCTGGATGCTTCGGTGCGAGGAATGCATGAAGCCGAGCGACGTCTCTTAGTGCAGCTTCGGACCAAACTAAGCGTGGCATGAAGGTGGCGCGATAATTTCCCCCGCCTCGAGCTTACTCAGCCACTCATCTGCCTCATCGTCGGTCAGGTGTAAACCTGTCGATTGATAATGCGTCCAGGCAGCACCTATCTCCCGCTGAAGCTGCTCGCGTTTCTCCGCGCGCTCAACGTATTGCGTGAGTGCATCACGTAGAACAACATGCGGTGCTTTCTGTTGAGCTGAGGCCAGACGCTGTACCCGGTCGTTCGTTTCCGCGTCGAGTTCAAGAAGAATTGAGTGATTCGCCACAGTCGTACCTCCGCTAACTAGCGATACTACGCTCTACGGAGAAGATGAACGGCGACCGGATCTATCGCCAGGAAAGCGTTCTCCTCACCGTCACTTGTTTCTCGTATGCTGTGAACAGTCGTTCCCGACCAGAAGAATAGTCCCTGAGGAGCCTTTGTCGATGACATTGCCTGCCCGTTTGTTCGTGCGCCGCGTTTCTGCGGCGTTTGCTGTTTCCGCAATGCTGGCCGCAGGTGCTCACGCGGCAGACAAGAAGAAAGCCGCCGCCGAAGGTGAGAACCCGAAGAAGGTGCCGAGCTACTACGGACCGCAGCCTGCAACTGAAAACATCGATTACACGATGTACGCGCGCATCCGAAACGAAGGCTTGTCGCACGGCAAGGTAATGCAGTTCAGTGAGTCGTTGATGGACGGCATCGGCCCGCGGCTTACGGGATCGCCCAACATGGCAAAGGCAAATGCATGGACACGCGACACGCTCTCCGCGATCGGTCTGCAGAACGCGCACCTTGAAGATTGGGGAGAGTTCGGCATGGGCTGGCAGCAGATCAACACTTGGGCGCGCATGGTTTCGCCCGACCCGGAACCGCTGTGGCTGCAGGCTGCACCGTGGTCGCCTGCAACGAGCGGGCCCGTCACCGGGGACTTGATGTATGTCACGCTGAACGACCAGAGCGATCTGGACAAGCTGAAGGGCAAGCTCGCTGGAAAAATTGTCCTGCTTGGCGCAATGCGTCCAACGCCGGACATCACTGAGCCTCTGTTCCATCGCTACACAGAAGCCGAGTTGAAGGAGATGGAAGGCCCGACTGAAAACCGTCCGCGTCCCAATGCCGGCCCGCAGCTCACCATCGAACAGCGCATCGCGGCCAGCCTGAAGCTTGCCAAGCTGCGCAAAGATGCGCTGGCCATGATGGCCTCGGAAGGCGTGCTCGCGATCATTACACCGTCACGCGATGGTGGTGATGGCGGCGGTACTGGCATCATCTTCGACGACAACGGCGCAAACCTTGCCCGCGACGCGCAGAAGGCTGAGAACAAGGTTCCCGTGCCGAACGCCGTCATGATGATCGAGCATTACAACCGGCTCGCGCGCATGGTGCAGGCACACGTTCCTGTGAAGATCGAAGTAAACATCGACACCAAGTTCACCGGCGACCACGAGCACGGTTTTGACACTGTCGCTGAAATTCCCGGCACCGATCCGAAGCTGAAAGATGAAGTGGTCATGGTGGGTGGTCATCTGGATAGCTGGATATCCGGCACGGGTGCAACCGACAACGGTGCGGGCTCTGTGATGGCGATGGAAGCTGTACGCATTCTGAAGGCGCTTAATGTACAGCCGAAGCGCACTATCCGCATTGCGCTCTGGTCCGGCGAGGAACAGGGCCTGTTCGGTTCGCTGGGCTATGTGAAGCAGCACTTTGGCGACTTTGCGAAGCCTGCTCACGCCGACACGAGCGGCATGCCCGCGTTCATGAGCCGCCAGCGTGGCCCGCTTACAACCACGAAGGAGTGGGAAAAGCTGGACGCCTACTACAACCTGGACAACGGCACCGGTAAGGTCCGCGGCATCTACACGCAGGGCAACTTCGCCATTGGCCCGATCTTTGCGCAGTGGATTGCACCGCTCAAGGACCTTGGCGTGACGACCATCACGAACCGCAACACCGGCGGCACGGATCACCTCGGCTTCGACGCAGTTGGCCTGCCAGGCTTCCAGTTCATTCAGGACCCGATGGACTACGAGACGCGTACGCATCACTCTGACATGGACACCGTCGATCGCCTGCATCGCGAGGACCTTGAGCAAGGCGCCATCGTCGAAGCGATCTTCCTCTGGAACACCAGCCAGCGCGAAGAGATGATGCCTCGCAAGCCGTTCCCGCACCCGGAAGACGAGCAGAAGCTGAACGCTCCGATCCCCGGTATTTATCCGAACGCAGTCGTTCCCGCGCCTGATGCCGGCAAACCTGACACCACGCCCGGCACGCGCACTCACTAACAGCAAAGAGCAGCACTGCGGCGGAGGCGAAAGCCTCCGCTGATTTGTTTGCAGATTGCTGCAAGGAGCCGAGGAGACGCAGCAACAGCTATCATTGCGCGCAGAGGAAACCGATGGCTGCTTCGAGAAGAGATTTCTTGCGCAAGGCAACTGCAGTAACGGGTGCGGCACTTTGCTCGCGCCTTTCTGCAAAGAGTTATGCACAGATTGTGGGCGCGAATGAGCGCGTGAACTTTGCAGTGATTGGCTTGAACGGCAGAGCCTATGCGCATCTTTCCTCATTGAAGGCCAATCGCGCGAAAGCTTCCATTACGCAGGTTTGTGACGTTGACACAATGATCTTCGCGAAGTTTGCAGCGGCGACCGAGAAGGACACGCAGCGCAAGCCGGAAACGCAGCAGGACTTCCGCAAGGTACTCGCGTCGAAAGATGTGGATGCTGTCACGATCGCAACGCCGGACCATTGGCATGCTCCAATGGCGATTCTTGCTTTGGAGGCAGGCAAGCATGTGTATGTGGAAAAGCCGTGTTCGCACAATCCGCGCGAAGGCAAGCTGCTCGTGCAAGCGCAACGGAAGTACGGCAAGCTCTGCCAGATGGGTTCGCAACAGCGCTCCTCGCCGCACACGATTGAGATCGTAGAGAAGATCCACGACGGTCTGATCGGACGCGCTTACTGGGCTGAGACCTGGTACACCAACCGCCGCAAACCGATTGGAGTAGGCAAGGCAGTGCCGGTTCCCGCGACGCTCGACTGGGAGCTCTGGCAGGGCCCGGTGCCCCGCCGTGAATACAAGGACAACATCCATCCGTACAACTGGCATTGGTTCACCAACTGGGGCACGGGCGAAACGCTGAACAATGGAACGCATGAGGTAGACATCGCTCGCTGGGCCTTGAACGCGGGCTTTCCTGCAAAGATCACAGCGGCTGGCGGGCGCTACGCGGCGCACGACGACTGGGAGTTCTACGACACACTCGACACCAGCTTTATCTACCCCGACCAACTCATTACGTGGAAGGGTGATTGCTGCAGTGGCAAAACCACGTTCGGGCGAGAGCGCGGCATCTGCGTGCACGGTACTACTGGCAGCGTGATCATCGATCGCGACGGCTACGATGTGTTCGACATTAAAGACAAGATGGTGACATCGTTTCGCGCCAACAAGCAGCAGACTTCGTCCACAGACCTGGTCGGTGCGGATCGCATGACGGATGCACATTTTGCGAACTTCATCGCAGGTATTCGCACAGGCGAAGCCCTGCGGCAGCCGGTGGAGCAGGGCAATGTCGCGGTCACTATGTTGCAGCT